>NZ_JBXGEE010000001.1:0-2259424 GCF_056856975.1 Pantoea sp. PA1
GAGGGTCCTGAAGGGACGTTGAAGACGACGACGTTGATAGGCCGGGTGTGTAAGCGCAGCGATGCGTTGAGCTAACCGGTACTAATGACCCGTGAGGCTTAACCTTACAACGCCAGAGGCGTTTTTGAGAGACACGATTTTCAGTTTGTGACGGATAAAGAATTAGCAGAAGCGAAGAATTTTTCGTTTCGTGCACCAAGATTTGCCTGGCGGCTTTAGCGCGGTGGTCCCACCTGACCCCATGCCGAACTCAGAAGTGAAACGCCGTAGCGCCGATGGTAGTGTGGGGCCTCCCCATGCGAGAGTAGGGAACTGCCAGGCATCAAATTAGTTCCTTTTCCCCTGACAAGGAAAACAACAGGAACAGACAGCTATCAGCCATCCGCTGACAGCTGTGAAAGAACCGGTGGAGCGGTAGTTCAGTTGGTTAGAATACCTGCCTGTCACGCAGGGGGTCGCGGGTTCGAGCCCCGTCCGTTCCGCCACTTAATTGGAAAGCCCTGACTTAACGGTCAGGGCTTTTTCCATTGCAGCAAATACTGCCCGGAAAGCCCTCCCTGAACGCAGGCATCCTCACCGGACCTGGGCGCATCTCAGATGCGCCACGGTTGTTCAGCACTCCACTCGCTGAGGAAGTCAATAAAAGCGCGCACACGCTGGCTGACGCCAGTATCACTGTAATAAACCGCATTGAACGGCATCTCGACCGGCAGGCGTTGATCTGCCAGCACTTCAACCAGCGTTCCCTCCGCAATTTCACGATCGATCATATATTCCGACAGACAGGCGATACCATTACCTGTGAGACAGAGCTGTTTAATCGTCTCTCCGCTGTTGGAGGATAAAGCCCAGTCGATATCATAGAGCTCACCGCTGTCACGGGCGACGGGCCAGCGATTAAGCCGGGGCGAGTCCTCAAAGCCCAGGCAGTGATGACGATCAAGCTCAGCCACGGTGTGCGGCACGCCATGCTCCCGAAGATAGGCGGGCGACGCAACCAGTTTACGAAAGCTGTTAAACAGCAGACGGGCGCGCAGGGTAGAATCAGTCAGATTACCGGCGCGGATAGCGATATCCACTTTTCGCTCAATGAGGTTGATAAAACTTTCCGAGGAGATTAACGAAAGCCTCACCCCTGGATAGCGGGCACGGAAAGGCTTTATCATCGGCATCAGCAAATGCAGAATTACCGGCGTCGCGGCATCAACGCGCAAAAGGCCTTTTGGCTCCTGCAGGCTCTCAATCAGGTCGCTCTCCGCCGTCGTCATCTCCTGCAAAAAGCGCTGAACATGACGAAAATAACGCTCTCCCTCCTGCGTCAGTGCCAGCTGCCGGGTGGTGCGGGTGAGCAGGGCGATGCCCAGCTTGTTCTCCAGCTTTTTAATCGTTCTGCTGACGGCTGAGTTCGCCATCTGCAGCTGTTCAGCAGCGCGACTGAAACTTCCGCTTTCTACTACGCTGACAAACACTTTTAGTTCGTCAGAAGATGCCTTCATTTAACCTCCCTGCACGGACGTGGCGATGACGCGACGCGGTGGCCGATGGTGCTGTGGTTCCAGTATAGAAGTCTGGTCAGCAATGACCGCATGGATCATGCCTCCCCGCGTTTTGTTCAACGTCTGCAAAGGCGCTGTTTTATTCTGGAAAAGGGTGCTGAATTCTGACATTGACCTGCATCCATTGAAACCCCGGTCTAAAATCCCTATAACAGACAGGTGTTATCTGTTTTTGAATCATCAGCCAGGCGGGAAAGTGCGCAAAAAAACTTATGCAATGCGATATGTGGCTGGACAACCTGTGGAACAGATCTTTCCACCGGGTGCGATGCTCCATCTCGGTCAGGCACTGCCACCCGGCGCTCCCTTGCCCGCGCATCCGAATCTTAAGGTTCTGGTGTGGAACATCTTCAAGCAGCAGCGTGCAGACTGGATGTCGGTGCTGGAGGGGTTTGGTAAGGACGCGCACCTGGTTTTACTTCAGGAGGCGCAGACGACGCCGGAGCTGGTACGGTTTGCGACGAGTAATTATCTGGCTGCCGATCAGGTTCCCGCCTTTGTGCTGCCTCAGCACCCCTCTGGCGTGATGACGCTCGCTTCTGCCCATCCGGTCTACTGCTGCCCGCTGCGTGAGCGTGAGCCGCTGCTGAGGCTGGCTAAATCGGCGCTGGTCACGGCCTATCCTCTGCCCACCGGTGAAATGCTGATGGTCGTGAATATCCACGCGGTTAACTTCAGCCTGGGCGTCGACGTCTACAGCAAACAGCTGGGCCCGATAGGGGAGCAGATTATGCATCATCGCGGTCCGGTGATCATGGCCGGGGACTTTAATGCCTGGAGCCGTCAGCGCATTAACGCGCTCTACCGCTTTGCCCAGCGCATGAAGCTGGAAGAGGTGATGTTCACTGCCGACCACCGCCGTAAAGCGTTTGGTCGCCCGCTGGATTTTGTCTTTTATCGCGATCTCAGGGTGAGTGAGGCCTCAGTGCTGGTGACGCGGGCTTCCGACCATAATCCTTTACTGGTGGAGTTCAGTTCAGGACGGGAGTCCGGGGCAGACAGAAAAGAGTAAAGCGAGGGTACAGCGTAGAGGGCTGCGGATGAATAAAAGAAAAAGGCTGACAATTGTCAGCCTTTTCAACGTATCAGGTATCAGGTGTCGCGTTATTATTCACAAACAGCGTTAAATTATCGCCGGGCTGAATATCTTTCGCGCTGTCCAGCACACTGTTCCAGCGCATCACGTCTTTGATATTGACGCCGTGATGCCGTGCAATACTGTCAAGAGAATCACCCTTACGAACACGATAGGTGATGCTATTGCCGTTATCAGCCAGTCGGGTGCCATTCGAACCGATAGTCAGCGTCTGACCCGGTCGGATATCGGCACCGCGCAGGTTATTATCCTGCTTCAGTGTGGAGACGCTAACGCCAAGCTTCGCGGCGATACCCGAGAGCGTATCACCCCGTCGCACCTTGTACCCGCCGCTCGCACTCGCTTTAGCAAGCTGAGTTGGCTGTACCGCTGCGATGTCACCGGACGCCAGTGAGTTACGCAGTCTGGCGACGTTCGACTTCGGCACCATAATATAGTGCGGGCCGTTTGGCGCGGTTGCACCGCCTTTGTAGCCGGTATTGAAACTCTTCAGTTTCGTGAGCGACATACCTGCCATTTCGGCAGCCTGCGTCAGCTGTATCTGCTGACCCACTTCCACCCGTGCCAGTGCACGACTTTCGTTGGGTGTCGGCAGTTTGATACCGTAACGCTTGTTATGTTTGAGCAGTTCACTCAGAGCTAACATTTTCGGCACATACACCGTGGTTTCGCGTGGCAGCGATAAGTGCCAGAAGTCAGTCGGCTTACCGCGCGCCTTATTCTGTTTTATCGCTTTGAGTACACGTCCCTCACCGCTGTTGTATGCGGCAATGGTTAATAACCAGTCACCGTCAAACATGGTGTTAAGACGCTGCATCATATCCAGCGCAACCCGTGTGGATGCGACAACATCCCGTCGCCCATCGTAATACTGGTTCTGTTTCAGACCATAATTTCGACCCGTTGAGGCAACTATCTGCCAGATACCAGCGGCATTGGCGGATGAGGTTGCGCGAGGGTCAAAAGCGCTCTCCACTATGGGTAGCAGTACCAGTTCCATCGGCATTTTACGTTTCTGTATCTGCTCGACTATCCAGTACATGTACGGCTCTGCCCGTAATGTTACATCGTGGAGATAGCTCTTATTTTTTAAAAATTTACTTTTTTGTTCGCGGATTGCCGGGTTTTCCGGAATCCCCATCTTCAACTCGTCACTAATGAAACTCCAGAGATCTGCGTCTGCTGCGAGGCCAGTTCCATCTTCCTGCCATCGCGGCGACAAAAACTCGTCTCCGTACTTTCCATTTTCACCTTGACCAGCTGAAGACAGGCTCTGTGCATGCTGTTCGGGGATATTGGCATCGTTCCTCGACGCCTGACATCCTACCAGCAAGACTGAGGCGAGTAAGATCGCTTTAGCCTTCATGTGTGTGTCAATAGTTCGCTTAAAAGACGAGCAACTATACGTGACGACTTTTCACAACACAACCCGAAAAATCAAAAAGCGTCTTTCTTCTCGCGTAGAACGGCAAATGTGTGCCATACCGGTTCATCATTCACGTTAACGGTTAATGCCCTTTGCAAATCAACATCTTGCGTGCGGAGAAATAAATTTATTGACCGTTCGTGCCCCAGTTTTGTGGGCAGACTAATGCCATTTTCGGCGCGTAAGTCCTTAATTTTCTGATATTCGGCCATTATTTGCGGGTCATGGGGCAGAATAGCCGCAGAAAACTTCAGGTTAGATAAAGTATATTCATGCGCGCAGCAGACCAGCGTTTCCTCCGGAAGCTGATTAAGCTTTTGAAAGGATTCATACATCTGCTCTGCTGTACCTTCGAAAAGACGTCCGCAGCCACCCGAAAAGAGTGTGTCGCCACAGAAAAGATAAGGTGAGCTGTAATATGAGATATGTCCTAAAGTGTGACCAGGGGTATGAATCACCTCGAACGTCAGGCCGAGCACCGTTACCTGATCGCCCTCGCTGACCACCGTTCTGGCTCCTTTGGCGACCGTTTCCTGCGGACCGTAAACTTCGAGCGCCGGGAAATGCTCACACAGCGTTTTTACCCCACCCGTATGGTCGTTGTGGTGGTGAGTTAACAGAATCGCCACCGGCTGCCAGCCGTTAGAGGCCATTTTTTCTAATACCGGCTGAGCTTCACCGGGATCGACAATCAGACACTGACCTTCATCATTATTCAGCGTCCAGATGTAGTTGTCCTGCAACGCAGGAATATTGGTAAGATTCATCATCACCTCTAGCAGGTCGTAGGAATAAGGAAGAGCGTAAAGCATGAAGCCCGCGAAAACACGCCAGATTCTGAACGCTCCGCTATCGTGGCGCGATATGCCGTGGGGAGACTATTTCCGCGACGCGCTGACCCAGCAGCTTCAGCCTTACCTCGGAAAGCTTTATGGCTTTCATATGCTTAAGCTTGGCAACCTCAGCGCAGAAATCAACACCGAACACTGTGCTATTTCACATCAGGTCAACGTGGGCAGCGAGGGCGAGCTGTTACAGGTGCTGACTGACCCCCTGCAGCTTCCCTTTGAGTCGAAGTCGATTGATGCCTGTCTGCTGGCGCATACGCTGGCCTGGAGTCAGGACCCGCATCGGGTGTTGCGGGAAGTGGACAGGGTACTCATTGACGACGGCTGGATGATCATCAGCGGCTTCAATCCCTTCAGCCTGCTCGGGGTCACGAAAATGATTCCGGGGTTAGGCCGTAAGGCGCCCTGGAGCGGACGGATGTTCAGCCAGATGCGTCTGCTCGACTGGCTGAGCCTGCTGAACTATGAGGTGGTTTACCGCACCCGGTTTCAGGTGGTGCCGTGGCATCGGCAGGGGGGGAAACTGATCAGCGCCCACTTACCGGCGCTGGGGTGCCTGAATATTGTCGTGGCACGTAAACGCACCTTCCCGCTGTTGCCGACACGGGCGAAGAAGAGCATGAGTCCCAGCCAGATCCGCCAGACCGTCAATGCTACCCGCCAGTTCCGGCAGGCAGACGATCAGGACTCGCTCTTGTAACCGATATCTTCAAAGGCGGGATTTTCCGCCGCGCTGCGGGCCAGCACGTCGCAGCGCTCATTCTCGGGATGTCCCGCGTGGCCTTTAACCCACTCCCACTGAATCTTGTGGGTGCTGAGGGCCTGGTCGAGACGCTGCCAGAGGTCGACGTTCTTCACCGGTTTTTTATCCGCGGTTTTCCAGCCGCGTTTTTTCCAGTTATGGATCCAGCTGGTAATTCCCTGACGCACATACTGGCTGTCAGTACTGAGCACCACATCGCAGGGCTGCGTCAGCGCTTCAAGCGAAATAATGGCCGCCATCAGTTCCATCCGGTTATTGGTGGTGAGGCGATAGCCCGCGCTGAAGGTTTTCTCATGCTGGCCATAACGTAAAATCGCCCCGTAACCGCCGGGACCGGGATTTCCAAGACAGGATCCATCGGTGAATATTTCTACCTGTTTGCGCATCTCTGGTAGACTTCCTCTCAAAAACGTCAAGTCTGACATAAAACGGGTCTTATGAGCACTGCAAATAACCGCCAGATCGTACTCGATACTGAAACCACCGGCATGAACATGATCGGGGTCCATTATGAGGGGCACCGCATCATTGAGATTGGTGCGGTCGAGGTGATTAACCGTCGCCTGACCGGTAACAATTTCCATATGTACCTGAAGCCCGATCGGCTGGTCGATCCGGAAGCCTTCGGCGTTCACGGGATTGCAGATGAGTTCCTTGCCGACAAACCGATGTTCAGCGAGATTGCGGATGAGTTTCTCGACTATATCCGCGGCGCCGAGCTGGTGATCCATAACGCGCCGTTCGATATCGGCTTTATGGATTATGAGTTCTCAAAGCTGAATCGGGGCATTGAGAAAACCGAAACCTTCTGCAAAGTAACCGACAGCCTGGCGCTGGCGAGGCGCATGTTTCCCGGCAAGCGTAACAGCCTGGATGCGCTCTGCTCGCGTTATGAGATAGACAACAGCAAGCGAACGCTGCACGGCGCACTGCTCGATGCAGAGATCCTGGCGGACGTGTTCCTGACCATGACCGGCGGGCAGACCTCACTGTCGTTTTTATCCGAAAGTGAAAGCGCCCGTCAGGCGCAGGGCGAGAGCATTCAGCGCATCGTACGTCCCGCCTCGGCACTGCGCGTGGTGACGGCCAGCGACGAGGAGATCGTTGCCCATGAGTCACGTCTGGATCTGGTCATGAAAAAGGGCGGCAGCTGCCTGTGGCGCGGCTGAATGACGGAAATTTGTGGATAAAATCAACGGCGAGCTGAAAAAAACGGCAAACGATCGCGTCGTCAGGAAAAAGCGTTGACGCCGCAACGGCCTGCCATTACTATGCGCCTCGTTCTCGACGGGGAACAAAGCGCGGAGCGGTAGTTCAGTTGGTTAGAATACCTGCCTGTCACGCAGGGGGTCGCGGGTTCGAGCCCCGTCCGTTCCGCCAATCTCTTTAAAAAAGCCGATTCAGAAATGAATCGGCTTTTTGCTGTCTGCGATTCCGTGGCGGGTTACTCTTTCTGCGCCACGACCTCACCCTGCCAGCGCGCACTGTCTGCCGCTTCACGCTCTTCACGGGCGATAAAGCGGTAGCAGCCTGCCGCCAGACCGGCTCCGATAAACCAGCTGAAGTTCGCCACCTGATGCAGGGAAGGGATAAAGCTGATCACCAGGCAGATGGCCACCGACGGCAGCAGCGCGGCGATCGCTTTAGGGTTAAACCCGCCGCGATACCAGTACCGGCCCGCTGGCGTGGCGTTAAACAGGTCGTCGACCGAGATGCGTCCGCGTTTGATCAGGTAGAAATCAGTCAGCAGAATCCCGAACAGCGGCCCGATAAAGGAGCCCAGGACATCCAGGGTGTAGTGAATCAGTTCAGGCGACTGGAACAGGTTCCACGGCGTTAACAGCACCGAGCCCACCGCGGCGATCATCCCGCCGGTGCGGAAGCTGATTTTCTGCGGTGAACAGTTAGAGAAGTCGAAAGCAGGTGAGACGAAGTTCGCCACAATGTTGATGCCGATAGTGGCGGTAATCATCGTCAGTAGCCCAATCGCTACCGCCAGGTCGTTGCCGACCATGCTCACGGTCTCGATCGGATCGGTGATCATTTTACCAAACAGCGACTGGGTGCCCGACACGATGACCACCGTCACCACGGAGAAGAGCAGGAAGTTAAACGGCAGGCCCCAGCGGTTGCCACGACGGATCTCTGACATGCTTTTGCCGTAGCGGGAGAAGTCACCGAAATTCAGCAGCGGCCCGGAGAAGTAGGAGACGACCAGCGCGGTTGCGGTAATCATCTGCCACGTCTGCTCGCCCGGGGTGAGTGATTTACTGGCGAGGGTAAAAGAGATCCCATCAAAACCGGTCTTGTATACAATCCAGCCCGCCAGCGCCACCATCACCACATAGACAGCCGGACCTGCCACATCGATAAACCGTTTGATGGCGCTCATGCCGTGCCAGAAGACCATCGCCTGCAGCAGCCACATCACGCCAAAGCAGCACCAGCCCAGCAGCGACAGGCCAAGCCAGTGTGGCTCAGTCATTGAGTTCAGTGACGGGGCGAACTTCAGCAGAACCAGCATCAGCGCGTTCGCCGCCAGGTAGGTCTGGATGCCATACCAGGCAAAAGCGATCAGCCCGCGGATGACCGCCGGAATATTCGCGCCAAACACGCCAAACGCCTGACGGCAGATCACCGCATAGGGAACGCCTGCCATCTGGCTCGGTTTTGCCACCAGATTGGCACAGATCTGCACGATGCAGATCCCGGCCAGCAGGCAGAGCAGCACCTGCCAGCTGGCTAATCCCAGCGTGAAGAAGCTGGCCGCCACCACATAGCCGCCCATGCTGTGGACATCTGACATCCAGAACGAAAAAATGTTGTACCACGACCAGTTCTGGTCGCGGGTGGGCGCCAGATCGTCGTTACAGAGACGTGGGCTGTAACTGGCGTTAGCGTCAGAGGCCGTGCTGGCCACCGTGGAATGATTTGGCATGAAACCTGCTCCTCTACCCGAGAGTGAAATGAATAATCTGGTAAAGGGGTATTGCAGGATTCAGGCCAGATTTCTTTTCCTGTATACAATATTTGCTGTTCACGTATACGATATGTGGCGTACAGAGAGCTTCCGGAGCAGGTAATGACAAGTAAAACAGGCCAGCGAGACGCCGCCAGAACGCAGGATAAAGATGAAGGGATCTACCAGGCGCTGATGACCGCCATTGTGGAGCATCAGCTGCCGCCGGGCAGTAAACTGCCGGAAGAGGCGCTCTCCGGCGTGTTTGGAGTAAGCCGCACCGGCATTCGCAAAGTACTGCAGCGCCTTGCGGCGGTGCAAATGGTCACCCTGACGCCCAAACGTGGTGCGCAGGTCGCCACCCCTGGCGTTGAAGAGGCGCGGGAGATCTTCGCCACCCGCAGTTTAATGGAGTGCGCCAATCTGCACGCCGTGCTGGCCCATCTGCAGCCCCCGCATCTGGTGGCGCTGGAACAGCTTATCGCACAGGAGAATCAGGCACACGCCGCGCATGATGGCCCGGCAGCCATCCGGCTTTCGGCAGCCTTTCATATTCAGCTGCAGGCGATTTCCGGCAATCAGGTGCTCACCGGCATGGTGACCAGCCTGACGCAGCGCTCGTCGCTGGTGATTGCCGCCTATGGCGCGCCATGGCAGCGCGGCTGCCGCTGTGACGATCACACGCATCTGCTGACCCTGTTACGGGCACGTGCGCTGCAGCCACTGACTGAGGCGCTGCAGCACCATTTTGAGCATATTGTTTCCAGCCTGCACTTTGAGCGCAGCGGTGAAACGCTGCCCGACTTTTCACGACTGTTTGCCACGGGCAAAGGAGCGGCCTCATGAGCCTGATTCAGGTCATTAACCCCAACACCAGCCTGGCGATGACCGAAACCATCGCTCAGGCTGCCCGTGCGGTTGCCGCACCCGGCACCGACATTCTGGCCGTTTCACCCTCGCAGGGCGTGCCTTCCATTGAAGGGCATTTTGATGAGGCGATCGCGGCCATCGGGGTGCTGGAGCAGGTCAGGCTGGGGCGGGAACAGGGCGTCAGCGGACATGTGATTGCCTGTTTTGGTGACCCGGGGTTACTGGCGGCCCGCGAGCTGGCCAGCGGGCCGGTCATCGGTATCGCAGAAGCGGCGATGCACACCGCCACGATGCTGGCGACGCGCTTTTCGATTGTCACAACGTTGCCGCGTACGCTGGTGATAGCCCGTCATCTTCTGCAGCAGTATGGCTTTACCCATCACTGTGCCGCGCTGCATGCCATCGATCTGCCGGTGCTGGCGCTGGAGGATGGCAGCGGACTGGCGCAGGAAAAAGTGCGTGAGCGTTGCCTCCAGGCCAAACGGGAAGATGGCAGCGGCGCGATTGTGCTCGGCTGTGGCGGCATGGCGACGCTGGCCGCTTCCCTGACGCAGGAGCTGGGGCTGCCGGTGATTGATGGCGTCGGCGCGGCCGTAAAAATGGTGGAGTCGCTGGTGGCGCTTGGCTTTGGCACCAGCAAACATGGCGATCTGGCCTGGCCTTTGCAGAAACCTCTCTCAGGTGCGTTTCAGCATCTAAACTAACGGAACTTTCCAGACAGAAGACAGGAAGCGAGTAATGACTGACGCTGCAGAGAAGAAAGAGTACAGCTTTAACAAAAACTATCCGCGCGATTTGATCGGTTATGGTGCTCATCCGCCGCACGCCGCCTGGCCCAACAACGCCCGGGTGGCGGTGCAGTTTGTCCTGAATTACGAAGAGGGGGCGGAGAACAGCGTGCTGCACGGTGACGCCGGCTCCGAGCAGTTCCTCTCCGACATCATCGGTGCCGCCAGCTATGCCGACCGTCATATGTCGATGGAGTCACTCTATGAGTACGGCTCGCGCGCCGGTTTCTGGCGCATCCACAATGAATTTCAGAAGCGCGGTCTGCCGTTGACCGTGTTTGGCGTGGCGATGGCGCTGGCGCGTCACCCGGAGGTTGTCGAAGCGATTAAACAGGCGGACTACGATGTGGTCAGTCACGGCTGGCGCTGGCTCCACTATCAGGGCGTGGATGCGAAAACCGAACGTCAGCATATGCAGCAGGCAGTGGATGTGCTGACCGATCTGTTTGGGAAAGCCCCAACCGGCTGGTATACCGGACGTGACAGCCCGAACACGCGCCGGCTGGTGGTGGAGCAGGGCGGCTTCAGCTACGACAGCGATTACTATGGCGACGACCTGCCGTTCTGGACGCAGGTGACCTGTCAGGATGGCACGGTTAAGCCGCACCTGATTATTCCCTACACCCTGGAGTGCAATGACATGCGCTTTGCCTCGCCGCAGGGATTTAACACCGCCGAGCAGTTTTTCACCTACCTGCGTGACAGCTTCGATGTGCTGTATGAAGAGGGCGAGACCGCGCCGAAGATGATGTCGATCGGGATGCACTGTCGCCTGCTGGGGCGTCCGGGCAAATTCCGTGCGCTGCAGAATTTCCTCGACCACATTCAGCAGCATGACGACGTCTGGATCTGTACCCGCCAGCAGATCGCCGATCACTGGATCGCGACGCACCCGGCACCGTAGGCCGGTTCCGGTGCGTCGCCTCCCTCGGGCCAGGCGACGCACCGTCGATAATCAGCTCATCAGACTGACCTGGGCGGCCACAATGCACCAGCCGTGCGGCATGCGAACCCAGGTCTGCTGCTGACGGCCGATTTTATCACTGCCGGCACGGGTAAATTCGGTGCTGCAGACCGCATAATCCTCGCCAAAGGTGGTGATCACGGTATTCTGCAGCGTCCGGTCGAGGCCCGCAGCGGGGCGTGCAGCCCGGAAGGCGCGAATCTCATCAATGCCATACAAATTTTCACCGGCCCCAAGGCGCACGGTGCGCGGGTCGTGCCAGAAAAGCGCATCCAGTTCAGCCACGTCATTGCTCACCAGCGCCTTTTCGTAACGCCAGAACTGCGCCGTCACCTCGCTGACCACCTGCGGTAAATTAATCTCTCTGTTCATCAGGCTCCTGCCATCGTGATTTGCGGCAGGGTGATGCCGCGTTGTTCCAGTGTCCAGGCGGCACGTAATGCCGCCGCTTCATTAAACGGGCGGGCGATAAGCTGTAACCCAATCGGCAGGCCGCTTCGGGTCGCCAGCGGAACGGTACAGACCGGCAGTCCCAGGAAGGAGATGGGCTGCGTCAGCATCCCCATGCTCGCTTTGGCGGGCAGCGACTCACCCTGAATTGACAGCGTCTGCTGACCGATGGTGATCGCGCTGCAGGGGGTTGCCGGGGCGATCAGCACATCGAAGCGATCAAACAGCGGCAGCACCTGCTGCTGGAAATGACGACGGAAGCGCTGGGCCTGCACATACCAGGCGCCGGGCATCATCGCGCCGGCCAGCAGACGCTCGCGTGAGTTGGGTTCAAACACCTCAGGCTTCTGACGCAGGGCAGGCAGATAGTGATTCCCCCCCTCGGCGGCGGTCATGATAAAGGCTGCCGAACGCGCCAGCTCCGCCTCCGGCATCACCACCTCCTCCTGCGCCTCCAGCGCGGCTGCGACGGTGGCCACCGCCGCGCGGGCGTCCTCATCGCACCAGCGGGCAAAAAAACCGCCCAGCACGCCACAGCGCAGCCCTTCACTGCCCTGCGACAGGCCGGGCAGCGTGGCCTCTGGCGGCCGGACGGCCTGAAACGCATCTGCGGGGTCTGCGCCCTGCAGCAGGTCATAAACCAGCGCCAGGTCTTCCACCCGCCGGGCCAGCGGGCCGATATGATCGAGGCTGGCAACAAAGGGGTGGCTGCCGCTGCGTGACAGTCGGCCAAAAGTGGGTTTCAGGCCAAAAATGCCGCACAGCGACGCGGGCACCCGGATTGAGCCGTTGGTATCGGTGCCCAGCGAAAAGTGAACCAGCCCGGCGGCCACGGCGGCAGCCGACCCCCCGGACGAGCCGCCCGCGACGCGGCTTAAATCGCGTGGGTTACGGGTCGGGCCGTAATGGCTGTTCTCGGTGGTGAAACCATAGGCGTAGGCATCCATGTTCAGCATGCCCGACAGCAGCGCGCCTGCGTGGCGCAGTTTGCCGATGGCGAAGGCATCCGCCTGCGCCGCAGGGCGGTCGCTGAACAGCCTCGCCCCTGCCAGCGTGCTGTGACCCGCCACATCAAACAGGTTCTTCACCGCATAGGGAATGCCCGCCAGCGGGGGCAGGGGCTCACCGCGCTGCCGCTGCGCATCAACCGCGCTGGCTTCTTTCAACATGCGAGGCCCGGTGATTTCCGTCCAGGCATTCAGCGCCGGGTTGTGCTGCTCAATCGCCTGCAGCGTCTGTTCGGCCACCTCGCGAGCGCTGATCTCACCCTGGCGGATTGCCTGCTGCAGCGTCTGAATCGAAACTTCACCTGTTTTCATGCCTGATACACTCCCGCCACTTCCAGCCGGTCATCAAGCGGAAACGCCATCAGTGGTGCGGCCATCTCCGCGATACGCGACAGCTGGATTAGCAGCTCGGCGCGGCGGGGATCGTCCAGCGTCAGTTGCAGGATCTGCTCCATATGGCCGATGTAGCTGGCCCACTCATGTTCATTCATGATTCACTCCTGTTTAAAAACCGGCGGCGCTGCCGTTACTGCGCGGATCGCTCGCGCCTTCAAACATGCCATTGCAGTGACGCACAATGGCACCCGCATGACCCACGGATTCGCTGAAGTCCGGCAGGCGTTCTACCTCGTGCCCCCACTGGCGCAGCTGTGCGACGGTTGCGTCGGCAATGCGGCCTTCCAGCTTCAGCGAGTCTGATGACTGGCCCCAGGTACGCCCCAGCAGCCAGCGCGGTGCACTGACCGCCTGCTGTAGCGGCAACCCCTGAATCACATGGCGGGTAAAGATCGCTGCCTGGGTCTGCGGCTGACCATCTCCGCCCATTGCGCCATAAACCAGCGTCCGGCCATCTTTCAGCCGTGCGGCGGCGGGGTTCAGGGTATGGAAGGGCTGTTTGCCGGGTGCCAGCGCCAGCAGATGTTCAGGATCGAGGCTGAACGCGGCTCCCCGGTTCTGCCAGGTGATGCCCGTGCCGGGCAGGACGACCCCGCTGCCAAACTCGTGATAGATGCTCTGAATAAAGGAGACGGCAAGCCCGCTGCTGTCCATCACACCCATCCAGACCGTATCGCCCGGCCCGCGGCCGCTGCCCCAGTTTGCCGCCTCGCCATCTTTGATCTGGCTGGCGAGGGTGGCGAGGGCGTCCTCAGCCAGCAGCGCCTGCACATCTTCGGTGACATAACGCGGATCGGTAATGTGCCGGTCGCGCAGCGCAAAGGCTTTTTTGGTGGCTTCCACGATGCGGTGCACCGTCTGCGCCTCGTCAGCCCCGGCCATCTCCAGGCGATCGGTAATGCCAAGGATCGCCAGCGAGACGAGGCCCTGGGTCGGCGGGGCGATATTCCAGATGTCGCCTTCGCTGTGTGCGAGGTGCAGGGGCGTGGTGCGACGGGCGCGATGCTGCTGCAGATCGGCCAGGGTGACCGGCATGCCAAGCGTGGCCATTTCATCAGCCATATGGTGCGCCAGCGGGCCGCGATAGAAGCTGTCCAGCCCCTGTTCGGTAAGCTGGCTCAGTGTCTGTGCCAGCGCAGGCTGGGTAAAACGGCTGCCAGGCTGCGGCACCTCGCCATCAGGCATAAAGGTGGCGCTGAAGCCGGGCTGATGCTGTAACTCACTGCGGAAGTTCGTCGTGGCGGCGGTCTGAGAAGCGGTGACCGGAATACCGTCCGCGGCGTAGCGAATCGCATCGCGCAGCAGACGCGCCAGCGGCAGCAGCGGGCTGCCGGATTCAGCGGCGAGGGTCAGCGCCTCATGCCAGCCGCTGACCGTACCGGCGACGGTCAGCGCCGCTTTCGGCCCGCGATGAGGGATTCTGGGGTGACCGGCATAAAAATCCGGATGCGCCAGCGAACCGGCGGCACCGCTGGCGTCGATAGCGACGGGATCGCCGCCGGGTGGCAGGATCAGCCAGAACCCATCCCCGCCCAGCCCATTCATGTGCGGGTAGACCACGGCGATAGTCGCGGCTGCCGCCACCATCGCTTCAATGGCGTTGCCGCCGTCACGCAGCACCGCCAGCGCGCTCTCACTCGCCAGATGGTGCGGCGTCACCGCCATGCCCATCGGCGCCATATTACTCTGAATCATCTTTTTCTCGTTCTTCGGGTAACAGAACCGATAGCAAAGCAAGAGCTGTTCCAGTTTTTAGCCTGAGCTGACATTGCGCCGGTTAACCTGGCGTAAATTGTGCTAGCTTCTGCTGAAACAAAAGTTACAGGGTGCGATATGAAACAGCTTGATGAACGACTCCGGAGTCACTATCCCCAGCTCTCGCCGCAGGAGCAGCGCATTGCCGACTTCGTGTTTGACCACTTCGATGATCTGATCAGCTACAACAGCGCCGAGCTGGCGCGGCTCAGCGGCGTGTCGAAAGCCACGGTCAGCAGGCTGTTTAAACGTCTGGGATATGAGAAGTACAAGGATATGCGCGATGAGCTGCGCATCCTGCGTCAGAGCGGCATGCCGCTGACCGATAACCGGGATGCGGTGCAGGGCAACACGCTGCTGGCGCGCCACTACAAGCAGGAGATGGCGAACCTGACACAGTGGGTCAACAGCCTGGATGCCCGTCAGTTTAACGATGTGATCCAGCAGCTGGCGCAGGCGAAGCGCGTCTTTATCATCGGCATGCGCAACGCCTATCCGGTGGCGCTGCATCTGCGACAGCAACTGGTGCAGGCGCGCTCGCAGGTCTTTATTCTGCCGCAGCCAGGCCAGACGCTGGCAGAGGAGCTGGTGGATATCACCCCGGAGGATATGGTGGTGGTGATGGCGTTTCGCCGCCGCACCCGTATCATCCGTCCGCTGATGCAGCAGCTTCAGGCGGCCGGAATACCGCTGCTGGCGCTGTGTGAGCCGCAGGCGCAGACGGTCACTGCGCTGGCACGCTGGCAACTCTGCACGCCGCTCGACAGCGTTTCCGCCTTCGACAGCTATGGCTCGGCCATGAGTCTGATTAACCTGATTGCCAATGCGCTGCTGCATGAAATGCTGGCGCAGGGGCGGCAGCGTATTCATCAGATCGCCGATCTCTACCAGCAGTTCGACGAGCTGGAGCACCGTTAACAGGCACCATTTTGGTGCTTTGCCCCATTTCAGCACACGCCCGCCCGCGGCGTAATCCTCCCCGGTTACGCCCCTTTTTCAGTGAACTCTATGCCGCTTAACCCTTTTTCCGCCGCTGCCCTTGTTGGCACATTAGTTGCAGATTGCCTGTTAAAGAATCTTTTGTTTCATCACATTTCACCGGGGTGCATAATGAAAAAAGTTTTAATGGCGGTTGCAACAGCGGCATTACTGATGGCACAGGCGGGAAGCGCACTGGCCGATCAACTGCAGGACATTCAGAAGCGCGGTGTGATCCGCGTGGCCGTTCCGCAGGATTTCCCGCCGTTTGGCTCGGTCGGTACCGATCTGCAGCCGCAGGGGTATGACATCGACATGGCGAAATACCTGGCGAAGCAGATGAAACTTAAGTTGCAGCTGGTGCCGGTCAGCAGCGCCAACCGGGTGCCTTATCTGCAAACCGACAAGGTCGATCTGGTGATCTCCAGCATGGGTAAAAATGCGGAGCGTGAAAAAGTGATCGACTTTACCCGCGCCTATGCGCCGTTCTTCCTGGGCGTCTTCGGACCGAAAGGTGACGAGATCAAAGCGGCCAGCGCGCTGAGCGGCAAGTCGATTGGCGTTACCCGCGGCGCGGTGGAGGATATGGTGCTGAGCGAAGTGGCACCGAAAGATGCGCAGGTGAAACGTTACGAAGATAACAACACCACCTTATCGGCGTATCTCTCTGGCCAGGTGCAGTATGTCGCCACCGGCAACCTGGTGGTCGCCGCCATTGCCCGCCAGAATCCGGAAAAAGCGCCGGTCGCTCAGTTTATGCTGAAAGATTCGCCCTGCTTTATCGGTCTGAAGAAAGATGAGCCTGCGCTGAAGGCGAAGGTGAATGCGCTGATTGAGCAGGGGATTAAAGATGGCACCCTGAACAAGCTGTCCGAAGAGTGGCTGAAAGCGCCACTGCCCGCCAGCCTGGGCGCATGAGGACAGATTCATGACCGGGCAACTTAACTTTCCCGCGTTGTGGCCCTACTGGCCGGAGCTGCTTTCCGGCCTCTGGGTCACCATTCAGCTGACGCTGCTGGCGACCACCGGTGGGGTGGCGATTGGCATCGCAGGCGCGGCGCTGCGCAGCGGTAAACCGGGCTGGCTGAGCCGCCTCTGGGGCCTCTATGTCGAGCTGATCCGTAATACGCCATTTGTGGTGCAGCTGTTCTTTATCGTTTTCGGTCTGCCGAATCTGGGGCTGAAACTCACCGCCGGTGAGGCGGCGCTGCTGGCGATGCTGATCAACCTGGGCGCTTACAGCACCGAGATCATCCGTGCCGGCATCCAGGTGACCCCGAAAGGGCAGTGGGAAGCGGGGCGGGTGCTGGGATTGACCCGTAGCCAGACCTTTCTGCGGGTGGTGTTACCCCCTGCGCTGCAGCGGATTTATCCGGCGCTGGTGAGCCAGTGCATTATCGTGATGCTGGGGTCGTCGGTGGTGTCGCAGGTCTCCTACGAGGAGCTGACCTTCGCCGCCAACCTTATTCAGTCACGCACGTTTCTGAGCTTTGAGGTTTATCTGGTGACCACGCTGATCTACCTGGCGTTGTCGATTGCGATGCGCCATCTGCTGCTGGCGATAGGCCGTAAATGGTTTGGAGTGCAGCCCTCATGATGACGACCTTTACCGACTGGGACATCGTGCGCAACCTGCTGCTGGCGGCGCGCTGGACCCTGTTACTGTCGCTGGTAGCCTTTGTCGGCGGAACCCTGGTGACGCTGCCTCTGCTGCTGCTGCGTCTGCTGCAGCGCAAATGGCTGACGCGTGCGATACGGGGTTACACCGCGCTGTTTCAGGGAACCCCGCTGCTGATGCAGCTGTTTCTGGCCTTTTTTGGCGTCGGCTTATTTGGCATTGATGTGGCACCCTGGACGGCCGCCTCGCTGGCGCTGACCTTCTACACCAGCGCCTTTCTGGTGGATATCTGGTACGGCAGCATCCGCGCCCTGCCGAAAGGGCAGTGGGAAGCGTCACGCTGCCTCGGCCTGACCTTTGGTCAGACGCTGTGGCGGGTGGTTGCACCGCAGGCGATCCGCATCGGCATCGCCCCGACGGTAGGTTTTGCCGTACAGGTTATCAAGGGCACCGCGCTGGCGTCGATTATCGGGTTTATCGAGCTGACCAAGGCGGGCACGATTCTGAACAACGTGACCTACCAGCCGTTTAAAGTTTTCGGGCTGGTGGCGCTGGGCTACTTCCTGATGTGTTATCCGCTGTCTCGCTACAGCCAGTATCTGGAGAAAAAATTCAATGCCGCTCATCACCATTAATCAGGTGCAAAAATATTACGGCGACAACCATGTGTTGAAAGGCGTGGATCTGGATATCGACATGGGAGAGGTGATCTCGATCATCGGTCGCAGCGGATCGGGCAAAAGCACGCTGCTGCGCTGTATGAACGGGCTGGAAGGCTATCAGGAGGGCAGCATCAAGCTCGGCGGCATGACCATCACCAGTCGTGACTCGCAGGCGCGTGAGATCAGCCGCTCGATTGGCATGGTGTTTCAGAACTTCAACCTCTTCCCGCACATGACGGCGCTGGAAAACGTCATGCTGGCACCGCGCCGCGTGCTGAAGAAAAGCGACGCTGAATGCCGGGCGCTGGCGACGCAGATGCTGGAGAAGGTGGGGCTGGGCGAGCGCCTTAACTATTACCCTGCCAGCCTCTCGGGCGGCCAGCAGCAGCGCGTGGCGATCGCCCGTGCGCTGGCGATGACGCCCAAAGTTTTACTCTGTGATGAGATCACCTCTGCGCTGGATCCCGAACTGGTGGGCGAAGTCCTGAAAGTGCTGGAGCAGCTGGCAGCGGAAGGCATGACGCTGATCCTCGTCACGCATGAAATGAATTTCGCCCGCGACGTGGGCGATCGAGTGGTCTTTATGCATCAGGGGCGCGTCTGGGAGCAGGGCGACAGCAAAACGCTGTTTGCGCAGCCGCAGTCGCCGGAGCTGAAGCAGTTTATCTCTTCAGTGCGTCTCTGAGTCTTAAAAAAGGAAACCCGCATGGATATCAATCATTACCCGCAAATTAATCCGCCACAGCGTCTGCTGATGGGACCCGGCCCGATCAACGCCGATCCGCGCGTGCTGCGCGCCATGTCGAGTCAGCTGCTGGGGCAGTACGACCCCGCGATGACCCACTACATGAACGAAGTGATGGCGCTCTATCGCGGCGTATTTCGCACCGAAAACCGCTGGACGCTGCTGGTTGATGGCACCTCCCGCGCCGGTATCGAAGCGATTCTGCTCTCCGCTATCCGGCCTGGGGATAAGGTGCTGGTGCCGGTGTTTGGCCGCTTCGGCCATCTGCTGTGCGAGATCGCCCGCCGCTGTCGGGCAGACGTCCACACCATCGAAGTGCCGTGGGGCGAGGTCTTTACCCCCGATCAGATTGAAGAGGCGATTAAAAAAGTGCGGCCACGCCTGCTGCTCACGGTGCAGGGCGACACCTCCACCACCATGCTGCAGCCGCTGGCGCAGCTGGGTGCTATCTGTAAGCAGTATGGCGTGCTGTTCTACACCGATGCTACCGCGTCGCTGGCGGGTAACGCGCTGGAAACGGATGCCTGGGGACTGGATGCCGTCTCGGCGGGGATGCAGAAATGTCTGGGCGGGCCTTCCGGCACCTCGCCGATCACCCTGAGCGCAGAGATGGCCGCGGTGATCCGCAAACGTAAATGCGTGGAGCAGGGGATCCGCACCGAGGCGCATCAGGATGGCGAGGAGGAGATGATCTACTCCAACTATTTCGATCTCGGCATGATCATGGATTACTGGGGGCCGGAGCGACTCAATCACCATACCGAAGCGACCAGCGCGCTGTTTGGCGCGCGCGAATGTGCCCGCCTGATCCTGCAGGAGGGGCTGGACAACGGCATCGCCCGTCACAAACTGCATGGTGACGCGATGCTGAAGGGGATTCAGGGGATGGGGCTGGAAACCTTCGGCGACCTGAAAAACAAAATGAACAACGTGCTGGGCGTGATGATCCCGTCAGGCGTAAACGGCGACCAGGTGCGCAAGCTGATGCTGGAGGATTTCGGCATTGAGATCGGCACCTCGTTTGGCCCACTGCATGGCAAGGTCTGGCGTATCGGCACCATGGGCTACAACGCGCGTAAAGATTGCGTGCTGCAGACGCTGGCCGCGCTGGAAGCGGTGCTGACTCACCTGGGGTATCGCACGCCGCAGGGCGCGGGAGCTCAGGCCGCCTGGGATCACTACGGGAGCCAGGCATGATGATGAGCGCCAGCGAAGCCCTCGCTGCTGCACAGCGCGTCATGGCGCGCTGTGATGCGCTGGCAGCGATTAGCGAAACGACGGAGGGCCTGACCCGCGTCTATCTGTCGCCGGAACATCTGCGCGCCAACGCCTGCGTAGGGGAGTGGATGCAGGCGGCGGGGATGACGGTCTGGCAGGATGAAGTCGGCAATATCTGTGGCCGCTACGAGGCAGCCGAAGCGGGGGCGCCCGCGCTGCTGCTCGGTTCGCATCTCGACACGGTACGTAACGCCGGTCGCTACGACGGAATGCTGGGCGTGCTCAGCGCCATCGAAACCGTACAGTGGCTTCATGAGCACCAGTGCCGTCTGCCGCTGGCGATAGAGGTGATCGGTTTCGGTGATGAAGAGGGAACCCGCTTTGGCATCACGCTGCTTGGCAGCCGCGGTATTACCGGCAGCTGGCCGCAAAGCTGGGTAACCCATCCCGATGGCAACGGCATTACCGTGGCGCAGGCGATGGCGGATGTCGGGCTCGACAGTGCGCAAATCGGTGCGGCGGCCCGACGGATAGAGGATATCGTCGGCTATCTTGAACTGCACATTGAGCAGGGCCCCTGCCTGGAGCAGGAGGATCTGGCGCTGGGCGTGGTCACGGCCATCAACGGGGCGCGTCGTCTTCACTGCCGTTTTACCGGTGAAGCGGGCCATGCCGGCACGGTGCCGATGACCCACCGCAAAGATGCGCTGGCCGCAGCCGCCGAGTGGATGGTGTTTATTGAGCAGACCACCCGTGAGCAGGACCCGCAGCTGGTCGCCACCGTCGGCACCCTCAGCTGTGCCCCGGGGGCGGTGAATGTTATCCCTGGCGAGGTGTCGCTGTCGCTGGATGTGCGCGGTCCGCTCGATCATCCGCTGGAGACCCTGCTCTCCACGCTGTTAACCCAGGCCGGGGCGATTGCGCTGCGGCGTGGAGTGCAGTTTACGTCGAACGAATTTTATCGCATCGGAGCCACCGCCTGTGACTCGGCGCTGCAGCAGGCGCTGAGCCATGCGGTTGAAACGGTGCAGGGGCGCAGCCTGTCGCTGCCAAGCGGAGCCGGACATGACGCCATCGCCATTGCTGAACGCTGGCCGGTCGGTATGCTGTTTGTGCGAAATCATCGCGGCATCAGCCATCATCCGGCCGAGTCTGTCGCGGTGCAGGATGTGGCACCGGCGCTGCAGGCCTATCTGCAGGCGGTCACGCTGATCGCCGGACGGAGCTGAAAATGGAATTAACCACGTTTAATCAGCTGCCGGCCGACGAGGCGCTGGCGGCTATCCGGCATTGTGTGGCGATCCCGCACTGGCAGCTGTCGCTGGTGGCCGCTCGTCCGTTTGCCACCACAGACGCGCTGCTGACCCGCGCCGACACGCTGGCCCGCCAGTGGCAGCAGCCCGATCTGGCGGCGGCGCTGTCGGCGCATCCGCGCATCGGCGAACGCGCCCGGGGCGCAGACAAAGAGGCGACGCTGTCGCGCGGCGAGCAGTCCGCCATGCAGCAGGCCGATCACGCCCTGCAACAGGCGATGCAGCAGGGTAATGAGGCCTATGAGGCGCGCTTTGGCCGGGTCTTTCTGATTCGCGCGAAAGGGCGCAGCGGCGAGGAGATGCTGGCAGCGTTGCAGCGCCGTCTGCAGAATGACGATCAGGCTGAACAGCAGGAGGCGCTGGATCAGCTGCGTGAAATCACACTGTTACGCCTCAGGGAGACGATTCAATGAGTACCGTTACCACGCATATTCTCGACACGGCGCTGGGAAAACCGGCCAGTGGGGTGGCCATCTCGCTGGAGCAGAACAGCCCGGAGGGGTGGTTTCCCGTCTCTCAGGGTGAAACGGACAGCGACGGACGACTGAAAAATCTGACCCCGGAGCCGCTGACGCCGGGGCACTACCGCCTGACCGCTGAAATCGGCGACTATTTTGCTGCCGCCGGTCGGGATGCGCTCTACGTCAGCGCGCAGATCGATTTCATGATTGCCGAGGCGGGCAGCCATTTCCATCTGCCGTTTCTGATTTCCCCCTGGTCCTGGTCAACCTACCGCGGCAGCTGAGCCGGCCGTTTACAGCGAAAAGCGATCCGCATCCTGCCAGGCGGGGAAGCGTTCGCGGTAAGCGTGCAGCGCCTCCAGCGACAGCGTCGCATCCAGGCGGGCGCGCTGATGTGGCTCCGCCGCACTCAGGATCTCGCCCTGCGGCGAAATAATCTGGCTGTCGCCGCTGTAGTGATGCTGATTGCCATCACTGCCGACGCGGTTGCAGCCTGCGACATATGCCTGATTCTCAATCGCCCGCGCTAACAGCAGCGCCTGCCAGTGTAAGGCGCGAGGCGCTGGCCAGTTGGCGACATAGAGCGCCAGATCGTAGTCGTTGCGGTTGCGGGAGAAAACCGGGAAGCGCAGGTCGTAACAGATCTGTGGCAGGATGCGCCAGCCACGCCACGCCACCACCTGACGCGCTTCGCCGGGCTGATAGTGGTGATGTTCATCTGCCATGCGGAACAGATGCCGCTTGTCATACTGGTGCAGCGTGCCATCCGGCTCCACCAGCAGGAAACGGTTCACCGCGCCGTTTTCGGTCTGGATCGCCGCGCTGCCGCCCACCAGCGCATCGCAGCGGCGGGCATGCTGATGCAGCCACTCCACCACCCGCGACTGCGGCAGCGAGCTTTTCGCAGCCTCCATCGCAAAGCCGGTGGTAAACATCTCGGGCAGAATAATCAGATCGCGTCCGGTGAGTCCGGCCAGCTGTTCGTCAAAATGGCGCAGGTTGGCTTCGCCATCCATCCAGCTCAGCGTCTCCTGCAAAAGCGTGATTTTTAAAGCTGACATAAGCGCTCCGCGGCAGCATCTAACGTCGCCGGCTGTTTAGCAAAACAGAGGCGGATCAGTTTATGAGGAAAAGGATCGGCGCAGAACACCGACAGAGGAATCGCGGCGACGCCCACTTCGCGGGTCAGCCACTGGCAGAAACTGACATCATCCAGATCGGAGATCGCGCTGTAATCCACCAGCAAAAAGTAGGTGCCCTGGCACGGTAAAACCCTGAAGCGGCTGTGACGCAGTGCATTCGCCAGCCGATCGCGGCGGTCGCGATAGAAGGCGGGCAGAGCCTGATAGTGTTCCGGATGCTCACGCAGCATATCGGCAATTGCCAGCTGCGCCGGGGTATTGACCGAGAAGGTCAGATACTGATGCACCTTACGCAGTTCAGCGCTGATCGCCGCCGGGGCAATGCAGTAGCCCACCTTCCAGCCGGTCATGTGAAAGGTTTTGCCAAACGACGACACCGCGATGGCGCGCTGACGCAGGTCAGGATGGGCCAGCACGCTGGCGTGGCCCGCTTCATCAAAACAGATATGCTCGTAAACTTCATCGCTCAGCACGTAGACCGGTCGCGCAGCAATCGCCTGCCACAGCGCGGCAAAATCCTGCTGCTGCCAGACGGTGGCTGACGGGTTGTGCGGGGTGTTCAGGATCACCAGCCGGGTTTTATCACTCAGCAGCCCGGCAAACGCCTGCCAGTCTGGCCGGAAGGCGGGCGGCTGCAGCGCAATACGTTTCATGACGCCGCCCGAGAGCGTGACCGCCGGGGCATAGCTGTCGTAGCTGGGATCAAAGCAGATCACCTCATCGCCCGGACGCACCAGCGCGGTAATCGCCGCATAGAGCGCTTCAGTTGCGCCCGCCGTCACCGTAATCTCCGTTTCCACATCAGGCTGATAGTCATAAAGCCGCGCGGTTTTCTCCGCGATCGCCTGACGCAGCGGCAGCGCCCCGGTCATCGGCGCGTACTGGTTCGCGCCCTGGCTGACGTGATAGGCCAGCCGCTGTTGCAGATAGTCCGGGCCGCTGAAATCGGGGAAGCCCTGAGAGAGGTTGATGGCATTATGCTGCTGCGCCAGCGCACTCATCTGGCTGAAAATCGTGGTGCCGAGCGCCGGAAGTTTGCTCTCGGGGATCAGGTTGTGCTGCGTCATGATGTCAGGCCTTAAGCGCGAAGAGAGAAGCGGGATCACCCGGGGTTTGTGCCACTATAAACAGGATGGTAGTATTTGGCAATCAAGACGCTTAGACGTCTAAATGCTTTGTGCTCCGCGCGTCAGCGGCGTTGGCCGCGCTTGCTTACCCGGGTCACTTACTCATGTAAGCTCCCCGGGATAAGCGCGCTTGCCGCCTTGCTGACACACGGATCATTTCGCCTTTAACTGCTTTATGCTTCGCGCAACAGCGGCGCTGGCAGCGCCTGCTTACGTGGTATCACCTTTCACCGCAAGGAACCTTTATGTCGCAGAGTCATCCGTTAGATCAGCTGGTTGCCGCCTGTCACTGGATAGGCATGAAAGGCTGGGCTCCGGCCACCGGCGGGAATATGTCGGTACGCCGCGACGGGTATGTCTGCCTGCTGAGCGAATCGGGCAAAGATAAGGGCACGCTGACGCGTGATGACTTTATCGAGGTCGATATCGCCACCAGCCAGTCGCTGTCGGGCCGTAAGCCCTCGGCAGAAACCGGCCTGCACACGCTGATCTATCGCCTCTTTCCTGAAGCGGGCGCGGTGCTGCACACCCATACGGTCAATGCCACGGTGCTGTCGCGGGTGGAGCAGGGCGCGGCGCTGCTGCTGCACGGCTATGAGATGCAAAAATCGCTAAGCGGTCAGCATACCCATCTGGACACGGTGGCGATCCCCGTGTTCGACAACAGTCAGGATATCGTGGCGCTGGCGTCAGAGATTGAAGATTACGCCGCCCGATTTCCGCTGCGTTACGGCTTCCTGCTGCGCGGCCACGGCCTGACCTGCTGGGGCGAAGATGTCAGCGAAGCGCGCCGCCATCTGGAAGGTCTGGAATTTTTATTTGAATGTGAACGTCAACGTCGCCTGCTGGAGAAAGCATGATCCGCGCCATTGTTACTGATATTGAAGGCACCACCAGCGATATTCGCTTTGTGCACAACATCCTGTTCCCCTATGCCCGTCAGCATCTGGCGGACTTTCTGCGAGAGCATCAGCATCAGCCAGAGGTCGCGGCGGCGCTGCAGTCGGTGCGGGAAGAAGCGGGGCAGCCGCAGGCCGATCTGGCGGCGGTCATCGCGATCCTGTCCGATTTTATGGATCAGGATCGCAAATCCACCGGGCTGAAAGCGCTGCAGGGCATGATCTGGCGTGATGGCTATCTTAATGGCAGTTTTACCGGCCATCTCTATCCCGATGTGCTACCTGCGTTACGCCGCTGGCAGGCGCAGGGCATTGAACTCTATGTATATTCCTCCGGTTCGGTTGCGGCGCAGAAATTGTTATTTGGCTACAGCGACGAAGGTGATATTACTGACATCTTCAGCGGCTACTTTGATACGCACGTCGGCGCCAAACGCGAGGTGACAGCCTATCGCACGATCGCCGCTGAGATCGGGCAGCCAGCGGAGCAGCTGCTGTTCCTCTCTGATATTCGTCAGGAGCTGGATGCCGCCGCGGAGGCGGGCTGGCAGACGATACAGTTACTGCGTGGCGAGGCGGACAGCGAGAGCCGTCATCGTCAGGTGACGGATTTTTCCCAGATTAACCCGGAGTCGATTTAGCATGAGCGCACTGACGATTTTTACTGACCGCGAAGCGAGCCAGCCGGTCTGGCACAGTACCGAAGCAGAGGCGATTCGGGAACGCCTGAACGCGAAAGGGGTGCGTTTTGAACGCTGGGAAGCCGATCGCGATCTGGGTGAGAACCCGGATGCGGAAACGGTCATTAAGGCCTATCAGCATGCGATTGATCGGCTGGTGGCTGAGAAGGGCTATCAGAGCTGGGACGTGATCAGTATGCGCGCCGATAATCCGCAGAAAACGGTGCTGCGTGAGAAGTTTCTTTCCGAGCATACGCACGGCGAAGATGAGGTGCGTTTCTTTGTCGAGGGGGCCGGGCTGTTCTGTCTGCATCTTGACGGTGAGATCCTGCAGATCCTCTGCGAAAAGAACGATCTGATCTCAGTGCCTGCGGGCACGCCCCACTGGTTTGATATGGGATCGTCACCGCACTTCACGGCGATCCGGATTTTTGACAACCAGGAAGGCTGGGTGGCGCACTTCACCGGCGATAAGATCGCCGATGCCTATCCGCGTCTGGCCTGATTGGACCACGGCCGGAAAGGGGTTTGCGGTGAGCCTCCGCGCTGCCGCAAACCCCTGATATCGCTTACTGCGGCTGGAAGATGCCGCTCTGCACCTGGTCAGGCGTGACCACCCCCGTGTCGAGTATCCAGCCGCTGATCAGGGCGGCTGGCGTCACATCGAAAGCCGGATTGAAGACTCTGGCCGTTTCCGGTGCCCACTGCACGCTGCCAAAACTGCCCGCCACGCCCGTGACTTCGCTGGCGGCGCGCTGCTCTATCGGGATGGCGGCGCCATCCGGGCAGTGACGATCCAGCGTAGTATGGGGAGCCGCGACGTAGAACGGAATCTGGTGATAGTGGGCCAGCACCGCCAGGCTGTAGGTGCCGATTTTATTGGCCACGTCACCGTTGGCGGCAATGCGGTCGGCACCGACCCAGACCGCATCCACCTCGCCGCGCGCCATCAGGCTGGCGGCCATGGAATCGGTGATCAGGGTATAGGGGATCGCCAGTTCGCCCAGCTCCCACGCGGTTAACCGGCCGCCCTGCAACAGCGGTCGGGTTTCATCCACCCAGACATTTTTGATCCACCCCTGCTGATGCGCACGGGCAATCACGCCCAGCGCGGTGCCCACGCCCGCGGTGGCCAGCCCGCCGGTATTGCAGTGGGTGAGCAGCTGGCTGCCCGGTTTGATCCGCGTGCAACCGGCTTCAGCAATCGCATCACAGAGCTGTTTATCCTCCTGCACCAGCCGCCAGGCTTCGTCCGTCAGCGCAGTGACAAACGCCGGCTGGGCCAGCGCCACTTTCATCCGGTCAAGATTGTTCATCAGATTAACGGCGGTTGGCCGGGCGGCACGCAGATGTTCCAGCGCCTGTGCCAGTTCAGCGCGGGTCTGCCCCTGTTCAGCCAGCAGCGCCAGCAGCAGTGAGGCAGAGAGGCCAATCAGCGGCGCACCGCGCACCCGCAGCGCATGAATATGGTCAATCAGCTGCGTGACGCTGTGTGCGGGCAGCCAGTTCTTTTGCTGCGGCAGCGCCTGCTGATCCAGAATCCAGAGCTGATTGTCACGAACCTGTAAGCTGGTGGTTTTAAGTGTCTGCATTGTGGGTGAAATCCATGTTGCGTTAATGATGCGTATTGTGCCAACATGCTGAACGGATGTATAGACGTCTGAACGGCTTATTACACCTGGGTTATCCGCCTTCGATTGATGAGGAACAGGCAATGTCGCAATACCGTACCTTTACTGCTGCTGATGCTGTTGAGTATGCCCGGCAATTTGGCGGCGTGGACGATCCTGCCGCGCTCTGCAGCGCTGAAGAGATTGGTGATGGCAACCTTAATCTGGTGTTCAAAGTTTATGACGATCAGGGCCGGAGCCGGGTGGTGGTCAAGCAGGCATTGCCCTATGTGCGTTGCGTCGGGGAGTCCTGGCCGCTGACGCTGGATCGGGCGAGGCTGGAAGCGCAGACCCTGGTCGAGCACTATAAATATTGTCCGCAGCATACGGTGCAGGTGACGCATTATGATGCGGAGCTGGCGGTGATGGTGATGGAGGATCTCTCCAGTCACCGTATCTGGCGCGGCGAGCTGGTGAAGGGCGCTTACTACCCGGAAGCCGCAGCGCAGTTAGGCGTTTATCTGGCACAGACCCTGTTTCATACCTCCGATTTCGTTCTGCATCCGCATCAGAAAAAGGCGGAAGTGGCGCGTTTCATTAATCCGGAAATGTGTGAAATCACCGAAGATCTCTTCTTTAACGATCCCTACACCGATCATGAGCGTAACAGCTACCCTGAAGCGCTTGAGCCGCTGGTGGCCAGCCTGCGCAACGACGATGCGCTGCGCATTGCCGTCGGCGGGCTGAAGCATCGCTTTTTTGCGCATGCCGAAGCGCTGCTGCATGGCGATATTCATAGCGGCTCGATTTTCGTGGCTGACGGCAGCCTGAAGGCAATTGATGCGGAGTTCGGTTACTTTGGCCCGATTGGGTTTGATGTCGGAACGGCGATTGGCAACCTGCTGATTAACTACTGCGCGCTGCCGGGGCTGCTGGCTCCACGTGAGGCAGCCGATGCGCGCGAGCAGCGGCTGAGTGATGTCCATCGTCTCTGGTCGACGTTTGCTTCGCATTTTCTGGCGCTGGCGGCAGAGAAAACCCGCGATGAGGCGTTGTCCTGGCCCGGCTATGCGGCGGCGTTTCTGCGCAAGGTCTGGGCGGACACCATCGGTTACTGCGGCACCGAACTGATTCGGCGCACGGTGGGGATGTCCCACGTGGCGGATATGAAGCTGATTGCCGATCCGGCGATGCGCACAGACTGCATTGGTAACGCGATTAATTTAGGACGTACGCTGATCCTGGCTGCCGATCACGTGGAAGATGTGGATGCGCTGATTGCCCGCATCCGCCAGGCGGGATAAAAAAGGCCGACATGATGTCGGCCTCTGAAACAGAGCTGGCTCAGGAAGCATAAGTTCAGCAGCCCGGTGCGGCCATCACACCGGCCTGAACGCTACGCCGCCTCGCTGGTGCGCGACGCAGGCTGAGGCGCTTTCTCCGCCACCGGCACCGCCAGTGCATCTGCCTCAAACTCATCCACGTTGATGGAGCGCAGACGGCTGGCTTCAGCACGCTGCAACACCTCTGCTTCCTTCGCATCGATCCAGCCCTGCTCCAGCGCACGCTTCGCCAGCGCATCCAGACGGGTGAAGGAGAGATGCTGCTTTGTCTGTTTGCACAGGCGGTCATAAATCACTTCGGCTGCCATCACCTCCTGCAGCGCCTGTTCCATCTGACCGGCGGGGTTATTCTCGCCCGGCGTCAGATAGATGCCCCGGCCCAGACGGCTGCGGGTCGCTGACGGCTGTTGCAGCAGTTTTGCCAGCTGGTGATCCAGACGATCAGACGGGGCAGGGCAGTGATGTCCGCCCGCAAAGATAGCCATGCGTAAGGCACCCGCAACCAGCCGGTTCGGGAAGTTGCGCAGCAGATCGTCCATCGCGACCTCCGCCTGATGCAGGGCATCCTGCACGCCCCAGTGAACCAGTGGCAGATCGGCTTCATTACGGCCCTCATCGTCATAGCGTTTCAGGGTGGCTGAGGCAAGATAGAGCTGGCTCAGCACATCGCCCAGGCGCGCCGAGATGCGCTCGCGGCGTTTCAGACTGCCGCCCAGTACCGCCATCGACACATCTGAGAGCAACGCCAGGTTGGCACTGATGCGGTTCAGATGCTGATAGTAGCGACGGGTGGCATCGCGGGTCGGGCTGGCGCTGGTGCGTCCGGCGGTGAATCCCAGCCACAGGCTGCGCACGGTGCTGCTGCCGACGTGGCCGATGTGACTGAACAGCGCATCATCGAAGGCATTAACATCGTTGCTGGCGGCGGCGGCCATCTCCTGCAGAACATATGGATGGCAGCGGATCGCCCCCTGACCAAAGATAATCATGCTGCGGGTCAGGATATTCGCGCCTTCCACCGTGATGGCGATGGGCGCACCCTGATAGGCGCGTGCCAGGAAGTTACTGTTACCCAGCATAATGCCTTTGCCGCCGGCAATGTCCATGGCGTCAATAATGGCGCGCTGGCCGCGGTGGGTGCAGTGATATTTCACAATCGCTGACAGCACCGCCGGTTTTTCACCCTGCATAATCCCGGCGGTTATCAGCGTGGCCGCGGCGTCCATCACATAGGCGTTACCGGCAATGCGTGCCAGCGGCTCTTCAATCCCTTCCATCTTACCGATAGAGAGCCGGAACTGACGACGGATGTGCGCGTAAGCGCCGGTTGCCAGCGCCACACTCTTCAGGCTGCCGGTTGAGTTGGAGGGCAGCGTAATGCCACGGCCCACCGACAGACACTCCACCAGCATCCGCCAGCCCTGTCCGGCCATTTCCGGGCCACCGATGATAAAGTCAATCGGCACAAAGATATCCTTGCCGCGCGTCGGCCCGTTCTGGAACGGCACGTTGAGCGGGAAGTGGCGATGACCAATCTCCACGCCCGGCGTGCTGGTCGGGATCAGGGCACAGGTGATGCCCGGGCTGGCGTTATCGCCCAGCAGATGATCCGGGTCGGTCAGTTTAAAGGCCAGGCCGAGCACAGTGGCGATCGGGGCCAGGGTGATGTAACGCTTGTTCCAGGTCAGCCGCATGCCCAGCACCTGCTCACCCTGCCACTCACCCATGCAGACCACACCGGTATCCGGGATCGCACCGGCATCTGACCCCGCTTCCGGACTGGTCAGCGCAAAGCAGGGGATCTCTTCACCGCGCGCCAGTCGCGGCAGATAGTGATTTTTCTGCGCTTCGGTACCGTAATGCTGCAGCAGTTCGCCCGGACCCAGAGAATTAGGTACACCCACCGTGATCGCCAGAATCCCGGAGACGCCCGCCAGTTTCTGCAGAACGCAGGCCTGCGCATAGGCTGAGAAGGCCAGTCCGCCATACTCTTTTTTAATGATCATCGCGAAGAAACGATGCTCTTTCAGGTAGGCCCAGAGTTCCGGCGGCAGGTCAGCCATCTCATGGGTAATCCGGAAATCGTTCGCCAGGCGGCACGCCTCTTCAACCGGGCCGTCAAGGAAAGCCTGCTCTTCCGGCGTCAGGCGTGGCTGCGGGTAGTTATGCAGCTTCTGCCAGTCCGGCTTGCCCTGAAACAGATCGCCTTCCCACCAGGTGGTGCCCGCATCAATCGCTTCTTTCTCGGTGCGGGACATCGGCGGCATCACCTGCTGGAAGCGCTGTAACATCGGCTGTGAAAAGAGTCTGCGACGCAGCGACGGCAGGTTGAACGGCAGCAGCAGGATCGCCAGCGGCAGCAGGAGCCACGGCGTCCAGAGATGCGCGACCGCCATCGCGGCGGTCCACAGCAGCAGGATCGCGCTGGCGGTCCGCAGCGACAGGCGGTGATAGAAGAGGGCGCCAATCAGCGCCACCGTGGCAAGTATCGAAACAACCATCATAGTGAACCACTCCGCAAGTAGTAAGAGGTCTGACCTGTTATGTAGAGAGGTTTAGAGCAGCCGGGCGGATTTATCAATTTGTTTACATCGCAATTACAACCTGCCTCACAAAAACGGATTTTTGCCGTTTTATTCGACAACCGGTGTCGGAATCCACACCGCTACCGCCGGGTCAGGCGTGGCATGAAGCTTTGCGCTGACCGGCCATTCCGTTAAACTTGCTGCGATTAACCTCTTCTTATAAAGGACATCCCTATGTACCAGGACATCATCCGCTCTGAGCTTAATGAAGCTGCTGATACGCTGAATAAATTCCTCAGCGATGACGCCAATATTCATGCGATCCAACGTGCTGCGGTGCTGCTGGCTGACAGCTTCAAGGCGGGTGGCAAGGTGCTTTCCTGCGGTAACGGCGGCTCCCATTGTGATGCGATGCATTTCGCCGAAGAGCTGACCGGCCGCTATCGTGAAAATCGTCCTGGCTATCCGGCGATTGCCATCTCTGACGTCAGCCATCTCTCCTGCGTCAGTAATGACTTTGGCTATGACTACGTCTTCTCACGCTATGTGGAAGCGGTGGGGCGTCCGGGCGACGTGCTGCTGGGCCTCTCAACGTCGGGCAACTCTGCCAATATCATTAAAGCGGTTGAAGCCGCCCGTGCGCAGGGGATGAAAGTGATCACCCTGACCGGCAAAGATGGCGGTAAGATGGCCGGCAGTGCCGATATTGAGATCCGGGTGCCACACTTTGGTTATGCCGATCGCATTCAGGAGATCCACATCAAGGTGATCCACATCCTGATGCTGCTGGTCGAAAAAGAGATGGTGAAGTAACTGCGCTGGCCTCCTGTCTGACGGGGGGCCGCTTAATCAGAGGCGGTGGCTATGTGCGAATTGCTCGGGATGAGCGCCAATGTTCCCACGGATATCTGTTTCAGCTTTACCGGACTGGTTCAGCGGGGCGGGGGAACCGGGCCTCACAAAGATGGCTGGGGCATTACCTTTTACGAAGATAAAGGCTGCCGTACGTTTAAAGATCCGCTGCCGAGCTTTAACTCTCCGATTGCGCGTCTGGTGCAGGAGTACCCGATCAAGTCGCACTCGGTGGTGGCGCACATCCGTCAGGCGAATCGCGGGCAGGTGTCGCTGGAGAATACCCATCCGTTCACCCGCGAGCTGTGGGGCCGCAACTGGACCTACGCGCACAACGGGCAGCTGAAGGGCTATAAGCAGCTGGAGACCGGCACATTCCGGCCGGTGGGGGAAACGGACAGTGAGAAGGCGTTCTGCTGGATCCTGCATCAGCTGGCGACACGCTATCCGCGCACGCCGGGCAACTGGCCGGCGGTGTTCCGCTTCATTGGCGAGCTGGCCACCGCGCTGCGGCAGAAGGGGGTATTCAACATGCTGCTGTCAGACGGACGTTATCTGATGGCCTTCTGCTCGACCAACCTTTTCTGGATCACCCGTCGCGCCCCGTTTGGCCGGGCGCAGCTGCTCGATCAGGATGTGGAAGTTGATTTTCAGCAGCACACCACGCCGCATGACGTGGTGACGGTGATTGCAACGCAGCCTCTGACGGCCAATGAAACCTGGCAGCGGATTGCGCCAGGTGAATGGGCGCTATTCTGCCTTGGAGAGCGCCAGGAATGAACGGGAAGCGGCTTCGGGACTGGCTAAAACCGGTGCCGGGCTGCTGTTCATCACATATTTCCCGCTGGCGACATTGACCATCGGCGGCTGGTGATACTTCGCAAAGTAAGCGTATCCCGGCTGCAGCTGCTGCCAGAAGCTGGCATAGGTGGAGTAGCGGTGACGCTGCATGTTGCTGTCGGTCATGCGGAACGGATAGATGCTGATGCTGACATCCTGCTGGCCGTTTCGCAGCGCAGCATTCACATAGGTAAAAATCTCATCCATATAGGCGTTGGTCATGGCATAGCAGCCAATCGACTTACAGTCGCCATGGATCATCAGGTAGTTACCGCTGTAACCCTGATTGCGATCGTACTGATTCGGGAAGCCGATGTTGATGGCGCGATAAAAGCGGCTGTCGGGCTTCAGCTGATTCAGCTTCACGTTGTAAAAACCTTCCGGGCTTTTGAAATCGCCTTCACGGCGTTTCGGGCCGAGGCCGCCAGAAAAGTTGCAGATGCGGTAGGTATCCAGCAGGCGATATTCGTTACCGATTTTGCCGTAGAGTTCGAGCGTGCGTTCTTCCTTGAAGATCTGGATGTAGACCGGCGTGCCGAGTAACTGCTTCTTTAATTCTTTGCTGACCGGTGCCGCTGACTGAACGGGGTCGGGTGTCATTGCCATGCTGAGGGCTGGCAGTAAAATCATCGCAAACAGGAGTGCGATTTTGCCCATGCTGTGTATACCTTGAGGTGAAGAGAACATGACACAAATTTTGCGTCTTTGTTGGCATTATCGGAACTATCCGCTACCGCAGCGCAACATTAAACATTGTCTGTTTTTTTAGCAAGACGGCGTCGGCCAAATTCGCGATTTACTGAAGGTTATTCGGCCAGAAATTTGTAAACTTTATTCGCCCGGGCAACAAATATTGCAGTTACCCCTGTCGGCTGTATACTTATCCAGTGCCGGAGGGGGGTATGCGTAAAATCATTCATGTCGATATGGACTGCTTCTATGCCGCAGTGGAGATGCGTGACAATCCCCAGCTGCGCGACATCCCGATCGCCATCGGTGGCAGCCGCGAACGTCGCGGGGTCATCAGCACCGCCAACTACCCGGCCCGCAAATTTGGTGTGCGCAGCGCAATGCCGACCGGCATGGCCCTGAAGCTATGCCCGCATCTGCGCCTTCTGCCAGGGCGTTTCGACGCCTATAAGGAAGCCTCCGCGCAGATCCGCGAAATCTTTTCCCGCTTTACCCCGCTGATTGAACCGCTCTCGCTGGATGAAGCCTATCTGGATGTGACCGACAGCCCGCACTGCCACGGCTCGGCCACGCTGATGGCGCAGGCGATCCGCGCCACGATTTACCGTGAAACCGGGCTGACCGCCTCGGCCGGCATCGCCCCGATCAAGTTTCTGGCCAAGATCGCCTCCGACCTGAATAAGCCGGACGGGCAGTGTGTTATCACCCCGGCAGAGATGCCTGACTTTTTACTGACGCTGCCACTGGCGAAGATCCCCGGCGTAGGCAAAGTCTCTGCAAAGAAGCTCGAAGAGATGGGGCTGGTGACCTGTGGCGACGTGCAGAAGGCCGATTTAGCCCAGCTGCTGAAGCGCTTTGGCAAGTTTGGCCGGGTGCTGTGGGAGCGCAGCCACGGCATTGATGAGCGCGGCGTGATCGTTGAGCGCGAGCGTAAATCGCTTGGGGTCGAGCGTACGCTGGCGGAAGATATCAGCGACTGGGAGGCCTGCCTGGAGATCATCGATTTTCTCTATGCCGAACTCGACCGCCGGCTGACGCAGATCCGACCCGACAGACAGGTGGCGCGTCAGGGCGTCAAACTGAAGTTCAGTGATTTTCAGCAGACCACCCAGGAGCATATCTGGCCGGTGCTGAATAAAGAGGACATGATCGCCATCGCCCGCAAGACCTGGGATGAGCGCCGCGCCGGGCGCGGTGTGCGGCTGGTGGGACTGCACGTGACGATGGTAGATCCCCAGCTGGAACGTCAGCTCCTGCTGGGTTTATAAGTCAGCCTCACCCGCCGGCAGGGCTGACGCCAGATTACTTCTTATATTTCGCGGCCAGGGTGGCGAACCACGGTGCGACAAAATCCTCATTGCTGCCCCAGCCCGGAATGATTTTGTTCAGCGAGGCGACGTTCACCGCGCCAGGCTGGCTGTTCAGCTGCTGCTGAGAGATTGACGCCGCTTTAAACTGATACGTTGCAGGTGTCTCTTCACCGGCAATCTTCTTCGCCACCAGCCGCATATTGACCGCGCCAATGGTTTTAGGATCGACCGCCACCGTCTGCACCCACGGGCTGTTTTTCTCACGCATCAGCTGCAAATCCTGGTTCGAGACATCGATGCTATAGAGCTTGATCTCGGTCCGGCCATTCTCCTGCAGCGCCTTGTAAGCCCCCTGGCTGAATGCATCCCATGCTCCCCAGATGGCGTCGATTTTGCCTTTCGGGTATTTCCCCAGAATCGCACCAATCTTGTTGGCGGTGTCGCCCTGCACGTCAGTTGAAACGGCCCCAATCGACTCCAGCTGATGAATGCCCGGATTCTCTTTCAGCAGTTTTTCATACACCACCTGACGGCGCTCCATCGGCGGGAAACCGGCGACCCACAGCTTGACGATATTCGCCTTGCCGTGGAAATCGTTGATCAGCTGGCCCAGCGACAGCTGCGCCAGCGAGGCATCATCCTGAGCGGTAACGGTGACGCCGGGAATCGGGCTCTCCACCGGGGTATCAAACACCGACAGTTTGATGCCCGCATCGGCAATCCGTTTCACCAGCCCGCTGGCGTAGGGCGCCTTACCGTGCGACAGCACGATGCCGTCATACTTCTGGCTGATCGCCTGATTAACGAAGTCCTGGAAGCGCGCGTCGTCGCCGTTGCTGAGGAAGGTGCTGACCTTAAAGCCAAGCTGGCGACCCTGCTGAATAGCACCGGCTACAAACTGGGTGGTGTTGTCATCGGAGCCGAGATTGCGGATCACCGCAATGCGGATGGGGCCGTCATGACCCGCGATGGCCGCAGGCACCGGGGTGACGGTCTCCGCGAAGGCGGCGCTGGCGTTCAGCAGGCTCAGGGCCAGCAGCGAGAGCGTTATTTTTTGCATTGTTATCAACTCCGGTAGACGCGCCTCAGCGGCGCTGGATATAGGTGATCGCCAGTGCTAAAGCCAGCACCAGCCCTTTGATAATGTCCATGGCGTAGTAGGGCACAGAGAGCATGACCAGACCGTTCTGCAGCACGCCCAGGATCACCGCGCCGACCAGCGTGCCGAACGCATTCGGCTTGCCGGAGCCCGCCAGTGAGAAGCCTATCCACGCCGCCGCGACCGCGTCCATCAGGTAGCCGCTGCCGGCGTTGACCTGGGATGAACCGATGCGCGAGGCGAGCAGAATGCCGCCCAGGCCCGCCAGCAGGGAGGCGATGACGTAAGCCAGTACCCGGTAGCGGGTGGTGCGGATGCCGGAGAGGCGCGCCGCTTCCGGATTGCCGCCCAGCGCATACATCCGGCGACCATGTTTGGTCAGGGAGAGCGCCAGCTGTGCCACGACGGTCACCACCAGCATGATGATGACAATGGTCGGCACCTGACCGAGCAGGCCAAACGCCGCCGGAATGGTGCCTTCCGCCATATCACCGCTCGGCAGCACCATGTTCTCGGTGATCGACCCGCCGAAGCTGTAGGTCATCGCCACCCCCTGAATCACGAAGAGGGTCGCCAGCGTCGCCAGCATGTCGGGGATGCGCAGGATCACAATCAGGAAGGCGTTGAACAGCCCGACCAGCGTGCAGAGCGCCAGGGTGATCAGAATCGCGGTGGTGGTGCCAAAGCCGTACCAGACAAACAGTGAAATCACCAGCGCGTTAGCCAGCGAGGCGGTCGAGCCGACCGACAGATCAAAGCCGCCGACGGTCAGGGAGATAGAGACGCCAACGGCAATGACCGTCACAATCGCAATCGAACGCAGAATGTTGATGATGTTATTGGGTTCAAGGAAGCTGTCGGAAGCCAGCCCAAAAGCGGCGATCAGGATCACCACCGTGAGCAGCATGCCCCATTTATAGAGAAAGTCGAATAGCTGGTGATGCCACGGGGTGGCGGTCAGTTTAAGATGGGTCTCTTTGCTGCTCACGCAGGGGTTCCTCCGGTGGAATAGAGCAAAAGCGTCTCTTCGGTGACGTCGTCTGCAGCCAGTTCAGCCACAATGCGTCCATCCCAGAGCACGCAAATCCGGTCGCATAAGCCGACCAGTTCAGAAAATTCACCCGACGCGTAGATAATCCCTTTACCTTCCCGCGCCAGGCTGTCGATGAGGGTAAACAGTTCGGTTTTGGCTTTGATATCGACGCCTTTGGTCGGCTCATCGAAAATCAGCACGTCGGCGTTATTGCGCAGCCATTTGCCGATCGCCACTTTCTGCTGATTGCCGCCCGACAGGCGGCGCAGCGTCTGAGCCGGACCGGTGGTGCGCACCTGCAGCTGCCGGATAATCTGCTCGGCCCAGCGCCACGCCTGACGATGACCAAACAGGCTCCAGCGCGAAAAGCTGTCATCCGCGCTGACGCTGAGGTTCATCGCGACCGACTCATCAATAAAGATCCCCTCTTTGCGCCGCTCCTCCGGCACCAGCGCCATGCGACGGCTGACCGAATCGTGCGGCGAGCGGGGCTGCCAAGGCTGACCGTGCAGTTCACCCCGGCTGACGCGACTTTGTGTGGCGCCGAACAGGGCTTTGCAGAGTTCGGTTTTCCCCGCGCCGGCCAGGCCGGCAATCCCCAGAATCTCCCCTTTGTGCAGGCGCAGCGAGATAGCCTGCAGCCGCTGCGCATCGTGAAGTCCCTCTACCGCCATCAGCAGCGGCTGCGCCTGCTGTGGACGACGCGGCGGGAAGATGTCGGTCAGCTGATGACCCAGCATCTTCTCAACAATCTGCTCTCCGCTCAGCGCGGCCATCGGGCCGGTTTCAATCAGGCGGCCGTCGCGCAGCACCGTCAGACGGTCACAGATGGCTTTCAGTTCATGGATGCGGTGAGAGATAAAGACCACGCCGATGCCGCTGGCCTGCAGGCGACGGACCACGGCAAACAGTCGCTCACTTTCATGCTGGTCCAGCGGGGCGGTGGGTTCGTCCAGTATCAGGAAGCGGCAGTGGTGCGACAGCGCCCGCGCTAACAGAATCTGCTGCTTTTCCGCCAGCGTGCAGCGCTCCACCAGCCGGTTAACATCCAGCACCACATCGAGCTGAGCCAGCAGCGCCCGCGCCTGACGGCGGATCTCTCCCCAGCGATAGCGGTGACCCGGCTCGGCCAGACGGTCCAGCAGGATGTTTTCCGCCACGCTGAGCTGCGGCACCAGCGCCACATCCACTTCCTGCTGAACCAGATGAATGCCCAGCTGCTTAGCCTCGCGCGGTGTGCGAATGGAGACCGGCTGGCCATCAAGCAGGATCTCGCCGCTGTAGTGGCTGTGCGCGCCGGACAGGATCGCCATCAGCGTGGATTTGCCCGCTCCGTTCGCACCGGTGAGCGCATGAACCGAATGGCCTTCACTGCGGAAATCCACCGACGATAGCGCGGCAAACCCGCCAAAAGCGATGGAGATGTTACGCATCTCAAGGCAGTTTAACCCTGGCATGTGATGACTCTCCTGAAGAATGAGTGGCCGCATTTTTTCCTGAACCTTCAGGCGCGGCAACAGCCGAAAGCGCATAAGCTAGCACGAAATCTTATTAGCCATCCAGACATCCGGACATAATGGCGGCTATAACCAGCGAAGCGCGGGAACTTGGCGGAATAGCGGGGGAAAACGAAAAGAAGGCAGCGAATTATGCTGGGGGAAAGTGGCAGGCATAAAAAAACCAGGCCGGAGCCTGGTTCATTTTTCTGACGACCGGATTACTTTTCTGGCACCACATTCAGCAGGGTGGTCAGCAGTTTCCAGTAAAGGCCAACGCTTTCAATATGCACCTGCTCATCTGGCGAGTGCGGCCCGGTGATGGTCGGCCCAATCGACACCATATCCATGTTCGGGTAAGGCTTCTTGAACAGACCACACTCCAGACCGGCGTGGATCACCTGAATGTTCGGCGTCTTGTCGAACAGGGCGATGTAGGTCTGACGGGTCAGCGCCATGATGGCGGAGTCCGCATCCGGCTGCCAGCCAGGATAGCCGCCTTTCGCTTTGGTCTGCGCACCGGCCAGCTGGCCCAGTGACGTCAGCATCTGCACCACATAATCGCGGCCCGTGTCGATCAGCGAGCGGATCAGGCAGTTGATCTCGGCGTGATCCTCTTCCATCGTCACCACACCGATATTCAGTGACGTTTCAACCACGCCTTTCGCCACGTCTGAATTGCGGATCACGCCGTTTGGCGTGCTGTTCAGCAGGTTCAGGAAGCGATCGCGGCTGTCAGCGCTCAGGGCGGCACCCTGATGCGCCAGCGGCTCGGTGACCAGGGCGATGTTCGGCTCTTTGATACCGTGCTCGTTCTGGATGGCGCTCAGGAACTGCGCCGCCGCCGATTTCAGCGCATCCGCTTTGTGACTTTCAACCGCAACGGTCGCAAAGGCTTCACGCGGAATGGCGTTGCGCAGTGTGCCGCCGGTGAAGGTCAGCAGACGCAGATCCAGTTCAGCCGCGTGGGCCGCCAGGAAGCGCGCCAGCAGCTTGTTGGCGTTGCCGAGGCCCATGTGAATATCGGCGCCGGAGTGACCGCCACGCAGCCCTTTCAGCGTCAGCTTCAGGGTCTGGAACTCAGCAGGCACGGCCTCACGGGTCAGCGGCAGGGAGGAGACGAAGTCGATACCGCCCGCGCAGCCCATGTAGATCTCACCTTCCTCTTCAGAGTCGGTGTTGATCAGGATTTCGGCCTGCAGCCAGTTGGGCTGAAGACCGAATGCGCCATCCATGCCGGTCTCTTCGGTCATGGTCAGCAGCACTTCCAGCGGGCCGTGGGTCAGGCTGTTGTCAGCCAGCACCGCCAGCGCTGAGGCCATACCGATGCCGTTATCGGCACCCAGCGTCGTGCCGCGCGCTTTGACCCACTCGCCATCAATCCACGGCTGAATCGGGTCTTTGGTAAAGTCATGCACGGTGTCGTTATTCTTCTGCGGCACCATATCGAGGTGCGCCTGCAGCGCGACCGGGGTCCGGTTTTCCATGCCAGCGGTGGCGGGCTTGCGAATCAGGATGTTGCCGACCTGATCGCGCTCACACCAGAAGCCCTGCTCTTTAGCCCAGCCGGTGATGTAGCTCGCCAGCGCTTCTTCGTGAAAAGAGGGGTGAGGAATAGAGCAGATCTTAGCGAAAATATCCCACAGCGGCTGTGGAGAGAGTTGAGACAATTCAGACACGACAGGTCTCCTGTGTCAGTGTACCGGCGAGGCCGGACATCGCGAGTTTCCAGTGAAAAATCGCCGTCAGAGAATCTGACGAGCCAGGCCCGAGAATATCACTGTTTTTCACCGGGTGCGCTCCCGGACGCGCTAAAAAGCCGCAACCAGCGCGCGGGTGCTGGTTTTTAGCGCGTCAACTCCTTATAATCTCGCGCAACCTTTTCCCCGTTGCACATTTTTAAGCCACTTCGGTTGGCTGGGATTTCTATTCTATGAGCGAAAAATACGTCGTCACCTGGGACATGCTTCAGATTCATGCCCGTAAACTCGCCCAGCGTCTGCTGCCTGTTGAACAGTGGAAAGGCATCATCGCGGTGAGCCGTGGCGGTCTGGTACCGGCTTCGCTGCTGGCACGTGAACTGGGTATCCGCTATGTCGATACCGTCTGCATCTCCAGCTATGACCACGATCATCAGCGTGAAATGAAAGTGCTGAAGCGCGCAGAAGGCGACGGTGAAGGCTTCATCGTGATCGATGACCTGGTGGACACCGGCGGAACGGCGCAGGCGATTCGTGAGATGTACCCGAAAGCGCGTTTCTGCACCATTTTCGCGAAACCGGCCGGTCGCTCGCTGGTTGACGATTACATCGTCGATATCCCGCAGGATACCTGGATCGAGCAGCCGTGGGATATGGGCGTGGTTTACATCCCGCCGATTGTAAAAAGCTGATTGCGATACCCTCACGTCACAACGCCCGGTTTTCCGGGCGTTGTGCTTTCTGAGCCTCGCACCCCGAATTGCCGTACAGTACACTTAGCCATCGCCGTTTCTGTTGCAGGAGAAGTGAGAATGACGAGCAAAAACCTTAGCGAGGAGCTGTTCAAACCCCGCTTCAAACATCCTGAAACCTCTTCCCTGGTGCGTCGTCAGCATCATGCTACCCCGGATGTGCACTCCACGCTGGACGGAGAGAGCCAGCAGGGCTGGTATCGGATGCTGAATAAGCTGATGTGGACCTGGCGCGGCCTGACGCCGCAGGAGATCAGCGAAGTGCTGGCCCGTATCGCCATCAGCAAGGTTGAGCATACCGATGAGACGCTGCTCGATACGGTGATCGGTTTTCGCAGCGGCAACTGGCATTTCGAGTGGTGCAGACAGGCGGGGATCTGGCAGCAGAAGGCGCTTGAATCTGGCGACGACAGTGAGGCAGGCGACTTCTGGCTGCATGCGGCGCACCTTTACAGCGTCGCCGCCTATCCCTACATAAAAGGGGATGAGCTGGCCGATCAGGCACAGACGCTGGCCAATCGCGCCTATGAAGAGGCGACGCAGCGCCTGCCCGGTGAACTGAAGACCCTGACGTTCGCCATCGCGGGCGGCAGCCCGGTCACCGGCTTTCTGCACATGCCGCCCGGCGTCGAAGCCCCTTATCCCACCGTGCTGTTCTGCGGCGCGCTCGACTCGTTACAGAGCGATCACTACCGTCTTTTCCATGATTATCTGGCGCCTCGCGGTATCGCGATGCTGACCATTGACGTGCCGTCCGTGGGTAACTCGGTGAAATGGACGCTGAATCAGGACACCAGCTTCCTGCATCAGCAGGTGCTGCGTGACCTGACCAATGTGCCCTGGGTCGATCATACGCGTGTGGCGGCGTTTGGTTACCGCTTTGGTGCCAACGTGGCCGTTCGGCTGGCCTATCTTGAATCGCAGCGGCTGCGGGGCGTTGCCTGTCTGGGGCCGATTGTACACGCGCTGCTGACGCAGACGGCGCTGCAGGATAAGATCCCGGATATGTACATGGACATGCTGGCGAGCCGTCTCGGCATGGCCACCGCCTCTGACAGCGCACTGCGCACCGAACTCAATCGCTATTCGCTGAAAACTCAGGGACTGCTGGGACGTCGCACGCCCACGCCGATGCTTTCGGGCTACTGGCAAAACGACCTCTTCAGCCCGGAGGAGGAGAGCAGGCTGATCGCCCGCTCCTCATCGGACGGGAAAGCCCTGCTGATTCCGGTGAAGCCGGTGATGGCCAGTTTCGACAAAGCGCTGAATGAGATTTGCGACTGGCTGGAGAAGCGTTTAAAAAGGTAACTGGCAAAATTTTCACTGTTTGCTACAACTAGTAGCGGAATTTTTCCGGGCTGCCCGGAAATCAGGGCTGTATAGCGGTCAAAACCAATGGAGAATCAGCATGACGTTACCAAGTGGTCATCCCCGCAGTCGCCTGCTTAAGCGTTTTACCGAGCTTGGACCTTATATTCGCGATGGGAAATGTGGCGAAACCCGTTTCTTCTTCGACTGCCTGGCTGCCTGCGTTAATGTGAAACCCGCACCGGAACTGCGTGAGTTCTGGGGCTGGTGGATGGAACTGGAAGCGCAGGCTGACCACTTTACCTATGTCTACCACATCGGCCTGTTCGATAAAGAGGGTGACTGGTCGGTGGCAACCATCAAGGGCAAAGAGAACACGGCGCGCGTGGAGGAGACCTTACGTAACTTCCATACCCGTCTGAAGGCGATGCTGAAGGAGTTAGATCTGGACCTTATTCCGGCCAGCGACTTCGATGAGAAACCGGTGAAGCTGAGCGCCTGAGTCAGCGGAAAAGGGCGGCCTGACCTAGTCGTCAGCGTGCTGAGAAGCCTGAAGCAGAGTGAAACTGGCCGCGATAACGAAACCTGATGCGCAGGGAACCGGGTCAGAAAAGGAAAGCGTCCCGCGCCAGGGACGGCGCGGGCCGAGCGGCCAGGGATTGGCTTAAGCGACTTTCCGTTCTGACCCGGTTCCCTGAGCGGGCTCGATCTCACCGCAGCCTGAGTCAGATTGATTAACAACAAAAGGGCGAGTGAAAACTCGCCCTTTTTTATGCTGTGACCGGCGTGCAACCGCCACATCAGAACTGGTAAGTCATCCCCACCGCGACGATGTCATCGTTGTTGAGCGACAGCGCGTTGTCATCATCCAGCTGGTTGATTTTGTAATCCACGAAGGCCGACATATTTTTGTTGAAGTAATAGGTCGCACCGACGTCGATATATTTCACCAGATCCACATCGCCGATACCGTTTTCGATATCTTTGCCTTTGGTCTGCACATAGCCAATAGACGGACGCAGGCCGAAATCGAACTGATACTGCGCCACCAGTTCGATGTTCTGCGCTTTGTTGGCTGCGCCCGCAACGGAGGCACCCGTGTTGCGGTTGGTGCCGCTGATGGGCGTCATGTTGCGGGTGTCGGTGTAGATCGCCGCCAGGTAGACGCTGTTGGCATCATACTTCACGCCTGCGCCCCAGGAGTCGGCACGGTCACCGCCGCCATAGGCGCGCGCCTGCTGCTGGTTAGTACGGTCAGAGGAGGTGATGGCACTCATCAGGCTCACGCCACTATCACCCAGCGCATAGCCCAGTGAGGCGCCGTAACCGTCGCCGTTCTGACGGTTAATATCGGTGCGGCTGTTGGCGCTGGTAGCGTCGTTTTTGCCCTGATACTGCAGCGCAAATTTCAGTCCATCCACCAGACCAAAGAAGTTGTTGTTACGGTAAGTGGCGACGCCGGTGGCGCGCTGAGTCATGAAGTTATCTGAACGGGCCGTGCCGTCACCGCCAAATTCCGGAAACACGTCGGTCCAGGCCTCAACGTCATACAGCACACCGTAGTTGCGGCCATAGTCCACCGAACCGTACTGCGAAAATTTCAGACCGGCAAAACCGAGGCGGGTTTTGTTGCCATTGTTGGCGTCGCTGCCTTCGGAGTTATTGACGTTGTACTGATATTCCCACTGACCATAACCGGTCATCAGGTCGTTAATCTGTGTCTGACCTTTAAAGCCGATACGGGTATAGGACTTGTCACCATCTGCGCTGGCGTTATCGCTGAAGTAATGTTCCGCTTTCACTTTGCCGTATAAGTCCAGCTTGTTGCCATCTTTGTTATAGATTTCGGCAGCCTGCGCGGCAGAAGCCAGCATCAGCGTAGAGAGGAGCATGGCCAGTGTGCTTTTCTTCATTTGCTATCAATCCCAATGTGAGCGCCGTGTGAACGCCGTAAAAAAATGAAAGTTTTTGTAAAGCACCGACTTTTTACCCGTCAGAGATGAACTTTTTATGACGCTTTTCCTGATTTCTTGTTAACGGTGAACTTTTGGTCTACGCACCTGTCCACGTAATTTCGTGCTTTTCCCCCGCTGGCTGTTGGCTTCCTTATCGACTCCTGTTAAAACGTCCTTTCGTAAAAATTTTTCACTACGGCAGGAAATATGAGTGGCAGTCAGACCTTAGTGGTCAAGTTGGGTACCAGCGTTCTTACCGGCGGATCGCGCCGGTTAAATCGGGCGCACATGGTGGAACTGGTTCGGCAGTGTGCGCAGCAGCACGCCGCAGGCCACCGCATTGTGATCGTCACCTCCGGCGCAATGGCCGCCGGACGCGAACATCTGGGCTACCCCGAACTGCCGCCGACCATCGCCTCAAAGCAGCTGCTGGCTGCGGTGGGGCAGAGCCGTCTGATTCAGCTGTGGGAACAGCTTTTCTCTATCTACGGTATCCATATCGGCCAGATGCTTCTGACCCGCGCCGACATGGAAGATCGCGAACGCTTCCTCAATGCCCGCGACACGCTGCGTGCGCTGCTGGACAACCACATTGTGCCGGTAATCAACGAGAACGACGCCGTCGCCACCGCGGAAATCAAAGTGGGCGACAACGACAATCTCTCGGCGCTGGCGGCGATGCTTGGCGGGGCCGACAAGCTGCTGCTGCTGACCGATCAGCAGGGACTGTTCACCGCCGATCCGCGCAATAATCCCGACGCTGAGCTGATCAGTGATGTCCATGTGATTGATGACGCGTTACGTTCCTTAGCGGGCGGCAGCGTCTCCGGGCTGGGCACCGGTGGAATGTCAACCAAGCTTCAGGCCGCGGATGTGGCCTGCCGCGCCGGCATCGACGTCATCATCGCGTCAGGCAGCCGCACCGGCGTGATCAGCGATGTGATTGAGGGGAAACCGGTGGGCACGCGCTTCCATGCGCAGCAATCGCCGCTGGAAAACCGCAAGCGCTGGATTTTCGGGGCACCCCCGGCCGGTGAGCTGACCGTCGATGATGGTGCGCTGGCGGCCATTATCGAACGCGGCAGCTCGCTGCTGCCGAAAGGGATCCGCGCCATCCAGGGAAATTTCTCGCGCGGTGAAGTGATCCGCATTCGCAGCCTGCAGGGCAGGGACATCGCCCATGGGGTTTCACGCTACAACAGCGACGCAATGCGGATGATCGCCGGGCATCACAGCCAGCAGATCAGCGACATTCTGGGTTATGAATATGGCCCGGTGGCGGTTCACCGCGACGACATGATCGTCAGTTAAGGAGCGGACAATGCTTGAAGAGATGGGAAAAGCGGCGCGTGCCGCAGCGTATACCGTGGCCGATCTGTCGACGGCAGAGAAGAACCAGGTGCTGATGACCATTGCCGACTATCTGGAGGCGGAAAGCGCTGAGATTCTGGCGGCTAACGCGCTGGACTTAGCCGATGCGCGTCAGAATGGCATGAGCGCCGCGCTGATGGATCGGCTGACGCTCAATCCGGAGCGGCTGAGCAGCATTGCCAGCGATGTGCGCAAAGTCTGCCAGCTCGCCGATCCTGTCGGCCAGCTCATTGATGGCGGGCAGCTCGACAGCGGGTTGCGCATCGAACGTCGTCGTGTGCCGCTGGGTGTGGTGGCCGTGATTTATGAGGCGCGGCCAAACGTCACCGTGGATGTTGCCAGCCTCTGCCTGAAAACCGGTAACGCCGCGATTCTGCGCGGCGGAAAAGAGACCTGGCGCACCAATGCGGCCACCGTGCGGGTGATCCAGAAGGCGCTGCAACAGCACGGACTACCGGCGGCAATTGTCCAGGCCATTGAGAACCCCGATCGTGAACTGGTGAATCAGCTGCTGAAGCTGGATCGCTACGTCGATATGCTGATCCCGCGCGGCGGAGCTGGCCTGCATAAGCTGTGCCGGGAAAACTCCACCATTCCGGTGATCACCGGCGGCATTGGCGTCTGCCATATCTACATTGATGAGACGATGGCGATCGAACCGGCGCTTGATCTGATCGTCAACGCCAAGAAACAGCGTCCCAGCGCCTGTAACTCGCTGGAGACCCTGCTGGTGGATCAGGCTATGGCCGATCGTTTCCTGCCCGCTTTCAGCGCGCGTATGGCGCAGGAGGCGATCGCGCTGCATGCTGACAGCAACGTGCTGGCGCAGCTGCAGCAGGGGCCGGCATCGGTCTCGCTGGTCAATCCGCAGCAGTATGACGACGAGTGGCTGTCGCTGGATCTCAACGTCCGGTTAGTGGCAAATATGGACGAGGCGATTGATCACATCCGCACGCACGGCACGCAGCACTCGGATGCCATTCTGACCCGCGACACCCGCAAGGCGATGCGCTTTGTACGCCAGGTTGACTCGTCAGCCGTCTATGTCAACGCCAGCACCCGCTTCACCGATGGCGGGCAGTTCGGTCTGGGGGCTGAAGTGGCGGTGAGTACACAGAAACTGCATGCGCGCGGTCCGATGGGATTAGAGGCGCTGACCACCTATAAATGGATAGCCTGGGGCGACGATACGCTCCGCTCATAATTGCGATAATTTTTAACAAAACGGGAGTCTTTCACAGGCTCCCGTTTTTTTTAGCGTCTCTTTTTCGGGCCAGTGAAAGATAGGATTTTCTGCGCTTCAGTTTCAATTCCGTTCCGGTCACCTTATCGCAGGCCAGATTGCTGGCTGAATTTCACGCAATTTCTTACGGAACATTCCTGAAACACAAGGCGCTATGCGGCCTGAGGCAATATTTTTTGTCCCGTCGCAGGCTGAAGCGGATAATGATAATCAGGAACGCTTGATAAAGCGGTTAGGTAGTAAACGAGCGGTAATATAAAATGAACTGGTAGCAATAATGAAAATAACATCCAGTATCTCTTCTATGGCTGATTATTAACTAATGGTTAAAAAAGAAAGTACAAAACAAGCTTTCACCGCCAGGCTGATAGCGGCCTGTGAGAGTGCCGGCATTGCCGGACATGGACGGAACAAACAGGTTGCCAGCGCCCTGCAGAAGCAGGGCTGTAAAATTTCAACGCCGGGAGTGTGGAAGTGGTTTAACGCGCAGTCAGTGCCTGATGATGGCAACTTACTGGCGCTCAGCGAGCTGCTGGGCGTCCGGGTGGAGTGGCTGCAATATGGGATGGATCAACCCGCAGAGCCGGTGACGCTGAACACGTTTGCCGCCCGGAAAAATGTGTTCCGGGTGGACAGTCTGGACATTGGTCAGCGCAGCGCGGCGGGCCTGCCCGCGCGGGACGAGTTTGTCGAAACCATCCAGGCGATCGAATATGGTCCGGATGAGGCGCGGGTGCTGTTCAACGGTCGCCCGGCGGAAAACATCCGGTTAATCGCGATTAACAGCGACTCGATGGCGGACACCTTTGCGCCGCGCGATCAGCTGTTTGTCGATATCAGCGTGCGGATGTTTGATGGCGACGGCATCTACATCTTTACCCTTGATGAGCAGCTCTACCTCAAGCGTCTGCAACTTCAGCACAAGAAAATTGCTGTGATATCAGACAATAAACGTTATGAGACCTGGTATCTCAATCATGATGACGTCCCCAGCCTGAAGGTTCTGGCAAAAGTGATCATGAGCCAGGCGCGACAGTATCAAATCCTCGGCTGAGCCCGCCTTTAAGGCGTTTCTCAGGCGGGCCGCAAAAAAATAATCGGCATAAATTCATAAATTTAACCAGCGGTAAATAAAAAATTAACCAACAGTGTTTGATAATGCATAAGAACCTGTTAATAATTTGGATATGGATGAACAACGCCGTTCTTTCAGGGATGAGCCGCTCTTAAACAATTGAGGCGCTGCACAAGCGCGAATCATACCACCCAAAAGTCAGTGAACTTTGGGATGGGGTGGATGCGCAAAATGCAGCGTCGTCAGATGCCGTTTATTTCCCCTTCGCTTACTTTCCACCTGGCTGCTCACGCAGCCGGGGGGCGAGCGTGCGATCGTGAATCGCGACATTCGGGCCCGTTCGGTTCGCCGAAAGCTCGCGCCTGCCACCCCATCGCCAAAGACTCATTCACAGGAGGAGTTATGGCGATAATTCACTATGGCAAAAGCGTTTTTGTGGGCAACGCACGTACTCGTCGCCATCGGCGGCGCCAACCTCTCAGCAGCCTGAAACAGAGTATCGACCAGGCCCTGAACTCTCCAGCTGAAACACCTGCCCTGCGGCGCGCAGAACAAATCTGCCAGCGTCAGGTTATCCCGCGCGTGGATCGCGCGATTACTGCACCCCGCATCATCAGCAAAGAGACCCCCGCTTTCGACAACTGCTGTCTGCCTCACGTCCATCTCTACGCCGTGAGCTGAAGCGCAAAAAAACACACCTTTTCGTTCCGGATAACGCTTTGCGTTCTCCAGCTTTCGCTGGGCGTAATCTGCTGAATTACTGTTCAGTTTTGCTGCAGGGTGAGCAGGGCATTCTGCTGCGCCGGACAGGGTAATGATCAGTGGGCGTTATGTATTTCTGTTCACAGGGCTGAATGGGTTTAACCCGTCATTGAGGAGTCGTTATGAGCCAGATAATCGCAGTACTGAACTTTGAAGAAGGGTATGTCGACGCGCCTTACCTCGACACGCTGGGGTTCCCCACGGTGGCCGGTGGCATCCGCATCGGACCCAAGGGCGCCTCGCTGAACAACTATGCGTTCCGGGTGCCACGGCGCGTCGGGGATGTCTGGAAGCAGTGCATTCTCGAAAACAAAATTCAGGAGATGCAGAGCCGGGAACTGCTGCGTAACGCGCTGGCAAAGTGCAATGACGCCCGCACCGATGTGTTGCTGAGCATGGCGTATCAGCTGGGCGTCGACGGGGTCATGCAGTTTAAAAACATGCTCAGCGCCATTGTGGCTGAGAAGTTTGATGAGGCGGCGGACGCGATGATGAACAGCCTGTGGGCCCGTCAGACACCGGGCCGGGCCAGACGTCACGCCGAGATGATGCGCAGCGGAACCTATGCGGTTTACAGGGGGTTGCTATGAGATGGCTCATGTTTCTGGTCGCCGTGCTGACGGCGATCATCATCCTGCTGCTGTTGCAGCGTTTCACCACCCTCCAGTTTGTCTCGCACGCCCGCCTGCTCTTCAGAACCTGGTCAGTCTGGCTGGCGTCGCTGGGATCGATGCTCAGCGCCTGGGCGCAATCCTTTCCTTCTGCCGCCGTTGATGCCTGGAGCGTGCTGCCGGAGGACGTCAAAACGATTCTGCCGCACAACTATCTGGGGCTGGTCGGCGCCTTCATGGTGGCGATGGGCGTCATCGCCCAGTTTGTTCGTCAGAAAAACCTGCTGAACGAGAAGCAGAAGGCCGGAGGAACGCAGCCATGACGCTGATTACAACATTACTGGGCGGCGGCTGGCACTGGCTTGCCGCGCTGGCCGCCGTTATTGCGGCCCTGGGGGCCACTTATTTTGGTGGCAGGAAAGTGGGCAAAGTGCAGCAAAAAGCGCGGAACGACGTCGATAACGCGCAACAGGAGGCGGCCCGCGTGACTGCGGTGGCGCAACAGCAACAACATAACCGCGAGGAGGCTAACCGTGTGGCGACTGATAACCACAGCCTTGATGACGCTGCTGCTCGCGACAAGCTGCAGCAGTCGAAATACCACAAACCCTGAGCCGGTGGCGATCACCGACTCTGCCTGCGTTCTTTTTTCCCCTCTTTATACCTACGGCGATGACGCGCAAAAAATGGACGTTCGTACGGTGCGCGCCATCAACACCCACAACGACATGTGGGACACCCTTTGCGGCCATCCGGCTGCGGCGAAGTAGTGCGCTGATGGTCAGCGCGCTATCCCAATAATCCTGAGGAGGATTCTATGATCGAAGTTAACTCTTTTGCTGAACTGCGTACCACAGTCCCACCAAAATCAGGTGAAGTGGCGAGCCTGAAACGCTATTACGACAAAGATTCCAGCTTCCGTGGCGGCGCTGATTTTGTCGGCTTCCTCAGCACCACCCCGCTGAAGGATGATGGGGGTACGGTGGCGGTGGGGAACGGTTTCTACTGGAAGCGCACCATCAACGATCCCACTGAAGTGAATATCCTGCACTTCGGCGCGAAAGGGGATGGTGTCACCGATGATACCGACGCCTTTATGCGGATGCTGGCATGGACTCAGAGCTATAACACCTACGTGAAATCGCTGCCGGTGCGTTTTCCGGGTGGCCGCTTCCTGATTTCACCCATCGATCTCAGCGCGACGGAGACGGCGTTTTTTGGTATTCAGGGTGATGACAGCGATCTCGGATCGTCACCGCGTACCACCATCATTTCCGACAAAAGCGCCAATACGGTGTTTAAGGTTAATGCGCGCCGGATCGTCATCAAAGGCATCTGCTGGCATGGACAGGCTAATGCCGGAACCGTCGACACCACTGCCAAAGTCACCGTCACGCCAGAGCAGTGCAGCAACGTTCAGCCGTTCTTTGAAAACACGATTGTGGGCGGCCAGATCGTTAATATCTACTGCTTCAAGGCGCAAAGCACCGGCGGAACCGTCTTTAAGCTGCAGGATACGCTCGACAGTAAGTTTGATCAGGTCTACAGCTCAAGCACCTTCTCACGCGTGTTTGATGTTGGCTGGTCAAATACACCGAAGGGGAACTGGGACCACTCAACTGCGATTGAGTTGTGCAACGCCAACTTCCAGTCGGGCTATGGCGACGCCACGCTCTATATGCCGCGCGTGACCCAGGGGATCATGCGCAACGTCTGGATTGAGCACACCACCAACCCGGGGGATCTGTCGGACGGCGGCTGGACCATCGATACGCTCAACATTGAAGATTGTGGCACGCCGCTCAATCTCAACAATGCCCGCGTCCTGATGCGTCATATCAACCTGCAGGCCGGGGCGAAAATCACCAATGACGTGGCCGGCAATAAGTGGCTGTCGACCTTTGAATATGGCTATCGTCGGGATGAAAACTACGGCTCCTTCCTGACCGGTTCGCTGCGTGCTGGCTATTACAGCGGCTATAAAGTGGTGAACAACACCGACACCGATAACTGGTATCGGCTGGGTCAGCTCTATTTCCCGGCGCCTAACCAGCAGTGGGTGATGGAGTTAATCGGGAAAGCGGACGCCACCACGCCCTCCGGCACCGCCGGTTCGCCGGTTAACGTCGTCGGCACGGGTAAGACGCTGATCAACCTGCAGCGTCTGGAGACGGTCTGGGCCGATGCGTACCATATGGGGCAGCCGTCGGTGCTGGACATCCGCTATGGCCGGGTAGGGACTACCTATGCCGTTATCTGGGTCAAGCTGAAAGCCAACAGCGGCGAGACGATGTTCAACCTGAAGACCACCGGGCCGACCCGTTTCGACACCGGCTCCTGCTCGCTGTTCCAGTCCGACATGTCCGTGGTGACAGACGTCACCAAAGTCGGCTCTCTGAAACCCGCGGCACGCTTCGGCATGCACAACGGACTGGCGGGCATCGGGGCCAACGAAAAAGGCGTGGTTACACTCGCTACCGCAGCGGGAACACCCGCCAACAAGACCGCGCCAACGGGGTTTGTGCTGATCAATATCAACGGCGTTGACCGCAAGGTCCCTTACTACGATTGATGATCGGCATGTTTTGGGCGAGGCTCCGGCCTCGCCCTTTTTTGATCGGCCGTCAGAAACCGCAACGGCTCCCCGGCGATACTGACAGCGCGCGGTAAAACCGATAAGGTCATGGTCAGCGCAGATAAAACCCAGATATGAGGAGAAAAAGAGGATGAAAAGAGGCGTTATCGCGGCGGTGCTGGCTGCCGTTCCGCTGTTCGCGAGTGCCGCGGCCCCAACCTATCTGTTTGATTTTATCCAGAACAAACAGACCGGCCAGGCGTATCACAAGCTGATCGCGGGACACGCTTTTCCGGCATGGGTTAAGCAGGGCGGCACCAGTACCCCGGCCACGGAGGTCACCATTAAGGGGGTGAAGTATCAGGCGCTGTCGGGATGTAAGCCACACAACTGCCCGGCGCAGACGATTGCCATCCTCTACTCGCCGGAGAAGGGCGATATTCATGGCGTCTACTCCGATTATGATGAGAAAAGCCGGCGTCAGACGCTGACCTGGCTGAACCTCGATCCCATTGATGAGGGTGGGATGCGCAATAGCCTGCTGAGCGAGCTGAATGGCGATCTGGCACCCTGAGTCACACTGGCAGACAGAGCAGAATAGTGGCATGCGGGACGCATCGCTGAGACGTTTCCCCGCATGCCGGCCCGCTGAAACGGGCGGCCGCACAATTTGAGATTAATTTCAATTGCGGCTTGCGCCACCTGGTTAAGTGTGGCTTAATGAATCGTCGGTTTGATTAACAGACACTATCAAAGTAAGTAACCAAAGCAGTTCTCATCTCTAAGTTTGTCGCGAGACATCCCTTCTTTTTGAGTCTTCTCTTACGTTCTGATTAAAATCTGTTCTCAGGCCATTATGCCGGAAGGCTCGATATATTAAGGATTTAAGCATGTCTAACAAAATTCGCGGTACCGTTAAATGGTTTAACGCAGAGAAAGGCTTCGGTTTCATCTCTCCTCAGGACGGCAGCAAAGATGTATTCGTACACTTCTCTGCAATCCAGGGCACCGATTTCCGTTCATTAGACGAAGGTCAGCAAGTTGAATTCACAGTAGAAAATGGCGCCAAAGGCCCAGCTGCTGCGAACGTTGTTGGTCTCTAAGGACTGAAAATTACTTTTAAATGTCCACACTGTCATGGCTCACAGTTTCGTACATCACATTTTGATGTCACAAGAGCCAACCCGCATGGAGCGAAATGCATTTTCTGCAAATCTGTTGTTGTTCAGGTGAACACGGCAAGGATTGCGATTCAGAGCCAGCCTCGCGCACTCTGACAGGCTAGTGAGCCATATAGCGTTGTTGCATTTACAGTAATAAAAGGCTGCCTCTGGCAGCCTTTTTTGTTTCTGCTGTTGCCCGACCCGGAAACAGGCCCGCCGCAGCAGGCCGCTTCGGACGTTAACGCAGTACCGGCTGCAGGGAGAGTTTACCGGTGTTAAACACGCTCATGGCCTGTGCCATCCGCTCTGCCTGATCCTGTAGCGCCTGTGACGCGGCTGAGGCTTCCTGTACCAGCGCGGCGTTCTGCTGGGTCACCGCTTCCATCTGGGTAATCGCCTGGTTGATTTCACTGATGCCGCTGCTCTGTTCGCTGCTGGCGATAGTGATTTCGCTCATGATGTTCGCCACGCTCTGCACGCTGTTCACCACCTCCCCGATAGTAGAACCCGCATGTGTGACCAGCTTGCTGCCCTCATCGACTTTCGCGACAGAATCCTCAATCAGCACTTTGATCTCTTTTGCCGCTGACGCTGAACGCTGCGCCAGATTGCGCACTTCCGTCGCAACCACCGCAAAACCGCGACCCTGCTCGCCCGCACGTGCCGCTTCAACCGCCGCGTTCAGAGAGAGAATGTTCGTCTGGAAAGCGATGGAGTCGATAACGCTGATGATATCGACAATTTTCCGTGAGGAGAGGGCGATCGCTTCCATTTTCTCAATCACCTGCTCCATCACCACGCCGCCTTCACGCGCCACGCTCGAGGTTGCCGACACCAGATGATTGGCTTCACGCGCATTATCGGCGTTGTGCTTCACCGTCGAGGTCATCTGCTCCATGGCCGACGCGGTCTCCTCCAGCGAGCTGGCCTGCTGTTCGGTACGGGTAGAGAGATCGAGGTTGCCGCTGGAGATCTGATTCGAGGCCACCGCGATCGTGTCGGAGCCGGTGCGCACTTCGGTCACAATAGAGAGCAGGTTGTCGTTCATTCGCTGCAGCGCCTGCATCAGAATGCCGGTCTCATCACGCGAGGTGACCTGCATCTGCGAACTCAGATCGCCTGCGGCAACACGTTCAGCCACGTCAACCGCCGCCACCAGTGGACGCACGATAGAGCGGGTCAGGAAGTAGCCCAGCACAATCGAAGCCAGAATCGCCAGGGCGGAGAAAATCAGCGTGACCGTAATAGCCGACTGGCCATTATCCATAATGCCCTGACCCTCACTGCGCAGCTGCGAGTCCTGGGAGTTGGCAAAATTGATGGCGTCCTGCAGGAATTTATTCTGTGTGGCGGTCATGGATTGCAGCACATAGGTGCTGGCAGCATCAAAATTACCCGCCTGTACCAGCGCCATCAGCTCGGCTTTCACCTTTTCGAAGGCCAGCGATGACGCGAGAAGACCGGCGATCTTTTTCTTACCCACCGGCGTGACCTGAATGGCCTCGATCTTCTTCATGGCGTTGTTAGTGCGTTGTGTCGCCTCTTCCAGCTGACCAAAGCGTTTCGCATTCTTTTCCGGGTGCAGCGTGTCGATCACCATGCCGCGCAGATATTTAATCTGATCGTTAACGCCGTCGCGCACATCAAAGGCCAGCCGGACCTTTACATAACGATCGTCAACGATCGAGGCGATCGCCGTATTAATACTGTTAATCCTCGTTATTGAGGTCACGCCGATGACGATCAGCAGCGTGACAATAATACCAAAGGCTGCAGCGAGCCGTATTCCCACCTTCATATTACTGATAATGAACATAATCTCTTCCCGTATTAATATTAATCAATGAGTTATCAACAATAAGGTGCCTTGCCGTTGTGCGCAGTGCCTTGCTGATGCCTGAGGCCAGGACCGCAGACAAAAAGGGGGTCTCGCGCATACAGTTATCGGAGTGCGCAGATTTACCTTTAATATTTTTTAAGTAATAACGTTGCGTGAATAAATAATCGGGTCTAAGCATCAGAAAAAATGAACAATGATTGAGCGGCGAAATTAAGACAAAAAAAAGGGCTGTCAGCAGAAACGCTGACAGCCCGGTTTAAACAATGGCTTAAACGTCAGAAAATCAAAAAGTAGAGGCCAGCCCAGAATGCGAGGCTCAGGGTAACGGCGGTAATCCATGCCAGCTGGCGTAAACGGCCACGCAGCAGCTTCTGGCGAGCAGGGGTAACGGGTAAGGTTTCAATGTGCATAGTCGGTTCCTTGTCAGGTGAGCCGTAAACGCGGGCGAATGTGCCCGCATTCGCTTAGCGGGCCGCGTCGAGAACGTTGAAAATCACGTCTGACAGTTCGTTCAGCTCAAACTTCGCCACGTAGCCATCGGCACCGACTTTGCGCACGTGATCTTCGTTGGCGCTGCCGGAGAGGGAGGAGTGAATCACCACCGGCAGATACTTCAGAATCGGGTCACGCTTGATGTTGCGGGTCAGCGTAAAGCCATCCATTTCCGGCATCTCCAGATCGGTCAGCACCAGAGCAATTTTGTCATGGATCGACTCGCCTGCTGCCTGCGCGTCCTGGCTCATCTGCTTAATTTTTTCCCAGGCTTCCAGGCCGGTGTTATACATCAGCGCCGGGATGCCCATACTCTTCAGGCCCTGTTCCAGCAGCTGACGCGCCACCTTGGAATCCTCTGCCACAATCGCAACGGCGCCAGGGCGATAGTTGAACGTGCGTGGTCGGGCCGCTTCAGGCTCAACGCCGCGCACCGACGGAATGATGTCATACAGGATTTGCTCAACGTCCAGCACCATCGCCAGCTCATTGCTCTGCTTGTCACTGTCCAGACAGGCGATACTGGTGATGTTGCGACCGCCGATACCCGCTTCCGCGGTGTGAACCTGGCTCCAGTCGAGACGCACAATGTTTTCAACGGACTCAACGGCAAACGCCTGAGTGTTGCGGGCATACTCGGTCACCAGCAGCAGGTTAAGGCCGGTTTCCGGCACACAACCGGCCACGGCAGGCAGGTCGATGACCGGAATGAACTGACCCCGAATACTCGCCATCCCCAGCAGCGGCGACCGCATGCCAGCGGCTTTGGTGATGGCCGGCATCGGCACAATTTCACGCAGCTTGAAGACGTTAATGCCAAACAGCTCGGACTTGCCTTTCAGCTGATCGGAACCTAAGCGAAAAAGCAGCAGCTCAAACTTGTTCGATAACGCGAGGTTCGCTCTTTCATCAATCTCTTTTTGAAAATTATCCATGGTTGCCTCTGCGTTAACGCAGCTGGTGAAATAGGGTGTGTAAAGGTTATCGGCAGCAAACGGAAAAAGGTGAGAAGAGAAGGGTGAAATAAAACGATCGCCAATTAATGTGCCAGGCTTAACCCTGAAGGTTCAACATGGACACCTTTCCAATAAAGGAGTGTGAAATGAAAAAAGTGATTTTAGCGTCATTGCTGGTGATGGTGAGCGCGGGCGTTGCAGCGGAAGAGGGCGGATACAAAGCGGGTGAAACGCCACCGCCACAGCACAAGCAGGATGCGGGCTATAAAGGCTCTGAAGATACCGGTCAGACGCATATCGATCAGATCCGCGACTTCCGTCAGGGCGGTTACGTGACGCTGGAAGGCTACATCGTGAAGAAAGAGCAGGGTGAACGTTATCAGTTCCGTGACAACACCGGGACGTTACCGATTATCGCGCCGAAGAAAACCTTTGATGGTAAGACCTACACTGCGGAAGACAAAGTGCGGGTCAGCGGCAAGGTGCAGGGTAAAGGGGATAAGACCACGCTGCACGTGACCCAAATCGAAGAGCCGTAATAAAAACGGGCGAGGTTATCCTCGCCCGTTTTTTCAATCCTTCAGCAGAATCGCCCGGCAGGTTTTGCCTTTGATTTTGCCCTGCTTGAGCTTCACCAGCGCGCCTTTTGCCTGACTGGCTTCAATGGCCACGTAGGCATGGGTCGGCGTCAGCACAATCTTCCCAATCTGCTCCGCGCGATACCCCGCCTCACCGGTCAGTGCCCCCAGAATGTCGCCCGGACGAATCTTGGCTTTACGACCGCCATCGATGCAGAGCGTCATCATGGCCGCAGGCAGCGGTTTGCTGCTGCCTTTTTTCAGCGTGCTGGCCGCGATCCACGGCAGTTTCTGCTGCAGGAAATCTTCCAGCGCGTGGGCGCGAGCCATCTCATCGGGTGCCACCAGGCTGACCGCAACGCCATGCTCACCGGCGCGTGCCGTGCGCCCGATGCGATGCAGGTGGACTTCAGGGTCCCAGGCGAGCTGATAGTTGACGACCATCGCCAGTGATTTGATGTCGAGTCCGCGTGCGGCGACGTCGGTAGCAACCAGGACACGACCGCTGCCATTAGCGAAGCGGATCAGGACGCGTTCGCGGTCGCGCTGTTCGAGATCGCCATGCAGCGGCAGGGCGCTGATGTCGCGTGCGTTGAGCGCCGCGGCAACATCGTCGCATTCACGTTTGGTGTTACAGAAGACCACACAGGAAGCGGGCTGATGATCGCTGAGCAGGGCAATCAGTAAGCCCAGTTTTTCATTGTGGCTCGCTTCAAAGAACTGCTGGTCAATAGCGGGCAGTTCGCTGACATCTTCTGTCACCACGCTGAGCGCGTCGCGCTGGAAGCGGGTGCTGATAGCCGTGATGCCGTCAGGCCAGGTCGCGGAGAAGAGCAGGGTCTGGCGTGACGCGGGGGTGGCTTCAATGATCGTTTCCATATCATTCAGGAAGCCCATCTCCAGCATCCGATCTGCCTCATCGAGCACCAGCGTGTTGAGCTGGTCGAGCTTGAGGTTTTCACGATGGATGTGGTCGAGGATACGACCTGGCGTGCCGACCACGATATGCGGCGGATGCACCAGGGAGTCGCGCTGTGCGCTCATCGGCTGTCCGCCACACAGGGTGAGGACTTTGATGTTACGGGTGAAGCGTGCCAGCTGGCGCAGCACGTTGCCTACCTGATCCGCCAGTTCACGGGTCGGACAGAGGATCAGGGCCTGAGTCTGAAAGCGGGTGCTGTCGATGTGATGCAGTAAGCCGATACCAAACGCAGCCGTTTTACCGCTGCCGGTTTTTGCCTGCGCGCGCACGTCGCGTCCCTGCAGAATGGCGGGCAGCGTGGCGGCCTGGACCGGCGTCATGCTGGTGTAGCCCATCTCGCGCAGGTTATCGAGCTGGCTGTCGGGAAGCGAATTGAGGGTAGAAAAAGCGGTCACGGGCGCGGCCTCTGAGGCTGAAAGTGTAGGGCATGATTGCGGGGCAAGTCTGGCAGAAAGCACGCCAGACGGCAACGGGAACCTCGATGGTTAGCTGGGTGAATCTATCTCTGCCGTATCGCTTAGGAATAGACTGAAGTTTGCCTGAAAATGGTGGTTTTTTTTAATTAATTGGCCGGTGCCGAAGGCGACTAATCAAAAAAGGGTATTTCATGAGGCCAGTCATAGGTTTATAAGCTGCCGTTTTTAAAAATTTATTTCATTGTTAATCAGATAAATCCTTTGTCATGACTCCAGTAATAGAATTAATCATTAAAAAATATCACTCCTGGTGCCGATAAAAATCCTGAGCTAATTGCTTTATATTTAGCGCGCCATATTCCTGGTACAACGACCGGTAGAGGGTATTTGCATTGAGTAATAGCATCCAGGGACCACATGAAAATGTGCTTAAAATAGTAGGCCGCGCCGTACTGACACTTCACGTTCATGGAGAGAGCTTATCTGCGGATAAGATCGCTTCGATGATCGGGTGTTATGCGGAAGATGAGCCCTGTGATCAGGAAGATCGTCGCTTATACGCGCTGGCAATGGAATTAATGTCGAATCAACAATGGGCCAAAAGCGCGTAACACGCACTCCGCTCAGGTAAATGCAGAGCCTCCCCTGTGGAGGCTCTGTCGTTTCTGGGAGGCGTATGTCCGGCAGTCGTTTCCCTGAGCAGGCGCGATCCATTTCGAGATACCACTCAGCTTCCTGTCAGAGCAGGCTTCAGGGAGCATACGCCCTCCGCAAAGACGCAAAACCGCCATCCCTGGCAGGCTCAGCGCGGGCCATCCCTGGCCCGCTATGCTTTGCTACAGGCGTATGCTCCCTTCGCTTCAAGTCCGGCAGTCGCATCAGTTACTGACATTGACGGCGAGACCACAGGCAGGATGATTGTGGCTGCAATGATGAAGGATAAGGCGCAGGGAACAGGGTCAGAAGAGGAAAGCGTCCCGCGCCAGGGACGGCGCGGGCCGAGCGGCCATGGATGGCCTGAGCGACTTTCCGATCTGACCCTGTTCCCTGAGCAGGCTCGATCTCTCCGCTATGATTAAGCAGGCTAAACGCCCACCATCCGCCCTGCGATTTCAGGCCGATGACAGCGCAAACACGGGTTTACCGCGCGAGAAGGTCGCGACTACCGGTGAAATCCGTGCCACGGCTTCGGCGGAGCAGCTGGCGGCTACCAGCATCATGCTCGCCTCATCGCCCGGTTGCGGCCACTGTCTCTCACCCTGAGCCGAAAGCGGGAGCCGATCGTCTGTGGCAATCCCCAGCGCCCGCGACAGCGAAAACTCATCCGAGCCGCGATAGAGCTGGGCATAGAGATTCGCTTTTTCCAGCATGCTGCCGGTGCCAAAGGGTGACCAGTGATCGATAACGCTGTCGGTGCCGGTCATGACTTTTACGCCCGCCGCCTGCAGCTGCGGAATCGGCATGGTCAGTTTGCCGAGGGGAAGCGTTGAGGCCACGCTGAACTGCTGCTCTGCCAGCCCTTCAATCATTTTGTTCAGGGCGCTCCCCTCCAGCGTCGCCAGCGCAAAACCGTGGCTCAGTGTCACATTGCCTTTCAGCGCCGGGTTCCTGGCGACGGTGTCGATCATGTACTGGATCGCGGCCACGCCAGCCGGGGAGGTTTCATGCAGATGGATGTCAACGCCGCGCTGATAATCGAGTGCAATCCGGAACATCGCATCCAGTGACTTCTCCATCGCGCCATCCACGCTGGTAGGGTCCAGCCCGCCCACCTTTGCGACGCCGTGCTGTATCGCCTCGCGCATCAGGCCATCGACCTGCGAGTGCAGCAGGCCGTGCTGTGGAAACGCCACGATCTCGCAGTGAAAGGCGGGGTGCCGCGCCAGCGCCGCCTGCAGATGTTCCAGACTCTGCAGGCCACTGACCGGATCGATATTGCAGTGGCTGCGGGCGCGGGTGGTGCCTTTGGCGTTCAGCAGGGCGATTAACGCTTCGGCACGCGCCTGTGAGTGCGGCAGCAACTGCGGAATCAGCACCTGCTCGCGGGCAATCATATCCATGATGGTTTTGCCCTGACGGGGACGGGGCGCCTGCCACGGGCCGCCGTAAAAGGTCTTATCAAGGTGGATGTGCATATCCCGGGTGGCGGGCAGCAGCAGCGCATCCTGCGCATCCCATGACGGCAGAGTCGTATCACCCTGACCAGCGGGCGTCAGTCGATCAATGCTGCCGTCGCGCACGCTGATATCGTAACGGCCGGTGCGGGTGGCGACGATCTCATCCTCCTCACGAATAAACCCCTCCTCCAGCCGCACATTGCGCAGCAGATAGTGATCCTGCTGAGGCAGCGGGGCGGGGGTGTCAGGATGGGAGACGGAGGGGGCGGAAGTCGTCGCGGCACTGGCCGGGCCGAGACCCGCAGCGAGCAGGCCGCCTGCGGCGGTCCAGCGGACACCCTGTCCGAGAAAGTCACGGCGGCTCGATGAAGAGGAAACAGGCATAAAAACTCCAGTCAGGGGAACAGACCGTTAATCTGACAAAGGCGGGCTTACCCTGCTGCGCTATTTCTCACTGGTGACTATTCGATATCTCACTGCCAGCGCAGCTGACCGAACGCCGCCAGTGATTCCGCCAGCGCACGCTGCAACGGATCCTGTGGATGACGGCAGAACAGCGCCAGTTCAAAAGTATCAATCACCGGCAGCCCCTGCTCACGGCCCAGCACCCGATGTCCGGGCAGGCGACAGCTGGCGGGCAGCAACGTCAGCCCCAGCCCCTGCGCACTGGCGGCGGCCAGCGCCACCAGACTGGCGCTGCTGTAACTGATGCGCCAGCTTCGGCCCAGCGCATCGAGCGTCTGACACACCTCATCGCGATAAAGCCCCTGCTGGGGAAACAGCACCAGCGGCACCGGCGTCTGTTCGAAGCAGGGCCACTCCGCGCTGTCGAGCCACAGCAGCGGTTCCGGCCGCGATGCCAGCGGACGATCGCCATAGGGCTGCTTAATCAGCATGATATCCAGCTCTTCACGCTGCCAGGCGCGCCTCAGCTCCACCTGCATGCCGCTCATCACATCCAGCCGCAGCTGAGGGTGGGCGCGACTGAAGTGCGCCAGCAGACCGGCGGTGGGGGCGGCAAAATCTTCCGGCACCCCCAGCCGCAGCACGCCGTCGCGCCACTGATCGCTCAGGACATCGTGGGCTTCCCCGTTCAGCGCAATAATCCGTCGCGCATAGCCTAAAAGTTTCTCGCCCTCTTCGGTGATCTGCACCTGATGCGAGGAGCGAACCAGCAGCGCCTTTCCCACCATCTCCTCAAGGCGCCGCACCTGCTGGCTGACGGTGGATTGCGACAGGTGCACCCGGTCGGCCGCCCGGGTGAAGCTGGTGGTTTCGCACACGGCCACAAAACTGAGCAACTGCTGCGGGGTAAACATCGGCTGACGATTCATTTTTTCACTACCTGGCAGAGTAATATTTCATTTCCCAATAGTATCGGCTGCTGTCAGGCTGACAACTTTTAAACGTTTGGATTGCCGATGAAGAGAGATAACGTTCTGCTGCTGGCGGCACTGGTACTGGCCGGGCTGAATATGCGGCCGCTGATGACCTCCGTCAGCCCGCTGCTCGGCCAGTTACGCCAGAGCATTGGTTTGGCACCGCTGGCGGCGTCGCTGCTGCCAGCGCTGCCGATGATGATGATGGGCGCGATTGCCCTCGTCAGTGCGCCACTGATGCAGCGCTTTTCCGTGCGCAAACTGCTGTTGGGCGGGCTGCTGCTGTTGCTGCTGGCCCTGGCGAGCCGGCTGTTTGTGACGGAGGGGCGAGGACTGGTGCTGACGACCCTGCCGGGCGGTGCGGGCATCGGCATCGTGCAGATGGCGATGCCGGGAGTGATCCGTCAGCGCTTTGGCCAGCGCAGTGCCGGGGTCACCGGTCTGTGGGCCGCGGCGCTGATGGGCGGCGGTGGCATCGGTGCGGCAATCTCGCCGTGGCTGACCGGGCAGCTTGGCTGGCAGGGCGCGCTGAGCAGCTGGGCGCTGCCGGTGGTGCTGGCTATGCTGCTCTGGCTGTTTATCGCCAGCAGACCGGTCGCCCGCCAGGAGAGGGCAGCGCTGCCTTCCCTCTGGCGTAAACCGCGCGCCTGGACCCTGGCGCTGAGTTTCGGCCTGGTGAACGGCGGTTACGCCATCTGTGTCGCCTGGCTGCCCGACTTCTATCACCAGCTGGGCTGGCCTGCGCAGGCGGGCGGCTCACTGCTCGGCATGATGATCGGCTGTCAGGTGACCGGGGCGCTGCTGCTGCCTCTGATGGCGCGGGGGCGCGATCGCCGTCCGCTGCTGCTGCTGACGCTGGCGATGCAGCTCAGCGGCATGCTTGGCTTCCTGTTTGCCCCGCAGCTGGCTCCCTGGCTCTGGGCGGGGATCGCGGGCGCAGGACTGGGCGGGGCGTTTCCGCTGGCGCTGGTACTGGCCCTGGATCATCTGGCGCAGCCGCAGGCGGGTGCGCGGCTGGTCGCCTTTATGCAGGGCGTCGGCTTTATTATCGCGGGCAGTATGCCGTTTATCGCCGGGCAGTTGCACACGCTTACCGGCCACTTCAGCAGCGTGTGGGTTCTGCAGGCGGCGGTTACGCTGCTGCTGATTGCGCTGAATCTGCGTTTCCATCCGCGCAGTTATCCGCACGCCTTTCCCGAAGAAAACCCCTGATTTTGGTCAGACCAATCGGCGCAATATTTTTCCCTGGTTCACACAACCAGAAAAATCGCGCAACTTTTGTTGCCACAAGTTAACAATGCATTAACTATCTCCAGCCATAAGGCCCGCGAAAGCCGGATGTGGTCTGACCAATCCGGCGGGCTGAGGGAATGCAGCACAGCGACTGTGTTCCATCTCATCTTTCCTCTGGAGATAACGGCATGCAGATCTGGCAACAAAACTACGATCCGCTGGGCAACATCTGGCTTTCGAGCCTGGTCGCACTGATACCGATTCTGTTTTTCTTCTTTGCACTGATTAAACTTAAGATGAAGGGCTATCTGGCGGCCACCCTGACTGTGGTGCTGGCGCTGCTGGTGGCGCTGTTCCTCTATCAGATGCCGGTGGCACAGGCGCTGGCCGCCGTGGTGTATGGTTTTCTCTACGGCCTGTGGCCGATAGCCTGGATCATTGTCGCCGCCGTTTTCGTTTACAAAATTTCGGTTAAAACCGGCCAGTTCGATATTATCCGCGCCTCTATCCTGTCGATTACGCCCGATCAGCGCCTGCAGATGCTGATTGTCGGCTTCTCGTTCGGCGCCTTTCTGGAAGGGGCGGCGGGCTTTGGTGCACCCGTCGCGATTACCGCCGCGCTGCTGGTGGGGCTGGGCTTCAACCCGCTCTATGCCGCCGGACTCTGCCTGATCGTGAATACCGCGCCGGTCGCCTTTGGCGCGATGGGAATTCCGATTATCGTGGCGGGGCAGGTCACCGGGCTGGATAGCTTCGCCATCGGCCAGATGGCCGGACGTCAATTGCCGCTGCTGACCCTGATTGTGCTGTTCTGGATTATGGCGATTATGGATGGCTGGCGTGGGGTAAAAGAGACCTGGCCGGCAGTCATGGTGGCGGGCGGTTCCTTTGCTGTTGCCCAGTTTCTCAGCTCCAACTTTCTGGGCCCGGAGCTGCCTGACATTATCTCGTCGCTCGCCTCGCTGATATCCCTGACGCTGTTTCTGCGGGTCTGGAAGCCGGTGCGCATCTTCCGCTTTGCTGATGCCGGGGCGAAGCAGGATGACGCCCTGACTCCGCCGCAGACGTACCGGCTGGGCCAGATCGTTCGCGCCTGGATGCCGTTCCTGTTTCTCACCGCCACCGTAACGCTCTGGAGTATTCCCCCGTTTAAGGCGCTGTTCACCCAGGGCGGCGCGCTCTATGAGTGGGTGCTGAACATACCGGTTCCGCTGCTGAATGGGCTGGTGGCGCGGGTGCCGCCGGTGGTCAGCAGCGCCACCCCTTATCCGGCTCTCTATAAACTCGATCTGATCTCCGCCACCGGCACCGCGATTCTGATCGCGGCGATTGCGGCGATGATCTTCCTGCGCATGAAACCCAGGGCCGGATTGCAGACCTTTGCGGCCACGCTGAAGGAGCTGGCGCTGCCCATCTACTCTATCGGGATGGTGCTTGCCTTTGCCTTTATCTCCAACTACTCCGGCCTCTCCGCCACGCTGGCGCTGGCCCTCGCGCACACCGGTCACGCGTTTACCTTCTTCTCGCCGTTTCTGGGCTGGCTGGGCGTCTTCCTGACCGGATCGGACACCTCATCCAATGCGCTCTTCGCCGCTCTGCAGGCTACCACCGCGCAGCAGATTGGCGTCTCCGATGTGCTGCTGGTGGCGGCCAACACCACCGGCGGCGTGACCGGCAAGATGATCTCACCGCAGTCGATCGCCATCGCCTGTGCGGCGGTCGGGCTGGTGGGCAGAGAGTCCGACCTGTTCCGCTTTACCGTGAAACACAGCCTGATTTTCACCTGTATGGTCGGTCTCATTACCACGCTTCAGGCCTACGTTTTCCCCTGGATGATCCCATGACAAACCCGGCAGACCCGCTGGTGACGCGCCTGCGGGCGTACATCACCGACCATCATCTTGAGCCAGGCATGCGCCTGCCCGCCGAGCGACAGCTGTCGGCTGAACTCGGCGTTTCACGCTCCTCGCTGCGTGAGGCGATTCAGCAGCTGATCAGCAGCGGGATGCTGATCAGCCGGCGTGGCGGCGGAACCTGGCTCCGGCAGCAGCTGGCCCCCTGGTCGGAACAGCGCATCGTGGAGCCGATTCGCCAGCTGCTGCATGACGATCCCGACTACCGCTATGACATTCTGGAGGCGCGTCACGCCATTGAGGCCAGCACCGCCTGGCATGCGGCACTGCGCGCCACCGACGCCGACAGAGAGCGGCTGCAATACGCCTTTGATGCCACGCTGAAGCTGAAGGAGAGTGACGATCCCGATCTCGCCGCCCAGGCCGATGTGCGCTTCCATCTGGCGATTGCCGAGGCGTCGCACAACCTGGTGCTGCTGCAGACCATGCGGGGCTTTTTTGAACTGCTGCAATCCTCGGTCATGCAGAGCCGTCAGCGGATGTATACCCAGCCTGCGATTTTTGCCCGCCTCACGGAACAGCATCAGGCGCTGCTCGACGCCATTCTCGCGGGCGACGCCGACGCCGCCCGGCAGGCAGCGATGCAGCACCTGGGGTTTGTTCACACCACCATGAAAAGCCTGCATGAAGATGAAGCGCGTCAGGCGCGCATCACCCGCTTACCGGATAACGACACACGCAACCCTAAGGAATCCGACTGATGATTATCTCAGCTGCCAGTGACTATCGCGCCGCCGCGCAACGTATCCTGCCGCCGTTCCTGTTCCACTATCTTGACGGCGGGGCCTATGCCGAACATACCCTGCGTCGCAATGTGGAGGATTTGTCGGACGTGGCGCTGCGCCAGCGTATTCTGAAGAACATGTCAGAACTGAGCCTGGAAACGACCCTGTTTAAGGAAACCCTGTCGATGCCGGTTGCGCTGGCGCCGGTAGGACTGTGTGGCATGTATGCCCGTCGGGGAGAGGTGCAGGCGGCGCGCGCGGCCGCCCTGAAAGGGATACCGTTTACCCTCTCCACGGTTTCGGTCTGCCCGATTGAAGAGGTGGCACCGGCGATTAACCGCCCGATGTGGTTCCAGCTCTATGTGTTGCGCGACCGCGGCTTTATGCGCAACGCCCTGGAGCGCGCCAAAGCCGCGGGCTGCTCGACTCTGGTCTTCACCGTCGATATGCCGACGCCGGGTGCCCGCTATCGCGATGCGCACTCCGGCATGAGCGGCCAGCACGCCGCGCTGCGGCGCTACTGGCAGGCGGTCACGCATCCGCAGTGGGCGCTGGATGTCGGCCTGCAGGGACGTCCACACGATCTGGGCAATATCTCTGCCTATCTCGGCAAGCCGACCGGACTGGAAGATTACATCGGCTGGCTGGCGAACAACTTCGATCCCTCTATCTCCTGGCGCGATCTGGAGTGGATCCGTGAGTTCTGGGACGGGCCCATGGTGATCAAAGGGATTCTGGACCCGGAAGATGCGCGCGATGCGGTGCGCTTCGGGGCCGACGGGATTGTGGTGTCTAACCACGGCGGCCGTCAGCTGGATGGTGTGCTGTCGTCTGCGCGGGCGTTACCGGCGATTGCCGATGCCGTCAAAGGGGATCTTGCCATTCTGGCAGACAGCGGTATCCGCAACGGGCTGGATGTGGTGCGCATGATTGCGCTGGGCGCAGACAGCGTGCTGCTGGGACGCGCCTTTATCTATGCGCTGGCGACCCACGGTCAGCGCGGCGTGGAAAACCTGCTGAACCTGATTGAGAAGGAGATGCGCGTTGCCATGACCCTGACCGGCGCGAAGTCCATCGCGGATATCACGCGCGATTCGCTGGTGCAGGCCGGGGCGCTGCTGGAACCGCAGAGCGCCTCACCCCGTCCGCGCGCGGTGAGTTAAGCCTGCGAAAATGAATGCATTGTCTATACTTAGCTTCTTTACCCACAGGAGGAATGAGATGACCATTCATAAGAAAGGTTCGGCGCATTGGGAAGGCGATATCAAAGGCAAAGGCACCGTCAGCACTGAGAGCGGCGTGCTGAGCCAGCAGCCCTATGGCTTTAACACCCGTTTTGAAGGCGGCAAAGGCACCAACCCGGAAGAGCTGATTGGTGCAGCGCACGCGGCCTGTTTCTCCATGGCCCTGTCGCTGATGCTGGGCAATGCGGGCCACAAGCCGGAAAGCATTGATACCACGGCCGATGTGTCGCTGGACAAGAAAGGCGACGGCTTTGCCATCACCAAAGTGGCGCTGACCAGCACCGTCTCTCTGCCAGGCATTGATAAGTCAGCGTTTGATGAAATCATCAACAACGCCAAGGCGGGCTGCCCGGTTTCTCAGTTACTGAATGCGGAAATCACACTGGATTACACGCTGAATAACTGATGCCGGTAACGGGTCGCCCTCTGGCGACCCTGGCGCGACGCTATGCACAACCGGTCCTGCTGTTGACCGAAACAGATGCGCCTTCAGGCGCATCTTTGCTTTCTGACAGAGAGGAAACCGCGATGATGAGAGTCCGGGCGGCCAGAAAACAGTGGAAGATGGTGCTGGTGCTGTTATGCATCTGTGGTGCCCTGCTGCTGATACGCCGGGCTGCGATGATTTGGGCCTGAACCGATGAAGGGAACAGGTCGCCATTCGCTGGGCATCTTACTGATGGTGATTATCGTGCTGGAGGCGATTTACTTCCTGCTGACAGCCTCATGGCTGCCGTGGCGGTAGATTTCGCTCAGACAAAGGCATCTTCGCGCCGTCTGACCCGCACGTCGCTGCGCGCAATGCGATGAGCCTTACGCGGATCGCCCACCACAAACTCAAAGGTAGGCGTGTAGTAAAACGGCAGCCAGCCGCCATAACTGCTCTCCCACTCCCAGCGGACAGGGCAGGGCCACAGAATGCCATCATACAAAAGATAGTAAACCCAGCGTCCGGCAGGACGACGGGGACGTGATGTTTTCATGGGATTCACAACGATAATGGTGAACAACAGCTTATATTTTGTACGCTAAATCGCCAGCTTGCAATGTTGCCGCGCGGCTTTATTGCGACTGGCCCTGAATCAGCGATGAACTTCACCGCAAAGCAGGACCACGTTCGGTCTGACTTTGTGAATACGGTGCGCCATCGTTTCACAGTCGGCTTTGGTCGGATAGATACGCTCCGAGACGGGTAACGCCTCACAGGCATCATATCCACACGCGCTCACTAACAACACGAATCCTATCAACATCGCTCTTCTCCTTTACACGGTCTGCTGGTCCGGACTGTGACGTTTTTTTTCCCTTTTTATCCACCAGTATAGACAAACGTGCCGGGGCAGCATTGTCAGTGTGAGCGGTGGCCCGCCACACGGCCGGAAAACGGTGCGTCAGCAGAGAGGCGATGAGGCGTCAGCCCGCGAAATACCAGGCGGGCAGCAGCGCAATCAGATTGTTCAGGGTGTGCAGAAAGATGGGCAGGGCAAGACTGTTACTCCGCAGCCGGGCGTAGCAGAGCAGCAGCGAAAAGAGCGTCAGGGCGATCAGGGTCTGCCAGTGAACATACTGCGTGTGCATCACCGCAAACAGCAGCGAGGTCAGCAGCATACAGGCGAAGCGGCTGCGCGGTGCCCACAGCAGAAAGCCCTGCAACAGGAATCCGCGGAACAGCACCTCTTCAAACACCGGGGCCAGCAGCACGGCGGTGAGCAGCAGAATCAGCAGCGAATTGCGTCCCTGCTGGGCCTGCATCACCAGCCAGCCTTCCGGCTGCATAAACTGCATCTGGGCCGCCATCAGGACAAACAGCGCGCCGGTAAAGAGCAGGGTTTGCAGCATGCCGAGTTCACCCAGCGGCAGATCGGCGCGGCGCTGGCAGTAGAAGCGATACAGCGGGTAGATAACCGCAAATTCAAACAGGCAGAGCACCGGCACCAGCAGTCCGTCATTGCGCAGCACGCTGTAGTTGGGAAACAGCGTGATCAGCATGGTAACCAGGTAATAAACCACAAAGCTGCCGACGTAGAACAGCGTCAGGGTCACTCTGTCGGAATTGGTGTTCATAGGCGACTCTGCCAGCGAAGGTTAGCGCATAGTAGCAATGCGCCTGATCGCTGTCGAGTCAGCCCTTGAGACAATATTGCATGCTTATTTTTGCCGCAGACTAAACACCGGAGCAGGCGGGCCGATAACTGAGGAAACTATCTGGTCAGCCCCCCGTATTACGGGGCTGGCCCGTGACTAAAACCTGGTTGTGTAGTGAGCACTTTCAATGAATTTTAACCCCCCGGCACCGCCCTCACCGCCATTCAGACAGGCTGCTGAAGACCGCACTGTGCGCTTTACGCGCCGCAGTCTGCGTACGCTTTCGCTGCTGCTGTTTGGCGTGCTGCTGCTCTCAATGGTGATGGTGCTGACCATCGCCCAGCGGCAGAACAGCACATCGGCTGAGCACGATCTGCTGCTGGTGCAGCAGGCATGGAAGAGTCGTCAGGAGGCGATGGCCACTGATATCCGGGATTATGCCTTCTGGGGAGAAGCGTGGCGTAATCTTCACGTCAGCGTGAACAAGGCCTGGGCGTATGACGAAGAGAACTTTGGTCCGGGTCTTTATGAAGAGTATCACTATGAAGGCGTGTTCGTGGTGGATGGCAAAGGTCACACCACCTACACGGTGATTGATGGTCAGCTGACGGACACGCCGCTGGAGGCGTGGCTGGGTCAGCAGACGCCCGGCCTGATTGCGGCCGCGCGTCAGCTGAACAACAGGGCCATGACGCAGGATGCAGAGATCAATCATCTGCCCGCCATCGTGGTGGCCGCCCCTATCAGCAGCGGAAGAGTGGATAACACGCCGTCAAAGGCGGGGCCGCCATCCGTGATGGTGTTTGTGAATCTGTTTACCCCCGCCAAACTTCAGGCGCTGGGCGCCTCGCTGGATGTGCGCGAGCTGCGTCTGCCCGACAGTGAAGAGGATGCGCTACGCGAGCCGCGCATGGTGCAGCCGTTGCCGCACGGCGAACCGATTGTCCTGCGCTGGACACCAAAGATGCCGGGAATGGGCCTGATCCTGTTTCTGCTGCCCCTGCTGACGCTGATGGCGATCATCATTGGTCTGATCACCCGCCGCGTCAGCCGCCATGCGCTTTCGAATGCGATCCTTTCAGACCGGCGCTTCGCCATGCTGGCGATCAGCCAGCAGGAGCTGGCCAGCAGCGAAGCGCGGTTTCGCGATCTCGCTGAGGCGGCGTCAGACTGGATCTGGGAGACGGATGAGAAGGGCCGCCTGATCTACCTGTCCGCGCGCTTTGAAAATGTCACCGGCCACGACATGTCACACTGGCTGGGGCGACACATCGATCAGCTGCTGACCCATCCCAGCCATTCGCTGGTCGCCTGGCTGCTGCGCCAGGAGGAGGAGGGACAGCAGATGCCGTTGCGCTGCCAGTTTATGTCGGCGCAGGGCAACCGCCGTATTGGTCAGCTGGTGGCGAAAACGATCTGGCATGACACGCGGCGTATCGGATTCCGCGGCACGGTTTCAGACATCACGCAGAGTATGGAAGCGGAGGCGCGTATTCAGTTCCTGTCGCGTCATGACGTCTTAACCGGCCTGTCGAACCGCGTACAGCTGCAGGAGTTTCTGACACAGCATCTTGAGCAGCCGGAAGGGATCGTGCCGCTGACGCTGATTACGCTCGACCTCGATCAGTTCAGGCCGATCAACGAAACCTGGGGCCATGCGACGGGCGATGAGGTGCTGAGCCAGATCGCGCAGCGTCTGAAGCGCGCCACGGGGCCTCAGGAGCTGGTGGCACGACTGGGCGGGGATGAGTTTGTGCTGGTCCTGCGTGAAACGAACCGCGAGCGGGTCGATCAGCGCTGTGCTCAGCTGGTGCATGAGGTTCAGCAGCCGATCAGCACCGGCCAGCATGTCCACTATCTGACGGTCAGCATGGGCATTGCCTGCGTCCCGCAGGATGCCAGTCACCCGGAAACGCTGCTGCGTATGGCCGATATCGCGCTCACCGAAGCGCGTGAAGCGGGGCGCAATCAGTGGGTCTGGTATGCCAGCGAGATGGCCAGCCAGCGCGAGGATAAGCGTGAAATGGCACGCCGCATTGAGAAAGCGCTGAGGAACAATGAATTTCGCCTGCACTATCAGCCCCGCTATCAGCTGCTGAGCGGCCAGCTGGCGGGAGCCGAGGCGTTGCTTCGCTGGCAGGTTGCGCCGGATCAGTGGATGACACCCGATCACTTTATTCCGCTGGCGGAAGAGAGCGGACTGATTGCCACCATCAGTGACTGGGTGCTGATGCGCGCCTGTGAAGATGCGCTGGGGTGGGGAGGCGACCGCTACGTCTCGGTGAATATCTCGCCGATGGAGTTTCGCACCAGCGACCTGGTGCAGCGGGTGGCGGATGCGCTGGCCCGAAGCGGCCTGCCGGCAACGCGTCTGGAGCTGGAGATCACAGAGAATGTCACCTTTGAACATCCGCAGCGTGCGCTGGAGATGATGCAGGGCTTACGGGCGCTGGGCGTCAGGTTAACCGTGGATGATTTCGGCACCGGTTATGCCGCGCTGGGTTACCTGAAAACCTACCCCTTTAACGGCCTCAAGATCGATCGCTCATGGATGAAAGATTTTCCGGAGTCGGAGCAGGCGCAGTCAGTGGTAGCGGGCATTATTGCGCTGGCACGCGCGTTTGCGCTGACCATTACGGCAGAGGGGATTGAGACAGAAGCGCAGCTGAACCAGTTAAAACAGCTCTCGTGCGAAGAGGGACAAGGCTACTTCCTCGGTCGTCCGATGCCGCTGGCTGCGTTCAGTACGCTTCTGGAAAGAACGGCGCAGAATCAGGCTGGGTCCGCTTAACGGACTTTGACCGCCACGGCGGTCATCAGCATGGCGCAGACAACAAAAATAATCAGTTCCATTATGGACTCCCGGAGCTAAGAATAATCTTAGTTAATTGTAGCCACCGGGCGTTTCTTTTTTAAGCAGTGCGTGCGATTAATCCTAAATTGTGATCGCCACCGCTTACAGTTTTCGGCGGCTGTAACAACTTTACTTTTTTAGAGTTCAGCCTGGCCGGCACGCTTTGCTACTCTTGGGGACAGGGTTTTACACGTCCAACAGGAGATCAAACGTGAAATTTTATGGAAAAGGGCTGCTGGTAGCGGGTCTGTTTGCCTTAACCGCCTGTCAATCCGCCTCCCACTCTGACACGGCCAGCGTGAAGCCGGATCCTGAGAATGATCGCTGTGGTGCCTCACAGTTTCAGCACTATGTCGGCAAACCGTTAACCGCGCTGCAGGGACAGCATTTCGATCAGCTGGTGCGTCCTATCCCTTATAACTCTGCCGTCACCATGGACTTTAACCTCAACCGGCTTAACTTCCTGGCGGATAAAAACGGCAACATCAGCTCTGTTTATTGCGGCTGACGGCCTGGGTGTCACAGCCTTGTCATAACGGCGGGCGAGAATGGCGCTGCATTTCGATGCGCTTCTCGTCACGCGATTGACAATGCTCGTCTTGTTTATTCCCGCCCCGGCGGGAATTTTTTTAGCGCCTGCGGGCGGTAACAGGAGCGAACATGAAACGGATGAAAGGCGCGCTACTCTCTGTAGCCTTACTCAGCAGTGCAGCGGCGCAGGCCTCCAGTGCCGAAGCCTGGCAACAGAGCCGTCAGGTGATGACCCAGGCCTGCATTAACGCCAGTCACCTGAGCAAAGTCAGGGTGCTGGGCGAGCCGATTGAGTATGACGACAGCACAGGATACAGCGCTCTGTTGCTGGAGGGGCGCTATCCTCAGCGACAGATGAACAATAAGCGTGGACGGGAGCTCTGCCTGTTTCAGCGCAGCAGCGGGCGGGCCAGCATCAGCGAAGCGGATAAGCTGCGCTGGGTGAAATAAGCCAGCGCTTCAGGCCCGGGGTGGCGCGTCGATTAACTGAGCCAGCAGGGTACGATAACGTTGCAGCTGCGTTTCGTCCCCTTCGACTTCCAGTTTCTCAATCACCCGCGCAATTATCGCTTTATTGGTGGCGGGCTGACCCGCTTCCATCATCTCGCGCATAATCACCGCCAGCAGATCGGACTCGGGCGGCGTCCGCCAGTTCGGGCCATTGAAATAGTCGGTGATAGCGCGGCTGGCGCTGTTCGGTTGCACTCTCATTTCCCACCTCCGCTAAACCCCAGACCTCTCCCTTACACCCGGGTGCAGGGGCGTTTATCTACTCAATACGCGGGTTCGCCTCAGCATAGCCGGACGGTCTGCACCGTTGTTTGCGGAGGGCGTCACACCGATCGGAACGATCGCTATACCGCCGTGGCTGGCGGTTTTTTAAACATAGAAGCGAAGCAAACGGTTGTCAGTAACACAATGACATATTTTTCCATCCTGCTGAGGGGGGATGGAGATCGGCAGGCGACAGATCCGCGACCTGTACGGCGGCGTAAATTGCGCAGAATCAAGATGCTTGCCGTTTTTGCCATGTTCTGGCGGTCACGCGCAGCGGGCCTGGGTTAAACTCAGCCCTCTTTCTCTTCACGCCCTCTGCCCATGCCACGCATCATTGAACCCTGGAAGATAAACCTGATCTCGGTCTGGTTTGGCTGTTTTTTTACCGGACTGGCGATCAGCCAGATTATTCCGTTCCTGCCACTCTACCTTGAGCAGCTGGGCGTCACCGGCGGCACCTCACTCAGCCTCTGGTCGGGACTCACGTTCAGCATCACCTTTGTGATCTCAGCGGCCGTTGCGCCACTATGGGGCAGCCTCGCCGATCGCAAAGGGCGGAAACTGATGCTGCTGCGCGCCGCTGCTGGCATGGGGATCGTGATCCTGCTACAGGCTTTCGTCACCGAAGCCTGGCAGTTGCTGCTGCTGCGCGCCCTGATGGGGCTGACCTCAGGCTATATCCCCAACGCCATGGCGCTGGTGGCCGCTCAGGTGCCGCGTGAACGCAGCGGCTGGGCGCTGAGCTGTGTCTCCACCGGCCAGATTGGCGGGGTGATTCTGGGACCGATGCTGGGCGGGCTGCTGGCTGATGGGGTGGGGCTGCGCATGGTCTTTATGGTCACCGCGGCTCTGCTGCTGGTCAGTTTTCTGGTCACACTCTTCCTGATTAAAGAAACCGGCTACACCCCGGTGAGTAAAAAGGAGAAGCTCAGCGGACGTGAGGTGTTCCGCTCGCTGGATAACCCCAGACTGGTGCTCTGCCTGTTCTTTACCACCCTGGTGATTCAGATGTGTAACGGATCGGTTAACCCCATCCTGACGCTGTTTGTGCGGGAGCTGGCGCCCCATGCGGAGAACATCGCGTTTCTCAGCGGGGTGATCGCCGCGCTGCCCGGCGTGTCCGCTCTGCTGGCCGCACCCCGGCTGGGGCGACTCGGCGATCGCATCGGTACACAGCGTATTCTGCTGGCGACGATGGCGATCTCGCTGCTGCTGTTTATCGCCATGTCCTTTGTGACCAGCGCAACGCAGCTGGGCGTGCTGCGCTTTCTGCTGGGTTTCGCCGATGGTGCGATGATGCCTGCGGTGCAGACCCTGCTGGTGCGCCATTCACGCGACAACATTACGGGGCGGATCTTCGGCTACAACCAGTCGTTTATGTATCTCGGCAACGTTGCCGGTCCGCTGCTGGGCGGGGCGGTGTCGGCGATGGCAGGTTTCCGCTGGGTCTTTTTTGCCACCGCCGTGGTGGTGCTGATTAATGTGCTGTTTCTGAAGCGCGTTTACCGTCGTCCGAAGACCGTTCTGCCCGCGTCGGCTGGCAAATCGTCAGTTCCGTCTGCCAGCGCTGCTGAGTCAGCAGAAACTCAGGACTGACGCTGGGACTCCAGGAGTCATCGCCGCCCACGCCCATGTGGTACGCATCCAGATGCAGCCAGCAGCCCGTTTCCGGGCGCAGGAGGTGGCGGTGTGACGTCTCCCGCAGCTGCTCCAGGCTGAAGCGACTTAGCGAGAAAGCGAAATCCCCGCTGACCTGCCAGCTGCCGGTATCAAGCTCACGGGTGCCGCCGCGCAGGCCGTTCTCACCCGGGAAAACATAGGGCGTAAAGAGCCGATCCAGCGGTAACTGCCAGCGGGAAAACTGTGCGGCCAGCTGGCGGTCAGGGTAATTTTCGTGCGGACCGAGGCCGAGCCAGTTCACCTGCTGCGGGATCGTCGCCAGCGCGCAGCGTAGCCCGATGCGCGCTGGCGGTGGCAAACCGCGGGACTGCTCAACGGAAAGCTGCAGCGTCAGCTCCCCCTGTGCATTGATCAGAAAACGTATCCGGCTGATAAAGGCGAGCTGTCCCCCTGCGTGCCAGCTGTGCAGCGTCTCAATCTGCACCGCCCGGGTCAGCGTTTCGGCCGCAATCGCTATCCGCTGGCTTTGCATCTGGTCATAGCCCGCCGCTTTCCAGCGCTCCGACCAGGCGTTGGGATCGATCCGTTCCGCTTCGCTGGTCCCGATGTCATTATCCAGCGGCGCGCGGATAAAGCACGCCTGAAGCGGCGTCAGCAGCGTCGGCTCGTCATCCACCCACCACTGTTCCAGTTCGCCGCTGTGACGGGAAAATTGCCAGCGCTGCTGCCGGTGGGTGACGACAATCTCACGGCCGTTATCGTGCAGCTGCGGTGCCTCACCGGTTTCCGGCAGGAAAGGCAGTGCCAGCGCGGAGGGGAGCGCCCACTGATCCCAGGCGACACGCCAGCCAGCTTCGCTCCAGCGGGTCGGCTGCACCTGATGCACGGCAACATTCAGCCAGCATTCGCCCTGCAACGGAGGCGGGGAGGGCAGGGTGATCCGCTGCTGGCCCTGCGCGGGGATATCAAGCGGGATATCACCCTGCGCCACGACCTGGCCGGCCTGCTCTATGCGCCAGCGCAACACTTCGTTATCACTGTGGCGGAACAGATAGTCGCTGCTGACCGTAAAGCTCAGCGGATCGTCGGGATCGACCGTGAAGTGCCAGAACTGCTGGGCGCGCTGCGCCTCATAGAGCGCCGGATGAGGTGTACGGTCGGCAAACACCAGCCCGTTCATACAGAACTGACGATCGTTGGGTGTATCGCCAAAGTCGCCGCCATAGGCCTGCCAGGGCTCTCCCTGATCGTCATAGCGGGTGAGGCTCTGATCCACCCAGTCCCAGACGAAGCCGCCCTGCAGGCGCGGAAACTGACGGAAAGCCTGCCAGTATTTCGCAAAGCCGCCAAAGCTGTTGCCCATCGCATGAGCATACTCACAGAGGATCAGCGGGCGCGTTTCGCCCGGCAGTCCAATCCACTTTTTCAGTGACCATTTCGGCACCGCCGGGAAGGGCTGATCCTGATCCACCCTGGCGTACATCGGGCAGATGATATCGGTCGCGGCGGTATCCGCACCGCCGCCTTCATACTGAACCGGACGGGTCGGATCGCTGCTTTTCACCCAGCGGTAAAGCGCGTCGTGCGTTGCGCCATGGCCGGATTCGTTGCCCAGCGACCAGATAATAATGCAGCAGTGGTTACGGTCACGCTGCACCATGCGCGTGACCCGCTCGCTGTAGGCGGCAAACCAGCGCGGATCGTCAGAGAGCCGGTTCATGGGCTGCATGCCGTGGGTCTCAATGTTGGCCTCATCCACCACGTAAAGCCCGTACCGATCGCACAGCCGGTACCAGAGCGGATGATTGGGGTAGTGCGAGCAGCGCACCGCATTAAAATTGTGCTGCTTCATCAGCATGATGTCGCGGCGCATCATCGCCTCATCCACCACCTGACCCCGTTCAGGGTGGTGCTCGTGACGGTTAGTGCCGCGGATCAGCAGCGGTTTGCCGTTCAGGCACAGCAGGCCATTGTCGATAGTGACCTGGCGGAAACCGACATCCCAGGCTTCCACCTCGATTAACTGCTGCTGCTCATCCAGCAGGGCCAGCGTGGCGCGGTAGAGATGAGGCGTCTCCGCGCTCCACAGGTCAGGCCGCTCCACCGGCAGGCTGAGCAGGGCGCGTTCGGGATAGTGGCCGCGTTCATCGATAATGGCGCTGCCCAGCGGCTGCTGACACTGTGCAATCTGCTGCTCGCCCTGCCACAGCGTCAGACGCAGCTGATAGCGTGAGGTAACGGCGGAAGGCAACGCGACACGCACCTGCGCGCGCAGATCCGCACGGCAAAATTCCGGGCTGAGCCGGGTTTCCAGCTGAACGTCAGCCAGATGAATCCGGGGTTTATGCAACAGGGTGACGTCGCGGAAAATACCGCTCATGCGCCACATGTCCTGGTCTTCCAGATAGCTGCCATCGCTCCAGCGCAGCACCATCACGGCCAGCCGGTTTTTACCGGGACGCAGCACCTCGCTCAGGTCAAATTCAGCGGGCAGCCGACTGTCCTGGGAGTAGCCAATCCAGTGACCGTTGCACCAGAGGTGAAAGGCGGAGTTAACGCCGTCAAAAATAATGCGCGTCTGTCCCGTCTCCAGCCAGGCGGCTTCAATGCTGAATGTGAGCGAGTAACATCCGGTCGGGTTTGCTGCCGGCACCTGTGGCGGATCGACCGGGATCGGATACTGCACGTTGGTATAAATGGGCGCGTCATAGCCGTGCATCTGCCAGTTGGCCGGCACCGGAAGCGTACCGGCATCCGGCAGATCCTGCAGTAACCAGCTGGCGGGAATCGCTTCAGGCTGCGCAAAGTAACTGAATCCCCACTCACCATTGAGACTGCGCAGTGAGGCGGACGGGGCGTCATCACGCGCAGCGGCTTCATCGCGCCAGCTGGCAAAGGGCGGGTGGGCATCCAGCCGATGCAGTGAGGTCACTACCGGGTTTTCCCAGTCGCGCCGGGAGAGGATGTCGCTGAGAGCAGCCTGAGAGAGAGTCATGTCGGTATCCTGTAAATGTGATGCGCTCACAATGCGCAAAAAATGCCAGGCTGTAAAGCGTTCCCCCTCCCGATTTGCACAAATAGTTTCGTCTGCAAATCGGTCGGGATGTTGAGAACAGAGCAGATTACTGACTGTAAAATGTTAAGTCTGGTCAGCAAAGATGAATAGCGGCAGGATGCAGAGAAATCTCACTTGTCAGCCCCGCTGGTGGCTTCATACACTCAGCCCGATTTTTACACCCTGAGGTTGATATGAAACGAATCGTTAAGCTGGCGGCTGTTGTGGCATTAGGTTTTATCCTGAGCGGATGTCTTTTCCCGCCTCCTGGCGGCGGTGGAGGGGGCTGGGGCGGGCCGGGTGGCGGGCCAGGCCACGGATTTGTTGATCCGCGCTAAACGTGCAGTACAGTCCCACTCTGGAATGGGATCTTTCCATCACGCTGACCGGAAACATTTCCCGCTTTGCTTATTCGCTGCCAGAATAAGAAAGAACACATCCACATGGGAGATAACACGATGAAAGTCGGTTTTTTGGCAATGATGATGGCGGGCCTGCTGGTCAGCGGGCTGGCAAATGCGGCGGAGAAGACCCCGCAGCAGGAGAAAATGACGATCTGTAACCAGCATGCCAAATCACAGGATCTCAAGGGAGATGCGCGCAAATCCTTTATGAGTGAATGCCTGAAAAAAGAGAGCAAGCTGTCACAGATGTCTCCGCAGCAGATGAAAATGAAAAGCTGCAATGGCGAAGCTGGCGATAAAAAGCTGGCGGGTGATGCACGTAAAACCTTTATGAGCCAGTGCCTGAAAAAAAGCTGATGTTTCTCCCGGCCACGCAGGTGGCCGTTTCCCTTCCGGCCTGCGTTTAAATTCCCTGCGGTAACAGCCCGTTACGCTTCTGACAAACATTCCGCGTCAGGCTTTTAATTTCCTTTGCCACACTTACTGTTTGTGGGGATTTGCGCTGCGCAGGGTCTGACGGCGCGGCGCCCAACCGGAACAGTCAAAGGAGCCACGTTGTGAACTATCAATTTACCGTCGATCTGAAAGACCTGCCGCAGCGTCAGCCGGTTAAAAAAACGCTGGGTGAGGTGGAAGTGTTACTGATCCGCGAGGGGGAAAGCGTTCGTGCTTACCAGGCGACATGCCCGCATGCTGGCGCGCCGCTGGAGCAGGGCGCGATCTGTGGCGACCGGCTGGTCTGCCCGTGGCACAAAGCCGCATTTAATCTGGCCGACGGCAAAATGTGTGAGCCGCTGGCGCTGGCCGATCTCAAACAGTATCCGCTGCGAATTGAAGAGGGGCGTGTGCTGGTCAATCCTGAGGCGATGTCGCCCGCCGCGCCCATTGGCAGCGGTGCAGACGCACCGGTTTTCGTGGTGCTGGGTGGCGGCGCGGCAGGAAGTGCTGCGCTGTGGCGGTTACGGCATGAGGGCTATAAAGGGCGTCTGGTGCTGGTGGAGCGGGAAGCGGACGCACCCTACGACCGCACTGCACTGACCAAATTTGTGCCATCAGGCAAGATGGATATCAGCGAGGTACCGCAGCTGCTGAAAGCGGATGTGATGGATCACGTCGAACGCATTCAGGCCAGTGTGAGCCGCCTTGACGCTCAGCAGCAACGGCTGATCTTTGAGGATGGTGAAAGCCTCGCCTTCGACAAACTCCTGATCGCCAGCGGCGCGGCACCTGTCCGTCCCGATATACCCGGCAGCGATCTGGAGGGGGTGCATCTGCTGCGCAGCAAAGCCCAGACCGACCAGCTGCTTCAGGCGGTAGATGCCAGCCATAAAATTGTGATTATCGGCAACAGCTTTATCGGCACCGAACTGGCGTCGGCGCTGCGTAACCGTGACATTGACGTGACGGTGATTGCCCGCCAGACGCTGCCCTTTGCGAAACAGTTTGGCGATCAGATTGGCCGCTATTTCTATCAGCTGCATCAGAAAAATGGCGTGAAATGGGAGCAGGGCGAAATTGAATCCCTGCAGGGCGATCAGCAGGTGAGCAGTGTGCAGCTTAAAGGGGGGCGGCAGTTGCCCGCCACCGTCGTCCTGTTTGCCACCGGCGTGAAACCGGCCACCGACTTTATCCACGATCTGCCGCTGGCAGAAGATGGCAGCCTGCAGGCCGATGCAGAGCTGAAGGTCGCTGAGAACATCTGGGTCGCGGGTGATATCGCGACGTATCCGTCGGCGCAGGGGCCGCTGCGCATCGAGCACTATCGTGTTGCGCATCAGCAGGGACAGACCGTCGCCAGAAATATGCTGGACCAGCACGTCGCCTTTGAACGTGTGCCCTTTTTCTGGACGACCCAGTATGGCACCCGTTATGAGTATCTGGGCCACGCCAGAGAGTGGGATAATTTCCAGCTGCTCGGCTCGCTGGAGGAGAAAAAGTTTATCGCGTGTTATGGACAGCAGGGTGAACTGGCGGCGATCTGCTCATGCGGGATGTATACGCTGACCGCTGAGCTGGTGGAACGGATGCAGCAACCCATGACGTTTGCCGACGCCGTGGCGTACTGCAAGGCAGCGATGGAGTAGGCCGAACGCAGGGCAGGCCGACGGGCTGCCCTGCTCATCGTGGCTTGCTAGCTGCGGCTCAGTTTCTCTGACTTCGCCATGCACTGCTGCATCGCTTCAATCACCGCCGAACGCATCCCTTTCTCTTCCAGCACCTTCACCGCTTCAATGGTGGTGCCGCCGGGAGAGCAGACCATATCTTTGAGCTCCGCCGGATGTTTGCCGGTAGTCAGCACCATCTGCGCCGCCCCTTTCACCGTCTGCGCGGCAAACTGATAGGCCTGCGCGCGCGGCATGCCGCCAGCGACAGCCGCATCCGCCATCGCTTCGATAAACATGAACACGTAGGCCGGGGCAGACCCGCTGACGCCCACGACCGAGTGAATCAGATACTCATCCACTACCGCTGCCTTGCCGAAGCTCTCAAAAATCGCGACCACTTCGTCGGTTTCTGCGGACTCCACCAGCGCATTAGGCGTGACCGAGGTCATGCCTTCACTCACCAGCGAGGGGGTATTAGGCATCGCCCGGACAATTTTGCGGTCATAACCCAGCACCGAAGAGAGTGAATCAAGCGTCACACCCGCCGCGATTGACACCACCAGCGCCTCTTTCTTCAGGCTGCCTGCCAGCTCTTTTAACACTTTCAGGATGACATTGGGTTTGACCGCGCCAAACAGAATGTCCACCTCGCGCGCCAGCGCGTCAGCACTCTCTGCGGCGTTGATGCCATACTGCTCTGCCAGCGCCTGGTTGGTGTCTGCTTTGCGGTCATAAACGAAAATATCAGACGGGGCGATTTTGCCACTGTTGACCAGTCCGCCGATAATGGCTTTCGCCATATTTCCCCCGCCGATAAACCCGATTTTCTTAGCCAGCATCGCCATCTCCTTAGGACATTATGCGTTTTCTTCCGGCTAGCTTACTTCAGTCAGCCCGAATAACAAGTCAGCCGCGTGCAGCCTGGAAAGCGTGCCGCAAATTAAATTTGCCATTTAAAGGGAACCCGGCAAGATCGCAGACTTCTCTGACTGTAAGGAGTGATGATGTCTATCTGGGTCGATGCCGATGCCTGTCCGAATGTGATCAAAGAGGTGCTGTACCGCGCGGCCGATCGCACCGCCACCACGGTCACCTTTGTGGCAAACCAGTTTCTGCGTGTGCCGCCTTCGCCCTATCTGCGCACCCTGCAGGTGCCTGCCGGGTTTGATGTTGCGGACAATGAAATTGTTAAACGTGTTGAGCCAGGGGATCTGGTGATTACCGCCGATATTCCGCTGGCGGCCGAGGTGATTGAGAAGGGGGCGGCGGCGCTGAATCCGCGTGGCGAGCGCTACTCACCGGCGACAATACGGGAACGGCTGACGATGCGCGACTTTATGGATACCCTGCGGTCAAGCGGTGTGCAGACCGGCGGCCCCGCGGCAATGAGTCCGCGTGACCGCCAGCAGTTTGCAAATGAACTGGATAGCTGGCTCAGACAGCAGAAACGCTGACGTTAAACGAAGCTGTCGTCGTCGTAGTCGTCGCCGCCAAAATCGTTAAGGTCGCCGTTGTCGGCAAAATTGTTATCCCAGCCGCTGTTCTGATCCAGGAAGGCGTTGTCATTACCCTCATTGAAGGTATTGAGGTTGTCATCGCCGCCGTTAAAGGTGTTGAGATTATCGTTCACCTCCGGCAGCGGTGGCTCATTGATGATGTTCACAATCTCTTCCGGCTGTGAGTGGTGGAACATGCTGGTCAGCATATCGGCCATCACCACACCACCGGCGACACCCACCGCCGTCTGCAGTGCGCCGCCGAGGAAGCCGGTGCCGCGTGACGCCGGGGCTGGCGCATATTGCGGCTGAGCCGGTTGCTGAGGCGCACTGTTCCAGGGTGACGGTTGCTGCTGTTGCTGAGCAGGCTGCTGCTGACGTGAACCGCCGCCAAACAGTCCTGAGAGGAATCCGCCACTGCTCTGCGCGGGCTGCTGTTGCTGCTGCTGTGCCAGCTGACTTTCCAGCGCCGATACCCGCTCATTGAGTTTTTTCAGCGCCGCTTCCTGAATCAGGATCGCCTGCGCCATGTAGTAAGGTGCGCCAGGCTGCGCCTGCAGGTGCTGGTTAATCAGTTGTTCGGCAGCGGCATCACGTGCCGCGGTCTGGCTTTCGGCCTGTTTCAGGCGGGTGAACAGCCCTTCGATCAGTTGTTGTTCTTCGCGTTGCATGATGACTCTCCTGTGGCGATGGTGATCAGTATATGTGGGCGGCTGAGAGAAAAGTAAATCTGTGGCGGTAAGCAAATATTGCCAGACCCGTTTTGCCACGCTTTTTCGCCATTTCTGCCGGGCAGCGCAGACCCTGATGCACAAATCGTGCATGCATTTCCCCTTGAAAAGATAAGACTTATCGCCATTCAGGGCAGTAAAGTGCGTAAAACCTGCCTGACAGGTGGAGGCCATAATAATTTCCAGTTATGATGCGTCGCATTAATCAGCTAACCATGCAGCCGCATCGCGCGGTCAGGCGGAGGAACGGCCCTGATGTCACTACCCATCTTTTTGATTGGCGCTCGCGGTTGCGGCAAAACCACAGTCGGCGTGGCGTTGTCGCAGGCGCTGGGCTACGCCTTCACCGACACCGATCACCATCTGCAACTCAGCACGCAGCGCAGCGTGGCCGAGATTGTGACGGCAGAAGGGTGGGAGGGGTTCCGCGCCCGTGAAACAGAATCACTGCGGGCCGTGACGGCGCCGCGCACCGTGATAGCCACCGGCGGTGGCATGATTCTGGCCGAGGAGAACTGCCGCTTTATGCGGGAGCAGGGACAGGTGATCTGGCTCAGCGCCTCTCCGGAGGTGCTGGCAGAGCGGCTGCAAAGCGAACCAGAGGCGGCCCAGCGTCCGACCTTAACCGGCCGTCCGATTGCCGATGAGATGAGCGATGTCCTGCGCGAACGCGCGCATCTCTATCAGGCCGCCGCCCATCATCAGGTGAATGCCATGCAGTCCCCCGAGCGTGTGGTCGAGGAGATCCTGCTCTCCCTCTCCCTGGCGCGCGCCAGCTAACCCTCAGATTTTTCCCGCTTTGATCCCGCTTCAGTGGGTGTTGTCTATACTTACCTCATGACAGGCAGCGGCCTGTCCTGTGGAATGTTATTGAGAGAAGAGGGACACAGTATGCCGACCAGACCACCGTATCCACGTGAAGCGAAAGTTGTGCCTGTAGAAAAGGGTCCTGAGGGTAAAAAAGTCACGTCCTATGAGTTACGTGCTGACCACCCTAAACCAAATTCCTTAATCAGCGAGCACGAAACGGAAGAAGAAGCGCATGATGCCAAAGCGCGTTACGAAGACGTCGAAAAAGAGTAATTCGTTGCTGCTGGCAGGGACGCCAGCCTGTTCCATCCTGTCATAGCCGGCAACATCCTTTTCTGTCGCCCCTGCGCGATAGAGTTTCCCCTTTCCCCGACCGCATCCGGTCAATTAACACGCAAAATTTACGCAGATTTACTGCGACTGGCTTTTTGTCCGGGCGTCTGTTCTGCGCACTCCCGGCGTCGCCCTATAAAGCCCCGCTAATCAATTTTATCGCCGTATTTTCTCTGCTGCCGATCCTGCCGGTGTCAAAATTGTCGCTTGACCGATTCAGCGTCACGTTTTATTTTCGTCGGAACTGCAGAGGAACTTTGTTCCATATAGTGGAACCCGTGACATGACCACACTCGAAAATGCCGCCGCCGTACTCCGGTTATTTCAGCACAAGGGCGTGACGCAGGGGCATGTCGGTCTCTCCTTCAGTGAGGTGGTTGAGGCGCTGGGCCTGCCCAAAAGCACGGTATCGCGTCTGCTCGCCACGATGGAAAGTCAGGGGATGCTGGAGCGCGATGCCGACACGCGCGGTTATCATATTGGCCGCGTATTGTTAGCCGCCGCCGGGCACTATCTGTCCGCACCGCTGGTGGACAGCGTCTCAGCCGCAATGGTCAGGCTGGCCGCAAAAACGGGCTGCATGGGCTACGTGTCAAAGCTGGATGGCCGGGAAATATTAGTGATGCGCATGTTTCATGGCCGTCACTTTACCCAGATGGTCACCCCACCCGGCAGCCGGATGCCGGCTGACGCCACCTCAACCGGCAGAGTACTGCTGGCGCAGTTAAGCGATGACGAGGTGCTGGCGCGCTTTCGTGATCACTGGCAGGCTGGACCGGCAAACTCGCCGCAAAGCCCGGAGTCGCTTCTTGCCAGTCTGGCGGAAATCCGGCAGCAGGGCTGGTCACTGGCCCGGAATGAGTCTCTGCCTGGCATCAGTTCACTGTCAGTCATCGTACACAACAAACATCATGGCGAAACGGTCGCGCTCTGCCTGTCGTTTCTGTCGCAGGAGTCGGAACCGGGATACCCGCCCGCGCTCCTTGACGCATTACGCGCAACGGCCACAGAGATGGCCGAAAAGTTTGGCGCGTAACGTCACCACGATTTTATCGGCGTAATACTTTCGCCACACCAGGGAAAACCAGGGCCTTCGGGCCTTTTTCTTTCAATCTGATCGCCATGCTTTACGCAGCAGCCTGGCTGCCTGTATGCGTCCCCTCGCGTGTTTGTGCACGGGTGACGTTCCTGGCAGGAGGTCAGCGCCTGCGCGCATCAGAACCGTAAAAAAGACAAGCGGCGTCAACCCGTCAGCAGGCGGGCAGACATTCTTCTATTTCTTCTGGACAAGGACTGGCGGGGACATATGGAACGGGTAAATCCGATCAGGCATGCTGGCGTGGCACTGGTTTTAATTTTGCTTTCTATCGCGGGTGCCATTATTGGAATCCAGCTGATCACCACCCTTGGCGTAACGCCTAACACGTCGATTATTGGTGCGCTGTTTGCCATGCTGCTGGCGCGTATTCCGCTGCAGGCTTTCCGCCGCTATCGTTCGATTGAAATCCAGAATCTGGCGCAGACCGCTATCTCGTCAGCCACCTTCGGGGCAGCCAACAGCCTGCTGATGCCGATTGCGGTGCCCTGGGCGCTGGGAGAGCCGCAGCTGGTCCTGCCACTCTTCTGTGGCGTCAGTGCCGCAATGCTGCTTGATGCCTGGCTGCTCTATCGTCTGTTTGATACCCGCGTCTTTCCGGCCAGCTATGCCTGGCCTCCGGGCGTGGCGGCGGCTGAAGCGATCAAAGCAGGGGATAAAGGGGGGCGCCAGGCCTGGCTGCTGGTGGCGGGTATTGTTGGTGGCGTTGTCGGCGCGATGCTGAAGATCCCGATGTCCGCCTTTGGCACCGCGTTTATCGGCAATATCTGGGCGCTGTCGATGCTCGGCATCGGTTTTCTGCTGCGGGCCTACGCGCAGCCGGTGGCCGGTATTGATATCAATGCACTCTACATTCCGCATGGCGTGATGGTCGGTGCCGGCCTGGTGGCGCTGATTCAGGTCATGATGGTGATCCGCAGTCGCAAAAATGATGCGCAGGGGGTGAGCCGCAACGGCAATGAGGTGCAGCGGGCGCTGGGCTTCGGCAGCGTGGGCTACATCGTGATTTCGGCGCTGCTGGCACTGGCGGGCGGCCTGTGGAGTGAGATGGGCATCGCGATGCTGCTGCTGTTTGTCCTCTACGCCGCCTTTGCTGCCTTTGCCCATGAACTGATTGTCGGGATTGCCGCGATGCACTCCGGCTGGTTCCCGGCCTTTGCCGTGGCGCTGATTACGCTGATTATCGGCATTCTGCTCGGCTTTCCGCCGCTGGCACTCTGTCTGCTGTGCGGCTTTACCGCCGCCACCGGGCCGGCGTTCGCCGATATGGGCTATGACCTGAAGGCGGGCTTTATCCTGCGCGGCAACGGTGCCGACCTGCAACAGGAGCTGTGGGGACGGCGCATTCAGCTGATCGCCGCCATGATCGCCTTTGTGGTGTCGATTCCGCTGGTCTGGTACGCCCATATCCTGTTCTTTACCGATAACCTGCTGCCGCCGGTGGCGCGGGTCTATGCCAAAACGATTCAGGCGGGCGCGGAGCCGGGTATCGCCGGAAACCTGCTGCTGTGGGCAATTCCTGGCGCGATGATTCAGCTGATCGGTGGACCGAAACGGCAGCTGGGCGTGCTGCTGGCCACCGGTCTGTTAATCAATAACGCGATGGCGGGCTGGGCTGTGATGGTCGGGATTGCTCTGCGCATCGTCATTATTCGCGTCTGGGGCGAGCGGGGCCGGTCGCCTATGGAAGTCATGGCGGCAGGGTTTATTGCCGGTGATGCCCTCTACAGCTTCTTCCATTCGCTGTTTGCCAGCAGCAGCAAGAAATAAAAGGATTAACGATGAGTTTGCAGCAGACCCTGACGGTTTTTGAATTACTGGACAGCGCCCATATCGACGGGCAGCAGGTGGTGGATCTGTTTGCGCCCTGGCCGGAGATCACGGCCCGTTTCAACCGGGTGACGGGTCCCAAAGGCCGGACCGACTTTGTGCGCATCGATATCCCGGGCGTGCAGGGCAAAGCCGCGGGAGGCCATGCGCCAACGCTGGGCATTATTGGCCGGCTTGGCGGCATCGGTGCCCGCCCTGGCCGGATCGGGATGGTCTCCGATGCCGATGGCGCCGTCGCGGCGATCGCCTGTGCGCTGAAGCTGGCGCAGATGCAGGGTAAAGGCGACAGGCTGACGGGGGATGTGATCATCACCACCCATATCTGTCCCGATGCGCCCACGCGGCCGCATCTGCCGGTCGATTTTATGGATTCACCGATTGATGATGTCACGATGAATGACAATGAGGTGGTGGCGGGAGTGGATGCGATTCTGTCGATCGACACCACCAAAGGCAATCGCATCATCAACCACAAAGGCTTTGCCCTGTCGCCAACGGTAAAAGAGGGCTACATCCTGCGGGTGTCGGAGGATCTGCTGCGCATCATGGAGATGACCAGCGGTCGTCCGGCGGTGACCTTCCCGATCACGACTCAGGATATTACGCCGTACGGTAACGGGATTTATCATCTCAACAGTATTCTGCAGCCTTCCACCGCCACCGATGTCCCGGTTGTGGGCGTGGCGATCACGGCAGAGTCGGTGGTGCCGGGCTGCGGAACCGGGGCCAGCCATGAAGTGGACATTGCGGCCGCCGCGAAGTTTGCCATTGAGGTCGCCAAGGAGTTTGGTCGTGAAACCTGTCACTTCTACGATGCCGACGAATATGAGCGGCTGATCGCGCTCTATGGCAGCCTGGCGCATCTGCGTCACCGGAACCACTAAGATGACGGCCTCCCTGGTGACGCTGACCATCGGTCAGTCGCCGCGCAGCGACATTCTGCCGCTGCTGCGTCAGCATCTGCCGGATGCGCAGACCGATCACGCCGGACTGCTGGATGGGCTGAGCCGCACCGAGATCCAGGCGCAGTTTGCGCCAGATACAGGCGATGCGGTGCTGGTGTCACGGCTGCAAAGCGGCGAACAGGTGCGGCTGGCGGCGTCTAAGGTGGAGCAGGGATTGCAGCGCAAAATCAGCGCGCTGGAACTTGCAGGCTATCAGACCATCCTGCTGCTCTGCACCGGTGAATTCAGCCAGCTTCGCACCCGACAGGCGCTTCTGCTGGAGCCGGACCGTATTATCCCGCCGCTGATCGGCGCCATGGTGCAGCAGCAGCAGATCGGGATCGTGGTGCCGGTTACGGAGCAGATTGTCGAGCAGGCGGGTAAGTGGCAGCATCTGCCCGTTCCCCCCTGTTATGCGGTTGCCAGCCCCTATGAGGGCGATCAGGCGACCTTCATCAGTGCAGCGCACACGCTGCAAGCGCAGGGGGCGGCGCTGGTGGTGATGGACTGTATGGGGTATCACCAGCAGCATCGGGCTGCGTTACAGCAGCAGCTGGGCGTGCCGGTTCTCCTCTCTAATGAGCTGGTGGCCCGGCTGGCGGCCGCGCTGCTTCCCTGACGAAGGCGATCACAAACGCCTGTGATTTCGCGTGACAGATCAGCGGGTTCCCTTCTACACTGCCAGACACACAACATGTGCTCTGGAGACTATTATGCTCAACGTAAGTGAGTATTTTGACGGAAAAGTTAAATCTATCGGTTTTGACAGTGCGAGCACCGGCCGTGCCAGCGTGGGCGTGATGGCTGAAGGTGAATACACATTCGGTACCGGTCAGCCGGAAGAGATGACCGTGGTCAGCGGCTCGCTGAAGGTTTTACTGCCGGGTGAGACGGAGTGGAAATGGTTTGAAGCGGGTTCGGTGTTTAACGTGCCGGGTCACAGCGAATTTCATCTGCAGGTGGGCGAGCCGAGCTCCTATCTCTGCCGTTACCTGAAAGATTAAAAAAGGGCCGCTTAGCGGCCCTTTTTTTATGGTCAGACACCCCCTGTCAGCATGGGGCTGCCTGCCGATGATTAACGCTGGGCTTCGCCGCCGAGCGCTTCCACCAGGTTGCTGGTCAGCGCGGCCAGTTCGCTGGTCATCAGAATAAAGTCAGCATCAAAACGCTGGGCAAAATCTTCGCGGTCGATATCGTCGTTCTGGTCGCGCAGCGTGTCGCTGAACTTCAGACGTTTCACTGAACCATCATCGGCCAGCACAAACTGAATACGCTCCTGCCAGTCGAGCGCCAGTTTGGTCACCAGCTTGCCCGCTTCAATGTGGTTCGCGATCTCATCGCACACCAGATCCTGCTTTTTACAACGGATGACGCCGCCATCTTCCAGCAGCGCTTTCAGCTCCGCTTCATCCATCAGTGCAAAACCGGCCGGCAGATCGCCTGAGCGCACCCATTCGGTCAGCGTCAGCTCAATCGGGCTTTCCAGCGTCAGGGGCACCACCGGCAGTGAACCCAGACTTTTACGCAGCAACGCCAGCGTATCTTCCGCTTTCTTAGCGCTGGCACAGTCCACCATAATCAGATTGTTAACCGTGTCGATCCAGAGGTAAGTCTGGCTGAAACGGCTGAAGGCGCGCGGCAGCAGGCTGTGCAGCACTTCATCCTTCAGCGAATCTTTTTCAGTCTTCTTCAGCTTGCGGCTCTGCTCAGATTCCAGCTTGTCGATTTTGGCTTCCAGCGCCTGTTTCACCACTGGTGCGGGCAGAATTTTCTCTTCTTTACGGGCGCAAATCACGATCTGGCCGTTGTTCTCGTGGGTCAGCGCATCACTGCGGTTGCCCATCGGCGAGACCCAGCCGGTTTTGCTTAAATCCTGACTGCCACACGGCGAAAACGTGAAGGCGTCGAGCTGTTTTTCCATCTCATCTGCGGACAGCGGAATGTCACGATTCAGACGATAAACCATCATATTTTTAAACCACAACATCGGGATTCCTTACCGTGGCGCGATCGGGCGCACAAGTCTGCTAGAGTCAGCGCGCATGATAGCGAAACATCGGAGTGGTTTCATTGCCTTTCCGGCTGGCGGCTTCTAATGTATCTCTCATCTGAACGAATAATGAGGAATAAACCGTGCGCATAGGTATCGATCTGGGTGGCACCAAGACAGAAGTGATTGCATTGTCGGATGAAGGGCAGGCGCTGTTCCGCCACCGGGTAAATACCCCTCGTGATGACTATCAGGCGACGGTACAGGCGATTGTCGATCTGGTGATGCTGGCCGAAGAGAAAACCGGCCAGAGCGGCACGGTCGGGATCGGTATTCCTGGCTCACTGTCGCCTTACAGCAGGCGGGTGAAGAATGCTAACTCCACCTGGCTCAACGGCCAGCCGCTGGATAAAGATCTGGCACAGGCGCTGAACCGCGAAGTGCGTATCGCCAACGACGCCAACTGTCTGGCGGTGTCGGAAGCGATCGACGGCGCCGGGGCCGGACAGGCGCTGGTGTTTGCGGTGATCATCGGCACCGGCTCGGGAGCGGGCGTGGCGATCAACGGTGAATCACGCATTGGCGGCAACGGCAATGCCGGTGAGTGGGGGCACAATCCACTGCCCTGGATGGATGAGGATGAGCTGCGCTACCGCCAGGAAGTGCCCTGCTACTGCGGCCAGCAGGGCTGCATTGAGACGTTTGTCTCTGGCACCGGCTTTGGTATCGACTATCAGCGGCTGAGCGGCGTGCATCGCAAAGGGGCGGAAATCGTCTCGCTGCTGGCGCAGCAGGATCCGATCGCCGAACTGGCGATGAGCCGTTATGAGCTGCGGCTGGCAAAATCGCTGGCACAGGTGGTGAATCTGATCGATCCCGATGTGATCGTGCTGGGCGGCGGGATGAGCAACGTGGATCGCCTCTATCAGACCGTGCCGCTGCTGATGAAGAAGTGGGTGTTTGGCGGCGAGTGTGAAACGCCGGTGCTGAAAGCGCAGCATGGCGACTCCAGCGGCGTGCGCGGTGCGGCGTGGCTCTGGCCGCTGCAAAGCTGATGCGGCATGCCGGTGAGAGCTGGCTCTGTCATGCGCTTGCCGGACCGCGGCGGCTCAGCCCCTGAAGTACCAGGCGCTGAGCCGTTGATCCGTCAGCGTTGTTGTGCCGGTTTACTCGCCCACCAGCATACTGTCCTGCGGAGCGCGTCCGCGCTGCGCTTTGGTCGCGAGGAAATAGAGATAGCCCACCACCATAATGGCGACAAACAGCGCGCCAATCACCGGGTTGAACCACAGCATGGCCAGCAGACAGATGACCGACAGCAGCAGGGCGATGCCCGGCACAATCGGATAGCCCGGCGCACGGAAACTGCGTGCCATCTCTGGCGCGCTGCGGCGCAGCCGGAAGAGGCTGAGCATGCTCATGATGTACATCACGATGGCACCAAACACCGCCATGGTGATCATCGCCGCCGTCAGTGTCATCCCCTGCAGATTGATCACGCCATCGCTGTAGATGGCCGCAATGCCCAGCACGCCGCCGGTAAGGATGGCGCGATGCGGGGTCTGAAAACGCGACAGTTTTGCCAGGGCAGGAGGCAGATAACCCGCGCGGGCCAGCGCAAAGAACTGCCGTGAGTAGCCGAGAATAATGCCGTGGAAGCTGGCAATCAGGCCAAACAGGCCGATCCAGACCAGCATGTGCATCCAGTTTGAGTGCTCCCCGACGATCATTTTCATCGCCTGCGGCAGCGGATCGTTAATGTCAGCCAGTTTGCGCCAGTCGCCCGCACCGCCCGCCATCAGCATCACGCCAATCGCCAGCACCACCAGCGTCAGAATGCCGCTGATGTAGGCGCGGGGAATGGTCCGCGTGGGATCTTTTGCCTCTTCCGCCGCCATTGCCGCGCCTTCAATCGCGAGGAAAAACCAGATGGCAAAAGGGATCGCGGCGAAAATACCGGAGAAGGCGGGCAGTCCGAAGCTGTCGCTGCCGGCCCAGCCGTGTGCGGCGAAGTTCGCCAGGCTGAAACCGGGAGAGACCACACCCATAAACACCAGCAGTTCGATCACCGCCAGCACCGTCACCACCAGTTCGAACATCGCGGCCAGTTTTACGCCGAGGATATTCAGCGTCATAAACAGCAGGTAGGCGCCGACGGCGGCGGTTTTCGGGTTAAGGTCGGGATACTGCACGTTGAGATAGGCCCCAATCGCCATGGCAATCGCCGGTGGCGCAAAGACAAACTCAATCAGCGTCGCCAGACCGGCAATCAGCCCGCCGGTTTCGCCAAAGGCGCGGCGACTGTAGGCAAACGGCCCGCCCGCATGGGGGATCGCGGTGGTCAGTTCGGTGAAGCTGAAGATAAAACAGGTGTAAAGCGTGGCGATCAGCGCGGTGGTGACCAGGAATCCCAGCGTGCCCGCCACCGCCCAGCCATAACTCCAGCCAAAATATTCGCCTGAGATCACCAGGCCAACCGCAATCCCCCACAGATGCAGGGTGCCCAGCGTGGGCTTGAGTCTGTTTGTCATAACTGCCATCCCCGTCGTTGTTGGTCTTATGCGGCGTTACACCGCCATTACGCTACAGTAGAAGGATGATGCCGCTGCCTTGCGCGCCACGACTTGACGCCAGCGCAGTGACTTCTGTTCTCCAGAGTCAACTCACACGCAACAACCGGGTCAGTTGCACGCTGCGGTCAACTTTGTCTCCTCTGAAGTCAAGCAGCACACACGCTGGCCACGCATGCTGAAATGACGCAAGTGACCAGGAGCCGGACTGATGAGCGCGAAACAATATGACAACCTGACTGATTCCCAACTCACCCTGATGGCGCAGCAGGCGCTGGCCTGTTATCCCGATCCACTGCAGGGTCAGCTCAGCCTGCTGTGCCGATCGGAGAACGCCACGTTTCTGCTCAGGGCGGCCGGGCAGCGTTATGCGCTGCGGCTGCATCGTGGCGATTACCATCAGAAAGCGGATATCGTCAGTGAATTGCAGTGGCTCGATGCGCTGCGTGAAACCGGCATCATGGTGCCGGAAGCGGTGCCGGATAAAGAGGGCGAACAGGTGCTGACGCTGCGGCTGCCGGATGGCAGCGAGCGTTATGTGGTGCTGTTTCACTGGATCGAGGGCGAGATGCCGACCACCGACGTCGATCCCCGCGCCTTTCAGCAGCTGGGGCAGATCACCGCCCGGCTGCACCAGCAGAGTAAGCAGTGGCAAAAGCCAGCGGGCTTTCAGCGCATTATCTGGGACCACCACACCATGACCAGCGCGGAGAGTCACTGGGGACGCTGGCAGGATGCGCCGAACCTCAACCCTGCCGATCACGGCGTGGTCGAACAGGCGATTGCGCAGGTGGGCGCGGCGATGGCGCAGTTCGGGAAGGGATCGGATCGTTACGGCCTGATCCACGCCGATCTGCGCCTGACCAACCTGCTGCTGCACAAAGGGGAAACGCGGGTGATCGACTTTGATGACTGCGGGCTGGGCTGGTATCTGCACGATCTGGCGGCGGCGATCAGTTTTGTTGAGCACCATCCGCGCGCCCCGGAGTGGATCGATCACTGGATCCGCGGTTATGAGCAGGTGGCGCACATCAGCGATGCGGAGATGGCTATGCTGCCTGCGCTGCTGGTTCAGCGTCGTATTCAGCTCACCGCGTGGGTCGGTTCGCATGCCGAAACGGAAATGGCGCGCAGTCTGGGACCCGAGTGGGCGAGCCATTCAGTGCGTCTCTGCCGCCGTTATCTGGAGGGGGAGCGACTGCCGGTGGGGGTCTGATGCACCAGCGACGGGCGTCGCTGCGCCGCCACAGTGCCCGACAGCCGGGTGGCGCAGCGGAAGAGGCGGCCGGGATGTGGGATGCGGTTGCGCCCGTGCCGCCTGCGGCTGGCTCCGGGAAACTGGTATGGAAATTGCTGTCGGTAACAGGGGTGATCCACCTTTCTACTCACAGAGGCGACCATGAATCCGACACTGATCAAGCCCGATGCGTTTGCTGCCTGCTCGGCAGCCGCAGAAGCTGGCAATCACGGCGTACTGGCTGCGGCAGCGACTGGCCTGAGCGACTTTATTCATACTCAGGGCGGCGACGCGGACCGCATCTTCGGTATCAGCGGCATCGATCCGGAGCGCCTTGCCAGCCCGACGCTGAGCCTCGGGCTGGTTAACTACTGTCGGGTACTGGAAGAGGCGGCCCGACACTCCGATTCTGATAACTTCGGTTTGCACTACGGCAGGCAGTTTAAACCGCAGTCATTAGGCCTGATTGGCTACATCGGTCTCTGTTCCACCACGCTGGAACAGGCGCTGCACAATGTGGTCAACGCGTTTCCCTGGCATCAGCACGACACGCTGACACGCCTGGTGGATAAGGGGGAATGCTGGCGGCTCGACTATCAGGTGCGCCACGGGGCGATTCTGTCGCGCCGTCAGGATGCGGAGCTGACGCTGGGCATGTTTATGAATCTGATCCGCCACGTGGCGGGCAAACACTGGGCGCCGCGCGAAGTGCACTTTGAACATCCGCGCCCCGGCCAGTGGCACGATCACTGCAAAGTCTTTGATGCGCCGGTCTGGTTCGATCAGCCCTTCAATTCACTGGTGATCCCGAAGCGCGATCTGCTGCGCGCCATGCCGGAGAGCGATCCGATCCTGCTGACGGTGATGCAGGATGCGATCCGGCGGCTTAATCGTGGCACGTCGCAGCAGAGCATGGTTGAGCAGGCGCGTTCGCAGGTCAATCTGTCGCTGATGCAGGGGGAGCCGGTGCTGGAAGAGGTGGCGGATAAGCTGGGGCTGTCGAGCTGGTCACTGCAGCGGCGGCTGCGCGAAGAGGGCAGTAGCTTTACCGCGCTGGTGGATCAGGTGCGCTGCGAAATGGCGACACACTACCTGCAACAGAAGCAGCTGCCGATTTCAGAAATGGCGCTGCTGCTGGGCTACTCGGAAGTCAGTGCTTTTTCGCGCGCGTTCCGCCGCTGGTTCGGTATCAGTCCGCGTCAGTGGCGTCAGGAGGGGCTGGCCAGCTAACCGCGCGGCGCAAAGCCGAACCACGCAGGTTGTCCAGGCTCCGGCGGTGGCGGAAGGCCGCGGGTCTGCGCCACCAGCTGCCATGCGCGCAGGCAGAGCGCTTCATCACCCTGGGTCTGGGTCACCGCATAACGTCCACTCCGTTGCCACTCCATCCGTACCAGACATTGCTGGCCCGCATAACGGGCTGCATCCCGGAAGTCCCGGTTCAGCACCGGCTGCATTTGATGCGTCCAGTGACAGGATTTGCTGTCAGGATCTTTTTCCGGCTGACAGAGGTTTGCCACGCTATCCCGTTGCTTTATTACAGGTTGCTGGCAGGCGCTGAGCGAGATGGCAACAATCACACCCGGCAATATCCGCCTTATTACATTAATCAAATTCATTTAACTGGCCCATCTCCCCTTAAAGATCTTCCTGTCTGCTGCCGACAGTCTACAGACCGGCCTGCTGAATGCTATGGCATTCCTCCGACTGTCAGCAGAACCAGAATTTACCGCCCCGGTGCGGACGATCTCTCTTTCACGTTTTGGATGAGAAAGGCAGAAAAACAGGCCTTTGCGGCACTCTCCCGGTTGACGGCGGGCAGTGCCTTCCATGCCAGCAAACCCGCCTCGATTCTGGTGCTGCCTGCGGATAACGGCTCGCCGGATGTCAGCGCCACGCATCGCTTAACCTCCCGGCTGAGGTGCCCGTTATCCCTGGGGCAGCTCCAGCTGGCTGTAACCTAATCCATTCATCTTGCGCACTTTAATCTGCACCGGGATGCGCTCCTTCATCGCCTCGACGTGGCTGATCACCCCGATGGTTTTGCCGCTGGCGTTGAGCGCATCCAGGGCATCCAGCGCGGTGTCGAGCGTCTGGGCATCCAGCGTGCCGAATCCCTCATCCAGAAACAGCGATTCGATGCGCGTTTTGTGGCTCACCAGATCGGATAACGCCAGGGCCAGCGCCAGACTGACCAGGAAGCTCTCCCCGCCCGACAGGGTGCGGGTATCGCGTGCGGCATCAGCCTGCCAGGTGTCAACCACATCCAGCTCCAGCTGATCCTGCGCCCGCCGCTGCAGCAGATAGCGGCCATGCAGCCGGTCAAGCTGACGGTTAGCGAGCGCGACCAGATGATCCAGCGTCAGCCCCTGGGCGAAACGCCGGAATTTATCGCCGCTGGCGGAGCCGATCAGGTCGTTGAGCAGGCTCCACTGCGCCAGCGCCACCCCATCCTGTTCTATCTGTGTCATCAGACTCTGCTGCCGGGCACGCAGGCTCGCGTCGCTGTGCAGCTGCTGCTGAATCTGACCCTGCTGGCTGGCGTTGTCGCGCAGCGCCAGTCGTAACTGCTCCAGCTGCTGCGCCAGCGCCTCGGCAGATTCCGGCATCGCGTCGGGCTTTGCCTGCTGATGGGTGCTGAGCCGCTGACGCAGATCCGCCCGTCGCGCCTGCTGCTGCTGGTACTGCTGATCGAGCTGCTGCAGCTGCTGGCGCAGTTGCAGCGCAGTCTGCTCATCCAGCAGCGCCGCGCGCAGGCTGGCTTCATCGGCAAATCCGGCGCGCGCCAGTGCCTGCTGCAGTGTGCTTTCCGCCTCTGCCAGTTTGCTGCTGAGGGTCTGACGCTGATTTTCCAGCCCCGCCAGCTCACCCTGCAGGCGACTGACCTCGGACTGCGCCTGTTGCAGCGCGGTGAGTTGCTGTGCCAGCTGTTCATCAGCGTGCTGAACGCGGGCCTGCAGCTGCTGACGGGCGAGGGTGACCTCGCGATCGCCAAACAGCGCCAGACGCTGCTGACGCATTTCGCTGAGCTGCGCCTGGCTCTGCTGCTGCTGCTGCTGACGAGTCGTGAGCTGCTGCTGTTCCTGTTCAGCCTGCTGCTGCAGGGCAGTGAGCTGGGTTTCCCCTTTCAACAGCTGTGGCTGCAGGTTAGCGAGCAACTGCTCACTCTCCTGCCAGCGCTGCCAGCGCCGCTGTTGCTCCGCCAGCCACGCAGCGCGATCGGCGGCAGCGGGCAGGGCAAGATGGTGTGCGCTGAACTGCTGCTCCAGACGGCTCTGCAACTGCTCCCAGGCCTGCTGTTCCTGCTGCTGACGCTGTTGCAGCACATCCAGCGCCTGTAGCAGGCTGGTCAGCGACTGCTGCGCCAGCTGTTCGGCCTGCTGCTGCTGCTGCCAGGCCTGTAGCTGCTGAAGATGGTGATCTTTCGCAGCCTGAAGGGCCTGGCTTGCGGCTTCCTGAGCCTGTCGCTGCTGCTCAAGCTGACTTTCACGGTCGCTTTGCTGCTGCTGCCACGTGGCTAAGGCCTCGCGATCGGCAAGCGGGAAAGTAAGTGCCAGCTCACCGCTCAGAACCTGCCATTGCTGCTCAAGCTGCTCAAGCTGTTGCTGCATCCCGGCGATTTCCTCGCGCAGCGTCTGCTGCTGTACCGCAGACTGCTTCAGCTGTTCGTTTTTTGCCGTGCCCGCTTCGCGCAGTGCCTCGGTTTGTTGTTGCAGCGCAGCCCGGCGCTGCTGGTTAGCACTGACTTCCAGTGTGCTGTAGGCCCCGACGGCGGGATGGGTGCAGGAGCCGCACAGCGGACAGGGCTGATCGGCGGTGAGCCGGGCGCGGTAGTCGCTGAGATCGACAATCTGCTGCTCCAGCGCGCAGATTTTTTCCACATCGTCCAGCTGCTGTTTTTCGCGTTTCCACGTCTCACGCAGCGTCTGCAATTCCGCTTGGCTCTGCTGATGCGCTTTTTCCAGCGCGTGTAGCCTTTGCTGGCGCTGGTCCAGCTGCTGGTGCAGCGGCTGCCACTGCGTTGAGAGCAGCAGCAGTTGCTGACGCGCCGGACGGCTGCTCTGCAACTGGCTTAACGCCTGACGCACTGCAGCAGGCGGATGCTGCTCCTGAAGCGAAGTTAGTGCTTGCTCCGCCTGCGACAGCGCCTGGCGGGCCTGTTGCTCCGCCTGCTGGCGCGGCAGTGCCTGTCGGGCCTGCTGCTGCTGTTCCGCCTGCTGCGTGGCGATCTGCTGCTGCTGCTGATTGCGCTGTTGCGTCAGTCCCGCCAGCGTCGCTTCACGCTGTGCCAGCAGGGCAAAGTTTTCCTGCCACAGCGGCAGCGAAGCACCCCAGTGCGCCAGATCGGTCAACTGCTCACGTAACTGATGCTGTTCAGCCATCGCCTGCTTCAGGCGGGTCATCTGACGGGTCTGCTCCGCCAGGGTTGCCTGAGTCTGATCAAGATGCTGTTGCTGACGGGCGTTTTCCTGCTGCTGCTCCTCATTGTGCTGCTGCAGGGCGCTGATGCGCTGATCCAGCGGCAACACCTGTTCCGTCAGCAGGGTCTCCTGCTGCTGCTGTTCCTGCTGTGCCTGCTGGCGGGCAAGCTGAGTGGCCGCATAGCGCTGCTGATGCTGCTGATGCTGGCTCTGCGCCTGCTGCTGCTGATCCGTGAGCTGCTGACAGCGATGCGAGACCTGCTGCTGCTCGGTACGCAGGGCGTCGCGCTGCTGCAGCGCGCCCCGCAGTTTTTCAGCCGGTTCGCTGCGTGCCAGCCGCTGGCGATCGGGCTCAGCGGCCTGTAAGGCCGCGCTGGCCTGCTGCAACGCCGCCTCCGCCTGCTCACTCTCCCGCTGTAGCTGCTGTGCCTGTTGCTGCCACTGCTGTTGCTGTTGCGCCTGCTGATAGCGGCTGCTGAGCTGCTGTTCCGCCTGGTCCAGCCCGGTCAGCTGCTGTTGCAGCGCCTCGCGCGCCTCACTCTCCAGCAGGGTCATCGCGCCCGCCTGGCTGCGCAGCAGGTCCAGCTGGGTTTTCGCCTCTTTGTGGCGCTCATAAATGGCGGCTGAGATCAGGCCGTAGATTTCGGTGCCGGTCAGCTCTTCGAGAAGTTCGGCGCGTTCACTGGCTCTGGCATTGAGAAACGCGGCGAACTGGCCCTGAGAGAGCATCATCGAGCGGGTGAAGCGTTCAAAATCGAGCCCGGAGAGGGTTTCCGTCAGCTTCAGCTTGTCACCCACCTTATCGGCCACGATGGTGTTGTCGGCGCAGCGTGCCAGCTCAACGCGCGGGGCCTGCAGCTTGCCGTCGGCGGCACCGCGCGCGCGGTTCTGACTCCAGAAGGCGCGCCAGGCTTCACCCTTAATCTCAAACTCTACCTCAGCCAGACATTCCGCGCAGTCGCGGGTCATCAGCGGGTTCTGGCTCTGGGAGATCGCGCCCAGGCGCGGCGTCTGGTGGTAGAGCGCCAGGCAGATGGCATCCAGCAGGGTGGTTTTCCCGGCACCGGTGGCACCGGTAATGGCGAACAGGCCGTTGCTGGCAAAAGGTTCGGCGCGGAAATCGATAAACCATTCACCGCGCAGGGCATTCAGATTTTTAAAACGTAGCGTAAGGATCTTCATTGGGTCTCTTCCATGGCGGCCAGCGTCTGACGAAACAGGGTGGTCATCTGATCGATCTGCTCCGCCTCTAAGCCCTCATCCAGCGCCAGCCGGCGGGCGAAGACCTCTTCCACCTTCAGCTCGCTCAGGGTTTCATTGTCGAGCCGCGCCAGGCTCTGCTGCCGCTGTTCACGGCTGCGGCGCAATAGCAGCACCTCGACGGGGAGCGTGGCGGTCAGCGTTTCCACCTGCCGTTGCAGATCGCTGAGGTACTCCTGGGTCGTGACTTCGATATCGAGCCAGATCGGTTTCTCCGGCTGCTGCCCGCTGAAGGTGTTTAACTGTTCAGCAATCTGCGCCAGCGATCCTTTCAGCGCCTGCATCGGCTGAGTCTGCGGCACCACCAGCGGGGTGACCGCCTGCAGGCCGCTGGCCGTCAGCTCCAGCAGGAAGACGCTTTTTTCACTGCTCAGCTCATCAAAACTCAGTGGGATCGGTGAGCCGCTGTAGCGGATATGCTCGCTGCCGGCGACGCGCTGCGCGCGATGAATATGGCCCAGCGCAATGTAGTCGGCGGCGGGAAAGGCGCTGGCCGGGAAGGCGTCCAGCGTGCCGATATAGATGTCACGCACCGAATCGCTCTGGCTGACGCCGACGGTGGTGAGATGGCCGGTGGCGATCATCGGCAGCGCATGGCCCAGTGCCTGTGCTGCGGCGAAACGCTGCTGATAGTGGTGAGCGATCGCCTCCAGCAGCGAGGTCTGCTTGTCGCGTCCCGACTGACCCGCCCGGCTGCGCAGGATGTCGCGCGGCCGCAGGTAGGGAATCGCACAAAGCAGCGCCCCCGGTTCACCCTGACGGGTGTTGAGCAGCAGCACATCATCGTCCTGTGGGGTGGCGATCACCCGGGTATTGAGACAGGCGAGCAGCTCGCGCGACTCATTCAGCGTCGCCACGGAGTCGTGGTTGCCCGCCAGCACTATCAGCTGACAGCCGCTGGGCTGCAGCGCCACCACAAAACGGTTGAACATTTCGCGCGCGTAGCTGGGCGGCGTGCCGGTATCAAACAGATCGCCCGCGATAATCAGCGCATCCACCTGATGCTGTTCAATCTGGATCAACAGCCAGTCGAGAAACGCCTGATGTTCGGCCGCCCGGCTTTTGTTGTAGAAGAACTGCCCCAGATGCCAGTCCGCAGTGTGAATAATGCGCATGATGAGTCCCTGCCGTTGTGATTCGCCCGGCGATTATACTGGCTCTGCGGCCAAAGCAAAAAAGAGTCGCTGCACTGTCATAATTGATTACCTATGTGGTTACAGGCAGGTTATGTTTTTCATAAAAGTGTCACAAATCTGACGCATAATGGCGCCGCGAATCTCAGTGACAGCCGTCATAATCAGCAGGAGAAATAATGGCTAAGCGCATTTTGGTTGTGGAGGATGAAGCCCCCATCCGTGAAATGTTGTGTTTTGTTCTGGAGCAGAACGACTATCAGCCAATCGAGGCGGAAGATTATGACAGCGCCGTGGCCAGGCTGATCGAACCCTGGCCCGATCTGATTCTGCTGGACTGGATGTTACCGGGCGGCAGCGGCATTCAGTTTATCAAACACCTGAAGCGTGAGGCGATGACGCGCGACATTCCGGTCATGATGCTGACCGCCCGTGGCGAAGAGGAAGATCGGGTGCGCGGGCTGGAAGTGGGCGCGGATGACTACATTACCAAGCCTTTTTCCCCCAAAGAGCTGATGGCGCGCATTAAAGCGGTGATGCGCCGTATTTCACCAATGGCGGTGGAAGAGGTGATCGAGATGCAGGGGCTGAGTCTGGACCCCTCGTCGCATCGCGTGATGTCCGAAACCACGCCGCTGGAGATGGGCCCGACCGAATATAAGCTGCTGCACTTCTTTATGACGCACCCGGAGCGCGTTTACAGCCGCGAACAGCTGCTGAACCACGTCTGGGGCACCAATGTGTATGTAGAAGATCGCACCGTTGATGTTCACATCCGCCGTTTACGTAAAGCGCTGGAGATCTCCGGCCACGATCGCATGGTACAAACCGTTCGCGGAACAGGGTATCGTTTCTCTGCCCGCTACTGAACGGAGCCTTTACCGTGCTGGAACGCCTCTCCTGGAAGAGATTACTGACAGAACTGCTGCTGGCCTGTCTGCCCGCGCTGCTGCCGGGCCTGCTGTTTGGCGGGCTGGCCTGGTGGCTGCTGCTGAGCGTGCTGCTGGTGCTGCTGTGGCATTTTCATAATCTGATGCGGCTGTCACACTGGCTGTGGCTCGACCGCACCATGACGCCCCCTGCCGGGCGTGCCAGCTGGGAGCCGCTCTTCTATGGGCTTTACCAGATGCAGCTGCGCAACCGGCGGCGGCGGCGCGAACTGGGCAATCTGATCAAGCGTTTCCGCAGCGGTGCCGAATCGCTGCCGGATGCAGTGATCCTCACCACCGAAGAGGGCACCATTTTCTGGTGCAACGGACTGGCGCAGCAGCACCTTGGCCTGCGCTGGCCGGAAGACAATGGCCAGAATATCCTCAACCTGCTGCGTTACCCCGAATTCTCCCGCTATCTTCGCCAGCGCGATTTTGATAAACCCCTGACGCTGGTGCTGAACAATAAACTGCACATGGAATTTCGCGTCATGCCCTACAGTGAAGGGCAGTGGCTGCTGGTGGCGCGCGATGTGACGCAGATGCATCAGCTGGAAGGGGCGCGCCGCAACTTCTTTGCCAATGTCAGTCATGAGCTGCGCACCCCGCTCACGGTGCTGCAGGGCTATCTGGAGATGATGAACGACTCAGTGATGAGCGAACCTTCGCGCAGCAAAGCGCTCCACACCATGTCGGAGCAGACGCACCGCATGGACAGCCTGGTTAAGCAACTGCTGACGCTGTCGCGCATCGAAGCGGCCCCGGCGATCGACCTGAAAGAGAAGGTCGATGTGCCGGTGATGCTGAAACTGCTGCAGCATGAAGCCGCGACGCTGAGCGGCGGCCGCCACGACATCCATTTCCACACCGATCCCCATCTGAAAGTGTTCGGCAACGATGAACAGCTGCGCAGCGCCATCTCCAATCTGGTTTACAACGCGGTGAACCACACGCCAGAGGGCACGCGGATCGATATCAGCTGGCTGCGCGGCAGACAGGGCGCGATTTTCCGGGTCTGTGACAACGGGCCGGGGATCACGCCGGAACACATCCCGCGGCTGACCGAGCGCTTCTACCGGGTCGACAAGGCGCGCTCACGCGCCACCGGTGGCAGCGGGCTGGGGCTGGCGATTGTGAAACATGCCCTGAGCCACCACAACGCGCGGCTCGATATCACCAGCGTGCCGCATAAGGAGACCTGCTTTACCTTTACGCTGCCGGCAAGGTTGATTGTCAGCAGCGTGATGCAGGAGAATGCCGTTCATTAACCGCTGCCGGAACTCTGCCATGCGCCTGCTTCTTCTCTTCCTTATAACGCTGCTGCCGTGTCTGGCGCTGGCTCAGCCCGGCACGCTCGCCGGCAATCTCAGCAGTGTCGGGTCTGATACGCTGGGCTATCTGATGACCCTCTGGAGCGAGGATTTCAGCCGTCAGGCTCCGGGCGTTAACGTGCAGGTGCAGGCCTCCGGCTCCTCTACGGCCCCGACCGCGCTGGCGGCGGGGGCGGCGCAACTCGGCCCGATGAGCCGCCCGATGCAGGCGGATGAACGCCAGGCGTTTGAAGCGCGCTACGGCTACCCGCCGCTGGCGGTGCCGGTGGCCATGGATGCGCTGGTCGTCGTGGTCAACCAGCGTAATCCGCTGCAGCAGATTGCGCCCTCGCAGCTTGATGCCCTCTTTTCAGTGACCCGCCTGTGCGGTGCACACAGTATGCCGCGGTTCTGGGGCGATCTTGGCTTAACCGGCGCTGAGTGGCGTAAACGGCCGATTCAGCGCTATGGCCGCAACTCCGCCTCCGGCACCTGGGGTTTCTTCAAGCAGCAGGCGCTCTGCAAGGGCGATTTTCGCCGCGACGTGGCGGAGTTTCCCGGCTCGGCTGCGGTGGTGCAGGCGGTAGCCGGGAACCCGCGCAGTATTGGCTATGCCAGTTTTGGCTTTCATCTCAGCGGCGTCAAAATGCTGGCGGTGAAGAACGATCAGGGGCAGGCGATTGCCCCGGATGCGGAAGCTATCCGCAGTGGCCGCTATCCCTGGGCGCGTCCGCTCTATCTCTATGTCAATAAAGCGCCCGGTAAGCCGCTGCCGCCGCTGGTGGCCGCGTTTCTGCAGCAGGTGCTTTCCGCGCAGGGACAGCGTCGGGTCAGTGAGGCGGGCTACCTGCCGCTCTCTGACGCGCAGATGGCGCAGGCGCGTGCAGCCCTGCAGTAATCCTCTAAGTTGAATTTTTTTCATCATCGCTGAATTTTCTTCAGTTGCAGACTGAGGCCACTCATGTCACTCTGCATTCAGACATATAGCCATCCAGATGGCTATTTATATCAGAGTGCAATTATTTCCTGCCGCAATGATTGGCAGGAGAGACAGGAGTGATCATGCAAAGAGAAACCGCCCCGTTCCGTGCCGATACCGTTGGCAGCTTCCTCCGTCCCGCCGCGATTAAACAGGCGCGCGAACAGTTTTCAGCCGGCGAGATTGATGCGGCAGCGCTGCGTCAGGTGGAAGATGCGGCCATCCGCGATGTGGTGGCTAAGCAGCGTGAGAACGGCCTGAAAGTCGTGACTGACGGTGAGTTTCGTCGCGGCTGGTGGCACTTCGATTTCTTCTACGGCCTGGACGGCGTCGAGAGCTATGAAGCGGAGCAGGGCATTCAGTTCAATGGCGTGCAGACCAAAGCGCACGGTGTGAAAGTGGTGAGCAAGCTCGGCTTTCCGGCCGATCACCCGATGCTGGACCATTTCCGCTTCCTGCAGAGCATTGCCGGGGATGCGGTGCCGAAGATGACCATTCCCAGCCCCAGCGTGCTGCACTTCCGTGGCGGTCGCAAAGTGATCGACGCGGAGGTCTATCCCGATCTGGCGGACTATTTCGACGATCTGGCGCAGACTTACAAACAGGCGATTCAGGCGTTTTACGCGGCGGGCTGTCGCTATCTGCAGCTGGATGACACCGTCTGGGCTTACCTCTGCTCGGAAGATCAGAAGCGGGATATCCGGGCGCGTGGTGACGATCCGGCGCAGCTGGCGCAGACCTATGCCCGGGTGCTGAACAAAGCGCTGGAGGATAAACCGGCCGATCTGACCGTGGGTCTGCATGTCTGTCGCGGTAATTTCCGCTCAACCTGGATCTCAGAGGGGGGTTACGGACCGGTCGCTGAGATCCTGTTCGGCAGCGTCAACGTAGATGCTTTCTTCCTGGAGTATGACAATGCCCGTTCCGGCGGCTTCGAGCCTCTGCGCTTTATCAAGCCCGGTCATCAGCAGGTGGTGCTGGGGCTGATCACCACGAAAGTGGGAGAGCTGGAAGATCCGGCGCAGGTGAAATCCCGGCTGGAAGAGGCGGCGCAGTTTGTGAGTCTGGAGCAGATCTGCCTCAGTCCGCAGTGCGGCTTTGCGTCGACCGAAGAGGGCAACAGCCTTAGCGAAGCCGAGCAGTGGCAGAAGATTCGACTGGTTGTCGATATCGCGAAACAGGTCTGGTAAGGCTGTAACGTTGTGCAGACAGGCGCGTAAAACGCGCCTTTTGTGTATCTGCCGGTGCGTTTATGCGGATATTTCCCACCGTCTGTCTGTTTTTCAGGCACATCATCTTGTGTGCCTGTGCCAAAAATCAACGCTATCCTCTGTCATTTGAAAAAATGGCGGGATAAGCTTCTGGTTTTCCGATCCCGTATTGCCTTTCTCCGCTATAAACGTTTTACTTAGCGCCGTTGTCGATCCATCCCTCTGTGAACAGAATAAAAGCAGCTCAAATCACCTGCACTTTTCCCTGCGACGAGCATAATGCGCTGAGACACTCAGTCAGGTCGCGGCTTATATGCAGCGAGGGGGACAACACAAACCCAACTTCCACCGCAACATCAGTGACAGGCCGTATGACACATCGTTTAACTTCGAAGGACATTCTCGCGCTGGGCTTTATGACATTCGCCCTGTTTGTTGGCGCGGGCAACATCATTTTCCCTCCTATGGTGGGTATTCAGTCTGGCGAACACGTCTGGACTGCCGCTATCGGATTTCTGCTTACCGCTGTCGGTCTGCCCGTGATGACCGTGATCGCGCTGGCCCGTGTCGGCGGTGGCGTGGATGCGCTCAGCAGCCCGATCGGCAAGGTGGCGGGCATCGTGCTGGCCACCGTCTGCTATCTGGCGGTCGGGCCGCTGTTTGCCACCCCGCGAACGGCGACGGTCTCGTTTGAGATGGGCATCGCCCCCCTGACCGGTGAAGGCGCGCTGCCGCTGTTTATTTACAGCCTGATCTACTTTGTGCTGGTGATTGGCGTGTCGCTCTATCCCGGCAAGCTGCTCGACACGGTAGGGCACTTCCTGGCACCCCTGAAAATCGTTGCGCTGACCATACTGGGCGTCGCCGCGCTGTTGTGGCCGGCAGGCGGGACGATCACCGCCACGGCTGATTATCAGCGTGCGGCCTTCTCCAGCGGTTTCGTCAACGGTTACCTGACCATGGATACCCTGGGCGCGCTGGTGTTTGGCATCGTGATTGTTAACGCCGCCCGTTCGCGTGGCGTGGACAATGCTGCACTGCTGACCCGCTATACCGTACTGGCAGGACTGATTGCCGGTCTGGGCCTGACGCTGGTCTACCTCTGCCTGTTTAAACTGGGGGCGGGCAGCGGCGCGCTGGTGGATCAAAACGCTAACGGCGCAGCGATTCTGCACGCCTATGTTCAGCACACCTTTGGCAACATGGGCAGCTTCTTCCTGGCCGCTCTGATCTTCGTCGCCTGCATGGTGACCGCGGTGGGCCTGACCTGTGCCTGTGCGGAATTTTTTGCGCAATACCTGCCGTTATCGTATAAAACGCTGGTGTTTATTCTGGGTCTGTTCTCTATGGTGGTGTCGAATCTCGGCCTGAGCCACCTGATTCAGATCTCCATCCCGGTACTGACGGCGATCTATCCGCCCTGTATCGTGCTGGTGGTGCTGAGTTTCACCCTCAACTGGTGGAACAAGAGCAGCCGGATTATCGCGCCTGCAATGCTGGTAAGCCTGCTGTTTGGCATTGTCGATGCGATTAAAACGACCGGGTTTAAAGATTTGCTGCCGGCTTTCAGCCAGCATCTGCCGCTGGCCGACCAGGGTCTCGCCTGGCTGCCGCCGTCGCTGGTGATGCTGTTGATTGCCGCTGTGGTTGATCGGGTGAAAGGGCCTGAACAGGTGACGGCTCACTCGTAACAGTCAGCACGGTTTTTTCTTTAACCACGGGCTTGCCCGTGGTTTTTTCATTTCACAGGTACAGGTTGTTATGCAAGAAACCAATAAGCTCAAACGCGGACTGAGCACGCGCCACATCCGCTTTATGGCGCTGGGATCGGCGATTGGCACCGGGCTCTTTTACGGTTCCGCTGACGCGATTAAAATGGCCGGGCCGAGCGTGCTGCTCGCCTATATCATCGGCGGGGCAGTGGCTTACATCATCATGCGCGCGCTGGGTGAGATGTCGGTCAATAATCCTCAGGCCAGCTCCTTCTCCCGTTACGCCCAGGACTATCTGGGGCCGATGGCCGGATACATCACCGGCTGGACCTACTGTTTTGAAATCCTGATTGTGGCGATTGCCGATGTGACGGCGTTTGGCATCTATATGGGCGTCTGGTTCCCGGAGGTGCCGCACTGGATCTGGGTGCTGAGCGTGGTGCTGATCATCGGGGCGGTTAACCTGATGAGCGTCAGGGTGTTTGGCGAGGTGGAGTTCTGGTTCTCCTTCTTCAAGGTCGCCACCATTATCGTGATGATTCTGGCCGGTTTCGGCATGATTATCTGGGGGATTGGCAACGGCGGGCAGCCAACCGGTATCCACAACCTCTGGACCAACGGCGGCTTCTTCGCTCACGGTGTGGTCGGCATGCTGCTGTCGCTGCAGATGGTGATGTTTGCCTACGGCGGCATCGAAATCATCGGCATCACCGCCGGGGAAGCGAAAGAGCCGGAGAAGTCGATTCCGCGCGCGATCAACTCGGTGCCATGGCGCATTCTGGTCTTTTACGTCGGCACGCTGTTTGTGATTATGTCGATCTACCCGTGGAACCAGGTGGGGACGTCGGGCAGCCCGTTTGTGCTGACCTTCCAGCATCTGGGGATCGCCGCGGCCGCCTCGATTCTCAACTTCGTGGTGCTGACCGCGTCACTTTCCGCGATTAACAGCGATGTCTTTGGCGTGGGCCGTATGCTGCACGGCATGGCGCAGCAGGGCCATGCGCCGAAGGTCTTCATGAAGGTTTCCGCACGCGGCATTCCGTGGGTGACGGTCGTGGTGATGATGTTCGCCATGCTGATCGCGGTCTATCTCAATTACCTGATGCCAGAGAAAGTCTTCCTGGTGATCGCCTCGCTGGCGACCTTTGCTACGGTGTGGGTCTGGATCATGATCCTGCTGTCGCAGATCGCGTTCCGCCGCAAAATTGGCAAAGAGGCGGCCGGTAAGCTGCTGTTCGCCTTGCCGGGCGGCAGCTGGACCGCTGGCGTCGGCGTCGCCTTCCTCTGCTTTATTATCGGCCTGATTGGTTATTTCCCCGATACCCGCATTTCACTCTACGTGGGTATGGTGTGGATTGTGCTGCTGCTGCTGGGCTATAAGCTGGTGCGCAAGCCGCGCTAATCTTCCGTTCTGCTCTCCCGATTCACGGGGGAGCAGAACCGGCAATCTCCCGCCTTCATTCTCTTTTCCTCCCGCCTTAATTTCTCAAAGGATGCGCTGTCAGCGCAGAATAAAAGTCATTCCCCGGCAGACGGCGTCAGACAGGCCTGAATGGCCAGAGAAGGGGAGGATAAAAGGAAATAAAAAACGGCGAAACCAGTCGCCGAAAGAATCTAAATATTACAGGAAAAAATGTATAAAGGGATGATTGACGCGGCTATCGTAAAACAAAACGCGGGGCGCTGAAAGCCAGCCGGATTTAATTAAGAAAAGGGCGGAATAGCGCTAATTAACAGGGATTAACATTATTCAGACCGCGTTTTTGTTGCGGCCTGAATATGATTAGCCACAGACTCAGGGCAATATAACGGAAACCGGCAGCGTAGCGCTGTTGTCGATGTTTTTCTGCAGTTGTGTCAGCGTGGATTGATAAGGGCAGAGCAGGCCCACACTGGTATCCCTGCAGCCAGGCTGATGCCACGCCTGATGTAATAACGGGTGTTTTTCATCAACCGGTTGCAGCCGGCGGAGATCATCCAGGCTTTGCGCCTGAAAGTAGATCTGCAAAAAACGTTCCCCGCTTCGCGTGTCGCGCCAGCGCTCCAGCACCAGACTGCCGCCTGGCGGAATATTCCCGCGTGAATAGCCTGGCAATGCCCAGTCAAAGCCCATCAGCGTGCGCACCATGGCAATATTGGTGTCGTGCGCCACCAGAATTAACCAGCGGGTCGGCGACGTGTCAGAGCCAATCGCCTGCAGCATTGTGCTGAGCAGGATCGAGCCACGGCGCTGGGCCAGATAAAGGATATCGTTACTGAGGTCGTAGTTTGCGGTCAGCAGTGGCAGCAGCGAGGTGATCTGCGCCGCCGAGGTGATGTGTCCCCAGGCGAGCTGATCAGACGGAAGATTTTCGCTGTAGCCCAGGCGCAGCGTCTCCACCATGCTGGCCATCGCGCTCAGCCCCTCAACGTAACTGCCGCCGTTGCGGGTCTGTCTGAACTGCCAGGGGCGATCGAAGAACGTGCAGCGGGACGCAGGCGGGCAGACCGCCGCTCTGAGCTGCTGAATTGCCGGTTGCAGCTGCTTTTGCCACTGTGCCAGATCGCCTGCCTTCTGCTGCTTAGCCGCCAGCGCCCGGGCGGGATCGATGTGGGTGAGCGGCAGTTTGTCGCTCTGAAACAGGGGATCGACCTCGCCCGCGACGTGATGCACCGGCACGCCGCAGCCGGGAAAGGCGCCGTCAGTCAGTGCCGCCGCGGTGGCGCGGGTGCGCTGCAACGGACTGGCCCGCACATAGACCTGCGCCGCATCGGGGCAGCCCGCCGCCAGCAGGCCGAGCTGGCGATAGTGATCGCCCTGCCAGCGCCCCTTATTCACGACCGCGCTGTAGCCATGTCCGGTCAGCTCCCCATCGGCGGTGGTCCACACCGTCCAGGATTGCTCACTGGCCGCCTCAATCTCTTTGCGGTTTCCCGGCGTCGGTGGCCGCACGCCGTGGCGGCTCAGCTCGACCACCTTCTCCAGCTGATACTCAGCCGCCTGTGACGTCGTGCTCAGCAGACAGAGAGCGGCGAGAATAAGCGCGCACCGACGCAGCCGTAACCGGATCATCTACTCATCCAGAGCGGGATTACCCGTCAGCGCTTTAATCTGTGGATAGAGGGCCGCATTGGCCAGCAGAACCGGATTACCGTTTTTCAGCCCGTCGTTACGCAGGTAGTCGTTGGTGACGCCGCCCGCTTCGCGCATCAGGACAATGCCCGGCAGACTATCCCAGGGATGCATGTGCGCTTCGTAATAGCCTATCAGGCGTCCAGCAGCAGCCCAGGCGCTGGTCAGCGCGCCGGACCCTACCCGAATAAACATGCCACCCTGCTCAATCAGGCCGGTGATGAGGCGCGAGACGCTTTCGCCGCCGGTGCGGCTGGAGTTGCTGATACCCAGCAGCCCTTCGTCAAGCCGCTCTGCCGCATGGACCTGCAGGCGGCTTTCGTTAAGCCACGCCCCGTGGTTTTTGCGGGCATGAAACAGCTCCTGATGATTGGGGTCGCAGATCACGCCGATCACCGGTTCGCCCTCGAAGACCACCGCCAGCGACACGCACCAGTTAGGCAGGCCGTTGACGAAGCAGGCGGTGCCGTCGATGGGATCGATGACCCAGACAAAGGGGGCGCCCTGAACCTCGCCACCGCTCTCTTCGCCGTAGACGGCATCGTCAGGAAAACGTTCAGCGATTAATGTTTTAAGCAGCGCTTCCACGTTGCGGTCAGCCTCGCTCACCACATCCTGTAAATCCCTTTTGTGTTCCACCACCAGTGTCTGACGCTGCTGATACCATGACAGGGCCCGGCTGCCCGCCGCACGGGCGATGTCGCAGGCGTAACGGTAACGCGCGTCAATTTCAGATTGCGAAGCGGATGACATCTTTTCCTCTTATGATTTTGTGCCATAACGAACGGAAGGCGCGCCTGAACAGGCGGTCTGGCTGTGCTGTTAACGTAACTATTGTTAAGAAAGGCTTCATTAAGCCGCAGTTAGCGGGCAATGGCAAGATGGCGCAGGGGCGGACGACGGGCTTTTTCAGCGGGCAGGCGCCCGCATCTTCCCGGTGCGGCAGCAGAGGATCGGGTTTTACAGGGTGCGGCTGGTCGCCAGCGCCATTAAACGCGGATAAAAAACAAAAAACAGCGCTTCCAGCTGTTCGTAGTGTTCAGTGAAATCCTGGTAGGAGTCGCGCAGTGCCGCCAGACGCGGACGGCGGCTGGCCATGCCATGGAGGACCCGCTCCAGCCGCGCGGGCTGGGCATAATGCTCAAACCAGCGCTCGCGCCACATCACCGCGTTAAGTTCCTGAAAATCGACCGGCGTCTCCGCGAGGTGCGGCACGATTTCGCGCTCGGCGGCGGCAGAAAACTGCGCCAGCGTCTGGCCGGGCATGAACTGCTGCCAGTGACGGGCCAGAAAATGGTCCCAGATGACGTCCAGCGTAATCGGGGCCACGCGATAGGTTTCAGCACGGAACAGCTGACGGGCGCTGCGCACTTCCGGCAGCGTGTCGGTCATGACGTCAAGACGCCGGTGCATGAGGATGCCGTCTGCGACAGGCGCAGACCAGTGCTGGTGCGGGTTACCCCGCACAAAGTCAGCCATTAGATTGCCGAGCAGGGAGCTGTCGGCCAGCTGAGCCAGATGGAGATGAGCAAGAAAGTTCATGCCGCATTATAGGCTGAACTGCCTTTGCGCAGCCAGCTGTTCAGAATTGGTCGATTTTCCGCTAAACTGTGCCGCCTGTTTTTGCCTGAGAAAGAACACTTCAATGCGTGTCGCCGATTTTGCTTTTGAATTGCCCGAATCCCTGATTGCTCACTATCCCCAGGCGCAGCGCAGCGGCTGCCGTCTGCTGTCGCTCGACGGTCCCAGCGGCGCACTGACGCACGGGGTCTTTACCGACGTGCTGGATAAGCTGAATCCAGGCGATCTGCTGGTGTTCAACAATACCCGTGTGATCCCGGCGCGCGTCTTTGGCCGCAAAGCCAGCGGCGGCAAAATCGAGATGCTGGTCGAGCGGATGCTCGACGACAAGCGTGTGCTGGCACATGTGCGCGCCTCAAAAGCGCCGAAGCCGGGTGCAGCGCTACTGCTGGGCGAAGATGAGAGCGTGAAAGCGACCATGGTGGCCCGCCACGATGCGCTGTTTGAGATTGAATTTGATGATGAGCGCGCGGTACTCGATATTCTGAACAGCGTGGGCCATATGCCCCTGCCGCCCTATATCGATCGGCCGGACGAAGAGGCCGACCGCGAGCTTTATCAGACCGTCTACAGCGCCCGTCCGGGGGCCGTCGCGGCACCCACAGCCGGTCTGCATTTTGATGAGCCGCTGTTGCAGGCGCTGAAAGAGAAAGGCATTGAGATGGCGTTTGTGACGCTGCATGTCGGGGCGGGAACCTTCCAGCCGGTGCGTGTCGAAACCATCGAAGAGCATCACATGCACGCGGAATATGCCGAAGTACCGCAGGAGGTGGTTGATGCGGTGCTGGCCTGCAAGGCGCGCGGCAATAAGGTGGTTGCGGTGGGCACCACCTCCGTCCGGTCGCTGGAGAGCGCAGCCAAAGCGAGCCAGGATGCCCTGATCGCGCCATTCTTCGACGATACCCAGATTTTTATCTATCCGGGCTATGAGTATCAGGTGATCGACGCGCTCATCACCAACTTCCATCTGCCTGAATCGACCCTGATTATGCTGGTCTCGGCCTTCGCCGGGTATCAGCACACCATGGCCGCGTACCGCGCTGCCGTGGCTGAGCAATATCGTTTCTTCAGTTATGGCGACGCGATGTTTATCAGCAAAAATCCGCAGGCGCCGCTGGAAAAAGTGGGCGACTGATTTATCAACCGATAGCCGGAATCGCGCTCTGCGTGACAGAAGGCTATCTGCATCGGACTGTTTCTCCGATGTATCGGTTTCCAGCGGCTGCGGAAACTAGATTAATATCATTTCAATACATCAACTTACGAGAGTTATCCTGCCAGATTCACTCTCGTAATTTCCTTCCTGTGCCAGAAATGTGACAACGCCGCTAAATCTGCTCAAATGTTCACCACTCAGATGCGCGTATTTGTTCACCATCTCCAGCTTCTCCCATCCTCCCAATTCCTTCAGAACCATCAGCGGCGTTCCGTCCTGAACATGCCAGCTCGCCCAGGTATGTCTCAGGTCGTGAAACCGGAAATCCTTTATCCCTGAAAGCTTCAGCGCCCGGGTGAAATCACTTCGCACGAAATAGTCGTGAAATGTTCCATCGGAAGAAAAAACATATTCGAAACCGCGGGGGATCCGATTCAGAATCTGTACAGCCTCATCACTCAGGGGCAACTGTCTTGCCCGCCCCGACTTGGCGACTTCCGCTTTCACCACTGCACGCCGCCGCCCTAAGTCGATATCCTGCCAGGTGAGGGACAGAATCTCCCGCAGTCGCGCGCCGGTCAGCAGAGCGAATGAGCACAGGTTTCTCATCCACTCATGCTGAAGGTTTCCGATAAGCGATCTGGCATCGTTCTTATCGAGCCACCTCACGCGCACCTTTGGCTCACGCATTGTCTGCGCGTAGGGTATCTGGTCAATCCATCCGCTCTTATAGGCTAGCGAGAAACCCCGCATGATGAATGCCCGGTAGCGGTTCTTCGTCGCGTTAGAGAGGCGCTTGTGGGTTATGCGGCTGTGAGTGGGAAGATTTTCCGTAATCTCCTCGCCGCTCACAGATGAAACCAGTCGACCCTCAAAAAGACCATGCCAGTAGCGGGCATAGATTTTGATGTTCTCGATGTTGGCGTTATCCTCAGCGTCACGGAGCGCCAGCATGATCAGGTCTTCAAACAGGCGTTCCGGCCTCTTATCCAGATTCTTCACAGCCCACGCTTCATGCTTCAGCTTGTCGTGCAGCTGCTGTGCCTTCTCTTTTTCTTTGGTGCCAGCAGAGCGTCTAATTCGCGAGCCGTCTGGCTTCGATATATCAATCCAGTACGTGTTACCTCGTTTGTAGATCGGCATTTCCTCTTCTCCTTACCGCCTACAACAGCCAGCCGGAAAACATTGTTGTCGTTTGCTGCCTGCTGTTCAAACTTTTTCATGCTCTCTGAATTGGCACGCCAGCAGCCGCCCACCTTGAACATGTGGAATCGGGCCGGGTCGCGATAGATAGTTGACGCTGACACTCTGATAAGCGCAGCGTACTCTCTGACTTTCATGAATGCCTCGTCCGGCATATCTACTCCTTATACGGCCAGCACAGAGCCAGCAGGATGCAAATTAAAAAGGCGAGCCACATGAGGAACTCGCCGGGGGAAATGTCGTGGATGGTGTTCATTTGCGGTTTCGCCGCTTTTTAGACAGCCTCTTCAGTGCCGCAGCATTTGTTGGCCTGCCTCCAGGAGCCGAAGGGTATGAGGTCCAGTGATACTGTGGTGGCACCCATGCTTTTGCAGCAAAGGCCATTGAGGCGATGATAGCCGGGGCGAACATGCCGATTCTGGACATAACAACTCCTCACGCAGCGCGCGATAGTGAATAGGGTGGGTGGGGGATTAGGCTGCAGAAACTGCTAGATTGCGGTACCCGGTGCGCTCACAAGCCACCTGGTAAATGGCTAGGTCTTTCTCAATGCCAATGAATGCGCGCCCTGACTCCTGACAGGCGACGCCAGCGGTGCCGCTACCCATAGTGAAATCGAGCACGGTATCGCCGGGATTGCTGTAGGTTTCGATTAGGTATCGGAGTAGCGCTACTGGCTTTTGAGTGGGGTGGTAATTTCCCTTCTGTTTGTCGCTCGAGAAAAACTGAACATCGCGCGGGTACCGCGAAGTCGAGTCGTATTCTGTTAAGGTGTAAGCCTTGCCGTAGCATTCAGAATTGACTGCCTTGCGCTTACTGGTTCTGCGCTCATGTCCGTGAGTGAATTGCGGGTTGTATGTTGGCTGGCGGCGATAGAAGACTTCGATATTTTCATGGGCGCGCAATGGCTGCCTTTTGGCATTCAGAAAGCCGGTGGCATTCCCTTTCTCCCATATCCACTCACTGCGCCAGTGCTTAAGGTTGCTGGCAACTAAAACGCTAGTGAATGGCTGAGCTGAAAAGATGACGATCGGCGCGTTTTCCTTGGCTACCCGATAAATCTCTGACCACATGCGCTCGAGGTCTAGCACTGAATCCCATTTGCATTCCGTGGTGCCGTATGGAACATCAGCGCATACAAGGTCGATGCTTCCAGTCTCAATGGCGGGCAGAACATCGAAGCAGTCTCCGCAGTGGAGTTCAATCATGCCACTTTCCTCTGCTTCTTAGCGCGCTCAATGCGCTCATAGTCTTCCCGGCACTCTGGTGAGCAGAAGCATCCGGCCGGCACCGCCTCTTCGCAGTAATAGCAGGCGCCGGTAAACAACATTTCTGGATGCTTTCGGTTAGCCAGGGCAATCTCAATCATCTGCTGCTCGCGTTCTGCGGCTTCATCTGCTGGGTCTGGAAAGTTCATAATTACCTCCAAATTTTGGGCGTAAAAAAACCTGCCGGAGCAGGTCTGTTTTTTCTGTCAGAGACTCACATTTATTTCGCACTAAATAAGTGATAACCCTGACTTGTTATGTCGCGCATAGCGCTATCGGCATCAACACCAATAATTCGACATTGATTTGGGGACCGCATATCGAATGTGTCTATGCTGGAATAGGATTTTCCACCCATTTTCAGTACGCCATCAGGAAGGCTGGCCCCTGAAATGACTATCATGAAATTGCCTTTTGTCTTTTTACAGCGGCAAACATCAACAATCACTTGCCTTCCTCCTTCTGATAAACCGGGTCAGTGCCGCGCGGAAACTGCAGCGAAGCATTCCTGTAATGCTGCAATCTCTCCCTGAAATACTCTCTCATCGCCTCAGGCTGCTGCATCTCAACTTCATGCGGGATAACAGGCTGATTCATACGCTCCTTGTAAGCGACTCCTGACGCGGCTAAATCCACGTTAATCCTGTCGCGCTCTTCTCTGCTGCGTGCTGCTAAGTTGTGTGACATGGCGATGTCCTCCTGTGGGGAGTATATCGCGCAGAGGTTATTCCGGAAGGTTTGGTTTTTTAAATTTGTCGGGAAGAGTGCCGCCTTCAATCTCCTTTATTATCTGCTGGCAGGCATCATCAAGGCCATCAAGATATGGTTCATAATCGTCGAAGTTCGCCAACTCAGACAGCCTCTCCCTGGCTTGCTGGTTTTTGTCGATTACTATTTGAACGCCCTGAACCCTGAATTTATCTGCAGCCTTACGCAGCGCCAGCAGCTCCTTTGCCATATCCATAACCTCTTTCCTCGTTAGCGCCCATTCATCGTTTCGAGCAATACAGTCAAGAATTGAATCACTAATCATTTCGCCTCCTTGATGTCAGCACGCAGGTGTAATTCCGTCCCGTCAGGCAGCTTAAAAACTTTGATATCATCACTGTTCATTAGATGCATAGCGGCTGCATAGAGCACCTGGCCGGTCACATCTTCTTTTGGGCCGACAAACTGGCGTGCATCCAGAGCCATACCTCTGACTGCTTTGCTGCGTCCGGCGAAGATGGTGTTCGTAAGTGGGCTGACGCCGATCGTTAATGGATTGCTCATTCTCTTACCCCTTATGCCGCTGTCAGGCTCAATGCCGCGGCGAAAATAGTTAGTCCAGGCAGCCCGGATTGAGCCCCAGCGCAATTACACGCGCCCGGCGTTTTGCCGCGATGATCGCTTCCTTTCGGCGCTGCTCATCGAATCCACCGCCGCTGATGATGATTGGCACCGAGTTAAGCGGCACCAGTCGCTTAGGCTTGCGCTCCAGCGTGTAGGTATGGTCAAACACTCTGCCAACCTTCACAGGGTCGGATGAGGTGATAGAGATTGATTTGCATGGCTTAAGGCATTCGCGCATCTGGTGGTTAAACTCAGCGAGCGTCATATGAAAAAGGGCGCATAATTCGCGCCCGGTCATTGGTCTTTTTGATAGCTTGAAGGTGACTTTCTCTTTAAATCCGCTGTTCGGGTGATTGTTGCGCCGGTACTGAGCGAGTTTTCGCATGGTTACTCTCCTCCGTCTCCTTCAAGAACGCTGTATTCAGCACTCAGGACAGATGCGTTATCCTGATCGACATCACTTTCGGCTTTCTCATCCAGCACTGCGGCCTTCTGCATTTCGATACTGACCGGCAGGTATTTGAACAGGCGACGGATGACCGTCTTCTTCGCCATCTCTTCCCAGTGCGTAACCCATGGGCCATTGGAAGATGCCTTGCTCTGCGCCTTGACCTTCTCGACCTGCTTAGCGGTCATGACCTCAAACTGAGTGCCGCCATCCTTGAGGCGTGCCACCGCATAAACATGGGTAATTGGCGCGTCTTCATTGTCGCCCGGGCGGTGAATCAGGTTTTCGTCCAGGCCATACTCAAAGCTGAACTCATCATCGGCGCGCACTACCCGTGCAGACAGACTGACGATTTGCCCCGAACGGCGGGCAAGGTCAATCATGCCGCGGTAGCCGATGATGAGCTGGACGTTTGACTGGCCTGATTTAGAGCGACCATTACCGAACGGCAGCAGATAGGCATGACCCAATGCGCTACCGGGTTCAAGACCAAGCTGTGAGCACTGGACAACGGCACCAATAAAGCTGCTCTGGTCGCAAGTTGCCAGCGCCGGTGTCTTGCGAATCTCGGTGGTGACGATGCGAATCATTCGGTCGGCCGTCATGTGGCGGGGAAGCGCGGCTGCAAGCTGGCTCTTCATGGCTGGCTGGTTCATGAAGCCGACCAGTGTCTGCTCAGGCGTTTTATTGGCAACCTGCTTGCTCTGCTGCGTCTTCTGCAGGTCAGCGCTGGCGATAGGTGGCTGGTTACTCATTCCTTAACTCCTTCGCCCAATAGGGCAGTGATAGGGTTGCGATGCCCGGCCATTCATTCCGTGACAGGCATTCTGCGAAAGTGTGGATGTTTCGTTTGTACTCAGCCCGACCGGCATCCTTTGCCTGCTGGTCCATGACGAACACCTGTACCGGATAGCGGCCGCAGTCAATTGACGTGCTTACAGCAAGGAACGCAAAGGTAGGTGTTTCATCGAAGTGCGATTCATAGCCGTCTGAGTAGAAGGCGTCCTGAACGTGATAGCGGTATGAGTAGAAGTCTTTCTGAAATTTGATGATGTCGGCCGTGCTTTTGACGTCCACGCACCAGTTGAAATCGGTGATGATTTTGTCCGGCCGGCAGCGGGATAGAACGCCGGTGTCGCGGTCATTCCAGTAAACGCTCGCCTCTGCATTTCCCTGTGCTTCAAGCATCCACCGGGCAATCGGATGAGCCATGGCGCTGTCACGCATCAGCTTCAGCTTCCGGTTGTCGTCGTGCGTTATAGGCGTGATTCCTTCTGCCTCGCACCGCTCCATAAACTCCTTTTCCTTCTCCTTGCCCGCAGTAGTCCGGCGGTTAACCTCAGGGCCTATCTCAAAGCGCTTGCTGAACTCGTCAGGCTCAAGCAGCAGGCAGTGCACGGCAGTGCCTAAATCCAGCGCGGCCGTCTTTTCCTCATCGACCGGCGCATGCTTTCGCCACTGGTAGATGGCCGGGCTTATCGCAATATCATCCAGTTGTGATTTGCTGATGCCCGGGCCGCCGTGATAGTCCTCGTTGCTGATGTCGTAGTAGATGCCAGGCTGCATTACGCCGCCTCCTGATTTCCGTGTTTGTTGCGGTAGATTTCGATCGCGACTTCACGTCTAGCTACCCGCACCATCGCCTCACGCAAAAACTCCTCAGCGGCTTCGTGCTGCTCGTCGTCTTCATCGAACATCTCTATAGCGGGATAGCCGTAATGACGCGTCAGGAAGTCGCACAGAGCGGGCATGAGCGGGTTTGTCTTGTGCTGATTCATCCGCGCATCGACTTCAGCAGAGATAAGCTCCAGCTCGCTTTCTGGCAGGCCGTCAGCAATATCCTGCACCTCATTCCTGGCCGTTCTGTTCAGTCTCATTTCCGCTCTCCTATGCCGAGGCTTTTCAGCATCAGGCTGATGAAGGTGAAGTCTTTGGCTTTCTCAGCCATCTCGCGCTGGCGCTCCAGCTCGTCCTGCTGCTTGCGGTACTGCTCAGCTGCTGCCGGTGCGTTCATGGTCTTCCCTCCTGCGCTACAACCTGCAGAAGACGCTCCCACAACTGCTGCAGGCGGCTCTTTGGCTTCCAAGACATAACGTCAGCGCCGGTAAGTTTGAAATCGAACATGGTGTTTTTGGGGCAGCCCGATGCCGCCCCAGCGATAGCGAAAGCCTGCATGGGGATACTCCGTTGAATGGGTTGGTGTAAAAAGAAGGGGGCCATTGCGGCCCCCATAAGGATGAAACGTTCTGGTTATCTATCCTGCTGAAATCTCAGCGTTGGTGCGTAGCACCGTCATGGCCTGTCGTGACAAGCCATTGCGTTGCTACTTATCCCAGCGGTAAATCGTGCATGAGTTGGCGAATGGCTCTCCGTTCTTTTTAATCTTCCTGCCAATTAGCCATTTTTGACCAGTGGTGGCATTTCCATATCGAGAGTCAACAATGTAAGTATTGCCTTCGCTTGTTACTTGCTGCCCCTGCTTAACGCCAAGCTCTTCAAGAGCGGCTAAAGCCCAATCCTGATTTACGCTTTCCAGCTCGCTTTGTAGGCGCTTAATTTCGTCGCTCAACCGAAAAGCCTTGTTTGATAACTCTACGTACTTCTCCATCCTCTCTCTCCTGTAGTGGTTACTGGCCCAATGCCTTGCTGATTACTGATGTCGCGCGAATTAACGGATGCTGAGGGTCACAATCGTCGGTTGACACAGCTAACACGTCCTCCACGTAATCACGCAGTTGGCGAAGCGCCTCAAGAAGCTCAGGCGCTGCGGCGATTAGTCTGGCGTTTGCGTCATCTTCATTCTGCATAGCAAAACACGTGGTAATTAAGTCGCCATTTGCATCGACGATACGATTCCACTTTTCGTTACCATCGGAAATCAACCACGGCCCTTTGCTGCCCGTAAACTCACTCATACATTCCCTCCTGCTATAAACCCCAGCACCATCAGCACGCCAAACACAAACAAGCCGAAATACCAGTCACTGTCGCTTAACATGGTGCCTCCAGATGTGAAAAAGGCCGCCTAAGCGACCTAATTAAAAACCCAACTCTCTGTCTCAGCGTTGTGTCCAAAGTTGTAATCTATGACGGGTTGAGTCAGGTCAACCTCCTTTAGCTGGGACACAACGGTAGAGACCACGGCCAAATCCTGCTTAAGTCTCATGAGATGGTATTTTTTTCTACGTAATAGGCTTTCAATAGCCAGCTTTTTTGATGAGAAAGCAAAAGATCGCTCAGCTGATTTGGCCACCTTCTTAATGGCATATCGTCCTTGTTTATTCTTCCACTCAGCCAACCAACGCTCTGGCTCGGCTTTGCAATTACGATTATCAATCCAGTGCGCAGGAACCAGCCACGCATAATGCTCGGTTTGATAGAAAGCCAGATACTGCAAGGCATAAACCTTAATGCCATCCTCTTCCACAGTGGTCTGATATTTCCAATAGACCGGCATTCCGTCATATTGGGATTCAGATTCTGGGTATGGAACGAGCCACGATTTGCTCATACTCAACCTCTCGCCGTTACGATGTCTTTTGATTTGCGATAGCCAATAAAAAAGCTGCGTTAGGCAGCCTCAGATTCGATGATTTGATGTTCAGCTACCTGCAAGGCGTGATATCTGGTGAAGCCAGCGCCGATGAAATAGCTGATCTCTCCATCTCCGTGATCGATAACCGTATAGGCGTTTTCAATCGCCTCTTCCGTGCCGTTCTCATACTTAATTTTCAGCGTTGCCATAACTACCTCGCTGTAACTGTTTCTGATTTGCGGTAACCCGCGTTGAATAATGCAATCTCAGGCAGACACACTGATGTGCTCTCATGCCTGTCACGCAGAGAAGGGGAGGAGACTGCCTTATCGATGCGGCTAATGTGCTTTGGTCCTGCAGCCTGCTCACGTTCAGCTGCACGTTTTGCCCTGCGGCGATTTCTGGCGTTATCAGAGGCCAGAATGGTCATTACGATTGTCATGGCTTCACCTATAGATATTTTGCGTAGATGCGATGGCATTCTTTTTCAGCCATATCAATTGCTGAATCCAAGCTCTCAGCACGAGGCTCGGTGTTATTACCGAGGCCAAGAACCTTAAAACCATTAATTGAACGCTCAATCCGAACACCAAATTCAGCTAAGAGGCGACAGAGCCGCTTTTTCTGTTCAGAACTGATACGACTAGACATAAGCACCTCCGGTAATTGGCTTAGGTGATTGGATGGCCGGCGCTGATCTCCGGCATAACGGACCACGAACTGCGCCGCAGCTACCCGGCTGGTTTCAGGTTAGGAACCTGTCCTTGCAATTAAGCTAGCTAAGCCCGCGCATCAGCCTGCGCATTCATCCAATCCCAAAGCCAACTTCAATTTGGTTCACCGCATTTCGGCGGAGACAAAACCCATCAATGTTAAAGAGCGATCCAACATTCTGTTGGTTACTGCGTCCTGCTGATGAGGTAAAGAATACTCTCAGTATTTAATTAAGTAAATACCCAGAGTATTTATTTCGATTGTTGAATAGCTATGCTATTGAAAAGATAGGCAATTTATTTTTACGAAGTGGGATCTGCAGGCACAAAAAGGCCCGCTCAGGGTTTGTTATGAAATGGCAAGCATAAAAAAACCGGCGCAATGGCCGGCTTTTTTAGTGGCTTGGTGCATTAAGATGCCCAGGCTGTCTTAGATGGTAGATACCCATTTCTCTTCCAGTCGGTCAGCACTTTTCGTGCAGCCCTAACGAAGTAGGGTTTCATTCCCTCATCAGACATTGGCGAGTTGAGATATAGCTCACCAGTGGATGAGTTGATGTTGAAGCGACCCTCGCGGCCGTTTCCATCAGTATATGAATAGGTTACGAGGTTGCCAACTGTCTCAATCATCCGGATTTGTACTAGAATCGCCATAATATGCCTCATCAGGATTCCAATCATAGCCCAGAAGAACAGTCTTGCGGTGCGCTTCGGTTTGCGACACCTGTTCTCTCATTTCGATTATAGACTCTAACTGCTCATGTTTAAACAGGTCTAAATCTGACTTAACAAAATCACCTTCGCAGTATCTAGACCATACATTGACTATATCGGGGTCAGCATCTAAGCGTCTTAACTGTTCGACGTCATCAATGATAATCCTATGCTTTCGGATAAAGATATGCTCTTTTACCCTGACTACAATACGCTCTGGCTTGCGTAGGTTGGAAGCAATTTTGGGAACATCGCTGAGATCTTTTCGGATCTCATCATAAGCCAGTTCGGCCCGATCCCAATCTTCAATTTTGTTGGCATCAAGAACTTTTCTGACTGAAATCTCAGCTTTGACTTCGACATCAAGCGACAATATTTCATCAATGCTCTGAAATGCCTTGATAAAAATATCATCATTCATTTTATGATCTCAGAAAGGCCCATTTCTTCGATAATGAAGCCGATGAGTACAATGTTATATTCTAAAAAGTTAGAAAATCCCCTCTGTCCCATCCCATAGGGTTTAATCAGAGAAAATCCAAATTGCACAACGCCGTCAGTATAAGATAAACAACCTGACATTGAGGTTCTATTTATCTCGTTGATTTTATTAAGAATAAAATCATTGTCAAGGCCGTCTTTTGACTGGAAGTTTATCAAGAAGACTACGTTATCGTGCTTGGTTTTTGCCATATAAACGCGAAGACCATTCTTGGTAATTCTTATTCCATTATAGCCTTCTCGCTCTTCGCAGTCATATCCCAGCTCAAGCAACCACTCTTTATAATCTTCTTGGCTAGTTTGTGTGCTTATCTTTTCCACAATATTATCCTTAATGAAATCTTTAGGCCTGAAGCTACAAGCATAACTGTAAAGAATTTTTTAACTTTAATCTCTAAACCAACCGCATCTTAGTCTCGATCGCAACACCCAGCACCTTACAATTACCGTTCACTGGCACCATAGGCCACTGAGGGTTGAGACCCTTTAAGTACTTCTGGCTACCGTCGATGATGAGCTTCTTGAACGTAGCTTCGTTGTCATCAGTCAGCTTTGCTACGACCAGACTGCCATTTACCGCCTCACGCCCTGTATCGAACAGTACATAGGTTCCTGCCGGAATGCTCAGTCCGATCGGCGCAGTCATCGAATCGCCTTCCACCTGCAACCAGAAAGCCTCTCCTTGCGTATGTGCGTCAGATTCAAGCCACATATCGACATCCTTAATCGTATAGGGTTCACAGGCTTCATCCCATGCGCCAGCCTGAACCTTGCTTAAAACGGGGTAGCGGGCAGTTGGCTTATGGTCTCTTGGATTAGAGACATTAGCGTCAACCGTGCTTGCGTAGCGGGAAACATCCTTGGCTAAGGTTGGGCTGATTTCAGAAACAGAGACATGCAGGAGCCGTGCTAACTCGGTCACTACCGGGACGTTGAGTGCTATGCGGCCATTCATGTAATGACCGACCGCACCCTGAGAAATTCCCAGAGAGTCAGCGATTGTGTACTGAGTGATTTTTAATTCTTTCTTCTTCGACTCATACAAAGCCTTCAGGCGCGCAGCGTCTGCAAGCTGTTCTGTCGTCAGTGACTTTTTGTTTTCCATCAACTCATTCTAATACCGCAAGTAATTACACTCAAAATACCCGGGATATTTACTTTAATGAATACCCGTAGTATTCTTTGTTGTGTATCTTCAAGGAGTGAGCCTATGAACCGAATGACACTTGAGGACTACGCAAAAATTCATGGGCAGGCGAAAGCCGCTAAAGATTTTGGCGTTATCCAATGTGCAATCAGCAAGGCCATTCGGACGGGGCGACAGATTTTTGTGACCGTTCAGTCCGATGGAACCGTTAAGGGTGAGGAGTTAAAGCCTTTCCCGAGCATCAAGAAGTAAGCAACACCGCTCTTTAAAACTCTGACCCCGCTCCCACCGAAATGTCGGAGCAACCTCAAGTGACTTGCTCACCGCAATGTCACGCAAGTTATTCAACTAAAGGAATTTTACATGATGGAAATTGCAAGCTATCGCAAAAAGGCGAGAGAGATTGAAAGCCAGTTACTGAACAAACTGGCTGAACGTGGACAGGGAACACTGGCGAAGGTGCTGGACCTGGACGACGCAGCTGTAAGCCGCATGAAGCGCCCATCAGGAAAGCAGCGTCACAGCTTCTTCCAGATGATGAGTCTGGCGCTGGCGTATCTGGATGTGGTGTCACCGGAGTCTGAAATGGCTCAGAGGTTGTTGCGTATTGAGCAGCTACTGACCAAAGAAAAGACCGAGATGAGCGGTAACTCATTCTCGGCCTGATAGATATTTGCGAACACAAATAACTGGAGAAAAGTATGCCAGGAATAACTGGATATGTAAACAGTGGCGGGGTGCTTTATGAGTAATCTCGCTTACAGCAACGTTTCACCAATCAGGCCTGACAAAGAGGCCGTGGAGCGCCGTGTGGTCGATACCGATAATGGGTTTACCAGAATCGCTAACGAACTACTGGAGGCTATCGCAAGCGCCGATTTAACAGCTCGTCAGTTGAAGCTCATGCTGGCTTACATCCGTAAAACGTACGGCTTCAACAAGAAATCAGATCGCATCGCAGATGAGCAGATTGCTCAGATTACTGGCCTGTCACGTCAGAACGTGAACAAGGCCAAGAAGGAGCTGATTTCAATGAAGTGTCTGATAGTCGAAGGGAGTCAAATCGGCGTTAACAAGGAGGTCTCAGCGTGGCAATTCAGCAAGTGTCTCCAAGTTAGCAACTTTGTCTCTAAGTCAGAGACTTCAAATGTCTCTAAGTTAGAGACTTTGGATGTCTCGAAGTTAGAGACACACAAAAGACATTCTTCAAAAGACAAGAAAGACAATATTAATAAACCCCCTATAGTCCCCCGTCCTGAAGAAGTGAAACCGGCTGAAAAGCCAAAAGCAAAAACCTTCGATCCGATGGACGTCGTACTGCCCGAATGCGTTCCAGCAGATCTGTGGGCCTCATGGGTCTCATATCGCAGGGATATCAAACAGGCAATCAAATCCAAGCAGACCGTCACCCAGGCGCTCAACCTGTTAAGCCGGTGTCATGCGAATGGTCATTCGCCTGAAGAAATCATCAACAACAGCATCGCTAACGGCTGGACCGGACTGTTTGAACCAAAACAGGCCAAGAGTCCCGTACGGCAGAATACAGGACCGGCGCGCGCCGTGGCTGAGCGGTTTAACGAGAAAGATTACGGTCACACTCAAATGCCCTCATGGGCGCAGGAGTAACTCATGAGCTACGAAAACCAGATTGCCAACGATACTCGCGAGAAGATCGCAAAGGTGCAGCGTCAACTCGACGAGCTTGCTTCACCCCCTAAGCAGATTGAAAACACCGTTTTCGAATTCATTCAGGCAGTGTGTGACAAGCATGGAGCATTCGAGCAGCGATGCCGGAAAATGAGCATTGGCGTTGGTGGGAAGGAGATGATCACCAAGAGCGAGTGCAAAAAATGCCTGGAAGAGAAGCTTTCCAGACTGAAAAGCGACGAGGACAGCATTGCCCGCCGCCGCCGTGAAAGCGAAATTATGCGCCTGATGGGAAACCTGAACCTGCCACAGCGGTTTGCGCCTTCAACTCTGGATAACTACGAGCCAGCAAATCAGGACGCAGAGCGCTGCCTGAAGCTTTGCAAAGCTTACGCAGCCAAATGGGCCGACCGGCGCAAGCAGGGTGGCGGAATGGTCATGTGCGGCAAGCCTGGCACCGGTAAGAACCATCTTGCCCTGGCTATTGCTAAGCACGTCATCAACGAGCATCAGCACTCAGCCATGTTTACCACAGCTTTGCGTGTTGCCCGGGCTTACAAATCAACATGGGGTAAGAACGCGGAGCGTACAGAGTACGAGGTAATCAGCGCATACACCGATCCAGACCTTCTCATCATCGATGAGATTGGTGTGCAGTTCGGCAGCGAAGCTGAAAAGCTGATTCTGTTCGAGGTGATCAACACCCGATACGAGCAGATGAAGCCAACGATTCTTATCAGCAACCTCCCGCTTGAAGAGCTGACCGCATTCATCGGTGAGCGCGTAATCGACCGCATGAACGATGGCGGCGGCTGCACGCTCGCTTTCACCTGGGAATCCTATCGCTCACGGGGTGCCGCATGAAACAGGTAACTCAACTGGTAATTAATACGCCGCTGATGCGTCAGGCCCGCAATCTGCAGCTGGCAATCATCGACCTTGCGAAGAAGCGCGACCTGAAGCCTGAGCAGTTCCGGGCGCACCTGAACGCTATCGACATGCTGGCGCGAGAAGCACACGACCTGATGGTTGATGCGGAAGATGAGCAGCAGGAATCAAGGAGTCACCAATGAACAAGCTAACCTCTGAGAAGCGCAAAGAGCTGCTGGAAGAGATTAAATACAACCGCGAAAATTGCTTCCTATCCGAAAAAACCAAAATTCTGATGGATATTGCCGAGTCGGTAATACTGGAGCAGCAGGAGCGGGGTGAGGGTGAGTGGATTGAGTGGGGTGGTGGGGACCAGCCAGTAAGCGATTACTCAGTTGTCGAGGTTAAGTTCCGAAATGGCTCGGTTGAAAAGGGTGAATTTGCTGAGTGCTATGAGTGGAATCACGGATACCATGACCTATCAACCACTGAGGTCGACATCATCGCCTACCGCATCATTGAGAGTAATGGGAAGGAAAAATGATTTCGATAATTGGTTCAATTCTAGTCTGGATTCTTATCGTAATTGGCTGCATTGGCGCTCTTCTCTGCGCTGTTATCGGCTTCATTGTAATGGTTAATTTCCCTACCAGATTTCGATAAGGAGCCAGCTAGTGAAAATCTACCGCATCATCCCGGAGCGGGCCACCAATCAGAATGGAGAGCAGTGATATGAGTGACAAGTTAAAGCCATGCCCATTCTGCGGCGGTAAACCAACCGTAAGAGATGGCACGTATAGCGGATCTGCCATTCACATTTCATGCAGGTGTGGCGCTCAGATGTTTGGGGGGAGGAATCATTTTGGCAGCGAGCAAGAAGCCGTAGAAGCCTAGAATGTGCGCAATTATCAGGAGGACGCATGAACAACGTAATTCCCTTAAAACGCTCTGAGCATGTCATATCAGACGCTGAGCTGGATAAGCTGGCTATCGATATCAGCCGTTTCGCTCAGAAGCATGCAGGCACACTCAGCCTGAGCCACGGCATCAGGAAGTTACTCAGCGACGCATTAAAGCGAGACAAACGTGATGGAGACTCAACGTTACCTGTTGCGTGACAGCAACATCCGACAGAACTGCATCACTGCCATCCAGCAACTACCCGCCAATCCCGACAAGCCTCTGCAGGTAACCATCCAGGAAGACACCAGAAGCCTTGCGCAAAACCGCATGCTTTGGGCCTGCCTGCATGACGTATCAAGCCAGGTGGTCTGGTACGGGAAGAAGCTCGACGCAGAGAGCTGGAAGCATATTTTCAGCGCCAGCCTGAAAGGGCAGGAGACGGTGCCGGGCATTAACGGCGGCTTTGTGGTGCTGGGGCAGTCAACAAGCAAAATGCGCGTCAGTGAGATGCGTGACCTAATCACACTAATCCATGCCTTCGGTGCCGAGCGGAACGTCAGGTTTAGCGACGAGTCAGCGCGGGCGGCTGAATGGGCTAATCGATTCGGGAGTAGAGTATGAGCAAATTAACCACTGCAATTCTGGATGTGCTTTCTGATGGCGAATGGCACACCTCAAAAGAAATCACCGACCGCGCCTGCGTGATGGCCTCAGCTAAGCGGAAAAACGTGGATGTAGCCCTTCATGACATGACCGACAGCAACAAGATAAAGCGTCAGCGGTTTGGCAATACCGACCACGATTACCAGTACCGGATGGGAACGGTAAACATGGGTTTTGGCCGTAGCTACAACATGGCGATGCTGGATAGCCTGCTGGCAACAGTAAGGGGTGCTCATGCGAATGACATGGTTCGTGCATGACCCTGTAGACACCGACACCGCCGCCGAACTCCTTTCACGCTACGCCTCCCGCAATATCAAAACTCAGAAGACACTCTCAGCAGACCCACGCCTCTGGCTGGTGAGCGCCTTGCTGCCTGAGTCCCGGGAAGAGCCAAAGCCGAGCCGGCAGTATAAAAACCCAATGTGGAGCTGAAGATGAAACCAAATACCGACTACACGAAAATGGACATGCTCATTCAGGAGCGAATTGCTGCAGGCAAAAACACCTTTATGAAAATCGATGGCGGGCCGGTTTATGAAGAGGCCTCCCGATTGTCTGAAGAGACTGGTAGCCCAGCCTTCCGCATTATCGATCGGCGACTTCAGGCAATGCGCAAGAAGGGGTTAATCAAATACACCACAGCCGAGAAATGGACGGTGAACTATGTGTGAACGCTGCTGCCGCTGCCACACCATCCTTACCTCAGAAGACAAGTATCACTACGGGGCTAACTGCGAAAACTGCGAGGTAGATCGCCGCTATGAAGACCACGAACGGGACCAGCCAATCAAGTCAGCCTACTGGCGCTGGCGAGCCATCTGCTTCTGTGTGCGCTGGCTGTGGAACTCAGCTGCAGGATACCGAAGTCTACGCCTGTGGTTGCTGTCTCGACCTGTGGCTACTGGCCGATCCGAACTTCGACATGACAGGAGAAAGTGATGGTTAAAGGCACCAAGCCGCCGAAGCCGAAGAAGTGCAAATGCTGTCCTGAAAAGTTTACCCCCCGTAATAGCCTCCAGACCGTCTGTTCTCCCAAATGTGCCATCCAACTCGCTAACCAGCTATCCGAGCGCAAGCAAAAGCGCCTGGAGAAAGAGCAGCGCGCTGCATGGAACAAACGCAAAGCCGATGTGAAGCCGTTAAGCCACTGGATGAACATGACCCAGCGGGCATTCAACGACTACATCCGGGCGCGGGATGGGAATATCTGCATCAGCTGTGGCAGCACGACAGCGGTCAGCTATCACGCAGGGCACTACAGGACGACTGCAGCGGCTTCTCAGTTACGTTTTAACGAGGATAACGTTCACAGCCAGTGCAGTGCGTGCAATACGCATCAGTCAGGCAACATCAGTCCATACCGCATCAATCTAATCACCAAAATCGGCCTTCATCGCGTTCTGGCGCTCGAATCAAACAACGAACCTCACCGATACACCAGAGAAGAATTGGACAGCCTCAGGGCGCGTTACAGGGCTGCTCTGCGTGAATTGGTAAAGCAGAGGGAAGCAGCATGAAAAGATATAAGGTCACCATAACCCACGTCGTCGAAATACAGGCCGATAACGCGTGTGCGGCCAGCGACTTTGCCAAAAAGCTAAGTCTTAACGGCCCGCTTTCATCAATCTCCCGAACGTTCAGCGCCATGAACTCACATGTATCGGATTTCTGGTTCGCATCCAGAACGCCTGAGCAGACAGCCAAAGTTCGTGTGGAGGCAGCATGACCCTATACCTCAGAGAGAAGTGGCTCAGGCTACTGCTCAACTTCAGACCAATCACCCCAGCCATTCAGCCCGCTCATATTCAATCGTGGGACATCCAGCCTGAGAGGAAGAAACGATGAGTCTTGAAGCAACCGTTAAGTACCACTTCCCGAAGACAGCAAGCTTTGCCGGTATGCCGCCTGCAACAGCCTCTGATGCGTTATCTGGCACTGACTACATGGCAGCTATGGGAATGACGCAAAGTCGCGCTCCTCTGGGTTATAGTGCGTTTATGGGGAAGGTTGGAGTAAGCGATAACGACGCCCGACGCGCCGTATCGTTATTGACTGAATATGCTTTGAGTACCTGCGATAAGGTTGCCGCCCTTCGCAAGCTAGACCCTGATGTTAAACCAGCTGTGATGCAAACTCTCGCAACTTATGCGTACATGGATTATTGCCGCAGTGCGGCCAGCGTCAAACCGTGCGAATGCTGCCAGGCTAAAGGATTTATTGAGGCTGACGTGTTCAGTATGAAGTCGCCGCTTTCGGGTGGCGCCGCTCGGAGTGTGAAGGAGGTTGTCCGGGTTCTCTGCAAGACCTGTAACGGTAAGGGCGTCGTATCGTCGTCATGCCGGGACTGCAGCGGGAGAGGGCGAGCGGTTGATCGCAAGTTGACTGAAGAGCAGGGCGTGCCGGTGATGGGCGACTGTAAGCGATGCTGTGGTCGTGGGTATGAGCGTATTCCTGCTGTAGAGGCGTTTCGCAGCGTGGCCGCCATTACCGATGCAATCAGCCTGGCTACGTGGGATCGGAGTGGTAAGCCGTTCTATGACCAGTTAATCGGCAAGCTGGAAACTGAAGAGTCGTGGGCCAACGCCGCGCTGAATAAGGTTACCGGATAGCGCAATCGGAAATAGCTCATTATTTTATCGTGGGCTATTTACTTTTCAGGAATCTGGGGATATGATTCCTAACAGTTGAAGTTGCGCGCTGTTGTTTAACGCGATAACTTAATCCAGTCAGTTCCATCACTGATAAATGTGGATGCCAAAGAGCCTCGCGACCTCACCAGTCGGCGGGGCTTTTTTATTATCCGCTTCAGGGTATAAGCATGAAACTATCCCTTCCATGGGATAGGTGTCCATAACTGCTGCGAAGTCACGATTAAGATTTGATACTTTCGGCAAACATCGCCAAAGCCTTCGTCACTACTGCTGACTGAGGTAGTCCTGTTTGCTCTGCCAGTGATTCAAGAAGCGCGATTGTGTCGGTGTGCAATTTGATGCCTTTCACCTTCATGCCGCGCTTCTCATCACTGCGTTTTTGCCGATCGTCGTTAGTTGATTTCATAACGTCACCACTCTAAAATCTGGGGTGGGGTTGGAGGGGATTTCTCCCCTCCGCCTGACTGTCTTAGTAAGCTGGCGAGCTAATCACTAAGAGAACAATCAGGATGATGATTAACTTCATCATAACCCTTACCTCATGTTGGCCTCTGCTTCGGTAGAGGCCTTCCCGTTTCAGCGTCCTGCTGATGAAATACATTGTAGGTTAACCTACATCTGAGCGCAAGTGTTTTCTCTGCGCTTCTACAGAAATTTCAAAGAATTATTAAGGCTCACTCCGGTGGGCCTTTTTCGTTTATCGCCCCTGCCAATCATCATCGACTCTCACCCTTTCCTGTGTGGCAGCGGGAGATCTTTTATTTCCTACAGCAATTTGCCGGAAACCTCCGGGCAATGCCGGAGACGGCCTATGAAACTAAACCTTTCTGGCCGCGAGGTCAGGTATGAATGACAGCTTAGTCACCAGTATCGGCGCGATCATCTTTGGCACCGGCGCGGTTGCTTTGTTCTGGCGTCCACTGATATCTGGTCTTGCCAATATCGTGGCGGGCAATCGGGCTACAGGCGAGATTATCACTGGCTATAAAGACCAGGTATCTCAGCTTAAATCGGACAATGCCTTGCTTCGCGAACAAAACGATGAGTTACGCGCCCGCCACGATGAAAACATCATTCGCATATCTGCCCTTGAGACCGACCTCAAAGTCATCAAAAACGCTCTACGCGTCATGCTGGCTATGTCAGGGGCGAACCTTGATGAGCGATTCCGAACTGAGGTAAACGGGCTGATTGGCAAGCTCGGAGACGGAAACGATGACAAACCCTAATAAGACGGCGCAAAAGCGGGGTATTTACCTCGGAGTTCTGATGCTGGCGCTGAGTATGATTTGCGTGGCCATGACGATCATCTTTGTCTACGTCAGCGAAAAATCAAACCAGCGCGTTGAAGAAATCAGGCAGGACTATCGCGCAGTGGCAAACCGACGCGATAAGAAAGTTGATGTGCTGTCCGGCCAGGTATCGGCCCTGCAGCAAAAGCTCAATGTACTGCCTGACCAGACGGCGGACAAGACCGCTGACAAGGTGAAGAAGGTAGTGGCAGAGGACGATAACAAATGAGCCAGATTATCCCGATCCTGAATTTTGAAGAGGGCTACGTTGAAACGCCTTACCTTGACACGCTGGGCTTTCCAACTGTGGCGGGCGGTATCCGCATCGGTCCTAAAGGGGCATCGCTGAGCAATTACACTTTCAGCGTTCCCCGCAGTGTTGGCGACGTCTGGAAGGCGGTGATTGTTGACGCCAAAAAGATTGAGATGAGCAAGCGCCAGAATATCGCTGCGGCGATAAAGCAGTGCAACCCGGCGCGAGAAGACATTCTCATCTCTATGGCTTATCAACTGGGTGTCGATGGGCTGGCTCAGTTCAACAGGGCTCTTATCTTCATCTCAAACGGTGACTTCAATAGTGGCGCTAACGAGATGCTGAACAGCCTTTGGGCCAGCCAGACACCTGGTCGCGCTCGACGCCACGCTGAAGTGATGCGCACTGGTTCCTACGATATTTACAAGGGGAAGATATGAACTTCCTTATCTGGTTCCTGGTTGTAGCGGCCGTCGTTATTGTGGTGCTGCTCATCCGCAAGTACACCAGCCTGGAGTTTGTCGCCCATGCAAAGCTTCTATTCAAGGCGTACAGCGTATGGCTTGCATCAGCTGGTTCCGCACTTAGCGCGTGGGTGCAGTCATTCCCGCAAAATGCGCTCGATGCATGGAATGTGCTGCCGCCTGATATCAAATCGTTTCTGCCTCAGAACTACCTAGGAATGATTGGCGCATTCATGGTGGCGATGGGGGTGATTGCCCAGTTTGTGCGGCAGAAAAAGTTGCTCGCCAGTAAGCAGGAAATGGAGAGTCAGCCATGACGCTTATCACTTCACTGTTTTCAGGTTGGTGGACAGAGGTTCTCGCCGGCGCAGCTGTTCTGGTCGCGCTGTTTGCCAGTTACTTCGGCGGAAAGAAAATCGGCACCACTCAGACCCAGGCTAAAGCAGACGTCAAAGCTGCTGAAGTGAAGTCTGAGCAGGTTCAGGCTGTGGCAAAGAAGCAGTCCGACAACACGGAGAAAGCGAACAGTGTTAAACAGGCCAATGCTGCTCTCAGTGATTCTGCTCAGCGCGACAAGCTGCGCAACTCACGATTCAACTCCGACGACTGATTCGCCGGTCGCCACGGTCGATTCTCTCTGCACTCAGGATTCTGTGATCCGCACCCATGGCAAAGACGCCGACCTGATGGATATCCGAACCGTCAGGGCGATTAACGACCACAACGACCTCTGGGTGAAGCTGTGCGGAGAGCCCAAATGAACATCTTCAAGCGAGCCTGGCTATGGCTCATCACCAAGAAGGGAAATGAAGTGAGCGAACCCATTACTGATACCACAGCTGTGACAACGGACCCGACTAGCATTACCGCCGATACTGCCGCCGTTACCGCCACACCGGCAGCTGAAGTTAAATCAGGCGTTCAGGACTTCGAAGCGGCACTGGCATTCGTAGAGAGTGGCGTAGCACAGTTGGGTGCAGCGGCGAAAGATGAGCTGAAAGCACTGGCTAAGAAGTATCTCTGAAGACATTACAAAGGCCATTCGTGGAGTGGCTTTGATAATGCTTACCCGACAGTAGCATTGTCGAGAGTGCCCGCGGGAGCCAGCGACGTTAAACAAAGTCAATCCCGCATATTTCCCAAAGCGTCGCTCTGTCGCTGTCTCAGCTTACATCAATGAACCGAAGATCCTCGCGGGGAGACTGAGCTGTTAATCAATAACAGAGAAGCAGGGTTATAGGCGAAAGCTGAATTCCCCGACATGCGGTGAACGCCCACCGTGCGAGTTGCAGGCGTGGCACTCTGAGAGAAGAGGCAATAAACCAAAGAGGAAATTATGGCGACCGAAAAGAAAATGGGCCGCCCGACTGACTACCTTACGGAAGTAGCTGAAGACATCTGCAACCTGCTTATGCTGGGCGAGAGTCTTCGCTCCATCTGCAAGCGTCCGGGCATGCCTGCAATCAGAACTGTTATGTACTGGTTGCAGAGACACGAAGACTTCATGCAACAGTACGCGCGCGCACGCGAAGTTCAGGCTGAATTGCTGGCCGAAGAAATCATCACGATTGCGGATGACAGCAGCGGCGACGTCATTGTTGATGATGATGGCAACGAGCAGACCAACCATGAACGAGTTGCCCGCTCCCGCCTCCGTGTTGATGCCCGCAAATGGTACGCATCCAAGCTGGCACCGAAGCGCTATGGCGATAAGGTGACGCATGAGCAGAACATTACGATCACCGACCTTACAGACGCTGAGCTTGATGCCAGACTGCAGGAGCTAACCAATGCAAAATCTCAGCCGGGAGCAGAAGATTGAGCTGGTAAAGCTGCTGGAAGAGAAGAGACGACGCGAGAACGTTTATCGCTATCGTGGCTTCTATCAGTCACGTCACCCCTGGCAGAAGCGATTTATTGCCAGCACCAAAGAATATTCCCAGTCAGCTCTCATCGCTGCTAACCGCGTTGGCAAAACCGAGACGGCGACGTACATCGACGCCATCCACGCGATGGGTGATTACCCGGATGAGTGGACAGGCCACAGATTTGATCATGCGCCACTTACCTGGGTGCTGGGCTACTCCGGTGAGAAATGCCGCGACCTGCTTCAGACGCCAATCATCGGGCGCAAAACGGATAATGGCTGGGAAGGCGGCCTGATACCCGGCGAGCTGATTATCGGCGTTGAGGCCATGACCGGCACACCAAACGCCGTACGCTCCGTGTACATCAAGCACAAGTCAGGCGGCACAGCAAAGATTCAGTTCTGGTCCTACTCGCAGGGCCAGCACGCATTAATGGGTGACAGCGTCGACTGGTTCCACATCGATGAAGAACCCAAAGACCCCGACATCTTCCCACAGGTTCTGACACGTACAGCGACCGGTGACCGTGGCAATGGCGGGCGTGGCATTCTGACGTTCACGCCAGAGAACGGTCGCACCGACCTCGTTATCGGCTTCATGGACACACCCAGCGCCGCACAGACGTGCATGAATGTTGGCTGGGATGATGCTCCACACCTCAGCGAAAAGGTGAAGACAGAGCTTCTGGCATCATTTCCTGCGCATCAGCGCGACATGCGAACCAAAGGCATACCGATGCTGGGCCACGGTCGAATCTATGACCTCGCCGATGATGCAATCATGTGTCAGCCGTTCCCATGCCCCGATCACTTCTTCGTCATTGACGGCCAGGACTTTGGCTGGGACCACCCGCAGGCGCACGTTCAGCTTTGGGAAGACCGGGATGAAGACGTTATTTATGTCGCTCATGTGTGGAAGGCCAGAGAGAAAAAGGCCGATGAAGCGTGGCGGATGGTTAAACGCTGGGCCGATGGTGTTCCCGTTGCATGGCCTCACGATGGCCTTCAGCACGAGAAGGGCGGCGGTCAGCAGCTTAAAGAGCAATACAAAGCTGAAGGCTTCAGGATGCTGGCAGAGCACGCGACATGGCCGGACGGCAATTACAAGGTTGAGCCTGGCATCCATGAGATTCGCGAGCGCATGCTTGATGGCAAGTTCAAAGTGTTCAGCACATGCCCGGAATTCTTTGAGGAGTTCCGCATGTATCACCGCGATGAGCACGGCAAGATTGTGGCGATCAACGATGACGTCCTGTCAGCCGTTCGCTACGCCTATATGATGCGTCGGTCAGGCAAGCAGATGTTCAGCATCAAATCACCCCGCAAGAAGGCTCGCGTAGCCACCACAGAATACAACCTATTCGGGAGTTAACCATGGGTATCGAAACCGGCGCTCTGGCTGCTTATGCTGCCATTGCCTCTGCTGCCGTGGGCGCAGGAACAGCAGTGTACTCGGCAACACAGAATAAAGCGCCAGGCGTAAAAGGAGCACTGGCTCCAAACGCAGACGCCGCAACAGCGCAGGCAGATGACCTGCTTCGCAAGCGTTCACGTCAGGGCATCAATGCCAACATCCTCAGCGGCTCCGGTGGTGCAGGAAGCGTGGGCGCATCTTCTACCGGGCAGAAATCACTCTTAGGCGGTTAGCATGGCGAAGGAAAACGACGAACTGCTTGACCAGATACTCCGCGACCAGTCGACAATGGAAACATCCCGGTCAGCATGGGAGCAGCTCTGGCAGGAAGTAGCAGAGCGTTGTTTACCCCGCGGGGCTGACTTCAAGGGTGAGATTCGCGACGGTCAGAAGAAGTCCGATAAGGCCATTGATTCAACGCCGATTGTTGCGCTTGAGCGATTTGCTGCAGCGATGGAGTCAGTTATTACGCCTCGTACACAGACGTGGCATGGCCTGCAGAACGAGAGGTTCAGCGACGACACTGAAGTGCAGGAGTACTTCGAGGAAGTCACAAAGGTTCTGTTCCGGCTGCGATACGCGCCGTGGGCCAACTTCGCCAACCAGATGAGTGAGAACTACATCTCGCAGGGCGCATTTGGCAATGGCTGCATGTACGTCGACGAGCTGCCCGGCAAGGGCATGCGCTACCTGACGTATCACCTCCGTGAGATTTACTACGAGGAGAACTATCAGGGTATCGTCGACCTCGTTCACCGCAAGTTCAAACTCAACGCCCGGCAGGCTGTACAGCAGTTTGGCAAAGACAATCTGCCGGAGAGCATTCAGCGCGCCTCTGAATCAGCCCCGATGAGCAAGTTTGAGTTCATCCACCGCGTGTGTCCGAACACAGAAATCCAGTTCACCGAAGACGGTAAGCCGAAGCAGGACCACACAGGCATGCCGTGGGCGTCCTATTACATCTGCAAGGAAGGGCGGAAGATTGTCCAGCAGAGCGGCTATCACACAATGCCGTACTGCATTGGTCGCTACTACAAGTCACCCGGTGAGACATACGGGCGCGGTCCGGGCATGACAGCTTTGCCAGACATCAAAGTGCTCAACGAGATGAACCGTGAGACGCTGATTGGTGCGCAGCTAGCGAACCGTCCGCCGATTCTTGTGGCTGATGATGGTGTGCTGGACACGTTTAACCTGACGCCTGCGGCAATCATTCCCGGTGGCATGAGCTCGAACGGCTCACCACTGGCCGCGCCTTTCACGTCCGGTTCCCAGCCTAATCTCGGGCTGGAGATGATGGACCAGAAGCGCCAGCTGATTAATGACGTCTTCCTCGTCACGCTGTTCCAGATTCTGGTGGATAACCCACAGATGACGGCAACAGAGGCGATGCTGCGCGCTCAGGAAAAAGGCCAGCTCATGGCCCCGACTGCCGGTCGAATCATGTCAGAGCAGCTTGGTCCGATGATTGAGCGTGAGATTGATATCTGCGCCCGTAACGGCCTGCTGCCCGATCCGCCTCAGCAGCTTATCGATGCCGGGATGGAATATGACATCGACTACAAATCTCCGCTGGTGCGTATGCAGCGCGCAGAGCAGGGGCAGGGCATCCTCACCACGCTGGGAGTTGTCAGTCAGGCCGCACAGTTCGATCCAAGCGTTCTCGGCCTTGTGAAGTACGGCAAGGCAATCAGGGAGCTGGCTGACATCAACGGTATGCCGCTGTCCCTGCTGCTCACCGAAGAGGAAGAGCAGGAAGCCAAAGCGGCTCAGGCGCAGCAGGAGCAGCTGAACAACCTGCTTAACGCCGCGCCGAACATCGCGACCGCAGCTGACAAGCTGGCATCTGCTAACCAGAAAGCCAATACACCACTACCCGCACCGCAATAACCACCTGAAGGGATGACATGAGCAGATTAATTCTGAGGCGTGCGCGTGCCTTTAGGGCGGTATTTGGCACCACTGGCAAGCGCACCAAAGAGCAGGAGATTGTTATCAAGGTGCTGGGTGACTTCTGCCGGGTGAATAAGTCCAGCGTGACGGTATCACCTATTCACCGGCAGGTAGACCCGCTGGCAACGTGCGTGGCTGAAGGCCGTCGCGAAGTGATGAGTCGCATCTCTCAATATCTTCAGCTCGACCAGGAAGAGCTGATCCGAATTATCAACGAGGCAGAGAAAACCGATGTTTAACATTCGTGACCTTATTCGCGTTTACATGAACGAAGCCGGTGAAGCCGACCAGTCTGGTGCAGGTGACATTCTTCAAGCGGGCACTGAAGGCCAGCCGCAGTCAAACAGCACCAATCTGCTGGGCGGTGACGAACAGCAGCAGCCCGCAGAGCCGTTCCTTTCAGCACTTCCTGCAGAGGGTGATGCAGAGGGCTGGGGCAACGTCTGGAACAAACTCGGACGACCTGAGACGGCTGATGGCTATGAGCTGCCAGTACCAGAAGGTGACAGCGGTGAGTTTGCCGGCGCGGCCAGCGGCAAGATGCATGAGCTTGGGCTCAGCAAGTCGCAGGCTCAGGGTATCGCTGAGTGGTACAACACCCAGCAGTCGCAGATGGTTGAGCAGTTTAATCAGCAGCGCGAGCAACAGGCCACAGAGAATGTTGCTGCCATCCGCAAGGAGTGGGGCAATAACTTCGATACCAATGTTGCAGTAGCCAACAAGGCCATCTCTGCGTATCTGGCACCTGAAGCCATTCAGGCGCTGAAAGAGAGCGGGCTGGGTAGCAATCCTCACATCGTCAAAGCATTCCACAAAATCGGCCAGTCGCTTTCCGAGGCGAAGGTCATCAATGGCGAGCCGTCTCAGAGCGGACCCAAATCAACAGAAGACATCTTCTACGGAAGCAACTAAAGGAACCATAACCGATGGCTATTATTGGTAACACGGCCCTTACCCTGGCCGACTGGGCTAAGCGTCAGGACCCCGACCTGAAACAGGCTCGCATCATTGAGATGCTGAACCAGAAGAACCCTATCCTACTGGATATGCCGTTCATCGAATCCAACGCGCCGACCCACCACCGCACCACCGTTCGCACCTCGCTGCCCGCCGCTCAGTGGCGTCGCATCAACAAGGGTGTGAGTAAAGGCAAGTCGACCACAGCGCAGGTCGATGAAGCTGTTGCGATCATGGAAACCTACTCTGAGGTCGATAAAGAGCTGGCTGACCTGAACGGCAACACCGGTGCATTCCGCCTGTCCGAAGCTCAGGCCTTTATTGAAGGCATGAACCAGCAGATGGCCTCAACTCTGTTCTATGGCAACAAGGCGAACGACCCTGCTTCATTCGATGGCTTTGCGACGCGTTATAACGACAAAGACGCAGAGAACGGCAAAAACATCATCGACGCTGGCGGCACAGGCAGCAACCTGACCTCGATCTACATCGTGGGCTGGGGCGATCAGACTGTTCATGGCCTGTACCCGAAAGGCTCTAAAGCCGGCCTCAGCCATACCGACAAGGGCCAGCAGACGCTTTTCGATGCGGATGGTGATCCGTACGAAGGCTATCGCGATCACTTCCAGTGGAAAACCGGCCTGGCTGTCCGTGACTGGCGCTACGTGGTGCGTATCGCGAATATCGACGTAACCAAAATGCTGGACGAAAAGGCCAACGGCAAGTTCGCTACAGACCTGGTGCGCCTGATGATTGCAGCGACTCACATCCTGCCAGACCGCAGCGCTCGCATGGGCATTTACATGAACCGCACGCTTGGCGGCTTCTTTGACATGCAGGCGGTGGAGAAACCATCTCTCGGCCTGAACATCATCAAAGACACCGAAGGCCGACCATGGACTGATTTCCGTGGCATGCCGTTCCGCGAAACCGATGCCATTATCGATGGCGAAACTGCTGTAGCGTAAGGAGCTAAGCAATGGCAATTCTTGATAATGAGCTGACGTTCTCGAACGCTCAGGCGGTCACTGCGACCGCCGTATCAACCAACGTGGTTGACCTCGGTGTCGACCGCGATATCGGCATCGGTGAGCCGGTTTATCTGGCTGTGCAGGTTGGTGCAGCATTCGCTGGACTGACTTCACTCACCGTTACGCTGCAAACCAGCCCGGATAACAGCGCATGGTCAACCCTGTATCAGTCTGCGGCGATCCCCGTAGCCGACCTGACTGCAGGTGCACAGCCAGTTCGTGTTGTTGTTCCGTCACGCACTGAGCGCTATCTGCGCGTCAACTACACCGTGGCAGGCGCCGGCACCGCTGGCGCCGTAACAGCATCGCTGCTGCTCGGTCCGGATGGCTATCGCGCTTACCCGGCTGGCTCTCCGACGCCAGACTTCTCAGCGGTCACTAACGTTTCTGTTACCGGCGTGAGCGTCAGCCCGACCACTGCCAGCGTGGCCGTGGGTGCGAACGTAACCCTGACAGCCAGCGTGTCGCCTTCTGACGCGAGCAACCCGGCGATCTCTGCAACCTCATCCAACACCGCTGTGGCAACCGTGACTCGTTCCGGCAATACCATCACGGTGAAAGGTGTTGCTGCAGGCACGGCGACTATCACCGTCACCACCGCAGACGGCGGCCACACGGCGACCAGCACCATCACAGTTACCGCTGCCTAACTCTGATGTATCAGATACAGCCCTCTCCGGAGGGCTTTTTTAATGGTGAGATATGACTACCAAGATAATCGTCATAAACCGCGCTTTAGTGAAGCTGGGCGAAGAGCGCCTGATGAGCGAGACGGACAACAACAAAGCTTCCAGAACGATCGAGGCGATTTATGACGGTTTGCTTGAAAGCCTGCTTCGTGACTATCGCTGGGCGTTCTCCATCAGGCGGGCAAAGCTTGCGGCCCTCAGTGAGTCGCCAGCTTATGGATACTCACACCAGTATCAGCTTCCCTCCGACTTCCTCCGGATGGATGAGGTGCTTAATAGCGCGCTGATGAGCCCGCTATCAGGCGCTATTGACCAGCTTCGTGATTCACCCTGGCAGATTGAAGGGCGGAAGATACTGACTGACATAGAGGCCCCGCTGCACCTACGCTACGGCGCTAAAGTCACAGACCCGTCGCAGTGGGATAGCTCTTTCGCTGAAGCGTTCGCTTGCTTACTTGCTTATGAGATGTGCGAATCCATCACGCAGTCATCGACCAAAAAGCAGGCGGCCGGACAGGACTTTGACGCAGCCATTAAGGCAGCCCGCGCAGCCAGTGCCATCGAGCGACCACGCATTAAGCAGCAGGAAACATCCTGGTTAACATCGAGGTTATAAATGCCATCAGCTTCCCCATCACTAAATAGCTTCAATGCCGGTGAGTTTTCCCCGCTGATGATGGGGCAGACCAACTTTGAAAAGTGGTCATCCGGCGTTAAGTCGATGCTGAATTTCATCCCTCGCTCTCAGGGTCCTGCAGAGCGCCGCGGCGGCACCTACTTCGTTTCTGAAGTGAAAAACTCAGGACAGCGAGTATGGCTGGCCAAGTTCGAGTTCAACACTACGCAGGCGTTTATTCTTGAGTTCGGCCCTCAGTACATCCGATTCTATTCCGACCATGGCGTAGCGCTTAACTCAGACGGCGGAACTCTGGAGGTAGAGACTCCATTTGTCGCTGGCGAACTGACTAACAGTGATGGCGGGTTTGGGCTTTCGATGGTTCAGAGCGGCGATGTCATCTACATCTGCACGCATACCGGCAACCTGCCTCCTTACAAGCTGTCGCGCGAATCCAATACAAACTGGACAATTGAAGCTTTCGATTACTCCGGCGCACATGGGCCGTTCCGCGATATCAACTCAGATCGCACCATCACGGTTCGCACTGACCAGTTCCGCATCTGGTCAGCGAATGGAGCCACGCGTCCGGACGGTACGCCAACCACAACCACACAGTGCACCATCAGCGCCAACTCGGCTATTTTCGATTCGAGACATGTGGGCGGGCTTTTTTATATTGAGGCCAGCACCGACGGTGTGACGGATGGAACTGGCAAAAACGGCTATATCCCATCGTGGGAGGCCGGGACAGATGCGACGTTTCAGGCGGGTATGTTCTGCCGCAGCGATGGGAAATACTACGAGGATATGGAGGGCAACAACACTGGTGCCACCCAGCCTACATGGACATCCGGCGCCCACCGTGACGGCTCAGCCAACGCAGTTTTATGGCGTTATTCAAATGGCGGATGGGGGATTATCCAAATCACTTCGGTCGTGAGCGCTACGCAGGCCGTTGGCAAAATTCTGACTGAGCTCCCGCCAAGCGTGCGGGGATCTGCAGGGGATACCTACAAATGGGCGTTTGGTGAGTGGTCGCCGAAGTATGGATTCCCAACAAAGGTGGCTTTCTATAAGAACCGACTCCTGTTCGCGGCGCGTGGCAAGCTGTGGTTCTCTGTAGCTTCCGACTATGAGAACTTCACCACCATGACGAATGGGTATGAGGTTCAGTCTGACGATGCAATTAACGTTCAGATTGAGGCCGATTCAACCAATACCATTCAATGGCTGGCACCCGGTTCATCTCTGTTGGTTGGCACCGCGGGTGGAGAGCATACATGCTCACCTTCAACCACGACGGCTGCATTCGGGCCCGACAACATTCAGATAACCAAAGAATCATCTTATGGCTCAAAAGGCGTCAACGCAGTGCAGGTTGGTGCTACGTCGATGTTTGTTCAGCGCGCCGGATGCAAAGTCAGGGCAGTCCTGTCCGACTTAGAGAGCGGCTCATACAGCACCAGCGACGTGACAATCCTTGCGGAGCACATAACCCGGGCGGGCATTGTTGATATGGCCTGGCAGCAGGAGCCCGACTATGTTCTTTGGGTCGTACTCGCTGATGGTTCACTGGTCGCAATGACCTACAACGATGAACAGAAAGTTACCGCATGGCATCGTCACGATTTGAATGGCGATGTGGAGGCTGTCTCCTGCATCCCAGACCCTGACGGTATCAGGGATGATTTGTGGATCGTGGTGAAGCGAACCATCAATGGCGAAACAAAGCGCTATGTCGAGTATCTGAGAGCAGCGTGGGACGCCTCTACTGAATCGTTATCAGAAGCGTTTTATGTTGACTGCGGACTTAGCTATCGTGGCGCTCCGACCAAAACCATCTCAGGCCTGACGCACCTTGAAGGTGAAAAAGTGTCAGTGGTCACTGACGGAGCGGTGCATACAGAAGTCGTTGTGACCAGTGGGAGCATCTCCCTTGAGGCATCGGCATCAGTCGTTCACGTAGGTCTGTTATACCGATCTGAACTTGTCACCCTGCCACTGGAGGCGGGCGGCACGGCCGGCACCTCGCAGGGTAAAACCAAGCGTATCAGCAAGCTGACACTCAGATTCGTTAATACGCTGGGTGGAAAGGCGGGCCAGTTGGGCGGCAAATATCTGGACACCATAGAAAGCCGTGACTACTCCGACCTCATGGATAAGCCGCCAGCTGCTTTTACTGATGACCGGGATATCGATTTCGCCGGAGGTTATGACACTCAGGGGTGCATCAGAGTAGTTCAGGACCAGCCTCTGCCGATGACATTGGTTGCGATTTATCCCCGTTCATGGACAACCGGCGAATGAAAATAATCCCCTACGAACCTCACCACCTGCTGGACATTATTCCGCAGAAAAGCCAGTCATCGCTGGAGAGAACGCCAGAGCGTGCACAGCAGTTAGCCAGCTATCACAGCTTTACAGGTGTGATTGATGATCGCGTTATCGCTATCGGAGGTCTGGTTGAGCTTAACCCTATCCGGGCCTATCTGTACCTGATTGTCACAGAAGACATCCCTCACCAGTGGACTCAGCTGTACCGGGCGGCAAGGCGGCTTATTGCTGCAGGCCTGAATGACTATGTCAGGCTCGAAACCATGTCCTCCTTTCCGGAGGCAGAAAGGTGGCTAGAGCTGATCGGGTTTGAGTATGAAGGAACCATGCGTCGCGCAGGACCAGATGGTGAGGACGCCAAAATGTACAGCATAGTGAGGTCTGGCGATGCAGTTTACACAGGCAGTAAATAACAACCCAGCCGCATGGTCATCCGTTGCCTCATCGGGTCTGAACAGCGTAAGCGCAATGGCTCAGGGCTACACGGCATCACGCAACAGCAACTACAACGCGTCACTGCTTGATCAGCAGGCACGTACTGTTGCGCTACAGACCGGCTCGCAAACTGCGCAGATTCGCAGGCAGGGGAGTCAGGCTCTTGCGGGTCAGGCAGCTGCGTTTGCTGATAACGGCACCGGGAGCGGAGGCAGCAACGCACTCATTCAGCGCTCAACCGCGATCGACACTGAGATGGACGCGGCAACTGCTGACTATAACGGCAGAATGCAGATGGTTGAGCTGCAGAATCAGGCGGCGGCACAGCGGGCTCAGGCAAAAGCACAGCGTCCCGGTCTGGTCAGTCTGCTGGGTGGCATTAGTGGCGCGGCAGGAAGTTACTACAGCACTTCGGCAATGACAAAACGGTAGGTTAATAATGGCACGAATTCCGGTATACGATCGTCAGGTAGGGTTACGCGCTGGCGGCCCATCTCCGGTTAACCTGCCGTCGCAGTCAACTGATACTCAGATGCTCCAGCAGGGCGTCAACTCCTTTGCCGATGCGGCCGTCAGACTGCAGCAGCAGCAGAACTCAGTTCGCGGCACGCAGTACATGACTGACTTTGTTAATTCTCAGTCATCACTAGGCAAGGCGCTGAATGACGCTCAGCAGCAATCGAAAGACGGCATCGACTACATCCCGGCCGCTCAGCAGCTAATTAAGCAACACCAGGAAGATTTCTTCTCCCAGCACCCCGGCATGAGCGACACCGAAAAGCAGGACTACACCCTTCGCTGGGCGCAGTCACGCGGCCAACTTGAGAATCAGGCGATAAACTGGGGGCAGAATCAGGCTAAGCAGATTTCAGTCGCTAACCTGAATGACAGTGCATCCGCTGTCGGCAATGCCATTCTGCAGGACCCGAACTCAGCTAAGGCGCTGGCTGTGGCGCATCTGCAGGCGATAGACCAGAGCGATCTGGACCCGGCAACTAAGGCTGAGATAGCCAGCCGCTCCCGAAACATGTGGGCGCTGTCGGCGGCGCAGTATGGCATCCAGAAGGATGCTCAGCACGTAATCGACCAGCACGGTGCATTTCAGGCAGCCCAGACCATTGGTTCCGGAGATGGCGCATCAATGCCATCAGGCTCGCCTTCCACTCTGGCTACCAGAAATAACAACCCGCTGAATATCCGCTTCAGCAATACGAATAATTGGGCGGGAAAGGGCGGCGATAACGGCACTGGCTTTGAGCAGTTTGACACGCCTGACCACGGATTTCGCGCTGGCCTGAAGCTGATGCGCAACCATATCAACAATGGCAGCGATACGCTTTCCAGCCTCATCAGTAAATGGGCTCCGGCTGGAGATAACAATGACCCTGCCCAGTATGCGCAGTCAGTAAGCCAGCAAACCGGAATCCCTGTCGACGCCAAAATAAATCCGGATGACCCGCAGCAAATGACAGCTGTTGCCAAAGCAATGGCCCGTCAGGAGGGTTATGGCGCTCCGGTTAGCGACTCTCAACTGAGTCGCGCGTGGTCATCGCAAAGCGATCCGAATCAGCTTGCTCCGGGCGTTCCGTGGGGCCAGTTAACTCCACAGCAGACAAACGGAATTATCAATCAGGCGCAGGCTAAGGTGGACCAGCAGAACACGCAGCGCCGACTCCTGATGCAGGACCAGATGCGCAATGACACGGCTCTGATTGAGTCTGGCAATCCGGTTGCGAACCCAATCAGCCGCGAGCAGTGGATGAGCACCGCACCGCATGATGCCACGCCTGAGCAACTGACAATTCTGGATAAGCAGTTCCAGCAGTACGCACTGCTTAATCAGCTTCAGCCCATCTACTCCGACATCAATACGAAGTCGGCAGGTGAGGGACTGGCGTCAGTGCAAAGCATCAGACCAACAGGAAGCGAGGATGATTTTGCTTTCCGTCAGCAGCGGTACCAGCAGGCCGTCCAGAAATATCAGCAGGTAATCGGTGCGCGTGAAAAGGACCCGGGCGGGTGGCTGGCCCAGAACTCCCCTGAAGTGAAGGCGGCTTACCAGACCTACCAGCAGGACCCATCTCAGGGAGCTCTACTGGCTCAGGCCATTCTGGTGGACAAGTCTCGGCTGGGAATAAAGAGCAAGGACGTCCTTCCGGATGCGCTGGCTGATGGCATTCTTCAGCAGATTGACACCAGTAAGGAGCAGAGCGTGGCTGCAATTCAGGGTATTGCCGGTCAGTTCGGGCCCTATGCCGACCAGGTGATGCAACAGGTCCAGAAGAAAGCAGGCCCCGTTCTTCAGGTTGTCATGGCAGCGGATAACCCGCGATCGGCAAACACACTGTGGCAAAACCGCAACGTTAAAACTGGCGATATCAAAGACGCCATCAATACGGATAACAAGGGTGCATCTGACTCTGCAGACAGTGAGTGGGCCAGCCAGTCAAAGGACTTTGCTACCACGATGGTTAATCAGCCAGGTGGAGTTGGCGTCTGGAACAACTTCAACGAGCAGGGGCGTCGCCTTACCTACCTCAACATTCAGAAAGGGATGAGCCCGGGCGATGCTGCGAAGCAGGCCTATCAGGATGTCCTCGGCTCGCAGTATCAGACTCAGGGCTCATGGCGCCTGCCGGTTAAATACGGTCTCGATTTGAGCGACGTCCGCGATGGAGCGAACCATTATCTGGAAAACCTGAAGGCAGACCAGATTATGCCTCTGCAGGGTGACCCGCGACTGGGTGACGAGATTAATCGGCAGCAAAGCCTGTCGCGTATTCGTGATAACGCCGAGTGGGTTACAAATGCAGACGAGTCCGGCCTGCTGTTAACCCTGAATGGTCTTGTTGTGAATGGTAGTAATGGCGCGCCTATTACTGCCAGCTTCGATGAGCTTTCAAAATCAGGCCAGCAGAATCGCGGGTTACTCAACAGCATCGGCAAGTTCTTCTCATCGCCCACCAAGTTTGACGCGAAAAAAGGCGGCATGACACCGGAGCGCGCATTGTTCGGTGATAACTTTCAGCAAGGAGTACAGCGTTGACGATTTACACACAAGACCCTGGTCAGGGTATTAACCAGCCGATTGGCAATGCCGCGTCAGGTCTTGGTGAATCGCTTGCTGCTACTTTCGAGCAGGGGTTTGATGAGGGTCCGTTTAACTCGGCTTTACGCCTGAACCGTGCTTACGGGCAACTGAATGATTCTTCATCTGCAATGGTGCCTAAGGCTCAGGCTGATGCGACGCTGAAGCAGTACGGTGTTAAGAGCATCAACATCCCGGATGAAGGCGTTACCCAGACCTATCTGGATAATGTGGTGTCGAACCGAAAGGATACGCTGGCGCAGCAGCAAATAGCTGCTGCTGCCCCATCCGGCTTTGTTGCAACTCCGCTTAACGTGATGGCAAACCTAGCTGGAGCTATGGCTGACCCGGGTAACCTAGCTCTGGCCCTGATTCCTTTCGCCGGTGAGGCTCGCGCCGCCACTTTACTTGGTCGAGCCGGAGAGAGATTTCTGCAGGGTGCCGCAATGGGCGGCATCCAGACCGGCGCAACTCTTCCGACCATGGCAATGGCATCGGCGGCAGAGGGTGATGATTTCACGCTGGGAAGCGCCATGGAGAATCTTTTCTATGGCACTGTCGGCGGCGGCCTGCTTCATGCCGGTGGCGGAGTAATTGCCGATTTGGTTAGGGGGCGGAGGCCCACTGTCACCAGTGAGTCGCCACTTGAAACAGCAGCGCGTGTTGAGCCTGTTTCTGAGCCGGTATCGCCGAGCCGCGCATCAGCAGGTGAGCCTGATAATGCATCGCCGTTACTTGACCAGACCATTTCGCGCGAGGCTGACAATTACGCCTACAGTCGCGCATATGATGACGTAATCCCTGAGTATCAGCAGTCACTTCAGAACCTGCAGCAGGGGCGAATCGATAACGTAGCTGATCTGCGGGCGGAGATGGCCGCAAATGAGCATGCTTCCAGTCGACTGGATGCAACGCTGAAGTCGCGGACTGAGCAATACCAGCAACAGCGCATTAAGTATCGCGATGCACGACAGCGAGCGCTGGCTGATATTGAGAGTGAAAAGCAGGCCCTATCCTCGCGTAACGACGAAATAAATCAGGCGCTCGAAGGTAATGCGGCGGCAGAAAAAGCCACTGGGGAACTAAGCGCAATCGGTCGTGGAGAAATCCCTGACGGACTGGCAGGAAGAATCAGCGAGCGTGCCGTTCAGATAAAGTCCGGGCTGCAGCGCACTTCTCTCGCTGAGGGGGTACGAACAGCCGCGCAGAGAATCGATGACGCCCACTGGACTCAGCGGCAGAATGCTTTTAGAGCAGGACTGTCGCACATGATGCAGGGTAAATTGCCAGACGTTGAGCCTTTCTTCGATATGACCGCACCCGAACTGCGTGAGTCATCTATTGAGCAAATCAGAAAGGGACCGCGCAGCGACACCGAGCCATCTACAGTGAATGCCAGCAGGGATGCAGAAGCAGACTACCAGCGAGCAAGTCGTGATGATGCTGACCTGCTGAATGCTCAGGAAGATTTTGAATCTGAGCTGGCGCTGGCTAGAAGTCGCGTTGATGAACTGGACTCTCCGGAACTGCGTGAGGCGCTGGGTGAAATTCAGAAGCAGGCCAGTGACGAAAGTCTGGTTAAAGGGTATCAGGAATATGCAGCTTGTATGCTCAGGAGAATGTAATGGCTAATCAGTTTCTGACGCAATGCGAGCAGGCGGTCAACAAGGCAGCCGGTCGCGAGCTGTCTGAGCAAGAAATGGAAACACTGGTGCGCGACATGGAAACAACCGTAAAGCGCATCCGGGCTGAGAACGAAGGCATTTCATTGCAGGATGCAGCTCTGCGTGCAGCTGAGGACTTGGGTAATCAGGAGAAGCTGGCAAACGTCATTGAAGCCCGCAACAAGGCAATCAACACCCGGGTTGCAGCAGAGCGGCTGGCATTCCTGCGCGACAGCTTCCCTGACCGCCCTGATATTGGTCTGTCTGCCATTCTGGTTGGTCGCAATGAGGCGCGCACGGGCAGCCGATCATCCGCATCATCAGAGCAGTTTCAGCTGCGCTCTAAATACCTGTCAGGCCTGAATCATGACCTTGAACAGGCTGATGTGCTGAAGTTTCTGGCCGCCGGCACAAATGACGGTGAAGTTGCAGATGCGATGTGGCGACTGGGCAAGGGGGAAGCGACCAACAGCCTCCGCCCGGAGTCAGTGAAGATTGCGGAGATCATCACCAAATGGCAGGAAGCTGCGCGCATTGACGCCAACAAAGCGGGTGCGTGGATACGTAAGATGCCTGGCTATATCGCCCGTCAGGGGCATGACATGATGAAAATCCGCGCCGCAGGCTTTGATGCGTGGAAGCAGTCAATTTTGCCACGGCTGGACAATGCCACTTTTGAGGGTATTACAGACACTGATGCTTTTATGCGAAACGTATATGACGGTCTGGCATCTGGTGTCCACCTGTCCTCTGAAAAGCCTGACTGGATGAAAGGCTTCAAAGGCTCGCAGAACGTTGCACGCCGTGCCAGTCAGGAGCGCGTGCTGCACTTTAAAGACGGTATTGCATGGCACGAGTACAATCAGCAATACGGTGTTGGCAGCCTGCGTGAAGCGATATTTGGCGGACTTGAGTCGTCAGCCCGCAACACTGGCCTGATGCGTGTTCTGGGTACAAACCCGGAGAACATGCTTAACTATTTGGCAGATACAGTTTCTAACGATCTGCGCGGAAATGAAAAAGGTCTGCGCGCCTTCACGGATGCCCGCCGCAGCCAGATCAAAAGCCAGATGGCAGAGGTTACCGGCGCAACAAATATCCCGGGCTCAACAGCGCTGGCGCGTTTTGGATCAACGACCCGCGCAGTGGACTCAATGATTAAGCTTGGCGGCGCGCTGATTTCATCCTTCAACGACCTTGCCAGTAACGCGCTGGAGCTTCGCTATCAGGGGAAAAGTTTTCCGCAGGCGCTTACAGAGTCTATCCAGGGACGACTCAAGCGATATTCAGCACCTGAGCAGAAGCAGATTCTGAGCTCACTTGGCGTTTACGCCGACTCTATGCGCGATGAAATTCTGCAGCGCTTCTCTGGAGACGTTACTCTTCCCGGCAAGGTTTCCCGCCTGCAGCGCCAGTTCTTCAAGCTCAACGGCCTTAACTGGTGGACAGATGCTTCACGTAACACGACGGCCACGATGATTTCTCACTGGCTGGCTGACAACGCCGGTTCCGTACACGCATCGCTGAACGGCGATTTAAAGCGTGCCCTTGACCTGCACGGCATAGGTGAGGCTGAGTGGAACATTTATCGCCAGATGGAGTTGAAGGGCTCAGAGGGTCGCAAGTTCATGACGCCTGACGGCATTAACTCCATACCAGATGATGTGATTGCGAAGTATGTTTCCGATCGCAACGTCAACGTAAACGAGAAAAGCATTCAGGCAGGCCGTGAGCAACTGGCTGATAAGTTGCGTGGATATGTGCTCGATCGCGTCATGGTGGCAATGACAGAGCCTACAGCTCGAACCCGCGCACTGATGAAGCAAGGGACGCAACCGGGAACGGTAGAAGGTGAACTGCTTCGCTTTATCGGACAGTACAAATCCTTTACCGCATCTTTCATGCAGCAGGCACTGGGTCGTGAGGTATTTGGTCGCGGCTACACGCCTGCACCTCTGGGGCAAGGGCGATGGGGAAGCGTGCAGAACGCACTTTTCAAAAGCGGGAAGGGTGAGATGGTCGGACTGGCTCAGCTTTTCCTGTGGATGACCACGTTCGGATACCTGTCCATGCAGACCAAGCTGATGCTGAAGGGGCAGACGCCGCGGCCGGCAGATAGCAAAACACTGCTGGCTGCAGCTGCGCAGGGTGGCGGGCTGGGGATATTCGGTGACTTCCTTTTCGGCGAAGCAAACCGTTTCGGTAATGGGCCGGTAACCTCGCTAGCTGGGCCTGTCGCGGGAAACCTTGATGAGATCGTAACGTTGTTCCAGAAAGCCAGGGCTGGAGATGCTAAGGCGGGAGATGCTTTCAGGTTCACAGTCGACCACACGCCGTTCATGAATCTTTTCTGGGCGCGCCCCGTGATGAACTATCTCATCCTTAATCAGCTGCAGGAAGCGCTATCTCCCGGGTCTCTGCACCGTTACGAGCAGAACATCAGGAAAAATCAGGGCAACGATTTCCTTGTGCCGCCGTCGCAATTCATGCTCGGCCGATAAGCCTTTTGAAGGTTTCGCCAATCCACACCACAAAAGCCATTGAGTAATAGGCCCGCGCGAACATCATTACCATCGTTGGGCCTACCAGTAATCCCCACCAATCCAGATAAGGGATGGAGATAATAGATAGCACCGCCGCCGCAATGGCGGTCATTTCAATGTCGCTTGTCTGAATGTTTCGCATCAAACCTCTTACCGCAGGATCTCCCTGTGGTGGTTACACACGCCCGGAGAAAGGCAGATGACAGTCTCATCCACCCAAAGTTACGTGGAGTATAACGCTGACGGGGTCACGGCAACATTCACCATTCCCTTTTATTTCCTGCTGAACAGTGACATCTCAGTGATGGTTGCAGATTCAACTGGAAATCTCAGCGAGCCGGTTAATGGCACTGACTTCACCGTCACTGGAGCAGGAGATGGCGGAGGTGGGTCTCTCACTTTCGGCACTGTCACTGCGTCAGGAAAGACCATCCTCATTTACCGAAATCCACCATTAACACAAGAAACGAAGTATTACGAGAACGGCAAGTTCCCGGCAGCATCTCATGAGGCTGCGCTGGATAAGCTGACCATGCTGATTCAGGAGTATGGCTGGCGATTCGATTCTTTGTCTCTCAAAAAGCCAAGTTTCTTTGCCAGATATTATGACGCTCTTGATAACCGAATCAGCAATCTGGCAACGCCTGTTGATGGCAATGATGCTGTGCCCAAGCATTACGTCGATAAGTCGGTATCGGATTTCAAGCAGTACGTTGACGACGAAGTTTCTGCTGAGTCCGCCGAAAGAAAGGCGGCCGATATTGCAGAAGCTAATGCGCGCGCGGCGGCCGACGCCAATATTCAGGAGCAACTTACAGGCAATGTTCCATTGGAATCCAGCGCCTTCTCAGTGATCTCCTGGCATAAACAATCAGTAGATAACAGCGTCACTATTCCCGACAACATGAATGCCTGGTCATTCGGCCCTGAAGTGACTATCAGCGCCGGTCAGCAAGTCACTATTCCTGAAGGTAGTTACTGGACGATCGCAAACGGTCAGCAGGCTGGTAGCTCAGGAACAAACGTCGATTACGGCGAACTCTAAGGAAAACACATGGCAGCATCACTGCAGTTAAAAGGCGGCACTGCCGCAAAGGTCGCCGCATACACACCACTTGCTCGCGAGGTGGTAATCGACACAGACAACTGGCGGCTGGTGATCGGCGACGGTACTACGGCAGGTGGGAAGCCGCTCACTGTGGCATCCGCAGCGACCTGGACAACAGGACGTACCTTCGCCTTCACTGGAGATGTCACTGGTTCGAAAACTGGTGTTGATGGCTCCGCTAACGTGTCAATTGCACTGACGTTAGGCGCTGTTGACCTCGGCACGCTGGCGTAAGGGCATATTAATGGCAACCTCTATTCAGATTAAGCGCGGAGTAACTGCTAAGGTAGCAGCATACACACCATTAAGTGGCGAGCTGGTATTAGATACAACAACTAATCGCCTCTATAGTGGCGATGGTTCTACAGCCGGTGGTAATCCTGTTCGTGAAGCAGCAATGCCCATGGTAAGCAGATTACGCGGCTCCCTTTCCGCATCTGCAACAGCAGCAACTCTGACAGGCGCTAATGCCATAACCGGCGTTAGTGAGAAGGGGCTGAAGTTTGAGATTGGTTCATTCTCTTTGACCATTAACCTCGCCACCGTTGCAGCAGCTGGCGGGGTAAGTGCAAGTGTTTCATCATCTAATTACCTGGCCATTTACCTAATTTACAACGGAAACGCGCCAGCGCTGTACGGCATTGATGCATCATCTTCATCCGCGCCGCTGTTTGCTGCAAGCATGCCTTCAGGTTACACGTCATCAGTTCTATTGACTGTGGTGCCGCTGTCATCAGGAAAATTTAAGGAATCGGTCGTAATCGATAATGCCGTTTCAATCCCATCCACAGATGTAGTAACTGGCGTTGCGGCTTCTGGACCAGCGCTTACTTCCCAGTCTATTTCAGCAGTTGTTCCTTTGAATGCAGCCACTGTATCTGGGTATGCAGATGCAAACTCCACAGTTCAGAGTGATGCCGTGGCAGGCGTGGTGGCAGCCACAGCATCAGGAGTCGGCCAGTCAGCGGGGTATGCCATTGGCATCATGAGGTTTGTGATTAATAAAGTTCCAATTCTGACAGCACAGACCATTTATGCATCCGGCTATCGAGTGAGCGGGACAGGCACGGTGACATGGTCTTTATCCGTCACTGGCTACACAATTTAAATAGGAACAAAAGATGAGCAAACTTCGTGTAGACAAATTGTCTCCCACTGATGACAGCATTGAAGTCGAAGTAAAAGGATTGCTTGGTAGCGCGGATGTGAGTGATAGCCTGGCGGCAGGCAAGATCATTAAAACTACCTCAACAGGAGGGGTGCCGACTATTCAGGTTCCGTCAACAAACGGACAGCGCCTTTTTATCAACAAGGAGGTTACAACCAATGATGACCTGACTGTCCTGCAGATTAACCGCGACGTCAACGTTAGCGGCGGCACATCAGGTTATGTAGGAACGGCTGTAGTTGCCACCAGTACTGTCAATGCTTCAGGCGCAGGAAACTATGAGTGGACAGCATTGTTCATGATGAATAGCAATGTCGACTCGACCGACATTGTAGATGGTGTAGCCTCGCCACAAAACGTTGCCATTTATGGTCAGGCAAAAAAGAACGGTACTGCTGCAACGTGGGCTGCATGCCTGGAAATTCAGGACAACGCTAATTCCACCGCCACAGGGGCGACAATCGGACTTGAAGTAACAGCTGTCAGCCGTGGTGGAGATACAACCACCCCTCAACGAGTAGCTCTTCACGCGGCCATTAAAACACCAAGCGACAACACTATTGGTGCAGAGTGGGGCGTTGGACTTCTCGTATCGACTGAAGGCGTTGGGGTGCGAGTAAGGGAGGCTATACGTGTTATCGCCAGCGTTGGAGACGCGGTTCTTTACAGTAAGGCCACCACGACCCAGGCTACGGCGGCGCTGATAAAAGATGAGGGATCGCTTGTTCGCGGCATCGACCTTTCAACTGCGACATACACCAGCGACCAAGCCATCCGGCTCGCGGCCGGTCAGGTTATTGCCTTTGATGCTTCATCAGCCAACACCATTTATGCAAACACAAACGGGCTTAACTTCTCATCAAAAATTAATGCTGCAGCAGGTATAGCCTTCCCCGGAACGCTTTCATCCACATCAGCCACTGCCGGTTCCAGAACCTTGCCAACAGCTCCTGATGGTTTTGTCACGATCACAGTGGATGGAGTTAACAAAAAAGTTCCATACTACGCATCATAAGGTGATGAAATGTTTTTTATTGAATTCTCAGAAGAAGATATGAAGGTTCTTGATAGAGCACTAAAAGTCATGCCTTACTGCGAAGTTGCCACTCTCATCAACTCAATCAATCGACAGGTGAAAGAGGCGATAGAGCGCAAGGAAGAGCAGGGGTGACACGAAGATGAATTGATGGTGATTATGCGCGGTGATAATATGAGCGCATAACTCAAAGGGAATTCTATCTTAATGAATAAGCTGCTCTACTCCTTAATACTGACATCCTCATTTTCTTTCGCGGGGGTGACCTATATCACCCCTCATATTGACGGTGTTTCATTTTGTCCTTCAGCGATGAAAGACAAATCTGTAAAAAACAATGAGGAAGCTGCTCTATACTGCTTTAAAAAAGGAGAGAACTCAGCATCTACTATTGATGAAGCGTTAAATAAAATAGATAACGGCAAAGTCAGGAATGGCAAATTTGAGCTAGGCTACACACTAACTCTGCCACTATTTCGCTATTATCAGCAGGATGCTAGCGGGAAATGGTTTGTCAACAAAGAGTTCCTTAATCATGATATTGATGTCATAAAAAACATCAACCGCCCTGTTAATATTTATCTCTCTCTCAATCACTTTACTGACTCAAATGAGAAGCTATCCCGAGAGCTGGCAAAGGATAGCAGGAACATCATGTGGGACTCTCGCGGCCCCATGCCGATCTCTGACTACTTTGGATACCCAGTGATTCCATGGACAATCTCTGACTATAAAGCACCGATAACTACCTACAGAGAGGTGGTTTTCAAGGACGCTCTTGAGCACATAAAGTCTGTTATGCAAAGCACTCCTGGCAGGATTGTTGGCGTATCAATCCTGGGCGAAGTTCATCAGATGAACCGGGATATCATGGCTGGACCATCTTATTCTGTCGATATGAACGACACTTCAGACTACTCGCCATCGTCAGTAAATGGTTTCCGTAAGTGGCTCCCTCGTCAGTTTGCCAATGTGAAGGTGATGAATAGGATTCTTGGCTCTTCATATAAGTCATTTGACGAAGTCACTCCTCCATCAAAAAATATTCGCAAACAAATGCTTAATTCATTCCTGGAGCATAACGACGAATTTTCATCTGGAAGAATGGATATTTACGGCTGGATGACCGATTCAAGAAAATGCAAAGCAAAGATAAATGTATATCTTGACGGAAAGAAAATAGGCAAGGCAACCTATGGCTTAAATCGCACTGATGTTGCTCAGGCTACAAAAATCAAAAATCCTAATGTTGGCTTCCGATACTCTCTGGACTTCAGAAACATTAAATATGGCTCGCACCGTGTATGGCTAACGGAAACCTGCGGCGGGAATGAAACCTTACTGGATAACCGAGCTTTCTCTTATGTAGATCGTAAGCAAAGCCCGACACCAGTAATCCGCGTACCAGAACCTAAGCTTCCGGGGCGCAGCACTACGGTAACTATATCTGTAGATGGCCCGAAATCAGATCAGGATGTTTTCTTCAATCCTTTGTCAGAGCTATGGGAGCAGTACCGCCGCGAAGAAGTTAAGAAATACCTTCAGCACTTTGCAAAAATCGCTGACCGTTACGTACCTAAAAGCATTGTTTTCTCTCACCAGATCACAACGGAACTCAACGGCTCATGGAATGAAGGCATCACAGCTGAGGGCGACTCCAAGAAGGAGAACGCCTTTTATAATCAGGGCACCACTCTTTACGGCGGAGCCACATTTGGTGATGCATTTTTTGCCAATGTAAAACGTGATGGCTGGAAGACTTATTCAATCAGCGAGATGAACCCAATGTCTGACATTGGCGTCAGCGGTTACGTGAAGATGTTTGAACGACACAATAAAAACGGCGCTCGCTTTGTGTCCCCTTACTTCATCTCAGTGATATCAGACATCCTTCCATCTCGAGGATTAAATATGTTCGAAATGAAGCCAGGCAACACGGTGGCCCATTCAGACCAGTTCTATGAAGCACTGAAAGAAGTGATGAACAAAAAAAGCCCGGCGACCGGGCAATGACTCAACCGCGCCTCTCTGAGCAGGCTACGGGGTGGGTAACTTAAGGCTAGTTACCCGCAACCGAAGCCGCCAGCTTAAAATTTCAGCACCATCAGCAGCTTTACAAAACTGTGAGCCGTTTCGCCTTGATCAAATCCACCGATCGATATTACTGTTTATCCATACAGTATTTATCAGAGGAGGATTTGTCATGCCGCGTGATTATGAGATTAAAGACGCATTCGTAAACGCCATCAGGCGCATACCAGGTGGTGGTGTCACTGTTACCACTCAGGAGTTTGTTCGTCAGCTGGAACTGCTCAACTGGCACCTGAGCCTGCGTGAGGCCAATCAGTGGATAAAGTCGCACACATCGACGTTCCGGGACGTGTCCACTCAGGAGGGTGAGGCTAAGACGTACAGGCAGTTCAACCCGAATGGGGGCATCTGACATGGGATTTCCATCACCTGCGATTGATTACATAGAGCCCCGCCTCACGCTTAACAACATGCTTATGCCTCATCCTGCCAACATGATGCTGATTGAGACTCCTGATGGATTTGTGCTTGTTGATCGCACCATCACCGCAAAGCCAGGGGAGGCGGTCGCTTTCCAGTTAGGAGACTATCCGCAGGTTGGCAGGTTGTTCAGTACGGGAATAATTACTCAGGATGGCGAGACGATCGACGGAGAGGGGCTGGAAGGGATTATCGTGCTGGGTAAGGTGACGGCCGAGATTATGGCTGTGCATGAGCCGAGTCGCCCGACTATATAAAGGTGTGCCAAAATTGTGCCAGAAAAATGACACAATCAAGCATAAATCTGCAAAGAACGGCGGTCGCTAACTTGCTGGCTGGCTTGTGTAGCGGGTTGCGCGGTTGATATGATGCGCCACTTTTAATTAATCATCGGACTGTTTCTCCGATGGAGGCTTTGTGAAATTTGAACTTGATACCACAGACGGGCGCGCACGCCGTGGCCGTCTGATTTTTGATCGCGGCGTGGTGGAAACCCCGGCGTTTATGCCCGTTGGCACCTATGGCACCGTCAAAGGCATGACGCCGGAAGAGGTACAGGATACCGGCGCGCAGATCATTCTGGGGAATACCTTCCATCTCTGGCTGCGTCCGGGTCAGGAGATCATGAAACTGCACGGCGATCTGCATGACTTTATGCAGTGGAAAGGGCCGATTCTGACCGACTCCGGTGGCTTCCAGGTCTTCAGCCTGGGCGACATCCGTAAAATCACCGAAGCGGGCGTGCATTTCCGTAACCCGATCAACGGCGATCCGATCTTCCTCGATCCGGAAAAATCGATGGAGATTCAGTATGACCTCGGTTCCGACATCGTGATGATTTTCGATGAGTGTACGCCTTATCCGGCGGACTGGGACTATGCCAAACGTTCAATGGAGATGTCGCTACGCTGGGCACGACGCAGCCGTGACCGTTTTGACAGCCTCGGCAACAAAAATGCACTGTTTGGCATTATCCAGGGCTCGGTTTACGAAGATTTACGAGATGTCTCGGTTAAAGGTCTGGTAGAGATTGGCTTTGATGGGTACGCTGTGGGCGGCCTGGCGGTGGGTGAACCTAAGCAGGACATGCACCGTATTCTTGAGCACGTCTGTCCGCAGCTTCCGCAGGATAAACCCCGTTATCTGATGGGCGTTGGCAAACCTGAAGATCTGGTTGAGGGCGTCCGTCGCGGCGTCGATATGTTCGACTGCGTGATGCCAACCCGTAATGCGCGCAATGGTCATCTGTTTGTGACCGAGGGCGTGGTGAAGATCCGCAACGCCCGCTACAAAGATGACACCGCGCCACTGGATGCGGAGTGTGACTGTTACACCTGTCGCAATTATAGCCGGGCCTACTTGTATCATCTCGACCGTTGTAACGAAATACTGGGCGCGCGTCTGAATACTATCCACAATTTGCGCTACTACCAGCGTCTGATGGCTGGTTTACGCCAGGCTATCGAAGAGGGTAGATTAGAGCGCTTTGTAACTGAGTTTTACCAACGGACGGGTAAAGAAGTTCCGCCTTTAACGTCTGACAATTCATCAATGAGGGAAATTTAATGAGCTTATTCATTTCTGACGCCGTGGCCGCAGCAGGCGCACCGTCTCAGGGAAGTCCGTATTCTCTGGTGATCATGCTGGTGGTGTTTGGTCTGATTTTCTATTTCATGATCCTGCGTCCGCAGCAGAAACGTGCGAAAGAGCACAAGAAGCTGATGGATTCCATCTCAAAGGGCGATGAAGTGTTAACCAGCGGTGGCCTGGTCGGTCGCGTCACAAAAGTCTCTGACACGGGCTACGTCGCTATCGCGCTGAATGACACCAACGAAGTGGTCATTAAACGTGATTTCGTTGCCGCCGTGCTGCCTAAAGGCACCATTAAGGCGCTGTAATTCTTTCTTCCCTAAGGGAACTGCCGTGTTAAACCGTTATCCTTTGTGGAAGTATGTGATGCTGGTCGTCGTGATTATCGTCGGCCTGCTCTATGCGCTTCCCAACCTCTATGGTGAGGATCCGGCCGTTCAAATCACTGGTGCGCGCGGAAGCGCCGCCAGTGAGCAGACGCTGGATCAGATTCAGTCCGCATTAAAACAGGACAATATCCAGAGCAAATCTGTTGCGCTGGAAAATGGTGCGATTACCGCGCGCTTCGCCAATACGGATGTGCAGTTACGCGCCCGTGAAGCGATCATGAAAGCGCTGGGTGAAGACTACGTCGTGGCGCTGAACCTCGCGCCTGCCACGCCCCGCTGGCTGACCATGCTGTCAGCAGAACCGATGAAACTCGGTCTCGACCTGCGTGGCGGCGTGCACTTCCTGATGGAAGTGGACATGGACACCGCACTCAGCAAACTGCAGGAGCAGAATGCTGATACGCTGCGTAGCGACCTGCGCGCCAAAAATATCCCCTATACCAACGTCAATAAAATCGCGAACTACGGCGTGGAAATTCGTTTCCGTGACGCCGCCAGCCGCGATGCGGCGATTTCCTGGCTCTCTTCCCGTCATCAGGATCTGGTGATCAACAGCAGCGGCAGCGATGCGCTGCGTGCCACCATGAGCGATGCCCGTCTCAGCGAAGCGCGTGAATATGCGGTTCAGCAGAACATCACGATTCTGCGTAACCGTGTGAACCAGCTGGGCGTGGCGGAACCGCTGGTTCAGCGTCAGGGTTCCGATCGCATCGTGGTGGAACTGCCAGGGATTCAGGACACGGCGCGCGCCAAAGAGATTCTGGGTGCGACCGCAACCCTGGAATTCCGTCTGGTGAACACCACCGTGGATCCGAGCGCCGCCGCCAGTGGCCGGGTGCCGGGTGACTCCGAAGTCAAAAAGATGCGTGACGGCCAGCCGGTCGTACTCTACAAGCGGGTGATTCTGACCGGTGACCACATCACCGACTCGACCTCCAGCATGGATGAGTACAACCAGCCTCAGGTGAACATTTCGCTGGATGGCGCAGGCGGAAACATCATGTCGAACTTCACCAAGGACAACATCGGTAAACCGATGGCGACCCTGTTTGTGGAGTACAAAGACAGCGGTAAGAAAGATGCCAATGGCCGTTCCATTCTGGTGAAGCAGGAAGAGGTGATTAACGTCGCCAATATCCAGTCTCGCCTGGGGAACAGCTTCCGCATTACCGGTATCAACAATCCGAACGAAGCGCGTCAGCTGTCGCTGCTGCTGCGTGCCGGTGCGTTGATTGCGCCAATCCAGATCGTGGAAGAGCGCACTATCGGACCGACCATGGGTCAGCAAAACATTACTCAGGGTCTGGAAGCCTGCCTCTGGGGTCTGCTCGCGTCGATCCTGTTCATGGTGGTGTTCTACAAGAAGTTTGGTCTGATTGCGACCAGTGCGCTGCTGGTAAACCTGGTGCTGATTGTTGGCATCATGTCCCTGCTGCCGGGCGCGACCCTGACCATGCCGGGTATTGCCGGTATCGTGTTAACCCTGGCGGTGGCAGTTGATGCCAACGTACTGATTAACGAACGTATTAAAGAAGAGCTGCGCAACGGGCGCTCGGTTCAGCAGGCAATCCATGAGGGCTACAAAGGCGCCTTCTCCAGTATTGTCGATGCGAACGTGACCACCCTGATCAAAGTGATCATTCTTTACGCGGTCGGCACCGGTTCGATCAAAGGCTTTGCGATTACCACCGCTATCGGTATCGCGACCTCAATGTTCACCGCGATTATCGGTACCCGTGCCATTGTTAACCTGGTTTACGGTGGCAAACGCATCAACAAGCTGTCTATCTGAGGAGTGCGTTGTGGCACAGGAATATAACATTGAGCAGTTGAACCACGGGCGTAAAGTCGTCGACTTTATGCGCTGGGATACGCTGGCCTTCATCATTTCGGGACTGCTGATCGTCGCTGCGATTGCGATCGTGGGCGTGCGCGGTTTTAACTGGGGCCTCGATTTCACCGGCGGTACTGTGATTGAGATTGCGCTGGAAAAACCTGCCGACCTCGACACGCTGCGCAGCGATCTGGTGAAAGCGGGCTTTGACGAGCCGCTGGTGCAGAACTTTGGCAGCAGCCGTGACGTCATGGTGCGTATGGCACCGGTTACCGGTCCGGCAGGCACCGAAATAGGCAATAAAGTGGTGTCGGTGATTAACCAGACCACCCAGCAGAACGCGACCGTTAAGCGCATTGAGTTCGTAGGCCCGAGCGTGGGCAGCGACCTGGCGCAGGCGGGGGCGATGGCGCTGTTGTCTGCACTGATTGCGATTCTGATCTACATCGGTTTCCGCTTTGAGTGGCGTCTGGCACTGGGCACCGTGCTGGCGCTGGCGCATGACGTCATCATCACCTGCGGTCTGCTGGCGCTGTTCCGTATTGAAATCGACCTGACGATTGTTGCCTCACTGATGTCAGTAATTGGCTACTCGCTTAACGATAAAATCGTGGTCTCTGACCGTATTCGTGAAAACTTCCGCAAGATCCGTCGCGGCAGCGCTTACGATATTACCAACGTGTCCCTGACCCAGACCTTAAGCCGTACGCTGATTACCTCGCTGACCACACTGGCGATGATCCTCATCCTCTTCATCTTTGGTGGTGCGCTGCTGAAAGGCTTCTCACTGACCATGCTGATTGGTGTGACGATCGGTACGATTTCATCCATTTATGTCTCTTCGGCGCTGGCGCTGAAGCTGGGCATGAAGCGTGAACATATGCTGGTGCAGAAGGTTGAGAAAGAGGGCGCAGATCAGCCTTCTATCCTGCCGTAATCGCATGACAGAAATGAAAACGGGCAGCCCTGGGGCTGCCCGTTTTTTTTGCGCCGGCCGTCAGGGTAATGCCGGTGCAGCAGGTGGGGTCTGGGTCGGCACGTTGCCGGTCACGTTATGCACGCGAACATAGCCGATCTGCTCCGGTGTCAGACCGCTGAGGCGCAGCGGAACGGTGACCGAATGCTGCGGCAGCAGGGAGGCAGGCACGGTGATGGTCTGACTCAGCGTGTCATTGCCGAGCGGCTTGCCGCTGGCGGGATCGAGCTCACCCCAGATCACCGTGGCGTTCAGCGCAGGCAACGGCTGTTCATCCATCGAACGCACCGTGAGGGTTGCCCGCGAGCCGCTCGCTTCAGCCGTGACGGGCGACAGCGTCAGCCGCAGCGTACCGAGCCGGGTCTGCAACGCCACGGGCGTATTGGCCTGTGGCAGCAGCCATGCTCCCTGCTGCGACTGGCTGTTCAGCTGCCCCTGAATCTCCAGCGCACTGGCTTGCGAGGTCAGGTGCTGCATCTGCTGATTAAGCTGATTCACTTCCTGATGCAGCTCTCTGACCTGCGGTGTGCTGGCGGTGCTGCTGCATCCGCTCAGCGTTACCAGAGAGAGCGCCACCGGAACCCAAACCATCCTGTTCATAAGTTATCCTTGTCCGTTATTTCGGGATGCGTAACACCTGACCCGGGTAGATCTTATCAGGGTGTGACAGCATCGGTTTGTTCGCTTCGAAAATCTTATTGTACTCATTGGCGTTGCCGTAGACCTGTTTCGAGATAGCGCTCAGCGTATCGCCTTTTTTCACCGTGTAGAGTTCGGACTCCGCTGCGCTGTCGGTGACGGTAACCTTGTCTTCCACTTTGGTAATGCCCGCGACGTTGCCCGCTGCGATCAGAATCTTCTCTTTCAGCTCCTGAGAGATGCCATCGCCGGTCACCGTGACGGTATCGCCATTCACTTTGACATCAACCTTGTCGCTGTCGGGTAATCCGAGTTTGTTGATGTGCTCCTGCAGCTTTTTATTCTGGTCATCACCGCCATGCACGGCATCCCACAATTTTTCACCCGCTTCTTTCACAAAGTTAAACAGACCCATACAACCTCCAGTGTGTTAGTGGAAAATTTCAATTGCAGCCCTTAAAGCGTAGTCCCTTTTGCTGCAGACGAAATTTAGCATCGTTTATCCTGAGAGGTGAATCATCTGAAAGGCACGAAGAGATTTTGTTGATTCGCAGTTCGCGCTACACTGTCTGACCCATCACTCTCGCGTCAGGAAACGTCATGCATTGCCCATTCTGCTCCGCTGTGGACACCAAAGTGATTGATTCTCGTCTGGTTAGTGAAGGCTCTTCGGTGCGCCGCCGCCGCCAGTGTCTGATGTGCCATGAGCGCTTTACCACCTTTGAGGTGGCAGAACTGGTGATGCCTCGCGTGGTGAAAAGCAATGACGTGCGCGAACCCTTCAATGAAGACAAAATGGCCAGCGGGATGATGAAGGCGCTGGAAAAGCGTCCGGTCAGCGCCGACGCGGTGGAAAGCGCCGTGAATCATATCAAAACCCAGCTGCGTGCCACGGGTGAACGGGAGATCCCCAGTAAGCTGATTGGCAACCTGGTGATGGATGAGCTGAAAAAACTCGATAAGGTGGCCTACATCCGCTTCGCCTCGGTTTACCGCAGCTTTGAAGATATCCGGGATTTTGGCGAAGAGATCGCCCGGTTACAGGATTAAAGTATGGATGAACGCTATATGGCGCGCGCGCTGGAGCTGGCGCGACGCGGCCGTTTTACCACCATGCCCAACCCCAACGTCGGCTGCGTTATCGTATGCGATGGTGAGGTCGTGGGGGAGGGGTGGCACCAGCGCGCCGGAGAACCCCATGCGGAAGTCCACGCGCTGCGTATGGCAGGCGAAAAAGCGCGCGGTGCTACCGCCTATGTGACGCTGGAGCCGTGCAGTCATCATGGCCGTACGCCTCCCTGCTGTGATGCCCTGATCGCCGCCGGTGTGAAGCGGGTCGTGGCCGCGATGCAGGACCCGAATCCGCAGGTCGCCGGTCGCGGGCTGCACCGCCTGCAGCAGGCGGGCATTGAAGTCAGCCACGGTCTGATGATGCCGGAAGCGGAGGCGCTGAATCGCGGCTTTCTCAAGCGGATGCGCACCGGGTTTCCCTGGATTCAGCTTAAACTGGGCGCGTCGCTGGATGGCCGGACCGCCATGGCCAGCGGCGAAAGTCAGTGGATTACCTCTGCGGCTGCGCGTCGTGATGTGCAGCGTCTGCGGGCGCAAAGTGCGGCTATCCTGAGCAGCAGCGCAACCGTGCTGGCGGACGATCCCTCCCTGACGGTGCGCTGGTCCGAACTCAGTGCGGACACCCAGGCGCTGCTGGATGAGCAGCAGCTGCGTCAGCCGGTGCGGGTGATTATCGACAGCCAGAATCGCGTTACGTCCGGGCATCGCCTGATTTCGCAGCCGGGAGAAACCTGGCTGATGCGCCATCAGCCGGATCAGCAGAGCTGGCCGGCTGGCGTGACGCAAATTGCCGTTCCGCAGCGCGAGCATCAGCTGGATCTGGTGGCGATGATGATGCTGCTGGGTCAGCGCCAGATCAACAGCGTCTGGGTTGAAGCGGGCGCAACGCTGGCGGGTGCGCTGTTGCAGGCTGGACTGGCCGATGAGCTGATCGTCTACGTGGCACCTAAGCTGTTAGGTGATGAAGGCCGCGGCCTGTGTCACCTGCCCGGCCTCAGTCAGCTGGCTGACGCGCCTGCCTTTCGTTTCAGCGATGTCCGTCAGGTCGGAGACGATTTACGCCTGACCCTGACACCGCAATAACACGGGCGGAAAAGCGAGAGCACGCCGCCGAAGAGTATGATAGAATCCGCCCCCCTGCGCGGGGCTAAATAAACCCCTGAAAGGATAAGTATGAAAGTTATCGAAGCTGCTGTTGCAACGCCTGAGGCCAGTGTTGCCATCGTTATCGCGCGTTTTAACAACTTCATTAATGACAGCCTGCTGGAGGGTGCAATTGATGCCCTGAAACGTATCGGCCAGGTCAAAGATGACAATATCACCGTAGTCTGGGTTCCCGGCGCCTACGAACTGCCTCTGGCAGCTCGCGCGCTGGCTAACGCCGGCAAATATGATGCGATTATCGCTCTCGGCACCGTGATTCGTGGTGGCACTGCCCACTTCGAATATGTGGCGGGTGAAGCCAGCTCCGGTATCGCCAGCGTCGCCATTAACAGCGATATTCCTGTCGCGTTTGGCGTGCTGACGACTGAAAGCATCGAGCAGGCCATTGAACGTGCCGGTACCAAAGCCGGTAACAAAGGTGCGGAAGCCGCACTGACCGCGCTCGAAATGATCAACGTATTGAAAGCCATTAAAGCCTGATTTTTGTAAGGGGAATTTTGTGAAACCTGCTGCTCGTCGTCGCGCCCGTGAGTGCGCTGTTCAGGCGCTTTACTCCTGGCAGTTGTCGAATAACGACATTGCCGATGTGGAATACCAGTTTCTGGCGGAACAGGACGTCAAAGACGTCGACATTACCTATTTCCGCGAACTGCTGTCCGGTGTGGCGACCAACAGTGCGTATCTGGATGGACTGATGAAGCCCTACCTGTCGCGTCAGCTTGAAGAGCTGGGCCAGGTAGAAAAAGCGATCCTGCGCATCTCACTGTATGAGCTGAGCAAACGTGATGATGTGCCCTATAAAGTGGCCATCAACGAAGGGATTGAGCTGGCGAAAGTCTTCGGCGCTGAAGACAGTCATAAATTTGTTAACGGCGTGCTGGATAAAGCCGGTCCACAGATTCGACCCCATCGCAAATAAACAAAAAGGCCGGCTTGCCGGCCTTTTTTCATAGAGGGTTAAGCGGAACGTAATTATGTCTTGTGGTGAATTTGAACTCATCGCACGCTACTTCAACCGCAGAACACGCAGCCGCCGTGATGTCGAACTCGGCATCGGTGACGATTGTGCGTTACTGAGCGTGCCGGAAAAACAGACGCTGGCGATCAGCACCGATACCCTGGTTGCCGGTGTGCACTTCTTACGGGATATCCATCCCGCCGATCTTGGCTACAAAGCCCTGGCTGTTAATCTCAGCGACCTCGCCGCTATGGGCGCCGATCCCGCGTGGCTGACGCTGGCCCTGACGCTGCCGCAGGTCGATGAGAGCTGGCTGTCGGCGTTCAGTGAGAGCCTGTTTGAGCTGCTGGAGTATTACGATATGCAGCTGGTGGGCGGTGACACCACGCGCGGCCCGCTGAGCCTGACGCTGGCGATTCACGGTCTGGTGCCGCAGGGCCGGGCCCTGAAACGCTCCGGCGCGAAGCCGGGTGACTGGATCTACGTGACCGGCACGCTGGGTGACAGCGCGGCGGGGCTGGCGCTGCTGCAGCATCACTGCCGCATCAGCGATCCGGCGGTGCATGAGGCGCTGATCAAACGCCATCTGCGCCCCATGCCGCGCATTCTGCAGGGACAGGCCCTGCGTGCGCTGGCCTCCTCTGCGGTAGACCTCTCTGACGGCCTGATTTCCGATCTCGGTCACGTGCTGAAAGCCAGCGGCTGTGGTGCACGGCTTAATCTTGATGCTCTGCCGCTTTCTGGCGCGCTGCGTGACCATTTCGACCCTGAGCAGGTTCTGCGCTGGGCGCTGAGTGGGGGAGAGGATTATGAGCTCTGCTTCACCGTGCCGGAGGTGAATCGCGGCGCGCTGGATGTGGCGCTGGGTCATCTGGGCGTGCCCTACACCTGCATCGGTCAGATAGCACCGGAGTCGGAAGGCTTAACGCTGCTGGATAATGGCAAGCCCGCCACCTTCCGCCATAAAGGATTTGATCACTTTGATACGAAATAACGATGTGGCCAAAGGCCGCCTGCGGATGAGCAATCCCTGGCATCTGCTGGCGACCGGTTTTGGCAGCGGGTTAAGCCCGGTGGTGCCTGGCACCATGGGATCGCTGGCGGCGATTCCGTTCTGGTGGCTGATGACGTTTCTGCCGCAGGACCTCTATTCGCTGGTCGTGCTGGTCGGCATCTGCGTTGGCGTTTACCTCTGCCATCGCACCGCCAAAGATATGGGCGTTCACGATCATGGCAGTATTGTCTGGGATGAGTTTATCGGCATGTGGATTACGCTGATGGCGATTCCGGTCAACAGCTGGCAGTGGGTGCTCGGGGGATTTGTACTGTTCCGTATTCTGGATATGTGGAAACCCTGGCCGATTCGCTGGTTTGACCGCAACGTGCATGGTGGCATGGGCATTATGGTCGATGACATCATTGCCGGGGTCATTTCGGCTGCCATGCTGTATGGCATCGGGGTCTGGCTGGCGGGCTGATCCGCTCACCCGCGATAAGATGACGCCCGGCAAGGGCGTCATCTGACAGCGTTACTCGAATCCCACCGCCTGATGCGGCTGATAGACCTCTTCCAGCAGGGTAATCTCGTCGTCACTCAGTGTGACATCCACCGCCTTCACCAGATCCGCAAACTGCTCAGCACGCGACGCGCCAATGATTGGCGCCGTGACGGCAGGTTTACTCAGCAGCCAGGCCAGGGCGACCTGTGCCCGCGTCACGCCTTTGCTCTCCGCCACCTGCGCCAGACGCTGCGCAATGGCGGCATCATTCTCTTCGGTGGTGGCATAGAGCTTCGCCATGACCTGATCAGAGGTGGAGCGAGCGGTGTTTTCACCCCATGGGCGGGTCAGCTTACCGCGCGCCAGCGGGCTCCAGGGCAGCACGGCGATCTGCTCTTTCTGACAGAGCGGATGCATTTCACGCTCCTCTTCACGCTGAATCAGGTTGTACTGATCCTGCATGCTGACAAAGCGGTGCCAGCCCTGTTGCGACTGCATCTGCAACGCCTGTGCAAACTGGCTGGCGTGCATGGATGAAGCACCGATGTAGCGCGCTTTGCCCGACTGTACGACATCATGCAGCGCTTCCAGCGTCTCTTCCAGCGGCGTCTCGTAATCCCAGCGGTGAATCTGCAGCAGATCGACATACTCCATGCCGAGGCGCTGCAGGCTGTCATCAATGGATTGCAGGATATTTTTGCGCGACAGACCCTGTGAGAGGTTGCTCAGGGGGAAATAGACTTTGGTGGCGACCACAATCTCTTCACGGCGCGCAAAATCTTTCAGCGCCCGTCCCAGGATCTCTTCACTACTGCCGTCTGAATAGCTGTTGGCCGTGTCGAAGAAGTTGATCCCTGCGTTCAGCGCCTGCTGGATCAGCGGACGGCTGCTCGCTTCAGGCAGCGTCCAGGCGTGGTTGCCGCGCGTCGGCTCGCCATAGGTCATGCAGCCCAGACAGAGGCGCGAAACCTGAAGGTCGGTGGTTCCCAGTTGAATCAGTTTCATGGTGGAGGCTCCTGCGAAAGTGCAAAGGTTTCAGCATAGCAGGGCGTTGCGCTCCCCGGAGGGAGCGCAGAGAGGAGAGGTTACTGCGCCAGCCAGCGGGCGATCTGCTGCTGGATACCTTCGGCGTCCAGCAGGTAGTCATGACGCACTTCTTCCTGTGTGCCCTGCGGGATAAATTCATCGGGCAGACCGATATTGAGAACCGGCACAGCCAGGCGTTTCGCCATGACGAACTCATTGACGCCGCTGCCTGCACCGCCCTTGATTGCGCCTTCTTCCAGTGTAATCAGAGACGTGTGGGTGGCGGCCAGTTCAGCAATCAGCGCCTCATCCAGCGGCTTCACAAAGCGCATATCGACCAGGGTCGCATTCAGCGCTTCCGCCGCAGCGGCCGCTTCCGGCAGCAGCGTACCGAAGTTCAGAATCGCCAGTTCTTCACCCTGACGTTTCACCACGCCTTTGCCCAGCGGCAGGCTCTGTAGCGGTGCCAGTGGGGTGCCAACGCCGGTGCCGCGCGGATAACGCACGGCGCTCGGCCCGTCCTGATAGTGATAGCCGGTGTAGAGCATCTGACGGCACTCATTTTCGTCGCTGGGGGTCATGATCACCATCTCCGGCACACAGCGCAGATAGGCGAGATCAAATGCGCCCTGGTGAGTCTGACCGTCCGCGCCAACAATACCACCGCGATCGATAGCAAACAGGACCGGCAGTTTCTGGATAGCGACGTCATGGATCAGCTGATCGTAGGCGCGCTGCAGGAAGGTGGAATAGATGGCCACGATCGGCTTATAACCGCCAATCGCCATACCGGCGGCGAAGGTCACCGCGTGCTGCTCGGCGATCGCCACATCAAAATATTGCTGCGGGAACTCACGGGAGAAGGCCACCATGCCGGAGCCTTCACGCATCGCCGGGGTAATCGCCATCAGCTTCGGATCGTCGGCGGCCATTTCGCACAGCCAGTTGCCGAAGATTTTAGAGTAGCTTGGCAGACCTTCGGCACTTTTCGGCAGTTCGCCAATGGCCGGATCGAATTTAGGGACGGCGTGCCAGGCAATCGGATCTTCCTCTGCCGGGGCGTAGCCTTTCCCTTTCTTCGTCATGATATGCAGGAACTGCGGCCCTTTCAGGTTGCGCATGTTACTCAGCGTATTGACCAGCGTCAGGACATCGTGGCCATCAACCGGACCGATGTAGTTGAAGCCTAACTCTTCAAACAGCGTTCCCGGCACCACCATGCCTTTGAGGTGCTCTTCCGTGCGCTTAACCAGCTCTTTAATTGGGGGCAGGTTAGTCAGTACGCGCTTACTGCCTTCACGCAGTCGCGCGTAGGTTTTACCTGACAGGATCTGCGCCAGACGGTTATTCAGCGCGCCGACGTTTTCGGAGATCGACATCTCATTGTCATTGAGGATCACCAGCATGTCCGGTTTGATATCACCGGCATGGTTCATCGCTTCAAACGCCATACCTGCGGTGATAGCCCCATCGCCGATAATACAGGCGGTGCGACGCCCCTGACCTTCGCGTTCTGCCGCCGCGGCCATGCCCAGACCGGCACTGATGGAGGTCGACGAGTGACCGACGCTCAGCACGTCATATTCACTTTCGCCGCGCCACGGGAACGGATGCACGCCGTTTTTCTGACGGATGGTGCCGATGCGATCGCGGCGACCGGTCAGAATTTTATGCGGATAAGCCTGATGACCTACATCCCACACCAGATGGTCAAAAGGAGTGTTGTAGACATAATGCAGCGCGACAGTCAGTTCGACAACGCCCAGACCCGATGCAAAATGGCCGCTGGAGCGGCTCACGCTGTCTAACAGATACTGACGCAGTTCATCACACAGTGCAGGCAGCTTCTCTTTCGGCAGGGCACGCAGCTCCTGAACCGTGTTTGCCAGCGCCAGTGTCGGGTATTTAGCAATATCAAAACTCATCAGAGACTCATTATGGAAGTTATTTGTCGCGTTCAATTATGAAGCTCGCCAGCGCCTGCAGTGCTGTGGTGTTATAGGAGTGCGCAGCGAGCAATTCCAGAGCATCAAGGGCTTCCTGATACAAATCCCGCGCTTTGGCACGGGCATTTTCTAAGCCTAACAGTGAAGGATAGGTGCTTTTGCCCAGTTGCTGATCGGCACCCTGACGTTTTCCGATAACGGCGGTGTCACCCACCACGTCCAGGATATCGTCCTGCACCTGAAACGCGAGACCGATAGCCTCAGCATAGCGGTCGAGCAGCGGCAGGGCTTCACGGCCCGCATCGCCTGCGGTAAAAGCACCTAAGCGGACGGCTGAGCGGATCAGCGCGCCCGTTTTGTGGCGATGGATCTGCTCCAGCTGATCGAGATCCACCGATTTACCTTCTGCCGCCAGATCAAGCGCCTGACCGCCGCACATGCCGGCCACGCCGCTGGCGTTTGCCAGTTCAGAGATCATCCGCAGCCGGTACTCCGCGCTGACACCCGGCATGACTGCGTCAGTCAGAATTGAGAAGGCCAGCGTCTGCAGGGCATCGCCTGCCAGTATCGCCGTATCTTCGCCATATTTAATGTGACAGGTCGGCTGCCCGCGACGCAGAGCATCGTCATCCATCGCAGGGAGATCGTCATGAATCAGAGAGTACGCATGAATGCATTCAACCGCGGCGGCGGGCGCATCCAGACTCGCCGGGTCGGCGCGGAGCATCTCACCGGTCGCGTAGACCAGAAAAGGGCGCAGGCGTTTACCGCCCAATAATGCCCCATAATGCATGGCATTAACCAGAGGAGAACTCTGAAAAGGAAGTGGCGCTATAAAACGCGTCAGCGCGGCGTTGACCTGCTGCTGATACGCGTCGAGTAATCGGACAAAATCCATTAGTCATTTTCCGGCGTGAAAGCAGTGAGGTCGGCGTTTTTATCGTCGTTCAGCAGAATACGGACACGCTGTTCAGCCTGCTGCAGCGTCTGCTGGCCTGTCCGCGCCAGCTGCACGCCGCGCTCAAACTCGTTCAGGGCTTCTTCCAGCGGCAGTTCACCACTTTCCAGACGGCTGACAATCTGCTCCAGCTGCTGCAATGACGTTTCGAAGCTGGCTGGCTGTTCGGCTTTTTTCGGCATATTTCGTGTCGACTCACGGTTGGGACATTATCTCGCAATCGGTCATGGTAGCTGAGACCCTATGATTAGCAAAATAATCAATGCGGCAGCTGATGAAGAAGCAGTCACCTGACAAAGGTGATATACTCCCGCGCCTCGGATGCGGTTGCGCCTTGCAGCCCGCAATTTTGTGATTTTACCAGCTAAGTGCTGCCTCTTTTAGCACTTATTTGCCCAACGAAGCTGTGTCGCCATGAAGTTTATCATCAAGTTATTTCCTGAAATCACCATCAAGAGTCAGTCGGTGCGTTTGCGCTTTATCAAGATTCTTGCCAGCAATATCCGTAACGTCCTGAAAACCGTCAGCGACGACATCGCCGTTGTGCGTTACTGGGATCACATTGAAGTGCGCTCAAAAAACGATGCGCTGCGGGACATTATTCCCGATGAGCTGACGCGCATTCCGGGGATTCATCACGTTTTAGCGGTTGAAGATCGCGAGTACACCGATATTCATCACATCTTCGAACAGACCTTAGCGCAGTATCGCGACAGCCTCGAAGGGAAGAGCTTCTGCGTTCGGGTTAAACGTCGTGGTAAGCATAGCTTCAGTTCGCAGGATGTGGAGCGCTATGTGGGCGGCGGGCTGAACCAGCACATCGAAAGCGCCCGTGTGCAGCTTAAAAACCCGGAGGTAACGGTTAATCTCGAAGTGGACGAGAATCAGCTGACGCTGGTGACCGCACGCTATGAGGGGCTGGGCGGTTTCCCAATCGGCACACAGGAAGATGTGCTGTCGCTGATTTCCGGTGGCTTTGACTCCGGCGTCTCCAGCTACATGCTGCTGCGTCGCGGCAGCCGCGTACACTACTGCTTCTTTAATCTTGGCGGCGCCGCCCATGAGATTGGCGTCCGTCAGGTCGCGCACTATCTCTGGAACCGCTTTGGCCGTTCGCACCGGGTGCGTTTTGTGGCGATCAATTTTGAGCCGGTCGTCGGTGAGATCCTGGAAAAAGTGGATGACGGTCAGATGGGCGTGGTGCTGAAGCGCATGATGGTGCGTGCCGCTTCCCGCGTGGCTGAGCGTTACGGCGTACAGGCGCTGGTCACCGGTGAAGCAGTCGGACAGGTATCGAGCCAGACGCTGACCAACCTGCGTCTGATTGATAACGCCTCCGATACGCTGATTCTGCGTCCGCTGATCTCTCACGACAAAGAGCACATCATCAAAGTCGCCCGGGAGATCGGTACCGAAGATTTTGCCAGCACCATGCCGGAATATTGTGGGGTGATTTCCAAAAGCCCGACAGTGAAGGCGGTGAAAGCGAAGATCGAGGCAGAAGAGCAGAATTTCGACTTCACGATTCTGGATCGCGTGGTGGAAGAGGCGACCAATGTCGATATCCGCACCATCGCTGAGCAGACAGAAGAGGAGGTGGTGGAAGTTGAAACCGTCGCGCTGCTGAGTGAAAACGACGTAGTGCTGGATATCCGCGCCATCGACGAGCAGGAAGAGAATCCGCTTGATCTGAAGGCAACGGAGGTGAAATCACTGCCGTTCTACAAACTCAGCACGCAGTTTGGCGATCTCGATCAGAACCGCACCTGGCTGCTTTACTGCGATCGCGGCGTGATGAGCCGTCTGCAGGCCCTCTATCTGCATGAGCAGGGCTTTAAGAACGTGAAAGTCTACCGCCCGTAGTGCTGGCTTACGGTCAGTCAGACCCTATCGGGGTCTGACTGATGAGCCTGATCACGCCTGATAGTCATAAATGCCGGGTGCCAGCACCAGCTGGGCGGCAACGTCGCGCGCCATTTCTTTTCCCACCAGCAGATCGATCAGCTTCAGCGCAAAATCCATGGCCGTGCCGGGTGCCTGGCTGGTGAGCAGTTTTACCCGCGGGTCCCAGACGACGCGGCGCTCCATCCATTTCTCCGCCGGAATGGTCTCTTTTAAGCCGGGAAAGCCGGTCATGTTTCCGACAGGGAACAGATCGTGGGGAACCAGCACCGTACCTGCCGCCGCACAAATCGCCGCAACGATTTTATCGCTGAGATGAAACTGACGCACCGTTTCGACCAGCAGCGGGCTGTCACGGAAGGTCTCCGCGCCTTTCAGGCCACCGGGCAGGACAATGGCGGCGAAATCGTTGTCGGCGACCTCGACCAGCGGGGCGTCAGCCAGCAGGCGGACACCGCGTGAGCAGACGATCTCCCGGCTGCCATCGCTTTCGACGCTGGCGGTGACGACATTCAGCCCGGCACGAACCAGCAGGTCGATGGTGGTGACGGCTTCGGTCTCTTCACTGCCATGTGCCAGGCAAACCAGCACCGATGCGTTCGCGGTCATAATGGGACTCCTTGCGTTTTACAATGTCATACAGACGGGTGTTCTCCGACAGCACCAGGCCGTGCGTCCGGGCGCGGCGCAGTAAAAAGCCGCTGATGTAGTCGATTTCGGTGAGCCGCTGCGCGCGGATATCCTGCAGCATGGAAGAGGTGTTCGCCGCCGTGCTTTCAATCACGTCGAAGATAATATCCTGCAGGCTTTCGCTGGCTACGTTCTGGCCTTCGCGCTCCATGACCCAGCTGATCTCTTCGCATAACTGCGCAATCTGTTCCGGATACGCACGCAGCGCGCCGTTCTGGCACTCATATTCCACGCTGAGCGGGTTGATCACGCAGTTCACCGCTAGCTTGCGCCAGCAGGCCGCACGGATGTTGTCATGCCAGGCGACATCGGGCAGGGCATGGTGCAAGATGTCGGCCAGATCGCTGTAAGCAGCGCTTTTGCGGTTACCGGGGCCGATGTGGGTGATGCCGCTGGCGATGTGTTTGATGACGGTGCCATCACGCATCGCGGCGTGCGTCGTGACGCCGCGCAGTAGCGGCTGAGTTAACCCTTTAAGCTCCTCCAGCGTGCCCATGCCGTTATGCAGCAGCAGCACCGGGCAGTTTTCCGGCAGAACGCTTTCCAGATTTTTCACGGCGGGCGACACCTGTGGCGCTTTTAGCGTAACCAGCAGCAGCTGGCTTTCCGCCAGAAACAGCGGATCGTTAGCGATGAAGGTGCGGTTGGCTATGTTGCCTTCCGGGTCGACGACATTGGCCGAGCAATAGGGCTGCGGCACCCGCAACCATCCCTGCACCTCGTGTCCCTGACGGGCGAGCGCTGTCAGCCAGACCTGACCCAGAGCACCGCACCCTAACACGGTAATTTTCATACTGCCTCCCGCTGGCGGGCTATCCATTTATTATTTACTGTCACACCATGAGTATAGCGTCGTGCACAGCCTGATTTTATTTAGCACCGTAAGACGCGTATTATGCATGTCACTTTAGCGTCAGGAGAAGAAGAGATGCCATCTTTCGATATTGTTTCAGAAGTCGATCTGCAGGAAATTCGCAATGCGGTGGAGAATGCCAACCGTGAGGTGTCTACCCGCTTCGATTTCCGCAACGTGAGCGCCGAGTTTGAGCTCAACGAAAAGAATGAAACCATTAAAATCACCAGCGAGTCTGATTTCCAGGTTAAACAGCTGGTCGATATTTTGCGTGAGAAGTTACTGAAGCGCGGGATTGAAGGCGGTGCCTTAGAGGTGCCGGAAGAGATTGAGCACAGCGGTAAAAGCTGGGCGGTCGATGCCAAACTGAAGAAGGGCATTGAGAGCGACGTAGCGAAGAAACTGGTGAAGCTGATCAAAGACAGTAAGCTGAAAGTACAGACCCAGATTCAGGGTGAAGCGTTACGAGTGACCGGCAAAGCGCGCGATGATCTGCAGAGCGCAATGGCGATTGTGCGCGGCAGCAATCTGGGGCAGCCATTCCAGTTTAAAAACTTCCGCGATTAAGCGGGACAGGCTGTTTTTTGGGCCTGAAGGCAGTTATGAAAAACCCGGCTCAGGCCGGGTTTTTTGTTATCGAACCGGATGTCGTCTGGATGATTACGTTCTGGTTCCCTAAGCCTTTGAATTTATGAGTCGTCTGTAAGAGGGGTGCGGCTTTTGCGACTTTCCGATCTGACCCTGTTCCCTGAGCCAGCCCGATCTCAACACTACCACGGCAAACCGGCCTTTTATCAGCAACTCCCCAGCAGCGCTTCCAGCTCTGGCCGACTGGTGACCTTGCTATCAATTTTGATATACGCGCTTTTCTCTTCCGGCACGATAAACACGGAGTTCACCCCTTTCTGCGCTTTCAGGCGCTGCTCCAGATTCGGCAAAGCCAGTGCCGCGTCACTCAGCACAATGCGCAGGCTGCTCACATAAGGGGGTTCCTGCATCGTCATACTGACAAACAGCCAGGCCGCAGCCACCATTGCGCCGACCATGAACACGGTCTGTGCATCGAAATGACCAAACACCCAGCCGCCCATGCTGCCGCCAACGGCTACGCCAAGGAACTGACTGGTGGAGTAAATGCCCATCGCCGTTCCTTTGTAACCGGCAGGCGACTCTTTACTGATCAGCGAAGGGAGAATGGCTTCCATCAGATTGAAAGCGAAGAAGAAGAGCTGAACCCCAACGACCAGCGTCCAGAAATGGCCTTCCGCACCCCACAGCACGATCTCAGCAATAACGATCATCCCGACGCAGCCCACAAAGACGCGCTTCATGCGACGCTTCACTTCGGCATAAATGATGAACGGCACCACGCCCGCAAAGGCGATCAGCATGGTAGAGAGATAGACTTTCCAGTGTTCCGGGGCCGGGAAACCCGCCTGCTCAAACTGCCCCGGCAAGGCGACAAAGCTCGACATCAGCAGGATATGCAGACAGAAAATACCGATATTCAGCTTCACGAGGCGCGGATTCGCCAGCACCTTGCGAAAGCTGCCTTTGACCATGCCCGATTCACGGTTCAGCACATGATGCGGGGTGGATGGCACCACCAGCAGCGTGATGACGATACCCAGCGAGGCCAGGATCGCAATCATCCAGAACAGCGCCTGCAGCCCTAACGCGTGCGTAACGACCGGACCGACGACCATCGCAATCGCAAAGGTGACACCAAAACTGATGCCGATAAAGGCCATCGCTTTGGTGCGGTTCTGCTCTCGCGTCAAATCGGAGAGCAGCGCCATCACGGCAGCGGCAATTGCGCCGGAGCCCTGCAGCGCACGGCCCAGAATAATGCCCCAGATAGAGTCCGTGCAGGCAGCAATAACGCTACCCAGAACAAACAGCAGCAGTCCGCCCACGATCAACGGCTTTCGCCCGATGCGATCGGAAAGCAGACCAAAAGGAATCTGAAAAATCGCCTGGGCCAGGCCATAGATACCAATCGCCAAGCCGATCAGCGTTTCACTCGCGCCCTGTAATGCCATGCCATAAGTGGTCAGTACCGGCAGGACCATAAACATTCCCAGCATGCGCAGGGAAAAGACCGTACCGAGGCCCCATGTGGCGCGCAGCTCCACCGGAGTCATTTTATTATCGTTCATTCCAACCTCTGTTAATGTGCTGCATTTATTCTAGGGGGCGGGGCAGGGCGGGTAAAACAATAGTTTTTAAGCAGTCGTAACAAAAAGAAAGGGCGCGAAAATCGCGCCCTTTTCATGCTCTTACGGTGTCCGTTACCAGACGTAAGTCAGCAGGTCCTTCGAGGCCGGAGCCATCGAATCTACTGACATCATCACGCTTAGCGCGGTAATCGTCACGATAGAGAAGACAAACAGTTTACGCGCCCAGACACGATCGTCAGCGGTTTTATAACCGGATAACGCCATGCCCAGCCACCAGACGCTGACCGCAGCGGCCACCACCAGATATTTGTAGCCGGCATAGCCACCCAGCGTCAGCATCAGCGTGGCAATCATAAACGCCAGGATATAGAGCGTAATATGATTTTTTGCTACGGAGATCCCTTTCACCACCGGCAGTACCGGGATGTTCGCCGCCTGGTAATCTTTGAAGCGGAAGATGGCAATCGCGTACGAATGCGGCATCTGCCACAGGCTGAAGATCGCCAGCAGGATTAAGGCACCGGCATCAAACTCATTGGATACCGCACAGTAGCCGATAACCGGCGGTGCAGCACCCGACAGACTGCCAATCAGCGTACCGTAAACGGAATGACGCTTCATGTAGAGACTGTAGATGCCCACGTAAACCACGAAGCCCATCACCGCCAGCCACATGGCCAGCGGATTTGCACCGAAGTAGAGCAACGCAAAGCCAGCAATACCCAGCACAGTGGCATAAACCAGGCTTACTTTCGCGGAGATAAGGCCTTTTACCAGCACCCGATTCCTGGTTCTCTCCATCTTGATGTCGATGTCGCGGTCGATCACGTTGTTGAAAACACAACCCGATGCAACCACCAGTGACACGCCCACCAGGGTGATGAGAAACAGGGCGTAATCCGTGTTGCCTTTAGAGGCCAGCAGGAATCCGCCGATCACAGAAATTAAATTCCCGAAAATAATTCCTGGTTTTGTAACTTGCAGGTATTGCTTAAACATTACGCGTGACTCTTTAGTGAGGCATCATGTTGTAGTTGAGGTTCCACATGATCCACAGTGAGCCTACTACGACAATCAGGATGATGATGGCCGAGAAAACAATGGCTACCATGTTCCAGCCACCCTCAGATTTGCTGTCTAAGTGCAGGAAGTAAACCAGGTGAACCAGCACCTGGATGACCGCACAGACCAGAACAACACCGAGGATAGTACCGTGAGATGCACTGCCATCCATTACCATCCAGAACGGGATTGCCGTCAGGATGATAGAGAGGATGAAGCCGATCATGTAGGACTTCACGCTACCGTGTGAAGCGCCATGTTCGTTAACAGAATGACTCATTACATGGCTCCCATCAGGTAAACAACGGTGAAGACGCAAATCCAGACCACGTCCAGGAAGTGCCAGAACAGGCTCAGACACATGATACGGGTGCGGTTAGTCGCGTTCAGGCCACGTTTAGAAATCTGGAACATCAGCACCAGCATCCAGATCAGACCCGAGGTCACGTGCAGACCGTGGGTACCGACCAGCGTAAAGAAGCCAGACAGGAAGCCACTGCGATCCGGACCAAAGCCTTCCGCAATCAGGTGATGGAATTCATAGATTTCCATGCCGATGAAGCCCAGACCAAACAGGAAGGTCAGCGCCAGCCAGCCGATAACGGCACCTTTTTGCTCCTTGTTCATGGAGATAACAGCCATGCCGTACGTGATGGAACTCAGCAGCAGCAGGGCGGTTTCTACCAGAACAAACGGCAGCTCAAAGATATCTTTACCTGCCGGGCCACCGGCAGTGTTGTTGACCATGACGGCATAGGTCGCAAACAGGGTTGCGAAGATAATGCAGTCACTCATCAGGTAGATCCAGAAGCCAAAGACTTTATTGGCTCCTGCATCGTGATGCCCATGCTCCGCATGGGCGTCGTGGTGATGTTTAATCAGAGTTTCAGTTGACATTATTTCAGACCTGCTTTGCTGATTTCGTCAAAGTGCTGGTTTTCAATCTTCTGAACTTCAGCAACCGGAACGTAGTAATCCACGTCTTCGTCGAAGCTCTTCACGATCCAGGTAACGATCATGCCGAGGAATGAAAGACCTGCCAGCCACCAGATATGCCAGATCAGCGCGAAGCCCATTACCGTCGCGAACGCACAGATAACCAGTGCAGCACCGCTGTTTTTCGGCATATGAATCTCTTCATACGACTCCGGCTGCTTGTACGCTTCGCCTTTCTCTTTCATTTCCCAGAAAGCGTCACGCTCATGCACATGCGGGATCACAGCAAAGTTATAGAACGGTGGTGGTGAAGAGGTTGCCCACTCCAGCGTACGACCGCCCCACGGGTCACCGGTCAGATCACGGTTCTGGTCGCGGTCACGGACCGAAACGTAGAACATGGTCAGCTGACACAGGATACCCATTGCAATCAGACCTGCACCGACCGCAGCGACCACCAGCAGAGGGTGGAACTGTGGATCGATATCCTGGCTCAGACGACGGGTCATACCCATGAAGCCCAGCGCGTACAGCGGCATAAAGGCAACGAAGAAGCCGATGATCCAGAACCAGAAGGCGCGTTTGCCCCAGGTTTCGTTCAGGGTAAAGCCAAAGGCTTTCGGGAACCAGTAGGTCACGCCCGCCATACAACCGAAGACAACACCACCGATGATAACGTTATGGAAGTGTGCAATCAGGAACAGGCTGTTGTGCAGAATGAAGTCAGCACCCGGAACGGCCAGCAGTACGCCGGTCATACCCCCTACAGAGAAGGTTACCAGGAAGCCAACGGTCCACAGCATCGCAGAGTGCATCTGGATGCGACCCTGGTACATGGTGAACAGCCAGTTAAAGATTTTAACCCCGGTCGGAATCGCGATGATCATCGTCATGATACCGAAGAAGGCATTAACGTTCGCACCCGCACCCATGGTGAAGAAGTGGTGGAGCCAGACGATGAACGACAGCACGGTAATCGCGATGGTCGCCCACACCAGTGAGGTGTAGCCAAACAGACGTTTTTTGGAGAAGGTCGCGGTAATTTCTGCGAACACACCAAAGACCGGCAGAACCAGAATATACACTTCCGGATGACCCCAGACCCAGATCAGGTTGACGTACATCATCATGTTCCCGCCCATTTCATTGGTAAAGAAATGGAAGCCGAGATAACGATCAAGGGTCAACAGCGCCAGTGTCACGGTCAGAACCGGGAACGCAGCGATGATCAGGACGTTGGTGCACAGCGCAGTCCAGGTAAAGACAGGCATTTTGAACAGGCTCATGCCCGGTGCACGCATCTTCAGGATGGTCACGAAGAAGTTAATACCGGTTAAGGTCGTACCGATACCGGAGAGCTGAAGACTCCAGATCCAGTAGTCGACCCCGACGCCGGGACTGTACTCCGCGCCGGACAGTGGCGGATAAGCCAGCCAGCCGGTCTGCGCGAACTCGCCCACACCCAGCGACAGGTTAACCAGGATCACACCGACCGCGGTAAACCAGAAGCTCAGGTTGTTCAGGAACGGGAACGCAACGTCACGTGCACCAATCTGCAGCGGAACGGCGATGTTCATCAGGCCAACCACGAAAGGCATCGCCACGAAGAAGATCATAATGACGCCGTGCGCCGTAAAGATCTGGTCGTAGTGATGCGGTGGCAGAATGCCCGCTTCACCGGCCGAAGCCATTACCTGTTGGGTACGCATCATGATGGCATCAGCAAAACCACGCAGCAGCATGACGAATGCCATGATGACGTACATGATACCCAGTTTTTTATGGTCGACAGACGTTAGCCATTCAGACCACAGATATTGCCATTTACCAAAATAGGTGATGGCGGCAATCAGTGCCAGACCACCTAAAATGATACCGGCGACCGTGACCATGATAATCGGCTCATGGTACGGCACTGCATCCAGTGTTAATTTTCCGAACATCGTATTATTCCTCGGCTCCCGCGGAAGCGGCGTGACTCATGTCCATACCTTCATGTTCAGGCATGTCCATCTTCCCGTGGCTGGTCATGAACTTAGCGATAACTTGCTTGAACAGTTCAGGATTCGCTGAAGAGAAATATTCCACCGGGTGGTTTTCGCTTGGTACAGCAACTTTCTCGAAATCTTCCATGGTGGTCAGCGTGTTAGGTGCTGCTTTAACTTTTGCTACCCACTGCTGGAATTCCGCATCGTCTTTGGTTGCAATGGCTTTGAACTTCATGCCAGAGAAACCGCGACCACTGAAGTTCGCAGAGATACCGTCGAAAGTCCCTGGCTCATTCGCAATCAGATGCAGCTTGGTCTGCATACCGGCCATCGCATAAATCTGGCTGCCGAGCGTTGGAATGAAGAAAGAGTTCATGACGGAGTTAGACGTGATTTTGAAGTTAACTGGCGTGTTTGCCGGGAAGGCAATCTGGTTCACGGTTGCAATACCCTGTTCCGGGTAAATAAACAGCCATTTCCAGTCCAGTGCAACCACATCGATCTCAACCGGTTTTACATCAGATTGCAGCGGTTTGCTGGGCTCCAGTGCATGGGTCGATTTCCAGGTCAGCACGCTGAGGAAGAGAATGATCAGGATCGGAATGGTCCAGACCACGGCTTCCACTTTGTTAGAGTGTGACCAGTTAGGGCTGTACTTCGCATTCGTGTTGGATGCCCGATATTTCCAGGCAAACACCACGGCCATCAGGACTGCGGGGATAACGACGATCAACATCAGGCCAAAGGCAGTCAGTATCAGCGAACGTTGCTCCAGTGCAATCTGTCCTTTGGGATTTAACAATGCACTATCGCAGCCACTCATTAATAAAGTGCCTGCAATTAATGACAAAATCCCCAAACTTTTATTGTATTTACTGAGTCTCATTTAACGACCTCAATGACAAAGGGCTCTATTGTCGTTTAAGTGTGCGCGCATTTTACGGGAAGGTTTATGCAGTGTAAACCAGCTTAAGGATGTGTCAGATGCGTGTTGACACCTTTTGCTAAGGGTGTCACAGATGTTGCGTCAGGTGACAAATAGTTAACGCAGACAAGCAGTTGGCACCAATATAACAAAAACCAATGGAAGTAACCGCAAAAAAATCAGGGAAAGGAATAACCCTTACTTTTAACGCCCAAATATTTAACAAGTCTGCATCATTTGTGTGATGAAATTTAACTAAAGTAATTGCTCACCGGTTTTTAGTATTTCCGCTCCCCCTCCTCAGGCCATATTCTTATTTTCGAAAAATAACAGGCGATGATAAATGACGGCGGCCTGGTCCGTTGACAAAAAAATAAGCCGCAGCCGTTAACCCATCGATTTCACTTAAGCATCTGACGCGGGCAGGGCAGGCGCTCGTTTCAGTGCCCGGTAGTCGAGCAGCAGACCCGACAATACGGCCAGCAACGCGAGCACCATGCCAGTACCAAACAGGGGTGGCAGCAGGGCAGCCAGCGCAGTGAGCCCCAGCGCATCCAGCGCCAGCGCCACCAGCCAGAGTCCCAACACGCCACAGCCTGCTGCAAACAGACGATTCGTCCAGCGATAGCCAAGAGGATAGTAGCTTCGTGTCAGGAATTTGCCACTCTGCTCGACCTGATTTAGCGTCTGACGGCAAAATGCCAGCAGCAACAGACCCGGCACGCCCGCCACGACGGTGAAGGCATAAAAGGCTGGCCAGCCCCAGAGTTCAACCAGCCAGCCCGCAGCCGGACCGACGTAAACCCGGCCCACCGCAGAAAGCGCTGACAGCAGGGCAAACTGGGTCGCGGAGAACGATTTGTTGCAGAGGGTCATCAACAGCGCCACAAAGGCGGCGGTGCCCATGCCGCCACAGAGGTTTTCCACAAAGACCGCGCTGGCCATGCTCCACAGCTGTTTATCCGTCACCGCCAGCAGCCAGTAACCGAAGTTTGAGGCAGCCTGCAGCAGGCCGAAAATCATCAGTGCCCGGAACAGACTCAGGCGCTGCATGACGACACCCCCATAGAGCGCACCAATGATGGTCGCCAGCAGGCCCAGCGTCTTGTTAACCAGACCGACATCGCCAGCATTAAAGCCGACGCCGCGAATCAGAAAGGTGGTGGTCAGGGAGGCGGCAAAAGCATCGCCCAGCTTGTAGAGAATAATCAGGGTAATCAGCAGCCAGGCGTTATTGCGCTGAAAGAAATCTTTCAGCGGGTCGACAACAGCCTGACGCAGAGAGTGGGGCGTGGAAATATGGGTGTCCGGCTCGCTCGCCATCAGCGTGGCGATAATGCCTGGCACCATCATCAGCGCCATCAGCCAGTAGGTCGCCTGCCAGCCGAGATAACGGTCAGCCAGCCACAGCGCCAGCCCGCCTGAAATCAGCATCGCCAGCCGGTAACCCAGCACGGTTATCGCCGCGCCGCTGCCGCGCTCTTCAGGTGGCAGAATATCGGTTTTCCAGGCGTCAAAGACAATGTCCTGTGAGGCGGAGCAGAAGGCAATCAGCACCGCCAGAGCCGCCATCAGGGTCAGATCCCGGCTGGGTTGCAGAAACCCCATCGCCGCAATGCCCCCGACCAGCGCCAGCTGGCTGAGCAGCAACCAGCCGCGACGCCGGCCCAGAAACGGCGGCGTGTAGCGGTCCATCATCGGCGACCAGAGAAACTTAAAGACATAGGCCTGGCCGACCAGCGAAAAGAAACCGATGGTTTTCAAATCGACATTGTCCACCGTCATCCACGCCTGCAACGTGCCGGATGTCAGAGCCAGCGGCAGGCCGGAGGCGAAACCGAGCAGCAGCAGTACGGCGGCATTTTTCTGGCTGAAGAGGCGAAGATAGTGGTTCATGCGGATCCTGCCGGTAACAAACACGATGCCCGGCATCATGCCGGGCAGAGGAGAGGCGAAATTAACGCGCGTTCTGTTTGATGAAGTCGTTGACGCTGGTGTCCTGTGCCATGTCTGCGATGACATCGCTCATGGTGGCGTTGACCGCGTTAGTAATCTTCTGGTTCGTTGCGCTGAACGCGCCTTCTACGCTGTAAGTCTGGCGGTAATTTTTAACCTGTTTGCTGCCGTTTTTGGCGGTAGCGATGATAGAGATATCCGCTTTGGTGGTAATGCTGTAGCGCACGTTGCCCTGGGTAACGTCAGCATAGAGGTTGTTCACTACGATCTGCAGATCGACCGCGCCATTCGGTCCCACCATATAGCCACGTGCCGTCATCTGTTTCTCCAGCACTTCCTGCAGCAGGAAACGCAGGTCGCGCGATGGTGTCAGGGTCACCAGCTGACCGTCACGGTTCACTTTTGCCAGCGCCTGATCCTGACGCTGATCGGCTCCGTTGATGCTGACGGTGACCGCCATCAGGCCCGGATCGCGCTGTGGCAGCTCAATCTTAGGCTGAATGGTGAGGGTATTATTGCTGGTTGCACAGCCGGCTAAAATGAACGCAGCCAACAGGGGGAATAACAGTTTTTTCAACATACTTTTTCTCGTTGGTGTCAGGGGGTTGGTTTGCAAAAATGGCGTTCATCATAGCATTGCCCGGCAGTGAAAAAAGCCCTGCGCCAGGGGAAATTGTCTCTGAAGATGTTTTGCGCAGGGTCACTGGCGTGTCTGTTTGCTGTTCGTTTCAGCTGCGTTATGATGCGCGCCGGAAGCTGGCCGACGCCTGAGCGAATATTTCGTGTCGGCTGACGGGTAAGCGCAGTAAAAGCGACTAAGATTGAATGAGATGGGGCACCGCGCTCGCCATTGAGGAGTAATAGCCATGATCCGCGAACAAATAGAAGAAAAGCTGCGTGTGGCATTTCAGCCAGCTCATCTGGAAGTGCATGACGAAAGTTACCGGCATAATGTGCCTGCCGGTTCCGAAAGTCACTTCAAAGTGGTCATTGTCAGCGACTGCTTTGCAGGCCAGCGCTTTCTGGCGCGTCACCGTCTGATTTATGGCGAACTGGCGGCAGAACTCGCCGGCAGCGTCCATGCCTTAGCCCTGCACACCTACACACTGAAAGAGTGGGAAGGATTGCAGGATACCGTGCTGGCTTCGCCGAACTGTCGTGGGGCCGGAACCCTCGCCTGATCTCCCTTCTCTGAAACGGCCTGCGGGCCGTTTTTTCGTTTATTTAGCGAAAAACGCGATCCCTGGCTCAAAAAAGCAGCAAAGCTGCTGAAAAGTGGTGAGTTACCATCCTCGACTCATTCCAGCGATGCCGCTATAATGCTGCGTCTATTTTTCCGGAATGTCTTCGGGACGCTTCTGGTAACAGGGATCAGGTTCTCTTCACGGAAGCCGTCCCGGTTGTTGGATACGGCGCATTTCACGATGTGTGGTGTCTGAAGTTGACCGAGCACGTGATTTTTTGAGGTAACAAGATGCAAGTTTCTGTAGAAACCACTCAGGGCCTGGGCCGTCGCATTACGATTACTGTCGCTGCTGACAGCATCGAAAGCGCAGTAAAAAAAGAACTGGTTGACGTTGCCAGGAAAGTTCGCATCGATGGTTTCCGTAAAGGCAAAGTGCCGATGAACATCGTCGCACAGCGTTACGGCGCTTCTGTCCGCCAGGACGTGCTGGGCGAGCTGATGACGCGCAACTTCGTTGACGCCATCATCAAAGAAAAAATCAACCCGGCTGGCGCACCTAACTACGTGCCAGGCGAGTACAAAGAAGGTCAGGATTTCACCTACGCGGTTGAGTTCGAAGTGTATCCGGAAGTTGAGCTGAAAGGCCTGGAAAACATCGAAGTCGAAAAACCTCTGGTTGAAGTTACCGATGCTGACGTTGACACCATGCTGGATACCCTGCGCAAGCAGCAGGCTAACTGGATTGAAAGCGACGCAGCGGCCGGTGCAGAAGATCGCGCGACCCTCGACTTCAACGGTTCCGTTGACGGCGAAGAGTTCGAAGGCGGCAAAGCCTCTGATTTCGTTCTGGCCATGGGCCAGGGCCGCATGATCCCAGGCTTTGAAGAAGGCATCGTGGGTCACAAAGCGGGCGAGACGTTCACCATTGACGTGAAATTCCCGGACGACTACCACGCAGAAACCCTGAAAGGGAAAGACGCGAAGTTCGAGATCGTGCTGAAGAAAGTTGAAACGCGCGAGCTGCCAGAACTGACTGAAGAGTTCATCAAACGTTTCGGCGTTGAAGATGGTTCTGTTGCCGGTCTGCGCACTGAAGTCCGTAAGAACATGGATCGCGAGCTGAAAGGCGCTATCCGTAACCGCATCAAATCTCAGGCGATCGACGGTCTGGTTGCGGCTAACGAAATCGACGTTCCTGCTGCGCTGGTTGATAGCGAAATCGACGTTCTGCGTCGTCAGGCTGCACAGCGTTTTGGTGGCAACGAGCAGCAGGCGCTGGAACTGCCTCGTGAACTGTTCGAAGAGCAGGCGAAACGCCGTGTTGTTGTCGGCCTGCTGCTGGGCGAAGTGATTCGTACCCATGAGCTGAAAGCGGATGAAGCACGCGTTAACACCATGATCGAAGAGATGGCTTCTGCGTATGAAGATCCGCAGGAAGTGATCGAGTTCTACAGCAAGAATAACGAGCTGATGAACAACATGCGCAACGTTGCGCTGGAAGAGCAGGCGGTTGAAGCGGTCCTGGCGAAAGCGAAAGTGACCGAGAAAGAGACCAACTTCCAGGATCTGATGAACCAGACCGCTCAGGCCTGATCAGACCTTTAACGGTATGTGCTAAGCCCGTGACTGAAAAGTCGCGGGCTTTTTTGTTTTGACGCTCAGCACGCTATTCTCCCCCTCTATTTGCTTAATTAACCAGCAAATTATTCACGCATCGCTTTTTCCGGGTTAGCGAACAGGGAAAAGATTGTTATGCTTGAAACAGGCGTGCACTATCCCCAGATATAGGGAGTATGCAGGAAGAAGAGTGAGGCTGGCTGATTAACCGTCCTGAAGGTGTCGGAAAGAGACGTGGCGTGGAGTTTCCCGCGCGTCTTTCGTAGAATCGGTACAGAATGTTGCCAATGAAATTTATCCAGGAGACGGTAATGTCATACAGTGGCGATCGTGAATATACTGCACCGCACAATGCGCTGGTGCCAATGGTTGTTGAACAGACTTCGCGTGGTGAGCGTTCTTACGACATTTACTCCCGTCTGCTGAAAGAGCGTGTGATCTTCCTGACCGGCCAGGTCGAAGACCATATGGCGAATCTGATCGTCGCGCAGATGCTGTTTCTGGAAGCGGAAAACCCGGAAAAAGATATCTATCTCTACATTAACTCACCGGGCGGCGTGATCACGGCTGGCATGTCGATTTACGACACCATGAAGTTCATCAAGCCGGATGTCAGCACCATCTGTATGGGCCAGGCCTGTTCCATGGGCGCTTTCCTGCTGACCGCGGGGACCAAAGGTAAACGTTTCTGCCTGCCAAACTCACGCGTCATGATCCACCAGCCGCTGGGCGGCTATCAGGGCCAGGCGTCAGACATCGAAATCCATGCGCGCGAGATCCTGAAGGTGAAACAGCGTATGAATGAGCTGATGGCTGAGCACACCGGTAAATCGCTGGAAGAAATTGAGCGCGACACCGAGCGTGACCGTTTCCTCTCTGCCAGTGAAGCGGTAGAGTATGGCTTAGTCGATTCAATTCTGACGCATCGCCAATAAGACCCGACTTACCCTTGTCCCTGGTCTATAGTTAACAGGACAACGGTACTATTACGGGTTGAATGAATTTCGGCCGTCACTGCACGGCCTGCGCCGTACGCAGGTACGGCCTGAGAACAAGAAGAGGTTAACTGATGACAGATAAGCGCAAAGACGGTTCAGGAAAGTTGCTGTACTGCTCTTTTTGCGGCAAAAGCCAGCATGAAGTGCGAAAGCTGATTGCCGGGCCGTCAGTGTATATCTGCGATGAGTGTGTTGACCTGTGCAACGACATCATTCGCGAAGAGATCAAAGAAGTTGCCCCGCATCGTGAACGCAGTGCGTTGCCGACCCCACATGAAATTCGCCATCACCTTGATGATTATGTCATCGGTCAGGAGAGAGCGAAGAAAGTGCTGGCGGTTGCGGTTTACAACCACTACAAACGTCTGCGCAATGGCGATACCAGCAACGGTATTGAGCTGGGCAAAAGTAACATTCTGCTGATTGGTCCGACCGGTAGTGGTAAAACGCTGCTGGCTGAGACGCTGGCGCGCCTGCTGGATGTGCCGTTCACCATGGCTGATGCAACCACGCTGACTGAAGCGGGTTACGTGGGTGAAGATGTCGAAAACATCATCCAGAAGCTGCTGCAGAAGTGTGACTATGACGTGCAGAAAGCGCAGCGCGGCATCGTCTACATCGATGAAATCGATAAAATTTCACGTAAGTCTGACAACCCGTCGATTACCCGTGACGTGTCAGGCGAAGGTGTTCAGCAGGCGCTGCTGAAGCTGATTGAAGGTACTGTGGCCGCGGTTCCACCGCAGGGCGGACGTAAGCATCCTCAGCAGGAATTTTTGCAGGTTGATACCTCTAAAATTCTCTTTATCTGTGGCGGCGCATTCGCCGGTCTGGACAAAGTGATCTCGCAGCGTGTTGAAACCGGATCCGGTATCGGCTTCGGCGCAACCGTGAAAGGGAAATCGCAGAAAGCCAGCGAAGGCGAACTGCTTTCACAGTGTGAACCTGAAGATTTAATCAAATTTGGTCTGATCCCTGAGTTCATCGGCCGTCTGCCTGTTGTGGCGACCCTGAGCGAGCTGAGTGAAGAAGCCCTGATTCAGATTCTGCGTGAGCCGAAGAATGCCCTGACCAAACAGTACCAGGCGCTGTTCAACCTGGAAGGCGTTGAGCTGGAGTTCCGTGACGAGGCGTTAACCGCTATCGCGAAAAAAGCGATGTCACGTAAAACCGGTGCACGTGGTCTGCGTTCGATCGTTGAAGGCGCGTTACTGGAAACGATGTATGACCTGCCTTCTATGGATGACGTCGAAAAAGTAGTGATTGATGAGTCAGTTATTGACGGTCAGTCTGAACCGATGCTGATTTACGGCAAGCACGAAGCGCAGGCATCTGGCGAATAATTAAACAGATCGTCCACATTGTTATCTTAAAAAAGGGGAAAATGTTTCCCCTTTTGCTTTTCTCGCCTCTGTGACGTTGAATGTCAGACAATCATCCCCATATACTCAGATACCTGTGGGTTTAACTGCATACCTGCCTGATGCGGTTCCCATCACCTGGCGGACATTAAACAAAGAGAGAGCTCTATGAATCCTGAGCGTTCTGAACGCATTGAAATCCCCGTGTTGCCGCTGCGCGACGTGGTGGTTTATCCGCACATGGTAATTCCGTTGTTTGTTGGCCGGGAAAAATCAATTCGGTGCCTTGAAGCCGCAATGGATCATGATAAAAAAATCATGCTGGTCGCACAGAAAGAGGCTTCAACGGATGAACCTGGCATTAACGATCTCTTTTCAGTAGGGACCGTGGCATCAGTATTGCAAATGCTGAAACTGCCGGATGGCACCGTCAAAGTTCTGGTCGAAGGTTTACAGCGCGCCCATATCACGACGCTGGCCGATAACGGTGACCATTTTGTGGCACAAGCTGAATACCTGGTTTCGCCGGAAATTGAAGAGCGCGAGCAGGAAGTGCTGGTGCGCACGGCGATCAACCAGTTTGAAGGCTACATCAAACTGAATAAAAAGATCCCACCTGAGGTCCTGACTTCACTGAACAATATTGACGATGCGGCGCGCCTTGCCGACACCGTTGCTGCACATATGCCACTGAAACTGGCAGACAAACAGTCTGTGCTGGAGATGTCCGACGTTAACGAACGTCTGGAATATCTGATGGCGATGATGGAATCTGAAATCGATCTGCTGCAGGTTGAGAAGCGTATTCGCAACCGTGTTAAGAAGCAGATGGAGAAGAGCCAGCGCGAGTACTATCTGAATGAGCAGATGAAGGCAATTCAGAAAGAGCTGGGCGAGATGGATGACGCGCCGGACGAATATGAAGCGTTAAAACGCAAAATCGACGCGGCAAAAATGCCGGAAGAGGCGCGTGAGAAAGCCGAAGCCGAGCTGCAGAAGCTGAAAATGATGTCTCCGATGTCGGCGGAAGCGACCGTAGTGCGTGGCTACATCGACTGGATGGTGCAGGTTCCGTGGAACGCACGCAGCAAAGTGAAGAAAGATCTGCGTAAAGCGCAGGAGACACTGGATACCGATCACTACGGCCTGGAGCGCGTGAAGGATCGTATTCTCGAGTATCTTGCGGTTCAGAGTCGCGTCAGCAAAATCAAAGGGCCGATTCTCTGCCTGGTTGGACCGCCAGGGGTAGGTAAAACGTCCCTCGGTCAGTCGATCGCCAAAGCGACCGGACGTAAATATGTGCGTATGGCACTGGGTGGCGTGCGTGACGAAGCGGAAATCCGTGGTCACCGTCGTACTTACATCGGCTCAATGCCGGGTAAACTCATTCAGAAAATGGCAAAAGTCGGGGTGAAAAACCCGCTGTTCCTGCTGGATGAAATCGACAAGATGTCCTCTGACATGCGTGGCGATCCGGCGTCGGCGCTGCTGGAAGTCCTCGATCCGGAACAGAACATTGCGTTCAACGATCACTATCTGGAAGTCGACTATGACCTCTCCGATGTGATGTTCGTGGCCACGTCAAACTCCATGAACATTCCGGCTCCGCTGCTTGACCGTATGGAAGTGATTCGTCTGTCGGGTTACACCGAAGATGAAAAACTGAACATCGCCAAGCAGCATCTGCTGCCGAAGCAGATTGAGCGTAACGCCCTGAAGGCCAGTGAGATTACGGTTGAAGACAGCGCCATCATCGGCATCATTCGCTACTACACTCGCGAAGCCGGGGTGCGTAGCCTTGAGCGTGAGCTGTCGAAATTGTGCCGTAAAGCGGTGAAGTCACTGCTGATGGACAAGACGAAAAAGCACATCACCATCGATGGCGAGAACCTCAAGGATTTCCTGGGCGTTCAGCGCTTCGACTATGGCCGTGCTGACAGCGAAAACCGTGTCGGTCAGGTGACCGGACTGGCGTGGACCGAAGTGGGCGGCGATCTGCTGACCATCGAAACCGCCTGTGTGCCGGGTAAAGGCAAGCTGACTTATACGGGGTCGCTGGGTGAAGTGATGCAGGAGTCGATTCAGGCTGCGCTGACCGTGGTGCGTGCCCGTGCCGAGAAGCTGGGCATCAATGGTGACTTCTACGAAAAACGTGATATTCACGTTCACGTTCCGGAAGGCGCGACGCCAAAAGATGGCCCAAGTGCCGGTATCGCGATGTGCACCGCGCTGGTCTCCTGTCTGACCGGTAACCCGGTGCGCGCCGATGTGGCGATGACCGGTGAGATCACCCTGCGTGGTCAGGTGTTGCCGATTGGCGGCCTGAAAGAGAAACTGCTGGCCGCACACCGTGGTGGCATCAAAACCGTACTGATCCCGGACGACAACAAGCGTGATCTGGAAGATATTCCTCAGAACGTGATTGCCGATCTGGCGATTCATCCGGTGAAACGCATTGAAGAGGTGCTGAATCTGGCACTGGAAAATGCGCCATACGGTATGCAGGTCGCAACAGCAAAATAGTGATTAGCGGCATAAACCGTTAAAAAGCGAAGCTGGCAAGGCAATTGACGCTTGCCAGCTTTTTTTTGTGCCGCTAATTTAGGTGGCTGCCGGCATGACGTTCTCAGAGAAATTCCGTTGTTTCGGCTCCACAGGCTTGATATAACTTGCTGCGCGTTCGTACCCGGCGGGAAGCCGGGGTACGATGTGAAATAATAAAAGAGGGGATGAAGAGAGTGAATAAGTCACAATTGATCGACAAAATTGCTGCTGATGCTGACATTTCTAAAGCGGCAGCGGGACGTGTTTTAGATGCATTTATGGGCTCTGTTTCCGATGCGCTGAAAGACGGTGATGAAGTGGCTCTGGTCGGTTTCGGTACTTTCTCTGTACGTGACCGTGCTGCGCGTACTGGCCGCAACCCGCAAACCGGTAAAGAGATCACGATCCCGGCCGGTAAAGTGCCAGGTTTCCGTGCCGGTAAAGCCTTGAAAGACGCAGTCAATTAAGAATAACGAACAGATTCATTGACGCATTTTCTTCAGTGGATGAGAGGACGATGAACGCGTTCTCATGTAACATACGGGCACATCAATGAGATGTGCCTTTTTTGTTTTAATCGGTGAAAATCGGGCCGTTAGATGGACCTGGACCGGATTGAGACTGCCAGCTAAGCCAGCAGTTGCGTGAGTCGCCAGCCAGAGGCAAAGGGCGACCGGGCTTTACATTCACACTACAGCGGAGTGTTGCCATACCATGATGGACAATTTACGCGCGGCGTCGAACCATGTCGTGCTCAAGATTATTTTGGGGCTGATTATCCTCTCCTTTGTGCTGACGGGCGTTGGCAACTATCTGATTGGCGGCAATAACGACTATGCGGCCAAAGTAAACGGTCAGGAGATTAGCCGCGCGCAGCTGGAGCAGGCGTTCAACAGCGAACGCAGTCGTCAGCAGCAGATGCTGGGTGACCAGTTCTCGCAGCTGGCCAGCAACGACGGTTACATGCAGCAGATGCGTCAGCAGGCGCTGTCTCAGTTAATCGACCGGGCGCTGCTTGACAGCTATATCAAAGATCTCCACCTCAGCATCAGCGACGATCAGGTCAAACAGGCTATCTTCAACCAGCAGGCTTTTCAGACCAACGGTAAATTCGATAATGCGAAATACCTCAATCTGATCGGCAGCATGGGGTTCAGTGCTGACCAGTATGCTGAAGCGCTGCGTAAACAGCTCTCCAATCAACAGCTGATCAATGCCGTCGCCAATACTGACTTCACGCTGAAAGGCGAAGCGAGCCGGCTGGTGGACCTGGTGTCACAGCAGCGTGATATCCGTCAGGTGACGCTGGATGTGAACGCGCTGGCGGCGAAACAGACCGTCACCGATGACGAAATCAGCCAGTATTATCAGCAGCATAAAAGCAGCTTTATGGCACCAGAGCAGTTCCGCGTCAGCTACATCCTGATGGATGCCGCCAGCATGCAGCAGGATGCCAGCGAGGCGGATATTCAGGCCTGGTACGATCAGCATAAAGCGGACTACACGCAGCCACAGCGTACTCGCTACAGCGTAATCCAGACGAAAACGGAAGCGGATGCTAATGCCGTTCTGGCTCAGCTGAAAGCGGGCGCCTCTTTCGCGGACGTGGCAAAAGCCAAATCCATTGACCCTATCTCCGCGCGTAAGGGCGGCGACATGGGCTGGCTGGAACCGTCTACCACACCGGATGAGCTGAAAAATGCGGGCCTGACAGAGAAAGGCCAGATGTCGGGCGTGATCAAATCGTCAGTGGGCTTCCTGGTCGTGCGTCTTGACGATATCCAGGCAGAGCAGGTTAAGCCGCTGGCTGACGTTCACAGCGCGATTGCCGCGAAAGTGAAGCAGGAGAAGGGCGTTGATGCGTTCTACAAACTGCAGCAGAAAGTCAGCGAAGCGGCGAGCAACGATAATGAGTCACTGGCGGGGGCCGAGCAGGCTTCCGGTCTGAAGGCACAGGAGACCGGCTGGTTCAGTCAGGATTCACTGCCAGACGCGCTTAATTTTGATCCGGTTAAGCAGGCTATCTTCAACGGTGGCCTGGTGGGACAGAACGGTGCGCCGGGTAATAACTCCGATATCATCAGCGTGGATGGCGACCGCGCCTTTGTGCTGCGTATCAGCGATCACAAACCGGAAGCGGTAAAACCGCTGGATCAGGTTAAGGCGCAGATCACCGACACGCTGAAGCATGATAAAGCGACGCAGCAGGCGAAAGCCCAGGCGGACAAACTGCTGGATGCGCTTAAAGCCGGTAAGCAGGATGCGCTGACCGCAGCAGGCCTGACGCTGAGCGCCAGTAAAACGGTCGATCGCAACGTGCAGGATCCGGTGGCACAGGCTGCCTTTAATCTGCCTCAGCCTGCAGATAACAAACCATCATGGGGCGTGAGTGAAGATATGCAGGGCAACGTGGTGCTGGTGGCCGTGGATAAGGTGAAAACCGGCACCATGCCACAGGCGCAGATTGATGAAATGGTCAAAGGTGTCACGCAGAACAATGCCCAGCTGACCTTTGAAGCGTTACTGCAAAATCTGCGCAAAGAGGCAAAAATCAAGTACGGCGCAGCCGCACAAATGCAGTAAGCCTCGCAGAAACCGCAAAACCACTGTAATAACCCAAGGCCGCATTCGCGGCCTTTTCCATTTCTGAAATCCCGCTTTTGTGCCTTGTGCACCGTCGTGACACGCTGTCGCTGCTGTTTACACACAAGGAGAAACACAGCATGGCTAAACATGAAGTCGTTGCCCTCTATCTCTCACTCGCGCTGGGCGGCGCGTTCTGCCACAGCAGCGTCGCTGCGGCCCCCGATCCTGCCAGCACGTCCATCAGCCAGAACGCATTGCCTGCGCCGGAAAAAGCGATCAGCGACGTTGCTCAGCCGGGTCAGGTCAGCATCAACGATGCGACGGCGGAACAGCTCTCTGCCGTGATGAACGGCGTGGGGCTGAAAAAGGCCCAGGCCATTGTCAGTTATCGCGAACAGTACGGACCGTTCAGCGCGATCCAGCAACTCAGCGAAGTGCCGGGGATCGGGAATGCGCTGATAGAACGTAATGCAGGCCGGCTGAAATTGTGAGGCAACACGCATCTGTGATGCATAACCCGCGCTGAACCGGCGGCTCTGCTAAAGTGAACAGGTCCAACCAGTTCACCCGAAGCAGGAGAGCATGACCATGCAGACCACGATAAAAGTGCGCGGCTACCATCTGGATGTCTATCAGCACGTCAACAATGCGCGTTATCTTGAATTTCTTGAGGAGGCGCGCTGGCAATGGCTGGAAGAGGCTGAAGCATTCCACTGGCTGCAGGAGCAGAAACTGGCGTTTGTGGTGGTCAATATCAACATCAACTACCGTCGCCCGGCCGTACTGGGCGACGTACTCACCATCGACAGTGAGATTACGCAGTTAAATGGCAGGAGTGGCGTCATCGCACAGCGGGTGCTGCTGGCAGGCCAGGAGACAGTGGTTGCCGATGCTGCGCTGACCTTTGTCTGCATCGATTTGCGCACCCAGAAGGCGGTCACCCTGGAAGGGGCGTTGCGGGAGCGACTGATGCGTCTGATGGCATGAGAGAAAAAAGGCGGCAAACCCGATCGCTGCCGCCATCGCTGCTGGCCTCAGTTAAGGCCGCTCTTTGCTTTCATTGCGGCCATCACGCCCGCACGATCGCTGAGATAACCCTGCAGGCCGTTGGCCCGTAAATGACAGGCTGCACACTCACCGCAGCCGTCACCTTTCACGCCGTTATAGCAGGTCAGCGTCTCTTCGCGAATCAGCGGCAGTTGCTGCCAGTAGTCCGCCAGCGCCCAGGTTTCCGCCTTATTGAGCCACATCAGCGGCGTCTCGAAGCGGAGAGAGCGCGCCATACCAAGCGTGACCGCCAGGTTCATGGCTTTAACAAACTCATCGCGGCAATCGGGATAGCCGGAAAAATCGGTTTCGCAGACGCCCGTGATCACCGCTTCGGCCTCTACCTGATAGGCATAAACCGAGGCCAGCGTCAGAAAGAGAATATTGCGACCCGGGACAAAAGTACTCGGTAATCCGGTGGCGTCAGGATTGTAGGCGGGTACCGGAATGCTATCGCGCGTCAGGCTGCTGACGGCGAGTTCGTTCAGCATGGTGACATCCAGCACTTTATGTGCGCGCGCACCCAGCCTGATAGCCAGTTCCCGGGCCACCTCAATCTCTTCCCGATGGCGTTGTCCGTAATCGAAGGTGACGCAGTGCACCTCATCATAAAGTGCTAAAGCCTGAACCAGGCAGGTTGTGGAATCTTGTCCACCGCTGAAAACAACAACAGCGCGTTTCATGGCGTTTCCCTGATAAGTAATTTTGCGCTTATGGTAATGCCTCATTCCGCCGCTGAACAGCTGCACGGCGGATCAATCGGCGGCGGAATCCATGCGCGGCTGAAATCGAACCAGCCCAGCGTATTGAGTTCAATCCCTTCGACGCCGGGCGGCGCGTAGATTTGGTAGCGATAGTTGAACAGCGGCAGCAGAACGCCGTCCGCCATCAGCTGATGATAAAGCTGATGCAGCGCGCGGGAGCGGGCCTGACCGTCAGCAATCTGCTGGATAGCCAGCAGCTGTCTCTGTACCGCTTTGCCCTGCGGGGTCGCTGACAGGGGCCGCCACAGCGGATCCAGTGCCAGCCAGGTCGCCAGTGTAAACACCGGGGCATCGCCAATCAGTCGATCGCCCATCACCAGGTCGGCCTCATCAAGCTGATGAATGGTTTGCCAGCTTTTGACCGGATGAAAAAACACCTGGAGGTGACAGCCATGCTGCCTCAGTAATTCACATAACGCCTGCGCCATCTGATGCAGCTCAACCGGCAGCTGATAGTGGAGTGTCAGCGTGGCGGGCAGGGGGCCAGGCACCGCCTCGATCGTCGGCACCGGCCAGCCAGGCAACAGCTCGTTGCTGGGCGTAATTAAGCCTTCATCAAGAGGCAGCCGGCTGACGATGCCGCTTTGCTGGATCAGATGGAAAACGCTGCGCGCCTGTTCGGCAGTAAATCCGTCACGCGGGCGGCAGAGCAGATAGCAGAAACCGAGACTGATGCTGTTGCTGACCGGTTGCAGCGTCTTAAGCTCGGCGGCATCGCCGATGGCGATCTGCACCGGATGACGACAGCTGCTGCCCAGGCGGGGGTCGAACAGTTGTGGCGTAATCCAGTACTCCACGGCCTGCAACAGTGGACGCTGCAGGTGCCACTGCGCATGACTCTCCATCCTGACCAGTTCAGGGCTGAAGTGACGCAGTTTCCACGGACCGCTGCCGATGGCGGGATGATCGGGATGGGGCAGCAGGCACAGCAGATGTGCCAGCCGGTGCGGTAGCCAGAAATCAGGTTGCCGCAGCACAAAACGCAGGGCCAGCGGATGCGGCGCTTCCACGCTCTCCACGTCGGCCAGCAGCAGTGCGACGCGCGGTTCCTGCAACAGCTGACGAAACTGCGACACCAGTTGCTCCGCCTGAACCGGCTCGTCGTTGTGCCACCTCAGCTGAGGCCGTAACCAGAATAGCCAGTGACATCCCGTTTCATCGTGCTGCCAGTGATGAGCCAGATCGCCAACCGGCGCATCCTGCTCAAAGCGGGTCAGGCCGGAGTAGATCTGGCGCACCAGATGCTGTTCAGCCCGACCGGTAATCTGATGCGGTGCTGTGCTCTCCATCGGGCGATAGTAGGGGATGCGCAGCACCGGCGTATCGTTCTGCCACTGTCCCCCCATCATCGGGCGCAGCAGAGTCATCAGCCGCTCCGGCGGCAGATCCAGCAGCTGCAAGGCGTCTGCCGCCGCGCCGGTATCGAGCTGCCGTTGCAGCAGCTGCTGACGTAACGCTTCAGGCGTGCGCAGAAAAGTGACCTGGCCCTGCTTACCCCGGCCCGCTTCACCCCGCCAGCTGAGCCAGCCCGCCTGCTGCCAGTGTGACAGCAGCGTGCGCAGATGACGCTCGCTGCAGATGCAGTGACGGGCCATCTCCGCCACGCAGGTCTGCTGAGGCGCCCCCTGACTCTGCTGCCACAGGCGCTGAAACTGATGAATACGGTGAAGTTCGCGCATCATAAACCCGGAACAATTTTTTAAAAGTATTCACTATTAGTTCCGTAATTAACAGGCAATAGTGGGACTCATCTTTTCAGCAGGAGGAGAGTCATGATGCGTTTAGCCGCGTTCGATATGGATGGCACATTGCTGTTGCCGGATCACCAGCTGGGACAGCAGACACTGGAGAGTCTGCAGGCGTTACATTCACGGGGTCTTCATCTCGCGCTGGCGACGGGCCGCCATCTGCTGGAGATGCAGATTCTGCGGGAAAAAATGATTCTGCCCGCCTGGCTTATCACGGGGAATGGCACCCGCATACATGACCGGCAGGGAACGCGGCTCTTTGGATGCGATCTGCCTTCTGCTGTCGCCGAAGAGGTGATCCATCGTCACTGGGAGACGACTGCCACGATGCACATCTTTAACGACCAGGGCTGGTTTACCGACCGGCCGCAGCCTGAACTGCTGGTGGCGCATCAGATGAGCGGATTTGGCTATCAGCTGTGCGACCTTAAAACGCTGCCCGCGCATCAGGTAACAAAAATCTGCTTCATCGATCGGCATCAGCACCTGTGTCAGCTTAAAACGCAGCTGGATGCCGTGCTGGGCGATCAGGTCAACATCTGTTTCTCTGCGGAGGATTGTCTGGAAGTGTTGCCCGCAAACTGCAACAAGGGCAGCGCGCTGGCGCTGCTGTGTGACCATCTCTCCCTGACCATGGCGGAGTGTATGGCGTTCGGGGATGCGATGAACGATCGCGAGATGCTGGCTCAGGCCGGGCAGGGTTTCATCATGGGCAATGCGATGGCGCAGTTAAAGAGGGCGCTTCCGCATCTGCCGGTGTTAGGGCATTGCGGGACACAGGCGGTGTCCCATTATTTAAATCACTGGCTGGCGACACCCCACCTCGCGTATTCCCCCGAATGCTGAGGATTGCCGTGAACCGGACTGGAAGTCCGGTTTTTTACGCCAGCTCGCGCTGCCACGGCGTGATGTCACCGATATGTTTTGCCACCCATTCCGGCTGATAGTAGCTGTCGGGATAGCGTTCGCCACTGTCACATAACAGCGTGACCAGCGCGCCCGACTGATTTGCCGCCCGTAAGCGTTTCGCCACCTGCATCATGCCCCAGAAGTTGGTGCCGGTAGAGGCACCCGGCTTGCGTCCCAGAATCTTTTCCAGTTTCAGCATCGCGGCCAGCGTTGCGCCGTCCGGCACTTTGATCATTTCGTCGATCACATCGGGCATAAATGACGGCTCGACCCGCGGACGGCCAATCCCCTCGATCAGGCTGCCACGGGTGCTGGTCAGGGTGGCATCACGCTGCTGCCAGTAATCGAAAAACACTGAGTGCTGGGGATCGACCACCAGCAGTTTCGTTTCGAGTCCCTGATAGCGGATATAGCGCCCCAGTGTGGCGGAGGTGCCGCCGGTGCCTGCACTCATAATCACCGTATGAGGGATCGGATAGGGTTCATGCTGCATCTGACGGAAAATGCTCTCCGCGATGTTGTTATTGCCGCGCCAGTCGGTTGCACGCTCAGCATAGGTAAACTGATCCATAAAGTGGCCGTTCAGTTCACGCGCCAGCCGCTCAGATTCCGCGTAGAGCTGGCAGGGATCCTCGACAAAATGACACCGCCCGCCATAAAAGGCGATCTGCTCAATTTTCCGTTTTGCCGTACTGGCTGGCATCACCGCAATGAAGGGCAGTCCCAGCAGCCGTGCGAAGTAGGCCTCAGAAACAGCCGTGCTGCCTGACGAGGCTTCAATAATCGGCGTATCCTGTTTAATCCAGCCGTTAGAGAGGCCATAAAGAAACAGGGAGCGCGCCAGGCGATGCTTCAGGCTGCCGCTGGGATGGGTACTCTCATCTTTCAGGTAGAACCAGATGCCGGGAAAATCCGCCAGATCGAAACGGATCAGATGCGTCTCGGCCGATCGCTGAAAATCGGCGTTAATTTCGTTGATAGCGTGGCGAATCCAGCAGGTCTGCATCTCAGTCATCCGGTTATAAACAGTCCGGCTATTTTATGGCACGTGCAGGAAAAAGAGATTGCAAAATTACCGCTAAAATCGCGTTAATGGAGAAAATGATTCTCCCGGAGACGCGAATGTTAGACAAAACTGACCTTAAGCTGCTTGCACTACTGCAGCAGGACTGCACGCTGTCGCTGCAGGCGCTGGCAGATGCCGTCAACCTCACGACCACGCCCTGCTGGAAGCGACTGAAAAAACTGGAAGATGATGGCATTATTCGCGCGCGGGTGGCGTTACTGGACGGTGACAAAATCGGCCTGTCACTGACGGCGTTTATGTTTGTTAAAACCCAGCAGCACAGCCGTGACTGGTATCAGACCTTTGTCTCGGTGGTCAATAGCATGCCGGAGGTGATGGCCTTTTACCGTATGGCAGGCGAGTATGACTACCTGCTGCGCATTCAGGTGGCCGACATGAAAAGCTATGATGCTTTCTATAAGCGATTAGTCAACGGCGTGCCCGGCCTGATCGATGTGACCTCCAGCTTCGCCATGGAAGAGATTAAATACACCACGGCTTTACCCGTTGCCCCTCTGGGGGCCTGAGATTGAGAACAGCGCTGTGCGATTATTCAGTCAGTTAAGTTGGTATTTTTTGCGGGAGTGGCGACGCTATCTGGGCGCGGTCATCCTGCTGATTGTTATTGCTGTTCTGCAGTTGCTGCCGCCGCATGTGGTGGGGATCATTGTTGACGGCGTGACACGCGACACCATGAGTACCGGTCGCATCATGATGTGGATTGGGATCATGCTGGCAACGGCGGTCGTGGTCTATCTGCTGCGCTATGTCTGGCGCGTGCTGCTGTTTGGCGCTTCCTATCAGCTGGCGGTCGAGCTGCGTGAAGATTTTTATCGTCAGCTGAGTCGTCAGCAACCGGCATTTTATCTGCGCCATCGCACGGGTGACCTGATTGCGCGCGCCACTAACGACGTGGATCGGGTGGTGTTTGCTGCCGGGGAAGGGGTGCTGACGCTGGTGGACTCGCTGGTTATGGGCTGTGGCGTGCTGCTGGTGATGAGTACCCAGATCAGCTGGCAGCTGACGCTGCTCTCGCTGGTGCCGATGCCGGTGATGGCGATCGTCATCCATCGTTACGGTAATCAACTGCACGATCGCTTTAAGCTGGCTCAGGCAGCCTTTTCCAGCCTTAACGACCAGACGCAGGAGAGCCTGACCAGCATCCGCATGATCAAAGCCTTTGGGCTTGAGCAGCATCAGTCACAGCAGTTTTCCGCTATCGCCCGCGACACCGGTGAGAAAAACCTGCGGGTGGCGCGGGTTGATGCCCGTTTCGATCCCACTATCTATATCGCCATCGGCTTTTCAAACCTGCTGGCGATTGGCGGCGGCAGCTGGCTGGTGTGGCATGATCAGATGACGCTGGGTCAGCTCACCAGCTTCGTGATGTATCTCGGCCTGATGATCTGGCCCATGCTGGCGCTGGCCTGGATGTTTAATATTGTTGAACGTGGCAGTGCCGCATGGAGCCGCATCGGCGCGCTGCTGGCGGAAGCACCGGCGGTGGAAGATGGTGACAAAACGCTGCCGCCTGACCCCGGAACGCTTCAGGTGGCGATTCGAGCCTTTCACTATCCGGCCAGCACGGCGCCGGTGTTAAGCGATGTCTGCTTTCAGCTGAAACCCGGTCAGATGCTGGGACTGTGCGGCCCGACCGGCAGCGGCAAAAGCACGCTGCTCAGCCTGATTCAGCGCCACTTTGACATTCAGCAGGGGGATATCCGCTACCACCAGATCCCGCTGCCGCAGCTGCGGCTCGACAGCTGGCGCAGCCGTCTGGCGGTGGTCAGCCAGACGCCGTTCCTCTTCTCTGACAGCGTGGCCAGTAACATTGCGCTGGGGAAACCGGGCGCGACCCGGCAGGAGATCGAACAGGCCGCCAGGCTCGCCTGCGTGCATGACGATATCCTGCGTCTGCCTCAGGGTTATGAAACGGAAGTCGGGGAGCGGGGTGTGATGCTCTCCGGGGGACAGAAGCAGCGCCTTTCCATTGCCCGGGCTCTGCTGCTGAATGCCGAAATCCTGATTCTGGATGACGCGCTTTCTGCGGTGGATGGCCGTACCGAACATGAAATTCTGCATAACCTGCGTATCTGGGGAGAGGGACGCACGCTGATTATCAGCGCGCACCGCTTATCGGCGCTGACGGAAGCCAGTGAAATTCTGGTGATGCAGCAGGGCAGCGTCGCCCAGCGCGGCGACCACGATACGCTGAGCGGAACGCCCGGCTGGTATCGGGATATGTTCCGTTATCAGCAGCTGGAAGCCGCACTGGATGATGATGAAAATGAGAAAGGAGTGCCGCATGGCTAAGTCTGCCCGCTTGTGGCCTACCCTGAAGCGCCTGCTGAGCTACGGTAAGCCCTGGCGAAAATCCCTGTCGCTGGCCGTCGGCCTGCTCTGGATCGCGGCCGCTGCTGAAGTGACCGGACCGGTGCTGGTCAGCTACTTTATCGACAATCTGGTGGCGAAACATCAGATGCCCTGGGGGCTGGTCGCCGGCCTGCTGGTCAGTTTCATTCTGCTTCAGCTACTGGCCGCCGCGCTCCACTACTGGCAGGCGCTGTTATTCAACCGGGCGGCGATCGGCGTGGTGCAGCGGTTACGCAGCGATGTGATGAATGCCGCGCTCTGTCAGCCGCTGAGCGCCTTCGATACCCAGCCGGTCGGTCAGATTATTTCACGCGTGACCAACGACACCGAAGTCATCCGCGATCTCTACGTCACGGTGGTCTCAACCGTGCTGCGCAGTGCCGCGCTGGTCGGGGCCATGATGGTGGCGATGTTCAGCCTTGACTGGCGCATGGCGCTGGTGGCGATGATGATCTTCCCGCTGGTGCTGATGGTGATGGTGATCTATCAGCGCTTCAGCACGCCGATTGCCCGTCGGGTTCGCGGTTATCTGGCCGACATTAACAACGGCTTTAACGAAGTAATCAGCGGCATGAGCGTGATCCAGCAGTTTCGTCAGCAGGCCCGCTTCGGCGAGCGGATGGGCGAGGCCAGTCGCTCTCACTACCTGGCGCGGATGGAAACACTGCGTCTCGACGGCTTTCTGCTGCGCCCGTTGCTGAGCCTCTTTTCCGCAATGGTGCTGTGCGGCCTGCTGGTCCTGTTCAGCTTCTCCGTGCCCGGCGTTTTTGAAGTCGGTGTGCTTTATGCCTTCATCACCTATCTGGGACGCCTGAATGAGCCGCTGATTGAGCTGACCACACAGCAGTCGATGTTGCAGCAGGCGGTGGTCTCCGGTGAGCGCATCTTCGAACTCATGGATGCCGCGCAGCAGCAGTATGGCGACAGTCAGCAGCCGCTGGCTTCCGGCCGCATTTCGCTGAACAATCTGAGCTTCGCCTACCGTGAAAACCGCGATGTACTCAGTGACATTAATCTTGAGGTGGCGCCACGCGAATTTGTGGCGCTGGTCGGACATACCGGCAGCGGCAAAAGCACGCTGGCAAACCTGCTAATGGGCTACTACCCGGTGACGCGCGGTGAAATCCGCATTGATGACCGGCCGATTGGGCATCTGAGCCATAGCGTGCTGCGACACGGGATCGCCATGGTGCAGCAGGACCCGGTGGTGCTGGCGGATACGCTGCTGGCCAATGTCCGGCTGGGCCGTGATATCAGCGAAGAGGCGGTCTGGACGGTGCTGGAACAGGTCCGGCTCGCGCCCCTGGCGCAGGCTCTGCCGGAGGGGATTCACACCCGGCTGGGTGAGCAGGGGAATAACCTGTCTGTCGGGCAGAAGCAGCTGCTGGCGCTGGCGCGGGTGCTGGTCGATCTGCCGCAGATACTGATTCTGGATGAAGCCACGGCTAATATTGACTCCGGCACGGAACAGGCGATTCAGCAGACGCTGGCCAGGCTGCGTCAGCACAGCACGCTGGTGGTAATTGCTCACCGTCTCTCCACCATTATCGACGCCGACAAAATCCTGGTCCTCCATCGCGGCCGGGTGGTCGAGCAGGGCACGCACCAGCAACTGCTGGCGATGCAGGGCCGCTACTGGCAGATGTATCAGCTTCAGCAGGCCGGGGATGATCTCGCGTCGGGCGTGCCTGCCACCGCGGAAGCCTGACCTGCACCTTTTTTGCGCAGCTTTATCGGACTAATCTGTATAAATGCACTCCTTTGACGCCTGAAGCACCAAAGGAGTGCATCCCGATGCGCTGACCGGCTTTCTCCTTTTCCCCCTTTTCAGAGCCACTGCAGAGCCTCTCCTTGCTCCATCCCGCCTGACCCACTGATTATCACCGCTTTTACTAACTGGCACAGCCTTTGCTTATCTCCCTGTGTGTCCGTAAACGTTACCTATTTACTCGCTGGAGGGGATCCAATGAAGCTGGTTACCGTCGTAATTAAGCCATTCAAGCTGGAGGATGTGCGTGAAGCTTTGTCCTCTATCGGCATTCAGGGACTGACCGTCTCCGAAGTGAAAGGGTTTGGCCGCCAGAAGGGGCACGCCGAGCTCTATCGGGGCGCAGAGTACAGCGTGAACTTCCTGCCGAAAGTCAAAATTGATATCGCTATTGCCGACGATCAGCTGGACGAAGTTGTGGATGTTATCAGTAAAGCGGCTTACACCGGAAAAATTGGCGACGGTAAAATTTTCGTGGCTGAACTGCAGCGCGTCATTCGTATTCGTACCGGCGAGACCGACGAAGCCGCTCTGTAATTACGACTCAGTATTGTGATGGGATGGAATAAAAATGAATAAAGTTCTGACTAAGCTGGGCCTGACCAGCCTGGCACTGTTACCATCGCTCGCGATGGCTGCGCCTGCCGTTGCGGACAAGGCTGACAACGCATTTATGATGATTTGCACCGCGCTGGTGCTGTTTATGTCAATTCCAGGGATTGCGCTGTTTTACGGCGGTCTGATTCGCGGTAAGAACGTGCTGTCGATGCTGACGCAGGTGGCCGTCACTTTCTCGCTGGTGTGCGTCCTGTGGATGGTCTACGGCTATTCACTGGCGTTCAGCGAAGGTAACGCCTTCTTTGGCGGATTTGGCTGGACCATGCTGAAGAATATCCAGCTGACCGCGGTAATGGGCAGCTTCTATCAGTATATCCACGTTGCATTCCAGGCCTCATTTGCCTGCATCACCGTGGGCCTGATTGTGGGTGCCATTGCAGAACGCATCCGTTTCTCAGCCGTACTGATCTTCGTCGGTGTCTGGCTGACGCTGGCTTACCTGCCTATCGCGCATATGGTATGGGCAGGCGGTTTCCTGGCGCAGGATGGCGCGCTGGACTTCGCCGGCGGTACCGTCGTGCATATCAACGCCGCGGTAGCGGGTCTGGTGGGCGCGTATCTGGTTGGCAAACGTGCCGGCTTTGGTAAAGAAGCTTTCAAACCTCATAATCTGCCGATGGTCTTCACCGGCACCGCGATCCTCTATGTAGGCTGGTTCGGCTTCAACGCCGGTTCTGCCTCAGCAGCAAACGAAATTGCTGCACTGGCGTTCCTGAACACCGTTGTGGCAACGGCGGGTGCCGTACTCTCATGGACCTTTGGCGAATGGGCGGTGCGCGGTAAGCCTTCTCTGCTGGGCGCCTGTTCAGGCTTTATCGCCGGACTGGTCGCGATTACCCCAGCCTGTGGTTATGTTGGCGTCGGCGGTGCACTGATTATCGGTCTGGTTGGCGGACTGGCGGGTCTGTGGGGTGTGACCTCTCTGAAGAAATGGCTGCGTGTGGACGACCCCTGCGATGTGTTCGGCGTGCACGGCGTCTGCGGCATTGTTGGCTGTATCCTGACGGGCGTGTTTGCCTCCTCTTCACTGGGCGGCGTCGGTTATGCGCAGGGTGTGACCATGGGCCATCAGGTCTGGGTTCAGCTCTTCAGCGTCGGCGTCACAATCGTCTGGTCTGGCGTGGTGGCCTTCATCGGCTTTAAACTGGCCGATCTGATTGTCGGTCTGCGCGTACCGGAAGAGCACGAACGAGAAGGTCTGGATGTTAACAGCCACGGCGAGAACGCTTACAACCAGTAATGCGTGAGAGTATAAGCAGTGAAAAAGGGGCGAGCTATCGCCCCTTTTTTTATTCGCTTCGCTGGCGCATCACCCCTTCCTGCACCGTAGAGGCGACCAGCACCCCCTGCTGATTGTAGAACTCACCTCGTACGAACCCCCTGGCACCTGACGCTGAAGTACTTACCACGCTGTAGAGCAGCCACTCGCTGAAGTCGAACGGACGATGGAACCACATCGAGTGGTCGATCGTGGCGACCTGCATATCCGCCTCTAAAAAGCCTTTGCCGTGTGGCTGCAGCGCAACCGGCAGGAAATTGAGATCCGACGCATAGCCGAGCAGATACTGATGGATGCGCAGATCGTCAGGCAGCGGACCGTTGGCCCGGATCCAGACCTGGCGCTCAGGCTTGTCCACATGCCCGCGCAACGGATTGTGAATCTGCACCGGGCGGATCTCCAGCGGACGTTCCGCGATAAATATCTCCCGCAGTTTTTCCGGCAGCATGTGCGCCATCTTCTGCGCCATCGCCTGTTCCGTGACCAGATTTTCCGGTCCTGCCACCTGTGGCATCGCATTCTGGTGCTCAAAGCCACTTTCCGGTGACTGGAATGAGGCGGTCATATAAAAAATGGGCTGACCATTCTGTATGGCACTGACCCGGCGGGCGCTGAAACTTTTGCCGTCACGCAGGGTTTCGACGTCATAGATAATCGCTTTCTGGCTGTCGCCGGGCCGCAGAAAGTAGCTGTGAAAGGAGTGAATCGTCCGATCGGTCGCGACGGTTTGCTTTGCGGCATAGAGCGCCTGACCCACCACCTGACCGCCAAACACCTGGCGCAGGCCAAGATCTTCACTCTGGCCGCGATATAAACCTTCTTCCAGTTTTTCCAGATTTAATAAATTCAGCAGATTTTGCAGTGCCTGACTCATGGCGCGTTCCTCAATATAGTGACCTGCTCAGTGTGAAAGATCGGACCAGTTGACGTCAATCAGACTTTCCGCTTTGCCTGTGCCAGGCAAAATTTCATTTTTGTGCCAACATTAAGGACATACGGCGAGTGAAACGCTGTAAGCAGGATTCGCTGCCGACAATCATTTTGATCAAATGGAGACGACATCAATGAAACTGTGGCATGTGTTCAGTGGGGTAGTTATGGCGGTTGCTGTTGCGGGCTGTGCCGACAAGAGTAAACCTGTGCCAACACCAACGTTGGGTTCTGCGGTAGCCGGACAGACGGCGGCGATTGCGCAGCCTAACGTCAGCGGTTCAGTCTTTATTCGCCAGCGCATCGCGCTGCCGCCGGATGCGGTATTAACCGTGACGCTGTCGGATGCGTCTGTTGCCGACGCCCCTTCAAAAGTGCTGTCACAACGCGTGGTGCGGACGGAAGGCAAACAGGCGCCGTTCCAGTTTGTGCTGCCGTTTAACCCGGCTGACATCCAGCCAAATGCACGCATTCTGTTAAGCGCCGCCATCGCGATCGACGGCAAGCTGGCCTTTGTCACTGACAGCGTAAAACCGGTCATCAATCAGGGCGGCACCAAAGCTGAACTGCTGCTGGTACCGGTGCCTTCAATGGCGATGCCAACCCAGCCAGGCGCAGCGACCACCGTGCCTTCGACATCACCGACTCAGGTCACGCCTTCTGCGGCGGTGCCTGCACCAACCCGTCTGTAATGTACAAACGGGGCGGCAGAGCCGCCCCGTTTTTCAGCCATCGAATCGCCAGCGATACGTTTCAAGATTAAGCTCACCGGCATCACTCACCACAATCCCTTCTGCTTCCAGTGCATCCCGCTGTCGTATCAGCTGGTCGCCCTGAAGCGAAATCATGCCGTGACGATTGACGACACGATGCCAGGGGAGGGTGGTTCCCTCGGGTAACCGGCTCAGCACACCGCCGACCTGACGTGCCGCACGGGGCGAACCGGCCAGTCGTGCCACATCGCCATAGGTCGTGACACACCCGGATGGAATCGCGGCAACAATTTGCCAGATGCGTTGCTGGAAAGTGTCAGGCTGATTCATGTGCTTATTTCGTCAGGAAAAAGAGAGTTAACTTTATCATGCAGAGGCGATGGTGAAAGCATCAACGCGGCGGTTGTTCAAGAAAACAACGGTTGTCCCGACGACGCTTGCAATTGCCAGCCCCTTCCCAGATAATGCCCCCGCTCTCGTAAAGAGGGCTTGTCAATGGGGGCCCTGTTGGTTCTCCCGCAATGCTAGCTTGTGAACTCGGTCAGATCCGGAAGGAAGCAGCCGTAGCAGGTGATGCGTGTGCCGGGATGTAGCTGGCAGGGCCCCCACCACTTTCCCCCCCTGAACTTCTTCCCCAGTATGACAGACAGGCAAAACCCGCCTGGGCCGATCCTTTGCCGGCAGGCAGGAATATCCGGTACTTAATGTGGGGACAATGCCGTCAGATGCAGGTGAGCAGATTAGCGGACAAACTTCCAGACCGAACCCGGTACTTTATCGTAGAGCTTATTCATCGTCAGTTCAGCCAGACGATGGTCAGCTGCCGAATAGAATACCGCTAATTCATCTTCCGGTAATTCATACTTATTCTTTTCGATCACCCGCTCCAGGGTATCCAGGGAGCGACAGCGACGCAGTCGCATCAAATAATCAGTTTTTGTCAGTGTTTTGTTCATAAATAAAGCGTTCTCACGTCTGTACTATAATGAATGGCTCGGTTGCTGGAGAAAAGCGCACTCTTCAGTGAACAGATTAAATAAGCGTTTTGCTGAACGTTGCCACCGCTGAAGATCAGGATTATTGATACCGTAGTTACTGAATAACATAAAAGTATCATCAAGATATTCATCGATTTGCGAAATCAGCGCTTCATCTTCAACGTGTTTAATTTTGTAATTCATGGTGAACGAAGCGATATGTTCAATCAGATCGTTCAGGTGCAGATTGCTTTCAGAAGTGGGATCATTTACCCAGCCATGATGGCTGTCAGTCAATGTTGCCATGCTGTCGTCAAACAGGCTCTCACACAGGTATTTCAGCTGGGCAATATCATGCCGTTTTGGTGAGTATTCGTCCATCTTTTTCCCCTCCATAGCTTGCACAGTTGCCGCAGGGCGGCGAGTTCGGATAAAGCGGCCAGGAAGCGATCTTTCAGGTGGTTATTAAACGGGATACGTTAAAGATAGTGTAAAACCATTAGTTCTGCTCATCTCAATTACTAAATATTACAATTCATCACCCGGAGAGGGTTGCTGGTTGTCTATCACATCAAACTCAAGCGCACCGGGCTTAATGTAAAAGTTTACCCGCTCCGTTTGGGTCACCGTTTCATTCAGATCCTGACAGGGACTAAATAAATTCCACTGAAAATCGTAAAGTAATTTAAAACTATTCAGATCCAGGTATTCAACGGAAACTATTTTTAAACTGTCTGGTACTAACTGCGCATTCTGAGCGTACCAGCGTAAATCCCCTGTCAGCAAATCTGATATTTTGAGAATATTCCGCTGAACAACGTCAGCTATTTTTGCGCAGTCTGTTTCACCCATCGCAATATCACATTCAATCCGTGACAGCATATCTTGTCTACTCCTAACCGTTAATAAACCTATCATTGGTTTTACGCAACAGGTTTGCAAGCCAGTAAAGCACAAAACTGCCATTTTCTGAGTTTTGCCAGCAAAGCGGTGCGGCCGGTGTGGCTTTAACGCTCCCGGGGCGGCCGGACTCCCGATACCTTTTGAAACACATTCCGCTCTTGAACCGCAGGCTGCATCCGGTATCCTTATTGTTATGTTATAACATATTGGTGAACTGATGCGTCAGAGTGGATTACTTATGTCGCTGGGCGGACGGCTGAGCGTCGCCCTGCTGATCATCGCGCTGCTGGCTGTCGCGATATATTGGGGGATCAGCGCATGATCCGATTTAACGCACTGCGTGCAGGCTACCAGGGAGAGGGGGTCACCCCGGCGATCACGGGTCAGCTCGCAGCAGGCTCCATGACTGCACTGGTCGGCGCAAACGGCAGCGGGAAATCGACCCTGCTGAAAACCATTGCGGGCTTACTGCCGCCGGTGAGCGGACGCTGCGAACTGCAGGTAGCGCGCCGGGATATCGGCTGGCTGCCACAGCGCACCGAACTTGAGACCCGCTTTCCGCTGACGGTCTTCGAACTGGTTTCCATGGGGTGCTGGCCACGCTGCGGCTGGTTTGGCGGCATTAACCGGTCACTGCGGCGGGAAATCGGGCAGGCGCTGGAGGCGGTTCAGATGAGCGATTATGCGGACGCGCAACCGGCCACCCTCTCGGGCGGGCAGCTTCAGCGCGTCCTGTTTGCCCGGCTGATGCTACAGCGCAGCGCGCTCTGGCTGCTGGATGAACCCTTTAACGGCATAGACAGCCAGACGGTTACCCTGCTGATGTCGATTCTGGAGCAGCAGCAGCAGGCAGGCACCACTCTGCTGGTGGTGCTGCATGACCGCCCGCTGGTGGCGCGTTACTTCAGTAACGTCCTGTCGATGGATGAACATCATCTCAGCGATACCTTCCGGTCCGATGTCCTGGCACGGAGTCGAGCCTCGTGACCCTGATTCAGCCTTTTATCGAATTTGGCTTTATGCGGCGAGCGCTGGTGGCCTGCCTGGCGCTGGCCGTCAGTGCCACGCCACTCGGCGTGTTCCTCTCGCTGCGTCGCATGAGCCTAATTGGTGACGCCTTATCCCATGCGGTGCTGCCGGGTGCGGCCATTGGCTATCTGATCTCCGGCCTCTCACTGGTGGCCATGGGTATCGGCGGCCTGATTGCCGGGCTGGCGGTCGCGCTGCTCTCTGGCGCAGTCAGTCGCTACACGCCATTGAAAGAGGATGCCAGCTTTGCCGGATTCTATCTTGGATCACTGGCGCTGGGCGTCACGCTGGTTTCACTGCGCGGCTCAAGCGTGGATCTGCTGCACGTTCTGTTTGGCTCGCTGCTGGCGGTCGACAACGCGGCGCTGTTGCTGGTCGGTGGCATCGCGGCCTTTACGCTGATCATGCTGGCGGTGATCTATCGCCCGCTGGTCATCGATGCCTTTGACGGTGACTTTCTGCGGGCGCAGGGGAGATGGAGCGCACCGCTGGTGCATGGCCTGTTTTTAATGCTGGTGGTGCTTAACCTGGTCGCGGGCTTTCAGGTGCTGGGCACGCTGATGTCGGTGGGTTTAATGATGTTACCCGCTGCCAGCGCCCGTTTCTGGAGCCGTCATCTTGCGGCGATGCTGGCCATCGCCATCTTCATGGCAACCCTCTCTGCGCTGGCGGGCCTGATGCTCTCCTGGCACTTCTCGCTGCCGGCCGGCCCCGCCGTGGTGCTGAGCGCCGCCATGCTCTTCTTTCTCTCGATTCTGACAGGACCGTGCGGCGGAATTTTACGCCGCCATTAATCTTAAGGGGTATCTATGAAAAAATTACCGGTTAGTCTGGCGCTCGCTGCGCTGTTCGCCACGCCGCTGGCGATGGCAAAAACCGTAGACGTTGTCGCCAGCTTTACCGTGCTGGCAGACATCGTCAGCCAGGTGGGAGGCGATCATGTGAAGGTAAAAAGTCTGGTAGGGCCGGATGGCGATCCCCATACGTTTGAACCGACGCCGCAGGACAGCCAGGCGCTGGCAAAAGCGGATCTGGTCTTTGTCAGCGGGCTGGGACTGGAAGGGTGGATGGACCGCCTGGTCAGCGCTTCCGGTTATCACGGTCAGCCGGTGGTCGCCTCTGCGGGTGTCACCACGCGCAGCATGGAAGATGAGGGCAAAACCATCACCGATCCGCACGCCTGGAACAGCATGCAGAACGGCGTGATCTATGCGACCAACGTAATGAATGCGCTGGTCAAAGCCGACCCCGAGGATGCTGCGGCGATCCGTCAGCGCGGACAGAATTACATTCAGCAGTTACAGGCGCTGGATAGCTGGGCAAAGACGGCATTTGATAAAATTCCTGTGGAGAAGCGGAAGGTGCTGACCAGCCATGATGCCTTTGGCTACTTTGGCCAGCGCTATGGCGTGACGTTCCTGGCGCCCGTCGGGTTCTCTACCGAAGCGGAAGCGAGTGCCAGTAACGTCGGTGATCTGATCACTCAGCTGAAACAGCAGCACATCACCCGCTATTTCATTGAGAACCAGACCGATCCGCGTCTGGTTAAACAGATCGCCAGCGCTACGGGAGCGGAGCCAGGCGGTGAGCTCTATCCGGAGGCGTTGTCCCCGTCTTCTGGTCCGGCACCGACCTATCAGGCTGCCTTTAAGCACAACGTGAACGCCATGCTGAAGAGCATGCAGTAAGCATAAAAAAGGCCGGGCAAGCCCGGCCAGTCATCACGACACACACTAGCGTTTCTTCTTTCTTCCCTGTACGGCTTTAAAGCGCGGATTCGTTTTGCAGATGACGTAAATACGCCCCTTGCGACGGACCACCCTGCAATCCCGATGGCGATTTTTTGCGGAACGCAGCGAGCTTAATACCTGCATGACCCTCTCCTCTATTTACGACCCAGGAAGCGTCCGAAGCGCTGGTTAAAGCGCGCGGTGCTGCCCTCTTTAGCGAAATCTTTCTGTTTACCGGTGTAGAAAACGTGTGAAGCCGACGACACATCCAGCGTGACGTAGGGCAGCGTTTCACCTTCAAACTCTACGGTGCGGTCGGTTTTAATGGTCGAGCCGATTTTGTAGTAAACGTCAGCTGAGGTGTCATGGAAGACCACCGGGCGATAGTGAGGATGGATATTTGCTTTCATAATGCACACCTATGTAATGTTATAATATAACAATATTATGCGCCGCCGCGGAACGGAATGCAACGTCTGCTGATGGCAGAAAGGCGAGGGGGAGAGGAGAGCGAAACTGAAGGGTAAAAAAAAGGCCGCTTGCGCGGCCTCAGAGGTGTTACTGCTTAGTGAGTCTGGTTGTGCTCAACCGGCTCAGCGCTGCGCGGTTCCTCTTTGTGCTTACTGAAGCGGCGGCGAACCACCACGAAGAACACCGGAACAAAGAAGATAGCCAGCGCGGTCGCGGTCACCATGCCGCCGATAACGCCGGTACCCACGGCGTTCTGCGAACCGGAACCGGCACCGGTACTGATCGCCAGCGGCAGTACCCCGAGAATAAACGCCAGTGACGTCATCAGGATCGGACGCAGACGCATACGACAGGCTTCCAGCGACGATTCCACCAGGCCTTTGCCCTCTTTATCCATCAAATCTTTAGCAAATTCGACGATAAGGATGGCGTTCTTCGCCGAGAGGCCAATGGTTGTCAGTAACCCCACCACAAAGTAGACGTCGTTACTCAGGCCACGCAGGGTGGTGAAGATCAGCGCACCGATAACCCCCAGCGGAACCACCAGCATAACCGCGAACGGAATCGACCAGCTCTCATACAGGGCGGCGAGACACAGGAAGACCACAATCAGCGAGATGGCATAGAGCGCAGGCGCCTGGTTGCCCGACAGACGTTCCTGGTAAGACATGCCCGTCCAGTCATAGCCGATACCCGCAGGCAGTTTCTCCGCCAGCTGCTCCATCAGATCCATGGCGGCACCGGAGCTCTTACCTGGCGCAGCCTGACCCAGGATTTCCATCGCAGGCAGACCGTTGTAACGCTCAAGACGCGGTGAACCATACTGCCACTTCGCCGTCGAGAAGGCGGAGAAAGGCACCATCGTTCCGTTGCTGTTGCGCACGTACCATTTGCCGATATCGTCCGGCAGCATACGGGAGTCCGCTTTACCCATGACGTAAACTTTCTTCACGCGACCACGGTCGATGAAGTCATTGACGTAGGAGCCGCCCCAGGAGGCCGCCAGCGTGGTGTTGATATCGCTTAACGATACGCCCAGCGCCTGTGCTTTCTCCTGATCGATGATCAGCTTGTACTGCGGCGTATCTTCCAGACCGTTAGGACGCACACCCACCAGGGTGTCAGGATGCTGGGCAATCATGCCGAACAGCTGATTACGCGCTTCGGTCAGTTTCTCATGGCCCAGGTTGGCCTGGTCAATCAGCTCAAAGTCGAAGCCGGTGGCGTTACCCAGTTCGATAATGGCTGGCAGGTTGAAGGGGATGACCATCGCATCTTTGATGGCACCCAGCGCCTTCATCGCACGCCCGGCAATCGCCGGTACCTTCATGTCGCTGCCGGTTCGCTCATCCCACGGCTTGAGGCTGACGAAAGCAATACCGGTGTTCTGTCCGCGACCGGCAAAGCCGAAGCCGTTAACGGTAAACACCGATTTAACCGTGTCTTTCTCCTGCGTCAGGAAGTAGTCGGTGACCTGATCCAGCACTTTCTGGGTGCGTTCCTGCGTAGCGCCCGCAGGCAGCTGCGCCTGAGCCAGCAGTAACCCCTGGTCCTCTTCCGGTAAGAATGAAGAGGGCAGACGCATGAACAGATACGCCATGCCGACCACGATGACCAGGTAGATCACCATATAACGGCCGGTGCTGCGAATGATGTGGCCAACGCTGTCGACGTAGTGATTGGTACTTTTGTCGAACATCCGGTTAAACCAGCCGAAGAAGCCGGTCGTTTTACCGTGACCGTCTTTTTTCACCGGCTTCAGTATGGTGGCGCAGAGTGCCGGGGTCAGAATCAGGGCAACCAGCACCGACAGCGCCATGGCTGACACAATGGTGATCGAGAACTGGCGGTAAATCACACCGGTCGAACCACCAAAGAACGCCATCGGGATAAATACCGCGGCCAGCACCAGCGCGATACCGACCAGCGCCCCCTGAATCTGCTCCATAGAACGCCTGGTCGCCTCTTTTGGCGGCAAGCCCTCTTCCTGCATCACGCGCTCAACGTTCTCCACCACCACGATGGCGTCATCCACCAGCAGGCCGATAGCCAGCACCATCCCGAACAGCGTCAGGGTGTTTATCGAGTAGCCAAAAATGCTGATGATGGCGAAGGTGCCGAGCAATACCACCGGCACGGCGATAGTCGGAATCAGCGTCGCGCGGAAGTTCTGCAGGAACAGGTACATGACCAGGAACACCAGCACGATGGCTTCAGCCAGCGTTTTCACCACTTCGAAAATAGAGATCTTAACGAATGGGGTGGTGTCATACGGATAAACCACTTTCATTCCGGCCGGGAAGGTAGACTGCATCTTCGCCAGTTCCGCTTTCACCGCATTCGCGGTATCCAGGGCGTTTGCGCCGGTTGCCAGTTTGATACCGATACCGGACGCGGGCCGGCCGTTATAACGGGCAATGATCTCGTAGTTTTCTGCACCGAGTTCGATTTTTGCCACGTCACGCAGGCGAACCTGTGAACCATCCTCATTCACTTTCAGCAGGATTTTGCCGAACTCATCGGTCGAGGTCAGGCGGGTCTGCGCAATGATAGAGGCGTTAAGCTGCTGTCCCGGCACCGGCGGTGTCCCGCCTAACTGACCGGCGGCAACCTGGGCGTTCTGCGTGTTCAGCGCGCTGATCACGTCAACCGGCGTCAGGTTGTAGTTATTGAGCTTGTGCGGGTCCATCCAGATACGCATCGCATACTGCGCACCAAACACCTGGGTATCACCGACACCTTTGGTACGGCTCAGCGGATCTTTAATGGTCGAGGAAATATAATCAGAAATATCATTCTGAGTCATATTGTCATCGTCGCTGATGAAGCCGGCGACCATCAGGAAGCTGCTGGAGGATTTTTTAACCTGAATCCCCTGTTGCTGAACTTCCTGCGGCAGCAGTGGCATCGCCAGCTGCAGTTTGTTCTGCACCTGAACCTGCGCGATGTCTGCATCCGTACCTGACTCAAAGGAGATGGTCAGGGTCAGGGTACCGGATGAGTCACTGCTCGAGGACATATACATCAGTCCATCGATACCGTTCATATTCTGCTCAATGACCTGGGTCACCGTATCCTGCAGCGTTTTCGCATCCGCACCAGGGTAAGAGGCCTGAATCTCAATCGCCGGCGGCGCAACATTGGGATATTGCTCGATCGGGAGTTTGAGAATCGACAGCGCACCGGCCAGCATGATGATGATGGCGAGCACCCACGCAAAGATGGGGCGATCGATAAAGAACTTAGCCATGAATCAACGGCTCCTGTTATGACGATGACTTGTCAGACTGCGGCTTAGAATCGGGTGCCGCTTTCGCATCGTCTGAGACTTCTTGTGGGGTAACCTGTGCGCCCGGCTTGGCTCGCTGCAGACCTGTGCTGATCACACGTTCACCCGCTTTAACGCCGTCGGTGACTAACCATTTGTCGCCAATCGCCTGTGAGGTTGTGACCTGACGCGATTCAACTTTGTTGTCTGCGCCGACCACCATGACCGTCGCCTGGCCTGTTGGCGTGCGGGTGACCGCCTGTTGCGGAACCAGCAACGCATTCGGATTGGTCCCTTCCTCCAGACGCGCGCGCACAAACATGCCCGGTAACAGGGTATGGTCCGGGTTCGGGACAATGGCACGCAGGGTGATGGAGCCGGTGGTCTCATCGACGGTGACGTCAGAGAACTCCAGTGTTCCCTTCTGCGCAAAAGTGTTGCCGTTCTGCATCAGCAGGGTCACGCTGGCTTTGCCATCGGTCTGCTTCAGCTGACCTGACTCCAGCTCTGAACGTAAGCGCATGAAATCTTCGCTCGACTGGGTCACATCGACATACATCGGGTCAAGCTGTTGCACGGTCGCCAGCGCGGTGGTCTGGGCGCTTTGAACCAGCGCACCCTCGGTGACTGACGATTTGCCGATGCGGCCGCTGATAGGGGAGGTGACTTTGGTGTAGGCCAGATTAATGCGGGCCGTTTCCACGTTAGCTTTTGCCACCTGGACCGCTGCGTCATTCTGCGCAGCCGTGGCAACCGCCGTGTCGTAATCCTGCTGACTGATATATTTCGTGCCGAGCAGTGGCTTGTAACGCTTAACGGTCAGCTGAGCGATACGGGCGTTGGCCTGTGCCTGGGTTAAATCGCCTTTCGCGCTGTCATAAGCAGCCTGATAGGTAGCCGGGTCGATCTGATAGAGAGACTGACCGGCTTTGATATCACTGCCTTCAATAAAGTTACGCTTGAGAATGATACCGGAAACCTGCGGACGCACTTCAGCCACGCGATAGGCTGAGGTACGGCCTGGAAGTTCAGTCGAAATTTTCAGGGGTTCAGTTTTCAGGGTCACGACACCCACTTCTGGCGGTTGCTGGGCGGCTTGTTCGGATTTATTGTTGTCACATCCTGTTAACAAAAAGCTGCCTGATAGCATCAGGACGGCCGCCAGAGGCGATAATCCTCTGATTTTATTCATAAATAAACCTCTAGTGTCCGATATCAATTGGTCAATGGATCACAAACTGAAAAACCCATTGCTGTGTCAAGTCGCAGGTCGTGCTATGGTACATACATTCACAAATGTATGTAAACTTACCCGTTTGTAAAAAAAGCCCCCTATGGCACGAAAAACCAAAGCGCAAGCACTTGAAACGCGGCATCAAATTCTTGATGCCGCCCTTGTTCTGTTTTCGCAGCAGGGCGTCTCAGCCACGTCTCTGGCCGATATTGCAACCGCTGCCAGTGTGACGCGCGGGGCAATCTACTGGCACTTCAAAAATAAAGCCGATCTCTTACATGAAATATGGCTTCGTTGTGATGCCGGTCTGGATGATGTGGAACTTGAGTATCAGACAAAATACCCTGGTGATCCACTCTCTGTGTTGCGTGCAATGCTGGTCTATATCTTTGAAGCGACAGCAAAGGATCCTCAGCGCCGCGCCTTGATGGAGATCATTTTCCACAAATGCGAATTTGTTGGCGAAATGTCGGCGATGAAGAGTATGCAGCAGAGCCTGTTGCTGGAGTGCTACGACAAAATCGAAGATGTCCTGCGCCAGTGTATTGAAGCGGAACAGCTTCCGGGCACGCTCAGCACGCGGCAGGCCGCCATTATTCTGCGTGGGTATGTCAACGGCATGATGGAAAGCTGGCTATTCGCGCCAGAAAGCTTTGATTTAGCCGCCGACGCGCCGACGCTGGTGAATGCCTTTATCGATATGCTGTGCCTCAGCCCGACGCTGACAACCCGCCATTAATCGGGCTGACGGTCGCGTTTGTTCTCGAAGTCGCGCTGCACCATGGCCAGAGCTGAGAGCACCGTCTCCACCGGCAGTTGATGCTCTTCCAGCAGCTGAATCAGATCGACGGCCAGTTTGACGTCGTCAGGAGCATTTTCCAGTGACATCGCTTCTCCTATATACGTAATCGGGCCACGACCAGCAACATCAGCAGCGCACCTGCAATGGCCATCCCCAGCGCGCCGATGTGCACCGTGGCCAGTGAACCCAGTTCAAAGTACGTCGCAATATAGCCGCCAATCAGGGCGCCGATCATCGACAGTGTCAGGGTGGCCACCAGCCCGCCAGGGCGTCCCGGCAGCAGCAGACGTTTCAGCAACCCCAGCAGCAGCCCGCATAACAGCCAGGTGAATAAGCCCATTGTTCTTCTCCGCGCAGAATCACACCCAGTATAGAAGCGCTTTTGTCGCGCTGCGTTTTATTCGCTGCCGCGCAGTGAGGCCGCCCACTCCACCGAGCGAATCGCCTGACGGCAGCGAGCCAGCCGACCCTCTAACGTTTCCAGCTCCTGCTTCAGCTGCTGCTGAATCATCAGGGTTTCCGCCAGGGCCAGACGCTGCTCACGCTGATCGATCATCGCCAGCAGACGCCGCTCAAATTCACGGTACTCCTGATATTTTGTCGGGGCGGGTCCCTTCACCGGCTGTTCACGTCGCAGACGCAACTGCTGGGTACTCACCTCACGTTGCAGAGCCGCAATCTGATCGACCAGGCGTTCCGCCAGCCAGCGGCTGCGAACCAGATCCTGGCTGCTGTCGCACAGCCGGGCGAAATTCAGCTCCACTTCCTGCAGATAGTCCGCCAGCCGGGTGCCTTTGGTGTGGAACAGCTGGCTGTCAAAACGTGGCAGGCGGCAGACGCCGTCAGGGTGACGTGCCAGGGTCTCACGCAGGGTGAGAATAAGCTGCTGCAATCGCTGCTGCTGAATAGCGATCGCCTTCATCGCGGCACGCTCAACTGTGCTAACGTAAGCAGATGAAGAAAGAGCTGGGCGGCATTTATGCAACGCATTCTGTTATTAACCCTCGGCTGGCTGGCCATTGTGCTGGGAACGCTGGGCATTGTATTACCTTTATTACCTACCACGCCATTCATGCTGCTGGCAGCCTGGTGTTTCGCCCGCTCATCGCCGCGCTTTCATCACTGGCTGCTGTGGAAATCGCCTTTTGGCCGCTATCTGCGCCACTGGCAGCAGCATCGCGCCATGCCGCCGGGTGCCAAAGTGCGTGCCATCTGTCTGATCGTGGCGACCTTTAGCCTCTCCCTGTTTCTGGTGCACCAGGTCTGGGTTCGCGTCATGCTGCTGATCATGCTGGCCGCACTGCTGCTGTTTATGTGGCGGATTCCGGTGGTGGCAGAAACAGCGGACGCACCGCCGCCACCCGGATAAAGTTGCAATTAGCCGGTCATTTGCTTAGATTTGGGCGTCTTCGTGCGTGGCTTCCCTTTGTGAATTAACTTCCGCTGAGCCTTTTACCAGGTATTAGCGCTTTTGAAGCTGCGCGAAACAGAATTTTTTACCAGGCGTATCATCATGACCGACACTGCGCAGCAGCTTGAATTCATTAAAAACAGCATCAAAAGCATCCCCGATTATCCTAAGCCAGGCATCCTGTTCCGCGATGTCACCAGCCTGCTGGAAGATCCCAAAGCCTATGCCGCGTCGATTGCGCTGCTGGTTGAGCGTTACCGTAATAAAGGCATCACCAAAGTGGTCGGCACGGAAGCGCGCGGTTTCCTGTTTGGCGCACCGGTGGCGCTGGGCCTCGGCGTCGGTTTTGTGCCAGTGCGCAAGCCGGGCAAGCTGCCTCGTGAAACCTACAGCGAAGCCTATGAGCTGGAGTACGGCACCGATCAGCTGGAACTGCACAAAGATGCCATTCAGCCAGGCGACGTGGTGCTGGTGGTCGATGACCTGCTGGCGACCGGCGGCACGATCGAAGCGACAGTGAAACTGATTCGTCGTGCAGGCGGTGAAGTGAAAGACGCGGCGTTCATCATTAATCTGTTCGACCTGACCGGTGAATCGCGTCTGACTGCCCTGGGCGTTGAGAGCTACAGCCTGGTTAAATTCCCCGGCCACTAAGCCACTCTTCCGGCCTTGCTCCCGCGCGAGGCCGTCACGCCCCTGGCGTCAAGATAACGAGTGCCAGGCAAAAGCGTAGCTGATAGACTACTGCAATCTTATACAGGGGTTGCAGAGCGTCTGCGCTCATCTTTCCATCCAACTTCGTCGAATCCACATGAGCTATCAGGTACTTGCGCGAAAATGGCGTCCCCAGGCTTTTGCTGATGTTGTCGGTCAGGAACATGTTCTGACCGCGCTGGCGAATGGATTGTCTCTGGGACGCATCCATCATGCTTATCTCTTCTCCGGCACCCGCGGCGTCGGGAAAACCACCATTGCGCGTCTGCTGGCCAAAGGCCTTAACTGCGAAACCGGTATCACCGCGACCCCCTGTGGTCAGTGTGATAACTGCCGGGAAATCGAGCAGGGCCGCTTTGTCGATCTGATCGAGATTGACGCCGCATCACGCACCAAAGTTGAAGACACCCGCGATCTGCTCGACAACGTGCAGTACGCCCCGGCGCGTGGCCGCTTCAAAGTCTATCTGATCGATGAAGTGCACATGCTGTCGCGTCACAGCTTCAATGCGCTGTTAAAGACGCTGGAAGAGCCGCCTTCACACGTTAAGTTTTTACTGGCCACGACCGATCCGCAGAAACTACCGGTGACCATCCTCTCGCGCTGTCTGCAGTTTCACCTCAAGGCGCTGGATGTCGATCAAATCCGTCAGCAGCTTGAGCATGTCCTGAAGCAGGAACAGATTGAGAGTGAAACCCGTGCGCTGCAACTCCTGGCACGGGCTGCCGATGGCAGTATGCGCGATGCGCTGAGCCTCACTGACCAGGCCATTGCCATGGGGCAGGGGGCGGTGACCAGCAGCACGGTCAGCGTCATGCTTGGCACGCTGGATGATGAGCAGCCGCTGGGGCTGCTGGAGGCGCTGGTCGAGGGTGACGGTCAGCAGGTGATGAACCTGCTGAGTCAGGCGGCGTCTCGCGGCGTCGAGTGGGAGGCGCTGCTGGTAGAAATGCTGCGGCTGCTGCATCAGATTGCGATGGTGCAACTGCTGCCCGCCTCACTCAGCGATGATGACGAGAGCAGCGCACTTCGTTTGCGGGAACTGGCCCGGGTGGTACCGCCCGCCGATCTGCAGCTCTACTATCAGACCCTGCTGATGGGGCGCAAGGATCTGCCGATTGCGCCCGACCGCCGCATGGGGGTGGAGATGACGCTGCTGCGTGCACTGGCATTTCATCCGAAAGCCGCCGTGGCGGAACCCATTGCGCGTCCCGCATTAACCGAGCAGATGTCACCAGTGGCCCCGGCACAGCGATCGGCTGCGGGATCGACATCAGCGGCACCAGCCGCCCGACAACCGGCCACGCCGTCACCGGCTGCTGCGACACCGCCGCAGACGGCACAGCCACAGCCGCAGCCAGCCGTAACCCCGCAGCCGGTTGCCGCGCAGCCACAGATGGCGGCACCCGACGCGGAGCCACCGCGTTCGCCGCCGCCCGATGCCGCACCGGACAGCGCGCTGTCGAGTTCCACCAGCCAGCTCCTGCAGGCGCGCACTCAGTTGCTGCGTCAGGGAGCGAACAAACCAAAAAAGAGTGAGCCGGCGGCGCCAGGTGCGCGGCCGGCCAACTCCGCGCTGGAGCGGCTGGCTTCCGTTACCGAGCGCAGCCAGCAGCGGATCCGCGATCGCGAGCCTGCCACGCCGGTAAAAGAGGAAGCGTACCGCTGGAAGGCGGTGAATCAGACGGAGGAAGTGGCGGAGCCGGTGGCGACGCCAAAGGCCTTGCGTTCTGCGCTGGAGCATGAGAAAACCCCTGAGCTTGCGGCGCGTCTGGCGGAAGAGGCGCAGCAGCGCGATCCCTGGGCCGCAGAAATCGCTCTCCTGCCGCTGCCGAAGCTGGTTCAGCAGCTGGCCTTAAACGCGTGGAAAGAGGTGACCGAAAGCGGCGTCTGCCTGCATCTGCGCAGCAGCCAGCGGCATCTTAATTCAGCGTCGGCGCAGCAGGTGTTAAGCGAGGCGCTGAGTCAGCACGCCGGGCAGAGAGTTGAACTCTCGGTAGTTGAAGACGATAATTCATCGGTGTTGACGCCACTGGAGTGGCGTCAGGCCATTTACGAAGAGAAACTGGCGCAGGCGCGTCAGTCGATCACCTGTGATACCCACATCCAGACGCTACAGCGATTTTTCGATGCCGATCTGGATGAGGAGAGTATCCGACCTGTTTGAACACGCTGCTGCTATCGTCACGATAGCGTTGTAGCCTTAGCTGAGAGAGAAAACTATGTTTGGTGGTAAAGGCGGATTGGGCAACCTGATGAAACAGGCCCAGCAGATGCAGGACAAAATGGCCAAAGTTCAGGAAGAGATCGCCGCGCTTGAAGTGACCGGTGAGTCCGGTGCTGGCCTGGTAAAAGTCACCATTAACGGCGCGCACAACTGCCGTCGCGTGGAAATCGATCCCAGCCTGCTGGAAGATGATAAAGACATGCTGGAAGATCTGGTTGCCGCAGCGTTCAACGATGCCGCACGTCGCATTGACGAAACCCAGAAAGAGAAGATGGCTTCTGTCTCTTCAGGCATGCAGCTGCCGCCAGGCTTTAAGATGCCATTCTGATGCAAACCAGCCCACTGCTTGAATCATTGATGGAGTCGCTGCGCTGTCTGCCCGGCGTGGGGCCGAAGTCGGCTCAGCGCATGGCGTTTCAGCTGCTGCAGCGCGATCGCAGCGGGGGCATGCGGCTGGCACAGGCGCTGACCCGGGCGATGTCGGAGATTGGTCACTGTGCCGATTGCCGCACCTTCACCGAGCAGGAAATCTGCACGATCTGCGCCAACCCACGGCGTCAGCAGAACGGTCAGATTTGCGTGGTGGAAAGCCCGGCGGATATCCACGCCATTGAGCAGACCGGCCAGTTTGGCGGTCGCTACTTTGTCCTGATGGGTCATCTCTCGCCGCTCGACGGGATTGGTCCGGCCGACATCGGTCTGGATCGTCTGGAGCATCGTCTGGAGAGTGAAACCCTGCAGGAAGTGATCCTCGCCACTAACCCGACGGTGGAAGGTGAGGCGACCGCGAACTATATCGCGGAGCTCTGTGGCCAGTATGGCGTCAGCGCCAGCCGAATCGCGCACGGCGTGCCGGTGGGCGGTGAGCTGGAGATGGTCGATGGCACCACGCTCTCCCATTCACTGGCGGGTCGCCAGAAGTTTAAATTTTAATCACTTGCCGGTGTTGTGACAGACACCGGCTTGAAAATCCCCCCGTCATCCCCACATCAACCTCAACGTTTGTTCAACCTGTTTTGTTGAGGTAGCAATGACCATGAAAGGACAAGAGACCCGTGGCTTTCAGTCGGAAGTAAAACAACTTCTGCACCTGATGATCCATTCTCTCTATTCAAACAAAGAGATTTTCCTGCGTGAGCTGATCTCCAACGCCTCGGATGCGGCCGACAAACTGCGCTTCCGCGCCCTGTCAGATTCCAGCCTGTATGAAGGTGATGGCGAGCTGCACGTTCGTCTCTCTGTTGATAAGGACAACCGTACCCTGACGCTGAGCGACAACGGTATCGGTATGCGTCGTGATGAGGTGATTGAGAACCTCGGGACTATCGCCAAATCAGGCACCAAATCTTTCCTTGAATCCCTGGGTTCTGACCAGGCGAAAGACAGCCAACTGATCGGTCAGTTTGGTGTGGGCTTCTACTCCGCTTTTATTGTGGCGGATAAAGTGACCGTGCGCACCCGTGCCGCGGGCGCCTCAGCCGATGAAGGGGTTTTCTGGGAGTCAGCAGGAGAGGGTGAATATACCCTGGCGGAGATTGAGAAAGCCGACCGCGGGACCGCGATCACCCTGCATCTGCGCGAAGGTGAAGATGAGTTCCTGGATGTCTGGCGCGTTCGCAACATCATCAGCAAGTACTCCGATCACATCGCGCTGCCGGTTGAGATCGAAAGCAAAGATGAAGAGAGCGACACGACGCACTGGGAGAAGATCAACAAAGCCCAGGCGCTGTGGACCCGCAACAAATCTGACATCAGCGATGAAGAGTACAACGAGTTCTACAAGCACATCGCCCACGACTTCAGCGATCCGGTCGCGTGGAGCCACAACCGGGTGGAAGGTAAGCAGGAATATACCAGCCTGCTCTACATTCCGGCGCGTGCGCCGTTCGATATGTGGAACCGCGATCAGAAGCATGGCCTGAAACTCTATGTACAGCGCGTCTTTATCATGGATGACGCTGAGCAGTTTATGCCGAACTACCTGCGCTTTGTACGTGGCCTGATTGACTCCAGCGATCTGCCGCTGAACGTCTCCCGTGAGATCCTGCAGGACAGCCGCGTCACGCAGAGCCTGCGCGGTGCGCTGACCAAACGTACCCTGCAGATGCTGGAAAAACTGGCGAAAGATGACAGTGAGAAGTATCAGACCTTCTGGAAAGAGTTCGGTCTGGTGCTGAAAGAGGGCCCGGCAGAAGATCACGCGAATCAGGAAGCGATCGCGAAGCTGCTGCGTTTCGCGACCACCCAGAGCGACGGCGCGGCACAGACCGTTTCGCTGGAAGATTACGTCAGCCGCATGGTGGAAGGTCAGGAGAAGATTTACTACATCACTGCTGACAGCTATGCCGCTGCCAAGAGCAGCCCGCATCTGGAGCTGTTCCGCAAAAAAGGCATTGAGGTGCTGCTGCTCTCCGATCGCATCGACGAATGGATGATGAGCTACCTCACCGAGTTTGACGGGAAAACCTTCCAGTCAGTGAGCAAAGCGGACGAGTCGCTGAGCAAGCTGGCCGATGAAGAGACCGAAGAGCAGAAAGAGGCGGAAAAAGCGCTGGAGCCATTTGTTGAGCGGGTGAAAAATCTGCTGGGTGAGCGCGTGAAAGAAGTACGTCTGACTCACCGTCTGACCGACACACCCGCCATTGTCACGACCGACGCCAACGAGATGACCACGCAGATGGCGAAGCTGTTTGCCGCGGCCGGACAAGAGGTACCGGAAGTGAAGTACCTGTTCGAAATCAACCCGGATCACCCGCTGGTGAAACGTGTTGCCGATACTCAGGATGAAGCACGCTTCGGTGAGTGGGTTGAGCTGCTGCTGGATCAGGCACTGCTGGCTGAGCGCGGCACCCTTGACGATCCAAACCAGTTTATCCGTCGCATGAATCAGCTGCTGACGGCTTAAACCCTCAGACCGGTATTTTCACCGGTCTCAGTCGGCTGATAAAGCCAAAGCAGGATGATTCTGACCGCAACGCCTGCACCCGCTGCGCAGGGGACACGGTCAGAAGAGGAAAGCGTCCCGCGCCAGGGATGGCGCGGGTCGAGCGTGTCAGGGATGACGGCTTTTGCGTCTTTCCGATCTGACCGTGTTCCCTGTGCTAACTCGATCTGACAGCAGAGCAGAGCCGAGCAGAGTAGAGCAGGGCAGGGCAGAGCAGAGTCAACAACATCAAGCCGGTGATCATCACCGGCTTTTTTTATGGCTGTGCGGCATCCCGCAGCCAGTCCCGAAACAGGGTGATCTCGCTGTCGTCACGGCGACTCTGCTTCGTCATCATCCATGTTGCCCGATCGGTCGGGACAAAGCCGAGTGGGGCGATCAGCGATCCCTCCTCCAGCTCCCGCCGAACCAGCAGACGCGGCGCCATCAGCACGCCCAGACCACTGCGTGCCGCCTGAATAGCCAGCGTCAGCGTCTCAAAGTGCTTACCGCTGCTGAAGCGGCCGCTGACCCCTGCCTTTGAGGCCCACTCTGACCAGGCGTGGAGACGGGTATCCGCATGCAGCAACGGCATTGCCGATAAATCTTCGCCCACCCGCAGCTGTGAAGCGAAATGCGGAGCGCAGAGCGGTCCGATCTCATCCTCGCTCACCAGCATCGCGTCAATATCGGGTTCAGGTGACTCGCTATGGCTGAGGATCAGCACATCCACATGCTCGCTACGCAGTTGAGGAACCTGAGCCAGCGGCTGAAAGTGAACCTCAATCTCCGGATAGCGCTGATAGAAGCTGGAGATGCGGGGGATCAGCCATTGCGATAAAAAACTGGGGGCACAGGAGATGCGAATCTGCTGAAGCAGGCCGGTGCGGATATTTTCACAGCTGCTGCGTAATTCACTGAATGCCTGCTGACAGCTCAGCAGCAGCCGGTCGCCATGTGCCGTCAGCTTTACGCGGCCATTAGTGCGGACAAACAGCGGTTTACCCATCCAGCTCTCCAGCTGGCGAATCTGATGGCTGATGGCACTGTGCGTGACGTGCAGATGTTCAGCCGCCACGCTGAAGCTGCTGTGCAAGGCTGCCTGGTGGAAATAGTGCAGCGCTCTCAGTGGCGGCAGTCCGTTCATCCTTATCCCCTGTGCAAAAATCTAACAGGGATTGTCAATTTATATCATTTTAAAGTCCAGCCGCATTGGCCTACTCTACAGGACAAATTCTGGCGGGTTGACTCATCCTTATATCTGTGACTTTCCACAGCTATTCCGCCTGGCTTCACCTGCGTTCACGCCACACTATTATTCAAGCGAGACTGCCATGGCAAACGGCCCTTTATCCTCTGAAACGTCTGAAGAGGCGCGTCATCGGTTGCGCCTGGCGCTGTCACGTTATTATAAACTTGAGCAGTTTGACCTCTTCTTTACCCCCTCACTGCATGTGGCTCAGGTGCTGCTCTCTCAACTGTTTCTGCGCCAGGAGCAGACGCGCAATCAGACCCGCTACGCCTCACACTATCCGGTTACCGAACTCAGCGTTCTGCCCGCGATCCCCCTGATAGCCGGTAACATCACGCTGGTGCCGCACGTCGACTTACCGGATGGTCGGGTGCGCCCGTTGCGGGAGTGCCAGCGCCACGGCGTGACGGAAGCGAGCGAGAGCTTCGCCAGCGTGCTGCATCACAAACTGATCGACGAAGCCCGTCTGTTTGTGACCCGACTGGATCGGCATGCGGAGATCTGCAGCGATCTGGTGCTGGTGGCGCTAAGAACGCACGACTTCAGCACCCTGGTACGCAGTGAACTGCGTCTGTTTGAACAGGGGCTGACGCTGCCCGCCATCGACGAGGCGCTGCAGCGCCTCAACGATCCGCAGTGGCGGCCTTACAATGCCGCCACCGTCGATGCGCTTTCACTTTCAGGGCCGCTGTCGCTCAACTCCAGCCATCAGCCCGGTCTGCCCTTTGCCAGCTTTACGCTCCCGGCACCGCTGTTCGCCAGGCTGTCGGACGCCGATGATGTGGTGAAGTGGCCGCAGCAGGCGCGGCTGCAGCTGAATGCCAACGTGCGCGGCAGCGGTAAAAAAAGCGTGAATATGACCCATTATCTGAGCCGCCGGCTGCAGTATTTGCTCGGCACCGGCATGAAATCTGAAAAAGCGTCAGGCAGACCAGCCGGGTCTGGTTTCACGCCATAAAGCCAGTAAAGTAGCCCTGAGCGATCCGTGCCCTTCCTTGTGATGAGCGGGTCATAATGGTATGTTCTTCGCCTTCAAGATAGATCAATGCGATTCGCAAGGGGATTTACGCAATGCGTATTATTCTGCTCGGAGCTCCGGGCGCAGGTAAGGGGACTCAGGCCCAATTCATCATGGAGAAGTACGGCATTCCGCAAATCTCCACTGGCGACATGTTGCGTGCAGCAGTGAAAGCAGGCAGCGAGTTGGGCAACCAGGCGAAAGCCATCATGGATGCTGGCAAACTGGTGACCGATGAGCTGGTGATTGCGCTGGTTAAAGAGCGTATCACCCAGGAAGATTGCAAAAACGGTTTCCTGCTGGACGGTTTCCCGCGCACCATTCCTCAGGCGGATGCAATGAAAGAAGCCGGGATCACTGTTGATCACGTGCTGGAGTTCGCTGTACCGGACGAACTGATCGTCGAACGTATCGTGGGTCGTCGCGTGCATGCGCCGTCAGGCCGCGTCTATCACGTCACCTTCAATCCACCGAAAGTGGAAGGCAAAGATGATGTGACCGGTGAAGAGCTCACCACGCGCAAAGACGATCAGGAAGAGACCGTGCGTAAGCGTCTGGTGGAATACCATGAGATGACTGCGCCGCTGATTGCTTACTACAGCAAAGAAGCGGAAGCGGGCAACACCGCCTATCACAAAATCGACGGCACCCGTAAGGTGTCCGAAGTGAGTGCTGAGCTGGCTAAGATTCTGGGCTAAGCTCACCGGGGCCGGGATTACCGGCCCCTTTTGCAGTAATTGCTTTTACCTCCCACTAATTCCGCTACAATTTCCCTGTTTTCACGCATCCCCGTTGTTATCAAGGAACTCCAATGAGGCAAGATAAGCCCGGCGTGTTACTGGTTAATTTAGGTACGCCAGACGCCCCTACCACACCTGCTGTTAAACGTTATCTGAAACAGTTTTTAAGCGATCCTCGCGTGGTCGATGCGCCGCGCTGGCTCTGGTGGCCGGTTCTCAATGCCGTCATTCTGCCGTTTCGCTCACCGCGCGTATCGAAGCTCTACGCTTCGGTCTGGATGGAAGGGGGATCGCCGTTGCTGGTCTATAGCCAGCGTCAGCGCGACGCCCTGGCGGCCCGCGTCGATATGCCGGTTGAACTGGGTATGAGCTACGGCAATCCCAGCCTGAAAAGCGCCGTGGATAAGCTGATGGCGCAGGGCGTGACCCGCCTGATTGTGCTGCCGCTCTATCCGCAGTTCTCCTGCTCCACCGTGGCGGCGGTGTGGGATGGCCTGACCAGCGTCTTCAGAGCGTATCGCTCATTGCCTGAGGTGCAGTTTATCCGCGACTACGCCGAGCATCCGGCCTATATCGCCGCGCTGAAAGCCTCTGTCGAGCAATCCTTTGCGCGGCACGGCCAGCCCGATCTGCTGGTGTTATCCTTCCACGGCATTCCGCAGCGCTTTGCCAACGAAGGTGATGACTATCCGCAGCGCTGCGCGGATACCACAGCGGCCCTGGTGAAAGCGCTCGGCCTGCGTGAGGATCAGTACATGATGACCTTCCAGTCGCGTTTTGGTCGTGAGCCCTGGCTGATGCCTTACACCGACAAAACGATGGAAAGCCTGCCTGCGAAGGGGATTAAACATGTTCAGGTGATGAGCCCGGGCTTCTCGTCAGACTGCCTGGAGACGCTGGAGGAGATCAGTGGTGAAAACTGCGAAATCTTCATGCACGCCGGCGGCGAGAAGTTTGAGTACATTCCCGCACTGAACGCCGATGACGCGCACATCGACATGATGGTGCAACTGGTCAGCGCACGTCGTTAAAGCAGAGGCGGAGAGTGTGATATCATTCTCCGCCTGTTTTTCCAGACGGCACTCCCGATGAAATTTCCCGGCAAACGCAAATCTAAACACTACTTTCCCGTCAGCGCACGCGATCCCCTGTTACAGCCGACTCAGACCGACGTTGATGCGGGCAGCTGGGTGGTGGGTATCGACCAGACGCTGGTGGATATCGAAGCAAAAGTCGATGACGCTTTTCTGTCACGATACGGCCTGAGTGCCGGGCACTCACTGGTCATCGACAATGCTGTCGCGGAAGCGCTGTACAGCGAGCTGATGCGTGACGGGCTCATCACCCATCAGTTTGCCGGTGGCACCATCGGTAACACGCTGCATAACTTTTCAGTGCTGGCCGATGATCGCTCGGTCCTGCTGGGCGTGATGTGTAACAACATCCAGATTGGCGGCTACGCCTATCGCTATCTCTGCAACACCTCAAGCCGGGTAGATCTCAACTTCCTTCAGGGAGTGGATGGCGCGATCGGTCGCTGCTTCACGCTGATTGGCGAGCATGGCGAGCGCACCTTTGCTATCAGCCCCGGTCAGATGAATCAGCTTCATCCGGATAGTGTGCCGGAAGACGTAATTGCCGGGGCCTCGGCGCTGGTTCTCACCTCCTATCTGGTGCGCTGTGCCGAGGGTGAGCCGATGCCGCAGGCGACGCTGCGCGCGATTGAGTATGCCAAACGCCATCATGTGCCGGTGGTGCTGACGCTGGGCACCAAACATGTGATTGGCGACAACCCTCAGTTCTGGCGTGACTTCCTGCGTGACCATGTCAGCATCGTGGCGATGAATGAAGAGGAAGCGCTGGCACTGACCGGGGAGTCCGATCCGCTGCTCGCCGCGGATATGGCGCTGGAGTGGGTGGATCTGGTGCTCTGTACCGCTGGCCCAATCGGGCTCTATATGGCGGGGTACACCGAGGAAGAGTTCAAACGCAAAACCAACCATCCGCTGCTGCCTGGCGCGATTGCGGAGTTCAATCAGTATGAGTTCAGCCGGGTGATGCGCCAGCAGGATTGCCAGCAGCCGCTGCGTGTCTTCTCGCATATCGCGCCTTATATGGGCGGCCCGGAGAAGATCATGAACACCAATGGCGCGGGGGATGGGGCGCTGGCGGCGTTACTGCATGATATTACCGCCAACACCTATCACAGTCTGAACGTGCCCAACTCCAGTAAACATGCGCGTCCTTATCTGACCTACTCGTCGCTGGCGCAGGTGTGTAAGTACGCCAACCGTGTCAGCTATCAGGTGCTGAACCAGCATTCGCCGCGTTTAACCCGCGGACTGCCGGAACGCGAGGACAGCCTGGAAGAGTCCTACTGGGATCGGTAAAGCGGGTCGCGACAGGATATAAAAAAGGCCCTTCTGAACAGCAGGGCCTTTATGAACAGCAATCAGCGCACTACATCACAGGGCTGTAAATCCTCGCCCTGCGTCATCTCATCCTGCAGGATCTGCAGCATGCTGCTGGCGATCTCACGCTCACCCATCACGACGCGGGATGCACCGCGTTCCATGATGTATTCCACTTCATCGTCGTAGTGGGCGCGGGCGATAATCTCAATGTTCTGGTGTTTTTCGCGCGCGGCGGTGACCACTTCACCCGCCTCATAGCCATTCGGGATCGTGAGTAACAGCCAGCGGGCGCAGTCCAGTCGTGCCAGTTCCATGGTTTCAGCGCGGGCCGCGTTGCCCAGCACCGCTTTGATACCCTGCTCGCGCAGCGCTTCGACCCGCGGACGGGAGTTTTCAACCACCACCAGTGGTACATTCGCCTCCAGCAGCTTCTGACCAATCAGGCTGCCCACCCGGCCATAACCAACAATCACCGCGTGATTGCAGAAATCGACCGGAATCTGCTTCTCTTCTTCGATGGCCTCTTCCAGCGTCTGCTCTTCCATGGTTTCGGTTTTCGCCAGAAAACGCTCCAGAAGGGTAAACAGAATCGGGTTGAGCATAATCGACAGAATAGCGGCGGCCAGCACCAGGTTGCGCCCCTCATCGCTGAGCAGGCCGAGTGAGATACCCAGACCCGCCAGGATAAAGGCGAACTCACCGATCTGCGCCAGACTGACCGAAATGGTCAGCGCCGTGCGACGCGAATGGCCGAGCAGTGACACCAGCAGCCAGGCGGCGACTGACTTGCCGACCACAATAATCACCAGCGCACCCAGCACGGCCAGCGGCTGCGTTACCAGAATGGAAGGGTCAAACAGCATCCCCACCGAGACGAAGAACAGCACCGCAAAGGCATCGCGCAGCGGCAGGGTATCGCGTGCCGCGCGGTGGCTCAGTTCGGACTCGTTGAGCACCATACCGGCGAAGAACGCACCCAGCGCAAACGAGACATCGAAAAATTCAACCGCGCCAAACGCGATACCCAGCGCCAGGGCTAACACGGCCAGGGTAAAGAGTTCACGTGAACCGGTCGCCGCACTGCGGGCGAGGATCCAGGGCACAGCCCGGCGTCCCACGACCATCATCAGCACCATAAAGGCCGCCACTTTGCCGATGGTCCACAGCAGATCCCAGGCCAGCAGGCCGGCGCTGGCGTTGCCCTGTTCCATCATGCCGGCAATCGCAGGCAGCAGAACCAGCGTCAGCACCATTACCAGATCTTCAACAATCAGCCAGCCAATCGCAATCTGCCCGCGCTGGCTATCGATCAGCTGTCGCTCCTCTAACGCGCGCAGCAACACCACGGTACTGGCGGTAGAGAGGCAGAGGCCAAAGACCAGGCCGGTCATCCATGACCAGCCCAGCGTCCAGGACAATCCCATTCCCAGTAAGGTCGCGACGGCGATCTGCGCGATGGCACCGGGAATGGCGATCGACTTTACCGACATGAGATCTTTCATTGAGAAGTGCAGGCCGACACCGAACATCAGCAGGATAACGCCGAGTTCGGCCAGTTCAGGGGCCAGATTGGTATCGGCAACGAAACCGGGGGTAAAGGGGCCGGCCAGCACGCCGGCCATCAGGTAACCGACCAGCGGGGAGATACGCAGGCGATTCGCCAGCATCCCAAGGAGAAATGCCAGAACCAGCGCTCCGACAATGGTAGTGATCAACGGGGTGGTGTGATGCATGCCTGTCTCCTTGTATGCAAATGTATCCGCTTGTAACAAACGAGTTTAATGTAAAATCACACCTTCCGCTGAGCAATTTGCGGGAATAGCGTAAAAAAACCGGAAAAAAAGCCAATTACACAATCGGAAGGCCATTTCTGTTCATTATCAGCAATACTGGCTGAATTTGCGGTTCAGACAGAGCAGGATAAATAAAAATTATCATGAGTAAATGCCGGGAGTCTGACGCAAATAGCCGGTAAATGGCCTCTCAGAGCGGCTAAAACCCGTCAGCCCCTCTTTTTGCAGGAGTAAACAATCAGTTAACAATAGAGCGAACTGCCGGTTGAGGTGACGCTGGCAGACAGGGAGCCTGCGATACGGTGCCCGCTCCCGGTTCTGCTGGCGGCATTGCGCGGACCGGTGCAGCTGGCGTGATGCGCATTGGCCTTGAGTTCGCCGGGAGAATGTGCGACACAGTGGGGCAATGCGGCCGGGAATTCGGGCCAGGGGAAAATTAAGGAGAATATCAGTGGTGTTTTCAAAATGGACAGGGGCGGGCGTCGCGCTGCTGGTGGCGCTGTTTCCGCTGTTTTCACAGGCTGCCCAGGCCGATCGCAGCTATCGCTTCAGCGTGCTGCACACAAACGATGAGCATGGCCATTTCTGGTTCAATGAACAGGGCGAATATGGTCTGGCGGCACAGAAAACGCTGATGGACACGATGCGCTATGACGTGCAGGCCAGAGGCGGCGGCGCACTGATCCTCTCCGCCGGGGATGTGAACACCGGGGTGCCGGAGTCTGACGAGCTGGATGCAGAACCTGATTTTCGGGCGATGAACCTGATTGGTTATGACGCCATGGCGCTGGGCAATCATGAGTTTGATAAGCCGATTGCGGTGCTGCGTAAGCAGGAGAAGTGGGCGCGCTTCCCGCTGCTGGCTGCCAACGTCTATCAGAAAAGCACCGGTCAGCGGATGTTTAAACCCTGGGCGGTTTTTAACCGTCTCGGACTGAAAATCGCGGTTGTCGGGCTGATCACGCCTGACACGGCGAAGCTGGCTAACCCTGAAGGACTTAAAGATACCGACTTCCGCGATCCGATTGCTGAAGCCGTGAAGGCGGTGGCCGAACTGCGCGCCACAGAAAAGCCGGATGTGATTATCGCGCTGACCCATCTTGGTGACTATGACGATGGCGACCATGGCAGCAACGGCATTGACGATGTCACCCTGGCGCGCAGCCTGCCCGCCGGGACAATCAATCTGATTGTCGGCGGTCATTCGCATGACGCCGTCTGTATGGAAAAAGAGAACGTCAGCGTGAAAAATTATCAGCCTGGCCAGCCATGCCAGCCTGATAAGCAAAATGGCATCTGGATTATGCAGGCCGACAAGTGGGGCAGATATGTCGGACGCGGCGATTTTACCTTCCGCAACGGTCAGGTGACGCTGGAGGCGTATCAGCTGGTGCCGGTGAATCTTAAACACCGGGTGAAAAACGCCGATGGCAGCGAAACCTGGCTCACCTGGCAGGAGGAGATCCCTAAAAACAGCGCGATGATGAAACTGCTGATGCCGTTCCAGAAGCGGGCGGAGGCGAAGTTAACCGTCAATGTCGGCAGCGCCGACGGCGACTTCAGCGGTGAAAAAGAGCAGGTTCGCTTTGAGCAGACCAACCTCGGCCAGCTGATTCTGCGCGCCCAGATGGCGCACACGCAGGCGGACTTTGCCGTGATGAGTGGTGGCGGCATTCGCACCTCGCTGAAATCGGGCAAGCTCAGCTGGCGCGATCTGCTGCAGGTTCAGCCGTTTGGCAATCAGGTGGTCTCTGTCAGCCTGACCGGCGCGGAGATTAAAAAATATCTGGATGTGGTTGCCAATATTCAGCCGGACACGGGGGGCTACGCCCAGTTTGCCGGGCTCAGCCTGACCGCGGATGGAAAACAGGTCAGCGACGTCATGATCAACGGCAAGCCGCTGCAGGAGACGCAGCACTATCGTATGGCGACCAACAGCTTTAATGCGGCAGGCGGCGACGGTTATCCGCGTCTGGATAACCACGCGGGCTATCGCAATAGCGGAGCGGTGGATGCGCAGGTACTGCGTGAGTGGATTAGCGCCCATTCGCCGCTTAAAGCCAGCGACTATCAGCCCAAAGGCCAGATCGTACATCTGACCGATGAGCAGATCCGGGCGCGGGATGAGGCGGCCGAAAAAGCGCGTAAGCGTAACTACCCGAAAATGATTCTGGCGTGGATCTGGCCGTGGGGGAACGAAACAGCCCGCACGCATTGAACGCACCGGGAGGCGTCTGCGCCTCCCGATTTTCTCATGCCCGGCAGTGGCGACGCCTGAACCAGCGGGCGCGCAGCTGGTCCCAGCCCCAGTTATAAGCGAGGGTAAACGGCAGGAAGAAGAGGAAAAAGGCCACTTCTACCAGAAACGCCTGCCACAGGGTAATATCCAGCATCAGGGCGGCAATCGGCAGACCGATCAGGATAAAGCCGCCTTCAAATCCCAGCGCATGAACCGCACGCACGACAGGCCCGCGTTTCTCGCCCGGCGCATAGATCCGATCAAACCCGGCGTTGTAGATCATGTTCCACAGCATCGCCGCGGTTGAAAGCATAATTGCCAGCGATCCCATCTGAAACAGCGGCTTATTCATCACCCAGGCCGCCAGCGGCGAAACGGTCAGAATCGCCAGCGTCTCAAAACAGACGGCATGAAGAATACGTTCTTTAAGTGAGCGGGTACGCATTGTGTTTTCTCCTTCAATCATGCGGCGCATTTTCCCATCGCAGAATGCTAAGATAAAATGAACACCTATCGGAAAAAGCGATGGATCGAATGCGATACTCCCCGGAATCCCTTGAGGCTTTTATGCAGACGGTGGCGAGCGGCTCCTTTTCTGCGGCTGCGCGCGCGCTGGGCAAAAGCCAGTCCACCATCAGTGCAGCGGTGGCCAGTTTAGAAGACGATCTCGGCTTTGCGCTGTTTGACCGTGCCGGTCGTCAGCCCATCCTGACGGAACAGGGGCACCGCGTGCTGCCTCAGGTTCAGCAGATTCTGGCCGCCAGTGAACGGCTGGATGCGCTGGCGATACGCCTGTCGCAGGGGGTTGAGCCCCGGCTCAGTTTTGCCATGTCCGATTTCTGGCAAACCGATCATCATGAACAGCTGCTGAAACAGCTTGATGCCCGCTACCCGGAGCTGGAACTGGAGTGCATGATTGCGGAAGATGAGGATGTGCTGGACCTGCTGCAGGCCGGGCGGGTTCATCTGGGCGTCGTGCGGGCGCAACCCAATCTGCCGGTGGATATCGCGGTGGCGCGACTGCAGGTTGAAGCACAGATGGCCATCTTTTTACATCGCGATCACCCGCTGGCACAGGCGGAGATCCTCAGCGAAAGCCAGCTGGAGCCGGTTCGGCATCTGCGGCTTAACACCTGGGTTGAAGCGCACCAGCCGAAACCGATGGGGCGTATCTGGTCTGCGCCCACCTATCTGTTACTGCTGGAGATGGCGGAACAGGGATTTGGCTGGACGATTCTGCCGCGCTGGCTGGTGAAACAATTCGGGCATGGTGTGTTGAAAGAGCTGTCGCTGCCGGGCTGGCCGCAGCATATCGCTGTTGAGGTGGTCTGGTCACGCCGCACGCCACCCGGTCCGGCGGGGCGCTGGATGATCGACCAGCTCTGCGCTCAGCCACGGGTTTAATCGTGGCGGGCAATATCCGCAAACGGCGCATCCAGCAGTCGTGAAAGATCGCCGGGTGCCAGTTCGATATCCAGCCCCCGTTTGCCGCCGGAGATAAACATGGTGCTGAACGCGCTGGCGGAATGATCGATGACGGTAGGCAGCCGCTTTTTCTGTCCCAGCGGGCTGATCCCCCCCACCAGATAGCCGGTGACCCGTTGTGCCAGCTGCGGGTCGGCCATATCCGCTTTTTTTGCGCCCAGCGCCTTTGCCACCTTCTTCAGATCCAGCTGCGTCGAAACCGGCGTAATCGCCACCGCCAGCTGCTTCGCCTCGCCGTTAAGGGCGACCAGCAGCGTTTTATAGACCTGGCGGGCATCCAGATTGAGCTTGCGCACCGCTTCGTCTCCAAAATGGGTTTCGTTGCTGTCATGCTCATAGGGATGCAGGGTAAAACTGACCTTCTGTTTTTCCAGCAATTTTACGGCGGGCGTCATACGGGTTCCTTACTCAGAAAAATCTTATTACGCTTAATGATGGAAAAAGGTGGCGGAATTTTGTTCTTTGAGTGAAAATTGGCCGCGCGCCAGCAATTCGGTTGCTGAGCGATAACCAAAATCATAAACAAATTCCTCTTTGACGAGCCGATAATCTTATCGGCTCTCTTTTTTTTCAGGGCCTCTTCAGCATCTCAGGCAGGTTATCTTCGCCATAGAGGTGCAGCGCCCCCACCGCCACCACATAGTTGCCCGCCGCCAGACTCTGCAGGCTTTTACACCACTGCGCATTACGCTGACCGATCAGGGTATCGTTCAGCGTCTGGCTGAACGTGGAGGGCAGGGTGATATCTGGCTGACGGGGTGGCGTATCGAGCCACCAGCTCACCATCATCTGCAGCAGCCGGGCATTGGTGTGCCAGTGCAGCAGCGTATCCTGTAACAGGGCCATACCGTCATCGGGCAGCGCGGTCAGCAGGGCGATCTGCGCATCGGCGCCTTCCAGCTCAATCACCGGTTTGTTCAGACCTTTCGCGGCCTGCAACAGCTGATAATCAATGCCGTAATCTGGCCGTAATCCCAGCCTCTGCGCCTGCTGTGCCTGTAACATCAGCGCCACCTGCCACGCAGGCAGATGATCAAACTGGCTCAGCGTCAGACTCATCTCCTGACAGAGTGCGCTGAGCCTCTGCATCGCCTGGTCATCGAGCCGGGTGGCGAGGGCAGGGCGATCGCCAGCGTGATCAAAGGGTGAGCCGCCCTGGGTAATATCCGCTTCCACAATCAGCGCATCCGCCTGCTGCAGCTGACGCAACAGGCGGGCGGGCAGCGGCTGCATGTCGCGGGTCCCCATGTGGATGCTGCCAACCAGATGCAGCTGACGGTCGCCAAGCCGGACATCCATTGCCGGCCAGCGGTAACTGGCGGGGAAAAGCTGGCCGATAAAGCCGCGCAGTGAGCGCCAGAGGTTGCCTGTCATTCCCGGTCCTTTGCGATGTAAAACCCCATGCTAGCGACTTCGGCAAGGGAAAAACAGCGCCGGAACGACGATCACGGGCGCGGTGGCCGGTAACGCAGCAGGCGATTGGCATTGCTGACCACCGTAATCGAGGAGAGCGCCATCGCCGCACCGGCCACAATCGGACTGAGCAGCGTGCCGGTCAGCGGATAGAGCACGCCTGCCGCCACCGGAATACCGATGCTGTTATAAACAAAGGCTCCGAAGAGGTTCTGCCGGATATTGCGCAGTGTCGCCGATGAGAGGGCTAGCGCATCCGCCACGCTGTTAAGGTCAGCGCGCATCAGGGTAATCCCTGCGGTTTCGACAGCCACATCACTGCCGCCGCCCATGGCAATACCCACGTCGGCCTGCGCCAGCGCGGGCGCGTCATTGATACCGTCTCCGACCATCGCCACGCGATGCCCCTGCTGCTGTAACTGGGTAATCGCTGCCGCTTTGCCTTCCGGCAGAACGCCTGCAATGACCTCGTCAATGCCCGCTTCGGCAGCAATGGCGCGCGCGGTCGTTTCGTAGTCCCCGGTCAGCATCATCAGACGATAACCCTGCTGATGCAGTCGCTGGAGGGCGGCCCGGCTTTCCGGTCGCAGCCTGTCGCGCAGCGCGATTAATCCGACCAGCTCACCCTGTTCAGCCAGCAACACAGGGGTGACGCCCTGCTGCGTCAGGCGCACAATCTCTGCTTCCGCTATCCGGCAATCGACGCCGTTCTCCTGCATCAGTGCCGCATTACCCAGCAGCAGCGTTCTGCCATCCAGTATGCCGCTGACACCTTTGCCGCGTATTGTACGAAATTGCGCAACGGCAGGAGGCTGAGTCAGTTTCGCTTCAGCCACAATCGCTTTGGCCAGCGGATGCCCGGAGGTAAACTCCAGCGCGGCGGCGGCTGCGATCACCGATTCCCGGCTGGCTGTGCCCCAGGCCTGAACATCGCTGACCTGCGGCGTACCCGCGGTCAGGGTGCCGGTTTTATCAAATACCAGGGTGTCGATCTGGCTGGCGCGTTGCAGCGCATCGGCGTCACGAACCAGCACGCCCAGCTCAGCGGCGCGACCCACACCGGCAATGATCGACATCGGCGTCGCCAGTCCCAGTGCGCAGGGGCAGGCGATAATCAGCACCGTCGTCGCAATCACCAGCGTGTAGGCAATCTGCGGCTGTGGCCCGAACAGATACCACACGGCAGCGCTGAGAAGCGCAATCACCACCACCACCGGCACAAAGATGGCAGAGATGCGATCGGCCAGCCGGCCCACGTCGGGTTTACTGCTCTGTGCCTGCCGCACCAGCCGGATAATGCGCGACAGGGTCGTCTGCTCGCCGGTGGCTTTCGCGATGAACTCCACCGATCCATCCTGCACCAGGGTTCCGGCAAAAATCGCCGCACCCGGGCTTTTACTTTGTGGCACCGCTTCGCCGGTCAGCATCGCCTCATCAAACCAGCCTTCACCGCTGGCGATGTCGCCATCGACCGGCACCCGGTCGCCCGTGACCAGACGCAGCCGCATGCCGGGCTGCACCGCGCTGACCGGTATCAGCTGGTCACCCTGTTCGCCGACCTGGCGCGCCTGAGCCGGGGTCAGATCGAGCAGGCGCTCCAGCGCTTCTGACGAGCGCTGACGTGCGCGCTGCTCCAGGGCATGGCCCAGGTTGATCAGGCCCAGAATCATGACGCTGGCTTCAAAATAGAGATGGCGGGCCTGCGGCGGGAAGAAGCCCGGCCAGAGCACCACACTGAAAGAGTAGATCCAGGCCGCACTGGTGCCGAGTGCCACCAGCGTATCCATGGTGGCACTGCCGTTGCGCAGACTGCGCCAGGCACTGCGGTAAAAATGGCTGCCGGTAAGCACCATGATCAGCAGGGTAAGGCAGCCCAGCGTCAGCCAGAGAGTGTGGTTGCTGTCGGTGAGCATCATGTTGTCGCCCACCATGCCCCAGATCATCAGGGGCACGCCAAAGGCCAGCGCGACAGCCGCCTGCCAGCTAAAGCGGCGCATCGCGCTGCGGGCGCTCTGCTGCTGCTTTTCGCGCCGCTCCTGTTCATCATCAACCACCTGCGCGCCATAGCCTGCGGCATCGACAGCGGCCACCAGCGACTGCGGATCAGCATCACCCAGCACCAGCGCGCTGCGTTCACCGAGATTGACCCGCGCCTGAGTGACGCCGGCAACCTGCTGCAGTGCTTTTTCTACCCGGCTGACACAGCTGGCGCAGCTCATCCCGTCGATCAGCAGCACATGAGTGGGAGCGGTTTTTTCTGCCGGATGCGAGGCATTATCCGTTGTCAGCGCCTCCGGCGGCGGCTCCGATGCTGTCAACGGTTCAGACTTTGGGAAGGTGTCCGCCGGTTTCAGCGTCGCGTGATAGCCTGCCTGCTCCACGGTGGCGATCAGCGCAGCGGCCTCGGCGTGACCGGAAACCTGGGCTTCCTGCAGCGTGACTTCCGCGTGGTCGACGTCGTCGCGCTGTTCCAGTGCCTCTTTCACGCGTTTGACGCAGTGTCCACAGGACAAGCCGTCCAGGGCCAGGGAAAGGGTATGTGACATAATCAGCTCCTCAGGTGAACATATTTGACCGTTAAGCCAGTTTCGATTCATGCTTAAGCATAAACCTTCCATCAAGGGGAAGGTCAAGGGGATGAAAATGAACATCAGCGATGTGGCGAAAAAGACCGGGCTGACCAGCAAGGCGATCCGTTTTTATGAAGAGAAGGGGGTGGTCACGCCGCCAGTGCGCAGTGAAAATGGTTACCGCAGCTACAGCGGACACCACCTTGATGAGCTGAACCTGTTACGTCAGGCGCGGCAGGTGGGCTTTACGCTGGATGAGTGCCGTGAGCTGGTGGCGCTGTTTAATAATCCCTCGCGCCACAGTGCGGATGTTAAAGCCCGAACCCTGCAGAAAGCCGAAGAAATAGCCGCGCACATTGAAGAGCTGCACGCGATGCGGGCTCGTCTGCTGGCACTGGCAGACGCCTGTCCGGGCGATGAGAGCGCCGAATGCCCGATTATCAACAATCTGGCCGGGTGCTGCGCTCAGCGTGGCTGAATACGCAGCGTAATGCCTTCAATGCCAACCACGATCACCGGTGTGCCCGCCGGCAGATCCCGATCGGCCTCCACCCGCCAGCTGCTGTCTCCGATGCGCACGTGTCCGGTACGATTCTGCAAAGGGGTATCCAGCGTCAGGGTCGAGCCGATCATCTGACGACCCCGCTGATTCAGCGCATTCGGAGCCTGATGCGCTTCGCGGTGACGCATCCAGCGATACCATAAGAAGACGCAGACCAGCGTCAGCACAGCAAAAGTTGCCCCCTGTGCCGTCCAGCTGAGCGGAACAAACCATTCAAAGACACCGACCAGCACCGCCGCCAGCCCGATCCAGAGCAGATAACCGCTGGTGCCCAGCATCTCCGCCGCCAGCAGTAATCCTCCCAGCGTCAGCCAGAACCAGTGCGGATGCGCAATGATATCGACCAGCATCAGCGTTTCGACTCAGAGCGGGTTTCTTTCAGCAGTTCGCCGATGCCCGCAATCGAACCGAGCAGGCTGCTGGCATCCAGCGGCATCATCACCACTTTGCTGTTATTGCCTTCGCCGATTTTCTGCAGTGCATCGGTATACTTCTGCGCGACGAAATAGTTGATCGCCTGAATGTCGCCCGCGGCGATCGCTTCAGAGACCATTTTCGTGGCGTTGGCTTCCGCTTCTGCCTGACGTTCACGCGCTTCAGCCTGCAGGAAGGCCGAGGTCCGTTCCCCTTCGGCCTTGAGGATTTGCGACTGCTTATCCCCTTCAGCCCGCAGGATAGCCGCCTGACGCACCCCTTCGGCGGTCAGGATATCAGCGCGTTTGGTGCGCTCCGCTTTCATCTGCGCATTCATCGCGCCAACCAGCTCCTGCGGTGGACGGACATCGCGGATCTCTATACGGGTAATCTTGACGCCCCACGGATTGGTCGCTTCATCCACAATGTGCAGCAGGCGGGTGTTAATGCTGTCGCGCTGAGAGAGCATTTCATCCAGCTCCATGCTGCCCAGCACGGTGCGCATGTTAGTCATGGTGAGATTCAGAATCGCCTGCTCAAGATTGCTGACCTCATAGGCGGCGCGCGCCGGGTCAACGACCTGAATAAAGCAGACCGCATCGATGGTGACGTTAGCATTGTCTTTGGAGATGATCTCCTGGGAGGGGATATCCAGCACCTGTTCCATCATGTTGATCCTGCGACCGACACGATCCATGAACGGCACCACTAGGCTCAGTCCGGGTTGCAGGGTGCGGGTATAACGGCCAAAACGTTCAACCGTCCATTGAAAACCTTGTGGCACGACCTTGACTGTCGCCCAGACAGCCACCAGTGCCAGCACAATCAGGGCAGGAATTACTGTTATCATACAACCTCCGCATTGTCAGAATAACGGGCCGAGTCGCTTCGGCCCGGGGTCTGCCGGTCAGTAAAGCAGGGAGTAAAGCTGACGACGGTAGCGCGCGGCAAGTGCATCGCCGGTGCCCAGCGCAGCCAGAATCTCCTGCAGCATTTTACGCGCCTGGCCATCCGCTGCATTCAGATCGGATTTCAGGAAGCTGAACAGCAGTTCCAGCGCCTCTTCATTCCGGCCCACCTGATGCAGCTGTAACGCAAGTTTAGCAGCCAGCCCGGCGTTAGCCGGCTCCGCTTCCAGCTGGGATTGCAGCTGCTGGATCTCCGGCGTGTCCGCCGCCTGTTTCAGCAGATCGATCTGCGCCATCAGGCTCTGATAACGGGTATCCTGATCCTGCAACGGCACCACTTTCAGCACCGCTTCCGCTTCATCGCTGCGGTTCAGCGTAATCAGTACGTCCGCCAGCAGGAAGCCGATTTCGCTGGACTGTTTACTTAATTGCCACGCCTCTTTCAGCAGCGGCAGCGCTTCCAGCGGTTTACCTTCCTGCATCAGCGCCATCGCCTGCTGGGCTTTCAGCTCTTCTTCGCGCGGCAGGACTTTTTCCAGCAGGGCGCGGATCGCCTCTTCCGGCTGCGGACCCTGGAAGCCGTCGACCGGCTGACCATCCTGGAACAGGTAGACGGTCGGGATAGAGCGCAGACCAAACTGCGCCGCCACGCGCTGCTCTCTGTCGCAATCGAGTCGGGCGAGAATAAACTGACCCGCATACTCCTGCGCCAGCCGCTCCAGCAGCGGCGTCAGTTCCTGACAGTGCTGGCTGCGCTCAGACCAGAAGTAGAACAGCACCGGCAGCTGCATCGACTGCTCAAGGGTCTGCTGCAGGTTAGATTCGTTGATGTCGATGATCGAAGCATGTGGTGACATGGAGAAGTCTCTTTGCAAAAAGTGTTCTAAGAATATGGGGCCAACGGGCCCGGCTTCAAGCGCTAATGCCTGCGGCTGATTAATGGCTGCGCAAAATGCGATCCAGCATCCAGCCAGGCAGCAACCGTTTCAGCAGGCTCATCACGTGTGCGACCAGGGTCACCGGATAACGTAAACGGGGATGCTGACTCTCGAGTGCGTGACGAAGTTTCGGCAGAATGGCTTCCGGTGGCAGGGTAAAACGGGCCGCGATGCCGGGATTGCGCACCGGATTGTGCTGTTCGCCCTGCGTCACGTTGTCGGTAAAGCGGGTCTGGATCGGGCCGGGCTCAATCAGGCTGACCCGGATGCCGCTGCTGCGTACTTCCAGCCGCAGCGCATCGCTCCAGGCTTCCAGTGCATATTTACTGGCGGCATACGCCCCGCGGCCGGGGGTCGAGATCAGTCCCAGCACCGAACTGGTGTTAACAATGCGTCCGTCGCCGCTGGCCTGCAGCGCGGGTAACAGCCGCAGCGTCAGCTGATGGACACCGAAAAAGTTGCTGGAAAACTGCTGTTCCAGCTGCTGGCGGGTCAGCGTCCGAAGCGGGCCATAGAGGCCAAAGCCGGCGTTGTTAAACAGCGCGTACAGACGGTTGTCGCAGAGTGCAATGACCGTGTCTGCGGCCTGATCCACGCTCTGCGGATCGTCAAGATCCAGCTGAAGTCCGGTAAAGCCCAGCGAACTCATGCGCGCGACATCGTCTGCTTTGCGACAGGCGGCGATCACCCGATAGCCGCGTGCCAGCAGATCCTGTGCGGCGACCAGGCCGATGCCACTGGAACAACCTGTAATCAGGATGGTTTTTTGCATTTCTTTACCCTTTTTGCCTATCCGGTCGCGCTACGGCTGCTTAACTAAAGGGGCCAGCTCTTTCGCCATGAACCGGGCGATAAAAGGCTGGGCATCGGGATTGGGGTGGATGCCGTCCTGCTGCATCCATTCAGGTTTCAGATAGACCTGCTCCATGAAGAAGGGCACCAGCGGAATATTGTGTTGCTGCGCTAATCCCGGGTAGATGCCGCTGAACGCCTCGGTGTAGCGGCGACCATAGTTGGCCGGCAGGCGAATCTGCATCAGCAGCGGTTTCGCATTGGCGGCTTTGACATCTTCGATCACCTTACTCAGCGTCTGCGTAATGGTCGCAGGCGGGAAACCACGCAGGCCATCGTTACCGCCCAATTCGATTAACACCCATTGCGGCTGATGCTGTTTTAATAGCGCGGGCAGACGCGCCAGCCCCTGAGCGGACGTATCTCCGCTGATACTGGCGTTGATGACTTCAGGCTGCTGCTGCCACTGCTTGTTAAGCAGGCTGGGCCAGGCGGCCGTGGCGGGCATACGATAGCCCGCACTCAGGCTGTCGCCCAGCACCATCAGGGTATCGGCAGCCGCAAACCGCGACACCAGCAGAAGAACCAATAACAGGAAGGGATAATGCCAGCGGAAAACATTGTTGAAGTTCATCATCTTACTAAGTCCGTCGGTCAGGGAGAGCATCAGTTAACCATCCTTACCGGAGTTGAGCTGGTTGTCAAACCAGCTGAGACCATTGCGCTGATAGGCGAGTCAGGTTCCGGTAAGTCAACGCTGCTGGGCATTCTGGCGGGGCTGGATGATGGCAGCAGCGGCGAAGTCCATCTGCTGGGGCAGCCGCTGCACCAGATGAACGAAGAGCAGCGAGCGGCCCTGCGCGCCCGGCAGGTCGGCTTTGTTTTTCAGTCTTTTATGCTGGTGCCAACCCTCAACGCGCTGGAGAACGTGCAGCTGCCCTCGCTGCTGCGTGGCGACAGTGACCGTCAGAGCCGTGAACAGGCGCGTGAACTTCTGACGCTGCTGGGGCTGGGGGAACGTCTGCACCATCTGCCGGCTCAGCTTTCCGGCGGCGAACAGCAGCGGGTCGCGCTGGCACGCGCCTTCAGTGGGCGGCCGGGTCTGCTGTTTGCCGATGAGCCGACCGGCAATCTCGACCGCAAAACCGGCGATCGCATCGCCGATCTGCTTTTTTCCCTTAACCGTGACTTTGCCACCACCCTGATTCTGGTGACACATGATGAGCAACTGGCGGCGCGCTGCGACCGTCGTCTCCGGCTGCGTGACGGTAAATTGTGGGAGGAGCAATGATCTGGCGCTGGTTCTGGCGCGAGTGGCGGTCGCCCTCGCTGCTGATTGTCTGGCTGGCCCTGACGCTGGCGGTAGCCTGCGTGCTGGCACTGGGATCGATCAGCGATCGGATGGAAAAAGGGCTGAATCAGCAGAGCCGTGATTTTATGGCGGGTGACCGCACGCTGCGCAGCACAGATGCGGCACCGGAAGCCTGGCTGGAGAAAGCGCAGCAGAGCGGTCTGACGGTCAGCCGTCAGCTGACCTTTATGACGATGACCTTTGCCGGTGAGTCGCCTCAGCTCGCCGCCGTGAAAGCGGTAGACGATCGCTATCCGATGGCTGGCACGCTGCAGACAGCCCCGCCGGGGCTGAAACCGCAGGCGGGCACCGCCCTGGCCGCGCCGCGTCTGATGGCGCTGCTGAATCTGAAAGTGGGCGATATGCTGGACGTGGGGGACACCCGGCTGCGGATAACCGGGGAGCTGATCCAGGAGCCGGATGGTGGCTTCAACCCCTTTGAAATGGCGCCGCGTCTGCTGATTAATCTGGCGGATGCCGCAAAAACCGATGCAATTCAGCCCGGCAGTCGCCTGACCTGGCGCTATAAGTTTCTGGGTAATCCTGAAGCGCTGGCCCGCTATGACCGCTGGATTGAACCGCAGCTGAAAACGGACCAGCGCTGGATCAGCGTCGACAATTCCGAAGATGCGCTGGGGCGATCCATGCAGCGGGCGCAGCAGTTTCTGCTGCTCTCGGCGCTGCTGACGCTGATGCTGGCGATAGCCGCCGTGGCGGTCGCCATGAGTCACTACTGTCGCAGCCGCTACGATCTGGTGGCGGTGCTGAAAACCCTGGGCGCTACGCAGGGCGCATTGCAGCGCCTGATTATCGGTCAGTGGCTGGCTGTGTTGCTGCTGGCGGCGATAGCCGGTGGCCTGGTGGGGCAGGGCGTGGAAGCAATGCTGATGGCGATGCTGAAACCGGTCCTGCCCGCCAGCTTACCCGCCGCCAGCCTCTGGCCGTGGATCTGGGCTGTGGGATCGCTGTTTGTGATTTCGCTGCTGGTCGGCCTGCGCCCCTACCGGCTGCTGCTGGCGACGCAGCCACTCCGCGTTCTGCGGCGTGATGCAGTCGCCAGCCTCTGGCCGCTGAAAATCTATATTCCGCTGATGGGCGGCGTGGTCGTTGCGCTGCTCGCTCTGCTGGTCGGCGGCAGTAAAATGCTCTGGGCGCTGCTGGCAGGCGTGGTGGTGCTGGCGGCACTGCTGGCCCTGCTCGGGTGGGGAACCCTGCTGCTGCTGCGCCGGCTGGTGGTGCGCAATCTGGCGTTACGGCTGGCTATCAACCGGTTGTTGCGCCAGCCCGGCATGACGCTGAGCCAGCTCGCGGCTTTTTCGTTCTCGTTTATGCTGCTGGCACTGCTGCTGGTGATGCGCGGCGATCTGCTGGATCGCTGGCAGCAGCAGCTACCGGCGGACAGCCCGAACTTCTTCCTGCTGAATATGACGGCCGATCAGGTGCCGCAGGTGCGCGATTTCCTGCAGTCGCACCAGATCAGGCCCGAAACCTTTTATCCGATTGCACGGGTGCGGCTCACCGGACTTAATGGCAAACCTGCCGACCCCGAACGGGATAACGCTCTCAACCGTGAACTTAACCTGACGGCCCTGGCGGAGCGCCCGGATCACAATCCGCTGGTGGCCGGCAGCTGGCCGCCTGGCGCGGGTGAAGTATCGATGGAAGTGGAACTGGCGGACAGGCTGGGCCTGAAGCTGGGTGATACCCTGACATTTGAAGGCGATACGCAGACCTTCAGTGCCCGCATCAGCAGTCTGCGCAAAGTGGACTGGGAGAGCCTGAAGCCAAACTTCTTTTTTATCTTTCCACCTGGGGCGCTCGACAGCCAGCCTCAGACCTGGCTCACCAGCTTCCGCATGGCGTCCGATCCCGCTCTGCTGGCCGCGCTTAACCGGGCCTTTCCGACGCTAAGCCTGCTGGATATCGGCGGCATCATGCGGCAGGTCGGTCAGGTGCTGACGCAGGTCAGTCAGGCGCTGGAGATTATGGTGGTGCTGGTCACCGCCTGTGGCATCCTGCTGTTGCTGGCGCAGATTCAGGTCGGTATGCGCCAGCGTCGTCAGGAGCTGGTGGTCTATCGCACGCTGGGTGCCGGCAGGCGACTACTGCGCACCACGCTGTGGTGTGAGTTTGCACTGCTGGGGGTAGTTTCAGGTGTGGCGGCGGCCATAGGCGCGGAGGCGGCGCTGTGGGGATTGCAGCGTAAGATTTTCGACTTCCCGTGGCAGCCGGACTGGACACTGTGGCTGGCGTTGCCGTTGTGCGGTGCCCTGCTGTTATCGCTGTGCGGCGGCTGGCTGGGGATCCGGTTACTGAAAGGAAAGGCGCTGTTCAGGAAGTTTGATGCGGCGTAAGGGATAATGGCTTAAAGGCGGCACCAGGCCGCCTTTAAGCTTCATCCGGACCGTACCCGCGAGCGGGTAACGGGGAACTACAGTTTTTCAACGGCCCAGGCGATGCCGCTGGCATACTCTTCCGGTAACTGCGGTACCAGCGCATCCAGCGCGGCCTTAAGCCGTTCTGCATCGCTGTCGGTCAGATTGAGATGACCCACCTTACGGCCCGGACGTACCTCTTTGTCATACCAGTGCAGATGCACCAGCGGCTGCTGCAGCCAGCTGAGGTTCACCGCAGTGCCGATCAGATTGACCATCACCGACGGGGCAAACACCACCGGCTGCGGCAGGGGCAGGCCAAGAATGGCACGCAGATGCAGCTCAAACTGGCTGACTGACGCGCCGTTCTGCGTCCAGTGGCCGCTGTTGTGCACACGCGGAGCCAGCTCGTTGATCAGCAGTCCGGCAGGCGTAACAAAACACTCCATCGCCATCACGCCCACGTAATTCAGCGCCTGCATGATCGCACTCAGCATCGCCTCGGCCTGCTGTTGCTGCGCCTGATCTGCCTGCGGCAGCGCCACGCTGGTGCGCAGTATGCCGTCCTGATGCAGGTTATGCGTCAGCGGATAGAACACAACGTTGCCATCGTGGCCGCGTGCGCCTACCAGGGAGACTTCACCGGAAAAGTTAATGCCCTGCTCAACGATGCAATCACCGTAGCACTCCTCCGGCAGGGTGTGCGTCTCACCGGCGCGCAGACGCCACTGACCGCGCCCGTCGTAACCCCCGGTGCGGCGTTTTACAATGGCCAGTTCGCCCAGCGAGTTAAACACCGCCGGCCATTCGCTTTTATCCGCCAGCAACTGCCACGGCGCGGTGGCGAGCCCCAGCTCATCCAGCAGCTGTTTCTGCGTCAGGCGGTCGGCCAGACGTGGAAAAATATCGCGATTCACAAAGGCCGGATGACGGGCCAGTTCCCGCGTCAGCGCCGTTTCCGGCCAGCGCTCGATTTCGGCGGTGATCACGCTGTCGGCGATAGGAAGCGCGGCAGGGTCGGCGTCCAGACCCACCGGATAGACCGCAATGCCCAGCGGTTCACCGGCCTGACGCAGCATACGGCCTAACTGGCCGTTGCCCAGAACGCAGACCGGCTTCATGCATCCACCCGCGGATCGGGATGGTTCAGCACCTCATCGGTCTGGCTCTGCCGCCAGTGATCGAGACGTGACCCCAGCGCGCCGTCATGCAGGGCCAGAATCTGCGCCGCCAGCAGGGCGGCATTGGCTGCGCCCGCTTTGCCAATTGCCAGCGTACCGACCGGAATACCGCGCGGCATCTGAACAATCGAGTAGAGGCTATCCACGCCGCTCAGTGCCGCGCTCTGCACCGGTACACCCAGTACCGGCACCAGGGTTTTCGCCGCCAGCATACCCGGCAGATGTGCCGCGCCACCTGCGCCGGCAATGATCACCTGAAAACCGTTATCGGCTGCCGATTCGGCGAAGCTGAACAGTTTATCCGGGGTGCGGTGCGCAGAGACCACTTCGACATGAAATGGGACGTCCAGGCTGGTAAGGATTTCAGCGGCGAACTGCATGGTGGCCCAGTCACTTCTGGAACCCATGACAATGGCGATGCGGGCCGGGGCGTTGGATGACATGCGGTCAACTCCTGTGAATGAACAAACAGACCTGGCCGGGCGGACAGGTTTTGAAGGGCACAGAGAATAGCATGAGAAGGGCGCAAGGAAAACGGTTGCGTCGAGCTGATATCGGGGATTTACCCGCCGGTTAAAAGTCGAAATCGATAAGCTGAATGCCAGCAGCGTCAAGCTGGATCATGGAGCCGCGGCTGTGCCAGGCGCCGAGTACCGCGCGTTGCGCCGTCTCACTCTGCAGGGTCAGCGTATGAATCGCCGGACGATGGGTGTGCCCGTGGATCAGCAGCGGCACCTGATGGCGCTGCATCGTCGCGACCACCGCATCCTGATTCACATCCATGATGCTCTGTGATTTGTGCTGATTAGCCTGTTTACTGTCGGCGCGCATCCGGGCAGCAATGCGTTTGCGGACCCACAACGGCAGGGCCAGAAACAGCCGCTGAATCCACGGATTGTGCACTTTGGCGCGAAAGCGCAGATAACCGGCGTCATCGGTACAGAGCGTATCGCCATGCATGATCAGCAGGCGATGGCCATACAGCGTCAGCACCTGTTCTTCCGGCAGCAGCGTCATCCCGCTGGCGCGCGCGAAGTGTCGGCCCACAAGGAAGTCGCGATTGCCGTGAATAAAGTAAACCGGAACCGGCAGGGCGCGCAGGGCGCTGGCCACCTGCTGATGCAGAGGATTGGGATCGTCGTCGCCAATCCAGGCCTCAAACAGATCGCCGAGAATATAGAGCGCGTCGCAGTGGGGCGCTTCGCGCTGTAAAAAATGCAGAAAACCGGCGGTAATCGCCGGTTCTTCCTGACACAGATGGAGATCTGCGATAAACAGGGTGCGCGACATTACTCGCTGACGGTCACTTTCTGGATAACGACGTCATCTTTCGGTACATCCTGATGCATGCCGCTGCGACCGGTAGAGACCGCTTTGATCTTCTCGACTACATCCATGCCTTCAACCACTTCAGCGAATACGCAGTAGCCCCAGCCCTGAACGCTTTCGTCACGGAAGTTCAGGAAGTCGTTGTCAGCCACGTTGATGAAAAACTGTGCCGTCGCGGAGTGCGGCGCAGAGGTGCGAGCCATAGCCAGCGTGCCTTTGGTGTTTTTCAGGCCGTTGTTCGCTTCGTTTTTGATTTCGTCTTTGGTCGCTTTCTGTTTCATGCCCGGCTCAAAGCCGCCGCCCTGAATCATAAAGCCGTTGATTACGCGGTGAAAAATGGTGTTGTCGTAAAAACCTTCACGGCAGTAATCCAGGAAGTTCTGTACGGTTGCTGGCGCTTTATCATCGAAGGTTTTGATTACGATATCGCCATGGTTCGTCTGGAAAGTTACCATTTTTGTCGTCCTGTAAAGGTTGTGATCAGTAGCCGGGGTCGCTCTGTCGGATGGCGTCCCCCTTTTTGTCGACCGTTCTTATATCATAATTTCCAATGACGCGTCAGCAGCACGGCGCAGTTGGCTTGCTTTGCGTCGCGCGAGCGATAAAAATACGGCACAATGTCTGGATACTTAAAAGTGTCAACCACACGCGAAAACGGAACCGTTCAATGCTTAAGATTTATAACACCCTGAGTCGACAGAAAGAGGAATTCAAACCCATTCATGCCGGGAAAATCGGCATGTATGTTTGCGGCATCACGGTGTATGACCTCTGTCACATTGGTCATGGGCGGACGTTCGTGGCGTTTGACGTGGTGGCGCGCTATCTGCGCTATCTGGGTTACCAGCTCAATTATGTGCGCAACATTACGGACATTGATGACAAAATCATCAAACGCGCCAATGAAAACGGCGAGAGCATCGAAACCCTGACCAACCGCATGATTGGCGAGATGCACAATGACTTCGCCGCGCTGGGGATTCTGCCGCCGGATCAGGAGCCGCGTGCGACCCGCCACATCCCGGAAATCATTGCGCTGGTGGAGACGCTGATCGCCCGTGGTCACGCCTATGTGGCAGATAACGGCGACGTGATGTTTGATGTGCTGAGCGATCCTGACTACGGCGCGCTGTCGCGCCAGGATCTGGAACAGCTGCAGGCAGGCGCACGGGTTGAAGTCGCTGACGTGAAGCGTAACCCGATGGATTTCGTGCTGTGGAAGATGTCTAAAGCGGATGAACCGGCCTGGTCATCACCGTGGGGCAACGGTCGTCCTGGCTGGCACATCGAGTGCTCGGCCATGAACTGCAAACAGCTGGGCAGCCATTTCGATATTCACGGCGGCGGCTCCGATTTGATGTTCCCGCACCATGAAAATGAAATCGCCCAGTCGGGCTGTGCCCATGACGGTCCGTACGTTAACTACTGGATGCACTCCGGCATGGTGATGGTTGACCGTGAGAAGATGTCTAAGTCACTCGGCAACTTCTTCACCGTACGTGATGTGCTGCAGCACTATGACGCGGAGACGGTGCGTTACTTCCTGATGTCCGGTCACTATCGCAGCCAGCTCAACTACGGCGAAGATAACCTCAATCAGGCACGTGCGGCGCTGGAGCGTCTCTATACGGCGCTGCGCCACACCGACAGCAGCGTGCCAGCCAGTGGCGGTGAAGCGTTTGAAGCGCGTTTCCGCAGCGCAATGGATGATGACTTCAATACCCCGGAAGCCTACTCGGTGCTGTTTGATATGGCGCGTGAAGTGAACCGCCTGAAAAGCGAAGAGGGCGCTTCAGCGCATGGACTCGCGTCGAAGCTGCGTGAGCTGGCCAGGGTGCTGGGTATTCTGCAGCAGGACCCGGAGCTGTTCCTTCAGAGCGGCGCGCAGGTGAATGATGAAGAGGTTGCCGAGATTGAGCATTGGGTGAAAGCCCGTGCCGATGCGCGCGCGGCCAAAGCCTGGGCGGAAGCGGATATCGCTCGCGACAAACTGAACGCGCTGGGCGTGATTGTTGAGGATGGGCCTCAGGGCTCCAGCTGGCGTCGAAAATAAACCGGAGAGGGCGAGCAATCGCCCTTTTTTATTATGACGATTGAGCAGATCGAGATTCGTGGCTTCCGTTCAGTCCGTAACCTGAGGCTGATTGCGCCGCATACGGCAGTGAATCATATTGCACGGGAACAGCGGGAAGGGGAGAGACGATGCTGTAACAGCGTCCCCGCAAGGACGCCTGAAGGTTACGCGACCACAGTAATGCGGTAACCCGCGAACTCAACGGTCTGACCGGCCACGATTTTGCAGCGCTTACGGGTTTCCACCGCCCCATCGACCCTGACTTCACCGTCGGCAATCACGACTTTCGCCTGTGCGCCGCTCTGAACCCAGCCTTCCAGCTTCAGCAGGTCACACAGATCGACATGCGGGAATTTTCCCAGTGAAAACGTTGCCATTTAATCTACCTCTTTATCGTGAAACTCTTCACACGCCTGCAGCGTGTTTTGTATCAGTGTTGCGACGGTCATCGGTCCCACACCGCCCGGTACTGGCGTGATGTAGGAGGCGCGTGCTGATGCGCTCTCAAAATCAACGTCGCCCACCACTTTGCCGCTCTCAAGACGGTTGATACCCACGTCGATGACGATAGCACCGGGTTTAATCCAGTCACCCGGAATAAAGTTGGGTTTGCCCACCGCGACCACCAGCAGATCGGCGTGTTCAATGTGGTGACGCAGATCTTTAGTAAAACGGTGGGTGACGGTTGTAGTGCAGCCCGCCAGCAGCAGTTCCATGCTCATCGGACGACCGACGATGTTGGACGCGCCGACCACCACGGCATTCAGGCCGTAGGTGTCGATGTTGTAGCGCTCCAGCAGCGTGATGATACCGCGCGGCGTGCAGGGACGCAGTGTGGGTGCACGCTGACACAGGCGACCCACGTTGTAAGGGTGGAATCCATCGACATCTTTATCAGGCGTGATGCGCTCCAGTACCTTCACGTTATCGATGCCCGCTGGCAGCGGCAGCTGAACCAGGATGCCATCGATGTCGTCATCCTGATTGAGCGTATCGATCAGTGCCAGCAGCTCATCTTCGCGGGTGGTGGCGGGCAGATCGTAAGAGCGCGAGTGGAATCCGACCTCTTCACAGGCACGGCGTTTGCTGGCCACATAGATTTGCGAGGCCGGGTTTTCACCCACCAGCACGACAGCCAGTCCCGGGGCGCGTTTTCCGGCCGCCAGGCGCTGCTTCACTTTTTCCGCAACCTCAACGCGCACCTGCTGCGCAATCGTTTTACCGTCAATAATTTTTGCTGCCATCAGAGAGGAAATCCACTGTGTTGTGTTGAATCGGGGAAGGGGGCTATTTTGTCAGAAGCGCGGGCTGCTGTCAGTCACAGTTTCAGCCGTGTATGCGCCTTCCGGCTTTTTCGTCGCGACGAGAGCCAGCCTGCATGCGTATGATATCGGCAGGACAACCCGGGGACGATGTCATGATTTGGATAATGCTTGCTACGCTGGCGGTGGTATTTGTCGCTGGATTTCAGCTGCTCACCGCTGGCTCACGCCACGCCGCCCAGCGGCTCAGCAAACGGCTGCGTCTGCCACCAGTACAGGTGGAATCGATGATCTCTATGATGGGCAAAGAGGCGGCGAAAGAATTTACCGACTATCTCAGCAGCGACAATGAAACGCATCTGCATAATGGTGCAGCGGTGCTGCTGATCTGGCAGGTATTGATTGTTGACGGCAGCGAGGAGAACAGCCAGCGCTGGCATACGATTCTCAGGCATGCCGGTTTTCCACCGCTTATCAGCCGCCAGCAGCTGATGCTCGCGCTGGGCTTTCTGCGACAGCTGGAGCCAGATAGCCAGGAGCTGCACGCACTTCGTGAGCAATACAATGCGCATTTCACATCACAAGGGATTGAGCTGGAAGGAGAATTCACCGGCACCAGTAAACTCGTGTCGCTCAGCGAATGGCGCAAGCGTCACTAACGCTAATTGGTCATTACAGCAGCACTTCGCAGCCGGGAGGCGGCAAAAACGTTGACGTACCCGCTTCCCGACGTATAATCCGTGCCATCTCCATGCGCCCTTAGCTCAGCTGGATAGAGCACCGGCCTTCTAAGCCGTAGGTCACAGGTTCGAATCCTGTAGGGCGTGCCAAATTCCGTCAATGACATACGCCAGCTTCAATCCCACCTGATTTTCTCCTTGTGTCGTATTTGTGTCGTTCTCACCCAAAAACTCTCGCGGGCGGCTTTTCTGTGCAAACAGGCTCACTTTCTGAAAGATAAAAATGCAATGACATATCCAACTGTAGTGAATGGTATGGACCTCCCTTAGCTGGTATTCCTGACCGGCGCGGAGTCATCCACTAACACTTTTAAAGTGGCGCTGACATTTGGCAAGAACCACAACGACGTGCTCCGAAAAACACGAAGCGTTATCAGTCAGTGCTCAACAGAGTTCGTGGAGCGCAATTTTATGCTTTGCCATGAAAACAGTAAGGCAAAGGTTCGCCAGCTACAGCGCCATTGAAGCGGCAAGGCGACAGGCAAAAGCCGAGTAGCGCACTCAGATGGACTTTTTGCTAGCCAAACCTGTCTTTGAATTTACGGTCGCTGTTTCTACGGTTCATCTTGCTATTGCAATACGGGCAAAGATGCTGCTTTTTACCATCTATCTTCCAGGTGAAGTATTTCTTTTTAAATCCAGTACCGCAAATATCACATCGCCTTGGTTTAAATACTCCTGCGATGATCACAAGGACAACGATGCCAATAATCCATTCCATAACATTCTCCTTTTTTAAATACCAAACAAAGCGGGTGACATTTTGCTCCAGGTTCTCATGCATTGGGCACGTTGGGCCACTTCTTATAAGCGAAGACATAGAGGGTGAGGAAGTGCAAGCCGGGGAATGATAGTAGCAAAGCCATTTTCCATCCAAATCCCGCTTTCTGAGCCATACGAAAGCATGGAATAAACATGAAAAACCAGATTATGAACGTGATCGCTGCGAGTGGGTTTGGTTGTTCCATTGTGATTTCTCCTTGATTTGCTTTCTCTGGTATATCGGCAGTCGCGCTATGACTTTTAGCAAAATTGACCATTTTCTACTTTGTTGCGACCATTCCATACCATGATTCATCTCATCTTTTTCGGGGATAGGGATATGAAGGGGCTGGTTTTTTGTTCGGTATTTGAAACATTTCTTTCCGGCTGCGTCTATACAGGCATTAACTTCGCTAAATTAAAGATAGCTAATGTGAACAAAGGGAAGGCCACAAAGCAGGAGATCATTTCCTGCTTTGGCAATCCATCGATAACTACGTTAGATTCAGAACAGAGACGGTATTGACCAGAGATATAGACATAGCCTCTGCTGTCCAGCAGATAAAATCGAGCATTACTTACTGCGAGGTTCACCGTCCAAAGCATGTCTTTGTGAATTTTTCCGGTTTTAAAACACAGCGTGTTGTCTCTGATGCAGGTTGACCCGTGCAATGTGATACCTTAAGCCAACACAGAAATATCACACATGGATTCCTATGGATAACATTGATAATGCCAGACGAGTTTTAGAGGAAAATACTAAAGTGCTCTACGGTATCTTTGGCATCATTGATGTTTCAGGCTATTTTCCTCCCTTGCCATTCCTGAATGAATTTTTCATCGCTGGCAGTGATCCCTGTGACCAGGATGGCAGGATGAGTTGCTGGCGTCCCTTTACACTTACGATCTCCGAATATGAAGAGGTGAAGGCATGGTGGGTTTCATCTCGCCCAGGCACGGTTGAATCTCCACTTAACAGCGAGTGCTGGAGTGACTGGATTCAGGAGATCCTGGAATAATCAATCTGCTATCAATGCGAACCTGAGTGAGCATTTGTTCAGTTGACAGAAATTTCCACTCGCAGACCTATTGCCCTGTAGTGAGAAAAAATTAAAGGGAGACCTATGTGTAATTGCAGACAGTTGCCACCCTGTGTGGCTGAAATTGAATCTATGGAGCGGGATTTTGCATTTTCAGGGGCTTTAATTCATAAGCACTATTTCGAAACACCGGAAGGAGACTATCTTGAACCACAGCTTGATCATTCTCATTTCCGGTATCGCTGTCTGGAATGCGGTCAGGAATGGTATATTGAGTGTTCTCCGGAACAGACACCTTTTCCAGCGTTTGCCTTCAAGGTAAACGAATTAATGCGGCTACCTTCAGAGAACGAGGTACAGGCGGCCAAACAGTATCTATGCATACTTGCGCATGGTGGATTTAGTTCAGAAAAGTGCAGGATGGCTGGGTGCAAAAATCACAAGGTTCTGGGGCGCGAGTTATGTCATTTACATATTCCATTTCCATAGGAATGCTTAATAGGTTCAAATGTGGTTCATTGACAGGGCGATAAAATCGCCCTGCAAAATGCCGGGTATACTGTTGGGAAATCGACGAGGTAGGCTTATTTTTCTTAACTGATTTAAAAAATCCTGGCCAGGGAATATAGAGATGCTGAGCTTAATCCAGAACACCTGACTAAAGAAAAAGGATTTAAATAACGGATTATTAGCATACAGGCCTCATCATCATTTGTTACACTACCGTCCTCAATCTGCCGCTCCCTAACAAGAAGCGGCATCCCTTCACCTCAACGCCACTAACCCGCAGCCACATCCGACAACGCCATCACCTGCTTCTGTTTCCGGACGGGCAGCTTGTTCAGCTGCACTAGCGCGTTAACCAGTTGTTTATAGACAGGCTCGGGTGGCTTCACGATTAGCACAATACGGCCCTCTGTGACATTCACCTCGACTCCGGTTCCGGTGGTGAACCCGGCGGCTGCCAGCCATTGGCATTTCATAATGGTCGACGGAATACGGATATAGTCTGGATACCGGCTGGCGTAACTTACCGTTAATTTTCGCCGGGTAATGGAAGGCTTCTGGATTTAAACTAACTGCATTACACTCTGACTCAGTCATAATCTCTATTCTCGCTAAATAGTGGTTGTGATTAGCGATCCAGAGGTGCTCCAACACCTCTGTAGCGCGCTAAATATCTGCACATATAATCAACTATTACGAATAAATCCCAGCTGAAAATTGATGTGAATCAGCGAGTTTTCTCACAATTAAAACGCTATTATTTGCGGCGCAGATCGCAAAATAAAGTAATTAACTGCAACGCGAAAGCCAGTGCAAAACAGAGTGCCGATTTATCTATAGCATAAATAAAATAACGATTTTTACCTGATTATGTTTAATTATAAAAGCCGTAGATCCTGACGTCATCGGACTGATTATCTCGCTCATAACAATTCCTGAAACCATAAACGCAGCCAGCCAGCATCCGGAGTAAAAAAACTGCCACACCCTGTCCGGACTCAAAAAATTAAAGACACTTTTTTTCCTCTCGCCGCAGTGCCATGATAACCGCCTCATAACCATCCTTTCCGGCCAGCCCGCCACACAGCGCATAAACAGGGAACTCACCACCATGGAAAATAACCATCTGACAGACATCGCTGACGCCTTTCCTCAGTTAGCCATCGATCTGAAATACGCCACCGCCGACAACCTCACCGGGCAGCCAATCTACCGCGATGCGCGCTGTCTGCTGCACGTTGATGCGGCGAAAGCGCTGGCGAAAAGTATCGATATTGCAGAGGTCGCGGGCTATACGCTGCTCATTCTCGACGCATACCGGCCTCCTGAAGCGCAGGCGATCCTCTGGCAGGCGTGCCCGAATCCGGACTATGTTGTTCCCCTGGCACTCGGCTCTAATCACAGCCGGGGCACGGCGGTGGATGTGACGCTGATCGACGAGCGCGGCGAGATAATGGATATGGGCACCGGCTTTGATGAGATGAGCGAGCACTCCCATCCTTATCATCCTGCGGTAGCCGTGCAGGCGCAGCGCAACCGGCTGCTGCTCAATGCCATCATGCTGGGAGGTGGGTTTACCGGCATTGCAACTGAATGGTGGCATTTTGAACTGCCCGATGCCGGGCGCTATCCACTCATCGAAGGGGTATTCGGCTGCTATGCAGCAACGCGAATGGAAAATATCAGCCTGTCTTCGTAAAGGACACAGGTTTTATTAGCGGCGAAAAGTTTATGCAGTAATAAATTTAAAGGGATAGAGAGAACGGCCGGGGCAGGGCGCAGAAACAGGGACGTGAAATAAATACGCCGTGGCGGGAGCCACGGCGACGATATTATGCAGACTGCCACTCACTTTCAACGTCAGCTTTGGCTTTAGAAAGGATGACTTTATTATCGTCAACCTCTTTCACCCAGCTGAAAGGAATAATGTGGTGTTTGCCGCCCGCTTCCGGATCGCTTTTCGCCAGCTTAATTTTGTCGTCACCTTCGAAATGGTCGACGATACCGACATGTTCACCGTTAACATCAACAACCTGGGCGTGATCTAAAATTTCTGATTTATCTACCATGGTGGCTTAATCCTTATATTTAATGAGTTCAGTTGCCGTCAGACAAAACAAGTCTGGCTGTTAAATGCCGTTTTAGCCAGGCGATTAACAAAATGAAATAGTTAAGCTGACTGGCCCTGATGGCGATGATGATCAGACCGATGACCTCGCTGCAGGCCAGCCTGCAGGCGTTTTACCTTACTGAAAGGAGTGACCATGAGAGCAGTCAGTTCAATAACGGCCGAAGGCGGCGTCTGGATTAATCAGCCGCCGGTGCACAGTCTGGATGGTGATACATTGCAGTTTGAAACCGCGTTAAACAGCGATTTCTGGCAGCGTACCTGGTACGGCTTCGAACGGCACAGCGGCCATGCATTTGGCTTCTGGGTGGAACATGACTTTACCGTTCAGGTGCAGGTGAGGGCGGACTTCAGCCAGCTTTATGACCAGGCCGGTCTGTTTATTCAGGACAGTGAAACGCACTGGGTTAAAGCAGGCATTGAGTTTAACGATGACCAGCCTGCCATCGGCAGCGTAGTCACGCGCGAGTTTTCTGACTGGTCTACCGGTGTTTTTCCCGGTGATGCGCGTCAGTTCTGGATGCGCGCCACGCTGGAAAAGGCGGCATTGCGAATCCAGTACTCCACCGACGGCCTGACCTGGCCACTGTTGCGGCTCTGTCCCTGGCCCGGTCAGGCGCGGCGTTTTGTCGGCGTGATGGGCTGCTCGCCGGAGCGGCAGGGACTGGCGATCCGTTTTTCCGACTTCAGGCTGGGGACTCCCCTCAGTAAAGAGCTGCACGACCTGTCATAACCGGGGCGGCACATTGCATATCGTCGCGGAATCGGCTTAATTGTCAGGTCAGAATTTGCGGTGACGCGTCGTCCATGCAGGACGACGCCTTTTCAGGGAAAGCTATGCGCTGTGCCACCTCGTTTACCACACTGCTGGTTATCAGCTGCTGCGCCGGATGGGCTCAGCAGGCCGCCGCGGATACCGTCTGGCTGAATAATGGCGACCGGCTCACCGGCACCATCCGTTACCTGAGCGATGGCAAGCTGGCGATAGAGACACATTACGCCGGCACGGTCACGCTGGACTGGAATGCGGTCAGCACCCTCGCCAGCGACAATCCGGTGAATGTTGAAAACAAAAAAACCGGTGAACATTATCAGGTGCGGCTCTCCTCCTCGGATCCCGGCTACGTCTGGGTGGAACGCGACGAGCAGGAGCAGCAGGTCTCCGTCAGGCGCATTGATGAGTTTATGAAAGCCAAAGTCCGCAGCGATCAGCTCGCCTGGACCGGTAACATCGACGCCGGTATGAAGGTCAAAAAGGCCTCCACCAAAACGGACGACTACAGTTTTGCGCTCAACACCAAGCTGAACCAGGGAAAATGGCGGCATGATATTGGCGCAACCTACAATCGCGAGCAGGAAAACGCGAGTGTCAACACCGACAACTACAGCCTGCGCTACGCCGTTGACTATCTGTTCCGGGAGCAGTTCTTCTGGCAGGCCCGCGCCACCTACAAGCGCGACTGGGTGGAGAATCTGTCGCGCCAGGCACTGATTGGCACCGGTCCCGGCTATCAGCTGTGGGACACCGAACTCAGCAGCTTCTCACTCTCCCTGCTGGGTGGCGCCTTTGAGTATGGTTACAGCGATGACCGGGAGGAGCGCCACTTTGGCGGTTCGCTGCGCTGGAACTATCAGCGCTATCTCCTGGGCAAATCGGTCACGCTCTACAGCAACGGTGATGTCGGTCATTCGCTGGATGACGACGGCGTATTCATGCTGGATGCGGAAGTTGGCCTGCGCTACAGCCTGACCTCCTGGTCGACCCTGCACGTTGGCTACCATCGTAATCTGGTCAGCGGCATTCCTGATACCCTGAACGAAGGGATCTTCTCCACCGGATTAGGCCTGAAGTGGTAACCCGCTGACGACACACTGTTGCAGCAAATCCTTACGGTTTTTATCCGGTTACGGGCGCGGGATTGGCTAAGCTGCTTCTATTGTCACAACGGGAACACAGAAGATGATCGTAAGCAGCAGGGTATATCGTCCGGGAAGCGCGGGCGAAGAGATAGACGTTGAGGATATCAGCGACGTGATTAAAGAGCCGGAGGCGTTTATCTGGCTCGGCCTGTGGCAGCCAGACGCGGCGTTTATGGCAAAGATCAAAGAAGAGTTCGGACTCCACGAACTGGCCGTTGAAGATGCGCTGAATGCGCACCAGCGGCCCAAGATCGAACATTATGGCGAGTCGCTGTTTATCGTGGTGAAAACGGTGCGTGCGAAAGATGACAGCTGTGAACTGGGCGAAACCCATTTCTTTGTCGGAAAAAATTTCCTGATCAGCATCCGTCACGGTGCCTCGGAGAGCTACAGTCCGGTGCGCGAGCGGGCGGCTGAAAATCCGGCGCTGCTGAAACTGGGGCCGGGTTATCCGCTCTACTGCCTGCTCGATTTTATTGTCGACCGTTATGCCGAACTCTCCACCTCGCTGAACGAACGCGTCGGGCAGATGGAGAACGATCTCTTTACCAGCGAATTTGACCGCCGATCGGTACAGGCGGTCTATACCGTGCGGCGGCAGCTGCTGAAGCTGCGCAATGCGGCACTGCCGCTGGAGGAGATCTGCAACCAGCTTATTCACCTGCATGAGGATCTGATCCCACGCCCGCTGCGCGCCTATATCCGGGACGTGCAGGATCACGCCCGCCATGTAGTGACCGATGCGGAAGATATGCGCGAGATGCTCACCAGTGCCATGCAGGTCAATCTGGCGCTGGTGACGGTGCAGCAGAATGAGGTGGTGAAAAAGCTGGCGGGGTGGGGTGCCATCCTGGTGATCCCGACCGTGGTGTTCAGCATGTATGGCATGAACTTCGAACATATGCCGGAGCTGAAGTCGCATTATGGCTATCCGCTGGCAGTCGGTCTGACGCTGCTGGCCTGCGGCGGATTGTGGGCCAGGCTGCGTCGCTCCGGCTGGCTGTAGGGCAATCCAGAGGCGGACGAATTAATTCTCCGCCTCGCTTAATGCTTATTTTCGTTATTTAAGCGTAGCGCATCCGATAGGGCGATAATATCTTTTTTATCGCTGTTCACCGGATGGCAATTAATGTGGTTCTGCACGTGCTTTTATTCTTTCCCGGTCGATGCTGGCTGAACTTTTATTTCTTCACTACGATAAACTGACAAAACGAGAGGCGACTTACCGTCTGGCGAAATAAGCCTGACGCTGATGAGAGGCAATAAGATCAGGAGAGAGTCAGATGAAAGAACGGCTTGCGGCGGCGTGTCTCTCCTCATCCGTCACGCACTCCGGCGGATCTGAGGATTCGGGACGATACTGCCATGAATGACAGCGACTGGGTGCTGGCAATTGCCCGGACGCAGTTTGCGCTGACCATGGGCATGCATATTACGCTGGCGGCGCTGACGCTGGGACTGGCCCCCTTTCTGGTGTGGTTTGAGGCGCGCTGGCTGTGGGGAAAGCAGCAGGCTGCACGGGATGCGCTGCACTTCTGGCTGACGCTCTTTTCCCTGACGGTGGCGATAGGTGCCGCCTCCGGCGTCGTCATGGAGTTTCAGTTCGGCACGCACTGGGCGCGCTTTTCACAGCAGGCCGGCGGCGTGATTGGGCCATTAATGTTCTATGAGGTGCTTGTCGCGTTTTTTCTCGAATCGGCCCTGACCGGAGTGATGCTGTTCGGTTTCAACAAAATCCGGCCCGGCGTGCATTTTGCCGTGACCTGTCTGGTGGCGTTCGGCGCGCTGCTCAGTGCCTTCTGGATTCTGGCCGCTAACTCATGGATGCAGACGCCGGTCGGCTTTACGCGGGATCCGAACGGGGTTTTTCTGGCGGACAGCTGGCGGTCGCTTTTGCAGGCACCCTCCTTTCTGTGGCGCTTCAGCCATATGGTGGTCGGGTCCCTGATTGCCGTGGCGGTGATGATCGCGGGCGTGGCGGCGTGGCGACTCCGCCATTTCAGCGGGGAGGCGGCTTCGCGTCTGATGCTCAATAGCGCGCTGACGTTGCTGCTGTTTGCGGTGCCACTACAGATCGTTCTCGGCGATCTGCACGGTGAAAACACCCGCGACTACCAGCCCGCTAAACTGGCTGCGATGGAAGGCAGCTGGCACCAGCCAGCCCCCGGCGAGGGGGAGCCTCTGCGGCTGTTTGCGCTGCCGGACCAGCAGGCGCAGCGCAACATTCTGGAGGTCACTCTGCCCGCACTCGGATCGCTCTATCTGCGCCACAACCTCTCCGGCCACATTAAAAGCCTGAGCGAATTTCCTGCGGATGCCATCCCCCCGGTGCTCCCGGTCTTTTTCGCTTTTCGCCTGATGGTGGGGCTGGGGGTGATTATCCTGGCGACCACGCTGGCGGCGAATCTGCAGCGCTGGCGGGGAGGGCTGACCATGTCGGGGCGCTTTCTGCGCTGGCTGACATGGCTCTCACCGGCGGGCTTTATTGCCCTGTTGTCAGGCTGGGTCGTGACCGAAGTCGGGCGTCAGCCGTGGACGGTCTATGGCCTGTTACGCACCGCACAAAGCGTCTCGCCGCTGTCACTCAGCAGCACGCTGGGCATCTTCGTGGCGGTGCTGCTGATCTATGCGCTGACCTTCGCCCTCGGCTTACGCTATCTGCTGCGCCGGGTTAAAGGTGAGATGCCATCGGGAGAACCGGTGGTGATTGCGCTGAAAACGCCCCATTAGGAGAGTGACATGGCCGAACTCTCTGCGCTGATTATCTGTCTCTCTCTGCTGCTCTACCTGCTGCTGGATGGCACGGATCTGGGCGTGGGGATGCTTTTCTGCTGGTTTCACGATGATGAACAGCGTGAACTGATGACGCACAGCATTCTGCCGGTGTGGGATGCGAATGAAACCTGGCTGGTGCTGGCGGCGGGTGGGCTGCTGGCGCTGTTTCCGCCGGTCTATGCGCTGCTCTTCAGTCAGCTGAGTGTCCCGCTGTTTGCCATGCTGCTGGCGCTGCTGGTGCGGGCGATGGCACTGGAGTATCGCGCTCAGAGTTCTCCCCGCCTGCGTCGCTGGCTGGATCGCCTCATGGCGGGCAGCTCCGCGCTGGCGACCTTTATTCAGGGCTGGTGCGCCGGCATGATCATCAGCGCTCAGCCGCAGACCGGCCTGCCGGATGGGCTGAGCCTGGTGCCGCTGCTCAGCGGCGCAGGCCTGATCGCGATCAATTCGCTGATGGCCTGCTGCTGGATTGGCTGGCGCATTGGTGAGCGGGTACAGCCGCTGGCGGCGGCACTGAGCTGGCTGTGGTGGCTGCTGGCGCTGGTTATTTTTCTGGCCGACCTCTATCTCAATGCCGATCTCTGGCGGCAGAGCTGGCAGCGACCACCGGGCAGGATCGCGGCAGGCGCGATAGTATTGCTCTGGATCGCCCTGCCGGTGGCCTTGTGGCGCGCCAGGCCGCTACTGCAACTCATTCTGACGCTGATGCTGATTAGCGCACTCTTTAGCGGCGTATTGTGTGGCCTCTATCCGTGGCTGGTGCCCTATCAGTTTACGCTCAGCGACAGCGCCGCCTCGCCGGTCACGCAGGGTTTTGTGCTGGTGGGGGCGGTGATTGCGATGCCGCTCACGCTGCTCTACCACAGCTGGTCGTTCTGGGTTGAGCGCCGCGCGAAATAATGCCCGTCCGCTATGCTTCAGGCAGCGTGCTGCAGAGGCGGGTACTCTTACCAGAGGGAATGAGAGTGAAGAGAGATCGCATTGTGAGTCGGGACTACCCGATAAAAGAAGATCTTCGCTGGGTACGGCGTGAATGGCTGATTCAGCGGGCAGGGGAGTATCTGTTAATTCTGCTGGTGATTCTGGGGGCGTGCGGCCTCTTTTCTAAAGGGGTGCTGAGCGAGGGTCATAGCCTGTCGCCAGACGGCACACTTCAGGTTGAATATGAACGGTTCGGCCGGACCGAAAGCAATATGGATATGCGGATTGGCTACAACGCACCCGCCGGCGATCGCTTCACGATCACGATTGGCGGCGGCGCGCTGAATAATCTGCAGATCCAGACGCTGCAGCCGCAACCGCTGGAAGCCGTGACGATCGGCAGCGATCTGCGGCTGACCTTTTCCACCGGTGACACCGGGGCGGATCACGCAATCTGGCTCGGCCTGCAGCCACGCGATGCGGGCCTGATCCACGTCACGATTCAGGGCGATGATCACGCGCCGGCCCGATTTACCCAATGGATCTATCCCTGACAGAGGCACTTTATGGAAACGGTTTTACGCGCTGCAGCGATCTACCTGGTTCTGATGGTGGTGTTTAAAATTGCGGGCAGACGCACGCTGTTGCAGATGACCTCTTTCGATCTGATTCTGCTGCTGATTATCAGCGAAGCCACGCAGCAGGCGCTGCTGGGCGATGATTTCTCGGTGACGGGCGCGGCGCTGACGATTATCACGCTGGTGACGATCGACATCGTACTGGGAAAACTGAAAAGCCGCTTTCCGGTGGTGGAGCAGGCAATCGATGGCGGTCCGGTGATTCTGGTGGAAAACGGCAACCTGCTGACCGAACGCATGAAGATGACCGGGATTGATCCTGACGATGTGCTGGAGGCGGCGCGTTCCGGACCGGGACTGGAACGGTTTGATCAGATTAAGTATGCCGTGCTGGAGGTCAACGGACATATTTCGGTTATCCCCCGCGCGGACAGCTGACCGCCTCAGACGGCAGGTTTCGCCGGGCTGCAGATGCCACGCCCGGCGGGCAGGGTGAATCTCGCTTCGCTTGCTATTCAGCCGATCTGCGCCAGGCTGAGTAACCGAACCGTGTTTTATTTTCTGAGCTGGCCTGACACTCAATCAGCGTTATGCTTAACAAGTCAGGTATATAGTGAATGATTTTAACCGTTTTACGTTCTATCCGGTCACCGGCTGGCACATCGGCCCGTTAAGCGGGCACGCCGCGCTGGTGCTGCAGTTCAGCTATCTCGATCCTCAGGTCCCGCGCGCGCGATCGGCGCAGGAGTCGCTGTTTTTCGGCCTGACCATCGAGATGGCGAAAGAGCTGGTCAGCAGCCTCACCACGCAGATCAACGACGCCGAAAAGAACGGCACTCAGCATTAACCCCGCGATGTGACATCCGCTATTCCGCTGTCGGACCGGCAGGGGCATAAACCTGTATGGCCCCTGCGATCAGGCGGAAATGGGCGGGCGTCTGTCCGATAATCTCGCCGTCTGCATTGATGTAGTGGGGGCGGCGCGTTTCGATGGTGAGCGCCGTCGTGCTGAAGGTGCGCACGTTGCGCCAGCGACCCTGCGTACCCCGTCGCAGAAAGGGCAGCAGCGCAATCAGCTGCCAGCTGTGCCGGACCTCCAGGCTGTAAACGTCCAGCAGCCCGTCGTCCGGTGCGGCGCGCGCTTCGACCGTCATCCCTCCGCCATAAAAACGGCCGTTGCCCACGGAAACCTGAACGGTCCGGATGGGCGTGCGCTGCTCCTCATGGATCAGGGTGGCGCTGAACGGACGGCTCTGACGCAGCAGCCGCAACGCCGCCAGAGCATAACCGCCGACCCCCCAGCGTTTTTTTGATTCTGCGGTGAGATTGCGCGCCAGCTCGGCGGAAAAGCCGATGCTGGAGACGTTGAGGAACAGATGCTGATTCACCTCCCCCAGATCGACTGCGCGCAGCTGCCCGTCAGTGATAATCTGCACCGCCTGCTCCAGCGTGGCAGGGATGCCGAGCGTCCGGGCAAAGTCGTTGGCGGTGCCCAGCGGCAGGATCCCCAGCGGCAGGCCGGTCTGCATCACGCCCGGCGCGGCGGCGTTAAGCGTGCCGTCGCCCCCGCCAACGATCACCGCATCAATTCGATGGGCATAAGCCGCGATGAGTTCGCAGTAGCTGCGGCTCTCCTCCTCAGCCGGTTGCAGCAGGTTGATACCCGCCTGAGTCAGCAGCGTCCTGGCCCGGCTGGCCGCCGCGCGGCCTTTACGCGAACGCGGATTGATCAGCAGCAGGGCGGTTTTCAGAGGGTGAGACATATTTTTCCGTCATCCTGATGTCAAAATGGCTGGCATGAGGCGGAAAGTACAGCATCGGTATGCGCGGTGAACAACCCTGCTTGCGCTACTTTACGTAACCACCGGCGTGCCATAAATGGCGATAAAAATCGTCTACACTACCAGGGTCGGTTCCATATCGAGGAGTGACAATGACAGAAGATGAATTCAGAAAACGATTAGCCGGAGAAGGGTTTGACGAGCCACTGCTGGTGGAACGTGCGCCCGCCACCGAGCTCGACAATCATGTCCATCCCTTCGAAGCACTGGCCCTGATCCTCAGTGGTGATATCACCATCAGTACAGAACAGGGCGAGACCACTTACCATCCTGGAGAGACGTTTCACCTGCAGCCGAATGAGCTGCATCGTGAGGCGTTCGGGCCGCAGGGCGTGCGCTACCTGGCGGGCCGGAAATATGAGTGACGGGCGGGCAGTATGACGGTTTCTGACGATCTCTTTGCCCGCCTGGCGCGCTCGCCATTCCGCCAGCGCTTTCGACTGGGGCGCGCGGAGTATGATTATGCGCTGAGCAAAGGCGAGCCGGTGTTGCGTGAGCATGCCGCAGAGTTTGTTGCACAGCGGCTGGCGCCTGCCCGGCCCGCGCGTGATGGCAAACAGACGCCGATGCGCGGTCATCCGGTGTTTATCGCCCAGCATGCCACCGCGACCTGCTGTCGCGGCTGTCTGAGCAAATGGCACAATATTGCTCAGCAGCAGCCCCTGAGCGCAGAGCAGCAGGCCTATGTGGTGTCAGTGCTGTTGCAGTGGATCAGCGATCAGATGCAGCGTCCCGCACCGCCCGCGCGGGTGGACAGAAAGACGACGAAGCCGGATGACGATCCGCAGCTCGCGCTCTGGTAGCGGACGATCAGGCTGCCCCGGAGGGAATTTTCTGGTGAAAACTGGCCCTTTTTCATTCCTGGTTTATTCTTAAATCTTTCCTGGAATCGCTATGCCAGGATTAAAACCTACACGGCAACAATGAATACAGAGGGAATTATGAAGAAATCAATTATTGCACTGTCTGCTATTTTGCTGGCCTCGCCGGTATTTGCTGCTACCACTACCGATAACACCGTTGCGGAAGCGCACAAAGGCGCGGATACCGCTAAAGAAAAACTGCATCATGCGCAGAATCAGGGCGAAGAGCTGAAGCTGAAATCTGAGCACGCGGCGGAAGGCAAGAGCCACACCACCGGCAGCAAAATCAGCGAAGGCACCCAGAAGGGCTGGCATAAAACGAAAGAAGGTGCCGAGAAAGGCTGGGATAAAACCAAGCAGGGCGCTGAAGATCTGAAAAACAAAGCGACCAACTGATTCGCTGCCATTTCAGATAAAAAAGAACCCACCGAAAGGTGGGTTTTTTTATGGCTGCAATGCCAGGGCAGATTGCTTTGATATTGAGCCTGCCCCGGGAGCAGGGGCAGATCGGAAAGTCGCTTATGCCATCCATGGCCGCTCGGCCCGCACCGTCCCTGGCGCGGGACGCTTTCCTCTTCTGACCCTGTTCCCGACGCGTTGCGCGTTTTCATTGCTGCCTGATTAACCGGGTCTTAAATTTTGTAGCCTCTGAAAACCCACCGAAAGGTGGGTTTTTTATTTCCAGAGAAAATCAGGCTTTGCTGGCGGCGGCTTTTTCTTTCTCTGCCGCCGCTAAGGCTGAGACTTTCATCTCCGCGTCAGCCGCTGCTTCGGCCGCAACGGCGGCGGCTTCTGCCGCGGCCTCGGCGGCGGTCTCAGACTGTTTCTTGCCCTCTTCGATCACCTCTTCGTCGATGACTTCGATGTTCTCGCGATTATCGCGACCGGAGAGCAGGTTCCAGCAGGCGATGAACAGCGCCGCAATCACCGGACCGATGACAAAACCGTTGATGCCGTAAATCTCCATCCCGCCCAGCGTGGCGATCAGGATCAGGTAGTCAGGCATTTTGGTGTCTTTACCGACCAGCAGCGGACGCAGGATGTTATCCACCAGCCCCACAATCACCACGAAGAAACCGACCAGGAAGAGGCCTTTCCACACGGCACCGGTGGCGAAGAAGAAGACCGCTGCAGGCACCCAGATAATGGCGGAGCCGACGGCCGGGATCAGGGAGAGGAACGCCATCAGCGCCCCCCACAGCAGGCTGCCGTCAATGCCGGTGAACCAGAAGGCCAGCCCGCCGAGAATACCCTGCACGATGCCGACCACAACCGTGCCTTTGACCGTCGCACGCGCCACCGCGGCAAACTTCACCAGCAGGTGATGCTTGACGTAGGTCGAAAGCGGCAGCGCTTCCAGGATCAGATGCACCAGATAGGAGCCATCTTTCAGCAGGAAGAACAGCAGATAGAGCATCACGCCAAAACCGACGGTAAAGCTGAAGGTGCCCCTGCCGATGATGAATGCGCTGCCTGCCAGGTACTGGCCGCCCTTGAGGGCAAACGAGGAGAGCTTCTGCTGAATCTCTCCGGCGGTATCGAGATTATTTTCAGCCAGATAATGTTTTGCCCAGCGCGGCAGATGCTGCAGCAGGTCGGCGAAAACCGCCGGGAACTGCGCCGAGTTGGTCTGCAGTTTGTGATAGACCGCATTGGTTTCGACCACCAGCGATGAGGCGATAATGGCCAGCGGCGTAAACACAATCAGACAGATGCAGAGCAGGGTGAGCAGTGCGGCCAGGCCATTGCGTTCCCCCAGCCGGCCCCGCAGATAACTTTTCAGCGGATGGAAAATGACCGCCAGAATTGCCGCCCATAAAATCGGCGAGAAATAGGGCGAAAGCACCTCAAAAAAGGCGAACGTGGCGATCGCCAGAATCAAAATGAAAAATCCGATGTTCAATCCTTTAAAACGCATGGAAAAACCTCATCTGGAACATACTCTGATAAACCCGAAGCACGAATTTTCCGTGTCTGGCTTCGCTTGCACTGACCGCTCATCACTGAATATCGATCAGGCTTTACTCTTTCAACGCTGCCGGTGGCAGCTTCATGCAGGCTAACGCGTTGAAATTCAGGGCAGAAGCGGGGAACGGCGGATGTGCGTTCACGGCGTCGCGCCCGGACAGTCACGCACGGCAACTGACCATCACGCGCGGGATCCTACCTTAGCGTAGCGGTTTCAACCATTATTGGTAGGTCAGTCACTCATGATCGCGACGGAATCTGCCGATAACCCGGTTAATGAGGTGAACATCGGGCGATGAAAAATGCATAACAGGATAATTCTGGCGGCGCTGCTGGCGCTGTCGCTGACAGGCTGTGCCACCAAGCACTATCCGCAGGCCACGGCGGTGACGCCGGAAGAGACGGCGATGCTCAGTTGTGGCGCGCTGGATCAGGAGCTGGTGAAAGCGCACGGCGTACAGAGCGATATTGAGCAGACCGGGCGGTTTGACGCCCTGACCGTGCTGGGCTTCGTCGGCGATTTTGGCCTGGGCAATGGCATTGCGAAATACAATGCCAGCCAGAAGGTGGCGCGGCGCGTCAGCCAGTTGCAGTCGCTGAAAGCCGCGAAGTGCAGCCAGCCTCTTGCGTAGCTGGCTGCGTCGGGTCAGCCGCGCGTCCGCTCGCTGACATGCTGCAGCCGGACATTTTCGGCGGCGCGCTTACCGGCGAGGAAAGCGTGGTCGGAATTGTAATATTCCCACTCACTGTAGCGGCCTGACAGATGGATATCCTGCGTCAGCAGCCACTGCCGGATCAGCGCCACGTTCGCACTGCGCGCATGGTCGTAGATGACGTAGGCGTAGGGCATATCGACCTCTGAGGCGCAGAGCAGCGGATCGCTCTCGCTGATCATCCCGACCCGGATGCAATCCTGACGGCAGCGTTCAATCAGCGCATCGCCCGTCAGCGGCAGCGGATGGGCGGCGTTGTAGGTGATTTCACAGGTTAAGCCGAACCCGCCGGGGGGATTGCAGTGCGGGCTGGCATTGCCCTGCACAAAGATGCGGTGAAACAGCGTGTCGCCCGGATAGTAAATCCAGTGTTTTTCGGTCAGGTCAGCCCGGCCAATGCCCAGGTTCACGCAGCGCACCGAGACAAACTGCAGCTGCTGTGCCGCCCGCTGCACATTCTCCGGCGCCTCATCGCCCATCAGTTTAATCAGTTCCGGCAGCGGCATGGTGCTGATCAACTGCTCATAGCGGTAGTGGCGTCCATCCGCCAGCAGCGCGACATGCGCCTGCGGATAAATCCGGCTCAGGGTGGCATCCGTTTCCAGTTTGCACTTCAGGTGCGGCAGAAAGCCGGACATCAGCGCCTGGAAGCCACCGTGCAGCGGATAGCCGAAGCGGGCGTTAGGCCCCACCGGTTTTGCCAGCGGCTGCAGTGCGCCATCGATAATCTGCGCCAGGTCGGGCAGCGGTACGCGTCCGCCCAGCCACGAGGTCTCCATCTCAGTCAGCGGCACTTTCCACAGTTTCTGGTTATAGGGCAGGGCAAAGTGACGTGCGATCCCTTTCCCCCAGGTGCGCAGGATAAAGTGCTGAAAATCCTCTTCGCCTTCCACTTCACCGGCCAGGCTGCCCTCATCCGCTATCGCGCCATCGGCACAGCAGTCCCGTCGCGCCCGCGCCCGATCCAGCGGCACCGCGGGCGCGGCCGTTTCGCCATAGCGCGCCTCGATTGCGCCCAGCACGCACTCTTTTACGACCTCAACCGGCAGACCGTGCAGCGCCGACTGGAAGGGATAGCGGGTATAGATGCCGTCGTTCCAGACCCAGGCCTCACGCGCCTGCCAGTGCAGATTGTCGCCGAGCAGCATCTCGTAGAGCTGCAGGACATAGGGGTCCTGCGAAAACATAATGTGACCGGCATAGTCGAAGGTAAAACCCCGATCGTCGATGGAGCGGCACCAGCCGCCCGGCGTAGCATTTTTCTCCAGCAGCACCGCGCCTTCACCATAGTGATAACCGGCGCTCAGTCCGGTTGGCCCGGCACCGACAATCAGGCAGGGCACCGCTTCGCTCTCCAGCATCGCCGGGGTTAACGGCGTCACGTTCGCCTGGGCACTGGCTGGCGTGACCGGCTCACCGGCAGGCTGCGGATGCGTCAGAGCCTGCTGGATCAGGGCCTGTATCTGTTCTGCCGTACGATCCCAGGAGGTCGCGTCCACTCTTACCTGCATCCGGCCCGCCAGCGTCAGTCGCTCAGCCGCACTGAGGGTCATCGCCTCTTCACAGGCGGCAATAAAGGCGGCAGGGGTCTCTGCCACCGCCACTTCTTCAGCGTAATGCCGCGCCACGTCCACGATGGCGGTACTGACAATCGGCAGCTGTGCCGCCATATACTCCAGCACTTTGGTGGGCGAGATGAAACGCGTCGAGGCGTTAATGGCAAAAGGCATCAGGCAGACATCCCAGCCCGCCAGGAACTGCGGCAGCGCCTGGTAGGGCTGCTGGCCGAGCCAGTGAATATTGTCGCGCTGCGGCAGGCTGGCGGGATCGATTTTCACCACCGGCCCGACCATGATGATCTGCCATTCCGGATGGCTGTCCGCCAGCGCGGCAATCAGCAGCAGATCGATACGCTCATCCAGTACGCCGTAATAGCCAAGCCGCTTTGCCGGGATCGCATCCTGAAGCGGATGATGGTTACTGCGATCGCGTGCCTGCTCAAAGTGGACGGCATCCACGCTGCTGGGGAAGCAGTAAACCTGATGATGTTTATCGCGCTTTGCTTCATAGAGGCTGGAGCCGCCGGTGAACACCAGATCGGCGCGGGTCATCAGCGCCGATTCGCGCTGTTGCAGCTGGCGCGGGGCGTTGTGGAAGGCGGAGAGTTCATCCATGCAGTCGTAGATCACCAGCCGGGGTTTGAAAGGGGTGAGCAGCGGCAGGGCCATGGGGGTATAGAACCAGATCAGCGGCTCCTCATCCTCCTCCAGCAGCGGGGCGAGCAGCAGCAGCAGTGGGGCAATCTGGCTGTCGTGAAAACCGGGTGCGTCGTGGGGGGTATGCGGCTGGATCACGGTGATATTTGCTGCGGGCGAACTCTGATGCAGGCCAGGTGGTCCCGCCTGCCAGACCGGCTCCTCGACGAACAGCACGCGATAGTGCTGTGCCAGACGGGTCAGAAGCTGCTGCGGGCGCTGGAAAACAAAGCCCCAGCGTAAATGACTGAAAACGATAAGAGCGGGTTTGTTCATGACAGACTCCTGACAGGGGGATGAGGAAGGGACGATGTGCTGCAAAAAGCGTTGCGCCTGGCGCAGGGCGTCGGCATAAGGCTGCTGTAACTGGCGGGCGTAAGGATCGGGCCCTGACAGGTCCAAATCCCATAACCCGCTGCGGGTCCAGAAGGTGGTCTCCTCCCAGAGGGGACGATCGAGAATCGGATAGAGGCAGATGCCGAGCATCTCCACGCCCGCCAGCTGCGCCTGCGCCACCTGGGCGGCGATCTCGCCGATCCAGGCGCCGCGTCCGCTGCCGACATGGCTGGTTTCTGCCAGCAGCAGCGGCCGCTGATAACGCTGCCAGACCTGCTGCAGCATCTGATGCAGCGGCAGGCGGCGGCTGTCGCCCAGATGCCACCAGAGTCGCTGGTTCGAACCCTGCTCCCACTGGTTGTCGTGGTAATAGTTGACGCCCACCAGATCGAGATAGCGGGGCGCGCCGCCCAGTTCCGGATGACGTCTGCCACTCAGCATGTCCCACGCCTGGTACTGGGTATCACACAGGGCGCGTGCCAGCCCGTCGCTGTCGGGATCGGCGGGATCGGGCACGATATGGATCAGCGGATCGCAGTGCAGCAGGCGGGCGCGCGGATCCGCCTGCCAGATCGCATCACAGGCCGCCAGCGTAGCCCGCACCAGCTGACGCTTGGCGGCATCAGCCCGATCGGGTTCAGGGATCGCCTCACAGGGGAAAACCCCGACGGAGATGCCCCAGCTGAGGAAAGAGATCTCATTCATCGGTGAATAGACCGGCGCAGACGAATACCAGGGGGCGAGAAAGTGGGCCAGGGCGCCGCAGAAGGCGGCAAACCGGCTGACAAAGTCGTCACTGAACAGCGTGACGTCAGCGGGCCAGCCGTAGTGACAGAGTGTCCAGCTGAGCTGAATACCCTGCTCACGTGCGGCCATCATCCGCGCTGCGATGGTCGAGAAGTCATAGCGTCCATCGCGTTCGCACAGCCGCCAGCCCACGCTTTCACGCACCGTGCGAAGAGAAAAGGGGGCCAGGGCGGCATAATCCGCTGCTGCACGGCTCTGATGCTGATTCAGATCGTTCATCGACAGCGCAAGACCGGCAGGATTGATATGATCGGCTCCTTCGTAACCTGCCTGCCAGAAACTGGAAAAAGGCGTCATGGCATCTCCCGAAAAAAAGCAACACGCTTCCCGCTGACGCGCCGTCGTGAAACGGGTCAGGGCGTTATGGGTATGCAAAGCAGACTGGCCGGTCGGGCCACTCTCACGAACGGGCGATCCCTGCTATAAGCCACAGACGCTGAATGGCAGGCATCAGCACCTGTTGCAAAATGGACGAGTGAGATAGCAGGTATCACAGACAGCGCTATCGGCAGGAAAAAGAGTGGCTTCTCTGAATGTTAAGTGATGAGGTGGAAGCCTTACTGGAAAGTATAGGCTGGGTAATGTTCTTGGCAAATTATTGAAGTAAAAAGAAAAAACGCAGCGGCAAAAAGCAGCCAGCCAGAAACAGGAAATTTTTGCTTCCGTTTCAGTCGCCAGCAAAATAAGCGCAGCGTGAGGCGAGGCTGTCCCTTTTTCAGCTTTGTTAACCTTTTCCGCAGCCTGCAGAACGGTCAGACTCGCCCGCTTCAGGCTTACAGCTTCGCTTGCCTTTTGGCGAACAGGCGACAAGCTTGACGTATCGCTGGCCTGGATCTGCGGGCCAATCAATCGGCGGCGGTGAAGAGACGCCCCCTTTAAAACAGGATGTTTAGCAGACTATGTTCTCATTCGACTGGCACCGTTTTTTGCTCAACGATCAGCCCGCCACCTTTTTGTTTGAGGTGGTGGCGCGTGTCCTGATCGCTTATCTGGTGGTATTTACCTTTCTCAAAGTCTCCGGGCGGCGCGGCGTGCGTCAGCTGTCTCTGTTTGAACTGGTGGTGATCCTGACGCTGGGTTCCGCCTCGGGTGACGTGACGTTTTATGATGATGTGCCGGTGCTGCCGGTCATTATGGTGTTTGTGGTTCTGCTGTCGCTCTACCGTCTGACCACCTGGCTGACGGCGCTCAGTCCGCGCTTTTCACGGCTGATTCAGGGGGATGTGATTACCCTGATTAAAGACGGGCTGTATGTGCTGGAAAGTCTGGATCGGCTGAATATTTCCGAAGATGAGTTCTATATGGAGTTGCGGCAGAGCGGCGTGGAACATCTGGGGCAGATCCGCCTGGCGCTGGTGGAGGTCGATGGCCAGCTCAGCCTCTATTTCTATGACGACGATGCGATGCGCGCCGGGTTAAGCGTGCTGCCTCCCGCGCACCGGCAGGATTACAGCACGGTCCCGACGAGCGGGCTTTATGCCTGCACCCATTGCGGCCAGACCCGGACCATTGAGGCAGAGCAGCAGGCGGTCTGTCCACGCTGCCAGCGCCAGCGCTGGTCTGTGGCGCTGACCGTGCGCCGGTTGCACTGATGGCCTCAGCCTGGAAAGCTGAACCGCAGCTAAACGCGTTGCAGCTTGTTCCCGGTTGCCACATAACTTTGCCTGTTACTGACAGAAAATGAAAACGCTTCGGGCAGCATAGCGTCACCGTTATCAAAGAGGTGTGCGTATGAAAGTGAGGCTGGCCAGTGGGTTACTCTTTTTACTGTTATCGTTTGGCGCGTTTTCACAACAGGTGATCAGCGAAAGTCATCCCCATTCACGCAGTGCGCGACTGCTGGAACAGGGGAGCCAGGTGGATACGGCGGATACGCCGGATGAACATCTGCTGGAGGGACGGGAGGGGCGGAGCACTCTGCAACGCAGGCCGTTTTAAGATAACGCCCCGGCAGAGCACGCTGCCGGGGCACCAGAGAGCCGAATCTGAACGCGTCAGACCCGTAGGTTACAGGGTGGCCTGCGTGGGTGACAGGCCAGGCACCAGAATCACCTTGCGGCACTCCTCTTCCCGTTTGTTGAAAATATCGTAGCCGCGGGCCGCATCCTCCAGCGGCAGATGATGGGTCACAATCTCTTCCGGTGTCAGGTGGCCCTGCTCAATCAGCTTAAGCAGGTCAGGCAGATAGGCGTGAACGTGGGTCTGCCCCATCTTAAAGGTCAGCCCTTTGTCGAAGGCGTCACCAAACAGGAAGCCGTGAATAAAACCGGCATAAACGCCCGGCACGCTGACGATACCGCCACGCCGCACCGCCGCAATACACTGGCGCAACGCTTTACCGCTGCTGCCCTCCAGTTTGAGGTTGCTGAGTACGGTTTCCGTCAGGCTGCCTTTCGCCTCAAAACCCACGGCATCAATCACCGCATCCACCCCGCGATTGCCGGCGCTCTGTTCGATGATCCAGCCTGCCGGGTCATCAATTTCATCGAAGTTAATCGGGATAACGCCATAGCGTTCACGGGCAAAGTTTAAGCGGTAGCTGTTGTGGTCGATCATGTAGATCTGTTCGGCCCCCTGCTGGCGGGCGCAGGCGGCGCTGAGCAGCCCCACCGGCCCGGCACCGAAAATAGCCAGGCTGGAACCGGGTCTGACCTCGGCATTTTTCACCGCCTGCCAGGCGGTCGGCAGGATATCGGAGAGGAACAGCACTTTCTCATCCGACAGCACCGGCGGCACTTTAAACGGGCCGGTGTTGGCTTTAGGCACCCGGACATACTCAGCCTGTCCGCCGGGCACACCACCGTAAAGTTTGCTGAAGCCAAACAGCGCGGCCGGCGGAGTAATATTTTTGCGGTTCAGGATGGCACCGCGGCCGCTGTTGGTGTTCTCACAGGCGGCATACTGATTAAGCAGGCAGAAAAAGCAGTCGCCACAGGCGATAACGAACGGGATGACCACCCGATCGCCTTTGGCGACGGCCGTGACCGCACTGCCTGTCTCAACCACTTCGCCCATAAACTCATGGCCAAAGATATCACCGTGGCCGGTGCCGGGAATTTTGCCGCGATAGAGGTGGAGGTCTGAACCACAAATGGCCGTGGCGGTCACACGCAGAATAATGTCATCTGCGGCTTCCAGGCCGGGATCGGGGACGTTATCCACGCTGACTTTATGCGGGCCGTGGTAGGTTAATGCTTTCATCTGTTCATCTCCTGCTGACAAGGGGAGGGCGGTCAGACCGTGAGCCGTGACCACTCGCGGGGAAGTGTTGCGATATCTGAGCCTTAGCCTGCGTGAAGTGTAGTCACCCTCAGAAGAGTAAGCAGAGCGGTACAGGAGAAAGCCCCGTCTCAGCCGGGCTGGCAGGGAGGGGGGGTCCGGGTGTCAGCAACCGTGACGAGGGGCGCATCGGGCTGCCACCGCATCAGATCGGCAAAGGCGCGACGATAAGCCGTGTCGATTTGCGCCGGCACCTGTTCAATGTAGCGGAAAGCGTGTTCCCGCGTTTCACCGCTCAGCTGCTGCAGATAGTGCCGCGCCTGACTCAGCGTCGTTATCTGGCCTTCGACACCGGCCATGCGGGCGGGCAAATCAGTCCAGATGAGACCTTCAATCCCTCTGGCCTGCGCCCACGCCGCCAGCGGGCCTGTGGCGTTATCTGTCACCGTGATCATCCCGACGCCATCAACGCGGTTGTCCGGAATGGCCTCACGAAGCCGCAGCGCCTGGCAGGCCCGCTCCAGTGAAGCGGTATTCAGCCAGGCCCAGCACACCGGCACCGGACTGGCATTCAGGCAGATCGCTGTGGAGAGCTCACCGCCATCACTGATGCGCACAAATTCCACCGGTACGGCGGGACCATCATGATGCCACTCACCGGCGACCGGCAGCGCGTCGGTTTTCCAGATTAACGATCCCCAGCCCAGACAGGCAATTTTCATTCTCTTCTCCCGTGTTTGCGTCGCCACCTTCGCGACACGTCAGAGTTAAAGCGTAGTCCGTTACGCTTAATCGTTACAGGGATCACCTTTTTTAGTGCGGTAAAGCGGCCTTAAAGATGGCATGATCTGCCCCGCAGTCACTCTGCACAACCTGACGGTTATTTCAGCAATCTGTGCGCGTTTATCGGTGCGGCTTGAACTTTTATCGTCAGGTAGTGTAAAAAGTGGCGCACGCAAACGATTACCTGTGCATGTGTGTTGGCAGCATCACGCGCGCAGGTTCCGCTGCGACCGGACCGGAAAGCAGGGGACGACACCTCTTTCAGCGGTCCAGGGTACTGGCGCTTTTAACACGGAATATCTGATGAAAACCACGCAAACTGGCACGCTGGGCGCGCTTGAAAGTGACGTCGATACGGGATGGCGTAAAACCGACACCATGTGGATGCTGGGTTTATACGGCACTGCGATTGGCGCGGGCGTCCTGTTCCTGCCGATTAATGCGGGCGTTGGCGGCCTCATCCCGCTGATCATTATGGCGATACTGGCGTTTCCGCTGACCTTTTATGCGCACCGCGCGCTGACCCGCTTTGTCCTCTCCGGCAAAAATCCGGCCGGTGATATCACCGAGGTTGTTGAGGAGCATTTCGGCGTCGGGGCGGGCAAGCTGATTACGCTGCTCTATTTCTTCGCCATCTACCCGATTCTGCTGATGTACAGCGTTGCGATTACCAATACGGTCGAGAGTCTGATGGTGAATCAGCTGGGGCTGGTGCCACCGCCGCGCGCGCTGCTGTCGCTGCTGCTGATTGTCGGGCTGATGACCATTGTGCGCTTTGGCGAGAAGATGATTGTCAAAGCGATGAGCGTGCTGGTCTACCCCTTTGTCGCGGTGCTGATGCTGATGGCCTGCTATCTGATCCCACACTGGCACGGCGCGGCGCTCTCCACGCTGACCGTTCAGCCCGCAGGCAGCAGCCTGTGGATGACGCTGTGGCTGGCGATCCCGGTGATGGTCTTCTCCTTTAACCACTCTCCCATTATCTCCTCCTTTGCGCTGGCGAAGCGCGAAGAGTATGGCGACGCCGCTGAGAAAAAGTGCTCGCGCATTCTGGCCTGCTCACACCTGATGATGGTGGTGACAGTGATGTTCTTTGTCTTCAGCTGCGTGCTGAGCCTGTCGCCTCAGGATCTGCATGCGGCCAAGGCGCAGAACATCACGATTCTCTCCTATCTGGCGAACCACTTTCAGGTGCCGATGATTGCCTGGCTGGGCCCGCTGATCGCGGTGGTGGCGATCACCAAATCGTTCCTGGGTCACTACCTTGGCGCGCGCGAAGGGTTCAACGGCATGGTTAATAAAGCGCTGCGCAGTCGCGGTAAAGCGATCGCGCCGGCCAGACTGAATCGCCTGACGTCACTCTTTATGCTGCTGACGACCTGGCTGGTGGCAACGCTGGACCCGAATATTCTCGGCATGATTGAGACGCTGGGCGGGCCGGTTATTGCCATGATCCTGTTCCTGATGCCGATGTATGCCATTCAGAAAGTCCCGGCAATGCGTCAGTACAGCGGAAAAATCAGCAACCTGTTTGTGGTGCTGATCGGAGTGATTGCCATCTCCGCTATTTTCTATTCGCTGGTGAAGTAATCCTGCCCACGGCAGGTGCCTCCTCCGGGAGGCACCTGCCGTTCCCCCTGTCATACACGCCTCCCGCGCTTCCGAATCTGGCTCATCCCCTCACTCCTGCCCGACTGAAGTATCTGGTTAGCAATGGTTACAGTTGTTACAGAGTGACATGGTAGAGTTAACGCGAATAATTATTATTCCTTTAAAGGACAGGATGAACATGAAGATCGGGATGGCTGCTGCCACCACACTTTTGCTGTCGACCGCCTGCGCGGCCACCACTTATCCGGTCACCGTGACCGATATGGATGGACAGAAAATTACGCTGCAGAAAGAGCCTCAGCATGTGATTCTGCAGGATGGCCGCGACGTCATGACGCTGGCACTGCTGGATCGACAGAATCCGTTTCAGCGGGTCGTGGCCTGGAACAATCTGCCGAAAAAGCAGGACACGCAGACCTGGGATCTGCTGAAGCAGCGCTGGCCTCAGGCGACCTCAATTGTGGATATGGGCTTTAACGATCAGGGCCAGGTCAACCTGGAGAGCGTGCTGGCGAAGCAGCCCGATCTGATGATTGCGCAGCTGCGCGCCAAACCCGCGCTGACACAATCAGGCGTGCTGGCCACCCTGAAAAATCTGCACATCCCGGTACTCTTTCTCGATGATGAGCTGCATCCGAAAGAGAATACCCTGAAAAGCGTGAGCGTGCTCGGCACGGTGCTGAACCGTGAAGCTGAAGCAAAAGACTACGCCGATTTTTATCAGCAGCGCTGGCAGGCGCTTCAGGAGAAAATCGCCCAGGTTCCGCACAAGCCGACGGTTTTTGTTGAGCCGATTGCCGGTAACAGCGACAACTGCTGCTTTACCCACGGACACAACGGCTGGGGCGCGCTGGTGGAGGCGGTCGGCGGCAAAAATATTGGCTCTGCACTGCTGCCCGGCAGTTCCGGCTTTGTTTCGCTGGAGAAGATCATTGCCATGAAGCCGGATGTCTACATCATGACCGGCTCAAAGCGGCCGAACAGCAATGTGCTGCCGTTTGGTTATGGCGCGAATCAGACCGAGGTGACCGCGACCTTTAAGCGCTTACAGAGCCGCACGGGGCTGGCGCAGATCGCCCCGGTCAGAGAGCAGCGCGTCTATGGCGTTTACCATCACTTCTACAATCATCCCTACAACATTATCGGGATGGAGATTCTGGCGAAAGATCTCTATCCGCAACAGTTCCGTGACCTCGACCCCACAGCGGATTACCACCACATCGTGACGCACTTTACGGGATTACCTGACGCGCCCGTGATCCTCAGTACGCCATAACCGGCCCCTGTCAGGGTGCGGTTTCGTACCCTGACACACGTTTTCGCTGGCAGCGGCGATCGGCGTTTTGTCTGATGCGCCGGTCAGCCAGCGGGCAGGGCGGTCTTTAGTGTTAAGAAAGTGATAATTACGCGTAATGGTCTGTAAATTGGCGGTTTTTAAGAATTATACAGATGTTGCCATACAGGATTATTGCCATGATGCCGATCAACGGTGCCTGACAGCCGTTATTTTCGGAGGCAGTACCATGAAAAAAACAACATTAACGCTTATCGCTTCACTTTTGACATGCAGCACGCTCTTTTCTCAGACCACGCTGGCAGACGATCGCGGCGCTCCGCACCGCCCGCCGGTGCCGCATCAGAATGATGGCCCTGGCCCGGATGCGTGGGGGCCCGGCCCGCATCCGGATCGTGACCGCGACGACCGCCATCGTCATGAGGAGCGGGAACGCCATGAGATTGAACATGCGCGTCATGATGACGAGCGCTTCCGTCACGACAGAGGGCGATATGAGCCGCGCGACGCATTCGCCTGGCAGGGACATGAGTTTCGCCGTGGCCATGCGATCCCGCGAGCCTATTGTGACGACCGTTACCGCGTTGACGACTGGGATGCGCGCGGACTGCCTGAACCGCCGCAGGGGGAACACTGGGCAGACATCAACGGCAACTATGTGCTGATTGCGGCGGCAACCGGCATTATCACCTCACTGCTGCTGAACAACGCACTGAATTGAACCCACGGGATGGCGGCGGCCATCCCGCTTTCTTTCCGTTTTGCGCCGCCAGCGTCTATCCTGAGACTCCACACTGACATTCTCCCTGTGTAAGGAGTCATGATGACGACGGTTAAGATGGTTGCGGTTGATATGGATGGCACTTTTCTGGACGACAATAAGCAGTACAATCGATCCCGGTTTCTCGCCTGCTACCAGCAACTCACCGCCCGCGACATCAAATTTGTCGTGGCCAGCGGTAATCAGTACTACCAGCTCAAATCCTTTTTTCCGGAGGTCGCCAGCGATATCGCCTTTGTGGCGGAAAACGGCGCATGGATTATCGACCGTGATGAGGAGCTGTTCTGCGGCGCCTTTGACCGCCGCGATGTCGAAGCGGTCATCAACACCCTGCAAAACGGCAACTATCCCGGCCTGCGTTATCTGCTGTGTGGACGCGAAAGTGCGTACTACTTTGACGGCATGGAAGAGAGCTGGCTGAAAAAGATGCGTCACTACTGTCATCGCCTGAAGCCGATTCAGCATCTGGATGAGGTGCAGCATGATCGGTTGTTCAAGTTCGCACTGAATCTCTCTGACGACGCTATCGAGCCGCTGATGGCGGATATCGAGCGGCTGCATCATGGTCGTGTGGCCGCAACCTCAAGCGGACACGGCTCCGTTGACCTGATTGTGCCGGGCAATCATAAAGCGCATGGCCTGGATCTGCTCGCCACGCGCTGGGGCATCACACACGACCAGGTGCTGGCGTTTGGTGATGGCGGCAACGATCTGGAGATGCTTAAGCAGTCTGGTTTCAGTTTTGCCATGGCCAACGCGCCGCAGCGGGTGAAGCAGGCAGCACGCTATGCTGCCCCTGCTAATAACGAAGAGGGCGTGCTGCAGGTGATTGAGCAGATGCTGGCCGGTGAGGGGCCATTCGCAAATCTGTCCGCGTAACGGGCAGACGCGGTTTTCGGAAGGGCAGAGGCGGGTCATCTGGCCCGCCTCTCTTCACGCCGTGATGCGCCAGGCCTGGGCGATCATCGTCTCCATCTGTTCGCGGCTGTAATTCACCAGCGAATTTTTGCTGTTGGCGCGCGCCAGAATCCACTTCAACTCTTCGCCCGTCAGCGTGGGCCCCCCCTGCCAGAACGGCAGAATCGCCTGCTGCTGCAGCCACGTTTTGAGGAACTGCGCGGGTGAGTCGGTGGCTTCACTGAAAAGCTGCCCATGTAACGCTGACATCAGTGTCTGCTGCAGCGGATGATCGCTGTCGGCCAGCAGATCCAGAAAGGGGAACAACAGCCGCCCGCACACTTCGCCGTGGTGAAACGGTTTTATCGCGCCCAGTTCGCCTGCAATACCGTGGATGACCCCCAGACCGGCGCTGCTCAGCGCAACTCCTCCCAGCCACGATGCCATCATCATCGACTCTCTTGCCGCATCGCCCGCACTCTCTTCACTGTTCAGCGCCGGCCAGGCCTGGATAAACTGACGCAGGCCGGTCACGGCCAGCTGTTGAGTGAAAAGATTCCCTTTCGCGGAGAGGTAGGCTTCAAACAGGTGGGTAAAGGCATCGATCCCGCAGGTCGCCAGCACGTGGTCAGGTGCCCCCTTCAGCAGATCGGGATCGAGAATAGCCACTTCCGGGACAAAAACCGGGTGGCGCAGTGAGGCTTTGATCTGAATATCGCGCTGGTCGGTCACCACCGCATTCTGCGTCACTTCACTGCCGGTCCCGGCCGTCGTCGGAATAGCAATCAGCGGTAACGTGACTGGCTGAACCGCGCTGTCGCCCACCTTTTCCAGATAGCGGGCCGTCGGCAATGGATGCTGCATCATCGCGCTGAACGCTTTAGCCGCATCCAGCACGCTGCCCCCGCCGATGGCCACCACCCGATCCACATGACCCCGCCAGCGTGCCACCCAGCCATCTATCTCAGCAGGAGAGGCTTCATGGCTGACAATTTCATAGCCGATAATCTGCGCGTTCAGGTCAGCTTTAATCCGTTCATACGCCGCGCCCTGCAGAAAGGATTGCCCGCAAAACAGCAGGGTAGGCTGTGACCGGGCGGCCAGCAGCGGCACCAGTTTATCGAGGCTGCCGCGGCCAAAGAGGGTTCGTTGATTACTGTACAGCTCACTCAGGTTCACACTCACCAGCGCATCCTTTTTACATTTCACTAAAATCTGAGTGTAACGAAAAGCGCGCCGCCGGCACTGGCAAACTTTCTGATAACGTCCCGGTAAAAAGTTGATCATCTTCGCAAAACAGAAATTCACCCCGGCGGGGTGGTGCTTTACTGCGGATGTTACCCTTAACATGTTATCGGTAACAGCGTTTGTCCGGATGTATAAAATTCTTACAGGCGCACTGTTTTGCAGCCCTCAGGGGACCATGATAACAACCGACACTGGATTCCATTCAGTGCGCAAGGTGGAGAAAACCTATGCCATTACTCTATGTGGCGATCGGCGTCGCGTTACTGCTGCTGCTGATGATTCGCTTTAAGCTTAATGGATTTATCGCGCTGATCCTGGTGGCGCTGGCTGTCGGCGTGATGCAGGGCATGCCGGTTAATAAAGTGATTACGTCTATCAAAGCGGGTGTCGGCGGCACGCTCGGCAGCCTGGCGCTGATCATGGGCTTTGGTGCCATGCTGGGTAAGCTGCTGGCCGACTGCGGCGGTGCGCAGCGTATCGCGACCACGCTGATCGAAAAATTTGGCACAAAGCACATTCAGTGGGCGCTGGTGCTGACCGGTTTTATCGTCGGATTTGCACTGTTCTATGAAGTTGGCTTTGTACTGATGCTGCCGCTGGTGTTCAGCGTGGCGGCGTCGGCGCGCGTGCCGCTGCTCTATGTCGGCGTGCCGATGGCGGCTGCACTGTCCGTTACGCATGGCTTTCTGCCACCGCATCCCGGCCCGACCGCCATCGCCACGCTGTTCAATGCTGACATGGGCAAAACGCTGCTGTTCGGCACCCTGCTGGGTATTCCTACGGTGATTCTGGCGGGTCCGGTTTACGCCCGCTTCCTGAAGGGCATCGACAAACCGATTCCGCAGGGACTCTATAACCCGAAAACGTTCACCGAAGCAGAAATGCCCAGCTTTGGGGTCAGCGTCTGGACGGCCCTGGTGCCGGTGGTGCTGATGGCCCTGCGTGCGGTGGCAGAGATGCTGTTGCCAAAAGGGCATGTGCTGCTGCCCTATGCCGAGTTCTTTGGCGACCCGGTCATGGCCACCCTGATTGCCGTACTGATTGCCATCTTCACGTTTGGCCTCAACCGCGGCCGCTCAATGGAACAGGTAATGGATACCCTGACCGACTCGATCAAAATCATCGCTATGATGTTGCTGATCATCGGTGGCGGCGGGGCCTTTAAGCAGGTACTGGTCGACAGCGGCGTGGATAAATATATCGCCAGCATGATGCACTCGACTCAGCTGTCACCCATCTTTATGGCCTGGTCTATTGCGGCGGTGCTGCGTATCGCGCTGGGTTCGGCAACGGTGGCGGCGATTACCGCAGGTGGCATTGTGGCCCCGCTGATTGTCACCAGTGGTGCTAGCCCGGAACTGATGGTGATCGCCGTAGGGTCCGGCAGCGTCATCTTCTCTCACGTTAACGACCCTGGCTTCTGGCTGTTCAAGGAGTATTTCAACCTGACGATAGGTGAGACCATTCGCTCCTGGTCGGCGCTGGAAACCATTATCTCCGTGTGCGGCCTGGTGGGCTGTCTGCTGCTCTCCTGGGTAATCTGATCCCCTGCCGCTGGCACCGCCTGCCAGCGGCCCTCTGCTGGCTCTCTGAAGATTATGGTGCTCATAAAGAGGGCCGCGCTATGCGGCCCATGGGTGATAACAGTTAACGCTGCCCGCTTAATGAGGCGCTTCAAAACCGGCTTTCACCATCTGTTCCCGAAGCGCACGCGCAATTTCGCGGTTGCCGCCAGTGACGGGATAGATGACATTATTCACCACATCATCAAGGTAGTGCTCTTCAAACTCCTGCATCGTGAGCTGAGTGCCACCCTCATCGTTGATGGCGAAAGAACCTTTGATGTGGTTACCGCTGTTTTTAGCCTTGAGGCTGTAGCGGCCCATACTGGTATTAATCGTGCTCATACGATCTCCTCACAACTCATGTCAATCTCCTCACTATTGAGATTGAGATCTGCCTTGCCGCCTGAATTTTAGCCAGGAGTCGTCTGTAAAACGAAGAAAGAGGGCGGGTAAAAGACGGGGTTGCGATCGCACTCTCAGAATGCAAATAAAAGCAAAAGTTGATGAACCTGTAACCGGTTAACGACTTAGTGAAGCGGCAGAGCCTGGTTTTCTGACTATACTGCTTACAGGAAACCTGTTTAACCAGCGAGGGAAAAGGAAATGAAAATTATTCTGTGGATTATCGCGATCATTTTTATCGTGGGCTTACTGACCCTGACAGGGGTGTTCAAACTGATTTTCTGATTTCTGTTAAAGATTCTGCGACAGCGGGCACCTAATCAGGTGCCCGAAACGTTTTCTGGCTGGCCAACAGACACTGTGTAATCGGGTCCATTGGCGTATTCGGCAGTAGATCCCGCGAGCCCAGCTGTTTTCGACAGCATGCGCAACAGGCACCATGAAAGGTGCGCTGGCCCTCTTTGTAATCAGCAAAAACGAACCGGGCGCTTCCACACTGACTACAACGTATTTTCATCACCATCCTGCGTATGACCTCCTTTGGACTGACACTGTGCTGCTCGCGTTCCCTGACCGGTTAAGCAGACTTAATCTATTGCTATGCAATATTATTCCGCACTGCGATGAGAAAAGTAGTGTCTTATGAGCATGAATGTTTGCTGCCAAATGCGAATCCGGCCTGTAAAAACCACTTCATTGATCATGATCAAAGATTGTCATCTATTGGCTAAAACGCCCGCAGATGGCCTGTCCTGGCGCGGATAAACGGCACGGCAGGCTCAATTTTGTCGGAAAGAAAGGCAAACTGGCGGTGAACTAATCGCAATTTTTTTGCATTAAGTGATTTTTTATCGTGTCATGGCTTTCAGCCGCCTGAAAATTGCACCAGCGTCAGACGCCTGGCTGACCCGGCAGAGAAAAAAAAGGGCGTTTTTACGCGCCATATCGTCAGAGAGAACAGGAACGGGTCTCAATAAGATTTTTCTTTTTCAGCCACAGCGCCTGTTAAGTTGAAATTCAAAAAAGGCATGACTTTCCAGCGTGTTAGCGCGAAGAAGAGGAAAGGCGTTCGCTAGCTGCTGAAACCGATTTCGCAAGTCGGAAAGCAGGAAAGTGTGATGGATGCACAGAAAGTCGATATTTATCACTTTTTCATCAAATCGTGCTGGACAAATCCCTCCGCAATTGCTGTACTAGATGCCGACACAGTTTAGTGTCCATTTTTCATGTAAAGGTAATATAGATGTCTAAGATCAAAGGTAACGTTAAGTGGTTTAATGAATCTAAAGGATTCGGTTTCATTACTCCTGAAGATGGCAGCAAAGATGTATTCGTACACTTCTCTGCAATCCAGAGCAACGGCTTCAAAACTCTGGCTGAAGGTCAGCGCGTTGAGTTTGAAATCACCGACGGTGCTAAAGGCCCATCTGCTGCTAACGTTATCAGCCTGTAAGTTAACAGTCAGAATTCTAAAAACCCGCCTGATGGCGGGTTTTTTTATGCCTGTCATCTGCGCGTCATCTTCTCCTGTCTATCCTGCGCTGCTGGCTCGTCTGCCGCACAAACTGCGCGACGCTTCACAATAAATCCTCGTAACATATTTATAACAAGCTGAAGTGCCGCTTTTTTGCGGGCAACGCGTTATAACAGAGTGACAGATCCCGGTGGGTGAGGAGGCAGGATGAATATACGGCAGGCAGAGTTAAAAGACAGTTTTGCGCTGAGTGCGTTGCTCAGCGAATTAGGCTATGGCGGCACCGAAGGTTTTATTGAGCAGCGTCTGGCGCAGTTATGCAGCGATCCCAGTGAAGCACTCTTAGTGGCGGAACAGGATAACCAGGTGCTGGGGTTCCTTTCCCTGCATTTCATTCCACAGCTGGCGCTGGCCGGTGACTTTGCCCGCATCAGCTATTTCTGCATTGCCGAAGGCGAGCGCAGCAAAGGGATGGGGCAGCAGCTGCTTCAGCATGCTGAGGCGCTGGCGGCGCGTCGTGGCTGCGATCGCATGGAGGTGCATTGCCACCAGTCGCGCCTGAAAGCGAATCTCTTCTACGGACGTGAAGGCTTTGCCGAATCACCCCGTTATCATATTAAATCCCTGGCGAGTTAATTTTCAGCTGGCAGGTGAGCCTCCCGCAGGAGAGCGGCCGGTGGTCAGTGCTTTCTGCTTTCTCTGCGCCAGACAGGCAGCAGAAACGGTTGCCCTGCGCACGTCCTTCAGGAGCCCGCCTGAGCTGACAGGCTCTCTCCGGCAGACTTTCCCGGTGTGTTCAGGTTACGATGCTTCCTCAGCCCGAGCGCAGTGCAGAATGCCGCGGCGTTGATCAATGAGGGCAGTGAACAGGGACAGCCTGAGCGAATCCCTCTGACAGGGGCGCCGGAAGGCTGTTGACGGCGACAGCAGGAGAAGAACAATGATGAGAGTGGCACTGGGGCAGTTTGCCGTTGGTCGTGAATGGCAGGAAAACGCCGCTGTCTGTCTGGATCTGATGCAGCGGGCGGCGGAAGGGGGAGCCGATCTGCTGGTCCTGCCGGAAGGCGTGCTGGCGCGGGACATTACCGATCCCGATATCGTGCTGAAAGCGGCGCAGCCGCTGGATGGCCCTTTCCTGAGCCAGCTGCTGGCAGCCAGCAAAGAGCGTGCCCTGACGACGATCCTCTGTCTGCATGTTCCCGACGGCGCGCAGAAAGCGCTTAACGTGCTGGTTGCCTTCCGACAGGGTGAGATCATCGCCGTCTATGAAAAACTGCATCTCTATGATGCTTTCACGATGCAGGAGTCGCAGCGGGTCAATCCCGGCCAGGTCATTCCTCCGCTGATTGAGGTGGCCGGTATGAAGGTGGGCTTAATGACCTGCTATGACGTGCGGTTTCCGGAGATGGCACGGCGGCTGGCGCTGGACGGTGCCGACGTCCTGGTGCTGCCTGCCGCCTGGGTGAAAGGCCCGCTAAAAGAGATGCACTGGGAACTGCTGACCCGCGCCCGAGCGCTGGAGAACACCTGCTATATGGTGGCGGCGGGCGAGTGTGGTCCGCGCAATATCGGCAACAGTCTGGTGGTGGACCCGATGGGGGTCGCGGTAGCAAACGCGGCGGAAGCGCCCGCACTGCTGTTTGCCGACCTCGATCCCGAACGTCTTGTCTATGCCCGTCAGGTACTGCCGGTGCTGGAGAACCGGCGTTTTGCCCGGCCTGAACTCGACGGAGAGTGAAACATACAGAGCCTGAGCCGGATACGCTGACGGCAGGGGTGTCAGATCTTACTCTGTTACAGATTCTGCTTGTGGTGACAGGCAATCTGCGCGTAAATAACAGTCACCGTTATTCGATAAAGTTGAAAGGTTAAATATGGAAGGTATCAGTATTGCCAAGCTGCTGATTATCGGTGCGCTTATCGTACTGCTTTTTGGTACCAACAAGTTGCGCTCGCTGGGTGGCGATCTGGGCTCCGCAATCAAGGGCTTCAAGAAAGCCATGAAAGATGAAGATACCAGTGCAACCCGAAATACGGCTGAAGACGTGCCTGCAGAACGCGTCGTTCATAAAGATTAATCGGTTATTTGCAGCAAATAACTGTTACTTTTTATTTCAGGCACACATAAAAAAACCAGACTGTCAGCAGTCTGGTTTTTGTTTTTATGCAGCAGCAAAACGGGAATTACTTCACTTCCATCCCTTTCGCCTGCATATCGGCATGATAGGAAGAGCGGACAAACGGACCACATGCCGCATGCGTGAAGCCCATTGCCATCGCTTCTTCTTTCATCTCATCAAATTCGGCCGGGCTGACGTAACGCTGAACCGGCAGATGGTGACGGCTCGGCTGCAGATACTGACCCAGCGTCAGCATGGTGACGCCGTGGCGACGCAGATCGCGCATCACTTCAATGATTTCGGCATTCGTTTCGCCCAGACCCACCATCAGACCTGATTTGGTCGGGACATCCGGGTGCGCTTCTTTGAAACGCTCCAGCAGCTTCAGCGACCACTCGTAGTTAGCGCCGGGACGAACCTGACGATAGACGCGCGGTACGTTTTCCAGGTTGTGGTTGAACACATCCGGTGGCGTCGCGGTGAGGATCTCCAGCGCGCGATCCATACGGCCGCGGAAGTCCGGCACCAGCGTCTCAATTTTGATCGTCGGATTTTTTTCGCGAATCGCGCTGATGCAGTCGGCAAAATGCTGAGCGCCACCGTCACGCAAATCGTCACGGTCAACCGAGGTGATCACGACGTAACGCAGTCCCATGTCGGCGATGGTCTGCGCCAGCTTTGCGGGCTCACCGGCATCAGGCGCGTTGGGACGCCCATGGGCCACATCGCAGAACGGACAGCGGCGGGTACAGATTGCGCCTAGGATCATAAAGGTGGCGGTGCCGTGGTTAAAGCATTCGGCGAGGTTAGGGCAGGAGGCCTCTTCACAGACCGAGTGCAGCCCGTTTTTACGCATCGCCGCTTTGATGCCCTGAATACGACTGGAGTCAGCTGGCAGCTTGATTTTCATCCATTCCGGCTTACGCAACATCTCCTGCCGTTCAACAGCCACGGTTTTCACCGGGATCAGCGCCATTTTGTCTGCGTCACGATATTTGACGCCGCGTTCCATCTGAATTGGTTTACTCATAAATCAGCAGGTTCCGGTCGGATTGCGATTTGAAAGCGTTCCCATTCAAACCGGGAAGGGTGCTTTCAACTTTATTTGAAAAAAGTGCAAAAATTATATCATCTCAGGGCCCGGGAAGCAGCCACCGTCAGCGCGGAAAAGTTACATATTTGTAAATTCGCATTCAGCGCTAAGGCTGAACCGGCAGATCATCCGTGGTCCACTCAACATGGTCGTAACCGGCCAGCCGCGCAAACGCGCTGACCAGCGGTGAACGAACCTGTTCTGTCGTAACGCCCGGCCGGAAATGACTTAACTGGGTCATGCTCATGCCGGCGTAGCCGCAGGGGTTAATCCGCAGAAAGGGGGAGAGATCCATCGCTACATTCAGCGCCAGACCGTGAAACGAGCAGCCTTTGCGGATGCGTAATCCCAGTGAGCAGATCTTTTCTTCACCCACGTAGACGCCAGGGGCATCGGCACGCGCGCGGGCGCTGACGCCAGATTCCGCCAGGGTGGCAATCACCGTCTCTTCCAGAATCGTAACCAGCTGGCGGACGCCAAGCTTACGGCGTTTGACATCGATCAGGACATACATCACCTGCTGTCCCGGACCGTGATAGGTCACCTGGCCACCGCGGTCGCTCTGCACCACCGGAATCTCTCCCGGCATCAGCAGATGTTCTGCTTTTCCTGCCTGGCCCTGGGTAAAGACCGGCGGATGTTCGACCAGCCAGATTTCGTCGCGACTCTGTTCATCGCGCTGGTCGGTGTAGTGGTGCATGGCATCGGAGACAGATTGCCAGTCGCGCAGACCGGACTGACGGACGAGAAGGGTTTCAACTGACAAAACGAGAATCCGCTAAAGAAGAATCGCTGGATAATGTCGGCAAACCGTCAGGCACAGGCGCCTTGCCGACCCGTAAATTACAGCACCATCCGGACAATTTCGATCTTGCCCAGCTCTTCGTACAGGCGCTCGACCTGTTCGATGTGGGTTGCGTTGATGGTGATGTTAACCGAGTGATAGTTGCCTTTGCTGCTCGGCTTAACTTCAGGACTGTAGTCGCCGGGCGCATGACGTTGCACCACTTCAACCACTTGATCAACCAGCTCCGGTTGCGCCAGACCCATTACTTTGTAGGTAAACGGGGTAGGAAATTCGAGCAGCTCATTCAGTTTGGTTTTCATATTGACTCCGGTGCATAAAAAACAGGCTCCCGCCTGAGCGGGAGCATCATAATATCGTGTAATGGGGGCGGAAGGGTGATTTTTCAATCACCCGTCACGCTTAACCGAACCAGTGATGGAACATCAGCTTGATGTAATCAACGATACGGCCAAAGAAACCGCCTTCGGAAATTTCATTCAGTACCACCAGCGGACGCTGTTCGATGGTTTTGCCATCCAGCTGGAAGTTGATGCTGCCGACGACCTGGTTTTTCTTCAGCGGGGCATGCAGTTCTGTGTTGTTCAGCACATAGCTTGCCTTCAGATCTTTCATGCGGCCACGTGGAATGGTCAGGTAGGCATCTTTTTCCACACCCAGCTGCACGCGGTCATTATCGCCGAACCAGACCGGCTCAGAGGCGAACTCTTTACCTGCTTTCAGCGGTGCGACGGTTTCAAAGAAACGGAAGCCCCAGGTCAGCAGTTTCTTGCTCTCCGTTTCACGGCCTTTAAAGGTGTGTCCGCCCATGACGGCAGAAATCAGGCGCATCTGGCCTTCTGTCGCTGATGCCACCAGGTTAAAACCTGCCGAGTTAGTGTGACCGGTTTTGATCCCATCCACATTCAGGTTGGTATCCCACAGCAGACCGTTACGGTTCATCTGACGGATATTGTTGAAGGTGAACTCTTTCTCTTTATAGATGGCGTACTCTTCCGGCACATCGCGGATCAGCGCCTGACCGATCAGCGCCATGTCGCGCGCGGAGCTGTACTGACCCTCAGCGTCCAGACCATGCACCGTGCCGAAGTGGGTATTCTGCAGGCCAAGCGCTTTGACGTAGTTGTTCATCAGATTAACGAACGCGTCCTGGCTGCCGGCAACATAGTCAGCCATCGCTACACAGGCGTCGTTACCGGACTGCAGCACAATCCCACGGGGCAGCTGAGAAACCGGTACGCGGTCGCCTGGCTTCAGGAACATCAGCGAGGAGCCTTTAAACACCGGGTTACCGGTGGCCCAGGCATCCTGACCGATGGTGACCATATCGTCCTGATGAATTTTACCGGCTTTCACGGCCTGACCGATGACGTAGCTGGTCATCATCTTGGTCAGACTGGCAGGATCGCGGCGTGCATCGGCATTTTTCTCCGCCAGCACTTTGCCCGAGTTGTAGTCGATAAGGACATACGCTTCGGCATCAATGTCCGGTACGCCCGGAATCATGGTCTTGAGATTGACGTCATCAGCGATAGCAGCATGGCTGAGGGAGAAAGCGATCAGTGATCCCACTGTCAGGCGTTTCAGCAAACGAGAGGATTTCAGCGTGTTCATGTGTAGGACTACAACATCCGTGAGTTTGAGGTTTAAAAAAGTCACTTATCATACCCAATGCCAGGGGCGCTGGCATGGGGTGAAATGATTGGGTTGTTAGCAGACGTAACGTGCAGCGGTCTGACAAACGGATCAGCGACGCGTATTAGTAATAAATGAAGCGGTCTGGCCTTCACTGCTCAGGCGCTGTTGCAGCGCGGCGGCTTCGGCGCGGGTAGCGTACCCGCCAAGCTGCACGCGATAAACATTGTTGCCTGCGTCTTCGACTTTCCCGGGCACACCATAACGCTGGCTCAGGCTTTTCATCATCTGCTGTGCACGCGCCGGATCGTTCAGCGCGCCGACCTGCACGACATAGCCCGCTGCGGTTCCCCGGCTGGCCGCAGGCGCGGCGCTGGCGGCGGCGGGAGCAGCAACCGCTGCCGGTGCGGCAACGGCGGCAGCGGGCGGTTCACTGCCTTCCAGCACGCCGCTCGCTAAAGGCTGGGGTGCGCCAAGAAAGCCGCTGCTCTGCACCGGTGCACCCATGCTGTCACTGCTCTGCAGCGTGCTGTTACTGATGGCGTCCACATTCTGCGCAGGCGGCTGAGCAGCCGCTGCGCTGCCACCATTCATGACTGCGCCACCACTCAGGTCCGGACGGGCGGGCAGGGCGTAACTCTGTTTCGCTACGACGGTGCCGATGGTGCCGGGACCGGAGAGTGATCCGTCAGGCGCGACCTTGATAAAGTCGACCCGCACCCGCGAATTGTTCGAGATATTCAGGCGGTCACCGGCGGCGCGGGAGAGATCGATAATACGACCCGGCGTATAAGGACCGCGATCGTTCACCCGCACCACAATCTGACGACCGTTGGCGATATTGGTGACGCGCACATAGCTCGGCAGCGGCAGGGTAGGGTGGGCCGCTGTCAGCGCATCGGGATCGTAGGTTTCACCGATGGCGGTGCGGTTGCCCTGCGCTTCTTCACCGTACCAGGTGGCCAGACCGACTTCACTGAAGTTGGAGGGATCTTTAACGATGCGATAATTTTTGCCGTTGACGCTGTAATCCTGGCTGGTGCCCGGATTAACCGGCTCATAACGTGGCTCAACGCCCGGAATCTCTACCACCGGTCCATTGTATGCCGGTTGCGGCGGCGCCGTATTTTGGGGTTCCGGCGTGGTACAGGCCGCCAGAACCAGTGATGCCAGTGCAACGCCAAGCCATTCCTTACGCATCTGCAGCCTCTTAGACACTTTTAGATAACATTTTTCGGTGAGTGTGGATCGACATCACGATGCCAAATCCCGCCATAAGCACGATTAGCGCGGAGCCGCCATAACTGACCAGCGGCAGCGGTACGCCAACCACCGGTAAGATACCACTAACCATGCCAATGTTAACGAAAACATAAACGAATAAAATCAGCATTAAACCGCCCGCCATGACCCGGCCAAAGGTGGTCTGCGCCCGCGCGGCCACCACCAGTCCGCGCATGATTAGCAGCAGATACAGGGTCAGCAGCAGCAGCACGCCCACCAGGCCTAACTCTTCAGCCAGAACCGCAAAGATAAAGTCGGTGTGACGTTCCGGCAAAAACTCCAGCTGAGACTGGGTGCCCTGCAGCCAGCCTTTGCCGCGCAGTCCCCCCGAGCCAATGGCGATTTTTGACTGAATGATGTGATAGCCGGCACCCAGCGGATCCGTTTCCGGGTCGAGCAGCATCATGACGCGATCGCGCTGATAGTCGTGCATCAGGAAAAACCACAGGATCGGGATAAAGGCGGCCACCAGCAGCACCGCCACGCCAATCAGTTTCCAGCTCATCCCTGACAGGAACAGCACAAACAAACCGGAGGCGGCAATCAGGATGGAGGTACCGAGGTCGGGCTGCGCGGCCACCAGCAGGGTAGGCACGAAGATCAGCACCAGCGCAATACCGGTATTTTTCAGCGTCGGCGGGCAGACGTCACGGTTAATAAAGCGCGCGACCATCAGCGGCACCGCGATCTTGGCAATCTCCGAGGGCTGAAAACGGACAAAGCCGAGATCGAGCCAGCGCTGTGCGCCTTTACTGATCTGACCGAAGGCATCTACCGCCACCAGCAGGATCACGCAGACAATATAGAGGTAAGGTGCCCAGCCTTCATAGACACGCGGTGGAACCTGCGCCAGCACAATCATGATCACCAGACCCATCGCGATCTGACCCAGTTTACGCTCCATCATGCCCGGGTCCTGACCACTGGCACTCCAGATCACCACGGCGCTGTAGGTCAGCAGGCCGAGGATGATCAGCATAAACAGCGGATCGATGTGGATGCGCATCCAGATTGATCGTTTCTGCGGACTATCTTGCATCGACATGTTTATTCACCTTCATAACCGGGCGGCACCGGGGCGGCGTCCGGCAGGACTGTATTGTTATCACCTAACATGATGTGATCGAGAATCTGGCGCATGACGGTGCCGACAGCCGGACCGGCGCCACCGTTTTCCAGAATAATGGTCACGGCAACCCGAGGTTTGTCATAGGGAGCAAACGCGGTCATTAACTTATGGTCGCGTAATCGTTCAGCAATTCTGTGGGCGTTATAGGTTTCATTTTCTTTCAGGCCAAAGACCTGTGCCGTACCGGACTTGGCGGCGATTTTGTAGGGCGCATCCGCAAAGCTCTTGTGCGCGGTGCCGTTAGGGCGGTTTGCCACGCCATACATGCCATCTTTGGCGATTTCCCAGTAGCCGGAATGGATATCGCCAATTGGCGCGGCAGGCGGCTGGCGATAGGGCACCAGCGTCCGGCCTTCACGGGTAGCGCGCAGGATATGCGGCACACGGATGATGCCATCGTTAATCAGAATCATCATCGCTTTGTTCATCTGCAGCGGCGTGGCCGTCCAGTAGCCCTGGCCGATGCCCACCGGAATGGTGTCACCCTGATACCACGGCTTTTTGAAGCGTCTCATCTTCCAGTCACGGGTCGGCATATTGCCGGCGCTCTCCTGCGGCAGGTCGATACCGGTCCGGCTGCCGTAGCCAAACTTGTTCATCCATTCAGAGAGGCGGTCAATACCCATGTCATAGGCGACCTGATAGAAGAAGGTATCGGCAGACTCTTCCAGCGCTTTGGTGACGTTGAGACGACCATGGCCCCATTTCTTCCAGTCACGGAAACGCTTTTCGGAACCGGGAAGCTGCCACCAGCCAGGATCGAAAACACTGGTGTTGCGGTTAATCACCCCGGCACTCATGGCGGAGACGGCGACATAGGGTTTGACCGTAGAGGCGGGAGGGTAGGCAGCCTGGATCGCGCGGTTATAGAGCGGGCGGTTTTCATCTTCCAGCAGGCCGCGGTAATCCTTACTGGAAATCCCGTCGACAAATAAGTTGGCGTCGTAGCTGGGGGTGGAAACCATGGCGAGGATTTCGCCGGTGCGCGGATCGCTGACGACCACCGCTGCACGACTGCCCGCCAGCAGGGTTTCAATATATTGCTGCAGCTTGAGATCGATCGTCAGATAGATATCACGGCCCGCCTGAGGCGACTCCTCATGCAGCTGACGAATGACCCGGCCACGGTTGTTGACCTCAACCTCCTCAAAGCCGGTTTTACCGTGCAGGAGATCTTCATAATAGGCTTCGATGCCCAGCTTGCCGATATCGTGGGTCGCAGCGTAATTTGGCCAGATCCCCTCTTTATCGAGGCGGGCCACATCACGATCGTTGATTTTGGAGACGTAACCGACCACATGCGTCAGCGTGGAGCCGTATGGGTAGTAGCGGCGCTGATAGCCTTTCACTTCCACGCCGGGGAAGCGGTACTGATTGACCGCAAAACGGGCGACCTGCACCTCATTCAGCGCGGTTTTCACCGGAATGGAGGTAAAACGACGCGAGCGTTTACGCTCTTTCTGGAAGTTTTCCAGATCTTCATCCGTCAGCTCCAGGATCGGGCGCAGATTCTCCAGCGTCTGTTGCAGGTTATCGACTTTTTCCGGCACCAGTTCAGCCTGATAGATGGTGCGGTTCAGCGCCAGCGGCGTGCCGGTACGATCGTAGATAATGCCGCGGCTGGGCGCGACAGGCACCAGTTTTATGCGGTTCTGGTTGGAGCGGGTACTGTAATCATCAAAGCGAAGGATCTGCAGATGGTAAAGGTTCACCACCAGGATTGAAGAGAGCAGCAAAATACCGACGAAGGCGAAAAACGCCCGACGGACAAAGAGTTTCTGTTCGGCGCTGTAATCGCGAAAGGCGTTGCTTTGTAATTTCATCCGCTACTTGTCATGTCTGCTGTGGGCTGATCGGTCATTCACGATGATAAGGATGATTTGCCGTGATGCTCCAGGCTCGATACAGACTTTCCGCAACCAGCACGCGCACCAGCGGATGGGGCAACGTCAATGCTGACAGGGACCAGCTCTGCTCTGCCGCCGCTTTGCAGGCGGGGGCCAGGCCTTCAGGCCCGCCAATCAGCAGGCTGACATCGCGGCCATCCAGTTTCCAGCGTTCAAGCTGCTGCGCCAGCTGCGGGGTTTCCCACGGATGACCGGGAATATCCAGCGTGACGATGCGATTTCCTTTGCCGACCGCCGCTAACATCGCTTCGCCCTCTTTTTCAAGAATGCGTTTGATATCAGCATTTTTGCCGCGTTTCCCCGCGGTAACTTCAGTCAGCTCAAGTGGCATATCTTTCGGGAAGCGGCGCAGATACTCCATGAAACCGGTCTGCACCCAGTCGGGCATTTTCGTGCCGACGGCAACAAGTTGCAGTTTCACCGATTAGCTCCAGAGTTTTTCCAGCTCATACAGCTGGCGACTCTCTTCCTGCATCACGTGCACGATGACATCACCGAGATCAACCACGATCCAGTCCGCCGCGCTTTTACCTTCAATGCCTAACGGCATCAGGCCAGCTAAACGGGACTCCTGCTCAACGTGCTCTGCGATCGAGGTCACATGACGCGTAGAGGTGCCGGTGCAGATGATCATGAAATCGGTAATGCTGGATTTGCCCTGAACGTCGATGGTCACGATGTCCTGACCTTTGAGATCATCAATCTTATCAATAACGAACTCTTGGAGTGCTTTACCTTGCAAAAGGTTCCCCTCTGAATCTGATGGTATCGGGCCGGCTGCGAGCCCGGAAAGTGCAGCCAGAAAATTAAGCGGCGCAGTATAGCATGCCCGGATCAGTCGCGATATAAGCCTTCGCGGTCGATATAGTCGATCACCGCCGGGGGCAACAGGTCGTCGCAGGGCAGGTTCTGATGGCGGCGGCGGCGGATTTCGGTTGCCGAAATGTTATACAGCGGCGTGTCTGCCAGCCAGATATGGCCCGCAGGCTGCTGGTGCAGCTGCCGGATATCGCCGGCGAGGTGTTCATTGAGCCACTGCTGCATCTCTGGCGCCTCAAAGCGCGTGGCATAGCCTGGCCGCTGGCACACCAGCAGATGACAGAGTGACAGCAGATCCTGCCAGCGATGCCAGCTGGCTAAGCTCAGTAAGGAGTCCTGACCAATGATAAATCCCAGCGGCTGGGCGGCACCGCGTTCGGCGCGCCAGGCCTCCAAAGTCGTCACGGTCCAGGAGGGCGTATCGCGCGCCAGCTCACGGGTATCAATATCAAACAGCGGCAAACCGGCGATGGCACAGCGCAGCATGTCGACCCGCTGGTTCGCACTGGCTTCCGGCTGCGGGCGATGGGGAGGGACATTATTGGGCAGCAGCGTCACGCGCTGCAGACCGGTCTGCTGCGCCAGCGCTTCGACCGGGCGCAGATGGCCGAAATGAATCGGATCGAACGTGCCGCCAAACAGCGCCTGCAACTCAGACATGCGCAAAACTCGTCGGAAAAGCCCGGCTGCTGAGCAGCAGCGTCAGGGTCTGCAACTGAGGCCACACCGGCTGTCCATAATCCTGCTTCAGCGTCACCTCAATCTGACTCAGCAGATGGATCGCGCGTTGCAGACGGGCAGCGTCGAGTCGCTGCAGCGCCTCGGTGAACAGCGCGCGGCGATTCTGCCAGATCCGCTGCTGATCCATCAGCGTGCGCAACGGCTGTTGTGCCTGATGACGTTGCAGATGCAGCAGCGTCAGCATATCGCGCTGCAGCGTACGCAGCAGAATCACCACCTCGCTCTCCTCTTTCTCCAGCTGATGGAGGATATGCAGGGCGCGGCGGCTTTTGCCTGCCAGTAACGCATCCACCCAGTGGAAAGGGGTGAAGTGCGCTGCATCGCTGACCGCCTCTTCCACCCGCGGCAGCGTCAGTTTGCCGTCAGGCCACTGCAGTGAGAGCCGCTCCAGCGCCTGAGCAAGCGCCAGCAGATTGCCTTCGTAGCAGTAACAGAGCAGCTGCACGGCGGCGTCATCCACCGAAAGCTTCAGCGCTCTGGCCCGATTCACCACCCAGCGGGGCAGTTGCGCCTGCTCTGGCGTCTGGCAGGGCACCATGACCGCAGAGGCGGACAGCGCTTTAAACCAGGCGCTGTTTTCCTGCGCGCGGGTCAGTTTTGCCATCCGGCAGACCAGCAGGATATCGGCGTGCAGCAGCTGTGACAGCTTAACCAGCTGCTCAGCCATTGCGGCGTTAGGGCCATTGTCGGGGAATTGCAGCGTGAGGGTCTGACGCTGGGCAAACAGACTCAGTGACTGGCAGCTGACAAACAGGCTTTCCCAGTCGGTCTGCGCATCCAGCGTAAAACTGAAATGTTCCTGGAATCCCTGCGCGGTTGCGGCGGCGCGAATGGCGTCGGCACTCTCCTGCAACAGCAGCGGTTCGTTTCCGGTTAATAAATAACAGGCGCGCAGCCCCTCACGGAGCTGCGCGCTGAGTTGCTCAGGATAAATCCTGATCATTGCAGACTGGTGGCAGAGGAAGTGGGCGCTTCCTTTGAAACCTGGCCCGGTACCGGAATCACGGACGCCGGTAAGGTCTCTTTGTTGTTGATCTGTGCGGCATGCACGGTCAGCAGCTTACGTATCAGCTGTTCGGCCGCACGCTGACGCATCTCCTGCGTAATCAGATCCTGCTCGGCATCTTTTGCCAGCGCCGCGTTCGGGTTATCGAAGAATGAACGATAGACCGTGGTGCTGATAGGATAGATGCCTTTGCCCGGCAACAGGACCTGCGCCGTTAGCGTCATGACCAGCTGATACTCCGCAGAGGTGCCGCTGATAAAGACCGAGGCGGTGTTACGCCCCGACACCTCAGGACCCAGACGCAGCGTCGGAATATCGGTGCGGTTCTGTTTAGTGTCTTCAACAATAGTGACATCGTTGATACGCAGCTGCTGACGCACAGTACGCGCAAGGGGTCCATAAGGATCGCCGGTTGAAACAATCAGGGTTTTCAGTTCGCTGGGCACCTGTGTGGTGCCACGCGGATGAAAACCACAGCCAGCGGTGATGACCACCGCCAGCATGACAAACAGCCTGATAATCGGATGTCGCACAGTTCCTCCTGAACTTAACCTACGACCAGGTTAAGCAGTTTGCCCGGTACATAAATGACTTTACGGATAGTCACACCGTCCAGGTATTTCGCCACCAGATGCTCCTGGGCAGCGCGTGCCTGAACCTGTTCCTGTGTTGCATCGGCGGGTACGGTGATTTTGCCACGCACTTTGCCGTTGACCTGCACCACAACCAGCAGTGAATCTTCAACCATAGCGGCTTCATCCGCAACCGGCCAGGTCGCTTCATCAATGGAGCCTTCGCCACCCAGCGTCTGCCACAGAACGTAGCTGGCGTGCGGGGTAAACGGATAGAGCAGACGAACGACCGCCAGCAGCGCTTCCTGCATCAGGGCGCGATCCTGCTCGCTTTCCTGCGGCGCGCGGGCCAGTTTATTCATCAGCTCCATAATCGCCGCGATAGCGGTGTTGAAGGTCTGACGACGGCCGATATCATCGGCTACTTTGGCGATGGTTTTGTGCAGGTCGCGACGCAGCGATTTCTGCTCATCGTTCAGGCTCTCCACATCCAGTGCCACGGTCGCACCCAACTGGGTGTGCTCGTAGACCAGTTTCCAGACACGCTTCAGGAAGCGGTTTGCGCCTTCAACGCCAGACTCCTGCCACTCCAGCGTCATATCCGCCGGTGAGGCAAACATCATAAACAGACGCACGGTATCCGCGCCGTAACGCTCAACCATCAGCTGTGGGTCGATGCCGTTGTTTTTCGACTTCGACATTTTGCTCATGCCCGCGTAGATCACCTCGCGACCCTGCTTATCAACCGCCTTCACGATGCGGCCTTTCTCGTCACGCTCAACCTCAACGTCAACCGGTGAAACCCAGTTGCGTTCGCCGTTTTCGCCGAGGTAGTAGAAGGCATCAGCCAGCACCATACCCTGGCACAGCAGGCGTTTGGCCGGCTCGCTGGAGTTCACCAGGCCCGCATCACGCAGCAGCTTGTGGAAGAAGCGGAAATACATCAGGTGCATGATGGCGTGCTCGATACCGCCGACATACTGATCGACCGGCAGCCAGTAGTTCGCTGCAGCCGGGTCCAGCATACCCTCTTTGTAGTCGGCACAGGTGTAACGTGCGTAGTACCAGGAGGACTCCATGAAGGTGTCAAAGGTATCGGTTTCGCGCAGCGCAGGCTGGCCGTTTACCGTGGTTTTTGCCCACTCCGGATCCGCTTTGATCGGGCTGGTAATGCCATCCATCACCACATCTTCCGGCAGGATCACCGGCAGCTGATCTTCTGGTGCAGGCATTACGGTGCCATCTTCCAGCGTGACCATCGGGATAGGCGCACCCCAGTAGCGCTGACGGGAAACGCCCCAGTCGCGCAGACGGTAGTTCACTTTACGCACGCCCACGCCTTTGGCCGCCAGGGTATCTGCGATGGCGTTAAAACCGGCCGCATGATCCAGGCTGTTAAATTCGCCAGAGTTGAACAGGGCGCCTTTGTCGGTCATCGCCGCCGCGCTGACGTCAGGAATGCTGCCATCCAGGTTAAGGACAACCGGCTTAATGGGCAGGTCATATTTGGTGGCAAACTCCCAGTCGCGCTGGTCGTGTGCCGGAACCGCCATAACGGCACCCGTGCCATATTCCATCAGGACGAAGTTAGCGACCCAGACAGGCAGGTGTTCGCCGGTCAGCGGGTGGACAACCGAGAGGCCGGTCGCCATGCCTTTCTTCTCCATGGTCGCCATATCGGCTTCAGCCACTTTGGTGTTGCGGCATTCAGCGATAAAGTCGGCCAGCGCCGGATTGTTCACCGACGCCTGGGTCGCCAGCGGATGGCCTGCAGCCACGGCCACATAGGTGGCGCCGATAAAGGTATCCGGGCGGGTGGTATAGACAGTGACTTTCTCTTCGCTGTCAGCCACGTCGAAGGTGATTTCAACGCCTTCTGAGCGACCAATCCAGTTACGCTGCATGGTTTTGACCTGCTCAGGCCACTCGTCCAGCGTATCCAGGTCGTTCAGCAGCTCTTCCGCATAATCGGTGATTTTAATGAACCACTGCGGGATCTCTTTGCGCTCAACTTTGGTGTCGCAGCGCCAGCAGCAGCCGTCGATCACCTGCTCGTTAGCCAGTACGGTCTGATCGTTCGGGCACCAGTTCACCGCCGAGGTTTTTTTGTAGACCAGGCCTTTTTCATAAAGTTTGGTGAAGAACCACTGTTCCCAGCGGTAATACTCAGGCTGGCAGGTCGCCAGTTCACGGCTCCAGTCATAGCCAAAGCCCAGCAGTTTAAGCTGGTTCTTCATGTAGGCGATGTTGTCGTAGGTCCACGGGGCTGGCGCGGTGTTGTTCTTCACCGCTGCGCCTTCTGCAGGCAGGCCGAAAGCATCCCAGCCAATTGGCTGGAGTACGTTTTTGCCGAGCATACGCTGATAACGCGCGATTACGTCGCCGATGGTGTAGTTACGAACGTGGCCCATGTGCAGGCGCCCAGAAGGATAGGGCAACATTGAAAGGCAGTAATATTTCTCTTTACCTTCCTGCTCAGTCACTTTAAACGTTTCGTTTTCATCCCAGTGTTGCTGCACACGGGATTCAATCTCTTCCGGGCGGTATTGCTCTTGCATGGCTGCCTGTGGTCCTTTGTGAATAACATTTTTCTGGCTTTAAGATCCGCATAGCATACCCATAAGGCCGCATATCAACAACACTTCCCACTTTTGCTGGCACGATTTCTGCTGAAAGCGTCAGAACCTTCACCCTTTTGTAATTCCCTGTACAGACGACACGGCAAAAGCAACATTGCGACTAAACTTAATTCAGCGAGAGTCTGCATAAAAGGAGAACAAAATGAATAAAGTGGCTCAGGAATATCGCGAGTCGTTGGCCGTACTGACCGACCGTCTGCGTCAGGGCGATCGTAACCCGGATGCGCTGATTGACGGACGGCGAAGCCAGCTGCTGGCGCGCAACGATATGACGGAAGAGGAGATTGATCAGGTACTGCGCGCGGTCCGACGCGATCTGGAAGAGTTTGCGCGCAGCTATAGCGACGTCGAAGAACCGGTCGCGGACTCGCTCTTTATGCGCATTATCCGTGAGAGCGTCTGGAAAGAGCTGGCAGATATTACCGATAAGAGTCAGCTGGAGTGGCGAGAGGTCTTCCAGGATCTGCATCATCATGGGGTCTATCAGAGCGGGGAAGTGGTGGGGCTGGGGAATCTGGTGTGTGAAAAGTGCCAGTTTACCCGGGCAATCTACACGCCTGAAACGCTGTCACGCTGTCCGGAGTGCGGCCACGATCAGTTTCAGCGTCAGCCTTTTGAACCCTGATAGCGTCATCGCATGTGTGAGGCGGGCCACCGGTGGTGACCCGCATAATGGCCGGGATTAGTGCAGGATTTTGGCGAGGAAATCTTTGGCGCGGTCAGACTGCGGATTATTAAAGAAGTCATCTTTATTAGTGTCTTCGATAATTTTCCCTTCATCCATAAAGATGACGCGATTGGCTACCTTGCGGGCGAAGCCCATCTCATGGGTTACCACCATCATTGTCATCCCCTCCTGGGCCAGTTCGACCATGACATCCAGCACTTCATTGATCATTTCCGGGTCCAGTGCGGAGGTCGGCTCATCAAACAGCATCGCGATGGGGTCCATGCAGAGTGCCCGCGCAATCGCCACGCGCTGCTGCTGGCCCCCGGAAAGCTGACCGGGAAACTTCTCAGCATGCGCGGCCAGACCCACTCGCTTCAGCAGTTTCAGCCCCTTCTCCCGTGCTGCCGCTTTGTCTCGCTTCAGCACTTTCACCTGCGCCAGCACCAGATTGTTGATAATGCTCAGGTGAGGGAAGAGTTCGAAGTGCTGAAACACCATGCCAACCTGACTGCGAAGCTGCGCCAGGTTGGTTTTTTTGTTGTTCACCTCGGTGCCATTCACCGCAATCACACCCTGCTGGATCGGCTCAAGTCCGTTAACCGTTTTGATCAGCGTCGATTTACCGGAGCCGGACGGCCCGCACACCACCACCACTTCACCGGTTTTGACCTCGGTTGAGCAGTCGGTCAGCACCTGAAAGTGACCATACCACTTAGAAACATTTTTCAGGCTAATCATTTAAACCGTCCTTTTTCTTTTCAGATAGCTGACCAACAGCGATGCACTCAGGCTGATCACGAAGTAGACCAGACCGGCAAACAGAACCATCTCCACCTGGGTCCCGTCGCGCTCACCAATGGTGGACGCGGTGCGGAAGAAGTCCGCCAGGCTTAAGACATAGACCAGTGAGGTATCCTGGAACAGCACGATACCCTGGGTCAGTAACAGCGGAACCATGGCGCGAAACGCCTGCGGCAGGATGATCAGTCTCATCGACTGCCACGGCGTCATGCCGAGTGCCAGCGCGGCGTTACCCTGGCCGCGTGAGATACTGATGATGCCGGCGCGAATAATTTCAGAGTAGTAAGCCGCTTCAAACAGCGAGAAAGCGACCATGGCTGAAATCAGCCGGATATCGGTTTTGGGCGATAGTCCCAGCACCTGCTGCAGAAAACTCGGCACCACCAGATAGAACCAGAGCAGCACCATCACCAGCGGCACGGAGCGGAACAGGTTGACATAAATTTTGGCGAACCAGCTGATCGGCATAAAGCTCGACAAACGCATTACCGCCAGCAGGGTGCCCCACAGAATGCCGAAGACCACGGCGGTCAGGGTGATTTTAAACGTAATCACCAGGCCATTGAGCAGATAGGGCAGGCTGGGAGCAATGGAACTCCAGTCAAACTCGTACATTACTTGCCTCCCGCATTGCCTGGCAGCCGGACCTTGCGCTCGACCAGACTCATCAACAACATAATCACCAGGTTAATCGCGACGTAGGCGAGCGTAATGGCGGTAAAGGACTCATAGGCGTGGGCCGAATAGTCGAGCAGTTTGCCCGCCTGCGCGGCCATATCGACCAGACCAATGGTGGAGGCGATAGCCGAGTTCTTGACCAGGTTGAGCATTTCCGACGTCATCGGCGGGACAATCACTCGATACGCATTCGGCAGGAGCACATAGCGGTAGGTCTGCGGCAGGGTTAATCCCATCGCCAGACCCGCATTCTTCTGCCCGGTCGGCAGTGACTGAATGGCAGCACGGACCTGCTCGCAGACGCGGGCCGCGGTAAAGAGGCCAAGACAGATCATGGAGGAGAGGAAAAACTGAATGTTGGGATCCAGCTCCGACTTAAACCACATGCCGAGCTTCTCGCCCACCAGTTCAGGTGCGACCAGATACCAGAAGAAGAACTGGACGATCAGCGGGATGTTACGAAACAGTTCGACATAGCAGGTGCCAATGGTGGCCAGCAGGCGGTTAGGCACGGTGCGCAGAATGCCGAAAAATGAACCCACGAAGAAGGCAATAATCCAGGCGCAGCAGGAGACGGCAATCGTCACCTGAAAACCGGACCACAGCCAGCCAAGGTAGGTCGTGTTACCGAACGGGGCCTGTTCGAGAAAGATGCCCCAGTTCCAATCGATACCCATAACGAGCTCCGGAAAAAAAGGGTAGCGAAGCTACCCTGAAGATTGATGAACGGCGTTTTATCTTCTGACGCAGGGGAACGACCCGTGTCAGTCTGTCTGTCCATGCCGCGGTTTCAGCAATCGAGAGGGCAGCCGGGCCGCCCTTGTTATACCCGCCGTCTTTCAGGCTGCAATGTTGCTGGCTGCGTTGATTCACGCGAATCACTTACCTGCGTAAGCGCATCGGGATTCACTCTCTGGCCACCGTAATGCAACCTGAAATACATTGGGTATTTTGTTGTTAATTCAGTGCTTTATCGTTCGGCGTCTTGAACAGTGCTTTCATGTCTTCAGACAGTTCAAAGTTCATGTTCAGGTTCTTAGGCGGAATCGGCTGTTTAAACCAGGTGTCGAACCATTTTTCAGCCTGACCGGAGGTCTGGGCTTTAGCGATGGTTTCATCCACCAGGGCTTTGAACTGTGGATCATCTTTACGCAGCATGCAGCCATAGGCCTCTTTGGACTGCGGCGTGCCTATGATTTCCCAGTTGTCCGGTTTTTTCGCTTTTGCGCGTTCGCCAGCCAGCAGCGCGTCATCCATCATAAAGGCCACGGCACGACCGGTTTCCAGGGTGCGGAAAGAGTCGCCGTGATCTTTTGCGCTGATGATGCGCATATCCATTTTCTGCTCGTCATTAAGTTTATGCAGCAGCACTTCGGAGGTGGTGCCGGAGGTCACAACGACGGTTTTGCCTTTCAGGTCAGCGAAATCTTTGATTGGGCCACCTTTCTTCACCAGCAATCGGGTGCCGATGACAAAAATGGTGTCAGAGAAGGCTGCCTGTTTCTGGCGCTCAAGGTTATTGGTGGTCGAGCCACACTCATAATCGTAGGTGCCGTTCTGCAACAGCGGAATACGGTTCTGAGAGGTGATAGGGATCATCTTGACCTGCAGATCCGGCTTATTCAGTTTTGCTTTGATGGCGTCCACGATGGCGTTGGAATAGGCCTGTGAATAGCCCACCACTTTTTGCTGGTTGTCATAATAAGAAAAGGGAACTGATGATTCGCGATGCCCGACCACAATAACGCCATTGTCATTGATCTTTTTCAGGGTGCCGCTGAGATCTTCCGCCTGGGCCGCTCCCGCCGCTGCGCTGATCAGCAGAAGAGATAATGCCACTTTGCGTAGTTGCATGTTCCAACTCCTTCGTATGAAAAAGGCACAGGCTATAACCTGCGCTGATTATGATGTTGTGTCTGTTTTTTGCTGCGTCCGGGCTCTTTCTGCGCTGAAAACGGGCGCAGAAGAGTCACTAACATAGCGGATTGTTAACGCAATGAAACAAAAAAGTTTCTGTTTTGCGAGGTGATACGCACCAAAAAAAGGCAAATATCCCGCACTGCGCGGTAACGGTGCAGCGGTGCGGATGGTTTTGGTGCAACCGGCTCGCTGTCAGCGCCTGCAATCAGCCTGTTTGTGAAAAACACTGAAATATTTAGCAATCATCGTGCCAGAAAGCGGTTAAGAGCGAGAAAGGCAGCAGAGTATGCGGTCAGGAGAGTGAGTTATATCGGGGAGAAAGAAATAAAAAACGAAGCCTCAGAAGGCTGACACACCTGAAGCGGATGAATCTGGCAGTAAAGCGTCAGATGAAAGCGCAGGGAACAGGGGCTGAAGTGGAAAGCGACCCGCGCCATGGACGACGCGGGTCGGGTGTGTCAGAGAGGGCGGTTTTTGCCTGACCGTGTTTCCTGCGCTGGCTGGGGCTCACCGCTGGCCTTGCGGCATCCAGGCGGTTATCGACGGCGACGCAGCAGGGCAATTACCGCAGCCAGCAGCGTCAGAGACCACACCGGCCAGACGCCCGCTTTCGCGTAGGGCGTTTCCCCCTGGGTCGGGGTGATTTTGCTGGTCAGGACATCGCGGGTGAACTGCGGCAGAATTGACGCCACATCGCCTTTCGCATCTACCACGGCCGTGACGCCATTGTTAGTGCTGCGCAACAGCGGACGACCCAGTTCCAGCGCCCGCATCCGCGCCATCTGGAAATGCTGCCACGGGCCGATCGAGTGACCAAACCAGGCATCATTAGAAACGGTCAGCAGGAAGTTCGTATCGGGATGGAAGTTGGCCCGCACCTGTTCACCCAGCACGATCTCATAACAGATCGCCGTGGTAAGGTGATATCCCGCCACGCTGAGCTGCGGCTGGAGATAGTTGCCCCGGCTGAACGCGGACATCGGTAAATCGAAGAACGGAGCCAGCGGACGCAGCAGATCGGCCAGCGGCACAAATTCACCAAACGGCACCAGATGATTTTTCTGGTAGCGGTTGCCACTGAAGTAGTTGTACGGCGCTTTGCCGCCCAGCACGATGACCGTGTTGTAGTCGTGATAGCGGTTCTGCTCCAGCCGGGAGTCAACAATGCCGGTGACCAGCGAACTGCCGCGCTGACGCAGCTCATCATCCAGCGAACGCAGGAAGGGTTGCTGATTGCTTTCCAGATCGGTTATCGCTGACTCCGGCCAGATAATGATCGGCGCTTTGCCCATCAGCGGCTGACTGAGGCCAGTGTAAATGCGCAGCGTGTTGAGCAGCTGCTGCGGGTCCCACTTCATGGATTGCGGAATGTTGCCCTGAACCAGCGCCACCTCGACGGTGCGTTCGGGCATCGGCTCAACCCACTGGAGGTAGCGCAACGGCCACGGCAGCGCCAGCAGCAGCAGCGCGGCGATCAGACTTCTGACATTGCGCTGCTGCAGGGCATAAGCCAGCAGCCCGGCGATAACCATCAGCAGGAAGGTCAGGGTTTCAACGCCCGCCAGCGGTGCCAGACCCTTCAGCGGTCCGTCGATCTGGCTGTAACCAAACTGCAGCCACGGAAAGCCGGTCAGCACCCAGCCGCGCAGGAACTCGGTGATCTGCCACAGCGCCGGGGCGGCCAGCGCCAGTCGCCACAGCGAAGTGCGAGGCCACAGGCGGTTCAGCACACCGGCAAACAGGGCCGGATAGAGCGCCAGATAGGCGGCGAGCAGCGCCACAATAAACACGTTCACCGGGCCGGGCATACCGCCAAAGGTGGCGATGCTGACGTAAACCCAGTTGACGCCGCTGCCAAACAGGCCCAGCCCCCAGACAAAGCCGATGGCGCTGGCCTGCGGAGTGGAACGGTTAAGGGTCAGCAGCTGTAAACCGCACAGTGACAGCAGTGCGGCGGGCCAGAAATCGTAGGGGGAGAAGGCGAGGGTGCCAGACGCACCCGTTATTAAAGCCAGCAGCAGGCGAACCCGCTGACGCGGGTAAAGTGAGGCGAAAGCCATAGACTTATTCGTCTTCCAGTTGAGGTTGTGGCGCGTTTTCCGGAATAGTCACATGAACCTGGATGATGCGTCGGCTGTCCGCCATCGCCACCTTGAACTGGTAACCTTCAATCTCGATGCTTTCACCGCGCGCAGGCAGATGGCCAAAGCCCTGCATCACCAGGCCCCCGATGGTGTCGACTTCATCATCACTGAACTGCGTGCCAAACACCTCGTTGAAATCTTCAATGGCGGTCAGCGCGCGCACCGTGAAGGTATGGCGGTTGAGCTGACGGATATCACGATCTTCTTCGTCGTCATATTCATCTTCAATCTCACCGACGATCAGTTCCAGGATATCTTCAATGGTCACCAGGCCGGAGACGCCGCCAAACTCATCAATCACGATCGCCATGTGGTAACGCTGGGAGCGAAACTCTTTCAGCATCCGATCCACACGCTTACTTTCCGGCACCACCACCGCAGGACGCAGCACTTTTTCAATGCTGAAAGGTTCAGATTCGCTGCTCATAAACGGCAGTAAATCTTTCGCCATCAGGATACCTTCCACATGATCTTTATCTTCGCTGATCACCGGGAAGCGGGAGTGCGCGGAGTCGATGATGACATCCAGACACTCTTCAAGGCTCTGATTCCGTTTCAGGGTGATCATCTGCGAGCGCGGGATCATGATGTCACGCACGCGCTGCTCCGCAATATCCAGTACCCCTTCGAGCATGTCGCGGGTGTCCTGGTCAATCAGCTCTTTGTTGTTCGAGTCGCGGATCAGCTCCAGTAGCTCATCACGGTTTTTGGGTTCGCCGTGAAAAAGCTGGTTGATTAACAGGGAGAAAAATCCCTTTTTACTACTGGGTGCATCGCTGTTTTGAGAATGGTCGTCGCTCATGGCGGTTTTTAAAGATCTCTCTGGTGAGGAATGGGGGCTGTCAGCCACATGCACTGACAGCCGGATAGCCTGAATGCGGGATTCAGGCGTCTTCTTTCTCCGAAATGTACGGATCAGGGTACCCAAGAGCAAGCATTATCTCGGTCTCCAGCCCTTCCATTTCATCGGCTTCGTCGTCATCAATATGGTCATATCCCAGCAGATGCAGCGTGCCGTGCACGACCATGTGGGCCCAGTGCGCCTCCACGCTTTTACCCTGTTCAGCCGCTTCCTGCTCAACCACCTGACGGCAGATGATGAGATCGCCCAGCAGCGGCAGCTCAATACCCGGCGGGGCTTCAAACGGGAAGGAGAGCACGTTAGTCGGCTTGTCTTTACCGCGATAGGTCAGATTAAGCTCATGACTTTCGGCTTCATCAACCAGACGGACGGTGACTTCGCTGTCGGGCTGAAAAGGGGCAACCGCCGCCGTGAGCCAGCGATGAAACTGGCTTTCATCCGGCAACCCTGCGCTGTTTTCACAGGCGACCTGCAGGTCGAGAATCACTTCGCTCATTTGCTCTCCTGGGTTGCGCTCTGCGCCGCCAGCGCTTCACGTTTGCGCTCTTCAGCCTGCTGGTCACGTCGGGTCTGATCGGCCGCTTCCCAGGCTTCATAGGCGGTGACAATGCGGGCCACGACAGGATGGCGAACCACATCCTCGCTGTGGAAGAAGTTGAAGCTAATCTCCTCCACATCAGAGAGCACCTCAATGGCGTGACGCAGGCCGGACTTAACGTGGCGCGGAAGGTCAATCTGGGTCACGTCGCCGGTAATGACCGCTTTGGAGTTAAAGCCGATACGCGTCAGGAACATCTTCATCTGTTCGATGGTGGTGTTCTGGCTCTCATCAAGAATGATAAACGCATCGTTCAGGGTACGACCACGCATGTAGGCCAGCGGGGCCACTTCAATGACGTTGCGCTCCATCAGCTTTTCAACCCGCTCGAAACCGAGCATTTCAAACAGCGCATCGTAGAGCGGACGCAGATAGGGGTCGACTTTCTGGCTCAGATCGCCGGGCAGGAAGCCCAGTTTTTCACCCGCTTCTACCGCCGGGCGGGTCAGCATGATGCGACGGATCTCCTGACGCTCCAGCGCGTCCACCGCGGCGGCCACGGCCAGATAGGTTTTACCGGTACCGGCCGGGCCGATACCAAAGGTGATATCGTGGTCGAGGACATTTGCGATGTACTGCGCCTGGTTCGGCGTGCGCGGTTTGATAACGCCACGTTTGGTCTTGATGTTGACCGCTTTACCGTACTCCGGCACGCTGTCCGCGGTTTGTTCCAGCACCCGGCTCTCTTTGATGGCGAGATGAATCTGGTCCGGCTCGATATCCGGAATGTCGCCGCGCACGGGCGCCGTATCCACATAGAGCGTTTTCAGGATATCGGCGGCGGCATTGACGCACAGAGGGCGTCCAACCAGTTTAAAGACGTTGTCGCGACGATTGATCTCAATACCCAGTCGGCGCTCAAGCTGTTTCACATTGTCATCGAACGGCCCGCACAGGCTCATCAGACGACGGTTATCAGCCGGTTCAAGGGCGATTTCACGAGTTTCGATATTCAAACGAATCCTTTGGGTCACTCAGGGCCAGTTATGGGGTGTGTCTGACGCACCGTTGAGCTTAACCGGATGCACCATAACGAAATTATTTATGCCGTAACGCCTGGGCGCAAGCTTAAGGAGAGATATTTGGGCAACAGCTTCAGAAAGCAAGTGTCGCAATGTGAAACGGGCGGCAGCGCGAAGCGCGCTGCCGCACAATAAAGCCGGTATCACGGCTGGAAGAGACCCACGCCGATGTCATTCTCTTTGCGGGTGCGGGCAATCACAGACGCCGGGCTCTGGGCCATGCGCAGGCCCATCTCATCTTCGGTGCGCACCAGCCTGCCGCGCAGGGAGTTGGTGTAGACGTCGACAATTTCAACATCCACAAACCGGCCGATCATCTCAGGTGAGCCTTCAAAGTTGACCACGCGGTTATTTTCGGTGCGGCCAGAGACTTCCATGACGTTCTTGCGGGAGATGCCTTCAACCAGAATACGCTGCACGGTGCCCAGCATGCGGCGACTGATCGCCTGCGCCTGCTGGTTGATGCGATCCTGCAGGATCCACAGACGCTGCTTCTTCTCCTCCTCGCTGACATCATCCGGCAGGTCAGCGGCGGGCGTGCCGGGACGGGCTGAGTAGACAAAGCTGAAGCTGACATCGAAATTCACGTCGGCGATGAGCTTCATGGTCTGCTCGAAATCCTGCTGGGTTTCACCCGGGAAACCGATGATGAAGTCAGAGCTGATTTCAATATCGGGACGCGCCGCGCGCAGTTTGCGGATAATCGCTTTATATTCCAATGCCGTGTGAGCGCGTTTCATCAGCGTGAGAATGCGGTCTGCGCCGCTCTGCACCGGCAGATGGAGGAAGCTCACCAGCTCCGGCGTATCACGGTAGACATCGATGATGTCATCCGTGAACTCAATCGGGTGGCTGGTGGTGAAGCGGATGCGGTCAATACCGTCGATGGCGGCGACCAGGCGCAGCAGCTCAGCGAAGGTACAGGTGTCGCCATCAAAGGAAGCACCGCGCCAGGCGTTGACGTTCTGACCCAGCAGGTTCACTTCGCGCACGCCCTGCGCCGCCAGCTGAGCAATCTCCAGCAGAATGTCGTCACACGGACGGCTTACTTCCTCACCACGGGTGTAAGGCACCACGCAGAACGTACAATATTTGTTGCAGCCTTCCATGATGGAGACAAAGGCTGTCGGACCTTCTGCGCGGGGTTCCGGCAGGCGGTCAAACTTTTCGATTTCCGGGAAGCTGATGTCTACCACCGGGCTTTTACTGCCGCGCACGGTGTTGATCATCTCCGGCAGGCGGTGCAGGGTCTGCGGGCCAAATACGATGTCCACACAGGGCGCTCGCTGACGAATATGATCTCCTTCCTGTGACGCCACACAGCCGCCCACGCCAATGATCACATCCGGGTTACGCTCTTTCAGCTTTCTCCAGCGCCCCAGCTGGTGGAAAACCTTCTCCTGCGCTTTTTCGCGGATAGAGCAGGTGTTAAGCAGCAGAACATCCGCTTCTTCAGCGACCTCGGTCAGCGTATAGCCGTGCGTACTGTTCAGCAGATCAGACATCTTCGATGAATCATACTCATTCATCTGACATCCCCAGGTTTTGATATGCAGTTTTTTTGTCATCGCGCTAGCCATTGATTCAGTGCAGTGAAGTGCGGGGCGCGTATTGTAATGCTTTGATGCGGTTGTGACCAGCCTGCGGGCTTTTCTGTCAGCCCTCCGGTTTTCCGGTACACTTTGCTGTATTCAGACCCGTGTTGCGCAGGCGGACGGGATTAAGAGAAGGATAGAAGCAATGCAGGATAATCAGTTTGATGTGGTGATTGTCGGGGGAGGCATGGTGGGTGCTGCGCTGGCCTGCGGACTGACGCAGCAGCGTTTTCGCGTGGCGGTCATTGAACGCGCCGAGCCCGCCCCCTTTGATGCCGACAGCGATCCCGATCTGCGCATTTCAGCGATCGGTTCCTCCTCGGTGGCGTTACTGAAGCAGCTCAGCGTCTGGCCGCGGGTGGAAGCGATGCGAAGCGCCCCTTATCGCAGGCTGGAAACCTGGGAGTGGCAGACGGCGCAGGTGAGTTTCGATGCCGCCTCGCTGGGATTGCCGGAGCTGGGTTTCATGGTCGAGAACAGCGTTCTTCAGCGCGCGTTGTGGGAAGAGATGCAGTCGCGGAATGTGACCTGCTACTGCCCGGCCACGCTGGAAAATCTGCAGCCGGAAAACGGCGGCTGGCGCGTCGACCTGAGCGATGGCGTGACGCTGCATACCCGGCTGGTGATCGGCGCCGATGGGGCCAATTCGCAGGTGCGGCAGATGGCCGGCATCGGGATTCATGGCTGGAGCTATGCGCAGTCCTGTTTACTGATCAGCGTGACCTGTGAACATCCGGCAGGCGATGCCACCTGGCAGCACTTCACGCCTCAGGGGCCACGCGCCTTTTTGCCGCTGTATGACAACCGGGCCTCGCTGGTCTGGTATGACGCACCGGCAAGAGTCCGTCAGCTTCAGGCGATGCCGATGGCTCAGCTGGAAAAAGAGATTGCCAGTCACTTCCCGGCGCGGCTGGGACGTTTTAAAGCCCACGCGGCGGGCAGTTTCCCGCTGGTGCGCCGTCACGCGTCGCAGTATGTGCTGCCGGGGCTGGCGCTGGTTGGCGATGCGGCGCACACCATCAATCCGCTGGCCGGGCAGGGCGTCAATCTGGGCTATCGCGATATTGATGCGTTGATTGATGTGCTGGTCAGCGCGCGCGATGCGGCGGAAGAGTGGGCCTCTGAGCGGGTGCTGCAGCGTTATCACCGCAAGCGCCGCCGCGACAACATGCTGATGCAGGGGGGGATGGATCTCTTCTACTTCGCCTTCAGCAATCAGCTGGCTCCGCTGCGGTTTGCACGAAATCTCGGTTTGATCGCCGCCGAACATTCCGGGGTACTGAAGCGGCAGGTGCTGCGCTACGCGCTGGGATTGTAACAGAGAGGCGGTCTGGCTCACCGCAGGGTGGGTCAGCCGTCAGAAAGGCAGAGGACAAAAACAACAAAGCCCGCAAAAGCGGGCCTGTTGTGCAATTTGGCTGGGGTGCAGGGATTCGAACCCCGGAATGCTGGTATCAGAAACCAGTGCCTTACCGCTTGGCGACACCCCAATAATGGTGTTTTTCAAATTGTCTTTGTATGGCTGGGGTGCAGGGATTCGAACCCCGGAATGCTGGTATCAGAAACCAGTGCCTTACCGCTTGGCGACACCCCAATTATATGGTGGCTACGACGGGAATCGAACCTGTGACCCCAGCATTATGAGTGCTGTGCTCTAACCAGCTGAGCTACGTAGCCAAATTGTACTGCATTTTAATGATGGCTGGGATACCTGGATTCGAACCAGGGAATGCCGGTATCAAAAACCGGTGCCTTACCGCTTGGCGATATCCCATTCGTCCGTTCTCAGCATCGAGAATCATCAAAATTGGCTGGGATACCTGGATTCGAACCAGGGAATGCCGGTATCAAAAACCGGTGCCTTACCGCTTGGCGATATCCCATCCACGCTGCCGAATAATGAAATGGTGCGGGAGGCGAGACTTGAACTCGCACACCTTGCGGCGCCAGAACCTAAATCTGGTGCGTCTACCAATTTCGCCACTCCCGCAAAAAAAGATGGTGGCTACGACGGGAATCGAACCTGTGACCCCAGCATTATGAGTGCTGTGCTCTAACCAGCTGAGCTACGTAGCCATCTTTTTTTCGCGTTACCTTCATCGGCGTTGCGGGGCGCATTATGCGGAGTTGACCTGACAGCGTCAACAATTTTTTTACCGATTTTTGCCTGGTTATGGCTGTTTGCGTGGCTTATAACCAGCATGGCGGTTTATTCGGCAATTTTTCAGTGAATACAACGCTAATCGTCAAAAAAATGGGCCGCAGCGGGCCCATTCTGACCGTGCTCAGTCGGCTTATTGATAGGCTGACTGATGCACACCAACGGCACGACCTGATGGATCGTTCATGTTTTTAAACGCCTCGTCCCACTCGATCGCTTTGGCTGACGAACAGGCTACTGATGGACCGCCTGGCACACACTCCGCGGCGCTGGCCAGCGGGAACAGCTCTTCAAAGATCTCACGGTAGAGATAGGCTTCCTTCGACCCCGGCGTGTTGTGCGGGAAGCGGAAGTGAGCGGTTGCCAGCTGCTGGTCGCTGATTTGCTTCGCAGCCACCTCTTTCAGCGAGTCAATCCAGCTGTAACCGACGCCATCTGAGAACTGCTCTTTCTGACGCCACGCCACGCTTTCCGGCAGGTAGGAGGAGAAACATTCACGCAGAATGTGCTTCTCCATTTTGCCGTTGCTGCCACACATTTTATCTTCCGGGTTGATACGCATCGCCACATCCAGGAATTTTTTATCCAGGAACGGCACGCGGGCCTCAACGCCCCAGGCGGACATCGCTTTGTTGGCGCGGGCACAGTCGAACATATGCAGGGCCTGCAGTTTACGCACGTTTTCTTCGTGGAACTCTTTAGCGTTGGGGGCTTTATGGAAGTAAAGGTAGCCGCCGAACACTTCATCTGCGCCTTCGCCTGACAGCACCATCTTGATGCCCATTGCCTTGATTTTACGCGACATTAAGTACATCGGCGTGGAGGCACGGATGGTGGTGACGTCATAGGTTTCAATGTGATAAATCACATCGCGAATCGCATCCAGACCTTCCTGCACGGTGAAATGAATCTCATGGTGCACGGTGCCCAGATGTTCCGCCACGGCTTTCGCCGCTTTCAGATCGGGTGAGCCTTCCAGCCCGACAGCAAAGGAGTGAAGCTGTGGCCACCACGCATCACTTTTATCCTGGTCTTCAACACGCTTTGCCGCAAAACGTTTGGTCACGGCGGAAATGATGGAGGAGTCCAGACCGCCCGACAGCAGCACACCGTAAGGCACATCTGACATCAGGTGACTTTTCACAGACTCTTCCAGCGCATGCTTCAGGCCGGCCGCATCGGTGGTGTTGTGCTCAACGTTTTTGTATTCCATCCAGTCGCGCTGCCAGTAACGACGGATTTCGCCATCGGTGCTGGAGAGGTAGCTTCCCGGCGGAAACTCTTTAATCGAACGGCAGACCGGTACCAGCGCTTTCATTTCTGACGCGACATAGAGGTTGCCATGCTCATCGTTACCCATATAGAGCGGGATGATACCGATATGGTCACGGCCAATCAGATACGTGTTTTTGACGCTGTCGTAGAGGATAAAGGCGAACATGCCTTCCAGGTCATCAAGGAAGTCGACCCCTTTCTCCTGATAGAGCGCCAGAATCACTTCACAGTCAGAACCGGTCTGAAACGCATAGCGATCGCTGAGTTCCGCGCGCAGCGCCTGATGGTTATAAATTTCGCCGTTGACTGCCAGGACATGGGTGTGGTCGGCGTTGTACAGCGGCTGTGCGCCGTTGTTAACGTCAACAATTGAGAGACGTTCATGCGCCAGGATGGCATGGTCATCAGCGTAGACGCCTGACCAGTCCGGGCCGCGATGACGCATTAAGCGTGAACATTCCAGCGCCTTTTTGCGCAGCTCAACAGGATCGCTTTTCAGATCCAGCACACCAAAAATTGAACACATAACTGACTCCTGAGCTCACCTTACGGCGATGTTATCTTTTAGGTTTGTCCGGCAGCCTGACGCTGCGTGATAGATAAGAAAATGCGCTATTTGGTGCCGTCAATGCAAGAGGAATCGTGATTTACTGATAAAAATATTGATCACATAACGATAAAATTGAATAAACGATAATTTAAGAGCTTATTTGTTGTTGGATCTGCAATGAAATGCATTTTTTGAGCAAAAATCAGGCGGCAAACAGAGGGTAAAAGCGGAGAAAAAGGGGAGACGCATCACAATTCAGCCCGATGCGTCATAAGCAAACTGAATCAGAACAGGTCAATATCGGCAACAGAGGGATAGATCCAGTCCGGGCGGAAGGGCATCGCGTCAATATCGCTCAGGGTGGAAACGCCAGAGAGCACCAGCACCGTCTCCAGACCCGCCTGAAAACCGGCCAGAATATCGGTGCGCAGGTTATCGCCGACGATGACCGTCTCTTCGGAGTGAGCCTGCATTTTGTTCAGCGCGGCACGCATGATGTAAGGGCTTGGTTTGCCCACAACAAAGGGGCTGCGGCCGGATATCTTCTCAATCCCCGCACAGAGTGCGCCACAGGCGGGAATAAACCCACGCGCATGGGTATCGGGATTGGTGGCAATAAAGCGAGCGCCGTTGGCAACAAAGAAGGCCGCTTTATGCATCATGTCCCAGTTAAAGGAGCGTGTCTCTCCGACAATCACAAAGTCGGGATTCACATCGGTAATGGTAAAGCCCGCTTTGTAGAGTTCATGAATCAGCGCGCCCTCACCAATCACATACGCCTTTTTGCCCTCCTGACGGCGCAGGAAGTCCGCGGTGGCCATTGCCGAGGTGTAGAAGACGGAATCAGGCACCTCAACGCCTGCTGAGGCAAAACGGTTAGCCAGATCCTGCTCAGTCTGCGAAGGGTAGTTGGTCAGCACCACCAGCGGCATCTCTTTGGCCAGAATGCGCTGCAGAAATTCCTGTGCGCCGGGAACGGCCGTGTTGTCGTGCATCAGCACGCCATCAATATCACAAATTACGCTTTTTATGGTCATAGTCAGATCCGGTGTGGCCCGCCACAGCAGCGGGTGAGCTTAATCTTCCAGAAGGTGTTGCAGCAGAATGCCGTTAAGCATGGCACGTTTAGCCAGCGCAAAGGCACCAATCGCAGAACGATGATCCAGTGTCGAACGAACAACCGGCAGATGCTTACGGAAGGCCTCTAATGCCTGGGTATTGATGCAGCCCTCAATCGCGGGCAGCAGCACTTTTTCTGCTTCGGTAATCTCTCCCGCCAGCACCACTTTTTGTGGATTAAACAGGTTGATGGCGATGGCAATCGCCTTGCCGAGATAGCGCCCCACGTACTCGATCACTTCACAGGCCAGGGCATCACCCTGATTCGCCGCTTTGCAGATGTGGGGCATCTGGCACGCCTCCAGCGTCAGCACACTGGGGTAGCCCTGATTCAGCAGGTGACGCACACGGTTTTCAATGGCGCCATTGGCGGCAATGGTTTCCAGGCAGCCAAAGTTACCGCAGTGGCAGCGTTCGCCTAACGGATCGACCTGAATGTGGCCGATCTCGCCGACGTTACCGTTGCTGCCGAGAAAAATATGGCCGTTGGCGATAATGCCGGCACCGGTCCCCCGGTGTAACCGCACCAGAATTGAGTCAGCACAGTCGCGGCTTGCACCGAAGTAGTGCTCGGCCAGCGCCAGACTGCGGATATCGTGACCCACAAAACTGGTAACGTTAAAGCGTTTCTTCAGGCTGGCGACCAGCGGCCAGTGGCTGACAGCGATGTGCGGCATATAGCGAATCACCCCGTTAATCGGGTCGACCAGGCCGGGCAGGATCACGGAAATGGCGATCAGCTCGCGGATTTTACGCTGGTGCTGCTCGATGAAGCCGCTGATGGCATTAAACAGCGCATGCTCCAGCGTCTCCTGGGTGCGTTCCGGCAGCGCATAATCCTCCTGCGCCAGCGATTTGCCGCTGAGGTCAAACAGCGTAAGGGTGGCATCGTGACGGCCGAGCCGGACGCCGATGGTCTGGAAGTGGCGGGTTTCAGTGATAATCGAGATAGCGCGGCGACCACCGGTAGACGCCTGCTGGTCTACCTCTTTGATCAGGCCGCGCTCAATCAACTGGCGGGTAATTTTCGTGACGCTGGCGGGGGCGAGCTGGCTGAGTTCGGCAATCTGAATGCGCGATATCGGCCCCTGTTGATCAATCAGCCGGTAAACCGCTGCGCTATTAAGTTGCTTAACAAGATCGACATTTCCTATTTGTGACTGGCCGCCAGTGGTCATTCAGTGCTTACTCGCTCAGGACGTCGTCTCCGTTGACAAACGTCTTAATGATTTTAAAGTCGCGCGTAAACACAGTCAGGTTCGCGATTTTTCCTGCTTCGATCGAGCCTAACTGTTTTTCCACGCCCATCGCCCGTGCCGGGTAGAGTGATGCCATGCGCAATGCTTCGTCCAGTGCGATACCCACATGCTCGACGCTGTTCCGTACCGCTTCAATCATCGTCAGGGCTGAACCACTGAGTGTGCCGTTTTCGTCAACACAGAGCCCGTCACGATAATAGATTGTTTTGCCAGCAAAAATAAACTCACTGATTGCCGCGCCCGCCGGTGCGGTGGCATCCGTTACCAGCACCAGCTTGTCGCCTTTTATGCGTTTAGCATTGCGCACGTTAGCGTAATGTACATGTAAACCATCCGCAATAATGCCGCAGTATACATCAGGCGAATCAAACAGCGCACCGATAAGCCCCGGTTCACGACCGGCAAAGGCGGGCATCGCGTTGTAGAGGTGTGTCGCAAAACTCACGCCAGCCGAGAAGCCCGCTTTCGCCTCTTCATACGTTGCACTGGAGTGACCGGCAGACACAATGATCCCGGCGTCAGTCAGCTGTCGAATCACCTCGCGACCGGCATTTTCCGGCGCCAGCGTCACTTTGGTGATGACATCGGCGTTGTCACACAGATATTGCACCATCGCCGCATCCGGCAGGCGAATCAGCGCCGGATCGTGGGTGCCTTTCTTCGCCTTGCTGAGCCACGGGCCTTCCAGATGCAGACCCAGCGCCTGATGCTGATGTTTTTGCAGATAGGCGCGCATGGTTTCGATGGCCCGCTTCATCAGGGCATCGCTGCTGGTGATCAGCGTCGGTAAAAAGCTGGTGCAGCCCGATTTCTCATTGGCGCGCTGCATGATCTCCAGCGTTTCAACGCTGAGCGCATCAATGTCGTCATTAAACTGCACGCCACCACAGCCGTTAAGCTGGAGATCGATAAAGCCTGGCGCAATGATGGCACCCGCCACATCCCGCAATTCAACATCCGCCGCAACCGCTTCACGCGGGCAGACGTGCGCAATCTGCGTCCCGTCAACCACGACCGCGTAGTTATCCAGAATCTCATGACCGCTGTAGATGCGACCGTTGACTAATGCGTACATCTCTCTTCTCCCGTCCTGGCCTGCTGTCACGCAGCGTAACAGCAGGGCATGACAATGTTCTGTTACACGCCTTTCATATTTTCCGCTTCCATTTCGCGGAAATATTTCACGGTTTTCACTTTCAGTTCCATGGTGGCCGGCTCATCACACACCACCACCGATTTTGCGTGCAGCTGCAGGCAGCTGATGGTCCACATATGGTTGACGTTGCCTTCAACCGCCGCCTGCAGGGCCTGCGCTTTAACATGGCCGGTAACCAGAATCATCACTTCCTCTGCATCCAGCAGCGTGCCGACGCCGACCGTCAGCGCGTATTTAGGCACCTGGTCAACGTCGCCGTTGAAGAAGCGAGAGTTCGCTACGCGGGTATCATGGGTCAGGGTTTTAATGCGGGTTCGCGAAGCCAGCGATGAAGCCGGTTCGTTAAAGGCGATATGGCCGTCGTTACCGACACCCCCCATAAACAGGTGAATTTTACCCAGCGCGCGAATTTTCTCTTCGTACTGACGACATTCTGCGTCAATATCGGGTGCATTACCATTCAGCAGGTTGATATTTTCCGGTTGAATATCAACGTGATCGAAGAAATTACGATACATGAAGCTGTGATAACTCTCCGGATGCTCTTTTGGCAGGCCCACATATTCATCCATATTGAACGTCACAACATGCTTAAAACTGACCTGGCCCGCTTTGTGCATATCAATCAGGTGTTTGTATGCCTCCAGTGGCGTGCCGCCGGTAGGCAGACCCAGGACGAAAGGTTTTTCCGCCGTCGGGTTAAACGCGTTGATGCGGTTAACAATATGTCGGGCGGCCCATTTGCCGACCTGGGTTGGCGTCGCTAAAGGAATCAGTCTCATGTTTCACCTCATTTGAAATGGAAAGGGGATCGCTGAACCGTTGCGTAAATCATCAGCCTGAACAGATTTTCTATTCTCGCCACGGCCGGAGCGCAATTCAATATTTCGGATCATAAAATAAGTTTGCATTCATAGCCAGATGTTGCAGTGTGACCCGATGTTTTTTAGTGATAAAAGTCACATATGTCGGGGTTTTAATTTGCGAGGCGAATTAATTTGTCATTACACTTCGCTGCGTGACATGCAGTGTATTCACAATCTTTGCAGCTGACATAACAACATTAAGCGGCGCAAAGCGACAAGTCAGGCTCATAGGGGGAAGGTCCATGTTAAGTTATTTACAGAAGGTAGGGCGGGCACTGATGGTGCCGGTTGCCACCCTGCCAGCGGCAGCGATACTTATGGGGGTAGGGTACTACCTCGATCCCGTCAGCTGGGGTGCAGATAACGCGCTGGCAGCGTTGCTGATTAAGTCCGGTGCGGCGATTATTGAGCACATGTCAGTCCTGTTTGCGATCGGTATCGCCTACGGCATGTCGAAAGATAAAGATGGCGCGGCGGCCCTCACCGGCTTTGTCGGCTTCCTGGTGGTCACCACGCTCTGCTCACCAGCCGCTGTCTCAATGATTCAGAAAATTCCTTTGGCTCAGGTGCCTGCTGCCTTTGGCAAAATCGAAAACCAGTTTGTCGGCATTCTGGTCGGTATTCTCTCGGCAGAAGTCTATAACCGCTTCAGCCACGTCGAACTGCCTAAGGCGCTCTCTTTCTTCAGCGGACGCCGGCTGGTGCCGATTCTCGTTTCGTTCCTGATGATCTTCGTCGCCTTTATCCTGATGTATATCTGGCCGGTGGTGTTCAATGGTCTGGTAGGCTTTGGCGAGCATATCCAGAAGCTTGGCTCGGTCGGGGCCGGTATTTACGCCTTCTTTAACCGTCTGCTGATTCCGGTCGGTCTGCATCACGCGCTGAACTCCGTGTTCTGGTTCGATGTGGCCGGCATTAATGACATTCCTAAATTCCTCGGCGGTGCGCAGTCACTGGCGGATGGGTCGGCCACCGTGGGCATCACCGGTCGCTATCAGGCGGGCTTCTTCCCGATCATGATGTTTGGTCTGCCTGGCGCTGCGCTGGCTATCTATCACTGCGCGCGTCCTGAAAATCGCGTCAAAGTGGGCAGTATCATGCTGGCTGCTGCGTTTGCCGCCTTCTTTACCGGTATCACTGAACCGCTGGAGTTCTCCTTCATGTTCGTGGCACCGGTGCTCTATCTGATCCACGCCGTACTGACCGGTATTTCTGTCTTCATCGCCGCCAGCATGCACTGGATCGCCGGATTTGGTTTCAGCGCCGGGCTGGTGGATATGGTGCTGTCGACCCGTAACCCGCTGGCGACCCACTGGTACATGCTGATCCCGCAGGGGCTGGTGTTCTTTGCTATCTATTACGTGGTCTTCCGCTTCACCATCAAAAAATTCAATCTGATGACCCCTGGCCGCGAGCTGGCGGTGGCCGGTGATGAAAGCGATGGTTATGACGTCAACGTGGACAACAGCGATAACGGCGAAAGCGCCACGGAATCCCTGGCACGTCGCTACATCGGTGCGGTCGGTGGCTCCGCTAACCTGACCAGCATTGACGCCTGCATCACCCGTCTGCGTCTGAACGTTAATGATTCCGCTCAGGTTAATGAGAGCGTGGCGAAGCGTCTGGGCGCGTCCGGCGTTATCCGTCTGAATAAACAGAGCGTGCAGATCATTGTCGGCACCCAGGCCGAAGGCATCGCCTCCGCCATGAAAAAAGTGCTGGCTAAAGGCCCGGTCGCGGCTGCTGCTTCCGGCACGACGCCAGCGGCAGAGCCGGAGGTTAAACCGCAGGCCGTGCTGAACAGTGAGAAGCGCGTTATTGCGACGCTGCTGGCACCGGTAACGGGAGAGGTCGTGGCACTGGATGCGGTTCCGGATGAAGCCTTTGCCAGCAAAGCGGTAGGCGACGGGCTGGCCATCAAACCCAGCGACAAATGGGTTGTGGCACCGATTGCCGGAACGCTGGTGAAAATCTTCAATACCAATCATGCGTTCTGTCTGGAAACCGATAATGGTGTCGAGATCGTGGTTCACATGGGACTCGATACCGTGGCGCTGGACGGAAAAGGCTTCACCCGGCTGGCGGAAGAGGGTGCCAGCGTGGTAGCCGGTCAGCCGGTGCTGGAGATGGATCTTGAATTCCTGAACGCGAATGCCCGCTCAATGGTGAGTCCGGTGGTGGTCAGTAACAGTGAAGATTTCGCGGGTCTGACACGCCTGGCCCACGGTCCGGTCGTCGCAGGTGAAACCCCGCTGTATGAAGTGAAAGGCTAATCCCCGCAACAGAACCCCACAGGCAGGAAGCGATTCCTGCCTTTTTTGTTTTAAAGGCTTAACAAACGGTTGTTTCCCTCAGACGCTTTGTGGATCATACTCCGTTACTTCGTGGTACAAATCACCCGTTATTCGTATTGAGGATTTTTGAGATGAGTGAGGCTGAAGCCCGCCCAACTAACTTTATTCGTCAGATCATTGACGAAGATTTGGCGAGCGGTAAGCACAGCAGCGTGCATACCCGTTTTCCGCCGGAGCCCAATGGCTATCTGCACATTGGTCATGCGAAATCGATCTGTCTGAATTTTGGCATCGCCCAGGATTATCAGGGGCAATGCAACCTGCGTTTCGACGATACCAATCCGGTTAAAGAGGATATGGAATTCGTTGAATCCATCAAGCGTGACGTCCAGTGGCTGGGTTTTGAGTGGAGCGGTGAAGTCTGCTACTCATCAGACTATTTCGATCAGCTCTACAACTATGCCGTTGAGCTGATTACCAAAGGGCTGGCTTACGTTGATGAGCTGAGCCCGGATCAGATTCGCGAATATCGTGGCACCCTGAAAGAGCCGGGCAAAAACAGCCCGTATCGCGATCGCAGCGTGGAAGAGAACCTGGCGCTGTTTGAAAAAATGCGAAACGGTGGCTTTGCGGAAGGCACAGCCTGTCTGCGCGCCAAAATCGATATGGCTTCGAACTTCATCGTTATGCGCGATCCGGTGCTTTACCGCATCAAGTTTGCAGAACATCACCAGACCGGCAACAAGTGGTGCATCTACCCGATGTATGACTTTACCCACTGCATTTCCGATGCGCTGGAAGGCATTACGCACTCGCTCTGTACGCTGGAGTTCCAGGACAACCGCCGTCTTTATGACTGGGTGCTGGACAACATCACGATTCCGGTTCATCCGCGCCAGTATGAGTTCTCGCGCCTGAATCTGGAGTATGCGGTGATGTCAAAACGCAAACTCACTCAGCTGGTGACCGAGAAGCACGTAGAAGGGTGGGACGATCCGCGCATGCTGACCGTTTCAGGTCTGCGCCGTCGTGGTTACACCGCAGCTTCTATCCGTGAGTTCTGCCGTCGTATTGGCGTGACCAAGCAGGATAACATCGTCGAGATGGCGTCACTGGAATCCTGCATCCGTGATGATCTGAACGAAAATGCGCCACGCGCGATGGCAGTACTCGATCCCCTGAAAGTGGTGATCGAAAACCTGCCCGCCGGTCATAACGAGGTCATCACCATGCCTAACCATCCGGGTAAACCGGAAATGGGCACGCGTGAAGTGCCGTTCAGCCGTGAGATCTGGATTGACCGTGCAGATTTCCGCGAAGAGGCGAACAAACAATATAAACGTCTGGTTCTGGGCAAAGAAGTCCGTCTGCGCAATGCCTATGTGATCCGTGCAGAGCGGGTAGCCAAAGATGAAGCGGGCAACATTACCTGCATCTACTGCACCAGCGATGTGGATACCCTGAGCAAAGATCCGGCCGATGGCCGCAAGGTGAAGGGGGTGATTCACTGGGTGTCTGCGGATCATGCGCAGCCTGCCGAGTTCCGCCTCTATGACCGACTGTTCAGCGTGCCGAATCCGGCGGCGGCTGAAGATTTCCTGGCGGTGATCAACCCTGATTCACTGAGCATCAAAAATGGTTTCGTCGAACCGAGCCTGCGCGATGTGGAAGCAGCCACCCCGTTCCAGTTTGAGCGAGAGGGCTATTTCTGCGCCGACAGCGTTTACTCTAAACCGACGCAGCTGGTGTTTAACCGCACCGTGGGGCTTCGCGATACCTGGGCTAAAACGGGCGAATAATCGTTTAGGGCTGACCTCATAAAATGACAAAAGGGCGATTAATCGCCCTTTTTTATTGCCCCTGTGTTGAGAATTGCCGACGTTTATTCTGGCTTAACGCAAATCCTGCTCAGACTGCCTTGTGAGAGAAATCTGAGTTTAAAAAAATTAATCAATTTCAGGATGTGAATTGTCCGCTTTCAGGTAGGCTATGCGCTCTAAGAGGTAGCAAAGCGGGTTATATAAGGAAAAAAAATGCCAGTCCTCGCTCAGGAAGCCAAACACAGTGTCGTCGTTTTACATCAGCTCATTGAACGTATTTTTAATCAGCCTGCCGGATCGGATGACAGCTTTGAGCTGATGATGTCCTTTTTCCATCCTGATTTCCGCATGGTGACGCCAAAAGGTAAAGAGTACGATCTTAACGCGGTCGAAGAGCTGTTCCGACAGCTGCAGGGGCAGCGGGAAGGGATGCGAATTGCGACCTGTGAGCACGTCATACTCTCTCATCACGAAAATGAGATCACCGTGCAGTATCGTGAGATGCAGATGCTGAATGGCAATAACCAGAGCCGTATTTCGCTGGCGATTCTGGATTGCAGCAGCTCGAATCCACGCTGGCGTTATCTGCAGGAGACGCTGGTGGCCTGAGGGTTCAGCTGAGCACAGACGAAAAAAAACCGGTCACGTAACCGGTTTTTTTATTTCCGCACGCCAGATTACTGGTCGTGCAGGGTCTCATCTTCACGGCAGTCGCCCAGCGTACAGTGTCCGTACAGATAGAGGCTGTGGTTGGTCAGCTTGATGCCGTGGCGGGTCGCGATTTCACGCTGACGCGTTTCGATGGATTCATCGCTGAACTCAATAACCTTGCCACAGTCCAGGCAGATCAGGTGATCGTGGTGATGCTGCTGCGTCAGTTCGAAAACGGATTTGCCGCCTTCAAAGTTGTGACGGGTCACAATACCGGCGTCGTCGAACTGGTTCAGCACGCGGTAAACGGTGGCCAGGCCAATCTCTTCGCCGATGTCGATCAGGCGTTTATACAAATCTTCCGCGCTGACGTGATGGCACTCAGGTTCCTGAAGCACTTCCAGAATTTTCAGTCTGGGCAGTGTCACTTTCAGGCCAGCCTTCTTTAATGCGGTGTTGTTGTCAGTCATGCGGATTTTGTCCTGTTACTAATATTCACTTTTGTGGCTTGTCGCCTTGAATGTCGATCTGTGCTCATTCGCATTTGCGTCTCATTATAGAGCTCAGGGGATGAAATGAAAACCTGAGGGCCGTGAATCATCATGGGCGATGGGGGAAGCTTCACCGGGCCGGGGAGGATTCTGGCAGAGGTCTTTCAGTACATCACTGCGTCATACCGCCTGAGCTAATACGCGGAAGATCGATGCGGGTATTCTACAGATTAAACGAAGAAAGTTAAAAAAATGTGGCTATTATTTCTATAGGAAATTCCATTGCCTCAATGTGAGCTGGCGCTCACATTGAGGCGGGGTGCATCAGGCTTCGATGATCTCTTTCAGCTGCAGTTCATCAAAAATCTGCTTAACCCACTGATCAACGCGCTGGCTGGTCAGCTCAGGCTGACGATCTTCGTCAATGGCCAGGCCCAGGAAGTGCGTCTCATCAGCCAGACCTTTTGAGGCTTCGAAATGGTAGCCTTCTGTTGGCCAGTGACCCACGATAACGGCGCCGTGCGGCTCGATAATGTCGCGGATTGTGCCCATCGCATCACAGAAATATTCAGCGTAATCTTCCTGGTCGCCACAGCCAAACAGGGCAACCAGCTTGCCGTTGAAATCGATCTCTTCCAGCGTCGGGAAGAAGTCATCCCAGTCGCACTGCGCTTCACCGTAGTACCAGGTCGGGATGCCCAGCAGCAGGATATCAAACGCTTCCAGGTCTTCTTTTGTACTTTTCGCGATGTCATGCACTTCTGCAACATCTTTACCCAGCTGTTTCTGGATCATTTTTGCAATGTTTTCGGTGTTGCCGGTATCGCTGCCAAAGAAGATGCCTACGAGTGCCATGAGTAAAATAACCTCTTAAATCCTGATAATGAGATGTGTGCCGCAGCACATTTCTGCGAATAATAGCAGACGAGACAAACCCGCGGAACGGTTAAAGCCTCGACATTTGCTCCTGCGTGCGATTTGCCCGCATCAATCCAGTTTGAGCTGCGCCAGCAGCATCTGTTCAATCAGTTCGCTGCGGCTGAGATTACGCTGCGCGGCCAGCGAATTGAGTGCATCGACGGCCTCACTGTTCATTTTCAGTTCGACACGACGCAGTCCGCGCCCTTTGTCACGTTTCAGTTGATTGCGCTTATTGATGCGCAGCTGTTCATCACGCGAAAGCGGACTGGTTTTGGGGCGACCCGGGCGGCGCTCATCAGCAAACAGATCGAGCGTCGTGCGGTCAGTGTGTTCTTTTGCCATGGCTTAGTAAAACTGAATGGGTGCGGGCGCCAGACGCTCACCGCGCAGATTATAAATTATTGGCCGTTGCCGCAGAAAAATCGACCTGCGGCAAAATTTTAGCGCGCCATCATACTGCACGCTTACTCCGGACGCCAATCCTAAACCTTTACTGCCATCTATTTGCTTTTAAAGCGCAAAAAAGCGCCGCACACTGCGCAAAACGGCATCGGGCTTCTCAGCATGCACCCAGTGGCCTGCACCGCCGATCACGTGGGCCTGCGCCGCCGGGAACTGCTGAAGTAACGCATCGCGATAGCGGTTATCCAGGTAACTGGAGTCGCCGCCGCGGATAAAGAGAGCCGGATGAGGCCAGGCGGGAACAGGCTGCCAGCCAGAAAGGGTAGGGTAGTTATCCCACAGCACCGGCACGTTAAAGCGCCATTGGCCGTCATGAAATGACTTCAGCAGGAACTGAATGACCCCTTCTTCTTCAATCACCGGCCGCATAATGCGGGCCGCCTCGCTGCGTAGCGTCACGCCTGCCTCTGAGACGGCGCGAATTCCGGCAAAGATCAGGTCGTGACGCCGGGTCTGATAATCGACCGGCGCGATATCGATCATCACCAGCCGCTCAATGCGATCCGGCACCAGCGCGCTCATGGTCATGGCGATTTTACCGCCCATCGAATGACCGATGACCGCGACGCGATCGATGCCGTGCGCATCCAGCGTATCGACCATATCCTGCGCCATTACAGCGTAGTTCATCTCCTCCGATCGCGGCGAGAGTCCATGGTTACGGACATCCACCTGCAGCAGTGGCCCGGCATCTTTCAGGCCACGGGCCAGCACGCCGAGGTTGTCAAGACTGCCAAACAGACCGTGAATAAGCAGGATGGGCAGAGAATCAGCAGGGGATTGTTCAGTTTGCAGACGGGCGTTCAAAATCATAGCAAAGTTCTTAAGTTTGAGACCTGAGCTTAGGTTATCATGGTTTCACCTTTTCAGGCGCGCCGGTTCCGGCGGCATTAGGACATATTCTGACTTTTGCCCGTAAACCGTTTGATTGCTAACAACCCGCCTGAATTTAACTTTATAATCCTCATGTTAGAACCCGCACATCCGTTGAATTGTCTGACTATACTCAGGGCTTTTCAGGAAAGAGGTGGTTCTGTCATGAGAAAGAACCGTACGGAATAAGATGAAAACGATCGAAGTTGACGAAGAGCTCTACCGTTATATTGCCAGCCACACGCAGCACATTGGTGAAAGCGCATCTGACATTCTGCGTCGTATGCTGAAGTTTACGGCCGGTCAGACGGCACCCGCTTCGCCGGCTCAGCCTGCCTCAAAAGATGCAGCGAAAGAGGCGCCGTCTGCGCCTGCGGGTTCGCGCCCGCAGGATCGTGTGCGCGCGATGCGTGAGCTGCTGCTCTCCGATGAATATGCGGAGCAGAAGCGGGCGGTCAATCGCTTTATGCTCGTTTTGTCAACGCTCTATCGTCTTGATACCGCAGCCTTTGCTGAGGCCACTGCATCGCTGCAGGGCCGCACCCGCGTCTACTTTGCAGGTGATGAGCATACGCTGTTGCAGAATGGCACCCATACTAAGCCGAAGCATGTGCCCGGCACGCCGTACTGGGTGATCACCAACACCAATACCGGCCGTAAATGCAGCATGATCGAACACATCATGCTGTCGATGCAGTTCCCTGCGGAACTCACCGAAAAAGTTTGCGGCACCATCTAAAACTTAAGCGTCAGGGAGCAGCGCCGATGGCCAATCACCCACGTGCCGGGCAACCCGCCCAGCAGAGCGATTTGATTAACGTTGCACAATTAACGTCACAATATTATGTCCTGCAGCCCGATGTGGCGAATCCGGAACATGCGGTGAAATTTGGCACCTCTGGCCATCGCGGCAGTGCAGGGCGTCAAAGCTTCAACGAGATGCACATTCTGGCGATTGCACAGGCGATTGCTGAAGAGCGTAAAAAGAACGGCATCACCGGGCCTTGCTACGTCGGCAAAGATACGCATGCGCTTTCTGAGCCGGCAATCCTGTCGGTGCTGGAAGTGCTGGCAGCGAATGGCGTTGACGTGATTGTGCAGCAGGACAATGGCTATACGCCGACCCCTGCCATCTCAAATGCGATCCTTGAGCACAACAAATCGGGTGGCCCGCTGGCTGACGGCATCGTGATTACGCCGTCCCATAACCCACCGGAAGATGGCGGCATCAAGTACAACCCACCTAATGGCGGACCAGCTGATACCAACGTCACCAAAGTGGTGGAAGATCGCGCTAATCAGCTGATCAAAGATGGCCTGAAAGAGGTTAAGCGTCTGCCACTGGAGCAGGCACTGGCCAGCGGTCATGTGGTCGAGAAAGATTTGATTCAGCCTTACGTTGAAGGCCTGGCCGAAATTATCGATTTCCCGGCTATCCAGAAAGCAGGCCTGAAGCTGGGCGTTGACCCGCTTGGTGGTTCAGGTATCGCCTACTGGCAGCGCATTGCGGAACACTACAAGCTGGATCTGACGCTGGTCAATGACGCGGTCGATCAGACTTTCCGCTTTATGCATCTGGATAAAGATGGCGTGGTGCGCATGGACTGCTCGTCTGAAAGCGCCATGGCAGGCCTGCTGGCTTACCGCGACAAGTTTGATCTGGCATTCGGTAACGATCCTGATTATGACCGTCACGGCATTGTGACCCCGGCGGGTCTGATGAATCCAAACCACTATCTGGCTGTGGCGATTAACTACCTGTTCCAGCATCGTCCGCAGTGGGGCCAGGACGTTGCCGTCGGCAAAACGCTGGTTTCCAGCGCCATGATTGACCGTGTGGTTAATGACATTGGTCGCAAGCTGGTGGAAGTGCCGGTCGGCTTCAAGTGGTTTGTTGATGGTCTGTATGACGGCAGCTTCGGCTTCGGTGGCGAAGAGAGCGCGGGTGCCTCATTCCTGCGTTTCGATGGTACGCCGTGGTCAACGGACAAAGATGGCATCATCATGTGTCTGCTGGCGGCTGAGATTACTGCCGTGACCGGTAAAAACCCTCAGCAGCATTACGATGAGCTGGCTGCACGCTTTGGTGCTCCTAGCTACAACCGTCTGCAGGCATCAGCGACTTCCGCGCAGAAAGCGGCGCTGTCGAAGCTCTCTCCTGAGATGGTCAGCGCGGATACGCTGGCAGGTGACCCGATCACCGCTCGCCTGACGGCAGCACCGGGCAATGGCGCATCCATTGGCGGTCTGAAAGTGATGACGGAGAATGGCTGGTTTGCGGCCCGTCCGTCAGGCACTGAAGACGCCTACAAGATTTACTGTGAAAGCTTCCTGGGCGCAGAACACCGCGCGCAGATCGAGAAAGAAGCCGTAGAGATTGTCAGCGAAGTGCTGAAAAACGCCTGATCCGTCGGGCAATGAAAAGGCGCCGCGGGCGCCTCAGAGTAAGTGACAAGGCGCGGTTCTCATTGCTGTGAGGCCGTGCAGCTCAGGGAACACGGACAGATCGGAAAGACGCAAAAGCCGTCATCCATGACAGGCTCGTCCCGCGCCATCCCTGGCGCGGGACGCTTTCCTCTTCTGTCCGTGTTCCCTGCGCCTTGAGCCTGAGTATTGCGGTCAGATTGATCCGACCTGGGCTTTGTCAGCTTTCTGCAGGCGCCTCTGGCGCCTTTTTTCATGGCATAAAACGGTAGCCGATGCCGGTTTCTGTCAGCAGATGGGCAGGCTGTGTCGGGTTGGCTTCCAGCTTCTGACGCAGATGTCCCATATAGATACGCAGATAGTGGCTGTGCTCCACCGCATTCGGTCCCCAGACCTGGCTCAGCAGTTGCCGCTGTGTCAGCACCTTCCCGGCATTGTTCAGCAGAATACTCAGCAGGCGAAATTCAATAGGAGTGAGGTGAACCTCACTGTCGCCGCGCTGCACCCGTCGTGCGGCAAAATCGACACTGACATCGGCAAAATGAACCCGGGCGTCGGGCTGCTGGCTGCTATGACGGCGCAGCGCAACCCGCACGCGCGCCATCAGTTCGCCGATGCCAAAGGGTTTGGTCAGATAGTCATCCGCACCGGCATCCAGTGCCGCGATCTTATCCTGCTCATCACTGCGCGCGGATAACACAATCACCGGCATGGCGCTCCACTGGCGCAGATCGCGGATAAAATCGGTGCCATCCCCATCCGGCAGGCCCAGATCCAGGATAACCAGATCGGGTTTACGGGTCGCCGCCTCAATCAGTCCGCGCTGCAGCGTATCTGCATCAAAAACTTTAAGGGCTTCACTCTCCAGTGCGAGCCGGACAAAGCGACGGATCTCTTTTTCATCTTCAACGATCAAAACCGTGGTCACGCAATACCTGCCTTAACGGGGTGCCGAAGCGCTACTTTATCAATATTTCTGGCTGCCGTCCGGCGGCTTCATCGTTCGGCCACTTTCAACTCTTCAATAACCTTGCGATAACCTTTGTGTAACTTAATTACAGGCTGATTCTTAAACAGCAAAAATAGCGGTAATTAAGTGGTCAGACGAGTAGTAAAATTACACAATCTGGCGTAAAGTCAGACACAGATCACATTCGCACCGTTTCGCTCGCCGGGAGGAAAAACCATGTATCAGGCTTATCCACGCTACAAAATTATTGCACGCCGCACGCTGGTGGTTCTTCTCGGCGTTATCGCGCTTCCTGTCATGCTTTTTCGCCAGGATCGCGCCCGTTTCTACAGCTATCTGCACCGCATCTGGTGTAAAACCAGCGCTAAACCGGTCTGGCTGGCCCAGTCAGAAGCAGCAGGCGGCGTCTTCTGGTAAAGCCTCCTGTCAGCAAGCAGGCCCGGTCAGCAGACCGGGCTTTTTTTTACTTTTTTTCTACAATAATGAGAGCAACCTGTTGCTTTAACGCTGTCTTCCTGACTATTTTACGCTACACTTAAACCTCTACAAGATTTCAGAGGTTGTACAAGTATGAGCAATAAAATCCCCGTTGGAATCAGTGCATGCCTGCTCGGCGATAGCGTCAGGTTTGATGGTGGCCATAAGCGTCTTACTTTTGCGACCCAGGATCTTATGCCCTTTGTCCGTTTTGAGCCGATCTGTCCTGAAATGGCGATTGGCCTGCCTACACCGCGTCCGGCATTACGGCTGGTGAAACAGGGCGATGATGATGAGCTGCATCTCTGCTTCAGCAAAGATGGCGGGGAAGAAGTCACCCGCCAGATGCGTGACTGGTCGGCAGAGCGGGTAAAATCGCTGCATCATCTTTCGGGCTACATCCTGTGTGCCAAATCCCCCAGCTGTGGCATGGAGCGTGTGCGGGTCTATGAACCTGACACCAACAACAACCGCAAAGTCGGCACCGGCATCTTCGCTGAATTTCTGCAGCGCGAAATGCCCTGGCTGCCGCTGGAAGAAGATGGTCGCCTGCACGATCCGGCGCTGCGTGAAAACTTCATCGGCCGCATCTGTGCGCTGCATGAGTTTAATCAGATGTGGCAACAGGGACTGACCCGCCACGGGCTGATCGCCTTCCATAGCCGCTACAAGCTGATGATGCTGGCGCACTCGCAGGAAAAATATCGCGAGCTGGGACCTTTTGTCGCTTCCATGAGTCAGTGGGATTCGCTGGACGCCTTTGCGTTTGAATACCGCAACCGCATGATGGCGCTGATGTCTCGTCCCGCGTCACGCCGCAATCACACCAATGTCCTGATGCACGTGCAGGGCTATTTCCGCCGTCAGCTCAGCTCGCCACAGCGTCAGGAGCTGGCCACGCTGATTGATCGCTATCGCCAGGGGACGCAGCCGCTGCTAGTGCCGATCACCATCCTTAAGCACTACATGGCGGAGTTCCCGCATCCGTGGCTGGCTCAGCAACGTTATTTTGACCCTTATCCCGAAGCCTTGTGCTTACGCTACGGACAGTAATTCAGGAGGCGTATGACCACCCATCTGGTCTGGCTGCGTAACGACTTACGCATCAACGATAATCTGGCGCTGCACGCCGCCTGTCGCGACAGCAAGGCGAACGTCATTGCGCTCTTCCTGGCGACGCCGGAACAGTGGCAACAGCATGAGATGTCACCTAAACAGGCTGCCTTTATCCACGCCAGCCTGCTGGAAGTGCAGGATGCGCTGGCAGAGCGGGGCATCAGACTGCACTACCAGGCGTGTAACACCTTCAGCGACAGCATTGATGCTCTGGAAGCGTTTTGTGAAAAGCAGAAGGTCGACCAGCTTTTCTATAACTATCAGTATGAGGTCAATGAGCGTCAGCGTGATGCAGAAGCTGAAAAGCGTCTCGACAAAGCGGGGGTTATCTGTCAGGGATTTGATGACAGTCTGCTGCTGGCACCCGGTAGCGTACAGAGCGGCGACCGCTCCATGTATAAGGTGTTCACGCCCTTCAGCAAAGCTTTTGTCCGACGTCTTCAGCAGGGATTGCCGGAGTGCGTCCCTGCGCCAAAAGCGCGTGAAGGCGCACCGCTGAAGACTCAGGCGATTCCTGCATTTGACTACCCCAAAGGCGAGTTTGACCGGGATCTTTTTCCGCCAGGCGAAACTGCGGCGCTGAAGCGTCTGCGCCACTTCGCCAAACAGCCGGTGCTGGACTATCCCGACAAACGCGATCTGCCTGCGCTGGATGCGACCAGCCGTCTGTCGGTTTATCTGGCAACAGGCGTACTGTCACCCCGCCAGTGTCTGCATCGTGTCCTGCATGAACATCCCGATGCGCTGGACAACAGCCGCGCATTTACCTGGCTGAATGAGCTCATCTGGCGCGAATTTTACCGGCATCTGCTGGTCGCCTATCCCTCCCTGTGCCGCCATAAGCCCTTTGTTGACTGGACGCACCGGGTGGAATGGCAGCGCAATGAGGCCCATTTCGACGCCTGGAAAGCGGGGAAAACGGGCTTTCCGATCGTTGACGCTGCGATGCGGCAGATGAAGGAGATGGGCTGGATGCATAACCGGTTACGCATGATCACCGCCAGCTTTCTGGTGAAAGATCTGCTGATCGACTGGCGCGAAGGGGAGCGCTATTTTATGCAGCAACTGATTGATGGCGATCTGGCGGCGAACAATGGCGGCTGGCAGTGGGCCGCGTCAACCGGGACGGACGCCGCACCCTATTTCCGCATCTTTAACCCGACGACCCAGGGCGAGCGCTTCGATCCGCAGGGCGATTTTATCCGCCACTATCTGCCGGAACTGGCCGATGTCCCCGACAGCGATATTCACCAGCCGCACCGCTGGGCGGAGAAGCATCATAAGAAACTCGATTATCCGGCGCCAATCGTGGATCATAAGGCCGCACGTAAAAAGACATTAGACGCCTTTGAGCGCGCCAAAAGCGCCGCCTGAGGCCTCGCAGGAGCCTGAATGAATCATTACGAACTGGAGGCGCTGATTAATCAGCATCTCAACAGCCACACCTTCAGCGATTATGCCCCCAACGGTTTACAGGTTGAGGGACGCAGTGAGGTTAAGCGGGTTATCACCGGTGTCACTGCCTGTCAGGCATTGCTGGATGAGGCGGTCGCCCGCGAGGCCGATGCGATAATCGTCCATCACGGTTATTTCTGGAAAAGCGAACCGGCCGCGATTAAAGGGATGAAGCGCCGCCGTCTGCGGACCCTGCTGGCGAATGATATCAATCTCTACGGCTGGCACCTGCCGCTTGATGCGCACCCGGAACTGGGCAACAACGCGCAGCTGGCAAAACTGCTGGATATTGAAATCCGGGGCGAAGTGATGCCGCTCGTTTTCCATGGGGAACTGGCAGAGCCGCTCTCCGGCGAACAGCTGGCCAGCCGAATCGGGGAGCGGCTGGGACGTCAGCCGCTGCATTGCGGTGACAACGCGCCGGCCCTGATTCGCCGCATTGCCTGGTGCAGCGGAGGCGGGCAGGGCTTTATCGACCAGGCTGCGGCCGCAGGCGTCGATGCTTACCTAACCGGTGAAGTTTCTGAACAGACCATCCACAGTGCGCGTGAGCAGGGGCTGCACTTTTTTGCCGCAGGGCACCATGCTACCGAGCGGGGCGGCGCAAAAGCGCTGGGCGAGTGGCTGGTTCAGCACCACAATCTGGACGTAACCTTCATCGATATTCCTAACCCTGCCTGATGCCCTTCCCGGTCCTGCGCACCTGCGCAGGGCCTTATTTCCTGACGCTATTCCTGCTGCTGCACGCCTGCGCAGGCCCTTATTCTTCGATGAGAACCCACGCTGCTGCGCGCCTGCAGCGGAGCTTATTGATTGACATCTTCCTGTCACTTTCGCATAACTGTTTGCTTTATGTAGATAAGGCACTGGCCGAACCGCTGCTTTTGGCGGCACGGTCAGGCGCGATCTCAACTGAGCGGGAGGTAGCGGTTGCAACGAGCACGGTGTTATTTATCAGGGGAACGCGCTGTCGTGCTGGAGCTGGAACCGCCGGTTTCACTGGAGAGCCAGCAACGCATCTGGGGACTCAATCAGCGGCTGCGCGATCATGAGAGCGTGCAGGAAGTGATCCCCGGCATGAACAACATCACCCTGATCCTGCGCGATCCCCAGCAGAATGCGCTGGATGCGATAGAGCGTCTTCAGCGCTGGTGGGAGGAGAGTGAGGCGGAATTTCCCGCGTCGCGGGAGGTGTCGATCCCGGTGATCTATGGCGGCTCCACTGGCCCAGATCTGACCGTAGTGGCGGAACATGCCGGACTGACGCCCCGTCAGGTGGTTGAGCTGCACAGCAGCAGCGAATATGTGGTGTTTTTTATCGGCTTCCAGCCCGGCTTCCCCTATCTCGGCGGACTCGATTCCCGTCTGCACACGCCTCGCCGTGCTGAACCCAGAGTCGCGGTGCCCGCCGGATCGGTCGGCATCGGTGGCAGCCAGACCGGCATCTATCCGCTGGCCTCGCCCGGTGGCTGGCAGCTGATCGGACATACCTCCACCGCGCTGTTCGATCCGCGCCAGCAACCGCCTGTGTTGCTGCGTCCCGGCGACCGCGTGCGCTTTGTGCCGCAACAGGAGGGCGTATGTTAAACATTCTGCGAGCCGGACTGGCCACCACCATTCAGGATGCCGGTCGCGCTGGCTGGCGGCAGTATGGCATCAGCCCCGGCGGCGTGCTCGACTATCCTGCTATGTTTACCGCCAACGTGCTGGTGGGCAATGCGCCCCACAGCGCGGTGCTGGAGATCGTGCTGGGCCAGTTTAAAGCGGAGTTTACCCGCAATGGCTGGTTTGCGCTGACGGGGGCGGGCTGTCAGGCGGAGCTGGATGGTCAGCCGGTCTGGACAGGCTGGCGCACCGCAGTAAAAAAAGGGCAGGTGCTCTCGCTGGCAATGCCGAAGCGCGGCATGCGCAGCTATCTGGCGGTGCAGGGCGGTTTTGATCTGCCGGAGATGCTCGGCTCGCTCAGCACCGATCTCAAAGCGGGTTTTGGCGGCTTCAAAGGGCGAATCTTACAGGATGGCGATCGCCTGCCGCTGGGCAAACCGACCCGGACGTTCGACCGCAAAGTCGGGGTGCGGCAACTGCTGTGGGGCAACCGGATCCGTGCGCTGCCCGGCCCGGAGTATCACGAATTCAGCCGCGACGCGCAGCAGGCATTCTGGCGCACCGCCTGGAAACTCAGCCCGCAAAGTAACCGGATGGGCTACCGGCTGGAGGGGCGGCAACTCAGTCGTGAAAATCCGCGTGAACTGCTGTCACACGGCGTCATGCCGGGCGTGATTCAGGTGCCACCCAGCGGACAGCCCATCGTGCTGATGGCGGATGCCCAGACCACCGGTGGCTATCCACGCATCGCCTCGGTTATCGAAGCCGATCTCTATCACCTGGCGCAAATCCGTCTGGGTGAACCTGTTCACTTTATTCACTGCACCCTGCCGGAGGCGATGCTGGCGCGCCAGCATCAGCAACGCGCACTGGATCAGATGATGTGGGGGCTTAATGAAGATTGATTTAAATGCCGATCTCGGCGAGGGCTGCGCCAGCGATGAGGCACTACTGCAACTGGTCAGTTCTGCCAACATCGCCTGTGGCTTCCATGCGGGTGACGCGCAGACCATGCTGCAGTCGGTGCGCTGGGCGCAGGCATCGGGCGTGGCCATCGGCGCGCATCCCTCGTTCCCCGACCGGGAAAACTTTGGCCGCCGCGCCATGCAGCTGCCGCCGGAGACGCTTTACGCCCAGATGATCTACCAGATTGGCGCGCTGAAAAGCCTGGCGGAAAGTGAAGGGGCGCGGCTGGTCCACGTCAAACCGCACGGCATGCTCTACAACCAGGCTGCAGCCGATCCGGTGCTGGCTGACACCATCGCCCGCGCCATCAGGGCGGTTGACAGCCAGCTGATCGTGACAGGGCTGGCTGGCAGCGAATCGATCCGCGCCGCGGCGCACTACGGCTTACGCACCCGGGAAGAGGTTTTTGCTGACCGGGGTTACCTGAGCAGCGGGGCACTGGTGCCGCGCAGCGAACCGGGCGCACTGATTGAGGATGAACAGCAGGCCATTGATCAGACGCTGACGATGGTCCGGCAGGGCAAAGTCAGAAGTATCTGTGGTGAATGGGTCGCGGTGAATGCGCAGACCGTCTGCTTACATGGCGACGGCGCACACGCGCTGCAGTTTGCCCGGCGGTTGCGTGATGCCTTCGCCGCTCAGCAGATTGCGGTTACCAGCGCCTGAATAACATTTAGCCCGGCTTATGCCGGGTTTTTCAACTCTGAGGGAAAACCATGGAAAGTGCAGTCAATCTCTGGCCGTTACTGGGCATTGCCGCCATCGTTATCGGCTTCGTGTTACGTTTCAATCCGGTGCTGGTCGTGATCGTCGCCGGATTCGTCACCGGTCTGGCGGCGATGATGCCGCTGGCGGACATTCTGGAAAAGCTCGGCGCCGGTTTTCTGAACACCCGTAACCTGCCGCTGATTCTGCTGCTGCCGCTGGCGGTCATCGGCCTGCTGGAGCGTCACGGGCTGAAGGAGCGGGCACAGGCATGGATCGCACAGATAAAAACGGCCACCGCCGGACGTCTGCTGATCGTCTATCTGTTTGTCCGTGAAATCACCGCCGCGCTGGGATTAACCAGCCTGGGTGGCCATCCGCAGATGGTACGTCCGTTGCTGGCCCCGATGGCAGAGGGGGCAACGGAAAACCGCTATGGTGAGATCACGCCTGAACTGCGCTACCGGCTGCGCGCCATGTCTGCGGCCACCGATAATGTCGGCCTCTTCTTTGGTGAGGATATCTTCGTGGCATTTGGCGCGATTATCTTTATGCATAACTTTATGCAGGAGTCGGCCGGGATTCAGACCGAACCACTACACATTGCGTTATGGGGCATTCCGACCGCGCTTGCCGCCTTTCTGATCCACTCGGCGCGTCTGATGCGTCTGGATCGTCAGCTGGCGCGGGAACTGCAGCAGCTGAACAACCAGGCGCTGAAAGCCCGGGGAGGTGAATAATGTTCCAGCAACAATATCTGATGTGGCTGGCGGGCATTATCCTGCTGGTGGTCGCGATTCTCTCCTGGCGCGACAGCGCAAATCCGCGCCGTTTTACCACCGGACTCTTCTGGGCGTTGTATGGCCTGGTATTTCTGGTGGGGGACTGGACGACGCAGATGATGAGCAGCCTGATGGGCTCGGATGCCGCGGGCACCCGAATGCTGCACATCACCATCGGTGTCATTGTGGTGGTGATGGCGTTGATCGCCGGTTTCGGAGGTGTCCGGCTGGGTCGTTATCATCAGCGCAGTGATGAAGAGAAGCAGGCCAGCGCAGGGCGTCTGGGCAATAAACTGTTTCTGCCCGCACTGGCGATCCCGGTCGTGACCGTGATCGGTGTGCTGGCGTTTAACCATATTCCCGGTCTGCAGGATGCGGTTTTCGGACCCGGCAACCACGCCACGCTGGTGACGCTCTTCTCCATGATGGTGGGCTGTCTGATCGGCTGGCTGGTGGCGTTAAAACTGACCCATGAAACACCGGTGCAGTCGATGCAGGAGACCCGCCGTCTGCTGGATTCGGTTGGCTGGGCCTTTATTCTGCCGCAAATTCTCGCCACCCTGGGACTGCTCTTTACCAGCGCGGGCGTGGGCGGTGCGATTTCGCATCTGACTGAGACCTGGCTGGCGGTAGATAACCGCTTTGTCGCAGTCACCGTTTATGCCGTCGGAATGGCGCTGTTGACCATGATCATGGGTAACGCTTTTGCCGCGTTTCCGATTATTACCGCAGGCGTCGGCATCCCGATCTTAGTGCTGCAGCACGGCGGTAATCCGGCGGTGATGGCCGCGATTGGCATGTTCTCCGGCTACTGCGGCACCCTGATGACGCCGATGGCGGCGAACTTCAATATCGTCCCGGCCGCGCTGCTGGAACTGCCGGACCGTAACGCGGTGATCAGGGCTCAGATTCCAACCGGTGTGCTACTGTTAATTGTTAACATTTTCCTGCTCTATTTCCTGATGTTTCTGTGAGGCCGCATGAAAACTGTTCTGATGACCGCCTTTGAACCCTTTGGCGGTGAAACGATTAACCCGTCATGGGAAGCGGTCCGCGCACTGGAGGGCAAACAGATCGGTGACGCCACCATCGTTATCCGCCAGTTACCTGTCGTCTTCCGCGATGTGCTGACGGTGCTCTATCAGGCACTGGATGAAATTAAACCGGATCTCATTCTGTCCGTGGGGCAGGCAGGGGGCCGCAGCGATATCAGTGTTGAACGCATCGGCATTAATGTGGATGACGCCCGTATCCCGGACAACGCCGGTCATCAGCCGGTGGATGAGCCCGTGGTCGCGGGCGGCCCGGCAGCCTACTTTTCCCGTCTGCCAATCAAAGCGATCGTTGCGGCCGTGCGCGAAGCGGGCATTCCCGCCTCGGTTTCACAAACCGCCGGCACCTTTACCTGCAACCGGGTGATGTATGGCCTGCTGCACTGGCTGGCGCAGCAGGAGCGCCCGGCGCGGGGTGGTTTTATCCATATCCCTTATCTGCCCGAGCAGGCGGCGCAGCATCCCGGTGTGCCGAGCATGGCGGTCGCAACGATTATCAGGGCGCTGGAAATTGCAGTGCAGGTGACGCTGGAAACCGGCGACGACATAAAACAGGTGGGCGGAGCCACCCATTAAGAGGATGAAGGATGCCTGAAGGACCGGAAATCCGCCGTGTGGCGGATAAACTTGAAGTCGCGATTGTAGGGCAGCCGCTGACAGAGGCGTGGTTTGCATTTCCTCAGCTGAAAACCTACGAACCGGCCCTGATTGGCGAGCAGGTGCAGGCGATTGAGACGCGCGGAAAGGCGTTGCTGACGCACTTCAGCAATGGCCTGACGCTCTACAGCCACAACCAGCTCTACGGCGTCTGGCGCATCGTCAAACCCGACACCGAACTTAACACCACACGTCAGCTGCGGGTGCGGCTGGCGACGGCGGATAAAGCGATTCTGCTCTACAGCGCCTCCGACATTGAACTGCTCAACGCGGATACGCTGGCGGCCCACCCGTTCCTGAATCGTATCGGGCCGGATGTGCTGAGTAGCGGTGTGACGGTGGATGAGGTCAGGGAAAGGCTGCTCTCACCCCGCTTCCGGCGACGCCAGTTCAGCGGTCTGCTGCTGGATCAGGCGTTTCTGGCCGGGCTGGGCAACTACCTGCGCGCTGAAATCCTCTGGCTGGCACAGCTGCTGCCTCACCATAAGGCTCAGGAGCTGAGCGAGGATCAGCTGACTGCTTTCAGTGAAGCACTGCTGTCGGTACCGCGTCACGCCTACCGGATGCGCGGAACCATGAAGAAATATCATGAGGAAGCGGCCTTTCAGTTTGAGGTGTTTCACCGCCAGGGCAAGACGTGCCGGCGCTGTGGCACAATCATTGAGAAGGGCACGCTCTCATCGCGGCCTTTTTACTGGTGTCCGGGCTGTCAGAGGTAGAGAGAGGGATTCCTGCGGCGTCATCATAAGCAAAAGCAGGTTGAGTCCGGCCGCGGCAAACAGGTCAAAAGCGCAGGGAACAGGGTCAGAAGAGGAAAGCGTCCCGCGCCAGGGAAGGCGCGGGCCGAGCGGCCATGGATGGCCTGAGCGACTTTCCGATCTGACCCTGTTCCCTGAGCAGGCTCGGTCCCGCAGCAGCAGTGACTGTGCAGACCTCATTTCATCAGGCATGTGAAGGGAATTACAGAGGGAAAGAAGGGCTTCGCAGAGGAAAGGTTTGCTATGCAGGCGCGGCATAACCGCTCGCCGCGCCAGATCAGAATCACGTCGCCAGGCGGGGATCGCTCCCCGCCATCACGAACTTACTTCTCCAGCTTAGAGCTGAATTCACGCTCAGTGTAACCGGTGTAGAGCTGACGCGGACGGGCAATCTTCATGCCTTCGTCGTGCATCTCTTTCCAGTGTGCAATCCAGCCAACGGTACGGGCCATCGCGAAGATCACCGTAAACATGGAGGAAGGAATCCCCATCGCTTTCAGAATAATACCGGAGTAGAAGTCGACGTTAGGATAGAGCTTACGCTCGATGAAGTACGGGTCGTTCAGCGCGATGTGTTCCAGCTCCATCGCCACTTCCAGCAGGTCATCTTTCATACCCAGCTCATTCAGGACTTCATGGCAGGTATCACGCATCACGGTCGCGCGTGGATCGTAGTTTTTGTAAACACGATGACCAAAGCCCATCAGACGGAAGGAGTCATTCTTATCCTTGGCACGTTTAACGAACTCAGGAATGTGCTCAACGCTGCTGATCTCTTCCAGCATACGCAGTGTCGCTTCGTTTGCACCGCCGTGCGCCGGTCCCCACAGGGAGGCGATCCCGGCGGCGATACAGGCAAACGGGTTCGCACCACTTGAACCGGCGGTACGTACTGTTGAGGTAGAGGCGTTCTGCTCATGGTCAGCATGCAGAATCAGAATACGGTCCATGGCGCGTTCCAGCACCGGATTAACTTTGTACTCTTCGCATGGCGTAGCGAACATCATGTGCAGGAAGTTACCGGCATAGGAGAGGTCGTTGCGCGGATAAACAAATGGCTGGCCGATGGAATATTTGTAACACATCGCTGCCATGGTCGGCATCTTGGAGAGCAGACGGAATGCTGCGATTTCGCGGTGGCGCTCAATGTTTACATCCAGCGAATCATGGTAAAACGCCGCCAGTGCGCCGGTCACACCGCACATCACCGCCATCGGATGCGAGTCACGACGGAAGCCGTGGAACAGACGGGTAATCTGCTCATGAATCATCGTATGACGGGTAACGGTGGTGCGGAACTCATCAAACTGCTTCTGATTCGGCGCTTCGCCATTCAGCAGGATGTAGCACACTTCCAGATAGTTAGAGTGGGTCGCCAGCTCAGAAATAGGGAAACCACGGTGCAGCAGGATACCTTCGTCACCATCAATAAAGGTGATTTGCGATTCGCAGGACGCTGTAGAAGTGAAACCGGGATCGAAGGTGAACAGGCCACTTGCACCCAGAGAGCGGACATCAACCACATCCTGGCCCAGCGAGCCTTTCAGCACGTCCAGTTCAATAGATGTTCCATCTTGCAGGGTTAGCGTTACTTTTTTATCTGTCATTTTCGTCTCCATAGCGCCTTATGTAGGTAAGGATCTTTAGACACCTGAAACGCGTTCATGTTGCGGTTGGCAAAACAACACAGTATCACTCTGCGGCGATTCAGGCCGGTGCAGGGTACAGAGTGAGCGGCGCGTTCCCAGCGGGAACCTGTGAGCCATGGACATGCTGCATATCGCGGTTGTTAAAGATCCGGTCAGGACATAACTTCTTGGTAACCAATAACCTGATGCTTTTTAATGCTCATTATCGCAATGTTACATAACTTGCGCTTAGGGGAAAGTGTATCCCCATAACTTTTGTGCATCATAGGAATTTACAGGCTTAGTTTGTAACTGAATTGTTGAACTATTGTCAAATCAGATAATTAAAATTGTATCAATTGTGAAAATCGTGAGTATGATCACTGTTCTACCTAAAATATACCAAAGAGTTTGTAGGGGAATTGTAATCAGAATGTGATCCTCCTATACTCCAGGCAGGTCTCCGGAACACCCTGACACCAGGAGCCACCCAGCGTTTACTACCGCGTCAATTAACACTGGATGTTGCTTGTTTGGTGACGGTTAAAGTCTGCCACGCGTTGTGATTAGACTCCGCCTCAGGTCCGGAGGAAGCAAAATAAAAAAGAGCTGTGTGGGCAAAACCGTGAAAAAACAAAGACCTGTCAACTTGGATCTCTCGACGATCCGGTTTCCCGTTACTGCAATATCATCCATTCTTCACCGCGTCTCCGGCGTAATCACCCTGGTTGCCATTGGCATCCTGCTGTGGCTACTTGGTCTCTCTCTCTCCTCTCCTGAAGGTTTCCAGCACGCTGCGTCCATTATGGATGGCTTCTTCGCGAAGTTCATCATGTGGGGCATCTTAACGGCGCTGGCCTATCACGCGGTGAGCGGGATTCGTCATATGTTGATGGATTTTGGTTATCTGGCTGAAACGCTGCAGGTCGGTAAGCGCTCAGCACATATAACTTTTGTGATCACTGTCGTGCTGGCAATTCTGGCGGGAGTCCTCGTATGGTAAGCAATGCATCCGCATTGGGTCGCAACGGCATTCAGGACTGGCTGCTGCTGCGCGCAACTGCAATTCTCATTACGCTCTACATCGTCTACATCCTCGGTTTCGTGGTGATGACAGACACGCTGACGTATGACCTGTGGCGTGGCTTCTTCGCCTCCGCCTTCACCAAAGTGTTCACGCTGCTGACGCTCTTCTCCATTCTGATCCACGGCTGGATCGGGATGTGGCAGGTGTTAACAGACTACGTTAAATCGCTGCCAACCCGTTTGTTGCTGCAGTTTGTGATTGTCGTGGCGCTGTTGTGGTATGCGATTTATGGCTTTGTTGTGGTGTGGGGTGTGTAAATGAGTTTGCCAATCAGAGAATTTGATGCCGTGGTGATCGGCGCAGGTGGCGCAGGAATGCGCGCCGCACTGCAAATCTCCCAGGGCGGCCAGAGCTGTGCCCTGTTATCCAAAGTTTTCCCGACCCGTTCCCACACGGTATCTGCGCAGGGCGGTATCACCGTTGCGCTGGGTAATACCCACGAAGATAACTGGGAATGGCATATGTATGACACCGTCAAAGGTTCCGACTATATCGGTGACCAGGACGCGATTGAATATATGTGCAAAACCGGCCCGGAAGCGATTCTGGAGCTGGAGCATATGGGTCTGCCATTCTCCCGTCTGGAAGATGGCCGTGTTTATCAGCGTCCGTTTGGTGGTCAGTCGAAAAACTTCGGCGGCGAGCAGGCAGCACGTACGGCGGCGGCCGCTGACCGTACCGGTCACGCCCTGCTGCATACGCTCTATCAGCAGAACCTGAAAAACAAAACCACCATCTTCTCGGAGTGGTACGCGCTGGATCTGGTGAAAAACGCCGATGGCGCGGTAGTGGGTTGTACCGCTATCTGCATCGAAACCGGCGAAACCGTCTACTTCAAAGCGAAGGCGACCATTCTGGCGACCGGCGGTGCAGGCCGTATCTATCAGTCCACCACCAACGCCCACATCAACACCGGTGACGGTGTCGGTATGGCGCTGCGCGCAGGCGTGCCGGTGCAGGATATGGAGATGTGGCAGTTCCACCCAACTGGCATCGCGGGTGCGGGTGTGCTGGTCACGGAAGGCTGCCGTGGTGAAGGTGGCTACCTGCTGAACAAACATGGCGAACGCTTCATGGAGCGTTATGCGCCAAACGCCAAAGACCTGGCGGGTCGCGACGTGGTTGCGCGCTCGATGATGATTGAAATCCGTGAAGGTCGCGGCTGTGACGGTCCGTGGGGCCCGCACATCAAACTGAAACTCGATCATCTGGGTAAAGAGGTGCTGGAATCGCGTCTGCCGGGTATCCTGGAGCTGTCGCGCACCTTTGCCCACGCCGATCCGATCAAAGAGCCTATCCCGGTTATCCCGACCTGCCACTACATGATGGGCGGCATTCCGACCAAAGTAACCGGTCAGGCGCTGCGCGTGAACGAGCAGGGCGAAGACGTGGTGATTCCTGGCCTGTTCGCCGTCGGCGAAATCGCCTGTGTTTCGGTGCACGGAGCCAACCGTCTGGGTGGTAACTCCCTGCTGGACCTGGTGGTCTTTGGCCGCGCGGCGGGTCTGCATCTGCTGGAGAGCATCCAGGAGCAGGGTGACCTGCGTGATGCGACCGAAGATGAAATCGCCGTGGCGATGGAGCGTTTCAACCGCTGGGAAAACAACACCACCGGTGAAGACCCGGTTGAGATTCGCAAAGCGCTGCAACGCTGCATGCAGAACAACTTCTCGGTCTTCCGTGAAGGTGATGCGATGGCGCAGGGTCTGGAAGAGCTGAAAGAGATTCGCCAGCGCCTGAAGTCAGCGCGTCTGGATGACCGCTCACCCGATTTCAACACCCAGCGTATTGAGTGCCTGGAGCTGGATAACCTGATGGAGACGGCCTTTGCCACGGCGGTCGCGGCTAACTACCGCACCGAGAGCCGCGGTGCGCACAGTCGCTTCGACTTCCCGGATCGTGATGATGAAAACTGGCTGTGCCACAGTCTTTATGTCCCGGAAACCGAAAGCATGACGCGCCGTGAGGTGAACATGCAGCCGAAACTGCGCGCGGCCTTCCCGCCGAAAGTGCGCACCTACTAATTCCGGAGACGACGATGAGACTCGAGTTTTCAATTTATCGCTACAATCCAGACGTCGACGACAAACCGCGTATGCAGGATTACACGCTGGAATCGGAAGATGGTCGTGACATGATGCTGCTGGATGCGCTGATCCGCCTGAAAGAGAAAGATCCGACCCTGGCGTTCCGTCGCTCCTGCCGTGAAGGTGTCTGCGGCTCTGACGGCCTCAACATGAACGGTAAAAACGGTCTGGCCTGCATCACGCCGGTATCGGCACTGGGCAACGGAAAACAGAAAATTGTTATCCGTCCGCTGCCGGGCTTACCGGTCGTGCGTGACCTGGTAGTAGACATGAGCCAGTTTTATGCACAATATGAGAAAATTAAGCCTTTCCTGTTGAATAATGGGGAAAATCCGCCAGCACGTGAACATCTGCAGTCACCGGATGAGCGTGAACATCTGGATGGCCTGTACGAATGTATTCTCTGTGCCTGCTGCTCAACCTCCTGCCCGTCATTCTGGTGGAATCCGGAGAAGTTCATTGGTCCAGCCGGTCTGCTGGCCGCATACCGCTTCCTGATTGACAGCCGCGACACTGAAACCGAGTCGCGCCTCGACAATCTGAATGATGCTTTCAGCGTATTCCGCTGTCACAGCATTATGAACTGTGTGAGCGTATGCCCGAAAGGGCTCAACCCGACGCGCGCCATCGGCCATATCAAGTCGATGCTGCTGCAGCGCGGTGCATGATGTGTACTTGCCGGGAACCTCAGGTTCCCGGTGTTTTACGGAAGCCTCTGTAAGCGCGGTGATGACCACGTTTACAAAGGTTCCCTTACGGGCCACGCGCGCTGCGCAGAGTGCTCGTATCGCTGAACTCACTACGGCAAACCGCGAAAGCGGCAACAAATGAAACCTCAAAAAAGCATAGCAATGCTTAAGGGATCACAATGCAGAACAGCGCGATGAAACCCTGGCTGGACTCTTCCTGGCTGGCCGGCGCGAATCAGTCTTACATAGAGCAGCTCTATGAGGATTTCCTGACCGATCCTGACTCTGTCGATGCAGTGTGGCGCTCGATGTTCCAGCAGTTACCGGGCACCGGAATGAAACCTGAGCAGTTTCACTCCACCACACGTGAGTACTTCCGTCGCCTGGCGAAAGACGCATCTCGTTACACCTCATCTCTCTCCGATCCGGAAACCAACTCCAAGCAAGTGAAAGTGTTGCAGCTGATTAACGCGTTCCGTTTTCGCGGTCATCAGCACGCCAACCTCGATCCGCTTGGCCTGTGGAAACAGGACCGGGTGGCCGATCTTGATCCCGCTTTTCACGATCTGACCGAGGCCGATTTTCAGGAAAGCTTTAACGTCGGCTCTTTTGCCATCGGCAAAGAGACCATGAAGCTGGCCGATCTCTTCGAGGCGCTGACCCAGACTTACTGCGGCTCGATTGGTGCGGAATATATGCACATCAACAACACCGATGAGAAACGCTGGATCCAGCAGCGTCTTGAGTCCGTGGCGGGCCGTGCAGCGTTCAGCAGCGAAGAGAAAAAAGGTTTCCTGAAAGAGCTGACCGCCGCAGAAGGGCTGGAGAAATATCTGGGAGCGAAATTCCCGGGTGCGAAACGCTTCTCGCTGGAAGGTGGCGACGCGCTGATTCCGATGCTGCGCGAAATGATCCGTCATGCCGGTAAGAGCGGAACCCGTGAAGTGGTACTGGGTATGGCGCACCGCGGCCGTCTCAACGTGCTGATCAACGTGCTGGGTAAAAAGCCGCAGGATCTGTTCGACGAGTTCGCCGGTAAGCACAAAGAGCATCTGGGCACCGGTGACGTGAAGTACCACATGGGCTTCTCCTCTGACGTGGAAACGGAAGGCGGCCTGGTGCATCTGGCGCTGGCGTTTAACCCGTCACATCTGGAGATCGTCAGCCCGGTGGTGATGGGCTCGGTTCGCGCCCGTCTCGATCGTCTTGATGAGCCAGCCAGCAATAAAGTCTTACCGATCACCATTCACGGTGATGCGGCAGTCATTGGTCAGGGCGTGGTTCAGGAAACCCTGAACATGTCTCAGGCGCGCGGTTATGAAGTGGGTGGCACGGTTCGCATCGTGATCAACAACCAGGTGGGCTTTACCACCTCTAACCCGAAAGATGCGCGCTCTACGCCATATTGCACCGACATCGGCAAAATGGTGCTGGCGCCGATCTTCCACGTCAACGCTGACGACCCGGAAGCGGTGGCCTTTGTTACCCGTCTGGCACTCGACTACCGCAACACCTTTAAGCGTGATGTGTTTATCGATCTGGTCTGCTATCGCCGTCATGGTCACAACGAGGCGGATGAGCCAAGCGCGACCCAGCCGCTGATGTACCAGAAAATCAAAAAACACCCGACGCCACGCAAAATCTACGCCGACCGTCTGGAAGGTGAAGCCGTTGCCACGCAGGAAGATGCGACCGAGATGGTCAATCTTTACCGTGACGCGCTGGATGCGGGCGAATGTGTGGTGCCGGAATGGCGTCCGATGAGCCTGCACTCTTTTACCTGGTCACCTTACCTGAACCATGAGTGGGATGAGCCTTATCCGGCGCAGGTTGAGCTGAAACGTCTGAAGGAGCTGGCGCTGCGTATCAGCCAGGTGCCTGAAGAGGTGGAAGTTCAGTCGCGTGTCGCCAAGATCTACAACGACCGTCGCCTGATGGCTGAAGGTGAAAAAGCCTTCGACTGGGGCGGGGCAGAGAACCTGGCCTACGCCACACTGGTCGATGAAGGCATTCCGGTGCGCCTGTCGGGCGAAGATACCGGTCGCGGCACCTTCTTCCACCGTCACGCTGTCATTCATAACCAGGCGAACGGCTCCACCTACACCCCGCTGCACCATGTGCACAGTGGTCAGGGCCAGTTTAAAGTCTGGGACTCTGTGCTGTCCGAAGAGGCGGTGCTGGCCTTTGAATATGGCTACGCGACGGCTGAACCGCGCATCCTGACTATCTGGGAAGCGCAGTTTGGTGACTTCGCCAACGGCGCACAGGTGGTTATCGATCAGTTCATCAGCTCCGGTGAGCAGAAATGGGGCCGCATGTGTGGTCTGGTGATGCTGCTGCCGCACGGCTATGAAGGTCAGGGGCCGGAGCACTCTTCTGCGCGTCTGGAGCGTTATCTGCAACTCTGCGCTGAGCAGAACATGCAGGTCTGCGTGCCTTCAACCCCGGCGCAGGTTTACCACATGCTGCGTCGTCAGGCGCTGCGCGGTATGCGTCGTCCGCTGATTGTGATGTCACCGAAATCACTGCTGCGTCATCCGCTGGCAATCTCAACGCTGGATGAACTGGCAAACGGCAGTTTCCAGCCGGCGATTGGTGAAATTGACGATCTCGATCCGCAGGGCGTGAAACGCGTCGTGCTCTGTTCCGGTAAAGTCTATTACGACCTGCTGGAGCAGCGTCGTAAAAACGAGCAGACCGATGTGGCCATCGTGCGCATCGAGCAGCTCTATCCTTTCCCGCATCAGGCGGTACAGGAAGCATTAAAAGCGTATTCTCACGTGCAGGATTTTGTCTGGTGTCAGGAAGAGCCGCTGAATCAGGGCGCCTGGTATTGCAGCCAGCATCACTTCCGTGAAGTTGTGCCGTTTGGCGCGACCTTACGTTATGCAGGCCGCCCGGCATCCGCCTCACCGGCCGTGGGTTACATGTCCGTACACCAACAACAGCAGCAAGACCTGGTTAATGACGCGCTGAACGTTAATTAATTAAAAGGAAAGATAATGAGTAGCGTAGATATTCTCGTTCCCGACCTGCCTGAATCGGTTGCCGATGCCTCAGTGGCAACCTGGCACAAAAAACCAGGCGATGCCGTCACTCGCGATGAAGTGCTGGTTGAAATCGAAACCGACAAAGTGGTGCTGGAAGTGCCTGCGGCGGCTGACGGTATCCTGGAAGCTGTGCTGGAAGAAGAGGGCGCCACCGTCACTTCACGCCAGATCCTGGGCCGCCTGAAAGAGGGCAACAGCGCCGGTAAAGAGACCAGCGCGAAGTCTGAAAGCAAAGAGTCGACTCCGGCTCAGCGTCAGACCGCGTCGCTGGAAGAAGAGAGCAACGATGCGCTCAGCCCGGCTATCCGCCGTCTGATTGCTGAGCACAACCTGGATGCCTCGCAGATCAAAGGCAGCGGTGTGGGCGGACGTCTGACCCGTGAAGATGTTGAAAAACATCTTGCCAGCAAGCCGCAGGATACCAAAGCTGCCGCACCGGCCGCTGAAGCCGCTGCCGCGCCGCAGCCGATCGCAAATCGCAGCGAAAAACGCGTGCCGATGACCCGTCTGCGTAAGCGTGTTGCTGAGCGTCTGCTGGAAGCGAAAAACAGCACCGCGATGCTGACCACCTTCAACGAAATCAACATGAAGCCCATCATGGATCTGCGCAAGCAGTATGGTGAGGCTTTTGAGAAGCGTCACGGTGTGCGTCTGGGCTTCATGTCCTTCTACCTGAAAGCGGTCGTTGAAGCGCTGAAACGCTATCCGGAAGTGAACGCCTCTATCGATGGCGAAGATGTGGTTTACCACAACTACTTCGACGTCAGCATTGCGGTCTCCACGCCGCGCGGTCTGGTGACGCCAGTGCTGCGTGACGTCGATGCGCTGAGCATGGCGGACATCGAGAAGAAAATTAAAGAGCTGGCCGTGAAAGGCCGTGACGGTAAGCTGACGGTTGAGGATCTGACCGGCGGTAACTTTACCATCACCAACGGCGGCGTCTTTGGTTCACTCATGTCTACGCCGATCATCAACCCACCGCAGAGCGCCATTCTGGGCATGCACGCTATCAAAGATCGCCCGATGGCGGTCAATGGTCAGGTTGTGGTGCTGCCAATGATGTATCTGGCGCTCTCCTACGACCACCGCCTGATCGATGGCCGTGAATCTGTGGGTTATCTGGTTGCAGTGAAAGAGATGCTGGAAGATCCAGCACGCCTGCTGCTGGATGTCTGATTTTCACCGGGCGCACCTTCGCGTGCGCCCAACCTCATTACTCTTTTCAGACCTGAATGGATAGAACATCATGAACTTACACGAATACCAGGCGAAACAGCTGTTTGCACGGTATGGCATGCCGGCACCAACGGGTTACGCCTGTACTACACCACGTGAAGCGGAAGAAGCAGCCTCTAAAATTGGCGCAGGCCCGTGGGTAGTTAAATGTCAGGTTCATGCCGGTGGCCGCGGTAAAGCGGGCGGTGTGAAAGTGGTTAACAGCAAAGAAGATATCCGTGCTTTTGCTGAAAACTGGCTGGGCAAACGCCTGGTGACCTATCAGACAGATGCGAACGGCCAGCCGGTTAACCAGATTCTGGTTGAAGCCGCGACCGACATCGACCAGGAACTCTACCTGGGCGCGGTGGTGGATCGTGCTACCCGTCGTGTGATTTTCATGGCCTCAACCGAAGGCGGCGTGGAAATCGAAAAAGTAGCGGAAGAGACTCCGCATCTGATCCACAAAATGGCGCTGGATCCGCTGACCGGTCCGCAGCCGTACCAGGGCCGCGAGCTGGCATTCAAACTCGGTCTGACCGGTAAGCTGGTCGGCCAGTTCACCAAGATCTTTATGGGTCTGGCGACACTGTTCCTGGAGCGCGATCTGGCGATGGTTGAGATCAACCCGCTGGTGATCACGAAACAGGGCGACCTGATCTGCCTGGACGGCAAACTGGGTGCCGATGGCAATGCCCTGTTCCGCCAGCCAGAGCTGCGCGAAATGCGCGATCCAAGCCAGGAAGATCCCCGTGAAGCGCACGCGACACAGTGGGAACTGAACTATGTTGCGCTGGAAGGCAACATCGGCTGTATGGTTAACGGCGCAGGTCTGGCGATGGGCACCATGGACATCGTTAAGCACCACGGCGGCCAGCCAGCAAACTTCCTTGATGTCGGCGGCGGCGCAACCAAAGAGCGCGTAACCGAAGCCTTCAAAATCATCCTCTCTGACGATGCGGTGAAAGCCGTCTTCGTTAACATCTTCGGCGGTATCGTACGCTGTGACCTGATTGCCGACGGCATCATCGGCGCAGTTGCTGAAGTGGGTGTGAACGTGCCAGTGGTGGTACGTCTGGAAGGTAACAACGCCGAGCTGGGCGCCCAGAAACTGGCGGACAGCGGTCTGAACATCATTGCAGCAACCAGCCTGACAGACGCCGCACAGCGTGTTGTTGCTGCCGCGGAGGGTAAATAATGTCCATTCTGATCGACAAAAACACCAAAGTCATTTGCCAGGGTTTCACCGGTGGCCAGGGGACTTTCCATTCTGAACAGGCACTGGCCTATGGTACCCAACTGGTTGGCGGCGTCACGCCAGGCAAAGGCGGCACGACTCACCTCGGCCTGCCGGTGTTCAACACCGTGCGTGAAGCGGTAGAAGCGACCGGCGCAACGGCAACCGTGATCTACGTTCCGGCACCGTTCTGCAAAGATGGCATCCTGGAAGCGATTGAAGCGGGCATCAAACTGATCATCACCATCACCGAAGGTATCCCGACGCTGGATATGCTGACCGTGAAGGTGAAGCTGGATGAAGCGGGCGTGCGGATGATCGGTCCAAACTGCCCGGGTGTCATCACCCCAGGCGAATGCAAAATCGGCATCATGCCGGGCCACATTCACCAGCCGGGCCGCGTGGGTATCGTCTCACGTTCCGGTACGCTGACCTATGAAGCGGTTAAGCAGACCACCGATATCGGTTACGGCCAGTCGACCTGTGTGGGTATCGGCGGTGACCCGATCCCGGGATCTAACTTCATCGACATCCTGAAACTGTTCCAGGATGACCCGCAGACGGAAGCGATCGTGATGATCGGCGAGATCGGCGGCAGCGCAGAAGAAGAAGCGGCAGCCTTCATCAAAGAGCACGTGACCAAGCCTGTCGTGGGTTACATCGCGGGTGTGACAGCGCCTAAAGGCAAACGTATGGGCCATGCGGGCGCCATCATTGCCGGTGGTAAAGGCACCGCTGATGAGAAGTTTGCGGCGCTGGAAGCGGCAGGCGTGAAGACCGTTCGCAGTCTGGCGGACATCGGTGACGCCGTGAAAGCAGTATTACCGGCTAAATAAGCCAGCGTCATCTGAGACTCAGCCACCTTCGGGTGGCTTTTTTTTTGCGATTAACCCGGGGGAGAGGACCGTCAGCGGGAAGGGAAAGAGGCTGCATGATAATGGCATCCGGGCGCCTGCCAGGTTAATAAATAATGGCAAACGTGATCTATTTTCTCACTCCTGATTTAAGTAATGACATCTTATTAACAAGAATCCTACCTGACCATATCTGGAAACTTATTGCGTTATTCCAGATCAATTAATCGCGATTTATATCCAACTATTTCTCTGGCAAAGCGCAACGCTAAGGGCGTAAATTGCGCTGCATCAATCCAGCCTTTTACACACATTTTCAAACGTCTGCTCAACCCGGGATGACACCCGCTTTTCTCCTGTTAAAGCACGCGTTAATGAAAGCGCGGATTGACAATTCAGAGCTGCTGCATGCGTGACTGACCTGTCCCGGCAGCTTACAGGCCGGGTCTGCGGGTAATAAAAAAACTGGAATCAATAAACAGTCGTTCCTGACCCCGATTACGTTCGCGATTCGCGCGCGTAATCGAGAGAAAGCGAGGAGCAAGGAGTCCTTATGTTAGATATCGTCGAGCTGTCGCGATTACAGTTTGCCTTAACGGCGATGTACCATTTTCTGTTCGTCCCTTTAACGCTGGGTATGGCGTTTCTGCTGGCGATTATGGAAACGGTCTATGTGCTGAGCGGCAAACAGATTTATAAAGATATGACGAAGTTCTGGGGCAAGTTATTTGGCATTAACTTTGCGCTGGGTGTGGCCACCGGACTGACGATGGAATTTCAGTTCGGCACTAACTGGTCCTATTACTCTCACTACGTCGGCGATATCTTCGGTGCGCCGCTCGCCATTGAAGGTCTGATGGCGTTCTTCCTGGAATCGACCTTTGTCGGTCTGTTCTTCTTTGGCTGGGATCGGCTGGGTAAAGTGCAGCACATGGCGGTCACCTGGCTGGTGGCGCTGGGCTCGAACATGTCGGCGCTCTGGATTCTGGTCGCCAACGGCTGGATGCAGAACCCGATCGCCTCTGAATTCAACTTCGAAACCATGCGTATGGAGATGGTCAGCTTCTCGCAGCTGGTGCTGAACCCGGTCGCGCAGGTCAAATTCGTGCACACCGTGGCGGCGGGTTATACCACCGGTGCGATGTTTATTCTCGGCATCAGCGCGTGGTACATGCTGAAAGGGCGTGATCTCGCCTTTGCAAAACGCTCGTTCGCCATTGCCGCCAGTTTTGGCATGGCGGCGGTGCTGTCAGTGATCCTGCTGGGCGATGAGTCCGGCTATGAAATGGGTGACGTGCAGAAAACCAAACTCGCCGCGATTGAAGCCGAGTGGGAGACCCAGCCGGCACCGGCTTCATTTACGCTGTTTGGCCTGCCGGATCAGGCGACTCAGGAGAACCGCTATGCGATTCAGATCCCCTGGCTGCTGGGCCTGATCGCCACCCGATCCACCGATACGCCCGTCACCGGCCTGAAAGATCTGATGGCACAGCATGAGGTGCGCATCCGCAACGGCATGAAGGCCTACACCCTGCTGAATGAGCTGCGCAGCGGCAGCCAGGATCCGGCAGTACGTGACGCCTTTAACAGTCACAAACAGGATCTCGGCTACGGTCTGCTGCTGAAACGCTATACCGACAACGTGGCGGATGCGACGGACGCGCAGATCAGGCAGGCGACGCAGGATTCTATCCCGCGTGTGGCACCGCTTTACTTCGCGTTTCGCATCATGGTGCTCTGCGGCGTGCTGCTGCTGGCCATCATTACGCTTTCCTTCTGGAGCGTGATACGCAATCGCATCGGTAAGAACCGCGGGTTGCTGAAAGCGGCACTGCTGGGGATTCCGCTGCCGTGGATTGCGGTGGAATCAGGCTGGTTTGTCGCGGAGTATGGCCGTCAGCCCTGGGCCATCGGTGAAATTCTGCCGACGGCGGTGGCTAACTCCTCCCTGACCACAGGCGATCTGCTGTTCTCAATGATTCTGATCTGTGGCCTCTACACCCTGTTCCTGGTGGCTGAAATGTACCTGATGTTCAAATTCGCCCGCCTCGGGCCGAGCAGTCTGAAAACCGGGCGTTATCACCACGAGCAGATCACGGCAACCCCTCAGCCGGTACAGGGATAAGGAGAGCGACCATGTTTGATTACGAAGTTCTGCGCTTTGTCTGGTGGCTGTTGATTGGCGTGCTGCTGATCGGCTTTGCCGTCGCCGATGGTTTCGATATGGGCGTCGGTATGCTGACACGCATTCTGGGACGCTCCGATACCGAACGTCGCATCATGATTAACACCATCGCCCCGCACTGGGACGGCAACCAGGTCTGGCTGATCACCGCCGGCGGGGCGCTGTTTGCCGCCTGGCCGATGGTCTACGCAGCCGCCTTTTCGGGCTTCTATGTGGCGATGATCCTCGTACTTGCGTCGCTCTTCTTCCGTCCGGTCGGTTTCGACTACCGCTCAAAGATTGAAGACAACCGCTGGCGCGGTGCCTGGGACTGGGGCATTTTCATTGGCAGTTTTGTCCCGCCGCTGGTGATTGGCGTGGCGTTTGGCAACCTGTTACAGGGCGTGCCGTTCCATGCCGACGAGTATCTGCGTCTGTTCTACACCGGTAACTTCTTCCAGCTGCTGAATCCATTTGGTCTGCTGGCGGGTGTGGTCAGTGTGGCGATGATTCTGGCGCAGGGTGCGACCTATCTGCAGATGCGCACCACCGGTGAACTGCATCTGCGTTCACGCACCGCCGCACAGCTTGCCGCGCTGGTGATGATGGTCTGCTTCATCCTTGCAGGTGTCTGGGTGAAATATGGCATTGATGGCTATGTGGTGACCAGCCCTCTGGATCACTTCGCCGCCTCCAACCCGCTGGGTAAAACCGTGGTGCGCGAAGCGGGAGCCTGGATGGTGAATTTCCAGCAGCATCCTGTGCTGTGGCTGTTCCCGCTGCTGGGTGTGCTTCTGCCGCTGCTGACCATCTTCTGCTCACGGGTGGAGAAGGGGGCCTGGGCGTTCCTGTTCTCCTCGCTAACGCTGGCCTGCGTCATCATGACGGCAGGTATTGCGATGTTCCCGTTCATCATGCCGTCCAGCACCGTGCCGGGCACCAGTCTGACGATGTGGGACGCCACGTCCAGCCTGCTGACCCTGCAAACCATGACCATTGCCGCCGTTATCTTTGTGCCGATCATTCTGGCCTACACCACCTGGTGCTACTGGAAGATGTTTGGTCGTATCACCAAAGAGCATATTGAAAGCAACAGTCACTCACTCTACTGATTAAGGAGATGTCGCATGTGGTATTTTGCCTGGATTCTCGGCACTCTGCTGGCCTGTGCCTTTGGTATCATCACCGCGCTGGCGATTGAGCACATTGAAGCGCAGGATGAGTCTCACTGATGCGAACGCTGATTCGGATGCTGTATGATCTGATGGATAAGGGCCCGTTACGGGCCCTCTCTCTGCTGCTGGCACTGCTGACGGCGGGCGGGGTGATGTGGGATCCTGCGCGCTTTGCCAATCAGGCAGGGGAGTTACCTGCGCTGCAGGCGCTGGTGCTGATCTGGGCGGTCTGCTGCGGGGTGATCCACGGTGTGGGTTTCCGGCCACGAAAAACCCGATGGCAGGTGCTGTTTACGCCGTTACCCGCCGTGCTGGTGTTAATGATTGCCCTTTACCGTTTTTACGTTTAGCCCCCGCCTTACCGGCACTGTCAGTGAATATTTGTCAGCGTACGGTCAATAAATCTCCCTGAAATCGTTCCGTTTGTTACGGAGCGATAATTATTTTCGCCTGGCTCTGGCGACCCATTCCCAACCCCAATTCTCTTGCGTATAGTAGCATCGTTTAAAACGAGGCCGGGATGTAGAGTGAGTACAACGCTGTTTCGCTGGCCGGTTCGGGTCTACTACGAAGACACTGATGCCGGTGGTGTGGTTTATCACGCCAGCTATATCGCTTTTTATGAACGAGCACGTACCGAGATGTTGCGACAGCACCATTTCAATCAGCAGACGCTGTTAGAGCAGCAGGTCGCTTTTGTGGTACGGCGTATGACGGTGGACTACCTGTCGGCGGCGCGTCTTGATGACCTTCTGGAGATCCAGAGTGAAGTGACATCAATGACACGGGCCACGATGACGTTCACGCAGCGTATCGTGAATACTGAAGGCAAAGTGCTCAATGAGGCAGAAGTCCTGATTGCCTGCATTAACCCACATCTGATGAAGCCGATTGCGCTTCCCAAGTCTATTGTCGCGGAGTTCAAGCAGTGACTGACATGAACATTCTTGATTTGTTCCTGAAGGCGAGCCTTCTGGTCAAACTTATCATGTTGATTTTGATCGGCTTTTCTATTGCCTCCTGGGCCATCATTATTCAGCGCACACGTATTCTGAATGCGGCCGGAAGAGAAGCGGAGGCGTTTGAAGACAAGTTCTGGTCGGGTATCGAACTTTCGCGTCTCTATCAGGAGAGTCAGGAGCGTCGGGACGAACTGGCCGGTTCTGAGCAGATTTTCTACGCCGGCTTTAAAGAGTTTGCCCGTCTGCATCGCGCCAATAATCATGCGCCGGAAGCGGTCATCGATGGCGCCAGCCGTGCGATGCGCATCTCGCTGAACCGCGAGCTGGAAACGCTGGAAAACCACATTCCTTTCCTCGGCACCGTCGGTTCCATCAGCCCCTACATCGGGCTGTTCGGCACCGTCTGGGGGATCATGCACGCCTTTATCGCGCTGGGCGCGGTGAAGCAGGCGACGCTGCAGATGGTGGCGCCAGGTATTGCTGAAGCACTGATTGCGACCGCGATCGGTCTGTTTGCCGCGATTCCGGCGGTGATGGCGTACAACCGCCTGAACCAGCGCGTCAACAAACTGGAGCAGGGCTACGACAACTTTATGGAAGAGTTCACGGCCATCCTGCATCGCCAGGCTTTCTCCAGCGATAACGCTAAGTAAACAGAGGTTAATGATGGCCAGAGTACGTGGTCGCAAACACCGCGACCTGAAGTCGGAAATCAACATCGTTCCGCTGCTGGACGTCCTGCTGGTGCTGTTGCTGATCTTCATGGCAACCGCACCCATTATTACCCAGAGCGTGGAAGTGGATCTGCCGGATGCGACCGACTCCAAAACCGTTTCCAGCGACGACAATCCGCCGGTGATTGTTGAGGTGGCGGGCGTGGGTCAGTACAGCCTGGTGGTGGATCACGATCGCATGGATCAGCTTCCGCCCGAGCAGGTGATCAGCGAAGCGCAGCGTCGACTGGAAGCGAATCCTAAGACGGTCTTTTTGATCGGGGGCGCGAAAGAGGTGCCTTACGATGAAATTATTAAAGCGCTCAACCTGCTGCACCAGGCGGGTGTTAAATCTGTCGGTTTGATGACGCAGCCGATTTAAAATCGAACCGTTTTTTGGGAACCGAGTGTGTCGAAGGCAACCGAGCAAAACGAGAAGTTAAAGCGCGCGATAATCATTTCGGTGATTCTGCATATCGTGCTGATCGCGCTGCTGGTATGGAGCTCGTTTAATGAGCATGTTGACCCCAGCAGTGCGGGTGGCGGCGGCAGTGATATCGATGCGGTGATGGTCGATCCCGGCGCCGTCGTCAGCCAGTATAACCGTCAGCAGAACCAGCAGAGCGACAGCCAGCGTGCTGAGCAGCAGCGTAAAAAGCAGGCGCAGCAGCAGGCTGAAGAGCTGCAGGAGAAGCAGGCCGCCGAACAGCAGCGTCTGAAAGCGCTGGAAAAAGAGCGCTTAGCTGCGCAGGAAGCGGCAAAAGAAGAGGCCAAACAGCAGGCTGAGCAGCAGAAAGCGGCCGAACAGGCCACTAAACAGGCGGCTGAGCAACAGAAAACCGCTGAAGCGGCAGCCGCAAAAGCGAAGGCTGAAGCTAAAGCACAGGCGGATGCCCAGGCGAAAGCCGCGGCTGAGCAGGCGAAACAGGCTGCTGCCGAAGCAAAGAAGCAGGCTGATCAGCAGGCGAAAGCCGCTGCTGCTGCTGCGGCAAAAGAGAAAGCCGTCGCCGAAGCGAAGGCAAAGTCTGACGCGGAGGCCAAAGCGGCAGCGGAAGCTAAAGTGAAAGCGGCCGCCGAGGCCAAAGCGAAAGCGGCTGAAGAGGCGAAAGAGAAAGCCGCAGAAGCCAAAGAAAAAGCCGCAGAGGCAGCGAAAGAGAAAGCGGCGGAAGCCGCAAAAGCCAAAGCGGAAGCCGCGAAAGAGGCGGCGAAAGAAGCGGCGAAAGAGAAAGCGGAAGCCGCGGCCAAAGCGAAAGCCGATGCGGCAGCGAAAGCCAAAGCGGACGCGGCTGCCAAAGCGAAAGCCGATGCCGCCGCGAAGGCCAAAGCCGACGCGAAAGCGAAAGCCGCCGCCGATGCGGCCAACGACAGCGATGTCGACGATCTGCTGGGTGGACTGGCTTCCGGTAAAAATGCACCGAAAAGCGGGGCCGCTGGCGGCGGCGCAGCAGGGCAGGGAAACCAGAAGAAAGCGGGTGCGTCAGGCGCGGAAATCAACTCCTACATGGGGCAGGTGGTCAGTGCGATTCAAAGCCGCTTCTATGATGCCGATCTGTATCGCGGAAAAACCTGTGATTTGCGGATTAAACTTGCGCCGGATGGCCTGTTGATTGATGTTAAGTCAGAAGGTGGGGACCCCGCGCTCTGTCAGGCCGCGATTACCGCCGCCCGACAGGCACGTATTCCGAAGCCGCCTTCCCAGGCGGTCTACGAAGTGTTTAAGAACGCCCCTATGCGTTTTAAACCGCAATAATGCAGTAACGGGCGGCAAGTTGATCTATGTTTAGCTTGCCGTACTTAAGTTCTACTCGTGGTTTCCAGGAACAGTGCCAATTATCGTGGACTGAGGTTCAGATAAGGGAGATAAAATGAAGCAAGCTCTTCGCGTTACGTTAGGCTTTTTTATCCTGCTGTGGGCAGCCATGCTGCATGCAGAAGTTCGAATTGAGATTACCCAGGGCGTCAACACCGCACGCCCGATTGGCGTTGTGCCATTTAAATGGACGGGTGCAGGTGCCGCGCCGGAAGATATCGGCGGCATCGTGGCTGCTGACCTGCGCAACAGCGGCAAATTTAATCCGCTGGATCGCTCACGTCTGCCTCAGCAGCCTGGCAGCGCACAGGAAGTTCAGCCTGCGGCCTGGAGCGCCCTGGGCATCGACGCGGTTGTGGTCGGTCAGGTCGCCGCTAACCCGGATGGCAGCTATCAGGTTTCTTACCAGCTGGTCGATACCGGTGGTGCACCGGGAACCGTGCTGGCGCAGAACACCTATAAAGTCACCAAACAGTGGCTGCGTTATGCCGGTCACACCGCCAGTGATGAAACCTTCGAGAAGCTGACCGGCATCAAGGGCGCTTTCCGTACCCGTATCGCCTATGTCGTGCAGACCAACGGCGGCCAGTTCCCGTATGAGCTGCGCGTAGCGGATTACGATGGTTACAACCAGTTTGTGGTTCATCGTTCACCACAGCCTCTGATGTCGCCAGCCTGGTCTCCGGATGGCAGCAAAGTGGCTTACGTGACCTTTGAAAGCGGCAAGTCTGCGCTGGTGGTTCAGACGCTGTCGAACGGGGCTATCCGTCAGGTCGCCTCGTACCCGCGCCACAACGGTGCTCCGGCGTTCTCACCGGATGGCTCTAAGCTGGCTTTCGCACTCTCTAAAACCGGCAGCCTGAACCTCTATGTGATGGATCTGGCTTCAGGTCAGACGCGTCAGGTCACCGATGGTCGTTATAACAGTACAGAACCGACCTGGTTCCCGGACAGCCAGACGCTGGCTTATACCTCGGATCAGGCGGGTGCACCTCAGATTTATAAAGTAGGCATTAATGGCGGCGCGCCACAACGTATTACCTGGGAAGGCGGTCAGAACCAGGATGCGGATGTCGCAACCGATGGCAAATCCATGGTGATGATCAGCACCAGCGGTGGATCACAGCACGTCGCCAAACAGGATCTGGAAACGGGAGCCGTTCAAACGTTAACGGACACGTTCCTGGATGAAACGCCGAGCCTGGCACCAAACGGCACAATGGTAATCTATAGCTCTACTCAGGGGATGGGTTCCGTGCTGCAGTTGGTTTCAACCGACGGCCGTTTCAAAGCGCGTCTTCCGGCAACCGATGGACAGGTCAAATTTCCTGCCTGGTCGCCGTATCTGTAATGTCTGATCGATCAGACATCGCAAACAATAAACAATAATGGGATTTTTGAAATGCAACTGAACAAAATGCTGAAGGGTTTGATGCTGGCTCTGCCGGTTCTGGCAGTAGCGGCTTGTAGCTCACACAAAAACAACAACAATGACCAGACTGGCATGGGCGCTGATGGCGCTTACGGTGCAAACTCTGGCATGAACGGCAACGGCGGCAACATGTCTTCTGACGAGCAGGCGCGTCTGCAGATGCAGCAGCTGCAGCAGAACAACATCGTGTACTTCGGTCTGGACAAGTATGACGTTCAGTCTGATTACGCACAGATGCTGGATCAGCACGCTTCCTTCCTGCGCAGCAACCCATCTTACAAAGTGACCATCGAAGGTCACGCGGATGAGCGCGGTACGCCGGAATACAACATCGCCCTGGGCGAACGTCGTGCTAACGCAGTTAAAATGTACCTGCAGGGCAAAGGCGTGTCAGCTGATCAGATGTCTATCGTTTCTTACGGTAAAGAGAAGCCAGCCGTTCTGGGTCATGACGAAGCAGCGTATGCTAAAAACCGTCGTGCCGTACTGGTCTACTAAGAGAATCACATGGTTAGTAACTTCAGACGTCATCTGTTGAGTCTGTCGTTACTGATTGGCGTAGCGGCCCCCTGGGCCGCTAATGCCCAAGCGTCAATCAGTAGCGTTGGCTCCGGCTCGGTCGAAGACCGTGTCACCACTCTCGAACGAATCTCTAATGCCCAGGCGCAGCTGATGCAGCAATTGCAGCAGCAGATGAGCGACAATCAGCGTGATATCGACGCGCTGCGTGGGCAAATCCAGCAAAATACGTATCAGTTGAATCAGGTGGTTGAGCGCCAGAAGCAGCTCTACCAGCAGATCGACAGCCTGAGCAGCGCCAGCAGCAGCGGCGGCCAGCAGGCGGCGGGCGGTGATGCCGCAGCCGATACCGGTGCAGCAGCCAGCACAGGCGCAGCGGCATCAACGGAGAGCGCACCTGCGCAGACCGGTGACGCCAACAGCGATTACAATGCGGCTGTGGCGCTGATTCTGGAAAAGAAACAGTATGATCAGGCGATCAGTGCGCTTCAGGCGTGGGTAAAGCGTTACCCCGATTCGACCTATCAGCCCAACGCCAATTACTGGCTGGGGCAGCTGAACTACAACAAAGGCAAAAAGGACGACGCGGCTTATTATTACGCCACGGTGGTGAAAAACTATCCGAAGTCGCCGAAAGCCGCAGAGGCGTTGCTGAAGGTGGGTGTGATCATGCAGGAGAAGAAAGACACGGCGAAAGCCAAAGCGGTCTTCCAGCAGGTGATCAAACTTTATCCTGATAGCGAATCTGCAAAACAGGCGCAAAAACGTCTGTCAGGTCTGTAATCGGTACGGTTCAGGCCAGATATCGTGTGATTTCTGGTCTTGCCGTATGAAAGGTAAGCAACTGAAGCATTTAGCAGAAATAAGAGTTGCGCTACCCCGCTAAATCAGTAATATATGCCGCCGTTGCCGGGACACAATGCAAAGTGTCTGGCAAGCCTGAAGATGGGTCGTTAGCTCAGTTGGTAGAGCAGTTGACTTTTAATCAATTGGTCGCAGGTTCGAATCCTGCACGACCCACCATCTTCTCTCAGTCGCGCATCAGTGCGACGCGCGAAGAAGAGTTCAGGATTGCTTCACAACCTAAGATGGGTCGTTAGCTCAGTTGGTAGAGCAGTTGACTTTTAATCAATTGGTCGCAGGTTCGAATCCTGCACGACCCACCATCTTACTTCAGCCGCCTGGCGTGCTGAACGGTTGTAAGCCCCCAGCGGGTCGTTAGCTCAGTTGGTAGAGCAGTTGACTTTTAATCAATTGGTCGCAGGTTCGAATCCTGCACGACCCACCAATTAAGAAAGAAGCGCCCTCAGGGCGCTTCTTTCGTTTCCAGGGCATGGACTTTACGGCGCGGGACGCTTTCCTTCTCTGACCGCGCTACTGGCGCGGGCTGCTTCTGCATGATGAGGAGAGCAGGCCTGTCTCCGCCGTTACGCCTTTTTCTTCGCTTTCGCCACTGCCAGGCTCTCCCAGATATGCATCACCGCATAGCTGCGCCAGGGACGCCAGGATTGCGAGCGTGCCTCTGCTTCCCTGGATGACATGCCGCCCAGGTTATTCCGGATGGCGATATCCTCTTTGGGAAAGGCATCCGGCCAGCGCAGGGCACGCATCGCGATGTAGTGGGCGGTCCAGGGACCGATGCCAGGCAGGCTTATCAGCTTTTTGATCACCTCGTCAGGCGGCTGAGCGGCACTGAGGCGCAGATCCCCGCTGGCGCAGGCCTCAGCAAAGGCGATGATGGCGCGTGAGCGCGCGGCGCTGACAATGCCCATCGGCGCAACCTCGTCGACCGTCAGGCCAGCGATACGTGCTGGCGGCGCGGCGTAGCGGGTCAGGTCGGCAAACGGCGTTTCACAGGGCTCGCCAAAGGCGGCGGCAAAGCGGCTGCTGACGGTGGTGGCGGCTTTGACCGTCACCTGCTGGCCGATGATCGCGCGCACGCCCAGCTCGAAGGCGTCAAAAGCCCCCGGAACACGCAGGCCCGGATGGGCGATCAGGCTGGGCGCCAGCAGCGGATCCTGTGACAGACAGGCGGCGATTCGCTGCGGCTGAGCATCAAGATCGAACAGGTCGCGCAGGCGGCGCAGCAGCAGAGGCAGAACCGGCGTCAGCGAGGTGGAGAGCGTCACCTGCAGCGCATTCTTCTGCGGCAGATGCGCGACACTGACCCAGCCCCGATAGCGGCCCATCGCCACCGTGCGTCGCCAGGTGCCATCCTCCACCGCTTCGACCTCTTTCATCAGGTGAGTCTGTAAAAACCAGAGCATCGCTGCCCAGTCGTAGGGCGGGCGATAGGCGAGCCGCAGCGTCACGCGGTCACCGGGCTGCGTGCGCCCGTCACCCGCCTCGTTCCGGCGCAGGGCGCCTGGCGTCATGCGATAGCGCGCCTGAAACACATCATTAAAGCGGCGCAGGCTGCCAAAGCCGCTGGCGTAGGCGATCTCCGTAATCGGCAGTTGCGTCTCCGTCAGCAGCTGCTTTGCCAGCAGCATCCGTCGCGTCTGCCTCAGCTCAAGCGGTGAGACCCCCAGCTCCTGCTGCACGATACGCCGCAGCTGACGCAGGCTCAAACCGAACTCAGTGGCAATCGCCTCCAGCCCTTCGCGCTCCTCCAGCATTCCCTCTTCGATGCGCTGAATCAGCCGTTCCGCCACGCGGTGCGGCTGATCCACCGGCGCATTGCCCGGTGCCAGTTCAGGCCGACAGCGCAGGCAGGGACGAAAGCGCGCTTTTTCGGCGGCTTCGGCGCTGCTGAAAAAGAGGCAGTTCTTCTGCATCGGCGCTTTGACCGGGCAGATCGGACGACAATAGATACCGGTTGAGGTCACCCCAACAAAAAATACGCCGTCAAAACGGGTATCACGGGAGGTCAGCGCCTGATAGGCAATGTCGGGATTAAGCATGGTATTTCTCCGGTAAATATGCGGAGCCTACACCGGTGATTCCCGGCAGACTGGCTGTTTTCGGACAACACATCAGTTTATCGCCATGACCGAAAACAGCCAGTCAGGCTGAGGAAAAGTGCGATAATAGGTGTCGAAACCGTGACGGGAGAATCACCATGTATTACTTCAAATTGACTGTTACCCCGGTGGGCGAACTGAAACTGGTAGCCAGCGAGCGCGGCCTGGCGGGTATTTTGTGGGAGAACGACGATCCTCATCGCACCCGCTTTTTACCGCAGACGCGCGATGATGACCATCCCATTCTGGTCGAAACGGCACGTCAGCTCGGCGAGTACTTTGCCGGTGCGCGACGCGGCTTTGAACTGCCGCTCGATTTTGCCGGCACTGACTTTCAGAAAAAAGTCTGGCAGGCACTGGTGGCGATCCCGTTTGGTGAAACGCGCAGCTACAGCCAGATTGCCCGCGAGATCGGGCATCCGCTGGCGGTGCGTGCGGTCGGCGCGGCCAACGGTCGCAATCCGCTTTCGATTGTCGCACCGTGTCACCGGGTCATAGGGGCCAACGGCAAGCTGACCGGGTTTGCCGGCGGGCTGACGGTTAAAGCGTTTCTGCTGGCGCTGGAAACGTCACAACCCCTGCCGCAGCCGGGCGAACAAGGCGCACAGGGTCGGGCTGGCGGTGCGGTCATGCAGGCCGATTAAAAAATCACACGACACAGTCGGGCTTTTCCGCTATCGTGTTTAGCATATAAAACACGACGGCGGGTTCAACGCCATATTTCGCCTATTCTGGCGATTTTCGTTAATTAGATAAAACGAGAGCTGTGTCATGAGTGTGATGTTCGATCCTGAAAGCACCGTTTACCCCTTTCCCCCCAAGCCCGCCCGCCTGAGTGACGACGAGAAGGCGTTTTATCGTGAGAAAATCAAAACCCTGCTGAAGGCGCGAAATGCCGTGATGGTCGCGCACTACTACACCGACCCGGAAATTCAGGCGCTGGCCGAAGAGACCGGCGGCTGTATCTCCGACTCGCTGGAGATGGCCCGTTTCGGCAGCAACCATCCGGCGACCACGCTGCTGGTGGCGGGCGTGCGCTTTATGGGGGAGACCGCCAAAATCCTCAGCCCTGAGAAAACCGTCCTGATGCCGACACTGCAGGCGGAGTGCTCGCTGGATCTGGGCTGTCCGATTGAGGAGTTTAACGCCTTCTGCGACGCCCATCCCGATCGCACCGTGGTGGTCTACGCCAACACCTCGGCGGCGGTAAAAGCGCGCGCTGACTGGGTCGTCACCTCCAGCATTGCGGTTGAGCTGATTGAGCACCTCGACAGCCTGGGCGAGAAAATTATCTGGGCACCGGATCGTCACCTCGGTCGCTACGTCACGCAGAAATCGGGCGCCGATGTGCTGTGCTGGCAGGGTGCCTGCATTGTCCATGATGAGTTCAAGACTCAGGCGCTGCAGCGCATGAAAGCGCTCTATCCCGATGCGGCGGTGCTGGTTCATCCCGAGTCGCCGCAGGCGATTGTGGATCTGGCCGACGCGGTGGGTTCGACCAGCCAGCTGATTCAGGCCGCCAAATCCCTGCCGCATCCGCAGATGATTGTGGCGACCGATCGCGGCATCTTCTACAAAATGCAGCAGGCGGTGCCGGACAAAGAGCTGCTGGAAGCGCCGACAGCCGGGGAGGGCGCAACCTGCCGCAGCTGCGCGCACTGTCCGTGGATGGCGATGAACGGCCTCAAAGCCATCGCAGACGCGCTGGAGACAGGCGGCGCGGAACATGAGATTCAGGTGGACGAGACGCTGCGAGAGGCGGCGTTACTGCCTCTGAATCGCATGCTATCCTTTGCAGCGGAACTTAAACTCAACGTGAAGGGAAACGCCTAGCCGTTTTCCTGACAGGTGCTCTGCATGGACTTTTTCAGCACGCATAATATTCTGGTTCACATTCCTCTGGGTGCAGGCGGCTACGATCTCTCATGGATTGAGGCTATCGGCACCCTGGCGGGCTTACTCTGTATCTGGTTTGCCAGCCTGGAAAAAATCATCAACTACCCCTTCGGCCTGATTAACGTCACGCTGTTTGCGGTGATCTTCTTTCAGATTCAGCTCTACGCCAGCCTGCTGCTGCAGCTCTTCTTTTTTGCCGCCAATATTTACGGCTGGTACGCCTGGAGCCGGCAGACCAGCGATCATCAGGCGGCGCTGAAGATTCGCTGGCTGCCGCTGCCGAAAGCGATCGCCTGGGCGGTGAGCTGCGTCGTCGCGATTGCGCTGATGACGCTCTACATTGACCCGGTGTTTGCCATGCTGACCCGCGCGGCGGTGACGCTGATGAACGCGATTGGCCTGTCGGTGGCGATGCCGGCATTGCAGCCGGATGCTTTCCCGTTCTGGGACGCCTGCATGATGGTGCTGTCGATTGCGGCGATGATCCTGATGACGCGCAAATATGTTGAGAACTGGCTGCTGTGGGTGATCATTAACGTCATCAGCGTCATGATTTTTGCCCGTCAGGGGGTTTATGCGATGTCGCTGGAGTATGTGATTCTGACGCTGATTGCGCTTAATGGCTCACGCATGTGGATCCGCAGTGCCCGGGAGCAGGGGTCACGCGCACTGTCGGCGCAGCAGACAGGCCAGTAAGGGGCGGTCACAGCGCGCGGTAACCGGGTTACCGCGCGCGGTCGTTTAGTGAGCGTGCTCGTCGCCCCTGGCGTAAGTATGGTCGTGGGAATGGGAATGGCTGTGACCGTGGCCAGCCTCAGCCGCACTGCTGAAGCTCAGCTCACACTCAGCACCGGCACAGGGCTGATACTCCATCTGCACGGTCGCATGGTCAATCTGATAGTGCTGGCGCAGATAGTCATGAATGCGGTGCAGCAGCGCATCGTGGTCATAGGGCGGGATCACCTGCACATGCAGCGTCAGCAGCGGCTTTTCACCCACCTGCCACAGATGCACATGATGAACATTGCGCACTTCAGCGATGTTCAGGGTGAGGTCCCGCATCAGCCGGTTCACATCCAGGGAGTGGGGTGCTCCTTCAAGTAACTCCTGCAGGCTCTCACGCAGCAGCGCCCAGGCACTGCGCAGCACCAGCAGTGACACCAGCAGCGACAGAATCGGGTCGATCGGCGTCCAGCCGGTCAGCATAATGATGGCTGCCGCCACAATCGCCCCCACCGAACCGAGCAGGTCACCCATGACGTGCAGTGCCGCTGCCCGCACGTTGAGGTTCTTCTCTTCGCTGCCGTGGTGCAGCAGCCAGAATGAGAGCAGGTTGGCCAGCAGGCCGCCAATCGCGATGCCCAGCATCAGGCCGCCGGTCACCGGCTGCGGATCGCTGAAGCGACGCACCGCCTCCCAGACGATCAGCGCGGTAATACCCAGCAGGGCGATGGCATTGACAAAGGCCGCTACGGTGGTCAGGCGCAGCAGGCCAAAGGTATGACGCGCATTGGGTTTACGGCGCGAGAAGTGGACCGCCAGCAGCGCCATCAGCAGGGCGGCGGCATCGGTGAGCATATGTCCGGCATCTGCCAGCAGCGCCAGTGAACCTGAAAGCCATCCGCCAATTACCTCGGCAACCATGAAGAGGACGGTCACGCCAAAGGCGGCCGCCAGACGCGTGCGATTACTATCCTGCCCGCTATGAGTGTGGGTATGTGCCATAAGATTCCAGTTTTTTCAGTAACCTGTTTGCTAATAATATCAGTAATTGCCACGTCTCAGACGTGTCCTGATGCTGTTTTGCCTGCTCTGCGAGTTGCTGACTCAGCTGTGCACCCTGCTCCAGCCCCACCAGCAACCAGCTGCCTTTCATCCGGTGTGCCGCGTCGGCAAACTGGTTCCAGTCCGCGCGTGCGCGCGCCTCACGCATCACGGCCAGATCCTGGGTCACCGTGCTGTGCAGCGTCTGGCTCAGCCGGCTGAGAAATTTGTCATTCTGCTGTGCCAGCTGCCACAGGTTCTCATCCAGCGGTGCCAGCGGGTCGGGCTGCCACTCCGCCAGCAGTGCGCGGAGATCGGCCAGCTGCACCGGTTTAATCAGAACCCGCTCCTGCGCCTCAGCCGGTCGTGACAGCAGCTGGGCGTCTGCGGAGCAGAGCACCCGCATCGCCTGCCGTCCCCGCTGCCGGTCACGGCGTCGCAGCAGTCGCAGCAGCAGCGTGCCGTCAGGACGCGGCATCATCTGGTCGATAAACAGCAGGTCAAAAGGCTGCTGCGCATCGGCCCTGAGCAGCGCACGTCCCTCTTCGAAGATGTCGGCCTGAATGGCAAAGCGCGCCAGCTGCTGCTGCATCACCAGCAGATTGGCCGGATGGTCATCGACAATCGCCACCCGCAGATGGGGAAAGCCGGGCAGGCCAGACTCATCGGTGCTGCTGACCGGCTCCGCGATCTGCAAGGGCAGGGTCACCGTTACCTGCGTTCCCTGGCCGGGCTGCGAGATGAGCCGGATATCGCCCCCCATCCGCAGTACCATCTCGCGGCAGATAAACAGGCCCAGACCGCTGCCCTGTACCGACACGGTTTTGCCCGACGGCGCCTGATACCAGGGATCAAACAGCTTCGGCTGCTCCTCAGGCGGAATACCGCTGCCGCTGTCAGTGACCGTCAGCACCAGCTGCTGCTCTGCCGCCAGAGTGAGGCGGATGGTGCCGTGACGGGTAAATTTCAGCGCATTGGTCATCAGGTTATTGACCACCTGCTGCAGGCGATCGGCATCGATCATCACCGTATCAGGCAGCGGCGTCTGTGCCGCGACGATCAGACGCGGGCCGTCCACCCGCATTAACGGATGATAAAAATGTTGCTGCTGTTCGAGCCACTGCGCCAGCGCCAGCGGGCGGGGCGCCAGGGTAAAACTGTTGCTCTCGATACGTGCGTGATCCTGCAGGTCATTCAGCAGGGTCAGCAGGGAGTGTGCGCTGCTGTGCAGCAGGGTCAGGTTCTGGCTGTTGTGCTGCTGCTTCTCCAGCTCCAGCAGGCCGAGGATCGCCTGCATCGGCGTACGCAGCTCATGGCTGACGGTAGCCAGAAACTGGCTCTTCATGGCGTTGGCCCGCTCCGCCTGTTCGCGCTGCTGACGCTCGCGGCGCTGCTGCCAGTAACGGCGCGCCAGCAGCAGGAGCAGCAGCACAATGGCGGCCCCGGCTACCGCCAGCACCATCATCGGCAGCGTTCGCATCACCATCACGCTGCCGGGCTGCGGCGGTGTTGACCAGCTGTCGCGCATTTTGCCCTGAGTATCCGCCGGGATCTGCTGCAGCGCCCGATCCAGCAGGCTGCGCAGCAGGGGCTGATCCGGCGCGACACCCAGCGCGATCGGCCAGGCGATGTCGCTGGCGGCAAAGGCGAGGTGGATACGCGCATCATCACGGCTGGCGATGCGCCAGCGGGCGGAGAGCACATTATCGACCAGCGCATCAATCTGCCCCTTTGCCAGCGCATCATAAAGGCTGTTCCGGTCGGCAAACGGCACGGGATGCAGATCCTCCGGCAGCAGGCGCAGCGCCAGGTCATCCTGCAATACGCCGATCCGCCTGCCGCGCAGATCCTGCCAGTGCGACAGCGGGGCAGAGTGAATGCTGTAGATCCCCCACAGCGCCCGCCACACCGGCAGTGAGGTGCTCTGCATCGCATCGCCATTAAGGGGCTGCATCAGTTGCAGCATCGCCTGCTGCTGCTGAATCAGCGCACTGGCCTGATGGGGATTGCTGACCCACACGGGTTCAAACTGCAGGCCCGTGCTCTGGGCGACTGCTTTCAGTAAATCCACGCCATAGCCTCTGGCGGTACCGCTGGCGTCGCGATAGCTCCAGGGATAGTTGTCGGGCTCGGCGGTGTACACAATGCGAGGGTGGTCGGCAATCCACGCGCGTTCAGCGGGGCTGAGCATCAGGGTCTGCGTATCCTGATAGCGCGGCAGCGTGCTGCTCCAGCGCGCCTGCAGGCTGTTCATCAGTTCCGCCGGTAACTGACGCAGGCTCTGGTTTATCCACTCAATCAGCGCGGGATCGCGGGAGAGGGCACGCAGGTTGAGCTGTCCCGCCTCAATATGTGAGGCGATCTGATAAATCTGCCCCTGCTGCAGCTGACTCAGCAGAAAACCGGCGCTGGTCTCGTCCGCCACCACATAGTCGTTCTGCTGATTGAGCAGGGTATAGAGCGCCTGCAGATCGCTGCTGTAGCGTCGCCAGTGGTGACGGGCCGCCAGGGCGGGTGGCAGCTGCGCCAGGGTGCTGTCGCTGATCGCAAGCTGCGCATTCTGGCTGTTGAACATCACGGCACGCTGGTTCTGCTGATTGCGATAGACCCGCAGCGGACTGCTGAACCAGCTTTCACTGCTCAGCGTGCCCTGAGGCAGCGGGGTGTTCCACATGCCCAGCGCAAAATCGATCTCTCCGCGGTTCAGGGCCTGCATCAGTTGCGGCGCGTCGCTGTAGAGGCGCAGGGTAAACTGCGCCCCGGTCAGCTGTCGCAGCGCAGCAAGATAGTCGGCATTGATGCCATACAGGTCGTTGCCGATCCGCATCGTCCAGGGCGCGTGGTTCTCTTCCAGCAGCCCGACGCGCAGGCTCTTTCCCTGCATGGTTTCGGCGTGCGTGACCGGCAGCATCATCGGCAGATTCAGGCTGCTGACCGGGCGCACCTCAGCCAGCGCGCTGCCGCACAGCCACAGCAGAATCAGCAGCGCATATCTCACTGCTGCGCCTTCCAGAGGTCAGCCAGCTCAACCACAGAGCGGGCGCCGGTTTTTTCCAGAATGTTCTTTTTATGGGTGCTGACCGTTTTGTTGCTGATGTGCAGCTGGGCGGCGATTTGCAGGTTAGAGAGGCCGCTGGCGAGCAGCGCCAGAATCTGACGCTCTTTGTGCGTCAGCGGCAGCTCAGGCTCCTCTTCGGTTTCCGGAAACGCGGTCTGTCCGCCGAGCACGGCCAGAATGGCGCTGAGCAGCTGCGTCATGCGCTGGCTTTTCACCACATAACCGGACGCCCCTAACGCCTGAGCGCGCCGGATATAGTGACGGGTCTGCTGGGCCGAATAGATCAGCACCGGACAGTCGGGACGATGGATTTTCAGGCTGCGCAGGATCTCCAGCCCATCGCTCTCCGGCAGCCCGATATCAAGCACGATAATGTCCAGCGGCTGCTGAAGAAAAGGACGGGCGGCGTGTTCACTGCTGGCAGAGAGGAGCTGAACCGGAATGGGCGACTGGCTGAGCGCGGCTTCAAGTGCCACTTCCACCAGCGGATGATCGTCAATCAAGAGCAAAACGGCCATGAACGGTTTCCCTGTAAATTTCACAGGATGAGCATAGCGGAAGAGTGGGGCAGAGGGGAGAAAAACCCGGAGAACGGATGCTCTCCGGGTCAGACAGAATTACTGGGTCGTGCCGTCGGTTTTCGTATTAACGTCACCGCCGCCCACTTTCGTTTCAACTTTTTTGTTGATGTTCGGACATTTGCCATCTTTACACTGGCTGTTCTGGTCAATTTCGTTAGCAGACATATTTCCGCTGCTGGTGGTGCTGCCAGAAGTGGCCGGATTAGTATTGGTGCCGGTGTTATTAATTTTGCTGTTATCGACATTATTCGGTGGCAGGTTCTCTTTTGCGCCGGGTGCGACCGCACCTGCACTGGCTGCCTGGTTAGCTGTGCCGTTGTTGCTGCCTTCCGCCAGCGCCGCGCCACTGCCTAATGTCATTGCTGCTGTCAAAAAGAGTAAGGCAAACTTTTTCATCATTATACTCCCATTAATAAATGAAGACGTTTTAAGCCCAGAGGTGAAATTGGGGATAAAAAAGTCCCGGACGAAATAAAATTCGCCAGTTGGCTTAAACAGGGTGATTTAATCATGTAAGCGGGACGTTCCTCAGTGCTTACCATTAAAAAGTCTAGTCGCTAACCTGATTAATGCAAATATGACCCGCACATTTAACCCGCAGCGGGAATTTACACCCCTGGCGCTTCGGGCTACATTGGGCAGGTTGTGTCCGGCGGGCGCCGGGCCAGAAATAATATGGAATCAGTATGAATTACCAGAACGATGACTTACGCATCAAAGAGATTAAAGAGCTGTTACCCCCGGTTGCGCTGCTCGAAAAATTCCCGGCGACCGATCGTGCTGCACAGACCGTTTCCCAGGCGCGTCAGGCGATTCATCAGATCCTGCAGGGCAAGGACGACCGCCTGCTGGTGGTGATTGGTCCCTGCTCAATCCACGATCCTGAGGCCGCAAAAGAGTATGCCGGCCGTCTGCTGGCGCTGCGGGATGAGCTGAAAGGCGAACTGGAAGTGGTCATGCGGGTCTATTTTGAAAAGCCGCGCACTACCGTGGGCTGGAAAGGGCTGATCAACGACCCCTACATGGATAACAGCTTCCAGCTCAATGATGGTCTGCGTCTGGCGCGTAAACTGCTGCTGGAGATCAATGACAGCGGTTTACCGGCGGCGGGCGAGTTTCTGGATATGATCACCCCGCAATATGTGGCGGATTTGATGAGCTGGGGCGCGATTGGCGCACGCACTACCGAATCCCAGGTGCACCGTGAGCTGGCCTCCGGTCTCTCCTGTCCGGTCGGTTTCAAAAACGGCACCGATGGCACCATCAAGGTGGCCATCGATGCCATCAACGCTGCCGGTTCGCCGCACTGCTTCCTGTCAGTGACCAAATATGGCCACTCCGCGATTGTCGAAACCAGCGGCAATGGCGACTGTCACATTATTCTGCGCGGCGGCAAAGAGCCGAACTACAGTGCGAAGCATGTGGCTGAGGTCAAAGAGGGTCTGGCAAAAGCGGGTCTGCCACAGCAGGTCATGATCGATTTCAGCCATGCCAACAGCAGCAAGCAGTTCCAGCGTCAGATGGTCGTGGCGGACGATGTCGCGCAGCAGATCATCAACGGTGAACAGGCGATTGTCGGCGTGATGATCGAGAGTCATCTGGTAGAGGGCAATCAGAGCCTGGAGAGCGGTGAGCCGCTGGTCTATGGCAAGAGTGTCACTGATGCCTGCATCGGCTGGGATGATACCGATAAGGTGCTGCGTCAGCTGGCGGCAGCGGTTAAAAAGCGCCGCGGTTGAGTGCTGGCGATCTGGCGTGACGACTGGCCAAATCTGTCTGAATGCGCAGTGGAGAGTGACCATGTTCCCTGCGCATTGAGCTGATTTATTGCTGCCATACTCAGACGGCTTTGACGATGTGATTCGTCCGGGACGAACGGACATTCAGGCTTTTACTCTGACAGTTAAAGATGACACACAGCATTGCCGGACGCAGCCCAACAAAAAAGGCCAGACTTTTGTCTGGCCTTTTTGCCTCTCAGCGAAAAATTACTTCGCTTTACCCTGATTCGCAACGGCTGCGGCTTTCGCGGCAATCTCGTCCTGGTCGCCCAGGTAGTAGCGTTTCAGCGGTTTGAAGTTTTCATCGAACTCATACACCAGCGGCACGCCGGTTGGGATGTTCAGTTCGAGGATCTCATCTTCGCTCAGGTTATCCAGATATTTAACCAGTGCGCGCAGTGAGTTGCCGTGTGCGGCAATGATCACTTTCTCACCGCTTTTGATGCGCGGCAGAATGGTGTCGTTCCAGTAAGGGATCACGCGGTCGATGGTCAGTGCCAGACTTTCGGTGGTCGGCAGCTGCTCCGGGGTCAGTTTCGCGTAACGCGGGTCATGGCCAGGGAAGCGCTCATCAGCACGATCCAGCTCAGGTGGGGTAACGGCAAAACCGCGACGCCACTGCTTAACCTGCTCATCGCCATATTTGGCCGCAGTTTCCGCTTTATCCAGGCCCTGCAGCGCACCGTAGTGACGCTCGTTCAGACGCCAGGTTTTCTCGACCGGCAGCCAGGCCTGATCCAGCTCATCCAGCACATTCCACAGCGTGTGAATCGCGCGCTTCAGTACAGAGGTGTAAGCGAAATCGAAAACAAAGCCCTCTTTTTTCAGCAGCTGACCCGCTGATTTGGCTTCGCCACGACCTTTCTCAGAAAGGTCAACATCATACCAACCGGTAAAGCGGTTTTCGTTGTTCCACTGGCTTTCGCCGTGTCGCACCAGAACCAGCTTAGTTACAGCCATAGCTTAACTCCTTAATACTGTGATGTTTCTGTGAGATTGGAAACCTGCTGCTGCCCGCCTGACACGCGAGCGGATTGCGCCATACCATAGCGGAAAAGCGGGCAGCGCGTAAGCCTGTGTGTGACGCACTGCGCGTTTTTCAGCCAGAAGATCAGCGTGGCGTGAAGCGATAGCGCGTCACCGATTCCCAGCGATCTCCCGGTTGCAGCCAGCAATCGGGCTGAGGCCACTCAGCATGATTGGGCGAATCCGGTAAAAATTCACTCTCCAGCGCAATGCCCTGAAATGCAGTATAGCTCTCCTGCTCGCGGGCACGGGTCCCGGCCAGATAGTTGGCAGAGTAGAACTGCAGGGCCGCAGCGGAGGTGGTGACGCTGAGCTGCAGTCTGCCATCTTCTGACCAGAGTTCTGCGGCAGGCTGGCTGTCGTCGCCTGCGCTGTTGAGCAGAAACGCATGGTCATACCCCTTCACCGCCCGCTGGTCGTCGTCTGTCAGGAAATCCTGCGCGACCGTTTTCGCCTGCCGGAAATCAAAGCTTGTGCCGGCCACGGCTTTCAGCGGCGCATTAGGAATCCCTTCGCTGTTGACCGGCAGATAGTGATCTGCGTGCAGTTGTAAGCGATGCTGGCGGGCGTCGCCATGATGCGCATCAAGGTTAAAGTAAGCGTGGTTGGTCAGGTTGACCGGACAGGGCTGGTCGCAGCGTGCTTCATAGCGGATGCTCAGGCAGTTCTGATCGTCCAGATGATAGTGCAGGTCGGCAATCAGGTTACCGGGATAGCCCTGATCGCCATCCGGCGAATCCAGGCGGTAGTGCACGTCGCTGTCTGACTGGCTGACAATCTGCCAGCGACGTTTATCAAACCCTTCCGGACCGCCATGCAGCTGATGCGCGCCCTGGTTCGGCACCAGCTGACGGTTGATTGTGGTCAGTTTTGCACCGGCGATGCGGTTAGCGTAACGGCCCACCGTGGCACCGAGATAAGCATCCTGGTGCAGATAGTCAGAGGGGGTGGCGCAGCCAAGCAGCGCTTCACGCACCGTGCCATCCTGCATCGGCACGCGGGCGGAGAGCCAGGTTGCGCCCCAGTCCATAAAGGTCGCCAGCATGCCGTTGGCATTGCGCAGCACCGTGATGCGCCACGGCTGACCGTCGGGCGCGTGAGAGTTGACGTCATTCAGCATTGACCGGCTCCTTCAGAGGCTTTGCAGACGTAGAAGGTCTCTTTGATGCCGGTCTGCGCTTCATACTGTTCCGCAACGGCGGCTTTCACCTGATCCACCCGATCCAGCGGCATCAGCGCAACGATACAGCCGCCGAAGCCGCCGCCGGTCATGCGAACACCCCCGTGCTCACCGATTTGCGCTTTTACGATCTCCACCAGCGTGTCGATCGGCGGCACGGTGATCTCAAAATCGTCACGCATGGAGGCGTGCGACTCGGCCATCAGCTGACCCATACGGGAGAGGTCGCCCCGGCTCAACGCATCGGCGGCTTCGAGCGTGCGGGCATTCTCGGTCAGAACGTGACGCACCCGCTTAGCCACCTGCGGATCCAGCTTCGCCTCTGCCGCTTCAAACTCCGCCAGCTCAACATCACGCAGCGCTTTTTTGTTGAAGAAGCGCGCGCCCGCTTCACACTGCTCGCGACGGGTATTGTATTCGCTGCCGACCAGAGTGCGGCGGAAGTTGGAGTTGATGATCACCACGGCGATATCTGCCGGCATCGACACCGGACGGGTGCCCAGCGTGCGGCAGTCGAGCAGCATGGCGTGATCTTTCTGGCCCAGCGCGGAGATCAGCTGGTCCATGATGCCGCAGTTACAGCCAACGAACTGGTTTTCTGCTTCCTGACCGTTAACCGCAATCGCCGCGCCATCCAGCGGCAGGTTATAGAGCTGCTGCACCACGGTGCCGACCGCCACTTCCAGCGAGGCAGAGGAGCTGAGGCCCGCGCCCTGCGGAACGTTGCCGCTGATCACCATGTCGATGCCACCGAAATCGGCATGACGCCGTTGCAGATGTTTCACTACGCCGCGCACATAGTTCGCCCACATCGGTTCCTGCACGCTGACGATCTCTTCATCGAGCGAAAAGGTGTCCTGCGCATTCTCATAATCCGCCGCGACCACGCGAATCTGGCGATCGTCACGGCGGGCGCAGGCGATCACCGTCTGGTAGTCAATGGCGCAGGGCAGCACAAAGCCGTCGTTATAGTCGGTGTGCTCACCAATCAGGTTGACGCGACCCGGTGCCTGAATGGTATGGGTGGCGGCGTAACCGAAGGTGTCTGAGAAAAGCTGCTGCGTGATGGTTTTTAAGCTCATTGTTGTGCCTCACGGAAGTGAACGTCGCTGACAGAACGCAGACGTTCCGCCGCCTGTTCCGCCGTTAAATCGCGTTGGGTTTCGGCCAGCATTTCATAGCCGACCATAAATTTGCGTACCGTTGCTGAACGCAGCAGCGGCGGATAGAAGTGGGCATGCAGCTGCCAGTGATCGTTGGCTTCGCCGTTAAACGGTGCGCCATGCCAGCCCATAGAGTAGGGGAAGGAGCACTGGAACAGGTTATCGTAGCGGCTGGTGAGCTGTTTCAGCGCCAGCGCCAGATCGGTGCGCTGTGCTGCGCTGAGATCGGTCAGACGTCTGACGTGCGCTTTCGGCAGCAGCAGGGTCTCAAACGGCCAGGCGGCCCACCAGGGCACCACGGCCAGCCAGTGTTCGGTTTCCACGACGGTGCGGCTGCCATCCTGCTGTTCACGCGCCAGGTAATCGACCAGCATCGGTGAACCCTTTTTCGCGAAGTAGTCGCGCTGGTGGTCATCTTCACGCTGCGCTTCATTCGGCAGGAAGCTGTTGGCCCAGACCTGACCATGCGGATGCGGGTTGGAGCAGCCCATCGCCGCGCCCTTGTTCTCAAACACCTGCACCCAGGGATAGTGCTGACCCAGCTCAGCGGTCTGCTCCTGCCAGGTGCGCACCACCTCTTCCAGCGCGCTCAGCGACATCTCCGGCAGGGTTTTACTGTGATCGGGCGAAAAGCAGATAACCCGGCTGGTGCCGCGTGCGCTCTCACAGCGCATCAGCAGATCGTCACTCTCAGGCGCGTCGGGGGTGTCGGTCATCAGCGCGGCAAAGTCATTGGTAAAGACGTAAGTGCCGGTATAGTCCGGGTTTTTGTCGCCGGTGATGCGGGTGTTTCCGGCACAGAGGAAGCAGTCCGGATCATGGGACGGTAGCGTGTTAACCGCCGGGGTCTCCTGCGCGCCCTGCCACGGCCGTTTGGCCCGGTGAGGAGAGACTAAAATCCATTGATCAATCAGTGGATTGTAACGGCGATGCGGATGATCGACCGGGTTGAATTTGTCCATGTGAGGTCCTGGTAAGCGTCAAAAGCCAAAGAGGCATCGGTAAAAATTAGCACATCAGCGCGCCCGAAAGCGTGATCAAGTCTGGATAAATGGTATCGTTTACACAAGCTGAAAATTCTTATTTGGTGGCATTGCGTGCGGTGCAGGAGGGTGAAAGGTGAGAAGGAATGGTAACGCTTACACTGGAGGGCTGTAAAACGCCGCTGTCGCGGCGTCAGGGCTGAGGAGAGAACGTTAGCGCAGCGTTTCCTGCTGATAGCGATAGCCATCGTCCTGAGGCACAAAACTCAGGCGATGCGTGATGCAGGCCGGCGCATCTTCGGCGTGATGCGAAACAAACAGCAGCTGGGTACGTCCTTCGCCAATCAGGACATCAACGAAGCGCCGCACCAGCTGACGGTTAATCGGATCGAGTCCCTGCAGAGGCTCATCCAGAATCAGCAGCGTCGGGTGTTTAACCAGCGCGCGTGCGATCAGCACCAGCCGCTGCTGTCCCCATGACAGGGAGTGGAAGGGGGCATCAGCCAGACGGTTGTCCATGCCGAGCAGAGCCAGCCACTGCTGGGCCAGCGCTTTCTGCCGGTCAGACGCCGCCTGATAGAGACCGATAGAGTCGAAGAAACCCGACAGGATCACCGTGCGCACATTGGTGCTGACGCGATAATCCAGGTGCAGGCTGCTGCTGACATAGCCGATATGCTGCCGGATGTCCCAGAGGGTTTCGCCACTGCCTCGGCGACGGCCAAACAGGGTCAGGTCATTGCTGTAGCCCTGAGGATGATCGCCGGTCACCATACTGAGCAGGGTCGATTTACCGGCACCGTTCGGGCCGGTGATCTGCCAGTGTTCGCCTGGGTTGACCTGCCAGTTCAGCCCGCTGATGATGGGCCGATCGTGGTAAGAGACGGTGCCGTTGCGCAGAATGACGCGCGGCGCATCATCGGCCAGGGCGGGCAGGGCATCCGGCACATCCGCCTCCGGCAGCGCCATACCCAGCAGCTGTTCGCTGTGCGCCAGCTGTGCCACCAGCGCTTCCGTCAGAATCGTCTGGCGCGCGCCGCTGTGGGTCAGGTTACACTCCGCCAGCACGCCCACCTGCCCGATAAAATCGGGAATATCATCAAAGCGATTGAGCACCAGCACCAGGGTGAAATCGGGCTGCTGCAGGCTGCGCAGGGTGTCGGTCAGGCTGGCGCGCGACGCCACATCCAGCCCGTCAAACGGCTCATCCAGAATCAGCAGGTCAGGCTGGCTCATCAGCGCCTGGCAGAGCAGCGTCTTGCGGGTTTCACCGGTAGAAAGATATTTGAAGCGACGTGAGAGGAGGGATTCAATGCCAAACTGGCGGGCAAGCTGTTCGCACCGTCCGGGGTGCTGCCCCTCCATCTGGATGACATCGGCCACCGTGAGCCCGGTATCCTCTTCGCCTTCGCTGAGCATATCGGTATTGTTGCGTTCCCACTCCTGTGCGACCAGAGACTGCAACTGCTCCAGCGACAGCCTGACCGGTCGTCTGAACGTGCTGCTGACCGAACCGGAGAGCGGCGGCAGCTCCCCGGAGAGCGCGCGCGCCAGAGAGGATTTGCCGCTGCCGTTGGCGCCGACAAACGCCCAGCTCTCGCCGCGTTGCAGTTCTACCTGATTCAGGCGCAGTAACCGGGTATCGCTAAGACGAAACGTGCCTTGCGAAATATGCAATGAAGCCATAATCTGTTCCGTTTTTTGCATCGTGTTACTGCGTTGTAACCTCTGCCGGTAGTGATGTCAAATTCCCCGCTACAGCAGGGTGGCGACGATAGCGTTCTCCGCATTAAAGCTGGCGGTCACTGCGTCGCCCGGCTGCAGCTTCAGCTGCTGCAGCCGCTCGCGGGTCAGGGTGGCGCACAGGGTTTCGCCGCTGGCGATCTGCAGCAGGACTTCACTTTTGCCGTCGCCCGGCTCAATAGCGCTGACGGTGGCCGCCAGCTGGTTGTCATCCCCGGTGGCATCCCGGCTGATATGAATCCAGGGGGCTTTGATCAGCACCAGCACCTCTTTACCCGCCGCCAGCTGAAGACGATCGGCGCTGCGCTGCGTCAGCGCCACATTAAGCTGCGTGACCCCATCGGCCAGCTGAATCAGCAGATGCTGCACCACCTGCTGCGCGTCATTGCTCATCACGGTGCCAAACAGCTGGTTTCGGGCGCTGGTCTGCAGGGAGAAGCGGGCGATCGCCGCCAGCATGCTGTCGAGCGGCAGGGCATCCTGCTGCAGGGCATCAAAGGCCTTCTGCTGGATCTGCTCCATCAGCTGAAACAGCTGGATCAGGCGTTCACCGTAGCGGGTCAGCGTCGCGCCGCCGCCGCCTTTGCCGCCGGTGGCCCGCGCCACCAGCGTCTCATCCGCCAGCTGGTTCATCTCGTTAATCGCATCCCAGGCGCTTTTATAACTGATGCCCGCCAGTTTTGCCCCCTGACTGATTGAGCCGGTTTCCCGGACCCGTTTCAGCAGCTCGATACGACGGGGATCGGCAAACAGTTTCTGTTGTAAACGGATGTGAAGGGACAGTTCGGCTTCCATGACAGCTCCGGCAAAGGGTTAACGCGTGTGGAGGCCGATGATAGCGGCGTTTCGTGACCAAAGTAAAAGCACGAAAAGGGCTGCGCAAAATTTTCCTGACCCGTTACAATCACTTTTTTATTCTCAGAGTGAGACTCCCGATGCTGGAATTACTGAAAAGCCTCGCCGTAGCCGTCCTGATGGTGCCTGTGGTGATGGCGCTGATGCTGGGTATCATTTATGGCCTGGGTGAAGTGTTTAACGTCATCTCAAAATTTGGTCATCGCGAAAAATCCTCCGCCCGTTCGCACAACTGATTTCTGCCCCGCCCGCCTCTCTGCGCGGGCGCGGTCATTTTTATCCCGTCCCCCTTCATCCTTCTCTCTCTGCTGCCGATAATTTATCGGGATGCCGTGATAATGCGTTATATTATCCGCTACACAACGAATAGCCGGAGAAGATCATGTCACACCATTACACTCGCTGGGGCGTCGCGGCGCTGGTCACTTTTTCACTGGCCGGTCAGGCGGTTGCCGCCGATAATATTACCGTGTTTGCGGCGGCCTCACTGACCAATGCCCTGCAGGATATTGCAAGCCGTTATCAGCAGGAGAAGGGCGTGAACGTCGTCGCTTCGTTTGCCTCCTCTTCCACGCTGGCGCGCCAGATTGAACAGGGGGCCCCTGCCGATCTCTTTATCTCTGCCGATCAGCAGTGGATGGACGATGCGGTCGCTAAAAACAGCATGATGAAGAGCAGCCGTTATACGCTGCTGGGCAACGATCTGGTGTTAATCGCCCCGCGCAGCGCCGCGGCAAAAGCGGTTACGCTGGACAAGCAGACGGACTGGAAAAGCCTGCTGCACGGTGAACGTCTGGCGGTCGGCGACCCGGATCATGTGCCGGCGGGACTCTACGCCAAAGAGGCGCTGCAGAACCTGGGGGCCTGGCCGCAGGTCGCACCGGTATTAGCCCCGGCTAACAACGTGCGGGCGGCGCTGGCGCTGGTCGAGCGCAACGAAACGCCGTATGGCATAGTGTATGGCTCCGACGCCGTGGCCAGCGGAAAAGTGCAGGTCGTGGGGCATTTCCCGGCCAGCAGCCACAAACCGGTGGAATATCCTATGGCGATCGTTAACGAACACAACCGCGCCGCCGTTAAGGCGTTTTATGACTACCTGAAAGGGCCGGAAGCGGCGGCTATCTTCAGACACTACGGATTCACACCGACGAAATGATACTCAGCGATCCCGAATGGCAGGCGGTACTGCTCAGCCTCAAAGTCTCTGGCATTGCCGTGCTCGGCAGCCTGCCGTTTGGCATCCTGATGGCCTGGATTCTGGTGCGCTGCCGTTTTCCCGGCAAAGCGCTGCTCGACAGCCTGATCCATCTGCCGCTGGTGCTGCCGCCGGTGGTGGTGGGGTATCTGCTGCTGATTACCCTGGGCCGGCGCGGCATCATCGGTGAAAAGCTCTATGACTGGTTCGGTTTCAGCTTCGCCTTCAGCTGGCGGGGGGCCGCACTGGCCTCCGCGGTGATCGCTTTTCCGCTGATGGTGCGCGCCATCCGGCTGGCGCTGGAGGCGGTCGACAGCCGGCTGGAGCAGGCGGCGCGCACGCTGGGGGCCGGACGCTGGCGGGTGTTCTTCACCATTACGCTGCCGCTGACCCTGCCAGGCGTGATCGTCGGGACGGTGCTCGCCTTTGCCCGCTCGCTGGGTGAATTTGGCGCGACCATCACCTTTGTCTCCAATATACCGGGCGAGACCCGCACCCTGCCGCTGGCGATGTTTACCCTGATCGAGACGCCGGGTGCAGAAGGGGCGGCGGCGCGCCTCTGCGTGATCGCCATTGTACTGGCGCTGGCGTCGCTGCTGGCGTCGGAATGGCTGGCCCGTGCCGGTCGTAAGCGGATGGGAAGCTGATGCTGTCACTCAATTTTATGCAGCAGCAGGGCGATCATCACTTAGAGGTCGACCTGCAGATCCCGGCCAGCGGGATCACGGCCATCTTCGGCGTTTCCGGGGCCGGTAAAACCTCGCTGATCAACGCGATCAGCGGCCTGACTCAGCCCCAGCGCGGACGGATAGCGCTGAATGACCGGCTGCTGTTTGATGCGGAGCAGGGGATATCGCTGCCGCCGGAAAAGCGGCGTATCGGCTATGTCTTTCAGGATGCCCGGCTCTTTCCCCACTACCGGGTGCGCGGCAACCTGCAATATGGCATGGCGCCCGCGATGAAAGCGCAGTTTGACACCCTGGTATCTCTGCTGGGGCTGGAGGCGCTGCTGCCACGCTTTCCGCTGTCGCTGTCGGGCGGCGAGAAGCAGCGGGTCGCCATTGGCCGTGCGCTGCTGACCGCACCGGATATGCTGCTGCTGGATGAGCCGCTGGCGTCACTGGATCTGCCGCGCAAACGCGAACTGATGCCTTATCTGCAAAAGCTGGCGAAGCAGGTCGATATTCCGATGCTCTACGTTTCGCACAGCCTGGAGGAGATCCTGCAGCTGGCCGATAACGTGCTGGTGCTGGATGCGGGGCGGGTTAAAGCCTTCGGACCGCTGGAGCGGGTCTGGAGCAGCAGCGCGATGCGTCCCTGGCTGCCGATGAGTGAACTGACCAGCGTGCTGCGGGTGCAGGTGCTGGAGCAGCATCCCGACTACCCGATGACCGCGCTGTCGCTGGGCGATCAGCATATCTGGGTCAGCCGGGTGAATCAGCCAGTGAAGACCCCGCTGCGCATTCGCATCGCCTCGGCCGACGTTTCGCTGGCGCTGCAGCCACCCCAGCACAGCTCCATCCGCAACATTCTGCCCGCGCAGGTGGTGGAGCTGGTGGAGGTCGGCGATCAGGTTGAGGTGAAGCTGCGCATCGGCATCAGCGAACTCTGGGCGCGCATCACGCCGTGGGCGCGGGATGAGCTGGGCATCCGGCCCGATCAATGGCTCTATGCCCAGATTAAAAGCGTCTCGGTGACGCCCTGATTACAACACGTACTGATGGAGGGTATCGGCAATGGCGGTTTCAAGGTTCGTGCCGATCACCTTCTTCGCCCGTGCTTTAATCGCCTCGTCGGCGTTGCCCATCGCCACCCCCAGTCCGGCCGTTTCCAGCATGCTGAGATCGTTGTAGTTGTCACCGAAGGCGATTACATCTGACATGCTCAGGCCCTGTGATTCAACCCACTGCGCCAGTCGTTTGCCTTTGCTGTTGCCGCCGCGGGCGATATCCACCTGATCGTGCCACGACCATTCGCAGGCCAGCCCCAGCTCCGTTTCCACCTGGCTGGCGAACTGCTGCAGTTCCGGAATGTTGGTATGCGACAGCGCAAACTTCCAGATCGAACCGGCATCGCGCGCCGCCTGAGCGAGGTCAGGCACCTGACGAAACAGCGGGCGCTGGTGGGCAGGGAGTGATTCGGCCCACTTCAGGGTACGCGTCACGTGTCCGGTTGCGGTCTGATAGAGCATCGCATCATCCACATAGAGCAGGCCGTGAATCCGCTGCGCGTTCAGCCTGTCGATCACCTCAAGGGCGAGTTGCGGATCGAGCGGGTCGGACGCCAGCACCTTTTTCGCCTGATAATCGTACAGATAGGTGCCATTACAGCAGATCGCAGGTGTCTCCAGCTGTAACGCCTGATAAAAAGGATGGATGGCGCAGTGATGGCGTCCGGTCACGATAACGACGTGAATACCCGCCTGGCGTGCCTGGTTCAGCGCCTCGATGGACTGCGGCAGAATCGTTTTGGCGGGGGTCAGCAGTGTGCCGTCGAGGTCGAGGGCAATTACACGGTAGCTCATTAATCCTTCCATTCATCCGGGTTTGCGAGGGCTAAAGTCTACACCTGACCGCGGCCCGGAGACAAAAAACAGGGCACAAATGATTCCAGCGTCCGGCAATAAAACGCGCTACAGTGATTGACAGTTCATGATCAGGCAGCAAAAAAGGAGAATGCATGAAACAAGTTGTCTACACCGCCAGTCCCGAGAGCCAGCAGATCCACGTCTGGCAGATGAATGATGAGGGTGGGCTGACGTTGCTTCAGGTGACCGATGTCGCCGGCCAGGTTCAGCCGATGGTGGTGAGTCCGAAGCGCGATTTTCTCTATGTCGGTGTTCGTCCCAATTTTCGCGTGCTGGCATTCCGTATTGCCGCAGACGGCACGCTGACGGAAGCGGGCCAGGCGCCGCTGCCCGGCAGTCCGACCCACATCTCCACCGATCATCAGGGGAAATTCCTCTTCTGTGGCTCCTACAACGATGCCTGCGTCAGCGTCAGCCCGATTGGTGAGGATGGGATTCCGCAGGCGCCGCTGCAGGTGATTAACGGACTGGAGGGCTGTCACTCCGCCAACATCGACAATGACAATAAGACGCTCTACGTGCCGGCCCTGAAGCAGGATCGCATCTGTCTGTTTGCGCTGGGCGCAGACGGTCAGCTGACGCCGCGTGAGCAGGCGCAGGTGACGACGGTCGAGGGTGCCGGTCCGCGTCACATGCAGTTCCATCCGGGCGGGCAGTACGCCTACTGCGTGAACGAACTCGACAGCACGGTTGAGGTCTGGGCGTTAAATCAGGGCGGGGGAGAAGCCGAGAGCGTCCAGACGCTGGACATGATGCCGCCGGACTTCAGCGGCACGCGCTGGGCAGCCGATATTCACCTGACGCCGGATGGCCGTTTCCTCTATGCCTGCGATCGCACCAGCAGCACGCTGGCGATCTTCAGCGTCAGCGAACTGGGTGATGAGCTGACGCTGGAAGGGTTCCAGCCGACCGAAACGCAGCCGCGCGGCTTTAATATCGACCACAGCGGACGCTATCTGGTGGCGGCGGGGCAGAAGTCGCATCACATTGAAGTCTATGCCATTAATGAACCGAAAGGGCTGTTACAGCCGCTGGGGCGTTATGCCGTGGGCCAGGGTCCGATGTGGGTCGTGATCCACTCGCTGCAGGCGTAACCTATCCTGAAAACGCCTCTCCTGAGCAGGAGAGGCATTCAGAGGGCTGAAAAACGCAAATCCGGGTGCCTCTGACCGCGATGAATCCGCTCAGCATGCAGGGGACACGGTCAGAAGAGGAAAGCGTCCCCTGTTACTGATAGTTCGCGGTCAGCGAGGCGCTCGCCAGAGCGTGGAAATGCACATTGAAGCCGACCATCGCGCCACTGGCGCCTTCATCCACTTCAATCGTCTCCACATCCAGCGCATGCACGGTGAAAATGTAGCGATGGGTTTCGCCCTGCGGCGGTGCTGCGCCACCGTAACCCGCCTGACCGAAATCGGTTCGGGTCTGCACGGCGCCTGCAGGCAGCTCCGCTTTACCGGAACCGGCACCCTGTGGCAGGGAGGTGGTGCTGGCCGGGATGTTCGCCACGACCCAGTGCCACCAGCCGGACCCGGTCGGGGCATCCGGATCGTAGCAGGTCACCACAAAACTTTTCGTGCCCGCCGGTGCCGCTTCCCAGGCCAGATGCGGAGAGATATTCTCGCCGTGATAACCCATGCCGTTGAAAACATGCTTCTCAGGCATCTTCTCGCCGTCATTAAAATCCTGACTAAAAACGCGCATCACATCTCCTTAACTGTCGATGAATAGCCTTTCATCATAACCAAAAGCGCAGCCAGTGCCAGCGGTCAGCCTGCTCAGGAGACAAAATGGTGCGGATGATCCAGCGCGCCGGCAATCGCAGCGGTCAGCCGGCTTAACGCCGGTGGCGTGATGATGTAGGGCGGCATCAGGTAGATTAAGCGGCCAAACGGGCGGATCCAGACCCCCTGTTCCACAAAGAACTGCTGCAGCGCCGCCATGTTGACCGCCTGATGCGTTTCCACCACGCCAATCGCGCCCAGCACGCGCACGTCGGCCACCTGCGGCGAGTGGCGCAGCGGCAGCAGTTCAGCCCGCAGCTGCCGTTCGATGTTTGCCACCTGGCATTGCCACTCTCCTTCCGTCAGCATCTTCAGGCTCTCCGACGCGACCGCGCAGGCCAGCGGATTGCCCATGAAGGTCGGGCCATGCATGAAACAGCCTGCCGCACTGCGGCTGATGGTGTCCGCCACCTCGCGGGTGGTCAGGGTGGCCGCCAGGGTCATCATGCCGCCGGTGAGCGCCTTGCCGACGCAGAGAATATCCGGGGTGATGCCCGCGTGCTCGCAGGCAAAGAGCTTGCCGGTGCGGCCGAATCCGGTGGCGATCTCATCGGCAATCAGCAGCACACCGTAGTGGTCGCACGCCTCCCGCACCTGCTGCAGGTAGCGCGGATGATAAAAACGCATGCCGCCAGCGCCCTGCACAATCGGCTCCAGAATCACCGCCGCCAGCTGCTGATGGTGTGTCTCAATCAGCCGGGCAAAATCCTCAAAGTCCTGGCTCTGCCACGCATCGTCAAAGCCGCAGGCCGGTGCCGCTGCAAAGCGATGTTCCGGCAGATAGCCGCGCCACAGGCTGTGCATGGAGTTCTCAGGATCGCACACCGACATCGCTGCAAAGGTATCGCCGTGATAGCCGCGCTTCAGCGTCAGAAAGGTCTGGCGCGTCTCACCGCGGCCCAGCCAGTATTGCAGCGCCATCTTCATCGACACTTCCACCGCCACCGAACCGGAGTCCGCCAGGAAGACGCACTCCAGCGCCTCAGGCGTCATCGCCACCAGCTGGCGGCAGAGCGCCACCGCTGCCGGGTGGGTGATGCCACCAAACATGACGTGGGACATCTGTGCAACCTGCGCGGTCAGCGCCTGGTTCAGGCGCGGATGGTTGTAGCCGTGGATCGCGGCCCACCAGGAGGACATGCCATCCACCAGCTCACGGTCATCGGCGAGTTGCAGCGTAACCCCGCGGGCGGCCACCACGGGGTAGCAGGGCAGGGGATCCTGCATGGAGGTGTAGGGGTGCCAGATATGCTGGCGGTCAAAACGGGCATCTTCAGAGGTGAACGCGGAGAGGGTCATCGGAGTTGTAAACCAAAATAAAAAAATATAGTTTACAAGTATACCCCTGCTTTCTGTCGGGATGACACCCTTTTTGGAGTAAGTAATGGCTCAACGCTGGACAATTGCACAGGCGCAAGCGCTGTTTGATGAACCCTTTCTTGAACTGATGTTTAAAGCGCAGCAGGTGCACCGTCAGCACTTCGACCCGCGTCAGGTGCAGGTCAGTACCCTGCTGTCGATTAAAACCGGTGCCTGCCCGGAGGATTGTAAATATTGCCCGCAGAGTGCGCGCTACAAGACCGGTCTGGAGTCGGAACGCCTGATGGAAGTGGAAGAGGTGCTGACCTCCGCCCGTCAGGCCAAAGCCGCGGGTTCGACCCGCTTCTGCATGGGGGCCGCGTGGAAAAATCCGCACGAGCGCGATATGCCCTATCTGGAAAAGATGGTTGAAGGCGTCAAGGCGATGGGAATGGAAACCTGCATGACGCTGGGCACCCTCAGCGAGCAGCAGGCGCAGCGACTGGCGGGCGCGGGGCTCGATTTCTACAACCACAACCTCGACACCTCGCCGGAGTTTTACGGCTCCATTATCACCACCCGCAGTTATCAGGAGCGCCTGGATACGCTGGGCAAAGTGCGCGACGCCGGGATCAAAGTCTGTTCAGGCGGGATCGTCGGCCTCGGGGAAACCGTGAACGATCGCGCCGGTCTGCTGGTGCAGTTAGCCAATCTGCCGACGCCACCCGAGAGCGTGCCGATCAACATGCTGGTGAAGGTGAAAGGCACACCGCTGGCGGATAACGACGATGTGGAACCGTTCGATTTTATCCGCACCATCGCGGTGGCGCGCATCATGATGCCGACCTCCCATGTGCGTCTCTCAGCAGGCCGGGAGCAGATGAACGAACAGACCCAGGCGATGTGCTTCATGGCCGGGGCGAACTCCATTTTCTACGGCTGCAAGCTGCTGACCACGCCAAACCCGGAAGAGGATACCGATCGGGTGCTGTTCCGCAAACTGGGGCTGAACCCGGAGCATACGCACACGCAGCACGGCGATCAGCAGCAGGAAGAGCATCTCAGCGAGCAGCTGTTCCATGCCGACACGGAACAGTTCTACAACGCGGCGCTGTAATGAGCTGGCAGCAACGATTCCGGCAGGCGCTGGATCAGCGTCGTGCGGCCGACGGCTGGCGGCAGCGACGGATTATTGACGAACAGACGACCCGCACGCTGCACAGCGGCGGTCGCTGCTATCACCACTTCTCCAGCAATGATTATCTCGGCCTGACCCGTCATCCGGCGGTGATCGCGGCCTGGCAGCAGGGGGCGGCGCTGACCGGGGCGGGCGCGGGGGCTTCAGGGCACGTAACCGGCTATCACCGGCAGCATGCCGATCTGGAGGCGCAGCTGGCCGACTGGCTCGGCTATGACCGTGCGCTGCTCTTTATCTCCGGTTTCGCAGCTAACCAGGCGGTGATCCATCTGCTGGGGGAGAAAAACGATCGCATCCTGGCTGATAAACTCAGCCACGCCTCACTGCTCGACGCGGCCAGCCACAGCCCGGCGCAGCTGCGCCGGTTCACTCACAACGCGCCGGAGAGTCTGGCAGCGCGGCTCGCCTCACCCTGTGAGGGGGAGACGCTGGTGGTGACGGAGGGGATTTTCAGCATGGATGGCGACAGCGCGCCGCTGGCTGCACTGGCGCAGCAGACGCGTCAGGCCGGAGGCTGGCTGCTGGTGGATGATGCGCACGGCATTGGCGTGGTGGGTGAGCAGGGGCGCGGCAGCTGCTGGCAGCAGGGCGTCCGGCCGGAACTGCAGGTGATCACCTTCGGCAAAGCCTTTGGCGTCAGCGGCGCGGCCCTGCTGTGCGATGCCGACACCGCCGACTACTTTCTGCAGTTCAGCCGTCATCTGATCTACTCCACCGCTATGCCCGCCGCCCAGGCTTTTGCGCTGCAGGCGGCGCTGCATGAAGTTCAGCAGGGCGAGGCGCTGCGTCAGCGCCTGCAGCAGAATATCCGGCATTTCCGGCGCGGCGCGGCGTCGCTGCCGTGGCAGCTGATGGATTCAGAGAGTGCGATTCAGCCCCTGCTGGTGGGTGAAAACAGCGAGGCGGTGGCGCTCTCTGCGCGGCTGGCTGAGGCGGGCTGCTGGGTGAGCGCTATCCGGCCGCCTACCGTGCCACCGGGTACCGCCCGGCTGCGCATCACCCTGACGGCGGCACATCGCCCTGAGGATATCGATCGGCTACTGGAGGCGCTGCATGACGCTGCAGGTTGACAAACAGGCGGTCGCTCGCGCTTTTGGCCGGGCGGCGAGCCACTACGATGCGCATGCCGCCCTGCAGCGTCTGAGCGGCGATGCCCTGCTGGCACACGCCCCGGTCGACAGTGGTCTGCACCTGCTGGATGCCGGTTGTGGCACCGGCTGGTACAGCCGGCTCTGGCGCGCGCGCGGCAAACAGGTCACGGCGCTGGATCTCTCCCCGCAGATGCTGCAACAGGCACGCCGCAACGACGCGGCGCAGCACTATCTGGCGGGAGACATTGATGCGCTGCCGCTGGCGGACAACAGCTTTGACCTGGTCTGGAGCAACCTGGCGGTGCAGTGGAGTGACGATCTGCCGCAGGCGCTGGCCCAGTTCCGGCGGGTGCTGCGGCCCGGCGGCACGCTGCTCTTTTCCACCCTTGGGGACGATTCGCTGCAGGAGGTGCATGAAGCCTGGTCACATCTGGACGCACTGCCGCATGCCAATCGCTTTCTCAGCGAGGCGCAGATTGCCGCCGCCTGCCATGCCTGGCCGCTGCGCTGCACCTCGGAGCGGGTGACGATCCATTTTCCCGATGCGCTCAGCGCCATGCGCTCACTGAAGGGCATTGGCGCGACCCATCTGCATCAGGGGCGTGACGGCCAGGTGTTAACCCGGCAACGCCTCAGCCGGTTAGAGGCGCACTGGCCGCGCGACCGGCACGGCTACCGCCTGAGTTATCATTTAATTTATGGAGTAAGTGCATCATGAAACGCCTGTTTATCACCGGCACCGACACCGAAGTCGGCAAAACGGTCGCCAGCGGCGCGCTGTTGCAGGCCGCCGCCGCCGCAGGCTTCCGCTGTGCGGGCTATAAGCCGGTGGCGTCGGGCTGTGAGATGACGCCGGAGGGCATCCGCAACAGCGATGCGCTGGCCCTGCAGCGTTACAGCAGCGTCGCGTTAACGTATCCGCAGGTCAATCCGCTGGCCTTTATGGAACCGACATCGCCGCACATCGTCAGCGCGGAAGAGGGCAGGCCGATTACCCATCTGGCGCTGTCGGCCGGTCTGGCGGCACTGGAGCCGCTGGCGGACTGGATTCTGGTCGAGGGGGCCGGGGGCTGGTACACCCCGCTGTCGGAGACGCACACCTATGCGGACTGGGTAGTCAGCGAACAGCTGCCGGTGATTCTGGTGGTGGGGATTAAGCTGGGCTGCATCAACCATGCGCTGCTCACCGCAGAGGCGGTACGGGCGCGTGGGCTGACGCTGGCAGGCTGGATCGCGAATACCATCGAGCCACCGGGCAAACGTTATCAGCACTATCTCGCCAGCCTGAAACAGCGCTTGCCTGCCCCCTGTCTGGGCACGATCCCCTATCTCACGGATGAGGCGCAGCAGGCTGCCTGTGGACACTACCTGACGCTGCCTGAATAAGCGGACCCGGCCCGGCCGTCACTGCGGCCAGCGGCGGCTCTGCCCGCCGCATCCGGTTTTGCCCTCAGGCCACCGTCAGCCATTTATCGACGGTGTAGTCGTCAAGCTGCGCCATGCTGCCGTGCGCCACATTGCGACCACGGTGCAGCAGCAGAAAGTAGTCTGCCACGCGGCGGATTAGCGACAGGCGCTGCTCCAGCAGGAGAATGGTCAGCCCGTAGTCGAGGTTAAGCCGCCGGATCAGATTGCCCATCTCCTCCTCCAGCCACGGCGACATGCCGTCGGTGGGTTCATCGAGAATCAGCAGTTTAGGTTGCAGCACCAGCGCACGCGCCAGGGCCAGCTGTTGCTGCTGATCGACAGGCAGATCGCCGCTGCGCTGCTGGCGCAGCGAATAGAGTGCCGGAAAGAGATCGAACACCATTTCAGGAATGGCGCGATGGCGATCGTGCTGACTGGCACCCGCCAGCAGGGCGATCAGCAGGTTATCTTCCACGCTCATCTGGGTAAAAATATGGCGGCCCTGCGGCACGTAGCCGATCCCCATCTGTGCCCGCTGTTCAGCCGGTTGCAGCAGCAGATCTTCCGGCGGGGAGCCATCTTCCTTCCAGGAGATAGAGCCGCTGTTGATAGGCAGTCTGCCCATGATGCAGTTCACCAGCGTGGTTTTGCCCATGCCAGGCCGGCCCAGAACGCCGGTGCAGGTGCCAGGCGCCAGATCGAGGTCCACATCCCAGAGAATGTGGTTCTGACCGTAAAATTGATTCACCGAACGTAAACTCAGCATCTGACACTCTCCTTCCCGATCATTAGCCTGAATGCTTCCGCTCTCTGTCGTCTGGCAAACAAGTCATCAGCAGCGGCCCTGTCGCCGTTGCAGCTCAGTGCGCCTGGTGCGCGTTGGTGCCAGAGAGTCCTGCAATTCCCAGGCCAAATCTTAAAACGGCCCTGTTTTCTGCTGCTGTGCCTGCTTTCGGGGAAGGAAAGGTGAGAAAAACTTATCAATTCCCCACGGTCATTACGCACCTGCACTTTTGCAGTGCCTGGCGGCGCTGTTCCTGGTGCAGGCGTGCTCTGAGAAGGCAACGAATCTGATTAAGAATTCTAGTCGGCGCCCGGAAATTTGCCTGGCCAGCGGGGGGAAGGATTAAAAATGCAGACTATTCCGCCAGCCGCGGGCGCAAAATTTAACGGAAAAAAAATTATTTTCGCGGTGTCAGAAGGGCAGGGAAAAACTATACACAGCTGATGGCGGCGGGGCTGCCATCACTTATCCACTATTCCTGTGGATAACCTTGTGCATTAGGTAATGAAAACCAGTTGGAAGCGAGGAAATACGGGGCCTGGTAACATAATGACGAGATTCTGGCCTCATAAGCTAAAGCCAGTAAAATCAGTATTTTATTAAAAAACAAGCCTGCGATTTCTCTGTCAGGTAACCAGACTGTAATTTTGTGACGCTCTATTGACAAATGTTAAATCCGATCTCTGCCTGGGGATAACCTTGCGCAACACGCTTCGCCTGGATTTTCATCGCGCGCCAGAGAGGGGAGCGGAACCGCAACAGGGTTAACATTGCACCATTACTGTTTTTATATCCAGTATTATTTTCTGGCAAAATCACCATAGCCGAGTAAAATAAGTGCCTGCCCGCCGACTTCTCCAGCAGGAAATGCATTCATGAGCAAAGCCTTTAAATTAAACTCTGCCTTTAAACCTTCAGGCGATCAGCCTGAGGCGATCCGTCGCCTGGAAGAGGGACTGGAGGATGGACTGGCCCATCAGACCTTATTAGGGGTAACCGGCTCCGGTAAAACCTTTACCGTCGCCAACGTGATTGCCGACCTCAACCGTCCGACCATGGTGCTGGCGCCCAATAAGACGCTGGCCGCCCAGCTTTATGGCGAAATGAAAGAGTTTTTCCCGGATAACGCCGTGGAGTTCTTCGTCTCTTACTACGACTACTATCAGCCTGAAGCCTATGTGCCCAGCTCCGACACCTTTATCGAAAAAGATGCCTCGGTGAATGAGCACATCGAACAGATGCGTCTGTCGGCCACCAAGGCGCTGCTGGAGCGGCGGGATGTGATCGTGGTGGCGTCCGTCTCCGCGATTTACGGTCTGGGCGACCCCGATCTCTATCTGAAAATGATGCTGCACCTGACCCGCGGCATGATCATCGATCAGCGCAGTATTCTGCGTCGTCTCTCAGAGTTGCAATACACCCGAAACGACCAGGCGTTCCAGCGCGGGACCTTCCGGGTGCGCGGCGAAGTGATCGATATCTTCCCGGCGGAGTCGGATGACATTGCGCTGCGCGTAGAGCTGTTTGACGAAGAGGTTGAGCGGCTGTCGCTGTTCGACCCGCTGACCGGCCAGATCGAGTCGGTGGTGCCGCGCTTTACCATCTACCCTAAAACCCACTACGTCACGCCGCGCGAGCGCATCCTGCAGGCGATGGAAGAGATCAAAGTGGAGCTGGCGGATCGCCGGCGGGTGCTGCTGGAGAACAACAAACTGCTGGAAGAGCAGCGTATCACCCAGCGTACCCAGTTTGATCTGGAAATGATGAGCGAGCTGGGCTACTGCTCCGGCATCGAAAACTATTCACGCTATCTCTCTGCCCGCGGGCCGGGCGAAGCGCCGCCGACGCTGTTTGACTATCTGCCTGCCGATGGCCTGCTGGTGGTAGATGAGTCCCACGTCACCATTCCGCAGATTGGCGGCATGTACAAAGGCGACCGGGCGCGTAAAGAGACGCTGGTGGAGTATGGCTTCCGTCTGCCGTCGGCGCTGGATAACCGTCCGATGAAGTTTGAAGAGTTTGAGGCGCTGGCGCCCCAGACCATCTACGTGTCGGCGACGCCGGGTAAATATGAGCTGGAAAAATCGGGCAATGAAGTGGTCGATCAGGTGGTGCGTCCGACCGGTCTGCTCGATCCGATCATCGAAGTGCGTCCGGTCGGCACCCAGGTTGACGATCTGCTGTCGGAGATCCGTCAGCGCGTGGCGGCCAATGAACGTATCCTGGTGACGGTGCTGACCAAACGCATGGCGGAAGATCTCACCGAGTATCTGACAGAGCATGGCGAGAAGGTGCGCTATCTGCACTCCGATATCGATACGGTGGAACGTATGGAGATCATCCGCGACCTGCGTCTGGGTGAGTTTGATGTGCTGGTGGGCATCAACTTACTGCGTGAGGGGCTGGATATGCCGGAAGTGTCGCTGGTCGCGATCCTGGATGCGGATAAAGAGGGCTTCCTGCGTTCAGAACGTTCCCTGATCCAGACCATCGGTCGTGCGGCACGAAACGTCAACGGTAAGGCGATTCTCTACGGCGATAAAATCACGCCGTCGATGGCGCGCGCCATTGAAGAAACCGAACGCCGCCGTGAGAAACAGCAGCTGCACAATGAAAAGAATGGCATCGTGCCGCAGGGCCTCAACAAGAAAATCACCGATATTCTGGAACTCGGCAACAACGTGGTGAAAACCCGTGGCAAAGCCAGACCGGCCCGCCCGGGCGAAGCGCAGGCTCAGGCCGATTTGCTGACCTTAACGCCTCAGGCGCTGCAGAAGAAGATCCACGAGCTGGAGGGACAGATGCAGCAGCATGCGCAGAACCTGGAGTTCGAGCAGGCGGCGAACGTGCGCGACCAGCTGCATGAGCTGCGTACGCTGTTTATTGCGGCCTCATAGCGCCGTTAAAACCCTGAATGGCGTGTTCCAGCGCCACCCTGAGCAGCTGGCGGTCGTGACGATATTTAATGTCGGCGGCCTCCAGCGGTTCACGGACGATCAGCCGATCGTCAATCCCCCGGGTATCGACCGCCGGGCTGACCACCACCGCATCAATCACTCGCTTGCCGATGTAACGCTCCATCATCGCCAGTTTGTCAGCCACCGACAGGCTGGCGGCGGCGGGGCTGAGCTCGCGGCCCAGATTGCCGATAAAGACCATGGTGGCGGGCGTGCGCCGCAGCGCCTGCGCCATCTCATCCATCAGCAGGATCGGCATCAGGCTGGTATAAAAACTGCCCGGCCCGATCAGGATCAGATCCGCCTCACCAATCGCCTGCAGCGCTTCCCGCGTGGGCTGGACATTCGGATGCAGCATCAGCTCCTGCGGCGGCTGCTTCATCTCGTCAATCGCCGTTTCGCCGTAAACCATGTTGCCTTCCGCATCCATCGCCACCAGATCCACCGGCTGCTCCGACATCGGGATTAAAAAGGCATCCACCTTCAGCAGGTTGCGGATGATGTTGATCGCCTCCAGCGGGCGCACGCTGAGATGATCCAGCGCGCGCAGCATCAGGTTACCCAGGTTGTGCCCGGCCAGTTCGCCATTACCGGCGAAACGATACTCAAACATCGCAGAGGCGACGCTGGGTTCGGTAATCAGCTGGTTCAGGCAGTTGCGCATATCCCCCCAGGCGATACCGCCTTCGGAACGGCGGATACGGCCGGTTGAACCGCCGTTGTCGGTGGTGGTGACAATGCCGGTGAGACGCGAGCCCAGCGGGGAAAGGGCAGACATCACGCGGCCCAGACCGTGTCCGCCACCCAGTGCCACAACGCGATCAAGATCGGCCAGTGTGCGATTCATACTTCTCCTTACTTCCTTTCGCGTGGCGAGGCTCTAAACGCTAAGCCCGCGCGGATGACTTACGTCAAAATCAGGCGGGCATTTTAACGTATCCTGTCGCGAAAATGCGGTGAAAATTCGATATGTATAAGAATATATAGCGAAAACAGCGAATGGAAGAGTGGCGTGAATCACGCTACCATCATGTTTACCGCGCTGATCAACGGGTCAGCGTACACTCAAGCCTGAATGCCTAAGTCTGCGGATAGGGGGTTCAGGCCGTAGCCATCGAGCTGCCAGGGTGCAGGAAGAAATGACTGCATCTCCCAATCTGGAAAGGTGTTCTGGTGTCACAATTTACTGATGCATACGCGCGTAAGTTCTATTACCTGCGCCTGTCGGTCACGGATGTCTGTAATTTCCGCTGTACCTACTGTCTCCCGGACGGCTACAAGCCGCAGGGAATTCGTAACAAAAGCTTTCTCTCTCTGGATGAAATCCGCCGTGTCACGCGGGCCTTTGCGGCAGCCGGCACGGAAAAAGTGCGGCTGACCGGGGGTGAGCCGTCGCTGCGCCGTGATTTCACCGACATCATCGCCGCGGTGCGTGAAAACGCCGCCATTCGTCAGATCGCGGTGACCACTAACGGCTACCGGCTGGCGCGTGACGTGAAGCAGTGGCGCGAGGCAGGCTTAACCGCGCTGAACGTCAGCGTGGACAGTCTGGATGCCCGCCAGTTTCACGCCATTACCGGTCAGGATAAATTTCATCAGGTGATGAGCGGCATCGATGCCGCCTTTGACGCCGGTTTTCGCCAGGTGAAAGTCAACAGCGTGCTGATGCGCGATCTTAACAGCCGCAGTCTTACCACCTTCCTGGACTGGATCCGCAACCGTCCGATTCAGCTGCGCTTTATCGAACTGATGGAAACCGGTGACGGCGGTTCGCTGTTCCGCGATCAGCACGTTTCCGGTGCGGTGATCCGCGACCAGCTGATCGCTCAGGGCTGGCAGCGTCGTGAAAGCGAACGCAGTGACGGCCCGGCGCAGGTTTTTTACCATCCCGATTATGTCGGCGAGATCGGCCTGATTATGCCCTACGCCAAAGATTTCTGTGCCAGCTGCAACCGTCTGCGCGTCTCCGCGCAGGGCAATCTGCACCTCTGTCTGTTTGGCGACGGCGGCATTCCGCTGCGCGATCTGCTGGCGTCGGACGACCAGCAGGCTGAACTGCAGGCGCGCATTGCCAGCAGCCTGGGGCAGAAGAAGCAGACCCATTTTCTCCATCAGGGCAACACCGGCATCACACAGAATCTCTCTTACATTGGCGGCTAATTTCAGGAGGCAGTATGGGTAAACCAGCCAGCGAATTTCAGGCGGTGCAGATTGCGGTGATGACGGTCTCCGATCGTCGCGATGCCAGCAACGACACCTCCGGTGACTACCTGCGCAGCGCGGCGGCGGAAGCGGGCCACAGCGTGGTCGATCACGCTATCGTGCCGGAGAATCTCTATCGCATTCGTGCCACCGTGTCGCGCTGGATCGCCAGTGACGATGTGCAGGTGGTGATCGTGAACGGCGGCACCGGGTTTAACCTGAAGAACAGCACGCCGGAAGCGCTGCTGCCGCTGTTTGACCGCGAGATTGAGGGATTTGGCGAACTGTTCCGGATGATCTCCTATGAGGAGATTGGCGGTTCGACCCTGCAGTCACGTGCCATTGCCGGTCTGGCGAATCAGACGCTGATTCTGGCCGTGCCGGGTTCGACCAGCGCCTGCCGTACCGCCTGGGAGCGCATCATTGCCGATCAGATCGATGCGCGCACCGCGCCCTGTAATTTTGTCTCACATCTGAAGAAACAATAAGCATGTCTCAACTTACACATATTAACGCCGCGGGCGAAGCGCACATGGTGGATGTCTCCGCCAAGGCTGAAACCGTGCGCGAAGCGCGGGCAGAAGTGCTGGTGCTGATGCAGCCGGAAACGCTGCAGATGATTATCGAGGGCAGCCACCATAAAGGGGATGTCTTTGCCACCGCCCGCATCGCCGGTATCCAGGCGGCGAAACGCACCTGGGAGCTGATTCCGCTCTGCCATCCACTGATGCTGAGCAAAGTGGAAGTGAACCTCGAAGCAGAACCGGCGCACAGCCGGGTCCGCATCACCTCGCTCTGCCGCCTGAGTGGCAAAACCGGCGTGGAGATGGAGGCGCTGACCGCGGCTTCGGTGGCCGCGCTGACTATCTACGACATGTGCAAAGCGGTGCAGAAAGATATCGTCATCGATCAGCTGCGTTTAATCAGCAAGAGCGGTGGCAAAAGCGGCGATTTTCAGGCGGTGGCCCATGATTAAGGTGCTGTTTTTTGCCCAGGTGCGCGAGCTGACCGGCACGGCCGCACTGGAGGTCAGCGCGGACTATCCGGACGTGGCGGCACTGCGCGCATCCCTCGCTGCAAGGGACGACCGCTGGGCGCTGGCGCTGGCGTCGGGTAAGCTGCTGGCGGCGGTCAATCAGACGCTGGTGCCGATGACGCATCCCCTGCACGCCGGGGATGAAGTGGCCTTTTTCCCGCCCGTGACCGGAGGCTAAGATGGATACGCAGATTCGCGTCGGCCCCGCGCCGTTTGACATGGCGGAAGCATATCGCTGGCTGGCCGCCTGTGATGAAGATGGCGCGGTCGTGACCTTTACCGGTAAAGTCCGCAACCACAATCTGGGGAGTGATGTGGCGGCGCTGACGCTGGAGCACTATCCCGGTATGACCGAGAAAGCGCTGCAGGAGATCGTGGCGGCGGCGCGTGAACGCTGGCCGCTGCAGCGCGTCACGGTGATCCATCGCGTCGGCGAGCTGTTTCCCGGCGATGAAATCGTGCTGGTCGGCGTGACCAGCGCCCATCGCGGCAGCGCCTTTTCCGCCGCCGAATTCATCATGGATTACCTGAAAACGCGCGCGCCCTTCTGGAAACGCGAAGCGACAGAGCAGGGTGACCGCTGGGTGGATGCCCGCGACAGCGATCACCAGGCCGCTCAGCGCTGGGAGTAGCGCGGAATTACGGCTGCTTCAGCTGCTCCGCCGGGCCAAAGCGGGTCTGGCCGTGACTGTGCTCACCGCCGCCCGTCGTCCGCTTGAGCTGGATCACCTGGCCCTGCTGCCACGCGTTCGCACCCGCCGCCGCCGGGTGCGCCACGATATCGGCGCGCCGGGCGCGAACCGCTTTGCTGTCGACGTCGAAGCGGCGATCGCGGTCGGCCAGCAGCCGGGAATCCATCTGACCATCCGCCGTAAAGCCCATCATCAGTGCCGGAATGCCCAGCGGCAGCGTTTTATCGCGGTCGGTATGCCAGGTGTGCCAGGTTTTCCCGTAGGTATTCACGATGCGTTTCATCAGGGCGTGATCGGCGCTGGCGGGTAAGCCCGGCGCAATCAGCGTGCCCGACTTCACCTCATACTGGTGGCTGTGCCACAGCTTCTTCTCCTCCGGGGGCAGGGTGTTGAACAGCCGTTCGCTGATGATGTACTCCACCCCCATCAGCCGCGCGTCGCGGGTGTTGCCGTCATAGATCACCGCCTGCATCACATCCTCGTTCAGCACGGTGACGTAGTGGTGTGCCTCCATCTGACCGTTCTGGTCACCATTGTAAAAATGGAAGCCATCCAGATAGGTGTTGATTGCCTCAATCGGCGGTCGTGACTGCATCACACTGGCGCCGGTCTCCAGCAGCTTCAGCGAGGAGGAGGTGGGCGCGCCCGGTGACTGCACCTGAGCAGGCGTATTATTGGCGCCGCAGCCGGTCAATAACAGGCTGAACGCCGCAACAGGCCAGAGTTTAAACATCGTAAGTTCCTTTAACGTTAAAAAAGGTAACCTTAGTTCAGTTCCCGCCTGCCTGTGAAACGCTGGCGATGATAGAGTAGGGTTTTGGTTCATTCTGAGGACAGGCATGTCATCCACCCCGATTCTGCAACGTCTGACACTGGTCGCCGCGCTGGTGCTGGCGGGCTGTAGCAGCAAGAAAACCCCCGAGGCGCCGGTCCGGCAGCCTGAGGATGTGAAAGCACAAATTCAGCGGCTGCTGCCGTCGCATGTCAGCAACAAAGCGGCATGGAGCGATGATATCTACACCTCTTTCCGCACCCAGCAGATCGATCCCAGCGCCAGCAACCTCTGCGCGGTGATCGCCGTGGCGGATCAGGAGAGCAACTTCAGCGCCGAGGCGGCCGTGCCCGGCCTGCCTAAAATCGCCTGGGGTGAGATCAATCGCCGGGCGGCCAAAGTCCACGTGCCGGCTTTTCTGGTGCGCACGGCGCTGCTGATTAAATCCCCGACCGGCGAAAGTTACGCGGCGCGGCTCGACAAAGTGCGCAGTGAAAAAGAGCTGAGCGCCATCTTTGATGACCTGATCGACATGGTGCCGATGGGCCAGACGCTGTTTGGCAATCTCAATCCGATCCACACGGGCGGGCCGATGCAGGTCAGCATTGCCTTTGCCGAGGCGCATGCCAAAGGCTACCCGTGGCCGGTTGATGGCACGATCCGGCGTGAAGTCTTTACCCGTCACGGCGGGATCTACTTCGGCACGATGCACCTGCTCGGCTACCCGGCTGACTACAGCCAGCCGCTCTACCGCTTCGCGGACTTCAATGCGGGCTGGTACGCCAGTCGCAACGCGGCGTTCCAGGCGGCGGTGGCGAAGGCGACCGGGATGAAGCTGGCGCTGGATGGCGATCTGATCCTCTATGGCTCAGACGCGGCGGGCGGCACCGAACTGGCGGTGCGCACTTTGTCGAAGCAGATCGACATGAGCAACAGCGCCATCCGGCGCGATCTGGAGAAGGGGGAGAAAGCGTCGTTCAGCGACAGCGAACTCTGGAAGCAGGTCTTTACCCTGGCGGATAAAATGGCGGGCCGTAAGCTGCCGCGTGAAATGCTGCCGGGCATTAAGCTGGAGAGCCCGAAAATTACCCGCAATCTCACGACGGCGTGGTTTGCGCAGCGCGTCGACAGCCGTTATCAGCAGTGCCTGTCGCGGCGTTAAACGGCATGTTGTGGCACAGTTGAGCTGAGCTGTGCCACACTTAAATCTGACAGGGCTCCCTGTGGAGCGTCTTACTACTCATCCCTTTATCAAGAGGTGCATCATGGATCGATATCCACGACATGATTCTATCGTTCAACCCGCCTCGCGCGGGCTTCAGGCTTACATGGCCCAGGTGTATGGCTGGATGACCTGTGGTCTGCTGCTGACGGCGTTTGTCTCCTGGTTCGCTGCACGTACGCCTGCGGTCATGGAGCTGGTCTTCGCCAACCGGATCACCTTCTTCGGGCTGATTATCGCGCAGCTGGCGCTGGTGTTCTTCCTGTCAGGCATGGTGCATCGCCTGAGCGGGGCGGTGGCGACCGGGCTGTTTATGCTCTATTCGGCGCTGACCGGCGTCACGATGGCCAGCATCTTCCTGGTTTACACCTACTCTTCCATCGCCAGCACCTTCTTTGTCGCCGCCGGGATGTTTGGCGCGATGAGCTTCTACGGCTACACCACCAAACGCGATCTGAGCCGGTTTGGCAGTCTGCTCTTTATGGCGCTGATCGGCATCCTGCTGGCGTCGCTGGTGAACTTCTGGCTGAAGAGCCCGGCGCTGATGTGGGCGATTACCTACATCGGAGTGGTGGTGTTTGTCGGCCTGACCGCCTATGACACCCAGAAGCTGAAAAATATCGGTGAGCAGATTGATGCGCGCGACACGGAAAACCTGCGTCGCTACTCGATCATGGGGGCGTTAACGCTCTATCTGGACTTCATCAACCTCTTCCTGATGCTGCTGCGGATTATGGGCAACCGTCGCTGAGTCAGGCTACCCGTTTCGCGGCCAGCGCCGCGCTGAACGGCTGAGATGTAAAGGGGGAGGCGCAGCGGCTGCGCCTCCCCCGTTTTATGATGACTTCTGAAGCTTCTGCTCGTTCTTCTGGCGCAGATGCTTTGCCCGGCTCTCCAGAACCAGATAGAGCACCAGCGCCAGCAGCAGCGGCAGGATGAAATAGAGGACGCGATAGGCGAGCAGCGCCGCGATAATGGTGCCATGCGACGCGTGCTGACCGCTGAGCAGTGCCAGGAAGACCGCCTCCAGCACGCCAATCCCCGCCGGAATATGAATGATCACCCCGGCAATACTGCTGATCAGCAGCACGCCCAGCACCATCGGATAGCCGACATCGCGTCCCAGCAGCAGCCAGATAATCGCCCCCATCACCATCCAGTTAGCGCAGGAGACGCCAAACTGCAGCAGCGCCATACGCAGCGAGGGGAGCTGCAGCGTCTGCCCTTTGACCGTCCAGCGCCGCTGTTTCGAGAAGGCACAGGCCCAGAGGTAGATCGCCACCAGCACCAGCAGCACCACACCGATCAGCCGCAGGGTAGTCTCACCGATAAACCAGCCGCTGGGGATGGAGACCATGCCTGCACTGAACACCACGCCAGCCAGCAGAATGTAGCCCAGCCAGTTGGTGGCGATGCTCAGGGAGAAGATGCGGGTGATGGTGGCGCTGTCGAGTCCCAGACGGGAGTAGAGCCGGTAGCGCATCGCCACACCGCCGACCCATGTGCTCAGCGTCAGGTTAAAGGCGTAACAGATAAATGACACCAGCATCACCTGCCGCTTCGCCAGCTTATGTCCGCAGTAGGCGCGCCCGATAAGGTCATAGCAGCCGTAGACCAGGTAACTCAGCACCACCAGTCCGGCGGCGGTCAGAACCACAAAGCGGTTGTAGTTAACGATGACGTCATAAACATCTTCCCAGTTCACTTTGCGGGCATAAACCACCAGCAGCACCACCACCGCGATAAAGAACAGCACGGTGAGGATCTTTTTTGCCAGTTGCCAGCGTGGATGTTTTTTTGCCATCAGGATTTTGCTCCCTGGTTGTCGGCTTCTACGCGATCCTGTGTCTCCATCTCGGGCTGCACCGGGGCTGCCACCTGGGCCAGCCGCGGTGTGTGCGCCGGTAACCAGCCCGCAATAGCCGGGAAATGGCGCAGGAAGTGGAAGACCACCACGCTTTTGCTGAGCTGCCACCAGTTGCGCGGGGGCAGACGATCCTCCTGCACCCGCTGACAATCATTTGCCAGCAGCGCTTCAAGGTTGTCACGCAGCGTCTGGTTAAACGGCCGGTCGTGAATGATCAGGTTGGCTTCCAGGTTGAGTGACAGGCTGAGCGGGTCGAGATTGCTGGAGCCGACGGTGGCCCACTGATCGTCCTTCACCGCGATCTTGCCGTGCAGCGGACGACGGATATATTCATAGACTTCAACCCCGCCATCGACCAGATAGTTGTAGAGCAACTCCGCGCCTACTTTCACAATTGGCATATCCGGCTCGCCCTGCACAATCAGCCGCACCCTGACGCCGCGCTGCGCCGCGTTGCGCATCTCACGCAACAGCCGGTAGCCGGGAAAGAAGTAGGCGTTAGCGATAATCACATCCCGCTTCGCCTCGCGCAGCATCTCAAGGTAGTGCATTTCGATGTCGTCGCGATGTTCGTCATTGTCGCGATAGACATAGAGTACCTGGGCATCGCCGGGCCTGGCATTGACCGCCGGACGGTGAGAACGCGACCCCCACCAGCGGCGGGTAGGCTGTTCACTGCCAATCGCCTGCTGCAGATAGCGGGCGATATCGCCTACCACCGGCCCTTTCACCTGCACCGCATAATCCTGCTTGGCCTCGGGGCCGTAGTCGGTGTTGTGCTCGGCAGAGAAGTTGATGCCGCCCACAAAGGCCACCACATCATCCACTACCACGGTTTTGCGGTGCAGGCGGCGGAACACGTTAGTACGCATGCCCATCACCAGCGGGCGCGGATCGTAGTAGATAAAGCGCACGCCCGCGCTGGTCAGGCTGTTCACAAAGTTGTCGGAGAGTTCGGCGGAGCCGTAGCCATCCACCATGATTTCAACCCGCACCCCGCGCTGGGCCGCCGCCAGCAGTTCGCGATGCAGGGCATTGCCGACCTCATCCTCAAACAGAATAAAGGTTTCAATCAGGACCGTGCGCTCGGCCCGCTGTATCGCACCAAAGACGCGCGGGAAAAACGCCTCACCATTTTCCAGCAACAGCAGCCGGTTGCCTTCCTGCCAGCTGAAATTCATAGGTGAATCTCCACGGCCAGCGGCGCATGGTCGGAGAGATGGGACCACGGCTTACGCGGCAGCGCCCACGGATGAGTGACGGTGGCATTGCGCACATAGATGCGGTCGAGCCGCAGAATCGGGAAGCGCGCCGGGAAGGTGCGCGCCGGGCGTCCGGTTTTCATGCTGAATACCTCTTTCAGGCCTGCGCCCTGTTTTAAGATCGCGTTAGCGCGTCGTTGCCAGTCGTTAAAATCACCCGCCACCACAACCGGCGCGTCGGGCGGCAGCGAGGTGACCATTTCACATATCATTTTCATCTGCGCGCGGCGGTGCGAGGCCTTCAGGCCAAGGTGCACGCAGATAACGTGCAGCGTGCCATGCGGCTCGGGCAGGGCGATCTGACAGTGCAGCATGCCGCGATTTTCACTGCCCGCCACCGAGATATCCCGGTTCTCATACTCTGCAATCGGAAAGCGCGACAGCACGGCATTGCCGTGATGTCCTTCCGGGTAGACCGCATTGCGCCCGTAGGCGAAATCGTTCCACATGGTGTCGGCCAGAAACTCATAGTGTGGCGCCTCGGGCCACGCGTCATGGTTAAGCGGATGGATGGCATGCGTGCCCATCACCTCCTGCAGAAGGACCACATCCGCCGACGTTGCGCGAACGGCTTCGCGTAATTCCGGCAGGATGAAGCGGCGATTAAACGGGGCAAAACCCTTGTGTGTATTGATCGTCAGGACTTTTATTGAAAATCCTTGCGTGTTTTGTGGCATACTCGCGACGCACTCCTTTTCATCATCACCAGAATCAAAGTGTAGTCTTTGTCACAAATGGGTGGTGAGAGAGGGCGATAATTAAGGCGTTATCCGAAAATTGTTTTACATTGAGGAAACCGTTTCCGGCTTGTGCCGGTAGCACTTGGGCGACCTGTTGGGTCTGCCAGGAGAACTGAATGAAATGGTCTAATCGTATTCAAATCATCACGGGTCAGACGTACATGCATATCGCTATGCATCTGCTGGTGATCGCTGCGCTGATCTGGGGCTGGAAGCACAAGGCCCTGGTCGATGTCTGCAGCACGCTGGTGGCCGTCTACGCACTGGTTTTTGTTGCCATGCTGGCAACACAGCGCATCGCCCGTTTACGGACCCTTGGCGATTATCTTGAAGAAGCGACCACCACTTACTACTTTGGCGCTGCCATGATGACACTGTTCCTGGTGTCGCGGATCTACCACAACAACCTGCTGCTGGCGTGCCTCGGCGTGGTGATGTTGCTGGGTCCGGCGCTGGTGTCGCTGCTGGCGAAAGAACCGCCACGGCGCATCGAAAAAAAACGTAGCTAAGTTGAAGGCCACCGAAAGGTGGCCTTCCTGTTTATGGGGCGGGGAAGATGTGTGTGTAAATGTGAGCTATCTCGCACACTTGCTCTAAAGCTGCTACACTCGCCCGCTTACGCATCGTAGTTTGTGCCCTTTTCACGCGTCAGCCCCAGCTGCCGTCACTATCCCTCTGAAAACTACACCGTGAATCACGGACAGAGCGGACCGGAGTAAATCACGTAATGTCTTTTGACTCTCTCGGCCTGAGTGCCGATATTTTGCGCGCGGTCGCCGAACAAGGCTACAGCGAACCTACACCTATCCAGCGCCAGGCGATTCCTGTGGTGCTGGCAGGCCGCGATCTGCTGGCGAGCGCCCAGACCGGCACCGGCAAGACGGCCGGCTTTACCTTACCTCTGCTTGAAAAACTCTCTGCGACCACCACGCCGGTGCGCGGCCGTCGCCCGGTGCGCGCCCTGATCCTGACCCCGACCCGCGAACTCGCGGCGCAGGTCGGCGAAAACGTCAGTGACTACAGCAAATATCTCCCGCTGCGGTCGATGGTGGTGTTTGGTGGCGTCAGCATCAATCCGCAGATGGTTAAACTGCGTGGCGGCGTCGACGTGCTGGTGGCGACACCGGGTCGTCTGCTGGATCTGGCGCATCAGAATGCGGTTGACCTCTCTAAGGTCGAAATTCTGGTGCTGGATGAAGCGGACCGGATGCTCGATATGGGCTTTATCCACGACATCCGTCGCGTGCTGGCGCGCCTGCCGGCTAAGCGTCAGAACCTGCTCTTCTCGGCCACCTTCTCTGATGAGATCAAAGGCCTGGCTGAAAAACTGCTGACCAACCCGGAAATGGTGGAAGTGGCGCGCCGCAACACCGCCTCTGAACAGGTTGCTCAGCAGGTGCATTTCGTGGATAAGAAGCGCAAGCGGGAACTGCTGTCGCAGCTGATTGGCGAAGGGAACTGGCAGCAGGTGCTGGTCTTTACCCGAACCAAGCATGGCGCTAACCACCTTGCCGAGCAGCTGGGCAAAGATGGCATCACCGCCGCCGCGATCCACGGCAACAAGAGCCAGGGTGCCCGTACCCGTGCGCTGGCTGACTTTAAATCCGGCGGGATCCGCGTGCTGGTGGCGACCGATATCGCGGCGCGTGGCCTGGATATCGAAGAGCTGCCACACGTGGTCAACTATGAGCTGCCCAACGTCGCCGAAGATTATGTGCACCGTATTGGCCGTACCGGCCGTGCGGCGGCCACCGGTGCGGCACTGTCACTGGTCTGCGTCGATGAGCATAAACTGCTGCGTGATATCGAACGCCTGCTGAAGCGTGAAATCCCGCGCCTGGCGATTCCGGGTTATGAACCCGATCCGAGCATCAAAGCAGAGCCTATCATCAACGGTCGCCAGCAGCAGTCGCGCGGCGGTGCAGGCGGCGGGCGCGGTCGTGGTCAGGGCGGACAGGGTGCAGGTGCACCACGTTCATCCGGCGACAAGCGTTCTCAGCCTCGTCGTCAGGGACAGCCTGCGCCTCAGGGCGACAAGCCCGCTTCCCGACCGCGTCGTCCGGCACCGAAGCGCACCGGGAACGTCTGAGTATGAGGGTTTTACTGGCGCCGATGGAGGGCGTGCTTGATTCGCTGGTGCGCCAGCTGTTATCGGAAGTGAACGACTACGATCTCTGCATTACCGAGTTTTTGCGCGTGGTCGATCAGCTGCTGCCGGTAAAATCCTTTTATCGTCTCTGCCCCGAGCTGCATAACAACAGCCGCACGCCTTCCGGCACGCGGGTGCGGATGCAGCTGCTGGGGCAGCATCCCGAATGGTTAGCCGAGAACGCCGCCCGTGCGGTGGCGCTGGGCTCCTGGGGGGTGGATCTCAACTGCGGTTGTCCCTCTAAGCTGGTCAACGGCAGCGGGGGCGGGGCGACCCTGCTTAAAGATCCCGATCTGATCTATCGCGGCGCGAAAGCGATGCGTGAAGCGGTGCCTGCTGACTTACCGGTCACGGTGAAAGTGCGGCTCGGCTGGGATTCCAGCGCCCGCAGTCTGGAGATCGCCGATGCTGTACAGCAGGCGGGAGCCAGTGAGCTGGTGGTGCATGGACGAACCAAGGAAGAAGGCTATCGTGCCGAGGCGATCAACTGGCAGGCGATTGGCGAGATTCGTCAGCGGCTGCGCATTCCGGTGATTGCTAACGGTGAAATCTGGGACTGGCAGAGCGCGCAGAACTGTATGGCGGTCACCGGCTGCGATGCGGTGATGATTGGCCGCGGTGCGCTGAACATCCCTAACCTGAGCCGGGTGGTCAAATACAACGAGCCGCCAATGGCCTGGCCTGAGGTGGTGCGCCTGTTGCAGAAATATAGCCGGCTGGAAAAGCAGGGCGACACCGGACTCTATCACGTCGCGCGCATCAAACAGTGGCTTGGCTATCTGCGCAAAGCGTATGCAGAAGCGGATGGCCTGTTCAGCGAAATCCGGGCGTTAAAATCGTCGGGCGACATTGCACAGGCGATCGATCGTCACGCGACGGTTCATGGTTTGTGATAAAAAATCAGGCGACCCCTTAACGGCCTGACGGTATAGTGAGCCAAATTTCCTTCACCGCAACTCTGCTATGTCTGACACCGCTGTGTTGAGCAACAGCCAGCTCAACAAACGTATCCTTTCCGTTATCGTTTTCACCTTCTTCTGCTATCTCTCTGTCGGCTTGCCGCTGGCTGTGCTGCCTGGCTTTGTCAAAAATCACCTCGGCTTCAGCTCATTTATCGCCGGGCTGATTATCAGTATTCAGTATTTCGCAACGCTGCTCAGCCGTCCTCAGTCGGGCCGTCTGGCCGACCGGCTTGGGCCTAAACGCGTGGTGATGCTGGGGCTGCTCTGCTGCGGCATGAGCGGGGTGCTGACCATCGTCGCCGCCCTGCTGAGCAGCTGGCCATGGCTGAGCCTGACGCTGCTGGCTGTCGGACGGCTGTTTCTTGGGGTGGGCGAAAGCTTCAGCAGCACCGGCTCCACCCTGTGGGGCATGAACATCGTCGGGCCGCTGCAGACCGCCCGCGTGATCTCCTGGAACGGCGTCGCCACCTATCTGGCGATGGCGGTGGGCGCACCGCTGGGCGTGATGCTCAATGGTCAGTTCGGCATGAGCGGCTTTGCTGGCCTGATTGCGGTGATGGGGATAGCAGGCTATCTGATGGCGAGCCGCAAACCTGCCGTCACCGTCAGCCTGGGCGAGCGCATTCCGTTTCATCGCGTCTTTTCCCGCGTCTGGCTCTACGGTCTGGCGCTGGGCTTCGGCACCATCGGCTTTGGCGTGATTGCCACCTTCATTACCCTCTACTTTGCCAGCCGCAACTGGCAGGGCGCGGCCTATGCGCTGACGCTGTTCAGCCTGGGCTTTGTGCTGGTGCGTCTCGGCTTCGGGCGCTTTATCACCCGCTTTGGCGGACTGCGCGTCTCGCTGTTCTCCTTTCTGCTGGAGTGTGTGGGACTGCTGCTGATCTGGCAGGCGGACAGCGCGTGGCTGGTGGGGGCGGGGGCGTTTCTGACCGGCAGCGGTTTTTCGCTGGTCTTTCCGGCACTGGGGGTGGAAGCCGTTAAGCGGGTTGAGCGCCAGGATCAGGGATCGGCGCTCGGCACCTACTCCGCCTTTCTCGATCTGGGACTGGGCTTAACCGGCCCGGTGGCGGGACTCTTTATCGGACACTGGGGCATGCAGTCGGTCTACCTCGCGGCGGCGGTCATGGTCCTGGGTGCGCTGCTGATTACGCTGCGGCTCTGCGCTCAACAGCGGCTCACCAGCGGGTGAGCCGCTGGGTCATCAGAAACGGGTAAACAGCCAGTAGAGCAGGGCGGAGAGCAGAATGGAGACCGGCAGGGTTAAGACCCAGGCAACGGCCAGGTTGCGCAGCGTGGCAAGCTGCAGGCCGGAGCGATTGGCCGCCATGGTGCCCGCCACGCCCGAGGAGAGCACATGGGTGGTGGAAACCGGTAAACCGAAACCGTCCGCCGCGCCAATGGTCGCCATCGCCACCAGCTCGGCGCTGGCACCCTGCGCATAGCTGAGATGGGTTTTGCCGATGCGTTCTCCCACCGTGACCACAATCCGGCGCCAGCCGACCATCGTGCCAAGCCCCAGCGCAATCGCCACCACCACTTTTACCCACATCGGAATAAAGCGGGTGGCGCTGTCGAGTTCGCTTTTCACGGCTTTCAGATTGCGTTCCGTCTCCTGCGGCAGCGTGACCTTTGCGGTCTGAAGATGCTTGATCGACTCTGATGCCAGATACATCTGGTTGCGGGTGTTGGTCACCGCCTGCGCCGGAATGTTATCCATCGAGCCATAGCGGCGAATCTCATCACCCACTTCATTGAGCGTCATCGCCAGCGCCGGTAACACATCGCTGTTCATCCGGTTGCTGCCGACAAAGCCGGTCAGCACGTCGCGGGCCGCCGGAGGGTGTGCCGCCGCCGGTTGCAGCTGGCGCAGCTGATGCGCGGTGACTTCGGTCAGCGCGGCCACGCGCGGGATCTGGTCGGCGGGCAGCGATCGGTTCAGGGCGTAGGCGATCGGCATGGTGCCGACCAGGATCAGCATAATCAGCCCCATCCCTTTCTGCCCGTCGTTAGAGCCGTGTGCAAAGGAGACGCCGGTACAGGTCAGGATCAGCAGGCCGCGGATCCAGACCGGCGGCGGCTGATCGCTCTGTGGCGCACGGTAAAGCTGGCGATTGCGGATAAAGCGTTTCATGACCCACAGCAGCAGCCCGGCACAGACGAAGCCCACCACCGGCGAGAGCAGCAGCGCATAGCCCACCTTCAGCGCCTGATCCCAGTCCACGCCGCTCAGCCCGTTGCGCCCGTGCAGCATCGCGTTGGCGACACCAACGCCGATGATGGAGCCAATCAGGGTGTGGGAGGAGGAGGAGGGCAGGCCAAAATACCAGGTGCCGAGATTCCAGATAATGGCGGAAAAGAGCAGTGCATAGACCATCGCGAAGCCGTTGCCGCTGCTGGCCTGCAGGATCAGCTCCACCGGCAGCAGCGAGATAATGCCAAACGCCACCACCCCGCTGGAGAGCAGCACGCCCATAAAATTACAGAAACCGGACCAGACCACGGCGGCACCGGGCGTCAGCGAATGGGTATAGATCACCGTGGCGACGGCATTGGCGGTGTCGTGAAAGCCATTGACGAACTCAAAACCGAGCGCAATCAGCAGCGCCAGGCCCAGCAGAAAGAAGGGCAGGAAGCTGGTAACCGGCATGTTGGTCTCTTCAACGTCACTGACCAGGTTGAGGCCGGCGAACGCGAGACCCGCGACCAGCAGAATAAAAAACAGCGGTTTACTGAAGCGACTGCCTTTGCCACTGAAATCGGGGCGGCCCCGGACGGATGAGGGGAGACTGTTTTCGCTCATGGTGTACCTCATGTGGCGGATAGCGGATGCTGATTTGCACCGGGTTATCGCTGTGTGATACGCGCTTTCTATGACAGATTAATGATAGGCAGGCAGGAAAATTAGCCGGAGAGGGCGGTATAGCGCGGGCAATAAAAAAGCCAGCGACAGGCGCTGGCTTCTGAGAACAGGCGGTCCGTTACGAATTATTATTCGTTGCGGCAGCCGGGGCGGCCGGGGTCACCGGGGCCGCTTCTGTCGCGGGCTGCTGAGGCTGCGCAGCATCACTGCTGGCACCCTGAGGCGTCACCGGAGTCATTGGCTGCTCCTGAGGGGCGGCCTGTGAGTTTTCCGGCACCTGAACAGGTGCAGTCTGAACATTGTTCTCCACACCGTTCACTTTTACCGGCATACCGGTACGGCCCTGAATCGCGGCGTTAACCTGATCCTGATTGATGCTGCCATCAGCCAGCACTTTGGTCACGGCCTGAGTCAGCGTGATCGGCACCAGCTCACGGGAATTGAACTGCTCTTCGGTGGTCGACAGCGGGTTATGCACTTCAAGGTAACGCGAACCGTCTGGCTCAACCGAGGCTTTCACCGGCTGGTCAACGAACTGAACGCGTGTGCCGACCGGCACATTCTGATACAGCCACTTGATGTCATCCGCACGCAGACGCACACAGCCGTGGCTCACGCGCAGGCCGATACCGAAGTTGGCGTTGGTGCCGTGAATCGCATAGAGACGACCGATGTAGAGCGCATAAAGGCCCATCGGGTTGTCCGGGCCAGCCGGGAAGACGGCAGGCAGCGTTTCACCGCGAGCGGCGTAGTCGGCGTGCATCCCTTTGGTTGGCGTCCAGGTCGGGCCATCTTTTTTGCGTTCAACCGCCGTGGTCCAGTTGATCGGGGTATCTTTACCCAGCTCACCGATACCAATCGGCAGGACAACCACGGTTTTGCTGCCTTTCGGATAGTAGTAAAGACGCATCTCGGCGCTGTTGATCACAATGCCTTCGCGCGGGGCGTCAGGCAGGATCAACTGCTGTGGGATAATCATTTTGCTGCCGGCTTTCGGCAGATAAACGTCAACGCCCGGATTGGCTTCCAGCATGTTGCTGAGGCCCATCTGATACTGCGCCGCAAAAGCTTCCAGCGGCAATTTGCTGTCTTCAGGAACGGTAATTTCAATATTTTCCCCGATCAGACGGCTGTTAGCCGGCGGTAACGGGTAAACCACAGCAAAGGCTGACTGGCTGAACGCCGCCAGAGCCAGTGCGATTGAAGCGAAAGCGCGAATCATTTTCATATTTTACAAGTCTTTATCGCCCTGTTTCAGGCTGGTCAAAGTATCGAATTCATGCCGGCCAATGTGACCTGCTGCGCATTATATGTTCATTGATCTGATGTTGTGAATCAGGATTTTAACCTGACAGTAATACTTTACCTAAAACCGTGCAGAGATGAGCGCCTTTCGGGAAAAGAGGGCGCTGAAAACCGCGATGACTAAGGCTGCCACTGGGTCTGTTCGCCGCTGAGTTTCCGGTTCAGGAAAAAGGCGGCGCTGATTAACGCCAGGTGCGTCAGCGCCTGCGGCGTATTGCCCAGCGCATGGCCGTGGCTGTCAAACTCCTCGGCGTAAAGGCCCAGCGGATTGGCGTAGCTCAGCAGCTTCTCAAACTCAAAATGCGCCTCCTGTATCCGGCCTGCGCGTGCCAGGCACTCTACATACCAGAAGGAACAGGCACCGAAAGAGCCTTCCCCTCCCTGCAGGCCATCGGCCGGGGTTTCATGAATATTGTAACGCCGCACCATGCCATCGCTGACCAGGTCCTTTTTGATTGCGTCCAGCGTAGAGAGCCAGTCCGGATCCGTGGCACCGACAAAGCGCACCAGCGGCATCAGCAGCATGGAGGCGTCGAGATAGTCGCCGTGACGTGTGGAGGTGAAGTGCCCGCGCTCCTCGTTCCAGAAATTGGCCCAGATATCTTCGCGGATCTTACGCCGCGCCTCATCCCAGCGCTGATAGGGCATCGGCAGCGATCGCTTCATGCCCAGACGCAGCGCGCGGTCCATCGCCACCCAGCACATCAGACGGGAATGCAGAAAATGTTCCGGTTCACCACGCATCTCCCAGATCCCGGCATCGGGCTGATCCCAGTTCTCGCTCAGCCAGTCGATCATCTTCACTACGTGCTCCCAGCCGCGCTGAGAGATCGCCTCGCCATATTTATTGGCCAGATAGATCGCATCCATCAGCTCGCCATAGATGTCGAGCTGGGTCTGCTGCCAGGCATCGTTGCCGATGCGCACCGGCCGGGAATCGCCGTAGCCGGAGAGGTTGAGCAGCTCCATCTCATGCAGTTCGGTGCCGCTGTCCAGCCGGTACATCACCTGCAGGCGCATCTCGTCGTGATGGCTGTTCTCGACGCAGCGGCCGACCCACTCCGTAAAGTGTTTGGCTTCATCGGTATAGCCCAGCCGCATCAGGGCATACATGCTGAATGAGGCGTCGCGAATCCAGGAGGCGCGGTAGTCCCAGTTTCGTTCACCGCCCAGCTCTTCGGGCAGGCCAAAGGTTGCCGCCGCCGCAATGGAGCCATACTGATGTGAGGTGAGCAGCTTCAGCACCAGCGCGGAGCGCTGCACCATTTCACGCCAGCGTCCCTGATAGGTGCTCTTTGCGCTCCAGCGTCGCCAGTAGTTGAGGGTATCTTCAAAGCAGTGTTCGGTCGCCAGCGCTTCGATATGCGCATCGTCGACGCTGCCAAATTCAAACTGCGCATGTTCGCCCGGCTGCAGGGTAAAGACGGCGGTCGCGCTCTCATCCTCCAGCGTCATGACCACGCTGGCGGCGAGGCGCAGCGAGGGCTGACCTTCGGCATGAAAATCGATACAGCCGTGATGGGCCTCGGCGCGCGTCTGCGCCCGGGCGTAGTCGTGGCGCGGTGAACAGCGCAGGGTAAAGGTCGCGCTGCCGCGTACCATTTTGACCCGCCGGATCAGACGCGGCAGTTTCTCCCTGTCATCGCAAATCGGCATATAGTCGGTAATTTCTGCGACCCCCTGCTCATCCAGCCAGCGGGTCTGCAGAATATTGGTGTCGGGCAGGTAGAGCTGCTGACGGCGCGCATCGGGCCAGTCCGGCGAGAGGGAGAAGAGGCCGGCATCGTCGCTGTCGAGCAGGGCAGAGAAGACCGACGGGCTGTCGAGTTCAGGCCAGCAGAGATAATCAATCGTCCCGTCATTCGCCACCAGTGCACAGGTGCGGAGATCGCCAATGACGCCGTGCTCTTCAATCTTACGTTTTACCTTACTCATGCTCATCTCCCTGTCAGTGTGCTGTTAACTATAGCTGAGCATGCCGATGCGGCTTCGTTTGGGCAGCTGTCAGCGCTTATTGATCGGCCCGACGGTTATGCCAGCGCCGGATCACCCAGCGCAGGACAAAGGCGAACACCACCGCACCAACCAGCCAGAGCAGATGTTTCAGATGCTGATCGAGTTTATGCAGCCACGGCGCGATAATGCCGCCCGCAAAATAGCCCAGCGTGACAAAGATCAGCGCCCAGATGGCCGCACCGATGATATTGAGGATAAAAAATTTCATCGGATTGAGGCGGCTGGCCCCGATGATGATGGGACCAATCAGGCGAAAGCCATACATAAAGCGCACGCCGATCACAAACAGGCTGGGACGGCGTTTGATCAGGCGGTTCGCCTTCACCACCTTATCCTGATGCTTTTTAAAGCGGCGCAGGATGCGCGTCCCCCAGCGGCGGCCAACCCAGTAGAGCAGCTGGTCGCCGATGATCCCGCCGCCCATCGCAGCCAGCACCACGCCCGCATAGTGCAGCAGTCCTTCATGGGCAGCCACGCCACCCAGTAAGGTAAATGTCTCCCCCTCGGCAATACAGCCAATCAACAGTGCCAGATAACCGTACTGCGTAATTAATGCGTTGATATCCAGATGCAAAGTGACACTCCCTGTTCGGTGGCTGTTTCTTCAAGTCTATACGCGAATTGGCTTCGCTTCCGCCCGGGCCGCGCGGGTGCGTTTATTTCTGCTGTTTTTTTGTCCGGTCGCCACGAAAGTTTTGCTGCCGTTTATACTTGAGAAGACGCTGCCCCCAAAGACGCATGCTCATCGGGCGGCCCACTGCATCAGAGGAGTGACTGTATGAACCATGTCTGGGGACTTCTGGCGCATCCGAATCAGGAAATGCGTGATATTAAGCAAGAGAATGAGAGTGTATCGCACCACTATACCCACCATGTTCTGCTGATGGCGGCGATCCCGGTGATCTGCGCCTTCATCGGGACCACTCAGCTGGGGTGGAACCTGGGCGAGGGGCGATATGTGCAACTTAATCTGGCGACCGGGCTTGGGCTCGGCATCCTGTTCTATCTGATTATTCTCGGTGGCGTCGCGGTGATGGGGCGGGTGATCCACTGGATGGCACGTGATTATCCGCAGCGGCCCGGCGTGCAGCGCTGTACCGTCTTCGCGGGTTATGTGGCGACACCGCTGTTTCTCAGCGGGCTGGTGGCGCTCTATCCGCTGGTCTGGCTCTGCGTGCTGGCGGGTGCGCTGGCGCTGCTCTACACCGGCTATTTGCTCTATATCGGCATTCCGCTGTTTCTGAACATCGACCGTGAAGAGAGCCTGCGCTTCTCCGGTTCCACCCTGGCGATCGGCGTGCTGGTGTTTGAAGTGTTACTGGCCCTGACCGTGGTGCTGTGGGGATATGGTCCCCGCCTGTTCTAGACAACCGCTGCCGCCGGCCTGGCGGCAGTTTTCTTTTTACGCCCGGATACACTCTCCCCAGGAAATTTCTTAACCTTCCGCGTATGATGCTGCTGCCAGCCCGCGCGCCGACGTGACTGAGGCGGGCGGCCTGTGTCTCTCTGGCACAGTACATAACACCAACCGGGTTTTTCTACGATGTCTGCAAAAATTCGTTCCAGCCTGCTTTCGCTGGCACTGCTCGTTTCCGGGCAGATTGTTTCACTTCCGGCTCAGGCGACCACCTCCCTGTCGCAGCTTACGCCTATTGCTCAGCCGCAGATTGCCTCTGGCAGTGCGATGATTGTCGACCTCACCAATAATAAAGTGCTCTTCTCCAGTCACCCGGATCGGGTCAGGCCGATTGCCTCTATCACCAAGCTGATGACGGCGATGGTGGTACTGGATGCGCACCTGCCGATGAACGAGATGTTAACCGTCGATATCAGCCAGACGCCGGAAATGCGTGGCGTCTTCTCACGCGTGAAGCTCAACAGCCAGATCAGCCGCCGCAACATGCTGCTGCTGGCGCTGATGTCCTCGGAGAACCGCGCTGCCGCCAGCCTGGCTCATGCCTATCCGGGCGGATACAACGCCTTTATCCGGGCGATGAATGCCAAAGCGCGGTCGCTGGGTATGAAACAGACCCGCTACGTGGAGCCGACCGGCCTGTCGACGCAAAACGTCTCCAGCGCCCAGGATCTGGTCAAATTACTTAAGGCGACGCGCGAATATCCGCTGCTCGGCGCCCTCAGCACCACCAAAGAAGAGACGGCCGTGTTTGCCCATCCGAGCTATGCACTGCCGTTCCGCAACACCAACCATCTGGTCTACAAAAATGACTGGCATATCCAGCTGACCAAAACCGGTTATACGGACGAGGCGGGGCACTGCCTGGTGATGCGCACCATGATCAACAATCGTCCGGTGGCGCTGGTGGTGCTGGATGCCTTCGGCAAATATACCCATTTCGCGGATGCCAACCGTCTGCGCAGCTGGATCGAGACCGGCAAAGCCGCGCCGGTGCCTGCGGCTGCGCTGGCGTACAAAAAGCAGAAGTCGGGCCAGGTCGCCAGCAACGGGGACAGCAGTGCCGGCGTGGAGTAAAGAGAGCAGAGAACGTCTGCTGTGTTACCCGGCGTTGTCTGCTGTCTGAGCAGGCGCGCCGGGCGAGCCGGGCAGCGGCGTAACGCGCGCGGTCTGCCCGGAATTAGCCCGAAAAATACCCGTTATTCCTATATTGCCATCCCTTGCAAAGTCCTACACTACGCGCGACTGGCGAGGGACGATCGCCTGATATAAGCTGCCGGAATTTTACTCATATGTTTATAAGATCCTTTTTTGCATGGTTAATGCTGACGCTGGTGGCGTTTGCCCCGGCGGTGACGCAGGCGGCGGATGATATCACCGCGGCGGCACAGGAACAGGAACAGGATGCCCAGCCGAAGCTGAATGCTTCGGTTGAACTGCCGAAAATGCAGAAGATCCTCGATAAGATTAAGAGCCAGGTGTCAGGCGACGCGGGCGAAAACAAACTGAATCAGCTGAATGAGATGGCGCTGGAGCTTTCCGGCAATGCCGACACGCTGGGTCAGGCGCTGATCCCCGATCGCCAGCAGCTGGAAGCGCAGTTGCAGGTGCTGGGTCCGGCCCCCAAAGCTGACAGCGGGGTAAAAGAGACGCCGGAGGTGACGCGCAAGCGAAACGCGCTGGAGAGTCAGAAAAGCAAACTCGACGATCAGATCAAGCAGGCAGAGGGCATTAAAAATGGTGCCTTAACGCTGTCGTCGCAGATTGTTAACCTGCGCCGTGACCAGCTGAAAAGTCAGCTGGCGCTCAACTCCGGTACCATTCTCGGTGCGCGTTTCTGGTCTCCCCTGACCAACAGCCAGGACCTGGACGGGGAGAAGATCGGCGAGTTTCTGCAGGAGCTGCAGGACACCGCGGCGCTCTCCTGGGAGCCGGGCTGGCGCATAGGCAGTACGCTCTGGCTGCTGGCGGCGCTGCTGGTGATGACGGTGGGTCGTCGCTACAGCGAGGAGTTTCTTGCCTGGGTCAGCATTCATAAACTGCCGGAAGGCAAACTGCGCCGCAGCTTCCTGGCGGCCGCGATTGCCCTGACCACGCTGGTGGCGGTGGTGCTCACCTTTAACTTTATCGCTCTGGCGTTTACCCGCCGCGATGAGGTCTCGGAAAATGTGCAGGACTTTGTCGATCGGCTGGTTCAGCTCAGCGTCTTTTGTGGCCTGATCGCCGGACTGGGGCGTGCGTTTCTCTCTACGCGGCGGCCGAGCTGGCGTTTGCCCACCATCTCCAATGAAGTGGCGCTGGCGCTCAAACCGTTCCCGCCTATTACCGCGGTGCTGGTGTTTATCTTCCAGACGGTGGAGGCCTTTAACTACAGCGTCGGCACCAGTCTGAATACCACCATTTTCGCCAACGGCCTGACGGCGCTGCTGATAGGCAGTACCGCGCTGGCCATCAGCATGCGAACCAACCGCGTTCGTCGTCGCATGACGCTGTCAGGCACGCCGCCGGAAGCCCGCTCTACGCTGGTCGGGCTGATCCAGCTGGGGCTGACCCTGACCGCGCTCGCCATCCTGATCTCGCTGCTGGTCGGTTATGTCACGCTGGCGCGATTCCTGAGTTATGAGGTGATCTGGTGTGGCCTGCTGTTTGGCTCCTTCTACTTCCTGAGCCATCTGCTCAACGATGGCTGCGAGAGTCTCTTTTCGACCAGCAATGCAACCGGCCGCCGCATTCAGAGTTCGCTCAACATCAATGAGCGGCATCTGCAGCAAACCGCCACGCTGCTGACGGCGATTGGTAAGACCATTCTGGTGCTGTTTGTGGCGCTGGCGCTGGTCAACGGGACGTTTGCCTCCTCAACGCCGATTGAGCTGCTGCAGAAGGTGATTGAGTTCTGGGGCGGGAAAGGGCTGGAGTCCCTGAATATCGTTCCGGCACACATGGTTAATGCGCTGATCTGCCTGATTGTCGGCATCTATGTGCTGCGCTCGGTGCGCCGCTGGCTCGACACCGACTTCCTGCCAAAAACCACCATGGACGTGGGGATGCGGGTGTCGCTGGTGACGCTGTTCAGCAACATCGGTTATGTGCTGATCATCCTGCTGACCCTGTCGATCATGGGGCTGCAGTGGAACAAGCTGGCCTGGATCGTCAGTGCGCTGTCGGTCGGTATCGGTTTCGGCCTGCAGGAGATCGTGAAGAACTTTATTTCGGGCCTGATTCTGTTAACCGAGCGGCCGGTGAAGGTGGGCGATCTGGTGACCATCAGCGGCATCGAAGGGGATATCCGCCGGATTAACGTGCGTGCCACCGAGATCCAGCTGGGTGACAAATCCACGGTCATCGTGCCGAACTCGCAATTTATCTCGCAGAACGTGCGCAACGCCACGATGGGCAATGCGCAGGGTGTGGTGACAATTACGCTGACCTTCCCGCTCAACATCGATCCGGTGAAAGTGCGCGATATTCTGCTCGATGTTTACAACGAAAACGAACGTATTCTGGAGACGCCAGAGCCATCTGTTTCGTTTAAAGATCTGACCCAGCAGGGCATTGTGCTGAGCGTGACCGGTAACGTGGCCGGGCAGCGCCAGATTTCCGGCGCCAAAAGCGATCTGCTGTTCGATATCCTGACGCGCCTGCGTAAAGAGGGCATCCTGCTTTCCACGCCGCAGACCATGATTATCGAACGCCGTCAGCAGCCGGATGCGGAACCCGAAGAGAAGCTGGTTTAAGGCAAAAGGGCCGGGTTTTACCGGCCCTGATCGTCGTTCCGCGAGCGCAGCGAGGCGAGGAGGCGATCCTCTGCTCTGTCCGGGCGATTGTGCGCGAACGGCTGCCAGTATTCATGGACGACGGGAACCTGCACCGATTCGCCTGCGCCAAGGCCGGTGAACTTCTCTGTCGGCTCCAGCCGGGTTAAACCGCCGACAAGGTGGGTCATTCTGAACTGGTCATGATCGACCCGCAGCCTCTGGTGGACGTTGCTCAGGTAGAGGGCCCAGTGCCTGTCCGTCAGGGCCGGGCCGTTGTTGGTCAGGGTAAGGGTGGCGCGATTGCAGGCGGCGTAGTCGCCACCCACTGCAGCACAATCGGTGCCATGAAGGGCAGCCTGATTATCGTTGACCTGACAGGTGAGCCTGAAGTGACGGATTGGATTCACTCCCCGCTGAACTGAGGCGCTGCCGTAAGCTGAGGCTGTAAGGCTCAGCAGCGTGAGCGCCATAAGGTATCGCTTTAACATCATGATTCATCCCTGCTGAAACGGATAGTGCGTTACCCGTAAGGGTTAGCGCTGCCTGAATAAGGCATTCTCTCTTTTTCTGTTATTTTTCAACGGCACTCTATTTTCCGGCTGACGGATGATCAATTGGCAGGGCAATCTTTTGTGAGATATTACGCAGAACAGAATCGCTTTATAAATAATCAGGGAGAATATCAGAAAGGAGGTTAACTGTTTTTAATGCGGATGTTATCTGAATAGCCTTAATCAGCCCGCCGCTTTGATGAGCAGGCGGGCCGGTGAGCCGATTACGGCTGCTTTACGGCCCAGCCTTTTTGCTTGCTGGTTTTGCCGATGCCGGGATTAAAGCTGTTGGTGGGATCGAGCTGGCGATAGAAGGCCGCCAGCTGCGGTTTCGCCTGATAGAGATGGCCCACATTGTGCTCGGCGGGGTATTCCGCGCCGCGCGCCTGCAGAATCTCCAGCATCTGCGCTTTCAGGGCGTGCACGTCGACACCTTTTCTGACGATGTAATCCTGATGGAAGACGTGACAGAAGAAGTGACCATAGTAGAGGCGATGGCTCAGCGAAGCGCGGATCGCTTCAGGCAGCGTTTCAAACCAGTCAGCATCGTTGCGACGCAGGGCGATATCCAGCGCCAGGATATCCTCGACCTCGTCAGCGTGCACCGCGTGATAGCGCACGGCCGCCCCTGCAGCCGCGAACCGATGCAGAAAAGCGTGCGCCCCCTCTTTGCCTTCGCACTCAAAGAATTCGCCTCCGCCTTCACGGAAGTAGTCGCGCAGGTAGTTACGCGCTTCCGCAACGCCTTCACCAGACATCTTCAGCATCAGATGATGTTCATATCTGTCGCGATACTGCTTCATGCGTTTGGGCAGATGCGCCGGGAACAGCCGGCTCAGGCGCTGCATCAGGCGGTCGGTGAAGTGCGGTTTAACGAAGGCGAGTTTGTTCAGCCAGGCATCGACCCGCCCCTTCAGCGTGAAGAACAGCGGCATTTTGTCGGTGCCCAGCCTGTCGATCATCAGGAAGGTATCTTTGCCGTAGACCTCCGCAATGTCATAGATGTCGCGGTGCATATATTCACCCGCCACCGGCAGATGGGTGAAGTGCGCCAGAATGTGACGGCGGATATCGGTGAGGACGCCAGGCTCGTTGGTGCCGATATAGAACACCTGCTGCTGGGGTTCGCTGGCAAAGGTGTCCAGTCGCACGGCAAACACCGCCAGCTTGCCGGCACAGCCCGAGGCTTCGAACAGACGGCGCGCATCGGCGTTATAGCGGGCGGGCGTATCGGCATTCACGTCACGCACCCGGTCAGCATATTCGTGGTCAGAGGCGTGGCGGCCATCGTGCTGCACATCACCGGGCTGCCAGCGATCGTCATCCAGCCGGCCCAGAATCTCTTCCGGCGTGCTGCCTAACTCAATGCCCAGATGGTTCACCAGCCGCAGTTTGCCCTCCGCATCGATTCGGGCGAACAGGGCCATTTCACTGTAGGCCGGACCACGTTTGATCAGCGATCCGCCGGAGTTATTGCAGATGCCGCCCAGGACCGACGCGCCGATGCAGGAGGAGCCGATCACCGAGTGCGGTTCGCGTCCCAGTGGCTTCAGCGCTTTTTCCAGCTGATAAAGGGTGCTGCCGGGGAAAGCCAGCACCTGCTGGCCGTTGTCGATCAGCTGCAGCTTATCCAGCCGCAGGGTGCTGACAATCACCAGCGGGCGGTCGTAGTCGTCGCCATGCGGCGTCGAGCCTTCTGTCAGGCCGGTATTCGCCGCCTGCATCAGAATGATGACATCCGCCCTGACCAGCGTTTGCAGAACCCGCCAGAGCTCCAGCAGCGTTCCGGGAAACGCCACGGCCAGCGCATCCCCTTCGCCGGAGCGAAAGCCTTTGCGATAGCGGGCGGTCTGTTCAGGTTCAGTCAGCAGATGAGAGGGGCCGACGAGGCGGCGCAGGTCAGAAAGCAGGGCAGAGGTTGGTATCATGAGCAATTCCCTTGTCTTATCAGTGCGCCTTAACTGTAGCACGTCCGCTCATCTCCTCGCAGTGTGACAGCGGCAGGCTACCTGCTATTCTCATCTTGTGGCACACTGCCGCCTGTTAATACGATATTGCGCAGTTACTTAAGAGAACCCAACCTGATGAAATGGATTTACTCTGTTAGTCTCGCTGTTTCCCTCGCGATGCAACCGGCACTGGCTGAGACCGTGCCAGGTCACCACCCGATGACCGAACAGGCGCGGGATGCCTTCGTTAACCAGCTGCTGAAAAAAATGACGCTGGACGAAAAGATCGGTCAGCTGCGTTTAATCAGCGTCGGACCGGATAATCCCAAAGAAGCCATTCGCGACATGATTCAGAAGAGTCAGGTTGGTGCGATCTTTAACACGGTGACCCGCCCGGATATCCGCGCCATGCAGGATCAGGCGATGCAGCTCAGCCGGCTGAAGATCCCGCTCTTTTTCGCGTTCGACGTCATCCACGGCCAGCGCACCATTTTTCCTATTCCCCTTGCGCTGGCGTCGAGCTGGGATCTGGATGCGGTGAAAGAGGTCGGGCGCGTGTCCGCCTATGAGGCAGCCGACGATGGCCTGAATATGACCTGGGCACCGATGGTGGATGTCACCCGTGAACCGCGCTGGGGGCGTGGCTCGGAAGGGTTTGGTGAAGATACTTATCTCACCAGCGAGATGGGCCGCAGCATGGTGCAGGCGATGCAGGGTAAAAGCGCCGCCGATCGCTACAGCGTGATGACCAGCGTCAAGCACTTCGCGCTCTATGGCGCGGTCGAAGGCGGCCGGGATTACAACACGGTGGATATGAGTCCGCAGCGCATGTTCCAGGACTATCTGCCGCCTTATAAAGCCTCTCTGGATGCGGGCAGCGGCGGCGTTATGGTAGCGCTGAACTCCATTAATGGCGTACCGGCGACGGCGGACAGCTGGCTGCTCAAGGATCTGCTGCGCGGTCAGTGGAAATTCAAAGGCATTACCATCAGCGACCACGGCGCCATTAAAGAGCTGATTAAGCATGGCGTCGCCAGCGATCCGCAGGACGCGGTGCGCATCGCCCTGAAGTCGGGCGTCGACATGAGCATGAGCGACGAGTATTACAGCAAATATCTGCCGGATCTGGTGAAGCGCGGTGAAGTCAGTATGGCCGAAATTGATGATGCGGCGCGTCATGTGCTTAACGTCAAATATGATATGGGGCTGTTCAACGATCCCTACAGCCATTTAGGGCCGAAAGAGAGCGACCCGCAGGACACCAACGCGGAGAGCCGTCTGCATCGGGCCGAAGCGCGCGACGTAGCGCGCAAGAGTATCGTGCTGCTGAAGAACCGGCTGGAGACGCTGCCACTGAAGAAATCGGGCACCATTGCGCTGATCGGGCCGCTGGCCGACAGCCAGCGCGACATTATGGGTAGCTGGTCCGCGGCTGGCGTGGCGAAACAATCCGTCTCGCTGCTGCAGGGGATGCGCAACGCGACCGAAGGCAAAGCGACGCTGCTCTATGAGAAGGGCGCCAACGTTTCCGATAATAAAGGCATTCAGGACTTCCTGAACCTCTATGAACCGGCGGTTTCCATCGACACGCGTTCACCGCAGCAGATGATCGACGACGCGGTCGCCAAAGCGAAGCAGGCGGATGTCATTGTTGCCGCCGTAGGTGAAGCGCAGGGTATGGCCCACGAAGCCTCCAGCCGCAGCGACCTGGTGATCCCGCCGAGCCAGCAGAAGCTGTTGGCCGCGCTGAAAGCCACCGGCAAACCGCTGGTGATTGTGCTGATGAACGGACGCGCACTATCGGTGGTGAATGAAGATCGTATGGCCGATGCGATGCTGGAGACCTGGTTCAGCGGGACGGAAGGCGGTAACGCCATCGCCGATGTCCTGTTTGGCGACTATAACCCGTCGGGCAAGCTGCCGGTCTCCTTCCCGCGTTCCGTGGGGCAGATTCCGATCTACTACAACCATCTGCCCACCGGCCGGCCTTACAACTTTGCTAAGCCGAACAAATATACGTCGCACTACTATGATGCGGTTAACGGCCCGCTCTATCCGTTTGGTTACGGCCTGAGCTACACCCGCTTTACGGTGTCTCCGGTGAAAATGTCGTCGCCGACCATGCCGCGTAACGGCAGCATCGAGGCCAGCGTGACGGTGACTAACAGCGGTCAGCGCGACGGTGCGACGGTGGTGCAGATGTACCTCAACGATCCGGTCGCCTCCATCAGCCGTCCGGTGCAGGAGCTGCGTGGTTTCAAACGCATCATGCTGAAAGCGGGCGAGTCTCAGACCGTGACCTTTAAGATCGCCGTCGATGCGCTGAAGTTCTGGAACCAGCAGATGCAGCATGTGGCGGAGCCCGGCAAATTCAACGTGATGATTGGACTCGATTCCGTTCGTACTCAGGATGCGCAGTTCAGCTATCTGTAACCGCCCGCCTTTCTCCTGAGAAAGGGGGTGCGGCGCGTCGTTAGCGTCCTGCTACGGCGCGCCGCGTCATTTCACTATCAGAGCCACCATGATAAATCTGCGTGACCGTATTCAGCAGCAGGTCTTTCGCCTTAACGGCCTGTCGATGAATGAGTTTGACCTCTCCCAGCCGCCTGGCGATCCCGGCCTGTTTGGCCCGGACAGCGTAATCTGGCGCGTTCACGGCGACTTCACCTCCATGATGTGCGGCGGGATCAGCGCGCTGCTATTACAGATGCTGCATCCGGCGGCGCTGGCGGGCGTCTGGGATCACTCCAATTTCCGCGAAGATATGATGGGCAGGCTGCGGCGCACCAGTCAGTTCATCGCCGTGACCACCTACGGTAATCAGCAGGATGCGCAGACGCTGATCGACCGGGTGAAACGCATTCACCTTAAAGTCAGCGGCGTCGACAGCGAAGGTAAACCCTATGCCGCCAGCGATCCGCATCTGCTGACCTGGGTGCATGTGGCAGAGACCAGCCGTTTCCTGGCGGCCCATCTGCGCTATAAAAATCCCCACCTCACGCGTGCCGAACAGGATCGGTACTATCAGGAAGCGGCGCTGATTGCTGAGTCGCTGGGCGCGGAGCGGGTGCCGAAAAGCGTCGTCGATGTGGCGGATTATCTGCAGCAGATGCGTCCGGAATTACGCTTTGATGCGCGCACCGCTGAAGTGACGCGACTGCTGATGAATGCGCCAGCCCCAAGCTGGCAGGCGAAGCCGGTGATGAAAGTGATGCTGGCGTCGGGGTTCGGGCTGATGCCAGCATGGGCGCAGGCGATGTCCGGCCGTGAGACAGGGCGCTTTCAGCAGGCGATGATTGATCGGAAGATTAATGCGATTGCGGTCGGGTTGCGCTGGTCGATTCAGAGAGGAGCCTGGTATCGGGCGATGGTGAGGATGGGGCGGGACCCGGGGTAAGGGCAGGGCCATGCCCTCCTCGTGATGACGCATGGATAGCATATTCTGTTCGGCCGGTTCCCGGCATGAGGGGGTATTTTACCGCCGTTAGCGCTGAGTTTCTTAAAATGGTATTATGCCGCCATCTGAAGCTAAAAAAATCCTGGAAATGAAAGTCGACTCCTTTAAAAATATCATAAAGAAAACAGCGTTGAGCCTTTTTAAAGAGAAAGGGCTCAACAATGTTTCGACGCGTGATTTGAACACCCGGCTTAATATTTCCAGAAGCCATATGTATCATTATTACAGTAACTGGGAAGAGCTTAAGCTCGACGCCATAAAAAAAATGCTCGATGACGATATCATCGATTATTTTTCAATGAAAAAAGAGCGGGGTATCGAAAAAATCGCTGAAGAGCTGCTCTTTTTCCTGGATTATTTCCTTCCGAACGCGCCCTCTTCTCACTGGATATTATATCTTGAAATATGGCCTCTTTCAGCACGAGATCAGCGCTATGCTGACCTTATTCATGGCAACTTTATCCAGTGTAATGAAATCGTTGAAGATATCATTACGCGTGGTACAGAGTCCGGGGAATTTTCCTCCGCAGATAGTCATATCTCAGCCCGCAAAATTGCGGCTGTGCTCGATGGCTATTCAAGTATGATCATACTTGATTATTCGGATGAGAAGCGCGCACTCTTTCTTGAAGAAATTTTTGATTTTTCTCTTCAGATATTGAGATAAAGGCCATTTCAGGCTCTTATACTTTACCCGCGTTCAGTTATTTTCTGTGTTCAGGTAATTCAATATTCTGATCATTTTGCTTCGGGCAGGTATATAGCCTGGCATAGTGGCATCGATCCAGCTTTCATCCGCTTCGGGATGCGGTCCCGAAAGAACGACTTTTCCCTTTCCATAGGTATAGGCCGCCATGGCAACATCGCCATTGCTGTACCAGGAGATGGGTGTAAACCCTTTGCTGGCCGAACTGTTACTCAGATAAGGACCATCCTGAAAGTAAGCGGATTCTTTTTTGCCTCCCCACAGTAATGACAATGTGTAATCTCCCTCATCAGCGGCCTCTGAACCTGGCCTGCCCACTTCGCTATCCAGAGGGACGTCGATCAATCCTATCCAGTCTTTATCCGCCAGATAGGCGCCCATACAAATTCCCAGAAAACGTTTACCAGAGCGAACAAAATTACGGATCGCTTCTGCTCCCTCATCGCTTATCGCATCATAAGCCGCAGGAATATCCTGTCCGCCACCCGGCTGAATATACATATCAAATTTGTTAAGGTTTCTGCTATTTAGCTTGAGCTTTTCATTTTCGCCTATGTAACTGATAGAGAAATTTTTCCCTGTATTGATAAGCGATTTAACGACCATTTCTGAACAGCCTGTACAGCCCGCCTCTCCTCTGTAAACAGCGATGTTCATGGGTTTTTCTTCCGCAGAACAGGTTGCGGGAAAATACCCTGCCAGCGATAAAATTAAGGCTGAAGTAAAGAAAAAAGTGTTTGTATTTCTTCTGCAACGGAATTTTTCAACATTCATTACACAGTCCTTAACTTCCGATAGGGGATAAATAAACAGATATTAAACGCTGTCTGATGCTGGCATCTTAAAATTAGAGCAGTCGCCCTAATTTACATATTTTAATTTACAGGTCAAGTCTGATTTGAACAGATAAAGGGGTTGCTCTCCCCGACAGAGAGCGCTGATTCAGCCGGGCGGGTTGTCTGATCGTCTGCAAACTCATCGGCGTCGGAGAGGATAAACCGCCTGTTCGGACAGAACGCCGGTTTGCTTATTGACTGAAAATTATCGAAAAAAATGACAGCTGGCCTGCCGCGCGGTTACGCAGTCAAAAGACGCGTCAGGAATAACTTAAAGAGATAAAGGCGATTGCTCAGGCTCGCTCTCTGGAGAGGATGTCGGTGATCAGATCATGGGGAAAAATGGTGTCGGTAGTGTCTCGCAGCTCTTCTGCTGTCCACCAGTGGTAATGCTCAATGACGCGCTTTTCATTTTGACTCCATCCTGAACAGTCAATCTCTCTCTTTTCCGTGCGAATGAGAAAGAAACGTTCTTCAGCGAGCACGGTTTCCCCATCCGGCAGCGTCATCGGAAATGTCCGTGATGCGAGAGCCACGCCTGCTGCGTACCTGAAGCTGACCTGCACGCGTTTTCATTGTGCTGATTCTATCACCCGACAGAATGTGGTTGAGTAAACAGCCGAAGCTCCCGCTCTGTTTTCCCCGTTTTATCCTCAATAAAGGAGTCAGAATAATGGAACATCACTACACATCGCGCATCTTCTGGACCGGCAATCTGGGAACGGGGACGTCGGGTTACAAAGCGTATGCAAGGACGTGGGATATCGCCATCAGCGGGAAAGAGGTCATCCATTGCTCCAATGATCCCCTGCTGGGTGGCGACGCCAGTAAAATGAATCCTGAAGACCTCCTGATATCCTCTCTTTCGGCATGCCATATGCTCTGGTATCTGCATCTGGCTTCCGATGCCGGGATTACGGTTCTCGGCTATGAAGATTCTCCCTTAGCGACAGGTGAAATATCAAAAGGCGGGGCGGGGCGCTTTATTTCGGCGGTGCTGAGACCGACGATCACGGTAGCAGAGGGGACAAATCTTGATGCAGCCACGGCTATTCACCATGAGATCCATAAAGTCTGTTTTATCGCCAGATCGGTGAATTTTCCTGTCTCCTGTGAACCAGAATTTATCATCCGTCAGGCGTAGAACACGCATCTGTGCCTGTTCTGAAACGTCGCGGTTTTTACTGATTTCACACCGCGACTTTTCTTCATCGCTCTCTTTCTCGTCCCCCGAAACGGGGCGTCCCTGAACCGCATCCTCTCTCCCGCTCCCGGTCATTAGTGCACCGCCGCTGAGCCACAGCTGGCTCTGAAGCGCGGTGTGTCCTGAAAGTAAAATATTTGTGATTAACATCGTATTTACATTAAGCGCCTCCTTTTTTTGCTGGCTGAACTTTATCCGCTGAGCCTATAGTGGATTTATTCAGTAAAACTGAGTTTTATCAGATAAAACAATGCGGTTCAGGTCTGTTCACCTGTCCGCCACGCGAAAAATGTCGGGATCTGATTTTAATCAGAAGGTTAAGAGGACGTTATGGAGATTGTTAATGCACCGCATCTGCCCGTTCGGGAAGCGTGGCTCGCGCGTCATCATGAAGAGGCGCTGATGCCCGGTCTTCCGGTCGTGGATGCGCATCATCATTTGTGGGATCGCCAGTCAGGTCGCTATCTGGCACCGGAGCTCAGCCAGGATATCGAACAGTCCGGACACCGGATTCTCTCGACGGTGTATGTTCAGTGCCGCTCCATGCTGCGCCGTCACGGGCCTGAAGCGTTCAGACCCGTCGGAGAGGTCGAGTTTGCAGGCGGTTGTGCCGCGATGTTTGAAAGCGGTCACTATGGCGAAGCCGCAGGTTGTGAAGCCATCGTTGGCGGTGCCAGCCTGCTGGCTGGGGACGACCTGCTGCCCGTCGTGGAACTTATGCTGGCGCGATCGGGAGGACGACTGCGCGGGATGCGGAATCCGCTGGCCTGGCATCCTGATCCCCGCGTCAGCTCCAGTCCCGTCACGCCGCCCGCCGGTCTGGCGGCCAGTGACGCATTCCGGCGCGGAGCAGCCTGCCTTGCCCGCAACGGACTTTCGCTGGATGTCTGGGTTTATCACACTCAGCTCGATGAAATTGCCGGACTGGCCCGCGCGCAGCCCGATCTGCTGGTGATTGTGGATCACTGCGGCGGACCGATTGGAACGGGGCCTTATGCCGGTAAACAGGATGCCGTTTTTCAGGCGTGGAAAAAGGGGATTATCGCCCTGGCGGCGCTGCCCAACGTGCGCATCAAAATCAGCGGTTTTGGCATGACGGTCATGGGCTATCCCTTTGCACAACACGACACACCACCTGACTCCCTGACGCTCTCCCGGGCCTGGCAACCGCTGTTTGAAACGCTGGTTGAGGCATTTGGCGTGCAGCGCTGCATGTTTGCCAGCAACTTCCCGGTCGACAAAGGCATGTTCAGTTACGGTGTGTTCTGGAATGCCTGCAAAAGGCTGGCGGAGCAGGCTTCTGCGGCCGAACAGGCGCATCTCTTCTGGCGCACCGCGGCATCAACCTATCGCTTATCCTCCTTGGAGAATATGGATGAATATGAAATCAAAAGTGCATGAGGCGCATCCTCTCGATGCGGACGCCTCAGGTTCAGTGCTCTCCTATTCATCGGCTGAAAAAAGGACCCTGGCGCTGGGCGGGTTAGGGTGGACATTTGAAAGCTACGACTCTTTTTTGCTCTCTCTGCTCTTACCCGTGCTGGGCGTGGTATTTGGCCTCGGCAAAACGGAACTTGGCGTGTTTATCAGCGCCACGGCTGGCGGGCAGATCATTGGCGGCATCCTCTTCGGGCTGGTGGCCGATAAAATCGGACGCGTAAGAACGGCCCTGATCTGCATCGCCATCTATTCGCTTTTCTCCGGTCTGCTGGCGTTTTCCCACAATCAGCAGATCTTTACCTTGCTGCGATTCTGCGGTGCGCTCGGTATGGGCGGGATGTGGACATCAGGCGCGGCGCTCATCGCTGAAACCTGGCGTCCGGAGCGCCGTGCGCGCGGCGGCGCGCTGATGCAGATGGGGCTACCGGTGGGCGCAATCCTGGCGATTGGCCTGACGGCACTGGTCACGGCAATGACCGGTGGGCTGGAACACGGGGGATGGCGCTACCTGTTCATGATTGGCGCTTTGCCGGTTTTTATCATGATGGTGATTGCGTACATTACGCCCGAATCGCCGGTATGGCTGGCGCGCCAGCAGGAACGCGCACAGCGGCAGACTAAAAAGGCCAGCGCCGGCAAAACGAATATCAAAGGGTTGCTGCTGGCGTTTACCTTTATCTTCTTCATTCAGTATCTGTTCTGGGGGGTCTTCACCTGGACGCCCACTTACCTTCGTGAAGTGAAGCATCTCGATTTTCTTCACAGCCTGAAGTTTGTGCTGGCCCTGCAGACCGGTGCGATTGCTGGCTTCCTGGTGTTCTCACTCATGGCCGATAAATGGGGACGCCGGCCGATGTTTCTGCTCTATCTCCTGATCGGTGCGGTCGCGGTCGGATTATATCTGGTGACGACGCAGCCGCTGATTCTCATGGTGGCCATCTTTATGGCCGGTTTCGGGGTTAACGGTATTTTCGCCGGTTCCGGCCCCTTCCTGGCCGAGATTATTGGCGACACCCAGTCACGCGGCTTTCTGATGGGCCTGGCTTACAACGGGGGGCGTCTGGGCGGCTTTATCGCGCCGCTGCTCATCGGCTATGTGGCCAGCATTGGCGGCTTCACCGCCGGGCTGGCCACCACCGTGCTGGCCTTCGTCGCCGCGATGATTGTGGTCTGGATGGCACCAGAAACAAAAGGCGTTAAGCTGAAGTAAATCAACGGGCAGAGTCGTTCCGGAAGCGACCTTTGACGGGGAGAACAGATGTTCAGCATTTCAGAAGTCGATAAAGGGGATAGCGACCTGGTGCGCCTGGTCGGCGAACTCGACGCTTTTCAGCGCGAACTCTATCCGGCAGAAAGCAATCACTGTCTGGATCTCTCAACCGTCGGTGATGAGCAGCTGAAGTGCATTATCGTTCGTGATGAGCAGGGCTTGTCGGCAGGGTGTGGGGCCTTACTCTTTCAGGAGGCGGGCTTTGCGGAGATCAAGCGGGTTTATATCCGGCCGGCCTACCGGGGCAGGAAGCTCGGCGAGCAGATCATCGCCGCCATTGAGACGATAGCTTCAGAAAACCGTTTACGCGAACTGCGGCTTGAAACCGGGATTCATCAGCAACCGGCTATCGCACTCTATCGCCGATGCGGGTACGCACTATGCGAGGCGTTCCCACCCTATATGCCCGACCCGTTGAGTCTGTTTATGCGCAAACGGCTTTTATAAGGCCATCGGTTTACTCTTTTTCGCTGAACCAGTTCTGAAAACCAGACAGGGCATCGGGCATCATGCCGTGCGCGCGTTCCATAATCTTTTTTTCCGCACTGCGTAATCCATCGAACGGTTCTGATGACGCGCAAATGGCCAGGGCGACATCAGTGGCATCAAGCATGGCAAGATTGACACCGACGCCGACCGGTGGCATCAGATGAGCAGCATCCCCAATGAGCGTGATGCCCGGACGCGGTGTCCAGTTAAAATCCGCAGGCAGGCTGTAGATGGGACGTCTGACATATTCAGCAGGGGCATTAACAACGGCCTGAAGGGCATCAGCCCACTCCCGGTAAGCGTCTCGCACATATGAAGCGATATCGCTGCACGCACTATCCCGCTCAATACGTTCAATATCTCTTTTCATCGCCGCATAAACGCAGATCCTTCCGCCCCCGTTGCGCTGTGTGACCAAAGCCTCCGCCCCGCCAAAGCTGAAAGCGGTTCCTTTTCCAGCGATACCATCGATTCGTCGGGAGGGGCGATCTATCCAGCCTTCAAAAAAGGTGATGCCCGTGTATTCAGGACGCGTCTGCGTCAGGTAGCTTCTTACCCGTGACCAGGCCCCATCCGCACCGATGATAATATCTGCCTCAGAATCTCTTCCGTTTCCGAAAATCAGCCTGTACCTGCCATTCAGGCCCGTATCGACGTGATGAAGCTTATGCCCCCACTGGAGGGACTCTGGCGCAAGGGCACTCAGCAGCAAATTGATTAACTCACCGCGGTCAATTTCGGGTTTATCGATTTCACCTTCCGGCATCAGGCTGTCATCTACCGCCTCTCCGGTGCGGTAATCCAGCATCCGGCTTTCCTGATCCTCATGTCTGGCTATTTTTATGAAGGGTTCCAGCAGGCCCGCTCTGCGCAGAGCTTCCTGACCGCTGTCAGGATGCAAATCCAGCGATCCTCCCTGGTTTCGTTCAGCATCCCCTGACTTATATTCAAACACCTGGACGTTAAAACCATTGCGCTGAAGTATGACGGCCGCAGTGAGTCCGGCTGGACCACCACCAACAATCGCGATATTCGGTTTGTTCGGCATAGGGATTTCTCTCTGCTGTGGAGTGTATACTCTATAATCACAAAGTTGACATATCAACCTGAAGGGTCAGACAGAGATGGATAGCACCGGGATTTCAGATAAAGAGTGGATGGCATGGCGGGGTTACCGCCGGCTTGCAGAAGTCATAACGGGTCGTATTGTCAAAAATATTACTGAGGCCACCGGTCTGTCCGGCGCGGATTTCATGATTCTGATGGAAATCAGTAAAAGTCCGCAGGGCGCACTGCTTCAGCGTGAGTTGCTGGAATACCTGGAGTGGGACAAGTCCCGGCTTTCACACCAGCTTTCACGCATGGCTTCCCGGCAACTTGTGCTGAGAAATCGTCATGACCCGGCTGGCATTTCGGTCAGCCTGACAGATACAGGGCGTCAGACGCTCGCAAAAGCGCGACCGGTGCATGCTGAGAGTGTCAGGCAACATTTTCTCGACAGGCTGACACCTGAAGATGTCGATTTGCTGATCGGGATCACGGGGCGATTGCGGCAATCTGGCAGTGGCTTCATCGAATAATCCTGTTATGACCCTGCTGAGCTGGGGGCCGGCATCAGGAAAGGTCGCCGACGCAGTGAAATTCGTGTCGTCTCCGTCCATCCTTCCCACTTTGAGACTATTACCCTTGTCTCCGCGTGCAGCAGTCACGATCCTGCTCTATTCTCGGGGAAAATGGATTCCTCCAGGCTTTGTCGAGGCACTATGACGTACAAATCCCTGATTGCTGAAGTCCACAATCAGCAGCGCACCCTCACCGCTATTGTCGAACAGGATGCGCGCACCGCCTATTTTTACATCTGGCCCACCGACCTGTTCCGCAGTCAGTATGCGGTGCGCGGCTGCTGGCTGCGAAACCTGCTGCCCGCACCGGCGCAGGAAGATCGCGAGGCGATGGAGCAGGGCATTGCGCCGCTGCTCAGCGCCGAATATTGCCGTAACCTGGAAGCGGAGCCTGCACTGAATCCCGCCGGGCTGCAGGTTCTCTGGGAGCCGAGCGATGATGGCGCGGCGCTCTGGTATTACGGTCAGCTGCTGGCGGTGATCCCCGGCTGGAGTCTTTACCAGGATAAGCAGGTCAGCTTCTCTGCGGGCTGCATCAAAAAGAACCGGCTGACGGCCCCGCTGGGTTCGGCCTCGACCAATGACTACTATGCCCGTGCAGAGCAGCAGCGTCAGTTCTGGCGCGAATGGCACGATGGCAGCGAGTGGGACAAGGTTCAGCAGGATCTCATGGCCTGCTATCAGAGCCGCTTTGGCGAGTCGGTGAAATATTACGCGATCGATCAGGGGAGCTGGCCGCCGATGGCGATCTCCCAGCACTGGCATCAGGGTGTCTGGTACTTCCTGACGATTGGCATGAGCATCCGGCCGATGCCGCAGGTCGACTACCTGTTTGATGAGCTGGCACCGCAGTATCGCCGTATCGAGCTGGGGATGGCGGTGGATGGCGAGGTCATGACCGAAGGCAATGCGGTGCAGATGGCGAGTGCTCTGGCGGAGTTTGTGCATCTGCCGTGGGCGCGCCTCACCTGGCTGGGGGAGGGGCATACGCTGGCATCGGAAGTCGCGCCGGTCGGCTTTGAGAGCTTCCTGCTGGCAAATGAGCTGGCCAGCGAACCGGCACAGTTTAAACTGCCCAAGCGCGATGGCGATCGTCCCACACTGCTCTGGACCACGCCGATCACCGAAGCGGAGCGGCAGTTCGCCCAGGCGGATGAGCATGGCGGTCAGAAGTTACGGGAATTGTTAACCGCTGGCGGCAGTAACCACATCTTCCGTCCGCGTCAGGAGGTTGTCGATTCAGAAGGCTAAGCCAGGCAAAACAGGCCTCTCCGCCCCTTCCCCGGCTCGGGCCGGGGAGGTTATAATCCCGCAATGAAATTAAATTTTCACAAAAATTAAACATTTATCAATTCTGTGATCCCGCTCACCTCAAGTTCCCCGTAAGCGAGCCGTTAACCCGGATCAGGCAATCGCGCCATACCAGGTTCAGGGGAACAAAGATGTTTAAAACAACACAATCCCGCTTTACCGCAACAATGATCGCGTTCTTTGTTGCGCTTTTACTCGTTACAGTTTGGGTCATCAATCAGTTTGTCGCACCGCAGCTGGTCGACAGCGAAAGCCGTCTGGTGCGTTATCAGGTCGATTCACTGGCCTCCGGTATCGTCGAGCAGATGAACCGCGTTCAGGCTCAGCAGCGTGCGATTACCGAAGCGGCCTCCGTCATGGACAGCGCCACCATCGACACCCTGCTACCGACGCTGGTTAACCAGTATCAGGACAGTAATGTCTTCGGCGGCGGCATCTGGCCGTTGCCAAATCGTCGCGATCCCGCCAAAGAGAAAAACAGCAGCTTCTTTGCCCGCAATGCCAGCAACGAACTGCAGGTCAATACCTACTGGAACTCCGATGCCGCCGACAAATACTGGGAGCAACCCTGGTATAAGGATGGCCTGGCCGCCCCGAAAGGGCAGTGCGCCTGGGCAAAAGCCTATCAGGATGCTGCCAGCCCACAGCCGCGAACCAACTGTGCCATGGCGATCTACCGCAACGGCACCGTCTGGGGGGTGGCAACCATCGACGTGACGCTGGGATTCTTTAACCAGCTGGCGAAGCAGATGGGCGAAACCATCCAGGGCAACGTGCTGATCGTCGAAGCGGATGGCAAAGTTGTCGGTAACGGTGCGCTGGTGAATGCCGCGCCGAAGCTGGAGAACCTGGCCGATGTGCAGACGCCGATGGCAGCGCCCCTGAAAGCGCTGCTGAGCGGGGCGGGCACCCAGCCACTGGAAACCACCTATGACAGCAGCGAAGGCGAGCAGACGCTGTTTCTGCAGGCCATTCCCGGCAGCCCATGGTTTCTTGCCAGCAGCCTGCCGACCAGCCTGCTGAAAGCGCAGTCGCACAACATGCTGACGCGTCTGGGCCTGGTGCAGATTCCGCTGGCGGTGATCCTGCTGCTGGTGTCGCTGGGCTTTGTCCGCGCCATGATGAAGCGTCTCAGCGTGCTGAACAGCAACATCGAAGCGCTGTCGACCGGCGGCGCGGACCTGACCCAGCGTCTGCCCGCCAGCAACAGCCCGGAGTTCAATGCCGTTGCGCAGAGCTTTAACCAGTTCATCAGCTATCTGCAGGGGTTAATCCAGCAGGTGGGCGACAGCGCGCTGGCGATCACCGCCGCGTCGCGCGAGATCGCCAGCGGCAACGCCAATCTCTCTTCGCGCACTGAAGATCAGGCCAGCTCGATTGTGGAAACGGCGGCGTCGATGGAGCAACTGACCGGCACCGTGCGTCAGAACGCCGATAACGCCACTCACGCCAACCAGCTGGCGGGCGATGCCTCGCAGGTTGCCGCACGCGGTTCAGAAGTGGTGCGTCAGGTCGTCACCACCATGGGCGAGATCCACCATTCGTCACGTAAAGTGGTCGACATCATCAGCGTGATCGACAGCATCGCGTTCCAGACCAATATCCTGGCGCTGAACGCCGCCGTCGAGGCAGCCCGTGCCGGTGAGCAGGGGCGCGGTTTTGCGGTGGTCGCGTCAGAAGTGCGTAACCTGGCGCAGCGCTCAGCCAATTCGGCGCGTGAGATTAAAAAGTTAATTGAAGAGTCCGTGGCGAACATTGATACCGGCAGCGCGCTGGTGGAGCAGGCGGGTCAGACGATGGATGAGCTGATGCAGGGCGTCAGCAGCGTAACGACGCTGATGAGCGAGATCATGTCAGCCAGCCGGGAACAGAGCATGGGGATCGAGCAGGTTAACGTGGCGATTACGCAGCTGGATGGCACCACCCAGCAGAACGCCGTGCTGGTCGAGCAGGTTTCCGCTGCGGCTCAGGCGATGGAGGCGCAGAGTACCCAGCTTGAGCAGGTGGTGCAGAGCTTCCGGCTGTAATTCTTCCTCAGGCCAGCGTTGCTGGCCTGATTTTCGTCTGGCGTCATCCGCTTACCTCTGCCCGATAAGGGTAAAAATTCCTTTCTGTTACGCCCAAACCCCGAATCTTGTGCCAGAATAGTTGAGAATAATCTCAAGGAAACGCCATGTCTGCTATTGAAGTTATCCTCGTTGACCACCTCGATCGTCCCACCGGCAAAATGGAAAAGCTGGAAGTGCATGAAAAAGGACTACTGCACCGCGCGGTGACGGTCTACGTCTTCAATTCCCGGCAGGAGCTGTTACTGCAGCGGCGCGCCAGCGATAAATATCACTGTGGTGGCTTGTGGAGTAATACCTGCTGCGGGCATCCGTATCCTCATGAATCGACCCGTGACGCCGCTGAACGCCGCCTGCGCGAAGAGATGGGCATGGTGGTGACGCTGACGCCGGTGTTTGAGCTGAGCTACAACCTGAAGCTGAGTAATGGCCTGACCGAGCATGAATATGGTCACGTCTTTTTTGCCGTCTGCGACAGCCTGCCGCAGCTCAATCCGCAGGAAGCGGACGCCTTCGATTATCGCCCGATGGCGTTGATTGAAGAGCAGATGCAGCAGCAGCCAGAGCAGTTCACGCCGTGGTTTTTGCATACCTTCCCGCGTATCCCGGACTATCTGGAGCAGTTTCCTTTCCCGGCCGTTACGGCATAAAAAAACCGCACTGAGGTGCGGTTTTCCTGCGCTCTGTCCACGCCCTCAGCGCGGATTATCGCGGCAGCTCAAAATCCTCTGCATCCACATCATAGCCCGATGGTTCCCAGCGGATGGCCAGCAGGGCCAGCAGTCCGGCCAGCGGGGCCAGGAAGATCACCCAGAACACGCCGGTGCCGAGCGCCGCAACCAGCACCGGGAACAGAAACAGTGAAACGGTCGAACTGCCGCGCATCAGCGTCTGATTGAAGCCGACGCCCACACCCCGCAGCGACGTGGGGTAGCTCAGTGACGCAAAGGTCATGGTGTGCGAGCCGGGCCCGAATCCCTGGCCAAACAGGAACAGCGCCAGCATCCCGATCGCGACAGCCGCTTCCTGCCCCCCTTCCGGGCGGCCAATCAGCGCCAGTCCGAGCAGCGCCACACACTGACAACTGTAACCCGCCACCGACATCTTCCAGGCACCCAGACGCGGCACCAGACGCACCGCCAGCAGCCCGCCCACAAAGGCGAACAGCAGATTCAGCGCCAGCGACACCAGAATCGTGGTCAGCATCGACTGGGCAAAAAAGCTGGTGATGATCACCGGCAGGCCAAATGCGACGGCGTTATAAGCAAAGGATGAGGCGATAGAGGTAATGGTCGCCAGCAGCGTGCGGCGGCGATAGACGCCCTGCAGCAGCGCACCATAGTTGCGCCAGCTCGCCCTGCGCACCGGTGTAACCGGCGTCAGCGCGGCATCGGGTGCCACCTGCGCGTTGATATTCCATGCGCTGCGTAAGATCGCCGCCGCCCCTTTCAGGTCGCCCTGATTGGCCGCCCAGACCGGCGACTCACTCATGTAACGACTGCGGATAGCGATAATGACTATCGCCGGCACGGCTCCAAACCCAAGGATCAGCCGCCACAGCCAGTCGGTATGGCTCTCCGGCAATACCGCATAGAGCAGCAGCACCAGCAGATAGGAGATACTGATCGCCGCGTACCAGGTCGGGCACCACATCGCCACGCTGGCGGCTTTATTCCCCTTACCGCGCAGCTTCGAAAACTCCGCCAGGAAGGCCATCGCCACCGGCAGATCGATGCCGACACCCAGGCCCATCACAAAGCGCGCTGCCCCCAGCACATACTCATTGGGAGCAAAAGCACAGGCGATAGCCGCGACGACGAAAAAGAACATATCGGCCATAAAGACCCGATAGCGGCCAATCTTATCGGTGAGGTAGCCGCCGAGCAGCGCACCCACGATCGCCCCGAAGGTAATCGCGGAGGCGATCATGCCGGTGCCGGTCGGCGTAAGATGAAATTCGCGCGTCACATCTTTGATGCCAAAAGCCAGCGCACCCAGATCGTAGGCGTCAAGAAACACGCCACCCAGCGCAATCGCCACCACGATGCGGGCATTATTGCGGGCGCTGTCGCCACTATTCACTAAACGGGAGACGTCAGCGGCGCTGCGAATCCATTGCGTTTCCCCGGCGGGCGAACGCCCGGCAGTCGCCACATGGGCAGAAGAAGTCAGGTCGGACATGATGTTGTGCGTCTTTTATTATAAAAACAGATTTTCGAGAATAGCCGTTTAGACGCCCAGACGTAAATTCATTTGAGTTATATAAAATTATTTTATAATCTCAAATCGTTATCAGATTGCGAGAAAGTCAGCGGCATCACCGCCGCGCCAGGCTACGCTTTTAAGGCAGAGAATTTACCGCTTCGCGCCCTGCCAGCATCGACTCAGAAAGCAGGAGAGCAGTCTGATCGCTCAGGCGCACCATTGACGCCTCGCGAAAACATCACGCTATAACAACACGCGATAATGCGATAAGGAAAAGGTCATGGTCAGAATTCGGGGTTGGATCGGCGTCAGCGCCTTACTGCTCAGCATCGGGGTAGCACAGGCAGCCGATCCGGTGCGGGTCGGCTCAAAAATTGATACTGAAGGCTCGTTGCTGGGAAATGTGATTCTTCAGGTGCTGGAAAAGCATGGCGTGAAAACCGTGAATAAAATCCAGCTCGGCACCACTCAGGTGGTGCGTGGCGCGATCACGGCGGGCGAACTGGATATCTATCCGGAATATACCGGCAACGGCGCGTTTTTCTTTAACGATGAAAAAGACAGCGCCTGGAAGAATGCCGCCCAGGGCTATGAGAAGGTGAAAAAGCTCGATGCGGAGAAAAACCATCTGGTCTGGCTGACACCGGCACCGGCTAACAACACCTGGACCATCGCTGTGCGAAAAGATCTGGCCGAAAAGAATCAGCTTACCTCTCTGGCCGACCTCAGTGCCTTTCTGAAAAAAGGCGGGACCTTCAAACTGGCGGCGTCGGCAGAGTTTATTGAACGCAGCGACGCCTTACCCGCCTTTGAAAAAGCCTATGGATTTAACCTCACGCAGGATCAGCTGCTGTCGCTGGCTGGCGGCGATACCGCGGTGACCATCAGCGCGGCGGCACAGCAGACCTCCGGGGTGAACGCGGCGATGGCGTACGGCACCGACGGGCCGGTGGCGGCGCTGGGTCTGCAGACGCTCAGCGATCCGAAAGGCGTTCAGCCGATTTACGCCCCGACACCGGTGATCCGCGAATCGGTTCTGAAAGCGTACCCACAGATTGCGGAATGGCTGAAGCCGGTATTCAGCGCGCTGGACGAGAAGACGCTGCAACAGCTCAACGCAAAAATCGCCGTGGACGGTCAGGATGCCAGCAGCGTCGCGACCGAATGGCTGCAGCAGAAGAAGTTGCTGTAACCGATGGTGTTATCGCGGGAAGCGATACGTCGCCCGCTACAGCAGCCGGTGGCCCTGCTGCTGCTGACGCTGCTGAGCCTGGCGCTGGCGGCGCTGCCGTTTCTTAACTTCGCCCCGAACCGGCTGGTGGCCGGGGAACCGCTGATGGGCTCGCAGATCAGCCGGTTCGGGCTGCTGCTTGTGCCGCTGCTGACGCTCTGGCTGCTGTTATGGCGGCCGCCGACGCGGGTAAACCTGGCGCTGGCGCTGCTGGCAGCGCAGCTGATGCTGACCGCGATCCTCTGGCTCAGTGGTCATCAGGCCACGCTGCTCAGCCAGCAGGGCAGTCGTCTGGCACGTACCAGCTTTGCCAGCGGCCTGTGGTGCAGCGGCGCGCTGCTCCTGCTGCTGATCACCGATCGGGTGCGGCAGATCACCCGTCACCGGCTGGCTCAGCTGCTGCTCAATCTGCAGGTCTGGCTGCTGCCTCTGCTGCTGCTCTTCAGCGGTCAGCTCAGCGACCTCTCCCTGCTGAAAGAGTATGCCAACCGCCATGCGGTGTTTGATGCCGCACTGGGACGCCATCTCACGCTGCTGGCCGGCACGGTGCTGCCGGCGTTGCTGATAGCGCTGCCGCTGGGGGTCCTGCTGTTCCGGCGGCCAGGCTGGCAGAGCGGCGTCTTTGGCGTGCTGAATGTGATCCAGACGGTGCCGTCGGTGGCGCTGTTTGGCCTGCTGATTGCGCCACTGGCCGGACTGGCAAATCACTTTCCGTGGCTCGGGGCCTGGGGCATCAGCGGCATCGGCATGGCCCCGGCGCTGATCGCCCTGGTGCTCTACGCCCTGCTGCCGCTGGTACGCAGCGTGGTGGTGGGGCTGCAGCAGGTGCCACACGAGGTGCGCGAAAGCGCGCGCGGCACGGGGATGAGCGGCTGGCAGCAGTTTGTCGCCGTCGATGTGCCGCTGGCGCTGCCGGTCTGGCTGGCGGGTCTGCGGGTAGTGGTGGTACAGACGCTGGGTATGGCGGTGGTCGCCGCGCTGATTGGGGCAGGCGGCTTTGGTGCGATTATTTTTCAGGGCCTGTTAAGCAGCGCGCTCGATCTGGTGCTGCTGGGGGTGATCCCGGTGATCGCGCTGGCGGTGGCGATCGATGCGCTGTTCCGCCTGCTGATCTCACTGCTGGAGAGAAAAGATGATTGAGTTCAGGGGCGTTTCCCGCGCCTTTAACGGCAAAACGGCGGTAAAAGATCTGTCGTTACAGGTGGCGGAAGGGGAGTTCTGCGTGCTGCTCGGCACCTCCGGCTCCGGTAAATCAACCACCCTAAAGATGATCAACCGGCTGGTGGAGTTCGACAGCGGTGATATCCGCTTTGCCGGTGAATCAATTCGCCAACTGAATGCCCGCACGCTGCGGCGACGCATGGGCTATGCCATCCAGTCGATCGGACTGTTTCCGCACTGGACGGTGCAGAAGAATATCGCCACGGTGCCTGAACTGCTGGGCTGGCCCCGCGCGCAGATCAACGAACGCATCACGGCGCTGCTGGCGCTGCTGAATCTGGACGCACAGTTGCTGAAGCGCTATCCGCATCAGCTCTCCGGCGGGCAGCAGCAGCGGGTCGGCGTGGCGCGAGCGCTGGCCGCCGATCCGGAGGTGCTGCTGATGGATGAGCCGTTCGGGGCGCTCGATCCGGTAACGCGAGGCGCGCTGCAGCAGGAGATGCTGCGTATCCACCGGCTGTCGGGGCGCACCATCGTGCTGGTGACCCATGACATCGACGAGGCGCTGACCCTGGCGGATCGCATCGTGCTGATGGATAACGGTGGGATTGTTCAGCAGGGCAGGCCGGTGGAGCTGCTGACCCGGCCAGAAAATGATTTTGTCCGCGACTTCTTTGGTCGCACGGAAATGGGGGTAAGACTGCTGTCGCTGGAGCACGCCGGAGATGCCGTCCGGCGCGGCGAGTGGCTGACGGGCGAACCCATCGCCGCGACGCTGACGCTGCGTGACGCCCTGTCGCAGTTTATCACCCGGCGCACCGATAAACTGCCGGTGGTCGACGATCAGCAGCAGCCGCTGGGCGTGCTGCACTTTAGCGATCTGCTGCAACTGCGCGAGGGATTAGCATGCGCTGGCTGAAAGATCCGCTGCTGTGGCTGGTGCTGCTCTACGGCGCGCTGCTGGCCCTGATGCCCTACAGCGGGCCGCTGTTTCACACATGGTTTCCCGACCTGGCGCGGCCACTCTATCAGCAGGAGAGCTTCTGGCAGCTGACGCTGGCGCATCTGCTGCTGGTGATCACGGCCAGCCTGCTGGCGATCGTTCTGGGCATCGGCAGCGGCGTGCTGGTCACGCGGCACGCCGGTCGCGCCTTCCGGCCGCTGATGGAGACGATCGTGGCGGCGGGGCAGACGATTCCGCCGGTGGCCGTGCTGGCGATTGCCGTGCCGGTGATGGGCTTTGGGACCTGGCCCGCCGTCGTTGCGCTGCTGCTCTATGGGTTACTGCCGATTTTACAGGGCACGCTGGCCGGACTCGACAGCGTGCCCGCCAGCAGCCGGGAGATCGCTACCGGGCTGGGTATGAGCCCCTGGCAGCGGCTGTGGCAGATCGAACTGGCGCTGGCTGCGCCGGTGATCATCGCCGGAATACGCACCTCGGTGATCATTAATATCGGCACCGCCGCCATCGCCTCGACGGTCGGGGCGAAAAGTCTGGGGTCACCGGTGATTATCGGCTTAAGCGGTTTTAATACGGCGTATGTGATTCAGGGGGCGTTGCTGGTGGCGCTGCTGGCTATCGTCAGCGACCGCCTGTTTGAGCGCCTGCAACGCTGGCTTAGCGTGAGTGAACGATGAGAGAGTATCCGACCAGCATCAGTCCGCTGGTGCCGCCGACGGCCATGATAAAAAAGAGCGTGGCGAAAAAGGCTTTTTTGCAGTTCATGGAGAAAACCTGAGCGTGTTAACAGTGAGGCGGGGATAATAGCGCGCGCGAGGCAGCAGGCAAAGCGCCCGGCGTGCGTTTTTTGTTATCAGGCGGGTTCGTGCAACCGCACGGAATAGCCCTGTTCCTGCCAGTGTGACAGCTGTTCCTGCTGACGACGGGTCAGTTTTTTACCGGTAAAGACAAACATGTTCATGCCGGGAAAGAGTTCAGGACGCGGCACGTCCAGCGGTTCGGCCAGTACATCAATCCGCCAGCCGTGCTGCGACAGACGCCAGCCCTCCAGCCAGATGCGGGTGCGATCCTCGATACCCCAGCCGATGATCAGCGCATCCTTGCCCGATTTTTTGCGGCTGCCCGTCAGGCAGAACGCGACATAGTCGATCAGCAGGCCATCCAGCAGGCTGCACATCGTGCGGGCGGTGTTCTGGTCCAGACTCAGCTTCTGGCGCACCGGCATAAAAACGTGGTCGATCAGCGCATCAATCGGATGCTCGCGGCCAATCGCGGCAATTTTGTTACGAAGTTTTGCGGGTCTGACGTGGCGCAGAACGCTGATCAGCTCATCCTGCAGGGTTGTCCAGCCATCATGGGCATCCACGTCGCCCCCTTCCAGCAGTGCCTTGACTTTACCGACCGGCACGCCGCTTTCAATCCAGCGCATGATCTCTTCGATGCGCTGTACATCTTCTTCATCAAACTGACGATGCCCGCCTTCGGTGCGCTGTGGCTTCAGCAAGCCATAACGACGCTGCCAGGCGCGCAGGGTGACTGGGTTTATGCCACAGCGCTCGGCGACGTCACCGATACTGTATAAGGTCATAAATGCCTCTTTCGATTGGTCTGAGTGCGATTACCATAACGAAGCCAGTTAAGTTGTACAATACATTTCGCAATGTACAACTTGACTGATACGCCTGTTTTTAGCTATATCTCATTTCAGAGAATAATTCCCTTATATGAGAAAATACCATGCCGGAGCTGAATACGGAGCAACGACTGGCGGTAAGGCTGGCAGAATTACGCCTGCAACGCGGCTGGTCACTGGATGAACTTTCTGTCGCCACCGGCATCAGTCGCGCGTCATTATCGCGCATTGAGCGAAGCGAGACCAGCCCTACTGCCGCATTGCTTAACCGGCTGTGTGCCGCCTACGGATTAACCATGTCTCGCCTGCTGAGTGAGGTTGAGGAGTCGTCGAGTCTGCTGGTGCCTTATGATCAGCAACCGGTCTGGCATGACTCGTCCAGCGGTTTTATCCGCCGCAATGTTTCACCGCCCGCACTTCATTTTAGATGCGAACTGGTAGAGGGCAAATTACGGCCTGGTGCACGCATTGAATATGATGCGCCACCCATCCAGGGACTGGAGCAACATATCCTGCTTCAGGCAGGCGGCCTGACCGTATCGGTGGCCGAACAGCAGTGGACGCTGAAGCCCGGTGACTGTTTACGCTTTCACCTCACCGGAAAATCGGCTTTCGAGGCGCATCTGACCGAAGGCGCACACTATCTGCTGGCGGTGGCAAAACCATGATCGATTATCAGAGGCTTTCACCTGAACAGGCACAACAGGAGATCGATGGGCTGACGGCAGTGCTTCAGGCCTGCGTGGCCGATGGCGCCAGTGTCGGATTCGTGGATGCCGCCGATGTGGCGGTGATGACGCGCTTCTGGCAGCAGCGGGTAGCCAGTCTGACCAGCGGGGAGAGCGAACTGCTGGTGGCGCGTCAGCACAACCGGATTGTGGCGACGGTGATCCTCAGTCGCAGCGCGATGCCGAATGGCCGCCATCGGGCCGACGTCAGCAAGCTGCTGGTGCATCCGCAGGCGCGGCGTCAGGGGATTGCCCGCGAACTGATGCAGCGCGCTGAGCAGCTGGCCCGCGGGCAGGGCAAAACGCTGCTGGTGCTGGATACCCGCAGCGGTGACGTTGCCAGCGATCTCTATCGCTCGCTGGGCTGGCAGGTGGCAGGGTCGATCCCCTTTTATGCCGAGTCGACGGCAGGCGTGCTGGATGCCACCACCTATATGTATAAGGTGCTGGCGTAGCCTGCTTCTGCGCCGGACGACCCGGCGCTGAACGCCTCCGCGATATCCGCTGAAATTTCCGACGGCGCACGAAAAATTCAGCACGAAAGCTGACGCCGCCGGGATACTGTGTAAAAATACAGGCCATTTTTTCGGTGTGGTAACGCAACTCATGGCCCTGACAGCCGCAGTAAAAAGCCAGATAGCGCAGTGGTATAAAGCGCTTTCGCAGCAGGTGCCTGATTTCATTCCGCGTGCGCCGCAGCGTCAGATGATCGCCGAAGTGGCAAAATGTCTGGCTGGCGACGATGCGCGCCACCTGGCGGTGGAAGCGCCGACCGGCGTGGGCAAAACGCTCTCCTATCTTATTCCCGGTATCGCGGCCAGCCGCGCCCAGGAAAAACGGCTGGTGATCAGCACCGCCAACGTGGCACTGCAGGATCAGATCTTCACCAAAGATCTGCCGCTGCTTAAAAAAATCATTCCCGATCTGACCTTTACTGCCGCCTTTGGACGCGGACGCTATGTCTGTCCGCGCAATCTGGCCGCGCTGGCAGCCGATGACGATCAGCAGGGCGATCTGCTGCTCTATCTGGACGACGACGCCGTCAGCAGCACCAAAGAGGAGCAGACGCAGTGTGGCCGCCTGCAGAAGTCGCTGGATCGCTATCAGTGGGATGGCCTGCGCGATCACAGCGAGGAGAACATCAGCGACAGCCTGTGGCAGCGGCTCTCCACCGACAAGGCGAGCTGCCTGGGCGCGCACTGCCGCTGGTATCGTGAATGCCCCTTTTTTGTCGCGCGCCGCGAGATTGAGCAGGTGGATGTGGTGGTGGCGAACCATGCGCTGGTGATGGCCGCGATGGAGAATGAGTCGGTACTGCCGCCCGCTAAAAACCTGATGCTGGTGCTGGATGAAGGGCATCATCTGCCGGAAGTGGCCCGCGATGCGCTGGAGATGAGCGCCGATATCACGCCGGGCTGGAGCAGCCTGCAGCTCGATCTCTTTATCCGGCTGGTCGACGGCATCATGACCCAGATGCGGCCGAAATCGCCGCCGCCGCTGGCAAACCCGGAAAGGCTGAAAGCGCACTGCGATGAGCTGCGCGAACTGCTTACGGTGACCGCCCAGGCGCTGAATCCGCTGCTGCCGCCCCATAACCAGCCGGGCGAATATCGCTTTGTGCTTGGGGCGCTGCCGCAGGAGTTACTCGACCTCTGCGCCCGGCTGTTTAAACTCAGTGACGCGCTGCGCGGGCTGAGTGAAGGCCTGATCAATGCGCTGAGCGAGCAGACGGGCAAGGTCGACGTCGTGCGGCTGCACCGTAATCTGCTGCAGCTCAATCGCCAGTTTGGCTGGTTCGAATCGATCAGCAAACTGTGGCGGCTGGCGGCAATGGAGAAAGCCTCCGGTGCGCCGGTTTCAAAATGGATCACCCGTGAGCTGCGCGAAGGGCAGGCGCATCTGCTGTTTCACTGCGCCGGTATCCGCGTCAGCGATCAGCTGGAGAAGATGCTGTGGCGCAAAATCCCGCATGTGGTGGTCACCTCCGCCACGCTGCGTTCGCTCAACAGCTTCAACCGCCTGCAGGAGATGTCGGGACTGAGCGAAAAAGCGGGCGACCGCTTTGTGGCGCTCGACTCCCCGTTCAACCACGTCGAGCAGGGCAAGCTGGTCATCCCGCAGATGCGCTATGAACCCCTGATGTCGCACGAGGCGGAGCATATCGCCGAAATGGCCGGTTTCTTCCGCCAGCAGATGAAAGAGAAAAAGCACAAAGGGGTGCTGGTGCTGTTTGCCAGCAACCGGGCGATGCAGCAGTTTGTCACCTCGCTGCCCGATCTGCGGCTGTCGATGCTGGTGCAGGGCGATCAGCCGCGCAGCCGCCTGGTCGATCTGCACCGGCAGCGGGTTGCTAAAGGCGAAACCAGTATTCTGATTGGCCTGCAATCCTTCGCTGAAGGCCTGGATCTGAAAGGCGATCTGCTGAGTCAGGTGCATATTCACAAAATCGCTTTTCCCCCGGTAGACAGTCCGGTAATTTTGACCGAAGGCGAGTGGCTGAAAAGCCTGAAGCGCTATCCGTTTGAGGTGCAGAGTCTGCCCAGCGCCTCATTTACCCTGATTCAGCAGGTCGGACGCCTGATTCGCAGCCATCAATGCTATGGCGAGATCGTGATTTATGACCGCCGGTTGCTGAGCAAAGCTTACGGCAGCCGCCTGCTGGCGGCGCTGCCCGTCTTCCCGATTGAGCAGCCGGCAGCGCCCGAGCCGGAAGCGATACCGGCCGCCGTGGTGCCCAAAACCAGCGTGCGAAAACGACGTCCTACGCGGCGCTGAGCCGCGCACTTAACCGGAAGCGAGTGATGGAACTGAATAAAATTATTAAAGAGATTGGTCGCGGTAAAAATCATGCCCGCGATATCGATTTTGAGAGTGCCGTGGCGCTCTACAGCGCCATGCTGGCGGGCGAGGTGCCCGATCTGGAACTGGGCGGTATCCTGATTGCGCTGCGCATCAAAGGCGAAGGCGAAGCGGAGATGCGCGGCTTTTATCAGGCGATGCAGGCGCAGATGATGCAGCTGCGTGCGCCGGAAAACCGGCCCATGCCGATCGTGATCCCCAGCTACAACGGTGCCCGTCGTCAGGGCAACCTGACGCCTCTGCTGGCGCTGCTGCTGGTAAAATTCGGCTTTCCGGTGCTGGTGCATGGCGTCAGCGACGACGCGACGCGCATTACCAGCGAGGCGGTGTTTGCGGCGCTTGGCATCGCACCGGTCACGACGGCAGAGGCGGCGCAGGCCAGACTGAATCAGGGCGAGCTGGCCTTTATCACCATCGATCACCTCTGCCCGCCGATGGCGAAGCAGCTGTCTCTGCGCTGGCGAATGGGCGTGCGTAACAGTGCGCACACGCTGGCAAAACTGGCGACCCCGTTTGCGGAGCGGGCGGCGCTGCGTCTGTCGAGCGTCTCGCATCCGGAGTATGTGCCGCGTGTGGCGAAATTCTTCAGCGACATCGATGCGCCAGCCCTGCTACTTAATGGCACCGAAGGGGAAGTGTATGCGAATCCGCAGCGCTGCCCGGCGATCAGCATGATTCAGGGCGCGGGAGCCGAAACCGAAGTCTGGGTGGAGCGTCAGCCAGAAGTAGCCGTTGAGCTGCCGGCAGATAAAACGGCAGAGGTGACGGCGCGCTGGATTGAGGAGGTGCTGAATCAGCAGCGCCCGCTGCCCGCGTCGCTGCGGCTGCAGATCGCCTGCTGCCTGCGCGCCAGCGGTCAGTGCGATTCACTGGCGGCGGCGGAGGAGCAGATCCGCGCCGCCGGTTACTGACTCAGGATTGCGGCAGGGCCTGTTCCACCAGATCCTGCCAGAAACGGATGCCAATCGGCAGCAGCGCGTCGTTGAAATCATAGCGGGCGTTGTGCAGCGGCGCAGAGGGGGTTTCTCCATCTGCGCCCAGCCAGAAGTAAGCGCCAGGGCAGGCTTCCAGCATGCAGGCAAAATCTTCCGACGCCATCGACGGATTCACCTGCCAGTGAACCTGTCCGGCACCCAGCGTCGCCAGCGCCACCTTGCGCACCTGCTCAGCGGGCAGCGCATGGTTAGCGGTCACCGGATAGCCCGGCAACCAGTGCACTTCACCACTGACGCCAAACGGACGCGGCAGAGTCGCCACAAACTCATCAATCAGTCCGCGCACCTTATCGCGCACGCTGGTCTGCAGACAGCGCACCGTGCCGCGCAGCACAATCTGCTCCGGGATAACGTTAATCGCCTCGCCACCGTGGATCTGGGTCACGCTCACCACCGCTGAGGCGAGCGGTGACAGGCGACGCGACGGGATCGTCTGCAGCGCCAGAATCAGCTCGGCGGCGACCACCATCGGATCGGCTCCGCTTTCCGGCATCGCCGCGTGGCAGCTTTTGCCGTGCAGGGTGATTTCAAACGAGTCCAGCGACGCCATCATGGCGCCGGGATTCACCGCCAGTGACCCCAGCGGCAGCCCCGGCCAGTTATGCATCGCGTAGATGGCATCCATCGGGAAGCGCTGGAACAGTCCCTCTTCCACCATTCTGCGTGCGCCACCGAGGTTCTCCTCGGCAGGCTGAAAGATGAAATGCACGGTGCCGCTGAACTGACGCGTCGCGGCCAGCTGGCGGGCAGCGGCCAGCAGCGTGGCGCTGTGACCATCGTGGCCGCAGGCGTGCATCACGCCCGGTGTGACAGAGCGCCACGCCGCTTCCCCTTTCTCCGTGATCGGCAGCGCATCCATGTCCGCCCGCAGGCCAATGACCGGGCCAGGACCATTCTCCAGCGTGCCGATGACCCCGGTGCCCGCCAGGCCACGAAACACCTGCAATCCCGCCCGGGCTAACTCCTCCGCGATAAACTGGCTGGTTTGCTGTTCCTGGTAACCTAATTCGGGGTGGCGATGAAACTCACGGCGCCAGCGCAGGGCATCTTCAAGCAGGGCAGGGGAAAGGGTCATGCAGAGTCGCGCTCCATACAGAATGAGAAGATTTCACTTTAGAGGTCGTCTGGCGCGGCGTCTATCGCCGTCAGGCTTAAATCGGGCTATAGGCTAAATCAAAATGGAATAAGTAATAAGGAAGTGATGTCAGCGGCCTGCCGCCGGGTGCGAAGCGTGAGGTTGAACGCCGGGGCAGGCTGCGGCCTGCCCCGGTCAGGGTGTTACTTCTGCATGGGCAGGTTCAGGTCGTGCTCTGCGGCGCACTGCTGCGCCAGCTCATACCCGGCGTCGGCATGACGCATCACTCCGGTCGCCGGATCGTTCCATAACACCCGACCCAGACGCGCATCCGCCTCTTTGCTGCCGTCACAGACAATCACCACACCCGAGTGCTGAGAGAAGCCCATACCCACGCCGCCGCCATGATGCAGGCTGACCCAGGTCGCGCCGCCTGCGGTGTTCAGCAGCGCATTCAGCAGCGGCCAGTCAGAGACCGCATCAGAGCCATCTTTCATCGCCTCGGTTTCGCGGTTCGGTGAGGCGACCGAACCACAGTCGAGATGGTCGCGGCCAATCACCACCGGCGCTTTCAGCTCGCCGTTGCGCACCATTTCGTTGAACGCCAGACCGGCCAGGTGCCGTTCACCCAGCCCCAGCCAGCAGATTCGGGCAGGCAGTCCCTGGAAGGCGATGCGCTCCTGCGCCATATCGAGCCAGCGATGCAGCGTTTTGTGATGCGGGAACAGCTCTTTGAGTCGGGCGTCGGTCTTATAGATATCTTCCGGGTCGCCTGACAGCGCCACCCAGCGGAAGGGGCCTTTGCCTTCACAGAACAGCGGACGGATATAGGCGGGCACAAAGCCGGGGAAATCGAAGGCGTTGCTGACACCCTCATCCAGCGCCACCTGGCGGATATTGTTGCCGTAATCCACGGTCGGAATGCCCATATGACAGAAGTCGAGCATCGCCTGGACGTGGACCGCCATCGAGGCGCGCGCCGCTTTCTCTACCGCTTTCGGCTGGGAAACACGCTCCTGCTCCCAGCGCGCCAGATCCCAGCCAATCGGCAGATAGCCATTGATCGGGTCGTGCGCCGAGGTCTGATCGGTCACGATATCCGGCTTCGGCCCGCCCGCCCTGGCGCGTTTTACCAGCTCCGGCAGAATCTCAGCGGCATTGCCCAGCAGACCGACAGAAATCGCTTTTTTTGCGGCGGTGGCGTCGCTGATTAACGCCAGCGCCTCATCCAGCGTGGTAGCTTTGTAGTCGACGTAGCGGGTGCGCAGGCGGAAATCGATGCGCGACTCCTGGCACTCAATCGCCAGCACACAGGCGCCCGCCAGCACCCCGGCCAGCGGCTGCGCGCCGCCCATGCCGCCCAGTCCGGCGGTGAGGATCCAGCGTCCGCTCAGGTCATTGTTGTAGTGCTGACGTCCCGCCTCGACAAAGGTTTCGTAAGTGCCCTGCACGATGCCCTGCGCACCGATATAGATCCAGGAGCCTGCCGTCATCTGGCCGTACATCATCAGGCCCGCTTTATCCAGCTCATGGAAGTGATCCCAGTTTGCCCAGTGCGGCACCAGGTTGGAGTTCGCCAGCAGCACGCGCGGCGCGTCGGCGTGGGTGCGGAAGACACCGACCGGCTTGCCGCTCTGGATCAGCAGGGTCTCGTCCGGCTGCAGAAGCTGCAGGGAACGCAGGATCTGCTCGAAGCATTCCCAGTTGCGTGCCGCCTTCCCGATGCCGCCGTAAACCACCAGATCCTCCGGCCGCTCGGCCACATCGGGGTCAAGGTTGTTCTGAATCATGCGGTAAGCCGCTTCAATCAGCCAGTTAGCGCAGTGCAGCGTAGTGCCGTGTGGCGCACGAATCTCACGTGCCACAGCCTGAGAAAGAGTTTCGCTCATTACAGATTCCTTAATTCAAGAAGTGGAGCGCATGCTCGGCAGCAGCGCGGTCAATGCCTGAGGCCAGTCAGCGCGACTCGCCCACTGACGCATGGCGTCGATATCGGGTGCCAGCAGGCGATCTTCCTCCAGGAAGGCCACCTGCTGACGGATCTCATCTAACGCCTGCTCAATCAGCGCAGAACTTTTCAGCGGCCGGTTAAACTCAATACCCTGCGCGGCAGCCATCGCCTCGATGCCCACCACGGCGGCGCTGTTAAAGCACATGCTGCCGAGACGACGCGCAGCGTAGGTCGCCATGGAGACGTGATCTTCCTGGTTTGCAGAGGTGGGGAGGCTGTCGACGCTGCCCGGATGGGCCAGCGACTTGTTCTCAGAGGCCAGCGCAGCGGCGGTGACCTGGGCGATCATGAAGCCGGAGTTCACGCCGCCGTCACGCACCAGGAAGGGCGGCAGACCGGATAAGCCGCTGTCCAGCAGCAGCGCCAGCCGCCGTTCAGAGATGGCGCCTACTTCGGCAATCGCCAGCGCCAGGATGTCAGCGGCAAAGGCCACCGGCTCAGCATGGAAGTTGCCGCCGGAGATCACCTCACCGCTGTCGCTGAACACCAGCGGATTGTCCGAGGCGGCGTTCGCTTCGATTTCCAGAATCCGCGCCGCGTGGCGGATATTGTCCAGGCAGGCACCCATCACCTGCGGCACGCAGCGGATGGAGTAGGGGTCCTGCACGCGGCCACAGTGGGTGTGGGACTGCAGGATTTCACTTCCTTCGATCAGGCTGCTGACGGCGGCCGCGACCGCAATCTGGCCCTGCTGACCCCGCGCCTGATGAATACGGGCGTCGAACGGTTTCAGGGAGCCTTTAATCGCCTCCAGCGACAGTGCACCGGCCATCAGACCGGCGGCAAACAGATTCTCCCCTTCAAACAGGCCGCGCAACGCCAGCGCGGTCGAAACCTGGGTGCCGTTAAGCAGCGCCAGCCCCTCTTTCGGCCCGAGCACAAAGGGCGACAGGCCCACGCTTGCCAGTCCCTCTGTTGCCGGGATCAGCGCGCCATTGACCCGCACCTGGCCTTCGCCCAGCAGCATCAGCGACATGTGCGCCAGCGGCGCGAGATCGCCAGAGGCCCCGACCGATCCTTTTTCCGGAATGCAGGGCATGACACCGGCATTGAACAGCGCCAGCAGCGCCTCCACCAGTTCGATCCGCACGCCGGAGTGACCGCGGGCCAGGCTGACGATTTTAGTGGCGACCACCAGACGGGTGACATTGTCGGGCAGCAGATCCCCCAGCCCGACGCTGTGAGACAGCACCAGGTTGCGTTGCAGATCGGCCAGACGGCTGGCCGGAATTTGCGTCTGTGCCAGCTTGCCAAAGCCGGTGTTAATGCCATACACCACATTGCCGGAGGCGACGATCGCCTCCACGGTCTGCTGCGCCGTTGCAATCGCCTGACGCGCGCTGTCATCGAGGCTCAGCGTTACGTGACCCTGATAGATGGCGCGTAAGGTGGCGAGGTCTACCTCGCCTGGCACCAGGCGCAATGCCTGAGACGAACCTGACATAGTCTACTCCTGTCTATACAAGTGTGCTGGCACGGCTGAGCGGTTTTTCCTGCCCTGAACCAGCGGGATAAAGCGAGTGAAACATAAGTGTCTATTCTTGTCTATACAAGTAGCAAGGGACGTGCCAGGCCGATCACAAAAATGGAATGCCCGCCTGCTGCGGGTGGATGAGGAAACGAAGGCGGAGGCTGCACCATCAGGAGGCGGGCGCTGCACCAGCGGGGCACAGCGCGCCGGACTGGATGTATATACATTCACGCGGTGAGACAGTAAACTGAAGGCACTATCAGGAAAAGGAACAGCAAATGGTCGAGCATACGGCACTGGCACAACTGGCGGCGGCGATGAGCGATGAGCCCGCCCCGATTTATCAGCGGGTGAAGCAGGCGATCATCAGTCAGATCCGCGAAGGAATGTGGAAAGCGAATCAGCGTGTGCCGTCAGAAAGTGAACTGGTTAATGAGCTGGGCGTCAGCCGCATGACCATCAACCGGGCGCTGCGTGAACTGACCAGCGAAGGCTTTCTGGTCCGGATGCAGGGCGTCGGCACCTTCGTGGCCGAGATGAAAGGCTACACCGCCATGCTGGAGGTGCATAACATCGCCGATGAGATCGCCCAGCGCGGTCATCAGCACAGCTGTAAAATTCTCGCTATCGGCCAGAACAAAGCCGATCCTGAACAGGCGGCGGTGCTGGGACTGACCACCGGACAGACGCTCTATCATTCGCTGATTGTGCACTACGAGAACGATCTGCCGGTACAGCTGGAGGACAGGCTGGTCAATCCGCTGGTCGCCCCCGATTATCTGGCGCAGGATTATCAGCAGATGACCCCGTATACCTATCTGATGCGGGTTGCGCCGCTGACGGCGGGCGAGCACATTGTCGAGGCGGTGCTGCCCGATGTGCGTCAGCGCAAACATCTGTCGCTGGATGAGCACGAACCCTGCCTGCTGATCCGCCGTCAGACCTGGAGCGACAACAAAATCGTGACCTACGCGCGGCTGCTCTATCCCGGCTCACGTTACAAACTGCTGGGCCGCTTCAGGGGACACGGCTAAGCCGGGTAAACAGCAGCCGGGCGTCCCGGCTGTCGGGCATGAAACTGCACGCCTCATCGACCCACCATGCGCCCTGTCGGACGGTCAGCTGTTTCCCGTCGTCGCTCCGCCACGCGCCTGCCAGCACCCAGGCAACCCCGTGCAGGCTGCTGACGGGGGCGGTAACCACCTCAACCGTGGCCTGCCACTGCTCCCGCCGCGTCATAATGTTAAAGTCTTCACTGATGCTGCCCTGCAACTGCGCGGTCAGGGCCAGTTCGCCGGCAAATGACCAGGGCTGCTGCGGCATTAACCGATGCGCTGTGCCCGGCGCGGTAAGCAGGACCGGGTCGCCGTGCAGCAGGGTGATGATCCGATCGATGCCCGGAAAGGCTGAGAAGGGGCCATCCTGCGCCAGGGTGGCAATGCTGGCGCGCCAGCCAAAGGATTCCGCACCGGGCGGAAAGCTGACAATTTCGCGGGTTTCGCCTCCGCCATTACGCCAGCGGCTGACCGCCAGGTCAGCGTAAGAGAAGCGGGCGATCATTGCAGTGCCGCCATGGCCTGACGGAAGCGTCTGGCACACGCCGCCTGATGAGGATGCTCGCCATCGACGATCACCGCCTTACCCGCCACGTAGACATCCCGAATCTGATCGCGCTGACCGGCAAACAGCCAGCGGTTCAGCAGCGCCTGAGATTCCACGCTGCCGAGCCACGCCTCATCGCGCAGCACCAGCCAGTCGGCGCGCTGCCCCACCGCCAGCGTTCCCTGCTGAATGCCGCACGCCTGCGCACCGCCCGCCGCCGCCTGCTGCCACAGCAGATCGCCGACCGACGGCTGGCCGGGCAGGGTAATGCGGTTGCGGCGCTGATCGCGTAGTCGCTGCGCATACTCCAGCCAGCGCAGCTCTTCCTGGGCGCTGAGCGAGACATGGCTGTCGGAGCCGATGCCCCAGCGTCCTCCCTGCGCGATATACTCCCCCGCCGGAAAAATGCCGTCACCGAGATTCGCTTCGGTGGTGGGGCAGAGACCGGCAACCGCACCGCTGCGGGCGAGGCGCGTCAGCTCGCTCTCATCCAGATGAGTGGCGTGGATCAGGCACCAGCGTGCATCCACGGCAAAACGGTTCAGCAGCCAGCTCACCGGGCGTTCGCCGCTCCACGCCAGCGAGTCATTCACCTCTTTCTGCTGCTCCGCCACATGGATATGCACCGGCAGCGTCGGATCGCTCTCCGCCAGCACCGTCTCCATCTGACTTTCACTGACGGCCCGCAGCGAATGAAAACAGAGGCCGCGGTTCAGCAGGGGCCGCTGCTGCTGCCACGCATCCAGTCGCGCCTGCTGTTGCAGATAACGATCGGTCTGCTGAATAAAGCGTTTCTGCCCGGCAGTTGGAGGCTGGCTGCCAAAGCCACTGTAGCTGTAGAGCACCGGCAGCAGCGTCTGGCCGATACCGGCCAGTTCGGCGGCGTCGATCAGCTGCTGCATCATGGCGTCATCTGCATAGGGCGCGCCGCTGGGATCGTGATGCAGATAGTGAAACTCCGCGACCTGGGTGTAACCCCCTTTCAGCATCTCAATGTAGAGCAGGGCGGCGATGTCGCCCGCCTGCTGCGGCGTCAGGCGCTGCACCATGCGGTACATCCGGTCACGCCACGTCCAGAAGCTGTCCTGCGGATCGCCCGCCACTTCCGCCAGACCGGCCATGGCGCGCTGAAAGGCGTGCGAATGCAGATTAGCGATCGCCGGGATCACCTCACCGTTGAGCAGCACCGCCTGATCGGCGTGGCTCTCCGGGGTAAGAGCGTCGATAAAACCGGCCTGATTGACCGTGATACGTACCTGCTGCTGCCAGCCCTCCGCCAGCAGTGCGCGCGGGGCAAAAAAAGTCGCCATGGTTGATCCTCGTCGGATGTAGTTGTATATACATATACATACTTTAAGAGACAGTGTAAACGGTGGAGGCACGAGGCAGCGATGGCGGAAGATATGCAGGTAGAGACGGTCTGGACCGGGGCGGATCTGGTCACCATGCGGGACGGAAAGTACCACCTGATACCTGAGGGGGCGATGGCGGTGCGGGCGGGTAAGCTGGTGTGGGTCGGCCCGGCGGCTGAGATGCCCGCCTTCGTCGCCGCGCGGCATCATCATCTGCCGGGCGGTATCGTGACGCCGGGACTGGTGGACTGCCATACCCATCTGGTGTTTGGCGGTGACCGCAGTCAGGAATTTGAACAGCGCCTGAATGGCGTCAGCTATGCCGACATTGCCGCACAGGGCGGCGGCATCCTCTCGACGGTACGGGCGACCCGCGCCGCCACGGAGGAGGCGCTGGTGGCGTCGGCGCGCTGGCGGCTCGACCGCCTGCTGGCAGAGGGGGTCACCACGGTGGAGATCAAGTCCGGCTACGGGCTGGATGAGGAGAGCGAACTGCGGATGCTGCGGGCTATTCGCCAGCTGGGGCAGAGCGTGGCCGCCGATGTCCGTGCCACCTGCCTGGCCGCCCACGCCTTTCCGCCGGAGTTTAAGCATGACCCGGAGGGCTGGGTCGACATCATCTGTGAACGGCTGCTGCCGCAGGTGCAGGCGCTGGGACTGGCGGATGCGGTAGACGCCTTCTGTGAACATCTCGCCTTTTCACCGCAGCAGGTCGCGCGGGTGTTTGATCGGGCGGTGGCGCTGGGTCTGCCGGTGAAGCTGCACGCGGAGCAGCTCTCGGCGCAGGGGGGAGCGGCCCTGGCGGCCCGTTATGGTGCCCTTTCTGCCGACCACCTTGAATACGCCACCGAGGAGGATGCGAAAGCGATGGCGGCACACGGCACCGTGGCGGTGCTGCTGCCGGGCGCTTTCTATCTGCTGCGGGAAACCCGGCGTCCCCCGGTGGATCTCTTCCGGCAGCACGGGGTGCCGATGGCGCTGGCCAGCGATGCCAATCCCGGCACCTCACCGGCGCTGTCGCTGCGTCTGATGCTCAACATGGGCTGCACCCTGTTCGGCATGACCCCGGAAGAGGCGCTGGCGGGCGTGACCCTGTGGGGCGCCAAAGCGCTGGGGCTGGCTGACAGCCACGGCTCGCTGGAGGCGGGAAAAGTGGCGAACTTCGTTCACTGGCCGCTGGCCCGTCCGGCAGAACTGGTTTACTGGCTGGGCGGTGAGCTGCCCTGTACCGTTATCTATCGTGGAGAACCCCAATGAATCCCTTTATATTTACCCGGGGCAGCCTGCCGCTGCTGGTCAGTATTCCCCATGCCGGCACCGAACTGACGCCCGAGGTGGACGCCGGACTGAGCGACGCCGCGCGCGGTTTACCGGACACCGACTGGCACATCCCGCAGCTCTATGATTTCGTGCGCGACCTCGGGGCCAGTGTATTAATCGGGCGTTACTCGCGGTTCGTGGTCGATCTGAATCGCCCGCCCGATAATCAGCCACTCTACACCACCGCCACCACCGGTCTGTTCCCGGAAACCCTGTTCGACGGCACCCCGACTTTCCTGCCAGGCAAAACGCCCGATGCGGCTCAGCGTCAGGGCTACATCGACCAGATCTGGCAGCCTTACCATCAGCAGATCCAGCAGGAGCTGGCGCGGCTTAAAGCAGAGCACGGCTATGCACTGCTGTTTGATGCACACTCCATCGCCAGTGAAATCCCCCGCCTGTTTGAAGGCCGCCTGCCCGATATCAACCTTGGCACCAATGACGGTGCCAGCTGCAGCCCGGCGATGAGCGCGGCGCTGGAGGCAGTCTGCGCCGCGCAGCACGACTACAGCTGGGTGCTCAACGGACGTTTTAAAGGCGGTTACATTACCCGCGCCTATGGTCAGCCGCAGCAGCAGACTCAGGCCGTCCAGCTGGAGCTGGCGCAGCTGAACTACATGGATGAAACCCCGCCTTATGCCTGGCAGCAGGCGCGCGCCGCGCAGTTGCAAAAAACGCTGAAAGCACTGATCCACGCCATGCTGGCGGAGGGCAAGCCCCGATAATCCCACCACGGCGATGCGCCACCCCGGTGCATCGCCGCGCTGAACCGGTGCAGGCGGGTGCAGGCCGCCTGACTGCACGGCGCTCCCGGCCGCCTTTTTCCCTTTTGCAGAGCTGGCATAACCTTTGCTTGGTTGTATGTACAAGTACAGCAGCGCATCTATCACATCATAAATTCTGTCTGGCTCACAAAACAGTAAAGCCGGGAATGAACTGCGCCGCGTTAGCTTGTATATACATGACATATCATCCTGTGAAATTTATGTTAAATCTCGTCAGGGCGATCACCAGGCCGCTACTTTCAGGAGAACCGTATGACGCACCCACTGACTCTTCGTCGTTTATGTCTCACGACCCTGGTTTCCTCTCTGCTGCTCTGTGGCGTCAGCGCCCAGGCGAAAGAGTGGAAGTCGATCACCATTGCCACCGAAGGCAGTTATGAACCCTGGAACCTGACGCTGCCAGGCGGCAAGCTCGGCGGCTTTGAACCGGAACTGATGGCGAATCTCTGCCAGCGTATGGCGATTCAGTGCAGGCTGGTGGTGCAGAACTGGGATGGCATGATCGCCGGGCTTAATGCCGGAAAATATGACGTGATCATGGATGCGATTGTGATTACCCCGGAACGAAAGAAAGTGGTCAGCTTCACCCTGCCTTACGCCTCGACGCCTGCCACCTTCATCACCCTGAAAGGGAGCCTGCTGCCCGCTGACAGCCAGATTATCAAGCTGACCGATGACGCAAAAACCGTGGAGCCGGCCATTGCAGGTCTGAAAGCGGCGCTGAAAGGTAAAACGATCGGTATCGCCTCCGGCACGGTTTACACCCCCTTTATCGACAAATATTTCAAAGAGGTGGCGGATGTCCGTGAATACACCAGCTCGGCCGACGCCATCCTCGACCTGCAGGCGGGGCGGATTGATGCGGTGTTTGACGACGTGACCTTCGCGCAGTCGATGCTGGCGCGGCCCGAGAACCGCAATCTCAGCTTCAGCGGCCCGCAGCTGGGCGGCCCGATCTGGGGTGAGGGAGAGGCGCTGGGCGTGCGCATGGCGGATAACGATCTGAAAGCCCGGCTGGATGAGGCGATCAAAGCCGCACTGACCGATGGCACAGTGAAAAAGCTGAGCGAGAAGTGGTTCAAAACGGATGTCACACCCTGAGTGAGGTAACTGATGATAAGCCTGCTGAGTTTTGGCCCGGACGGCTGGGGACGGTTGATTCTGAGTGCCGCGCTGACCACGCTGCTGCTGTCGTTTGCCGCGCTGGTGGTGGGGGCGGTGGTCGGATCGGGCGTTGCCGCCGCGAAGTTATCTCCCCACCGGCCGGTTCGCTGGCTGGGGGAGGGATACTCGGTGATCTTTCGCGGCATTCCTGAGCTGCTGGTGATCTACCTGTTCTACTTCGGGGGATCGGGGCTGATCACGCAGATCGGTCAGCTGTTTGGTGCCGACGGATTTATCGAAGCGCCGCCGTTTCTGATCGGGGCGCTGGCCATCGGGCTTATCTCCGGCTCTTATCAGGCGGAAGTCTATCGCGCCGCACGGCTGGCGCTGGCGAAAGGGGAGATCGAAGCGGCGGTCGCGATGGGCATGCCCCGCTGGCGCATCCGGCAACGCATCCTGCTGCCGCAGGTGGCGCGCTATGCGCTGCCGGGTTTATCAAACGTCTGGCAGATGAGCCTGAAAGATTCGGCGCTGGTATCGGTCACCGGCATTGTCGAGCTGATGCGGGCGAGCCAGATTGCCGCCGGTTCGACCCGTGACTACTTCGCCTTTTATCTGATGGGCGGAGGCTGCTATCTGCTGCTGACGCTGCTGTCCAACCGTGCCTTCCTGCGCGCTGAATCCCGTCTGGGGCGCGCCTGGCAAAGCCGCACCGCTGCACAGCATTAGGGGGATTGATGATCGATTTTGCGTTTCTCACAGACACCTTCCTGAAACTCAGCGCCGCGCTGCCGGTGACGCTCGGTCTGTTTATCAGCGCCTTTCTGTGCGGTGGCGTGCTGGCGACAGGGATTCTGGCGCTGCGCATGAGCCGCTGGCGGCTGCTCAGCGGCTTTGCCCGCGGCTACATTCTGGTGTTTCGCGGTTCGCCGCTGATGATCCAGCTGTTCCTGATCTACTACGGTCTGGGGCAGTTTGGCGTGATCCGCCACAGCCTCCTCTGGCCATTTCTGCGTGAGCCGTTCACCTGTGCGGTGCTCGCGCTGTCGCTCTGCACCGCCGCCTACACCGCAGAGATCCTGCGCGGGGCGTTGCTGGCGGTGCCGCCAGGCCAGGTCGAGGCGGGGCTGGCGTGTGGGATGTCACGCGGGCTGCTGCTGCGGCGCATTATCGCGCCGGTCATGCTGCGTTACGCGCTGCCTGCCTACTCTACCGAAGCGATTCTGCTGGTGAAATCGACCGCGCTCGCCAGTCTGGTGACAGTGTGGGATGTCACCGGGGTGGCGCAGCAGATCATCCAGCGCACCTACCGCACCATGGAGGTCTTTCTCTGTGCGGCGGCGATCTACCTGATCCTTAATTTCATCATTGTGCAACTCTATGCCCTGCTGGAGCGGCGTCTGACGCCGGTGCACAAACCGGAAAAAAAGCCGTTACCGTCCGCTAAGCCGATCCCCGGAGGAGAGTAATATGTCTGATTTGTCACCCGTCACGCTGTCGGCCAGCGATATCCACAAATCTTTTGGTGCCATGGAGGTGCTGAAAGGCATCTCACTGCAGGCGCACAAAGGCGATGTCATCTCGATTCTCGGTGCCAGCGGCTCGGGCAAAAGTACGCTGCTGCGCTGCATTAATCTGCTGGAGACGCCCGATTCGGGCGTGGTCAGCGTCGGTGGTGAGACCATTGAGATGAAGCGCCATGCCCGCGGGCATCAGCTGGCCGCTAATCCGCGCCAGATTGAACGGCTGCGTTCCCGGCTTGGCATGGTGTTCCAGAGTTTTAACCTCTGGTCGCATCTGACGGTGCTGCAGAATGTGATTGAAGGGCCGCACTATGTACTGAAGCGCGACAAAAAAGCCTGCATCGCCCAGGCGGAGCAGCTGCTGGACCGGGTCGGTTTACTCAACCGCAAAGATTTCTATCCCGCTCAGCTTTCCGGCGGTCAGCAGCAGCGCGTGGCGATTGCCCGCGCGCTGGCGATGGACCCGGAGGTGATGCTGTTTGACGAGCCGACCTCGGCACTCGACCCCGAACTGGTCGGTGAGGTGCTGAAGGTGATGCGCAGCCTGGCGGAGGAGGGGCGCACCATGCTGGTGGTGACGCATGAAATGGGCTTTGCCCGCCACGTCTCTAACCGGGTGGTGTTTATGCATCAGGGCACGATTGATTGTCAGGGCACGCCGGAGGCGATGTTTGGCGACGGCGGCTCGGCGCGCTTCAGGCAGTTTATCTCCCGTCATCATCAGGTGGAGCCGGTGTTATGAGCAGTACGCTGAATCCTCCGCAGGTGTGGGGCGATGCCCCGCTGACCTGGCCGTCGCTGGTGCAGGTCGCCCGGCACGATGCCCCTCTGACCCTCAGCGACAGCGCCTGGCAGCGGATTGCGCAGAGCCGCGAGATCGTCGGCACCATCGTGGCGACGGGTCAGGTCGCTTATGGCATCAATACCGGGCTGGGTGCGCTGTGCAACATTACCCTCTCTGAGGATGAACTGAGCCAGCTGTCGCGTAATACCCTGCTGAGCCACGCCTGTGGCGTTGGCCCGAAACTGGCCAGAGCCGAGGTGCGCGCCATCCTGTGTGCGGCGATCGCCAACTACAGCCACGGTAAATCAGGCGTCTCGGTAGCGCTGGTGCAGCAGCTGCTGGCGCTGCTCAACCGGGGGATTACCCCGCAGGTGCCGTCACAGGGGTCGGTCGGTTATCTGACCCACATGGCGCATATCGGGCTGACGCTGATCGGCATCGGTGAGGTGGAGTGGCAGGGCAGCGTCGTCCCGGCAGAGCAGGCGCTGGCGGAGGCAGGGCTGACGCCCTACCGGCCTGGCGCGAAAGAGGGGCTGAGCCTGGTAAACGGCACGCCGTGCATGACCGGCTTAGCCTGCCTGGCGCTGGATGATGCGGCGCGTCTGCTGGACTGGGCGGATGTCACGGGCGCGATGAGCTTTGAAGCGCTGCGTGGCCAGCTGGTGGCGTTTGATCCTGAGGTGCTGGCGCTGAAAGCCAGTCCGGGGATTCAGCGCAGCGGCGAACGTCTGCGCCAGTTGTTAAGTGACAGCCCGCTGCTGAAAGCGAGCGTCGGTATCCGGACACAGGATGCGATGAGCCTGCGATCGATGCCGCAGGTTCACGGTGCCTGCCGCGATCAGTTTACCCATGCGGTCCGTCAGGTGGAGACCGAACTCAACGCCTCTACCGACAATCCACTGATTCTGGGCACCCCCGACGCCTGGCGCGTCGTGTCGCAGTCGAACCCGCACGGCGAGTCGGTGGCGATGGCCTGCGACCTGCTGGCGATTGCGCTGGCGGAGCTGGGCAGCATCGCGGAGCGACGGCTTGATCGGCTGGTGAATCCGCTGGTGAGCGGTCTGCCGCCGTTTCTGGTGGCCGAGCCGGGCGTCAACTCCGGCATGATGATTGCGCAATATGTGGCGGCGTCGCTCTGCGCGGAGAACCGCCAGCTCGCTCAGCCGGCGGTGCTCGACAACTTTGTCACGTCGGGATTACAGGAGGATCATCTGAGCCTCGGCACCGGTGCGGCACTGAAGCTGCTGAAGCTGGTCAGCAATGTCGGGCACATCCTCGCGATTGAGTATCTGCTGGCGGCGCAGGCGCTGGAGTTTCACGGTGAATCCCAGCTGGCCGCAGGAACGCGGCGTGCCTGGCAGCAGTTACGGCAGGTAGTGGCGTGCTGGCAGCAGGATCGCTGGCTGGCGCCTGATATCGCCCGCGCGGCAGAACAGATCAGAGCGCACCGGTGCGATGCGCTTGAGGGATAGGCGGGTTACGACCGGCGGGCGTCCGGACGGACCAGGTCGAAGCGCTGGGCTTCACTGATGCCGTAATAGGCGCTGGGTCCCCCGGCGCGCAGAATCGGCTCCGCTTTGGCCGTCTGATAAATGCCCTCTTCCAGCAGCGTTTCACTGATGTGGATCGCCACCGCTTCGCCCATGACCAGCCAGCTGTCGAGCGGGTTGCCATCGGCATCCTGCAGCTGTATCAGCTGTGTTAAGCGACACTCAAAGTTGACCGGGCTCTCCGCCACCAGACTGGCGCTGACCTGGGAACCGGCCTGCGGCGTTAAACCGGCGAAGGTGAACTCATCCTGATCGGCAGGCAGCGACGCTGAGCTTTCATTCATCGCTTCCGCCAGCGGGCGGGTCGCCAGGTTCCAGACAAACTCTCTGGTCTCAGCAATATTGCGGACGCTGTCTTTCCAGCCGCTGCTGGCAAAACCGATAATCGGCGGATGATAGCTGAAGCAGTTAAAGAAGCTGTAGGGTGCCAGATTGCGCTGGCCGCTGGCGCTGACTGAGCTAATCCAGCCGATCGGGCGCGGGCCGATAATGGCATTCAGCGGATCGTGCGGCAGACCATGACCGGCACGGGGTTGATAAGAATAGCGTTTCTGGCTCATAACCTCTCCAACGGGGAATAATGATTAATCTTAGCGCGACAGCATGGCCTGTCGAATCGGAAAGCGGTAAGCGGATGGTGCGGGTTTATTTTCACTCGCCTACAGCGTATTGTACGCGCGCCTGAATAACTGAGAGAACGTATGAAAAAGTCAGCCAGCACCTCGCCTTTCCACGCCCGCAATCGCCATCAGGGCGAGTACGATTTTGCCGCGTTGACCGCCGCGCATCCGCCACTGGCGGCCAAAGTCCGGCCCAACGGGTATGGCGTGCAGTCGGTGGATTTTGCGGACCCCGAGGCGGTGATGCTGCTGAATCAGGCGCTGATCAAACTGTTTTATGATATCGACTGGCAGCTGGCCCCCGGCTCACTCTGTCCGCCGGTGCCGGGACGAGCCGACTATCTGCACTATCTTGCAGATTTGCTGGCGCTGGATAACAACGGCGTAATCCCCGCCGCTGACGTCCTGGATGTGGGCTGCGGCGCAAACTGTATCTATCCCCTGATTGGCGCGGCGGAATATGGCTGGCGCTTTACCGGCACCGAAATCAACGAGGTTGCACTCAAAGCGGCCAACCGCATTCTGGCCGCGAATCCGCGCCTGACGCGCCAGATCCGCCTGCGTCGTCAGAAAAACAGCGACGCGGTGCTGGCGGGCGTGATCAGCAAAAACGAATTTTTCAGTGCTGTCATGTGCAACCCGCCTTTCCACGCCTCTGCGGAGGAGGCCGCGGCGGGATCGCAACGCAAATTACGCAATCTCGGACTCAATAAAGCGGCGCCGCTCAACTTTGGCGGTCAGCATAATGAGCTGTGGTATCCCGGCGGTGAAAAAGCCTTTATCGGCAGGATGATCGCCGAGAGCGTGGCCTTTGGTCGTCAGATCGGCTGGTTTACCTCACTGGTGTCGCGCAAAGAGAATCTGCCCGCGCTGGAAAAACAGCTGCAGGCGCTCGACGTGGCTGAGGTGCGGGTGGTCAATATGGCACAGGGTCAGAAGCAGAGCCGCTTCCTGGCGTGGAGTTTTATGCCTGCTGCCCAGCGCAGCAAACTGCTGAGTCGCCTGGGGAACTGAGGCATCTCATTACGCAGGTAGCAGGAATCTATCTGCTGAGAAAAAAGGACGTGCTGCGATGCGGCCGTTTCAGACTGCTGACAAACCCAATCGGGGTTGCTCTTGCAGCAACACATTAGCTAATAGCGCAGGGAACACGGGCAGAGGAGGAAAGCGTCCCGCGCCATGGACGGCGCGGGCCGAGCGACCAGGGATGGTTTAAGCGACTTTCCGATCTGCCCGTGTTCCCTTCGCAGGGTCGGTCTCACAGCTGGGCAGGGCAGACTTTGCCAACAATAAAAACGGGCCGCTTAGCGGCCCGTTTTTATCAGGAGACGTGCTGCAGAAATTCGCGCAGACGCTCACTCGGGGGATTGCTGATCAGGCTGTCGGGATCGCCATCTTCCGCAATCCGGCCTTTGTCGATAAAGATCAGACGCGAGGCCACCTTCTGAGCGAAGCCGACTTCGTGGGTCACAATCACCATCGTCATGCCTTCTTCCGCCAGGTCCTGCATCACCTTCAGCACTTCGTGACGCAGCTCCGGGTCAAGCGCGGAGGTCGGCTCGTCAAACAGCATCATCTTCGGCTTCACCGCCAGCGCACGGGCAATCGCGACACGCTGCTGCTGACCGCCAGAAAGCTCAGACGGGAAGTGATGCGCACGTTCGGCGAGGCCCACTTTGCCCAGCAGCTCGCGCGCCAGCTGGCGTGCCGACTCTTTGCTGGCACCGCGCACCCGGATTGGACCGAACGCCACGTTGTCCAGCGCGCTCATCTGCGGGAACAGATGAAACTGCTGAAACACCATGCCCGCTTCCTGACGAATCAGGCGGTCATCGACTTTCGGATCGTTGACGCGCAGACCATCCACAATCAGCTCGCCGCTGGTGATCTCTTCCAGCTTGTTAATGCAGCGCAGCAGGGTTGATTTACCGGAACCGGAAGGACCGATAATGACCACCACTTCGCCCTGGTTAATTTTCAGGTCAATGTTGTGCAGCACCTGGGTCTGACCAAAATGCTTGGAGACATCTTTAAATTCAATCACAGGATTTTCACCCTTTTCTCAATGCGGCGCAGCACAAAGCTCAGCACCAGCGTAATCACCAGATAGATAATCGCGACGGCGCTCCAGATTTCCAGAGCGCGGAAGTTACCGGCAATAATCTCCTGACCCTGACGCGTCAGTTCAGCCACACCGATAACAATAAACAGCGACGTATCTTTAATGCTGACAATCCACTGGTTACCCAGCGGCGGCAGCATACGGCGCAGCGCCAGCGGCATAATCACGTAGCGCAGCGTTTCACGGCCCGACAGTCCCAGCGCCAGACCCGCTTCGCGGAAGCCTTTGTTGATTGACAGCACGGCACCACGGGTGATCTCGGCAATGTAAGCGCCGGAGTTAATCATGATGGTTACGACCGCCGCACTGAAGGGATCGATTCGCAGGTCGGGAAACGCCATTGGCAGGGCAAAGTAGATGAACATCACCTGCACCACGATAGGCGTGCCGCGGATGATTTCGATAAACACCAGCGCGATGTTATTGGTGATCCAGCCGCCGTAAGCACGGGCAAAACCGGCCACCAGACCGATAAGCAGACCGCCACACAGGCCGATGATTGAGATAATTAAGGTCAGTTTAGCGCCTTCGAGCAGCGCTGGCATGGCGGGCCAGATGACGCTCCAGTCAAACTCCATGGTGTCACTCCAGATATGTTGCGATGGAAAAAAGCAGGGAAAAGTTTCCCTGCTCAAATTAATTCACGGACAAATTATTATTTTGGTTCAGTGCCGAACCATTTTTTATAAAGCTGATTGTAGGTGCCGTTCTCTTTCAGGGTTTTCAGCGCGCCGTTGACTTTCTCACGTAAATCGTCGCTGCCTTTCGGGAAGGCAATACCATACTGCTGCGCTTCGATTGAATCGCCCACCGCTTTAAAGCGGCCTTTACCGGCGGTGTGAATGAAGTAAAGGATGTTTGGCGTGTCATGCAGCACGGCGTCAGCACGGTTAGTGCCCAGCTCCATGTAGGCGCTGTCGATGTTCGGGAACTGACGCAGATCTTTCGCTTTGATGTTGGCTTTCGCATACTCTACAGAGCCGGTGCCGCTTTTGACGGCGACCACTTTGCCATTCAGATCGCTGATGCCTTTGATGTTGTTTTCGTTGTTACGCACCATCACCTGCAGACCACTTTTGTAGTAGCCGTCAGAAAACTCGATCGCCTTTTTACGTTCTTCAGTAATGGTGATACCCGCCAGCGCCAGATCGACATTGCGTGTCTGCAGAGCAGGAATGATGCCGCTGAAATCCATCGGCTTCAGGGTGTAATCGAGCTTCAGTTCTTTGGCAATCGCATCCCACAGATCCACATCAAAGCCGACATATTTGTCACCCTGTTTGAATTCAAACGGAACGAAGGCGGTATCGGTCGCGACGACCAGCTTCTTTTCTGCTGCGGTGGAGGAGAGGGAGAAGGCCAGCGCCAGCGCGGCCACAGAAACTTTTAACAGTGACTTCATCATTTTTTCCTTTTTACACTCAGGCGGCAGGACCTGCGTTTTCGGCTTGTCATATGAAAAAATTATGCCAACTTTGCAAGATACGCGAAATCAGTGAGTTAAATATCACAGCTGAAGCGATTTTGCAGGTTATTCTGCATTTGCACCGTTTTGGTGCTCTATTGTGGTGCAGGTTGCGATTTTGGTGCAAGCGGTAGTTTGCCTCAGTTGTTGAAGCTTTGAAGCGAAGAAGAGAAGAACTGTTAACAGGGTCATAAAACGGGGTTATACAGACGTAAAAAAGGCGGGTTTCCCCGCCTGATTGACTGCACAGTCACTGCATTAAGTCTTATTCAATGTTGGCTTCGATGAACCACAGGAACTTGTCCAGGTCGCGAGAGGCCGCGGTGAAGATGTCAGCAGTATCTTCATCTTTCACTTCGGTAATCGCTTTACGGGTATCGTTAGCAACGATGGCATAACGATCGGCCAGTGCTTTCAGATGATCCTGCACGCTATGGATGTTCAGCGGATAGCTTTTCAGTGGGGTTTTGTCGTTCACGACCTGTGCGGTGCCCAGTGCCACGCCGCCCAGCTGCACAACACGTTCAGCAATCGTATCCTGATGATCGGTAATCGCGGTGCGGAAACCATCCAGCATCTCATGTACACCGATAAAGTTAGCACCGCGCATGTTCCAGTGCGCCTGCTTAGTGATCAATGACAGGTCGATAAACTCGACGACCAGACGATTCAGCACCTCGATGGTGGCTTTCTTTTCGTCTTCGGCTACGTCATTGCGGGTGTAAATCAGATCAGAAGATTTAGTTTTAACCAATTTAGCGGTACTCATCGTTTCAGTCCTCTCTTTGATGGTTGTCCTAATCAAGTACCGGATAAGTATAGCAGCGCTTTTTAACTTTGCAGAAACGACTTTATCAATGGATGAAATAGTGTCTCTCTTTGTCTGGTGCCGCGCGGGGTCAGGAAGGTTACTACTATGTTAAAATATAAAATAAAGAAAATTTTATTATGAATCAGTAAGTTAAATCATTTTGTAAATAACGGGTAAGTGACTGTTTCAAAATAGAAAGTGCAGAGGAATGAATCGGTTAAGAATAGTTCTCATGTTGAGCATGATTGTTATTTAGCCCGCCATAACAGCGGGCAGGACGCGCTTATTTCTGAGTGTCGCCGGATAATTCCACGTTGTTCAGCTGGCTCTTTTTCGGCCGCATCGTCAGTGTTGATCCTGCCGACGCGATGATGATAGCCAGCAGCGCCAGCCACTGGAGTGCACTCAGCGTTTCCCCCAGAAAGAGCATCCCTGAAAAGGCAGCCATCGCCGGCTCGAGACTCATCAAGGTGCCGAAGATGCGCGCCGGTAAGCGGGTCAGTGCGACCATCTCCAGCGAGTAGGGGATGGCGCTGGAGAGCAGGGCGACCAGCAGCGCGATGGGCATGACCGCCCAGTTCCAGATGCCATTCTCGGCAAAGGTCAGTCCCAGTGGCACAAAAATAACCGAGGCGATCAGCGAACCGATTGCCACGGTAGCAGGGCCATGCTCCGCGCCGGCCCGTTGTCCGGCCAGGATATAGATCGCCCAGCAGGCCCCGGCAGCGACAGCCAGCGCGGCCCCCACGGGGTCAATGGCGGTCATGCCTGTGCCAAACGGCAGCAGGAACCACAGGCCAATCACGGCCAGCACCACCCAGACAAAATCGAGCGGCCGGCGCGAACCAAACAGCGCCAGCGCCAGCGGGCCGGTGAACTCCAGACCCACCGCCACACCCAGCGGCACCGTCCGGATAGCCAGATAGAACGTGAAATTCATTGTGCCCAGCGCCAGGCCATACATCAAAAGGGGAAGACGCTGCTCGCGGCTGAAGCGTAAACGCCACGGTTTGAAAATTATGCAGAGTATCAGTGTGCCAAATCCCAGGCGCAGGGCGGTGATCCCGGTCGCCCCAACGGCAGGAAACAGTGACTTCGCCAGGGATGCACCGCCCTGAAGCGACAGCATCGCAATCAGCAGTACGGCGACCGGCAATAAAATCGGGGTAAGGTTTTTAGCAGCGGGAGAGGCAGACATCCTGTTCACTTTTCCTGGTCATCAACAAAATCAGTCGACCAGTGTAAAGGAAAGAGCGGCTAAAAAATCACGAATTTGCGTTTTAAATGCGAACGGGTTGCGCAGTTTTTGCCCGAATTCAGTGCCATTTTGGTAAAGAAATGTCAGGATTTTTTAGGATTTAACTTAAAGAGGGGATTCAGCACAAAATGATTGTTGCAGGAAGATGACGGATTTTATAAGAAAAATGAATGACATAGGATGTCGCATTAACGTCCTGTTACACCAAACTTTCTGTTAGACAACAAAATCCGGGCAGAGTTTCTCGCTATTTTTTGTTATATTTTCAGCGTTGTCAGGAGAGAAGTATTTTCACATTTGAGGTGGTTATGAAAAAAATTGCATGTCTTTCAGCATTAGCCTGTGTACTGGCAGTATCTGCAGGTTCAGCAATGGCACAGAGCACCGTAACTGGTGGTTACGCGCAGAGCGACTATCAGGGCGTGGCTAACAAAGCTAACGGCTTCAACCTGAAATACCGCTATGAAGACGGTTCTAACCCACTGGGTTGGATCGGTTCATTCACCTACACCGAAAAAGACCGCACTGAAGCTGGCGTTTACAACAAAGGCCAGTACTACGGTGTGACCGGTGGTCCTGCTTACCGTCTGAACGACTGGGCGAGCATCTACGGTGTTGTAGGTATCGGCTACGGTAAATTCCAGCAGAACGATACTTCTTCACGCGCTAAAACTGATTCAAGCGACGTAGGTTTCTCTTACGGTGCTGGTCTGCAGTTTAACCCAATTCAGGACGTCGCGCTGGACGTTGGCTACGAGCAGAGCCGCATCCGCAATGTGGACGTGGGTACCTGGATCGCTGGCGTAGGTTACAGCTTCTAAGTTTAGCTTAGCTGACCCGCCAAAAAACGGCCCCTCATGGGGCCGTTTTTTATTGTGCCGATGTTCTCCCTGCCATGCAGGCTCCCGCCTTTCTCTTCCCCAGCTGACAATCTCTGTGCCCTCATAGCCGGCAGCGTGATGCCCGCTGAGCGCGCGAAGTGTCAGGCGAAATAAGAGAAAAGAAAATAAGCAGAAGGGGAGAGCGCCTCCCGGGCTGAGAGGCGCTGAAAAGGGGTCAGCCGCGCCAGATAAGCTTCTGACAGCGACGATCGGCAGGTTTGTGGCCCAGCAGTTTCTCAATCAACATCAGACGCAGCGTGAAGGGGGAACGCGTCAGCAGGCACAGCCAGGATTTCATCTCCGTGGTTGTTCTCTTCTCAGCCTGGAAGCATTTGCTGCAATCTAAGCAACATTTCAGGGTGCTCATAGAATCACCTCCCAATCATTGTCAACGCGGTCGTCAGCAGCCTGGGGTGAGATACGTCATCACCGGATCCACCCAGGATCGCAAAGGATCCTCTGTGTGCTGCTTACATTATCAACAAATATAGCACTGGCTATATCCTTTAGCCAAGGCTAACGAGGAAAAATTTGAGCTTCTTTGCGGCTGGTTTACAATAAGCGCAGCTAAATCCGTACAGCAGTGCCCGTACGGGAAATAATAATGAGGAAGCTGAATGAGTCGTCGTGCTAAAAGCGTGGTTTCTGCGCCAAAAGGACCACTGAAAGATATTGAAGAGCATGTCGAAGGTTTTCGGCAGGTGCGTGAAGCGCATCGTCGGGAGTTAATTGATGACTACGTTGAGCTAATCTCTGATTTAATTGGTGAATTTGGCGAAGCACGTCAGGTCGATATGGCAGCCCGCCTGGGTGTGTCACAACCGACCGTGGCAAAAATGCTGAAACGACTGGGCAGTGCCGGACTGGTCGAGCAGGTCCCTTATCGCGGGGTCTTTCTGACCAGCGAAGGGGAGAAGCTGGCCGAAGAGAGTCGTGCCCGTCATCATATTGTTGAAAGTTTTCTGCTGGCGTTAGGCATCAGTCCTGAAACTGCCCGACGTGATTCAGAAGGGATTGAGCATCACGTCAGTGATGAAACTCTGGCTGTGTTTAAGAAGTTCTCCGAAACCCGTTAACGCTAAGGCGTACCCTCATCATGCCTCAACTGCTTCGATCTTTTTTGCACGACTCTATTTTGCATTTATTAATCGTGTTGGGTGTGGTTCTGGCTTTTCTGGCGGATTTCCGCTGGGGCGATCTGCCAGGTGCCGTAGACTGGCACACCATCATCACGCTGACCGGTTTGCTGATCCTGACCAAAGGGCTGGAAACGAGCGGCTATTTTGATGTGCTGGGGGGACGGCTGATTGCGCGTTTCCGGCATGAACGTGCGCTGGCGCTGTTTATGGTGCTGGCTGCTGCGCTGCTCTCGACCTTTCTGACCAATGATGTGGCGCTGTTCATTCTGGTGCCGCTGACCCTGACGCTGCGCAAATTCTCTCATCTGCCCATCTCGCGGCTAATCATCTTTGAAGCGCTGGCGGTGAATGCCGGATCGCTGCTGACGCCGGTCGGCAACCCGCAGAATATTCTGTTATGGAGTCACGGCAAGCTCAGCGTTATCGCGTTTATTGTGCAGATGCTGCCGCTGGCGGCATGGCTGCTGCTGAGCCTGATGGTCCTGACCTGGTTCAGCTTTCCAAAGCGGTCGATCGATAAGCATGACAATCCTGAACAGCCTGAGTGGCAGAAACCGCTGTTTATTGTCAGCGTGGTGCTCTACCTGCTGTTTATCGCCGGCCTGGAGCTGGAAATCACCGGCTGGGTGCTGCTGCTGATTCTCGCCACTTTTCTGGTCATGGCGCGCCCGGTGCTGCTGCGCATTGACTGGAGCCTGCTGGCGGTGTTTATCGCCATGTTCATTGATGTCTTCCTGCTGACCCGTCTGCCGGTGATGCAGGCGCACTTTGATGCGGTTTCCCACTTCGGTCATGGACAGCTCTATCTGCTGGCTATCGGGCTGTCACAGGTCATCAGTAACGTTCCGGCGACGATTCTGCTGCTGCAAAAGGTGCCACCCACGGATGTGCTCGCCTGGGCGGTGAACATCGGTGGATTCGGCCTGCTGCCGGGTTCTCTGGCCAATCTGATTGCGCTGCGTATGGCAAAAGATCGGGCCGTCTGGTGGCGTTTCCACCTGTTTTCACTCCCTCTGCTCGCCTGGTCGATGGCCAGCGGCTGGCTGCTGCTGCGGCTGCTCAATTAGTCCCACCCCGCCTGCCACCCTCATCAGGTGGCAGGACGTGCGCCATTTCTCAAGTTTCGTAAAGTTGCGCTGGATTTTGTCAGGTTCCGATATAAGGTTAACTAGACCTTTATGCCCGGAATCAGGGCCTTAGCCAGTGATGGGAACTATGAGCGAGAACAACCAACACGATCAACACCAGCAGGATGCCGATAACGCGACGGATAAAAACCGTCAGTCAGATGAAAACAAGGACAACGACCAGCAGCCAGAACGCAAACGCCCCGGTAAAAAGCCGCTGATTATTCTGGCGGTCGTGGTAGTGATCATGCTGATCGTTGGATTCTGGTTCTGGTTTACGACCCGCAATATTGAAACCACCGACGACGCCTTTACCGAAGGCGATGCGGTGACCATTGCGCCGAAAGCGTCCGGTTATGTGGTGAAGCTGCTGGTAAACGATAACCAGCGGGTGAAGAAGGGCGATCTGCTGGTGGAAATCGACCCCAGCGACAACCGCGCCCAGCGTGAACAGGCGCAGGCGCAGCTCGGCTTAGCTGTCGCGCAGCTTCATCAGGCGCAGGCGCAGCTGGCCCTGTCCCGGGTTCAGTATCCGGCTCAGCGCGATCAGGCGCTGGCGGACCAGGCGAAAGCGGAAGCTAACCTGCTGAACGCCCAGGCCGATTACCGTCGCCAGCGCGGCGTCGACCCGCGTGCCACCAGTCAGCGCAATATCGACAGCGCCTCGGCGCAGTTACGCTCGGCGCAGGCGCAGTTACAGAGCGCTAAAGCGCAGGTTGAAGTCGCATCACAGGTTGCCCTGCAGATTCGTCAGCAGGAAACCAATGTTGAAGCGCGTCAGCAGCAGGTTGAGCAGGCAAAAGCGCAGCTCAGCACGGCTGACCTTAATCTCTCCTATACCCAGGTTCGTGCGCCCTATGATGGCTTCATCACCAAGCGCAATGTTCAGCTGGGTACTCTGGTGCAGGCTGGCTCTTCGCTGTTCTCGCTGGTCTCACCGGACATCTGGATCACCGCAAACTTTAAAGAGTCTCAGCTTGAGCGCATGAATCCGGGCGATAAAGTTGAAATCAGCGTCGATGCCTGGCCGGATATGAAGCTGGAAGGGCATGTCGACAGCATTCAGATGGGCTCCGGTTCACGCTTTTCGACCTTCCCGTCAGAAAACGCCACCGGCAACTATGTGAAAATCGTGCAGCGCGTGCCGGTTAAAATCGTGATTGATAAAGGGCTCGATCCCAACCATCCATTGCCACTGGGTCTCTCTGTTGAACCCAAGGTGACGGTGGAATGAGTACGGCGCAGAGCTGGAAACCTGCCAGCAATCCGTGGTTAGTGGCGATCACGGTGACGCTGGCGGTGTTTATGGAGATCCTCGACACCACCATCGTCAACGTGGCGCTGCCGCATATCGCCGGTTCACTCTCCTCCAGTTACGATGAGTCAACCTGGGTGCTGACCTCCTATCTGGTGGCGAACGGCATCGTGCTGCCTATCTCTGCATTCTTCAGCCGTCTGTTTGGTCGTAAACAGTTTTTCCTGATCTGCATCGTGATGTTTACCATCTGTTCGTTCCTGTGCGGTATCGCCACCGAACTGTGGCAGATCATTCTGTTCCGCGTCCTGCAGGGCTTTTTCGGCGGCGGCTTACAGCCGGTTCAGCAGTCTGTGCTGCTCGACTACTTTAAAGCGGAAGATCGCGGCAAAGCCTTTGGTCTCTCCTCTATCGCCATCATCGTTGCGCCGGTGATTGGCCCGACGCTGGGTGGCTGGATTACGGATAACTACAGCTGGCGCTGGGTGTTCTTTATCAATATCCCGGTCGGGGTGCTGACCGTGCTGGCAATCTATCAGCTGCTGGAAGATCCACCGTGGGAGCGCAAATGGGCCAAAGGCAAACTTAAGATCGATTACATCGGTATCAGCCTGATTACCCTGGGGCTGGGTTGCCTGCAGGTGATGCTGGATCGCGGGGAAGATGAGGACTGGTTTGCCTCTCACTTTATCGTGCTGTTCGCTATTCTGGCGCTGGTCGGCATCGTCGGGGCCGTCTACTGGCTGATGTATGCCCGTAAACCGGTGGTCGATATCCTGGTGATGAAGGATCGCAACTTCTGGGTAGCGGGTTTGCTGATGGCGGGTATGGCGATGATCCTCTATGGCAGCTCTGTCGTGCTGCCTCAGCTGGCGCAGCAGGACCTGGGTTACACCGCCACCTGGTCAGGTCTGGTGCTGTCGCCCGGTGCGGTGCTGATCGTGCTGACGATTCCGCTGGTGCTGAAGCTGATGCCGATTGTTCAGACGCGTTACATCATCGCCTTTGGCTTCAGTTGTCTGGCGGTAGCGTTTTTCTACTCCGCCACCCTGGCACCGAATGTCGATTTTGCCACGCTGGTGATGATGCGCAGCGCGCAGTCGATCGGGCTGGGCTTCCTGTTTGTTCCGCTGACCACCATCGCGTTTGTCACCATTCCGCAGCGACTTAATGCGGACGCCTCGGCGCTGTTTACCATGTTCCGCAACGTGGCCGGATCGATCGGGATTTCGCTCTCGACCGCGGCTATTACCGAGCGCGAGCAGGTTCGCTCGGCGCACATGGTGCACAACATGACGCCGCTGAACGAGCAATTCAACATCACGCTGCAGCACTGGGCACAGGCGATACGCGACTTTACTTCGGCGGTAGGCGATCCCGTTACGCTGGCAACCGGTCAGCTTTATCAGGAGATGATCGCGCAGGCGCGCATTCTCGCTTATATCGATGTCTTCTCAGGCCTGAGTATTGTCGCCCTGATTTTGATTCCATTTTGCTGGCTGCTGTCGCCGATTAAGAGCGAAGGCAGTGCAGGAGCACACTAACATGAAGGTTTTTTACTCTCATCGCCTGAAACCCGTGAGTTTACTGCTGGCTCTCGCCCTGGCAGGTTGCGCCGTCGGGCCTGACTATCAGGCGCCGAAACCGGCCGTGCCGGGCAGTTTTAACGCCATGGCGTCGCAGGAGGCATCCGTACCCCAAAGCGCCGCGATTAACTCCCGCTGGTGGCGAAGCTTTAACGATCCGCAGCTCGACAGCCTGATTGAGCGGGCGATAGCAGGCAACCTGAGCCTGCAGCAGACGGTACTGCGTATTGCCGGGGCACGCGAACAGCTGACACAGGCCCAGGGTAGCCTGTTACCCAGCCTGAGCGGTTCGGCCAAAGTGACGCGTCAGCAGCTCGGTCTGGAAGGCTTGCTGAAAGCCAATGGGGCCACCGATCAGCTCGACAGTAACGTAGCCAGTCAGCTCAACGGCCTGACCCAGCCGGTCAATCTCTACCAGGGCAGCTTCGATGCGAGCTGGGAACTGGATCTGTGGGGCAAAGTGCGCCGTCAGGTTGAGGCCGCCACTGCCCAGCAGCAGGCGGCGATTGAGCAGCGCAATGATGCGCTGGTCTCACTGGAAGCGGAAGTGGCGCGCGCCTGGCTGCAGCTGCGCGGCGCGCAGAGCACCATCCAGACGCTGGAGCAGCAGATCAGCGTGGCGCAGCAGACGACCGAGCTGACACAGAGCCAGCAGCGTAATGGTCTGGCGCCGCTGACCGACGTGGAGAATGCCCGGGCCCAGCTGAGCACGCTGCAGGCGCAACTGCCGCAGTATCAGTCGCAGGCGCGGCAGGCGATGAACGGCCTGGCGGTGCTGCTCGGCAAGACGCCGGGCGCACTGGATGCGGAACTCAGTACACCGAAACCGTTGCCGCCGCTGCCTCAGTTTGTGCAGGTGGGTATCCCTTCAACGCTGGCGCGCCGTCGTCCTGATATTCGTCAGGCTGAAGCAACGCTGCATGCGCAGACCGCGGAAATTGGCGTCTCTGTCGCGCAGCTTTTCCCGAGTCTGTCGCTGACCGGCCAGCTGGGCGTGCGTAACACGGACGTCAGCTACCTGGATAACTGGAGCAGCCATTTCTACAGCTTTGGCCCCTCGTTATCAATTCCGATTTTCCAGGGCGGACAGCTGGTGTCGAGCGTGAAGCTGGCGCGGGCACAGCAGGCGAGTGCCGCACTGGATTATCGCCAGACGGTGCTGACGGCGCTGCAGGATGTGGAGAATGCGCTGGTCAGCTATCGCGCCGATCAGCAGCGTGTCACCGCGCTGGATGAGACAACCGGTGCTCTTCAGCGTGCCTTTGATCTCGCCAGCGACAGCTACCGTCAGGGGCTCTCCACCTTCCTGGAGGTGCTGGATGCACAGCGCCAGCTGGCACAGGCACAGGAGCAGGCAACCCAGGCACGGATGCAGAGCGCGCTCGATCTGGTGGCGCTTTATAAAGCACTGGGCGGCGGCTGGGAAACATACCAGACTGTTGAGATGCCGCACTACTCCGTCTTCGGTCCGGCCACCCAGGCCAATTAGTTCTCAGGCGGTCGCGGCGCTGCTGCCGTGACCGCCTGCTTATCCCTCTCCGCTGCTCGGTCAGCCCGCCATCTTCCGTTTACCGATAATCTAACTCATTGAATCAGCGGCAATCGTTGCCGGAATTCGTCAGGATAAAATGGCCGAAAATAAAACAGGCCTGACAGCAGGGCTATTATCTGCGCAGCGGTCAGGGCGTTATTATTTATGTGGCTGGCATCAGTTCAATTTAAGATTTAGAGCTGCATCACCTTTCTGCGTTTATTTCAGGATGCTTTTTTAATGCCACTCAGAACGCGCATGACAATTCGCCAGCGTCTGCAGAACGCGACCGCTGTTGTTCAACGGTCTTCTCTGCGAATAATCTGACGCTGCTGAAAAACGCAGCGGTAAAACATGCCGGGACGTCGCGACTGTCATAATAAAATCGAATAGGGCGATAATTCTTTAACGTTATTGCCCGATGAGAAGGGCAATTTTTAATCATGAACTGTAAACTATTGTGACAGAGGTAGCCTTTCCGGCCTTTTTTTATCGCCAGAGCATGGGCGATAAACCGGAAATAGCGGACCTGAGCCTGCACGCTTTCGCAGATGCGGTTATGCCTCTGCAGGCGGTATCGTCCGGCTGAAATCGTTTTCAATACAGGGACACAGGCCCGGTTTGTTGTTAATTCATCGTTAATAAACCTCAGGCGGGTCCGATTTTAAAAGCCATATTTCGGCATAATTAATACTTAAGAATTATCTGGGGCGTAAAAATAATTTATTTTTTTATTTGAATTAGGTAATCTTGCCGCTACAGTTTTATTAACCCCCCTTAATCAAGGACATTGTGATGAGTGACGCATTTAAGGTACTGAACAATATTCGCACATTACGTGCCCAGGCTCGTGAACTGCCACTGACCGATCTTGAAGAGATCCTCGAAAAATTAACTGTTGTTGTGACTGAGCGCCGCGAAGAAGCTGAAGCAGAAGAGACGCAGAATCGCGAAAAAGAAGAAAAGCTCTCTAAATATCGCGAAATGCTGCTGGCTGACGGCATCGATCCTAATGAATTATTAGGTGCCCTGGAAAGCGGAAAAAAACGCACCAAGCGTGCGCCGCGTCCGGCTAAATATACTTACACCGACGAAAACGGTGAGCAGAAATCCTGGACTGGCCAGGGCCGTACCCCGGCAGCGATTAAAAAAGCGCTGGATTCCGGTAAAAGCCTGGACAGCTTCCTGATCGATTGATCGACACAATCCTTGTAAGTGGGAGCCGGGGGCCATGATGGCCTGCCGGCTTTTTTATTTCTGTCGGGATATCAATCACCCGGCCAGCAATCCATCCCCGACGCTGGCGTGCGCTGCGTCACATCTGGCATAATAGCCGCCGTTTTTTCATCCACTCTCTTCACAAAGGTCAATGCCGTGTTAGTTAGCAGCAATATCACCATGCAGTTTGGCAGTAAGCCACTGTTCGAGAATATCTCCGTTAAATTTGGCGGCGGTAATCGTTACGGTTTAATCGGTGCGAACGGCAGCGGAAAATCCACCTTCATGAAGATTTTGGGTGGCGATCTGGTGCCTTCAGCCGGCAACGTCTCTTACGATCCCAACGAGCGTATCGGTAAGCTGCGTCAGGATCAGTTCGCCTTTGAACAATTCAGCGTGCTGGACACCGTGATCATGGGTCACCATGAATTATGGGAAGTTAAGCAGGAGCGTGACCGTATTTATTCTTTGCCAGAAATGAGCGAAGAAGAGGGGTATAAGGTCGGTGACCTTGAGGCGCTTTACGGTGAGATGGATGGCTATAGCGCCGAATCCCGTGCCGGTGAGTTATTACTCGGTGTCGGTATTCCGGTTGAACAGCATTATGGCCCGATGAGCGAAATTGCGCCGGGCTTTAAATTGCGCGTGCTGCTGGCGCAGGCGCTGTTTTCCAATCCCGATATTCTGTTACTCGATGAACCGACCAACAACCTGGACATCGATACCATTCGCTGGCTGGAGCAGGTGCTGAATGAACGTGACAGCACCATGATTATCATTTCGCATGACCGTCACTTCCTTAATATGGTCTGCACCCACATGGCGGATTTGGATTATGGCGAGCTGCGTGTCTATTCCGGTAATTATGACGAATATATGACCGCCGCAACCCAGGCGCGTGAACGTCTGTTATCTGACAACGCCAAGAAAAAAGCGCAGATTGCTGACCTGCAGTCGTTCGTCAGCCGTTTCAGCGCCAACGCCTCTAAATCGCGTCAGGCGACATCGCGCGCAAAACAGATGGATAAAATTAAACTGGAAGAAGTCAAAGCGTCCAGTCGTCAGAACCCGTTTATCCGTTTTGAGCAGGATAAGAAGCTGTTCCGAAATGCCCTCGAAGTGGAAGGATTAACCAAAGGGTTTGATAACGGTCCGCTGTTTAAGAATTTAAATCTGCTGATGGAAGTGGGCGAAAAGCTGGCGATCATCGGCGCCAACGGTATTGGTAAATCGACGCTGCTGAAGACGCTGGTAGGGCAACTTGAGCCCGATAACGGCAGCGTTAAATGGTCAGAGAATGCGCGCATTGGTTATTACGCGCAGGATCACGCCGAAGATTTTGCTAATGATTTGACCGTATTTGACTGGATGAGTCAGTGGAAACAGCCCGGTGATGATGAGCAGACGATTCGCGGTATTCTGGGTCGCCTGCTGTTTTCACAGGATGATATTAAGAAACCGGCGAAGGTGCTTTCCGGTGGTGAGAAAGGGCGCATGCTGTTCGGCAAGCTGATGATGCAGAAACCGAACATCCTGATTATGGATGAGCCGACTAACCACCTGGATATGGAGTCGATTGAATCGCTCAATATGGCGCTGGAGATGTATGAAGGCACACTGGTGTTTGTGTCGCACGACCGTGAATTTGTCAGCTCGCTGGCAACCCGCGTGATTGAGCTGAAAGCAGACAAGGTGGTGGACTTCACCGGCAACTATGAAGATTACCTGCGCAGTCAGGGAATCGTCTGATAAAAGGGGGGGGCGCAGGCCACCCCTTTTTTTGGCCCGGAATGGGCCGTGACGTAATCACTCTGAGGCCAGAGCCAGCTTCAGGGAGCCTATGCCCCATCGCCACACACTTCACAGTGCGCATCCTGCGCCACTTTCATGCTGCGGAATTCTGCACTCATGGCATCGTACATCAGCAACCGGCTGGTGGCCGGCGTGCCAAAGGCCGTCAGGACCTTAATCGCTTCCATCGCCTGCATTGCACCAATCACCCCCACCAGCGGGGCCATGACGCCTGCTTCGACACAACTCAGGGTCTGTTCGCCAAACAGGCGGCTGATACAGCGATAGCAGGGCGTGCCGGGCTGCCAGTTGAATACGCTGATCTGGCCCTCCATACGAATTGCCGCCCCGGAGACCAGCGGGACGCCCTGCTGGCGACAGAGCCGGTTGAGCTGCTCCCGCACCGCAACATTGTCGGTGCAGTCCAGCACCACCTGCTGGCGGGCTATCAGCGCCAGCAGTGCCGTATCATCCAGCTGGCCGTTGACCGGATGCAGCTGACAGTGAGGATTGATGGCCGCCAGGCTTTGTGCCGCCGATTCGACTTTGGCACAGCCAATATCGGCGTCATGATGCAGTATCTGCCGTTGCAGGTTAGAGTGCGACACGGTGTCGAAGTCAAGCAGCGTCAGGCTGCCGATCCCGGCTGACGCCAGCCAGGGCGCGGCGGCACAGCCAAGTCCGCCCAGCCCGACGATCAGCGCATGGCTGGCTTTAAGTCGCTCCTGACCGTCAAAATCGAAACCGCGCAGGACGATCTGCCGGTTGTAGCGCAGCATCTCCTCATCGCTTAATTCAGGCAGCATTTACGCCTCCAGCAGGGCGTTGAAGGGTTCCACCTCAACCCATTCGCCAGGCTCCACATTGCCGCGCTCCCGCTCCAGCACAATGAAGCAGTTTGCCTGCGCAAAAGAGCTGAAGACGTGGGAACCCTGCATGCCGGTGGTCTGCACCTCCAGCTCACCCTGCGCGTTCTGGCGCAGGATGCCACGCTGGAAGTCGAGCCGGCCCGGTGATTTTTTGAGCGCAGAGGCGCAGCGCACTTTCTGACGCGGCGGCAGAGCCGATTTCTGCAGGCCGGTAAGTTTCGCCAGCAGCGGCTGAACCAGCTGATAAAAGGTGACAGCAGCCGAGACCGGATTACCCGGTAAACCGCAGAACCAGCTGTGGCTGAGGCGGCCAAAAGCAAAAGGTTTGCCGGGTTTGATCGCCAGCTTCCAGAAGCTGATTGCCCCCAGCTCTTCCAGCATCGTTTTGGTAAAGTCCGCTTCCCCGACCGAGACACCGCCGGTGCTGATCACCACATCCGCCTGCCGATCCGCCTCTGCGAAAGCCGCCCGCAGGGCCGCCGGATCGTCTTTGATAATCCCCAGGTCAATGATGTCGCAGCCAAGCTTATTCAGCATCAGCGACACGGCGAAACGGTTAGTATCGTAAATTGCGCCTTCGGCCAGCGGTTCCCCCACCGGCTGCAGTTCATCACCGGTGGAGAAGATCGCCACCCGCACTTTTCGCACTACGCTGACCTGCGCAATCCCCAGTGAAGCCAGCAGGGGCAGTTCCGCCGCGCCCAGCCGCGTGCCCGCTTCCAGCACGACATGACCGGGCTGAATATCGTCGCCGGTCAGGCGGATATTCTGGCCGGGACGCACCGGTGCGGTGATCACAACGGCCCCCTCCCGCGTTTCCGTCTGCTCCTGCATCACCACCGCGTCGCAGCCTGCGGGAACCGGCGCACCGGTCATGATGCGGATCACGCTGCCCTGCGGCCACTCACCACTGAAGGGTGCGCCAGCGAAGGCTTTACCGGCCACCGGCAGCGGCTTACCGTGGCTGATATCTGCCAGCCTGACGGCGTAACCATCCATCGCGGAGTTATCAAAGGGCGGTACGGCGATAGAGGAGGTGACCGCTTTTGCCGTGATGCGGCCAGCCGCCGCGGCCAGCGACACGTTCTCAGCGTCGGCGATGGGCGTCAGCTGCGCGAGCATTTTTTGTTGCGCCTCCTCAAGGGAGATCAAACCTGCAGTAAAACTTTCCATAAGGGTCCAGCCTGGTGAATTCAGATGCTGCCTATTATGGTGGCAATTGGCCGCTGAGTCACATCGGTGTCACCCCGGGCTTGCCCGCGATAAGGGTCAAAATGATATAGGGTGGTAAGAAAAGGTTATAACCACAGGAACAGTTTCCGCTTTACAACCCTTAGCAGGCTTTCTATAGTCAAAAATCATCAAAAATGGATGAAAACCATTTTAAATCAGTGTTTTTCATGCGGATGCAACAGGGCAGAGCGTTATGGTTAAAGCAGTGATTGCCATTCACGGCGGCGCGGGTGCCATTACGCGCTCAGCGATGAGCGCTGAAAAAGAACAGGCATATCGTCAGGCGCTGCAGGAGATTGTCACTCAGGGCCAGCAGATCCTGGCGCAGGGTGGCAGCGCACTGGATGCGGTAACGGAAGCGGTGCGGCTGCTTGAAGAGTGCCCGCTGTTTAATGCCGGTAAGGGCGCGGTATTTACCCATCAGGGCACGCATGAACTCGATGCCTGCATCATGGATGGGCGCACGCTGGAGGCGGGCGCCGTCGCCGGCGTGACGCGGGTGCGCAACCCGGTTCTGGCGGCGCGTGCCGTGCTGGAAAAAAGCGAGCATGTGCTGTTCATCGGTGAGGGGGCTGAACAGTTCGCGGTGGCGAACGGGCTGGCGCCGGTGAGCCCCGACTACTTCTCGACGCCGGAACGGTGGGAACAGTTGCAGCGCGCGCTGAATAGCGAGTCGGCGGTGCTGGACCATGATGGCGCGGCACACCACGACGACCCGCTCGACCCTGACCGCAAGTTTGGCACGGTGGGCGCGGTGGCGCTGGACCTGGAGGGCAATCTGGCTGCGGCGACCTCAACGGGCGGCATGACGAATAAACAGGCCGGACGGGTAGGCGACTCGCCGCTGCCGGGTGCGGGCTGCTATGCCAGCAACGACAGCGTGGCGGTCTCCTGTACCGGCACCGGTGAAGTCTTTATGCGCACGCTGGCCGCTTATGACGTGGCGGCACAGATGCGCTATGCCGGTCGTACGCTGCAGCAGGCCAGCGTCAATGTCATTCATGACAGCGTACTGGAGCTGGGCGGCAGCGGTGGCCTGATTGCTGTCGATCGTGCGGGTAATGTGGCCCTGCCGTTTAACAGCGAGGGAATGTACCGCGGCGTCGCCCGGGTGGGCGAGCCAGCGGAAGTCGCTATCTACCGCGAAAGTTAAGGAGCAGAGATGAGCGACAGGCAAACGCATCCGACCCTGGCCCCTGAGCAGGTGCTGGCGGTGCGCGATCTCAGCGTGGAATTTCAGCATGAGGCGACCCTGACCCGCGCGGTGCGCCATTTGTCACTCGATCTGTTTCGCGGCGAGACGCTGGCGCTGGTGGGCGAGTCAGGTTCAGGCAAATCGGTCACGTCTCTGGCGCTGATGCGGCTCATTGAGCAGGCGGGAGGCCAGGTCAGTGGCGAAGCGCTGCTGCGCCGTCGCAATGGGGAGGTGCTGGATCTGATGCGTGCCTCAAAGCAGCAGATGCGCCGGGTGCGCGGCGCCGATATGGCGATGATCTTTCAGGAGCCGATGACCTCGCTGAATCCCGTCTTCTCCGTCGGCGAGCAGATCGCCGAATCGATTCGTCTGCATCAGGGGCAGAGTCATGCCGCCGCGCTGGCGGAAGCGCGCCGGATGCTGGACCTGGTACGGATCCCTGATGCGCAAAATGTCCTCTCCCGGTTTCCACATCAGCTGTCAGGCGGGATGCGCCAGCGGGTGATGATTGCAATGGCTCTCTGCTGCAAACCCGCCCTGCTGATTGCCGATGAGCCAACCACGGCGCTCGATGTGACGATTCAGGCGCAGATTCTGCAGCTTATCCGCGTGCTGCAGAAAGAGATGCAGATGGGGGTGATTTTTATCACTCACGATATGGGCGTAGTGGCTGAAATGGCTGACCGGGTTCAGGTGATGTACCGCGGCGAGGTGGTGGAAAAAGCCCCGGTCGACCGGCTGTTCAGCGCACCGGAACAGCCCTACACCCAGGCGCTGCTGGCCGCCGTGCCAAAGCTCGGTGCCATGCAGGGCCAGCCGTTGCCCGCGAAATTTCCCCTGCTGCACAGCGACGCGGCCCAAGACGTGCCGCAGGATACGGTACGCCGTCTGCAGCCCCCGATTTTACAGGTGCGTGATCTGGTGACCCGCTTCGATATTCGCGGCGGGCTGCTGAATCGGGTTAAAAGCCGGGTTCACGCCGTCGAAAAAGTCAGTTTCGACCTCTATGCCGGTGAGACACTGGCGCTGGTGGGCGAATCAGGCTGCGGTAAATCCACCACCGGACGTTCACTGCTCAGGCTGGTGGCGAGCCAGGGCGGCACGCTGACCTTCGACGGACAGCGGATAGATACGCTTTCCGGTGCCGCACTGGCCCATCTGCGACGCGACATTCAGTTTATCTTTCAGGACCCTTATGCCTCACTCGATCCACGCCTGACGGTGGGTTTTTCAATCATGGAGCCGCTGCTGGTACATAAGGTGATGCCGCGACGCGAGGCGGAGCAGCGCGTCGCCTGGCTGCTGGATAAAGTGGGTCTGCTGCCGGAGCATGCTCAGCGCTATCCGCATGAATTTTCCGGCGGACAGCGTCAGCGAATCTGCATCGCCCGTGCGCTGGCGCTGAACCCTAAAGTGGTGATCGCCGACGAGTCCGTCTCTGCGCTGGATGTGTCAGTTCAGGCGCAGATTATCAATCTGATGCTCGACCTGCAGCGCGAGTTTGGCATCGCCTTTCTCTTTATTTCTCACGATATGGCGGTGGTCGAGCGGATCAGCCACCGCGTGGCGGTGATGTATCTCGGTCAGATTGTCGAGATAGGGCCGCGTCAGGCGGTCTTTGAGCAGCCGCAGCATCCCTATACCCGCAAACTTATGGCGGCGGTGCCGGTAGCCGATCCGGCTCACCGCCGTCGTGAACGAGCCTTACTGGTCGATGAGATCCCCAGCCCGATCCATGCATTAGGGGATGAGCCTGAAGTGGCGCCGCTGATGGAGGTGGCGCCGGGCCATTTCGTCGCGCGCCACGTTATCAGTGCGACCTGAACAGTGACGATGTCGCCCCGGCGACCAACCCGACAGGGATTACAGGAGAACAAGATGCAGATAACGATGCGTAAAGGGTTACTGGCGGCTGGCGTGTTAAGCAGCGCAATGGCACTGCCCGCCTGGGCAGCACAGGATGCGGTGATTGCCGTCGCGTCCAATTTCACGACGCTCGATCCCTATGATGCCAACGACACGCTGTCGCAGGCGGTCGCCAAATCTTTCTATCAGGGCCTGTTCGGCTTTGATAAAGCGATGAAGCTGACCAACGTGCTGGCGGAAAGCTATCAGGCCAGCCCGGACGGACTGACCTACACCATTAAGCTGCGTTCCGGCATCAAATTCCAGGACGGCACGGACTTCAATGCCGAAGCCGTGAAGGTCAATCTCGATCGCGCCAGCAATCCCGATAATCACCTCAAGCGCTACAACCTGTTTAAACATATCGCCAGCACCGAAGTGGTGGATCCGACCACGGTTAAAGTGACCCTGAAGGAGCCGTTCTCCGCCTTTATCAACATCCTGGCGCACCCGGCGGCGGCGATGATTTCGCCCACTGCGCTGAAAAAATATGGCAAAGAGATCGGTTTCCATCCGGTCGGGACCGGTCCGTTTCTGTTTGAAACCTGGAATCAGACTGACTTTGTGAAGGTGAAGAAGTGGGATGGCTACTGGAAGCCGGGCTATCCGAAGCTGGACAGCATCACCTGGCGTCCGGTGGTGGATAACAACACCCGTGCGGCGATGCTGCAGACCGGTGAGGCGAACTTCGCTTTCCCGGTGCCTTATGAGCAGGCGAAGCGGCTGGAGCAGAACAGCAAGCTGGATGTGGTGACCACGCCATCCATCATGCAGCGCTACATCAGCCTTAACGTGACTCAGAAGCCGTTCGATAACCCGAAAGTGCGCGAGGCGCTGGAATACGCCATCAACCGTCAGGCGCTGGCGAAAGTGGCGTTCTCCGGATATGCGACGCCAGCGACCGGCGTTGTGCCGCCCTCCATCGACTTTGCGCAGAGCTATCCGGCGATAAGCTACGACCCGGCCAAAGCCAGAGCGCTGCTGAAAGAGGCGGGCTATCCGAACGGTTTCGAGACCACGCTCTGGTCGTCGCACAACCACAGTACTGCGCAGAAGGTGCTGCAGTTCACCCAGCAGCAGCTGGCACAGGTGGGCGTGAAGGTTAAGGTCACGGCGATGGATGCCGGTCAGCGTGCGGCGGAAGTTGAGGGCAAAGGGCAGAAAGAGAGCGGTGTGCGGATGTTCTATACCGGCTGGTCCGCCTCAACCGGCGAAGCAGACTGGGCGCTGACGCCGCTGTTCGCCACCGCAGCCTGGCCACCGGCCATCTTCAACACCGCGTTTTACAGCAATCCAAAGGTCGATAAAGATCTGGCCGATGCGCTGAAAACCACCGACCGTACTGAGAAAGCGCGCCTTTACAAAGATGCGCAGGATACCATCTGGCAGGATCACCCCTGGATCCCGCTGGTGGTTGAGCAGCTGGTCTCTGCTAACAGCAAAAACCTCAGCGGTTTTTATGTGATGCCCGATACCTCATTCAATTTTGATGAGGCGACTCTGAAGTAACGGAGCCGGCCAGCCCGCGGGCTGGCCGCAGCTGCAGGATGTTGCATGTTTAACTATTTCATTAAACGACTTTTCGGGCTGATCCCGACGCTGCTGATTGTGGCGGTGCTGGTGTTCCTGTTTGTGCACCTGCTGCCGGGCGATCCCGCACGCCTGATCGCCGGGCCGGAAGCCGATGCCTCCGTGGTGGCGCTGGTGCGGCAGGAGCTGGGGCTGGATCTGCCGCTGCCGCAGCAGTTCTGGCACTTTTTACTGAATGCGCTGCAGGGCGATTTTGGCCAGTCGATGGTGTCGAAACGGCCGGTCGCCGAAGAGATTGCCACGCGCTTTATGCCGACCCTCTGGCTGACGCTGGTCAGCATGGTCTGGGCAGTGATTTTTGGCATGGCGATTGGCCTTGTCTCAGCCGTCTGGCGCAACCGCTGGCCCGACCGGCTGGGGATGACGCTGGCGGTGTCGGGCATTTCGTTCCCCGCCTTTGCACTCGGCATGCTGCTGATGCAGGTCTTCTCGGTTGAGCTGGGATGGCTGCCGACGGTAGGTGCAGAGAGCTGGAAACACTACATCCTGCCTTCGATCACCTTAGGTGCCGCGGTCGCGGCGGTGATGGCCCGTTTTACCCGCGCCTCCTTTGTCGAGGTCATGCAGGAAGACTATATGCGGACTGCACGGGCCAAAGGGGTACGCGAGTCGCTGGTGGTGGTCAAACATGGCCTGCGCAATGCCATGATCCCGGTTGTAACCATGATGGGCCTGCAGTTCGGTTTTCTGCTGGGTGGCTCGATTGTGGTTGAAGTGGTTTTCAATTGGCCTGGCCTGGGACGTCTGCTGGTCGATTCTGTGACGATGCGCGACTACCCGGTGATTCAGGCAGAGGTCCTGCTGTTTTCACTGGAGTTTATTCTGATCAATCTGTTTACCGACATGCTCTATGCGGTCATCAATCCCGCTATTCGCTTTAAGGAGTCGCGATGAAAAACTGGCGACGCGAAGCGGCACTGAAAAGCATGCCGCTGCTCGCGGAGAATCGGGTGCGGACACCGTGGCGTGAGTTCTGGCGGCGTTTCAGACGGCAGCCGGTGGCGCTGCTGGCGGGCCTGTTTGTGCTGATGCTGATTGTACTGGCATTTATCGCACCGTGGGTTGCGCCGTTCGATGCGGAGAACTATTTCGATTATGACCGGCTCAACGAGGGGCCGTCACTGATGCACCTGTTTGGTGTGGACTCGCTGGGGCGCGATATCTTCAGCCGGGTGCTGGTCGGCACGCGTATTTCCCTGATTGCGGGTTTCTTCTCTGTGTTGATCGGCGCGCTGATTGGCACCCTCTCTGGCCTGCTGGCGGGATATTATGAAGGGTGGTGGGACCGCATCATCATGCGCATCTGTGATGTGCTGTTTGCCTTTCCCGGCATTCTGCTGGCGATAGCGGTTGTCGCCATTATGGGCAGCGGCATGAGCAATGTGATTGTGGCGGTAGCCATCTTCAGCATCCCGGCTTTTGCCCGCCTGGTGCGCGGCAATACGCTGGTACTCAAGCATCAGACCTTTATTGAGTCAGCGCGCAGCATCGGCGCCTCTGACTGGACCATTCTGATGCGACATATCCTGCCGGGGACGGTCTCACCGATTGTGGTATATTTTACCATGCGCGTCGGCACCTCCATCATCACCGCTGCCAGTCTCTCCTTTCTGGGTTTAGGGGCACAACCGCCCACGCCGGAGTGGGGCGCCATGCTGAATGAGGCGCGCGCCGACATGGTTATCGCGCCGCACGTGGCGATTTTCCCCAGTCTGGCGATCTTCTTCACTGTTCTGGCATTTAATTTACTCGGAGACGGGCTGCGCGACGCACTTGATCCTAAACTAAAGACATGAAACCTTTCGATTATGATCAGGACTTCAGCACTATCGACTTCCGTAAGCACCCTGAGCGATATCAGGTCGGCCGCGGGGAGCAGGGTGTGCTGATGGTCGAGCCTTATAAGAGCGAAATCCTGCCTCACTGGCGATTTCGCACCGTTCCCATTGCTGAAGAGTCGGCAGAAAAGATCATGGCGCTGTTTGAAGATTACCGGCGTCAGGATGACTTTGTCGGCATGGATATGGCGCGCAAGTTTATCCAGATGGGCTATACCCGTGCCCGCCGCTACAGCAATCACAAGGGCGGACGAAAATATGACGCTGAAGGCAAGGAGCTGCCGCGTGGCGTCAACGAAGAAAAAGCCGCGGCGGCGGCCATTTTCAAAGCTTACTGGGACCGTCTCCGGGCCGATGAGGACTATCTGCAACGGAAAAAGGCGCATCAGCAACTTTATGGCTGAGCGCTGAACCAGCATGACCGCTTTTCTGCCCGGCGCGTCTACAGCGCCGGGGAGGCGAAATTTATTTCACGCCGCAGTGCCTCCGCTTTCCGCGCTATTTCATCTTTCCTGCTTCTTCCCGTCAAAACCCTGCTGGCTGACTGCACCCGGCGGATTACGCTCACGGCGCAGCAATCTGCCGGATGCGATGCGTCCGCTGAGCGTGAATGACTGAAAACGATTTCAGCCTGGCGCACGACGTAAAGTAGTGAAAAAACGCGTAAAAGCCTGTTCGCTTTGCAGACCCGCATCAGGCTCAGAGAAAAACGGGCGCGTCGTGGTAACTCACCGTGCTATAAAAAGAAATCGCCGCCTGGACCGCTGTCTGGCGGATAAGCGAAGCGCTGTACGTAACCCCGGCTGAACAGTGAATGAAAAACGCGGGTTGATATTCACTTGTTTTCATTAATAATAAACCCGCTAACCCCACTGAGGGGGCTATGCCCCTCAGGTAATGAAATGGATAATGTGAGAGCTAAATAATGAAAGAGATCATCAAAGGATTTCTGAATTTCCAGCAGAATGTGTTTCCTGAAAGGAAGGATCTTTTCAAAAGCCTGGCGTCAAATCAAAATCCGAAAGCCCTGTTCATCTCCTGTTCAGACAGCCGTCTGGTGCCTGAGCTGGTGACGCAGCAGGAGCCAGGAGAGCTGTTCGTTATCCGCAACGCGGGCAACATCGTTCCCTCATTTGGCCCGGAGCCTGGTGGTGTATCCGCGACAATCGAATATGCCGTGGTCGCGCTGGGCGTTTCCGACATCATCATCTGCGGTCACTCCAACTGTGGTGCCATGAACGCCATTGCTTCCTGCGCCTGCATGGACACCATGCCCGCAGTAGAGCACTGGCTGCGCTATGCCGATGCGGCAAAAGCGGTGGTCGAGCAGCGTGAGTATGACTCACCGGAGAAGAAGCTGAATGAGATGGTCAAAGAGAACGTGATCGCGCAGCTGAACAACATGAAAACCCACCCTTCGGTTTCCGTCGCACTGCGCAACGGCAAACTGCGTCTGCATGGCTGGGTTTACGATATCGAAAGCGGCACCATTATGGCGCTGACCCAGGGTGGCAAGCAGTTCATCACCCTGTCTGAGAATCCGGACACCTGCTTCGAGTAATGCCTCTCACCCGCTGCGTCCTGCGGCGGGTTTCCTGTTTAATCTTTTGTAAATCCTCAGGTTCACTGTGCGCGGGCTGACTACGCTTAAGGGCACGCTATCCCATGAGGAGAACTCTATGTCCCGTTTTTCAACCGTTCTGCTGCTGACCGGTTCGCTGCTCTCAGTCCCGCCGCTGTTTGCCGCTGACCTGCAGGTTGAGGTGTTACAGGATAAGTTACAACATCCATGGTCGGTTGCCTTTCTGCCCGATAATAAAACGCTGCTGATAACCGAACGGAGCGGGCAGCTGCGCAGCTGGAACCCGGAGAGCGGTCTGTCGCAGCCGATTCAGGGCGTGCCAGAGGTCTGGGCACAGCGGCAGAGCGGCCTGCTGGATGTGGTGCTGGCTCCCGACTTCGCCAGCAGCCGTCGTGTCTGGCTCAGTTACACCGAGGCTGACAGCAAGGGCAAAGCGGGGGCGGTGGTCGGTGTCGGGACACTGAGCAGGGATAATCGCCAGCTCAGCGATTTCCGCGAGGTGATCCGGCAGACGCCGATGCTCTCCAGCGGTAATAACATCGGCACCCGGCTGGCGTTTGATACTCAGGGCTATCTCTGGATCGCCTTCGGCGATAATTTTGTCAGCAGCGCCGCGCAGGACCTCGATAAACTGCAGGGCAAACTGCTGCGGCTGAATGCCGACGGCAGCGTGCCGGATGATAACCCGTTTGTGAAACAGCCCGGCGCGCGGCCGGAGATCTGGGCGCTTGGCCTGCGTAATCCGCAGGGGCTGGCGCTGAATCCCTGGACCGGCATGATATGGGAAAATGAGCATGGCCCACGCGGCGGCGATGAAGTGAATATCATGAGCCGTGGAAAAAACTACGGCTGGCCGCTGGCGACCTACGGCATTGACTACAGCGGCGATAAAGTGCCGGAGTCAAAGGGTACCCATGTTGCAGGCACCGAGCAGCCGATCTGGCACTGGAAAGTCTCTCCAGCCATCAGTGGCATGGCGTTTTACAACAGTGCCCGTTTTCCGCAGTGGAAGAATTCGCTGTTTATCGGCGCGCTGAAAGAGAAGAACCTGATTCGGCTGAGTGTGAACGGCGAAAAAGTGGTGGAAGAGCAGCGTCTGCTGGGTGATCAGAATGCGCGGATTCGCGATGTGCGGCAGGGACCGGATGGCTGGCTCTATGTGCTGACCGATGAGGCCAACGGCAAACTGCTGAAAGTGGGATTAGCGCAGGACGCTGGCGCGTCCCGCGGCTGATTCAGCGTGCCCAGTGATAAACCTGCCATCCCCGGCTGACCGCTTCCTGATGCAGTCTTTCGTCCGGGTTGATGACATGGGCGTGATCGGCCTGCTCCAGCAGGGGCAGGTCATTCATCGAATCGCTGTAGGCCCAGGTGCGGTCAAACGTCTCCTCCGCCTGCAGCGCTTTCCAGTCACCCAGCCGGGTCACTTTGCCCTCTTTATAGGTCATGGTGCCGTAGGTATTGCCGCTGTAACGCTGGTCCACGATTTCAACGCCAATCGCCAGCGCACCGCAGGCCCCCAGTTGCTGAGCAATCGGCACCACCAGATGCTCACCGCTGGCAGAGATAATCATGACGCGGTCGCCGCGCGCCCGGTGCCACTCGATGCGTTCCCGCGCCGCGGGAAAAACGCGGGGCATGATGTCGCGATGAATAAAGCGGCGCACCCAGCCTTCCACCGTGAGGGTGGCCATACCCGACAGCGGTGAGAGGGTTTTATTCATATACTCTTCAATTGAGAGCGTGCCGGCATAGTACTGGGCCATCAGTGCTTGTTCCTGATCGATCAGTTCGCTGGGGGCGAACCCCTGTGATACCAGCCAGCGCAGCCACAGGCTGGTGCTGTCTTCACAAATAAGTGTTTCATCCAGATCAAAAAGGGCTAAGTCCATGGTCGGTCTCCTCGGCTGACTGGCTTTCAGGTTAGCGGAAAATTGTGACCGACTTAACTCTTCTGCGAAAAATCGGAATTTCACGCAGTTTTGGGAATGACAGAAGCGAGGCGAAAGGGCACGCGCGCGGCCGTTGTGCCAGGGTAAATCGACTAAACTCTAAAAAACTTTACGATTCGGCGGTTTTTTTCGCTGCCGTCAACGGTTAGCGTTTGAGTGAGAATTTTCTGCCCCTGGAATTTCGCGTTAACAAGGACAATCCGGCCACGCCCATGACAAACACTCGCTTCCCATCACGCCTGCGGCTTCTCGCTGCTACCTCATTACTGATTATCGCCCCGATCAGCGCCTATGCTGAACAGGCTCCCGCCGCGCCAGGCATTGACGCAAAAGCGTGGATCCTGATGGATTACGCCAGCGGTAAAGTCTTAACTGAATCCAGCGCCGATCAGCGTCTCGATCCCGCCAGTCTGACCAAAATGATGACCAGCTACGTGGTGGGTCAGGCGATTAAAGCGGGCAAAATTAAACCGGATGATATGGTTACCGTAGGACAGGATGCCTGGGCGACCGGCAATCCTAAGCTGCGCGGTTCATCCCTGATGTTTCTCAAGCCGGGTGACCGCATCCCGGTACATGAGCTGAATAAAGGCATTGTGATCCAGTCCGGCAACGATGCCTGTATTGCGCTGGCGGATTACGTGGCGGGCAGTCAGGATTCGTTTATCGGCCTGATGAATAACTACGTGAAGGCGCTGGGCCTGCAGAACACCCACTTTATGACGGTTCACGGCCTGGATGCAGAAGGGCAGTACAGTACCGCACGGGATATGGCCCTGATTGCGCAGGCGCTGATCCGTGATGTCCCCGATGAGTATGCGCTGAACAAAGAGAAAGAGTTCACCTTCAATAATATCCGCCAGATCAACCGTAACCGTCTGTTGTGGAGCACCAATCTCAAGGTCGATGGCGTTAAAACCGGCCACACCTCCGGGGCGGGGAACAATCTGGTTGCCTCTGCGACCGAAGGTGACATGCGCCTGATCTCCGTGGTGCTGGGCACCACCAGCGATGCGATCCGCTTCCGCGAAAGTGAAAAGCTGCTGACGTGGGGCTTCCGCTTCTTTGAAACGGTAACCCCTATTAAAGCCGATGCACCTTTTGCTCAGCAGCGGGTCTGGTTCGGCGATCGCAGCCAGGTCAATCTTGGCGTCGCAAAAGATGCGGCGCTGACCATCCCTAAAGGGCAGATGAAGAACCTGAAGGCGAGTTTTAAACTGACCACACCTCAGCTGGAAGCACCGCTGAAGAAGAATCAGGTGGTGGGCACGATCGATTTTCAGCTGGACGGCAAAACCATTGAACAGCGCCCGCTGGTGGTGATGCAGGATGTGCAGGAAGGCGGATTCTTCAGCCGGATGATTGACTTCGTGATGATGAAATTTAACGGCTGGTTTGGGAAATGGTTTTCATAAGTTATCAGGGACGCTGACGCGTCCCTGAAGCGGTTAATGCATCCAGACCAGGGGATAACCGCTACGCATCAACGTAAGGCGCAGGGAACAGGGTCAGAAGAGGAAAGCGTCCCGCGCCAGGGAAGGCGCGGGCCGAGCAGTCAGGGATGACGGTTTTGCGTCTTTCCGATCTGACCCTGTTCCCTGAGCAGGCTCGATCATGCCGCGAGCATCGCAGACCTGCACGGTAATTATCAGGAGGCTGTCGCCTCTTTTTTCAATCCTGCGTCCAGCCTTTGCGAATCGGCACCGCAAACAGCGCCCGATAGAGGGGATGGATAACAGCCAGCATCCGCTCGCCATAGAACTGCCATGCCAGATGCGAAGCCAGACAGCTCAGCAGCCCGACCAGGAATCCACCCAGCATATCCAGCGGCCAGTGAACGCCAAGATAGACCCGTGACCAGGCGATAGCGCAACCCACACCCATCAGAACCACCCCCGACCAGAGGCGATGCCAGAAAATAAAGGCCAGGGCAAAAGTGAAAATCGTGGTGCCGTGATCGCTGGGGTAGGAGTCATCCGCCGCATGATGCAGGAACTGATAACCGAAACCAATGGCGAACGGACGCGGATGGGGCAGCAGCTGGCCTACACACCAGGAGATCGTCAGCGCATAGATCAGCGCCATGCCGGTTTTCAGCACCAGTGCCCGCTGCGAAGAGAGCTGATCGCGTGGCCCCCACAACCACATCACCACGATGAGCAGCGGCACGATGGCAATCAGATCTTTGGCAATAAAGGTCGCCAGTTGCAGTAACCAGGCAGGTGACGCTGGTGTGGCATTAATGGCAGTAAACAGTGAGTGGTTCAGTTCTTCCATTCCGGGATAGATTCCTCAGCAGACAGCCCGGCTAACAGTGGCTGACGCTACCCGGTCAGCCTTCTGATAACAGCGGCAATAAAAACAGTCAGCACCAGCGCGCTCGCCCAGTTAATCAGCACAAATAGCTAATTTCACAGCACTCTATCCTGCTGATTGCGATGCGTTTCGTCCATCATCGTGCTCTTAATCTGTTACTGAGTTGTGCAACGGTTTAAGTTCGGCAGGGGAATGGCGGGATTCAGACGCGGCAGCGCGGCGCGCAAGAAAAAAGGGCATAAAAAAACCCGCCAGGAAAAAGACCAGCGGGCTCCACAATCTGGGGATTTCAAAGAAAAGCAGTGGCACTTATTAGGACTGCCCGCTGACAAAAAAGTTCTGGACGTAGCCAAAAAATTTTTATAGGGGCAATATCGGCCAGACAATTACAATCAGCGTCCCCGCCAGCGTCAGTAACACGTTGGCGATGGCGTAGGTCCCGGCATAGCCCAGCGCCGGGATATTACTGCGAGCCGTATCGCTGATAATCTCCATTGCAGGGGCGCAGGTGCGTGCGCCCATGATGGCACCAAACAGCAGGGCGCGGTTCATCCGCAGCACATAGGCACCAAACAGAAAGCAGATGATGACCGGAAGCAGGCTGACCAGCAGGCCGCACAGCAGCATCAGCGCACCATCGCTGCTCAGGCTGTGATTAATGCCGCTGCCGGCACTCAACCCCACTCCCGCCATAAACACCATCAGACCGAACTCTTTCACCATTGTCAGCGCGCCCTGCGGAATATAACCAAAGGTCGGGTGGTTGGCGCGCAGGAATCCCAGCATGATCCCGGCGAACAGCAGGCCGGCGGCGTTACCGATACCAAAACTGAAATTGCTGAACTGGAAGGTAATCAGACCAATCATCAGCCCCACGATAAAGAAGGCACAGAACGCCAGCAGATCGGTCATCTGACTGTGAATGGCGATAAAGCCAATGCGGTCCGCGACGCTTTTCACCCGGCGTGCCTCGCCGCTGACCTGCAGCACATCGCCTTTGTTCAGCATAATGCTGTCGTCGATCGGCATCTCAATCTGGCTGCGGATGACCCGGTTCAGGAAGCAGCCGTGATCGGTCAGGTTGAGCTTACTGAGGCGTTTGTTCACCGCGTTGTGGTTTTTCACCACGATCTCTTCGGTGACAATGCGCATATCCAGCAGGTCGCGGTCAAACACCTCTTTGCCGTTACGGAAGCTGGGATCGAGCCGGGCGTGCGCGTCGGGATAGCCGACCAGCGAGATATCATCACCCAGTTGTAACACCGCATCGCCATCGGGACTGGCGAGAATACCGTTGCGGCGGATGCGCTCGATGTAGCAGCCGGTCTGACGATAGATACCGAGCTCACGCAGATTTTTGCCGCCGCTCCACGCCACCAGCTCCGGGCCAACGCGATAGGCGCGGATTACCGGCAGGAAAACTTTGCGCTGACTGTCTGCATCCAGACCGCGCTCGCGGGCGATCTGCTGGGCGCAGGTAGGCAGATCCTGATGTTGCAGGCGGGGCAGGTAACGGGCACCAAAAATCAGACTGACCAGGCCAATCAGATAGGTTACGGCATAGCCCAGGCTCAGCTGATCCTGCATCAGTCCAAGCTGTTTAGGATCGCTGATGCTCTGCCGCAGCGTATCGCCTGCGCCCACCAGCACCGGTGTTGAGGTCATGGAACCGGCCAGCATCCCGGCGGTGAGTCCAATATCCCAGCCGAAGAGCTTGCCGAGTCCCAGTGCCAGCAGCAGCGCGCTGACCACCATAACGATGGCGAGCATGAAATAGTTTTTGCCGTCGCGAAAGAAAATAGAGAAGAAGTTAGGGCCGGCTTCGACGCCGACACAAAAAATAAACAGCATAAAGCCCAGGCTTAATGCATCGGTATTGATGGTGAAATGCTGCTGCCCTAATAAGAGCGAAACCACTAATACGCCAATCGAATTTCCCAGCTGAACTGAGCCAAGACGCAACTTACCCAGACAGAGGCCGAGCGCTAAAACGACAAATAATAACAAAATGTCATTTCCGCTTAACAATCCTGCGACGTTAATATTCACTGTTTAACTTCTTGTTTACTTGTAACCTGTTGAAGAGTGGCCTGTTTTTCGCTATCTTGAGCAGGCCGTTGAGGTGCTGTTGTATCAGTACTGCAAATGCAACCTTTTCCGCGGCGCTATTCTAATCACAAATATCTTCTACAGCCATTGGCTGTTTTCATTCGTTGTCACAACGAACTGTTTCTTTTTATTTCCATCTGAACGCAGCAGGGTTATCAGCAGGTCATTGTCGGGATTACTTTTAATCAGTGGGGTGGTATGCCGCAGCGCTCTTATCTCTGGACGACCCGCCTGTGCGGCGTGGTGTTGTACAGTCTGGTGTTTGTTTTTACCTGTCACACCTGGCAGGTGGGACCCGGCCCGCTTCGCGGTCAGCCTGAATTACTGCTCTTTATGCTTCCCGGCATTCTGATGGCGCTGCTGCAGGTGGAGAGTCCGCTGAAAAGCACGCTGCTGATGGGGCTGTGGGGGACGTTACTGGCCGCGCTACTGCTGAACAGCAGCCTCTTTATCCACGGCAACGGATTTTTTGTGCTCGCCTGGAGCCTCAGCGCGCTGTTCTGGGCAGGCTGCGGCGCCTTGCTGGTGCGGCTGATGCAGATCGTGATGGCGTCACTTAACTAAGCTCAGCCGTGCTGCTGATACCCGAAAGTAAAAAGGCGAGACACTGGTGTCTCGCCTTTTTTATTTGGCCTTTCAGCCCTTATGCGGCAAATCCCAGATTCTCTTTGGTCCAGGCCGCAAACTCGGTGTAACCACCGATATGTTTTTCATCCACAAAGATCTGCGGCACGGTAGAAACCGGTTTGCCCGCACTCGCTTCCAGATCGGCTTTAGTGATGCCTTCCGCCTGAATATCGACATACTGATAGCTAAAATCGTCCCGCTCGGCAGTCAGCTTATCAGCCAGTTCATGAGCGCGAACACAGTAGGGACAGCCTGGACGACCAAAAATAACAGCAATCATAGAAAACTCCTTGCAGCGACTGTTGTGTGATGTACATCACACAACTAAACAGAGAATGGCAACCATGATGCCCGCTCATATCGCTTAAAGAAAGCAGGATTTGCCTGTTAGTCTGATGCCCGCACGCTATGTTAAGCGTCAGGAAGCGTCTGAAACAGAGGCTTTTTTGCCCGTGCGGCGGCCACAGCCCGCGCAAATTTTGGGTTGTTGACCATAATTGACCCTCAGTAGCCCGTGAAGGCAGGAGAGTGTGATGCAGAGTGTAGCCAGATTACCGCGGTTTGTGGTGGTGATGGAGGCGGCTGGCGGCCTGTTAATTCTGGGGGCGCTGCTGCTGATAAACCACTGGCTGCCTGTGCCAGGTCTGGCTGAGCCAAAAACGCTGGCCACGCTGCTGTTTATCGCCGGGGTCGTGCTGATGCTGCCCGCCGCCTGGCTGTTGATGTGGCGTACCGCAAAAGCGATAGCCCCACAGCTGTTTAACCGAACCGATAAAAGAAAATAATGTTGCTGGAGACTTTATGACACCGACCATTGATTTACTGTGCAGCCACCGTTCAATCCGCGCCTTTACCGACCAGCCGGTCAGCGAAGCGCAGCGCGAAGCGATTATTACTGCGGCGCAATCGGCGTCCACATCCAGTTTTCTGCAATGCTCCTCCATTGTCCGCATCACCGACAAAGCGCTGCGCGAGAAGCTGGTCACGCTGACGGGCGGACAAACCTGGGTCGGAGAGGCTGCTGAGTTCTGGATCTTCTGCGCTGACTTCAATCGTCATCTGCAGATTTGCCCGGATGCCCAGCTGGGTCGTGCCGAGCAGCTGCTGCTGGGCTGCGTCGACACCGCGCTGATGGCGCAGAATGCAATGGTGGCCGCAGAGTCGCTGGAGCTGGGCGGCGTCTTTATCGGCGGGATCCGTAACAACATCGCCGAGGTGACCGAGCTGCTGGGCCTGCCGAAATTTGTGCTGCCGCTCTTTGGTTTCTGCCTGGGTCATCCGGAGTCAAAACCGGACGTGAAACCGCGCATGCCACACGCCATGCTGGTGCATGAAAACCGCTATCAGCCACTGGATAAAAACGTGCTGGCCGAATACGATAGCCGCACTGAACTCTATTATCAGCAGCGAGACAGCAACCAGCGTAGCGAAACCTGGAGTGAGCTGATTCAGCGTCTGATCATCAAAGAGACACGCCCGTTTATGCTGGATTATCTGCATCAGCAGGGCTGGGCAACACGCTAAGCCAGGAGCGGAGAGCAGAGATGAAAATCGCCATTTTGTCCCGTGATGCCACGCTTTACTCCAGTCGCCGGCTGCAGGATGAAGCGATAGCTCGCGGTCATGAGGTGCAAATCATCGATCCGCTCTCCTGCTATATGAACATCAATCCGGCCTCTCCGGCGGTTCACTATTGCGGTGAACCGCTGGGCCATTTTGATGCGGTGATCCCGCGCATCGGCAACGCCATCACCTTTTACGGAACGGCGGTGCTGCGACAGTTTGAGATGTGCGGCAGTTACACGCTCAATGCCTCCGCCGCGATTACCCGCACCCGCGACAAATTACGCTCGCTGCAGCTGCTGGCGCAGGAGGGCATCGACATGCCGGTTACCGGCTTTGCCTCCTCACCCGATGACACCGACGATCTGATCGCCATGGTGGGCGGCGCGCCGCTGGTGGTGAAGCTGGTGGAGGGCACGCAGGGTATCGGCGTGGTGCTGGCGGAAACGCGGCAGGCGGCAGAAAGCGTTATCGATGCCTTTCGCGGCCTCAACGCCCATATCCTGGTGCAGGAGTTTATCAAAGAGGCCCGGGGGCGCGATGTGCGCTGTCTGGTCATCGGTAATCAGGTGGTGGCGGCGATTGAGCGGGTGGCGAAAGAGGGCGATTTTCGCTCCAATCTGCATCGCGGCGGCAAAGCCTGTCCGGTGGAGATTACCCCTCAGGAGCGGGAAATTGCGGTGAAAGCCGCCGCTACGCTTGGGCTGGAGGTTGCGGGTGTCGATATTCTGCGCGCGCATCGCGGTCCGCTGGTGATGGAGGTTAACGCTTCCCCCGGTCTGGAAGGCATTGAAACCTGCAGTGAACTGAACCTCGCCGCGCTGATGATCGCGCGGATTGAACAGCAAACCATCCCCGGGCTCCGTCCTAAAACCGCAGGCTGAAACGCGCTTTTCAGCAGTTTTCGTGGCATCGTCGCCCGTTTTTCCGTAAGCTAAGTCGCCTGTTTATCACCCCACTGGGATTTTACGATGGATTCTCTTGTCGTTCCGGATATCGACCTGTTGCGTCGCTGGCTGGATCAGCAAAATATCACCTGGTTCGAATGCGATGCCTGTCAGGCACTTCATCTGCCGCACATGCAAAACTTTGATGGGGTGTTTGACGCCAAAATCGATCTGGTCGACAACGTCATCCTGTTCTCGGCGCTGGCGGAAGTAAAGCCCACGGCGCTGATTCCGCTGGTCGGCGATCTGTCGCAGATCAACGCCAGTTCGCTGACGGTAAAAGCGTTTATCGACATTCAGGATGACAATCTGCCGAAGCTGATTGTCTGCCAGTCAATGACGACCACCGCCGGATTAACCTTTGGTCAGTTCTCGCACTTTATGAAACAGAGCGAAGAGCAGATCTCGATGGTGATCCTGGAAGCCTTTGCTAACAATCTGCTGATTGTCGGCGAGGAAGAAGAGCACGTTGCGGTCTCCAGCGTGCATTCGGTGCTGCACTAGCCCGACCCCTCCAGACTAAGCCGTCCCTGAGACGGCTTTTTTATATCCGCCGCCTGCCGCCACCTTTTTTTATTCTGCATTTTGCCCTTTAATGCCAGATATCTGTCGTCGTTTATGCCATCAAAGCCGAACCTCATAGCTCAAACATGCATAAAATATCGGTTTCAGGCGTTTTTTACGCTGGGGTCTGGTGCAGCATGAGCAGGGGGGCTATGCTTGCGGGGCTGTAACAGGCGCGTAACTGCGCTTCAGATATAGGATTTTGCTATTAAACTCCCGCTGAATAATGATTCATTGTGTCACTGACGTCCTGTACAGAACGCAATGCAGGGATCTCAGGTTTGCAGCGTTGTTATGACCCGCTCAGGAGGATGGAAAACATGTTCAACTCACGTCAGAAATGGCTGTCAGCTGTGGTAGCGGCTTCGCTGATGGTCGCGTCGGCCAGCAGCATGGCGGAAGATAAAACGCTGCACGTCTACAACTGGTCCGATTATATTTCGCCAGATACCGTGCCGAACTTTGAAAAGCAGTCCGGCATCAAGGTTGTCTACGATGTCTTTGACTCCAACGAAGTGCTGGAAGGCAAACTGATGGCGGGCAGTACCGGCTACGATGTCGTGGTGCCATCCTCCAGCTTCCTGGCGCGTCAGCTTCAGTCCGGGGTCTTCCAGCCGCTGGATAAGAGCAAGCTGCCAAATTACAAAAACCTCGATCCGGCGCTGATGGAAAAAGTGGCGCAGCACGATCCGGGTAACAAATATGCGATTCCTTACCTGTGGGGCACCACCGGCATCGGCTATAACGTCGACAAGGTGAAGGCCGCGCTGGGAACCGATGCGCCGCTCAACAGCTGGGACCTGGTGATGAAGCCGGAAAACCTTGAGAAGCTGAAAAGCTGTGGTGTCTCATTCCTGGATGCGCCAGAAGAGATTTTCGCTACCGTGCTGAACTATCTGGGCAAGGATCCTAACTCTTCGGATGCCAAAGATTATTCCGGCGCGGCGACAGACCTGCTGCTGAAGCTGCGTCCGAATATCCGCTATTTCCACTCGTCTCAGTACATCAACGATCTGGCCAACGGCAATATCTGCGTGGCGATCGGCTGGTCAGGTGACATCCTGCAGGCGAAAAACCGTGCGGATGCGGCAAAAAATGGTGTGCATCTGGGCTACAGCGTGCCGAAAGAGGGGGCACTGGCCTTCTTCGACATGATGGCGATTCCGAAAGATGCGAAAAACATTGACGGCGCCTATGCCTGGCTGAACTACATCATGGATCCGAAAGTGATCGCTGATGTCTCCAATAAAATGAACTATGCCAACGGCAACAAAGCGTCACTGCCGCTGATCAATGCCGACATCCGTAACAACCCGGGTATCTTCCCGACGCCGGAAGCGATGTCGAAATTGTTTGTGCTGAAAGTCCAGGATCCGAAACTGGATCGTGTGCGTACGCGTGCATGGACTAAAGTAAAAAGTGGTAAGTAGTTCGTCCCGAACGGATTGACCTGTCACGTAACAGCAACAGAGGCGCAGTGTCGGCCTCTGTTGTGCCATTTTAGCGGCGGATTTTGCCGCGATGTTCCGCCTGGCTCCGGAGAGAGATAGTAGTGAACGATGCCATTCCCCGTCCTCAAAATAAAACCGCAAAGGCGTTAACGCCGCTGCTGGAGATTCGCAATCTGACCAAATCCTTTGACGGCCAGCACGCCGTGGATGATGTCAGTCTGACCATTTACAAAGGTGAAATTTTCGCGCTGCTGGGCGCGTCAGGCTGCGGCAAATCAACGTTGCTGCGGATGCTGGCCGGATTTGAGCCACCGACCAGCGGCCAGATTGTGCTGGATGGTCAGGATCTGTCGCACGTGGCCCCCTATCAGCGCCCGATCAATATGATGTTCCAGTCCTATGCGCTGTTCCCGCACATGACGGTGGAGCAGAACATCGCCTTTGGCCTGAAGCAGGATCGCCTGCCGAAAGGGGAGATCGCCAGCCGGGTCGCCGAGATGCTGTCGCTGGTGCATATGCAGGAGTTTGCCAGACGCAAACCGCACCAGCTCTCCGGCGGGCAGCGTCAGCGTGTTGCGCTGGCACGCAGCCTGGCGAAGCGGCCTAAACTGCTGCTGCTGGATGAGCCGATGGGCGCGCTGGATAAGAAGCTGCGTGACAGGATGCAGCTGGAGGTGGTCGATATTCTGGAGCGGGTTGGTGCGACCTGCGTGATGGTGACGCACGACCAGGAAGAGGCGATGACCATGGCCGGCCGTATCGCGATCATGAATCGCGGCAAGTTCGTACAGATCGGTGAGCCGGAAGAGATCTATGAGCATCCAACCAGCCGCTACAGCGCCGAGTTTATCGGTTCGGTTAACGTCTTCGAAGGCCTGCTGCGTGAACGTCAGGCGGACGGCCTGGTGATCGACAGCCCCGGTCTGATGCATCCGTTAAAAGTCGACTCCGATGTCTCGGTGGTGGATAACGTCCCGGTTCATGTCGCGCTGCGTCCGGAAAAAGTGATGCTGTGCGATGAGGTGCCTGCCGATGGCTGCAACTTTGCGGTGGGTGAGGTGGTTCACATCGCCTATCTTGGCGACCTCTCTATCTTCCACGTCCGTCTGCATAGTGGACAGATGATCAGTGCACAGTTGCAGAACGCGCATCGCTACCGCAAAGGGCTGCCCACCTGGGGTGACGAAGTTCGCCTCTGCTGGGAAAGCGACAGCTGCGTGGTGTTGACGGTTTAAGGAGCGGCTATGAGCCAGATTTTCCAACGCGCCAAAGCGCCCGCCCGGCTGGTCGGCACGCCGCTGCAACGCTGGGCCACCCGGGTCAAAATGCAGCATGGCCGCAAGCTGGTCATTGCGCTGCCTTACCTGTGGCTGGTGCTGCTGTTTCTGCTGCCCTTTCTGACGGTGCTGAAGATCAGCTTCGCAGATATCGCGCGGGCGATCCCCCCTTACACCGAGCTGGTGAGCTGGGCGGACGATCAGTTCAGCATTGTACTCAACTTTGGCAACTACCTGACGCTGACCGACGACCCGCTCTACATTGACGCCTATCTGCAATCCCTGAAGGTAGCGGCGATTTCGACGGTCATCTGTCTGCTGATTGGTTATCCGCTCGCCTGGGCTGTTGCACACAGCAAGCCGTCGATGCGCACGATTCTGCTGTTGCTGGTGATCCTGCCGTCGTGGACCTCCTTTCTGGTGCGCGTTTACGCCTGGATGGGGCTGCTGAACAATAACGGGATTCTCAATCGTTTCCTGATGTGGCTCGGCGTGATCGATCATCCGCTGGTGATCCTCTATACCAACACCGCCGTCTATATCGGTATCGTCTACTGCTATCTGCCGTTTATGGTGCTGCCGATCTATACCGCGCTGACCCGTATCGACTACTCGCTGGTGGAAGCGTCACTGGACCTGGGGGCGCGTCCGCTCAAAACCTTTTTCAGCGTCATCGTGCCGCTGACTAAAGGCGGCATTATCGCCGGATCGATGCTGGTCTTTATCCCGGCGGTCGGGGAGTATGTGATTCCTGAACTGCTGGGCGGGCCGGACAGCATCATGATTGGCCGTATTCTGTGGCAGGAGTTCTTCAATAACCGTGACTGGCCGGTGGCCTCTGCGCTGGCGGTGATTATCCTGCTGATCCTGATTCTGCCGATCATCTGGTTCCATAAGCATCAAAACCGTGAAATGGGAGAGAAGACATGAATAATCTGCCCACCATTCGCTCACCCTGGCGAACCGGTATTCTGGTCTGCTGTTTCCTGTTCCTCTATGCGCCGATGCTGCTGCTGGTGGTTTACTCCTTTAACAGCTCACCGCTGGTGACGGTGTGGGAGAATTTCTCTTTCCACTGGTACAGGGTGCTCTTCCAGGACAGCGCGATGATTGATGCGGTGCTGCTGAGCCTGAGCATTGCCGGGCTTTCCGCCACCATGGCTGTGGTGCTGGGCACGCTGGCGGCGGTCATCATCGTGCGCTTCGGGCGGTTCCGCGGACATAACGGGTTTGCCTTTATGCTCACCGCGCCGCTGGTAATGCCCGACGTAATCACCGGACTGTCGCTGCTGCTGCTGTTTGTGGCGATGGGCAACGCCTTTGGCTGGCCCAGCGAACGCGGCATGCTCACCATCTGGCTGGCACACGTGACCTTCTGTACCGCCTATGTGGCGGTGGTGATCAACTCGCGTCTGCGTGAACTGGACCGCTCGATTGAAGAGGCGGCGATGGACTTAGGCGCCACGCCGCTCAAGGTCTTCTTCGTGATTACCGTGCCGATGATTGCGCCGGCTATCGTGACCGGCTGGCTGCTGGCGTTTACCCTGTCACTCGACGATCTGGTGATCGCCAGCTTTGTCACCGGGCCCGGTGCCACCACGCTGCCCATGGCGATCTTTGCCACCGTGCGGCGCGGCGTGAATCCGGAAATCAACGCGCTGGCGTCGCTGATTCTGTTTGTGGTCGGTTTAGTGGGTTTTATCGCCTGGCGGGTAATGGCGAACGAAGAAAAACAGCGTTTAAGCGATATTCAGAAAGCTAAACGTGGCTGAAATCGTTAACCTTTGCCACTATATGAACGGGCCGGTTTAACCGGCCCGTTTTTCGATCGGGTGGAGCCACGGACTATGTCAGAAATCTTTAAAAGCAGTGCCACGCTTTCCGATGCGCCGGTGCCGGTCAGTGTGGCGGGCATTGCCATCATTGCCACCCGCTGCCTGAGCGTCCTGATGCTGGCCAATGAGCTGGGCTACAGCGAAATCGCCAACTTTGTTCACCGCAGTGCTCAGTCCTGGGACTCTACGCTTATCTTTATCGCCAGCCAGCTGATCTTCCTGTTTGAACTGCGCTGCGCCTTTACCCTGATGCGCGGCAGTAATGCCGGACGCTGGGGCTATGTGGCGACCCAGGTGCTCGTACTGGGCTACATGCTGGTGGCCTCGCTGGGCTGGATCTACCCTGAGATTTTCAGTATCGACGGCGACAACAATGTCCAGATTATTCACCACACCCTGACGCAGAAAATCCCCGATCTGCTGGTGCTGATGCTGCTGTTTCTGCCTGCCAGCAGCCGCGCTTTTTTCAGAAAGCGGTGATACAATCGCGCTCCGCCCGACCCGATCGTTAAGGCTTTACCATGCACTGCGCGCTTTATGACGCCAACCGTTGCCGCTCCTGTCAGTGGCTTGACAAACCCTATTCCACTCAGCTCAGCGACAAACAGTCACTGCTGGAACAGCTGCTGACTGAACAGCCGGTCGCGGCCTGGTTGCCGCCGGTGGTATCACCGCAGCAGGCGTTCCGTAATAAAGCGAAAATGGTCGTCAGCGGCAGCGTTGAGCGTCCGGTGCTGGGCCTGTTGTCCCGGGAGGGGGAGGCGGTCGATCTGTGTGCGTGCCCGCTCTATCCGGACAGTTTTCAGCCCGTCTTTGCCGCACTGAAACCTTTTATCGCGCGTGCCGGGCTGACGCCCTATAACGTGGCGCGCAAGCGTGGAGAACTGAAGTTTCTGCTGATTACCGAAAGTCAGCAGGGGGGTATGATGCTGCGCTTTGTCCTGCGATCGACGGCGAAGCTGGAACAGCTGCGTGCGGCGTTGCCGTGGCTGCAACAGCAGCTGCCACAGTTGAGGGTCATCTCTGCCAACATTCAGCCGGTACATATGGCGATTCTGGAGGGCGATGAGGAGATAGCGCTGACGCCGGATCAGTCGCTGGCGGAGAACTTCAATGGCGTGCCGCTCTGGATCCGACCGCAGAGTTTCTTTCAGACCAACCCGCAGGTTGCCAGCACGCTTTATGCCACTGCCCGCGACTGGGTCCGCGCACTGCCGGTCAACAGCATGTGGGATCTCTTCTGCGGCGTGGGCGGTTTCGGTCTGCACTGTGCGACACCGGCGATGCAGCTGACCGGGATTGAGATCAGCGCCGAGGCGATTGCCTGCGCTCAGCGCTCCGCCGCGATGCTGGGGCTGGAGAAGGTGCAGTTTGCGGCGCTGGATTCGACGGCGTTTGCCACCGGACGGGACGCGGTGCCGCAGCTGGTGCTCGTCAATCCGCCCCGTCGCGGGATTGGCAAGGCGCTGTGTGACTATCTGAGCCAGATGGCACCCGATTATCTGCTCTACTCAAGCTGTAATCCGCAGACCATGGCGCAGGATATCGCCCGACTGAGCGCGTATGAGATCACGAAGGTGCAGCTCTTCGATATGTTTCCTCATACCGCCCATTTTGAGGTGCTGACGCTGTTAACCCGCCGCCAGCAGCCGTAGAGCACGGAGGCGGGCGCTGCGATCGTGAGGATTACTCCGGGAACCACTTCTGATTGAGCTGCTGCCAGCTGCCGTTAGCTTTCAGCGCGGCGAGCGCCTGGTTAAACTCATCGCGCAGCGCCGTATTACCCTTACGTACGGCAATGCCAAGGCCGGTGCCAAAGTAGTCCGTGTCGGTCACATGCTCACCGACCGTAGCCAGCTCCGGATTGCTCTTCAGCCACTGATTCACCACCGCGCTGTCGCCAAATACCCCATCCAGCCGGCCACTCTTCATGTCGAGAATCGCATTCTGGTAGCTGTCATAGGCCACCACTTTCACTTCCGGATGTTTTTCCTGCAGGTACTTCTGGTGCGTGGTGCCGTTTTCCACGCCGATGCGCTTGCCTTTCAGGTCGCTGAAGTGACTGAACTGGCCTTTACGGGCGATCACGATCGCTGAGTTCGCATAGTAAGGCTGGGTAAAATCGACCTGTTTGCTGCGCTCTGCGGTGATATCCATGCCGGAGATGACCGCGTCATAGCGGCGGAACTTCAGGGAAGGGATCAGGCTGTCGAAGGCGTTATTGGTAAACGTACACTCCGCTTTCATCTGCTGACAGAGCGCTTTAGCCAGATCGATATCAAAACCCACCAGGTTATTTTCCCCGTCGAGAGATTCAAACGGCGGATAGGTGGCGGAAGCGGCGAAGCGAATTTTTTCCGCTGCCTGAGCGGTGATCGCCAGTGACGCCAGCGCCGCGGCAATAATCCATTTTTTCATTGTAAAAATCCTGTGTTGTGGTCAGCCAGAGAAGGCGATACCCTGCCACAGATTGAATGATTATGCAATTATTGTGATTTTCCAGGCGGGAAGGGCGAGCGAGCTCGCCCGGGGATCAGTTGCGCCTTTCAAAGGCCAGCGCACGCCTTTCGATCAGTCGCATCATCAGCGTCAGCAGACCGTTCACGCAGAGATAAATCAGGCCGGCTGCGGCATAGACGGTGACGTCATAGGTCCGGCCATAGAGCAACTGACCGTGGCCCATCACTTCCATCAGGGTGATGGTGTAGGCCAGTGAGGTGCCCTTGAAGACCAGCACCACCTCATTAGAGTAGGAGGAGAGGGCACGTTTAAATGCATAAGGCAGAAGAATACGCAGGGTATCTTTTCGGCGCATGCCAAGCGCTGCACACGACTGCCACTGCCCGGCAGGGATCGCTCGCACGGCACCGTAGAAGAGCTGGGTGGTATAGGCTGCGCTGTTCAGCGACAGGGCCAGCATCGCGCAGAGCCAGGGCTGTGAGAGTAAATGCCACAGCCAGGGGATCTGCTGAAGCGAGGGAAACTGTCCCGGCCCGTAGTAGATCAGGAAGATCTGCACCAGCAGCGGGGTGCCGGTAAACAGCGTAATAAATCCTTTTACCAGCGGCGAAAACAGCGGGGTTTTCAGTGACAGCACCACGGTGAAGAGCAGCGCAAGCAGCAGGGCCAGGATCAGCGAGGCCGCGGTGAGCGTCAGACTGGTGTGCAGCCCTTTCAGGAGTTCAGGCAGGTAAGCCAGCATTAGCTGTTCCCCCGTTCAAAGCGGGTAGTGCGCAGTTCGATGCGGCGCAGTACCGCCTGGCTGAACAGTGTAATCACTAAATAGATTGCCGCCGCCACAAGGAACCAGGTAAAGGGCTCCTGGGTGCGGGTAGCGATACTTTTGGTCTGCAGCATCAGATCGTTAACGCTGATCAGCGAAACCAGGGCGGTATCTTTCAGCAGAACCAGCCACTGATTGCCCAGACCGGGCAGGGCGTGACGCCACATCTGCGGCATAATCAGCCGCAAAAAAATGGCCGATTTTTTCATGCCCAGCGCCTGGCCCGACTCCCACTGGCCGACCGGAACCGCTTTCAGCGCGCCGCGCAGCGTTTGTGAGGCGTAGGCGGCATAGAGCATCGCCAGCGCAATCACGCCACACAGGAACGGACTGACATCGAAGTTCTCAATCTGCATCTGCACCGGCAGCTGAAACAGGCCGAAGTTAAGCGTGAAGCCGTCGGACAGGGTCAGGAGCAGCTGAGAGGCACCGAAATAGATAAACAGCACCACCAGAATTTCCGGCAGGCCGCGAATCAGGGTCACCAGGCCGGTGCCGATCCACGCCAGCGGTCTGAGGCGCAGTGACTCCCAGCCAGCAAACAGCATCGCCAGCACGAGGCCAGCGATGAGAGCACAAACGGCAAGGCCGACGGTCATACCGGCGGCGCTTGCAAGGGTCATCATTTCATTCATCAGAGATTACTGCTGGAACCATTTGCTGTAGATGGTTTTGTACGTCCCGTCAGCTTTGATCTTATCCAGTGCGCCGTTGAATTTGCTCTGCAGCTCGGTGTTACCGGTGCGCACCGCGATGCCCAGGCCGGTACCAAAGTAGGCTTTGTCCGTTACTTTGTCACCGACAGCCGCCAGCGCAGGGTTCTGCTTCAGCCATTCGTTGACCACGGCGGTATCACCGAACACGGCATCAATACGGCCATTTTTCAGATCCAGAACGGCATTCTGATAGCTGTCGTAAGGCACAGTGGTAATTTCGCTGTGTTTTTCCGTCAGGTACTTCTGATGGGTGGTGCCGTTCTGAACGCCTACACGCTTGCCTTTCAGCGCCTCAACGCTGGCCACTTTGCCTTTCTGGGCAACAAACAGCGCTGAGTTGTCATAGTAAGGCTTGGTGAACAGGACCTGCTTTTCACGCTCCGGAGTAATATCCATGCCGGCCATCACCGCATCAAAGCGGCGGAACTTCAGGCTTGGGATCAGGCTGTCGAACGCCTGATTGGTAAAGGTGCAGGTTGCGTCGATCTCTTTACAGAGCGCATTGGCCAGATCGACATCAAAGCCCTGAATCTTATTGTCCGCATCCACAAACTCAAACGGAGGATAGGAGGCTTCGGTAGCAAAACGAATCGTCTGCGCCGCCGTAGCGGTCAGGCTAAAACCAGCGAGCAGTGCAGCAAGTACCATTTTTTTCATTTTTAGCATCCTGACTTAGTGCGAAAGATAGTGAGCAAACGCCTCGGTTTGCGGCTGTGTAAAGCGGCTGGCATCGCCCTGTTCCACAATATGACCGTTCTCCATGTAAACCACGCGGCTGGCGGTTTTACGTGCCACTTCCACTTCATGGGTCACGATCACCTGAGTGATACGGGTCTGCGCCAGTTCGCGAATAATTGAGACAATCTGTGCGGTAATTTCGGGATCCAGCGCGGCGGTTGGCTCATCAAACAGCAGTACCTGCGGCTCCATCATCAGCGCACGGGCAATCGCCACGCGCTGCTGCTGACCTCCTGAGAGGTGAAGCGGAAAGCGGTCGCTGTAAGGGGTCAGACGTAGCCGGTCAAGCAGCCGGTCGGCGCGGGCGCGGGCATCGCTCTTGCTGAGCCCCAGCACCCGGCAGGGCGCTTCCATCAGATTCTGCAGCACGGTGAGATGCGGCCAGAGATTATATTGCTGAAAGACCATACCCACGTTCTGACGCAGCTCCCGAATCGCGGCATCGGAAGGCTTCTGACTGAAGTCGAACTGATTACCGGCAATCTGCAACTGACCTGAACGCGGCTGCTCCAGCAGGTTGAGGACCCGCAGCAGGGAACTTTTGCCCGCGCCGCTGGGGCCCAGCAGCACCAGGGTCTCGCCCTGAGGGCACTCAAGGTTGATGTCGAACAGCGCCTGATGAGCACCGTAGAAGCAGTTTATTGCGTTTAGTTGAATACTCATGCGCCAGATTTGAATAGCTATTAGTGCCGCGGATTTTAACGTCACCAGAATAGTTATGCAATTCAGGCGGGTTAAAATTTGTAAAACAGGGGGTAAACAGCAAAAGCTTAGCAGAAAATCATGCCCTGTCCGGGGACTGACGGGGGGCTGGCCAGGATGCAGAGATAAAAAAAGCGCGGCAGTGGGGCTGGCCGCGCTTCTCATGACTGTCTGATCTATTTTCGCGTTTTTTCCAGCATCTGGCTCAGGCTGCCACCGTCGGCATGCGCAGGATTTCCCATGTAGCGCACGTCATCCACCACCCAGCAGCTGCCCTGATGGATCATCAGCACTTCATCCTGCCACTGACGGTTGTCACGGCTCAGGTCAACCCGCAGCGGAATGTTGCGCGCATCGCGGTTCGGAATCGTTGAGGCATCGGCCACGCTGGCGGCTGTCGGACCCTGCGAGAGGCTGGAGAAGATATCGCCATTGCGCCACTGCGCACCGGCGTTGCTGCCGCTGGCCGCCTGTAACGCACGATAAAGCGCGTCACTCAGGTAGGGACGGTATTTCGCCAGCGTGTTGCTGTCGGGCAGTCCCGGCACCGGTTGTTCGATCCGCAGGTCATAAAACTGCTGAGCGACCTGGTCAGGACCGCCCTCAATGCAGGGCGCGGTTCGCGGCCCATTATCCTTAATCACGGGTTCCACGGTGGTACAGGCGCTGAGCAACAGGGCAGCCGGGATCATCAGCGCAAACGCATTGTTTCTCATCTCGATTTCCTTATGGTTCTCTGGCAAGGTGCCTTTTTTAGCATAGAGTATAGCCATGCTTTTTAGTCGATAGAGCCTTAGTCCGGTTTTCAACAAGGAGAATGCGATGAAATTTTCAACCACCCCAACCCTGGAAGGTCACAGCATCAGCGACTATTGCGGCGTAGTCACCGGTGAAGCGATTCTGGGTGCCAACATCTTCCGTGATTTTTTTGCCGGAATCCGCGACGTGGTCGGTGGCCGTTCCGGTGCTTATGAGAAAGAGCTGCGCAAGGCGCGCGAGATCGCTTTTGACGAGCTGGAAGCGCAGGCGAAAGCGCTGGGCGCCAACGCTGTGGTCGGCATCGACATTGATTACGAAACGGTGGGCAAAGAGAGCAGCATGCTGATGGTCAGCGTCACCGGCACGGCGGTGATCCTGCGTTGAGACGCCTGCTGTTGCTGCTGACGGCGCTGCTGCTGGCCGGCTGCCAGACCGGCATAGAATCCCGCGACGGCTACTGGGCCGACCTGCGGCATCCGGCACAGGGTGCGCGACCACGGGTGAAGGTGATCGTGATCCACTACACGGCCGAAGACTTTTCGTCGTCGCTGGCAACGCTGACGGATCGGGAGGTCAGCGCGCACTATCTGATCCCCCGTCAGCCGCCACAGCGCGCCGGGAAAGGGATTATCTGGCAGCTGGTGCCGGAGCAGCAGCTGGCCTGGCACGCCGGACCCAGCTTCTGGCGCGGGGCCACCCGTATCAATGACACCTCAATTGGGATTGAACTGGTGAACCGGGGCTATCGTCGCACGCCAACCGGTCCCGAATGGCAGCCCTTTACTGTTGCACAGATGACGGCGCTGGAGGCGCTGCTGCGGGATATTGCCCGGCGTTACGCGATCCCACCGGAAAATATCGTCGGCCACAGTGATATCGCGCCGCAGCGCAAGCAGGATCCGGGGCCGTGCTTTCCCTGGCAACAGCTGGCGCAGCGCGGACTCGGTGCCTGGCCGGATAGCCGTCGGGTGCAGTTCTGGCTGGCTGGCAAGGCGCCGCACGCGGCGGTGCCCGCGGATCAGGTTCTGACCCTGTTAAGCCGCTACGGCTATCCGGTGAGTGACGGGATGAGCGCGCGTGAGCAGCAGAAGGTGATTGCCGCCTTCCAGATGCATTTCCGGCCAGCGGATTATCGTGGGCTGCCCGATGCTGAGACGGCTGCGATAGCCGCCGCGCTGCTGGAACGCTATGGCGCGGCGCAGTAGCCGTTACTGCTGCAGAAACGCCTTCCAGTGTGCGACCACCTGTTCCAGCGCGGCACGATCCGTATCCAGATGGGTGACCAGACGGGTGCGGGTGCCCGCGCTGATTAATACCCCACGCGCTTTCATCCACTCGCCCAGCGGCCTGACCTGCGCCTCCGGCACGGCAACAAACAGCATGTTCGTCTGCTGCTCAATGACGTTGACACCCAGCTCATGCAACTGCTCACCCAGCCAGGCCGCATTGTCATGATCCTCCTGCAGCCGCGCCACGTTGTGTTCTAACGCGTAAAGGCCGGCTGCCGCCAGAATGCCCGCCTGACGCATGCCGCCGCCGGTCATTTTCCGCCAGCGACGTGCGCGCTCAATCAGCGCCGTGTCGCCGCACAGCAGGGAACCCACCGGTGTCCCCAGACCTTTCGAGAGACAGATAGTGAGACTGTCGCAGTAGCGGGCAATCGCCGCCAGCGTGGTCTGCTGCGCCACCACCGCATTAAAGATCCGTGCGCCATCAATGTGCAGCGCCAGCTGATGCGTGCGGGTAAAGGCCCAGGCCTGTTCCAGATAAGCCAGCGGCAGCACTTTGCCGTGATGGGTGTTCTCCAGACTCAGCAGACGGGTGCGGGCAAAGTGAATATCATCCGGCTTGATAGCGGCCGCCGCCACGTCGAGCGGCAGGGTACCGTCCTCACTGGCCAGCACCGGCTGGGGCTGAATACTGCCCAGCACCGCCGCGCCACCCGCCTCATATTTGTAGTTGTGCGCCTGCTGACCCACGATATATTCATCGCCACGTTCACAGTGGCTCAGCAGCGCCACCAGGTTTGCCTGGGTACCGGTCGGAAAAAAGAGCGCGGCGGCTTTGCCACTGAGTCGTGCCGCCTCCGCCTCCAGCGCATTCACGGTCGGATCGTCACGGTAGACATCATCACCGGTTTCGGCAGACATCATCGCGTTCAGCATGGCGGCGCTGGGCCGGGTCACGGTATCACTGCGTAAATCGATCACCTTATGCTCCTGAACGTAGCGGAAGACAAAAAAAAGGCGGGCATCGCGCCCGCCTGGATGGAACCCCTGTTTTACCGCAGCCAGTTGGTTTTCGCCAGTTCTACCACTTCATCCCCGCGACCGTTCATAATGGCGCGCAGCATGTAGAGGCTGAAGCCTTTGGCCTGCTCCAGTTTGATCTGCGGCGGCATCGCCAGCTCCTCTTTGGCGGTGATGACATCGACCAGCACCGGCCCGTCATGAGCAAATGCCTGCTCCAGCGCGCCGTTGAGTTCTGACGCTTTCTCCACCCGGATCCCTTTGATGCCGCAGGCCTGAGCGATGGCGGCAAAGTCGGGATTGTCCAGTTCGGTGCCGTCGGTCAGGTAGCCGCCCGCTTTCATCTCCATCGCCACAAAGCCCAGCACGCTGTTGTTGAAAATCACCAGTTTCACCGGCATTTTCAGCTGCGCCAGCGAGATAAAATCGCCCATCAGCATGCTGAATCCGCCGTCACCACACAGCGCCACCACCTGACGATTCCGATCGATGGACTGCGCGCCCAGCGCCTGCGGCATGGCGTTTGCCATCGAGCCGTGGTTAAACGACCCCAGCAGGCGACGTCTGCCGTTCATCTTCAGGTAGCGCGCCGCCCAGACGGTAGGCGTGCCGACGTCACAGGTGAAAATCGCATCCTCGCTGGCGTAGTGGCTGATCTGCTGCGCCAGATATTGCGGATGGATAGGCTGTTTGTCATTGGGCTGTGCCAGCTCATCCAGACTTTTCCTCGCCTCACGATAGTGCTTAACGGCGCTGTCGAGATGGGTACGATCGTTTTTGTGCGTCAGCTGCGGCAGCAGCGCCTGCAGGGTGGTTTTCACGTCACCGACATAGGCCTCATCAACGTGACAATGCGATCCCAGGCTGCCGGGATTGATGTCGATCTGGATGATGCGCGCCTTTTCCGGATAGAAGGCGCGATAGGGGAACTGGGTACCCAGCAGCACCAGCGTCCCGGCGTTCATCATGGCGTGGAAGCCCGATGAGAAGCCAATCAGACCGGTCATCCCGACATCATAAGGGTTATCATATTCCAGGTGTTCTTTGCCGCGCAGCGCATGCACGATAGGGGCCTTCAGCGCTTCGGCCAGCGCGACCACTTCCTGATGTGCTCCGGCGCAGCCACTGCCGCATAGCAGCGTAATGTCGCTGGCGTCATTCAGCGTACTGGCCAGCTGAGCCAGTTCGGCAGGCTGCGGCAGAACCTGCGGCAGCTGCGGTGGATACCACTCGGTGCGGGCACTCTCCGGCGCGGGCTGCAACGCGATATCGCCGGGTAAGACCACCACCGAAACCCCCCGGTTCAGGATCGCTTTACGCATCGCGATGCCCAGCACCTGCGGTAACTGCTCCGGATTGGAGACCAGCTCGCAGTAGTGGCTGCATTCGCGGAACAGCTCCTGCGGATGGGTTTCCTGAAAATAGCCGCTGCCGATTTCGCTGGAGGGGATGTGCGCGGCAATCGCCAGCACCGGCACGCGGTTGCGGTGGCAATCGAACAGACCGTTGATGAGATGTAAATTGCCCGGCCCGCAGGAGCCGGCGCAGACCGCCAGTTCGCCGCTGATGTGCGCTTCTGCGCCCGCCGCAAACGCCGCCACCTCTTCATGGCGCGTCGGCATCCATTCAATGGTGCCCATGCGATTAAGGCTGTCACTCAGGCCGTTCAGGGAGTCCCCGGTGACGCCCCAGATGCGTTTTACGCCCGCGCTTTCCAGCGTTTTGGCGACCAGCGCCGCCACGGTTTGTTTCATGCTCTTCTCCTTTGTCGGCTCGCCCTGATGTATGACGTGACCAGAACTGAAAAAAGAAGCGTAGACGACACGGCAGAAAAGCAGGCGTGAAAAAATGCGCTGGCAGAGCCGGGGGCCGTGCAGAGGACGGGCCACTTTTCGCTTCTGACCCTGTTCCCTGCGCGTTGCGCTTATTTATCGCGGCCAGGTAAATGGTGACCTGCGCATTTCAGACAGCTTCAGGCAGAGAAAAGGGCGATCAGAATCGGGGCCAGCAGGCTCATCACAAAGCCGTGTACGATGGCCGCCGGGACAATCTCATTGCCGCCCGCCCGCTGCAGCACCGGCAGGGTAAAGTCCATCGAGGTGGCGCCGCACAGGCCCAGCGCGCTCGAACGATGGCGGCCAATCAGCGCCGGGATCAGCATGATCGCCACCAGTTCACGCACCAGGTCGTTGAAGAAGGCGGCACTGCCGATGACCGGGCCAAAGGCTTCGGTCATCAGGATCCCGGAGAGGGAGTACCAGCCAAAGCCGCTGGCCAACGCCAGACCGGTTTTCAGCGGCACGCCAAGCAGCAGCGCGGCGATCACGCCGCCAGCCAGCGCGCTGACCAGCACCACGCTGGCGACCAGCAGGCCGCGGCGGTTCAGGATAATCTGGCGCAGCGTCATCCCACTGCCGCGCAGCTGAATACCGACCAGGAACAGCAGAAAGATCAGGGCATATTCGCTGGCCGTCGAAGCATGATGCAGCAGCGGCCACTGCGTCAGGCCGAGCAGAAAACCGATCACCACCACGCCGCAGAGCTTCAGAGAGTCCAGCGCCATATGCAGCCGCGACGGCAGCTTCTCCTGGCGATGCGCATGCTGCCAGGGGGCATATTTTTCCAGTCCGCGCAGTGCCAGCAGGTTACAGATCAGGATGCAGAATGCGGCCACCAGCGCAGTGTGAAACACCGCCAGCAGGTTGCTGCTGAGGTTGTCGAGAAAGGCCAGGCTGATGCCCATAAAAAACAGTATGACGTAAACCATCCAGCCCAGGAGCTGGTTGACCCGGCGCAGGGTCGCGGTCTGTCGGAAGGGTAACAGCCAGCCAGCGATCAGCGGCAGCAGAATAATCAGAAGTCCGGAGTACATAACAGCAGGTTCCATCCCTGGGGAAAAGAGGCGACAAGCTAACGAAAAAGGGTGACAGAGTAAACCCCGAAAACGCGGCTTGACCGGCTGGCTTACGGCAACCATGCTTCTTATAAACTGAGGATGGACGCCTGTGATTCTGGAACATATCGATATTCGGGGTTTCCGCGGCATCAATAAGCTTTCACTGCCTTTGACCCGGACCAACCTGTTGATTGGTGAGAACGCCTGGGGCAAATCCAGCCTGCTGGATGCCCTGAGCCTGTTGCTTTCGCCGCATCAACCGGCGCACGTTTTTACGCCCGCCGATTTTCACTTTACCCCGGGCGAGGCGGACGATCCGATGCGCCGTCTGTCGGTTCTGTTTCACTTTCGCGACGATGAGCGCGACGCCGATGAGCTGTTCGCTCCCTTCTGGCAGCGTGACGCTCAGGGACAACGCAGACTCTTTTACCGCGTCAGCGCCATCTGGCGGGATAGCGGTATTGAAACCCAGCGCCGTTTTACAGACGCTGACGGTCAGCTGTTGCCTGAGCCTGGCTGTGCCGGGGCCATCGATCGGTTGCTGAAACGTCATCCGGTTCTGCGACTGCGCGATGCGCGTTTCAGCAAGCGCACCCGGGGGAGTGCGCCGCTGGATTCTGCGCATACCCCGTTACTGGCGGGGATGGAGTCGCTGGCGCGCGATCTGGCGCGCCACCCACAGCAGCTCAGCGATGAGGCGCTGCGGCAGGGACTAAAGACCATGCAGCAGCTGATGCAGCACTACTTTCAGGTGCAGACGCCGGAAACCGGTCAGACGGCGCGGCCGCGGGATGGGCAGACGCGCGACGGCGGGCAGGGCTGGCGGGCGCTGGATCATCTCAATCAGCTGATTGCCGGAACGGACTCCCGCAGCCGCCAGCTGATCCTGCTGCAGATCTTTACCCTGCTGATCGCGGCGCGGGGCGATCTGCCTCTTGCCGCCGATGCCCGGCCGCTGCTGTTGATTGAAGACCCGGAAACCCGGCTGCACCCGATTATGCTCTCGGTAGCGTGGAACCTGCTGAGGCTGCTGCCGCTGCAGAAAATTGCCACCACCAATTCCGCTGAGCTGCTGTCGCAGGTGCCGGTGGAAAATGTCTGCCGTCTGGTGCGTGAATCGTCACGCGTGGCGGCCTGGCGCATCGGTCCGGAAGGACTGAGTGCCGAAGAGAGTCGGCGTATCGGCTTTCATATCCGTGTCAACCGTCCTGCGGCGCTCTTCGCCCGCTGCTGGCTGCTGGTGGAGGGGGAGACCGAAGTCTGGATCATGAATGAGCTGGCGCAGCAGTGTGGCTACAACTTTGCGGCTGAAGGGATCAAAGTGATTGAGTTTGCGCAGTCCGGCCTCAAGCCCCTGCTGAAGTTTGCCCGGCGTATGGGCATCGCCTGGCATGTGCTGACCGATGGCGATCAGGCGGGGCATAAGTATGCCGCCACGGCGCGCAGTCAGCTGCAGCCGGGTGACGCGGAGCCGCGTTTTCTGACGCAGCTACCGGCGCTGGATATGGAAAATTTTCTCTATCAGCACGGCTTCCAGGAGGTTTATCATCAGATGGCGCACCTGCCGTTAAACGTTCCGATGAGTTCCAGGCGTATTATTACCAAAGCGATTCACCGCAGTTCCAAACCTGAGCTGGCGATTGCGGTAGCCTCATCGGCGGCAGAGCGCGGGCCAGAGGCGATTCCGCCACTGATGCGGCAGATGTTTGCCCGGGTTATCCGGCTGGCCCAGGGGCAGGCAGACTGAATGCCCCTGGAAATGAAAATGCCAGCGGCACGGGCTGGCATTTGGGTCCACCGTTCATAAGGGGAGAAGTGTCAGGCCACAACCTGCACCTCAACGGGGACGATAAGGCTGGCGTGATTGCCTTTCGGACCTTCATGAACATCGAACTGAACCTGCTGGCCTGCCTTTAGCGTTCGGTAGCCCTCCATCTGAATGGTGGAGTAGTGCGCAAAAATATCGTCGCCGCCTCCGATCGGACAGATAAAGCCAAAGCCTTTGGAATTATTGAACCATTTAACGGTGCCCGTCTCCATGCTTTTACTTCCCTCGCAAGACATTTTATAAGTAGGTGAGGTCTCAGACGCTGTGAGTCAGAGTTGATTAAAACTCAATCAGCCTGTGCAGGTAGAATGTAGAGAAAGCGCCGCTGGCGTCAAGCAAACCACCGGGCCAGGTGGGGAAAAAATCATCAAAATTTGAGGCAGTTAACGCTATTGCGAATTTTGTGATGCAGGTCGCGCGAGGAAATTTCTGAATAAATTTTCAGCAGCGGCCAGCGGCTTGACAGACATGTTAAACTCTCAGGATGTAGCGACGTAAAAGCTCAAAGCGAAATCTCAACGGAACACTATGGCAAACACAAACGACTGGCTTAATTTTGAACATCTGGCCGAAGACAAAGTACGCGAAGGGTTAAAGCCGCCTTCAATGTATAAAGTCATTCTGAATAATGACGATTATACACCTATGGAATTTGTTATTGACGTTGTACAAAAGTTCTTTTCTTATGATGTTGAACGTGCAACGCAGCTGATGTTGAAAGTTCACTATCACGGCAAGGCGATCTGTGGTGTATTTACTGCAGAAGTCGCCGAAACAAAAGCGGCCCAGGTGAACAACTATGCGCGGGAAAATCATCATCCGTTGCTGTGTACGCTGGAAAAAGCCTGAACACGTCTCCATATAGGAAACTGGTAAGGGCGATAATTGGGGGAGGTGCCTAATGCTCAATCAAGAACTGGAACTCAGTTTAAATATGGCTTTCGCCAGAGCGCGTGAGCACCGTCATGAATTTATGACCGTCGAGCATCTGTTACTGGCATTGCTCAGTAACCCGTCGGCCAGAGAGGCACTGGAAGCCTGTACGGTGGACCTTGTGGCTCTAAGGCAGGAACTCGAAGCCTTCATCGAACAAACCACGCCGGTGCTGCCCGCCAGCGAAGAGGAGCGTGATACCCAACCGACGCTCAGCTTCCAGCGCGTTCTGCAGCGTGCGGTTTTCCATGTCCAGTCATCCGGTCGCAGCGAAGTCTCCGGCGCGAATGTGCTGGTCGCCATTTTCAGCGAGCAGGAGTCGCAAGCGGCCTATCTGTTACGCAAACATGAAGTCAGCCGCCTTGATGTGGTGAATTTCATCTCTCACGGTACGCGCAAAGATGAGCCGGGCCAGGCGCCAGGCGCAGAAAATCCGGTTAACGAAGAGCAAGCAGGCGGGGAGGAGCGTATGGAAAACTTCACCACCAATCTTAATCAGCTTGCTCGCGTCGGTGGGATCGATCCACTGATTGGTCGCGATAAAGAGCTGGAACGTACCATTCAGGTGCTGTGCCGTCGCCGTAAAAATAACCCGCTGCTGGTGGGGGAATCCGGTGTCGGTAAAACCGCCATTGCAGAAGGTCTCGCCTGGCGCATCGAGCAGGGTGACGTGCCGGAAGTGATGAAAGAGTGCACCATCTACTCGCTGGATATTGGTTCGCTGTTAGCTGGCACCAAATATCGGGGTGACTTTGAAAAACGGTTCAAAGCGCTGCTGAAGCAGCTGGAGCAGGACGAACACAGCATTCTGTTTATCGATGAGATTCACACCATTATCGGTGCAGGAGCTGCGTCCGGTGGCCAGGTCGATGCGGCCAACCTGATCAAACCGCTGCTTTCCAGCGGCAAGATTCGGGTGATGGGTTCTACCACCTATCAGGAGTTCAGCAACATCTTCGAAAAGGATCGTGCGCTGGCGCGTCGTTTCCAGAAGATCGATATCACGGAGCCGTCTGTTGATGAGACCGTGCAGATCCTTAATGGACTGAAAACCAAGTATGAAGCGCATCACGATGTGCGTTATACCGCGAAAGCGGTGCGCGCCGCCGTGGAGCTGGCGGTGAAATATATCAACGACCGTCATCTGCCCGACAAGGCGATTGACGTCATCGATGAAGCGGGTGCGCGTGCGCGCCTGATGCCTGCCAGCAAGCGCAAGAAAACCATCAATGTCTCCGACATTGAAACCGTGGTTGCGCGTATTGCCCGTATTCCGGAGCAAAGCGTCTCTGCAACTGATCGCGATACGCTGAAAAATCTGGGCGACCGTCTCAAAATGCTGGTCTTTGGTCAGGACAACGCCATTGAGGCGCTGACCGAAGCGATCAAAATGAGCCGCGCAGGTCTGGGTCAGGATCGCAAGCCAGTAGGTTCCTTCCTGTTTGCCGGACCAACCGGTGTCGGTAAGACGGAAGTGACCGTGCAGCTGGCGAAAGCGCTGGGTATTGAGCTGCTGCGCTTTGATATGTCTGAGTACATGGAACGTCACACCGTCAGTCGTCTGATTGGTGCGCCTCCGGGCTACGTCGGCTTTGACCAGGGCGGCCTGCTGACGGATGCCGTTATCAAGCATCCTCATGCGGTGGTGCTGCTGGATGAGATTGAGAAAGCGCACCCGGATGTGTTCAACCTGCTGCTGCAGGTGATGGACAACGGTATGCTGACCGATAACAACGGACGCAAAGCGGACTTCCGCAACGTGGTGCTGGTCATGACCACTAACGCCGGTGTGCGTGAGACGGAACGTAAGTCGATTGGCCTGATTCATCAGGACAACAGCACCGACGCAATGGAAGAGATCAAAAAGATCTTTACGCCAGAGTTCCGTAACCGTCTCGACAACATCATCTGGTTCAGTCACCTGTCACCAGAAGTGATCCACCAGGTGGTCGACAAGTTTATTGTCGAGTTGCAGGCGCAGCTAGATGCCAAAGGCGTGTCGCTGGAAGTCAGTGATGAAGCCCGCGACTGGCTGGCGGAGAAGGGTTACGACAAGGCGATGGGCGCGCGTCCGATGGCGCGTACCGTGCAGGACAGCCTGAAAAAACCATTAGCCAATGAGCTGCTGTTTGGTTCGCTGGTGGATGGTGGCTCGGTATCCGTGGCGCTGGATCGTGAGAAAGGTGAACTGACCTATCATTTCCTGAGTGCGGAAAAACGGAAAACTGAAGGCACGGTGCATTAATCGCCTGCTGCAGATGTGAAAAAGGCCGGATAATTATCCGGCCTTTTTTTTCGCTGCAACCTGAAGGGCGGCGAAATTAATGTCTGTTAGCGACTACGGAAGACAATGCGGCCTTTGCTCAGGTCGTACGGGGTCAGCTCAACGGTCACTTTGTCGCCCGTCAGGATGCGGATGTAGTTTTTGCGCATTTTACCGGAGATATGAGCAGTAACCACGTGTCCGTTCTCAAGTTCTACGCGGAACATGGTGTTAGGTAACGTATCCAGTACGGTACCTTGCATTTCAATATTGTCTTCTTTGGCCATCGAATCCTCTGGGTGTACTACCTTTCAGTTGAACCGGCAAGATAATGCCCAATTCAACGATTTATGTAAAGAACCGTCGGCGATTTTGCCAACGCTTTGCCGGGGGTGCTCGTCAGGGGCGGGCATCCGGTAAAATTAGGGTGTTTATGTGGCGTCTGCGGGGGATTAGCGGGCTAAGAATCTGTATCAACCGGTTACACGCGCACGATTGAAAACAGTTCCGAGAGTGCGTTGAGATTCCCAGCCTGGCAATTCCGGCTCGTTATTGCGAAGCGCGGACGACATACCAAACCCGACTATTATACCACTTAACCGTCTTTATGTGTGCAAAACATCTCGGCGTGACTAAAAAAGGGTCTGGGTCTGCCAGCAGCCTTCGCTGACCGGCTGGCTGGCAAAGTTCTGAACATAGTGCAGATAGTCACTGCGGGGGATCTCCTGCGCGCCCAGCGAGGCAGTGTGCGGGTTAAGCACCTGGCAATCGACCAGACGCCCCTGATGGCGGATGAAATGCTGGCAAAAGACTAACAGCGCGGTTTTCGAGGCATTCTGCTGGCGGCTGAACATCGACTCGCCGCAGAAAATCTGCCCCATCGCCAGCCCATACATGCCCCCCACCAGCTGATGCGCGTCCCACACCTCAATGGAGTGGGCGTGGCCCAGCTCATAGAGTCGGAGCCAGGCGCGCTTCATTTCAAACGTGATCCAGGTGCCTTCTTCGCGACCGCTGGCGCAGCCCTCGATCACCTCGGCAAACGCCTCATTCATCGTGACGCGATAGGGCGACTGGTTATGGAAACGCTTCATGCTGCGGCTGAGATGAAACTGCTCGGGCAGAAGAACCGCGCGGGGATCGGGTGACCACCACAGGATAGGATCGCCGGACGAAAACCACGGAAAGATGCCGCGCTGATACGCATTCAGTAACCGGGCAGGGGAGAGGTCGCCCCCCATGGCCAGCAGGCCATTCGGCTCACGCAGTGCCATTTCAGGAGGCGGAAATTGCAGAGATTCCCGTGACAGTTGTATCAGTCTCATCGCGATAGGTTACTCATCAGCATTTCGCTAAGACTATAGCGCAATCCGTTGCCGGAAACGCCAGTAGCGACCCGCTTTTGAGATTAATTCGCAATGGCTGCCCTGTTCGACAATCGTCCCGTTGTCCATCACACAGATGCGATCCATCTTTTCCAGACCGCTCAGGCGATGGGTAATCATAATGACGGTTTTTCCGGCGGTCAGCTGCTGTAGCAGGGCGAGAATATGCTGTTCAGTGGTGGCATCCAGCCCTTCGGTGGGTTCATCCAGCAGCCAGAGATCGCCGTCGTGCAGTAATGCGCGCGCCAGCGCCAGCCGACGCAGTTCACCACCGGAAAGCGGCCGGCCGCCTTCGCCCATCCAGGCATTTAAGCCTTCCTGATTCTCCAGCAGGCGCTGCAGGCCAACCTGGCTCAGTACCTGATTCAGTTGCTCATCACTGGCGCCGGGAGAGGCCAGCAGTAAGTTATCGCGCAGGCTCTGACTGAAAAGATGCACCCGCTGAGTAACCACACTGATGCGCTGGCGCAGTGCTGATTCGGACCAGGCGGCGATCGGCAGATCGTTCAGGCGGATATCACCCTGCTGGCTGTTCCAGCCGCGGGTCAGCAGCGCCAGCAGGGTGGATTTTCCGCAGCCGGTGGGCCCGAGCAGCGCAATGTGTTCGCCCGCATCCACTTTAAGCGTAAATTGATCAAGCACCCGGTCTGGGCGATCGGGATAGCTGAAGCCGAGCCGATCGATATCGACCGTCAGGCTGCCGGGCCGGGCAGCGGAATGGGCCGGAAAGGTGATGGCAGGTGATTGATCGATAATGTCACTGACCCGCTGAGCCGCGGTGGTCACCTGAGACATCGGCAGAAAGGCGCCCGCGACGGGAGCCAGCGCCTCAAAGGCTGCCAGCGCGCAAAACACGACCAGCGCAATCAGCGAGCCGGGCAGTTGCTGCTGACTGACTGTCGCAGCCCCAAGCCAGAGCAGAAGTGTAACCGTCACGCCGCTAATCAGCAGCAGCAGGCTCTGCGCCAGGGCCTGCAGACGCTGCTGCTGGCATTGCGACTGCTGCCACTGCTGTTCATCTTCATCCAGTCGCTGACGCCACGCCGGCGACGCACCGTATAACGTCAGTTCTGCCTGCGCCGTCAGCCACTGCATCAGCTGTAAGCGCCAGCGGGCGCGGCCACGCGCAATGGCGACGCCCGCGGGCCGGCCCAGGCGATAAAAGAGCGCGGGCATCACGATCAGGGTGACCAGCATGATGCCGCCCAGCGTCAGGGCCAGCCCGATATCGATGAAACTCATGCCCGTGGTGACCACCACGATGACCACCAGGGCACCGGTCAGCGGCGAAATAACGCGCAGATAGAGATGATCCAGTGTGTCTACATCTGCCACAAAGCGGTTGAGCAGATCCGCCTGCCGGAACCGCAACAGCTGCCCGGGCGAAAGCGCCATCAGACGGCTGAAGGTGTGGAGACGCAGATGCTGAAGCACCCGGAAAGTCGCATCGTGGCTCACCAGGCGTTCCGCATAGCGCGCCACCGTACGAATAATGGCGGCGCCCCGCACGCCGGCCGCAGGCAGCATATAGTTAAAGCTGTAGAGGCCTGCCACGCCTGCGACGGATGAGGCGGCCAGAAACCAGCCAGACAGGGTCAGCAGGCCGATACTCGCCAGCAGGGTCGCAATCGCCAGTACGATGCCCAGCGCGAGGCGAAAAGGGTGGCGCAGCCAGAGACGAAGAAAGGGGCGCAGGGCGGACATCAGCGGATCTCCTGTTGACGATGTTGCAGCATCTCACGAAAAGCACCGGGCTGTTGCGACAGCGCCTGCCACTCTCCCTGCTGCACCAGCTTACCCGCCTCCATAACCCAGAGGGTCTGCCAGCGGCTCAGCGTATCAATCTGATGGGTAATCATCAGCGTGGTCTGTCGGGAGGCCGCCTGATTCAGCGCTGCCATTACATGTCGTTCGCTGAGTGCGTCCAGGCTGGCAGCGGGTTCATCAAGCAGTAAAAAATGCGACCTTTTGTAGAGCGCGCGCGCGACGGCGATCCGTTGCGCCTGACCCACAGAGAGCAGCTGACCCCCCTCGCCGGGGCGGGTCCCGATGCCATCGGGCAGACGCGGCAGGAACTCATTAATTCCGCACGTCTCCAGCAGCGCGGCAAATCGTTCCGCCTCCCAGGCTGCATTCATCACGATGTTGTCACGGAGCGTGGCGGCCGGTAGCTGAGGGTTCTGTCCTACCCAGCTGAGCTGCTGATGCCAGTCCGCCCGCTGCAGATCGCGCAATTCAACCCCGTTAGCCCTGAGCGATCCCCGGTAAGGCAGGAAGCCGAGCAGGGCGTTCATCAGCGCCGTTTTGCCAGCCCCGCTCTGACCGACCAGCGCAATCTGCTCACCGGCGGCGATGGTAAACGTGAGCGGGCCACACAGTACCTGACCATCGGGAGCGCAGACTTCCAGCTGGTCGGCGGTCAGCGAGAGGGATCGATTGGCCGTAAAGGGGATCTGACCCTGCTGAGGTGTGGCGGCTGGCGTAGCCTGCATAAACGCCTCGAGTGCATCGGCAGCGCCTACCGCCTGAGCTTTCGCATGATAAAACGCGCCGAGATCGCGCAGTGGCTGAAAAAATTCTGGCGCCAGAATCAGTACCAGAAAACCGGCGAACAGCGTTACGCCGCGGCCATAGTCGCCGAAATGCAATTCGCCCAGATAGGAGAAGCCAAAATAGACTGCCACGACCGCGATCGCCAGGGAGGCAAAAAATTCCAGTACGGCGGAGGAGAGAAAAGCGAGGCGCAGCACTTCCATGGTGCGCTGGCGAAAATCGGTGGTGGCGTCTGCCACTGCCTGCTGCTCTGCTGCACCCCGATAGAAGAGTCGCAGCGTCTCCCGGCCGCGCAGGCGATCCAGGAAGTTACCGCTCAGACGCGCCAGCACCAGGAAGTTCCGCCGGTTGGCTTCAGCGGCGCCCATCCCCACCAGCGCCATAAACAGTGGGATCAGAGGAGCAGTGGCAAACAGGATCAGACCCGCGGTCCAGTTGAGCGGAAAAATTGTCAGCAGAATGCAGCAGGGGATCAGCACTGCCAGCGTCATCTGCGGCAGATAGCGTGCATAGTACTCCTGCATCTCTTCAATCTGTTCCAGCAGCAGGGTCGCCCAGCTACCGGCCGGTTTACCCTGAATCCACGCCGGACCCAGCCCGGCGAGCCGGTCCAGCACCTGCTGACGTAACGCCTGACGGATCGCCTGCCCGGCACGATAGCCGGTCCGTTCACGGGCATAATTTATCAGGGCGCGCAGCACAAAGCAGAGCAGCAACAGCAGCAGGCTGGCCGTTACGGTTTCACGCGGCTGTTGCCCGATGATCAGCGTCTGAAGCAGTGAGGCCAGTAAACCTGCCTGAGCAATAATCAGCAGGGCACTGACGGTGCCCAGCAGCGTATTCAGGCGCAACCAGCGACCGCCGAAATGACGCTGCTGACGAAGCCAGCGGGTGAGATGCTGTTGCCGCGATTTATCCATGCGAGACCATGCTAAATTTCGATGACGGGGAGGAGAGGGAAAGGCATTTCCCTCCTTTCTGGCGCCAGAATCTAGCATGGGGGCAATAAAAAAGGCGACTGAAAAACCGTCGCCTGGAACATTTGAGATCAGCGGGTTAACAACTTACTGATCGTTTTTAACCAATCCATCAAGAAAACGCTCAGCGTCTAACGCCGCCATACAACCGGTGCCCGCAGAGGTGATCGCCTGGCGGTATGTGTGGTCCATCACATCACCTGCCGCAAACACACCCGGGATGCTGGTCTGCGTCGCGTTTCCGTGCAGGCCGGACTGTACTTTAATGTAGCCATTTTCCAGCGCCAGCTGTCCGTCGAAAATTGCGGTATTCGGGCTGTGGCCGATAGCGACAAACAGACCCGCCACATCCAGCGATTCGGTTTCCTCGTTCTGCGTCGAGCGCAGGGTCAGCCCGGTGACGCCCATCTGGTCACCGACCACCTCTTCCAGCGTGCGATGCGTGTGCAGCACGATATTCCCGTTGCGCACTTTTTCCATCAGACGATCAATCAGGATCTTCTCAGCACGGAAGCTGTCACGGCGATGGATCAGATGCACTTCAGACGCGATGTTCGCCAGGTAGAGTGCCTCTTCAACGGCCGTATTACCGCCGCCAATCACGGCCACTTTCTGGTTACGGTAGAAGAAACCGTCGCAGGTGGCGCAGGCAGAGACGCCTTTGCCTTTGAACGCCTCTTCGGAAGGCAGACCCAGGTAGCGCGCTGACGCACCCGTCGCAATGATCAGGGCGTCAGCCGTGTATTCGCCGCTGTCGCCGGTCAGACGGAACGGACGGTTCTGCAGATCAACGGTGTGGATGTGATCGAAAATGATCTCAGTATTGAATTTTTCGGCATGCTCATGCATACGCTCCATCAGTGATGGACCTGTCAGATCGTGCGGGTCGCCCGGCCAGTTCTCCACTTCAGTGGTCGTGGTCAGCTGTCCGCCTTTTTCCAGACCGGTGATCAGCACCGGGTTCAGGTTGGCGCGTGCAGCATAAACCGCTGCGGTATAACCCGCTGGGCCGGAGCCCAGAATGAGTAGCTTACTGTGTTTGGCCGTACTCATGCGTTCCTCAGTTTCATTCGGCTGACATAGCCTGCGATTGTAGGGAATATCCGGCAGCAATGACAAGGTTTAGGCAATTTTGTTAACGATAGCTGCAAGTGGCGTAGACGATGAATGGCAACTTTGCCTGTGCAATGCGCCAAAAGGGGGCAAAACTCCGCTTAAGCGGTGCAATAGCTGAAAAAACCTCATTTAAAAACAGTAACCCAGCGGTCTGTCTGGCATCTTGTCCTGAATTTGGTGATTTTACTTTGACAATCGCCTGCGCTTTTGCGAAAACATTATCAGAAGCGGATAACATTTATCGGAACAAAACAGGTTTTCATCGCCTGTTTTGCACTTAACGCCGAATAAAAGCAGCCTGGTATGGATAATGACGCATGATGTGGACAGACAGCATGCGTCATATCGATAAGTCTCACCCACAGGCTCTGTTAGCTCACTTCAAAAATGCCCCGAACAATGAGCGTTTTCAGGGTGTGGCAGGTAAAGGGAAGGAATGAAGAGAGACAATAATAATGGTAGATAATAAGAAACGCCCCGGGAAAGACCTCGACAGAATTGACAGGAACATTCTGAACGAACTTCAGAAAGATGGTCGTATTTCAAACGTAGAGCTTTCCAAACGCGTAGGATTATCGCCTACGCCATGTCTTGAGCGCGTGCGCCGTCTCGAACGTCAGGGATTTATTCTTGGCTACACCGCACAGCTGAACCCGCACTATCTTGATGCTTCTCTGCTGGTATTCGTTGAGATTACTCTGAATCGTGGTGCGCCGGATGTGTTTGAGCAATTTAACGCCGCTGTGCAAAAACTTGAGGAAACTCAAGAGTGTCACCTCGTTTCCGGTGATTTCGACTACCTGCTGAAAACGCGCGTTCCTGACATGTCTGCCTACCGTAAGTTGCTGGGTGAGACCCTGTTGCGCCTGCCGGGCGTAAACGACACGCGAACCTATGTCGTCATGGAAGAGGTCAAACAGAGCAATCGCCTGGTAATCAAGACTCGCTGATGCGGGGCAGGTGCAAAACCTGAGATATTTCGGTACACTCCTGTGAATTCATACAGGATCAGCGTCGGGCTTGCCCGACGCTGTTGCTTCTTACTTTACAGGCACCTGGAGAGTCCTCTTGAGCCAGGAATATACAGAAGATAAAGACGTTACGTTACAGTCGCTGAGCAGTGGACGTCGTCTGCTGGAAGCGTTGCTCATTCTGGTGGCGCTGTTTGCCATCTACCTGATGGTTTCACTGGTCAGTTTTAACCCTTCCGACCCGAGCTGGTCGCAAACGGCCTGGCATGAACCTATCCACAATATCGGCGGCAGCGTCGGTGCCTGGCTGGCTGACACCTTACTTTTCATCTTTGGTGTAATGGCGTACGCCATTCCGCCGGTTATCCTGGGTCTGTGCTGGATTGCCTTCCGTCAGCGCGATAATCAGGACTATTTTGACTACTTTGCTGTCGGGCTGCGCCTGATCGGCGTTCTTGCGCTGGTGGTCACCACCTGTGGCATGGCGGCACTCAACGCAGATGATATCTGGTACTTTGCCTCAGGCGGGGTGATCGGCAGCCTGGTGAGTAATGCCATCGCTCCCTGGTTCAGTCCGGCTGGCGGCACGCTGATGCTGCTCTGCGTCTGGGCGGCAGGTATCACGCTGTACACTGGCTGGTCATGGCTCACTATCGCCGAGAGAATTGGTGGGGTCGTGATGGGCGTGCTGACCTTTGCCAGCAACCGCTCCCGTCACGATGAACCCTGGCAGGAAGAGGATGAACAGGATTCGCGTGAGTATGATGACGCGCCTGTGCTGCATACCGGCGATCAGGATGATGATGTGCTGCTGTCTGCCCCCCGCAAAGCCGCTGAACCCTCACCGTCTGAGCAGGATCCGTTGCTGGCTAAAGCCGCCGCAGCCACCAGCGCGGCCGTCGCCACTACCGCAGAAGCGGCCGATGTGCTGCTGACTCCGGCTGCGCCTGTTGCAGCGGCAACGCCAGGAACTGCTGCGTCCGCGGCGCCTGCAGCCGTACCGCCGTCAGCGGTGCATCCAGCAGCAGAAAGCCTGTCGGCCTCCCAGCCAGCTGCGCCTGTGCAGCCGGCACCGGCTCAGAGCGCCCCTGCTTATGCGGCAGCGTCTGCGCCGACGGCAACGCAGAGTGCATCTGCGCCTGCTGCCGCACCTCCGCTTTATCACTTTGAAATGCCTGACGAGGCGCCAGCGGTTCCGGCGTTCAGTGCCTGTGACGATGATGAGCCGAAAATGGGGAACTGGCGCGACACGCCGGTCAACCCTGTGGTGCCCGCCGCAACAGCCGCGGTCACCGCCGCTGCCGCTGCCTCCCGAACCGCGACGCGCACGGCCCCGGTCTTTGACCTGGCACCTGAAACGAATCTGAATCCGCAGGTTAAGCAGGGTATTGGCCCGGCATTGCCGCGTCCTAATCCGGTAAAACTGCCTACCCGCCGTGAGCTGGCCTCGTATGGTATTAAGTTACCTTCGCAGCGTATGGCTGAAGAGAAAGCGAAAGCGGAAAGCGCTGAATCAACTGCGGCTGCATCCGATCTTCCGACTCAGGAGGCTGAAGAAGCGCAGCAGCAGGCTGAACTGCGCCAGGCCTTCCAGTCTGAACAGCAGCAGCGGTATGGCGCCGGCTGGCAGCAGGATGATGAGGAAGAACAGGAGGCGCAGCAGCAGGCCGCCCTGGCGCGGCAGTTCGCCGAACAGCAGCAGCAGCGCTATGAACCGCAAGAGCGAAAAGAACCGGTCTTTAATCTGGATACCGCGTCAGCCTTTGATTTTTCGCCAATGAAAGATCTGGTTGATGAAGGCCCGTCTGAACCGCTGTTCACCATTGCCGCTACGCCGGAACCGGAAGCGCCGGCGGTTTCACATGAACCCTGGCAGCAAGTGCGTGAGGTTTCAGAACCGCAGGCTCCGGCTCAGGTTCCTGCTCCCCCACGCTATGCGCCGGCAGAGCCCGCCTATGCTCCGCCAGCGGCAACGCCTGAGCCGGATTATGCCGCGCCTGCTTACAGCGCCCCGGCCGCGCCTCAGGCTCCGGCCCACTCTGCATCAGCCTACGCTGCGCCCGCGGCTCCTGCTTATCATGCACCGGCTGCGGACAATGCTGCGCCCGCTTATGGTTCGCCAGCGGCACCGGTTCAGCCGGTTGAAGAAGCGAAGCCGTCACTGCATGACAGCCTGATCCACCCGTTCCTGATGCGTCATGAGCAGCCGCTGGAGAAACCTTCCACGCCGTTGCCTTCGCTGGATCTGCTGACCGCACCGCCGGAAGAGGAAGAGCCGGTAGATATGTTCTCACTGGAGCAGACTGCCCGCCTGGTGGAGTCGCGTCTGGGTGACTATCGCGTCAAGGCGGAGGTGGTCGGCATTTCACCGGGGCCGGTCATCACCCGTTTCGAGCTTGACCTGGCGCCGGGTGTGAAAGCGGCACGTATCTCCAACCTGTCACGCGACCTGGCTCGCTCACTGTCGACAGTCGCGGTGCGTGTGGTGGAAGTCATTCCAGGCAAACCTTATGTCGGTCTGGAACTGCCTAACAAACATCGTCAGACCGTCTATCTGCGTGAAGTACTGGATTGTCCTAAATTCCGTGACAATACCTCTCCGCTGGCTGTGGTGCTGGGTAAAGACATTGCCGGTCAGCCGGTCGTCGCCGATCTGGCGAAAATGCCTCACCTGCTGGTTGCCGGTACGACCGGTTCCGGTAAATCGGTGGGCGTAAACGCCATGATCATTAGCATGCTTTACAAGGCGACGCCGGAAGAAGTGCGCTTCATCATGATCGACCCGAAAATGCTCGAACTGTCGGTCTATGAAGGCATTCCGCACCTGCTGACGGAAGTGGTAACCGACATGAAGGATGCGGCGAATGCGCTGCGCTGGAGCGTGGGTGAGATGGAGCGTCGCTACAAGCTGATGTCGGCGCTGGGCGTGCGTAACCTGGCGGGCTACAACGAAAAAGTTGAGCAGGCGGAAGCGATGGGACGACCGATTCCTGATCCGTTCTGGAAGCCGGGTGACAGCATGGATATGACGCCGCCGGTGCTGGAGAAACTGCCTTACATCGTGGTGATGGTCGATGAGTTTGCTGACCTGATCATGGCGGTCGGTAAAAAGGTTGAAGAGCTGATTGCGCGTCTGGCACAGAAAGCCCGTGCTGCCGGTATTCACCTGGTGCTGGCCACACAGCGTCCTTCTGTCGATGTTATTACCGGTCTGATTAAAGCGAACATCCCGACACGTATCGCCTTTACCGTTTCCAGCAAAATTGACTCGCGCACCATCCTCGATCAGGGTGGCGCAGAGTCGCTGCTGGGTATGGGTGACATGCTCTACATGCCGCCAAACTCCTCAATACCGATTCGTGTTCATGGCGCGTTTGTTCGCGACCAGGAAGTTCACGCGGTGGTTCAGGACTGGAAAGCGCGAGGCCGTCCGCAATATATCGAAAACATTACGGCGGGCGAAGAGAGCGAAAGTGCCGGTGGAATGGAAAGTGATGAAGAGCTGGATCCGCTGTTCGATCAGGCTGTCAGCTTTGTCATCGACAAGCGCCGCGCGTCCATTTCAGGCGTGCAGCGTCAGTTCCGCATCGGCTATAACCGCGCGGCACGGATCATTGAACAGATGGAAGCGCAGGGTATCGTCTCTGCACCCGGACACAATGGCAACCGTGAAGTGCTGTCGCCACCGCCACACGAAATGTAACGGTTAACAGGTTGTAACACGTCTTAATGAGCCAGTTCCGACTGGCTCATTGTTTTTATGCGGTTTATCCCCCATATCTGAATCAGCTTTCGGTTTTTTCCTCTATCCTGATGGCGGAACGGCGACCAGGCTTAAAGCAGTCATCGATGGGAACGTTTAAATAAGGAATTGAAGCAGATGAAATTACGCGTAATCGCTCTGGGCCTGTTGGCCACCTTTGCTTCAGCCAGCGTGCTGGCTGATGCGTCCAGTGATCTGCAACAGCGCCTGAATAAGGTCAGCAGCTTCCACGCCAGCTTCACACAAAAAGTCACGGACAGCAGTGGCGCCAGCGTGCAGGATGGTGAAGGCGAGCTGTGGGTCAAGCGTCCCAGCCTGTTTAACTGGCATATGACCGCCCCGGACGAAAGCATCATCATCTCTGACGGCAAATCGCTGTGGTTCTACAACCCGTTTGTTGAACAGGCGACGGTCAGCCTGCTGCAGAATGCGACGAGCAATACGCCGTTTATGCTGATTGCCCGCAACCAGTCCAATGACTGGAAGCAGTACAACATCAAACAGCAGGGCGACAATTTCGAACTGACGCCGAAAAGCAGTGATGGCAATCTGAAACAGTTTACGATTCAGGTAACGCCTGGCGGAACCATCAATCGCTTCAGCGCGGTGGAACAGGATGGACAGCGCAGCGATTATCAGCTGAAAAGTCAGCAGAATGGTGCAATCAGCCCGGACAAATTCACGTTCACACCGCCAAAAGGCGTGACGGTGGACGACCAACGTCAGTGAGGTCACGGTGAGTAACCTGTCCCTGGATTTTTCCACCGAAAATTTCAAACCTCTGGCCGCGCGTATGCGGCCAGAAACGTTGAAACAGTACATTGGTCAGCAACATCTGCTGGGTGCCGGTAAACCGCTGCCGCGTGCCATTGAGGCAGGGCACCTGCACTCCATGATCCTCTGGGGGCCCCCCGGGACCGGCAAGACCACGCTGGCTGAAATCATTGCGCACTATGGCAATGCCGATGTGGAACGTATCTCAGCCGTGACCTCCGGGGTTAAAGAGATCCGGGAGGCCATTGAGCGTGCCAGGCAGAATAAGCAGGCCGGGCGGCGGACGATCCTGTTTGTGGACGAGGTGCACCGGTTCAACAAAAGCCAGCAGGATGCTTTTTTACCCCACATCGAAGATGGCACCATTACTTTTATTGGTGCCACCACAGAAAACCCCTCTTTTGAACTCAACTCGGCATTGCTGTCACGCGCCCGCGTCTATCTGCTGAAATCCCTGGCGCTGGAAGATATCGAGCAGGTGCTGGATCAGGCGATGCAGGACAAGGCGCGCGGCTACGGCGATACAGATATTGTCCTGCCGGACAACACGCGCAGAATGATCGCTGAGCTGGTAAATGGCGATGCGCGTCGGGCACTGAACACGCTGGAGATGATGGCCGATATGGCCGAAACCACCGCATCCGGCCAGCGGGAACTCACGCCTCAGTTGCTTAATGAAGTGTCTGGCGAGCGTTCGGCGCGTTTCGACAACAAAGGTGACCGCTTTTACGATCTGATTTCGGCGCTGCACAAATCCGTGCGTGGCTCTGCGCCTGATGCGGCGCTCTACTGGTATGCACGTATCATCACCGCCGGGGGCGATCCGCTCTATGTGGCGCGCCGGTTACTGGCTATCGCCTCTGAGGATGTCGGCAATGCCGATCCGCGCGGGATGCAGGTCGCTATTGCCGCGTGGGACTGTTTCACACGCGTAGGCCCGGCAGAAGGGGAGCGCGCCATTGCACAGGCGATTGTTTATCTGGCCTGCGCACCGAAGAGTAATGCCGTTTATACCGCCTTCAAGGCCGCCATGCGGGATGCCCGTGACCATCCGGATTTTGATGTGCCGGAACATCTGCGCAACGCGCCAACGAAGCTGATGAAAGAGATGGGGCTCGGCAAAGAGTATCGCTACGCCCACGATGAAACCAACGCTTATGCCGCAGGTGAAGTCTATTTCCCGCCGGAACTGGCTGACGCGCGCTATTACCGTCCAACCCAGCGCGGGCTTGAGGGCAAGATTGGCGAAAAGCTAAGCTGGCTGGCTGAACAGGATCAAAATAGCCCGACAAAACGCTACCGCTGAAACAGACGTTACGGTAATGTGGGCAATGTTTTCAACGCATTCCGCCGGAGTGCGTCCCTTCTTTCAACCAACTTTTTAAACACAGGATAAGCATGCTCGATCCCAATCTGCTGCGTAACGAGCCAGACGCAGTCGCAGAAAAACTGGCACGCCGGGGATATAAACTGGATGTGGAAACGCTGCGTTCGCTGGAAGAGCGTCGCAAGGTCCTGCAGGTAGAAACAGAGAATTTGCAGGCAGAGCGTAACTCCCGATCCAAATCCATCGGTCAGGCCAAAGCCCGTGGGGAAGATATCGAGCCGCTGCGTCAGGAAGTGAACGCGCTGGGCGAACGCCTGGATGCCGCAAAAGCAGAACTGGATGAACTGCAGAATCAAATCCGTGACTTTGCGCTGGCACTGCCGAACATTCCGGCAGACGAAGTGCCGCTGGGTAAAGATGACAGCGAAAACCAGGAAGTCAGTCGCTGGGGAACCCCGCGTCAGTTTGATTTCCAGGTTAAAGATCACGTTGAGCTGGGTGAAGCAGCCAAAGGCCTGGATTTTGCGGCCGCCGTAAAACTGACCGGTTCGCGCTTTGTCGTGATGCAGGGACAGATTGCCCGCCTGCACCGTGCGCTGAGTCAGTTTATGATTGACCTGCACACTGAGCAGCATGGCTACCTGGAAACCTATGTGCCTTATCTGGTTAACCACGAAACGCTTTACGGTACCGGACAGCTGCCGAAATTTGGCGAAGATCTGTTCCACACCCGCCCGCTGGAAGAAGAATCAGACAGCAGCCACTATGCCTTGATTCCGACGGCAGAAGTGCCGCTGACTAACCTGGCGCGTGACGAAATCCTCGAAGAGGAGAGCCTGCCGGTCAAACTGACCGCGCATACGCCGTGCTTCCGTTCCGAAGCGGGTTCATACGGCCGTGATACCCGCGGTCTGATCCGTATGCACCAGTTCGATAAAGTGGAAATGGTTCAGATTGTCAGCCCGGAGCAGTCGATGGATGCGCTGGAAGAGCTGACAGGGCACGCCGAGAAAGTATTGCAGTTGCTGAACCTGCCTTATCGTAAGGTTTTACTCTGCACCGGAGACATGGGCTTTGGATCGACCAAAACCTACGATCTTGAAGTGTGGTTACCGGCTCAGAACACTTATCGTGAAATCTCCTCCTGTTCGAACATGGGCGATTTCCAGGCGCGTCGTATGCAGGCACGTTGCCGCAATAAACAGGATAAGAAACCACGGCTGGTACACACCCTGAACGGCTCGGGGCTGGCTGTAGGCCGTACCCTGGTTGCGGTGCTGGAAAACTATCAGCAGGAAGATGGCCGCATTGTTGTGCCTGAGGTTTTACGCCCATATATGAATGGCGCTGAGATCATTGGCTGAGCAAGCCTGACGGACTAAACCCGGCGCCAGCCGGGTTTTTTTATGCCCGCAGTTTTCAATACCCAGCCTGATTAGCGTCAAATGCATCACAAATAAACGTTATCGACAGCAGATGGGCCGTAATGCTTAAAAATCTGTATTTTCATAGAGATAGCATTTGATGTCCTGATGCCCTGTCGGATTGTAACCCACTGAAGATTAGTAAATTAAATTGTCGGACAGCAAAATGTGCTGCTGCTAAATGGCACCCATTGACTTTAAAAAAGCCAGTGGCAAACTGCGCGCAATTTCCTTTATCTGTTCTGGTTTCGATCCCCTATGTCAACCTGGTCACGCCCTGTGATTTTGCTGCTTTGCGGCCTGATGTTAATGACCGTAGCCATCGCCGTATTGAATACGCTGGTTCCACTGTGGCTGACCCATGACTTACTGACAACCTGGCAGGTGGGCATCGTAAGCTCCTCTTATTACACCGGTAATCTCGCAGGCACGCTGCTGGCTGGCTGGTTGATCAGACACTACGGATTTAATCGCAGCTATTACCTGGCAACCGGACTCTTTGCTGTCGCCACGCTTTGCCTTGCGACTCTTGAAGGCTTCTGGGCATGGAGTTCGCTGCGCTTTATTGCGGGCGTGGGCTGTGCGCTGATGTGGGTGGTGGTTGAGAGTGCGCTACTCTGCAGCGGAACGGTGCGTAACCGCGGCCAGCTTCTGGCAGCCTATATGATCGTCTACTACCTGGGCACGGTGGCCGGTCAGTTGCTGGTCAGCAGACTCTCAACAGAGTTGCTGAGTGTGATCCCCTGGGTCACGTCGCTGGTGTTCTGCGCAGTACTGCCGCTGGTCTTCACCCGCGTCTCCGCCAGCGCAGACGCGGCGGAGCCCGTACCGGCCCGCATCTGGCCTATGCTTCGTCGCCGCAGCTCGCGCCTTGGCATCAATGGCTGCATTATCTCTGGTATCGTCTTAGGTTCACTTTACGGTCTGATGCCGCTTTACCTGTCGCATCAGGGAATGAGTGATGCTCACGTGGGCTACTGGATGGCGTTACTGGTCAGTGCCGGGATTGTGGGGCAGTGGCCTATCGGTCGTCTGGCTGACCGCTTTGGTCGCATGCTGGTGCTGCGGGTGCAGGTCTTTGTGGTTATCCTGGGGGCGATGGCGATGCTGGCCAATGCCGCAATGGCACCGTCGCTGTTTGTGCTCGGCCTCGCGGGCTTTACGCTCTATCCGGTGGCGATGTCCTGGGCCTGTGAGACGGTATCACACCATGAGCTGGTTGCCATGAATCAGGCGCTGCTACTGAGTTATACCGTCGGAAGTCTGGCGGGACCGGCGATGACCTCCGTTCTGATGCAGAATTACTCTGATCGCTCACTGTTTATCATGATTGCGACGGTGGCGCTGATCTATCTGGTAATGCTGCTGCGTAAAGCGAATCATCATGCCACGCCAGTGGCGCATGCCTGATCGCGGAATAACAAAAAGGGAGCCACTGGCTCCCTTTTCTGGCATTAAATGGTTCAGTACATGACTTCGTGTCCGTAGCTGGCAAGAATATTTTTTACCCGCTCCATTGTCTCTTTCTTCGGCGGCTTCACGCCATCCAGTTTGTACTCTTCCCCCATCGCAATCCATTTGTGCTTACCCAGTTCGTGGTAAGGCAGCAGTTCAATCTTCTCAACATTCTCCATGTCGCGAGTAAATTCACCCAGCCGGTGCGCAGTATCATCATCGTCGGAATAGCCTGGCACTACGACAAAACGAATCCAGGTGCGTTTGCCTTTTTTCTGCAGGTAGCGGGCAAAGTCCAGCGTGCGATGATTCGACACGCCCACCAGAATCTGGTGGATATCGTCATTCATCTGCTTGAGGTCGAGCATCACCAGATCGGTCACGTCGAGCAGTTCATCGATCACCGGATCATAACGGCGGACAAAACCGTTGGTGTCGAGACAGGTATGAATGCCTTCCGCCTTGCAGGCACGAAACCAGTCGCGCACAAACTCAGCCTGAAGAATGGCTTCGCCTCCGGATGCGGTGACGCCACCGCCAGAGGCGTTCATGAAATGGCGATAGGAGAGCACATCCGCCATCAGGGCTTCGACGCTGATCTCTTTGCCACCATGGGTATCCCAGGTATCTCGATTGTGACAGTAAAGGCAGCGCATCAGGCAGCCCTGGAAGAAGGTAATGAAGCGGATGCCGGGACCATCGACGGTGCCGCAGGATTCAAATGAGTGGATACGACCGTTAACTGACATTGCGATGTTTTCTCCAGTGAGTCTGCCGTAACAGACGGCGCAATCTCTGTTGCGCTCAGGGCAGGAAATCGATTCTGGTGGACACCTTCACAGAGACGACCACCAGAACAGACTTTTAAATAAAAGGCTCCGCGAGGAGCCTTTTTAAGCGGGTAGGGCGGTGATTACAGTGACTGAGTAAAGGTACGGGTAATCACATCCTGCTGCTGCTCTTTAGTCAGCGAATTAAAGCGAACAGCATAACCGGAAACGCGGATGGTCAGCTGTGGATACTTCTCAGGATGCTCCATCGCGTCCAGCAGCATTTCACGGTTCATCACGTTGACGTTAAGATGCTGACCGCCTTCGATGCTGGCTTCATGATGGAAGTAACCATCCATCAGACCGGCAAGGTTGGTTTTCCGTACGTTATCATCTTTACCCAGCGCGTTCGGCACGATGGAGAAGGTGTACGAGATACCATCTTTCGCATAGGCAAACGGCAGTTTCGCAACGGAGGTTAGTGACGCTACCGCACCTTTCTGGTCGCGACCGTGCATCGGGTTAGCACCTGGTCCGAACGGTGCACCAGCGCGGCGTCCATCCGGGGTGTTACCGGTTTTCTTACCATATACCACGTTTGACGTAATGGTCAGGACAGACTGAGTCGGCACGGCATTGCGATAGGTGGTCAGCTTCTGGATTTTCTTCATGAAGCGTTCAACCAGATCGCAGGCCAGGTCATCCACCCGCGGATCGTTGTTACCGAACTGCGGATATTCACCTTCGATATCGAAGTCAATTGCCAGGCCGTCTTCATCACGGATAGGTTTTACTTTGGCATATTTAATCGCGGAAAGTGAATCCGCCGCTACAGAGAGTCCCGCAATACCGCACGCCATGGTGCGATAGACGTCCCGGTCGTGTAAGGCCATCAGTGCCGCTTCGTAGCTGTACTTGTCATGCATGTAGTGAATGATGTTCAGCGAGGTCACATACTGTTTTGCCAGCCAGTCCATGAAGTGATCCATACGCTCCATGACGGTGTCGAAATTCAGCACGTCGTCGCTGATTTTGTCGCCTTTCGGGCCCACCTGCATTTTCAGTTTTTCATCAACACCGCCGTTGATTGCATAGAGCAGTGTTTTCGCCAGGTTGGCTCGCGCACCAAAGAACTGCATTTGTTTGCCGACAATCATCGGGCTGACGCAGCAGGCAATGGCGTAGTCATCATTGTTGAAATCCGGACGCATCAGGTCATCGTTCTCATACTGCAGGGATGAGGTGTCGATAGAGACCTTCGCGGCAAATTTCTTAAAGTTAATCGGCAGTTTCTCTGACCACAGAATGGTCATGTTCGGCTCGGGTGACGGTCCCATGGTGTAGAGGGTGTTCAGGAAGCGGAATGTGCTTTTTGAGACCAGTGTACGGCCATCAACACCCATACCGGCCAGGGATTCAGTGGCCCAGATTGGGTCGCCTGAGAACAGCTCATCATATTCAGGTGTACGCAGGAAGCGGACCATGCGCAGTTTCATCACCAGATGGTCGATCAGCTCCTGGGCCTGTTCTTCTGTCAGCTTACCGGCTTTAAGGTCACGCTCAATGTAGACATCTAGGAAGGTGGATACGCGACCAAAGGACATCGCAGCACCATTCTGTGATTTCACGGCGGCCAGATAGCCGTAGTAGGTCCACTGTACCGCTTCGGCAGCATTGGTGGCCGGGCCGGAAATGTCGTGGCCATATTTTGCCGCCATCTCTTTGATCTGCGCCAGCGCACGGTGCTGATCGGAAATCTCTTCACGCAGACGAATCGTTGCTTCGAGATTTACGCCATTCTCCAGATCGTTCTGCAGTGAGGTGAACTGTGCGAATTTATCCGCCATCAGGAAATCGATGCCGTAGAGCGCGACACGACGGTAGTCACCGATGATACGTCCGCGACCATACGCGTCCGGCAGACCGGTCAGAATACCGGATTTACGGCAGCGCAGGATGTCGGGTGTATAGACGTCGAACACACCCTGGTTGTGGGTTTTACGGTATTCGGTAAAGATTTTTTTCAGTGAAGGATCAAGCTCACGGCCATAAACTTTGCATGAGCCTTCCACCATTTTGATGCCGCCGTAAGGAATAATGGCGCGCTTCAGAGGGGCTTCAGTCTGCAGACCTACGATTTTTTCCAGTGGCTTGATGATGTAGCCAGCGTCATGTGAGGTGATGGTTGAAGCAAGATCGGTGTCAAAGTCGACAGGCGCGTGGGTGCGGTTCTCAATTTTGATCCCTTCCAGCACGCTTTCCCACAATTTGGTAGTGGCTTCAGTTGCACCCGCCAGGAATGACTCATCACCTTCATAAGGGGTGTAGTTCTTCTGAATGAAATCGCGCACGTTGACGCTATTCTGCCATTCGCCTTCAGCAAATCCTTCCCATGCTGTGGCCAGTTTTGCATTAAGTTCGGTCATACTATACCTGCCTTAGATGAAGAGACTGTTACGGTCAGGCACAGCGGATGGGCTGTGCCATCAAAAATACGTTTAGTGTACCGGGTCACCTTTACGGAGATAGATCACCCAGTAAGTCAGACCCACCAGAACGCCGCCGCCAATAATGTTACCTAGGGTTACGGGAATCAGGTTGTCGAGAATAAAGTGAGTGACGGTCAGTGAGTGAAACTGTGCTGCTGTCGCCCCTGCCGCCTGCCAGAACTCGGGTGTCGCAAAGTCGCGGATAGTAATGGCATAGGGGATCAGAAACATGTTGGCGATACTGTGTTCGAAACCACTGGCTACAAACATCGAAACGGGCAGAATCATCACCACCAGCTTATCGGTCAGGCTACGGCCGGAATAACTCATCCAGACCGCGAGGCAGACCAGCAGATTAGCCAATGTGCCCAGGCAGACTGCTTCAATAAAGGTGTGGTGCATTTTGTGATCGGCGGTCTGCAGCACATTTAATCCCCAGGCACCGTTGGCAACCATATGTTGTCCGGCAAACCACATCAGGGCGACAAAGAAGAGGGCACCGCCCAGGTTACCGACATAAACGTTGATCCAGTTACGGGCCAGCTGGCCCCAGCTGATACGTCCACTGGCTTTGGCCACAACGATGAGGACCGTCGATGTGAAGAGATCGGCACCACACACGACAACCAGCATCAGGCCGAGTGAGAAGCAGATACCCCCAATCAGTTTGGCTATGCCATAGGGCATGGTGCCGCTGCCGGTGGTGGCTGTGATATAAAAAACGAATGCGATTGAGATAAATACGCCAGCGGTTAGCGCCAGAAAGAAAGTGGTAAAGGGGTGTTTGGTGGCTTTATAAATTCCGGCATCTTCAGCAACTTTTGCCATGGCGGCCGGAAGTAATAGATTAAAAGGGTTGTCAGTTTTCACACTAACTTACTCCAGAAGTTGTCTGAAAAAATAGTAACAAAGGAGTAGTAGCAAGTAATTGATGTGGATCATGTTTGCCAGAACGGTAACCGTTTTGTCACAGGAAAACTGAATGATTTTGTTGTAATTTATTGAATTTATTGCATTAAATATTTTTTAAAATATGCAGGATTATTTTAATGTCCGGTCTGTGATTGCCTGTCCGGAATGGCATTTGTAGTTGATTGGTCATCCGCATGTTAAACAAAACAATGGGATGTTGCGGGAAAGGGATTTAATGCAGCTAATGTTTCATGAAAAGAAAATAGCATGGCACCCGGTAAATGCAGTGCCATGCCGGATCGACTATCGACCCGCTGACGCGTCAGGAATTACGCGTTTTTCCAGTAGTGGCGTTTGGCCGTTTGCAGTTTTTCGTAAGCCGCAAGCAGAGACTGATGAGCCGGGAATGCCAGCAGCTCATCATCAACCGCCTGAAGTCCGTTAAACGGCTGTTCACCGCTGATGGCGGCCGAGGCGGCTTCCACTGCGCTTTCACCATACATCCGCGTGAAGGCATGATGGTATTGCAGCGGGTCACGCTCATCTTCCATCGCTAATAGCAGCAGGGTCTGCAGGCAGCGGTAGTAATTTGCCCGCTCTGGCGTAAAGACAGAGCTGTTAAATTCCATTGTCCACTCTGTCCAGATCAGAGCCTGCTCCAGATCGCCACCCGCCAGAGCCAGCATCGCCTTTAATTCACCGATACGCAGCGTCGACCAGCCGTTATCTTTACCGGTGGCCAGACCCAGCAGCTCCCGGACGCGGGTAAAGTCATCGAAACCTTCGTCATCCAGTTGCCCGATTAAATCGAGATACTCTTCCGGATTCCAGTTGCTGTCAGGCAGTGCCAGCAGGGTTTCACGTATGCCCGCTCCCATGCTGTTATTTGCCAGGAAGAGGTCTTCTGCCGGATAGATATCAGACATGCCAGGCACGATGATGCGACAGGCGTAGACACCCAGATGCTCATAGTCAGCGATATAGACTTCCTGATCTTCTGAAGCAAAGATCGCCATCAGTGTGGCAAACTCCTCTTCAGTACTGCCTGCGAAGGACCAGTCCACAAAGGGATAATCCGCCGTCTCTTTAAACAGATCCCAGGAGATCAGGCCGCTTGAATCAATGAAATGGGTTTCAAGGTTGGCGTGCTCGGCGACTTCTTCATCGTCGAACGTCGGTGGGGTAAACACATCCAGATCTTTCAGGCTCCGGCCCTGCAGCAGCTCGGTGACGGTACGCTCCAGCGCAACGCCAAAATCGGGATGCGCCCCAAAGGAAGCAAAACAGGTGCCGTTGGCCGGGTTAAACAGCACCACGCAAATCACCGGATATTTACCGCCCAGTGAGGCGTCGTAGGCGAAAATCGGGAAACCTTCCGCTTCAAGACGGGCAATCGCTTCGATCACGTCAGGGTAGCGCTGCATCACCTCATCCGGTATCGCAGGCAGGCTGATAGCTTCAGCAATAATGCGGTTTTTGATGTAGCGCTCAAACACCTCAGATAGCCCCTGAACACGTGCTTCATTGGCCGTGTTACCCGCCGACATGCCGTTAGAGACATAGAGGTTACCAATGATATTCATCGGGATATAAACGGTTTGCTGGTCGGACTGGCGGGTAAACGGCAGGGCACAGATGCCCCGTTCAGCATTACCGGACTGCAGATCGATTAATCCGGACGCCGTCAGCGCCTGGTCTGGATCGTAAAAGGCGCGCAGACGCGGGTCCAGAATCCCTTCAGGTAAGGATTCATCCTCAGGGACAGCAAACCATTTTTCATTGGGATAGTGAACAAAATCGCCGTTCGCGATCTTTTTTCCAAGCCAGAAGTCAGCAAAGAAATAGTTCGTTGAGAGACGCTCAAAATATTCGCCCAGCGCAGAGGCCAGCGCCGCTTTTTTACTGGCGCCTTTGCCGTTGGTAAAACAGAGCGGGCAATCGCGGTCGCGAATATGCACAGACCAGACATGGGGAACAGGATTCAGCCAGGAAGCTTCTTCAATATTAAAGCCAAGATCCTGCAGCTTATTCTGGAAACGCGCAATGGAGTCTTCCAGTGCGGCATCTTTGCCCGGGATAAATGTTTGCGTCATAGTGCCGCTCTCTCAGTTGTCATAGGGTGCGTAAAGCGCGCCATGATACGGATTTTGCCTGAAGACCGCTATCAGGGCGGGATAAATTTACCGCCGTAGTTTTCCATTACTTCGCTTTACCGGCCAGACGCACTTTTATCGTGCTGAACGGCGCCTCACAAAATTTCGTGCAGGTTTGCATTGGTAACATAACATCCGGCGCGGCAGAGTCAGAAAATGTGACCGCCTCCTGATTTATGATTGCAGCTATCAGAATGCAGTGATAAAACCGGATGATTATTCATAACCGTTCGATATGACAGTGGTGAGGGGAAATGACGCAGGTTTATAATTTTAGCTCTGGCCCGGCGATGCTACCGGTAGAAGTGCTCCGTCGTGCAGAACAGGAACTGACGAACTGGCGCGGTCTGGGTACCTCTGTAATGGAGATCAGTCACCGCAGTAAAGAGTTTATTCAGGTGGCTGAGGAAGCCGAACAGGACTTCCGTGATCTGCTAAAAATCCCGGCCGGTTACAAAGTTTTATTCTGTCATGGGGGCGCACGTGCGCAGTTCGCTGCCGTGCCGGGCAATCTGCTGGGGTCCGCGACAACGGCCGACTATGTTGATGGCGGTTACTGGGCGCACAGTGCCATTAAAGAGGCGGAAAAGTATTGCTCCCCGCGTACGCTGGATGTCAAAACAACCCGTGACGGTAAACGTGCCATTCTGCCGATGCGCGAATGGGCCGTCAGCGAAGCGTCCGCTTACCTGCACTACTGTCCGAATGAGACCATTGACGGCATCGCTATTGATGAACAGCCCGATTTTGGCAGCAAGACCGTGGTCGCTGACTTCTCCTCTACCATTCTTTCACGTCCGATTGATGTCAGCCGTTACGGTGTGATTTATGCCGGCGCGCAGAAGAATGTGGGCCCGGCTGGTTTGACGCTGGTCATCGTACGCGAAGATCTGCTGGGTCAGGCACACAGCTCTGTTCCCTCTATCCTTGATTACAAAGTTCTGGCCGATAACGATTCCATGTTTAACACGCCACCGACTTTTGCCTGGTACCTTTCGGGTCTGGTGTTTAAATGGCTGAAAGAGAAAGGCGGTGTAGCTGAAATTGATCGCATCAATCAGGCAAAATCTGACCTGCTTTACGGTGTGATTGATGGCAGCGACTTCTATCGCAATGATGTGGCGACAGAAAACCGCTCGCGGATGAACATTCCTTTCCAGCTGGCCGATGCCTCACTGGATGCGCTGTTCCTGGAAGAGTCATTTAAGAATGGATTACATGCGCTTAAAGGACATCGTGTAGTAGGTGGTATGCGCGCCTCTATTTATAATGCGATGCCGCTGGAAGGTGTTAAGGCCCTGACTGATTTCATGGTCGATTTTGAACGCCGTCACGGCTAACCGATAAGATATCAGCGCTGATGCTGATGCCAGACCTCGTCCTGCGACGAGGTCTCTGTATTTTTTGAGGATTTCGTTTCACATGCAGGACTCCCTGACTCTCCAACCGATTGCGCGCGTCGACGGCACGGTAAATCTGCCTGGCTCCAAGAGCGTTTCCAATCGTGCACTGCTGCTGGCTGCACTGGCAAAAGGCACCACCCGACTCACCAATTTACTCGACAGCGATGATGTAAAGCACATGCTGAATGCGCTGACCGCACTGGGCGTCAGCTATACCCTTTCAGACGATCGCACCGTGTGTGAAGTGACGGGGAATGGCGGCCCGCTGCACGCCACACAACCACTGTCGCTGTTTCTGGGGAATGCCGGAACCGCAATGCGCCCGCTGGCAGCAGCACTTTGCCTGGGTCAGCACGATGTCGAACTGACCGGCGAACCACGCATGAAAGAGCGCCCAATCGGCCATCTGGTGGATGCGCTTCGTCAGGGTGGAGCGGCCATTGAGTATCTGGAAAACGAACACTATCCGCCGCTGCGTTTACGCGGGGGGTTTACCGGCGGTGACGTCAGTGTGGATGGCAGCGTCTCCAGTCAGTTCCTGACGGCACTGCTGATGACTGCGCCGCTGGCTCAGCAGGACACCTGCATCACCATTAAAGGCAATCTGGTATCGAAACCCTACATCGACATCACGCTCAATCTGATGCAGTGCTTTGGCGTCGACGTTGAAAATCAGAACTATCAACGCTTCCTGATCAAAGGTGCGCAGCAGTATCAGTCGCCAGGGGATTACCTGGTCGAAGGCGACGCCTCTTCCGCCTCCTATTTCCTGGCCGCCGCCGCGATCAAAGGCGGAACGGTTCGGGTCACCGGGATCGGACGTAAGAGCGTGCAGGGTGACATCCGTTTTGCTGACGTGCTGGAAAAGATGGGCGCGAGCATTGAGTGGGGCGATGACTATATTGCCTGCACCGCCGGAAAACTGCAGGCGATCGACATGGATATGAACCATATCCCGGACGCGGCGATGACCATTGCGACCACGGCACTGTTTGCAGAAGGGACAACGCAGTTACGTAATATTTATAACTGGCGGGTAAAAGAGACCGACCGGCTGAGCGCGATGGCCACTGAACTGCGTAAAGTGGGCGCAGAGGTCGAAGAGGGCCATGACTACATCCGCATCACGCCGCCAGCGACACTGATTCATGCGGATATTGGCACCTATAACGATCACCGCATGGCAATGTGTTTTTCTCTGGTGGCGCTCTCTGATACGCCGGTCACCATTCTTGATCCAGGCTGTACGGCAAAAACCTTCCCGGACTATTTTGTGCAGCTTGAGAAAATCAGCCAGCGCGCCTGACAGACCTTCTCCGGTGCGTTCCCGCACCGGATTTTCCCTGATTTAATCTGGCTTTAATCGCCCGGATATCCTCTTATTTGACTAAATTTTCCCAGCCGCTCAGTGCGAAAGGGTAACCAAGCACGGCTATGCAGCGTATAATGCTAACCATAAAGGGTGGCCTTCAGGCCATGAAGCACGCAGCAACAGGAGGGAATAATGACAGTAACTGCCCCGGTCATAACTATCGATGGGCCAAGTGGCGCGGGGAAAGGAACCCTGTGCAAAGCCATGGCAGAATCGCTGCAGTGGCATCTGCTGGACTCCGGTGCTATTTATCGCGTGCTGGCGTTAGCCGCATTGCATCATCAGGTGGATATCGATTCGGAAGAGGCGTTAGTGCCGATTGCTGCACACCTTGATGTGCGCTTTGTCTCTCAAAAGGGTGAAATGCAGGTCATACTGGAAGGGGAGGATGTCACCGGCGAGATCCGTACGCAGGAGGTGAGCAACACCGCTTCCCGTGTCGCTGCCTTTCCCCGGGTGCGCGAAGCACTATTGCGCCGCCAGCGTGGTTTCCGCGAGATGCCGGGTCTGATTGCGGATGGCCGGGACATGGGCACCGTGGTTTTCCCGGATGCGCCAGTGAAAATTTTCCTGGATGCCGGCCCGGAAGAGCGCGCCCGGCGCCGTATGCTACAGTTGCAGGAAAAGGGCTTTAATGTTAACTTTGACCGCCTTTTAGCCGAGATAAAAGAGCGCGACGACCGCGATCGTAACCGCGCAATTGCGCCTCTGGTCGCCGCTGGCGATGCACTGGTATTAGACTCGACTGAGATGTCTATCGACCAGGTCATTGAAAAAGCGCTACACTATGCCCGCGAAAAGCTGGGCATCCCGGCTTAACTGAATTAATAACCCTGTACCACGGATCCGGTGCAGGGCATGTGAAACAACCCCATCCGACATGAAGTCAGATGGACGTTAAATTGAAGAATCCTGAAGATTATCAATATGACTGAATCTTTTGCTCAACTATTTGAAGAATCCTTAAAAACAATCGAAACCCGCCCGGGTTCTATCGTTCGTGGCATCGTCGTTTCTATCGACAAAGATGTCGTTCTGGTTGATGCGGGTCTGAAATCTGAATCTGCAATCCCTGCAGAGCAGTTCAAGAACGCAGCCGGCGAACTGGAAATCCAGGTTGGCGACGAAGTTGATGTTGCTCTGGATGCAGTGGAAGACGGCTTCGGTGAAACCCTGCTGTCCCGTGAGAAAGCTAAGCGCCATGAAGCATGGATCACGCTGGAGAAAGCTTACGAAGACGCTGAAACTGTTACCGGTGTTATCAACGGCAAAGTTAAAGGCGGCTTCACAGTTGAGCTGAACGGTATCCGTGCGTTCCTGCCAGGTTCACTGGTTGATGTGCGTCCGGTGCGCGATACGCTGCACCTGGAAGGCAAAGAGCTTGAGTTCAAAGTAATCAAGCTGGATCAGAAACGCAACAACGTCGTGGTTTCACGTCGTGCCGTTATCGAATCTGAAAACAGCGCAGAGCGCGATCAGCTGCTGGAAAACCTGCAGGAAGGCATGGAAGTTAAAGGTATCGTTAAGAACCTCACTGACTACGGTGCATTCGTTGATCTGGGCGGCGTTGACGGCCTGCTGCACATCACTGATATGGCGTGGAAGCGCGTTAAGCATCCAAGCGAAATCGTTAACGTTGGCGACGAAATCACCGTTAAGGTGCTGAAGTTCGACCGCGAGCGTACCCGTGTTTCTCTGGGTCTGAAGCAGCTGGGCGAAGATCCATGGGTTGCTATCGCTAAACGCTATCCGGAAGGCACCCGCCTGACCGGTCGTGTGACCAACCTGACTGACTACGGCTGCTTCGTGGAAATCGAAGAAGGCGTTGAAGGTCTGGTACACGTTTCTGAAATGGACTGGACCAACAAAAACATCCATCCGTCTAAAGTTGTTAACGTAGGCGATGTGGTTGAAGTTATGGTTCTGGACATCGACGAAGAGCGTCGTCGTATCTCCCTGGGTCTGAAGCAGTGTAAATCTAACCCATGGCAGCTGTTCGCTGAGACGCACAACAAAGGCGATCGTGTTGAAGGTAAAATCAAGTCAATCACTGACTTCGGTATCTTCATCGGCCTGGACGGCGGCATTGACGGTCTGGTTCACCTGTCTGACATCTCCTGGAACGCGACTGGCGAAGAAGCCGTTCGTGAGTACAAAAAAGGCGACGAAATCGCTGCCGTTGTACTGCAGGTTGATGCAGAGCGCGAGCGTATCTCTCTGGGCGTTAAACAGCTGGCAGAAGATCCGTTCAACAACTACATCACTCTGAACAAGAAAGGTGCGATCGTCACCGGTAAAGTGACTGCAGTTGATGCTAAAGGTGCTACAGTTGAATTAGCAGACGGCGTTGAGGGTTACCTGCGCGCTTCTGAAGCTTCACTGGACCGCATTGAAGACGCCACTCTGGTTCTGAACGTTGGCGACGACGTTGAAGCTAAGTTCACCGGCGTTGATCGTAAAAACCGTGTCGTAAGCCTGTCTGTCCGTGCGAAAGACCAGGCTGATGAGAAAGAAGCTATCAACACTGTTAACACCAAACAGGAAGAAGGCAACTTCTCTAACGCGATGGCTGAAGCGTTCAAAGCGGCTAAAGGCGAGTAATCGACCTGAAGCACCGGGTGGGCAACCACCCGGTTTCGGTAAAAGCTGTCATACTTTCCCTGAGGGATAAACCGGAGGTTACATGACCAAGTCAGAACTGATTGAAAGACTGGCGGGACAGCATACTCATATACCGGCGAAAGTCGTTGAGGATGCAGTAAAAGAGATGCTCGAGCACATGGCCACGACGCTGGCACAGGGTGAGCGCATCGAAATCCGGGGATTCGGCAGCTTTTCTTTGCACTATCGCGCTCCGCGCACCGGGCGTAACCCGAAAACGGGTGACAAAGTGGATCTGGAAGGTAAATACGTTCCCCACTTTAAGCCAGGCAAAGAGCTTCGCGATCGCGCAAATATTTACGGCTAAGCCGATACCGAACCCGATAAACGACATCTCCGGATGTCGTTTTTTTTGCCCGCTATCCTGTCTGCGATCGGCTATCCACGCTGTTCTCATCTGACGCTATCCATCACAAGTTCTTTGCGAGCCCGCTCGGGCCAGCGCAATTCTCTCCTGTTACTTTCTCCTGAGGGGTTCAGACTTACCGAACTGACCCGATGGATATGATTATGCTGACATGGACTGTTCTGGCGCGACTGACGATTGTGGCCACACTGCCGCTACTGCTGATGGCCCGGCTGCCTTCAGGCCAGATGATACTGATGTTCCTTCTTACCGGTCTGGCGCTGCTGCATTCTCCTTATCAGCCCGTTCGTCTGATCGGTATCACGCTGCTGCTTCTGAGCTGGGCGTGCTACGACGCCCGTCTGATGGTGCGGGACATTGAACATTTCTCTGCACGTACCAGGACCTATAAGATTCAAATCGCTGAACTGCGCCAGGCGCGCAGGCAAATCCAGGTTCGCCTGCTGGAAGAAGAGGGCAGAAGGATATTTCCGCCGCGCTTCGCCTGGATCTATTTCGATGCTGACTCAGCGCTCTACTGTCCCGGACAGCGCTGGACGATGCAACTGCGTCTGCGACCGGTCCATGCCCGTCTCAACGAAGGCGATTTTGATGCCCAGCGTTTCGCACTCGCTAACAATACGCCGCTACAGGGTCGGATCCTGAAGCAGGTCGCAATTGATGAGCGCTGTGACGCGCGCTGGCGGTTTATTCTGGGGCATCGGGAGAGCACCCGCGGCCTCGCTTCACGGGCGACGCTGGAAGCGCTGGCGTTTGGCGTTCGTGATGAGATGAGCCAGCAGACGCGTCAGCTTCTGCGGGAGACGGGCACTGCGCACCTGATGGCGATCTCCGGTATGCACATCGCCTTAGCGGCCAGCACCGGCTGGCTGATTGCGCGCGGCGTGCAGTTCTTTTTGCCAGTCCGCTGTGTCGGCTATCTTTTTCCTCTCATCGTGAGCTGGCTGTTCGCCGCACTCTATACCTGGCTTTCAGGGGCGCAGCCGCCCGCAGAGCGTTCATTGCTTGCCCTGACGCTATGGGGAATAACCCGGACTGCCGGTATTCAACTGAACAGCTGGCAGGTCTGGACATTCTGTATTGCACTGCTGCTGGTGGCAGAACCCTTAACCGTACTCTCTGACAGTTTCTGGCTCTCGGTACTGGCTGTCGGCATGCTGCTGGTCTGGTATCACTGGTTTCCCTTGCCTGCCGCGCTTCGGCATCAACGACGCTGGCTGCCGCTTCAGCTGCTGCATCTTCAGGCGGGCATGATGATTTTAATGGTACCGCTGCAGGTGGCGATTTTTAACGGCATCAGCTTGACGGCCCTGATGGCAAATTTCGTCGCGATTCCGGTCGTCTCATTCCTTACCATGCCCCTGATGACGCTCGCTATGCTGTTGCCGGTCACACAGCTCTCCGGCTTCTTCTGGAGCGCGGCCGATCTTTCCCTGCGAGCGCTGTTTTACTGCCTGAAGCAGCTGCCGACGGGCTGGTATCCACTGAGTGGCACAACCTGGTTTACGGTCATGGTCTGGGGCGGCCTGATCCTCTGGCGCGCGCAGCTCTTTTTCGCTTTTCCTGTGAGCAGCAGCGCGATCGCCCTGGCGATGATACTCAGTCGCCAGCCCAATCAGGAACGGGGCTGGCGTATCGATATGCTGGATATCGGACACGGATTGAGCCTGGTGATCAGCCAGGGCGACGAGGCGGTGATCTATGACACCGGGCCACGCTGGCAGAACGATAATGCAGGCAGTCGGGTGATTATTCCGTGGCTGGAGCGCAGGCAGCTGCGCCTGAAGCAGGTGATCCTCAGCCATAAACATCTTGATCATACCGGCGGGCTGGATGCGATCAAAAAGCGCTGGCCCGCAGCGGAAATCAGAAGTGCGCTGGCGGACAGGACGCACTTACCCTGTGTGCGTGGCACGCAGTGGCGCTGGCGACAGCTCACTTTTCGGGTCATCTGGCCGCTGACGGCCCCTTTACCCGGTGGAAACTACGACTCCTGCGTGATGATTGTTGATGATGGTCAGGTGCGGCTGATGTTAACCGGCGATATTGAAGCCAGGGCGGAGCGTCAGCTGGTGGCCCTGGAAAAGGAGGGATTGAAGGTCGATATCCTGCAGGTGCCGCACCACGGCAGTCGCACTTCGTCCACTTCACTGCTGCTGCGCAAAGCGGCAGGCCACACCGCCATCGCCTCTCTGGCGCGCTACAATGCATGGCGTATGCCTGCAAAACGGGTCGTGGAAGCCTATCACGCCGCCGGTTTTCACTGGCTGGATACCGGGCAGTCAGGGCAAATCAGCATCAGGATAGAGCAGGGCAGCGTGCAGGTTTTCAGCCTGCGGGATCAATTAATGCCCCGTTGGTATCATCAGTGGTTTGGCGTCAAACGTGATTCCAGGTAGAATGGCCGGCTATTTCCAACAGCGTGAATAAATAATGCATCAAGATAAAGATCTCTCTACGTGGCAGACGTTCCGCCGACTCTGGCCGATGATCGCGCCAAATAAAGCGGGATTAATTGTGGCCTCTGTCGCCCTGATTATTAATGCTGCGGGCGACGCCTTAATGCTCTCCCTGTTGAAACCGTTACTGGATGATGGTTTTGGTAAAGCCGACCGGTCAGTGATGCTGTGGATGCCGTTGGTGGTGATCGGCCTGATGCTGGTACGTGGCGTAACCAGCTATATCTCCAGCTACTGCATCTCCTGGGTCTCCGGCAATGTCGTGATGAATATTCGCCGTCGCCTGTTCAGCCATATGATGGGCATGCCGGTTTCGTTTTTTGACCAGCAGTCGACCGGCACCCTGCTGTCGCGTATCACTTATGACTCTGAACAGGTCGCCTCCTCCTCTTCCGGTGCGCTGGTCACCGTGGTGCGTGAAGGGGCATCGATTATTGGCCTGTTTATCATGATGTTCTACTACAGCTGGCAGCTGTCGTTAATCCTGATCGTGCTGGCACCTATCGTCTCCTTTGCCATCCGCACCGTTTCTAAGCGCTTCCGTTCAATCAGCAAAAGTATGCAGAACACCATGGGGCAGGTGACCACCAGCGCCGAGCAGATGCTGAAAGGACATAAAGAGGTACTGATTTTTGGCGGTCAGGAAATTGAGTCAGAGCGCTTTAACCGCGTCAGTAACCGTATGCGTCAGCAGGGAATGAAGCTGGTCTCAGCCTCCTCTATTTCCGATCCGGTGATTCAGCTGATCGCCTCTCTGGCCCTGGCTTTTGTTCTTTACGCCGCCAGTTTCCCGAGCGTCATGGATACCCTGACCGCTGGCACCATCACCGTGGTCTTCTCTTCGATGATTGCTCTGATGCGCCCGCTTAAGTCTCTGACCAACGTCAATGCCCAGTTCCAGCGCGGCATGGCAGCCTGTCAGACCCTGTTCTCCATTCTGGACAGTGAACAGGAAGTGGACAATGGCACCCGCGAAATTACCCGCGCCAAAGGTGATATTGAGTTCCGCGACGTGACCTTTACCTATCCGGGCCGTGAAGTCCCGGCACTGCGCAATATCAATCTGTCGCTGCCCGCCGGAAAAACGGTCGCGCTGGTGGGCCGTTCCGGTTCCGGTAAGTCCACGATGGCGAGCCTGCTGACCCGCTTTTATGACATCCAGCAGGGTGAAATTCTGCTGGACGGTTTTGACCTGCGTGACTACACCCTGCGTTCGCTGCGTAATCAGGTGGCGCTGGTGTCGCAGAATGTGCATCTCTTCAACGACACGATTGCCAATAACATCGCCTATGCGCGCAGTGAGCAATACAGCCGTGAGGAGATTGAACGGGCAGCGACCATGGCGCACGCCATGGACTTTATCAATAAAATGGATAAAGGCCTGGATACGGTCATTGGTGAGAATGGCGTGCTGCTGTCTGGCGGCCAGCGTCAGCGTATTGCCATCGCCCGTGCCCTGCTGCGCGATTGTCCGATTCTGATCCTCGATGAAGCGACCTCAGCTCTGGATACCGAGTCCGAACGTGCGATTCAGTCAGCCCTGGATGAGTTGCAGAAGAACCGCACCTCGCTGGTGATTGCGCATCGACTCTCCACGATTGAAAAAGCGGATGAGATTGTGGTGATTGAAGATGGTCAGATCGTTGAACGCGGAACGCATCAGGTGCTGCTGGCTGAACGCGGTGCCTATGCCCAGCTGCACAAGATGCAATTCGGCCAATGATTGAACGTATCTGGAGTGGTCGCTCACCGCTGTGGCTTCTGCTCTGGCCATTAAGCCTGCTGTATGGGGCGATTACGGCTCTGATACGTTTCAGTTACCGCCGGGGCTGGCGAAAAAGCTGGCGTGCGCCCTTGCCGGTTGTGGTGGTGGGCAACTTAACCGCTGGCGGCAATGGAAAAACGCCGGTGGTGATCTGGCTGGTTGAGGCGCTGCAGCAGCGCGGGCTGCGTGTGGGGGTCGTCTCCAGGGGATATGGCGGCAAGGCGGATCACTATCCTCTGCGGGTGACCAACCAGACCGGCACCGATCAGGCCGGGGATGAACCGGTCCTGATTGCCCAGCGCACCGGGGCACCGGTCGCGGTCGCCCCCCGGCGTCAACAGGCAATTGAGGCGTTACTGCAGCAGGGCCCGCTGGATGTCATTATCACGGATGATGGCCTGCAGCATTACGCTCTGCAGCGCGACCGGGAAATTGTGGTGGTGGACGGCCTGCGTCGCTTCGGTAATGGCTGGTGGTTGCCCGCCGGTCCGATGCGCGAACGTGCCAGTCGTCTGCAGCAGGTTGATGCGGTAATCATCAACGGCGGCGATGCACTGGCCGGCGAGATTGCCATGCATCTCCAGCCTGGCCTGGCCACTAATCTGCTGACCGGCGAAACCTGTCCGTTGCAGCAGCTGGAGGCGGTGGTGGCGATGGCCGGTATTGGTCATCCGCCCCGCTTTTTCAACACGCTGAAGCAGCAGGGTATGACGCCGCTGGCAGAAGTCGCCTTTGCCGATCATCACGCCTACAGCGAAGATGAGCTGACCCGCTTACTGCAGCCGGGCCAGCAACTGCTGATGACCGAAAAGGACGCGGTGAAATGCCGTCCGTTTGCTCAGCCGTCGTGGTGGTATCTGCCGGTAGATGCCCGGTTATCCGGCCAGGCCGTGACGCCCTTACTGGACGATATCGAACAGCTCTGCCGCCGCAAGCCCTGAACCCCCAATGCGCATTCAGGTGAGGCCTGATAAGGAAAAGAATGAACACCACGCATTCACTTTCGTTACAGCAGGCCCGTCACCTTCATCTTGCCGCCCAGGGCCTGCTGCGCGCCCCCGCAAAGCGCGCGGTCTATCAGGATCTGATCGCGTGCATCTCCCGCATGTCGCTGCTGCAGATTGATACGATCCATGTGGTGGCCCGCAGTCCCTATATGGTGCTTTTCAGCCGTCTTGGTGACTTTCCACAGCGCTGGCTGGAACAGGCGCTGGCTGAGGGTGAGCTGTTTGAATACTGGGCGCACGAGGCCTGCTTTATTCCCCGCGCTGATTACCGGCTTCTGCGTCATCGCATGCTGTCGCCGGAGCGGCTGGGCTGGAAATATAATGCGCAGTGGGTTGCTGAGCATCAGCAGGAAATAGCCGATCTCCTGCAGCAGATCAGGGAGAAGGGGCCGGTACGGGCCGCCGACTTCAGCCATGCTGATAACCTAAAATCGGGATGGTGGGCATGGAAACCGCATAAGCGCCATCTGGAAAATCTCTTCAGCGCCGGTGAACTGATGGTTACCGAACGCCGCAATTTTCAGCGAGTCTATGACCTGCGCAGCCGCGTGATGCCTGACTGGCAGGATGCCATCCATGGCATCAGCGAAGCGGAAGCCATCCACCAGATGTTGCTGAACAGTGCCCGCAGTCTGGGTATCTTTCGCACTGCCTGGCTGGCCGACTACTACCGTCTGAAACGGGCACCGCTGAACGCGTTTATCGCCGAGGCGCAGGCAGCCGGAGAACTGGTGGCCGTCAACACGGAAGGGCTGGGGGCGATGTGGCTTCACCGGGACCTGCTGCCGTTACTGGAGACCCCGCTGCAGGCGACGCACAGCGCGCTGTTGTCGCCGTTTGATCCGGTGGTCTGGGATCGCAAACGTGTACTGGAGCTGTTCAGCTTTGACTATCGTATTGAGTGCTATACCCCGGCGGAAAAGCGGAAATTTGGCTATTTTGTGCTGCCCATTCTCCATCGCGGTCAGCTGAAAGGCCGGCTGGATGCCCGCATGCTGCGTAAGGCTAAACAGCTGGAAATTAAAAATATCTGGCTTGAAGAGAAGACCCGTGTGACGGCACGCTTTGTCGTGGATATCCGGCGCGCGATCGAACGTTTCGCCGCATGGCAGGGTGCAGAGAGCGTCGTCATCCTCAACATGCCAGAGGCCCTTAGCGATTGCTGGCCTGCGCTGTGGACACTGGCATAATCTCTTTTGCGGCAGCTGCCGCAGAGAACGTTTTACCCCATCCCGCATGAAGCGGGCTATGGTATGCTTTACCCCTTAAGCATTTGCTCCCTGATGGAGGACATATGGATCATCGTTTACTCGAAATCGTTGCCTGCCCGGTCTGTAATGGCAAACTCTACTTTAACAATGCTCAGCAGGAGCTGATCTGCAAACCCGATGGCCTGGCCTTTCCGGTCAGAGAGGGGATTCCGGTACTGCTGGAAACAGAAGCCCGTACGCTCTCTGTTGAAGAGATTCATCCATGAGTTTCACCGCCATCATTCCTGCACGTTATGCGTCAACCCGCTTACCCGGCAAGCCGCTGCTCGATATTCATGGTAAACCGATGGTGGTGCATGTGATGGAGCGCGCCCGCGAGTCGGGTGCCAGCCGGGTCATTGTGGCCACCGATCATCCCGATGTGGCGCAGGCCGTGGAAGCGGCAGGCGGCGAAGTCTGCATGACGCGCGCCGATCATCAGTCCGGCACAGAGCGGCTGGCGGAAGTGATCGAAAAGTATCAGTTTGCTGATGATGAAATCATCGTCAACGTGCAGGGCGACGAACCGATGATTCCGGCAGAGATTGTGCGTCAGGTGGCGAATAATCTGGCGGGGTCGGCCGCGGGCATGGCGACGCTGGCTGTACCCATCACGGATGCGGAGGAAGCGTTTAATCCCAATGCGGTGAAAGTGGTCATGGATGCGCAGGGTTACGCGCTCTATTTTTCACGGGCGACTATCCCTTGGGATCGTGAACGCTATGCTGCGTCACGCGACCAGATTGGTGACACGCTGCTGCGCCACATTGGTATTTACGCCTATCGTGCCGGTTTTATCCGCCGCTATGTTGCCTGGGCACCTTGTCCGCTGGAGCAGATTGAGCTGCTCGAACAGCTGCGGGTGTTATGGTACGGCGAGAAAATTCATGTTGCTGTTGCGCAAACTATTCCCAGCGTGGGGGTAGACACGCCAGACGATCTGCAACGTGTCCGCGAGGCCATGCAGGCCTGATTATCGGGGAGCCTGTCTCCCCGTTTCCGCACAACCATATTGATCCGCCACTAAACTTATCGCCAACACTTCCTTCAGGATATTGTGATACTCATCTGAGGAGGATGCCGCATGGAAGAGCTTAAATCGGAACTCACGCTGGCGCTGGGGGAAACGATCAGCCGCCTCGAAATCATCAGCGAACAGCCGCCCACCCGACTTTATGCGTTATACGATCGGGAAGGCCTCCCTATGCCGGTCGTGGCAAAATATTTTCGTCATCAGGGCCGGGCAGCAATAGAAGCGAAAAAGCTGACGTTGCTCGGTCAGGCCGGACGGATTGCGGTGCCAGCCGTGTATGGTCTGGTGATGAGCCAGCGTCCTCCGGTTCATGAAATGCTTCTGCTGGCGCGACTCAATGGCGTGACGGCGGAGGCCCCGGCGCGGGATGCTCAGCGCTGGCAGCAGTTTTGTGAGCAGGTAGTCGAGGGGCTGCTTGCCTGGCATCGGCTCGACAGCCATGGGCTGGTGGGTACGGTGGACAGCACTCAGCAGAATCGCTGGCCCGCCTGGTATGCTCAGCGGGTTGAGGTGCTGTGGGCGACGCTGAATTATCTGCGACCACCGGCTTTGACGCTCGAAGATCGCCAGATTCTGTTTCGCTGCCGGGCGCGACTGGCGCATCTGTTCCGCGGCTTTGACGATCCCTGCGTAATGGTGCATGGCAACGTCCGGCTGCAAAGCATGCTGAAAAACAGCCGCAGCGATCAGCTAATCGCGATGACCCAGCCCGGCCCGCTCCTCTGGGCACCGCGTGAGATTGATCTCATCCATCTGGATGACTCTCCTGCTGAAACCGCGCTGCTGCACAGCTATCTGCAGCGGGCACCGGTTTCAGAAGGATTTGTCTGGCGTCGGTGGGTTTATCAGGTGTGGGACTGTGTCGACCAGCTGATCCAGACCGGCACCTTTAATCGTCCCCGTTTTGACCATGCCTGCGCGCAGCTACTTCCCTGGCTCGGCTGAGTCCGGTTTCTCGCCTTTCAGCCTCTGCAATAGTGCGCCAAGCGTTTCATACACCGCCCGTTCGCTGTGACTCAGCCAGATCGGGGAAGGTATCGCCCGCTCCCATCCATTCAGCGGCGAGGTAATTGCCAGCTGGTTGGCGGGTGCGGCAATCGGCTGCAATCCGACCGCGTGGAAAAAACGTATTGCCCGCGGCATATGATTCGCGGATGTGACCAGCAGGAATGGATGTTCACCCACCACGCCTTTCACCGCCTGCGCCTCATCCGCCGTATCGCGCGGCTGATCGAGAAGCTGAATATGTGCCGGGGGAACCCCCAAACTTTCGGCTACCTGTGCCGCGACCCAGGCGCTGCTCTCCGGATTGGTGCCGCCTGCGGCGCCGGTGAAAATCAGGGTCGATTGCGGATTGCGTTGCCACTGACGCACTCCTTCTGCCACGCGCGGCAGGCTGTTGTTCAGCAGGTTTGAGCTCGGCGCCCACGCCGGATTGAACGTGTAGCCTCCGCCCAGCACGACGATGTAATCCACCTCACGGGTGCCGTTCCAGGTCGGATAACGGCTATCCAGCGGCAACAGCAGGCGATCGGCCAGCGGTTGCAGACTCAGAAGCAGCAGTAACAGCCAGCTGACAGAGATCACGGTTTTACCGCTTTTCTGCCAGTCAGTCAGCCAAAGCAGTAAAATGCCCAATGCCATCAGCAAAAGCAGAAACGGCAGGGGTAAAAGCAGCCCGCCAATCACTTTTTTCAGGGTAAATAACATCAAAAACGCGTCCTGTTGTCCGAAAATAGAGCACCCGGAAGGGAAGATGGGGATGAAAGGTTCATTCTTCTGGTGCCTGTGACAAAATAGCACAAGTCTTACCGCAGCATACCGGAGCGCATGCCATGCAGGATCGTAACTTTGACGATCTCGCGGATAAATTTTCGCAAAATATATACGGCACCACCAAAGGACGGATACGCCAGGCCATTCTCCATGATGAGCTGGCGATGATCCTGCCAGGCCTGTCGCCACATCCGCTCTCCGTGCTGGATGCGGGTGGCGGAATCGGCCAGGTCTCCAGCGGTCTGGCGGCGCAGGGCCATCAGGTGCTGCTGTGCGATCTCTCCGGTGAGATGCTGCGCCGGGCGGAAGAAAATGCCACGGCGCAGGGTGTGAGCCACAACATGCAATTCAGACAAATTAGCGCCCAGCAGGTGGGTGAACATTTGGATAAGCCGGTGGATCTGGTATTGTTCCACGCTGTGCTTGAGTGGGTCGCCGAACCGGAGGCGGTGCTGAAAGCGTTGTATGATGTGCTGCGTCCGGGTGGGGTCATGTCACTGATGTTTTACAATCTGCACGGCCTGACACTGCGCACCTTAACGCTGGGCAACTTTGGCTATCTGCGCACCAACCTGACCAAACGCAAAAAGCGCACGCTATCGCCTGACTATCCCCGCGATCCCGATCAGGTTTATCGCTGGCTGGAGGCCTGTGGCTTTGTGATTGAGCGGCGTGCCGGTATCCGGGTTTTCAGCGACTACATGAAACCGCCAAAGGGCGAGCCCAAAAGCGACGATGAAATTATTGAGATGGAGCGGCGTTACTGCCGTCAGGAACCCTTTTTAAGCTTAGGGCGTTACATCCACGTGACCGCGCGTAAACCCGGGCAGAAGGACGAATTATGAGTGAATTTTCCCAGACGGTACCTGAACTGGTATCCTGGGCGCGCAAAAATGACTTTTCCCTTGCGCTGCCAGTGGAACGGCTGGCCTTTTTGCTGGCTATCGCCACCCTCAACGGGGAGCGGATGGACGGCGAAATGAGCGAAGGCGATCTGATTGATGCTTTCCGTCACGTCAGTAAAGCGTTTGAACAAACCCATGAAACCGTGCTGGTTCGCGCCAATAACGCCATCAATGACATGGTGCGACAGCGCCTGCTCAACCGCTTTACCAGCGAGCTTACCGAAGGCAACGCCATCTATCGCCTGACGCCGCTGGCGATTGGTATCACCGACTACTACATCCGTCAGCGGGAGTTTTCGACCCTGCGCCTGTCGATGCAGCTTTCCATTGTGGCCAGTGAGCTGAAGCGGGCCGCCGATGCCGCCCAGGAAAATGGCGATGAGTTTCACTGGCACCGTAATGTTTTCGCGCCGCTGAAATATTCGGTGGCAGAGATATTCGACAGCATCGATATGACCCAGCGTCTGATGGATGAGCAGCAGCAGGCGGTCAAAAACGATATCGCCGAGCTGCTGAACAAAGACTGGCGCGCGGCTATCTCCAGCTGCGAAATGCTGCTTTCAGAGACCTCGGGAACCCTGCGCGAACTGCAGGATACGCTCGAAGCCGCGGGTGACAAGCTGCAGGAAAACCTGTTACGCATTCAGGATGCCACGCTGAACAGCCCGGATCTCGGGTTTGTCGACAAGCTGGTGTTTGATCTGCAGAGCAAACTTGACCGAATCACCAGCTGGGGCCAGCAGGCGATTGACCTCTGGATCGGCTACGACCGCCACGTCCATAAATTTATTCGTACTGCCATCGACATGGATAAAAACCGCGTCTTTGCGCAGCGTCTGCGGGTATCGGTTCAGAATTATTTCGACGCGCCGTGGGCGCTGACCTATGCCAACGCCGACCGTCTCTATGACATGCGCGATGAGGCCCTGACGCTGCGTAACGACGAAGTCATGGGCGAACTGCCGCCGGAGATGGAGTACGAAGAGATCAACGAAATCCGCGAACAGCTGGCAGCCATGATTGAAGAAGCGCTGCAGGTCTACAAGTTGCAACAAAAACCGCTCAACCTCGCGTCAGTAATGCGCGACTACCTGGCCCAGTATCCCCGCGCCCGTCATTTCGATCTGGCGCGCATTGTGGTGGACCAGGCGGTGCGTCTTGGCGTAGCGGAAGCCGATTTAGCCGGCTTGCCTGTGGAATGGCAAGCTATCAATGATTACGGAGCCAAGGTGCAGGCACATGTCATCGACAAATATTGAACAAGTGATGCCGGTTAAGCTGGCACAGGCACTGGCCAACCCGATTTTCCCCGCGCTGGACAGCCAGTTACGCGCGGGACGCCACATCGGTATTGAAGAGCTGGATAACCACGCTTTTCTGATGGACTACCAGTCGTTTCTCGAAGAGTTTTACAGCCGCTATCACGTGGAGTTAATCCGTGCGCCGGAAGGTTTCTTCTATCTGCGTCCGCGCTCAACCACGCTGATCCCGCGCTCGGTACTCTCTGAGCTGGATATGATGGTCGGGAAAATTCTCTGCTATCTCTATCTCAGCCCGGAACGGCTGGCCAATGAAGGGATTTTCACCCAGCAGGAGCTCTACGATGAACTGCTCTCGCTGGCGGACGAGAACCGGCTGCTGAAGCTGGTGAATCAGCGTTCAACCGGGTCGGATCTGGACCGCACCAAGCTGCAGGAGAAAGTGCGCGCCTCACTGAGCCGTCTGCGCCGTCTCGGCATGGTGTGGTTTTTCGGCAACGACAGCAGCAAATTCCGCATCACGGAATCGGTGTTCCGCTTTGGCGCCGACGTGCGCGGCGGGGATGATGCCCGTGAAGCGCAGCTTCGTCTGATTCGTGACGGGGAAGCGATGCTACTGGAAAACGCCACTGCACCGGTTGACACCGATGAAGGTGACGGGCAGGAGAGCGACGCGAGTGAGAACGCAGAGGAAGAACAGGCATGATTGAGCGCGGAAAGTTTCGTTCGCTTACGCTGATCAACTGGAACGGCTTTTTTGCCCGCACCTTTGATCTTGATGAATTAGTTACCACGCTGTCAGGCGGTAACGGGGCCGGTAAGTCCACCACGATGGCGGCTTTTGTCACCGCGCTGATCCCCGATCTGACACTGCTGCACTTCCGTAATACCACCGAAGCGGGTGCGACCTCCGGGTCGCGCGATAAAGGCCTGCACGGCAAACTGCGCGCCGGCGTCTGCTACTCCATGCTGGATGTGGTGAACTCACGCCACCAGCGTGTGGTGGTGGGTGTTCGCCTGCAGCAGGTCGCCGGTCGGGATAAAAAGGTGGACATCAAGCCGTTCAGTATCCACGGTCTGCCTGCCGACACCAATCCGACCGACATGCTGACTGAAGTGCTGAACAGCCGTCAGGCGCGCGTGTTGCCGCTGAATGAGGTGAAAGAGCGGGTTGAGGCGCAGGAAGGGGTACAGTTCCGCGCCTATAACTCGGTCACTGACTATCACGCCATGATGTTTGATCTGGGTGTGGTGCCGCGTCGTCTGCGCTCCGCCAGCGATCGCAGCAAGTTTTATCGCCTGATCGAAGCCTCGCTCTACGGCGGTATCTCCAGTGCGATTACCCGATCGCTGCGTGATTACCTGCTGCCTGAAAACAGCGGCGTGCGCAAAGCCTTCCAGGATATGGAAGCCGCACTGCGCGAGAACCGCATGACGCTGGAGGCAATCCGCGTAACTCAGTCCGATCGCGATCTGTTTAAACACCTGATCTCTGAGGCGACCAGTTACGTTTCGGCTGACTACATGCGCCATGCTAACGAGCGTCGGGTTCATCTCGACAGCGCGTTACAGCTGCGCAATGAACTGTTCAGCAGCCGCAAGCAACTCGCCACCGAGCAGTATCGTCATGTTGAAATGGCGCGCGAACTGGCTGAGCACAGCGGCGCCGAAAACGATCTCGAAGTCGATTATCAGTCCGCCAGCGATCACCTTAACCTTGTGCAGACGGCGATGCGTCAGCAGGAGAAGATTGAACGCTACGATGCCGATATCGAAGACCTGACGCTGCGGCTGGAAGAGCAGACCGAAGTGGTGGCCGAAGCGCGTGAGATTCAGGAAGAGAACGAAGCACGGGCTGAAGCGGCTGAGCTGGAAGTGGATGAGCTGAAAAGTCAGCTGGCTGATTTCCAGCAGGCGCTCGACGTGCAGCAAACCCGCGCCATTCAGTATCAGCAGGCACTGCAGGCGCTGGAGCGCGCCCGCACCCTTTGCCAGTTGCCCGACCTGAGCATCGACAATGCAGCCGAATGGCAGGAGAGCTTCCAGGCTAAAGAGCAGGAAGCGACAGAGCACCTGCTGCGTCTGGAGCAGAAGCTGAGCGTGGCGGAAGCGGCGCACAGTCAGTTTGAACAGGCGCTGGCGCTGGTGACCAGCATCGCCGGTGAGGTGAGTCGTCAGGATGCCTGGCAAACCGGCCGCGAACTGCTGCGGGATGCCAGCAATCAGCGCCATCACGCCGAACAGCTCTCCTCGCTGCGTCTGCGTCTCAATGAACTGGAACAGCGACTGCGCGAGCAGCATGAGGCTGAGCGTCTGCTGGCCGAGTTCTGCAAGCGTCTGGGGCAGCACTACGACGCGGATGCGCTGGCTGGCCTGCAGCAGGAGCTGGAAGCGCAGATCGAACAGCTGAACAGCAGCGTGGCTGACGCGGGTGAGCAGCGCATGAAGATGCGCCAGGAGCTCGAACAGCTGCGTGAACGTATTACAGGCCTGACGGCGCGCGCGCCGCACTGGCTCGCCGCCCAGGAGATCCTGACGCAGCTCAGCGAACAGACCGGCCAGGCGCTGAACAGCAGCCAGGATGTCACCGAGTACATGCAGCAGCTGCTGGAACAGGAGCGTGAAACCACCGTCGAGCGCGACGAGGTGGCAGCACGTAAACGCGACATCGAGCAGCAGATTGAACGGCTCAGTCAGCCGGGCGGTGCTGAGGATGCGCGTCTGACCCAGCTGGCAGAACGTTTCGGCGGCGTGCTGCTGTCAGAGATTTATGATGATGTGACCCTGGACGATGCGCCGTACTTCTCGGCGCTCTATGGTCCGTCACGTCATGCGATCGTTGTACCTGATCTTTCACGGGTGCGCGAGTTACTGAACGGACTGGAAGAGTGCCCGGAAGATCTCTATCTGATCGAGGGCGATCCGCAGTCATTCGACGACAGCGTCTTCAGTGTTGATGAGCTGCAGAATGCGGTCGTGGTAAAAGTGGCTGAGCGTCAGTGGCGCTACTCCCGCTTCCCGAAAATACCGCTGTTTGGCCGCGCGGCGCGTGAAAACCAGCTTGAGCTGCTGCATCTGGAGCGCGACAAGCTGGCGGAACGCTACGCGACCCTGTCGTTCGATGTGCAGAAAACGCAGCGTCTGCATCAGTCCTTCAGTCGCTTTATCGGCAGTCATCTGGCCGTCGCCTTTGATGCCGACCCGGAAGCGCAGATTCGTCAGCTGGGCGCGCGTCGCGGGGAGCTGGAGCGGGCGCTCAATCAGCATGAAAGTAACAATCAGCAGCAGCGTCAGCAGTATGAGCTGGCGAAAGAGGGCGTATCGCAGTTAAACCGCCTGCTGCCGCGCGTTAATCTGCTGCTGGATGACACCCTGGCCGATCGCTGCGAAGAGATTCGTGAGCAGGTTGATGCCGCTCAGGATGCGGCGCGCTTCCTGCATCAGCATGGCGCTAAGCTGGCGAAACTGGAACCGATCATCGCGGTTCTGCAGAGCGACCCGGAACAGCACGAACAGCTGCAGGCGGACTATCAGCAGGCGCAGCAGCAGCAGCGCAACGCCCGTCAGCAGGCATTTGCCCTGACCGAGGTGGTGCAGCGTCGTGCTCACTTCAGTTATGACGATTCAGCCAGCATGCTCAGTGGCAACAATGACCTCAGCGACAAACTGCGTCAGCGCCTGGAGCAGGCTGAAGGCGAGCGCAGCCGCTGCCGTGAACGTCTGCGTGAACATCAGGCACAGTTGACCCAATATGCTCAGCTGCTGGCCTCGCTGAAAAGCGCCTGGGATGCCAAGCGCGACATGCTGAAAGAGCTGCAGCAGGAGATGCAGACGATTGGCGTTCATGCGGACAGCAGCGCAGAAGCGCGGGCGCGGGCGCGTCGCGATGAGCTTTATACCGCACTGAGCCACAACCGCGCACGCCGGAATCAGCTGGAGAAACAGCTGACCTTCTGCGAAGCGGAGATGGATAATCTGCAGAAGCGACTGCGCCAGCTGGAACGCCAGTATCATCAGGTGCGTGAACAGGTGGTCAGCGCGAAAGCGGGCTGGTGCACGGTGCTGCGTCTGGTCAAAGAGAATGGCGTGGAGCGCCGTCTGCATCGTCGTGAACTCGCCTACATGAGTGGCGACGAACTGCGTTCGATGTCGGATAAGGCGCTGGGTGCGCTGCGTCTGGCGGTGGCGGACAATGAGCATCTGCGCGACGTGCTGCGGCTGTCGGAAGATCCGAAACGTCCGGAACGTAAAATTCAGTTCTTTATCGCCGTTTATCAGCATCTGCGTGAGCGTATTCGTCAGGACATTATCCGGACTGACGATCCGGTGGAAGCGATTGAGCAGATGGAGATTGAGCTGAATCGCCTGACGGAAGAGCTGACCGCACGTGAGCAGATGCTGGCCATCAGTTCACGCAGTGCAGCGAACATCATCCGTAAAACCATCCAGCGTGAACAGAACCGTATCCGTCAGCTTAATCAGGGCCTGCAGACCGTCAGCTTTGGTCAGGTGCGCAGCGTACGTCTCAACGTTAACGTTCGCGAAACCCATGCCATGCTGTTGGATACGCTGTCGGAAGAGCATGAACAGCATCAGGACCTCTTCAACAGTAACCGTCTGACCTTCTCAGAGGCGCTGGCGAAGCTCTATCAGCGTCTGAACCCGCATATCGATATGGGTCAGCGGACGCCGCAGACTATCGGTGAGGAGCTGCTGGACTACCGCAACTATCTGGAGATGGAGGTCGAAGTTAACCGCGGTTCGGATGGCTGGCTGCGTGCAGAAAGTGGCGCGCTCTCAACCGGCGAAGCGATCGGTACCGGGATGTCGATTCTGGTGATGGTCGTGCAGAGCTGGGAAGAGGAGTCCCGCCGTCTGCGTGGCAAGGATATCTCACCTTGCCGCCTGCTGTTCCTGGATGAAGCGGCCCGTCTGGATGCCCGCTCTATCGCCACGCTGTTTGAGCTGTGTGAACGTCTGGAGATGCAGCTGGTGATTGCTGCGCCGGAGAACATCAGCCCGGAGAAAGGCACGACCTACAAACTGGTGCGTAAGGTGTTTAACAACACAGAGCACGTGCATGTCGTCGGCCTGCGTGGATTTGCGGCCGATCCGGTGCCCACTCGCGCCGGGAGCGGGGAGGCCGCTCTGCCCGATCTGACCACTGAAAAATCTCAGGCTGAGACGTAGTCAAAAACCGAACCATTGGTTAATCTGGAAACGGCATTTGTCGCATGAGGCAAATGCCGTTTTTGTTTGTATACTCAACATAATGAGTCACAGCCCGATCGCAGCGGATACAGGGAACGCTGCGCAGTTAAGAAGATAAGGGGGCAGGGATGTTGCTGGCAAAAAAGGTTAATCATCATCGTGTTATATCATTGTTAGCGCTGGCGCTAACGGTTGTTCCATTTACGCTACCACAGGCCGCTGTTATCGCCGCGATGCCCGGCACCGCGCACGCGTCAGTTTCGGTTTCCGACAGTCAGCAACGTATCCGCCAGGCGTTTTCCAGCGCCGATCAGCCATTTTATCTTGCGCCGCTGGCGACGCTGTATGCGTCCCGGCACATGCAGCCGCTCTGGCAGGATGAGCAGGCGGTTCAGAAGTTTCAGCAGCAGCTGGCTGAGGTGGCGCTCTCTGGCGTTCAGCCGCAGTTCACGCGCTGGGTTGACCGTCTGACTAACCCGGCTATCACTGGTTTTGCGCGTGACGTGACCCTCTCCGACGCCATGCTGGGCTACCTGCAGTTTGTCTCTAACGTGCCGACGCAGGGCGAAACCTGGCTCTACAGTAATGTTCCCTACAGGCTGACACAGCCGTCGGTGGCCGTGGTGAATCAGTGGCAGAATGCGGTCAATGCGGGCGCGAGCAGTACGTTTGTTGCTTCCCTGCAGCCGCAGCATCCTCAGTATCAGCCGATGCACGCTGCGCTGAAAGCGCTGCTCAGTGATAAACAGCCCTGGCCGCAGCTGAAGAACAGCGAAACGCTGCGTCCGGGGCAGGTCAGTGACGATGTGCCCGCACTGCGTGAAATTCTGCAGCGCAGCGGCATGCTGACCGCACAGAGCAACGCTCCGGCACCGGATGATGATGCCGTGCCGGTCGCTCCTTCGCCGGTAACCCACAGCGATCAGCCGGTGGCAGTGAGTCCTTCCGCTACGCCGGTCAACGATCTGCCTGCGCCATCGCCGCAGTCACCCGGCAACGTTCAGAGCCAGACGCTGGAAGGCAACACCGCCAATGTCTATGACGAGACGCTGGTGGCGGCGGTTAAACGTTTTCAGCAGTGGCAGGGACTGGATGGTGATGGCGCTATCGGTGCCAGAACGCGGCAGTGGCTGAACGTCTCACCCCAGATGCGCGCTTCGTTACTGGCGCTGAATATTCAGCGGCTGCGCCTGCTGCCGGATGATATGCACAACGGCATTATGGTCAACATCGCCAACTACTCGCTGATCTACTACAACAACGGCAACAAGATCCTCTCTTCCCGGGTCATTGTCGGGCGTCCCGATCGTAAAACACCACTGATGCGCAGCGCGCTCAATAATGTGGTGCTCAATCCGCCGTGGAATGTGCCGACGACGCTGGTGCGCAAAGATATCATCCCTAAAGTGAAACAGGACCCCACCTATCTCTACAAGCATGGTTATACCCTGCTGTCGGGCTGGAGTGCTGACGCTGAAGTGATCGATCCCAGCATGATCGACTGGCGCATGGTTTCCGCTGCATCCTTCCCTTACCGGATGATTCAGGCTCCGGGTCAGACGAATGCGCTGGGCCGATACAAATTCAACATGCCTAGTTCAGATGCCATCTATCTGCATGACACGCCAAACCATAACCTGTTTCAGCGTGATATTCGTGCGCTCAGCTCAGGCTGCGTGCGTGTGAATAAGGCATCAGAACTGGCCGGGTTGTTACTGCAGGATGCAGGCTGGAACGACTCCCGTATTTCCAGCACCCTGAAAGAGGGGGATACCCGTTATGTGCCGATTCGCCATCGCATCCCGGTCAATCTCTATTACCTTACGGCCTGGGTTGCTGATGATGGCAAGCCGCAGTTCAGAACAGATATTTACAATTATGATGACACCGCCCGTTCGGGCAGTCAGGCACTGAGCCGGGCCAAACAGTTATTGCTCTAGTGATTGATTTTAAATCGTTAGCGGCGCACCTGGCACCGTAAGAAATATCCTCTGAGAGCGATTCCTTCGGGAATCGCCTCTCAAACACGCCCCACATGGGTTGACGCTTACCTGAGAGAAAGTTATGGTTCGGCCTGTGCGCTTTTTGCACATTTCTATGGCTTCACTCTCAGGTAAACCGCTACATGTCTACTATTGATTCTTTTCGTCGCAACCTGCTGCTTTGCGGTAGTGCCGCCGCCGGACTGGCATTATTGCCCGCTTCTGCAAGGGCTTCGCTTTCCACATCTCGCCCGCGTGTATTGATGCTTAACAATCTTCACACCGGTGAAACCCTTAAAACTGAATTTTTTAATGGTAAGAGTTACGACAAGGATGAGTTGACACGATTAAATCACTTTTTCCGTGACTACCGCGCCAATAAAGTGAAAAGCATTGATCCGCACCTCTTCGATCAGATTTTCCGCCTGCAGGCACTGCTCGGTACGCGCAAACCTGTCCAGCTGGTCTCGGGCTACCGTTCACTGGCGACCAACAATATGTTACGTGAGAGCGGTCCGGGAGTCGCGAAGCATAGCTATCACACCAAAGGCCAGGCGATGGATTTCCATATTGAAGGGGTTTCATTAGCCAATGTACGCAAAGCGGCGTTATCTCTGCGTGCGGGTGGTGTAGGATATTATCCCCGCAGTAACTTTGTACATATTGATACCGGTCCGATCAGGCACTGGTAACGACACCGGCGACGCTGCGTGAGCCGGTCATGGAGCGTTATGAACTACCACATTATTCCTGTTACAGCCTTTGCCCAGAACTGTTCCGTTATCTGGTGCGGCACCACCCGTGAAGCTGCTTTGGTCGATCCAGGCGGCGATGCCGATCTGATTAAACAAACGCTGGAACAGCTCAGACTCAAACCCGCTCAGATTCTGCTGACCCATGGTCATCTCGATCATGTCGGAGCCGCGGTAGAACTGGCGGCTTACTATCAGATCCCTATTGTCGGGCCACAAAAGCGGGATGCTTTCTGGCTGGAGGCGCTGCCCACGCAGAGCCGGATGTTCGGACTGGAAGAGTGCGCCCCTTTTACGCCGGATCGCTGGCTGGAAGAGGGGGAGAGTGTGCAGGTCGGGCTGACTACGCTGGAGGTCCTGCACTGCCCGGGCCATTCACCTGGTCATGTGGTGTTCTTTGACCGTCCCGGAAGGCTGCTGATTTCAGGTGATGTGATTTTTAATGGCGGCGTGGGGCGAACAGACTTCCCGCAGGGCGATCATCAGCAGTTAATTGAGGCGATTCACACTAAATTGCTGCCGCTGGGCGATGATGTGACTTTTCTGCCCGGCCACGGCCCGATCTCCACACTGGGACAGGAACGCATCAGCAATCCTTTCCTGCAGTAAATCAGACCTTTTGCTGCCATAAAAAATGGGCCCTCAGGCCCATTTTTGTTTATCGCCTGCCTCAGAGCACCGCGACAATCGCTTCGCACAGCGCCGACATGTTGTCCGGCGTCATTCCGGCCACATTCACGCGACCAGAGTTAACGGCATACACAGCGAACTCTTCACGCAGGCGAATAACCTGCTCTTTGGTTAAGCCGCTGAATGAAAACATGCCGTTTTGCTTAATGATAAAGCTGAAGTCACGCTGCGCACCTTTCTCTGCCAGCGTGTTAACAAACAGCTGCCGCATACGCTGAATGCGCTGACGCATGTCCGACAGCTCCTGCTCCCAGATCGTCCGCAGCGCGTCGTTACTCAGAATCGTCGCGACGACGGCCGCACCATGCGCCGGGGGGTTGGAGTAGTTGGCACGAATGGTGTATTTCACCTGGCTGAATGCGGTTTCTGCTACGCCGGCGTCGGCCGCTACCAGCGTGATGGCCCCCACGCGCTCATTGTAGAGACCAAAATTCTTCGAGTATGAGCTGGCGACGATCAGCTCCTGATGTGACGCGGCGAAAATACGCAGGCCTTCGGCATCTTCGTCCAGACCACGGGCAAAGCCCTGATAAGCGAAATCGAACAGCGGCAGCCAGCCATTCGCCTGTGAGATCTCTGCCAGCTTCTGCCACTGCTCCGCTGTCGGATCGATACCGGTCGGGTTATGGCAGCAGCCGTGGAAAAGTACCACGTCGCCAGGCTGAACCTGACTCAGCGACGCCAGCATTCCCTCAAAATCAAGCGTATGGTTTGCCGCGTCATAATAGTGATATTCACACACCTCAAGACCGGCAGCATTGAACACATTTTTATGATTCGGCCAGCTGGGATTGCTGATCCAGACCCGTTTTACCGCCGTCTGCGTGGCCAGAAAATCTGCCGCAATGCGCAGCGCGCCTGTGCCACCTGGCGTCTGTGCCGTACGTGCACGGCGAGCGCTAATCAGTGGGCTGTCATTGCCGAACAGCAGGGCCTGCGTGCAGCGCGCGAAATCCGCCAGACCATCAATGCTGAGATAGTTTTTGGTGGTTTCGTTTTCCAGCAGATACTGCTCAGCCTTTTTAACACTGGTCAGCACCGGGGTCTTGCCGGTTTCGTCTTTATAGACGCCGATACCCAGATTGATTTTTTCAGGGCGGTCATCAGCACGAAACAGATCGGCGAGCCCGAGAATAGGATCGGCGGGTGCAGCAGAGATCGATTCAAACATGTGTCAGGTCCATTAGCGTGAACGTTTGCAAGAGGGCTCTCAGGTTAACGTCCGGCCAGGCAAATGCCAACCGTTTGCGAATCAAAATGCTCTATTTTGCGGTGCGGATTGCGCGATGGTGAGATAAAGACGTTAACGCAGAGCGGAAAGGGGTTAAGCAGCGCAGAGGTTGTGATTAACGGCCATAAAAAAACGGGGCCGTGGCCCCGTTTTTCAACATGTTTAAAGCAGGATTAGAACTGGTAAACCAGGCCCACTGCTACAGTGTCATCAGAGTTCAGACCCAGACGGTTGTTGTCATCCAGCTGGTTAATCTGATAGTCCACATAGGTAGACATGTTTTTGTTGAAGTAATAAGTTGCGCCGACGTCAATGTATTTAACCAGGTCAGCATCGCCCACGCCTTCGATGTCCTTGCCTTTAGACTGAACGTAGGCAATAGATGGACGCAGACCGAAGTCGAACTGATACTGTGCAACCAGTTCAATGTTCTGAGCTTTGTTAGCAGAGGCAGCGCTGGTGGTGTTGTTCAGGCCAGTCACAACAGAGATAGGCGTAGAGTTACGGGTTTCACCGTACATCGCTGCCAGATAAACGTTGTTTGCATCATATTTCAGAGCAGTTGCCCAGTTTTCAGCGCGTTTGCCCTGACCAACAACGTTACCGTTGATATCAGTGGTACCGTCTGCCTGAGAGTCGGTACGATCGCTGCTGCTGTATGCACCAACTACACCAACACCGATTGGTGAGGTATAGCTGGTCGATGCGCCCCAGCCGTCGCCGTTAGCACGACGAGTGTCGGTACGCTCGTTTTTGCCCTGATACTGAACAGCGAAATCCCAGCCATCTACCAGACCAAAGAAGTTGGTGTTGCGGTAGGTCAGCAGGCCGGTGCTACGACCGTTCATGAAGTTGTCAGAGTATCCTGAGTCGCCACCGAATTCTGGCAGCATATCGGTCCAGCCGATTGCATCGTAAACCACACCGTAGTTACGGCCGTAGTCGATTGAACCTGCATCGCCGAATTTCAGACCGGCAAAGCCCAGACGAGTCTTGTTGCCGTTCTGTGCGTCAGAACCTTCAGAGTTGTTCGCCTGAATGTTATATTCCCACTGGCCGTAACCGGTCAGCTGGTCATTAATCTGAGTTTCACCTTTGAAGCCGAAACGAACGTAGGATTTGTCACCGTTGTTGCCATCGCCATTTGCTGCATCGTTATCAGAGAAGTAATGCAGACCAACAGCTTTACCGTACAGGTCCAGTTTGTTGCCGTCTTTGTTATAGATTTCGGCAGCATTGGCTGCGCCGGCGGCTAACAGAGCAGGGATAACCACTGCCAGAATATTGCGCTTCATCATTATTCATTACCCTCATTGGAGTTATTTGTACACCTGCCACTGCCGTAAGGAAATCTTTACAGAACCCTCAACGAAGTTTGGTGTCTTCCTGTGTCTGCACGCATCTTTCCATCCCCCCCGCCGTAATTCTAGCGCGAAAATGCTACTAAACTCGCAATCTGGTTTCCAAAGGAAAATATGTATTACAAAATGTAAAAAAGACGGAACTTTGTGAGAGAACTCAAAATTTACAAAAATAAAAAAAGGCCGGCAGTGCCGACCTCTTTATATATATGATTTTCTTATATTTAATGCCGAATGTCAGAAACTCGCATTGCGTGGGGTGCGTGGGAAGGGGATAACGTCCCTGACATTTTGTACGCCGGTAACATAGGCGATTAAACGTTCAAAGCCCAGACCAAAGCCAGAATGCGGAACGGTGCCATAGCGACGCAGGTCACGATACCACCAGTAATCCTCTTTATTCAGCCCCATCTCTTCCAGACGCGCATCCAGCACATCCAGACGCTCTTCACGCTGTGAACCGCCGATGATCTCACCAATGCCCGGCGCCAGAACGTCCATCGCCGCCACGGTTTTACCATCCTCGTTCAGGCGCATATAGAACGCCTTAATATCTTTCGGGTAGTTTTTTACGACCACTGGCGCTTTGAAGTGTTTCTCTGCCAGATAACGCTCGTGTTCAGAGGAGAGGTCGATACCCCAGGAAACCGGATTCTCGAAGGTCTGACCGCAGTTCTTCAGAATCTCAATTGCGTCGGTGTAGTCGACCTGAGCAAAATCGGTAGTGATGAAACGCTGCAGGCGTTCAACAGCCTCTTTATCGACACGCTCAGCAAAGAAGGCCATGTCGTCAGCGCGCTCTTCCAGCACCGCGTTAAACACATATTTCAGCATGGCTTCGGCCAGTGCTGCGGCATCATCCAGCGAAGCAAACGCAATTTCCGGCTCCAGCATCCAGAATTCCGCCAGGTGACGGCTGGTGTTAGAGTTTTCGGCGCGGAAGGTCGGACCAAAGGTGTAAATCTTCGACAGGGCGCTGGCATAGGTTTCACCGTTCAGCTGACCTGATACGGTCAGGAATGCCTCTTTGCCAAAGAAATCTTCAGCGAAATCGACTTTGCCCTGATCGTCACGCGGCAGGTTTTCCAGATCCAGCGTCGAAACGCGGAACATCTCGCCTGCGCCTTCGGTGTCTGACGCGGTGATCAGCGGGGTGGAGACCCAGAAATAGCCATTTTCATGGAAGAAACGGTGCAGCGCCTGCGCCAGAGTATGGCGGACGCGGGCAACCGCGCCAATCAGGTTGGTGCGCGGACGCAGGTGAGCCACTTCACGCAGATACTCAATGCTGTGGCGCTTAGCCGCCATCGGGTAGCTGTCCGGATCTTCCACCCAGCCGACCACTTCCAGATGGGTCGCCTGGATCTCAAACGCCTGGCCCTGACCCGGCGAAGCCACCACTTTACCGGTGACGATAACCGAACAGCCCGTGGTCAGACGCAGCACTTCATCCTGATAATTATTCAGAGAATTATTGACGACAGCCTGAACGGGATTAAAGCAGGAGCCGTCATACACGGCGATGAAGGAAAGACCGGCTTTGGAATCTCTTCGGGTACGCACCCAACCACGTACGGTGACTTCACTGTCAACCGCGACGCGACCGTGCAGTACGTCCGCTACAGGCACTACGCTCATAAATATCTCTCTATATAGAAGAAGTGAGTAAAAAAAGTTGCCCCATCCGGGGTTTTGCTATGTTACTTGCGAGTCTTCAGGAAACAAGCAAAATTCAGGCTGAAAACAGATTTATTACAGCAGAGGCGGGGCGTATTGACGCCCCGATAAGAGGGGATTTAACTCGCTTTTTTTACCAGCGGCAGGTCAAAGGCTTTACGCAGCGCTCTGACAAAGGCTTTGTCCTGACAGATCGTTTTACCCGGACTGTCGGAAAGTTTTGCCACCGGTTTACCGTTGCACTGCACCAGTTTAATGACGATATTCAGTGGCGTGACGCCCGGGATATCGCAGGTCAGGCGGGTCCCGATACCGAAAACCACATTCGTTCGCTGACCAAAATGGCGGTAAAGCGCCAGCGCTTTGTCGAGATTCAGATTGTCAGAAAAGACCAGATTTTTGCTTAAGGGATCGATACCCAGCTTCTGATAGTGGGCGAGCGCTTTCTCACCCCACTCAACCGGATCGCCGGAATCGTGGCGCAGACCCTGATAACGGCGGGCGAACACCGGGCCAAAGTCGCGCAGGAACGCATCCATGGCGATACAGTCGGTCAGCGCAATACCCAGCTGGTCGTCATACTCATCCAGCCACGCCTGCAGTGCTGCCCGCTGGCTGTTCGCCAGAACGGGACTGATCTGCTGGAACGCCTGAAACCACTCGTGCGCCTGGGTGCCCACTGGCGTGAGTGACAGGCGGCGCGCCAGGTCATAGTTACTGGTACCAATCAGCCAGGGGAAATCCTGTTTCAGCGTTGCGACAATCGACTGCTGTACATCCTGTGAATAGCGACGGCGGGTGCCGAAATCCATCAGGCGGAAGCGTGACATGTCGAGGTCGGCCACCTGCGCGTTAAAGTCGCTGAGCTTATGATGCAGGTGATCAATCGCCTGCTGAGTGGTGACCTGCGGTGTGCGATGACGATGCACAATCTCGCTGATCAGCGCCAGCAGCGGCACCTCCCACAGTATCACTTCACGCCACGGCCCCTGAATACGAAGGTCCAGCTTGCCGTGGTGATTGCGCACCTCAACCTGCTCCGGTTTGTAGCGGAACTGGCGAAGCCAGCTCAGGTAATCTTCGCGAAAGAAGGGAAGATGAGACAACCAGGTCGCTTCATCTTCAGTCAGCGCCAGATTTTGCATTGCGGTTATCGCGTCACGAATTTCGTCAGCGTAGAGACCCAGCAGTTCGTCGCCGCGGCAGCGAAACTCCGCCGTCACCGTTACGTCATGGTAGCGGTGGAAAACGGCCTGCTGCATATGGAGCTTATAGGCGTCCGTATCCAGCAGCGAGGTCAGTATCGGGGAAGCATGTCCTGTCATGGCGCGTTTCAGCATCCTGTTCGGTGGCGCAGAGCCCGGTGTTGTACACAGTCATAAAGACGCAAAAGTATAATTCACTATCTGACGCCGATCACAGCATATTTCAGTCCGGCGGGTCGAGGCCAATCTGTGCCTTTGTTAACAAACTGTAGACATTTCACCCTTTAGCTGCATTGTGCGTGGCAAGCTTGTTGTAACAAGCTTAGACTTTGCCGGTAAACTTATAACAACGCGAGACGGAATATGACGCAACAGCCCCAAATCAAGTATCGCCACGACTACCGTGCGCCTGATTACACCATCACCGACATCGATTTAACCTTTGAACTGGATGCGTCGACCACCCGCGTAACGGCCATCAGCCAGGTCAAACGGCTGGGCGACAGCCAGGCTGAGCTGCGCCTGGACGGAGAGGCGTTAACGCTGATTGCGCTGGAAATCGACGGGCAGCCCTGGACGGCGTTCCGTGAAGAAGAGGGGGCGCTGGTCATCAGTCAGCTGCCGGAAAGCTTCACCCTGAAAATCATCAACGATATTCATCCGGATCAGAACACCGCGCTGGAAGGACTGTACAAATCGGGTGAGGCGCTCTGCACCCAGTGCGAAGCTGAAGGCTTCCGTCATATTACCTGGTATCTCGATCGCCCGGATGTGCTGGCGCGTTTTACTACCACCATTTATGCCGACGGCAATCGCTATCCCTACCTGCTCTCCAACGGTAACCGGATCGACGGCGGCCAGGACGATCAGGGGCGTAACTGGGTGAAGTGGCAGGACCCGTTCCCGAAACCCTGCTATCTGTTTGCGCTGGTGGCGGGCGACTTCGACGTGCTGCGCGACAGCTTTACCACCCGCTCAGGCCGTGATGTGGCGCTGGAGATCTTCGTCGACCGCGGCAATCTCGACCGCGCTGACTGGGCGATGACCTCGCTGAAAAACAGCATGAAGTGGGATGAGGAGCGTTTCGGTCTGGAGTATGACCTCGACATCTTTATGATCGTGGCAGTGGACTTCTTTAATATGGGGGCGATGGAAAACAAAGGCCTCAACGTCTTTAACGCCAAATATGTGCTGGCCAAAGCTGAAACCGCGACCGACAAAGATTATCTCGGTATCGAAGCCGTGATTGGTCATGAATATTTCCATAACTGGACCGGTAACCGTGTGACCTGCCGCGACTGGTTCCAGCTCAGCCTGAAAGAGGGGCTGACGGTCTTCCGCGATCAGGAGTTCAGCTCCGATCTGGGCTCGCGCGCGGTGAACCGCATCGATAATGTGCGCATCGTTCGTGGTGCACAGTTCGCCGAAGATGCCAGCCCGATGGCGCACCCGATCCGTCCGGATCAGGTGATCGAAATGAACAACTTCTACACCCTGACCGTGTATGAAAAGGGATCGGAAGTGATCCGCATGATGCACACGCTGCTAGGTGAGGAGAATTTCCAGAAAGGCATGCAGCTCTATTTTGAGCGCCACGACGGCAGCGCGGTAACCTGTGATGATTTTGTTCAGGCGATGGAAGATGCTTCTAACGTCGACCTGTCGCAGTTCCGCCGCTGGTACAGCCAGTCGGGTACACCGGTCCTGACGGTTCGTGACGACTATAATCCGGAGCTGGAACAGTACACTCTGCATGTTACCCAGCACACGCCAGCCACCGCCGACCAGAAAGAGAAGCTGCCGCTGCACATTCCGCTGGATATCGAACTCTATGATGGCGAAGGTAAGGTGATCCCGCTGCAGCATAATGGGCAGCCGGTGCATCATGTGCTGAATGTTACCGAGGAGTTCCAGACCTTTATTTTCGACAACGTCTACTTCCAGCCGGTGCCGTCGCTGCTGCGTGAATTCTCTGCGCCGGTGAAGCTCGACTATAAGTGGAGTGACGCGCAGCTTACCTTCCTGATGCGCCATGCCCGCAACGACTTCTCCCGCTGGGATGCGGCTCAGAGCCTGCTGGCTACCTATATCCGCCTCAATGTCGCCCGCTATCAGCAGGGTCAGCATCTGTCGCTGCCGCTGCACGTCGCCGACGCGTTCCGCGCAGTGCTGCTTGATACCGACTGCGACCCGGCACTGACCGCGCTGATCATGACGCTGCCGTCAGAAAATGAGATTGCCGAGCTGTTTGACGTTATCGATCCGCAGGCCATCTCACTGGTGCGGGATGCGTTGCAACGTACGCTGGCGCGCGAACTCGCCGATGAATTCTTTGCGATTTACAACGCCAATCAGCAGCCCGAGTACCGGGTGGAGCATGAGGCGATTGGTCAGCGCAGCCTGAAAAATATCTGCCTGACCTATCTCGCCTTCAGCGATGCGCAGCTGGCGGACAAACTGGTGCAGGCGCAGTATCAGCAGGCGACCAACATGACCGATGCGCTGGCCGCTCTTTCTGCCGCTGTGGCGGCGCAGCTGCCGTGCCGCGATGCGCTGCTGGCGGCGTATGATGAGCGCTGGCATCAGGATGGTCTGGTCATGGACAAATGGTTTGTGCTGCAGGCGACCAGTCCGGCTGCCAACGTGATGCGCAACGTGCGTCAGCTTCTGACGCATCGCTCCTTCACGATGAGTAACCCGAACCGCGTTCGCTCGCTGGTGGGTGCCTTTGCCTCCGCGAACCCTGCTGCTTTCCATGCAAAAGATGGCAGCGGCTATAAGTTCCTGGTCGAGATGCTGACTGACCTCAACACCCGTAATCCGCAGGTGGCGGCACGGATGGTGGAGCCGCTGATTCGCCTGAAACGCTATGACGAAACGCGTCAGGCGATGATGCGCGAGGCGCTGGAAGAACTGCTGACGCTGGATAAACTCTCTGGCGATCTCTACGAGAAAATCACCCGAGCGCTGAACGCCTGATAATAAAAAGGCGGAGCGTCTGAGACGGCCTCCGCCTTTTTTTAGCGCTGCTGCGCCAGTCGCACCGGTGGAGTGCGCTCCGTACGCTGCATCACCCGATCCAGCACCTCCGCTTCCAGCTCGGCGAGTCGTGCCGATCCCCGGCGCCGCGGCCTGGGCAAATCGACCTGAAGATCCAGCCCGATCTCTCCCTCCTCAATCAACAGCACCCGATCCGCCATTACAACCGCCTCACTGACATCGTGCGTGACCAGCAGCACGGTAAAGTGATGCTGCTGCCACAGCGACTCAATCAGTCCCTGCATTTCGATGCGGGTCAGGGCATCCAGCGCCCCCAGTGGCTCATCCAGCAGCAACAGACCGGGACGATGGATCAGCGCCCGGGCCAGCGCAACCCGCTGTTTCTGGCCTCCCGACAGCGCAGCAGGCCACTCATCAGCCCGATCGGCAAGTCCGACTGCCGCCAGCGCATCCCGCGCCGCGCCGCGCCATTCGCGTCCTCGCAGTCCCAGGCCGACGTTATCGATCACTTTTTTCCACGGCAGCAGTCGCGCATCCTGGAACATCAGACGGGTATCGTCGCGCGCCGACTGCAACGGCGCATTGCCCGCCAGCAGCTCACCGCTGGAGCAGTGCTCCAGCCCGGCCAGCAGGCGCAGCAGGGTACTTTTGCCACAGCCGCTGCGGCCCACGACCGCCACAAACTGACCGGAAGGGATATGCAGGTCAATTTTATTGAGAATGGTGCGGTTGCCATACTGTTTGCTGACGCCGTTGACGCCAACCGGGGTGCCGGTGTTGAGGCGTGCCGGTGAGAGAATCGGACTCATGCGTTCTCCTCCTTTAATTGATAAGCGGGATGCCAGCGCAGCCAGACACGCTCCAGCAGCAGCGCGGCGACATCCGCCAGTTTACCGAGCAGGGCGTAGAGAATAATGGCGACCACCACCACATCCGTCTGCAGAAATTCCCGCGCATTCATCGCCAGATAGCCGATGCCGGCGTTGGCGGAAATGGTCTCCGCGACGATCAGCGTCAGCCACATCAGGCCGAGGGCGAAACGCACGCCGACCATGATATTCGGCAGCGCGCCGGGCAGGATCACCTGGATAAACAGACTCCAGCCGGAGAGGCCGTAGCTGCGCGCCATCTCAACCAGCCCGCGGTCAATATTACGGATGCCGTGATAGGTGTTGAGGTAGATAGGGAAAAGCGTGCCCAGCGCCACCAGGAAAATCTTGGCCGACTCATCAATACCGAACCAGAGGATCACGAGCGGGATCAGGGCCAGATGCGGCACGTTGCGCAGCATCTGAACCGAGGTATCGAGCAGACGCTCACCGGTTTTTGAGGTGCCGGTAATCAATCCAAGTATCAGACCGATGGAGCCGCCGATAGCGAAACCGACCAGCGCCCGCCAGCTGCTAATCGCCAGGTGCTGCCACAGTTCGCCGCTGACCGTCAGCCGCCAGAAGGTGGTCACGATTTTCTCCGGCGCCGGCAGAATGCGGGTTGATAACCAGCCGGTTTGCGAGGCAATCTGCCACACCACGATCAGCAGGAGAGGCAGCAGCCACGGCACCAGCGTATCGGCAAGACGTTTTCGGGTTCTGGCCATTCTGCTCTCCTCAGCCCCGGGCGACTTTTTTCTCAGGGGTAAAATCGTTGGCTACCGCTTCACCGTGCGCCTGAACGACGCGAGGCTGCGGGACCAGCGGCACCTGCAGGTCGAGATGCGGGAACAGGAGTTCCCCGACGCGATAAGCCTCTTCCAGATGCGGGTAGCCTGACAGAATAAAGGTCTCGATACCCAGCGCTTCATACTCTTTGATCCGGGCGGCAACGGTCGGGCCATCACCCACCAGCGCGGTTCCGGCACCGCTGCGCACCAGACCGACACCTGCCCAGAGGTTCGGGCTGATTTCGAGCTTGTCGCGGCGACCCCCGTGGAGCGCGGCCATGCGACGCTGTCCGACAGAATCGGCGCGCTGGAATGCCGCCTGCGCTTTTGCGATGGTGGCGTCATCCACATTGGCAATCAGCCGGTCAGCCGCCTGCCAGGCCTCTTCATTAGTTTCACGCACAATCACATGCAGACGGATACCGAACCGCACGGTCCGGCCCTGAGCGGCCGCTTTCGCGCGCACCTGCTCAATCTTCTCTTTGACCTGCGCAGGCGGCTCGCCCCAGGTGAGGTAGACATCAACCTGCTCCGCGGCCAGATCCTGCGCCGGTTCCGAGGAGCCGCCAAACCAGAGCGGCGGACGAGGCTGCTGGACCGGCTTAAACATCAGCCGCGCCCCGCGGACGTGCACATGCTTGCCTTCATAATCGACAGTTTCCCCCTCAAGGACCCGACGCCAGACGCGGGTAAACTCGGCGGACTCCGCGTAACGCTCGCGGTGATCGAGGAACACCCCGTCGCCCGCCAGCTCTTCCGGATCGCCGCCGGTCACCAGGTTGAACAGCGCCCGCCCGTTAGAGAGGCGATCCAGGGTGGCGGCCTGACGGGCGGCCTGCGTCGGTGAAATCACACCCGGCCGCAGCGCCACCAGAAACCGCAGACGCTGAGTGACCGGAATCAGCGAGGCGGCCACCAGCCAGGCATCTTCACAGGAGCGGCCGGTCGGGATAAGGACGCCGCCAAAGCCAAGACGGTCAGCGGCCTGCGCCACCTGCTGCAGATAGGCGTGATCAACCGGTCGCGCTCCTTCAGCCGTGCCAAGATAGTGTCCGTCGCCATGGGTTGGCAGGAACCAGAAAACAGATACGCTCATTGTTGCTCCTTATTGCGTGACGGTGTGGGGATGCCAGAGACGATCCTGAATCGTCACTTTGACTGGCAACAGATGATTGGCATAAAAGAGATCGGCGGTGCGCTGCTGCGCGGCGGCCGTTTCGGCACTGACCGGTGAAATGCGGGTCGGCGGCCGGTGATCCAGATAGCTGGCGATAACCGGTTCGGGCAGGCCCATCGCCTGAGCCAGCAGGGTGGTACTCTGCTGCCGCTGGCTGATGGTGAGCGCATCGGCCGCACTGAACGTGTCGAGCACCTGCTGAATAAAGGCGCCATGGGCTTCGGCATAGCTGCGGGTCGCTAAATAGAACGAGCCGGTCAGGTTGAGCGAGCTGCCATCGATCAGCAGACGCGAGTTACCCTGCTGGAGCACGGAGGAGTAGTAGGGGTCCCAGATAGCCCAGGCATCAACGTTGCCCTGCTGGAAAGCGGCGCGGGCATCGGCGGGCGTCAGATAGACCGGCGTAATATCGTTAAAGGAGAGTCCCGCCTGCTGCAGCGCGCGCAGCAGCAGGTTGTGCGAGCTGGAGCCTTTCTGGAAGGCGACTTTTTTCCCTTTCAGATCCGCCACCTGTTTCAGGGGGCTGTTTTTCGGCACCAGAATCACTTCTGATTTCGGTTTCGGCGGCTCAGAACCTACGTAGAGCAGATCAGCACCCGCGGCCTGCGCAAACAGCGGCGGAAGGTCGCCGGTGCTGCCGAGATCGATGCTGTTCACATTCAGCGCTTCCAGCATCTGAGGGCCCGCCGGGAACTCGACCCACTTAATATGCGTATGGGGAAAACGCTTCTCCAGTAACTGATGCGACTTTGCCAGCACCATGCTGACTGAGCCTTTCTGATAACCGATACGAATCTCAGCCGGGTCGGATTCGGCGGCCTGAGCCTGAAGGCCCGCCAGCAGAAGTCCCGCAACCAGCCACTTTCCTAATCTCTGCTTCATTGCTCTTTCCTTAAACCGCTTGCGCAACGGGGTGGTGGTGACGGGTCAGCGCCAGCCAGAAGGCGGAAACCGCTTCATCCAGACGCTCTGCCAGAGAGGCCTGTAATTCAGGCTGCCGGTCATAATGAACCACCTGATGATCCTCGGCATAAACGCCGTGCAGAATCTCCTGCGCCTTTAAGGCATTGAGAACCGGCTTCAGGGCGTAGTCGAGCGCCAGCATATGACCGGCACTGCCGCCGCTGGCCAGTGGCAGCACCACTTTATGTTCCAGCGCGCGCTCCGGCAGCAGGTCAAGCAGGGTCTTCAGCGCCCCCGAAAATGAGGCTTTATAAATCGGGGTCGCCACAATCAGCCCATCCGCTGAGGCCAGGTCCTCGCGTAATGCCAGCAGGGCAGGCGCATCAAAGCGCGCATTGATCAGATCGTCAGGCTGAAAGTTGTGAATATTCCAGGGAATGACTTCAACGCCACGCGCCTCCAGCTTGTGCTGACACAGCGTCAGCAGGGAAGTTGAGCGGGAGGGGAACCGTGGGCTGCCTGCCAGCGTAATAACTCGCATCATCACTCCTTATAACTAAAAGTTATTGATTATCAAATGTTGAGAACTTATGCCTTCATACTGTCAGAGCAGGGCAGTGGGCTTAAATGATTTATCCGGCAAAGTAAGCGTAAAAACTGCAAATAGAAGCGGCGGAAACCGGGGCGCATCCGGGGACATTCCGAATATTCTTAATTTCAGGGCAAACAGAGAAACGATTCATTAAGGAGGGTGATACAAGATTGCGAAAACAGGCGGGATGCCCGAAAAAAATCGCTCTCGTCTGATTGCCTGAACATTCTGATTGTGACCAACAACCCAATTAAGCGCAGCGGCCGGGTCAGAAGCAGCACGGAAACTGACTGGTGGTGGGCTTCCTTCGTCTGTTATTAGGATTTATGCCATAAGGCAGAGTGTAATAAAAATGAAGGAATGATGACGTTTTTCACTGATTCAGACGTTCGCTTACAGATTCCTGAATCTGGTTACGTCTGCTTTATCACCTATTTTTAAATCAATCCTCAACGGTTTTAACATTGCAGCAGGATATTGATGCACGTCTTTTAACAGTGATAGTCCTGTGAAACGTTAAGATATTTTTTACGACTGGTCTTTTTTTACGAAGCCGGTTTAAGATAATCGGGCTGAATCAAAGAAACAGAATATCAGCCTTTCACTCTTTTCATCGCTTCGCCTCTGGTCAGGACCTGCATCAGGCAGGTGAATCGTTTTGTTATTTTTAACAGCAGAGAATTGCCTATGTCTGACATCCTGTTATCCGTAATTATTCCAACCTACAACGTTGAGAAATATATTGTCGAGTGCGTTGATTCCTTATTGCGCCAGGTTAAATCTCCCAATGAAATTCTCATTGTGAATGATGGCTCCACCGACGGAACGCTGGCCTTACTTGAACAGAATTATGCGCATCTTTCTCAGGTAAAAATAATTACTACGGAAAACGGCGGCGCCGGTCGTGCTCGCGATGTGGGCATTGAGCAGGCCAGAGGCCAGTTCCTCTTTTTCTGCGACCCGGATGATGTCGTGGTTGATGGGCTGGTGGCGGAACTTGCGACGGTCGCGGAACAGCACCCGGAAACCGACCTGTTCTGTTTCAACTCCTGCGTTTATCGTGATGGGCAGATTGATGTCACCTCACCTAAAGTCAGACACGAAATTTTTGGCCAGCAGAAATCGCAGGAGGTCTTTTTGCATCTGCTGCGAAACGGCAGATATACCTCGGCGGCCTGGAGTTATATCGTCAGTAAGCGAATTGTCGAGCAGCATAAATTACGCTTTGTTGGACGCGTTCATGAAGATCACAACTTTACGCTCTCCGTGTTTGTAAAAAGTCAGCAGGCCTGGGTCAGCCGTCAGGTTTATTATAAACAGCGTATCCGTAATGGCTCGCTGACCAACAGTACCAAAAGTAATGAGTTTTTCTATCAGCGCTATAACGCTTTTATGCACGCCTACAGTACGTTAAACAGCTCAGTAACGAAATCAGCCTGGCGCAGTTCGCTGGAGAAAGCCTATTTAGTTCATTCGTTTCGTCTGATGATCTATCTGTCACTTTATAATGGCACCCCCGTACCGGAATATGTCCTGAATGCCATCCGCTTCCTCGGTCGTAACGTCAAAACAGAAAACGTCAAGGAGTGGCTACTGTTCAATCGCCCTGAACTCTTTATTGCGTTACAGCATTACAAAGTTAAAAAAGAGCTCAGTCGCGCCGCCTGATCCTGTAAAAGCAGCCGGATTCTGAAAAATTTGAAGCGATATTGTTTATGCCTTAGCGAAATGAGAAGGTGAGACATGCAATGTGTATAAGGTTGTTGCGTCATGGCAAAAGTACTCGATAAAAGTCTGATTATTAATATTTTTTCGCTGCTGGCGTATCGCGGCGCGTCGTTTCTGTTTCCGCTGGCTACGCTACCCTATCTGGCCCGTGTTCTGGGTGTAGAACAGATGGGTACGCTGGCGCTGGCGATCGCCTGCGTGCTCTATTGCAGCACCATCTCCGACTGGGGATTCAATGTCTTTACCACCAAAGATATTGCACATCATCGTGACGACAAGGAGCGTGTCAGTCAGCTCTTCTGGTCCACCTTTAACGCCAAGCTGATGCTGCTGCTGCTGACCAGTGGCACGCTGCTCACCGCCACCTGGTTTAATCCTGCCTGGCACTCACTGTTCTTTATTGTGCTGGCGAACTGCACGACGCTGGTTGGCTCGCTGTTTTCCTTTGGCTGGCTGATGCAGGGCTTTGAGAAGCTGGGCAAAACCGCAGTTATCGCCACCTTCGGTAACTTCTGCGCCATTCCGCTGACCTTTTTGCTGGTGAAATCTCCGGAGGACACCTGGCTGGCTGCGCTGATCCCTGGCGTTGTCTCCATGATCAGTGCGGCGATAACGCTGAAGTTTGTGCTGGAGATGAAAGTCATTGGCCATTACCGCTTTGAACCGCGTGAAATTAAACAGCGCATCACCGACAGCATGGATGTCTTTATTGCCATTGCCGGGGCCAACCTGTTTAACAGCGTCAACGTGGTGATCCTTGCGACCTTTACCTCTACCTATATGGTGGGGATCTATAACGGTGCCGATCGCCTGCGTAAAGCGGCAAACTCCGTGCCGGAGCAGATCGGGAGCGCCTTCTTTCCGCGCGTCAGCCACCTGTTCGGCCGGGATAAACGCGCCGCGATTGCCGCAACACGCAAAAGTCTGCTGCTCTCATTCTCTCTGAGTCTGTCGATTGTCATCTTTACCTGGTTTTTTGCTGACCTGGTCGTCTCGATTTTACTGGGTAAAGACTTTATTCCGTCGGCGGATGTGCTGCGCGTCTTTGTACTCTGCTTCCTGTTTGGCAACATCGCCTATCCGGCCGGATTACAGATCCTGATCCCACACGGCCTGGCGCGCCAGCGTATGTGGGTCATGATGGCGGCGGGGGTGATTAACGTACCGCTCTGCTGTTTCCTGGCCTGGAAGTTTGGCGCAATCGGCGCAGCATGGTCGATGGTGGGCGCGGAAGCGTTTGTCTGTCTCGGCATTTTTGGCATCATGCATCGTCACGGTATCCTGCGGGAATATCTCTTTCCCTCTCAGGTAGAAAATCGCCCCGTAAACGATTCCGCTGCGTAAGATCAAAGCAAGGTGACTTAACTTCCCGCCTTTCCGCCCTTCGATTTACTTTTGCGCCAGAGCACTTTACCATTCTGGCGCACAATTTCCCGTGCACCGACTTTCACGATTGCTTCCGTCCTTCAGGAGAGTGCATGTTTTATCCTATCGTCCGACCGGCGCTGTTTAAACTCGACCCCGAACGCGCGCACGAACTCACCTTTCAGCAACTGCGCTTTATGAATGGCACCCCGCTGGAACGGTTTTATCGCCAGAATCTGCCGTCGCGTCCGGTCACCTGTATGGGACTGACCTTTAAAAATGCCCTTGGCCTGGCCGCGGGCCTGGATAAAAACGCGGAGTGCATTGACGCCTTTGCGGCGATGGGCTTCGGGTTTGTTGAAGTGGGCACCGTCACGCCGCGCGCTCAGGCAGGCAATGATAAGCCGCGCATGTTCCGACTGGTTGAAGCGGGCGGGATTATCAATCGCATGGGATTCAATAATCTGGGGGTCGATCACCTGGTCGAAAACGTGAAAAAAGCGCGTTTTAACGGCGTACTGGGGATTAATATCGGCAAAAATAAAGATACGCCGGTTGAGCAGGGAAAAGAGGATTACCTGATCTGCATGGAAAAGGTGTATGCCCACGCCGGTTATATCGCCATCAATATTTCCTCACCTAACACTCCCGGTCTGCGCTCACTGCAATATGGTGAGGCTCTGGATGATCTGCTTTCCGCCATTAAACAGAAACAAAAAGCGCTGGAACAGCGTCATCTCAAATATGTTCCGCTGGCCGTAAAAATTGCTCCGGACCTCTCTGAAGAGGAGTTAATTCAGGTAGCGGACAGTTTAGTACGTCACCAGATTGATGGCGTGATTGCGACGAATACCACGCTCGATCGCTCCCTGGTAACGGGGCTTAAGCATGCTGAGGAAGCCGGTGGCTTAAGCGGACGGCCTGTCCAGTCGCGCAGCACGGCGGTCATTCAGCGCCTCTCACAGGAACTGCAGGGACGCCTGCCGATTATCGGCGCAGGCGGCATTGATTCTCTGACCGCTGCGCGTGAAAAGATTGCGGCAGGGGCTACGCTGGTTCAGATCTATTCAGGCTTTATTTATCAGGGGCCAGGATTAATTAAAGATATCGTCACACATCTCTAAGACAATTCTCACAATGCTTCGCCGGGGGGTTTATTTATCCCCTCGGCTCGTTTATATTTTGTCCTGTTGCACGATTTTTCAGCTTTTCCTTATATTCTATTTTCGCTGAATTCTGCGTGACGTATGGCGCAGCGGTAAAAGACAGGGCAGACGATGAACATTAAACCCGACGATAACTGGCGTTGGTATTTTGACAACAGCCACGACCGAATGATGCTCGACCTGGCAGACGGTATGCTTTTTCGCTCCCGCTATTCCCGCAAAATGCTCACGCCCGATGCGTTCTCAGAGTCGGGTTTCTGTGTTGATGATGCCGCCCTCTATTACACCTTTGAAGAGACCTGCCGTCAGTGCAAACTCAGTGGCAGCCATCGCGCTGAACTGGTGCTGAATGCCCTGGTCGCCGCGCGCTTCCTGAAACCGCTGATGCCGAAAAGCTGGCACTTCACCGCGTATGCCCCGGCTATGCAGCCGCGGCCCGGTGAGATGGTGCAGGTTACGCTGGCAGAAGAGGGAACGCAGGCGCGTCTGCTGGTGGTTGAAAGCGGCAGTAACGCGGCGCTCTGCCTGCTGGCTCAGCCAGCACTGACGCTGGCCGGCAAAAATATGGTGCTCGGCGATGCCATCAAGGTGATGAACGACCGCCTGCAGCCCTGGTATCAGGATGTCGCGCCGCGCTATGCCCGTGCGGTCTGACTATTTCAGTTCGACATCGCCTGCCGGAATACAGCTGCAGCTCAGCAGCGTTCCGTCCTGACGCACGGCGCCTTTCTTCAGTGCTTTGACTTGGCCCGACACCAGATTCAGCTTACAGCTGCCGCACAGTCCCGCACGACAGGAGTAGGGGATACGAAATCCCTGCATTTCCAGCTGATCCAGTAACACCTGCTGATTATCCCCGCGGAAGGTCTGTCCCTGAAAGGTGATAGTCACTGCATCAGGGGTCTGCGGCTGCGGTTTAAGCGTCTCAATGACCTCTCCGGCACCGTAGAGGCGCGGAGCATGGCGCTTCAGGATCACCATTTCGTCACCGGCACGTACCACACCCTGATTACGGGCCACCAGATTCAGGCCAAAATCGATATCCCCGCTGCCATCCTGGGCGCTGCGGAACGTCTGCAGAGTGGCGAGCGGATGACCGGCAGGATGTTTGCGTCCGGTTTCGGGGCTAACCGTGGTCAGCACGCAGCGACTGCAGGGTTTAGGCACTTCAAAGATGACTTCACCTATCCGGATCTCCGCCCAGCTGTCTTCATCCCATGCAGCCGCACCGCTCACGACCAGATTGGGACGAAACTGTTCGGCACGTACGCTGGCCGGGCAGCGCTGTTGCAGGTCATGCAGCGAGGCGCTGTTCACCAGCAAAAACGGAAAGCCATCGGCAAAACTCAGCGGGACATGGTCAAATGCTTTGACCCGGCGACGGGGTTCAGGTCCGACCCAGCGCAGCTGGACGTCACGGGGAAAGAACTGGCTCAGCCACTGATTAATGGCGGGCGGGGCGATGCGTGCGCCGAAGCGATTGCCCCAGACCTCGGTCGGGTGTTCCTGCTCCCCGAAATCGCTGAAGCGGATAAGCATGTGACTGCCGTCAGGCGCTTCCAGTAACAGCCCCTCAGGTAAAATAGCGGGTGTAAAGCGCACCATCTCCGGATGCTGCCGGGCGGTAATAAAGGTGCCGTCAGGTTCCGTCACCATAAACAGACGATCAAAAGCCAGCCCGCTGCCAGAAATCCGGGCGTGTGACAGTGCCAGCCCCCGCATCGACTTCACAGGATGAATAAATAAGCGGGAAAGCGTGATCATGGTGTTCTCCTTGAAACCCGACGCGCAAGACAAAAGAAGCTAACTTTATGACATAGGTCTGTGATTCGCTATAATGCGCGACAATTTTCTCAAGAGTTAAAAAGTGACGATATGAATTCTCTGTTTGCCAGCACGGCGCGTGGGCTCGAAGAGCTGTTAAAAAGTGAGCTGGACGCGCTGGGCGCGCAGGATTTGCAAGTGGTGCAGGGAGGCGTTCACTACGAAGCCGACGATCGCGTCATGTACCAAAGCCTGATGTGGAGCCGTTTAGCATCACGCATCCTGTTGCCGCTGGGAGAGTTTGGCGTCTACAGCGACCTCGATCTCTATCTGGGTGTGCAGGGCGTGGACTGGCCATCCATGTTCGGCAGCGACAAAACCTTTGTCGTCCATTTCAGCGGCACCAATGACTCGATTCGCAACAGCCAGTTTGGTGCGCTGAAAGTCAAAGATGCCATCGTGGACAGCTTTACCCGTAAGAATCTTGAGCGTCCCAATGTCGATCGTGAGCAGGCGGATATTCGTATCAACGTCTGGCTGAATGACGATCGCGCCAGCATCGCGCTGGATCTGAGCGGCAGTTCATTACATCAGCGTGGCTATCGCCAGCAGACCGGTCAGGCACCGTTAAAAGAGAATCTGGCGGCGGCGATTGTGCTGCGTTCTGGCTGGGAGCCATCCACACCGCTGATCGATCCGATGTGCGGTTCGGGTACGCTGCTGATTGAAGCTGCGCTGATCGCCTGCGATCGTGCGCCTGGCCTGCTGCGCCGTCACTGGGGCTTTATGGCCTGGAGCCAGTTTAATGCTGCGCTGTGGCAGGACGTGAAAAACGAAGCGCATAATCGTGCCCGCACCGGCACGGAGAATACGCAGGCGCGCTTCTTTGGCTATGACACGAACGGCCGGGTGCTGGAGTGGGCGCAGGCGAATGCCCGCCGGGCGGGTGTGGAAGAGCTCTTTACCTTTGCACAGCAGGATCTGCTGAAGCTGACCAATTCGGTGGATGCGGCGGTTCACGGCACGGTGCTGAGCAACCCCCCTTACGGTGAACGCCTGGAGAGCGAACCGGCGCTGATCGCGCTGCACAGTCAGCTTGGACGCCTGATGAAACAGCATTTTGGCGGCTGGAAGCTTTCCCTGTTCAGCGCTTCACCTGAGCTGCTGAGCTGCCTGCAGCTGCGCGCCGACCGTCAGTTTAAAGCCAAAAATGGCCCGCTGGATTGCGTGCAGAAAAACTATCAGCTCGCGGTGAACAGCAGCGAAAGCGCCGGACAGATTGCGGAAGATTACGCAAACCGTCTGCGTAAAAACGTGAAGAAGCTGGAGAAGTGGGCGCGTCAGGAAGGCATTGAATGCTACCGCATTTACGATGCCGATCTGCCAGACTACAACGTGGCTGTTGACCGCTACGCTGACTGGGTGATTATCCAGGAGTATGCGCCACCGAAAACCATCGATCCCAACAAAGCGCGTCAGCGCCTGTTCGATGTGATCAGTGCGACGCTCACCGTACTGGCGTTGCCTGCAGACCGTCTGATTATGAAAACCCGCGAACGTCAGAAGGGCAAAGCGCAGTATCAGAAGCTGAGTGAGAAGGGCGACTATTTCGAAGTTAAAGAGTTTAATGCGCGTTTCCTGGTGAACCTGACCGACTATCTCGATACCGGTCTGTTCCTCGACCATCGCATTGCCCGCAAAATGCTCGGTAATATGAGCAAGGGTAAAGATTTCCTGAACCTGTTTGCTTACACCGGCACCGCCAGTGTGCATGCCGGTCTGGGCGGGGCACGCTCGACCACCACGGTCGATATGTCACGCACCTATCTGGAGTGGGCGGAACGCAACCTGCGTCTCAACGGGCTGACCGGTCGTCAGCACCGTCTGATGCAGGCGGACTGCCTGAGCTGGCTGCATGAGAGTGATGAGAATTTTGACCTGATCTTTATCGATCCGCCAACTTTCTCCAACTCCAAGCGTATGGAAGAGAGCTTCGACGTTCAGCGCGATCATATGATGCTGATGCGTAACCTGAAGCGCCTGCTGCGTCGCGGCGGCACCATCATGTTCTCCAACAACAAACGCGGTTTTAAAATGGACATGGATGGCCTGAAATCTCTGGGCCTGCAGGCGCAGGATATTACCCAGAAAACGCAGTCGCAGGATTTCGCGCGCAACCGACACATTCACAACTGCTGGCTGATCACACACGCCGGTAAGGAATAAGATTACATGTCATTAATCAGTATCCACGGCGCCTATCTCTCCTTCAGCGATGCGCCGCTGCTAGACAACACCGAACTGCATATCGAAGAGAACGAGCGCGTCTGTCTGGTCGGCCGTAACGGTGCAGGTAAATCCACCCTGATGAAGATCATCAATGGTGAACAGCCCCTGGATGATGGTCGCATTATTTATGAAACCGACCTGGTCGTGGCACGTCTGCAACAGGACCCCCCACGCAATATTACCGGTTCGGTCTATGACTTCGTGGCTGAAGGCGTTGAAGAGCAGGCAGAGCATCTGAAAGCCTATCACGCCATTTCCCATCTGGTGATGGACGATCCAAGCGATAAAAACCTCAACGAGATGGCGCGTCTGCAGAGCATTCTCGACCATCAGAATCTGTGGCAGCTGGAAAGCCGCATCCATGATGTACTGGAGCAGATTGGCCTGAAGCCCGATACCGAGCTTTCATCGCTTTCGGGTGGCTGGCTGCGTAAAGCGGCGCTGGGCCGTGCGCTGGTGAGCAATCCGCGCGTTCTGATGCTGGATGAACCGACGAACCACCTGGACATTGAAACCATCGACTGGCTGGAAACCTTCCTGAAGAATTTCAGCGGCAGCATCGTCTTTATCTCCCATGACCGTTCGTTTATCCGCAACATGGCGACGCGGATCGTCGACCTTGACCGCGGCAAACTGGTCTCCTGGCCGGGCAACTACGATCAGTATCTGGCGGGTAAAGAAGAAGCGCTGCGCGTCGAAGAGATGCAGAACGCGGAGTTTGACCGCAAGCTGGCGCAGGAAGAGGTGTGGATCCGTCAGGGCATTAAAGCCCGTCGTACCCGCAATGAAGGTCGCGTGCGTGCGCTGAAAGCCCTGCGTCGCGAGCGTTCTGAACGCCGTGAAGTGATGGGCAAAGCGAACATGCAGGTGGGCGAAGCCTCCCGCTCGGGCAAAATTGTCTTTGAACTGGAAAATGTCGATTACGCGGTCGATGGCAAAGTGCTGGTGAAGGACTTCTCTTCCCAAGTGCAGCGTGGCGATAAGATTGCTTTGATCGGGCCAAACGGCTGCGGTAAAACCACACTGCTGCGCCTGATGCTGCAACAGCTTAAGGCCGATCATGGCCGCGTGCATTCCGGCACCAAGCTGGAAGTGGCCTACTTTGACCAGCACCGTGCGGAGCTGGACCCGGATCGCACCGTGATGGACAACCTGGCCGAAGGCAAGCAGGAAGTCCTGGTCAACGGCAAACCGCGCCACGTTCTGGGTTATCTGCAGGACTTCCTGTTCCATCCGAAACGGGCCATGACCCCGGTGCGCGCGCTCTCTGGTGGTGAACGTAACCGCCTGCTGCTGGCGCGTCTGTTCCTGCGTCCCAGCAACCTGATGATTCTCGATGAACCGACTAACGACCTCGACGTCGAAACGCTGGAACTGCTGGAAGAGCTGATTGATGGTTATCAGGGCACAGTACTGCTGGTCAGCCACGATCGTCAGTTCGTCGATAATACCGTGACCGAGTGCTGGATTTTCGAAGGGAATGGCGAGATTGGCACGTTTGTTGGCGGCTACCACGATGCACAACAGCAGCGTGCAGCCTACCGGCAGCATAAGGCCTCAGCCCCAGCCAGAGCGGCAACCAGCACCGCAAAGCCCGCCGCAGAGAAGAGCGAGGCGAAGCGTAATGTGAATAAACTCAGCTATAATCTGGCGCGTGAGCTGGAACAATTGCCGCAAAAACTGGAGCAGCTTGAAGCGCGCATCGGTGAACTGCAGGCGAAGATGAGTCATCCGGACTTCTTCAGTCAGCCACACGATCAGACGCAACCGGTGCTGGATAATCTTGCTCAGGCCGAGCAGGAGCTGGAAACCGCGTTTGCGCGCTGGGAAGAGCTTGAGTCACTGAAAAACGGCGCGTAGGGCAGGGCTAGCGGATGTGTTCAGCAGTGAAAAGTAACGCGTGGATGCTCTGTCCACAGTGCGATTTAACGATCAGGCTGCCGGACATTCCCGTTGGCAGCCGGGCATCATGCCCGCGCTGCCACACTGCTCTGACGGCGAACTGGCATGAACCGCGTAAACGACCAACGGGCTATGCGCTGGCAGCGCTGTTTATGCTGGTGCTGGCGAACCTGTTTCCATTCGTCTCCATGAAGGTGGCCGGGCTGACCAGCCAGATCACCCTGATGCAGATACCCAGAGTGATGGTGTCGGAAGATTACAGCAGCCTCGCTACGCTGTTTCTGCTGTTCGTGCAGGCGGTTCCCGCCTTCTGCATGATAACCATCCTTCTGCTGGTCAATCCGATACCGTTACCCACATCGCTCAGAGTCGGTCTCGCCCGAATCCTGTTTCATCTGCGCAACTGGGGCATGTCAGAAATCTTCATGGCTGGCGTGCTGGTCAGCTTCGTCAAGCTGATGGCCTATGGTGAAATCGGACTGGAAACCAGCTTCTGGCCCTGGGTTCTGTTCTGTCTGCTGCAGTTGCGTGCCTTTCAGTGCGTCGATCGGCGTGCGCTGTGGGATCGCCTCTCACCCCGCCCCGCACTGCCGCATGCGCCCGAGGTGGGCGTCAGTGGCCTGGCGCAGGGCCTGCGATCCTGTCCCTGCTGCACCGCCATTCTGCCTGCGGATAAGCCCGTCTGTCCGCGTTGTGGCGTCCAGGCGCAGGCCCGGCGTAAGCACAGCCTGCAGTGGACGCTGGCGCTGCTGCTCACCTCGGTGCTGCTCTACATTCCGGCTAACCTGATGCCGATTATGGTCACGGAGACGCTGGGCAGCGCCTATCCCTCCAATATCATGGCGGGGGTGATTGTCCTGTGGGCTGATGGCTCCTATCCGGTGGCGCTGGTGATCTTTATCGCCAGCATCATGGTGCCGACGCTGAAAATGCTGGCAATTGGCTGGCTCTGCTGGGATGCCAGCGGACGCGGACGGCGGGACAGCCACAAAATGCATAAGATTTATGAAGTGGTCGAGTTTGTTGGCCGCTGGTCGATGATCGACGTGTTTGTGATTGCCGTGCTCTCTGCGCTGGTGCGTATGGGGCAATTAATGAATGTTTATCCCGCGTGGGGGGCAGTTCTGTTTGCGATGGTGGTGATCATCACCATGATCGCTGCCATGACCTTTGACCCGCGATTACTCTGGGATCGTGCACGTGAAAACACAATGAAGGAGTCGCGCCTTGACGGAAACTAACCACGGCCATGCAAAGGTGGAACAGATTAAGCGCTGGTCGCCGGTCTGGATTGTCCCCATCGTCACGCTGCTTATCGGCGGATGGATCCTCTTCTATCACTTCAGCCATCAGGGGCCGGAAGTGACATTAATTACCGAAAACGCTGAGGGCATTGTGGCAGGTAAAACCACCATTAAAAGCCGCAGCGTGGATGTCGGTGTGGTGGAAAGCGCGGTGCTAAGCGACGATCTCCATCATGTGGAAATTAAAGCGCGCCTGAACGCGGGCATGGACAAGCTGCTGCACAGCGACAGCGTGTTCTGGGTCGTGAAACCGCAGGTGGGCCGTGAAGGTATCAGCGGCCTTGGCACGCTGTTGTCAGGCGCCTACATCGAACTGCAGCCCGGCACGAAAAACCAGGCACCTGAGCAGTACAAGCTGCTGGATGCTCCGCCGCTGGCGCCACCGGATGCTAAAGGGATCCGCATCATACTGGACAGCAAAAAAGCCGGTCAGCTTAATCCGGGCGATCCGGTTCTGTTCCGCGGCTACCGGGTCGGTACAGTGGAAACCAGCTCGTTTGACACCGATAAACGCATGATGACCTATCAGTTGTTTATTGCCGCGCCTTACGACCGCCTGGTGACCACCAACGTGCGTTTCTGGAAAGACAGCGGCATCGCCGTGGATATGTCCGCGTCAGGCATGCGGGTCGAAATGGGATCGCTGACCACGCTGTTCAGTGGCGGCGTCAGTTTCGATGTGCCGGATGGCTGGGATCTGGGTGAAGCGGCGACAAATCATGCCGACTATCATCTGTTTGACGATCAGCGCAGCATCCAGGATTCGCTCTACACCAATCACGTCGACTATGTGCTCTTCTTCTCTGACTCCATTCGCGGTCTGCAGGCTGGTGCACCGGTTGAATTCCGCGGCATTCGCCTCGGTACCGTGTCACAGGCACCGCTGATGAAAGCGGGTCTGGATCAGGCACTGAACAACGATTACCGCGTTCCGGTGCTGATTCGCATTGAGCCGGATCGCTTTATCAGCCGACTGGGCGAGAATTTCGATCTGGAGCAGCATCTGCAGGATGGGAAGAAACGTGGCCTGCGTGCCACGCTGAAAACCGGCAACCTGCTGTCGGGTGCGCTCTATGTCGATCTCGACTTCTATGACAATGCGCCAGCCTACAAAGGCCCGCAGAAAGTCTCAGGTTATGAAGTGATCCCAACCGTCAGCGGCGGACTGAGCCAGATTCAGCAGAAACTGATGGCGGCCCTGGATAAGATCAACAGCCTGCCTCTGAACGGCATGGTCAATGAAGCGACCGGTACGCTGAAAGAGAGTCAGAAGACGATGCGCGATCTGCAGCGCACTATCGACAATATCAACAAAGTGACCGCCAGTCCGGCAATGAAGACCCTGCCGGAAGATCTGCAGCAGACGCTGCGTGAGCTGAATCGCAGCATGAAAGGACTGCAGCCTGGTTCGCCTGCTTACAGTAAGCTGGTCGGGGATATGCAACGACTGGATCAGGTGCTGCGTGAACTTCAGCCGGTACTGAGGACACTCAACACCAAGAGCAATGCGCTGGTATTTGAGGCGAAACCGGGACAGGATCCCCAGCCGAAGAGGGCGAAACAGTGAAAAAAGGATTGATACTTTGTGCCGCGCTGGTGATGAGCGCATGCAGCAGCAGCGTTGACAATACCTGGTATCAGCTGCCCTCCGGGGCGGCTTCCATGCAGGTCAGCAGCAGCCAGATGAACGAAGCTCAGCCGATGCTGTGGGTGCAGCAGGTGACGGTGCCGGATTATCTGGCCGGTAACGGGCTGGTCTACCAGACCAGTGACGTCAAATATGTCATTGCCGCCAACAACCTCTGGGCCAGTCCGCTTGATCAGCAGCTGCAGCAGACGCTGATCACCAATCTGAGCAAGGCGCTGCCTGGGCGGCTGGTAGCCGGATCGCCGCTGGGCGCGCAGCACGACACGCTGAATGTGACTATTACAGGCTTTCAGGGGCGCTACGACGGCAAGGCGATTGTCAGCGGTGAATGGACGCTGGAGCATCAGGGCCGTCTGACCAAACAGGCATTTAATATTGTCCTGCCGCAAACTGAAGATGGCTACGATGCCATGGTCAGAACGCTGGCCACCGGCTGGCAGCAGACGGCGCAGCAGATCGCCAATAGTGTGGTTGCGCTAAATTAAGAATATTATGAATAAATAAGCTAAGCCCCTGATGAAATGTCGCGATATAACGGCATGATTCAGGGGCTTTTTATTAGCTTAATCAGGGCGATAGTGTTGCCGTCTCCATCACAAAACCGCGCTTTCTTTTCCGATTAAGGTCACATTTATGACAGTGGCATGAAGATTGCGCATTGATCTTTGGGTGCGCAGGGGGTAGAACGTAAGAGTGGTTGAACATTAATTCACCACTTTTCTTTCCACCAGATTCCACAGACCTTACATGAGGGACACGGAGTATGAAGAGACAGAAACGAGACCGCCTCGAACGCGCCCATTCACGTGGTTATCAGGCAGGCATTACTGGACGCTCAAAAGAGATGTGTCCGTATCAGTTGATTGACGCTAAGTCTCACTGGTTGGGAGGTTGGCGACAAGCCATGGAGGACAGGTCGGTAGCAGCATAACCGGATGTCACTGAAAAAGGAAAATAACCTCCGCCTGGCGCGGAGGTTTTTGTTTCTGTGCAGAATGCTCAGAATGCCGCGGTGTCTTTAAACAGACCCACTTTGAGATCGCTGGCGGTGTAGATCAGGTTACCGTCAACCAGCACTTCGCCATCTGCCACGCCCATCACCAGCTTGCGGTTGATCACGCGTTTGAAGTGAATGCGGTAGGTGACTTTCTTCGCGTCCGGCAGGACCTGACCAGTGAATTTCACTTCACCCACGCCCAGCGCACGACCTTTACCTTCGCCGCCCAGCCAGCCCAGATAGAAACCTACCAGCTGCCACATGGCATCCAGACCCAGGCAACCTGGCATCACCGGATCGCCGATAAAGTGGCAGCCGAAGAACCAGAGATCGGGATTGATATCCAGTTCTGCTTCAACAAAGCCTTTGTCATATTTGCCGCCGTCTTCGGTCATTTTGACCACGCGGTCCATCATCAGCATGTTGCCGGAAGGAAGCGGCGGACCATTTTCGCCAAACAGTTCACCACGACCTGACAGAATCAGATCTTCTTTGGTATAGGATTCGCGTTTATCTACCATGTTTTCAATAAGCCTTGTTTTAGTGAATCACGAATATTAGCGAACAGTTGTACGCTGAGCAAATCGGATTAACGCTGGTTGAACCAGTTAAGCCAGCGCAGCGCCCAGGGACGTTGCGGGACATCCGGCTGGTTGAACAGGCTGATGCGTTCCTGGATGGTGTGCAGCAGGCAATCGCCCTCGCCATCTTCCGTACGCCATATTTTACCGGTCAGCAGTGGCAGGGCCTCATCAGCACGTTCTACAGCCCAGATGTGGAAACGGCCCTGTTCTACCGCACTGACCACTGCCTGGCTGAGGCTGAGATGACGCACATTACAGGCCGGGATAATGACGCCCTGCTGGCCGGTGAGTTCACGCTGATGGCAGATCTCGAAGAAACCTTCAATCTTCTCATTCAGGCCGCCTACCGGCTGAACGTTGCCGAACTGATCAACCGATCCGGTGACGGCAATCTGCTGATTGATTGGCTGGTTAGCCAGCGCGCTGATCAATGCACAGAGCTCGGCCAGAGAGGCGCTGTCGCCATCAACCTCAGAGTATGACTGCTCAAATACCATTGACGCTGAAAAGGGCAGTTGCTGATCGAGCTCCAGCTCTGCAATCAGGTAAGCCTGCATGATCATCATGCCCTTAGCGTGGATATTGCCGCCTAGCTCCGCCTTCCGCTCAATATCCATGAACTCCCCATCACCGGGGTGAACGACGCAGGTAATCCGTGTCGGATCGCCCCACGCGCGGGGATGGCCAGGATATTCAACGACCGAGAGGCCGTTGATCTGACCGACCACTTCGCCTTCGGTTTCAATCAGAATCTGTCGCAGCAGGATTTCATCCCGCATCCGCTCATTGAGATAGTTCTCACGCCATAAGCGGGCTTCCAGTGCGTCGCGAAGCGCTTCGGCATTGAGCGTGTCACCCATCAGGGCTGACTCGCGCATCTGGCGCTGCAGCCAGCGCGGACAGAGGGGCAATGTCTCCTGATCGCCGCTATAGCGGACACCCTCTTTAATCAGTTCCGGCCAGAAGTCCGCTTCCGGAACCGGCAGACCCGCCTGACGCGCCAGCTCTTCGTTCCAGCGACACCAGGCCAGCATGTCATCTTCATCCAGAATCTGAATGTTCTCTTCAAATTCGGTATAAATCGCCATTTCATGCGCTTCAGGATCGAGCTCCTGAAAATCGGCCAGCACCTCGCGGTCTCCGCACAGCACCAGATTCAGCCTGAGCGGCACAGGCGGAACAGAGACGGGCAGGGGCCGGCGCTCGTCCTGGGAAGTCCACTCCACGTAGCCCTGCTCAATCGCTTTTTTCAGGCGCAACCAGAGGATCGGCTGGGTCATCAGGCTTCGCAGTGAGAGCACCAGCGTACCGCCATTGGCGCGATGGATCAGGCCCGGCTCAGGCTGGAGGCGATCTTTATACTGGCGTACGCAGCCAAACAGCTGCTCCATCTCAATCCATTCAGCAAAATGAATGCCACCCTGACTGGTGAACGGGCGCTGAGGATCGGAGGGCGGCAGGAGCGTGATAATGTCACCCATGATATGGTAATCACCGCCGTACAGCGTGGTACTGTCAGGTATCACCCGCTGCGCGGCCTGGGCAATGAAGGTCAGATAATCGCGATTCTCCTGGCTTCGAACCAGCAGTAACGGGAATCCCTGCGACTGGTGATGTAAATGCGCCAGGGCATTCAGCAACCGGGGCTGTACCGTTGCCAGAGCATCAGTTTCTTCATCAGCAATTCGGGAGAAAACGGATTGGTATGGTGCGCTATCCGGCTGTAGGGTCTGCCACGTAAGTTGGGTGCTGGTCAAAATAATCGCATTTATCTGTTTTAAGAAAAGCGAGATTATACAGGATTCACCCTGGTTAAGCACTGCAGACTTCCTGGTGAAGTTGTGAAGCTGACAGCATGTTTTTCGTTGCTGCATCCGGGAAAAAAGCTGTTATTCTTAGCTCGTTACGTGATCACGATGAGATTCCGATGAAATACCAGCAACTCGAAAATCTTGAAAGTGGATGGAAGTGGAAATACCTGGTGAAAAAACATCGGGAAGGTGAACTGATCACGCGTCACCTTGAATTGAGTGCGGCGCAGGCGGCAGTCGATAAACTGCTGGCGATGGAAAATAATCCGGTGACGGTGAATGAATGGATTGCTGAACATATCCATGCCGATCTTGATAACCGGCTGAAACAGACCATCCGCGCACGGCGGAAACGCCATTTTAATGCAGAACATCAGCATACCCGAAAAAAATCGATCGACCTGGAGTATCTGGTCTGGCAGCGACTGGCCGGACTGGCACAGCGGCGCGGCTGTACCCTCTCTGAGACCATTGTTCAGCTGATCGAGGATGCGGAACGCAAAGAGAAATATGCTACGCAGATGTCGAGTCTGAAGCAGGACCTGCAGGCGATTCTGGGTAAATCAGGTTCAGAAAACGACTAGCCGGGCAGGTGGAGCAGGGTGGCCAGTTCCGAACATCCCTTTATTACCGGCATAAAAAACCCCGCCTTAGCGGGGTTTTTTATTACGTGTTAACTTAAGCCTGTGGCTGAGTTACAACGTCTTTGATGCCTTTAACGTCGATTTCTACGCGACGGTCCGGCGCCAGGCAGTCGATCAGGGCGTTACGGCCTTTCACGCTGTCACAGGTGTTGCCGGTAACTGGGTTAGATTCACCCATGCCACGTGCAGAGATCTTGTTAGAAGGGATACCTTTAGAAACCAGGTAATCTACGACTGACTGAGCACGTTTCTCAGACAGTTTCTGGTTGTACTGCTCTGAACCGATACGGTCAGTGAAGCCCAGTACGACAACGGAACCATCTTTAGGATCCATTGAGCTCAGCTGGCTGTACAGCTGATCCAGAGCCTGCTGGCCTTCTGGCTTCAGGGTCGCTTTGTTGAAGGTGAACAGAACGTCAGACTTCAGAGTGAAACGCTTGGTTTCAACAACTGGAGCTGGAGCTGGGGCCGGAGCCGGAGCTGGTGCAGCGACGTCATCCTGACCGAAGCGGTAAGAAACGCCTACGCTCAGCATGCCGTTGTCTGGACGTGCACCAACGGTCTGTGCATCACCGATGTTGTTAACCCACTGGTAGTCCAGGCGGGTAGCCCAGTTTTTGGTCAGTGCGTATTCAACACCTACAGCAGCCAGCGGAGATACGCCGGTGTCGTGGTCGCTGATGCGGCCAGTAGTTGGGTTAGTCTGCGTAGCATCTGCACGCCATACCATGCCGCCCAGACGGGTGTACACGTCCAGATCGTCATAGATTGGGTAGCTCAGTTTAGCTGCCAGCTGAACGCCCTGTGCTTTGAATGCGCCGTTAGTCACGGTGCCTTTGTTAGGCATGCGACCCAGCCAGTCATAGCCCAGCTCGAAACCCAGGTATGGGTTTGCCTGATAACCAACGAACGCACCTGCGCCCAGCTGGCTTTCATGAGTTGGACCGTTATTGTTCTCGTAACCGTGGCCGTAGTAGCCAGTGTCGTGATACTGAGACCAGCCCAGTTTAGCACCGGTGTACCAGGTGTCATCTTTCGGAGCGGCCTGCGCTACGGTAGCGAAGCCAGCCAGTGCCACTGCAATTGCGATAGCTGTCTTTTTCATTTTGCGCCTCGTTATCATCCAAATAGGCAATGAGCAAAAAGGTTGCTCTTGGTTTAAATCCTTCGCCGGGTCAAAACGCTCGCTTATGACTCTACCGCAAAAAACGGAGGTTATTGAGCACCCTGGCGAGATAAAGTCTACAACGAGATTGGAAACTTACAAGTATGATGTGAGGCGCTTCTGTAAAAAAACAGCGATTTATACACAATTTCTAACAATTAGCCTGGTAGTATTGTCGCGGCAGCAAGCCTGAAAAACCTGCTAAACCATTGTCAATGCTCGAACTAACAGAATCAGTGGTTTAGCGACGACAGATAAGAAAAATAGCTTGAGAAACTTCTTATTTTTACTTAATGAAACAAATCCGACTGAATTTTTATGGGGTTTTGTGGTCTGAGAGGCGCTTCCGATGTCCCGCCTGAACGCAAAATCAGCCCCAGCGCTTCACCCTCTGCTGCTGCATTTTCCAGTTGACGACGCTCATCTTCATCCAGCTCGTAGGGGATCCATGCCAGTACCACGCTGTAATTGCCTGTGCGTAACGCCCTGACCATCGCCTCAACCGCATTCAGTCGTTCTGAATCGGCGATGTGCATGCTTTTATTCAGCGGTAATCCCGATTCCTGCAGCCAGGCGCGATTCAACTTATGCGCGGGGGTTAACCACAGCTGCCAGCGTGATTGCTGACTCAATTGCTGCAATAACGGTAGCAGTAACATCTGCATCATTCCGGGCTGCTCACTGTAACGTAACTCTGTAATTCCACCAGGCTGAGCCGCCGGAACAGAAGAGGACGCATAACGATGAGCATAGCGTGCATTATCAGGATGTTGGGTTCGCATAAGTTAATCACCAGCAGTTGACTGTATGAATATACAGTACTGTCATCCTGGATAAAGATCAACCCAAATTTCTGAAAACGCCTCGCAAAAACGCGACAAGATTAGGCGAACCACTATTTATTCGTTGAACCCGCTTACTCTTTTTCCTATCTTCTAATTGCCTGATACCCAAGGCAATTTACGATCTGTTTCTGACATGGAGGTGGTGCAATGAAAAAGGTGAATCCGGTTGTAGAGCGCTCCAGAGCGCATCTGGCCCCACTGGGAGCCATTGAGTCCCGTACCCAGTTCGGCGGGTATGCACTGGCGGTTGAGAGTGTGGTTTTCGCGTTAATTAATCAGGGTGAGCTCTACCTGCGCGCCAGTGAACCCCTACAGGCGTACATCACCGATCGGCCTCTGCAGCCGCTGGTGTTTCGCAAGCGAGGTAAGCTGGTCAGTCTCAATTACTACCGCGTCGATGAGACGTTATGGCGCGATCCTGAGCACCTGCTGGCGCTCTCCGCCGCCTCACTGGAAACGGCGCAGCTGGAGCTGCAGGACAGGCAGGGTTCACCGCGCCTCAAAGATCTGCCCAACCTCAGTGTCCGTCTGGAGATGATGTTGTATGACGCGGGTATCATGAGCGTCAACCATCTTTACCAGATGGGGGCCAAACAGTGCTGGCTGAAGCTGAAAGCCATCAACCAGCACGTCGGATTTCAGACATTGCTGGCGCTGCAGGGCGCAATCACCGGTCATCATGCTGCTGCACTGCCGCAGGCAACCCGGGCCGAGCTGAACGCCTGGTTTCAGCGCACGCTGTTGTCTGACACAGCGCCCGGAAGCAGCAAAGGTTAGTCGGCGAGTAGCGTGCGGCGCAGGCGAGCCATTTCAGGCATCAGTGCCACCAGCAGACCGAGTTGCTGGAGCACCAGTGGCGCACGCGTGTCTGCATCCGCGGCCAGCTGGCTGATGCGCTGAGCTAACGGCTGGCGCATCGCCTCTGCCTGTTCATCACTGACCACCTCCGTCTGCAGCACATCTTCCACGTAGCAGACGGTGTCATCCAGCAGCGTCAGCAGTGCCGGATCGCTGATCTTATCGCGGTGGGCACCCAGTGCAGAGATGTAACTCAGAAACGAGTGGTTAGAACAGAGCAGCTGAAAAGCGGATTCACGCAGTTTCTGGCTGGTGCGACTTTCACTGCTCATATTTGACACCACCGACGCCAGCTCAGCATCGGCATTGTGCGCATCACGACGCGCAATGCGATAGGCGAGTCGGTTGTCTTTGCCCTGATGATACTGCTCCATGATGGCGTCAAGATAACGACAGTTGGCCTGCAGAGTGCGTTCTGCCACGGCCGGTAACTGACGGAACCGCCAGTCAGGCCAGATAAAGGCCACAGCCAGCCAGGCCAGCCCACAGCCCAGTAAGGTATCTACCACCCGTGGCAGGGCGACCTCAAATCCTTCACCTAACAGATTGAAGCAGAGCAGCACCAGCAGCGTAATAAACAGCGTGGCCTGCGCATACTGGACCTGTCTGAAGGCAAAAAAGAGCACGCCGGAGATAACGATCAGGATTAACTGACCCTCTATGGAGGGCACCAGCCATAAAACGGGCAGGCCAATCGCAATACCGGCCAGCGTCCCGCCGATACGCAACGCCAGCCGTCGCTGGGTTGCGTTGTAGTTAGGCTGACAGACAAACAGACTGGTCAGCAGGATCCAGTAACCGCGTTCCAGTCCGGTCACCTGAATAAAACCGTAGCCGATACAGAGCACCACAGACATCCGGACAGCATGCCGGAACAGCGCCGACGCGGGCGTGAGATGTCGGCTGAAGCGCAGCCGGATATCACTCCAGCCACTCAGCCCTTCTCGCGACAGCAGATTGTCGCTGTGCTGAGTGTCTTCGCCTGACAGGGTCTGTTCAGATTCAATCGAGGCGAGTTGAGCGTCGATGGCGCGCAGATTACGCAGCAGCCAGAAGAGCGCACGCGTATGGGCGGCTTCCGGTTCACGCTGCTCCAGACGCTCTATGGCTTTCTGCAGACGTTCAAACGCGCGCTCAAACCGGCTGTCATGTACCCATCTTTCGCGCATCAGGATGCAATGCGCCAGCTGCCGACACGCCTGAGCCTGCATATTCAGCAGTCGCTGGAAGCGAAACAGAATTTCGTTATAGCGCCAGTCACCCCGCAGCAGGTGATATTGCAGGTGAGATGAGCTGGCCCGTTCATGAATGTCCTGCGCCACAAAGTAGTAGTGGAGGCTGCGGCGGGTTCCGCGAGAGCCGCGATCGCCGCGCAGACGACTCTGCAGCGTGGTTTTGGTCAGGTTGAGCTGGGCCACTAACTGGCTGTTGACCATTGCCGCCTCCACAAAGGCGGCATCATCCTGTTCACCCGCATCCGGGTCGAACAGATTCGCTTTCGCATCCAGATAACGCGCCAGTTGTGAAAAACTGCCGGCCAGCTGCTCCTGCACCGGTCGCACCGGGAACATCAGGTGACCCAGCAGTGTCAGCAGGTTGTACCAGAGCGCGCCGACCAGCAGCAGGATCGGCTGCATATACCACTGACTGAACAGCCCGATGCCAAGCATGGTGTAGACCGCAATCAGCAGCGCGCCAAAGGCGATCGTCGCATAACGCTGACCCAGCGCCCCCAGCAGAATAAAACCCCAGGTTGAGATCGCGAGGCCAGCGATAAAGGCCAGAGGCCAGGGAAACAGTAACTCGACGGAAACCGAGGCGATGCAGAAGCAGAGCAGGGTAATCAGCAGATTCTTCAGGCGGCCCGCCAGACGATCATCGAGATCGGCCAGCGCCGCCGCTACCACGCCCAGCGTCAGCGGGATGGTCCACTCAATCTGGTGCAGCCACCAGGGAATAGCGGCACATCCGCTCAGCGCAAACAGGATGCGCAGCAGATAGCGCCAGGCGCTGTTAAACAGATATTTGCGCCAGCCCGGCAGCGTAGCTGACATCATATTAATAGCGGCGGGCATTGGCTTCGCGCGCAGCCTGCGCCTCTTCCACTGACACCACCCGGCGTCCGACCGGCCAGAGTGCTATCGCGGCGATCTTGAAGTTAGCCAGCCCGACCGGAATGCCGATGATGCTGATGCACTGCACAATCCCGACAGAGATATGGGAAAGGCAGAGCCACCAGCCGAAGAAAATCAGCCAGAAGATATTCAGAAAGGTTCCGCCAGTGTTCATGATGTGGCTTTTGTTTTCAGGGCGAAGCACATCCACATGCACCGCCTCGTTACCAAATGGCAGCAGCGAGAGTTTGGTAATTTCCCAGCAGGAGCGGGTAAGCGGCAGGGTAAAAATCAGTACGATGCTGATCAGGGTGGCAAAGAGCCAGCTCAGGGTGGTGAAAAAACCGCCCAGGACAAAATTAAGAACGTTTAAGACGGTGCGCATGATCTTCTTTTCCTTTTGCATTCCGCAAGATGTGACGCCAAGTTTAGCCTGTTTTAAGGCTGGAGCGCCAAGGGTCTGACAGGTAAACTTCCCCGAATCCTATTCTCTGACGTGAGTGTCGGCGTGGAACTGAAAGCAACTTCGATGGGCAAACGACTTGCCCGGCATCCCTATAATCGTGTCCGTCTGATGGCAGCGGGCGTCGAAGTCAGTGGCGATAAGCATGAGTACCTGATCCCTTTTAATCAGTTGCTGGATATCGCCTGCAAACGCGGCGTGGTGTGGGGCGAACTGGAATTTTTGCTGGCTGATGAAAAAGTGGTGCGGCTGCATGGCACGGAATGGCAGGAAACGCAGCGCTTTTATCACTACCTGCTGCAGGCCTGGCAGAGCTGGAGCCTGGAGATGAGTGCGGTGTGCCGCGACGTGCTGCAGACCCTGCGTGATGACATTGAGGCATTCAGTGCGCAGGATCGCTGGCTGAACCGGCATGAACTGCAGGCGCTGAAAAACACCATTATTCAGCAGTTCGATGCGTTGCCGTTGCCGCTCTCCCGGTTGAAGGATTTTGCTGACTGTCGTGAAAACCAGGCTTTCTGTCAGCGCTGGCTGGAGCAGGGCGAGGCGGCCCTGCGGCAGCGAAACCGTGACTGGACCGCCGCAATGCTGACCCGCTACCGGGCATTCTTCGACACGGTCGAGAGTACGCCTCTCAATCAATCGCAATGCGAGGCGGTAGTCAACGGCGAAGATTCACTGCTGGTGCTGGCGGGCGCCGGGAGCGGTAAAACCTCCGTGCTGGTGGCGCGTGCGGGCTGGTTAATGCAGCGCAATCTCGCCAGCGCCGATCAAATTCTGCTGCTGGCCTTTGGCCGACAGGCTGCAGAAGAGATGAACGCCCGTATCCAGTCGCGGCTGTCAGCCAGTGATATTCAGGCGCGAACCTTCCATTCTCTGGCCCTGCATATTATTCGTGAAGGCAGCAACAAACAGCCGGTCATCAGCAAGCTGGAGAGCGATGCCGATGCACGTCGTGCACTGCTGATTCAGGAATGGCGGCAGCAGTGTCATGAAAAAAAGGCCCAGGCCAACGGCTGGCGCCAATGGCTGCGTGACGAGCTGGAGTGGGAGGTGCCGGAGGGGCCATTCTGGGAAGATGACAAACTGGCTAAGCGCCTGGCGTCCCGGCTCGAACGCTGGCTGGGGCTGATGCGCATGCATGGCGGCGCGCAGGCCGCGATGATCGCAGAGGTGCCTGAGGATGTGCGCGATCTGTTCAGCAAACGTATCAGGCTGATGGCTCCCCTGCTGAAAGCGTGGAAGAGTGCGTTAAAAGAGGAGGGCGCGGTCGATTTTTCGGGGCTGATTCATCAGGCGATTGCTCTGCTGGAAAAAGGGCGCTTTATCAGCCCCTGGAAACACATTCTTGTGGATGAGTTTCAGGATATCTCACCGCAGCGCGCCGCCTTGCTCAGCGCTTTACGCCAGCAGAACAGGCGCACCGCCCTGTTTGCCGTTGGTGATGACTGGCAGGCCATCTACCGCTTCAGCGGTGCAGAGATGACGCTGACGACGGCGTTTCATCACTACTTTGGTGAGGGTGACCTTTGTGTGCTGGATACCACTTACCGCTTTAACGATCGCATCGGCGACATTGCGAACCGTTTTATCCAGCAGAATCCGCAGCAGCTGGCGAAGCCGCTTAACAGCATCACCAAAGGGAATAAAAAGTCGATTTCACTGCTGGCGGACGATCAGCTGGAGCCGTTGCTGAATAAACTCAGCGGCTATGTAAAGCCTGATGAGCGCATCCTGCTGCTGGCGCGCTATCACTACCTGCGACCGGATGTGCTGGACAAAGCCAGAACCCGCTGGCCGAAACTCAATCTGGAATTTATGACCATCCATGCCAGTAAAGGCCAGCAGGCGGACTACGTCATTCTGCTGGGGTTGCAGCAGGGCAAAGAGGGCTTTCCGGCGAACGTGCGCGAATCGATTATCGAACAGGGCCTGTTACCGCAGCCGGAAGCGTTCCCGGATGCAGAAGAGCGCCGCCTGGCCTACGTCGCTCTGACACGGGCGCGCCAGCAGGTTTTTCTGCTGTTTGATAAAAGCGCGCCGTCACCCTTTGTCGGGCACTTCCGTGAGCTGGGTGTACCGGTGTTGCGTAAAGCCTGAGTTACTTCAGCCGTCCGGCCAGATAGCGCGCATAATCAGGGATCATGATCTCGCTGCTTTGCGCAAACAGCGGCGACTGAATAATAAAATCTGCGGTGGAGCGATTGGTGGCGACCGGGATATTCCATACGGTAGCCAGACGCAGCAGCGCTTTGACATCGGGATCGTGGGGTACCGCATTGAGCGGGTCCCAGAAAAAGATCAGCGCATCTATCTTTCCTTCTGAAATCAGCGCGCCTACCTGCTGGTCGCCGCCCATCGGGCCGCTCAGCATGGCCGTGACATTCAGGCCGGTGTCGCGGTTGATCAGATTCCCGGTGGTGCCGGTCGCATAGAGGATATGGGATTCCAGTGCAGGCTGATTCTGTTTAACCCACTCAAGCAGAGCGGCTTTGCAATGGTCATGGGCGACCAGTGCGATATGTTTTTGTTTGCCAAGGGTACGGGTAGTCTGCTCCACAAACGTCTCCATTCAGGGTCATGCGGAAAAAGCGATAGCGCGAGTTTACCTCTGCGCTTTCAGCGCTATCAACTGGTGCGCAGCATTTTGACCAGCGTCAGAAACTGCTGACGCGTCGCTTCGTCAAAGCGCTGAAACCAGCGGTGAAGTGAGGGATGCTCCGCTTCAATCGTCCAGTCGAGATCGGCGGTCAGACTGACCGCAGAAGGCGTCTCAGAGGCTGAATGGGCAAAACGAGGCACAGAGGCGATCTGACCGGTGCGATTGTAGTTCACCATCGCTTTTTCCATGTCGACAGCGGGCGCGGCAGGCAGACGATCGCGCAGGCTGGTGATTTCGTTCCCTTTCTCATCCACCAGCAGGAAATTCAGGCTGCGATCGAAGTGATAGCGCTCGCGTTTTGTCTCCAGCGCAGGCAGCCGGATGGTAATGGTTTTAGCCACGGCAGTGAAGGTGACGATCATCGGCACCGATTGATAGGCGAGGGTGCTCTCTTTCTGACCTTTTCGTTGCTGCTCTACCCGAAACAGAAACTGATGCTGACCCCGGTCCAGCTCTAAACTGTCTGCGCCCTTGAGGAGCGAGCCTGAAATCTTACGGCCATCCAGCACCAGCAGATCGATTTGCGGATCGAGCTTTAACGTGATGGCAGAACAGGACGCCGAAACGAGGAGAGCGACCCACCCCATTACAGCCAGCGACAGCTTCATTTCAACTCCGGTAACTGATGACACACAGGATTATGTGTAGCAAATTCTTACATTATGGCAGTTAGTTTACATTTAAACATATTTAATCGTGCGCTGGCTCAATTAATTACGTCACTGACTTAACCGTTCGGGGGTGTGCCCATCTACACTCAACTCTGGCCTGAAAGGAGATAACGATGAACGACCAGACAATTCGCGAGGTGCTGACCCGCACCCAACGCATCGCCTTAGTCGGGGCAAGCGATCGCCCTGAGCGTCCCAGCTACGGCGTGATGAAATATTTGCTTGATCAGGGGTATGACGTGATTCCGGTCAGCCCGAAGCTGGCGGGCAAGACGCTGCTGGGGCAGCAGGCGTATGCCAGCCTGGCAGATGTTCCGGGCCATATTGATATGGTGGATGTATTTCGCAATTCTGAAGCCGCGTGGGGTGTAGCCCAGGAGGCGATTGCGGTGGGCGCAAAAACCCTGTGGCTGCAGCTGGGTGTGATTAATGAGCAGGCGGCCGTGCTGGCACAGGATGCGGGTATGACGGTGATTATGGATCGCTGTCCGAAGATTGAGATTCCGCGGCTGGGGATCACGCGCTGAGAAGAGAGGTGTGGCGGCAGAGGGTGCCGCCACAGATTAATGTCGCAGATGAGGCGCCTGAAGCTGCTGACGCACTGAGGCCGCCAGTTCATCCATTGAGGGCTGCTCAGGGTGTTCAACACTGGTTTCGCCCGAAAGCTGAATTTCAGCAACATAGGTATGCACCTGATCGCCTTCTTCATCTTCCATCACGACATGATACCAGGGTGCCGAACGCATCTTCTCTTCCGCGCCAACCTCTTCAATTTTAGGCTCATCTAACGAGTACTCAGGATCGACATCGACAATAACGCCCAGTACGCCGGACAAACGATGACGAACCTGCTGACCAATACCAAATTTACTGGCAATCATAGTGACCTCCGAAAAAAAGCTCTCTTTCCAATATGGGGGCAGGAGCCAATTTTTCAAGTCACATGACGCGGCAGGCGAAACCTTTCAGGTAGAGTCCCTCCGGGTAACTGGCGATCACCGGATGATCCGCTGCCTGACGGAACTGCTCAATAAACTGCACCTCGCGGCCGGCATCCAGTGCGGCATCGGCAATGATCTTCTGGAACAGTTCGGTGGCCATCAGACCGGAGCAGGAGAAGGTCAGCAGAACGCCACCGGGATTCAGCAACTGAATGGCGAGCATGTTGATATCTTTATAGCCGCGACAGGCGCCCATCAGCTGACTTTTGTTTTCGACGAACTTCGGCGGATCCATAATGATCAGATCAAATTTCTCCCCACTGTCACGATAGCGACGCAGCAGTTTGAAGACATCATCACGCTCAAAGCGCGCGCGGGAGAGGTCGAGTTCATTCAGTTCGACGTTCTGACGTGCCACATCCAGCGCTTCCTGCGAAGTATCAACGCTGATCACCTCTTTACAGCCGCCCATCAATGCCGAGACGGCGAATCCACCGGTATAGGAGAAGCAGTTAAGTACCCGGGCATCCTGAGCGTAACGGCGGGTGGCGAGACGGCTGTCTCGCTGATCGAGGTAGTAGCCGGTTTTATGGCCGCCCTTGATATCAACCAGCAGCTTCATGCCATGCTCAGTAATCGGCAGCAGAGGCGGCGGCAGTTCGCCGGTAATCGTGCCCTGCGTCAGTTCCAGCCCCTCTTTCTTCCGCACAGCGACGTCGGAGCGGTCATAGACTGCACAGCCGGGGAAACATTGCTGCAGGGCAGTAATGATCGCCGCTCGCTGATATTCGGCTCCAGCGGAGAGCAGCTGCAGAACAAAAAAATTGCCAAAGCGGTCAATGGTGACGCCCGGTAAACCATCAGATTCACCGGCGATCAGACGATAGCTGTCCAGACCGTCGCGCGCTGCCAGCCATGTGCGCCACTGCTGCGCCTGCTCAAAACGGCGCACAAAGAAGGCGATATCGATGGATTCATCGGCCTGCCAGCTCCAGACACGGGCGCGAATCTGTGACTGAGGAGAATAGGCGGCGCGCGCCAGCCATTTGCCGTTACTGTCACACACGTCAATGGTTTCACCCAGTTGCGCTTTACCTTCCAGACGCGCGACAGCGCCTGAAAAGACCCAGGGATGGCGACGGAGCAGGGACTTTTCACGTCCCTTTGCGAGAATCAATCTGACTGTCATAGTTTGCTATGCTTACCTGAAAAAATGAGGTGCCATTGTCCGGTGGATAACGGGAAATTGCAACGAACAGCAGCAGGAGGGCAGTATGTCAGCAGCCTGTTTTAAAGCATGGGTTTATGGCCGCGTGCAGGGCGTCGGATTCCGTTACAGCATCCAGGCCGAAGCCCGCGCGCTGAGCGTACTGGGCTATGCGCGCAACCTGGAGGATGGCAGTGTCGAAGTGCTGGCCTGGGGCGAGGCGGAAAAGGTCGACGCCCTCATCGCCTGGCTCAAAGCGGGCGGGCCACGCAGCGCGCGGGTGGAAAGTGTACGGGTGGAGCCGCACCAGCCGTCATCACCCCCACGCGGCTTTACGACCGGATAGTCAGAGACATTTGGCCGGTTTGGGCAGGCCTGCGACTTTCGTCGCCTGCTTAGCCGGCCCGTCAGGGAAGAGACGAAACAGATAGCGGCTGTTGCCTTTCTCTTCTCCATACTTCTTCGCCATCGCCTTCACCAGCATTCGTACGGCGGGGGAGGTGTTAAATTCCAGATAGAAGGCGCGCACAAAATGGACGACCTCCCAATGGGCGTCGGTCAGCGTAAGGCCTTCCTGCGCGGCAATATGTTCAGCCAGCGCTGCACTCCAGTCGCTGGGATTTTTCAGATAGCCTTCGGCATCGACGGCGATTTCGTTACCGTTAAAATTCACGTGAATTCCTCTCTGTAAATGACGGCGCAGTGTAGCAAACTGACGTAACAGTAAAAGCAAAAACCCCGCCGGAGCGGGGTTTTCAACGCTGATGAACGTGTCTGTCAGTTGCTGCGGGCAAAACCGAGCAGGCTCAGCAGGCTGACAAAGATGTTATAGAGTGAAACGTAGAGGCTGACCGTGGCCCGGATATAGTTTGTTTCTCCGCCGTGGATGATATTGCTGGTTTCCCACAAAATCGCGCCGGCTGAAAAGAGAATGAACAGGGCGCTGATAGCCAGATGCAGAGCAGGTAACTGCAGGAAGAGGTTAGCCACTACCGCGACCAGCAGCACCACAAAGCCCGCCATCATCATTCCGCCAAGGAAGGACATATCACGGCGGGTCGTCAGCACATACGCGGAACAGCAGAAGAAGACCAGCGCCGTTCCACCCAGCGCCAGTGCGATCACATCCCCCATCCCTGCGGTCAGGAAAGAGCTCAGGATCGGACCCAGGCAGTAACCCAGGAAGCCGGTGAAGGCAAAGGCGGCCAGGATGCCCATCGGGCTGTTAGCCAGACGGTAAGTTAAAAACATCAGACCATAGAAGCCGACCAGCATCAGGATCAGACCGGGAGCGGGTAACGCCAGCAGGGTGCTGGCCGTGGCCGTCACGGCTGAAAAAGCCAGGGTTAATCCCAGCAGAAAATAGGTATTGCGCAGAACTTTGTGCGTTGAGAGCAGTGAGGACTGCGATGAGGTGACAATTCTTTCCATGTTGCGCTCCTTTAAGCAGAACACTAAATATGAGCCGAGAATACGCAGGCCATTAAAGAGGGAAAAGCCGTTTTACCCTTCTTTACGCGCTAATCTGCTAATTGTTTGAGCAGAGTGGTGATTTTGACAGCGAAAAAACAGGAAATGGCTGTTTTTCATGCGAACAGTCAGATACAGGCTTTACATCGATAATCGGGATGTTTATAGTGCGCGTCATTGCGGAGGGGTGGCCGAGCGGCTTAAGGCAGCGGTCTTGAAAACCGCCGATGGGAAACCATCCGAGAGTTCGAATCTCTCCTCCTCCGCCACTTTATCTGCCTCGGGCAATAAAGTGGCAAAATGTCAGCTGATTATTTTGCCAATGCAGTACTGTTTTAAAACGGAGGGGTGGCCGAGTGGCTTAAGGCAGCGGTCTTGAAAACCGCCGATGGGAAACCATCCGAGAGTTCGAATCTCTCCTCCTCCGCCAGATTTTACAGGCCAGCACTGAGTGCTGGCCTGTTTCGTTTCTGCCTTCCTCTGTTCTTCTGCCATGCCGGAAAGGCGCACTGAGCCGCACCCGGCTTTGCATTCATCTCTCTTTATCCTCTCTGCTATAGTCTACTCACCGTTTTTGCAAACATCTGGCGCTTTTCTGAGGCGAGCTGAGTTACACTAGGGATTACGTCGCTCTGAGGCGAGCTAATCGGTTGATAGCCAGAGTGTTTCTTTACTGAATGAATGGAATAGGCACAATGATCAAGAAACTGAGTCTTTGCGCATTGTCAGTGCTCGCAGCATTGCCGGTCGGAACCGTCGCGCTGGCGGCTGAAGGTGATATGCAGCTGCAGCAGGTCCTGATGCTAAGCCGTCACAATCTGCGTGCGCCGCTGGCCGATAACGGCAGCGTGCTGGAGCAGTCCACCAAAAAAAGCTGGCCGCAGTGGGACGTTCCTGGCGGTCAGCTGACCACCAAAGGTGGCGTGCTGGAAATCTACATGGGTAACTATACCCGTCAGTGGCTGGCCCAGCAGGGACTGGCGAAGAACGGCAGCTGTCCTGACAGCAATAACGTCTTTGTCTATGCCAACAGCCTGCAGCGTACCGTTGCCACCGCCCAGTTCTTTGTCAATGGCGCCTTCCCGGGCTGTGACATCGCGGTCACGCATCAGGATGCGATGGGCACCATGGATCCTATCTTTAATCCGGTCATCACAGATGGCAGCGAAGCCTTCAACAAGAAAGCGCTGGCCGCGATGGCTGCCGAAAATGAAAAACTCTCGCTGAAGCCTGCTTTCCAGCGTCTTGAGAAGATTGTTGACTATAAATCTTCGCCTGCCTGTAACAATAAAAAGCAGTGCGATCTGAGCAGCGGTCAGAACACCTTCAGCGCGGAAAATGGTAAAGAGCCGAATGTCAGTGGCCCGCTGAAAGTGGGTAACTCGCTGATGGATGCGTTCACTCTGCAATATTATGAAGGTTTCCCGCTGGAGCAGGTGGCGTGGGGACAGATCAAGACGCCTGAACAGTGGAAAGAGCTGTCGGCCATTAAAAATGGCTATCAGGACGCGCTGTTTACCAGTCCGGATATCTCGCGCGAAGTGGCCGCCCCGCTGGTGGATTACATCCGCAGTCAGCTGGTCGATCAGGATAAAGCCAGTGCACCAGCTATTACGCTGATGGTGGGGCACGATTCAAACATTGCCTCGCTGCTGAGCGCGTTGCAGGTGAAGCCGTATGAGCTGCCTGATACCTGGGAAAAAACGCCGATTGGTGGTCAGGTTGTCTTTGAACGCTGGCACGACGCGAAAAATGACAAAGACCTGCTCAAAGTCGAATATGTCTATCAGAGCGCCGATCAGCTGCGCAATGCGGACGTGCTGAGTCTGAAAAACCCGCCAAAACGTGTGACGCTGCAACTGGCGGGCTGCCCGACGGATGCTAACGGCTATTGCAGCTGGGATCAGTTCTCTCAGGCGCTGAACGCGGCGCTGCAGGGCACGCCAATGCAGCCAGCCGCTGCACCACAGCCAGCCGCCGCGACGCCATCTGATGACGACAGTGCGAAAGCTGCTGCGACGCAGGATGCTGCCGCTGACAAAGCGGAAGCCGATAAGGCGACCGCAGACAAAGCGCAGTCGGATGCGGATAAGGCTGCCGCCGGGAAGGCTGATGCAGATAAAGCCGCCGCCGACAAAGCCGCAGCGGAGAAGGCCAGAGCGGAGAAAGCTGCCGCCGACAAAGCCGCAGCAGAGAAGGCTAAAGCGGATAAAACTGCCGCTGATAAAGCCGCAGCGGAGAAGGCTAAAGCGGAAAAAGCTGCCGCTGATAAAGCGGCGGCTGATAAGGCCAAAGCGGATAACGCAGCGGCGAAATCAGCCGGTGACAACGCCACGGCTGACAAGGCTGATAGTGCAACACCGTCTGCCAGCGCGCAGAACGATAAAACAAAGTCAGCGGCTGAAGCGACACCGTAATATCCCCATCCTGCTGATAATAAAAAACCCCGTCGAGACGGGGTTTTTTTATACCTGCGACAGCTTATCCCGCCACAACAACCAGTTTCTGGTTAGCAAACTCTTTGATACCCAGATCGGAAAGTTCACGACCATAGCCGGAACGTTTCACGCCGCCAAAAGGCAGCTCGGCGGAGGTGTCGCTCTGCGAGTTAATAAACACCATGCCGGTTTCAATGGCAGAAGCGAGCCTGCGGCCACGGGCAATATCCCGCGTCCAGACGGAGCCGCCAAGACCATAGTGAGAGTCGTTGGCCAGCGCCACCGCGGCCTGGTCGTCAGCAACTACATAGACCTGTGCCACCGGGCCAAAGAACTCCTGATAGTAAGCCGGATTATCGGGTGTGATGCCGGTCAGAATCGTGGGCTGGTAATAGCAGCCCACGCCGTCAACGGCTTTACCGCCGGTCAGCAGTTTTGCGCCGCTGGCGACAGCTTCATCAACCTGTTTAACCAGACGGTCGCGCGCATCTGCCGAGGAAAGCGGACCCAGCGTGGTCTTCTCATCCAGCGGATCGCCCAGCGTCGCCGCGCTCAGCGCCGTGCTGAACTGGCTGATAAAGCGATCGGCAATTTTCTCATGCAGAATAAACCGTTTTGCTGCCGTACAGACCTGACCGCAGTTGCTCAGGCGCGCCTGCACACCCTGACGCACGGCTTCATCAAGATTGGCATCATCCAGTACGACAAAGACGTCATTGCCGCCCAGCTCCAGCGTCGATTTCTTCAGGTGCTTACCGGCCTGTTCGGCCACGGCGCTACCGGCGCGCTCGGAACCGGTCAGGGCAACCCCCTGAACCCGATCGTCAGCAATCAGATCCGCAACCTGCTCCGTAGAGATAAACAGGTTCGTCCAGGCTCCTTCAGGCGCACCTGCTTCGCGAACCAGTTTTTCAAAGACATCGGCACAGTGCGGCACGATATTGGCATGTTTTGCCAGCACCGGGTTACCCAGCGCGAGGTTAGGCGCCAGCACGCGCATCAGCTGATAGTAGGGGAAGTTCCACGGCTCAACGGCCACCAGAACACCAATCGGATGATACTCGACCCAGGCTTCGCCCAGCTCACTGGGGTAGGTGTGCGGCTGCAGGATGCGCTCAGCATTCTCCGCGTAGTAGCGGGCAATCTGCGAGCAGATTTTGACTTCGCCCCGGCTCTGACCAATCAGTTTACCCATCTCTTTACTGGCGATGGTGGCGAGTTCTTCCGCACGGCTATCAATCAGGTCAGCCAGCTTTTTCAGTACCTGCAGGCGCGGCTGAATCTCCCCTTTGCTCCAGGAGGAGTGGAACAGCTGGTCAGCGACCTCCAGGGCATGGCTGACGGCGGCATCATCATGGGATGGCCAGCTCTTCAGCAACTGGTTGTTGGCGGGATTAATGCTTTGATAGGAAGACATAGCGTTCTCCTTGGTGAGCGAAAAAATTGAGGGCGGGAAGATCCCGCCCCTGAATCAGACGTTTTTACGTTCTACGGGTTTGTCATCCCAGGTCAGGAGATCTTTATCGGTTTTTTCAAAGGCGCGAATCAGTACATCGTCACTGCCCTGCTGACGCCAGATCTCTTCTGCCAGTCTCTCATCGTAATCAGCCACTTCGAAAATGGCCTCAGCAATTTCAGGGGAGGTATGACGCAGACTGGACCATTCGCCAACGTGATGTGCTTTTGATTGTTCAGTAGACATACTTTTCTCCTTTGATTAAATCAGTCCTGCAGTTTAGTGGTCAGGCTGGCAACATGTTCGCCCTGAAAACGGGCGATGTTCAGCTCCGCTTCCGTGGGCTGACGGGAGCCATCCCCGCCTGCCAGGGTTGTCGCACCATAAGGTGTTCCGCCGCGCACCTGAGAGATATCAAACAACTCTTTGGTGCCGTAGCCGATGGGCACGATCACCATGCCGTGATGCGCCAGGGTGGTCCAGACCGAGGTAATCGTCTGTTCCTGACCGCCGCCGGTGCCGGTTGAGGTGAAGACGCTGGCGACCTTGCCAAACAGGGCACCTGATGCCCACAGGCCGCCGGTGCGATCCCAGAAGGTGCGCATCTGACCGGACATGTTGCCGAAGCGGGTCGGGGTGCCGACGATAATGGCGTCATACTGCGGCAGCACATCCGGCGTCGCCTCTGCCGCCAGCTGATCGGTTTTGCCGCCCACCTCCGCAAAGCGACTGGCCTCCATCGTTTCTGGTACCCGCAGGATATCCACTTCCGCGCCGGGAACCCGACGAGCGCCTTCAGCAACCGCGTTCGCCATCGTTTCGATATGTCCGTACATTGAGTAATAAAGCACCAGAATCTTAGCCATTGATCTCTCCAGGTGGTTTAGACGTCCAGAAAAAGTATAGAAGAGCTTTCGTTTTACGCAGGGGAGGGAAGGAATGGGCGGATTTAGCTGTGTAATAATTCCGCAGCTAATCGGTTGTAAGCTAGAGGAATGTTCGTTATTTACTCAAATCGGTGGTGAATAGTCTGTTGCTAAATGTGACTGTGCGCGGGGTGAAAGCAGAATCTGGCTATTCTTTAACCATGGGTTGAATCCAGGCCCCGGGCCGTCAGCTCTCGACTTTCTCATTCTTATTTATCGCACTACGCGACAGGAGCACATCATGACAACACATCGTGGCGGTTCAGGTAATTTTGCTGAAAACCGTGAACGTGCCGCAGAGGCGGGACGCAAAGGGGGCAAAAACAGCGGCGGTAATTTTAAAAACGATCCGCAGCGTGCCGCGCGTGCCGGCGAAAAGGGCGGACGCAGCAGTCCGAAGAAAACGGACGCTTAATCCCCTGATAGCCGCCGGTAAGATCCGGCGGTTAACGTCGTTGCTTTTCCCCCTCGCTCTCCTCCACAATGTTGTCCGAATCTTTTATCAGGTGAATTATGTCGGACACTCTCCGCGGCTTATCCCTGCGCCTGACGCGGCAGGAGCTGGTGTTAATCTTTATAACTATGATCTGGGGCGGGACCTTTCTGGTGGTGCATCGGGCGATGCAGCACTCGGGACCGTTCTTTTTCGTCGGTCTGCGTTTTGCCACCGCCGCACTGCTGCTGGCGCTCTTTTTCCGACGCTATCTCAAAGGAATAACCTGGCTGGAAGTGAAAGCCGGGACGCTGATTGGCCTGTCGATTGCCGGCGGTTACGGTCTGCAGACCTGGGGAATGCAGACCATCTCCAGCAGTCAGTCCGCGTTTCTCACTGCGCTCTACGTGCCGGTGGTGCCGCTGCTGCAATGGCTGTTTTTACGACGTCCGCCGGGCATCATGTCATGGCTGGGGATTGTGCTGGCCTTCACCGGTCTGCTGCTGGTGGCGGGGCCGCAGGATGGCCGTATCAGCCTGAATGCCGGGGAGATAGCCACCCTGTTCAGTACGCTGGCGATTGCCGCTGAGATTATCTTAATCAGCCGCTTTGCCAGTCGGGTCGATGTGCGTCGCGTGACGATGATCCAGCTCGCGGTGGCGTCGCTGTGCGCCTTTGCGCTGATGATCCCCAATGGGGAGACGGTACCTGTGATTTCCATGCCGCTGCTGTTCAGTGCGCTGGGACTGGGCGCGGCCAGCGCGCTGATTCAGGTCACGATGAACTGGGCGCAGCGCAGCGTGTCACCCACGCGTGCCACGGTTATTTACGCCGGTGAGCCGGTCTGGGCGGGTGTGGTCGGACGTATCGCTGGTGAGCGGCTGCCTGCACTGGCGCTGGTGGGTGGGGCGCTGATTGTCTGTGGCGTGATTGTCAGTGAACTGCGGCTGAAACGAAAGAAAGCGGTGCAGCCTGCTGCCACACCGCTGGAGTAGTTAACCCTGCTGACGCGCCAGCTTATCCTGCTGCATGGCGCGGTTACGGCGCAGAATGGCATTGAGGATAATCGCCCCAAAGGTCGCCGTGCCGATGCCGCCCAGCGTGAATGAACCGATTTTAAGCGCAAAGTCACCTGCGCCAAGGACCAGCGTTGTCGCCACCATGATCAGGTTACTGTTCTGGCCTAAATCGACCTGATTCTGAACCCAGATGCGCGCGCCCGCTACCGCAATCAGTCCGAAGACCACAATCGAGGCACCGCCGATAACCGGCGCCGGAATGGTGTGGATCAGCGCACCGAACTTCGGCGAGAAACCGGCCAGGATCGCGATGACCGCCGCAGCAACAAATGCCAGCGTCGAGTAGACCTTGGTCACCGCCATCACCCCGATGTTTTCCGCATAGGTGGTCACCCCGCTGCCGCCGATTGAACCGGAGAGCATCGTGGCAAGACCATCGCCCACAAAGGCGCGTCCCATATACGGGTCGAGGTTGCGTCCGGTCATGCCCGCTACCGCTTTCAGGTGGCCGAGGTTCTCCGCCACCAGGATAATGGCGACGGGGGCGATTAATACCATCGCATGCAGATCAAAGGTCGGCGAGGTGGTATGCGGCAGACCAAACCACGCCGCCTGTGACAGCGCCGTAAAATCCACCGGCTTGCCCAGTCCCAGAACGTTAGTCAGCAGGGCATAGATCGCCCACGCCAGAATCAGCCCCACCAGAATCAGCAGGCGCTGAACCATTCCGCGGGTAAAGACGGCCACCAGGCCAATACATAACACGGTCATCACCGCGATCCAGCTGTCGAAGGCGGAGGCTGAGACGCTGTGCACCGCAATCGGTGCCAGATTCAGCCCGATAGCCATCACCACGGCTCCGGTCACCACGGGCGGCATCAGATTCTCAATCCAGCGGGTGCCGGATTTCATTACCACCACGCCTATCAGCGTATAGAGCAGGCCGCAGGCGATGACGCCACCCAGCGCCACGCTGAGGTTGGGGTTCAGCCCCTGACCGCTGAAACCGGTCACCGCAATCACAACGCCCACAAACGCGGCGCTTGACCCGAGATAGCTGGGCACGCGACCGCCGGTAATAAAGAAGAACAGCAGGGTCCCTATCCCGGAGACCAGAATCGCCAGATTGGGATCCAGTCCCATCAGCAGCGGCATCAGCACCGTTGCGCCAAACATCGCCACCGCGTGCTGTAAACCCAGCACCAGCGTCTGCCCCGCAGGCAGTGTCTCATCCGGGGCGATAATACCGTTTTCTGTTAAAGCCGACTTCTTTTGCCATTGCGGAAACCAGGATCGTGCCATCGTCTACTCCAGAGCGTTATGAATGCCGGTGGGTTTCAGGGAAGGGTTATCAGGCTTCCTGCCGCATCAGGGGATGGTATCCCCGGTCAAACCAGGCCAGGCCGTGAGAATCGTCGTTGCGCACTACGGCCAGGACTTCACAGAACAGGGTGTCATGGGTGCCGACGCTGACAATCTGAGTGATCCGGCAGTCAAAGGAGGCGACCGCGCCGCTCAGCACCGGCGAGCCGGTAACGGCCGTCGACCACTCTGCGGCCACAAACCGCTCAGCCATCGGGGTTTTACCACCAAACAGCGTGGAGAGCGCTTCATGGCCCGCCGCCAGAGTGTTAACGCACAGCTGCATGTTTTCGCGGAACACCGGATAAACCGAGGCCGAACGGTTCAGGCAGACCAGCAGTGTAGGGGGCGCATCCGTGACACTGCACACCGCAGAGGCGGTGAAGCCTGCGCGTCCGGCAGGACCTTCCGTGGTAATGATGTTGACCGCCGCGCCCAGGCGCGACATCGCATGACGAAAGGCCGTTTTGTCAACGGCAGGGGTAAGGGTATCCAGGCTCATAATCTTCTCCGCAAAAGCTTAGACGACGCGCTGCAGGGGCTGCACGTCATCGGTCTGATCCAGCCACTGCAGCAGCAGGGCATTAAAGGTTTCGGCGTCGGTGACGCTCATGGCGTGTCCGCCCCAGGCCATTCTCTGCTCCGTGGCGTTGGGCAGGGCGGCAGCCAGCGCGGATGAGCAGCTCCACGGCACCAGCAGGTCATCTTCACTGGCGATAACCAGCACCGGTTGCGGGATCGCGGCTGCCCGGGCGCTGAAATCTGCGCTCATCAGGGCGTGCAGCCGGCGCATCAGGTTTTCCATGCCCTGAAAATGGGCGACATGATGACTGTCCTCCTGCTCAAGCCGCGTCTGATGCTGCGCCATCCATTCTGCCGGATAGAGAAACAGCGGCTGAGCACGGACAAAGGCCTCCACGCCGACGTTCAGCAGCAGATCCTGGCGCACCTGAAAGCAGCGGCGGGTATGGGGATGCAGCGACAACCAGCCGTTGATCACCACGATCCGCTCGATCCGCTCCGGGTAATCCAGCGCCAGCTGCATCCCCAGCAGGCCACCCAGCGCATGACCAATCAGGCTGAAGCGCAGGATGCCGTGCTGCGCCAGCGCATCGGCCAGCTCCGCCGCCATCATCGCCATGCTGTAGCCCTCCGGCAGCGTGTCAGCACTGCGTCCGGTGCCGCGCTGGTCATAACAGACCACCCGATAGCGTGTCGTCAGCGCCGCCAGCTGTGGCTGCCAGAAACCGGCTACGCCGCCCAGCCCGGAGGAGAGCACCAGCGTCGGTGCATCGGGATTTTGCAGGCCCAGAATATCCAGCTGCATCAGACCTCCGGCTTGCCAATGTGGGCCACGCTGGCGATCTCAATCAGCGCATCCGGTTTGACCAGCCCGCACTGAATACAGAATCGGGCCGGTTTGTCGCCGGGAAAGTAGTCGGCGTAGACCTGGTTCACCGCACCATAGTTTGCCCAGTCGGTGATAAAAATAGAGTTGAAGGTGACATCCGCCATCGTGCCACCCGCGGTTTCAATCACCTTTTTAATGGTTTCCAGCACGTGGCGGGTCTGCGCGGCGGCATCCCCGACGTGCACCACGTTGTTGTCAGCATCAAACGGCAGCGTGCCCGAAACATAGACCACGCCATCTGCCAGCGTGCCAGGGACAAACGGGGCGATGGGCGTCGTGGTGCCCGGTGGAACAATGATACTTTTTGGCATAGCGTCATCCTCGGTGATCAGGGGGCTTTCAGGCTTTCGCAGAAGGTATCGACATCCGATACCCAGCCAAAAAAGGTTTCGATATTGAACAGCGCCGCCTGCTGGGCAAATGGCGGGCCTGCCTGGTAGGTTGCGTCTTCCAGCACCACGCCGAAGTACTCCAGAAAGAAGCCGTCGCGCAGCGTCGATTCCACACAGACGTTGGTGGCAATGCCGGTAAAGATCAGATGACGAATGCCGCGACTGCGCAGCATGCTGTCGAGCGGCGTGTTATAGAAGCCGCTGTAGCGCGATTTGGGCAGCACAATGTCCCCGGGCTGCGGCACCAGTTCATCCACCAGTGCGTAATCCCAGCCGCCTTTGGAAAGCAGCGTGCCCTGCAGTTCAGGTCGTTTGCGCATGGTTTTCAGCGCATTAGATTTGTGGAAGTTGGGCGAACCGGCATCACCGGCTTCAACATAGTCACTGTCCCAGCCGTTCTGGAACCAGATAATCTGCACGCCTGCGGCACGCGCCGCCGTCACTGCCTGATGAATCTTCGCTATCACCGGTTGCGTGGCGGAAACATCAAAGCCCGCCAGGTCAAGATAACCCCCTTCAGTGGCGTAGGCGTTCTGCATATCGACCACGATCAGCGCACTCTGACCGGGGGGAAAAGCAATCGGCTCCGGCCGGGCTGGCAGTTCGACCTGAGTCACCTCAGGCGTGTGAGCGCAGTAAACGGTATTCATCATGCCACCTCCTTCTGTGCATCCAGCAGGGCGCTGCGACAGCGCATCAGCGGCTGGATGTGCTGTCCGAAGTTCTCGATCCCTTCCAGGAAATCATCAAAGGTCAGCAGCACGCCGTGGGTGCCTTCAACCTGAGCCACTTCATCCAGCATCCGCGCCACGCTGGCCCAGGAGCCGACCAGGGTACCCATGTTGATGTTGACGGCAGAGGTGGGGTCGGCCATCTGGCGCACGTTGGTGTCGCTGCCCGATTTGGTATCCTGCTGACTCTGGGTGGTCAGCCAGGAGAGCGCCTCTTCATCGGCACCGGCTTTATAGTGTTCCCACTTCGCCCGCGCTTCCTCATCGGTTTCCGCGGCAATGATCATGAACAGGACGTAGGAGCCGACATCGCGACCGGCTTTCTCCGCCGCCTGTTTCATGCGAATCGAGGTTGAGCTGAACGCGGCAGGGGTGTTTACCCCTTTGCCGAAGCAGAAGTTGTAATCGGCATACTGTGCGGAGAAGGCCATACCGGCATCGCTCTGACCGGCGCAGATGACCTTCATCGGGCGCTGCGGCTGCGGACTGACGCGACAGTCGTTCATGGTGAAGAATTCACCTTTAAAGTCCGATTTTCCGGTGCCCCACAGGTCGCGCAGCACGGTAACGTATTCGGTCAGATAGGCGTAGCGGCTGCTGAAGTACTCATCGCCAGGCCACATACCCATCTGTTCATATTCCGGTTTCTGCCAGCCGGTGACCAGGTTGACGCCGAAACGGCCGCCAGAGATGGAGTCAATGGTGGACGCCATGCGCGCCACAATGGCCGGTGGCAGCGTCAGGGTGGCGGCAGTGGCATAAATTTCAATACGTGAGGTGACGGCCGCCAGACCAGCCATCAGGGTGAATGATTCCAGGTTATGATCCCAGAATTCTGTTTTTCCGCCGAAGCCGCGCAGTTTGATCATCGAAAGCGCAAAGTCGAAATGGTAATGCTCTGCTTTCAGTACGATTGCCTTGTTGAGTTCAAAGGTTGGCATGTACTGCGGTGCATTGGAGGAGATCAGCCAGCCATTGTTACCAATCGGAATAAAGACGCCTATCTTCATGTGAAACCTCGTTGCGATGGGGGGAAAGGTGTTTCACGCGCGGCACTGCATCCTGCCTCATCCCTGTGGGCTGCGCTCAGTCACAATTTTGCAAACCCTGTGCCACAATTTTTAATTGTTTATATAACAATGGGTTAAAATGGAGAGGAGAAATAAAAGTGGAGTGACTGGTCCATTTCAGACCGTTTGGTCAAAATTCGCTGCACGTTTTCCATGCAGGCTGAGCAAAAAAGGTGCAGCACGCTGGTTAGGCAGCCAGGGATCCCTTTGCTATGATGCGATGACACCTGACGGATGAGGTAAGGCAGTGAAAACCGATGAAAAAAAGCCAACGCGTCGTTCACGCGCGGTGGCGGCAAAGCGAGCGGCGATACTGGATGCGGCGCTGACCCTGTTCTCGCAGTTTGGTATTCATGGCACCAGCCTCGATAAGGTGGCCGAGCTGGCAGACGTTTCCAAAACCAATCTGCTCTACTATTTTCCCTCGAAAGAGGCGCTCTATGTGGCGGTGCTGAAACAGATTCTGGATGTCTGGCTGGCGCCGCTGCGCGCGCTGGCGCACGATCAGGATCCGCTGATGGCCATCCGACGCTATATCCGGCTGAAGCTGGAGGTGTCGCGGGATCATCCTCAGGCCTCCCGGCTGTTCTGCCTGGAGATGCTGCAGGGCGCACCGCTGCTGAAAGGGGAGCTGGCGGGCGACCTCAAGCAACTGGTGGATGATAAGGCGGCGATAATTGAGCGCTGGATTGATGAAGGGCGTCTGGCTGGCGTCCAGCCGCAGCATCTGATCTTTATGCTCTGGGCCACTACGCAGCACTATGCCGATTTCGCCACGCAGGTGGAGGCGGTGACCGGACAGACCCTCAGCGACGGCGCGTTCTTTGAGCAGACTGTCGAGAACGTTCAGCGCATGATCATTGAAGGCATTCGCGTACGCTGATTCCGCGCAGATTCACGGTTCGGTAACGGAGTTAATCTATGGATTCTGTTTCGCAGTGGGTACTGGGCGCCTCCGTCAGCGTCGCGGTGATGGGGCGTCGGGTTCCGATCTGGCAGGCGGCACTGGTTGGGGGTGTCTGCGGCACCCTGCCCGATCTGGATGTCTTTATCGATCATGGCGATGCAATACGCAACATGACGCTGCATCGCACCGAAAGTCATGCGCTGCTCTGGCTCACGCTGATCTCCCCGCTGGTTGCCTGGCTGGTGGCGGGGCTGTGTCGTCAACGGGTGGCATGGCGGGCGTGGTGGCCCGCCATCTGGCTGGCACTGATCACGCACCCGCTGCTCGACCTGATGACGGTGTATGGCACCCAGCTTGGCCTGCCGCTCACTGACTTTCCCTATGCGATTGGCAGCATCTACATTATCGATCCCCTCTATACGCTGCCGCTGCTGGTGGGGCTGGCTGTGGCGCTCTGGCGTGGCGGCGAACGGGGACTGCGCGGCAACCGGCTGGGATTAACGCTGAGCTCGCTTTATCTGGTCTGGAGCGTGGTGATTCAGGGCGTGGCAGGCTGGCAGATCCGGCAGTCGCTGACCGGGCAGGGGATTCCGACCGATAAGGTACTGGTGACGCCAACGGCGTTCAATACGCTGGTCTGGCGCAGCGTGATCCTGACCGGCGACCGCTATGGCGAAGCTTACTGGTCGTTACTGTCGCCTTCGCGTCCGCTACAGGTGACGTGGTATCCGCGTCATCCCGAACTTTACAAAGGGTTCCGTGGCAGCTGGTATGCAGAACGCGTCGCCTGGTTCAGCCACGGTTTTTATGCCCTGCGTGAGCAGGATGGGCAGACGACGATAGCTGACCTGCGTATGGGCGAAGGGGAAAACTATACCTTTACCTTTGGTCTCGGCACGCCTCAGCAGCCCGATCCCCGGCCGCAGCGCTTACCTTCTGAACGGCCTTCGTTGTCCGCCAGCTTTTCTGCGCTGGGCGAACGCCTGTAAAAAAGCCCGGTCATCTGACCGGGCTTCCTCTCTGACAGGCAGAACTAGCGACTGCGTGAGCCGCGATGACGCAGCCACCAGCCCACACCCAGCAGGGCGAACCAGAGTGGCGTCACCATCAGCGCCTGACGCGTATCATCCTGCAGGGTCAGCAGCACCAGCACAAAGGCAAAGAAGGCCATGCAGACCCAGCACATCAGCTTGCCCAGCGGCATCTTAAAGCCGGATTCCGCATGACGCTGCGGATGCTTTTTGCGATAGGCCAGATAGCTGCACAGGATGATAGTCCAGACAAACATAAACAGAATCGCCGAGACGGTGGTTACCAGGGTGAAGACCGTCATCACATCCGGGATCAGGTAGATTAACGCCACGCCCGCCAGCAGGCAGAAGCAGGAGAAAAACAGACCGGTGGTCGGGACGGCGCGGGCTGAGAGCCGGCCAAAGGCGCGGCTGGCAACCCCCTGCTGTGACAGACCATAGAGCATCCGGCTGGTGGAGAAGATGCCGCTGTTCGCGGAGGAGGCAGCTGAGGTCAGCACCACAAAGTTGACGATACTCGCGGCAGCGGGCAGGCCAATCAGGACAAACATCTCAACAAACGGGCTGCGATCGGCCATCACCTGGGTCCATGGCGTCACCGCCATAATAACCATCAACGCCAGCACATAAAACATAATGACCCGCAGCGGGATGGCATTAATCGCGCGTGGCAGGACTTTATGCGGATCGTGAGTCTCTGCCGCCGCCGTGCCAACCAGTTCAATCCCGACAAAAGCGAACACCGCAATCTGGAATCCGGCAAAGAAGCCGCTGAGCCCTTTCGGGAACAGTCCGCCATGATCCCAGATGTTGCTCAGTGCCGCCGTACCGCCGCCCGGAGAGGGGTAGTGGATGGAGACCAGCACAATGCCCGTCACGATCAGCGCGACAATGGCGACGATTTTAATAATCGCAAACCAGAACTCCATCTCGCCGAACAGCTTGACGGTCGCAATGTTGAGTGCCAGAAAGACCACCACGCAGAGCAGGGCGCTCATCCAGATCGAGAAGCCCGGAAACCAGAGCTGGAAATAGGCGCTGATGGCCACCACGTCAGCGATGCCGGTGACCACCCAACAGAACCAGTAGGTCCAGCCGGTAAAGTAGCCTGCCCAGGGGCCGAGCAGATCCGCGGCAAAGTCGCTGAACGATTTATACTCCAGATTGGAGAGCAGCAGTTCTCCCATCGCGCGCATGACAAAGAACAGCATAAAGCCGATGATCATATAGACGAAAATGATCGAGGGGCCGGCCAGGCTGATGGTTTTACCTGAACCCATAAACAGGCCCGTTCCGATCGCGCCGCCGATGGCGATCAGCTGAATGTGTCGGTTGTGCAGGTTGCGCCGTAGCTTGTCGGGGCCTTCCTGCGTTAAGGGGGCATCTTTAGATTGATCGACCATAGAATACTCTTTCCTGTCTTGATGTTGTGTCAGCTCTGCTGGCTGATAATGAATAGCCTTACCCGAAGGGCTGGTCGGCATAAGATAGAGGAAGTCACCCCAAAGCCGGTAACAGTTTTTTACCTGATGTGACACCGGCCATGGTCAGCCAGAGCAATCGTTGCGCATTCTGGTTAATCCTGCGTCAGCCAGGGTAAGGATTCATCACGTTATGTCAGTTGCACAGCGCAGCGTGAATCTGGCTTCTACACTTTTTGTTTGCTAATCATCATGCTGCGAGAGGGGTTATGCGCACGCTTATCCTGTTTTTGCTGTTAATCGCGCTGGGCTGGATGAGTCTGCCATGGCTGAAGCAGCATCTGCCACCGCAGTTCAATCCCTTTACCCCGCTCGCCGTTACCGATCCTCCGGGCTGGATGACGCAGCTTAAGATGAAACGGCTGGCCAGCGATCCCGATGCCTGCCTTGCCGTGATGCGCCGCGCTCAGCAGGCCGGTTGGGTGACGTTCAGCGAACGACCGGCAGTGACGGGCAACTGTCCCCTCAGCGACCCGCTGCGCATTCAGCGATTTGGTCCGGTGAGCCTCAGCAGCAGCTTTCTGGCGAGCTGTCCGATGGCGGTTGCCAGTACGATGTATGCCCTGCGCAGTCGTCAACAGACCGCCAGGGATATGCAGAGTCCACTGGTACGGATTACGCATGTTGGCAGCTACGCCTGCCGTAACATTTATCATCGCGCGCAGGGGCGATTAAGTGAACATGCCACCGCCGATGCCTGGGATGTGACCGGCTTCCAGCTGGCGGATGGTCAGCGGCTTGAGATCAGTCGTCACTGGCAGCAGCCCGGGCAAAAAGCGGCCATGCTGCATACCTTGTGGCGGGGGGGATGTGAGGTGTTTGGCAATGCGCTGGGCCCGGATTACAACACGGCACATGCTTCACATTTTCATCTGGGGATGCGGGGCGCGGGCTATTGCCGGTAAATCATCAGTCAGGACTAATACCATCTTTGATTAATAATTGATCGGCTATCTGTAAAAATTCAGTCCAGTTATCTGCTGGAATCTGGCACCGGCCGGAAATCATTCATTCGCTGAGAGAACAACATTAAGGCATTTGATTTTAGTGCCATCTATTTAAAGAGTAAAACTGTCCGCCGAATAAATGCGCTATTCCCTTTTTTCTCCTCTCTCATCAAATTCTCGTCACTGAGCGGCAGAATGAAAATATTTCACCATACAGACAGCCGAATTAAGTGAAATGAGAAGGGAAAATTAACAAATGCGCTGGGGCGTTATCTCTGTTTTTTTACAGGCAGGATTATTTTTCAGATAGTTTAACCCGGTGACTACCTTTAATGTCATTCTGCTGACTAAACTACGATAAAGGGTGAGCCTGCTAACGAAACAGCCGCTTCGCTTTTAACGGGATCGAAATCAGGCTGAAGAGATAAGTGAGGCTTATCAGGAAGCGGTTTTTGCCTGACCTTTTCTTTTGCAGGCTGTCAGGATGATAAACAGCAAAAAGCCGCCGGATGGCAGAAGAAAAATAGAGGGTGGTCAGGGGCCACGGGTTAACTTAAGCAACAGAACCGGCGCAGGTCTGCAGAAAAACGCAGCACAACATTTGTGGTCCTGAGCCCGCAGCGGCAGGCCAGCGAGCCTCTCCGCCTGCCCCGCTGCGTTTCCCGGTGGCCGGATGATCCGCCAGCCAGGTGCGCGCCGGACAAGTTTAAAAAAGCAGATCTTATTTCCTGATGAGAAATATGTTGGCGGTTCCTGGGGAGGCAGCGTTAATCGAATTGAATTAACGTCTTGTTTACTCATTATTTACTCAATAAGCAGTAGCGCTATTTATTATTTCCGCTCCATTTGCAAATTTGCGATAAAGTGTCACCAGGTGACAGGCATTGAAATCCTATAAGAAAAATCTTATTCTTAGGGTGTGATTGAAAATGGCGTGACTGACCTCACATTGCCCGGACAGGGACACGTTTTCACTCCGCCATGACGATGAAAGGTAAAAGGCGCTTCATCAGGCAACGGATTCATCTCTGACGATATATTCATTTTTTCTGAAAAATTTAAACTCTCTGATGAGTCTGATTGAATAGCATTGGAAGGGCGGGTGAAAATAATGCTGAGGCAATATGAGTAGTGAAAATTATTTCGCCTGGCGAAGCAGTGTGAAAGAACAATTTCAGGCATTAACGACCTCATCTGAATTGAAGGCGTTATTGCAACATTTTACGGAATCATTAGGCTTCGATTATTTTGCTTTTTTGATTCAGCACCCGGTGCCATTTACCCGACCGCGCATTCATTTATACAGCACCTATCCCACATTATGGGTTAAGCGCTATGAGAAGCAGAATTATTACGCGGTGGACCCGGTGCTGAGCTTGTGTCAGCGACCAGGGAGGGGGATGGCATGGACGGAGGCGCAGTTTGCTGACGCAGGCAACCTGTGGCGGGAGTCGCGGGAATATGGGCTTCAGAGCGGTTTTTCTTGCTCTGCAATGGCACCAAATCGCGTCATTGGTATATTATCTATATCGTCCCAACAGCCCATTTCTGTCCAGCTCTGCCATGCTGAGCTGGAGGTGAAACTCCACCTTTTAGCGGAACTAAGCCTGGATACGCTGGAACGCTTTAGCGATGATGCGATGATGGTACTGAAAAATGCGTTAAGTCAGCGCGAGCTGGAAATTCTGAAATGGACAGCCGAAGGAAAAACGGCGGTCGAGATTTCACTTATTTTATCCATCTCTGAACATACCGTTAACTTTCATCAAAAAAATATGCAAAAGCGTTTCAATGTTTCCAATAAAACGCAGATTGCCTGTTATGCAGCCGCAATCGGACTGATTTGAACATCAACAACTGCCACCTTTGGCAGTTTCTTTGTACGGGTCAGTTGTCTACCCTGCGCCGGAACTTTGCCAGGCTGGCGCAAAAAATCATTGCAACATGGGGATGTCAGAGGCGCATGATGAAAATAGTGCAAACGCAGTTAAAGGATATGCCATCCTCTTTGCTCGCCGAGCTGGGCAGCTACCGTTACAGCGTCTTTGCGCGCGGCGAAGGGTGGTCTATTCCCCCGCGCCTGAGCACGCCAGGACAGGAGTATGATCGCTACGATCGTTCAGATGTGACCTGGCTGATCGCATGGAATGCCCGTGCAGGGATCTGCGGCTGTGCCCGCCTGATGCCCTGGTTTGAGCCTGAGCAGAGTGAAGGCATCGTGCTGCCCTTCAGCCATGAGAAAGTCTGGGAAATGTCGCGCTTCTCTGCACGCCTGGATGTGGATGCCGAACTGCCGCTGAACATACTCTGGCACGCGGTACAGCTGGCGGAACTGCACGGCATGGAGTACATCATCAGTTCGGCAACGCCAATGCTGGAGAAGATGTTTGAGCAGCATCAGGTGGTCTATGAGCCACTCACACCCGGCCTGATTCTGTCAGAAGATAATCTGTTTGCGATCCGTATTCCGGTGACTCAGCCTGCGCTGGCAGAGAAGTATCGGGGCACCCGACGCTTCAGCCCGGAAGAGGTGCTGCCGACGCTGGGTGTGTCGGTCAACTGGCAGTCGCATAATTAGGTCAATTGCCCCCGCGGCTGGGGGCAACACAACACGCTTACTGACGGTAGGCGGTTTTAATCTGCTTGATGGTATTGCTGAACACTTCCGCCTGCGGTTTGTCGCCCAGCGTCTGTACATAGCGTTCCATGTTAATAATCACTTTTCCCGCATCAGCCTGACCCATCCCTTTCAGAATCAGGGTGATCATCATCTTCAGCCCCGCGATTTCATCCGCTAATTTCCGGGCTTCCTGGGAAGTTGCAAAATCTTCATCGCTCATGAGTTTCTCCTTGGTGAATGACAATGTGTCGGCAATCTGTCCGCACAGCAGTGCGTGAGTATACCACAGGGGAGGTAAGTTGCTGATGGTGCCGGTCCGCTTTGCCTTTAAAGGCTGTTTCGTCCAGCACAACTAATCAATCGCTGAAAGTAATCACACGATTGACTGGCCCGGAGCGGACAGCAATGCGTTGTAGACAGGTTTACCGAACGCGGTTGTTAATCTTCTGAAATACAGAGAATTTAATCAATATGCAACGATGCTGATGATGAGCAGAAAAGTCTGATGCGACGCGCCACGTCCGGCTGAGGGTAATGATGCAATGCGTCCACTGTTTTGCTTTGTTGATGTGCTTTTGGGGCAAAAGCGGGTATGATTACCGCTCACATTACCTGATTGCTTCCTCTTTTTAGCCTCTGGAGTTTCCCCGTTGATCAGTGTGCTTCTTGTTGATGACCATGAACTTGTCCGTGCCGGGATCCGTCGTATCCTGGAGGATGTTAAAGGGCTGGCCGTGGTCGGAGAGGTTAACTGCGGCGAGGATGCGGCCAAATGGTGCCGGTCCAATCAGGTGGATGTCATTCTGATGGACATGAATATGCCGGGTATTGGCGGGCTGGAAGCGACGCGAAAAATCGTGCGCTACAACCCCGATATCAAAATTATCATGCTGACTATCCATACCGAAAATCCGCTGCCTGCCAAAGTCATGCAGGCGGGGGCTGCGGGTTACCTCAGTAAAGGGGCCGCGCCGCAGGAAGTTATCAACGCGATTCGTTCGGTCAATGCCGGCCAGCGCTACATCGCGTCAGACATCGCCCAGCAGATGGCTCTGAGCCAGATTGAACCACAAAAAGCGGAATCTCCCTTCAGCTGTTTGTCGGAAAGGGAATTGCAGATTATGCTGATGATCACCCGAGGACAAAAGGTGACGGAAATTTCCGAGCAGTTAAATCTCAGTCCTAAAACCGTTAACAGTTACCGCTATCGGATGTTCAGCAAACTGAATATCAGTGGCGACGTCGAGTTAACGCATCTGGCCATTCGACATGGCCTCTACAATGCGGAGCCGTTAATCAGTAGTGAATGACGTTTTTGATTCCAGAGCTTTTCTGAGTACGGTAACCAGCAAGCCCGGTGTTTACCGCATGTATGACGCCTCAGGCACCGTCATCTATGTGGGCAAAGCCAAAGACCTGAAGAAGCGTTTGACCAGCTACTTCCGCACGCAGGTCGGCAGCCGCAAAACCGAAGCGCTGGTCAGCAATATCCAGCACATCGATGTTACCGTAACCCATACCGAAACCGAAGCGCTGCTGCTTGAGCATAACTACATCAAGCTCTATCAGCCGCGCTATAACGTCCTGCTGCGCGATGATAAATCGTATCCCTACATATTCCTCAGCAGCGATACCCATCCACGTCTGGCGATGCACCGTGGTGCAAAACATGCCAAAGGCGAATACTTCGGCCCGTTTCCGAATGGCTACGCGGTGCGTGAAACCCTGGGCCTGCTGCAAAAAGTATTCCCTATCCGCCAGTGCGAAAATAGCGTCTACCGCAATCGCTCCCGGCCCTGTCTGCAATATCAGATAGGCCGCTGCCTGGGTCCCTGTGTGGCCGGGCTGGTCAGTGAAGAGGAATATGCACAGCAGACCGACTATGTGCGCCTGTTCCTGGCCGGTAAAGACGATCAGGTGCTTAATCAGCTGGTCAGACGCATGGAAGAGGCGAGTACCGGGCTGCGTTTTGAAGAGGCGGCACGACTGCGCGACCAGATTCAGGCCGTGCGGCGGATCACTGAAAAGCAGTTTGTCTCAAATCAGGGTGATGACCTCGATGTCATGGGCGTGGCGTACGACGCCGGTATGGCCTGTCTTCACGTGCTCTTTATTCGTCAGGGTAAAGTATTGGGTAGCCGCAGCTACTTCCCGAAAGTCCCGGTGGATACCGATCTGGCCGAGGTGGTGCAGACCTTTGTCGGGCAGTTCTATCTGCAGGGCAGTGAGGCTCGCACCCTGCCAGGTGACATCCTGCTGGACTTTACCCTGCCAGAGCGCGAGCTGCTGGCTGAGTCTCTGAGTGAACTGGCGGGACGCCGGGTTAACATTCAGAGCAAGCCGCGCGGCGATCGCGCCCGTTACCTGAAGCTGGCGCGCACCAATGCCGCGACCGCGTTAACCACGCGTCTCTCTCAGCACTCCACTATTCATCAACGCCTGATGGCGCTGGCGGAGTTCCTTGAGCTTGACCGGATCACGCGCATGGAGTGTTTCGATATCAGTCACACCATGGGTGAGCAGACCATCGCCTCCTGCGTGGTCTTTGACCAGAACGGTCCGCTGCGCGCCGATTATCGCCGCTATAACATCAGTGGCATTACACCGGGCGATGACTACGCCGCCATGAACCAGGTGCTGCGTCGCCGCTATGGTAAAGCCATTGAAGAAGAGAAGATCCCGGATGTCATTCTGATTGATGGCGGTAAAGGGCAGCTGGCGCAGGCGATACAGGTCTTTGCGGAACTGGACGTGCCCTGGGATAAGACGCGGCCGATTCTGCTCGGCGTGGCTAAAGGCAGCGATCGCAAAGCCGGACTGGAGACGCTCTTCTTTGAAGCAGAAGGTGAGGGCGTTTCGCTGCCGCCTGATTCGCCCGCGCTGCATGTGATCCAGCACATTCGTGACGACGCTCACAATCATGCGATTTCGGGCCACCGTAAAAAACGGGCGAAAGTGAAGAACACCAGTGCACTGGAGAGCATCGAAGGGGTGGGGCCAAAACGACGTCAGCAACTGCTCAAGTACATGGGGGGCCTGCAACCGCTGATGAATGCGTCGGTGGAGGAGATCGCCAATGTGCCGGGTATCTCTCATGCGCTGGCAGAAAAAATATACTACTCACTGAAACACTAGCATTGAAACGGGGGGGGCAATGTAGGAACATAGGCTAAATTCTACCTATATCCAGACAGTTACCGGCATATGCAATTAAACATTCCGACGTGTCTCACCCTGTTTCGAGTCGTGCTCATCCCGTTCTTTGTGCTGGCTTTCTATCTGCCGTTCACCTGGGCACCGCTTGCTACCGCATTGATTTTTGTCTTTGCAGCCATCACCGACTGGTTTGATGGCTTCCTGGCGCGCCGCTGGAAGCAGACGACGCGTTTCGGGGCTTTTCTCGATCCGGTGGCGGACAAAGTCATGGTCGCGATTGCGCTGGTGCTGGTCGCAGAATATTTCCACGCCTGGTGGATTACTCTTCCTGCCGCAACCATGATTGCGCGCGAGATCATTATCTCTGCGCTGCGTGAGTGGATGGCGGAGATTGGCAAACGCAGCAGCGTATCGGTGTCCTGGATTGGTAAAGTCAAAACCACGGCTCAGATGTTCTCACTGTTTGCCTTGCTGTGGCGTCCGGATGCCACCATTGTGGCGGTGGGTGTCGTCGCGTTGTATGTGGCTGCGGTGCTGACTTTCTGGTCAATGTTCCAGTATTTAAGCGCGGCGCGCGGCGATCTGCTCGAACCGTGATCGATACGATTTAAAAAGCAGCAAACGGACAGGCGGTGAGGATAATTTTATTGACTCATCGCGTCAGGTCAGTAGAATGCAACGCATCGAAAGGCAGCGTGTCTGTCAGAAGATAAGTAAAATCAGCAGGTTCGACGAAATTGCTGAAAATTGCGGGAATAGCTCAGTTGGTAGAGCACGACCTTGCCAAGGTCGGGGTCGCGAGTTCGAGTCTCGTTTCCCGCTCCAGATTCGCAGGTCAGGTTAACCTGGCGGCACATCAGTTTAAGGCGCGTTGGCAGAGTGGCTATGCAGCGGATTGCAAATCCGTGTACCTCGGTTCGACTCCGGGACGCGCCTCCAGTTACACCCTGCCCGGGTGGTGAAATCGGTAGACACAAGGGATTTAAAATCCCTCGATCGTAAGGTCGTGCGGGTTCAAGTCCCGCCCCGGGCACCATATCGATTTACCAATAAAATCAATGATAAGCAGTGTCGTATGACCGCCTCATAAGGGCGGTTTTTTTGTGCCTGTTATACCGCACAGATTCTGTTTTCTGCCTGCATCCCCTCAGCCACGCGAGCTGAACACCAGTTCATCCGGCGTGTCACTGATCAGCACCATCCGCTGTGCCTCACCACTGGATGACACAAACGTCACTTCATGTCCGATGCTGAAAGCCGCAAAGGCGTCGGTGGGCTGAACCGACTTCTGGATCTCCAGCACCAGCCGCGAGGAAAAGGGTTGGTCATTGACCGTATCAAGATGATAATTCGCCGTAAAACTCAGCTCGGGTTGATCAATTACGTAGAATTGTCCTGAAGGCATAGTGTTGACCTCTGCATAATCTGACCATTACGTGCCGCCGGAACAGGCTGCCTGAAACTTAAGGGTAGCTGAATAACCCTGTCCCGAAAGTCCGGCTTGCCAGTTTTTGCTCTCTGCGACCCTGGCGGACAGCAGGTAACGCTTTCGCTGCCGGGTCAGTCGTTGGTGATGAGAGTGAACAGGAGCAGGATGGGGGAATAGCGTCGCTGCCTCCCGGCAGAATGGGTAACGTCCCATGCGGGGGCGGCACCAGCCAGCCTGCAGGGCAGGCCAGCTGGTTAATATCAGGCCTGAGGCTGGCCTGCCGGACCGACGCCACCGGGTGCGCCTACCGGTGCCTGTCCACCCGGCGGCGGCGGCGGGGCATCTTTGCCTGGTGGCGGCGGCGGGGCATGTCTGGGCGGTGGGGTCGGTGCGCAGGCGGTAAGCGTAGCAAGGATGGTCAGCGTCGATAACAGATAAGCAGTACGTTTCATCGTAATTCCCTGATCGGTTAAGCGGAGCGTTAAGTATAGATAAGCGCCGTCAAAACGCCTGACGTAAAGCAGACGGCAATGTTATTGTCGATTATTTGAGATGCTTCGCAACTTGTGCACGGTAACCATGCGTTTCAGATCAGAGATCGCTAAGGTAGCGCTTCAATTAAGAGGAGTGGTTATGAATGGCATAATGAAGTTCGTCCGCGGCTGGCTGGTCTTTTCTCTCTTGTGGGGCGTGTTCATGTGGTTTATGTCATGGCAGGAGCAGGGCAAAGCGCCAGGTCTGGCAATTCTGATGAGTCTCTATGCGGGATTAATCTATCAGGCTCTGATGACGATGGTTGGCCGCTACCGGACGCGGCGTCAGCAGGCATAACAGGTTCTGCTGCCGCAGAGGCAGCAGAACCGCGCACGTTAACCGAAGTTACCGGTCAGACGTTGATGGAAGTCGGTACTGCGTGAATCCAGCCCCTCAATCGTCACTTCGGCACCATATCTCTGATAGCGATACTCAATGCCATCCAGCGCCGCGACGCTGGATGCATCCCAGATCTGCGCATGGGTTAAATCGATCGTGACCTTTTTGGGATCGTGAGCGTAATCGAAATGCTCAAACAGGTCGTTGCTGCTGGCGAAGAAGAGCGGGCCGCGCACGACATAGCGCACCGACTGACCATCATCGCTCAGCTGACGCTCTGCATGGATAACATGCGCAATGCGGCGGGCAAAGAGCAGCATGGCAAGGATCACCCCCGCAAGCACACCCAGCGCCAGATTGCCCGTCCAGACCGTGACCGCCACCGTCAGCACCATAATCAGCGTTTCTGACCACGGCATACGCTTCAGGGTGGCGGGCTGCAGGCTGTGCCAGTTAACGGTTTTCACCGCGACGACCATCATGATGCCCGCCAGAACCACCATCGGGATCTGCGCCATAATCTGACTCAGTCCGGTCACCAGTAACAGCAGCACCAGAGCGGCCGCAACGGTAGAGACCCGGCTGCGTGCCCGACCCAGTTCCACGTTGACGATGGTCTGTCCGATCATCGCGCAGCCCGCAATACCGCCATAGAAGCCCGCCAGGATATTCGCCACGCCCAGGCCCCAGGATTCACGGCGCTTACTGGAGGGGGTATCCGTCAGATCATCGACCAGTTTGGCGGTCAGCAGCGACTCCATCAGGCCGACAAACGCGATACTCAGTGCCGTGGGCCAGATAATCTGCAGCGTCTGCAGGTTCAGGGGCACCAGCAGCGTATTCAACCCGGGCAGGCCAGGGCTCATCGGCCCCTCGTCACCCACGTTCGGCATGCGATAGCCCATCAGCAGTGCCACCGCCGTCACCACTACAATGGCGACCAGCGGGGAGGGCACACTTTTTATCAGGCGCGGCAGCAGCAGCACAATGGCCAGGGTGACGGCAAAGAAGATCCACACCAGGGATGACTGACCCCAGACGTGCGGCACCTGCGCAAAGAAAATCAGGACCCCAAGCGCATTCACGAACCCCAGCATTACCGAGCGGGGAATGTAACGCATCATGCGCGCCAGACCGGCCAGGCCAAACAGAATCTGGATGATGCCGCCCAGCACAACGGCGGGCAGAATATATTCCACGCCATGCAGATGCACCATCGGCCCGATGACCAGCGCGACGGAACCGGCGGCAGCTGTGACCATTGCCGGGCGACCGCCCAGAATCGACAGGGTCAGACAGAGTACCACCGAAGCCACCAGGCTGACTTTCGGGTCGACACCGGCAATCACGGAAAAGGAGATCACTTCGGGGATCAGGGCCAGCGCGGTAATCACACCGGCCAGGCATTCGCGGGTCAGCAGCGCAGGCGAACGCAGTACGCGCCCCGTGCTGATATCGCCCGCCACAACGTCAGTTGCGGTAACATCATTAGTCTGGGTCATAAAGGATTGCAGGCTCTTTAGTTATTTTGCTCCCGCGCGGAAGGCGGAAAGAATGGGATAAACAGTGAGAGGCAGATACTACCGGGGGATCGACGAAGATACCAGAAAAAGGCGGTGGATTCCCTCCCTGGAATCGCGACTACAGTTAAAAGTCATCCGGGGTTTTGTGGACCACCAGGTCAAGCAGCTGACGGTAGATATCCAGCGAATCCCTGTCGCTTTCCAGTTCCAGTCGGTGGATCAGCTTTGAAATAATGGCCTTATTACTGACAGGCATACCCGATTGCAGGATTTCTGCGATCAGGACACCCAGCATTTCCATCTCGCTGGCGGGTTTATTCGCTGCAGGATTGAAATAGTCGGCAATTTCCTGGTCAGTCCGGGGAAGTGTATTTTGCATGTGTAAGCCCTTCATAACAGCCCGATTCCGGTTCGGATGTCAGGACAAAATCGATCAAAAAAGCCATCGCATGGACAGATGCGATGGTGCCAGCGTGAACATAACGCAGATAAAAAATAACCTCTGAAGGTGGAAATCCACTGACACCTTCAGAGGCGACGCAAGTGCATCATTCGTTACAGAGTCGCATGACAACTCGTGGCAGTAAAGTTATACAATGAAAGCCAATCTGTACAATCGAATCCTTTTGCAAAATGTGCTATTTGCCGCTTTTCAGCAGCTTATAAGGATTATTCCGAGAAAAAAACTGTACAGAGAACCTATACAACCCGCAGATTCGACCGGACAGATAAAAACAGTCAGGCACCCCGCAGGGTGATCAGGCAAATAACGCCAGCTTTGCCGTCAGCTTACGCAGCGCTTTTTTATCACCGACGATGGCGAGACCCAGCAGCCGCCACTGCCGCCGCGATTGCTGGCGCAGGGCGATGCTGAGCGCCTGATAATCGGTGGTGGTCTGTCCCTCTTCGGGAAACAGCACCCGATCGTATCCGGCCTCTTCAGCCTTCAGCAGCAGTGCCCGAAGCTGCTCATCGGTGGCCGCCAGCACGGGAATACCGGTGCTGATCAGACCGGGGGAGGGATGGCGCTCCGCATCTTCCAGCGCATCACCAACCAGCTCCGGATGGCGCTGCCCCAGCGTTAATGCCAGCACGGCAGCGGCGTTGGTGGCTTTACCGGCTGGCAGCGCGGCATTCAGTATCATCACACATCGTAAGTCCTGCATTGCGTTTCTCCTCACTCAAAAAACGCATTGTGGCAACGGTGTCAGTTCGGGTCTGGAAGATTTGTGCAGGCGTGCTGATAGCGTGACGGCGTGAGCTGGCAGGCGCGTTTAAACCAGCGCCCCAGATGGCTCTGATCGGCAAAACCCAGCGCGGCGGCCACGTCCGCAACCGGCTGGCCCTGCGCCAGCTGCCGGCGCGCCTGGCTCAGCCGCCACTGCACCAGCCAGGCGTGAGGCGGCAGGCCCCAGTGCGCCTGAAACAGGCGTGATAACCGGAAGCGGTCCACCTGCAGCTGCTGTGCCATCTGCGCCAGGCCAGGATTTTCCGCATGATGGGCGATCAGCCAGTCACGCGCCTGTAATGCCAGCACCGTATCTTTGTCCGGGTGGCGATCGGGCAGGAAGATCTGCTGGTGCGGCGTGAGCTGAGAGAATAACCGATCCAGCACCGCCTCTTTGATCAGGGCGGGATGGTTGTGCCACAGCGCCTCGAACGCATGCCAGACGGCATAGGCCAGCGACCGATCGTCGCGCAGCGTTGCAGCAAACTGTAATGCGGGGGAGGGCGGCGCGTCACGCCCGGCCGGGTTGAGGTGCTGTGCAATCTGCTGTGGAGAAAGGTAGAGCATACGGTAGGTGAAACCCTGTTCGTTGATGGCATCCCCATCATGCAGCTCTTCCGGTTCCAGCATAAACACCGTGCCGGGTCGGCTCCGGTGCTGTCTGCGCCGCGAGTGAAACTGCTGTACTCCCTGTTCAGTCACACCGATCAGATAGCTGTCATGCCAGTGCGGATCATAGGCGTGACCGGTAAAATGAGCGCGCAGCGCCTCAATACCGCTGATGGCGTCACGGCGGAGATCCACCCAGTTTGCTGCTGGCTGTTTCATATTATCGGGCTCCCGATAGCGGACTCTGGACATTCTGCCGCGATCCACTAGTTTTTGACAGAACGGCCGCTTTTCAATCCCGTTTTGCTTTGCGTATAATAACCTTTCTATTTAATCAGAATCCTAACCATTAGGCTGCTAACATTTGTCTCAGCATACCCGTACCTTCACCCATTTACTGCACCTGACCGCACATGCCTGGCGCCTGGCGGTGGATCGTCATCTCAGAGACAGCGGCTTAAGTATGAGCAGCTGGATGGCTATTGGCCTGATCGCCAGCGAACCGGAACGCATGACGCAAACCGAACTGGCGCAATTGCTGGGGCTGGAAGATGCCAGCATGGTTCCGCTGGTGGATCGGCTGGTCAAACAGTCACTGCTGACGCGGGTGCAGCCGCCGGAAGATCGCCGCAAGCGCCACCTGGTGTTGACCGAAAAAGGCAACGAGGCGTTTGCCCGCGTGAAAACCGAGGCCGATGCGCTGCGCACGGAGATGCTGGCTGATATCGACCCGCAGGATCTGGCCGTTACCGAACGTGTGCTGCAACAACTGCTGAGTCGTATGGGAAGTATGTAGCAGTGGCAAAGCGAAATCCCTACGCTGCACGCGAGTGGTTACCGCACGAAAAACCCATGCTGCCGGGCTCGCCCTCGACCCCGCTGCACCCGATGCCCAAACGCCTGGCGTTTGGCCTGATCGGTCTGCTGATTTCCCTGACCGGTGCGCTGAGTAACGCGCTGGTCACAGCAAATCTGGTCAATCTGCAGGGCACCTTTGGTGCCTGGTCGAATGAAATTGCCTGGCTGCCTGCGGTCTATGTGATGGGCAATATCTCGATCAACCTGCTGCTGGTGAAGTTCCGCCAGCAGTTTGGACTGCGGGTCTTTACCGAGGCGTTTCTGGTGCTCTATGTGCTGGTGGCGTTCTTTCATCTGTTTGCCAACGACCTCAGTTCCGCAATTATTGTGCGCACCGCGCACGGCATGGTGGCGGCCGCCCTCAGCTCACTCGGCATCTACTATCAGGTGCAGGCCTGGCCCGCAAAACATCGCCTGAAAGCGCTGGTTATCGGCCTGACGGTGTCGCAGCTCGCCATTCCGCTGGCCCGACTCTTCTCCTCTGAACTGCTGCAGCTCAACGAGTGGCGCGGTCTCTATCTGTTTGAACTCGGTCTGGCGATGATTGCGCTGGGCGGGGTGCTGATGGTGAAACTGCCGCCGGGTGACCGCATCAAAACTTTTGAGAAAATGGATTTCGTCACTTTCATTCTGCTGGCACCCGGCATGGCGCTGCTGTGCGGCGTGCTGTCGCTGGGGCGGATTGAGTGGTGGTTCACCACGCCCTGGCTCGGTATCTGTACCGCGATAGCGCTGACGCTGATTGTCGCGGCGATGGTGATCGAACATAACCGGCGCAATCCGCTGATCAATACCCGCTGGCTCAGCAGCGGCAACATGGTGCGGCTGGGCATCGTGATGATCATGATCCGTATTGTCCTGGCCGAACAGAACACCGGCGCGGTCGGCTTCTTACAGCAGCTTGGCCTGCAGAACGATCAGATGCGTGGTCTGGCACTGGCCATTATCGCCGGGGTGATTGTCGGCATTGCTGCCAGCGCGCTGACCATTAAACCCACTCATCTGAACTGGCCGATTGTCGCCTCGCTGGTGGTGATGATTATCGCGTCACTGATGGATTCGCAATCCAGCCCGCTGACCCGGGGTCCCGAAATGTATTTCAGCCAGTTCCTGCTGGGTTTCAGCAGCGCTTTTTTTATGGCGCCCGCCATGCTGATGGGGATTGGCAGCGTCGTGACCCAGCCAAAGAATCTGGTCAGTTTTGTGGTGCTGTTTGGCATGAGCCAGAACCTCGGCGGTCTGATCGGTTCCGCCATTCTGGGCACCTTTCAGGTCTGGCGGGAAAAATATCACTCCAGCCTGCTGGGCGATCAGCTTTCCCTGCTCGATCCCAATGTCACCGAGCGGCTCAGCCAGTACAATGCGCTGTTTAACCCGCTGGTGGGTGACAGCGTGCTGCGCGGTGCGCAGAGCACCAGCCAGCTTCAGACGGTCGCCACACTGCAGGCGAACGTGCTTGCCTATAACGACACTTATCTGCTCACCGCCGCGCTGGCGCTGGCAACGCTGATGTGGGTAATCTGGCGTTTAACCCGTCGCCGTTATCTGGAGTGGCGTCAGGCGCGATTTAACCTGCGTGAGCAGCAACAGCTGGCCGCATTACAGGATTTAAGGGAGAAACAATGAGTCAGCAGGATGAGCTTCAGGCTGCAGAACGCGAACGTGTTAATCGCCGCCGTATTCTTTCTGTCGCCGTGGGTAGCGGCATTGTGGTGCTGGGCGTGCTGGTTATTCTCTACGCCTGGCAACTCTGGCCCTTTACCAGCGCGGTGCAGAGCACCGAAAATGCCTATGTGCGCGGTCAGGTGACCTTTATCAGCCCGCAGGTCAGTGGCTATCTCACCTCGGTGGAGGTGATCGATCTGCAGCCGGTGAAAAAAGGGCAGTTACTAATGACGATTGACGATCGGATCTATCGTCAGCGGGTGCATCAGGCGCAGGCGCAGCTGGCGATGAAGCAGGCGGCGCTGAACAATAACCTGCAGCAGCGTCGCAGCGCAGAAGCGACGATTCAGAGCAACAAAGCGGCACTGGAGAATGCCAAAGCCCAGGCGTTAAAAAGCGGCTTCGATCTGAAGCGGGTTGAGAACCTTGCGGCGGACGGATCGCTCTCAGTGCGTGAGCGTGATGCCGCCCGTGCCGCCAGCGCCCAGGCGCAGGCGCAGGTGCGTCAGGCGGCGGCGCAGATCGCTGTGGCACAGCAGAATCTGCAAACGGTCATTGTAAACCGTGATGCGCTGGAGGGGGATGTCGCCAGCGCGCGTGCCGCTCTGGAACTGGCGGAGATCGACCTGGCGAATACCCGGATTACCGCACCGGATGACGGCCAGCTCGGTCAGCTGTCGGTCCGCACCGGCGCCTATGTCACTGCCGGAACCCGCCTGACGTCGGTGGTGCCCAATCACAAATGGATTATCGCCAATCTGAAAGAGACCCAGCTGGCCCATATTCGTCCCGGCCTGCCGGTGACGATTCGGGTCGATGCGCTGGACGGCAAGCGCTTTAACGGCGAGGTGGAGTTTATCTCCCCGGCTGCAGGCTCAGAGTTCAGTGCCATTTCACCCGACAACGCCACCGGCAACTTTGTCAAAATCGCACAGCGCATTCCGGTTCGCATCCGCCTGAATGAGCAGGATATGGCACAGCTGCGTCCCGGCATGTCCGTGGAGGTCAGCATCGATACGGCCGCCCGGCCCGCCGGTGAGGCTGCGCCATGAGGGGCCGCCTAGCGATCGCTGCCCTGTCACTGCTGCTGTCAGGCTGCGCCACACAGGTTGAAAAGGCACCGGCCTCGCTGCCGATCCCGGCGGCCTGGCGGGAGAGTGTCGGCCCCGGCGCCGCGCCGGAAGCAGAGTGGTGGCGTGCTTTTCATGATGAGTATCTCAACCGGCTGGTCAGCCAGGCGCTGCGCAACAATCCCGATATTCTTACGGCGCGATCCCGGGTCGATCAGTATCGCGCCCAGCTGCGCGCCACGCAGGGTGATAACTTCCCCACCGTCAGCGCCGGTGTGGCCGCGACCCGTGAACGCACGCTCTCGTCAGTGACGGGGCAGCCTTATGAGACCGATGTGTTTCAGGGACTGTTACAGGGCAGCTACGAGGTTGATCTGTGGGGCGCGCGCAGCAGCAGCATCACGGCGGCGCAGGCGACCTTAGCAGCGCAGCAGGCGGCGGCTTCCGCTGCTGAGCTGACCATCGCCAGCTCGGTCGCGTCGGGTTACCTCAACCTGTGTGCGCTGGATGAGCAGCTGCGGGTCACCGAGGCGACGCTCGCCACCCGAAATAATTCGCTGAAGCTGGCCCGGCGTCAGTTTGAAACCGGCTACACCTCCCGGCTGGAGTGGATGCAGGCGGCCTCAGAATATCAGTCGGCCAAAGCGCAGATACCGCAGCTGCAGCATCAGATCGCCCAGCAGGAGAATGCGCTGAGCATTCTGGTGGGAATGAACCCGCGTACCCTTGCCCGGCGTCAGCAGTTTGACCAGATTCTGCCGCAGGAGATGCCGTCGCTGCTGCCTTCTGCGCTACTCAACCGCCGTCCCGACATCGTGCAGGCGCAGCGTCAGCTGCTGGCGGCCGATGCCAGCCTGGCGTCGTCACAGGCGAAGCTGCTGCCGTCACTTAATCTCACCGCCAGCGGCACCCTGCAGAGTTCGGTGCTGCATCAGTTAGCAGATAATCCGTTCCGGCTCTGGAGCGTGGGCGGCAGCATTCTGGCGCCCTTGCTGAACCGTGAAGCGCTGACGGCGCAGGTCGATGTCTCAATGGCCACGCGGAACCAGGCGCTTTACAGCTATGAAAAAGTGGTGCGCAACGCCTTCTCGGAAGTCAACGATGCGGTTGACGCCATCAGGCAGAGAGAGGCCCAGCTTCAGGAGCTGCAAAAGCAGGAGGCCTACGTGACCGAGGCGCTGCGCATTGCCCGCAACCGCTATCAGAACGGTTATGCCTCTTATCTGGATGAGCTGGATGCGCAGCGCACCCTGTTTTCCACCCAGCTTAATCGGGTCACCGTCAAAAATAACCTCCTGCTGGCACAGATCGATCTCTATCGTGCGCTGGGGGGAGGCTGGACGCCCGCCGCAACGCCATAGTCGTCCAGGCCGATCCAGCCGTCGCCAGAGTTTCACGGCGCGGATCGGCCCCCTGACGACAGCAGGAGAGCCTGTTTCCTCCGCCGCAATCCCCCGAATATCCGCTATAAAGCGATGCATACTTCTGCTTACCTGTCTTTACATTCGATGGTATCATGCGCGGGTTTTACACCAGCCAGACGGAAAAGCGCACGAAAAGCGCAGGCTGCGCACGGCGAATTATCCGTTTATATTACTGATAAATATCATAAAAGAAGGGATTCCTGATGAATAAGAAGACGATTTTCACGCTGGCCGTGGTTGCTGCGTTATTGACCGGTTGTGCCCGCACCGCACCGATTCACAATGTGAATCAGAGCCTGACGCAGCGCTACAGCGATAACCAGATGAAAACGGCGATCATTGAAGCCGGCATTGGCCGTAAATGGGTGATGACCCCCGTATCGCCAGGTGTGATCACTGGCCGCCTGTCCCAGCGTGGTTTCGCGGCGACCATTCGCATCACCTACACCAGCCAGAACTACCGCATCGATTATGTCAGCAGTGAAAACCTGAAAGCAGGGCAGGGGCAGATCCACAGTAACTACAACCGCTGGATCGCCAATCTGGATCAGGACATTCAGTTGCGCCTGTCGGCGCTGGCGGCGCAATAAGGCGTCTCCCGTCGCAATAACGTCCCGTCAGAGGACCTGAGTATAAAGATTGGCTCCACCCGGCCGACAAATCAGATGAGCTGCTATTGCTGAACCTCAGCATAAACCTCTACCGTGAACGCCCGTGGCGCGATCGGCAGAGGCGTTCAGCAATGCACTTTTCTGCACCGGGCAGGCGTAACGTCCTGATAATTGCTGACACCACACGTTTGACGAAAGAATGTTGAGATGAGACTCGCTTACTCACTGCTCGACTGGCAGGCCCTGGCTCCAGGATTACAGGGGCACGAGGCCTGGCAGGACTGGGCGCGACAGGGCACCGCTATCGATCCCGCAGGAGAAATGGCGAAACCGCAGTTTTTACCGATGATGACCGCGCGTCGTCTGAGCGGCGGCAGTCGTGCGGCGGTTGAGTGCGGGCTGGCACTGCTGGCCCGGCAGCGGGTGGACGCGATCGTCTTCACCAGCCGTCACGGCGAACTGGAGCGTAACCTGCGCATCCTCACCACGCTGGCCGATCAGCAGATGATGTCACCCACTGATTTTGCCATGTCGGTTCACAACTCGGCGGTGGGCAGCCTGACTATTGCGGCCAAAGCGCCGCTGGTCTCCACCTCCATCGCCGCCGGCATCGACTCTTTCCAGCAGGGATTGATTGAAGTCAGCGCCCTGCATCAGGCGGGTTATCAGCAGGTGCTGCTGGTCGATTTCGACGGCTGCGTGCCCGATTATTATCAACACTGGCTGCCGGAGCAGGGCATGAATGTGCCTTATGCGGTGGCGCTGCTGCTGGGTAAAGGCGAGGCATTGCGCTGCAGCGGTCGCCCTGAACCGGCGCAGACCCACGCGCCGCTGTGGCCGCAGAGCCTGCGTTTTCTGCAGCAGTGGCTGGCGGCGTCGCCCGCGTTCAGCCTGCCGGGTGAACGCCTGACATGGCACTGGGAGAGAGAACATGGCTGACTGTTCACAACCGGCACTCTGCGCGGGCAGCCGCCTGAACTACTGCTGGCGTCTGGTGATGACCGCGCTGAGTTTCACGCTGTTTGGCCTGGGTGGACTGCTGCTGTCGCTGGTGGGCTTTAATCTGCTGCTGCTGGTTCAGCGTGATTCGCTGCGCCGCCGTCTGCTGGCCCGACGCGCCATCGCGTTCAGCTTCCGCTGCTTTCTGCGGTTCTGCCGGCTGACCGGGGTCTACGACTACCGCATCGAAGGCGCTGAGCTGCTGCAGCAGGATCGCGGCTGCCTGATCGTGGCCAACCATCCCTCGCTGATCGATTACGTGATGATCGCCTCGGTGCTGCCGGAGATGGATTGTCTGGTGAAGGCCGATCTGCAGAAGAATCCTTTTATGCGTGGGGTGATCCGCGCGGCCGACTATCTGATCAACAGTGAAGCGGAGACGCTGCTGCCCGACAGTCAGCAGCGCCTGGCGCGCGGCGACAATATTCTGATCTTTCCGGAAGGCACCCGCACCCGCTACGGTCAGCCGCTCTCCCTGCAGCGGGGCGCCGCCAATATCGCCGTGCGCGCCGGCTGCGATCTGCGCGTCGTCCACATCACCTGCAGCCAGCGCATGCTCGATAAGCAGAGCCGCTGGTATCAGATTCCGCCAGTTAAACCGCTGTTTACTGTGCGTGTACAACCGCGAATCGACAGTCAGTCGTTTTGTGAAAGTAATCCCGATGCGCAGCCGCTGGCCGCGCGTCGCCTGACCCGCCATTTACAACAGGCGCTGGTCCCCCAGAACAGGTAAGACGAAAACCGGTATGGATGTATTAATCAACGATATCAAACAGATGATTATCGACACGCTGAACCTTGAAGATCTCAGCCCCGAGGATATTGAGACCGAAGATGCGCTGTTTGGCGACGGCCTCGGCCTGGACTCAATTGACGCGCTGGAGCTTGGCCTGGCGGTGAAAAATCGCTACGGCGTGACGCTCTCTGCGGAGAGTGAAACCCTGCGTGCCCACTTCTTCTCTGTTGCGACGCTGGCAGCGTTCGTCAACCAACAGCGCAGCTGAACGCGGAGACCATTTTATGATGAACAAAGAAGAGATTTATCAGGAAGTGTCGGCCCTGCTGACCAGCCTGTTTGAAATTGCGCCGGAGGATATCCATCCTGAGGCCCGCCTGTATGAAGATCTCGAACTCGACAGCATCGATGCCGTCGATATGGTGGTTCACCTGCAGAAACGCACCGGTCGTAAAATCAAACCGGAAACCTTCCGCGCGGTGCGAACCGTGCAGGACGTGGTCGATGCGGTCGAACAACTGATGCGCGAAGACGCCTGATCCCGCCGTGCCTGCTGCCACTCTTCGCCTGCTCAATCTGCTGACGCTGCTGGCCTGGCCGTTGCTGGTCTGGCTGGCGCTCACCCAGCCGCGCTGGCAGGGACTTTTCTGGCTGCTGGCGCTGCTGTTTGGGCTGCGCTGGCTGCAGCTGCGTCGTCAGCATACGGCCATGGGGGCTGTGATGGGCTGGCTGGCCCTGCTCGGCGCGCTGCTCTGTATCAGCAGTCAGCTGCTACGTTCGCAGCATCTGCTGCTGTGGTATCCGGTGGCGGTCAATCTGGCGATGCTGCTGCTGTTTGGCGCCTCGCTCTGGAGCGCGATGCCGCTGGTGGAACGTATCGCCCGACTGCGTGAGCCCGTGCTTCCGCCTGCTGCGGTGCGCTACACCCGCCGCGTCACTCAAATCTGGTGCCTGTTCTTTATCGGCAATGGCAGCATGGCGCTCTTCACCTGCCTGCTGGGGAATCTGCGACTCTGGACATTGTGGAACGGCGCGATCAGCTATCTGCTTATCGCCGCGCTGATGGGCGCGGAGTGGTGCGTCCGTCAGCGCGTGAGGCGCAAAGCATGAGGGTGGCCGACTGGCTGACGGGCGCCGATCGGGAAGTCGCCTGGCGGGGCGATCAGACGCTGATGCTCAGCACCATGCGCCGTCAGGTGCTGGCGCTCAGCCAGCGCTTAGCGGCAGAGGCGGGCACACACTGGGCGCTCTGTTTTGACGACAGCTACCGCTTCTGCGTGGCGCTGCTGGCGAGCTGGTATGCCGGTAAAACGCCGGTGATGCCGGGTCATGCCCGCGCCGCACTGCTCGATGAGATGCAGGATCGGCTGGATGGCGTGCTGTGCGACATGCCGCTGGCGGTCAGCCTGCCACGGCTGGCGTGGGATGAGGCCGAAGCGCAGGGCGCGCTGCCGCCGCTGCCGGACGGGGCTGAGCTGGTGCTGTTCACATCGGGTTCAACCGGCACGCCACGTCAGGTGGTAAAGTCCCTGGCGGTGATGGAGCAGGAGAGCCGCTGGCTCTGCGCCCTGTGGGGTGAACAGCTTCGGGCGTGCCGGGTAATTGCTTCGGTCAGCCATCAGCACCTGTACGGTTTATCGTTCCGGATCTTTCTGCCGATGACGCTGGCGCGCCCGTTCGCCGCCCAGCCGCTGTTTTATGGCGAACAGCTGGCTCAGCTTCCGCGTCACTGGCGCTATGCCTTTATCAGCAGTCCCGCTTTTTTGTCGCGGCTGGACAGGTCGCTGCAGACGCCCGCCTGTGAACTGATTGTCTCCGCCGGTGGCGCGCTGCGCGCATCGGATGCTGAGCAGGTCTGGCAGCGCTTTGGCTGTCGGGTCAGTGAGATCTATGGCAGCACCGAAACCGGCACCCTGGCCTGGCGTCATTGGGCGCGGCCCGGGGAGGCGTGGCGCTGTTTCCCCGACGTCCGGCTGGAGGAGGTGAGGCCCGATCGCTGGCAGGTCTGGTCGCCGCTGATTGCCGCAGCGGACGGCATCCCGCTGGACGATCGTCTGCACAAACAGCCGGACGGCGGTTTTCAGCTGGCAGGCCGCCATGACCGCATTGTCAAAATCGCGGACAAGCGCATCTCTCTCAGTGAGATTGAGCGCCGTCTGCGGGATCTGCCGGAGATAGAGGATGCCGTGGCGCTGGTGGTGACCCGCCATGAACGGCAGGCGATAGGCGTCGTGCTTTCGCCCACCCGACCGCTGGATGAGGTGGCGCTGCATCAGCGCCGTCAGCAGTGGAAACAGCAGCTGCAACGCTGGCTGGAGCCGCTGGCCATGCCACGCTACTGGCGGGTTGTGGCCACCATTCCGGTCACCGCCCAGAGCAAACGCGCCTGGCCGCAAATAGAGGAACTTTTTCATGTTGCCGATTGAACGCAGCCGAACGTTACAGGCGAACAGCGTCACGCTGACGTTAGAGGTAGAGCCGGGACTGTTCTGGTTTCAGGGTCACTTCCCGACCCTGCCCATTCTGCCCGGCGTGGCACAGCTGGATTGGGTGATGCACTATGGTCTGCTGCTGCTTGCTCCCGGCAGGCAGTTTGCGGCCATCGATAACATCAAATTCCAGCAGCCGGTGCCCCCCGGCGCGCTGCTGCAACTGCACCTTGAGTGGCACGCCGAAAAATCGCGCCTGAGTTTTCGCTACAGCCTGCTGAGTGAAGCGGGCGAGCAGAGTGCCAGCAGCGGGAAGATCGCGCTGTGTTAACGACTGCGTTCTCACCCTGCGTGGTGATCCCCTGCTACAACCACGGCGCGATGATGGCGTCGGTGCTGGCGCGGCTGGCTCCCTTTAACCTGCCGATCATCGTGGTGGATGATGGCAGCGATGCGGCGACCCAGCTGCAGCTGGCGACGCTGCACGCCCCGCATCTCAGCCTGCTGCGGCTCGACACCAATCAGGGCAAAGGGGCGGCGGTGATCCACGGCCTGCGGGCCGCGGCGGCGCGCGGTTTCACCCACGCGGTTCAGCTCGACGCGGACGGTCAGCATCAGGCGGAAGATCTGCCGTTAATGCTGGCGGAAGCGGCGCGTTATCCCGATGCGCTGATCTCCGGTCAGCCGCTCTACGATGACTCCATCCCCAAATCACGCCTGTATGGCCGCTACATTACCCATTTCTGGGTCTGGATTGAGACGCTGTCGCTGTCGATCCGCGACAGCATGTGCGGCTTCCGCGTCTATCCGCTGGCCGCCACGCTGGCACTGTGCGACCGCCGGCCTGTCGGACAGCGCATGGATTTCGACACTGAAATCATGGTGCGGCTCTACTGGCAGGGCACCCGCAGTCGCTTTATCCCGACCCGCGTCACCTATCCGGTCAGCGGGCTGTCGCACTTCGATGCCCTCTATGACAACCTGCGCATCTCCTGGATGCACACCCGGCTCTTTTTCGGCATGCTGCCGCGCATCCCCCGCCTGCTGGCGATGCGCAGACCGCAGACGCACTGGTCTGTGGAAACGGAACGGCGCGGGCAGTGGGGATTGCGCTTTATGCTGGCCGTCTATCGCTACGGTGGACGCCTGCCTTTTACTCTGCTGCTCTGGCCGGTGGTGGCGGTTTACTGGCTGAGTGGCCAGCGTGCGCGCAGCGCCTCCCGGCAGTGGCTGGCGCAGGTCAGCCACGCCGCGCAGCAGCGGCAGATTGCGCTGCCGGCCCGGCTTAACAGCTATCGCCATTTCCTGCGGTTTGGTGGCGCGATGCTGGATAAAGTGGCCAGCTGGCGTGGCGATCTGCGCTGGGGGCGTGATATCGATTTTGCCCCGGGTGCGGAAGCGGTGATCCGCACGCCCGCACCGCAGGGGAAGCTGATTCTGGCCTCCCACCTGGGTGACATCGAAGCCTGCCGCGCCATGGCGCAGCAGGTCAGCGGTCTGGTGATTAACGCGCTGGTCTTTACCGACAACGCCCGCCGTTTCCGCGCGGTGCTGGAGACCATTGCCCCGCAGGCCGGAGTGAATCTGATGCCGGTCAGCGACATCGGGCCGGAGACGGCGATCCTGCTGCAACAGAAACTGGATGCGGGCGAATGGGTCGCGATCGTCGGGGATCGCACAGCGGTCAATCCGCAGCGTGGCGGCGAGCGACGGGTGATCTGGAGCGACTTTCTCGGCCGTCCCGCCCCCTTTCCGCAGGGGCCCTTTGTGCTGGCGGCCGCGCTGCGCTGTCCGGTGCTGCTGATGTTTGCCCTGCAGCAACAGGGTAAACTGCGCATTCACTGTGAGCGCTTCGCCGATCCGCTGCTGTTGCCGCGTGCGCAACGTCAGCAGGCGCTGCAGGAGGCGGTGGATCGCTATGCGGCGCGGCTGGCCCATTACGCGCTGCTGGCACCGCTCGACTGGTTTAACTTTTTCGATTTCTGGACGCTGCCTGATCCGCAGGCGCACCACAAGGAGTCTGACCATGACTGAACATCAGGCTGACGTCGTCCTGACCGTCTCGTTTCACGACTGCGATCCCATGGGGGTGGTCTGGCACGGCAACTACTTCCGCTTCTTTGAAGTCGCGCGCGAAGCCCTGCTGCGCAGCATCAACTACAGCTATGCCGAAATGGCGGCCAGCGGCTACGTCTGGCCGGTGGTCGACACCCGGGTCAAATACCGTCATCCGCTGCGCTGTGAAGAGACGATTCGCGTCAGCGCGCGGATCACGGAGTTTGAGAACCGCCTGCGCATCGACTATGAGGTGCGAAACGCCGCCGGTCAGATCACCACTAAGGCACACACTCTGCAGGTGGCGGTGGAGCAGGAGAGTCAGGCCATGTGCTTTGTTTCACCCGATATCTTACTGGAACGTTTAGGAGTGAAAGGATGCTGAAAATCATGCTAACCGGCCTGCTGCTGTGGGCCAGTGCCGCCAGCGCGGTCACGCTGGATCAGCTGCAGCAGCGTTTTGCCAGCCAGCCGGTGATCCGGGCAGACTTTACCCAGACGCGCACCATTGCCGGGATGCGCCAGCCACTGGTGTCACACGGGCAGATGCTGATCGCGCGTCAGCAGGGACTGTGGTGGCATCAGCAGACCCCCTTTGTGATGACGCTGCTGCTGGATGATAAGCGCATGGTGCAGAGCCTGAGCGGGCAGAAGCCGCAGGTGATCACTGCCGACAGTAACCCGCAGATGTTCCAGTTCAACCATCTGCTGCGGGCGCTGTTCCAGGCCGATCAGAAGGTGCTGAATGAGAATTTCACGGTGGCCTTCAGCGATCGCGGCAACGGTGCCTGGGCGCTGGAGCTGACCCCGAAAGCGGCGCCGCTTAACAGAATCTTTAACCGCATCTCGCTGGCGGGCAATGCGTTTCTGGACAGTATCCGGCTGGACGATAAGCAGGGTGACAAGACGCTGATTCAGCTCAGCAATACCCGTACTGAACCGCCGCAGCTGAGCGACGAGGAGCAGGCGCGTTTTGCCGGGCCGTAACGATCGACGGCTTGCCATCCTCTGGCTCGCCATCTGCCTGCTGCTGGCGGCGGCGCTCTCTTTTCTGCTGCCGCGCAGCCAGCTCAACAGCAGCGTGCTGGCACTGCTGCCGCAGCAGAATCTGGGGGCTGCGCCGCCCGCGCTGCAGCAGGCCTTTATGCAGCGGCTGGATCGCCAGCTGGTGTGGCTGGTTTCACCCGGTGAAGAGGACGATCCCGGCATCGCGGCCTGGTGGCAGGCGCAGCTGCGCGCGCTGCCTGACCTCAGGCAGGTGCAGGGCGATCTCGATGCCGGGCAGCAGGAGGCGTGGGGCCGGTTTGCCTGGCAACACCGTAATGGCCTGATCGACGAGGCGACGCGCAGCCGCTTGCAGAACGGCGGCGGGGCGCAGGCGGAGTGGCTGCTGGCGCAGCTCTTCTCGGCATTTTCGGGTGTCAGCAGCAAGGAGCTGCAGGGCGATCCGCTGATGCTGGTGCGGGGGGCGCAGCTGGCGCTGGCGCAGAATGCCGGACGTCTGACGCTGCACAACGGCTGGCTGACGGTGCGCGATGCGCAGGGGCGGCAGTGGTATTTCCTGCACGCTGAACTGGCCAATAACGCTTTCAGTATGCAGCAAAGTCATGCGCTGGTGACACGGCTCAGCGCGCTGGAGCAGCAGCTGAAAGCCCGCTGGCCGCAGGCGAAACTGCTGACGCGCGGCACGGTGCTGTTCAGCGACAACGCCAGCCAGCGGGCGCAGCATGATGTCAGAACGCTGGGCAGCGTGACGCTGGGGGGCGTTATCCTGCTGGTGCTGCTGGTCTTCCGCTCACTGCGACCACTGCTGCTCGCGGTGACCTCCGTAGCGGTGGGAGCCATGACCGGCACGGTGGTGACGCTGCTCTGCTTCGGGGAACTGCATCTGATGACGCTGGTGATGAGCCTGAGCATTGTCGGCATCTCCGCCGACTACACCCTCTATTATCTCACTGAGCGGATGGTTCACGGCGATCAGCAGACGCCGTGGGAGAGTCTGCGTAAAGTGCGCGGCACGCTGCTGCTGGCGCTGGGCACCACGGCGATCGCCTGGCTGCTGATGCTGCTGGCCCCGTTCCCCGGACTGCGTCAGCTGGCGGTATTTGCCGCCAGCGGCTTAACGGCCTCCTGCCTGACGGTGATTCTGATCTATCCATGGCTGGTGCGCGGTCTGCCGGTGCGTCCGGTGCCGCTGATGGTGCCGCTGGCACGCTGGCTCGCCGCCTGGCGACGGCAGCGCGGGCTGCGCGTCGGCTTACCGCTGGCGCTGGCGATGTTCGCCGCCACCGGTATCGCCCGACTGAATGTGGATGATGATATCGCCCATCTGCAGAGTGCGCCGGCCTCGCTGCTGGCACAGGATCGCCAGCTGGCTGCCCTGACGGGGCAGCGAGCCGATCAGACCTGGTTTGTGGTCTGGGGCGATGACGCGCAGCAGACCCTGCAGCGGCTGGAAAAACTGGCACCGGATCTTCGCAGGGCAGAGCAGCAGGGCTGGCTGCAGGGCTATCGTCTGCTGCCGCTGCGATCGCTGGCGCAGCAGCAGCAGGATCGCCAGCTGTTGCAACAGGCTGTGCCCACCGTGACGAGCCGCCTGCAGCAGGCGGGGATTGCCCTGGCTGCGCCGGATCTCTCCCCGATGCCGGTGACGCCAGCCGAGTGGCTGGCCAGTCCGCTGAGTGAGGGGTGGCGACTGCTGTGGCTGACGCTGCCGGATGGCCGCAGCGGCGTGCTGATCCCCACCAGCGGCGTCAGAAACAGCGCCGCCCTTGCGGCGCTCGCGGCGCAGCATACTGGCGTCAGCTGGATTGACCGCAAGGCGGGTTACGACAGGCTGTTCAGTTTCTGGCGCACCCTGCTGACCGGTCTGCTGGCGCTGGCGCTGCTGTTCATCACGCTGACGTTTGTGCTGCGTCTGGGCCTGCGCGCGGGCTTACGCAGCGCGCTGCCGTCGGCGCTGTCGCTGGCGGTGGCGCTGGCCACGCTGGGCTGGATCGGCGCGTCACTGAATCTCTTTGCGCTGCTGGCGCTGATTCTGGTGCTGGGCATCGGCATTAACTACACGCTCTTTTTCAGCAATCCGCAGGGGACGCCCCTGACGTCGTTGCTGGCGGTGTCGCTGGCGATGATCACGACGTTACTGACGCTGGGCATGCTGGTCTTCAGCAGCACCAGCGCGATTGCCAGTTTTGGCACTGTTTTATGCAGCGGCATTTTCAGCGCTTTCCTGCTGTCGCCGCTGGCGATGCGACCCACCCGATCAAGGAGTAAACGATGATCCGCGCCGCCTCTCTTCTGCTGACGGCGCTGCTGCTCAGCGCCTGCGCCGGACCGGCACCTGACAGCAGCCGTCCCAGCGCCTGGCTGAAACCGGGGGTAAAGGTTACGCTGCCGCCGCCGGGTATCCATCCCGCTTTTCAGCAGCAGCAATTACTGACCGGACAGGTCAAAGGTCAGAGTCAGTCGCTGCTGGTGCTGCTCAGCGCCGATGAGCAGCAGATCGATCTGGCCGGACTCTCCTCGGTCGGCATTCGCCTGTTCAGCCTGCGCTATGATGCCGGTGGCATTCACACCCAGCAGCTGATGCCGCTGCCGCAGATGCCGCCAGCCAGCCAGGTGCTGGCTGACATCATGCTCAGCTACTGGCCGCGGGAAGTGTGGCTGAAACAGCTGCCGTCCGGCTGGCGGCTGGAGGATCAGGGGTTAAAGCGCCAGCTGTTCGATGCCGATAACCAGCTGGTGACCGAAATTGATTACCTGCAACGCGGCTCTCTGCGCCAGCCGATCAGCATCCGCCAGCATGCGTTTGGCTATCAGATCCGCATTCAACATCTGGACGCCTCATGATTTACCTCTCCGCCTTCGGCATGCTGAATGCGCTGGGCAATACCAACCGGGAAATTGCCACCCATCTGCAACAGGGCATCGCGCCCGGCATGCAGCGCTGTGACGGCTGGCTGAGCGGCGAGCGCAGCTGCTGGCTTGGCCGCGTTGTGGGCGAGCTGCCGCCGGTTCCGGCTGCCTTACGCGCGCACAACACCCGCAATAATCAGCTGCTGCTGGCGGCGCTGGCGCAGATCCGCCCGGCACTCGACGCGGCCGTGGCGCGCTATGGGGCTGACCGGGTCGCGATCGTGCTCGGCACCAGTACCTCGGGTGTGGATGAGGGCGATCGCCAGATTGGTGCGCCTCAGCCTGACTATCACTATCAGATGCAGGAGCTGGGCGATCCTTCCCGATTTCTGGCGCACTACCTGCAACTGAATGGCCCGGCCTATACCATTTCGACCGCCTGCTCCTCCAGCGCCCGCGCCGTGATCAGCGGTGAGCGACTCATCGCAGCCGGTCTGGTGGATGTGGCGCTGGTGGGCGGGGCGGACTCGCTGAGCCGGATGCCGATTAACGGATTCGACAGCCTGGCCTCGCTCTCTGAACGTCGCTGCGCGCCTTTCAGCCGCGATCGTGACGGCATCTCTATCGGTGAAGGGGCGGCGCTGATGCTGCTGACGCGTGAACCGCAGCCGCTGGCGCTGCTGGGCGCAGGCGAATCGTCTGACGCCTGGCACATGTCCGCGCCGCATCCGCAGGGCGAAGGCGCTGAACGGGCGATGCGTATGGCGCTGCAGCAGGCGGCGCTGTCGCCGCAGCAGGTCGGCTATATCAATCTGCATGGCACGGCGACGCCGCTCAACGACCAGATGGAAGCCGGTGTTATCGCGCGTCTGTTTGGTAACCGTGTGCCGTGCAGCTCGACCAAGCACCTGACCGGCCACACGCTCGGCGCGGCAGGTATCTGCGAAGCGGCGCTCAGCGCCCTGATCCTGCAGGAGAATCTGCCCCTGCCTGCCCAGGATTTCCGGGCGGCGGCACAGGATGAGACGCTGCCGGATTGTGGCCTGCTGTTACAGCCGCAGGCGCTGGAGCGGCCGATCATCGCCTCAAATTCATTCGCCTTTGGCGGCAATAACACCTGTCTGATACTGGGACGCCCCGATGACTTTTAATTCTCCCGCCGCGTACTGGCTGCCCCACGCCGCACCCATGCTGCTGCTCGATCAGCTGATTAGCGTTGACGATGATCAGGTTCACTGTCAGGTCTCGACCTGCACCGGTGGCGTCCTGACGCCCTTTCTGACGCCGCAGGGCGAACTGCCCGCCTGGTTTGGCGTTGAGATGATGGCGCAGACCGTGGGCGTCTGGTCAGGCTGGCATGCAAAGCAGGGCGGTGCCACCCTGATCCCCCCCGGTATGCTGCTCGGCGGACGCGGCTGGCGGGCGCATCAGCCCCATTTTCCCGCCCGCGCCACGCTGGATATCAGAATGACGCTGCTGATGCGCGACGACCGCATGGGCAGTTTTGAGGGCGACATTCGCCACGGCTCGCAGCTGCTGGCCAGCGGTCGTCTGAATACTTATCAACCCAATGAAGCAGAGTTACAGCAATTAATGTCACAAGGAAATCAACCATGACAGATTCGGTATTGGTGACGGGTGCCAGTAAAGGCATCGGCCGCGCAATTGCGCTGCGTCTCGCCCAGGATGGCTTTCAGGTTATCGTCCATTTCAACCGCGATCGGGCTGGCGCTGAGCAGTGCCTTGAGGCGATCGTCGCCGCAGGCGGCAGCGGTCGCGTTCTGGGATTTGATGTGGCCGATCGCGCCGCCACCCGCGCCGCGCTGGAGGCTGACATTGAGCAGCATGGTGCCTACTACGGTGTGGTCAGCAACGCGGGCATCACCCGTGATGCCGCTTTCCCGGCGCTGACGGATGAGGAGTGGGACAGCGTGATCCACACTAACCTCGACAGTTTTTACAACGTGATCCAGCCCTGCGTGATGCCGATGATCGCGCTGCGACGCGGGGGGCGTATCATCACGCTCTCCTCGGTGTCGGGGATGATGGGCAACCGCGGTCAGGTCAACTACAGCGCGGCGAAAGCGGGCATTATCGGTGCCACCAAAGCGCTGGCGATTGAACTGGCTAAGCGCAAAATCACCGTTAACTGCATTGCACCGGGTCTGATCGACACCGGGATGGAGGGGCTGGCCCCGCAGGTCATCGATGAGGCGATGAAGATCGTGCCGATGAAGCGCATGGGGGCGGCGGAAGAGGTCGCCGGGCTGGCGAGCTATCTGATGTCCGATATCGCGGGTTACGTGACGCGTCAGGTCATTTCGATCAATGGAGGCATGCTGTGATCCATCGTGTCGTCGTGACGGGCATGGGCGGCGTCACCGCTTTCGGGGAGTCCTGGGCTGAAGTCTCGGCGCGGATCCGGGCCGGTCGTAATGCCGTGCGTTTTATGCCGGAGTGGCAGGTCTATGACGGGCTGCATACGCTGCTGGGTGCACCGATTGATGACTTTGCGCTGCCGGCGCACTACACCCGCAAGCGCATCCGCGCGATGGGTCGCGTGTCGCTGCTGGCCACGCGCGCTACCGAGCTGGCGCTGACCCAGGCGGGCCTGATTGACCATCCGGTGCTGACCAGCGGTGAAACCGGTATCGCCTACGGCTCGTCGACCGGCAGCACCGGGCCGGTCAGCGAGTTCGCCACCATGCTGACGGAAAAGCACACCAACAATATTACCGGCACCACCTATGTCCAGATGATGCCACACACCACCGCCGTCAATGCCGGACTCTTTTTCGGCCTGCGCGGCCGGGTGATCCCGACGTCCAGCGCCTGCACCTCCGGCAGCCAGGCGATTGGTTACGCCTGGGAGGCGATTCGTCACGGCTATCAGACGGTGATGGTCGCTGGCGGGGCAGAAGAGCTCTGTCCGTCAGAAGCAGCGGTGTTCGACACCCTGTTTGCCACCAGTCAGCGCAACGATGCGCCCCACACCACGCCGGCACCTTTTGACCAGCAGCGTGATGGCCTGGTGATTGGTGAAGGGGCCGGAACGCTCATTCTGGAGTCGCTGGAACATGCGCAGGCACGTGGCGCAACCATTTACGCGGAACTTACCGGCTTTCATACCAACTGCGACGCGGCGCACATCACCCAGCCGCAGCGGGAAACCATGCAGATCTGTATCGAGCGGGCGTTGCAAAGCGCCGGGATTACCGCCGCTGAAATCGGGTATGTGAATGCGCACGGAACCGCCACTGAGCGGGGCGACATGGCCGAAAGTCTCGCCACGGCGGCGGTCTATGGCGACACGACACCCGTCTCATCGCTGAAATCCTATTTCGGCCATACGCTGGGGGCCTGTGGCGCGCTGGAAGCCTGGATGAGCATTGAGATGATGCGGGAAGGGTGGTTTGCGCCGACGCTGAACCTGACGCAGCCTGCCGCTGACGCCGGGCAGCTGGATTACATCATGGGCGCGCCTCGTGAGATTGATACCGACTACATTCAGAGCAACAACTTTGCCTTTGGGGGCATCAACACTTCACTGATCTTCAGACGCTGGCGCGGCGCCTGATCACCGGCCCGTGCCGTCCTGGCACGGGCCGGTTTATTTCCCGGACGAAAGAAACAGACGTCACTCCGCCTTTCATCTACACTGTCACGCACCGCATCACTCCCGGCGGCCCATGCTTTTTCACAGGATAGTTATGTCGTTACCTTTGCCGCCCGATGATCACGATGAGCCGATTCGCCACTCCATGGACGATGCGCACTTTGCGATAGTGGTGCTTGCGGTGACCTCGGTAACGCTTATAATCTTCGTCCTGATGATTACGCTCTGGATGAGCTGACAGAGACCGCTGCGTCAGCGCAGGGAATAAGGAGAGGGCAATGGAATCCAGAGATGACAAATTGATCGCCATTATCGGTCTGCTGGCGGCCTGCCTGATCGGCGTTACCTTCCTGTTTACCATGGTCTGGCTGACCGATGTCCGGCATCCTGCCGATCCTTCACTCGACGTTCAGTCCTGCCACCCCAAAAAGCCACCCGCTCAGCATGTCTGATCGCGTGCCGTGAACCTGATCTGCTGGCTGCGCAGTATCAGCGCCAGGGCTTCATGCAGATTACGGTTGCCATTGGGGTCCGCTAATCCCAGCAGCGGGCCAGGCGAACGGCGGTCATCCGCCCACGCGGGATACTCCACCACGGGATAGAGCGAAATGCCTTCTACGGCAATCCCCTGATCCAGCGCCACCGCCACGTTCTCACTGACCTCCTGCAGCCAGGGGGCACGGGCCTCGCCCTCCGCGCCGGTTTCGGCAATCAGCATCGGGCGCTGGAAGCGCTGCCAGCACTGCGCCAGCAGAATGTGCAGCGGCACCCGCTCCGGCTCCTCCAGCGACATCGGCTGATCGGGGAAAAACCAGTGGTTATCGGGATAGTAGTTGAGGCCGAGAATATCCAGGCAATCTTCGCTGCCGCCCAGCTCTTTATCCACGCGACCGGCCAGCATATCCCAAGCTTCGAACTGCGCCTGATGCTGGGCATCGGCGTAGGGTTTGCTGTCCGGATTAGTGGGATGATGGGCGATCTGCACCAGCGGGTCGGTCAGCACAAACCGCGCCCCCGGATAGACCTCCCGGATGGCATGGATCGCCGCCAGAGACGCTCGCACCAGCTGGCGCTTCAGCTCTTTGCCGCGTCCTGCGGCATGCGGATTGAACCAGGCCACCTCCGCCCCGGCCCATGACCAGAATGAGATTTGGTTAACCGGCGTAAAGAAGGGATTTTCAATGCCTTCATCGCGCATCAGCTGCGCCATTGCGCGGGCGAAACGGCTAAAATGGTCAACAAATTCCGCTTTCCAGATATTAAGATGATCCGGATAGCCAAAGTGAGCCAGCTCCCAGATGATCTCTACCTGCTGACGCCGCGCTGCCTCAACCATCGGCAGAAAGCTCTGCCAGTCATAGTGACCCGGCACCTTCTCAATCAGGTGCCAGCGTGCACCGTCGCGGGCGGTCAGCAGATGCTGCTCAGCCAGGGCCGCATAATCCTTTTCCAGCAGCATGTCATGCCCGCTGCTGATGACCATATCGAGCCGTTTTCCGGGCGTGCGGCAGGCCGTGGAGCAGGGGAAGCTGCCCTGGAAAAAACTGCGAAACAGACGGGGATGGTGGCGCTGGCTGGCATCAAAAAGGGGGTGATGAGACATATTCCTCTCCTGCCGGAGCATTGCCGGTCACAGATCGTCCGGTTAAGTCTAGACTAAAAAACGCCCGCGACTTTTTGCTAAGTCGGAACAGAGGTATAGCCTCAGCGGTGGGACCGGGGAATAATAAAAATAACTGCCATATACAGGGAATTGTCATGACCGAAGCGTTTGAACTCGCCCACTCACCGGAGCCTGCCAGCTGGCTGGAAACAAAGCTGGCCCCTCAGTGTCAGCGCCACCCGGGGCTGAGCGGCATCCATCCCCTCAGCGACGGGCTGGATGCGTTCGCTGCACGCTATCTGCTGATGCAAAAGGCGGCGCGGTCACTCGATATTCAGTACTACATCTGGCAAAACGATCTCTCTGGCCGCCTGCTGTTCAGCGCCATGCTGGAGGCGGCGCGCCGCGGCGTCAAGGTACGACTGCTGCTGGATGATAACAATACGCCTGGCCTGGATGACACCCTTGCTCAGCTCAACCGCCACCCCAATATTGAGGTGCGGCTCTTCAATCCTTTCTCTTTTCGCACCCTGCGCGCACTGGGCTATCTCACTGACTTCGCCCGTCTGAACCGGCGGATGCACAACAAAAGCTTCACCGTGGATGGTGTCACCACCATTGTGGGCGGGCGCAACATTGGCGATGAATATTTTGGCACCGGTAATGAGCCGCTGTTTGCCGATCTCGACGTCATGGCGATTGGGCCGGTGGTCAGCGAGGTGGCCGGGGATTTTGAACGCTACTGGCACAGTAAGCCGGTCGCGCCGCTGCAGCAGGTGCTGGATGATGATGAACCGGACGAGGATAGCGTGAGCCTGCCCGCCGAATGGCGTCACAGTGAGCCGGTGCAGCGCTATCTTCAGCGGCTGGAAAACGCGTCGCTGCTGCAGGAGATGGCGCAGGGCACGCTGGATCTGACCTGGGCAAAAGCACGTCTGCTGAGTGATGACCCGCGCAAGGGGCTGGGTAAAGCGCGCGCGAAAAGCCTGCTGCCGCAGCGTATGCTGGAGGTGATTGGCACGCCACAAGAACAGTTCGATATTATCTCAGCTTACTTTGTGCCGACCCGCGCGGGCGTCGCTCAGCTGCTGGCGCTGAAACGCAAAGGGGTGAAGATCGCCATTCTGACCAATTCGCTGGCGGCCAATGACGTGTCGATTGTTCATGCCGGTTACGCCCGATGGCGTAAAAAACTGCTGCGTCACGGCATTGCGCTTTATGAGCTGAAACCGCAGGCGGCCATGCAGGATGCGCCGCACGATCGGGGGTTAACCGGTAACTCGGGCTCCAGCCTGCACGCAAAAACGTTCTCAGTGGATCAAAAGACGTTGTTTATCGGCTCCTTTAACTTCGATCCGCGCTCAGCGGTGCTGAATACTGAAATGGGGCTGGTGATTGAGAGTGCGGCGCTGGCCGGAGAAACGCACCAGCGCTTCAGTCAGTCGATGCGTGATCGGGCCTGGACACTGCGGCTGGATAAGTGGGGGCGCGTGAACTGGCTGGAGTATCCGGACGAGCCGCAGCAGATTGTGCATAAGCACGAACCGGACTGCTCCTGGTGGCAACGACTGCAGGTGCGGCTGGTGTGGCGACTGCCGATTGAGTGGCTGCTGTAAGCCTGCGCCTGCGTGCGCACCTGCACAGGCACATGCGCAGGCTCATCCCGGAGGCGTTGCTTCATGGCGACCATTACTCCAGGGCGGGACTCTCACAGGCGACTGCCCGACGTAAAGCGATGGGAGGCTGTACCTGTAGCAAAGCATAGCGGGCCAGGGATGGCCCGCGCTGAGCCTGCCAGGGATGGCGGTTTTGCGTCTTTGCGTAAGGCACAGCCTCCCTGAGCCTGCTCACCAGGCGCCCGACGATGAAAGCCGGTGCGCCCTGTCTCACATGCTTCGTCAGACCTCTTTACGCTCAAACTTCCCCGAAAACAGGAACCGCAGCAGTGGAATGCGCAGGTGGATCTCATACAGCAGAAACGCGATGCCAAACACCATCAGTAAGCCGACAAAGAACCCCAGCGTGTTGTTTTCAATCCGTGGCGTGACATAAATGCCATACAGCAGCGTCAGCGGATGGTGCACCAGATAGATAAACAGCGACGCATTAACCAGATACATAATGCGCGGCGAATGCGCATTCAGCAGCTTATGACCAAAGCAGAAGCAGACATTCAGCATGCAGAGCCCCATCAGCGTGGTAATCAGCGCATCCAGCTCATACAGCCAGCCATCGCCACTGCTCAGACGCTGATTGGTGCAGTAGGCGATAAACAGCAGCAGCGCGCCAATCCACATCACCGGATTAAACCGAACAAACAGCGCTTTCAGCGGCGGGTGTTTCCACGCCAGTGCGCCCAGCATAAAGAAGGGCAGGTAGAAGAGCGTCTGCATCACGATGATATTGAACAGACCATCCATCAGCCAGGCGGGCTGGAAGATAAACACCAGACGGCGGAACACACACCAGAGCAGGGCCCAGGCCAGTACACCCACCGTCAGCGTACCCCAGCCGACCCGCGTGTAGTCGATGGCGCGGTGCTGGTCGCGCAGCCAGCGAAACGTCACCATACCCAGCGTAGTCAGCATCACCAGCACCACCAGAAACCACAGGTGTGAAATCAGCTCCCACATCAGGTTATTGAACTTCTGATAGGGGGTGAAGCGGGGCCAGTCGGCCAGTTTATCTGTCCAGGCTTTCAGCATGAAAAATTGCGGCAGCGTAATCAGCGGCACCGCAGTGAGCATGGGGATCCCGACGCGTTCCAGACGCACCTTCAGGAAACGCCGCGGCTGATAGCGCAGGTAGAGCATGTAGGAGAAGTAACCCGAGATAACAAAGAACACCTGCATGCGAAATGCATGAATAAAATCATTCAGCAGCGTCAGCCATAACGAGGCTTCCTGGCTGTTCACTGCCCATTTCTGCGCGGAGTAGATGAGGGAAACGTGAAACGGTACCCCCAGCAACATCAGGTAGGCGCGGATAGAGTCGAGGAAATATTCACGTTCAGGTTTTACAGTACTCATAAAGTTCCAGTTCGTTAGTACGGTTAGCCAGTTTCACCCTGAAACCGGATTATGTCCGGGTAAAATTCTACCTGCCATAAACCGGGTATACTATCAGTGGAATCCGTAGTGTCTAATTGTCCTAAAAGTAGCGTTAAGCCTGACGAAATGCGGGAACAATGTTGCGCATAAGCTGTCGGAAAACCGAATAATCCTTTAAGATAAACGGGTTTGATTTAAGCACACGAAAGGGGGGGATGTGCTGACTAAAGAAAAAAATAAAGCCGGACTGATGAAGGTACGCTGGATTGGTACTGCGGTTCTGCTGGCGTTATATGCCAATAACAGTTGGGCGTTTAACATTGATGATGTTGCCACACAAGCCAAAGCGTTGGCAGGGAAAAGCTTCGAAGCGCCTAAAAGCAATTTACCCTCTCAATTTCGTGAAATGAAATTTGCTGACTATCAGCAGATCCAGTTTAACCACGATAAAGCGTACTGGGGCAAACTGCGCACGCCGTTCAAGCTGGAGTTCTATCACCAGGGGATGTATTTCGATACCCCGGTGCAGATCAACGAAGTGACCGCCAGCGCGGTGCGTGAGATCAAATACAGCCCCGATTATTTCAATTTCGGTAACGTAAAACATGACGCTGACGCCGTTAAAAACCTCGGTTTTGCCGGTTTCAAAGTGCTTTACCCGCTTAATAATAAGGGTAAAAACGATGAGATCGCCAGCTTCCTGGGCGCCAGCTATTTCCGTGTAATCGGTGCCGGTCAGGTCTATGGCCTGTCGGCGCGTGGACTCGCCATCGACACGGCATTGCCGTCCGGTGAAGAGTTCCCGCGTTTCAAAGAGTTCTGGATTGAGCGTCCGAAACCTCAGGACAAACAGCTGGTGATCTATGCGCTGCTCGATTCGCCTCGTGCGACGGGTGCGTATCGCTTCGTGCTGCGTCCGGGTGAAGCCTCTACCGTGGATGTGCAGTCCAAAGTTTACCTGCGTGACAACGTCGGCAAACTGGGTATTGCTCCGCTGACCAGTATGTTCCTGTTTGGCCAGAACCAGCCATCGACAGTGAATAACTTCCGTCCGGCACTGCATGACTCTGACGGCCTCTCTATCCACAATGGCAACGGAGAGTGGATCTGGCGTCCGCTGAACAACCCGCGCCATCTGGCGGTGAGCACCTACACTATCGAGAATCCGAAAGGCTTCGGTCTGCTGCAGCGCGGGCGTGACTTCAGCAACTATCAGGATCTGGATGACCGCTATGACCTGCGCCCAAGCGGCTGGGTGGAGCCATTAGGCGACTGGGGTAAAGGCCGGGTTGAACTGGTTGAGATCCCGACGGCCGATGAAACCAACGATAACATCGTTGCGTTCTGGACGCCGGAGACGCTGCCAGAGCCTGGCAAAGAGATGAACTTCAAATATCGCCTGCACTTCTCGCGCGACGAGAAGCAGCTGCACTCGGATGACATTGCCTGGGTCAAAAACACCCTGCGCTCAGCGGGTGACGTGAAGCAGTCAAACCTGGTGCGTCAGCCGGATGGCACCGTGGCTTTCACCATCGACTTCGTGGGTAAAGACATGAGTAAGATGGCGGAAAACAGTCAGGTGACCCCGCAGTTCAGCGTCGGTAAAAACGCTGAAGTGGTTGAGCAGAGCGTACGTTATAACCCGGTCACTAAAGGCTGGCGTCTGGTGTTGCGTCTGCGTGTGAAAGATGCCAAGCAGTCCACCGAAATGCGTGCGGCGCTGGTTAGCGGCGACAAGACATTGACGGAAACCTGGAGCTATCAGTTACCTGCCAATGAATAAATCGACTTTTACACCTCAACGTTATGTGGAATCTCTGCCGCTGGATGCGGCAGGGAAGTCTCGCCTGAGCGTCTCATTGCAGAATGCCAGTGCGTTCCACTTCATTCATGATGTGCTGGGCAGGGATGTCGCAGCCAGTGACCGTCCCGACGATGCGCCGTTAAAATCGGTCTCATCGCGGGTGGAAATGGCCTGGCCCGATGCACTGGCGGGCGGTCAGCAGCTAGGTAAAGATTACCTCGACCGCACCACGCTGAAGGCGATGCCCAAAGTCAAACGTTCACTGATGTTCCCGGAAGCGTGGCGCACCAACCCGGTTGCCCGCGCCTGGGACTCTCTGCGTGGACGCAAATCTGTGCCGCGCTACGCCAGTGCGGAAGAGCAGCGAGCCGAAGAGAAGTGGCGTCATGTCGGTTCGATTCGTCGCTACATTCTGCTGATCCTGACGATTTTCCAGACCGTGGTCGCCACCTGGTACATGAAGAGCATTCTGCCCTATCAGGGCTGGACGCTGCTGGACCCGATGGAGATGATCAACCAGAACTGGCAGCAGTCAGTGATGCAGATCCTGCCGTATGTGCTGCAGACCGGCATCCTGTTCCTGTTTGCCATTCTGTTCTGCTGGGTGTCAGCCGGTTTCTGGACCGCCCTGATGGGCTTCCTGCAGCTGCTGATCGGGCGCGATAAATACAGCATCTCCTACTCCACGGTCGGGGATGAGCCGCTGAATCCGGCGCATCGCACCGCGCTGATTATGCCGATCTGTAATGAAGACGTAGAGCGTGTTTACGCCGGTCTGCGTGCGACCTGGGAGTCAGTGGTTCGCACCGGTAACGCAGAGCACTTTGACGTCTACATCCTCAGTGACAGCTACGATGCGGATATCGCCGTTGCCGAACAGAAAGCCTGGATGGAACTGGTCCGTGACGTCGGCGGGGCAGGCAAGATCTTCTATCGCCGTCGCCGTCGTCGTGTGAAGCGTAAAAGCGGGAACATCGATGACTTCTGTCGTCGCTGGGGCAGCAACTACAGCTACATGGTCGTGCTGGATGCCGATAGCGTCATGAGTGGCGAGTGCCTGACCGGCCTGGTGCGTATGATGGAGGCTAACCCGAACGCCGGGATCATCCAGTCGTCGCCGAAAGCCTCAGGAATGGATACGCTCTATGCGCGCTGTCAGCAGTTTGCGACCCGCGTCTATGGTCCGCTGTTTACCGCCGGTCTGCACTTCTGGCAGCTGGGCGAGTCGCACTACTGGGGGCATAACGCCATTATCCGCGTGAAACCCTTTATCGAGCACTGTGCGCTGGCGCCACTACCGGGCGAGGGGTCGTTTGCGGGCTCGATCATGTCGCATGACTTCGTCGAGGCGGCACTGATGCGTCGTGCCGGCTGGGGCGTCTGGATCGCCTATGACCTGCCGGGCTCTTATGAAGAACTGCCGCCGAACCTGCTGGATGAGCTGAAGCGTGACCGCCGCTGGTGCCACGGTAACCTGATGAACTTCCGTCTGTTCCTGGTAAAAGGGATGCACCCGGTTCACCGCGCGGTGTTCCTGACCGGCGTGATGTCCTACCTGTCAGCTCCGCTGTGGTTCCTGTTCCTGGCGCTTTCCACGGCCCTGCAGGTCGTGCATACGCTTATGGAGCCGACCTACTTCCTGCAGCCGCGACAGCTCTTCCCGGTCTGGCCGCAGTGGCGTCCGGAGCTGGCGATAGCGCTGTTCTCGACCACGATGGTGCTTCTGTTCCTGCCGAAGCTGCTGAGCGTGGTGCTGATCTGGTTTAAAGGGGCGAAGCCTTACGGTGGCGCACTGCGCGTGCTGTTGTCACTGGTGCTGGAAACGCTGTTCTCGGTGCTGCTGGCCCCGGTGCGCATGCTGTTCCACACCGTGTTTGTGGTCAGCGCCTTCCTTGGCTGGGAAGTCGTCTGGAACTCCCCGCAGCGTGATGACGATGCGACGCCATGGGGCGAGGCGTTCAAACGTCACGGTTCACAGATGGCACTGGGTCTGGTGTGGGCAATTGGTATGGGACTGCTGGATCTCAACTTCCTGTGGTGGCTGGCACCGATCGTCTTCTCCCTGATCCTGTCACCGTTTGTGTCGGTGATGTCGAGCCGCGCAACGCTGGGCCTGAAGAGCAAGCGCGCGAAGCTGTTCCTGATCCCGGAAGAGTCTTCACCGCCGCAGGAGCTGGTGGACACCGACCGCTATCTGCAGCTTAACCGCGAACGTGTACTGGAGAACGGCTTTATGCACGCGCTGTTCCATCCGGCGTTTAACGCGCTGGCGACAGCGCTGGCGACTTCACGTCACCGGCAGAGTCAGCTACTCGACTACGCCCGTGACCGTCGTGTCGATCAGGCGCTGAGCGATGCACCGGAAAAACTCAGCCGCGACCAGCGTCTGCAGCTGATCAGCGATCCGGTGGTGCTGGCCCGCGTCCATACCCGACTGTGGGAAAATGCGGAGAAGTATCACCAATGGGTAGAGAGTTATCAGAAACTGACGCTCAACCCTAACGCGCTGGCAAAAAACGCGTAATCTGAAAAAGCGGCAGCGATGCCGCTTTTTTTATGGGATGAAAACAGGGCGGGGATGATAATTTACTCGCAGGCCGTCACCGCATGCCGCGCGTGACACTCTCTGGGGCAGGTAAAGGCGGGTTTTGTGGTGAAACGAGTTTTAAAGGCAGGTGTTATCGCTCTCGCGGTGCTCTGCTTAAGCGGATGCGGCAGTATTATCAGCCGAACCGTGCCCGGACAGGGACACGGTAATCAGTACTATCCAGGCGTACAGTGGGATGTACGCGACAGCGGATGGCGGGTGCTGACCATCCTTGATCTGCCCCTGTCGCTGGTGCTGGACACCCTGCTGTTGCCAGTGGATGCCAGCCATGGTCCTTACGAATAACCGCGATCGGAGTCGCTGTTATCATCTTCCCACTCCTGAGCCGCGGCTTCACCCTCTTCGGTGTCCAGCGGCGGCTCCAGCTGGAACTCGCCGTCGTCCCACTCGTGCAGGGTGTTTTCCGCTAACCACTCCTGACGCAGTTCCACTTCGTCAAAATCAGCGTCAAAAATAGCCTGAGCAGCTTCACCGGTGCGGTAAGGAAGGCATTCGCCTGCGTCACCTTCGTCGACCAGGAACTCAGCCTGCCACATGATATCGCCATCCTGCATCACATACTTTTGCAGGCCGAACTGGCTGACCGACGCCTCTTCTTCATCCACTTCAGGGTTGTTTGCGAGAAACTCCTCACGTGCAGCATCAATCGCTTCCTCTAAGGTACTGTACATGCTCATCGATCTTCTCCTTACCGGGTTCACTTGATTTCAGTGAAGAATAGACGAAATTTGCCGGAGGGAAAGGGCGGGGGCGTGTGACTGGCGGGAAATAAACCACTTCCCGCCAGCAGCGGGATTAACGCATTTTTTGCGGGAAGTGCAGAACCGGCTGTACCGACTCATGAATAACCGGTGCCGCGTAGCGAATACAGCATTTGATGCAGGGTTTAACTTTCTTAAAATTGATTCTGGCGATGGATAAGGCCTGGCTGAGATTATACAGGGTGCCGATAAAAATCATCTGCTCCTTGCCGGGCATCCGTCTGCATCCCTGACGATGAAGAAAATGGTAGTTCTCCTGATCGGTCGTAATGGTGACGTAATAGTAGAGACCTTTACTCATATTAGGGATCCCCTGAGGTTCGCTGTGTGAAATCGTTTTTTTATAATTGAGCTGAAGTCGTTAAAAGCCTGAATGTCACTGCTGAAATTACCGTTAAGTCGGAACAGGTTCAAATGCAATAACGGCATATCGGGCTGTTAAATTTTTGTAAAAATGAATATGTCGGCGGCTTGTATGACAATGCCTTGTTAATTAAGTTAATTTTAGTGGATTGATAAGCGACCAGAAAGCATTAAGCCTGGCTAAATAGGAATAGGCCTGGTGATAAAAATAATTAGCGCCAGCGGAAATTAAAGCAGGATAATTAAAATCTGATGAATGTCTGCCAGAATATGCAGCAGGCGGCTCTTTGTGGTTTTAATAAATAAGCCGGGCTGATTGAATGCGGTGGAAATCAGCGTCTCCTGCGAGCGTATCTGATAATAGCTGGATCGTTAAACCGGGAAGCCGCAATATCGGGCAGCCGCGCGATTGATTTATCGGGGCAGAGCATTGCAGCAGAAGAGGCGCTAAACGGCCGTGAGACCGTTTAGCGTGACAGATTAATAGCGGGAGGGTTCGCCTTGCGGACGGGTTTTAAAGCGGCGATGCAGCCACATATATTGCTCAGGTGCCAGCAGCACACCCTCTTCAACCACTTTGTTCATCCTGGCCGCGGTAACTTCATCGTTTTCCAGCGTAAATTCGCTGCGGATGTCGGGCAGGATCATCAGTTCATAGCCCCGGCCACCAGGCAGACGACGCGGCACAAACGGAATGACTGCGGGGTTGCCTGCGCGGATCAGCAGATGGGTCCCCACCGTCGTTGCCGCCTTTTCCACGCCAAAGAAGGGCACAAAGACGCTGCTGCGCGGGCCATAGTCGTGGTCAGGGGCATACCAGATAATGTCCCCCTGCTTCAGGGCGCGGATCATTCCTTTAAGATCCTTACGGTCGAGCATGCTTTTGTTTGACCGCATGCGACCTTTGACCTGCAGCCAGTCAATCAGCTTGTTGTCATTGGGGCGATAGACGCCAATGCCAGGATTGTGGATGCCAAACATGCGCGCGCCGATCTCCAGCGTCAGAAAGTGCATGCCGATGAGCAGCACACCGCGCTGGTTGTCGCGCGCGGCCTGAATATGCTCCAGACCGGACGGCTTGTGCCACTTGTTAATACGCCAGTCCGGCCAGAACCACGCCATGCCGGTTTCAATCAGGCCCATGCCGACGGATTCGAAATTATGTTTCACCATCGCCTCGCGCTCATTGACCGGCATCTCCGGAAAACTTAATTCCAGATTACGGCGGGCGATGCTGACGCGACGATTCATAAAGCGCATGGCGATACGGCCAATATTGCAGCCGAGCACATAGAGAAGGGGATAAGGAAGGAGCACCAAAAGATAAAGAAAAGCGATACCCAGCCAGGTCAGCCAATAGCGCGGGTGAAGCAGTTCTCGTGAAAACTGAGGCAACTGAGTCATGTGAAGGTTAATTTTCCTGCGTCATGCACCCTGCGGTGCTGATATCTCATTGATTTACACTATTGTGCCAGTTTTTAACGTTCGCTTAAATATCGCTGATGGAACCGCGCCTCAATGAGCGGGGAGAAAGCCGCCGCAAGTGCCGGAAAAAACAGCAACTGATGATGGGTCCTGACGCAACGCTTTGCATACACCTGAAATCAGGTATCATGTGCCCGCTAATTTTCTCCTATTGATAACAGGAAAGAACACCATGCCAGTGTTACATAACCTCGTTTCCAATAAAGAGCTGAAGGCGCGCATGCTGGCTGAAACTGAGCCGCGCACCACTGTCTCTTTTTATAAGTATTTCCAGATTGCCGATCCTAAAGCCTTCCGCGATGCGCTCTATGTTGGCCTGACCGCCCTCAAGGTGTTCGGTCGCGTCTATGTTGCCCATGAAGGCATCAACGCGCAGATCAGCGTGCCCGCCAGCCAGTATGAAAAGATGAAGGCCTGGCTGTATGCGTTCGATCCCGCGCTGAACAACCTGCGTATGAACGTTGCTCTGGATGATGATGGAAAGTCGTTCTGGGTACTGCGCCTGAAAGTGCGCGATCGCATCGTGGCGGACGGTATTGAGGACAGCAGCTTCGACGCAAGCAATGTCGGTCACTACCTGAAAGCGGCGGAAGTCAACGCCATGCTGGACGATCCGGACGCGCTGTTTGTCGATATGCGAAACCACTACGAATATGAAGTGGGCCGTTTTGACAACGCGCTGGAAGTGCCGGCAGACACCTTCCGTGACCAGCTGCCGATGGCCGTGGATATGCTCAGGGAACAGAAAGATAAAAAGATCGTCATGTACTGCACCGGCGGCATCCGCTGTGAAAAGGCCAGTGCCTGGATGCGGCATAACGGTTTTGAAGATGTCTACCATATCGAAGGTGGCATCATCGAGTACGCCCGCCGCGCCCGTGAACAGGGCTTGCCGGTCAGATTCAAAGGCAAAAACTTTGTCTTTGATGAGCGGATGGGGGAGCGGATTTCTGACGATGTGCTGGCAAACTGCCATCAGTGCGGTGAGCCCTGCGATACCCACGTCAACTGCGTGAATGACGGCTGTCATCTGCTGTTTATTCAGTGCAAGAGCTGCGCCGAGAAGTTTGAGAACTGCTGCAGTCCGATCTGTCAGGAAGAGGCGAAGCTCTCTCCGGAAGAGCAGCGCGCCCGTCGTGCCGGACGAGAGAATGGCAATAAAATCTTTAACAAGTCGCGTGGCCTGTTAAACATGACCATTCCCGCGCCGAAGAAGTCATAAAGCGGTAAACGTGGCCGCCTGAACACTGATTCAGGCGGCCTGCGGCTTTACTGACGCACACCTTCCACGGAGATCATCAGCTGAACCTTCTGCGAGGCTGGCCCCAGATCTTTCGTTATATTGAAATCTTTCAGCGCAATTTCACCTTCCGCTTCAAAGCCAGCACGATAACCGCCCCACGGATCTTTGCCTTCACCCAGCTTCTTCGCCTCCAGCGTCACCGGCTTAGTGACGCCGTTCAGCGTCAGATCGCCGGTAATCTCTAATTCATCGCCCTCTTTCTTCACCGACGTGGATTTAAAAGTCGCCTGCGGATTTTTACTGCTGTTCAGGAAATCCGCGCTGCGCAGATGTTTGTCACGTTCGGCATGGTTGGTATCCACGCTGCTGGTATTAATCGTCACCTCGACTTTATCGGCGGCAGGGTTCTTCTCATCAAAGGTGAAGCGGCCATCGAAATCCTTAAAGGTTCCGTAGAGCCAGCTGTAACCCAGATGCTGGATGCGAAACTGAATAAAGGCGTGCTGCCCCTCTTTATCAATTTTGTAGTCAGCGGCACTGGCACTCAGGGAACCGAGCAGCAGGCTGGCCGCGGTCATCGTCAGCAGACTTTTCTTCAACATATTATCTGTCCTTTTCAGAGGGTAAGGGGAGGCGTAAACCTGACATTCGTTTTAAGGTGTTATCGCGATCGATAACATGGTGTTTTATCGCAGCCAGACCGTGCAGGATCGACAGGATCACCACACTCCAGGCCAGCCAGAGGTGAATATCGCCTGCGAGGTCGGCCTGCTCGCCTGCACCGCTGAACAGGGCAGGCAGCGTAAACCAGCTGAACACGGCGATGGGTTTACCGTCGGCGGTGGAGATGAGATAGCCGCTGATCAGAATGGCCAGCAGCAGGGTATAAAGTAACAGGTGTGCCACGACAGAACTGATGCGCACCAGAGGGGAATGGCTGCTCAGCGGCCTGGGCGGCGGCGAAATAACGCGCCACACCAGGCGGATAATCAGCGTCAGTAACAGCAGCACGCCAATACTTTTATGAATTTCCGGGGCGTCGTGATACCAGCTGTCGTAATAGCCCAGACCGACCATCCATAATCCCAGCGCAAACATGCCATAAATGGCCAGCGCCATCGACCAGTGCAGCAGCACAGCAACCCGGTCAAACTGATGCGGTGTATTACGTAATAACATAATCTGAGTGTCACATAGAAATAATATGAAATAAGCATCCACATTATGAAATATAAAAGCAATCGCCCTTACGATTCTATATACTTAAAAAAATCATCGGAAAAGGTTGAATAAAAAGGCAGGGAAATGGGCAATATTACTGAATAATAATTTTGATGAGGGGAAAACGGTCAACCTCATTCCGTGCAAATGAACAATCGGGGCGAAATAAGGGCGAATTTTTGTCAGGGAAATTCAGCTTGCGTCAATTTTTGTCAGCAGGATGGCACCCTGTGATGCCATCCGTTTGCAGAGTCAGAAACGCGAAAGGCGGAACGGAGAGAGATCAAAGGAAAAAGGTTTCTGCTGCGCAAATTCCGCGGCCAGTTCGCCCAGCACGCTGGCAAATTTAAAGCCGTGTCCGCTGAGTCCGGTTATCAGCAGGCGATTGGGTTCGCCCGGCAGCGTATCAATAATAAAATCTTCATCCGGGCTGAAGTCGTAGCTGCACGCTTCACCATGCAGACAGACACCGACGCCCGGTAAGAACTGGCGCAGGAAGCCAAAAGCTTCACTGCCATCTGCCGCCACCGCACCGAAGGGTTTACGATCTTCAGGCTGCTGCATCGGCTGTCCGCCATCGTGACGACCCACTTTCAGTGCGTTATTGTCGGCCGGGAAGCCATAGAACTGGCTGCCGTCACGCATCTCGACGGTAAAGCCCGGGAACCTGTTGTTCTCGCTGTAGCGACCATCAGCCTGATACCAGGCAAACACCTTACGGGTAGGGGCAACCGGCAGATTCGGGATGAGTTTTCCGACCCAGGTACCGGCGCTGACCACCATTTTACGGCCGCGATAGACACCATCCAGCGTCGTAACCTGCTGAAGATCGCCATCCCGTCCCAGTTCTGAGACCGGGCAGTTGAACAGCTGGGCACAGCCTGCCTGTTCCGCCAGCTGAACCCAGCTGCGCACCGCCTGTTCACATTTCAGGAAGCCCGACTGCGGCTCAAATACGCCCAGATAGCCCTCAGGTACGTTAATCTGTGGCCAGCGCTGACGCACTTCCCCGGGCTGCATCACCTCAATGTTAAGCTGCCAGCGGCTTGCGCTGTCGATAACGTTGCGGATAAAAGGGGAGTCGTGAGGGGCGAGGTTAAGTACGCCGCTGCGATGCATAATGCGCTCACCGGCTCGCTGTTCCAGTTCATCCCACAGCGTCTGCGCCCGCAGCACCAGCGGCACATAACGTTCACCTTCGCCGTAGGCGTGACGAATCAGACGGCTCTCGCCATGATGCGTGCCCTGATTGTGAGGAGGGTGGGCGCTGTCGATCATTAATACCGAGAGGCCTGCCTGGGTGGCATAGTAGCCAGCCGCCGCACCTACTGAGCCGCTGCCAACGACGATAAGATCATAAATCATGGTAACTACGCTCTAAGAGTCAGATAATCAACAGCATACCGAAACAGAAACGAAAAAGGCACCCCTGAGGGTGCCCCTTTGATGTGGCTGAAACTAATGCTTACTGAGGAGTCGTTCCATCTGCTCGGCGGATTCAATCTTGGCGATGCCTGCTTCGAGGATCGAGATGAACTGCCTTGCCACATCCGTTGTCAGCCAGTAGGTGGGGCCAACATCCGCTTCTTCTTCTTTTTGATCCTGCGACGACAGCGAGTGCAGGCGGATCATCATGGCGTCATAGCTATCAACGGTACTGATATCCCAGCCCACCAGCGGGTGAGTCTGAATAACGTCTTTTCTTCTGTCCATTATAACCTCCTTATTACTCGTTAAACGAAGTGCATGATGAGGTTCAATGCGGCTTTTTTATTCCGATAGCGAAACAATTATAACAGTAAACCCGGGTGTCACTGTTTAAAAAATGCCGTGAGTCAGCTTCTCACAGAATATTCGCTTTTAACAGGCAGGAGTCAAAAAATAAAATGCCTGGCAGGCAGGCATTTTTTCTACGATTCAGTGGGCAGGCGAAAAGCGGGGCAGGCCGCCGGTTCAGAGCGCCGGGCTGTCTGGCACGATGCCGCCGACGCGTTTCTGCAGGGACTCTGCCAGACGGGCAAAATGTTGCTGAAGCTGTTCATCATGGTTTTGATTCTGGGCTTCCAGCGACAGATTGTGCACCAGCAGCTGGCTGGCACGATCGTCAAGACAGAAAATCAGACTGGAAAAGGCATTTTCCAGCACCGTTAAACGACGCTGCTGATCACCAATCAGTGCTAACAACTCACCAAAGGTCATCGCCTCTTCCGGTTTATCAGTAGTCATGGTGTCGCACCTCCTGTTATGCGTGACGAGCGCAAGGATAGGGCATTGATCAGTAAGAGTCTAGATGCAGGAAGAGGGAAGTGCGAGAGGGGAGAAAAGATAAAAAAACCGGGTGGCGACACCCGGAAAAAAAGCACAGTGGCGGTTAATCAGTAATGAACCAGTCGTCAGCACTCTCCCACGTCTGTTGCAGGATTTCGCTGATCTGGTCGCGCGTCTCTTTTCCACCGCCCAGCACGCTGAGATTGTTGGCACTGGCATAACGTACCTTGACGTGATTGGTCGAGTCAGGGAACTGTTCGTCAATGCGGCGCGACAGTTCATCGCTTAACGCCTCTATCGCGCCAGCAGGAAGAGGTCGGGTATTTGATACGGTAATTTCAACACGCATAGCAGCCTCCGGATAAGATACTGTATATATTTACAGTATCCATCCACCGGAGGCAAGCAAAATTATGCAACGCGCCAGTTGAGCGTTTCACCCGCGAGGAAAGGAATCAGAGCGTCACTGCCCAGTGAGATGGACGCCGGCACCTGCCAGGGCTCACGCACCAGGGTAATTGTGCCTTCATTCAGCGGCAGGCCATAGAAACGCGGGCCGTTTTCAGAACAGAACGCTTCGAAATGCTCCAGCGCATTCAGCTCTTCAAACACGGTCGCGTAGGCCGCCAGCGAGGTCGGCGCATTAAATACGCCCGCGCAGCCACAGGCAGACTCTTTAAGATGCTGCAGATGCGGAGCGGTGTCGGTGCCGAGGAAGAAACGCGGATGACCACTGGCCACGACCCTGCGCAGCGCGTCCTGATGCACATTGCGCTTAAGAATCGGCAGGCAGTAAAGATGCGGGCGAATCCCGCCCACCAGCATGTGGTTGCGGTTAAACATCAGGTGCTGCGGCGTAATGGTCGCGCCCAGCGTCTCATCGGCAGCAGCGACATAATCCGCGGCATCCTGGGTGGTGATGTGCTCCATCACCACTTTCAGCCCCGGAAACTGACTGCGCAGCGGCACCATCACCGTCTCAATGAAGCGGGCTTCGCGATCAAAAATGTCGATATGGGCATCGGTGACTTCGCCATGAACCAGCAGCGGCATACCCAGCTGCTGCATCCGCTCCAGCACGCGGGCGATGGAGGCGATATTGGTGACGCCGTGGCTGGAGTTAGTGGTGGCATGAGCCGGATAGAGCTTGGCGGCGGTAAACAGACCGGATGTGAAGCCACGCTCAAGCTCATCCGGATCCAGTGAGTCAGTGAGATAACAGGTCATCAGCGGCGTAAAGGCGTGATCGGCGGGCAGCGCGGCCAGGATGCGGTCACGGTACGCTTCTCCTGCCGCCACGCTGGTCACCGGCGGCACCAGGTTAGGCATCACGATGGCACGACCATTAACCGCGCTGGTATAGGGCAGGACCGTTTTAAGCATCTCATCGTCACGCAGATGAATGTGCCAGTCGTCAGGGCGACGCAGGGTAAGTTGCTGAGGTTGTGCTGTCATCAGTGAAGCTCCGGCATAAAGGAAACAGAAGGCATGTTTTGGCCGGGGTCTAAGCATAAGGATTCAGGCAACCGTTTGCACCTGCTTTTTCTGCTGACAGCAAAAATCCGCGCCGGATGGCGCGGCAATCGGGATTACTGCGTGAAGGGGATAACCAGTTCGCCCGGTCTGACTTCCAGTCCTTTGGCAAATTTTTTCGCCAGTGACTCACCTTTACTGCGGTCAGCGCTGAGACGGTACGCCGGGTTTTGATCGAAATAGCTCTTCAGCGACTGATTCAGATAAGGCGTCAGGGTTTTCATGATGGCGGCCATTTTCTCCGGCGCCACCTGTGCGTCGGTTATCTCCAGATCGCGCAGAAAGATCGCCCCCTGCTGTGGGTCATAGACGGGCTGTGCGCGCATCGTCAGCTGCATGTCAGCCTGCTGCGGGCCGAACAGAGAGGTGACGTTAATCTTTGCTTTGCCGGAGAGCGACACTTTGCCGGGTTCTGCGCGGCCGATCTGGCTGGTGAGATTATTCAGGACAATATGCGCATTGACCAGACCGGACACGCCAATGTCTTTCTCGTAGTTGTTATGCTTTTGCAGCGCCTGATTCACTTCCTGTTCGCTGATAGTGTACTGCGTCAGTTTATTGCAGCCGCTCACCAGCAGCACAAACATCAGGGCAGTCAGCCCGAAAAATACCTTTTTCATCGTTCTATATCCTGGATAACAAAGTCAGTTAACAGGATATAGCCTGCCTGAATGCGTGAGAGGTGTCATCAGAAAAGGGATGAGAAACACCGCGGCGTCTCTCATCCGGGCGGGATTACTGCGCAATAGAAGAGAGCAGATTGACCTGGGTCTGTTTGGCCATATTGTCGCGATAGTCAGCGACCCGTGCTGGCCAGTCGATGCCCGGAACCAGCGTCAGGGAGCGCAGCAGCGGGAAGAGACTGAAATCATCCTCCGACAGCTCGCCGTTAACCGCATTAGGCTGGACAATTAGGCCGTCCAGTTTGCGCAGATTGCCGCTGACTTTTTTAATCAGTCCGGCCGAATGCGTTTTCAGCTCCTCGAAATCACCGATGCTGGCCTGCTTTTTCGCGCGGAAATAGTCACGTGCCGCCGGGGTGGCAAACTCCGCAAAAGGGGCCTCGGCAATGCGCGGCAGCAGCAGCTTATTCACGTAGCTGTTCATGTGACGCAGCCAGTCGCCAATGGCCGGATTGAGCGCACCGGTAATCAGCGGTTTGCCATCCTGCTGGTCGACATAGTGCACAATCTCCATGCTTTCCGGCATCGCGCTGCCATCCTTTTTCTGCAGGACAGGCGCCATTTTCTGGCCAATCAGTCGCTGAGGCGTCTCTTCATCGTCATTGAGCATGACCACCAGCTCAACCGGCAAATTCTTCAGACCAAAAATCATGCGCGCTTTCACACAGAAGGGGCAGTGGTCGTAGATATAGAGCTTCATCCTGATCTCCCTCGTTTACAGGTTAATGTTTAACAGAGTGAATCATTTCATCCTGTTCCGGGCGCCTGAAAAGTATGGAAGAGATTCCCCCTCCCGGCAAACCAGCCCGACAGATGGCCGGGCTGAACGGGCGTTGATGACGCCTGAGCAGGGGCGTCTGCGCGGTGATAACACAACAAAATCAACCTCTTTACGGCAAAAAATCCGTAATGTTTTACCGCAGCCCAGGCGGCGGTTATAGTGAAAGCCAGATAATGACGGCTTTCACTCTCAGCCATTGATTTCAGGAGTCAGGATGTTTGGCTATCGTTCTGCCGCGCCCAGGGTGCGCTTAACCACCGATCGGCTGGTGGTCCGTCTGGTTCACGAACGTGATGCCTGGCGAATGGCAGATTACTACGCGGAAAACCGCCTGTTTTTAAAACCGTGGGAGCCGGTGCGCGATGACAGTCACTGCTATCCCTCCGGCTGGCAGGCGCGGCTGGGGCTGATCGCCGACATGCATAAGCAGGGCTCGGCCTTCTATTTTATTCTGATGGACAGCGAAGAAACCGAAGTGCGCGGCGTAGCTAACTTCAGCAACGTACTGCGCGGTTCCTTTCACGCCTGTTATCTCGGCTATTCGCTGGGCGAAAAGTGGCAGGGACAGGGGCTGATGTTTGAAGCGTTACAGTCTGCTATCCGCTACATGCAGCGTCAGCAGCATATTCACCGCATCATGGCGAACTACATGCCGCATAACCAGCGCAGCGGCGACCTGCTGGCGCGCCTCGGTTTTGAGAAAGAGGGATATGCGAAAGACTATCTGCTGATTGACGGACGCTGGCAGGATCACGTGCTGACAGCGCTAACCCAGCGGGAATGGACGCCTGACCGGCGTGGACAACAATGAGGACGCAAGCATGAAGATGGCTTTATCGGCGCAGGCGCTGCGCGTGCTGGGCTGCCTGCTGGAGAAGCAGGTCACCACGCCGGAACAGTATCCGCTGTCACTGAATGGGGTCGTGGTGGCCTGTAACCAGAAATCAAACCGCGAGCCGGTGATGGAGCTGAGTGAAAGCGCGGTACAGGATGAACTCGATCAGTTGGTGAAGCGGCATCTGGTTACCGCCAGCAGCGCGTCCGGTCAGCGGGTCGTGAAATATGAGCAGCGTTTCTGTAACTCCGCCTTTGGCACGCTGAAGCTGAACAGCGCCGAAGTTGCCGTGCTGACGTTACTGATGCTGCGCGGTCCGCAGACGCCAGGCGAACTGCGCACCCGCAGCGGCCGTCTTCATGAGTTCAGTGACGTCAGCGAAACAGAACAGACGCTGGAAGGCCTGATGCAGCGTGACGACAGCGCCCGGGTGATCCGCCTGGCGCGCGAGCCGGGCAAGCGCGAAAGCCGCTTTATGCATCTGCTGGCCGGGGAGAGCGACACGCCACTGGCCGCCGATGAGCCGGAAGAGCAGGGCGATCTGGCAAGGCGTGTGGCCACCCTGGAACAGCAGGTCGCCCGGCTTCAGGCTCAGCTCACTCAACTGCTGCAGCCGGAGCATTAAGATGACTTTACGTATTGGTGTGGTGGGACTCGGCGGTATCGCACAGAAAGCCTGGCTGCCGGTGTTGTCGGCGGCGACGGACTGGACGCTGGTGGGGGCATTTTCGCCGAATCAGGCCAAAGCCCGGCCACTCTGCGACAGTTACCGTATGGACTGTTTCAGTTCCCTGAATGCGCTGGCCGCGGCCTGCGATGCCGTTTTTGTCCACAGCAGCACTGCCACGCACTATGAGGTGGTGAAGGCGCTGCTGCTGGCCGGAAAAGATGTCTGCGTCGATAAGCCGCTGGCGGAAACTCTGGATCAGGCTGAGGCGCTGGTGGCGCTGGCGGAGAAACAGCAGCGTAAGCTGATGGTCGCCTTTAATCGCCGCTTCGCCCCGCGCTATCAGCAGCTGCGGGCGGAGATGGGACACGTCGCTTCCCTGCGGATTGAAAAGCACCGCAGCGACAGCGTCGGGCCTCAGGATCTCCGCTTTACCCTGCTTGATGACTACCTGCACGTCGTCGACACCGCACTCTGGCTCGGCGGCAAGCCTGTTCAGCATGTTCAGGGGCGCATTGACACCAACGAACAGGGACAGATGCTCTACGCTGAGCACCACTTCGCCCTGGAGGGCCTGTCAATCACCACCAGCATGCATCGGCGCGCAGGCAGTCAGCGTGAGCGGGTCAGTGCGACAGGCGACGGTAAATGTATCGACATCAGTGAGATGCGCGACTGGCAGGAAGAGCGGCACGATGGCGTGCTGATCGCTCCGCCTGCCGCCTGGCAGAGCCATCTGACCCAGCGCGGGTTCAGCGGGGCCGCACGCCATTTTATCGACTGCGTGCAGAATCAGATGACGCCTGAAACCAGCGGTGAACAGGCGCTGATGGCGCAGCGTGTGGTGGAAAACCTCTGGCGTAGTGCCATTCTGGAATAACGCCTTGTAACACTCCGTGCTGGTCATTTCCCTCCGTGGCAGTAGACTGTCGCCGGGCATCTTTCAGGTGCCCGCGCGACTTCTCCTTTTTACTGATTTTTTCAGGATGCGCCGTCAATTATGAATCTTTTGAAATCGCTGGCAGCGGTCAGTTCCATGACCCTGTTTTCCCGCGTTCTGGGCTTTGCCCGTGATGCCATCGTGGCGCGGGTGTTTGGCGCCGGAATGGCGACCGATGCGTTTTTTGTTGCGTTTAAACTGCCGAATCTGCTGAGGCGTATTTTTGCCGAAGGCGCGTTTTCCCAGGCATTTGTACCCATTCTCGCGGAATATAAAAGCAAGCAGGGTGAGGAGGCGACACGTCTGTTCCTCTCCTATGTCTCAGGCCTGCTGACACTGGCGCTGGCGCTGGTGACCTTCGCGGGGATGCTCGCTGCGCCCTGGGTGATCATGATTACCGCACCGGGCTTCAGCGACCATGCGGATAAATTTGCCCTGACCAGTTCCCTGCTGCGGGTGACCTTTCCCTACATTATGCTGATCTCGCTGGCGTCGCTGGCGGGTGCGGTGCTGAACACCTGGAACCGCTTCTCGGTGCCAGCTTTTGCGCCGACCCTGCTGAACGTCAGCATGATCAGCTTCGCCCTGTTCGCCGCGCCGCATTTCCATCCGCCGGTGATGGCGCTCGCCTGGGCGGTCGTTGTGGGCGGGGTGCTGCAGCTCGGCTATCAGCTGCCACACCTGAAGAAGCTGGGAATGCTGGTGCTGCCACGCATCAATCTGCGTGACGCAGGCGTCTGGCGCGTGATGCGTCAGATGGGGCCGGCGATCCTGGGCGTTTCGGTCAGTCAGATCTCGCTGATCATCAATACCATCTTCGCCTCGTTCCTGGTGTCGGGTTCTGTCTCCTGGATGTACTACGCCGATCGCCTGATGGAGTTCCCCTCCGGCGTACTGGGCGTGGCGCTGGGTACCATTCTGCTGCCGTCGCTGGCCAAAAGTTTTTCCAGCGGCAATCACGATGAGTATTCCCGGCTGATGGACTGGGGACTACGCCTCTGCTTCCTGCTGGCGCTGCCCTGCGCTGTGGCGCTGGGGATGCTCTCCGGCCCGCTCACCGTGGCGCTGTTCCAGTATGGCAAATTCACGGCCTTTGATGCGCTGATGACGCAGCGTGCGCTGATCGCCTACTCTGTAGGCCTGATGGGCCTGATTGTGGTTAAGGTGCTGGCACCCGGCTTCTATTCACGGCAGGACATCAAAACCCCGGTTAAAATCGCGATTATCACGCTGATCATGACGCAGGTGATGAACCTGGCCTTCATCGGCCCGCTGAAACATGCCGGTCTCTCTCTGTCGATTGGGCTGGCGGCCTGTCTGAATGCCTCGCTGCTCTACTGGCAGCTGCGCAAGAAGCAGATATTTATGCCTCAGCCGGGCTGGAGCAGCTTTCTGGTGCGTCTGCTGATCGCCGTGGCGGTGATGGCCGGGGCGCTGTTTGCCATGCTGCAATGGATGCCCGCCTGGGAGCAGGGCTCGATGCTGTGGCGACTGCTGCGTCTGGCGCTGGTCTGTGCAGTGGGTGGGGGAAGTTACTTCCTGGCGCTGGCGCTGCTGGGATTTCGGCTGCGCGACTATGCGCGCCGAACCGCTGCCTGACGCGGTTCCTCTTCTGCCATAAAAAAATCCCGCATCAGGCGGGATTTTTTTTGCTACTTTTCTGCTCAGGCTTTACGGCTTAACGTGGCCTGGCCTTTACCCATCCCATCCGGGCCATAAAACGCCTGGGTCTGATGCGGCTTCAGCACCTCCAGGGCATCCTGGGTGTAGCGAATCTGATGCTGCAGCAGCATGCCGTTATGCACATTGGCATCCTGCAGACGACGGCTATGCTGCTGGATGACGTCCCAGCGGCGTGCCATGTCGTTCTGACCACGATAAGGTGCCGACACGGACTGACTCTTTTCAGCGGTGCGTCGCATCTCATCCAGATAGTTCAGCGTGCTGAGCAGCGCGCTTTTATCTTCAGTGATGCGCTGCAGCAGGTTGCTGTTAATGTTGCCGCTTGCCAGCTGCTGCTGCTCTTCTTCCAGCACCGCAGAAAGCGATGCCAGCACGTCCTGCATCTTATCTAATGTGGTCTGCAAATTACTCATGGTAACTAATTACCCTCTAAATACGCCTTAGTATCGGCAATCAGCGCATCGGCGATTTTGCCGGTATCCATCTTCAGTTCGCCATTACGAATGGCGGTTTTCAGTTGTTCAACGCGCTCGACGTTGATGTCTTTGCTGCTCGGCTGCATCAGCTGAGACTGCGCGCTGCTCAGATTGACCTGAGCGGCCGCCGCCGGCGCTGCCGCCGGGCTGGCACTCTGACGCACTTTGCTGCTGCCTGGCTCGCTGGTATCGCGGCTCTGTACGGTGCTGGCGGGTTTCAGAGGTTGCGTTCTGTCAATGCTCATATTCGGGCTCCTGTACGGTCAGGGGAAGTCTGCCACCTGAATCATAATAGCGTTATCGCTTTGTTGATTCTTCTATCGGCAGCATGATGGGCTTCTTTAACACTTTACAGCGTTATAAGAATATTCCCATCCTCGCGCACCTTACCGCTGACAATCTGACCATTCCCCATCCTGACGCGAACCCACTGTGAACGGGTGGCGTTGTTCAGCGCCTTGCCCTCACCACTGGCGTCAAAGCCGTCGCCGCTGGCTATCACCATCACACTCTGACCCGCCTTAACCCGCCACGGCTGACGCAGCATGGCGGGGTTGATTGGCTGTCCCGGTGGGATGTCACGCAGGACGACCGCATCGGCCACCGAGTCGCTGTTCAGCAGGGCGCGTGCGGGCAGGGTATCCAGACGCCCCGTCTGCAGCGTGAAGTCGCTTTCGCTGACGCTGCTGCCCCGGCTCAGCAGCCGGTTCGCCACCAGATAGCTCCCGGTCACCTGGACCTGGACCTGAAGATAACGGCGGTTTTCACCGCAGTTGGCCGCCACGCTCATGTTGCCCCATAACCGGCTGTTGCCGGGCAGGGTGAACTGGGGCGCCTCACAGGTGGGCCACTGCGCCTGCGGCGTGCGAATCACCACCGTCATGCCCTGAGCATGCTGGGCGTCACGCGCTTTAAAAAACTGGTTCAGTTGTGCATTGAGATCTCCCGCAGAAGCCGGCAGGGCGATCGCGACCAGCAGGCTGGTCAGCAGGGTCAGATATCGACGCATGGTGCAATTCCTCACTGATGATGGCAACGAGTGTAACCGTTAAGAAAAATCCTCAATTGTCAAAATAGCGGTCATTTGAGGCCTTATTCAGACGATGACCCCTTGCTTTTTCAAATTAAGCTGCCAGCTCGAAATTCTCATACGCGGAGGAAACATGCTCGACAAACTGGATGCGGCGCTGAAATTTGGTACGGAGGCCCTCAACCTGCGTGCTCAACGTCAGGAGATCCTGGCGTCAAATATTGCCAACGCCGATACCCCTGGTTATCAGGCCCGGGATATCGACTTTGCCAGCGAGCTGAGTCGGGTGATGTCCAATGGCCGTGCGGAAGGCAGCAGCATGGCGTTGAAGGTCACTTCAGCTCGCCACATTGAAGCACAGACAAACGGCGTACCCTCGATGGACATGCTTTATCGCATTCCCGATCAGCCTTCTGCCGACGGCAACACCGTAGATATGGACCGTGAGCGTACGCAGTTCGCGGATAACAGCCTGAAATATCAAACCGACCTCACCCTCATCAGCAGCCAGATCAAAGGCATGATGAGCGTGTTACAAGGGCAATAATTATGGCCTTGCTGAATATTTTTGACATTGCCGGTTCAGCGATGACCGCGCAATCACAGCGATTAAACGTCAGTGCCAGTAACCTGGCGAACGCCGACAGCGTCACCGGTCCCGATGGCAAGCCTTACGTGGCAAAGCAGGTGGTCTTCCAGACCGATGCGGCGCCGGGCTCAGCAACCGGCGGGGTGAAAGTCGCCCGGGTTGTCGAAGATCCGACGCCAGCGAAACTGGTTTACGACCCGGGCAACCCGATGGCCGATGCCAAAGGCTACGTGAAGATGCCGAACGTGGATGTGGTCTCCGAAAGCGTCAACACCATGTCGGCGTCACGCAGCTACCAGGCCAACGTGGAAGTGCTGAACACCGTGAAGTCGATGATGATGAAAACCCTGACGATTGGGCAATAACGGAGAAAAACCATGGCTATCGCGGTAGGCGTTAATGAAAAACTGGATCCGTCGGTTCTCAGCTCCTCCAGCACCGGCACCGGCAACAATGCGCAGGATCTGCAGAATCAGTTCCTGACCATGCTGGTTACCCAGTTACAGAACCAGGATCCCACCAATCCGATGGATAACAGCCAGCTCACCACCCAGCTGGCACAGATCAATACCCTGAGCGGGATTGAAAAACTGAACACCACGCTGGGATCGATCTCCGGCCAGATCAGCACCAGCCAGTCGCTGCAGAGCTCCACGCTGATTGGGCATGGCGTGATGGTCAACGGCAGCCAGATTCTGGTCGGCAACGGCACCACAACGCCTTTTGGTGTTGAGCTCGGCTCCGCCTCGACCGGCGCCACTGCCACCATTAAAGATGCCAGTGGCGCGGTAATTGACACCGTCGATCTGGGCGCGCTGAGCGCTGGCGTGCACACCTTCTCGTGGGACGGCAAGCTGACGGATGGTTCAGTGGCCCCGGATGGTAAATACAGCGTTGCGATTGCTGCAAGCAATGGCAACACACAACTGGTGGCACAACCGCTGAACTACGCCTACGTCAATGGGGTGAGTACCGCGAACGACACCACCAAACTGGATCTCGGCACCATGGGCTCCGCCACCCTTGACGACGTACGTCAGATTCTCTGATTAACCTGTAGACAGGAGACACACACATGTCATTTTCCCAAGCGGTCAGCGGCCTTGGCGCTGCCTCTAGTAACCTTGATGTCATCGGTAACAACATCGCCAACTCCGCCACCGCGGGCTTTAAATCCAGCACCATCGCGTTTGCCGATATGTTTGCCGGTTCTAACGTCGGCCTCGGCACGAAAGTGGCGGCCGTGATCCAGAACTTCAACGACGGTGCGACTACCACCACCAGCCGTGGCCTGGATGTGGCGCTGAGCGGTAACGGTTTCTTCCGCATGACCGACAACAGCGGCGGCGTGTTCTACTCACGTAATGGTCAGTTCACCCTTGATGCCAACCGTAACCTGGTTAACACCCAGGGCCTGAACGTGACCGGCTATCCGGCCAGCGGTTCACCGGCTACCATCCAGTCGGGTGCAAACCCGGTGGCGATCCGTATTCCGACCGAGCAGATGCCAGCCCGCGCCACCACCACGGCCGGACTGATTGCCAACCTGAACTCAACGGACACCACGCCATCTGTGACCACCTTCTCGACGGCGAACGCAGACAGCTACAACAAGAAAACCACGGCAACCGTGTTCGACTCGCAGGGTAATGACCATGCGCTCGACATGTACTTCGTGAAAGACACCACCAGCAACAGCTGGACCGTTCATACCATCGACGGTAACACCGGCAGCTCGGCGGGCGACTTCCGCATGACGTTTGATACCAGCGGTAAGCTGACAGGCGTCTCTAAGCTGGATGCAAACGGTGCGGTAGTGAGCACCACCAACGACGGTACCGTTGGCCTGACGCTGAACGTGGGCGGCGCCAATGGCGCGGTCGCGAACCAGCCGATCACCCTGAGCATGCTGGGCAGCCTGCAGCAGAACACCGGCGCCACCACTTTTGGCAGCCCGACACAGGATGGTTATGCACCTGGCGATCTGACCAGCTACGCCATCAATGATGACGGCACCATCACTGGCACCTACTCCAACAAGAAAACCCAGCTGCTGGGTCAGATTGTGCTGGCGAGCTTCTCTAACCCGGAAGGTCTGCAGTCACAGGGCGACAACGTCTGGTCTGCGTCAGGCGCATCCGGTCAGGCAGCAATTGGTCTGGCCAACACCGGAACCTTTGGTTCTCTGACGGCGGGCGCACTGGAGTCCTCAAACGTCGATATGAGTAAAGAGCTGGTGAACATGATCGTGGCGCAGCGTAACTATCAGGCGAATGCGCAGACCATCAAAACTCAGGACCAGATTCTCAACACGCTGGTTAACTTACGTTAATTCGCTAACAGGATTGCCATATGGATCACGCGATATATACCGCGATGGGCGCGGCCAGCCAGACGCTGGATCAGCAGGCGGTCACCGCCAGCAACCTCGCCAACGCCTCAACACCAGGCTTTCGTGCGCAGCTCAATGCGCTGCGCGCGGTGCCGGTGAATGGCTGGTCACTGCCAACCCGCACGCTGGTCGCCGCCTCCACACCCGGCGCCGACATGAGCCAGGGCGCGATGGATTACACCGAGCGTCCACTCGATGTGGCGGTGCAGCAGGATGGCTGGCTGGCGGTGCGTACCGCTGACGGCAGCGAAGCTTATACCCGCAACGGCAATATGCAGATCAGCCCGAACGGCACGCTGACGGTTCAGGGCAATCCTGTGATGGGCGACGGCGGTCCGATTGTGATCCCGCAGGGCACCGAAATCACCATTGCGGCTGACGGCTCCATTACCGGCCTGAATGCCGGTGACTCGCCTAACGCCACGGTTCAGCTGGGTAAGCTGAAGCTGGTCAGGGCCACCGGTCAGGAGCTGCAGCGCAGTGATGACGGGATGTTCCGTCCCACGGCTGCGACACAGGCAACCCGCGGTGCGGCGCTGCAGGCTGACGCCACCATGCAGGTGATGCCTGGCGTGCTGGAAGGCAGCAACGTCAAACCGGTGGAAACCATGGTCGATATGATCGCCAACGCCCGACGTTTTGAGATGCAGATGAAAGTCATCACTAACGTCGACGAAAATGAACAAAAAGCCAATCAGCTCCTGAACATGAGCTAAGGCGCGAGGATAACAACATGATTCGTTCTTTATGGATCGCTAAGACCGGTCTTGATGCGCAGCAGATGAACATGGACGTGATTGCCAACAACCTGGCTAACGTCAGCACCAATGGCTTTAAGCGTTCGCGTGCCGTGTTCGAAGATCTGATGTACCAGACCATGCGTCAGCCGGGCACGCAGTCGTCCGAACAGACGACGCTGCCCTCCGGTCTGCAGATCGGCACCGGTGTCCGTCCGGTCACCACCGAGCGTCTGCACACCCAGGGCAATCTGTCACAGACCAGCAATTCAAAAGATATCGCCATTAACGGCCAGGGCTATTTTCAGATTCAGATGCCGGATGGCACCTCTGCTTATACCCGTGACGGCGCGTTTCAGGTGGATCAGAACGGCCAGCTGGTGACCAACTCCGGTTTCCCGGTGCAGCCCGGCATTACCATTCCGGCTAACGCCACCAGCATCACGGTTTCGCGTGACGGTGTGGTCAGTGTGACGCAGCAGGGCCAGGCCCAGGCTGCGCAGGTGGGTCAGTTAACCCTGAGCACCTTCATGAACGATGCCGGTCTCGATAGCGTGGGTGAAAACCTCTACAAGGAAACTCAGGCATCGGGCGCACCGACTGACAGCACCCCAGGCCAGAACGGCGCGGGTCTGCTCTATCAGGGCTATACCGAAACCTCAAACGTTAACGTGGCGGAAGAGCTGGTCACCATGATTCAGACGCAGCGCGCTTACGAAATCAACAGCAAGGCGATCAGTACCTCTGATCAGATGCTGGCGAAATTAACGCAGATTTAATCCCGAACAGGGCCAGCCCGTGCTGGCCTGAATGACAGACATTAATAAGGTCGTGACGCCGTGGCGAAGCAACAGATTCTCAAGCCTGGACATTGGTTAGTCGCCTCGCTGCTGCTAACTCTTAACGGTTGTGCCCTGGTCCCCCGGACCCCGCTGGTCGAAGGCGCAACCACAGCACAGCCGATGCCGTCCGCGCCACCGGTGGTAAACGGCTCCATTTTCCAGGGCGTCGCGCCGCTTAACTACGGCTATCAGCCGCTGTTTGAAGACCGCCGTCCACGCAACATTGGCGATACCCTGACCATCACGCTGCAGGAAAACGTCAGTGCCAGTAAAAGCTCTTCCGCCAATGCCAGCCGCGATGGCAGCAACAGCTTTGGCCTGAACGCCGTGCCGACCGGTCTGGCGGGCCTGGTGGGTGCCGGTGGCGAAAAAGCCAATATCAGCGCGGAAGGCAAAAACGATTTCGCCGGGAAAGGGGGCGCATCTGCCAACAACACCTTTACCGGCACCATTACCGTTACGGTGGATCAGGTGTTGTCGAACGGCAACCTGCACGTGGTCGGTGAAAAACAGATCGCCATTAATCAGGGCACGGAGTTCATTCGCTTCTCAGGTGTAGTCAACCCACGCACCATCAGCGCCAGCAACGCCGTGTTATCTACCGCTGTCGCCGATGCACGTATTGAGTACGTCGGAAATGGCTATATCAATGAGGCGCAGACCATGGGTTGGTTACAGCGCTTCTTCCTGAACATCTCGCCGATGTAAGAGGTTTCAATGAAAAAGTTAACGCTGTTGCGCGCCGGGCTGGCGCTGCTGCTGGGCGTCAGCCTGCTGGCAAAAGCCGATTTAATTCGTGACTTAACCACCATCCAGGGGGTTCGCGAAAACCAGTTACTGGGCTATGGCCTGGTTGTGGGTCTCGATGGTACCGGTGACCAGACGACCCAGACGCCGTTTACCACTCAGACCGTCAGCAACATGCTGTCACAGCTGGGGATTACCGTGCCCGCAGGCACCAACATGCAGCTGAAAAACGTGGCGGCGGTTATGGTCACCGCAAAACTGCCCGCGTTTGCCCGTCAGGGACAGAACCTGGATGTGGTGGTCTCTTCACTGGGTAACGCCAAAAGCCTGCGCGGCGGCACGCTGTTAATGACGCCGCTGAAAGGGGTCGATAACCAGGTCTATGCGCTGGCGCAGGGAAATATCCTCGTCGGCGGTGCAGGCGCATCGGCAGGCGGCAGCAGTGTTCAGGTTAACCAGCTTAACGGCGGCCGGATTACCGGCGGGGCCACGGTAGAGCGTGAACTGCAGAGCAACTTTGGTTCGCAGAACACCATTAACCTGCAGCTGAACAACGAAGACTTCTCCATGGCGCAGCGGATTGCTGATGCCATCAACGCGCGTGGGGGATATGGCTCGGCTCAGCCGCTGGATGCGCGTACCGTGCAGATCCGCGTCTCACCAAACAATGGCGCGCAGGTGCGTCTGCTGGCCGATATCCAGAACATTAACGTCTCGATTCCGGTTGAAGATGCCAAAGTGATCATCAACTCCCGTACCGGCTCGGTGGTGATGAACCGCGAAGTGACGCTGAATCAGTGTGCGGTGGCGCAGGGCAACCTCTCTGTGACGGTCAACCAGCAGCAGAACGTCAGCCAGCCTGATACTCCGCTGGCCGGTGGTCAGACGGTGGCGACAACGCAGACCCAGATCGATCTGCGTCAGAGCGGCGGTGCGCTGCAACGCGTCAACGCCAGCGCCAACCTGAACAACGTGGTGCGTGCGCTGAATGCGCTGGGCGCTTCACCTATCGAGCTGATGTCGATTCTGCAGTCAATGCAGAGTGCCGGCTGTCTGCGTGCCAAACTGGAAATTATCTGATGGCTGATATGCAATCTGTGATGAGTGCGGCTTACGACAGCCGCTCCCTGAATGAACTGAAACACCAGGCCAGCAACGACCCGAAAGGGCATGCGTTGCAGGTGGCGCGTCAGGTCGAAGGGATGTTTGTACAGATGATGCTGAAAAGTATGCGCGAGGCGTTGCCGCAGGACGGCATTATGAGCAACGAACAGACCAAACTCTTCACCTCTATGTATGACCAGCAGATTGCGCAGGAGATGGGGAAACGCGGGCTTGGCCTGGCGGAAACCATCGTCAAACAGATGCAGCCCGCTGTCGCGCCGGATGAGAAAGCCGGAACGGTGCCGATGAAGCTGGATAACAGCTTCATCCTCAGCACCAGCGGGGCGACGCCGATGCCGGCGCAGCAGCTGGAGCAGATGGTGCGTAAAGCTATGCCGCGTCTGCCTGCCGCTTCGCCAACCGGCCTGCCCAGCGACAGCCGCGAGTTTATCGCGCAGCTGACGCAGCCCGCGCAGGCGGCCAGTCAGCAGAGTGGTATCCCTCATCACCTGATTCTGGCGCAGGCGGCGCTGGAGTCGGGCTGGGGCCAGCGTCAGATCCTGACCCGCGACGGCAAACCGAGCTACAACGTCTTCGGCATCAAAGCGAGTGGCGACTGGAAGGGTGACACAACCGACATCATGACCACCGAATATGAGCAGGGCGAAGCGAAAAAAGTCCGGGCCAGCTTCCGGGTCTATAACTCCTATTTCGAGGCGCTGACCGACTACGTCCGGCTCCTGACGAAAAACCCACGCTATGCGGCGGTCACTACCGCATCCAGTGCAGAGCAGGGCGCGCAGGCGCTGCAGGCGGCGGGCTATGCCACCGATCCTAAATATGCGCAGAAGCTGGTGGGAATGATTCAGCAATTCAAAAGCATGGGCGACAAAGTCGTTAAAGCGTACAGCCAGGATATTGGCGACCTGTTCTGATCATTGCGCCTCAAGTTTCACTTAAGCAAGCCGATAACATCACCATAAGCCAGATGCGTTTTCGCCCGCTGGCGTTCATTCAGATCTCTGCCAGCCCGGTTGACGGGGGAACGTAAGGAACCGAGATGTCCAGCATAATTAACTCCGCGATGAGCGGATTGAGTGCCGCACAGGCCGCCCTGAGCACCACCAGTAATAACATCACGAACTACACCGTGGCGGGCTACTCCCGTCAGACAACGGTGCTGGCGCAGGCAAACAGTACCCTGCAGGGCAACAGCTATTACGGCAACGGCGTAAAAATCTCCGGTGTACAGCGCGAGTATGATGCTTTCATCGCAACGCAGTTGCGCGGTGCCAGTGCCAGCTACAGTGCTGTCGATCTCCAGCATAGCCAGATCTCTAACATTGACGATCTGCTGTCGACCTCGACCACCAGCCTCTCCACCTCCCTGCAGGGCTTCTTTACCAACCTGCAGAACGTGGTCAGCAACGCCAACGATCCCTCGGCGCGTCAGTCTATGCTCAGTAACGCTCAGGGTCTGGTCAGCCAGTTTCAGACCACGGCGCAGTATCTGAACAACATGCAGAACAGCGTCAATTCTGATGTCGCCTCCAGCGTGAAACAGATCAACACCTACAGCTCGCAGATTGCCGACCTCAACCAGCAGATTGCCAAACTGACAAACGGCAACGGTGCCGAACCTAACGATCTGCTGGATAAACGCGATCAGCTGGTTAACGAGCTGAATAACGTGGTTGGCGTCACGGTTTCGCAGCAGGATGGCAATTACACCGTATCCATGGCCAACGGCCTGACGCTGGTGAACGGCTACAAATCCAGCGATCTGGTGGCGATGAACTCCAGCAGCGATCCGACACGCACCACCATCGGCTATGTCGACAAACAGGCGGGCAACGTCGAGATCCCGGAAAAGCTGATCACCACCGGATCGCTGGGCGGTCTGCTGGCGTTCCGCTCTCAGGATCTCGATCTGGCACAGAATCAGCTCGGACAGCTGGCGGCGGCCTTTACCACCAGCTTTAACGACGTGCACAAGCAGGGCTTTGACAGCAACGGCGACCAGGGTGTCGATTTCTTTAACATCGGCACTCCGCTGGTGGTCAGCAACAGCAAAAACAGCACCGCTGCGTCTGTCACCGCCGAATGGACCGATACCAGCGCACTGAAAGCCTCTAACTACACCGTCAGCTATGACGGCACTAAATGGACTGCTACCCGTGCTTCAGACAGCACGGCGGTCACCATTGCGCAGGGAACCGACGCCAGTGGCAACACGACGCTGAGCTTTGATGGTCTGAAACTGACCGTCGCGGCCACCCCGGCACCTGCCGCAAAAGACAGTTTCCTGGTGAAGCCCGTTCAGAACGTCATTAACGACATGTCCGTAGCGATTACCAGTGAATCCCAGGTAGCCGCGGCGAGCGCCGTAGGCGGCGAAAGTGATAACCGCAATGCGCAGAAGCTGCTGAACTTGCAGGATGTGAAGCTGGTGGGCGGAAATGCCACGCTGTCGCAGGCGTATGCGAGCATCGTCAGCACCGTGGGTAACAAAACCAGCTCGCTGGAAACCACCAGCACCACCCAGAAAAGCGTGGTCAGTCAGCTGACCGATCGCCAGCAGTCGGTCTCGGGTGTCAACCTCGATGAGGAGTACGCCAACCTGACTAAATACCAGCAATATTACATGGCTAATGCGCAGGTGCTGCAGACGGCCAGCACCGTGTTTAACGCATTGATTAATATTCGCTAAGGGCAGGAGATAACATGCGAATCAGTACAAATATGATTTTTGACCAGCAGGTGCGCGGCATTACCGACTCGCAGGCCTCCTGGCTGAAGGTGGGTGAGCAGCTCTCCAGCGGTCGCCGTGTAACGAATCCCTCGGATGACCCGATTGCGGCGTCACGCGCGGTGGTGCTGTCACAGACCCAGCAGAAGGGAAGTCAGTATGCGCTGGCGCGTACCTTTGCTGAGCAGGGGCTCTCCCTGGAAGAGAATGCGCTGAAAGGCGTGACCAGCAGTATTCAGAGCGCACAGACGCTGATCATCAACGGTTCAACCGGTACGCTGAGCGACGATGACCGTGGCTCGATCGCCACCCAGCTGGAGGGGATCCGTGCTCAGTTGCTGAACCAGGCAAACAGCCAGGATGCCAACGGACGCTACATCTTTGCCGGTTATAAAACCGACAGCGCACCTTTTGTTGATGGTGCCGGAACCGGCGTCACCTACACGGGCGGCACAGAAGCCATCACCCAGAAGGTCGATACCAGCCGTACCATGACCGTGGCGCACACCGGTGACAATGTCTTTATGTCTATCACCAGCAACGCAACCAAAGAGCCGGATGGCAGCGCCAGCGAAACCAACCTGTTTAAGATGCTGGATAGCGCGATTGCCGCACTGAAAGTGCCGCAGAATGATGCTGACGCCGCAACCAAAAAGACCTTCCAGGACGCCATGGATAAAACCAACCGCGGCCTGGGCAATGCGCTGAATAATGTTTTAACCGTGCGTGCTGAGATTGGTACCCAGCTGTCTGAAATCGATACGCTGAATGCGCAGGGTGATGACCGCGACGTGATCTATAACTCCCAGATGAGTGACCTGGTGAATGTGGATTACACCGAGGCCGCTTCCAGCTACACCATGCAGCAGACGGCACTACAGGCTTCTTATAAGACCTTTACCGACATGTCGAAGATGTCACTGTTTAAGATGAACTCGTAATCTGACCTGAAAATTTGAGCGTACTTTAACCGGATACGCTTATTTTTTCCCACTCTCCCCTCAGGGAGGGTGGGATTTTTTTTGCCTGTGATTTAGCGACTGGCGGAGCAGGAGGACAGAATGGCAGCCATAAAAAAACCCCGGCTAAGGCCGGGGTTCAGATGACAACTGCTGAGAGATTACGGCTTGGTTGCCGGGGCTGTTGCCTGATGCGTGGCGCTGTGACCGCCTGCCGAACCGCGACCGTCGAACTGATACGGTGAACGTACCCAGTCACTGTGCGGAGCCGGTTCTGACTGCCAGGCTGGCGCCGGGGCTTTAGTCATTGGCGCAGAGGCGAAGTGCTTCCAGCGCGTGCCGTCATTCGCTACCGCATCAGCAGCAGGCGCGGCTGCTACCGGCTCGGCTGCGGTCACGGGAGCTGCAGGCGCAACATCGCGCGCGGCAACCGGTGCGTGAGGTTCCTGAACCGGCGCAGTGTCAGCATCAGCTGCGACCGGAGCCTTCAGAACCTCTTCAACCTCGGCAGCAATCGCTTCGCTGACATCAACGGCAGCGTGCTCAGCAACGGCAGCTGGCTGTGCGGTATCCGCAGAGGTCGCAACCGGGGTTTCGGTGGCCGGTTCAGCAGGAACGGCTTCAGCCGCGACCACTTCTGCTTTTGCTTCGTCTGCAGCAGGAACCACAGAAGGCTGCTGATCAACCGGTGCTTCAATAGCGCGCGTGTCGTCAGTGTTCACCACCGGCACGGGCGTTTCTGCCAGTGGCTCGGCCTGCTGTACTGCGGCGTCAGCCTGCTGAACTGGCGCATCGGCTTGCGGCGCAGCCTGCTCTGCAGAGACGTCTGCCTGTACTGCGGATTCAGCCGCAGCCGCGACCGGCAGCGCAGTGGCTTCTGCGCTCTCTTCAGGGCTGTACGCCGGTGTCTCATGCGTCACATTCTGAACCTGCTCTTCGCTGGCCTGGCTTACCGGGTAGCGAACCCAGACTTTACCGGACGCCATCTCAGGCGAGGCTGCTGCCGCAGCCAGAGGCATTGCAGACTGCGTCGGATAACGCTCATCACGGTAACGACGGCGACGTTGTCCGCTGACGCGCAGATGACGCGGTGAACGACGTGAGCGACGCGGCATATTCGCACCGTCGCGGTTCTCGTTGTCATCCTGCTCATCAGTCTGAGCACTCTGCAGCTCAGGCTGCGGCTGAGCAACGTCGGCCGGCTGAGGCTGACGCACTTCGGCAGGCTGCGCATTGTCGCTGGCATCCGCTGCCACAGGCTGACGGTTGTCATCAACGCGGACCTTCTGGTTCAGCTGGCGCGGCTTACGACGCGGCATAACCTGAACGCGTTCCTCTTCCTGTGCGTCAGTTGCTTCCGGCGCATCTGCCACGGCTGACTGCTCAGCGGCTTTGGCGGCTTCTTCACCCGCGCGCTTCTCTTCCTGACGACGACGCTGACGTTCAGCGCGCTGTTCACGGCGCTGTTGCTGCTGCTCTTCACGCTGCTGACGCGCTTCTTCGCTCAGTGCCGGACGCTCTTCGCGAGTCTCGCCAGACTGAGACTGACGCTTGTTGCGGCGATTATCGTTGCCATCACGCGGCTCGCGGCTTTCGCGTGGCTCACGGCTCTCACGCGGTTCACGTGGCTCGCGACTTTCACGCGGTTCACGGCCTTCGCGTGACTGTGCATTGTCACCGTTACGCGGCGTGCGTTCACGACGATTGTTGTTGCGACGGTTGTTATTGTTGCGACGCTCGCCGCCACGGGAGGAACTCTGCTCCTGCTCACTTTCTGCGGCTTTCTGCGGTTCAGCAACGGCAGCGGTCTCAGGCTTAGCAGCAGGGGCTTCTTCGCCCGCGAACATTTTTTTCAGGCCACCCAGCAGTCGTCCGAAGAAACCGGTGCTGACGGTCGCTGACGGTGCCACCGCCGGCGCGCCTTTTGCTGCGGGTTTGCTTTCGGTGCGCTTCGCTTCAGGGGCGACTTCAACCGGGGCCGGCGGCGCATCAGGCATCACAAAGGCAGCCAGAGCTGGCTGCTCAGGACGACGACGCTCAGAGTGCTCCTCATCCGACGGCATCGCCATCTCGGCTTCATGCAACTTCGGCAGGTGATAACTCAGGGTCTGCGTCTCTTCGCCTTTACGCACGCGCAGCACGGAGTAGTGTGGGGTCTGCATCTTGTCATCAGGAACGATGATCGCCCGCACGCCACCCTGGCGTTTTTCAATCGCGTTGACCGCTTCACGTTTTTCGTTCAGCAGGTAAGAGGCCACCTGAACCGGAACTATCGCGTGCACTTCTTTGGTGTTGTCTTTCAGCGCTTCTTCTTCAATCAGACGCAGAATCGACAGCGCCAGCGACTCGTTATCACGAATGGTGCCGGTGCCGCTACAGCGCGGGCAGACGTGGTGGCTGGACTCGCCCAGTGACGGGCTCAGACGCTGACGTGACATCTCCAGCAGGCCAAAACGTGAAATGTGGCTGATCTGAATACGGGCACGATCCTGACGAACCGCTTCACGAAGCCGATTCTCGACGGCGCGCTGATGGCGAACCGGAGTCATATCGATGTAATCGATAACGATCAGCCCGCCCAGGTCGCGCAGACGCAGCTGACGGGCAATCTCATCGGCCGCTTCCAGGTTGGTGTTAAACGCCGTCTCTTCGATGTCACCGCCGCGAGTCGCACGGGCTGAGTTGATATCGATAGCGGTCAGCGCTTCCGTGCTGTCGATGACGATGGAGCCACCGGACGGCAGGCGAACCTCACGCTGGAACGCGGATTCAATTTGCGATTCGATCTGATAGTGGCTGAACAGCGGGATTTCACCGGTGTAGAGCTTGATTTTGCTGCTGAAGTCCGGGCGGCCCAGCGCAGCGATGTGCTGACGCGCCAGCTCCAGAACTTTCGGGTTATCGATAAGAATTTCACCGATGTCCTGACGCAGATAGTCGCGGAAGGCACGCACAATCACGTTACTTTCCTGATGGATCAGGAAGGGCGCCGGACGGCTCTCTGCGGCTTTTTTGATCGCATCCCAGTGCTTAAGACGGAAACTTAAATCCCACTGCAGCGATTCGGCAGATTTGCCGACGCCTGCGGTACGGACGATCAGGCCCATACCTTCCGGCAGTTCCAGCGCAGACAGGGCTTCTTTCAACTCGGTACGGTCGTCACCTTCAATGCGGCGGGAGATACCGCCTGCACGCGGGTTGTTCGGCATCAGCACCAGATAACTGCCCGCCAGCGAGATAAAGGTGGTCAGCGCCGCGCCTTTGTTGCCGCGCTCTTCTTTATCGATCTGAACAATCACTTCCTGACCTTCACGCAGCACATCTTTAATGTTGGGACGGCCATGCGCGTTGTAGCTGGAGGGGAAGTATTCGCGGGAAATTTCTTTTAACGGGAGGAAACCGTGACGCTCTGCGCCGTAGTCGACAAACGCAGCTTCAAGGCTGGGTTCAATGCGAGTGATTTTACCTTTGTAGATGTTGGCTTTTTTCTGTTCGTGTCCGGGGCTTTCGATATCCAGGTCGTACAGACGCTGACCGTCAACCAGGGCAACGCGCAACTCTTCCTGCTGAGTTGCGTTTATTAACATTCTTTTCATCGTGACTTACTCGTTATTCTTTCATGAGTGATTACAGCTGCGGGCATAGTTACCCTGGACGAGTATCAACCGATGGCCCCGTGACTTAGTGCAATGTCGTCAACCTCACGGCTGTCAACCGCGCGAGGGGCGCAAATAACGTCGGTGGCCTGTTTTTCATAAGGGAAAACAGCACCAGATAGTGGAAATGCCTGAGACAATTAAAAAACCCGTGCATCCCATACTGTTGTCCAGGCCGCAACCCGCAGCCCGCTAAGTGCCTGATTTCGCATTACGTCTTACGCCATTGCTGCGTGTCTGCTCAATCCGGCAAAATGACAATTTCGCTCTTTTTCTGCCCTGAAATGCTTCAGGTAAGAAACTCAAGCATTATTCCACTGCTAACCTTCATATAGCAAGGCGACTTTAGCCAGCTTGTGAAGTTTCTTTACATTTAACTTATTAATGTGTCGGACAAAGCAGCGGTTTGCTGAAAAAGCCAGCAGGGAGGCGACCTGCCGCCACATCAACCCCAGAGTTAAGCACAGAAAAAGGGGTGGCGCTATCAGGGGACACTATTTAGAATCGCCGCCATGAAAACAGAGAATCCGGGCGTACAATTTGTCGCCATCACGGCTGAAAATGCCGGACAACGCATTGATAACTTTTTGCGCACCCAGCTCAAGGGTGTGCCAAAAAGCATGGTTTATCGCATCGTTCGCAAAGGCGAGGTGCGGGTGAATAAAAAGCGCGTCAAGCCCGAGTATAAGCTGGAGGAGGGCGATGAGGTTCGCATTCCACCGGTGCGGGTCGCCGAACGCGATGACGAGGCCGTGTCACCGAAGCTGGCAAAAGTGGCCTCACTGGCTGACGCCATTCTGTATGAAGATGAGGCGCTGCTGGTGATGAACAAGCCTTCCGGCACCGCCGTTCACGGAGGCAGCGGGTTGACCTTCGGCGTCATCGAAGGCCTGCGCGCACTGCGTCCCGAAGCACGCTTCCTGGAACTGGTACATCGCCTGGACCGTGACACCTCCGGTATTCTGCTGGTGGCGAAAAAGCGCTCGGCGCTGCGCTCTCTGCATGAGCAACTGCGCGAAAAGGGGATGCAGAAGGATTATCTGGCGCTGGTGCGCGGCAACTGGCCGTCACACCTGAAAGTGGTTCAGGCTCCGCTGCTGAAAAACATCCTGCAGAGCGGCGAACGCGTGGTGCGCGTCAGCAGCGAAGGCAAACCCTCTGAAACCCGCTTTAAAGTCGAAGAGCGGTTTGAGTTTGCCACGCTGGTGAAGGCCAGCCCGGTAACCGGTCGCACGCATCAGATTCGTGTGCATACGCTGCACGCCGGTCATCCTATCGCGTTTGACGATCGCTATGGCGAACGTGACTTTGACAGTCAGCTGGCGGCAACCGGCTTAAATCGCCTCTTCCTGCACGCGGCGGCCCTGACCTTTACCCATCCTGGCACGGGCGACGTGATGCGGGTTGAAGCGCCGCTGGACGAAGGCCTGAAGCAGTGTCTGCTCAGGTTACGTCAGCGCAAAGGGTGAGTGCTCCGGCATCACGCGGTTAAAGGATTGATGCCGGCCTGCTGCAGCATTGCATTGAGCGCAATCAGCGGCAGGCCGACCAGCGTGTTGGGGTCGCGCCCCTCCAGTCGATCAAACAGACAAATTCCCAGCCCCTCACTTTTAAAGCTGCCCGCACACTGAAGCGGCTGCTCTTTCTCAACATAGCCGGTAATTTCTGCCTCGGTTAAGGTGCGGAAATGCACCACAAAAGGTTCACACTCCTGCAGCAGTGTGCCACTGGCGGGGTGGCAGAGTGCCAGACCGGTATAAAACGTGATCGCTTTGCCGCTGGCGGCACGCAGCTGCGCCCGCGCCTTCTCTGCAGTGTGAGGCTTCCCGGTAATCACGCCATCCAGTACACAGACCTGGTCGGAGCCGATAATCCAGTGACTGGGGTAGGTTTCTGCCAGTGCCTGCGCTTTGGCTTTGGCAAGTCGCATCACCAGCGCCTGCGCCGATTCATCCGGCAGCGGCGACTCATCTACTTCTGGCGCAGCCGTAATAAAAGGCAGCCCCAGCTTGCGCAGCAGCGCCTGTCGGAAGGGGGAGGTCGAAGCTAAAAGAATCGATGGCGTCATTTTTTTTCAATAGTAATAGCGAATTGGTGACAGTCATTTTAAACTGTGCGCCGCACTGGATGCGAATAGTGGTTGAAAGATGCTGTTTAACGGCCTTTTTCTTTGACTCTATGACATTACAAAGTTAATATGCGCGCCCTATGCAAAAGGTAAAATTACCCCTAACGCTGGACCCTGTCCGCACCGCTCAGAAGCGCCTTGATTATCAGGGTGTCTACACATCTGCACAGGTGGAGCGTGTGGCCGAGTCGGTCGTTAGTGTGGACAGTGATGTGGATTGTGCCATGTCGTTCGCGGTTGATAGCCAACGTCTGGCGGTACTGACGGGTACTGCTGAAGTTCAGGTGACGTTGCGTTGTCAGCGCTGCAACCAGACCTTTCCCCATCACGTAAAAGTCAGTTTTTGTTTCAGTCCCGTCTCTTCTGAAGAGCAGGCCGAAGCATTGCCGGAAGCGTACGAGCCGGTCGATGTCAACGAATTTGGTGAGATCGATCTGCTGGCGGTTGTTGAGGATGAACTGATCCTCGCGCTGCCGGTCGTTCCGGTGCACGATTCTGAACACTGTGAAGTGTCCGAGGCGGACATGGTCTTTGGTAAACTGCCTGCAGAGGCGGAGAAACCAAATCCATTTGCCGTATTAGCCAGTTTAAAGCGTAAGTAATAGGAGTAAGGTCCATGGCCGTACAACAGAATAAACCCACCCGTTCTAAGCGTGGTATGCGTCGTTCGCACGATGCGCTGACCACTGCTGCTCTGTCAGTAGATAAAGTTTCTGGCGAAACTCATCTGCGTCACCACATCACTGCGGACGGTTACTACCGCGGTCGCAAGGTTATCGTTAAGTAAGTTTCTTGCTTAGCAAGGCGATACCTTGACACGTTTGACCCTGGCGATTGATGCCATGGGCGGGGACTTCGGTCCCTGCGTGACAGTGCCTGCAGCATTGCAGGCACTGGCCTCTCATTCGGAACTATTCCTTCTTCTGGTCGGACATCCCGACACTCTCATGCCATTGCTTGCCAAAGCGGATTCCTCCCTGATGGGGCGTTTGCAGGTTATCCCTGCCGAATCGGTTATTGCAAGTGATGCGCGGCCCGCTCAGGCCATCCGGAACAGTCGCGGCAGCTCAATGCGTGTGGCGCTGGAGATGGTGAAAGAGGGACGTGCCCAGGCCTGTATCAGCGCCGGTAATACCGGGGCTTTGATGGGGCTGTCGACACTCTTATTAAAACCGCTGGATGGCATTAAGCGTCCGGCGCTGATGTCCGTTTTGCCGCATCAGCAGCAGGGTAAAACGGTGGTACTCGATCTGGGCGCGAATGTGGACTCAGACAGTGCGATGCTGGTGCAGTTTGCCGTGATGGGTTCCGTGATGGCCGAGTATGTACTGGGGATTTCACAGCCCCGTGTTGCATTGCTCAACATCGGTCATGAAGAGACCAAAGGGCTGGAAACGATCCGTGACGCCGCGGTTATGCTGCGAGAATCACCGCACATCAACTATATTGGTTACCTCGAAGGTAACGAGCTGCTGACCGGTAAAACCGATGTCATGGTCTGTGACGGTTTTGTCGGGAACGTCACGCTGAAGACGATGGAAGGCGTGGTAAGAATGTTTCTTTCTCTGCTGAAGTCCTCAGGGGAAGGCAAAAAACGGTCATGGTGGCTTCAGTTGCTGGGGCGCTGGGTTCAGAAACGTCTGGCAAAGCGCTTCGGGCATCTCAACCCCGACCAGTACAATGGCGCTTGTCTGTTAGGATTGCGCGGAACAGTGATCAAGAGTCACGGCGCAGCAAATCAACACGCCTTCGCCGTGGCGATAGAACAGGCAGAGCAGGCGGTGAGGCAGCAAATTCCCGAACGAATTGCTGCGCGCCTTGATGCTGTATTAGCCAGGAGTGACAAAGCCTAGATGTATACCAAAATTATCGGTACGGGCAGTTATCTGCCCAGCCAGGTTCGCACCAATGCCGATCTGGAAAAAATGGTGGAGACGTCGGACGAGTGGATTGTTACCCGTACCGGCATCCGTGAGCGTCGCATTGCTGCACCTGACGAAACCGTCGCCACCATGGGATTCAGCGCCGCTCAGCGCGCGCTGGAAATGGCCGGCATTGAGGCGAACGACGTTGGGCTGATCATTGTCGCCACAACCTCTTCCAGCCATGCCTTCCCGAGCTCCGCCTGCATGATCCAGCAAATGCTGGAGATCAAAGACTGCGCGGCGTTTGACCTTGCGGCCGCCTGCGCCGGTTTCACCTATGCACTGAGCGTGGCCGATCAATACATCAAAAATGGCGCCGTAAAACATGCGCTGGTGATTGGTGCTGATGTGCTGGCGCGTGCGCTGGATCCGGAAGATCGCGGCACCATCATCCTGTTCGGTGATGGCGCGGGTGCGGTTGTGCTGGGCCAGAGCGAAGAGCAGGGGATCATCTCTACCCATCTGCACGCCGACGGTCGCTATTCGCAGCTGCTGACCCTGCCTTATCAGGATCGCGCGCATCAGGATCAGCCTGCCTATGTCACCATGGCGGGCAACGAAGTCTTTAAAGTCGCCGTAACCGAGCTGGCCCACATCGTTGACGAAACGCTGCAGGCCAATAATCTCGATCGTGAAATGCTGGACTGGCTGGTGCCGCATCAGGCTAACCTGCGCATCATCAGCGCCACCGCGAAAAAACTCGGCATGACCATGGATAAAGTGGTCGTCACACTGGATCGCCACGGCAACACCTCTGCCGCCTCGGTGCCAAGCGCACTGGACGAAGCGGTTCGTGATGGCCGCATCAAACCCGGACACCTTATTCTGCTGGAAGCCTTTGGTGGTGGATTCACCTGGGGTTCTGCGCTGGTTCGCTTTTGATTGACAGGAACGAAAGATGACGCAAATTGCATTTGTTTTTCCCGGTCAGGGTTCACAGACCGTGGGCATGCTGGCTGAATTAGCAGCCACTTATCCGCAGGTTGAAGAGACCTTCCGTGAGGCTTCTGACGCGCTGGGATACGATCTGTGGCAGTTAGTCAGTCAGGGTCCGGCTGAAGAGCTGAATAAAACCTGGCAGACTCAGCCAGCCCTGCTGGCCGCCTCCGTGGCTATCTATCGTGTCTGGCAGGCGCAGGGCGGCGAACAGCCCGTTCTGATGGCTGGTCACAGCCTGGGCGAGTACTCGGCACTGGTGTGTGCAGGCGTGCTCAACTTCGCTGACGCGGTGAAACTGGTTGAGCTGCGCGGCAAACTGATGCAGGAAGCGGTGCCGGAAGGCACGGGCGCAATGCAGGCGATTATTGGCCTGGATGACGCCGCTATCCGTCAGGCCTGTGAAGAGAGTGCTCAGGGCCAGGTTGTTTCGCCGGTAAACTTCAACTCGCCAGGCCAGGTGGTCATTGCGGGTAACAAAGAAGCCGTTGAACGTGCAGGCGCTGCCTGTAAAGCAGCGGGTGCCAAGCGTGCCTTACCGCTGCCGGTCAGCGTGCCTTCCCACTGCGCACTGATGAAGCCTGCTGCCGACAAACTGGCGGTGGCGCTTGAAGGCATAACGTTTAATACGCCAGCGGTGCCGGTCATTAATAATGTCGATGTCAAAGCAGAATCCGATGCGTCGGCTATCCGCCATGCGCTGGTTCGTCAGCTTTACAGCCCGGTTCGCTGGACCGAGAGCGTGGAAGCGATGGCAGCACAGGGCGTGACACACCTGCTGGAGATGGGTCCGGGCAAAGTCCTGACCGGTCTGACCAAACGCATTGTCGATACCCTGACCGCTGCTGCCGTGAACGATACGGCTTCACTGAACGCTGCACTCGGAAAGGAATAAGAGGAAAATCATGAGCTTTGAAGGTAAAGTTGCGCTGGTTACCGGCGCGAGTCGCGGCATTGGTCGTGCGATTGCAGAAACCCTGGTGGCACGCGGTGCCAGAGTCGTCGGAACTGCAACCAGCCAGAGTGGCGCCGACGCCATCAGTGCTTACCTTGGCGACAAGGGCAAGGGCCTGTTACTGAATGTGACTGACGCTGACTCCATTAACAGCGTTTTAGAGAATATTCGCGCTGAATTTGGCGAAGTGGATATTTTAGTCAATAATGCAGGCATTACGCGTGACAATCTTCTCATGCGCATGAAGGACGATGAGTGGCAGGATATCCTGGATACTAACCTCACATCGGTATTCCGCCTTTCTAAGGCGGTTCTGCGTGCCATGATGAAAAAGCGCGTGGGCCGTATCATCACCATTGGTTCCGTTGTCGGCACCATGGGTAACGCGGGCCAGGCAAACTACGCAGCAGCAAAAGCGGGTTTGATTGGCTTTAGCAAATCACTGGCGCGCGAAATCGCGTCACGTGGCATTACCGTCAACGTCGTGGCTCCAGGCTTTATTGAGACTGACATGACGCGGGCACTGAACGAAGATCAACGTTCCGGTATTTTGGCGGAAGTGCCAGCGGGTCGCTTAGGCGAAGCGCAGGAAATCGCCAATGCTGTGGCATTTTTAGCCTCTGACGAAGCAGCCTACATCACAGGTGAAACGCTGCACGTCAATGGCGGAATGTACATGGTCTGATAAATCACGAAATCATTTGCATTATTTGCGGTTAAAACCGCAAAATAACGCAAAATCGTGGTTAGACCAGCCGGGATTTTGTTGCATCTTTTTCACCATTTTATACACTACGAAAACCATCGCGAAAGCGAGTTTTGATAGGAAATTAAATAGTATGAGCGATATCGAACAACGCGTTAAGAAAATCATCAGTGAGCAGCTGGGTGTGAAAGAGGAAGAAGTCACCAACTCTGCATCTTTCGTAGAAGACCTGGGTGCCGATTCTCTTGATACCGTTGAGCTGGTGATGGCTCTGGAAGAAGAGTTTGATACTGAGATTCCAGACGAAGAAGCTGAGAAAATCACTACCGTTCAGGCAGCGATCGACTACATCAATAGCCATAAAGGCTAATGAATATCTTCAGGCGGTCGCTCGACCGCCTGATTTTTTTGTTTGTCCCACATAGTTCCTATTTCCCCTCCCTGGAGGACGAACGTGTCTAAGCGTCGTGTAGTTGTGACTGGTCTTGGCATGTTGTCTCCTGTCGGCAATACCGTAGAGTCTACCTGGAGTGCTCTCCTTGCCGGTCAGAGCGGCATTACCCTGATCGACCATTTTGATACCAGTGCTTATGCAACGCGTTTTGCAGGTCTGGTAAGAGATTTTAATTGTGATGATTTCATCTCGCGCAAAGATCAGCGCAAGATGGACGAATTCATCCAATACGGCATCGTGGCTGGTATTCAGGCCATGCAGGACAGCGGTCTGGTTGTGACCGAGGAAAATGCAGGCCGTATGGGCGCAGCGATTGGCTCCGGCATCGGTGGCCTGGGTCTGATTGAAGAGAATCATACTTCCCTGGTCAACGGCGGCCCGCGCAAAATCAGTCCATTCTTTGTGCCTTCAACCATCGTTAACATGGTGGCGGGTCATCTCACCATCATGTATGGCCTGAAAGGTCCGAGCATCTCTATTGCGACAGCCTGTACTTCTGGCGTCCATAACATCGGTCATGCTGCACGTATCATCGCCTATAACGATGCTGACGTGATGCTGGCAGGTGGCACAGAGAAAGCCAGTACGCCATTGGGCGTGGGCGGTTTTGGTGCTGCACGTGCGCTCTCAACCCGTAACGACAACCCGCAGGCGGCAAGCCGTCCGTGGGATAAAGATCGGGATGGTTTTGTGCTGGGCGACGGTGCCGGTATCGTGGTGCTGGAAGAGTACGAACACGCGAAAAAACGCGGCGCGAAAATCTATGCAGAAATCGTCGGTTTCGGCATGAGCAGCGACGCTTACCACATGACATCACCACCGGAAAACGGTTCTGGTGCGGCGGCAGCGATGGTCAACGCGCTGCGTGACGCTCAGCTGGATCCGGCGCAGATCGGCTACGTTAACGCGCACGGCACGTCAACGCCGGCCGGTGACAAAGCGGAAGCGCAGGCAGTGAAATCCGTGTTTGGTGCGGCGGCACAGAGCGTGATGGTCAGCTCGACTAAGTCGATGACCGGTCACCTGCTGGGTGCGGCAGGCGCGGTGGAGGCGATCTACTCGATTCTGGCGCTGCGCGACCAGGCGATTCCACCGACCATCAACCTCGACAATCCGGATGAAGGCTGCGATCTCGACTTCGTGCCTCATACCGCACGTCAGGTTACCGGCCTGGAATACACGCTGTGTAACTCCTTTGGCTTTGGCGGAACCAACGGTTCGTTGATTTTCCGTAAAGTGTAATCGGTGTTGATGCGTAAAAAGGCCCGCGATGCGGGCCTTTTTTTATCCTGCAGAATGCGCTGAAATCACACGTCATCCCCGGGAGAGAACGATGTGGATTAACGGTATCAAACAATCAACGCTGGCAGCCAGCGACCGTGGCCTGCAGTTTGGCGACGGCTGCTTTACCACCGCGGCTGTGCGTCAGGGTAACATTCTGCTGCTGGAGAACCACCTTCAGCGGCTCAGGCAGGGCTGCGAACGGTTATGGATCGGCGGCATTGACTGGCTTCAGCTCGAGGCTGAGATGAAACAGGCCGCGCAGGGGCAGGAGCAGGCCGTTCTGAAAGTGATTATCAGCGCCGGTAGCGGCGGACGCGGATACAGCCGGCAGGGCTGCGCCGAACCCACACGGATTATTTCGCTCGCGCCCTGGCCGCACCATTACGCCACGTTGCAAGAGCGCGGTGTGTCTCTCAGCCTCAGTCCGGTTCGTCTGGCGCGTAATCCTCTGTTTGCCGGTATCAAACATCTTAATCGCCTGGAGCAGGTGCTGATCAGGGCTCATCTTGACCAGACAGACGCCGACGAGGCGCTGGTGCTTGACACTGAAGGTTGGGTGGTGGAATGCTGTGCGGCCAATTTATTCTGGCGTCACGGCACGCAGATTTACACCCCCGATCTGTCAGAATCGGGCGTGGATGGCATTATGCGGCGGAGTCTGATGGCACAACTCGCGGCGGCAGGTCAGGCTTGCCAGGTCATAAAAAGCGAACTGGCGCAGTTGCTGGACGCCGATGAAGTGGTGATATGTAATGCGCTGATGCCGGTTCTGCCGGTCCGACAGATAGAAGCGTCGCACTTTACTGAACGCTCGCTGTTTAATCAGTTGCTCGCAAGCTGTGAAAAGATAATGGATGCATCATGAGTCGAAGCAAAAAAATTCTCGCCGCTCTGCTGGCGATAGTGGGTCTCGCCGCGGTTGTCAGTTACTGGCAGGTTAAGCAGTTTGCGGCCACCCCTTTAACACTGCATCAGGAAACGATCTACACGCTGCCTGCCGGTACGGGACGGGTGGCGCTTGAAGCGCAGCTGGAAGAGCAGAAGATCATACCTGAGAGCATCTGGTTCGGTGCGCTGCTGAAGCTGGAGCCGGAACTGGCGACGTTTAAGGCGGGAACCTATCGCCTTGAGCCGACCATGACGGTGCGTTCGCTGTTACAGCTGCTGGCCAGCGGTAAAGAAGCCCAGTTCCCGTTGCGGTTCGTGGAAGGTCAGCGACTGAAAGAGTGGCTGAGTGAACTGCGCAAGGCACCCTATATCCGGCATACCCTGAAAGACGATCAGTTCGCTACCGTTGCCAGCGCGCTTAACGTGCCAGCGGATCAGCTGGAGGGCAACTTTTTCCCCGATACCTGGCTCTACACGGCGAACACCACCGATGTTTCGCTGCTGCAGCGTGCACATGAACGCATGAAAAAAACCATTGAGGAAGTGTGGCAGGGCCGGGCAGACAATCTGCCCTATAAAACGCCGCAGGATCTGGTCACGATGGCCTCTATTATTGAAAAAGAGACCGCCGTCAGCGCCGAGCGTGCGCGGGTTGCGTCGGTCTTTATCAATCGTCTGCGCACCGGGATGCGCCTCCAGACCGATCCCACCGTGATCTATGGCATGGGCGACAGCTACACCGGAACGCTGACCCGCAAAGATCTGGAGACGGCCAGCAGTTACAATACCTATATGATTAATGGCCTGCCGCCTGGCCCGATCGCCATACCGGGTAAAGCCTCGCTGCAGGCAGCGGCCCATCCGGAAAAAACCAACTATCTCTACTTTGTGGCGGATGGCAAGGGCGGGCATACCTTTACCACGAATCTTGCCAGCCATAATAAGGCGGTGCAGGTCTACCGGCAGACGCTTAAGGAAAAAAATGGACAGTAAGTTTATCGTCATTGAAGGCCTGGAAGGCGCCGGAAAAACCACCGCTCGCGACGCTATCGTCGCCACGCTGCGCGCCCGGGGCATCACCGAGCTGGTCTTTACCCGGGAGCCGGGCGGAACGCCGCTGGCGGAACAGCTGCGGGTGCTGGTCAAGCAGGGGATTGAGGGTGAACAGGTTACCGATAAAGCGGAACTGCTGATGCTCTACGCTGCTCGGGTTCAGCTGGTGGAAACCGTGATCAAACCGGCGCTGGCGCGCGGGGCCTGGGTGATCGGCGATCGTCACGATCTCTCCTCTCAGGCTTATCAGGGGGGCGGACGGGGACTCGACAGCGATCTGATGCAGACGCTGCGCAGTGCGGTACTCGGCGACTTCCGTCCGGATCTGACGCTCTATCTGGATGTGACACCTGAGATCGGTCTGCAGCGCGCCCGGGCACGCGGCGAACTGGACCGCATTGAGCAGGAGTCGCTGCGCTTCTTCGAACGCACCCGTGCGCGCTACCTGGCGCTGGCAGCCGCGGATCCGGCCATCCTCACGATTGATGCCACGCAGGCGCTGCCTGATGTGACAGCGTCACTTCAGGCAGCGCTGGATACGTGGCTGGCGGAGCAGGCGTGATGAACTGGTATCCGTGGCTGAACCAGCCTTACCGCCAGATCATCAGCCAGCATCAGGAGAATCGCGCTCACCATGCGCTGATGATCCATGCGATGACGGGCATGGGCGATGAGGCGCTGGTCTGGGGAATGAGCCGCTGGCTGATGTGTCAGCAGCCGGATGGCCTGAAAAGTTGCGGCCAGTGCCACGGTTGCCAGCTGATGCAGGCCAATACGCACCCGGACTGGTACCGGCTTGAGGCGGAGAAAGGTAAATCCACGCTGGGCATTGATGCAGTGCGGCAGGTGACAGAAAAAATGTACCACTTTGGTCAGCAGGGGGGGGCAAAAGTCGTCTGGCTGCCGGATGCGGCACAGCTTTCGGAAGCGGCGGCCAACGCCCTGTTGAAAACGCTGGAAGAACCCCCCGCTAACAGCTGGTTCTTCCTCAGCAGCCGCGATCCGTCACGGCTGCTGGCAACGCTGCGCAGTCGCTGCATGACGCTGCACCTGACGCCACCGGATGAAGGGCAGAGCCTGCTCTGGCTGAAGAAGCACGCCTCACAGGATGAAGCGATGCTGCTGGCGGCGTTACGCCTGAGCGCGGGCGCGCCCGGTGCGGCGCTGAGCCTGCTGGACACCGGGCCGTGGCAGGCCAGACAGAAGCTCTGCGACGCGCTGCCTGCGGCGTTACAGCATGACATCCTGCAACTGCTGCCTGTGCTGAATGCAGATGATGCGGCAGCACGCATTGGCTGGCTGATTTCATTACTGCTGGACGCCATGAAATGGCAGCAGAATGCGGAGCAGTGGCTGAGCAACATCGATCGCCAGGATGTGGTGGCCTTACTGGCCAGCCACTTTTCAGCCAGCGCGCTCAACAACACGGCCCGGACCTGGATGCGCTGCCGTGAACAGCTACTGCATGTGGCGTCAGTCAACCGTGAATTATTGCTGACCGATCAGCTCCTGAGCTGGGCAGATAACCAGAAGCCCGCCCTGATCGGCTAAATCACTCTGAGAGTTTTTATGTTTATTGTCGATTCCCATTGCCATCTTGATGGCCTGGATTATGAAAAGAACCACCGTGACCTGGATGACGTGCTTGCCAAAGCGGCGGCGCGTGATGTGAAATTTATGCTGGCCATCGCCACCACGCTGCCGGGTTTTCATACCCTGAAGCAGCTGGTAGGGGAGCGAAAAAACATTGCGCTCTCCTGCGGCGTACATCCGCTGAATCAGGAAGAGGCGTACGATGTTGAGGAGTTTCGCCGGCTCGCTGCCGATCCCCGCGTGGTCGCGCTGGGTGAAACCGGGCTGGATTATCACTACCAGCCTGAGACGCGGGAGCAGCAGCAGCGCTCGTTCCGGGAACATATCCGAACCGGTATCGCACTGAACAAACCGATTATTGTTCACACCCGCGATGCGCGTGACGATACGCTGGCGATCCTGCGGGAAGAGCAGGTTGAGCGCTGTGGTGGCGTGCTGCACTGCTTCACAGAAGATCAGCCCACCGCGGCTAAACTGCTGGATATGGGCTTCTACATCTCCTTCTCCGGTATCGTTACCTTCCGTAATGCCGAACAGTTACGTGAGGCCGCACGCTATGTACCGCTGGACCGGATGCTGGTCGAAACCGACTCGCCGTATCTGGCCCCGGTGCCTTATCGCGGCAAAGAGAACCAGCCCGCCTATACGCGCGACGTTGCCGACTATCTGGCCGTGCTGAAAGGTGTCGATATCGAAACGCTGGCGGAGGCGACCACCCGCAACTTCTCCACGCTGTTTCATATCCCGATGAGCCAGCTGGGTGCCTGAGTCGGCCGGTTTATTTCAGTCTCTGTAATTAATCTGCAATCTTCCCGAATGACCCTGTTTTTTTGAACAGGGTCAGTTTTTTATTGCGTGTTGCAGCGCTGAATTAATCAGAAATTTCGCAAATCATGCCGCTGTAATTGTTGAAACGTGATAGCCGTCAAAGTAAAAAATCGGTAATTATTTTACCCTTCGTAATAAATCAAAAGGCGGTTACCGCCACCCCGGTAAAGAATCCTCCCTCTTTACCACGCGCACTGCGCAAATATGCACTCATACTCAGGAGCTTCACGCTATGTTCAAAAATGCTTTTGCCAACCTTCAAAAGGTCGGTAAATCGCTGATGCTGCCGGTATCGGTTCTGCCGATTGCCGGGATTTTATTAGGGGTCGGTTCAGCTAATTTCAGCTGGTTACCTGCAGTAGTTTCGCATGTGATGGCAGAAGCGGGCGGCTCGGTGTTCGCCAATATGCCGCTGATTTTTGCGATTGGTGTGGCGCTGGGCTTTACCAACAATGACGGCGTTTCCGCACTGGCCGCTGTGGTCGCGTATGGCATCATGGTGAAAACCATGGCGGTCGTGGCGCCGCTGGTTCTGCATCTGCCGGCGGCAGAGATCGAGGCTAAACACCTCGCCGACACCGGGGTGCTGGGCGGAATTATCGCCGGCTCCATCGCCGCCTATATGTTTAACCGTTTTTACCGCATCAAGCTGCCTGAGTATCTGGGCTTCTTTGCCGGTAAGCGTTTTGTGCCGATTATTTCCGGCCTGGCGGCGATTGTGCTGGGCGTGCTGCTCTCCTTCATCTGGCCACCGGTGGGTGCCGCGATTCAGGAGTTCTCGCAGTGGGCGGCCTATCAGAACCCGGTTGTGGCCTTTGGTATCTATGGCGTCGTAGAACGCGCTCTGGTGCCGTTTGGTCTGCATCACATCTGGAACGTGCCTTTCCAGATGCAGATTGGCGAGTACACCAACGCCGCAGGCCAGGTGTTCCACGGCGATATCCCACGCTACATGGCGGGTGACCCGACTGCCGGTAAACTCTCAGGCGGCTTCCTGTTCAAAATGTACGGCCTGCCGGCTGCTGCGATTGCTATCTGGCACTCCGCGAAACCTGAAAACCGTGCCAAAGTCGGCGGCATCATGATCTCTGCTGCGCTGACCTCGTTCCTGACCGGTATCACCGAACCGATTGAATTCTCATTCATGTTCGTGGCACCCATTCTGTATGTGATCCATGCGATTCTGGCGGGTCTGGCGTTCCCAATCTGCATCCTGCTGGGTATGCGTGATGGCACCAGCTTCTCACACGGTCTGATCGACTTTATCGTGCTGAGCGGCAACAGCAGCAAAATCTGGCTGTTCCCGATTATCGGTATCATCTACGGTCTGGTGTACTACACCCTGTTCCGCGTACTGATTGTTAAGCTGAACCTGAAAACGCCTGGCCGTGAAGAGAGCAGCAGCAGCGAGCAATCTTCTGCGACCGGTACAGAGATGGCTGGCAAACTGGTTGCCGCGTTTGGCGGTAAAGAGAACATCACTAACCTGGATGCCTGTATCACCCGTCTGCGCGTCAGCGTGGCCGATGTGGCGAAAGTGGATCAGTCAGAACTGAAAAACCTCGGCGCCCGCGGCGTGGTAGTGGCCGGTTCAGGTGTGCAGGCCATTTTCGGCACCAAGTCCGATAACCTGAAAACCGATATGGATGATTACATCCGCAGCATGTAACGAGACACGCTGATGAGAAAGCCCCGCACTGCGGGGCTTTTTTTTTATTACCACTCAGAGGTAAACCCGCAGATACTCGGTCAGACAGAGCAGCGCCATTGCCTGGCCGTACGGCATTGAGGTCAGGGGAATGTTGCGGTAGTCATCGAGATCGCTGCTCATCGCGGTGCCAAACGAAACCTGTTTCAGCTCGCCATCTTCATCAATGTTGGCAATCACACCGCGCAGTGCTTTTTCAGCGACCTCACGATATTCAGCGGGCAGGTAACGTTTACGGACGCCTTTCAGAATCCCATAGGCAAAGCCAGCCGTGGCAGAGGCTTCCGGATAACTGTGCGGGTCATCGAGCAGGGTGTGCCATAATCCACTGCTGTGCTGACAGGCGCTGAGTGCTCTGACCTGGCTTTCCAGCACCTGCTGCAGAAAACGGCGGGTGGCGTGATGCTCAGGCCAGTCCATCATCTCCAGAAAGTCGGGGATCACTATCGTCACCCAGCTGTTGCCACGGGCCCAGCGCGCATTCGCGAAGTGATGGCGGCCGTCAAAGTTCCAGCCGTGAAACCACAAGCCGGTCCCGCGATCCATCAGATACTGGGTATGAAGCAGGAACTGATAAACCGCTTCCTCAATCCACGCGTCGCGCTTCAGCAGCTGCCCGATTTTGGCCAGCGCCATCACGCTCATCATGAGCGTATCGTCCCAGAGTTGCTGCCTGTTTTCGCTGTTATAGACAATGTGCTGCAGGCCACCCTGTTCGGTGCGCGGCATCTCATACATGACCCATTCCGCCCAGCGCTCAAGTACCGGCTTCCAGACCGGATTACCGGTCTCCTCATAGCGATAGGCCAGAGTCAGAAAAGGACAGACCGTATTGACATTTTTGGTCGGCGTGCCTTCCGCCAGCCGCTGCGAAAACCACGTATCGATAATCGACAGCGTCTGCTCATCACCGGTCTGCTGGTAGTAGTGCAGCATCCCATAGAGACCAATGCCGTGAGTCCACTCCCAGCCTGCCCAGCCTTTGGTATCAATCACCCGGCCATCATCCAGCCGCAGCAAAAATTCGCCGGTTTCATCGGTGATGTTAATCAGATTTTGTGTCAGCTTCTCAATCAGCTGTACCAGTTCACGGCGTGGCAGCAGATACTCAGGCTGGCGCAGCAGCGGACTCTGTTTAACGGGAAAGAGCATCATGATTTATTCCTGTTTAAGGTCGGGTTTAAAGAAGGGGAGATCAGAGAGGGGGCCGGGAGTTTGCCGGGAGCGGGCTTGTTGCGATTGAGGAAGCCAATATTATTGTTACCCCACAGATTCTCATAAGGCATGCCCGCCAGCGTTTCAACGATCCTGCGCGCGTCCGGGGTGATACTTTCCGGCACGATACGGCCCGCTTCGCGCATTTTCTGCGTCTCCTGACGCAGCACAGTATGGGTCTGCAGATTCAGCCTGAAGCGCAGTGACACCATAAAACCGCAGGCCAGAACGGCGACGGTGCCGATGCTCAGAATCGCCAGGATGGTGTGGCTGACCCCGGGTAACTGCGTCGACTGACCTGAGACAAAGCCCGAGAGTTGCAGAATGATGCCAACCAGCATCACCGCCCCCGCCTGCGATGCTTTCCGCGTCAGCGTCATGATGCCGGCAAAAATCCCTTCCCGTCGCTGACCGGTGATCACCTCATCCACGTCGGCGATATAGGTGTAGGTGTTCCACGGCACATAATTGATGCCGCCACGTCCCAGCCCAGCCAGGGCAGAGACGGCGAGCAGCAGTGACATGTTGTCGTTCAGGCCGGCATACCACAATCCGGCATAGGAGAGCGCCGCCAGAGCGAACAGGAGAGCCACCATACGGTAGGCGGGCGCAGGACCAAGACGGATGCAAAGCGGGATCATCACCATCACCGCGATGAACTGCAGCACCGCCATCGTGCCCATCAGGCTTGAGGCGACCTGGGCGCTCTGCATCAGCACAAATACCACATACCAGGTAAAGACGGCGTTAAAGATATCCTGAGCGATATAGCCACCGAGATACATGCCCAGGTGCTGGCGGAAGATGCGGATGCGCAGGGTAGAAGCCAGCTCCACATAGAGCCGTTTCAGGCTCTGCCGGAGCGTCAGTTGCTGTTTTTCCAGCCCGGCCCGGCGCGACTCCGCGGAAAAATCATCAGGATGACGCTCCCAGGTAAAACACCACACCAGTGTCAGCACCAGCGCACAGATGACGGAGAAGACCAGACTGGCGTAGAAAAAGGAGAGAGGGTTATCTTTCCCCAGCCAGCCCAGCAAAAGGCCAGGCAAAAACGCTGCCAGTATGGCCGACAGCTGTGCCAGCCCGATGCGTGCACCGGAGAAGTGCGTTTTTTGGCGGAAATCGTCCGTCATTTCCGGGACCAGCGTTTCATAAGGCACCAGGATCATGGTGTAGACGATGTCAAACAGCAGATAAGTGGAGAGATACCACCAGAAACTCATGTCGCTGACCCACATCAGGCTGTAACTGAACACCGCGGGAATGCCGAGCAGGATAAAGAATTTGCGGCGGCCAAAGCGTTTACCCAGTCGGGTAGAGCCGAAGTTATCGGTGATAAACCCCATCAGCGGACTGACTATTGCATCCAGAACGCGGGCGGCGGCGAAAATCAGGGTGGCCTGAATCGGGGTCAATCCACAAAAGGTGGTGTAAAAATAGAGCAACCAGGCGGCAGTCAGTGCCGTCGTGCCGGCTCCAAGAAAATCTCCAGAACCATAGGCCAGATAGTGGCCCGGACCAATTTTACGTGAGCGCATAGCAGAGGCTCCTTGAGGTTGTATGGCGGTTAACTCTGGTGACGCCGGACATCTCAACCGGACTGGTTAGCAAAGTAGAACTGACCGGAGGGGTAAACCTTCGCGATTTGGCAAGGGATGGCGCCAGAATGGCAACCAGATGAAGAAAAGGGGGGCGAAACTCTTATTTATGAAACAGCGTTTCATTTTTATAATGAGGCGGTGGTCAGCAGGACCAGCAAAACGGCATACTGGCTAGGAAGATAGCGCGCTGCTGCAAAGGCAGGCTAACAAAACAAGAAAAGTGGCACCGAGGTTGAAAGAAAACAAATTTCTCCCTCATACTGCTTGATTACGACTCATGCTAAAGGAATTGCACCATGGCTGAAGAAACCATTTTTAGTAAAATTATCCGCCGCGAAATCCCCGCTGATGTGGTTTATCAGGATGAGCTGGTCACTGCCTTCCGCGACATTTCGCCCAAAGCCCCGACCCATATCCTGATCGTGCCGAATGTACTGATCCCGACGGTTAACGAGGCGGAAGCGGCGCATGAGCATGCGCTGGGCCGCATGTTCACCACCGCGGCGAAAATCGCCCGTCAGGAAGGCATCGATCAGAATGGTTATCGGCTGATTGTGAACTGCAATCAACATGGGGGTCAGGAGGTTTATCATATTCACATGCATCTGCTGGGTGGCGAACCGCTGGGCCCGATGCTTTCAAACTGAACTGACAACGGAAACGTGCTATGCGATCCTGGCTGACTGGCCTGCCGATCCTGCTCTGCCTGACGGCCTGTAGCAGTGATAAACCGATGATCAATACCTCGCAATCGCTGGTGATGGAGTCCTCTGTGCTGTCGGCAGGGATCATCACCGATGAGCCGACGCTGGATGAGAACGATGGACTGAAACGCGCCACCAGCGTGCTCTATAATCAGCGCGAAACCCCGGTCATTGTGCACTATCGTTACTACTGGTATGACGACAAGGGGCTGGAAATCACCCCGCAGGAACCGGCGCAGACCGTCACCGTTCCGGCACAGGGGAGCATTGTCGCCACATCGCAACTGGGTAACCTGACTGCCAGCAAGGTTCGTCTCTATCTCTATCTTTAAGGATTTTCGACGTGATACGCAGTATTAATCGTACCGGAGCGCTCCTGATGGCGCTCATTCTCACCGGCTGTGTCGTGAAGCAGCAGCAGCCCGCCACGGTTGAACCGACCCAGCCTTCTGAGCCGGTGCAGCCCGTTCCGCAACCTGAACCGGTGCCGCAACCGCAGCCACAGCCGGTGCCGCAGCCACCGAAGCTGGTGACGATCAACTGGGACGCCAGCGTTCAGCCGCTGGTGGCGCAGATGCTGCAGGCGACCAGCGCCGAGCCAGGCAGCGTGCTGCTGGTGGATCGGATTAAAAACAGCACCAACGGATCGCTGCAAAGCGAGAAAGCCACAGCGGCGATCCAGAATGCGCTGAACAACAACGGCAAATTCACTCTGGTTTCAGCCGATCAACTGGCACAGGCCAAGCAGGCGCTGGGTTTGTCACCGGATGACAGCCTGAACTCGCGCAGTAAAGCGATTGGCCTGGCACGCAATGTTAACGCGCAGTATGTGCTTTACAGCAATGCACGCGGCGAAGTGAAAGCGCCGACCCTGCAGATGCAGCTGATGCTGGTGCAGACCGGCGAAATCATCTGGTCTGGCAACGGCATTGCACAGCATTGATTCCGCATTTTCGCGGATGATTCATCAGGTCACCGGCGAGCCAGAGAGGACGACATCGCTTCCGCTCGCCGGGCTGACCGGGCACAGTCAGAAAATCGTCAGCCCGCGTGGTCTCTTTATCGCGCGGGCGGCACCTCAGCCGCCGATTCCCTTTGTTGACCGGCAGCGTGAGTTTCGTCTGTTACGAAAACTGCGCGCCAGCGGAGTGGCCCCTCAGCCCGTTGCAGGCCACCGGCAGGGGAATGTGCTGAGCTGGTGTCCTGGCGAGGCGCTGGATGAACAGCGCTTCAGCCAGCAGCGTCCGCAGATTGTCACTCTGCTGCAACAGCTGCACCAGCAGCCGCTGACCGGCTACCGCCTGTCGCTGCTGCCGCTGCTCTGGCGGTACTGGCAACAGGTTCCTCAGCGCAATCATCGCTGGCTGCGGGCGCTCCGGCGGCTGACGCAGCAGGGCGAACCTCAGCCGCTGAGGCTGGCACCGCTGCACATGGACGTGCATGCCGGGAATATTATCCAGGGTGAGACAGGGCTGCATCTGATTGACTGGGAATATGCCGCGGATGGTGATGTGGCGCTGGAGCTGGCCGCACTCTGCGCCAGCGATCCGCAAAACCAGGCCGACTGGCTGGCCGACTATGCTGCGGCAATGCGGCTGCCGCCTGATGCCCTGGTAAAGCAGGTCAGACGCTGGCAGCCCTGGCTGCGGTTACTGATAGCCAGCTGGTATCAGCTCCGTGCCGCTCAGTGTGACGATGAAGCACTACAACAGATGGCTCGACAGAGCTGGCAACAGATTTAATCGCGTCACGCAGAGGCGTAACGCTACAGGATTCAGGTTATGAAATCACATTTACCCGGCCCACTGATGCTCGACGTTGAGGGTTATGAACTGGATGGCGAAGAGCGCGACATCCTGCAGCATCCGCTGGTCGGCGGTTTGATATTATTTGCCCGCAATTATCACGATCCCGCTCAGCTGGCCGAGCTGGTGCGCCAGATTCGCGCCGCCTCGCACACCCGGCTGGTGGTTGCGGTGGATCAGGAGGGGGGGCGCGTGCAGCGATTCCGCGACGGCTTCACCCAGCTGCCCGCCATGCAATCTTTTGCCGCCCTTCACGACGCTGAGCGCGCCGGTGAGATGGCACAGCAGGCAGGATGGCAGATGGCGGCAGAAATGATCGCGATGGACATCGACATCAGCTTCGCGCCGGTGCTTGATGTGGGTCATATCAGCGCCGCGATTGGCGACCGCGCTTTCCATGACGATCCGGCTATCGCGCTTGCCGTCGCCCGTCGTTTTATCGCCGGGATGCATGAGGCGGGCATGAAAACCACCGGGAAACATTTTCCGGGGCATGGTGCGGTCAGTGCCGATTCGCACAAAGAGACCCCGCGCGATCCGCGCGATGAAAAAACGCTGCGTGAACATGACATGGCGATCTTCAGCCAGCTGATAACCGAGCAGGCGCTGGATGCCATTATGCCCGCGCATGTCATCTACACCGACGTGGACCCGCTGCCTGCCAGTGGTTCGCCTTACTGGCTGAAAACCGTCCTGCGCGAGCAGCTGGGCTTCAGCGGGGTGATTTTCTCCGACGATCTCTCGATGGAGGGCGCCGCGGTCATGGGCAGCTATCCTGAGCGGGCACAGCAGTCTCTCTCTGCCGGTTGCGACATGATTCTGGTCTGTAATCAGCGTCAGGGGGCTATCAGTGTGCTCGATAACCTGATCCCGGTCGGGTCAGAGCGGGTAACGCAGCTGTATCATCAGGGCAGATTGACCCGCGATGCGCTGCAGGCAACGTCTCGCTGGAAAGAGAATGCCCGGCAACTGAGTGCACTTCAGGAACGCTGGCTGGCTCATAAAGCGTCGTGGTAAGGAGGGATTGCCCGGCGCTATCGATACCTTGAGGATTAACATGATCATCTATCTGCACGGTTTTGATTCAAACAGTCCAGGCAATCACGAAAAAGTGCTGCAACTGCAGTTTATCGACCCTGACGTCAGGTTGATCAGTTACAGCACCCGCCATCCTAAACATGACATGCAGTTTCTGCTGAAAGAGACGGACAAAATGCTGACCCTGTCTGACGATGACCGTCCGCTGATTTGCGGTGTCGGGCTGGGCGGCTACTGGTCAGAACGCATCGGATTTTTATGTGGCATCCGGCAGGCGATCTTCAACCCTAACCTGTTTCCGCAGGAGAACATGGAGGGGAAGATCGACCGGCCAGAGGAGTATCAGGATATCGCCACGAAATGCGTCAGTGACTTTCGCGAGCGTAACCGCGATCGCTGCCTGACTTTTCTTTCCCGTCAGGATGAGGCGCTGGATACGCAGCGCATCGCCAGTGAGCTGCATCCCTTTTATCAGATTGTCTGGGACGAAACGGAAGGGCACAAATTCAAAAATATATCCCCACACCTTCAGCGGATAAAAGCCTTTAAAACAGTAGGTTAAGCAGAGCAGGCACCGCAGGGTGCCTGTTTTCATTGCGTAATTCTCTGAGTTTTATTCGTCTTCTTTGATGTATATCAATATTCTTATGTCCTCCTCTTCCTGCCATGCTATTCTGCCAGCAGATTGCGATTTTTAACTTCGCCAACCCTATGTTTATTAAGGTTTAATTTAACCTTCAGTTAACTTCTGGTTCACAATTTGAGGGGGTCTTTGTTGACTACATCTGTTAAGAAAATTGTTATCGTCGGCGGGGGAGCAGGCGGCCTGGAAATGGCGACGCAGCTGGGCCATAAACTGGGCCGTAAAAAGAAGGCCGAGATTATTCTGGTCGATCGCAACCACAGTCATTTGTGGAAGCCGCTGCTGCATGAAGTGGCGACCGGCTCGATGGACGAAGGCATTGATGCACTGAGCTATCTGGCCCATGCCCGCAATCACGGTTTCGAGTTCCAGCTGGGATCGCTCACCGATATTGATCGCAGCCGTAAAGTGATCCGCCTGGCCGAAGTGCTTGATGCGCACGGTGAAGTGCTGGTGCCACAGCGCGAAGTGGCCTATGACCAGCTGGTTATGGCGCTGGGCAGCACCTCCAATGACTTCGGCACGCCTGGCGTGAAAGATCACTGTATCTTCCTGGATAACCCGCATCAGGCGCGTCGTTTCCATAATGAGATGCTCAACCTGTTTCTGAAGTTCTCTGCCAGCGAAGGTAAGGTCGAGAAAGTGAATATCGCCATTGTTGGCGGCGGTGCAACGGGCGTTGAGCTCTCAGCCGAACTGCACAACGCGGTGAAACAGCTGCACAGCTACGGATTTAAAGGTCTGGGACGCGAAGCGCTGAACGTGACGCTGGTTGAAGCGGGCGAGCGCATTCTGCCTGCGCTGCCACCGCGCATCTCTGCCGCCGCCCATCAGGAGCTGACCAAGCTGGGCGTGCGGGTGCTGACACAGACCATGGTGACCAGTGCCGAGCGCAACGGTCTTAACACCAAAGGCGGTGAGTTTATCGAAGCCGATCTGATGGTCTGGGCGGCGGGCATCAAAGCACCAGACTTCCTGAAAGAGATTGGCGGACTGGAAACGAACCGTATCAATCAGCTGGTGGTGAAAGAGACGCTGCAGACCACGCTGGATGATGACATCTATGCGATTGGCGACTGCGCCTCCTGCGCCCTGCCGGGTGGCGGATTTGTCCCGCCGCGTGCTCAGTCGGCGCACCAGATGGCTTCACGCGCGATGGAAAATATCCTGGCGCAGCGTCACGGTAAACCGCTGAAAGCCTATGTCTATAAAGATCATGGCTCGCTGGTATCGCTTTCCCGCTTCAGTACCGTCGGCAGCCTGATGGGCAACCTGATGCGCGGGTCCATGATGGTGGAAGGGCGCATTGCGCGCTTTGTCTACATCTCTCTCTATCGTATGCACCAGATCGCACTGCACGGCTACTTTAAAACCGGCCTGATGATGCTGGTCGGCAGCATCAACCGGGTGATCCGCCCGCGGCTTAAGCTGCACTAAGCAACCGCACTTAATCTGGTAAAGGCTGAGCCTCCTCATTTAAGAGGGGGCTTTTTTATTCCCTGAAAAGAGGCTGAGACCGATGCCGACAGCGGAAATAGACCTTCATCTCGCCAGCATTCATAAATTGATTAACACGGCTTAATGAATTTCCTGTGACGATCGCAGGCTGACAGGGAGGGGGGCTGTATTTGCGTGCCACTTTAAAAAAGAGGTTAGTCCGGTTGGTCAGATTAAATCGTGAACCTTTTTTTCCAGCGGGGCCGCAATCCATTTAGTCGTAACGTCCGGGGCGCAGACTTCATCCAGCTTATTGTGTCGACGATTTAACACGAGCTGATGCGTGGCTGAACAGGCCTCTGTCCCTGCTATAAGCAGATTGGTGATAAGGGATGGTACGTTTTTAAAGGGGCGCGCAGCTTGCTATTGTAAGTTTTATGTAAGTTTTTCTACATTTTTTCTTGAGGTTTTTGATATCGGCGGCATAATGTGCGACGAAAAAGTATTCATGTACATTTTGTAACATCTTAACCACATGGACAGGTTATGCGGCCCGATAAAAATGGATTTCTCACCGTGCTGGCACTTCTGCCCGGCGCGCTGTTGATCAATGCTCTGACAATGAATACGGTGCAGGCGGCACCCGGTGATGAGCAGTTGCAGCATCAGCAGGAGCAACAAAAAGCGCGTCAGCAGCGGCTGATGCCGCAGGTGCCTGATGTGCGTCTCTCCGAAACGGTTCCGTCACCATCCCATCTGAAGTTTCCGCGGGAAACACCCTGTTTTGTTATTCAGCAGGTCAGTCTTTCTGGCCAGGAAGCGCTGCCGCACTGGGTGCCTCTGCAGCGTCTCGCCAGTCAGGCGAATGGTCACTGTCTGGGCGTAAAAGGGATTAGCCAGTTAATGGGCACGCTGCAAAACCGGCTGATTAATCACGGCTGGGTCACTACGCGTGTGCTGGCACCGCAGCAGGATCTGCGTCAGGGCGTTCTGCACCTGCTAATCGTACCTGGCAAAATTCGCAATGTGGAATTGTCACCTTCCTCATCCCGCTACGTCAGCCTGTGGCCTGCATTACCCGCCCATGCCGGCAATCTGCTGGATCTGCGGGATATTGAGCAGGGACTGGAAAATCTGCAACGTCTGCCGACGGTAGAGGCGCACATGGCGCTGCGCCCTGGTCTCAATCCAGGTGAAAGTGACATTGTGATTGAACGCACGCAGCGTCGTTTCTGGCGACTCGGCGCATGGCTGGATGACTCCGGCACCGAAAGTACCGGGCGTTACCAGAGCGGGATCATGCTGGCGCTGGATAATCCCACCTCCCTCAGCGATCTCTTCTACCTGACCGCCAGCCGCGATCTGGGATTTGCGGGCAGAAAAAGCAGCAAAAGCCTGTCGGGACACTACTCAGTAGCTGTGGGCTACTGGCTGTTTGGCCTTACCGCCAGCGACTACGACTATCATCAGACGGTTGCCGGTTACAGCCGCGATTTTCTCTACGCCGGTAAGAGCCGATCGCTGGATGTTCAGGCCAGTCGGGTGATCTACCGCAATGCAACCGCCAGAACCAGCGTCAGCGCTGATGTGCTGGTCAAAGCGTCACGCAACTTCATCAACGACACCGAAATTACCAGCCAGCAGCGTCGTACCAGCGCATGGCGACTCGGCCTGTCGCACCGGCACTATATCGGCCCCGCCACGCTGGACGCCGGTGTCAGTTATCAGCGCGGCACGCGCTGGTTCGGCGCGCTGCCCGCCTGGGAGGAGTCGTATCAGGATTCCACTTATGCCACCGCGCTATCAAAAATTCTGACCTGGCAGGCGGGACTTACCACGCCGTTCACGCTGGGCAATCAGCATTTAAGTTACAACATCCAATATCGTCGCCAGATGAGCAACACCCCGCTGACAGCACAGGATGAGTTTGCAATTGGCAACCGCTGGACCGTGCGTGGTTTTGATGGTGAGCGCACTCTTAGCGCAAGTCGCGGCTGGACTGTTCAGAACACGCTCGCCTGGCAGACACCGCTGCCTGCGCAGGAACTCTACCTGGGTGCCGACTATGGCGAGGTAGGGGGCAATAGTGCCTCACAGGGTGGGCCCCTGGGACGTCATCTGGCGGGTGGCGTCATTGGGCTGCGCGGCGGCATCACGCCCGTCGGTGTCAGTTACGACTTATTTGCCGGAATGCCTCTATCGAAACCGGACGGTTTCAAAACCGATCCTGTGACGTTTGGTTTCAGCGTGAACTGGAACTACTGAATCCTTTATCAATATTGCTGACAATGGACTGTGCGCATTATGAATAAACTCTGCTATCGCCTTATCTTCAACCGGGTTCGCGGCATGTTAATGGTGGTGTCCGAGATCACCCGTAGCGGCTATTCGCGCGTTGCACGCAGCCCGAAACGTGCCTCAATTACAGAAGCACGGGTCAGAATCTCACTGCTCAGCTTTACACTCTGGCTGGCGGCGGGTGTGGTCAGTCTGCCTGTACAGGCGAATATTGTGGCCGACAGCAGTGCGCCGGGCAGCCTGCAGCCCACTGTCATGGCTACTGCCAACGGTCTGCCGCAAATCAATATTCAGACGCCCAACAGCCAGGGTGTTTCCCGCAATCAGTACAGCCAGCTCGACGTCGATGCGCGTGGCGCAATCCTCAACAACAGTCATCAGAACACCGCGACTCAACTGGGCGGCATGGTCGCGGCAAACCCATGGCTGTCAAAGCAGGAAGCGACGGTCATCCTTAATGAGGTAAACAGCCGTAACCCCAGCCAGTTGAACGGATTTATCGAAGTCGCGGGTAAACGGGCGGCGGTAGTAATTGCTAACCCTTCAGGCATTACCTGTAACGGCTGCGGATTTATCAACGCCAGCCGCAATACGCTCACCACCGGGCAGGCGCTGATTGAGAATGGGCAGCTTAAGGGCTTCGATGTGAACGGCGGTCGCATCAATATCGAAGGTAAGGGCCTGAATGACAGCGATGCGGACTACACCCAGATCATTGCGCAGTCGGTAGCGGTTAACGCAAAAGTCCATGCCCGCGAACTCAATGTGGTTACGGGCAGGAACCAGGTTACGGCTGAAGGCAACGTCACCACAGTAAAAGCGGATGATGGGACGCCACGGCCTGAGTTTGCGCTCGATGTGGCGGCGATTGGTGGTATGTATGCCAATAAAATTACCCTGACCGGGACTGAAAAGGGCGTGGGTGTGCGTAATGCCGGCGAACTGGGGGCCAGCGCCGGTGAACTGCATCTGACGGTGGATGGACGACTGGAGAACAGTGGCACACTGCAAAGTCAGGCCGCATTGCAGATAGCCAGCAATGGCGACCAGGATAACCGCGGCAATATCGTTTCTCAGCAGGATGTCACACTGACTTCCGGCGGCACGCTGCGCAACAGCGGGCTGGTGAGCGCGGGCAGGCACGCCACGCTCTCTGCCGGCACCCTGCAGAGTAGCGCTGAAAGCACGCTGGCGGCAGGCGTTGACGGCAACGGTACACTGAGTCAGCCTGGTAATCTGCTGCTGACCAGTCAGGGTGAGCTGAAAGCTCAGGGTAAAAATCTGGCGCATAACCAGATCCTGGTGCAGGGCAGCCGGATCGATCTGGCTGGCAGCCAGACCTCAGCCGATGCCATTGCGCTGACCTCCACCCAGGCAGATATCAGCACTCATGGTGCAACGGTAGCGGGCCGCACGCTCGGCATCCAGGCCGCAACAGCGCTTAACAATGACGACGGCAAAGTGGCCGCTGACAGCCTGGCCATCACAGCCCAAAACGTCAGTAACAATCGCGGTCTGCTGCGCCAGCAGAACCGTGAAGCGCTGACTCTCTCCACCGGTTCACTACTCAACAATCAGGGTACGCTGAGCAATGAAGGCGATACCCGGCTACAGGCACAGCACATTGAAAATCGCGGTGGACTCATCGCAGGCAACGGTGATTCGCTGCAGCTTGATACGCCATGGCTGGATAATCAGGGCGGCACGGTGCAGCTGGCGGGCAACGGCGCGCTGACCCTTAATACAACCCGGCTGGAAGGCAATCAGGGCAATCTGCTGTCAGCGGGTGCGTTAACGCTCAGCGGCGACAGGATCGATCTCTCTGAAGGTCATACCCAGGCAGAGGCGTTAACGCTGACGGCGGGCACGCTGGATCACCATCAGGGTCTGCTGTCGCAGCGCGGCACAGGCGAGATGGCGATCGCGGTTTCAGGTGACGCAGACAACCGCGGTGGACGGATTGAGAGCGGCGGTAATCTGCGCGTCACATCAGCCAGCCTGGATAACAGTGGCGGGACGCTACTGGCGGCGGGCAGCGGTGATCTGCAACTGCAGGTTCAGGAGACCCTTACGAATGTACAGGGCGCGCTGCAGGCCAGCCGCAATCTGCAACTTATTAGTGCTGGCCTGAGTAACCAGCAAGGCCGCATCACTGCCATCAGCGGCGATGCTACATTAACGACCCGCCAGGCTATCGATAATGAGCAGGGCCGCATCGAAGCGGGCCAGCAACTTACCCTGCGCAGCCAGGGACTGGATAACCACAGCGGGACCGTGCTCGGTGAGGGGGTAAACCTCGACACCCAACAGGGCCAGATCGATAACACCGGCGGAAATCTGGTGGCCCGGCGCGATTTGAAGATCTCCGGCGGTAAAACGGACAATAGCACCGGCCTGGTGCAGTCCGGCGGCGATCTGGCGATCAATACTCACGACAAGGCACTGATCAACCGTGACAGCGGTAAAGCCGGAATAGTCAGCGGCGGCGCACTTGCCCTCACCACCGGCGACCTTGATAACCAGAACGGCGTGATAGCAGCCGCTTCGGCAGCCACGATCAGTAGTGCAGGTGTGACCAACGGTGACGGCACGCTGCTGTCGGATGGCGCACTCACGCTGAACAGTGGCGCATTCGATAATCAGCGCGGCCTTATCCAGTCCGGTGCATCGCTGTCGCTGGACACCCACGGCGCGCAGCTGACCAACACGGCCAGTGGCGACCGCGGCGGCATTGTGGCGCGCGGTGATCTGCAACTCTCAACCGGAACGATTGCGGGCGACCACGGCGTCATTCAGGGACAAAACCTGTTCATTGATAGCCGGGGCCAGGCCGTCAATATTGAGGCGGGGCTGGTCAGTGCCAGAGGGGAAGTGCAGCTGAGCAGCGGTGCGCTGAACAATCGCGCCGGACGGCTCCAGTCTGGCGGTGATATGCAGCTGGATACGCAGGGAGAGGCGCTGAATAACGCGGCATCCGGCGTTATGGTGGCGGGCGGCAATCTGCACGTGAGCAGCGGCGATATCAACAACAGCGGCGGTTCGCTGGTTTCAGCGGGGAATGCACAGCTCAACAGCGGTGCGGTAAATAACACTGACGGCACCCTCACTGCCGATCGTGCGCTGACGCTGGAGAGCGGCAGCGTGGATAACCAGCATGGCCTGCTGCAGGCGGGTGAGGCGCTGTCGCTGAACACCCACGGCGCGCAGCTGACCAACACCGCCAGCGGTGCACAAGGGGGGATCGTGGCGGGTGGCGATCTGCTCCTTTCCACGGGCCAGATCGATGGCCAGAACGGGATGATGCTGGGACAGAATGTCCGCATCGACACCCATCAGCAGACCTTCGATCATCAGCAGGGACAACTGGGCGCTAAAGGCACACTGCAACTGGACAGCGGGATGCTCAACAACCGTGCAGGCAGGATTGAGTCGGGCGGCGATCTCCATCTGGATACCCATGGCAACGATCTCATTAACCGTGACAGTGGAGCGGCAGGCGGCCTGTTCAGTGCGGGCATCCTGAAGCTCTACAGCGGCACGCTGGATAACCTGCGCGGCTTTATCACCGGCAGCAAAGGGGCACAGATTGCGGCAGGCGACATTCACAACCAGTCCGGCACGCTGACGGGCGGTAAAGGACGGCTTGATCTCACCAGTGGCGAGCTGCAGAACCAGGGCGGTCTGTTACAGGCCGGCAGCGACATGACGCTGGACACCCAGGGCCACACCCTGATCAATCGCGACAGTGGCAGCCAGCGCGGCATCGTTGCTCTGAACAGTCTGGATCTGCGCAGTGGTGCGATTGATAACCAGACGGGCTTTATTGCCGCCGGAAACCAGACCACGATCAATGCCTCTGAGCTGAACAACAGTCAGGGACAAATCGCAGGTAATGGCGGGCTGTTGTTCAGCGGTCAGGCACTGAAAAACAGTGACGGTAAACTGCAGTCGGCGGGGGATATCACCCTTAACACGTCCGGCCAGACGCTGGCTAACCAGCGCGGACTGATTGCCAGTGGCGGTAACCTTCACATTGACAGTGGCGCGCTGGATAACCAGCAGGGGCAGATACAGGGCGGCACCGATCTGACGCTCAATGCGGGACAAAATGCGCTGCTTAATCAGACAGGCAAACTCCTCTCAGCAGGCACGCTATCACTGACGGCAGGTCAGCTCACCAACAGTGACGGACTGGTGCAAAGCGTCGGTGACGGCTTACTGTCGCTGAGCCAGCAACTGGATAACCGCAGCGGGCTGATTCAGGGCGGCCAGCAGATGACGATTACCACGCCATCGCTGATCAACCGCGATACCCGACAGAGCGGCAAAGGGATCGAAGCGGGCAGCTTAACCCTCGAAGCCGATACCCTGGATAACAGCCAGGGTGCGTTACGTGCAAATCAGCGGCTGGCATTGATCGTGCAGCAGGCGCTGGACAACGTCAGCGGGCTGATCTCATCCGCCGATACCCTGACCATCCAGCAGAGTGCGCCAGCCCGGTCTGCGGCCTCTAAAACCCAGCAGCGCCGGATGCTGGCCATCAATAATGCGCCTGGTCAGACGCTGACTATCAACAACCAGCAGGGCACCCTGATCGCCGATCACGACGCACAGATCAACGCGGCTGCACTGAGCGGCGACGGGCAGGTGTTATCGCAGGGTGATCTTGGCATCACCCTGGCGGGCGATTTTCATAACACCTCTGCGGTCAAAGCCAACGGCATACTGCGCCTGACGACAGGAGGGGACGTCACCAACGATGGCACCCTCGCGGGTCAGCAGTCGCTGTTCCTGACCGCACAGAACATCAACAACCAGGCAGGTGGTGAGATCAGCGGCGGACAGACCGACATCACGGCAGCCGATACCCTTAATAATAGGGGTCTGATTGACGGTGGCCTGACGCATCTGGTGGCGGGCATTCTGAATAATAGCGGCACCGGTCGCATCTTTGGCGATCACATTGCCATTGCGGCTTCGCTGCTCAATAACCTCAGCGAAGAGGGCAAAGCGGCAGTAATTGCTGCCCGACAGCGACTGGATATCGGGGCGGACACCCTGAATAACCGTGACCACGCGCTGATTTACAGTGATGGCGATCTGCATATTGGCGGCCAGCTGGATGCGAACTATCAGGCTACCGGCCAGGGGCAGCAGCTCAACAATGACGGGGCAACCATTGAGGCCGGGCAGGATGCCACGATCAGCATGGCGGAAATCAACAATACCAACCGTCATCTGACCACGCAGGTCGTTACGACTGAAGATAGCCAGCACCATGACGCGGTGCTCAAAGGCCATACTGACCGCTTCGACTGGGCCAAAGTGGACACCAGCAAAAAAAATAAATATGGCGTGCACACGGCAAAAATGCCGGACGGCACCAGCGGCAGCGAGTTTTATGAGTATGACTACCGAAGAGTAGTAAAAGAAACTCAGATCCAGGAGAGCGATCCGGGCAAAATCCTGTCAGGCGGCAACATGACCTTTAGCGCCGGCCGTCTCAACAACCACGACAGTCAGATTGTCGCGGGAGCCGTGCTGGGCGGTCAGATAGGCGAGCTGAATAATCAGGCGACGAAAGGGACGCGCGTTACCATGGACGACGGGAAATCGGTGCGCTGGTACGCGAAGAAGAAGAAAAAGAAATTTGGCGGGACCAAAACCTCGCAGGGTAAGGATCGGAAAACCTATCGCCCGGCCCCCGTAACGGAAACCATCGATCTGAAGACGCTGAGCTGGCAGGCGAATGCCGCGCCGCAGGGCAATGGCTACGAGACCGGCAACCGGCAGCAGCAGGGTGTCACTGCGCAGGCCGACAGTATTGGCTCGCCTTCTCTTCAGCAGGCGGTTACCGCCGTGGCGCTGAGTGCCACGGATAGCGGCAGTACCTTGCTGCCCGCCGGATTACGCTATGACAGCGCACTGACGCTGGACAAACTCGGCAGCCTCAAAGACCGGCCGCTGCTGTTACCTGCCGGGCAGCAGTTCTCGCTGACGCTGCCTGCGACGGTGGTCGACGGACAGACGATTACGCCAGTGATTCGCGCCGTCTCACCGGACATCCGTCTGCCGGATAACAGCCTCTATCAGTTGCAGCCCGGCAGTGACAGTCACTATCTGGTTGAGACCGATCCGCGTTTTGTGAATCAGAAACAGTGGCTCAGCAGCGACTATATGCAGAATGCCCTGACCACCGACAGCAGCCTGATTCTGAAGCGGCTGGGTGATGGTTATTACGAGCAGCGGCTGGTGCGTGATCAGATTATTCAGCTGACCGGCAACCGCTATATCAGCGGGTATGGCAGCGATGAAGATCAGTATCGCGGGCTGATGAATAATGGGGTAGCCTTTGGCAAAGCCTACGACCTTGAGTTGGGCGTGGCGCTGACCCCGGCACAGATGGCCCTGCTGACCAGCGATATCGTCTGGCTTGTGAATCAGACCGTGACGCTGCCGGATGGCACCCAGCAGACCGTGCTGGTGCCGCAGGTTTATGCGAAGGTAAAACAGGGTGACTTAACCGGCGACGGCGCGTTGATCGGGGGCGGTAGCGTGGCGCTGACTGCCCGCAACGACATCACCAACAGCGGGACCATTCAGGGCCGCGACGTGACGCAGCTGACGGCGCAGTCGCTGACTAACAGCGGTTACATCAGCGGCAACACCGTTAATCTTACCGCCCGTCAGGATATCACTAACCTCGGCGGTACCCTGCGTGGCGACAGTCAGCTTACGCTGCTGGCGGGGCGTGACATCACCAGCCAGTCAACGCTGCGCGGCGACGGTACCGACCGCTGGATCGATCGTCCGGCCGGTATCTACGTGCAGGGCAGTGACGGTGCGCTGACGCTGAGTGCACTGAACAATATCAACCTGGCCGCCAGCGATATCGGCAACGCCGGAGAGAAGAGCACCACGACGATTCAGGCGGGCAATGACCTGACGCTCGGCACCCTCAGCACGCAGCACAGTGAAGATGACAGCTGGAACAGCAGCAACTACCGTCGCCTGTCACAGCAGAGCGACGCCGGGACACGCATCACCGCCGGCGGCGCGCTGCAGCTGAGCGCCGGACAGGATATCCGCGCCACCGCCGCGGACGTTACGGCGGGCGGTGCACTGACCGCCAGTGCCGGACGAGACATCGTGCTCAGCGCGGGCAACAGCCGCACCGATCTCACCGAACACAGTAAGCAGTCCAGCAAAGGGCTGCTGTCGGGCAGCAGCCTGGAGACCCACGACGAGCTGCACAGCAGTCAGGCGCTCAGCACCACGCTGAGCGGCGACAGCGTCCGGCTTCAGGCGGGCCGTGACATTGGCGTGACAGGCAGCAACGTCGCCGGTACGCAGGATGTGGCGCTGGCCGCAGGCCGCGATCTCAGCATCACGACCGCCACAGAAACTCGTGATGAAGTGCATCAGCGCGAGGAGAAAAAATCGGGCCTGATGGGCACTGGCGGCATCGGTTTCACCGTGGGGCAGGCGATGCAGAAGAGCAGCACCGACGCCAGCGGCGCACTTAACCGGGGCAGCACGGTGGGCAGCAGCGACGGCAGCGTGATCCTCAGCGCCGGTAACCAGCTTACCGTGCACGGCAGCGACGTCATCGCCGGTAAAGATCTTTCTCTGAGCGGCAGCGATGTAACCGTCAGCGCAGCCGAAAACAGCCACACGGCACTGACGAAAACTGAGCAGAAGCAGAGCGGGCTGACGCTGGCGCTGTCCGGGACAGTTGGCGCGGCGCTTAATACGGCAGTCCAGACCGCCCGCACCGCCGATGAAAGCGATGATGGCCGGCTGAAGGCGCTGCAGGGTACTAAAGCGGCGCTGACGGCGGCGCAGGCCGCGCAGGCTTACCAGATGGACGGCGCGCAGACCGACGCGGCGAACGCCAGAAACACCGCTTCGGGCCTCAAACCGGGTGATAAAGGCTATGAAGAAGGCTCGACCAGCTCGGTCGGCATCAGCCTCTCGTACGGCAGCCAGTCGTCGAAAAGCGAGTCACGTTCCGAAAGCCGCGAGGCGCAGGGCAGTACGCTGGGCGCGGGCGGTAATCTGAACATCACCGCCACCGGCGCGCAGCCGGGCAGCGCGGGTGATATCCTCGTGCAGGGCAGTCAGCTGCAGGCGGGGGGTGACCTCGGGCTGACGGCGAAAAACGACATCAGCCTGCTCTCTGCGCAGAACAGCGAGCGCACCGACAGCACCAACAGCAGCAAGGGCGGCAGCGTCGGTATCGGGCTGACTGCCGGATCGGGCGGCTACGGCATCAGCGTGTCGGCCAGCGTCAATGCGGGCAAAGGGCGCGCAAACGGCAACGGGCTGACCCACACCGAGACCACGCTCACGGCGGGCAACGGGCTGAGCCTGAACGCCGGGCGCGACACCACGCTCACGGGCGCCCAGGTGCGCGGCGACAGCGTGAAGGTCGACACCGGCCGCAACCTGACGCTGACCTCAGAGCAGGACAGCGACCGCTACGACAGTAAGCAGCAGAACGCCAGCGCGGGCGGCAGCTTCACCTTCGGCTCGATGACCGGGTCGGCAAGCGTGAACCTCAGCCAGGACAAAATGCACAGCAACTGGCAGAGCGTGACCGAACAGACGGGCATCTTTGCCGGTAAGGGCGGCTTTGACGTAACCGCCGGTGAGCACACCCAGCTCAACGGTGCGGTCATCAGCTCCACCGCCAGCGCGGATAAAAACCGGCTCGACACCGGCACGCTGGGCTTCAGCAACATTGAGAACACCGCGGACTACAAAACCGAGCACCAGAGCGTGGGGATGAGCACCGGCGGCAGCATCGGCAGCCAGTTTGAGGGCAACATGGCGAACGGCCTGCTGGCGGGCCTGAACGGCAGCGGCAGCGCCTCGTCGGTAACGAAGTCGGCGGTGAGCGACGGCACGATTGTTATCCGCGATAAGGCGAAGCAGACGCAGGACGTGTCGGCGCTGAGCCGCGACGCAGAGGGGGCGAATCCGGGGCTTGATAAAATCTTCGATAAGGATAAAGAGCAGCGGCGGATGGAGACGGTGCAGCTGCTGGCAGAAATCGGCAGCCAGGCGGGCGACATCGCGCGGACGCAGGGCGAGATAGCGGGCCTGAAGGCGCAGACTGACCCGGCGGCGCTGGCCGCGGCGAGGGAAGAGCTGGCCGGAAAAGGGAAGCTGAACCCGACGTCAGATGAGATAGCGAAGCAGGCTTACAACATGGCGCAGAAGCCGTTCGGTACAGGTTCGTCGCTGCAGCAGGGTATCAGCGCGGCGACGGCGGCGATACAGGGACTGGCGGGGGGCAACATCGCCCAGGCCATGAGCGGGGCGGCGGCACCGTACCTGGCGGAGCAGATACATACGCTGACGACCACGAAAGGCCCGGACGGCAAGGATGTGGTGAACGTTGAGGCGAACCTGATAGCGCACGCGGTGGTGGGCGCGGTGACCGCATACGCATCGGGTAATCCTGCACTGGCGGGTGCCTCGGGCGCGGCGATGGGCGAGTACATCGCGCAGCAGATGTATCCGGGGGTCAGGCGCGAGGACCTGAGTGAGGATCAGCGCCAGACGATAAGCGCGCTGGGGACGCTGGCGGCGGGCCTGGCAGGCGGCATTGCCGGAGACAGCGCGGGCAGTGCGGTGGCGGGCGCGCAGGCGGGTAAAAATGCGCTGGAAAACAATAGTCTTCTCCTGCCAAGGCCTGTGCCGGTACCCGTTCCGGGACTACCATTGAGTCCAGGTGATAAGGTAGTTCTGGATGCGAATAACAAAATTGCATCGGAACTGGATAAGACTCTGAAAGGGTCAGGAACTGAGGCGGATACGCCACCGATTACTGATGGTCGTGCAATCGTTGAAGCGCGTGATGAGGCTGCCAAATCGCGCGATCTAAATGTGGCAAAGAATCAGCAGCATCAGGATGGCGCTGGTAACAGAACTGAAACGTTGCCGGTTAATGATGACCTGACGGGTGGTAAGCTGGTCAACCCGGCGCAGGATCAAAATAAAGGAACTTCACTGGTCACGCCGGATCGGTCTGGTGAGCAGGGACCAAGCAATACAGGGAATACGGATGGTCTGCCGGATACGGGAGGCAATACCACGGTAACGCCGATTCCCCCACAGAATAAGGATGATTTGGCTTATCTGGCTGAAGGGGATAAGCCTGCAAATCTTTCTCCTGAAGGGGCTGGTCGCTCAGGTGCTTTCAATGAGGCGAAGAGACAATCTGGTATACCAGTGAGTCAAAGCCCCAATAAGGTATCCCCGAATATAGACAAGCGTGGTAATCCTCAACCAGGTTATATCTATGAATTTATAGTTCAAAAACCGGGAGGAGGTACGCAAAAAGTTTATATAAGAGATGATGCAGGAGGCCATTTCTTTGGAGTCGATGATCCTCAAAATCGAGGCTCACATTTTAACGATCCTGCAGGTAACCACTATGACTACTGATGTTGTTATTAGATATGCTGAAGATATAAATGAAAAAAATGAAATCACAGATTTCAATTTATTTTCAATAAGCGGAAAAGATATCTCGGCAGTGAGCTGGGAATTACCCAATGTGCCACTAAAAAATTTTGGTGAGGGTTTGTTGAGGGAGATGGTAAAAAATTATTCTTCAGGTCTTAGCGATGAAGTCATATACACATTTGTCGTTTTATCAGCAGAGCAACCTGATAACGCAATTGTTAACCACAGAAAAACTTGGGGTTTACTTAATGTTAGAGGCGTTAAAGTTAATGGGGTTGATGAAAGGAAAGATTTGATAGTTAAAGGAAATGAAGGCTTGATTCTTTCCGGCTTAGGTTCTGTCAATTTAAATAGCGCGGGAGTAATTGAAAGCTTAATTAATAGCGGCGAGAAGGTGTTTTTTTCAACCATCCAACCAACTAATGTGAATATGACTGATTCCATACCGAGGCAGATAACAGAATGGATGAGTAATATCTGGATAAATAATGGTGTCGTTTTTTTTGCATTGGGGCGTTATGACGAACCGGATTGTGAAATCGTTGCTTTAGGCCAAAAAAGAAACCTGCAAAAACTTCAGTATACCTAGCGTTAAGGCGGTGGACATCGACAGGACACAAGGGCAGATTGCGGCGACGAAAACAGCCATTAATAAGCTGAAGATGATAATGCCAGAGCAGAAGAAGGATGCAGACGTGTAGTGGCAGTATACCGGGCGCGGGCGGTAACCTGAACATCACCGCCATCAGCGCGGCGACGGCGGCGATACAGGGGCTGGCGGGGGGCGATTTGAAAGCCGCACTGGCTGGCAGTTCGGCCCCTTACCTTGCCGAACTGATTAAGCAAAAAGCGCCGGATGAGGCCAGTCGTATAATGGCGCATGCTGCGGTGGCCGGGGTCGTGGCTGCCGCACAGGGGAATGCAGCGGCAGCGGGCGCGGCAGGCGCGGCCACCACGGCGGCGATGGGCGAAGCCATCAAAAACGCACTATATGGAGACGTACCGGTCAGCCAGATGAGCGAGCAGCAGAAGCAGACGCTGGTCGCGCTGGGCACGGTTGCGGCAGGACTTGCGGGCGGCCTGACCGGAAACGGCACAGCGGATGCAGTAGCCGGAGCGCAGGCCGGCCATAATGAAATCAGCAATAATATGGTCGGCATGGGCATGTTGCAGCAGATGCTGGCGCAGGAGACGCTGAATTCGGCAGCGATGGCCGAAGCGGGCAAAGGTGGTGCGAACGAGCAGGCGGCACTGGCGCTGACGAAAGCAGTTAAGGAAGGCCTTGATTCGACCTGCCGGGCAAATCCCAGCTGCGTGCTGATGGCAATCGTTTCGGCGCAGAGCCAGCAGCATACAAATGGAGCAGGCAGCAAAACGGAAACCGTGCCGGTTGATGATGACCTGACGGGTGGTAAGCTGGTTAATCCCGTGCAGGAGGAAAAGAAAGGAACGACGCTGGTTACGCCGGATCGATCTGGTGAGAAGGGAGCAGGCCATACCGGAAATACCGGAGGTACGCCGGATACGGCGGACAATAGCACGGTTACGCCGCTTCCTGAGCAGAATAAGGACGATCTGGCTTATCTGGCTGAAGGGGACAAGCCTGCAAATCTTTCTCCTGAAGGGGCTGGTCGCTCAGGTGCTTTTAATGAGGCGAAGAGGCAGTCAGGTATACCTGTATCAAAACATCCGGATAGAGTAACTCCTAATTATGATCGCCGTGGTAAGTTACAGCCAGGTAAAAATTATGAGTTTGATACACGAGATGAAAATGGAAATATCAAAACTATAATTATTAGAGATGATGCTAAAGGCCATTTTTTTGGTGATAATGACCCCCAAAATAGAGGTCCGCATTTTAATGACGATTTAGGTAACCATTATGACTATTAAATACAAGGTAAGAGCTACAGATAGCATCAAGAAAGGTAATGATGTTATCTGCTTTGATTATATCAATGAATTAACTAATGACTATAAGGCTACCAGTCTTGAAATAAATGCCAGCGATAGAAATGATGGCTATTTTCAGATTTTTAGTGACATGCTGAAGTGGTTGGGTTACTCATCTGAAAAAAAATTACTCTATTTTTATGGTGAATTAGCGCCCTGGTTAGATGATACTAAAATAAATCGGCATAAAGGGTTTTGGGGTTTAAAACCATATAATTGTAAGAATTATAGCTTCCTTAAGGAAAGAAAAAATGTCTTTTTAATCAGAGATAAAAAAATAAAGCTGTGCGGATTTGTTAAGTTGGAGTTTGAAAATTTATCTGACATGATTATGACGACATCGTACAAGGATAAAAGTTTTTATTTTCTTGTTGCTGACTCATGTTTTGATGAGGATTGTTTTGTTTCGGTTATACAAAAAAACTCGTTTGGGAAAGTTATGGATTATATTCTATCACAAGGTTCAGTAGTATTTATTCTCTTAGGTGATGAGGATTTTAAGTCTTCCGAAATTGTTATGATTGGTGACGTAGATAAAATTATTCCATAAAGGCCGTGGTGGTAATTTTTCAGTTTTAACATGAATTTGAACGTATATCGGGGACTGCAACCTGACGCTGACCTCAGAGCAGGACAGCGACCGCTACGACAGTAAGCAGCAGAACGCCAGCGCGGGCGGCAGCTTCACCTTCGGCTCGATGACCGGGTCGGCAAGCGTGAACCTCAGCCAGGACAAAATGCACAGCAACTGGCAGAGCGTGGCCGAACAGACGGGCATCTTTGCCGGTAAGGGCGGCTTTGACGTAACCGCCGGTGAGCACACCCAGCTCAACGGTGCGGTCATCAGCTCCACCGCCAGCGCGGATAAAAACCGGCTCGACACCGGCACGCTGGGCTTCAGCAACATTGAGAACACCGCGGACTACAAAACCGAGCACCAGAGCGTGGGGATGAGCACCGGCAGCAGCATCGGCAGCCAGTTTGAGGGCAATATGGCGAACGGCCTGCTGGCGGGGCTGAACGGCAGCGGCAGCGCCTCGTCGGTAACGAAGTCGGCGGTGAGCGACGGCACGATTGTTATCCGCGATAAGGCGAAGCAGACGCAGGACGTGTCGGCGCTGAGCCGCGACGCAGAGGGGGCGAATCCGGGGCTTGATAAAATCTTCGATAAGGATAAAGAGCAGCGGCGGATGGAGACGGTGCAGCTGCTGGCAGAAATCGGCAGCCAGGCGGGCGACATCGCGCGGACGCAGGGTGAGATTGCGGCGACAAAGGCCGCTACTGAGAAGATGAAAAACATCTCGCCGGACCAGAGGAAGGACGCCGAAGCGCAGTGGCGGAAGGCGAATCCGGGTCAGGAACCCACCACGGCCGACATCACCGGTCAGGTGTACCAGACGCTGTACAACCGGGCGATGCTGGACAGCGGAATGGGGACCGGCGGGGCGGTGCAGCAGGGTATCAGCGCGGCGACGGCGGCGATACAGGGGCTGGCGGGGGGCAACATCGCCCAGGCCGTGAGCGGGGCGGCGGCACCGTACCTGGCGGAGCAGATACATACGCTGACGACCACGAAAGGCCCGGACGGCAAGGATGTGGTGAACGTTGAGGCGAACCTGATAGCGCACGCGGTGGTGGGTGCGGTGACGGCACACGCATCGGGCAACGCGGCACTGGCGGGTGCCTCGGGCGCGGCGATGGGCGAATATATCGCGCAGCAGATGTATCCGGGTGTTAAGCGCGAGAACCTGAGTGAGGAGCAGCGCCAGACGATAAGCGCGCTGGGAACGCTGGCGGCGGGCCTGGCGGGCGGCATTGCCGGAGACAGCGCGGGCAGTGCGGTGGCGGGCGCGCAGGCGGGAAGAAATGCGGTTGAGAATAATTATCTGCACGTGTCCGAGAAGACTGAACTTGAGATAGCGAAACAGAAACTCAACAGTAGCGACCCGGCAGTGCGTGAGCAGGCACAGCAAACCATCAAGGACCTGCGTGAAAAGGACATCAGCCGCGATCAGAAGGTTATTGAAGCCTGTGGTAACGGAAATGCGGGAAGTGCGGCCTGTGCCGGAGCAAGGCTGGAAGTCATTGCGGCTAAGAGTGAATACGAAACCGGCCAGTACAATAATAAAGACAGTGAAATGTATGCTGACTCTTACGGCCAGATAGTGAACCTGCTGAATATCACCAGTGTTGATGCGCAGAATCAGCAGCAGGTGAAGGATGCGATGGTGAACTATGCCATGACGCAGCTTGGTGTTGATAAGGCGACGGCAGAGCAGTACGTCTCGACTTATGAGGGGATGCAGATTGTTACGGCTTCAATGACGCCTGTCATTGGCCCAGCAGCAGCCAGCAAAATTGAAGCTCTGGCAGGTAAGCAACGACTGGCCAGTAGTTTTGAAATACACTCTCTGCCAGATGCCAACGGGAAAAATCATGTTACAGCAGTGAAGGGTGATGCAAAGATATCTGTAGATAAGATTGAACTGTATATGCGCGGTAAAGCATCAGGTGATCTTGAGTCTCTGCAGAAAGAATATAACTCTTTAAAAGACGCAAAAATTAGCAGTCAAAGAGAATTTGCAAAAGATCCAGGTAATGCAGTTAGATTAAAGCAAGTGTCAGATCAAATATATAACATCGAAAGATCGCGTGATATGGATCGTGTTCTAAATAATGCGGGTATACCTGATACGCCTGCCAACAATAGTATGATAATGGATAAATTATTGGATTCAGCACAGACCAACGCCTTCAAACAAACAAACATCAGTTGTTGTCTCAGGACCTAACGGTAACGTAAGAGTTAATGCTACATGGACTATTTTACCTGATGGCTCGAGGCGGTTGGCAACTGTACAAACTGGAGCATTCAAATGATGATGAATCTAAAGCAGCCAGAAATCAAAGAGTTACTTGATGGGTTAAAAAGTTATTTGAAAAATGGCTATGTTAATGAACTTTCGCCTGAAGATCCTGCGAAAGATGCGTTTGATTATCTCAACGCTCTTTATTTGATTAAACAGCACGATGGGATTGTTTTTTGTAGATTAATTCTGGAGTCAAAAACATTACATAATGACTTTTTGAGAGCAACTTGCTTGTCTTATCTACTGTTATCAGAGAATGATTTGCAATACTCATTTTCATTTTTACTTGAAAATAGTAATTCTTTATCGGTCCCGTTGCTGCAAGAGGCGCTATTCTATTTTTACTGTGCAAAAAATGAAGAAGAACCTTATCCTGTACCAGAAGGTTTATTTAAAAAGCTAATGGAAAGATATGAGGAATTGAAAGGTGATCCCGATGAAAAATTTTATCATCTTCATGAAACGTACAATGATTTTTCAAAAGCTTACTCGCTGAAAAATTAATTAAATCCCGGCATTGGTGCCGGGATATTGTTTTACAGGTCAGTCCGGTACCCTTCAGTCGCCAGCCGGATAATCAGCTGTCCCGGCCCGGTGATCACCTCGATCTTCTGCCCGGTCGTAAAGCCCAGCGCTTCCAGCCAGCGGCCTTTGATGGTGAGCTGTGGCAGCGGGTTAGGCTGGCCTTTATTAGGCCGGTATCCCACTTTGTAATAATGCGACTGCGATCCGCTGGCGGTAGTTGTGGGTGTGTGCGTCTCTGGCTTATGATGCGTGTCAGCCATGATCAACTCCTCATTAGTTGGTTGTGGTCAGCGGCTGCTGCGGGGTGCCGCCCGCTTCAGCCGCGCTAAAATCTCACGTTACGCTCTTCCTCTCCTGTTTTCTCCTGTTCAAATATACACCTTCCGCCGGGTAAACTCGCTGAAAGCGAAGTAGTAAACTGCGAGCCGTCTCTGAGAACGGATTCTTTTTTTCGGTCTGCATTTTGCTTATCCTTTCTTCATCTCTCCTTACGGAATATTCTTTCCCGGCGGAATGTCACACTATGATTCCGCATTAACCAGCCTTCATTCTGTCTTACTGATTACGCCTTGCCTCCACTAAAGTCGGTAATAACGGCTGCGACGTGACGCAGCTGTAACATGACTGCGGATGAGCACATCCGGCAGAAGGGAGCATTGACAGCCTCCATTGGCAGTCAGTTTCAGGCCAGACTTTTGAATAAGTGCAGATGTAACTCGCCAATTGCTATTTTCCATACAGGTCAATTTAAATAGATCTGTAACTCAGGGTCTGAATAAAGGGGAACCTTGCGGTCAGATTGAGAATCTGTGTTAATAGACGGTATAAAATCGTGTGGTTTTCTGGATGTATTAGCGATAATATTTTCGGTGATTTTTCTTTTTTTGTGGTGATGCGGCCTTGATACCTCTGATTATTTTTGGTCTAATAATGCCCTGAAAATGGATTAATAAATAAAGTACATTAGTTATTCAGGTGGTGAAATTCCTGACTTAACTCAAATTAAATGGACGAAATGCCATTGTGAACGAGTGGGATTTAAATCCCAGATTTCCACAGGTCAGCCTGTTTTAAAACATCCGGATATAAACAGATGTACTCCGACCCTATCTGAGCATAAGGCGCGGAGCGCTACAGGAAATTCCTGGGCGGTACAGGCGGATTGATAAAACGATAACCAGTCCGTCGGGTATGGGTGATTCAGGGAACGAAGTCCTGCGATAAGCGCAGGGAAATAATGTTAAATTATGTAAAGGAATTAACCAGATGACCTCTAAGTTAACGATGCTGGCATTACTGTGTGGCGGTTTGTTCGTGGGCAGCAATGCGCTGGCTGATAATCACACTGTCTCGATCGGCTATGCTCAAAGCAAAGTTGATGACTTCAAAAACATTCGCGGTGTCAATGTTCAGTATCGCTATGAATGGGACTCTCCACTCAGCGTTATTGGTTCGTTCAGCTATCTGAAAGGCGATAAAAGTTTTTCTGAGCGCGAAGATTTTTATGGCGATGTCAGCGGGTATGACGGCAAAACTAAAGTGAAATATTATTCACTAATGGCTGGTCCGGCATATCGTATCAATGACTATGTCAGCTTCTATGGATTGATCGGTGTTGCCCATACCAAAGTGGATGAGAACGTGACTTATCTCGGAGCGTATTCCGAAGATTATAGCGAAAATAAATCCTCTTTTGCCTATGGCGCTGGCGTTATCGTGAATCCTGTCAGCAACCTCTCTGTGAGTGTTGGCTATGAAGGGACTCGCGTGAAATATAACGAAGATGTTGCCATCAATGGTTTTAACATCGGCATCGGATACCGTTTCTGATTCAACGCTAAAAACTGCAACCCTGATCATCTGGTCAGGGTTTTTACGGCCTGCAAAGGAAAGTATTTAATAAATACCGTCTTACGCGACTCTTCGTTAGGTTTAAAAAATACGTGATTCCGTCTTGTCAGAGATGCAAACCTCATGAAATAAGTCGGCTTAATTTTTGTTAAAAATATGGAAAACAATTGCTGTATGCAAGGAGATGAGCATGTTATGCATTAAGTGTCAGGAAGCGGAAGAGAACAAAGAGTCAGGCTTTTGTGATAATTGTGAAAAAAAAGAAGAGGGCAGGATTAATGGTTTATTATATCTGCCAGCTTTAGGCTTAATTGTTGGTTTTTTTACGGTGTTGTATAATGGTTTTAGTATTTTTGCGTTGATTGCCGACACCTACCAGAAACATGGTGTGATTAATAGTTTTAGTGTTTTACTGTCAGTGTTATCCATTATTAATCTTTCCGTAACAGTGCTGGCGTGCTGGTTCTTCTTTAAGAGAAAAGTGAAAGCCAGATATTTGATGATATCGTATTATTTATATGGTCTTCTCTTTGCGACTTTTTGCACGCTTTATCCTGCTTTGGTTTTTCACGTGGATCTTACGCAGTCTGCTATCAATATGCTGGCTCGGGCCTTGATCAGTTGTCTGATATGGGTGCCGTATTTTATTTTTTCCAGCAGGATTAATAAAGTCTTTGTACATTAATACGGTCAGTATGTTTTTCAAAAAATAAACGATGTGCAAGGCAACTCGCGCCTCGTTATAGTACCAATAAAATAACGAAGTCCAGTCTGTGTCAGTTAAATTAAGGGTAATAAAAAATGGCGGAAAAAATCATCATCTTCGGATTGATAGCGCTATTATTGAGTGGTTGCACCGCAGGTTTCAGACCTTCTCTGGATGATTATAAAGGACAGGATGCGGCCCGGATTCGCGTCGCTTCAGAGGGCAATACGGCACTTCAGTTCTTTGAAAAGCAGGGTTCAGGTTGCTATAAAAAAGTGCTGGAACGCCGTATTACTTCTGGCTTTGTCATTCTGGGTATCCCTGTCACAGGGAATAAACGAATAGGTATGCCAGCCTCATCCGATAATAATGGTGCTTTCATCAATGAGTTTACCCTGAAGCCGGGACAAATGATTCGGGTCATCCACTACTGGACAGAGGCTGGGTACTATCAGAACACTCAAAAATCTGCCACTGCTGAATTTATTCCTCAGGCTAACCATGACTACGATATTGTGGTCAGAGGCTCTGAATATTCAGGCGATAGCGTGTCCATCAAAAATCTCACCCCAGACGGCGCCGTAGTGGGCTGGGGCGACGTGAAGGAATGTCCGTCAGAGAGTATTTTTGATTAGTTTCCTCTTTCTTCATTCCTGAAGCCTGGTTGCTTCAGGAATGAATGTTCACGTTTACGGCATAGTCAGTAACCTGCTTACAGGTAGCGATGAAAATGCCGTTATCAGAACAGGCAGTCAGCGTCTTTATAACGCTTTGCAAAGGTTTATCACATTGATTTTAATAGTTAAATTTCTGGGTTAAATCGGTACAAGTAACAACTCTCTGCACCTCAGAACCCTCCTAAAAACTGGTCCTGAAAGCAAAGTGAACGATTTCCTCCATTTATCTGATGTTGCAATTTCGGTCCATCTGTAAAACTTCATCCCAACAAACACGGCGAGTCGCGCACGTCGGTTATGCCTCAGTTAACGAGGATGCTTTACGGCAGTAATGCGCGGTAACACTTTTCAGGAGGACTTCCTGTGAATAAATCAATGTTAGCGGGTATCGGTATTGGTGTGGCAGCAGCACTGGGTGTTGCCGCCGTAGCAGGCATGAACGTGTTTGATCGCGGTCCTCAATACGCTCAGGTACTGGCTGCAACGCCAATCAAAGAGAGCATCAGACAGCCACGTCAGGAGTGCCGAAACGTCACGCTGACGCATCGCCGGGCGGTTCAGGATGAGAACCGTATTGCTGGCTCGGTGTTAGGTGCAGTAGCCGGGGGCGTGTTAGGTCACCAGTTTGGTGGCGGACGCGGCAGGGACGTGGCAACCGTCGCAGGTGCGTTAGCGGGCGGTTATGCCGGTAATCAGGTCCAGGGCGGACTGCAGGATCGGGATACCTACACCACAACCGAGCAGCGCTGCAAAACAGTTTACGACAAACAAGAGAAACAACTGGGATATGACGTGACCTATAAAATAGGCGACCAGCAGGGCAAAATCCGTATGGAAAATGATCCCGGCACCCGTATTCCACTGGACCGCAATGGTCAGCTGATCCTTAACGGCGACCAGGCGTAATTGGGCAAAGCTTTGCCGCACTCGCGGCCACACAGCACGACGTAATAAAAAAGGCGCATCTCAGGATGCGCCTTTTTTCGTGGCGTTCTGCGCGCCGCGCTTCGCCGGAAAACGGGCGAGGCGCGGAAGAACCGGTTACGCCTGATGCTCAGCCAGTTGTGAAACGAAGCTCTGCACCCAATCCATACGAATCTTTCTTTCCGTCAGCTCACGCGTAAACCGGAGCCGTGTCGGGCCATCCAGCTTCCACTGCTGAGGCTCTTTCTGCAGCAGGCTGATCAGCCAGGCCGGATCCACCTTGTTCTGCGGCGCAAAATCGAAATAGCCGCCTTTATCGCTGGCTTCAATCTTGCGCAGCCCCACCGCGCGGGCCTTCAGCCTGATGATAGCGACATCCAGCAGATTGCGCGCCGGATCGGGCAGCAGGCCAAAGCGGTCGATCATCTCCACTTTCAGCTCCTGCAGCTCCTCTTCCGCTTCCGCGCTGGCGATGCGCTTATAGAGCGACAGACGGGTGCTGACATCCGGTATAAAGGTCTCCGGCAGCAGCGCGGGCATCCGCAGTTCTACCTCGGTCTGATTGCTGGTGAGATCCTCCAGTGAAGGTTCACGCCCCGCTTTCAGCGCATCGACGGCGTTCTCCAGCAGCTCCATATAGAGCGTGAAGCCCAGCGTCTCCATCTGCCCGCTCTGCTCATCACCCAGCAGTTCGCCAGCCCCGCGGATCTCCAGATCGTGCGTGGCCAGCGCAAAACCGGCCCCCAGATCTTCCAGCGAGGCGATCGCTTCCAGTCGCTTATGCGCGTCGGTGGTCATCGCCTTCGGATGTGGCGTTAACAGCCAGGCATAAGCCTGATGGTGCGAACGCCCGACGCGGCCGCGCAACTGATGCAGCTGCGCCAGGCCAAAGTGGTCGGCCCGCTCGATGATGATGGTGTTAGCGGTCGGAATATCGATCCCGGTTTCGATAATGGTGGTGCAGACCAGCACGTTGAAACGCTGATGATGGAAATCGTTCATCACCCGTTCCAGCTCACGCTCACGCATCTGCCCGTGGCCGATCGCTACCCGCGCCTCCGGCACCAGTTCGCTGAGACGCTGTGCCGCTTTCTCAATATTTTCGACGTCGTTGTAGAGGTAGTAGACCTGGCCGCCACGCAGAATCTCACGCAGGATCGCTTCGCGGATCACCAGATCATCATATTCGCGCACAAAGGTTTTCACCGCTAAGCGGCGGGCAGGCGGCGTGGCGATAATGGAGAGATCGCGCATGCCGCTCATCGCCATATTCAGGGTACGCGGAATAGGCGTGGCGGTCAGGGTCAGGATATCCACGTCGGCCCGCATCACCTTGATGCGCTCTTTGTGACGCACCCCGAAACGGTGCTCCTCATCGACAATCAGCAGACCCAGATCGTGCCATTTCAGATCGCTCATCAGCAGCTTATGCGTGCCGATCAGGATATCGATGTTGCCTTCGCTGGCCTGTTCCAGCACCTGCGCCTGCTCTTTCGCGGTGCGGAAACGGGACAGCATCTCAATGCGCACCGGCCAGTTGGCGAAGCGATCGCGGAAGTTATCGTAGTGCTGCTGCGCCAGCAGGGTTGTCGGCACCAGCACGGCAACCTGCTTGTGGTTCTCAATAGCCAGAAACGCGGCACGCATGGCCACTTCCGTTTTACCGAAGCCCACATCACCACATACCAGGCGGTCCATTGCCAGCGGCTGACACATATCGCTCAGCACCGCGTTGATGGCCTGAGCCTGATCGGGTGTGGTCTCAAACGGGAAGCTCTCGCAGAACAGCTGATACTGTTCACGGTCATGCTTAAAGGCAAAACCGGTTTTGGCGGCGCGCTGCGCATAGATGTCCAGCAGCTCCGCCGCTACGTCGCGCACTTTTTCAGCGGCTTTCTGCCGTGCGCGCGACCAGGCGTCGCTGCCCAGTTTGTGCAGCGGCGCGTTTTCGTCAGCCCCACCGGCATAGCGGCTAATCAGATGCAGCGAGGAGACCGGCACGTAAAGTTTGGCGTCGTTCGCGTAGGAGAGCATCAGGTATTCCGCCTGGATGCCACCCGCTTCCAGCGTAGTCAGGCCGATATAGCGGCCCACGCCGTGCTCCAGATGCACCACCGGCTGACCGGGATGAAGCTCCGCCAGGTTACGGATAAGGATATCCGGGTTAATGGTACGGCGGGTATCCTGACGGCGACGACTGACGCGTTCGCCCAGCAGATCGCTTTCGCAAATCAGCGCCCGGTTCCCCACGGTGTCGATAAAACCCCGTTCGCTGGCCCCGATCATCAGGCTGAAACGATCCTCACCGGTCTCATCGAAGCGATGCACCGGCTGAGGACGCAGTTTGATGCGTGCCAGCAGCTCCTGCAGGCTTTCCCGGCGGCCCTCACTTTCAACCGAGAAGACCACGGCACCGCTGAAGGTGTCGATAAACTGACGCAGCGGGTCAAGGGGCGCTTTTGCCTGGGCCTGAACGGCCACATCCGGCAGCGGGATATAACCGAGATTGGTGTTGGCGGCTTTTGCCGGGAGCACCTCATTGGTCATGGAGATGCGCGGCCAGGCTTTTAGTTCGCCCATCAGACCGTCCGGACGCAGCCACAGGGTGGCTGGCTCCAGCAGCGGACGCATCGGATCGACGCGACGATTCTCGTAACGCGCTTCCGCATCCTGCCAGAAGCGGGTGGCACTGCCTTCCAGGTCGCCGCAGTTCACAATCAGGGTGTTGTCAGGCAGATAGCTGAACAGGCTGGGCAGAGGCTGCTCAAAAAACAGCGGCTGCCAGTATTCGATGCCCGCCGGGAGCGTGCCTTTGCTGACCTGCTGATAGATATGCTCCGACTCGCGGCGCACGTCGAAGATCTCGCGCCAGCGGCTGCGGAACAGCTCAATGGCTGCCTTGTCGCTGGGAAATTCATGCGCGGGCAGCAGATTGATTTCCGGCACCGCTTCCAGCGTACGCTGACTGTCAACGTCGAACAGACGCAGGCTGTCAATCTCATCATCGAAGAAGTCGATGCGGTAGGGCTGATCGCTGCCCATCGGAAACAGGTCGAGCAGGGCGCCGCGCGTCGCGTATTCACCGTGCTCCATCACCTGGTCGACATGGCGGTAACCCGCCTGCTCAAGCTGGTCGCGCAGCCTGTCGCGCGACAGTTTTTGTCCCTGTTTCATCACCAGCGCGTGACCGTGCAGGAAGCTGTGCGGGCAGACGCGCTGCATTAGCGTATTGACCGGCATAATCAGCAACCCGCGCTGCATCACCGGCAGCTGGTAAAGGGTCGACAGGCGGGAGGAGATAATATCCTGATGCGGTGAAAAGCTGTCGTAGGGCAGCGTTTCCCAATCGGCGAGATGGGCCACTGGCAGATCGGTAAACTGGCGGATTTCATCCAGCAGACGCAGGGCGGTTTGGGTATCGGGCGTAATCATCAACACCGGACCGGCATGTCGCTCGGTAATGCTGGCACACTCTACCGCGTGCGCAGCGCCGATAAGCTGACCAAGCTGCCGGTGATCGCCGGATTTAACGGGCAGGGTATAACGAGTCTGTTCGGGCATGGGATCTCGGGGTTGCTCCATTTTTCCAGGACGTAATCATTCCATATTATGTCAGGGGGATCACCTTTGCGGCACAATTTTCCTGCCGCACCGTGCTCAACCCGAATCGGGCAGTGCTTACCGGGTGTCAGCGGTAACGCAGCGGCTAAAAAGAGAATAGACGGAGTCGGGCGGGGGGATCGGAAAAAACCACCGTCGCAATGCAGCGACGGGGTTAAACGGGCAGTTATTTTATGGATTGCTGTGTGTAATGCATGCGTGGGCGGTCGATATTCGCCCAGGATAACTCCTGCTCAGGATGAAAACTGAGGTTGCCGTCGTCCCACTTTACGTAGTAGCCAGCCGATGCCGCTCCCTGCTCAAAGACGTTGATAATCTCGCCCCGGATCTCCCCGGATTGATGTTTCACGATGCTGCCTTTGGGAAATCTGAACATGATCGCTACCTCTGTGGCCGGGCGATAACCTCGCTTCTTATCCTGTTACTGATTGTAGTCTACCCCCTGTGGTGGCGGATAATCAGCCAATAAGCGGCGGCTTTATGCTCTATTCCCCGGCTTTGGCAGGAAATGTGACGCATTCTGATGCAACTTTGCTGCCGACTCAGAGGGTTAGAGGTTTCATAAAGCCAGCCTCTCCTTTATCATCCCACTACCTATTTTCAGGCAACGGCTTACTGGATTCCATGTATCAACCTGTCGCGCTATTTATCGGTCTGCGTTACATGCGCGGACGAGCATCGGATCGCTTCGGTCGCTTTGTCTCCTGGCTCTCAACGATTGGCATTACGCTCGGCGTGCTGGCGATGGTGACCGTGTTATCGGTCATGAACGGATTTGAGCGTGAACTCGAAGGCAATATTCTTGGCCTGATGCCTCAGGCGCTGATCACCAGCGACAAAGGCAGCATTAATCCGCAACAGCAACCCGCCCGTTCCCTCAACCTCAACGGGGTCAGCCGTATTGCACCGCTGACCACGGCGAATGTGGTGTTGCAAAGCCCGCACAGCGTCTCGGTTGGGGTGATGCTCGGTATCGCGCCGGATGAGAAAGATCCGCTGACGCCGTTTCTGGTCAACACCGATCAGCGCGTCCTGCAGGCCGGGCAGTACAATGTCATCCTCGGGGAACAGCTGGCCTCTCAGCTGGGCGTTAAACGCGGCGACCAGCTGCGTCTGATGGTGCCGTCGGTCAGCCAGTTTACGCCGATGGGCCGCGTGCCGAGCCAGCGCCTGTTTACCGTGGCGGGCACCTATGCTGCCAACAGCGAAGTCGATGGTTATCAGATCCTGGTCAATCTTCAGGATGCGTCGCGTGTCATGCGCTATCCGGCCGGGAATATCACCGGCTGGCGACTCTGGCTCGACAAACCGCTTGAGGTTGACAGCCTGAGCCAGCAGACGCTGCCGGCGGGCCTGGTCTGGAAAGACTGGCGCGAGCGCAAAGGCGATCTCTTCCAGGCGGTGCGTATGGAGAAGAACATGATGGGCCTGCTGCTGAGCCTGATCATCGCCGTCGCCGCCTTTAACATCATTACGTCGCTGGGCCTGCTGATCATGGAGAAGCAGGGCGAAGTGGCGATCCTGCAAACCCAGGGCCTGACGCGCCGGCAGATTGTGGCGGTGTTTATGGTTCAGGGAGCCAGCGCCGGTATTATCGGCACGCTGCTCGGCACCCTGCTGGGCGTGCTGCTCGCCAGCCAGCTCAACACCTTAATGCCGGTCATTGGCCTGTTCCTGGATGGCGCAGCATTGCCGGTCGATATTAATCCGTGGCAGGTGGTGACCATCGCCCTCAGCGCGATGATCGTGGCGCTGCTGTCTACGCTTTATCCTTCATGGCGCGCTGCCGCCGTTCAACCCGCTGAGGCTTTACGTTATGAGTAACTCTCCTTTGTTGCAGTGTCGCGACCTGTGCAAACGCTATCAGGAAGGCAGCGTGCAGACCGATGTGCTGCGCAACGTGGCTTTCAGCCTCCAGCCGGGTGAACTGATGGCGATTGTCGGCAGCTCCGGTTCCGGTAAGAGTACGCTGCTGCATCTGCTGGGCGGCCTGGATGCGCCAACCTCTGGCGATGTGGTCTTCGACGGCCAGTCACTCAATGCGATGTCCTCCCCGGCCAAAGCCGAACTGCGCAACCGCGAGCTGGGCTTTATCTATCAGTTCCACCATCTGCTGCCGGACTTCAGCGCGCTGGAGAATGTAGCGATGCCGCTGCTGATTGGCAAAACCGCCAAAGCGGAAGCGCAGGATCGCGCCCGTGAAATGCTGGCCGCGGTCGGGCTGGACCACCGTGCCGCGCACCGGCCCTCTGAGCTTTCCGGCGGCGAGCGTCAGCGTGTGGCGATTGCCCGTGCGCTGGTCAACCGTCCCCGGCTGGTGATGGCGGATGAGCCTACCGGCAACCTCGATGCGCGCAACGCCGACGCTATTTTTGAACTGCTGGGCGAACTGAACGTCCGTCAGGGCACCGCCTTTCTGGTGGTGACCCACGATCTGATGCTGGCAAAACGCATGACGCGTCAGATGGAGATGCGTGACGGGCAGTTAAGCGATCGGCTCACCCTGGCAGGAGCGGTGTAATGGGTTCGTCGTTATCGCTGTTGCTGGGCCTGCGCTTCAGCCGCGGACGCCGCCGGGGCGGCATGGTGTCGCTGATTTCGGTGATCTCCACTATCGGTATCGCCCTGGGTGTGGCGGTGCTGATTATCGGTCTGAGCGCCATGAACGGCTTTGAGCGTGAACTGAATAACCGCATTCTGGCGGTGGTGCCGCACGGTGAGATCGAGGCGGTGAATCAGCCGTTTCAGCACTGGCAATCGATGATCGCCCCGATTGAAAAGGTGCCCGGCATTGCGGCCGCCGCCCCCTACGTTAACTTCACCGGCCTGATTGAGAGCGGAGCACGGCTGGAAGCGCTGCAGGTCAAGGGCGTCGATCCGGCTCAGGAGCCGCGCCTGAGCGCGCTGCCGCAGTTTGTAGCAGACAACGCCTGGTCCTCCTTTGCCGCCGGTAAACAGCAGATCATCCTCGGCGGCGGCATTGCCAAATCGCTGAATGTGAAGCAGGGCGACTGGATCACCATCATGATCCCGAATAACGATGGTGATAATAAACTGCTGCAGCCAAAACGCATCCGGCTGCAGGTGAGCGGCATCCTGCAACTCAGCGGTATGCTCGATCACAGCCTGGCGCTGGTGCCGCTGGCTGATGCCCAGCACTATCTGGAGATGGGGGAGAGCGTCTCCGGCATCGCCCTGAAGATGACCGACCCGTTCCAGGCCGTTAAGCTGGTGCGCGAGGCTGGTGAGGCGACCCGTTCTTACGTCTACATTAAGAGCTGGATCGGCACTTACGGCTACATGTACCGCGACATTCAGATGATCCGCGCCATTATGTATCTGGCAATGGTACTGGTGATTGGCGTCGCCTGCTTCAACATCGTCTCCACGCTGGTGATGGCGGTGAAAGATAAGAGCAGCGACATTGCGGTCCTGCGTACCCTGGGTGCCAAAGACCGCCTGATCCGTGCCATCTTTATCTGGTACGGGCTGCTGGCAGGTCTGCTGGGCAGCGTCAGCGGCGTGGTCGCGGGCGTGCTGGTGGCGCTGAATCTGACGAAACTGGTGCGCGGACTGGAGTCGATCACCGGTCATCATCTGCTGGCGGGCGATATTTACTTTATCGACTTTCTGCCGTCGGAACTGCACTGGATTGATGTGTTCTCAGTACTGATTACTGCGATTCTGTTGAGTCTGCTGGCGAGCTGGTATCCCGCCAGACGCGCCAGCCGCATTGACCCGGCTCGGGTTTTAAGCGGTCAGTAGCACAATGCGGCGCGAGTGATTATCGCGCCGCTTTTGTTTAAGACCTTTGCTATGGGTTTCTGCCCCCGGCAACCGTTACCATCGGGTGATGTTTACCCGGAATCTGTTCAGAGCAGCTCGCCGCAGCTGCTACGCCAGGAGATTTTATGCGAACACCACGTCGCCGCATACGACTTGCCCGCCTGAAGAAAACCCGGCGAAAAGTGCATCAGCGCTTTCGTCAGCGCATATTTGAGCGCGATCGTCAGGCCGAACTGGCCGCCCACCCTCTGCCGCATGTGGTGATCCTGACCGGCGCAGGTATTTCCGCCGAGTCCGGCATTCGTACGTTTCGCGCGGCTGACGGTCTGTGGGAAGAGCATCACGTAGAAGATGTGGCGACACCGGAAGGCTTTCAGCGCGATCCCGCGCTGGTGCAGCGCTTCTACAATGCGCGCCGTCAGCAGCTGCAGCAGCCAGAGATTCAGCCCAACGCGGCCCATCTGGCGCTGGCGGAGCTGGAGCAGGTGTTAGGCGATAATCTTCTGCTGGTTACGCAGAACATCGACAACCTGCATGAGCGCGCCGGAAACAGCCGGGTGCTGCATATGCACGGCGAGCTGTTAAAAGTGCGCTGTGTGACCAGCGGCCAGGTAATTGAGTGGAGCGGCGATATCACCCCGGACGATCGCTGCACCTGCTGCCAGTTTCCCTCCGCACTTCGACCGCATGTGGTCTGGTTTGGTGAGATGCCGCTGGGCATGGAGCAGATTTATCAGGCGCTGGAACAGGCCGACTATTTTATCGCCATCGGCACCTCGGGCCACGTCTATCCGGCGGCGGGCTTTGTTCACGAAGCCAGACTGCAGGGCGCGCATACCGTTGAGCTGAACCTGGAGCCGAGCCAGGTGGGCAACGAGTTTGCCGAGCGGCATTACGGCCTGGCGAGTGAAGTGGTGCCGGAGTTCGTGCATAAGCTACTGCGCGGTCTTTATAAATAAACAGGGGCGGCGATGGCCGCCCCTGTTGTTATCGACGACGTCTGACCCGATGCAACAATCTCGTCATCCGGCGTTTTTTTCGGGCTTATTACTTTGCTGAAGGTCAGCGACAGCGCTAACCTGACTGCTGATGATTTTACGCAACGTTGTGACTGGCCGATCGGTGAATAATACCGCACAGCACTTTTAAAGGATGGGATATGGAACAGTTACTTGAGCGCTTTTTAAGTTATGTGGCCGTTGAAACTCAGGCTAAGCCGCAGGCGCGCCAGGTGCCCAGCAGCGAAGGGCAGTGGACGCTGGCACGGCAGCTGCAGGAAGAGCTGCTGGCGCTGGGATTTGTCGATGTCACCTTAAGCGATCACTGCTGTGTTATGGGCACGCTGCCTGCCAATGTCGACTGGCCCACCCCGGTCATCGGTTTCATCTCCCACATGGATACGTCGCCTGATTTCACGGCGAAGCATGTGAATCCCCAGATCATTGAAAACTATCGCGGCGGTGACATCGCGCTGGGAAGCGGCAATGAGATCCTGTCGCCGGTCATGTTCCCGGTGCTGCACAAATTAATCGGTCATACGCTGATTACCACCGACGGCAAAACCCTGCTCGGTGCGGATGACAAAGCGGGCATTGCAGAGATCATGACGGCGATGGCGCAGCTGGCGGCGAGTGATACGCCGCACGGGGCGATCCGCGTGGCCTTTACGCCTGACGAAGAGATCGGACGCGGCACCTCTCACTTTGATGTGGAAGGCTTCGCCGCCGACTGGGCTTACACCATTGATGGCAGCGATCTGGGTGAGTTCGAATATGAGAACTTCAATGCCGCCTCGGCCACGGTCCGCATCGTCGGCAACAACGTCCACCCTGGCTCCGCCAAAGGGGTGATGGTGAATGCGCTGGAGCTGGCAAATCAGTTCCATGCGGCGGTACCGGCCCGTGAGAAACCGCAGTTTACCGACGGCTACGAGGGCTTCTACCATCTGCATCAGATCAAGGGCAGTGTCGAGCACGCCGAGATGCTCTACATTATCCGTGACTTTGAAACGGAAAGTTTTGAACAGCGGAAACAGACGCTGCTGCAGATCGCTGCGGAGATCAACAAAACCCTGCATCCTGACTGCTCCGTCACCGTTGAGATCACCAACAGCTATCGCAACATGCGTGAAAAGGTCGAGCCGTTCCCGCATATCATTGACCTGGCCCTGCAGGCGATGCGTGACTGCGGTATTGAACCGGTGGTGAAACCGATTCGTGGCGGCACCGATGGGTCGTCGCTGTCGTGGAAAGGGCTGCCCTGTCCGAACATCTTTACCGGGGGCTACAACTATCACGGCAAGCACGAGTTCGCCTCGCTGAACATCATGGCGAAAACGGTGGAAGTGATTGTGCGTCTGTCAGAACTGGCGGCGCAGAAGAAGGGATAATGAGAGAAGGCTCTCTGACCTGAGGGGCAGAGAGCCTGATTCTGGAAGCGGACTACTGGTTATTCGTCACCAAAATACCAGTACCCGGCATTCACCAGACCGGCGATCTGCGCCAGCACTGCCGGATCATCCAGCGCATCACCCAGATCATCCAGCGTGATGCGGGAGTGATGCGCCAGCACCGCCATCACCTCAGGGCGTGAACATTCGACCCGCTCACCGTTGACATACACCGCATCGCCAACCGTTAATACACGCAGGCCGCCCAGGCGGCTCAGGGCATCGCCCTGCTGCAGCGCATCATAAATTTCATCAGGCTGATAAGGCGGCTCCGGCGGGGCCACATCAAGCTCATGGCGCGACTGCGAAATAAATTCGCCAAACCAGTGCGCGAAATGCTCCGGCTGGTTAACGACATCCAGCATCAGCTGACGCACACCTTCAATCTCCTGCGGCAGGATCTGCGACGGGCATTCGCGCGCCGGGACATCCGGGTCGCTGAAGCGCAGGCTGCCCAGCTCATTCGCCAGAGCATAATCCGCAAAGCCGCTGATGAGCTCGCGGCCACTGGGGGCACGGAAACCAACGGAGTAGTTCAGGGCGTTTTCCAGCGAATAGCCTTCGTGCGGGAATCCTGGTGGAATGTAGAGGATATCGCCCGGCTCCAGCTCTTCATCAATGATGGCGTCGAACGGCTCAACCTGCAGCAGATCGGGATGCGGGCAGTGCTGCTTCATCGGCACTTTTTCACCGACGCGCCAGCGACGGCGACCGGTTCCCTGAATAATAAAGACATCGTACTGATCAAAATGGGGGCCGACGCCGCCGCCAGGCACAGCAAACGACACCATCAGGTCATCAATGCGCCAGTCAGGCAGGAAACGGAAAGGGCGCATCAGCGCAGCAGAGGGTTCGTGCCAGTGATTGACTGCCTGTACCAGCAGCGACCAGTTGTTCTCGCCCAGGTGATCGTAGCTCTCAAACGGGCCGTGGCTGACCTGCCATTTGCCATCCTGATGGCTGACAAGGCGGCTATCCACCTCGTTTTCCATCGCCAGTCCGGCCAGTTCATCCGGTGAAATCGGATCGACAAAGTCTTTAAAGCCACGCTTCAGCACCACCGGGCGTTTCTGCCAGTAGCGCTGAATAAAATCGGGCCAGTTAAGATCGAGCTGATAGTCCATAAAAGAGTTCCGCTTAGGGCTGTAAATGCCAGCAAGTATAACAGCCCGGCGGCTTTTCTACTCGCGGCGATGTTCGACTTCCTGCCGCTGAAAGATCACTTCCATGCGGGTTCCGCCGAGTGCACTGCCGGAGGCGATGACGTTACCTTCATACTGCTCAAGAATGTCGCGCACCACGGCCAGACCTAATCCCTGGCCAGGACGCAGCGTATCGGCCCGCTGTCCGCGAACAAACACCAGGTCGCGCTTGCTTTCAGGGATGCCCGGGCCATCGTCATCGATATAGAGATGCAGCGCCTTGTCGCTCTGAAACGCGCTCACTTCGATAAATTCCAGGCAATATTTGCAGGCGTTATCGAGCACGTTACCCAGCACTTCCATAAAGTCATTCTGGTCACCCACAAAGGTCAGCTCCGGGGAGATATCCAGGGTAATCGCCACGCCCTTACGCTGATAGACTTTATTCAGGGCCGAACAGAGGCTGTCGAGCAGGCCAGAGACCGAATGCAGATCGCGCTGCAGCGGATTGTGATCGGCCTGCATACTGGCGCGGTGCAGGTAATATCCTACCTGCTGCGAGATACGACTGATCTGCTCCAGCATCACCGGTTCTGCCTCTTCCACCGTCAGCTCTTTGCCGTTGCGCAGCGAGCGCAGCGTACTCTGCAACACGGCCAGCGGCGTTTTCAGGCTGTGGGTCAGGTCAGAGAGGGTGGTGCGATAGCGGGTATAACGCTGCCGCTCATTGGTCAGCAGCAGATTGAGATTGCGTACCAGGCTGCGCAGCTCCTGTGGGGGATTGTCGTCCAGGTTTTCGCGCTGACTGGTCTCCAGTTCGCGCACCTGCTGAGTCAGCGCACCGATGGGCCGCAGACTCCAGTGCGCGGCCAGCCACAGCAACGGAACAATCAGGATCAGGTTGGCGGCCAGCACGTAGCTGAACCACGACCAGACCACGTCCGAGTGCTGAAGCTCCTGCGGGATCGAGTCGACCACCACGATGGTGAGCGCAGGCAGATTGGTGGTGGCATCGTAACGGTTGACAGCCACCGAGTGGGTAAAGGTATCGTTGCTGTCGTTATCCCAGTCGTTGAGGCGTCGCTGCGCATTCAGGTTGTTCCCCATCGCCAGCATGCTGGTGCGGTTGCTGGTGTCAATCTCGTAAAAATCGGGCTTCAGCAGCCATTCATGGCGGATCTTTTTGCGGATATCCGGGACGTCGCGCTGCTGCCACAGCAGCTTGCCGCGCTCGTCGTAGATAAACACCAGCGTCGGGAAGTTGAGCGTCATCCGCTCCGGCTGGGCGATGGTGAGCTTGTTGTCATGCCATTGCGCCAGCGTAAAGAAGAGGTTGCTCTCACCACGCATGACGCGATAGGTGTTTTTATCAAAGCTCACCACATAGCCTATCACCGCGACCATGCCGTAAGAGAGGGAGAGGAACAGAACAATCGCTGCGGAGGCCAGCAGAAAGCGGGCGCGCAGCGAAATCGGGCGATAACGATTAAACCAGGACATGGTCAGAGATCAAAGCGGTAACCCTGGCCACGCACGGTGGCGATCACGTCAGTGGGGTGCAGCGCTAAAATCTTTTTGCGCAGGCGGCCCATTAGTACGTCGATGGTGTGGCTTTCACGCAGTTCCGCATCCGGATAGAGCTGGAGCATCAGCGAATCTTTGCTGACCACTTTGCCCGCGTTACGAATCAGCGTCTCGACGATGGTGTACTCAAAGGCGGTGAGCTTCACCGGCTGTTCATTGACGGTCAGTTCCCGGCGGGAGAGATCGACCTGAAAGGGAGCCATATCGATAATCTGCGAGGCGTGACCGCTGTTGCGGCGCATCAGCGCCTGCAGTCGGGCGGCCACCTCTTCAATATGAAACGGTTTGGTCACGTAGTCGTCGGCACCGGCTTCCAGCGCTTCGACTTTGGCCTGCCACCCTTCGCGAGCTGTCAGCACCAGAATGGGCTGGCGCACGGCGTCGCCGCGCCAGCGACGGATTAGCGACATGCCATCTTCATCCGGCAGGCCGAGGTCCACCAGCGCGATATCGGGCAGATGTTCCCGAAGAAAATAGTCGGCTTCTTTGGCGTCTTCGGCGGCATCGACCTGATGGCCCATGTCACGTAACTGGACGGCGAGATGATGGCGCAGCAGGGCATTGTCTTCAACAACCAGAACACGCATAGAAAGTCCTTACACTCTGTTTGAGTCAACCTGCAGAAAGTATACGCGAAATGTATTAAACAGGATGTTAACGCAGACCGGAGTGAGCCGGTCTGCGGCGGGCATTATTTCAGATCGTCAACCATCCGGACAGCGCGACCGATATAGTTTGCTGGCGTCATCTGCTTCAGACGCACTTTTTCCTCTTCCGGCAGCGCCAGGCTGTCGATAAAGGCCTGCATACCGGCGGCATCCACACGTTTGCCGCGCGTCAGCTCTTTCAGCTTCTCATAAGGTTTCTCGATGCCGTAACGGCGCATCACCGTCTGGATCGGCTCCGCCAGCACTTCCCAGTTGTGATCCAGTTCGTCCAGCAGACGTTCGCGGTTCACTTCCAGTTTAGAGATGCCTTTCAGCGTCGCCTGATAGGCGATCAGCGCATAACCGACGCCGACGCCAAGGTTACGCAGCACGGTAGAGTCGGTCAGGTCACGCTGCCAGCGCGACACCGGCAGTTTGCTGGCCAGATGCTGCATGACTGCATTCGCCAGACCCAGGTTGCCTTCGGAGTTTTCGAAGTCGATTGGGTTGACCTTATGCGGCATCGTTGACGAGCCAATCTCGCCCGCAATGGTTTTCTGTTTGAAATGGTTCAGCGCCACATAGCCCCAGATATCGCGATCAAAGTCGATCAGGATGGTGTTGAAGCGGGCGATGCAGTCGAACATCTCGGCGATGTAGTCGTGCGGCTCGATCTGCGTGGTGTAGGGGTTCCAGGTGATCCCCAGCGAGGTGACAAAATTCTCGCTCAGCGCGTGCCAGTCCACTTCCGGGTAGGCAGCAATGTGGGCGTTGTAGTTGCCCACTGCCCCGTTGATTTTGCCCAGCACTTCGATCTGCTTCAGCTGACGTAACTGACGCTCAAGGCGGTACGCCACGTTTGCCATCTCTTTACCCATGGTTGACGGCGTTGCCGGCTGTCCGTGGGTGCGGGAGAGCAGCGGAATATCACGGTATTCGCTGGCCAGACCCTTCACCGCACCGATCAACTGTTCCCAGTAAGGCAGCAGCACGTCACGGCGGGCTGTTTCCAGCATCAGCGCGTGCGACAGGTTGTTGATATCTTCCGAGGTGCAGGCGAAGTGGATAAATTCAGAGACGGCGTGCAGCGCAGGCGTGTCGGCAACTTTTTCTTTCAGGAAATACTCGACCGCTTTCACATCATGGTTGGTGGTGCGTTCGATGGTTTTGATGCGCGCGGCATCTTCTTCGGAAAAACCGGCAACAATCGCATCAAGGAAAGCGTTTGCGTCAGCGTCAAATGCAGGAACTTCCTTGATCTCTGCGGTCGCGGCCAGTTTTTGTAACCAGCGAACTTCAACCTCAACGCGGAATTTCAGCAGACCAAATTCGCTGAAAATCGCACGCAGCGGGCTGACTTTGTCGCCGTAACGACCATCGACAGGTGAGACGGCGGTCAGAGAGGATAATTCCATCAGTGCAACTCCTGAATCATTTAGCAGTGTTTGGCCACACCGACTTAGTAGGTCAGTGGCAGCCGGGATAAGAGGGTTTTCGCTTCACGCAGCAAACGCTGACGCGAGAACATCAGTTGCAGTCGGCCACCACCGACCTGCTGCCAGAGCACCGCCGCGCGGATACCGGCCAGCAGGGTGGCGCGCACTTTACTCTGAACCTGGCTGTTCTGCAGCACGGCAGGTGAACCGGTCACCTGAATCCGCGGGCCAAGCGGGCTGATGACATCGACATAGATGCCCGCCATGGCGCTGAGAATGGTATCGGATTCCAGCTCATAATGCGCCAGCTGGCGATCCAGCTGACTGATGCGCTGCGCCAGGGTCGCCATGGCAGACTTGCTGGCGCTGAGTTTACGTTCCAGCACCATCATGCTCAGGGTGTAACGGGTCAGTTCGGCACCGGCGCCCTGGCGACTGCTGCTGTTCAGCACCGCCATCAGGGTTTCCAGTCCGAGACGCAGGTTGGCTTCATTGTTGCCAAACACGGCCAGCGTGGAGTCAGGATTGAGATCCAGCACGCTGCGCAGCGAAACGGTCAGCGCCTCTGGCTGGCAGTGACCCTGCTGAGCCAGCTGCTGCACCAGATGCGCGGACTGACAGATGCCCGCCAGCGCCAGCGTAATTTCCTGATAATTTTTCGCCACGGTTACTCCTGTTTACGCGTCATCAATAGGTGCTGCGCCCGCTTACTCTGTCACGAAAGGCAGACGCTGTTCGATAATACCGCCACCGAGGCAGACATCGCCAAGATAAAAGACCGCAGACTGGCCGGGCGTCACCGCAGCAACCGGCTCATCGAAGCGCACTTCAATCCGATCGTCACCGTGAGGAATAATCTCACAGGGAATATCGGTCTGACGATAACGGGTTTTCACGGTGCAGCGAAGCGGGGCGGTGATCGGCTGACGATCGACCCAGTGCAGCTGCTGCGCAATCAGTCCCACAGACATCAGACGCGGATGATCGCCGCCCTGAGCGACAATCAGGCGGTTCCGCGCCACATCTTTGTCGACCACATACCAGGGATCATCTTTGCTCTCTTTCAGGCCACCGATACCCAGGCCTTTACGCTGTCCCAGGGTGTGGTACATCAGCCCCTGGTGCTCACCGACGATCTGACCGTCAGTGGTTTCAATCTCTCCTGGCTGGGCCGGCAGATAGCGTGCCAGGAAGTCGCGGAATTTACGCTCGCCGATAAAGCAGATGCCGGTCGAATCTTTCTTCTTCGCGGTGATCAGGTCCAGCTCTTCAGCGATGCGGCGCACTTCCGGCTTTTCCAGCTCGCCGACCGGGAACAGGCTCTGCGCAATCTGCTGGTGGCTCAGGGTGTAGAGGAAGTAGCTCTGATCTTTGTTGCCATCCAGGCCGCGCAGCAGCTGGCTCTGGCCAGCAACATCCTGACGGCGCACATAGTGACCGGTAGCGATGAAGTCAGCGCCGAGATCCTCAGCCGCGAACTCCAGGAACGCTTTGAATTTGATCTCTTTGTTACAGAGAATATCGGGGTTAGGGGTGCGGCCCGCTTTATACTCTTCGAGGAAATGCTCGAAGACGTTATCCCAGTATTCCGCGGCAAAGTTAACCTTGTGCAGCTTCATACCCAGCTTGTCGCACACCGCTTGCGCATCCGCCAGATCGTCCGCGGCGGTACAATACTCCTCGCCATCGTCCTCCTCCCAGTTCTTCATGAACAGGCCTTCAACCTGGTAACCCTGCTGCTGCAGTAACCAGGCGGAAACGGAAGAATCGACGCCGCCGGACATACCGACGATCACTTTTTTCTGGCTGTTGTCAGACATGACACGCTCGCATTACGATAAAAAAACAGGCGGCGCATTCTATCATGCAGAAGGCAGACGCGCACCCTCGTGAAACGGCCACCGGAACGGGCTGACCAGATGAAGCGGGTAGCGCGTGCCCTGTTGCCACAGGCGGACGCTCTCCGCCACCAGCGGCGAACGCAGGTTAGAAGCCGTGAGAATCTGCGCTGGCGGCAGCCACCAGCAGCAGTCGATGTCGCTGTCCTGCGGCTCCGTCACCACTTTTTCCGGCAGATCGACCCCAAACAGAAAACGCACAAAAGGCGTGGTGTCCGGGGCTATCCACTGGTTAATCGCAATGAAATAGTCCATCTGCGCCACGATGCCGGTCTCTTCATAGAGTTCACGCGCCGCGGCTTCATGCAGCGTTTCATCCGCTTCAAGATGGCCGGCTGGCTGGTTCCAGGTGGCGCGTCCGTTGATGGTCTCTTCCACCACCAGCAGCTCACCTTCCGCCTGAACCAGACAGGCGACCGTAACATGAGGTTTAAACATCCCTTCTCCGCAATTGTTAACCTGAGGTTATGAAAGTTCGGTTGTCAGACAGGGTCTGTGCTGATCTCGCGCCACGCTCCGGGGGCCAGATCGTCGAGGCTGTAGTGACCCATGGCATAGCGAATCAGGCGCAGGGTAGGAAAGCCGATGTGGGCGGTCATGCGGCGAACCTGACGATTACGCCCCTCATACAGCGTAACCTTCAGCCACTGCGTCGGAATGTTTTTACGCTCGCGGATCGGCGGCTGGCGTGGCCAGAGCCATTCGGGTTCATCGACTTTTTCCACGCCAGCGGGCAGGGTCGGACCATCTTTCAGATTAACCCCATCCCGCAGCGGCTGCAGATCCGCCTCCTGTGGCGCGCCTTCGACCTGCACGTAGTAGATTTTGCCGGTGCGTTTGCCGGGCTGAGTCAGCGCGGCCTGCAGGGCGCCGTCGTTGGTCAGCACCATCAGGCCTTCACTGTCACGATCGAGGCGGCCTGCGGCATAGACCCCGGTAACAGTAACAAAATCCTTCAGGGTGCGGCGGCCCGCTTCATCCGTAAACTGCGGCAGAACGTCGAAGGGTTTGTTAAAGAGAATCACGCGGCGCGGGGCCGCAGGACGGGCAGGCGTACGTCGCGCATCACGCGCCGGACGGCTGAATCGTTTATCCTGGTGAATTCGTTGAGAAGTTTTTCGCATGGGCTTTGCAGTCAGAAACATTCGGCGCATTATAACGTGAAATTGCGGTGATTGGCGTGGCGGAAATATTCAAGTAGTATTGACGCGCATCTTACAAATCATTAACAAACGCCCAGGAGAGGTTAATGGAAAGCAAAGTAGTTGTTCCGGCGGAAGGTCAAAAAATCACCCTGAATCAGGGCAAGCTGACAGTGCCAAACAATCCGATCATTCCTTACATTGAGGGTGACGGTATCGGTGTTGATGTTTCCCCGGTCATGCTGAAAGTGGTCGACGCGGCGGTGAAGAAAGCCTACAACGGCGAGCGTAAAATCTCCTGGATGGAGATTTACACCGGTGAGAAATCAGTCGAACTCTACGGCCAGGACGTCTGGCTGCCTCAGGAAACCCTCGATTTAATCAAAGAATATCGCGTTGCGATCAAAGGTCCACTGACCACCCCGGTCGGCGGCGGTATTCGTTCACTGAACGTGGCCCTGCGTCAGGAGCTTGACCTTTACGTCTGCCTGCGTCCGGTTCGTTACTACAAAGGCACGCCAAGCCCGGTTAAACGTCCTGAAGAGACCGACATGGTGATCTTCCGTGAAAACTCCGAAGATATCTATGCGGGTATCGAGTGGAAAGCGGGCTCTGCCGAAGCGGACAAAGTGATCAAGTTCCTGCGCGAAGAGATGGGCGTGAAGAAAATCCGCTTCCCTGAGCAGTGCGGTATCGGCGTTAAGCCATGCTCCGAAGAGGGAACCAAGCGTCTGGTGCGTGCGGCAGTGGAATACACCATCACCAACGATCGTGATTCACTGACCCTGGTTCACAAAGGCAACATCATGAAGTTCACCGAAGGCTCTTTCAAAGACTGGGGATACCAGTTAGTGAAAGAAGAGTTTGGCGGCGAGCTGATCGACGGCGGCCCGTGGATGAAGTTCAAAAACCCGAACACCGGCAAAGAGATCATCGTTAAAGATGTGATCGCGGATGCGTTCCTGCAGCAGATCCTGCTGCGTCCGGCTGAATATGACGTTATCGCCTGTATGAACCTGAACGGTGACTACATCTCTGACGCCCTGGCGGCTCAGGTCGGTGGTATCGGTATCGCACCTGGCGCCAACATCGGTGACGAGTGCGCGCTGTTTGAAGCCACGCACGGCACTGCGCCGAAGTATGCAGGCCAGGATAAAGTGAACCCAGGTTCCGTGATCCTGTCGGCAGAGATGATGCTGCGCCACCTGGAGTGGTTCGAAGCGGCTGACCTGATTGTTAAAGGTGTTGAAGGCGCTATCGCTAACAAGACCGTGACTTACGATTTCGAACGCCTGATGGATGGCGCTAAACTGCTGAAATGTTCAGAGTTTGGTGACGCGATCATCGAAAATATGTAATGTCTGATGCGGCCGGCACAGGGTCATGCTCTGTGCCGGCTTTTTTGTGCCCGCGTTTCACGCTTTTCTCTTTCTCCGCCTCACCTGACCCTTCAGTCAGTGACATCATCGCGTTTTAATATTTCTGCAAATCGGATTGTCTGATGCCACTGCAAAAAAAGGCAGCGCCCCTGCATCGGCCATTCTTCAGCGTCTGAATCCCGTTACTGTAAACACTCATTCATAAGGAGGATTTATGGACGCAAAATATACCAAAGACGCGATTTATATCTGTCGCCTGATGTTCGGTCAGGCTGTGCTGGAATTACTGGCGGATAATCAGGCCGTCACGAACCGCGCCCTGGAGGAGAAAATCAAGCGGATGTTACCCGATGCCCAGCCTGGGCTGATTTATCGGGTCGCCCTTGAGCTGTTAGACGACAGGCTCCATTAATCCCGTCCTGAAAACTGCGTGCCCGGCATACTCTGTGCCGGGCCGAATGATCCTGACGCTCTCCCTGCCGGAAACCGGCTAACTGCCCAAACCCGTTAAGCGTATTCGTCTGCTCTGCCCGGCCTCATATTTTAACAACATGGCAACTGTTGAACCAATCTGACACTTCGCTGACTAATCAGCTGACTGTACCGTTACGTTAGCATTCCGCGAGCGTTAACGGGGACGTCTTATTTTTAGCCAGCCAGCACAGACTGTGCGCAGAGGATGTCAGACATGCGGGTTTTAATTATTTGCAGGGATAATATTGGCGACACGTTACTGACCACGCCGCTCATCAGTGCGCTGGCGCAGTCGGGACGGTATCAGGTCGATGTACTGACGAACAACTACGCCGCCCCTGTGCTGGCGCATAACCCCGACATCCGGCAGCTCTTCTTTTACACCAAACTGCATCACCGGGAGTCAGGGCAGGGAAGAGTGACCTGCCTGTTACAGCGGCTGAAGCTGATGCTGACCCTGAAAAAGCAACGCTATGAGGTGGTGATACTGGCGAAAAGCCGCTGGGATCAGCATGGCCTGAAATGGGTAAAGAGCCTGCGTCCGGCAAGAGTCATCGCCCTGGGAGAGCAGTCCCATCCTCTGATTACCGACCTGCTGCCACCGCCCGACCCGTCGCCGTGCCATATCAGCGAAACGCTGTTCAGCCTGGGACGCCCCTTCAATCTCCGTGAAAAAAGACCGGGCAGACTGACGCTGCGGCCTGACGCCGCCCTTGCCGCCAGCCTGCGCGACACTTACGCAATTGATGCCGCCCTCCCGGTGTATGCGCTGCAAATCAGCGCCCGAAAGCCGAGCCAGCAATGGGAAGCGACACGTTTTGCCGGACTGGCTGAGAAGATTGCCGCTCACCACCCCTGCCAGATCATGCTGCTGTGGTCACCCGGCAGTCGCGATAATCCGCGTCATCCGGGTGATGATGAAAAAGCCGCAGACATCATGGCGCTCTGTCCGCACCTGCCGATCAGAGCGGTCTCAACAACCAGCCTGCCGCAACTGATCGCGGCGATGTCGTTATGTCAGGGGCTCGTGAGCAGTGATGGCGGGGCGATGCACATCGGTGCGGCGCTGGGATTGCCGGTGGTGGCGCTGTTCGGCGACAGCGACCCGGCGTGCTGGCATCCCTGGCAGGTGAATTATCAGGTGCTGCAGCCCGCGTCACGGAATGTTAACGCGCTGAACAGCTGTGAAGTCTATGACGCCGTTGTCCATACCCTGATTCAGTCATCCTCTTCAGGCCAGCACCCCCTGCTGGCCGCCTCAGACAGCATCGCGACGGTGACAGGGCGGTAAGCCGGTTCAGCGCCGGCTCTGAATCCGGGAGTGAAAGCCAAGCGTCGCCGTTGCGCTGCCGGAAAATAGCGGGACTCATCATAATGGTCGGCGCTGACGTTAAACGTGAGAAAAAAGTCGCTCATCAGCAGCGCAAATTCCACCTCATTCAGCGGAAGCTGTTGCAGGTGAAAACCCGGCCGGTCCACTCTGCGGAACCAGCCCAGCGGGGTCGGCTGATTATGATATTCAATCAGCGTAATAATGGCGGTAGATAAGCGGTTCATTATCCCACCAGTTGCGCCACGGCCTGCTCAACCTCTTCCGCCTTAATCGACGCCATGGGATGCTGCGTCGCCGTCTTATCCGGACGGTGAATGATAATGTGGCGATCGCTGTCCTGACAGGGGCCGGTATAGCGCGGGTTAGCGGTGGAGAAGAGGCTGACGGTCGGGGTCTGCGCCGCCACGGCGATGTGCAGCGGGCCGGTGTCGCCGGTGACCAGCAGATCCAGCGAGCGGATCAGGGTAATCAGGCCACTGAGGTTTGTTTTGCCCGCCATTGGCGTCACATTTTTCCGGCAGTGCGGCGGCAGACTGGCGATAAACGCCTGCTCAAGCGGTTGCTCAGCCGCTGTACCGGTCACAACGATTTCACTGTCAGGCCAGCGCGCAAGCAGGGCGGTGGCCAGCTGACTAAACGACTCCAGCGGCCAGCGGCGGATATCTTTCGATGCCCCCAGTTGAAACCCGATGCGGCGATGCGACGCGTCTGCCGTGGCACTGCTACTCAGCGCTGGCAGATGCATCCGGGTCTGCTGCGTCTCTGCGCCCAGTGCTTCAATTAATTTCAGCTTACGCTTGATGGTGTGATCGTCGAAATAACCCGAATAGTGGTCGAGATATTTATTCAGTACCGGCGATTCGCTGCCGTAATGGTCGCGTAAAATAGCCTGACTGCCGGTCAGTACCGAGCTCATAATATCGTAGGGGAAATGCGCGTGTAATATGACGGACAGTTCTGGTTTATGGCGACGCAGTTTGAAAAATAACGGCAGAAAATTTGCCAGTTTGTTATCCCAGATATAAATCTTATCGAACCAGGGATAGCGGCTGACGAGATCCTTATTTTTCAGGCTGGAGACCAGAATAAATTTACTGGCAGGAAAGCGTTTTTTCAGGCTCCAGATAGCGGGCGTATTCATCAGGAAATCGCCCAGCGCGGTGGTGGAGTAGATGACCACGGTCTCCGGGTTCAGCTGCTGCAGGGCCTGCGGTTGTCTTCTGCCGGAAAATCGAGAATAAAGCGTTAAAAGGCGGTCTATCAGATAAATCTTTTTTTTCTTCACGTCTCAATTCTCTTTCACGTAGCAATTATATTAAACAAAAAATCATTATGCGTGATTAGAGAATAGTTTCAGCGAGAAAGTTCATTACGGAAATGTTTTTTTAAACGCTGTAGAGGATCTGTTTAAATTGTTTCCACAATTTCTGTGTTGTTTATTCAGGGTGTATTTACAGGATTGCGTAAAGAGAGTAGGGGCTTATTGAAAAGGACTGGGATGAATCTTAAAAAATTATTTTATTTTGCATGTGATGTTAATTGCAGTAATAACTAATAGCAGGATAACAATGAGTGACATTATTTTATGCGCGCTATCGGTTAATGCCGCGCACTAAAAACAGACCCCGGCGTCAGAGCCGGGGCCGGGAATCAGGACTGAGGCTGACCCACCGGGCCGGAGCCGAGCGTGCCGCCAGGTGAGGACTGACCGCTTGGCGCATGAGGGCGTCCATCTTCTTTAATCGCGCTGCTCTGGTGTGAGCAGCCCGCCAGAGAGGTCAGCGTCGCTGCAACGAGCAGCAGGGCAGGAATCGTTTTCATAAGGTCACCTTGATGTTGTCAGAAAAAGGGAAGCTCACTTAATCATAGTGACTGACCGCGATCTGGCCTGAAAAGGGTTATTTTTCAGATGTTTCTCAGCGGCACGTCGCTGTGAGCGAAAAAAAACGGAAGCCACCGGCTTCCGTTCTGCTGACGTTCTGCAGGATTACTTGCGGCCCAGCAGAAAGCCGAGGATAACACCAACGCCTGCCGCAACAGCCAGACCGGCAACAGGATTAGACTGAACCTGATCCTTGATGCAGTCAGCAGCATCGCGTGCCGCGTAGCTTGCCTGGTTGGCATAACGGCGCGCGGCGCCTTTAGCCTGATGCTCAGAAGAGCCGGTTGCTGCGCCCCATTGTTCCTGAACTGCGCCAGCGGCTTCTTTTACTTTATCTTCGATTTTTCCTGACATCTGTTGCTCCTTGGTTTTAAGTGAGACACTCAAAGCGTAGCAAAGATAGTGAATCCTGCTCCGTCAGAGGCAAATCAGAGGCTAAAAAATTATGTCCGGCTGTTAATGGCGCGGTGTCAGCGGCTCAGCTGGAGGCGAAGCAGGGCAGAGACAGGGCTATTGCAGCAGCACGCCCTGGAGCAGACTGGCCTCCACGATGGTCACCTCGTTGATTTTCAGCGCCTCCATATAGCCTTCAACCAGCAACAGGTTGCTGACGTCCGTGGCGCGATAGTCGCCAGACAGTTCACTGTCACCCTTCCAGACCTGCTGCTGAGAGAGCTGGCGCAATGCTGCCAGCGTGTAGTGATGGGGTCTGCCCGGTAACTGATTGCGGATGGAAAACCCGTGCACACCACCAATACCGATGACCCGGCGACCCGCCACATCCTGTTTGATCTGCGGGCTGACCTCGTTAGTGGCATAAAACTGCACGAAGCGCAGCACGGACTGCCGCCAGGAGCCAATCGGGTTGGGTGACGGGGCATCCGGGCTGTTCTTCAGCACGCGCAGGATAAAGTTTTTCAGCGTCACGGAAGCCAGCTTCCCCTGATAGATATCGGCCACCGGCTGACCGGCCTGCTGTCGCCAGGCGGTCATCTGCATCGATCCGCCGCCAATATCCCAGACCAGCAACTGCTCATCACGGATCGCGGGATCGTTCAGCGCGGCTCTGGCGGAGAGGAAGCCGAGCTTCGCCTCCTGCTGCTGTGAGATCAGGCTGATTTGCGCCCCGGTCTGCCGCTGCAGATCGTCAATGACCGCCTGGCCATTGCGGGCGTTGCGAAACACGGCGGTCGCCACGCCGCTGATCCGCTGAGGATGAAAGCGCTGAGCATGGGCCAGAAGCTGCTGCAGCGCCGCGGCGCCCTGGCGGGCGATCGCCGGGGTGAGCTGATTGTCGGGAGCATGTGCCAGCGCATCGTTCCAGGCGACGGCGCGCTGATCCTGATAGAGCACTTTTTCAATGCGCGACTGGCAGACATTGACGCGGGCCACCGCGATTTTGGTGGTGCCGGAACCGATATCAAGACCGGCGCGAATTTGCTGGCAGCGATCGGCCAGGGCAGACGTGGCGAAAAAGAGCGAACAGAAGAGGGTAACAGCAGAAAGTGCAGCAGAACGCATAGCGACTCCGGATGCCAGGGGGATCAGCGTGAGCGGGCCGTGACGCAGGCCGGATAAACGCTCACCAGAAAATGACGCAGGTGATCGAAACACCATTCGGCGTCGTCAGCCTGCGGACAATAGAACTGAACGGTGATCTTTTCATAGTCGCGCTGACGCTGGCGCAGAGGCGACCAGCTCCAGTCGAGCACCGAGCGGGCATAATTTACCAGCGTTTCAGCAGGCAGGTTATGCTGCTTCTCCTGCCCGGCCAGGTAGCGGATGAAATGCGCTTCCAGCGCCAGTGCCTCGTCGTGACCGTGCTGCGGCAGATCGGGACGAAAGGCCACATCGATAAAGCCACAGACCGCATCGGCCTGCTGCTGCCAGTCGCAGGCGAGCGTCATAAACAGCCCCTCCTGCAGATTGACCTCTTCGACCAGACGGCGCAGGTTTTCTGAGCGGTTCAGGACCGCAATCTCCTCCAGCCGGCTGGTTTCCAGCGTTAAATCAATACCGCACGGATTGACGGAGCCATCCGCATTGCGGGTGGCCGGAAAGGGGAAGTCGATATAACCGTTGTTATCCAGACGCTTTTCCATCGGGGAAACCTGCTGCTTGACGTTTCCTGACAATAAACCATCTGGCAGCAGGATTCACCCCTTACGGACAGGTCCAGGTGATCTGGGTATCCTGGTAGGGATTGATCAGCCGGAACTGCTTATCAGAGAGGCGCTGCGCATAGTAGCCTTCCCGCGTCACGGCGGAGGGGACATATTTAAAGCGATCCAGCGACTGCAGCGGCCCACTCTCCACGCTGACGTCATCCCGGGTCACGGTGAAGGCGCTGACCAGATCAAAAATCCGCCCCTGCGTTTGCCCCATCGGCTGACCATAAATTGTCGAAACCTCACCCGGACAGTCGACCCCTTTCGGGCCAGATGAACATCCAGTCAGTATGGTGATGAGGATAAAAATGCTGAGTCGCATCATGATTTTCTACCTGCTTCAATCCCTGGGCGTGTCGTGGCGTGGCGTCTCTTCTGCCAGGCCATCATTTTGTTAATCATAGCAGTTTCCGCTGCGCTTCCTGTTTGCGATTTGTTTAATCGTTAAGCAACAGGAATGTAAAAGGGTGACTTTGCTTATCAATAAACGGTATTCTTGGCTCCTTTGCGCACCACTTAGGCAAATCCAGGGATAAATGATGAAAGAAGAAGAAGCCAGTCTAATGATTATTCGCCACGCGATTGACCAGTTAGATGCCGATAAGAAGCAACAGGTCGTTGCCTGCTCCGAGCGTATTCGCGCAGCGATGCAGGCGTATGACAGCGAGAATGCCGGGCTGGCGCTGATGCTGGTGGCCGCAGAGGTTGCCGCCGAATAACCGTTATCCGGTCAGCATGCGGCGCTGATATGCTGACCGGATTACTTTATCTTTTCTCAACTTTCCGCTTTTTCTCACCCCGATTCTATCTTTTCGTGGTCTTGTTCCCGACGCGCCCGTGCCTCATCAGGGGGCAGGGATATGTTAAGCTATTCATTCCTGTAGAAATCCTCTTCAGTGGAGACACAGCATGAAGGCAGCATTGATTGCTCTGGGCCTGATGGCCTGCCACGTCGCGCCCGCATGGAGCGAAACTGAATTTCAGCTCACCTGTCCCGGTCGGGCGACCATGACCATTTCACGCGCCGAATATGGATTATCCACCCTGATGTGGCCTCCCGGACACTTCCAGATTGCCGCAGGCCAGCAGCGTACCCGTCTGGAGGCGGGCGACAAAGTGGCGATTACCCGCTTTCGCAATGGCGATCAGCTGATTGTGAATCAGCGCACCCAGGCGACCTTCTTTGTTTATCGCGGTAGCGATAAACTGCTGCCCTGCAGCCGCAGTGAAAAACGCGATGTGGATGCACTGACGCTGGAGCGCTACGACGACAGAGCGCGCTCTGACACCTGATACCTGACACCGGAAGCCACGATGAAACCTGAAATTACTGACACGGTTACCGCACAGGATCTGGATGAGGTCAGACTGGGTCTGACCGCCTTCAACCGTAAGTTTATTAATGTGGATGAGATCCGCTCGATTGGCGTCTTCATCCGTGATGAGCAGGGCAAAAAGCTGGCGGGTCTGACCGGGTCAACGGCCGGAAACTGGCTGCGGATTGATATGCTGTGGGTCAGTGAGGCGCTGCGCGGGCAGGGGGCGGGCAGCGCGCTGATTCAGGCCGCCGAGCAGGAGGCGCGGGATCGCGGCTGCCGCTTTGCCCAGGTGGATACCGCCAGTTTTCAGGCGCGACCGTTTTATGAAAAGCTTGGCTATACGCTGCGTTTCAGCCTGGATAACTATCCACGCCACCACCAGCGCCACTATCTGACGAAAACGCTGTAATCAGAACAGCGGCTGCTGACGCAGATCGAGCGGGTGCTGCTCAGCTTCATCGATCGCCGCCAGCCAGCTCTGCAGGGTGACCTTTTTCCACGAGAGATGTCCGCGCGTGGTGCTCATCAGCACCACGTCGGGACGCAGCGAACGGTACAATTCCAGCGTCTGACTCAGCTCTGTCGGATTACTGTCCGGCACCAGCACGGTAATCCAGTTATCGTGCGACCGCGTCACCGTATCCCCGACAAACAGATAGGTCAGCCCCAGCGGCGACGTATAGAGGTAACTGCTGCTGCCCGGCGTGTGCCCTGGCGTCGGCAGCAGATGAAAATCCCCGAAGTGCGTCTCCTGCTGCGAAAAGGTGTCATCAGGCTCCGCGAAGCGGCTGATGGGACCCAGTGACCGGCTATGGCAGTAAAGTGCGCTGCTGAAGCGCTGCTGGATCACCGCCGCCCCCGGCGCAGACTCGTGCCAGTGGGTCAGATAGTGGCGGATCACGCCACCGCTATCGGCCAGCACTTCATGATCGAGCGGATTTTCTACGCGGCCAATCAGCAGATTGCCGCGAGGGTGACGCAGCATAAAGCCATGCATCATCAGGTCATTAACGGCATCTTCCACCGGAAATTCCGGGGTTGAGATCCACAAATCGTCATACAACGGCTTCAATGTCGATCTCCTGAAACGTTCTTTATTCCCGCAGAACGGGATGCCCGCTTGCCTGTAAACTGGCCTGGCCCTGACGGACCGCTAATCGTGCGCTGGCCCCCAGGGGCAGGGTCACGGTGTCAGCCGCGTGACCAAAATCCAGACCGCTGATCACCGGCAGGCCGGTGGTTTCACGCACCCGCTGCCAGACGGTGCTGAAGTCAAACCCGTTGTCATACTCTGTCAGTGCGGTGCTGGTAAAGCTGCCGGTGACCAGCGCCCGCTGGCGCGCCAGAATGCCGCTCTGCTGCAGCTGAATCAGCATACGTTCTATGCGGAACGGATGTTCATTCACATCCTCAATGACCAGAATGCCGTTTTCAATCTGTGGCATCCACGGCGTGCCAGTCAGCGAGCAGAGCATCGCCAGATTACCGCCCCATAGCGTCCCCTGCCACTCACCCTCATCAGGCGTTTCGCTCTGCCATGCCACGTCTACTGTAGGTGATGTCAGAGCCTGCCAGAAGTGATGCAGGGAAAATTCAGATAAGGTCGCGGCACCGAAGTTGCCGGCCAGCATCGGACCGCTGAAGGTGATTAAGCCGACCTGCGCCAGCAGCGCCAGCTGAATGGCGGTGAAATCACTGTGCCCGCACAGCGCCAGCGGCTGATTCAGCAGGCGACGCTGCAGGCCGACATAGTCGATCGATTCCAGTAACCGGCTGGCACCATAACCGCCACGCACCGCCAGCACCACATCGGGCAGCGTGCTGAGTGTGGCAAGCTGGTTAATATCCGCCAGCCGTTCGGCGTCTGTCCCGGCGAAGCGCTGAAAACGCCGGGTAATGATCTGCTCATTCTCTACCCGATGGCCCGCCTCGCGCAGTCGCGCAATCCCGCACAGCGCCGCAGGCTGATTGTGACAGTAACCGGAGGGGGAGATAAGACGAACTGAACGTGAAATCATCATACTTTCCTGCTGTTAGCGCCCTTGACCTGAGGCGATGATGACGAAATACACCCCTGAAGTCACGACACGGGCCGCTTTTTCGTGCATTTAGGATAAACGGTAATTTTGCTCTCAGGCTGTCTGGGTATGATAGCATTCGCCACTACCGCTATGAGACGAAAAATTGCTGAAAATCCGACACCTTATACTCTCAGCGTTACTCCTGACCGGCTGTGCCAGCGAGCCACCGCACCACGCAGTGAAACAGCGTAATACGCCTCTCACTCAGGCACCGCCTTCCAGCGTTAACAGCGCATGGTCAATGTTTACCGAAGATGCCGCCAGTCATTATGGCGTTGATGAGAAGCTTATCAGCGCCATTATCAGTGTCGAGTCGGGGGGAAATCCTGGCGTGGTGAGCCGTTCGAATGCGGTGGGCCTGATGCAGATCAAAGCCTCGACCGCCGGGCGTGAAGTTTACCGGACTCAGGGTCGCCGCGGTCAGCCATCGAATGCCGAACTGCGCGATCCGGCTAAAAATATCGATATCGGCACCGCCTATATCCGCATCCTGCAGGATTCCGCTCTGTCAGGGATTCGCGATCCGCTGACGCTGCGTTATGCCACCATCGTCTCCTATGCCAACGGTGCCGGTGCGCTGCTGCGAACCTTCTCCCGCGACCGCGATCGTGCCATTGCGATGATCAATGCGATGTCGCCGGATGAGTTTTATCAGCATGTCCAGAACAAACATCCGGCGGCGCAGGCTCCGCGCTATCTGTGGAAGGTTACCACCGCCTACCGCACGATCTGACCGGAAAGCGCCTCGGCATGATAGCGGGCGCACTCCCTACGGCGCGAGCAGCAGCCGCGCCGTCGGATAATCGACGATCAGCACTTTAATGTAGCCGCCCAGCAGCGCCGCACGAATCGCCGGCGCTTTCTCGCGTCCGCCAGCCAGTCCCACGACCTGCGGGCACTGCTTAACCTGCGCCAGCTCCATGCCGATCACCGGATCTTCTTCCGGCTGCAGCACCGGCTGTCCGCAGGCATCGAAGTAGTGCAGGCAGATATCCCCCACGGCACCGCGTGCCGCCAGGGTCTGCAGCATTTCACCATCGTAGTAGTTGCCTGAATTGCGCAACAGGGCTGACGGCTCAAGGTCGCCAATACCGACAATCGCCAGATCGACCTGCTCAAACTGCTCCAGTACCTCCGCAACTTCCGCGTTGGCTGACAGCCGCTGGCGATCGCTGACCGAATGTTCGATTGACTGAGACGGCAGCAGCCAGGCGGGGCAGTTCAGCAGCGCCGCCAGATTCTGCGTCAGAATGGTGGCCTGCACATTGCCGTTAGCGCCAACCCCGCCCAGCAGCTGGATAACCCCTTTGCAGGCGATGTTGAGCGGATGCAGCGCATCGACCATCGCCCGGATGGTGCCGCTCCAGGAGGAGATGCCAATCAGTTCATCGTTGCGCAGGCGGGTTTCGAGATAGTGCGCTGCCGCCGATCCAATCGCCTGTTTGATCTGCAGCGGAGAAGCCTGGTCCGGCACATCAACCACAATCGCCTGGGGCAGGTGGTAGGTCTGCTCAATCGCTTTTTCCAGCTCAGGATAGACATTGGCCGGTGGCACAACGCTGATTTTGACCACACCCTCTTTTACGCTGCGATTAAGGATGCGTGAGACAAAGGACTGCGACAGGGACAGCGACTGCGCGATCTCCGACTGCTTCAGCCCCTCGATATAGTAAAGGGTGGCGATCTTCACCATCAGTCGCTGTTCATCCTGTTTAGCCATCGGTTTTCCCTCTCAGAGTCTGCCCGGTATTGTTAACCAGGATCATCAAAATCACAACGCAGGCGAATTTGTGATCGTTTTCGCTTTTTGACGATCGCCTGTTGGACGATGCCTCAGCAGAGGCGCATAGTCATTATGCATATAAAATCGTCATTGAATATATATTCATTGAAATTCGTGAGCAGGCCCTTTTGTCCCCACGGTGCCGGTTGTCAGGCTAAAGGGATCATGGGGGGATGGAGATACCCGTCAGGTGATGAACCGATCTGACACGCTGTTTAACGACGCATTTATACAGGATGACAGGCGGCCGATTCCGGACCGGATACGTTAACGGTTAATTTTTTTACCCATCGTGAATATATATTCACGGTCGATTTAAAATTCAGAGGCAGAACATGAACCCTTTCAATCTTTCAGTCGATGAGCTTGAACGCCGGGCGCGGGCGATACGCCGCCGCATTATCCAGCTTAACGCGGGCAGTCCGGCAGGCGGGCACACCGGTGCTGACCTGTCGCAGGTCGAGATCCTGACCGCGCTCTACTTCCGTATTCTGAACTGCGCACCGGATCGCACAGAGGATAACGATCGCGACATCTACATTCAGTCCAAAGGGCATGCGGTAGGGGGCTACTACTGCGTACTGGCGGAAGCGGGCTATTTCCCGACCGAGTGGCTTGCCACCTATCAGCACGCTGACTCTCCTCTGCCGGGCCACCCGGTGCGCCAGAAGACACCGGGCGTGGAGCTGAACACCGGTGCGCTGGGGCACGGCCTGCCGGTGGCGGTAGGCATCGCCCTCGCGGCGAAAAAAGATCGCAGTTCCCGCCGCATCTTTGTCGTGACCGGTGATGGCGAACTGGCGGAAGGGAGCAACTGGGAGGCCGCTCTGGTGGCGGCGCACTATGGGCTCGACAATCTGATCATCATCAATGACAAGAACAAACTGCAACTGGCGGGCGCCACCCGGGACATCATGAACACGGACCCGCTGCCGGAAAAATGGCGCGCTTTCGGGCTGGAGGTCAGTGAATGTAACGGCAATGCGATGGCGGCGGTCGTCAGCACCCTTGAAAACCTGCCGCAGAACGGCAAGCCGCAGGTGGTTGTGGCGCATACCGAGAAAGGTTTCGGCGTCTCCTTTATTCAGAGCAAGGCGGAGTGGCATCACCGGGTGCCGAAAGGCGAAGAGATCGCGCTGGCACTGGAGGAACTGAAAGATGAGTAATGCACAACACCTGGCAAACGTCATGGTTACGGCCTTTATCGATGCGGTGAATCGCGGCGTCGATCTGGTACCGGTGGTCGCGGACTCCACCTCCACCGCCAAAATCGCGCCTTTTATCAAGGCCTTTCCCGACCGGCTGATTAACGTCGGCATCGCGGAGCAGACGCTGGTGGGAACGGCAGCAGGCCTGGCGCTGGGCGGCAAAATCGCCGTGACCTGCAACGCCGCGCCGTTTCTGGTTTCACGCGCCAATGAGCAGGTAAAAGTCGACGTCTGCTACAACAACACCAACGTCAAACTGTTCGGGCTGAATGCCGGTGCCAGCTATGGCCCGTTAGCCAGCACCCATCACAGCATTGACGATATCGCCGTGATGCGCGGCTTTGGCAACATCGAGATCTACGCACCGTCCTGTCCGCTGGAGTGTCGTCAGATTATTGATTACGCCCTGGAGCACGTCGGCCCGGTCTATATCCGCCTTGATGGCAAAGATCTGCCGCAGCTGCATGATGACACCTACCGCTTCAGACCCGGCGCGATCGACCTGTTACGTGAAGGCCGCGACATCGCCCTGGTGGCGATGGGATCCACGGTTCATGAGGTGGTTCACGCCGCTGCGCAACTGGCTGAGCAGGGTATTTCAGCGGGCGTGATCGCGGTTCCATCGATTCGACCCTGTGATACCCAACAGCTGCGCAACCTGTTAAATCACTATCCGGCGGTCGTGACCGTGGAGGAGCATAACGTCAATGGCGGTGTCGGCAGCCTGGTCGCGGAAGTGCTGGCAGAAGGCGGCTGCAGCATTCCGCTGGTCCGGCTCGGCATTGCTGATGGGGAGTATGCGATTGCCGGCGATCGGGCCGCCACGCGTGCCCGTCACGGCATTGACGCCAGCAGCGTGGTGAAGAGTGCAGCGCGCATCTGCGCAGGAGTGTGAACATGGCGGGACCTCTGATTCTGGCAATCGATGAAGGCACGACCAATGCCAAGGCGATAGCGGTTGATCGTGCCGGGCGGGTGGTGGCGCGTGGCAGCCAGAGTTTAACCCTGCACCATCCCCAGCCGGGGCTGGCTGAGCAGGACCCGATGGCAATCTGGCAGGCGGTGAGAGAGGCGATCACCCGGTGTCTGGCGGCATGCGGGGGCGCGCCTGTCGCCGCCGTCGCGATCAGTAATCAGCGGGAATCGGTGCTGATCTGGCAGCGGCGCGACGGGCAGCCACTGACGCCGCTGGTAAGCTGGCAGGATCGCCGTTCTGAGTCGTTCTGTCGCGATCTGCACCAGGCAGGCAAAGCCCCCCGGATCAGCGGCCTGACCGGGCTGGCCGTCGATCCGATGTTTCCGGCGGCGAAGCTGACCGGGATGCTGGCTGCCATCCCCGATGGCGCGGCACGGGCCGCAGCCGGCGAGCTCTGCATCGGCACGGTTGATTGCTGGCTCAGCTGGCAGCTCAGCGCGGGCGAATGCTTTGTGACCGATCATGCTAATGCCGCCCGTACGCAGCTCTACAGCCTGCACCTGAACGACTGGGACGACGAGCTGCTGACGCTGTTTCAGTTGCCGCGAGCCGCGCTGCCGCGCATCATCGCCTCCGCCAGTGAGCAGGGCGTGGTGGCGGTGAACACCATTCCCGGCTTAGCGCCGGGCACCCCCATTCTGGCGCGCATCGGCGATTCGCATGCCGCCCTGCAGGCGCAGCGACGCGGAGAGGCTGAAGTCGTAAAAGCCACCTACGGCACCGGCTCCTCCCTGATGATGTCCATGGCGACGCCGTTACTGACCGAAAATGGCCTCAGCACTACCGTGGCCTGGCACGACGGTACGCTGCGTTATGCCTTTGAAGGCAATATTACCCACACCGGCTCAGGCGCGGCCTGGCTGGGTAAGCTGCTCGGCGTGCAGGACCCACGTGAACTGACCGCACTGGCGCAGGGCTGCGATGACAATCAGGGCATCTACTTCGTCCCGGCGCTCTCAGGACTGGGCGCGCCCTGGTGGGATTTACAGGCGCGCGGCATGGTGTGCGGATTGACGGATGCCGCCACCCCCGCGGTGCTGGCGCGGGTGGCGCTGGAGTCGATCGTCTGGCAAATCGCCGATGTCTTTTTTGCGATGGAGCAGGCGAGCGGTCAGCAGCTTCCGGCGCTGTGTGTGGATGGCAGCGCCACGGAAAACAGCTGGCTGATGCAGCTACAGGCCGATGTGTTACAGCGCCCGCTCTACCGGGTGCCCACCGCCGAAGTCTCCGCCCTGGGCGCAGCGTTGCTGGCCGGCAAAGTGCTGGGATGGTGGCAGCAGGGCAGTGATATGCAGGCGCTGCAGGGGGGCAGCGTTATCCTGCCCCGTGACGCGCGCGCGCACGCTATGCAGGAAAACTACAAAGGCTGGCTCGACGCTGTTGCCCGCTGCCGTTTTCAGCCGCGTTAAGCGCGATCCGGCGCAGCGGCGTGACGGATTGCCTGGCCTGAAACCCCCTGAGGCCAGGCAACACTTCAGCGCGCCATTTGACGTATCTCGCCCTTATCATTCTCCACGGCAACCAGATCCACCGGCGGCAGATTGCCGCCGCTGAACTCGACCTGACGGATCGGGAAGGCGAAGCGAATATTGCGCGCTTCCATGGCCGCCATCAGCTGCAGGTTAATCTCCTGCTGAATATCCATATATTTGTTGTAATCCGCATCCAGCACGTAATAGACCACTTCAAACGTCAGCTTCGAATCCTCAAACGCCAGGAAGTGGGCGCGGTCAAAACGCGTGGTTTCCACACCCTCGATGATCGCCTTAACCAGCGGGCTGATCTCCCGAACCTGCTCCGACGGGGTGGCGTAGCTGATGCCAAACTTAAAGACGATGCGGCGCTGCTGCATACGCTTGTAGTTGTGAATGGTCTGCTGCAACAGAATGGTGTTTGAGCAGACGATTTGCTCTCCGCTCAGGCTGCGCAGCCGGGTCGTTTTCAGGCCGATATGCTCGATGGAACCGGCAATGTCGCCAAAGACAATAAAATCACCATGCTCAAAAGGCTTATCAAAACCAATCGCCAGTGACGCAAACACATCGCTCAGCACGGTCTGAATGGCCAGTGCAATGGCGATACCGCCGACCCCGAGGCTGGCGACCAGTGCGGTAATATTGATACCCATGTTCGACAGAATAGCGAGGAACATCATGATCCAGACCACGACCCGCAGCAGAATCCCGAGGATCACCGTGGTCACCGGATTACGCACGTGCAGCGGATCGCGCATCAGGCTCTTCAGCCACAGCCGGATGCCGCTGTCGATCCACAGGGCGAGTTGCACAATCAGCGCCAGGAACCAGCCGTGGGCGATGGTGGCGCTCCATGAGGCGGGCAGATCGACAAATTTCAGGGCAATCAGCAGCGAAAAGATCAGCAGCAGGGTCTGGCTGGTGCTTCGCAGGATCTCCACCAGGATCGCCGTGACACGAACGTGACGGTGTTCGCTGTAAAGGGCAATCCGGTTGGAGATAAAGCGAATCAGGGTGCGCAACACCCAGTAGATCACCAGGGTGGCGACCACCACGATGGCGCTGTTGAGCCAGAACGTCTGGTTAAAAAAGAGGGAGTGAAAATGACGTGATGAGAGCCAGTTTTCCATTGGGGAAGGTCTCCTTGCTGGGTTCCGGTTTAAAAGAAATCAAGCAGGAAGCATAGCCTGGATGCGGCCCCCTGGGGGCGCGCATCCGGAAAGCGGTTACTGGAATCGGGTCGATTTATCGCGGGCCAGTCGCTCAAGGGAGAAGATAATCTGCTGAAGCTGTCGCTCCTGCGTTGGGTTCAGCGTGGCAAACCGGAAGCTGAGACGGGGCGTCACGCGGGTTTCATTTTTATGCGTCACGACAGTTCGTTCGCCGATGTGCAGCAGCTTAACCGGCACCTCAAAATGACCATACTCACCCAGCTCCACGCGAAACTGATTGAAACTGTCGCCATTCTGCAATCCTTCCGGCAGTGCCTCGTCCACCAGCACACCGATCCCGCCCAGCGACAGATCCTGCAGGCGCAGACGCGTTTTCCGGCCATCCGGCCACACGGTATGGCACCAGAACTCCGGCGCCAGCGGGGCAGTGACCCGGAAAAATTCCCGTCGCTGAATCTGCCACACCAGCTCGGGCAGCGGCGCGCTGAAGGCGGGCAGGCCGTCAAAATCGACCTTCTCCAGCGAGGCGAGACTGAACTCAACCTTTGCGCCGTAGGTTTCCGCCGTGATGCTGAGATCGTCGCTGGTCAGGGCGTAGTCGTTATCCAGATTATTACTGCCGAGGTCAAACAGCAGGCGGTCTGCGTCGGCAGCCAGCATCCGGCTGATAAACTGCCCGCGCGGGAAACGCACCAGTAATGGTGTCTGCAGTCGCAGCAGATCTTTCATTACGCCCAGAACCGCCAGCGTGCCACGTTTTAAATATTGTTCCTGGTCGGCTTCTTTCACATCCTGCTCCACAAGGGGTTTTATTATTTTTACGTTCTGACTACCTCATTACGGTTATCGGCGCAGCGGAAAAAAGCTTTAGCCAGGGTACGCCGAAAAAATCGTGAGGGCAGGCAGGCACTTTCCGAAAAGCTCGCTATACTTAGCGCAGTAAACCGCTTGATTAATCAGGCGTTCACGATGTAATCAAAAAAGGAAGGAGCAACAGATGGGTATTATTTCCTGGATCGTCTTTGGCTTGATCGCGGGTATTCTGGCGAAGTGGATTATGCCGGGTAAAGACGGTGGCGGTTTCATTCTGACGGTGGTGCTGGGTATTATCGGTGCTGTGGTCGGGGGCTGGATCAGTACGCTGTTTGGCTTCGGCCGCGTCGATGGGTTTAACTTCGGAAGCTTTGTGGTCGCAGTGATCGGTGCCATCGTGGTGCTGTTTATCTACCGCAAGGTACGCAGTTGACCGTAACGGTTTAAACAAAAAAGGGGACGAAGTGATTCGTCCCCTTTTTTATGACTCAGACCGGATCGCTTTTTAGCGCGCTTGTCCGTCATGCTGTGAGCCTCTTTTGCTGCGAACAGACTATCGTAGCGTGATCCCACCATGCATTTTCATTAACGCTGACTGCCTCCACCGTGAAATGCGCACTCTCTACTTCACGCCGTAAATCAGGGAGCGGCTTCAGGGTCCGCCAGGGCTTGCCGGCTTTCCATAAATGATGGCTGCAGGGATCATAGGCCGCAATGTCGGCAGAATGACGAGGTGTGCCGCACATTGAACCGATCACAAAGCGTCCCTCCGGGCTGAGCAGCCTTCTTACCTCGGCAAAGAAGCGCTGCCGATCGTCGTCGATCAGGCAGTGTAAGCAGCTGCCGTCAATAATAAGCTCAAACGTTGCCGCCTGGCAGCGATCGATATGACAGACATTGCCGACAAGAAATGTCGCGGTGAGTCCGGCTTGCTGAAAACGCTTTTCGGCCCATTCTATTGCGGTCTCTGACCAGTCTACTTCCCAGACTGAATATCCCTGCTCAGCGAGAGACTGCGCGGCCATAGCGCCATTACCACATCCCATCTCCAGTACCGGCGCGCCAGGCTCCGGTAAATAGTGGTGAGTGCGGAGCCACTGAAAGATTTCTTCCTGCTGCTTTTTGGCTCTGAGATAACCTTCTCCTGCCCAGGCCACCGCGCCGTTTGTCAGGAGCTGCCTGTAATGTTGTTCATAGAGGTTCATGTCAGAGACTCCTTTTCAACGCCGGACCCTCTGTTTATACGTCAGGGTCGCCTGCGTGTCATCGCACCATTTCGGCCATAGTTCTATCTGTGAGCGAAGCGGCAGAAAAAAGGCCGGGCGGATTTCAGGAACGTTCGGGAGGGAAAGATCTGCAGGCAGATAAAGATAATTCTGAGCGGATTGGAAGAGGCTGAAAAAGGCGGATTATCAGAGGAGAAAACCCTCCGGGCTGGCCGGAGGGTTGCATCACGGAGGCTCTTATCAGAAGTCGTAACCGACGGTCGCCATCACGCTGCGTTCAGCGCCACGGTAGCAGTAGCCGGTGCCGTAACAGGCGGCCACATAGGTGCGATCGGTCAGGTTATTCGCGTTAACCTGCACCCAGGCCCCTTTCAGGCTGTTGTTCCAGGCGCCGAGATCGGCGCGAACGGAGGCATCAAACAGCGTGACCGACGGCAGACGAGTGGTGTTTTCGTTGTCCGCCCACTGCTTGCCGATGTAGCGTACGCCCGCGCCGGCACTCAGACCGTAATCAAACTGATAGTGGCCCCAGAGAGACGCCATGCTGTTTGGTGCCACGTAAGGCGTGTGCCCATCATTACCATCTACCGAATCTTTGTAGCGCAGATGATTCAGGGTATAGCTCGCCACCGTGCTCAGGCGTGAGGTGAGCTGATTACGTGCCTCCAGCTCAATACCCTGGGAATGAACTTTGCCCGATGGCGTATAGGTCGCCGTCAGCACGTCGCGGTTCGCCACATCTTTCTGCGTCAGATCATAAATCGCAGCGGTATAGAGATCGCGTGTACCAACCGGCTGATATTTCACCCCGGCCTCATACTGTTCTGACGTGGTCGGTTTCAGCAGGTTATTGTTCGGATCGGTGAGGGCGGTTGGCGTAATCGCCTGGCTCCAGCTGACATAGGGTGAGATGCCGTTATCGAAGGCATAGAGCAGGGCAGCGCGCCCGCTGATGTGATCATCCTGACGGCGATCGCTGCCGCTGTTATTGGCGACGATGCGATCGTACCGGCCAGAGAGATCCAGATGCCAGCGATCCAGCTTCATCTCATCCTGCAGATAGAGGCCGGTCTGGTAGTAACGACGGGTTTTATCCGCCCAGGTATAGGCTGGCATGTCACCGACCTGCTCGCCGGTCAGGGCATTCAGCTGTGAAGCCGAGCCGCCTGCCGCGGAGATCTCATTTTTGTAGCGGTGATATTCAGCACCCAGCGTCACGCGATGCTCCAGTTCACCGGTGGCAAACTCCGCCTGTAAACGGTTATCGGTAGCCCATGCCGCCAGCGAAGAGCGCTCACCTGAATAGTAGCGGTTCAGCAGATCGGGATTATTTTTGTCCCAGCCAATCTGATAGACCTGATCGAGATCGACATTCGAGTGGCTGTAGCTGCCGGTTGAGGAGAAGGACCAGACGTCATTAAAACGATGGGCGAAATCGAAGCTGTAGATCTGCTCGCGGCGTTTGAACTGGTCGAGGTCGCTGTTGCCCTCATAAAATCCCTTACTCAGCTTATAGCCGTTGTGTTCGGTGATGCTGCCGTCACCCGGGACGGAGCCGTGATAGCCGCCAGAGGGATCTTTCTGCAGATAGGCTTTCAGGATCAGATGGGTATCTTCATCCGGCTGCCACATCAGCTGCGGCATCAGCGCATATTTCTCTTCGCGGGTGTGATCGAACTGGGTATCGCTGTTGCGGGTTACGCCGGTCAGACGGTACGCCCACTGGTCGTTGATGGCATTGGTGTAGTCGAACATCGTGCCGGTGGTGGCATTGCTTCCCGCCTGCAGCTGAATGTGACCCTCTCCCGCGAACTGAGGACGCTTAGTGACCAGGTTTACCAGCCCGCCAGGCACCGTCTGGCCGTAAAGGGCCGAAGAGGGGCCTTTGATCACGTCGATGCGCTCAAGGAAGGCGTTATCCACCTGCAGAATGTTGAAACTGCCGCCGTCGCTCATCAGCCGCATGCCGTCGAGGAAGGTGTTATCGACATCGCCGCCGTGGAAGCCGCGCAGCGCGATGGTGTCGTAACGGGTGGCGGCACCGCCAAAGTTAGTAAAGACACCGGAGCTGTAGCCCAGCGCCTGATTCAGGGTCAGTGCCCCCTGGTCCTGGATCTGCTGACGGGTCACAACCGAAATTGACTGCGGTGTGGTCACCAGCGGCCGATCGCTTTTAGTTGCGCCCTGGCTGGTGGTCGCCAGATAGCCCTGGGTGGGAGAGGTCGCATCTTCCTGCGGCTGGGCAGTCACGACCATATCGGCAGCGTAACTCAGGGCAGGCGCGGCCAGCACCAGAGTGCAGAGGGGAACATAACCTTTCAGCGGCAATGACAGTTTCATCGAAATTCCTTTCTTAACAAAGGTTCAGGCAGGTGTAGTCAGTTTGTTGATACATAATCTCATTATCATAATGAGAATTATTACCTTTTGTAAAAACGCTGCAATTTTGCCTGTGGATGAGAGAACGTCAAGTAAAATTCGCTGAAGTGAGGAAAGAATACCTCCGGCCAGGCCAGAGGTATTCAGAGACTAATCAGGGCTGAGAGGCTGACGCCTGAGGAATATCGTGAGCGCTGTTACAGGTTTTATCTTTCGGGCAGTACTTATCCAGCAGTTTCAGCGTCACGCCGTTTGTCCAGCCGAAGCCATCCTGCAGCGGGTACTCACCGCCGCCGCCGCCACCGAGATTTTTGCCTTCAACGACATATTTCTCGACCAGCTTATGCTCACGGTCATAGGTGCTCTGGACATTTTGCAGGAAGCGTAATCCCACCTTTTTAGCCAGTTCTGGCTGGTTGTAATGCTCCAGTCCTTCGACTGCAACCCACTGCAGCGGTGCCCAGCCGTTAGGCGCGTCCCACTGCTGACCATTGTTCACGGTGGTCGTGACCAGCCCGCCTGGCTTCAGCAGCTGTTTCTCAACCGCGCTGGCGGTACTTTCCGCCTGCTTATTGCTGGCGACCTGCAGATAGAGCGGGAACAGTGTGGCGGCGGTCAGCTGCGGATGAACCTGCTTTTTCTGCCAGTCATAGTCGGCATACCAGTTCTGTTTACTGTCCCACAGATAGCGGTTAATCGCCGCCTGGCGCTTCTCTGCGCGATCGGCATACTGCTTCGCCAGATCGCTCTGTTTGTTCATCTGGTACCCTTTAGAGAGCGTCTGCTCCAGATGGAACAGCAGGCTGTTCAGGTCAACCGGGGCCAGCTGCGTCGTGCGGATGGTGGAGAGATTATGCGCATCGGTAAACCAGCGTGAACTGAAATCCCAGCCCGATGCTGCCCCGGAGCGCAGCTCGCGGTAGAGTTCCGCTTTATTGCGCTGCGGTGCTTTCTGCGCGGTGGCAATATCATCCATCCAGGATTCGGTGCGCGGCACGTCACGGGCATCCCAGTAGCGGTTAAGCAGCGTGCCATCCGCCAGCTTAATCACCCGCTTGCTGGCCGCGCCCGCCGCCACTTTGTCGCTATCCGCCATCCAGTAGTCATACTCTTTCTGCAGTTCAGGCAGGTAGTGGCTATACGCTTTGCCCTGGTCATGCGTCGCCAGCAGATCGACCATCAGGCTGAAGAATGGCGGCTGCGAGCGGCTCAGATAGTAGCTGCGGTTGCCGTTGGGTATGTGACCGTAGCGGTCAAGCAGCGAGGCAAAGTTATCCACCATATCCTGCACTTTATCCCAGTGTCCGCTCTCGGCCAGTCCCAGCATGGTGAAGTAGCTGTCCCAGTAATAGATCTCGCGGAAGCGACCACCCGGCACCACATAGGGTTTGGGAAGCGGCAGAAGCGAGTCATATTGTCCGGCGCTGCTGGTGGTGCGCGTCAGCACCGGCCACAGGCCATCAATGTGGTCACGCAGGTTTTGCCCGGCTGGCGGCACATATTTGTCGCCTGCGGCGGGCAGGGTAAAGTTGGCATCAACAAAACGCTTCAGATCGAAATTGCGCTGTTTCTTCTGCATCTGCCAGTCGGCAAGTATCGACGCGGGATCAAATTTCGGCACCGCATCGGCAAAGGTTTTCTGGTCCGGGTAGAACTTCGCCTGTTGCACGGCATTAAACAGCGGCCCCAGACGAACGTCTGGCGGCTGCGGCTGATTATCCAGCATGCGGCTGTGATCGTCGGCATGAGCAGTGAAGGCGGGTACGCTCAGCAGCAGAGTGAGCAGAAAGGGCGCATAACGCTGACGCCGTGGGGCGGCGTTTACCTCAATTTTTGTCATCGGTTTTTCTCCTTGTCCGAAATGCGGCCGCGCGTAACGCATTGACCACAGGACCAACTTTAGACCGTATCCTGACACTTCACCCTGAAGCGAGCCGGAAATGTGAAGCCACGGGAATTATTTTTAGGGTAAAAAGCCCTGCCCGACGCGGGTTTTTTCTTGCGCTGACCGGGATTTTCCCTGACGCTGAAAGAAAAAAAGGAGAGCAGGATGGAGATCATCTGGTATCACCCGTCGCAGTCTGCAACGGCCTGGATTAGGGGTTTACAACAGCGTCTGCCACAGGCGCGGGTGCGTGCCTGGCAGCCAGGCGATGAGGGGCCGGCCGATTATGCGCTGGTCCGTTCCCCTCCCGCAGAGATGCTGCGGGGAAGGTCTACCCTGCGCGGCGTCTTTGCCCTCGGCGCGGGCGTCGATGAGATTCTGAAACAGCTGGAGCAGCACCCGGAGATGCTGCCCGATAGCGTGCCGCTCTATCGGCTGGAAGATACCGGCATGGCGCGCCAGATGCAGGAGTATGCTGTCCATAGCGTCCTGACCTGGTTCCGCCGCTTTGATGACTACCGACTTCAGCAGCAGCAGGCGTGCTGGCAGCCGCTGCCTCCCTATGCGCGTGAAACCTTTACCGTCGGTATTCTGGGGGCGGGCGTGCTGGGGCAGAGCGTCGCCGAGGGCCTGAAGCCCTGGGGATTCCCGCTGCGCGTCTGGAGCCGTTCGCCGAAAACCATTGACGGCGTCACCAGCTTCGCCGGTCGCGATGCTCTGCAGCCGTTCCTGCAGGGGACGCAGGTGTTAATCAACCTGCTGCCGAGCACGCCGGAGACGATTAACCTGATCGACCAGCACTTTTTAGCGCAGCTGCCGCACGGCGCGTTCTTCCTCAACATCGCACGCGGTGCACAGGTGGTGGAAGCGGATCTGCTGGCGGCACTGGAGAGTGGTCAGCTGAAAGCGGCGGCCCTGGATGTGTTTCAGGTGGAGCCGCTTCCTGAAGCGCATCCGCTCTGGTCCCATCCGCGCGTCACAATTACCCCCCATAATGCGGCAGTCACGCTGATCGACGAAGCGATCGACTATATCGCCCGCGCCATTACTCAGGACCAGGCAGGCGAAACGCCGCAGGGCAGGGTAGATCGGCAGCGCGGCTATTAACTAACCGGCCCTGTCAGGGCCGCTCAGGAGGAGAGAAGAATGTATCCGGTAGATCTGCATATGCACACTGTTGCCAGCACACATGCTTACAGCACGCTGCACGACTATGTGGCTCAGGCGAAGCAAACGGGCCTGAAACTGTTTGCCATTACCGATCACGGCCCTGATATGGCTGACGCGCCGCACTACTGGCACTTTGTGAATATGCGCATCTGGCCGCGGGTGATCGATGGCGTGGCGATTCTGCGCGGTATTGAGGCCAACATTAAAAATCAGCAGGGGGAGATCGACTGCTCCGGCCCGATGCTTGATGCGCTGGATCTGATCGTTGCCGGCTTTCACGAGCCGGTTTATGCACCGCGCGACAAAAAACAGCACACTGACGCGATGATCGCCGCAATGGCCAGCGGACAGGTTCACATCATCAGCCATCCGGGTAACCCGAAATTCCCGGTCGATATCCCGGCTATCGCTGAAGCTGCCGCACATTATGACGTGGCGCTGGAACTGAACAACTCCTCCTTTACCCACTCGCGTCCCGGTAGTGAACCCAACTGTCGCGCGATTGCCGCCGCGGTGCGCGACGCCGGTGGACGGCTGGCGTTTGGCTCCGATTCCCATACCGCGTTTACGCTGGGCCATTTCGAACACTGCCTGCGCATCGCCCGTGAAGTGGATTTTCCGGAGGATCGGGTGTTAAATGTCACGCCGCGCCGCCTGCTCGACTTTCTGGAGCAGCGCAGCGGCAAACATATTGCTGAACTGGCTGACTTTTAACTTACTTTGCCTCAAGGAAATCTGACTCATGAATGAGTTTTCCATTCTGTGCCGCGTGATCGGCTCTCTGTTTAATCGTCAGCCGCAGGACCCGCTGCTGGTCCCGCTGTTTACCCTGCTACGCGAGGGTAAGCTGCAGTCACAGTGGCCGCTGGAGCAGGATGAGCTGCTGACCCGTCTGCAACAGAACAGCGATCCTCAGGCGCTGGCCACTGATTATAACGCGCTGTTTGTCGGCAGCGACTGTAACGTGCCGCCTTACGCTTCACAGTGGCCTGAAGGCAAAACCGAGCCGGAAGTGCGGGCGTTTCTCTCCTCGCGCGGTATGCCACTGAGCGATGCGCCCGCGGATCACTTTGGTGTTCTGCTGCTCTCTGCGTCATGGCTGGAAGATCAGTCGGCGGAAGATGAGAGCGCGGCACAGCTGGCGCTGTTCGAAGAGTATCTGCTGCCGTGGTGCGGGGCTTTCCTGGGCAAAGTGGAAGCGCATGCCACCACCGCGTTTTACCGCACGCTGGCGATGCTGAGCCGCGAAGCCATTCAGGTGATGTACAACGAGCTGCTTGAGAGTAACGAACAGCAGCCCGACGCCTGAGTCACCACGATGCCGGGTGCGTACCCGGCACACACCCCGGCGTTGCGCAGAACTGTGGTGTGCCGGGCAGCCAGGCGGCGGCGCGCAGCCGGACGCCAATCCCCCATGGCGTCAGCTCAAGAAAGGGCAGGTTGTCCTTCACCTGAGGCACAATGCCCGAGCCGGTGTGCTGGCCTGCGGCGTGCTGCTGCAACAGCCATGCGGTGCGCGCCAGTGACAGCCGTACCTGGCTGCCGTGCCCTCCGGTAAGACGCCGCCGTAATCCCTCCAGTACCGCGGCCGCCATCAGATAGCCGGTGGCATGATCCAGCGCCTGGACCGGCAGCGGGCACGGTTTATCGCTCTGCTGCCACTGCATGCCCCGTTCGGCAATACCGCAGCCCATCTGCACCAGACTGTCGAAACCGCGTCGGTTGCGCCACGGCCCCTGCCAGCCCCAGGCATTCAGGCTGGCATCGACCAGGCCCGGTGAGAGTGACTGGCGGGTTTCGGCGTCAAAACCGAGCCGTTCCAGCGCATCGGCCCGATAGCCGTGTACCAGAACATCGGCGTCCCGCAGCAGGCGGATAAACTGGTCGCGATCGACCGGCTGTGTCAGGTCGAGCACCGCACGTCGCTTGCCGCAGCTCATCTCCTCATCCAGCGTCGGCTCCGCCCAGCCGGGCGGATCGATGCGCAGTACCGTGGCACCCAGGCTGGCAAGAAAGCGGGTGGCGACGGGGCCGGCAATAATCCGCGTCAGATCCAGCACCCTGATCCCCTGTAACGGACGTGCTTCAGCCAGCGGCCACGCGGGCGCAGGCGCTGCATCCGTCGTGTGCCAGTCAAACAGCGGCTCGCGCTGCACCGCCTGACCCTGGGGATGCTGCTGCCAGGCTTCAGCGCTGCGCATTTTGGCGGCACAGCCTCCCGCATCAATAATTGCCTGCTCCAGTTCGCTGGCCTGCCACTGCTGAACCTGCTGCGCCAGCGCCGGGCGATCGGCGTGGGTGCCCAGTACCTGCTCCATCGCCAGCCGGTGATGAGCCGCGTTGGTATGCAGGCGGATCCAGCCGTCGCGACTGCGGTAGTCTCCGGCAAAAGCATCCCACATTGCCGGGGCCGGGCGGTTTAACGGATGAAAGCTCTGCTGGAACCAGCGTGACGCCTGTCTGACGTTGACGGTAACAGGTGGGGAGGGATAAGTCGGGCGGGCGGTGGCGAGAAGCGCCGCCACCGCCTGGGTTGCCAGACCCAGGCTGGTGGCCGCCAGTTCACTGACGGCAAACGCGGAAGAGAATGTTGAACGATCAATAAAAGCGGGGAGAGGCCAGACGTTATCGCTGCCTTGCAATCCCTGCACCATCTGTTGCCAGAGTGAGGCGGTGCGCGCTGAATCCATGTTGTGCTCCCTGAGTACGTTTTCTCAAGCATAGCACGCCGGATTAACGCCGCCGCAGGCGCGGGAAGCGGGCGTGCATGCGCAGGTTACGCAGGTTAAGCACGGCGATGGCCGTGCCAAGGATCACCAGCGAGGCACCGATAATCTTAAAGCGGTTGAGACTGTCTCCCAGTACGACGATGCCCATCAGCACCGACAACACCGGCGTCAGCAGGGAGTAGGGCATGATCAGGTTGACGTTGTATTTCTTCAGCAGCACATACCAGAGCGTGTAGGCAATAATTGATGAGGCGATGGCGCTGTAAAGAATGGCGAACCAGCCGTGCCAGCCTGCATGTTCGAGGGCGTAAAGCTGATTCGATTCCATCACCAGGCTGGAGGCACCGACAATCGGCATCGCCAGAAAGGCAATCCAGCCGGTCATGGTCAGTGGCTTAATCGGCGGCGACTTCTTCACAATCAGGTTACTGACAGCCCAGCCGGTGGCGCTGCACAACAGCAGGCAGAGCACCCACCACGACGGAATCGTCGGGCTGCCTGACAGCACCACCACACCGCTCAGCGAGATCATAATGCCCATCAGCTGCACCAGCTTCAGCTTCTCTTTCAGCACCAGCATCGCCAGCAGCATGGCAATCGGCGTGCCCAGCTGCACCACAATTGCCCCGGTGCCGGCATCGGTGTAGCGCAGGCCGACGAACAGCAGCGAGAAGTGCATAAACCCGAAGGTGAAAGCCAGCAGCAGCAGCCAGGGCAGTTGCTTACGTTCAATACGGCAAAACGGCACCAGCACCACGGCGACGACCAGAAAACGCATAAAGGTCAGAAACAGGGGCGGCAGCTCCAGCAGGCCCCATTTCACCGCCACATTGTTGAAGGCCCAGACAGAGACCACCATCAGAATCAGAAAAAAATGCCGCACAGCCACGATAATATCCTTTCGATGTTTTTTGCTTAGCCCGCTAATGATGGCACGAACTGCGGCATTCCAGCCAATGCCGGAAAAAATTTTCTGCGCGCAGTAGTGAGACTTTCGGACGTGATGCTGGCAGACTGATTTGACACGACTTCTGAAAAGGACCCGATTCGGTATGACCCAGACGCCCGCTTTACCCCTTGCCCTGATTCAGCTTGAAGTCCCGCCCGCTAACGTTGTTTCGCAGATTGGTGAACAGCCACGCTGGTTTATCGACGCCCTCGATCTGCAACCCCATGAGTACCTGATTGTGCGGCCCCATCTCGGTGAAGCGTTACCGGCTTTTGATGAGATCTCCGGGGCGATCCTCAGCGGCTCCTGGGCGATGGTTACCGATCATGAGGAGTGGAGTGAGCGCAGCGCGGCCTGGGTCCGGGCAGCCATTGAGCAGGAGCTGCCGCTGCTGGGTGTCTGCTATGGTCACCAGCTGATGGCCTATGCGCTGGGTGGCGAGGTGGCGGATAATCCGCATGGCTGGGAACGCGGCCTGCTCCCGATCCGCTGCAGCGCTCAGGCGCAGCGCGATCCGCTGCTGCAGGGTCTGCCAGCCGGGTTCAGCGTCTGGCTGTCACACCGGCAGTCGGTCATCACTCCGCCGCCTCAGGCGCAGGTGCTGGCGGCGTCGGCGCAGGATGGCTGCCAGATTGTGCGTTACGCTCCGCAGGCGCTGTCGGTGCAGTTTCATCCCGAATTTTCACGGCACATTATGAACGTCTGTCTGCCGGAAGGGCTGTCTGATGGCGGGGACGTTATCGAGGGGAAAGACTGGGCGCGTGCCTTGCTGGTGGAGTTCTGGCAACAGACGCGCCCGGCCGCAGCGCAGGCTCAGGGCGCGTAGTGACGCCGGCAGCGATAGACCCAGGCGGGTGGCACATTTTTCAGCACCCGCTCGCGTTCCCAGGTGAAGTAACGCGACAGGTCGGGCTGGGTCAGTGAGGTGTACTGAAACTGCACAAAGATCCCATCCGGCCCCAGGGCATTAAACACCGCCCGCAGGATCGCTTCGCGCAGCGCGGGCGGTAAGGATAGCAGTGGCAGGCCGGAGAAGATCGCATCATATTCCCCGTTCAGGTACTCCGCAGAGCAGGTGCGCACGGTCATGCGCGTGTCGTCCAGCGCGCTGAGCTGGTCGGCCAGCGCAGCGCTGATCTCAAAGGCATCCAGCGTGGCGTCAGGGGACATCTCTGCCAGTATCCGCCGTGTCAGGACGCCATCGCCCGCGCCCAGCTCGGCAATCCGTAACGTTTCAGGCCACGCAACAGAGGCAATCATGGTGCGGCATAACGCCTCTGAGGACGGTGTTATGCTGCCCATCATGCGCGGATTGCGGATAAACTGATGCACGAAATTGGCTTTAGCGCGCATCTGGGTAAAAGCCGAAGCCAGCATGCTTATCTCCCGAATGAATTCATCCTCTCGTTGACCCCTTTGTGACGCACTAGTTTCTTATTTGCCAGCCTTTCCGAAAAAAGTCGGAATTTTCTATAAACGAAGCGGAAGCGACGATTCCTTCGGCGCGGTCACAGTTTCCGGTCATCGGAACTGACAGGCTGGCGATGATCATTCATGTTAATAATAAGTTTCGTCATTGTTACATCAGTCACCTGTCAGGAGAATGACCATGCGTTATGCCGCCCCGGGAGAACAGGGTTCTCTGATCACGTTACAAAAGAATTATGGCAACTTTATTAATGGTGAATTCGTCGCGCCGGTGAACGGCAACTACTTCACCAATACCTCGCCGGTAAACGGGTCTGAGGCCGGTGAGTTCCCGCGCTCAGACGTGGCTGATGTGGATAACGCGGTGGCAGCGGCCGCGGCGGCCGCAGAAGCCTGGGGCAAAACCTCTCCGCAGCAACGCGCGCTGCTGCTGCTGAAAATTGCCGATCGGCTTGAAGCGAATCTGGAGACGATGGCGGTTTATGAAACCTGGGATAACGGTAAGCCCGTGCGCGAAACGCTGGCGGCGGATCTGCCTCTCGCTGTCGACCACTTCCGTTATTTTGCCGGCTGCGTCCGGGCGCAGGAGGGGAGTGCGGCGGAGATCGATGAGTTCACCGCCGCCTACCATTTCCATGAGCCGCTGGGCGTGGTGGCGCAGATTATCCCGTGGAACTTCCCGCTGTTAATGGCGGCCTGGAAACTGGCCCCGGCGCTGGGCGCAGGGAACTGTGTGGTACTGAAACCGGCGGAACAGACGCCGCTGTCGATCACCGTGTTTGTCGATCTGATCAAAGACCTGCTGCCGCCGGGGGTGCTGAACGTGGTGCACGGGTATGGTAAAGAGGCGGGTGAGGCGCTGGCGTCCCACGCCGGCATTGCCAAAGTTGCCTTTACCGGTTCTACTGCCACCGGCGGCCACATTCTGGAGCTGGCGGCGAAGAGCCTGATCCCCTCTACGGTCGAACTGGGGGGGAAATCACCCAATATCTTCTTTGAAGATATCATGCAGGCGGAAGAGAGCTTTATTGAGAAAGCAGCCGAAGGCGTGGTGCTGGGCTTCCTGAACCAGGGCGAAGTCTGTACCTGTCCGTCACGGGCGCTGGTGCAGGAGTCGATATATGAGCCGTTCATGGCGGCTGTCATGAAGCGGGTGAAAACCATCAAACGGGGCGATCCGCTGGATACAGAGACGATGGTGGGTGCCCAGGCGTCGCAGCAGCAGTTTGATAAAATCCTCTCCTATCTGGACGTGGCCCGGCAGGAGGGCGCGGAGGTGCTGGTGGGCGGAGGCGTTGAGAAACTGGATGATTCCCTCAACAGTGGCTACTACATTCAGCCGACCCTGCTGAAAGGCAACAACAGCATGCGGGTATTCCAGGAGGAGATCTTTGGCCCGGTTATCGGCATCACCACCTTTAAGGATGAAGCCGAAGCCGTCCGCATCGCCAACGACTCCATCTATGGGCTGGGGGCAGGCGTCTGGACCCGCGATATCAACCGCGCTTATCGGGTCGGCCGGGCAATCAAAGCCGGACGCGTCTGGACAAACTGCTATCACCTCTATCCGGCGCACGCGGCCTTTGGTGGCTATAAGAAATCGGGGATTGGGCGTGAGACCCACAAAATGATGCTGGATCACTATCAGCAGACCAAAAACCTGCTGGTCAGCTACAGTATCGAACCGCTCGGTTTCTTCTGAACCTGAAATGGGGAGCCGCTGTCTGCGGCTCTCCGGCTTCTCCGCTATCACCGCTGAACCACGCTACGGCGTGGTTTTTGTACGATTAGAGGATGTAATGTACCGGGTGATTTTTGCCTTCGGGAACCGTCAGACGGCCCGGTAAAGAACAATTAATCAGTCTGTTAAAAAATTTAACATGTTTATTTAACGTTTCGCTTACTTTCCTCTCCCCACGCCGGGTGTCTGGCTGCAGCCAGGCACTACATCAATATTTTAACGTATTGATAAACTGGAATTTATACGAATCCTCCTTTGCGAACCGACGCCCGATGCCTCTCTGCTTCCGGGGCACGAATCATTCTGATCTTTCCTTAATAGCGCCACTCATTACATGAGAGGTATTAATGCTGATTTCAGCCCTGTCATATTTTTGAGTAAAAATACTTCATATTAACGCAACTTGTTAAGATTACTCTTATGTAGATGGTTAAAAGTGAGGCAGATTTGTATTAACAAAATTAGTTAACTAAATCTGATGTTTTTTGCACCAAAACCGTGCCGTTGAATTTTCGTCAGTCTTATGTAAACTTGCAGCTAATATTTACAAATGGATTTTGGTTTCAGGCTCACGGGCAGGATTTTCCTGACTCGTGCGGTAGCTATGAGAGATCATGGATTGATAAAGTGTTTAAAATGAACAACTAACAGCGGTCAGGGAAGGGTGGCTGGTGCGGTCTGCTTAAACTTTCAGCGGCGTCTGAATTGTCAACGCGAAAGTTTTTCTGTCATGGATGGCTTAAGTAATCTCTGGATTTACCCTGCCTCAGGAATTTTGTCGGAAAGAAATAGATCAACAATTTGATCATTTACATTCAGGCGTAATTTCTTCCCGTCTCTGCCTTAGCCTGCCGAAGTCGCTTTTCATACTTAATCTTTGTTGATCGTTTTTCAGCAGTTCAGACGCTAATTCAGCGCAATCTGCTTAATGATTGCTTTTTGGTCTGGTACTAATCAGCGGCCAGACATTTAACACCCTCCGATTTTCATTACTGACACCCGGCCCCTGGCCACTCTTCTAGGTACGAATGGAACACAACATGAAAAATATGGTGAAGCTCCGCATTGCATTAGGCCTGATGGTTGTTTTCTCTCTTGCGGGCTGTAAAACGCCCCCAAAAATGACGGATGACACGCTGGTGACCAGCACAGTCGATGGCGTGGCGATCAGCCACCGCTATGCGATTAAACCGCCAGCCCAGTTCACGCCGGTGAATCAGCCTTACCGTGCGCTCTATCCTGCCTCGGTAATGAGCCAGCCCAGCTTTGGCGGCAAAGTGGTTGAGACCCTGAAAAGCGGTGACAGCTACACCGTCATTGGTCAGGTAGAGAACAACTGGCTGGCGCTGGGTGAACCGGCTCAGGCCGCTGCGGAACCGGAAAAGGACGCCGCCAGCGCGAAAGAGGCGACGCCACCGGCTGCGCCACAGGCCTCCGTTAAGCTGGCAGGCTATGTGCCGTTCCGCGCCGTCGTGAAAAGCGAGCTTTACGATCAGACCGTGAAAGCCGATCAGCCAAAACGCCGTGCACGCAGCAGCAGTAAGAAGAAGACCTGCGTCGCGGTCAACGGTGACAGCACTGCCTGCCAGAACAGCAGCAGCGGGACCTGGATCATTAACTAATCGCACTGAGCAGGGAGGGCAGGATGATGATGACACGACAACTGCGCGCGGCGCTGATCGGCGTGATGGCCTGGCTGCTGGCAGGCTGCAGCAGCAGTACGCCGCCGGTGGCCTACTACAACCTGGATGTGCAGGCGCAGAACCAGGTTAACGGCGGTGCGCCGCTGAAAGTGCGGGTCATGTTACTGACCTCCGACGCGGATTTCATGTCGGCCGATTTCTACTCCCTGCAAAACCAGCCGGCGACCGCGCTGGGTAGTGCACAACTGAATACGCAACAGTTCTTCCTGACGCCGGACCAGCGCAGCAAAACGCTGCGCATCCGGAGTCTGCCCGAGGCGCGCTTCATCGGCATCATGGCGGAATACCAGGCGCTGGATGGCAAAGTCTGGCGGCTGTCGCTGCCGGTCCCGGAAGGCGATGCCCCCGCATTCTGGGCGTTCTGGAAACGTAACGATGGCGAGCTGAATGCCCGCATCGTCGCGGGCGTTAACGGCTTACGAGTGGAAAAACAGTGATGCCTATGAACAGAGCCGAAAAGGTGGTCTGGACCGAGGGGATGTTTCTGCGTCCTCACCATTTCCAGCAGTCAGAAAATTATCTTCTCAGTACCCTGCGGGAATGGGGTCAGTCCCAGCGCCCCTTCACCTGGGGTTTTTACGATCTGGAGTTTGATGAGGCGCTGATGCGTCAGGGCAAACTGGCTCTGAGTGCCGCCAGCGGCTGCCTGCCGGACGGCACCTTCTTTGCGTTCAGTCAGCCCCGGCATGGCCCGGCACCGCTCGATCTGCCTGCCACGATTGACCGCAGCAAGGTCGTGCTGGCGATACCGGCCCGCCGCAACGGACGTGAGGCAGTTGCCTTCCAGGAGTCTCAGGATTCTCTGGCGCGCTATCTGGCCTGGGAAGCGGAAGTGGAAGATGACAACGCTCAGGCGGTGGGCAGCGCGACCGTGCAGTTTGGCAAACTGCGCCTGCGTCTGATGCTGGAGCAGGACCTGACCGCTGAGTGGACCGCAATGGGCGTGGCGCAGGTGATTGAAAAACGCAGCGACAACCATATCCGGCTCGACAGCGACTACATTCCACCGATGCTGACCCTCAACAGCAGCCGTCCGCTGCAAAACATGTTCAACGATCTGCACGGGCTGATCCAGCAACGCAGCCAGCAGCTGAGCCAGCGGGCGCCCGGCACAGGCCGCTTCAACAGCGCCGATATGGTCGATTTTATGCTGCTGGCGCTGCTCAATCGTCAGCTTGGCCTGCACAGCCATCTGCAGCATCTGCCGCTGCTTCATCCGGAGACGCTCTACAGCCACTGGGTGCAACTGGCGGCAGAACTCAGCACCTGGACGCCCGCCCGCGCCCCGGACGGGCTGCCGCTTTACGATCATGACGATCTGCAGGGCTGCTTCAGCCGCCTGTCACTGCTGCTGCGTCAGGGGCTGTCACAGGTGATGGAGGAGAGCGCCATTCAGCTGCCGCTGATCCAGCGCTCACACGGCCTCAATGTCGCGACCGTGCCGGAAAGCAGCATGGTGCATGAGTTTGGCTTTGTGCTGGCGGTTAAAGCCAGCGTCCCCGCCGACACCCTGCAGACCCACTTCCCGGCGCAGATGAAAGTCGCACCGGTCAGCAAAATCCGCGATCTGGTGCAGCTGCAGCTGCCGGGGCTGGCCCTGAGGGCAATGCCCGGCGCGCCGCCGCAGATCCCGTGGCATGCCGGTTACAACTATTTCGAACTGGATAAGAACAGCGAGCTATGGAAAGAGATGGAGCGCTCAGGCGCTTTTGCGCTGCACCTTGCCGGTGAGTTTCCGGGCCTGAACATGGAGTTCTGGGCCATCCGCAGTCAGTCAGAATAATAAACTGAGCACGCAGCATGATGCAGGAACACGAAAAATCACACAGCGACATTGCGCCGGATGCCAGCCATCAGAATGTGCTGGTCGCGGCGGCGAATCCCCTGATTAATGCCATTCCCCAGATCCGACATTCCGTCACTCATGACGACCCGGCCCAACTGCGGCAGCAGCTGATCGACCAGATCCGGCGCTTTGAACTGAGCTGCCAGCAGTCGGGGCTCGGCTATGAAGTGATTATCGGCGCGCGTTACTGCCTCTGCACGGCGCTGGATGAGGCGGCGGCGCTGACCCCCTGGGGCAGTCGCGGCGTCTGGACCAGCAACGGTCTGCTGGTCACCTTTCACAACGAAACCTGGGGCGGCGAAAAGTTTTTCCAGCTGCTGGCGAAGCTGTCACAGAACCCGCGTCGTCACATTCTGATGCTGGAACTGATCTACTTCTGTCTGGTGCTGGGATTCGAAGGGCGCTATCGGGTGCTGGACAACGGGCGCTCGCAGCTGGAGACCATTAAACAGCGGCTGCTGCAGATGATTAAAAGCGTGCGCGGCAGTTACGCGGCGGCGCTGTCACCGCACCCGACCGATCAGCCGGTACTGCGCAAACTCTGGCGGCCGATGATTCCGCTGTGGGCCTGTGCGGCCGTGGCGGGGCTGGCTGCCTGCCTGTTTTATATCGTGCTCAACTGGCGTCTGGGCGATTACACCTCGCCGGTGCTGGCGCGTATCTACCAGACGGCCCTGCCGGAAGTGAAGATCGGTAATCCGGCTCCGCCTCCGCCTGCCACGCTGAACCTGCGCGCCTTCCTGAAACCGGAAATTGATGCCGGGCTGGTGGCGGTGCGTGACGAAGCGGACCGCAGCGTCGTGACGCTGAAAGGGGACGGGCTGTTTGCATCTGCAGCCACCGAGGTGCGCGGACGTTATACCGACGTCATCCGGCGTATCGCCGCCGCCATGAATAACGTCAGCGGCCAGATTCAGGTGATTGGCTACAGCGACAACGTGCCGATTCGCAGTGCGCGCTTCGCTTCCAACTTTGAACTCTCTCTGGCGCGTGCCGAGTCGGTGCAGAGCCTGCTGCAACAGCAGCTGGCGCAGCCTTCACGGGTGAAAGCGGAAGGGCGCGGTGAAAGCAATCCGCTGGTGCCAAACACCAGCGCAGAAAATCGTGCACGTAACCGTCGGGTTGAAATCACGCTGCTGGTAGCACCGGATGCGACCCATGCCGAACTTAACGGCCTGGCGAGAGGGAACTGATCCATGCTGAATATCCTGTTTGCGGTACTGACCAGCCGCCTTGCGTGGGGCTTTGTCGGCATCACCGCGCTCTCTTTTATCATCTGGGTCATCGGCCCGGTCTTCTCTATCGTGGATTCGCGTCCGCTTGAGCCGGAGCAGAATCGCATCATCAGTATTGCGCTGCTCTATCTGGTGTGGGGCCTGGGGCAGGCGATCCCGCGGTTCTATAACTTCTGGCTTAACCGCAAGCTGATGTCGAGCCTGGAAACCGGTAAGAGTGACGCTCCGGAAGCGGACCGGCAGCGGCTGACCAGCGAAGAGCAGGTGCTGGCAGGGCGCTTCTCAGAAGCCACAGAGATGCTGAAAAAGGCGCACTTCCAGCGTCACAGCAGCAAAGGGACACCGTTCTGGGCGCAGCGCTTTGGCCGCCAGTATCTCTACCAGCTGCCGTGGTACATGATTATCGGGGCACCCGGTGCCGGTAAAACCACCGCGCTGGTCAACTCCGGCCTGCAGTTTCCGCTGGCGGATAAGTTCGGGAAGTCGGCGCTGCGCGGGATTGGCGGCACACGCAACTGCGACTGGTGGTTTACCAATGAAGCTGTTCTGCTCGACACGGCGGGGCGTTACAGCACCCAGGAGAGTCAGCAGGAGCGCGACGCCAGCGAATGGCACCACTTTCTCGGACTCCTGCGCAAATATCGCGGGCGTCAGCCGATCAACGGCGTGGTCGTCACCCTCAGCGTCTCCGATCTGCTGACCCAGTCGCCTGAAGCGCTGCGCAACCAGGCGCTCGCTTTGCGTCAGCGCCTGATGGAGCTGCATGACCGTCTCGGCATCCGCTTCCCGGTCTATGTGCTGGTGACCAAGGCGGACCTGCTCAAAGGGTTCCGCAGCTACTTTGCCGCGCTGGATAAAGCGCAGCGTGAACAGGTGTGGGGGTTCACCTTCCCGTGGGCGCAGGCCTCCGCCGCCGATTTTGAGCTGAATAACCAGTTTCAGCAGGAGTACTCCCTGCTGCAGCAGCGGCTGGAAGCGGGGCTGGCGGATCGGCTGCTGACAGAGAGCGACGCGCAGGCGCGGGCCGAGAGCTATCTGTTCCCGCAGGAGTTTGCGGCACTGCGTCCGGTGCTGGCAGAGGCGCTCGACACGCTGTTTGCCCGCTCTGATTTTGAAACCCAGTTCGCCCCGCGCGGCATCTATTTTGCCAGCGGCACCCAGGAAGGTCTGCCGTTTGACCGGGTGATGGGGGAGCTGAACCGCGCACTCAATCTGCCGAACCAGCAGGCGGGTGAGTCGGGAAGCTGGGACCATGTCGATAAAGAGGCGCCGATCCCGCAGAACAAAGGGCAGAGCTTCTTCCTGAAAGGGGTGCTGGAAAATGTGATTTTCCAGGAGTCTGGCCTGGCAGGCAGCAACCGCTGGTGGGAGCTGCGCAACCGCGCCGGTCTGTGGTCGGGCTATCTGGCCCTGCTGGTGCTGTTACTGGTAGCTGGCGCGCTGTGGCTCACCAGCTACAGCAAAAATAAAGCCTATCTGCAGGAGATGGCTGCCAAAACGCCGCAGGTGGAGCAGCTGGGCGATCGGTTACAGCAGCAGGTCAATGGCGATCTGTTTGCGCTGGTGCCCTATCTCAACACCCTATTGCACCTGCCGGAGAGCGCCGACTTCTCGCTCGACTCGCCACCGCTGACGCGCCGGATGGGGCTCTATCGCGGCACCGAGGTCAGCGATGCAACCCGGGCGCTCTATGACAAAGCGCTGAAGCAGCTGCTGTTGCCGCAGGTGGCACAGAACATCACCCGCTGGCTGCGCAATGACAATGGCAGCGACGCTGACTACAGCTATGAGGCGCTGAAGGCGTATCAGATGCTCTACCAGCCTAAGCATTACGATGGCAAGTTCCTGCAGGCGTGGCTGATGCTTAACCTCTCCCGCGAACTGCCGCAGAACGTCACCCAGCAGCAGGTCAAACAGCTGGCGTGGCATCTGCAACAGCTGCTGGAGACGCAGATCCAGTCGTCGCCTTACGCGAAGGATGAGGCGCTGGTCAGGCGCGAACAGACGCTGATTAACCAGATGCCGCTCTCACAGCGGGTTTATGGCCGACTGAAGCGGCTGCTGCAGCGCAACGGCACGTTACAGCCGGTCACGCTGTCGGCGCTGGGTGGGCCGCAGAGCGAGCTGGTGTTTTCACGCAAAAGCGGCAAGTCGGTCAACGACGGGGTCGAGGGGCTCTACACGCCGGACGGCTACTGGCAGCAGGTGGATAAGCAGATCGCGCCGGTCACGCAGGCGCTCTATAAGGACGATCTCTGGGTGCTGGATGGGGCCGCGCCGCAGCAGAAAAGCGAGGAGATCGACCTCGCGGTGCGCCAGCTCTATGTGCAGGACTATATCCGCCAGTGGGAGCAGTTCCTCAGCGATATCCAGCTCAACAGCAGCGCCGATCTGTCACAGCGCATCAACACGGCGCGCCTGCTCTCTGGCAATCACTCACCGCTGCGCCAGATGGTCATCAACCTCAGTAAACTGCTGACGCTGAACCGGGCACAGCCTGATGAGAAAACCGCGCAGCCGCAGCAGCCATCAGATAACAGCGCCACCCGCACGCTGGAAGCGCTGTTTACCTCGCCCGACGCCAGCGCCGCGCGTGGCCAGGCTGCCGCGCAGGCCGCACCAGAGCAGGCTGTGGCGCTGCACTTCGCGCCGATTCTGGAGCTGGCGCAGCCGTTACAGCAGGGTAGCAAGGTGCTGGCAGTCGATGATTTCCTGCATCAGATTGACGACCTTTATCGTTACCTCACGGCGGTGCAGGATGCCGCCAACAGCGGGATGCCACCACCGGCCAGCGATGCCATCAGCCGTCTGCAGGCCAGCGCCGGTCGCCTGCCGGGGTCGCTGCAGAACATGGTTTCCAGCATGGCCGTGGGGGCCAGCAGCGATGCTCAGCGTCGCGACATGGATAATGTCCGCAAACGCATCACCATGGAGGTCGGCAGCTTCTGCCGTCAGGCGATTGCCGGTCGCTATCCGCTGGTGCGCTCTGCGCGCAGCGAGGTAACGCCCGACGACCTGGCCCGCATGTTTGCGCCAGGCAGCGGCATGATGGACAGCTTCTTCCGTGACAACCTGGCGAGCAAGGTGGATACCACCCGCGCGGCGTGGCGCTTTACGCCGGGCATCGACGGTAAAACCCTGCCAGGCGGCGAAGCCCTGCTGCGTCCCTTCCAGCAGGCGCAGTCGATTCGCGATGCCTTCTTTGCCAACGGCGCAACCACCCCAGGCTTCCGCGTGACGCTGCGCACCGTCAGGATGGACAACGATATTCTTAACCTGACGCTGGATGTGGATGGACAGATTCTGCGTTACAGCCACGGCCCGCAGGCGGTGCAGCTGGTCAGCTGGCCGGGTCCCGGCGGCACCAGCCAGGTGCGGATGCAGCTCGGTCTGACCAACGGCACCACGTCCACCCTGGTTACCAGCGGCCCGTGGGCGCTCAATCGCTTCTTCGACCGCGCCCGGGTGACGGCGGCTGGCGGACTGACCCGCGAAGCAACGTTCAGCGTGGAAGGCCATCAGGTGACGCTGTCGTTTACCCCAGGCAGCATTCGTAACCCGTTCCAGCTTCCCGGCTTTAGCTGCCCCTGAAACAGGATCCGACAATGACTCAATACGCTGCACCCTGCTGGTACGGCAAACTGCCCAGCGCGGGTGACTTTGTAAAGCGCCGCTTTCCGGACGTGCTCTATCGCCAGTGGTCCAGCTGGTTTCAGGTGGGGCTCCACCACTGGCAGAGCAATCAGGAAGGCGATAACGCGCCTTCACGGCCGTTTCTCAACGCGCCGGTATGGAACTTTGTGGTGCCCCCGATGCTCGGCAGCCAGCTCATCCAGATGGGCTGCCTGATTGCCGCGCGTGACAGCGTGGGGCGTAACTACCCGCTCTGTGCGCTGCGTCATTTCACCCCGGCCGAGTGGTCACCCGCGCTGCTGGCGCGTTCCGGTGAGTGGTATCAGCAGGTGGGCAATACACTGCTGCGGGTGGTGCAGGGCGGCGGCTCACCGGAACAGCTGGATCAGGCGCTGCTCAGTATCCCGCAGCCGCAGCCTCCTCAGGCGTCAGACGAATCGTCAGACATTCTCAACGTGATCGGGCATGGCGATACCCCTTCGACGCTGAACTGGACGCTGCCGGGTGAGAACTTTGACCCGCAGTTCTACACCAGCTTCTGGTGGACGAACCAGAGCGACGGGTTTCCGCTTTATACCCAGGTGCACAGCGGTAACTTCACCGCCCAGCTTTTTTCCCTGCTGTTTGATCCGGCCGGTGGGGCAAAGCCGGGACGAAACGGACTTTATCCCCCGATGTTTGAATCCTGAGGCGATACGCATGACGACCAATATTGAGGCTTTGCTGGCTCCGGTCAGCGACGACAATCCCGGTGGGGATAACCTGGAGTATCACGCCGATTTTCAGGCGATGGAGCAGGCCAGCGCCGGTAAAGCGGAGCAGCAGTTCGGCAGCACGATCATTCCGGCGGAACCGGCGGACTGGAACAAAGTGGAGAGACTGGCGATCGCGCTGCTGGAACGCAGCAAAGATCTGCGGGTGATGCTGGCGCTGACTCACGCCTGGACCGAGCTGAAAGGGCTGCCGGGCTACGCACAGGGCCTGAAACTGATTGAGCAGGCTTTACTGCTTTACTGGGAGCCGCTGTGGCCGCGGCTGGAAGAGTATGGCGAACAGGATCCTTTCTACCGCATCAACGCGCTGGCGCTGCTGGGTGACAAGTCGCCCCTGAGCAGCGCGGTGCGCCAGAGCTGGCTGCTGCGCTACCCCTCAGATGGGATCACGCTGCGTGATGCCGCTGCGCTGTGCGACGGCAGCAAGACAGAGGTGGCTGATTATCCGGGTGGCCTGCCGCGTCTGATCGACGAACTGGCGCGGGGCGATCAGCCCGGCATTGAGGCGGTGCTGCAGATTCATGAGCGGCTGCAGACCATCTGCGAAACCGTGGCCGAACGGCTGGGCGACGCCGCCGTGCCGGAACTGACGCAGCTGCGCAGGCAGATTGCACTGATCGCCGAGCGCGGCGAGGCCACCGATCTCAGCGCCCTGGTCCCCACGGCAGCGGCGACGGAACAGCCGGCTGAAACCGCAGCAGCGCCTGCACCGGCGGCACTCCGTGCAGCCACTGACTGGCGCAGTGTGCAGATTGGCTCCCGCGCCGACGCTCAGCTGATGCTGGAAAAGGTAAAGCTCTATTTTACCCAGCACGAGCCGAGCCATCCGGCACCACTGATGATCGACCGGGTTCAGCGTTTAATCGAACGCGACTTTCTGGAGATCATCCGTGAACTGGCCCCTGATGGGGTGCATCAGCTGGAAACCATTTTCGGCCGTCGCGATTAAGCAGACATAACGCACTCACACAGCGGGACCTGCGCGCCTGCTGTGACACTTTATCCGCGCATCATTAATGGAGAAAACCATGGCAACAAGCAAATCCAGTGGGCAGAAGTTCATTGCCCGCAATCGCGCGCCTCGCGTTCAGATTGAATATGACGTGGAAATTTATGGCGCGGAACGCAAAATTCAGCTGCCGTTTGTGATGGGCGTGCTGGCGGATCTGGTGGGTAAACCGCTGGAGCCGCAACCGGGCATCGACGAGCGTAAATTCCTTGAGATCGACATCGATAACTTCGATGAGCGCATGAAAGCCCTGAAGCCGCGCGCCGCTTTCCAGGTGGATAACACCCTGAACGGCGAAGGCAAACTGAACATTGATCTGACTTTTGACAGCATGGATGACTTCTCGCCGGATGCCGTGGCCCGTAACGTCGAGCCGCTGAGCAAATTGCTGGAAGCGCGTACCCAGCTGGCCAACCTGCTGACCTACATGGATGGCAAAAACGGCGCGGAAGAGCTGATTGGTAAAGTGCTGCAGGACCCGACGCTGTTACAGGCCCTGACCCATCTGCCAAAGCAGGGTGACACCACTGACGCAGAGGAGCCTAAAGCATGACCCAGACTTCACAACAGCCGCAGTCCCAGGGCGCGGCCAGCTTCAGTCAGGATGAGTTCAGCGCGCTGCTGAACAAAGAGTTCCGGCCGAAAAGCGATCAGGCGCGCGCTGCCGTGGAAAGCGCGGTAAAAACCCTGGCGCAGCAGGCGCTGGAAAATACCGTGACCGTCTCCAGCGATGCCTATCGCACCATCCAGGCACTAATCGCGGAGATTGATGAAAAGCTGTCGCAGCAGGTAAACCAGATTATTCACCATCCGGATTTTCAGTCGCTGGAGAGTGCCTGGCGTGGCCTGAGCTACCTGGTGAACAACACCGAAACCGACGAGATGCTGAAAATCCGCTTCATGAGCATCTCCAAACAGGAGCTGGGTCGCTCCCTGAAGCGCTACAAAGGCGCTGGCTGGGACCAGAGCCCGCTGTTCAAGAAGATTTATGAGCAGGAGTATGGTCAGTTCGGCGGCGAGCCGTTTGGCTGTCTGGTAGGTGACTACTATTTCGATCACAGTCCGCAGGATGTTGAGCTGCTGGGTGAGATGGCACGTATCGGGGCGGCAGCGCACTGTCCGTTTATTACCGGTACCGCGCCAGAAGTGATGCAGATGGAGTCCTGGCAGGAGCTGGCGAATCCGCGTGACCTCTCCAAGATCTTCCAGAACACTGAATATGCCGCCTGGCGCAGTCTGCGTGAATCGGAAGATGCCCGTTATCTGGGGCTGGTGATGCCGCGCTTCCTGTCGCGTCTGCCCTACGGCATCCGCACCAACCCGGTCGACAGCTTCGATTTTGAAGAGCAGACCGACGGTTCCGATCACAGCAACTACGCGTGGAGCAACGCCGCCTACGCGATGGCAGCCAACATCAACCGTTCGTTCAAAGAGTATGGCTGGTGCACCGCGATTCGCGGCGTGGAGTCAGGCGGGGCGGTTGAAAACCTGCCGTGCCACACCTTCCCAAGCGACGACGGCGGCGTGGACATGAAGTGTCCGACCGAAATCGCCATCAGCGATCGCCGCGAAGCGGAGCTGGCGAAAAACGGCTTTATGCCGCTGGTACATCGCAAAAACTCTGATTTTGCCGCCTTTATCGGTGCGCAGTCACTGCAGAAGCCGACGGAGTATCACGATGCGGATGCCACGGCCAATGCCCGTCTGGCGGCGCGCCTGCCTTACCTGTTTGCCTGCTGCCGCTTCGCGCACTACCTGAAGTGCATCGTGCGTGACAAGATCGGCTCCTTCCGCGAGCGCGATGAGATGGAGCGCTGGCTGAACGACTGGGTGATGAACTATGTCGATGGCGATCCGGCTAACTCCTCCCAGGAGACCAAATCACGTAAGCCACTGGCGGCGGCTGAGGTCAATGTGGAAGAGCAGGAGGATAATCCAGGCTACTACGCCGCGAAGTTCTTCCTGCGTCCGCACTACCAGCTGGAAGGACTGACGGTGTCACTGCGTCTGGTTTCTAAGCTGCCGTCACTGAAAAATGACAACACCTAAAGGGTGAGAAGGGGCGCGATGCTGGAGTCTGAATCTACATCGCGCGCTTCCCTGCTGATGAGGCTATTAACCGGATGTTTGCCTGAGCCTGGTGTGCAATGCTATGCCCGGTCTTTTTCAGACTGAGTGCGTTTGCGTACGCTTTTCACCAGTATAAAAGTCACCGCGACACAAACTGCGATGAAAACGGCTTTACCGGCAATCAATCCGAGTGAACAGGCATTGAAATGCTCATAGCGAGAAATGAGATATAGCGACCCGATAAGATCAGTGATCGAATAAAGTGAAAGTAGTGACATTAATATGGCCAGGAAAAGTAAGATGATTTTCTTCACGCTCATTCCTTTTTGAGCAATTGACAGGCCCGCTACTATAAACTTTGCATGATATTACTGTCTACAGAATGGCCGGCTGCAATCTCAGGCGAATGGAAGAACATTAATTCGCATGTCAGGTTTCGCTATGAACAAGCGAGAAATAAAAGTATTTGTCCGATTTAAAAAAACGGGCAGCAAGAAGTCTGAAATAGCGTTAATGACGCTATTTCAGAAGCAAGGCAAAGGTAAAATATGGACTGTTTTATTCAGCCCCATGCTTTTCTTTTTGCCATATCCTTGCTTTTTTGAAAGCAATAATCTCAACCAATAAAGAGTGAAAGATAATGGCTATTGATATGTTTATGAAGGTTGACGGTGTCACCGGCGAGTCTAAAGACTCTAACCACACTGGCTGGACCGATATTACCTCTTTCTCATGGGGTGCCTCTCAGCCAGGCAACATGTCTGTTGGCGGCGGCGGCGGTGCCGGTAAAGTTAACTTTAACGACCTGCACGTTAACGCCCTGATCGACAAATCGACCACGGCACTGCTGAAGAACTGTGCCAGCGGTAAGCATCTCGCTAAAGTTGAACTCTCTATCTGTAAAGCGGGTGGGACTCAGGTTGAGTATGCACGCATTACTCTGGAAGATGTGCTGGTGACAACCGTTAATTACAACGGTTCTGACAACGGCGATACGCTGGGCATGACCTACTCCTTCCAGGCTTCTAAAGTGAAGCAGCAATACTGGGAACAGAGTGCTTCCGGCGGCAAGGGCGCAGAAAGCAGCGCCGGCTGGGACATCAAAGGCAACAAAGAAGCGTAATCAGGTACGCCCCTGCCAGGGGCGTATTTTAAAAGCAGGAACTGACATGCGTTTAATAGCAAAAGGAGATTGTGATGGCTGAAAAAAATTCAATTGAACCGGGATTTTGTGTTGTCCAGCGTCCGGGAAGGCTAACCGAGCAGGCAATGTGGCTCTATGGCACTCGAAATATGGCTGCTGCGAACTTCTTTTTGCAATTGAATGCTGATGTTGCCTGGGCTAAACCCGGCCAGATACTAATTTTTGCCGATCCCAATGGAAACAATCATCCCGCAGCAATGCGTACTCTGGATGAGGCTAAAAAAAGAACTAATGATAGTGTCACTCATCTGACAGTGGATGAGGCGGATTTTTTCAATCGTCATTATGCTTCAATTGCTGCAATCACTAATTACATGGACAAAGCTTCAGGGATTGTTGGAGATGCAGGTGAAAAATATTTCGATGAAATCGGTAAGAAACTTGTCGCGATTGAAAATGCCTACCGCAACCAATATCTGACTTCAGGAACTCTGTTCGGACAGCAGTTTTTTATCGAGCGCCGAAAGTTGTTTGGCGAACTTGATCTACTGTTGAATCGTTTATCGCGATTAATGCTAAATATGCGGCCTTATGACAAGATCAAACATGCCTTAAACCTATCCAGTTCTTCGATAGTCCATGACTGGCAAACTGCCGGAGCAACAGCAATAAGAGGTTATTCGACTTATGTTGATGGTGCAGCTAAAGCCGCAAAATTTATGAAAATGGGCGGATGGGTTTCGATAGGATTTAGCGCTATCAATACTACTAATGAGGTTTACCATAGTTGTACTTCAGAGCGTGAGAGTGAATGTTCCAAAGTGGCGGTTAAGGAATACTCTAAGTTTGCAGCGAGCACGACAGCAGGCATTCTGGGTGGTGCAGCGTCAGCAACTCTTGCAACTTCAGTTTGCGTAGCATTAGGTGTTGCCACCGGAGGCGTGGGTGCGTTAGCTTGTGGAATAGTCGGCTCCGCAGTAGGGGGTTATGGAACAGCTAAATTAGGTGAAAAAGGCGCAGGTATATTTATGGATAAGATTTTATGAGTTTGTATGATTTTTTCATGTATGGCTGTTTGTTTTTATCTGCGTTAGTGATTGCTATGCATATTTATGCTGCCTGGTATTTTAAAGCTCATCAGGTGGCGTATCAAAATTTTGTTGATCGCTATCAGAAGGCTGGCTTGCAGTTAGATCTGACAACGAAATTTGCAAATAACCTGGGTTTTTATGCTAACTATCAGAAAATCGCTTTTTTCATGAATCTCAGAAAAGGGCGTAAGATGCGCTTTTCTCAAACGGAAAAGGTTAGCATCAGAGCCTATGACTTCGTCCAGCAACAACCTCAGGAAAATGTGGCGTGGATGGAGAAGACGCTTCATCTTTATCAGTTTACGTTCTGCATGACTTTTGCCTGGGTTTTCTTTATGTCCATATTTATTTATGTGCTCAACTAGATGTTGCAGGATACCTGTGAAGCTCTTTAAGTGCGTTTTTGCCGCAGCCTCTCTTTTTATTAGTGCTTCAGCACTTGCGGATGATATCTGTGTAAAACAGCCTTCAGACGGTGCGTTGTATCAGTGTACTGTTCAGCAGAAAAAGCTGGCAGAAGAGGAGCTGAACAGGGAGTACCAGACGGCAAAAAAACGCATTTTTCAGCTGTATGGCGCGCAGAAAAAAGTGGCGGATGAGTATGTCGCTGTTATGGTCGATACACAGCGTAACTGGCTTAAATATCGTGATGGTCAATGTAGACTTGAAGCCTTTGCCGCTGAAGAGAATAGTAATGCCAATGCGGTGGCAACCAACCTCTGTGTTATCCGTATTGACAAAGGGCGTACTGACCTTCTCAGGAAACTGCCTTACTGAATGGGTCCCAGAAAATGAACACGATACCTTTTTCTGATGTACTTATTTTTTTATCAGTGTGTGCATTCTTAATCTCAATCCCGTTACAGCTTGTCGGTTATATCATCTTCAGGCGTCATGCCAGAGACTATGATGCATTGATAAGTGAGTTTCGTAAGCGGAATCTGCAACTGGATATACTCACTCAGACCAGCTCCTTTTTAGGTTCATCTTTTCACCCTTTGAAGATTTCCTGGTTTGCTCGCCTCTATAAAGGCGTGCGGATGAATAGCAGCAGGCATCAGCCGGTAAGCCGTGAAACATACAGGTTCATTCAGTCGCTGCCTGAAGATGAAATTGGCTGGCTGGTCCGCCTTCATCATTTAAATATGCTGACGGGTGTCTTAATGATTGGCGGTGGGATGGGTTTTGTTATCTGGCGCCATTTCTTTTAATCGTCTGTGTTTAGTTGCCTGCAGAATTTGAGTCGAAATTCGTTGTGCTGAGAATGGCTGAAACGATGCCCGTGAAAGGATATTAGGGTGGAGCGCATTTTTTTGTGCCTCTTATCCTGAAGGGGCGCTGAGATTGAAAGTTATTTCCTGTGAGACTTCCCCCTGGGTGCTGAAATGAAAAAACCGTTCCTGTTACTTGCTCTGGTCATATCGCATGCCGCCCTGGCGATATCGCCACCTGCAACAGACGCCTATACGCAACCGCAGATTTTCAGCAACTGGCTGTTGAATCGATGTGCAGGGAAAGTTTCTTCTGATAAGGCGTTTACTGATGATGCCTTTAAAAGTGCCTCAGTCTGGCTGGAAGCAAGCCATCTCCCTGTTGACGCCTTTAGTGAGGGCGACAGATTAATTGATGATTATCTGAAGATGGACCTGACCGGTTCGATCGCTGGAAACTTCAGAATGTTGAAATGCACACTGCTCTCGCAAAGCCAGGACGCAGAAACGGTTTACAGAAAGTACTCAGCTTCACATGAGCCAGACTAAAAGAGAATGAGGAAGAGCTGAATAACATGAAGATTAAGAAGGTGTTTCTGGGGTTTTTTGTTCTGATCTCTTTGCCTCTTATGGCGTTTGCTAAGACAACGTTCAGTTTTGAAGGTAAGCATTTCAACGCGCAGATAACGTATGGTTGTGAAGAAGGAAATCTGACCTGCGATAAGGTCTTGCTCAAATCGGTAAGCCTTAAGGATGGCTCCTTTATCGTGCTTAAGGGGAAAACGATTAACACGCACTGTCCTGACGTTTGCGACTTTAAGGGCTATGAGTTCAGCAACAGAACGTTTAACTACGCATTCTACCCCAGCACCAAAGGTGAGGACCTCTGGGACTACATAGTGACGAAGAGGGATAAGGTTATCGCTCACGATGTTGGGACCATGAAATAACGTCGGGAAAGGAAGGTTTAAACGTAATTCTGACCGGGATTTTCGTAGCAGAGTTATCTCTTCCATATGATGTTCAGCGTTACTTATTACACTAGTCGGGTTCGCTTTCGCTGAAAACGGTCCAGTTGCTGATCTGTTTTCATATGACACCCTGCAACGTTCACTTTTGATCAATCTGAACCGGCTTCGTACCACAAGGCGTTGCATTGATATTCACCCATCGCCCGTAATATCTCATTGCTCCCTATACCCCGCACCTTTCCCTGAGAGGTGCGCACTATAGATGCCGAACCGCTAACCGCAGGAATCCGTTATGCGCTTTACGATAATAACGACTAAACCGGGCCAACAGCCGCCGCAGACCCATTGTGACTTCTTTCCGCCCGGCGGCACCATTGGTCGCGGCGTGGACAACAATCTGGTCCTGCCAGATGACGACCGAACACTCTCCCGACTGCAGGCGATTGTGCATATCACCGCCAGCGGTGAATGCCGCCTGACCAACCGTGGCAATGTGACGCGGGTGCTGCTCAACGATATTCCGCTTGAGCGTGGCCGTCAGGTCGAGCTGCAGGATGGGGACATTCTGGGTATTGATGATTATCAGCTGCGGGTCAGTGACCTCAACAGTGCGCAGCCGCCGCAGACGGAGAGGACGGCTCCGCGCCCTGAGCCGGTGCTCCCTGCGTCGGTAGTGCCTGAGCCGCCGGTGGAAAAAACCGCGACGGCGGCCATTCCCAGCGAAATCTGGGACAGCCTGGCGAAAGAGTTTTCCATCTCGGACGATCTTTCTAAGCGCAAAGCCGCGCCGGAACTGCCGGAGGCACATCCGCTGACCGCGCCTGCCGCGCCGGAACGTAACCCGGAAGATCCGCTTTCCCAGCTGGCTAATGACGCGCCGCTCGATTTTGGTCAGCAGCCTAAAAACAGCAGCCTGTTTGATGAAGGCGATGCGCTGTTCGCCCGGGAAAGCATTTTTGACGACAGAACGCCAAGCACGCTCTCTGCTCAGCCGAAGACGGCGGCACCTCAGGCTGAAAAGCCCGCCGCTGAACTGGACCCGCTGAGCCTGTTTGAGGGTGAAAGCAGCACAGATGCGCGCAACCATGACGATCCGCTGGGACTGATGATGGGCAACGCGGTGCCGCTGGCACAGCCGGAGTCGCAGACCGCGAAACCGGCCACCCTGCATGTGCCCCCGGAAGCCCCGGCCAGCGTGAAACCGGCGACCGGACGTCCGCCGGAAGCGGTGCCTGCCACGCCGGAGGCGCAGGATTTTTCGATGCTGTTCAGTGACGCACCACCACCTCAGCAGGCAGCAGATAGCCAGCCTCACCCTGAAGCGCCGGGGCAGACGCCCCTGATCGAAGATGAAGACGCCGCTCAGCCCGACGCGGTCACGCCGCAAAATGAGTATGGCGGGATTACGCTGCCCACGCCGCAGGCCGTACAGCGCGCTCCTTCACCGACGCCAAAAGGGCGGCTGCGTATCGATCCGGTCGCCTCGGGATATCAGCCTGCCGCCACGGAACAGCCGTCGACCGCCGGCCAGAACAGCGGCGACGCCCTGAAGGGGGAACTGCTGGATGCGCTGCTGGAAGGGATGGGTCTGCGTGACCTGCAGCCGACGCCCCAGTTTGACCGGGAACAGATGCTGCAGTTTGGTCAGATGCTCAGCATGTTCTCGCAGGGGACGGTCGCGCTGCTCTCATCGCGTTCGATCCTCAAGCGCGGCGTCAAAGCTGACATGACGGTGATCCTCGACGACGCCAATAACCCGTTCAAGCTGCTGCCGTCAGGCAAGACCGTCCTGATGCAGATGTTCGGCAGCCGGATGCCGGGCTTTATGCCACCGCGTCAGGCCGTGCGCGACGCGCTGATCGACCTGCAGGCCCACCAGCTGGGGATGATCGCCGGGATCCGCGCCATCATCGCCTCCATGCTGCAATCCTTTAATCCGGAACAGCTGGAGGAGGAGGCGCGTCAGGCGGGATCGGTGTCACGTATCGGTCTGCCGGGCAGCCGCAAAGCCGCCCTGTGGGAACATTTTGTTGAGCGTTACGGCGAGACGGCGGGCGAAATCGAGGACGATTTTCACACCCTGTTTGGCGAAGCGTTCCTGCACGCCTATGACCTGGAAGTCAATCAGTACAAAGACTCACAAACCCACACGGATGACGCATGAATATCACTATTGCCTCGACGTCGAATCAGGGCGATCGCGCCAGTAACCAGGACCAGATCGGTGATGTGATCGGCAGGCGCTCCGCCTGCTTTGTCGTGTGTGATGGCGTGGCGGGATTTCCCGGCGGCGAGATTGCCGCGTCGATCGCCCGCAGCAGCCTGCTGGAGGCCTTTGATGGCAATGCGCATCTTGATGCGCAGTCGATTCGCCGCTATGTCAATCACGCCAATCACGCCATTCGTCAGCAGCAGAAAGTCAGCAGTGAACACAGCCGGATGGGTACCACGATGGTCAGCCTGTTTATCGACCGGGACTACCATCTGGCCTGCTGGGCCCACGCCGGGGACAGCCGCCTCTATCTGTTCCGGCGCGGTTATCTCTATCTGGTCACCACCGATCACAGTCTGGTGCAGCAGATGAAGGATGCCGGACACCGTACCGAAGGGATCAACAGCAATCTGCTCTATTTTGCGCTGGGGATGGGTGATGAGCAGCGCGACGCCAGCTACAGCGACGTGGTGGAGATTGAAGATGGCGATGCCTTTCTGCTCTGCACCGACGGTTTCTGGCACGGCGTGTCGCTGGAGCAGATGCAGCAGTCGCTGCACATGGTGAATACGCCGGAAGAGTGGCTGACGCTGATGCAGCAGATCATTAAAAACGACCAGCCGGATGCCGGACAGCAGGATAACTTCAGTGCGCTGGCCGTCTGGATTGGGTCACCTCAGGACACCACTTTGCTGCACTCGCTCTCTGAAGCGGCGCAGTTCTTCCCTCTGCGAGATTGAGAACGCCAACATGAAATATGGATTACTGGGTCTGGCAGCGCTGCTGCTCAGCACGCACGCTTATGCTGAAAACTATCGCATCGTCCAGTCCCCGGCACAGAAACTGGATGTCTGGATCGATAACGTAAAAAACAATCAGCTGTCGAGCTGGTGTAACAGCACAATCTCTCTGCGGATCGTCACGCTGGGTGAAAAAGACCCGGCGGTGCTGAAAACCTTCCTGCCGCGCGTTGCCGGATTGATGGCGTCCCAGTGTAAACCGCTGCAACAGCTGCACTGGCAGCTCACCGACGCGCAGGGCAGTGAAATCGCGACCGGCAGCGCCGCCAGAGCGCAGCAGTGGAAAACCGTGGTTACGCCGCCTGCGACACCGCCTGCGACACCGTCTGCCACGGCCGCCGCCGTGCCTGCCGATCCGCTGGTCAACGCCGCGCAGGCCGACACCTCACCGTGGCTGCAGTTCAGTCTGCTCGATGGCTGCCATTTCCGTACCTGGTGGCAGCACCCGGCTCAGGGTAGCGCGCTGTTTGTTCCGGCAAAGCAGGGACTGGTATGCGGGTCGGATGGCTGGCTCAGCGGACACAGCAGCCTGACGCAGCAGGGTAACGGCGCGACGGCGCAGGTGGGTGTGACCTTCCTGCAGGGCTTCCCGGTCATGGGGCTGAGCAATCAGTCGGCGACCACCGAACTGCACATCACTACGGTCAACAGCGAGCGGATGGTGCTGAGCAACGAAAAATCACCGGACAGCTGGCTGATACTGCCGTTCAGCAACCGGTTTAACGGCTGGCAGGCCAGCCCGCAGGTCGTCGTACAGATGCCGGTCAGCGAAGCTGCGGATGAGAGCGCGGTCGCGGCACGTCTGCAGGAGGTGCGCAAAGTCTGGTCGCCGTGGATCAGCGGCAATGCGGCGCTGAGCGTGAAGCTGGTGGAAAAGCTGCATCCTGAACTGAAAGATCCGGCCGCTGCGGTCTATCGCACCCTCAACTGACGCAAAAGGAGTTTGCATGGAAACCTTACAGCATCGTCTGGCCAATGCCTCGCTGAGCGAAGCGCTGGCTGATGTTACCCGCCAGATCCAGGCCTCTCCGGCCAGCGCTGACCTGCGGGCCGCGTTTGTGCAGCTGCTCTGCCTGGCAGGCAACTGGTCGCGGGCGCAGACCCAGCTGCAATCCTGGCTGGCGTTAAGCCCGCAGGCGCAGCCGACGGTGAATCTTTTGCAGCAGGCGATTGCCGGTGAGCTGCAGCGCGACGCCGTGCTGCGTGGCGAGGCGCAGCCGGTGCTGCCCGGCAGTGCCTGGCACTGGTGCGACACGCTGCTGGCCGCACTGCAGGCGGAGGCAGAGGGCGATGCCGCACGTGGCTCTGCACTGCGTGCCGAAGCACTCGAACTCGCTGCCGCGAATCCCGGCAGCGCCACTCAGCAGGATCAGCCTTCGGCCTTCAGCTGGCTGATGGATGGCGACAGCCGCTTCGGGCCGGTGTGTGAAGTCATCAATCAGGGCCGTTACTACTGGATCCCGTTCGCGGCGATCCGTGAAATGCAGTTTCAGGCGCCCGCCAGCGTCACCGATCTGGTGTGGCGTCATACGCGCGTGCAGCTGATTGATGGCAGTGAGCAGGTGTGCCAGATCCCGGCGCGCTATCCGCTGCTGGCGGGGGCGGATGAACGTTTTCTGCGTGCCGGTGCCACCGAATGGCAGCCGCTGGGCGACGATCCGGATCAGTTCATCGGTCAGGGACAAAAAATGTGGCTCACCGACAGCGCAGAGTTTTCGCTGCTGAGTCTGCAGCAGGTCCTGTTTGATAACGTTGAGAGTGCTGATGAGTCATGATTCAGGCGGGCAGAATGACGGCTATGCCCAGCTGCATGGCGGCTTTCGTGCGCGCAAAAAGCGCGATGCGTTAACGTCCCGCGACAAACTGCAATCCTCGCTGCTGGATCGTCTTACCGACAACGCGCCGGAGAAGCAGCAGGAGGCGGAGAACAGCATGCTGATTACGCACAGCACGCTGCGCCGCCACGTTCTGCGCGATCTGCAGTGGCTGTTTAATACCATCAATAACGAAGCGCAGCAGGATCTCAGCGGCTTTGATCAGGTGCAGCGCTCGGTCTGGAATTTCGGCGTGGCACCCCTGGCCGGACAGAATGTCTCCGATATCGAGTGGCAGGATATCCAGCGCAAAATGACCAACGCCATTCTCCACTTCGAACCGCGCATTCTGCCGCAGGGCCTGCAGGTGCGGTGCGTGAGCGATCTCAGTTCGCTCAGCCTGCACAACGTGCTGTCGATTGAAATCAAAGGGCGGCTCTGGTGTGTGCCTTATCCGCTGGCGTTTCTGTTCCGCACCCAGGTTGATCTGGAGAGCGGCCATTTCGAACTTCAGGATGCAGGGTAATCATGGATAGCAATCTGCTCGACTACTACAACCGCGAACTGGCCTATCTGCGTGAGATGGGGGCGGAGTTTGCGGCGCGCTATCCCAAAGTGGCGGGACGTCTGGGCATGCGCGGCATCGACGTGGCGGACCCCTACGTCGAACGGCTGATGGAGGGATTCGCCTTTCTGACCTCCCGCGTGCAGCTGAAGATGGATGCGGAGTTTCCGCGCTTCTCGCAGCGTCTGCTGGAGATGATTGCGCCTTCCTATCTGTCGCCGACGCCGTCGATGGCGATCGCCCAGCTGACCCCGGACAGCCGGAAAGGGGACATCACGCAGGGATTCCATGTGCCGCGTGGCACCATGATGGAAAGCCAGAACCTGAAAAAAACCGGCGTCACCTGCAGCTATACCACCGCCCAGGATGTGATGCTGCATCCGCTGCGCATCAGCGAAGTCACGCTTGGCGGGGTGCCCGGCGATCTGCCCACGGGGGAGCTGAAACTCAGCGGCCTGGGGGCAGCCAGTGCACTGCGCATCCGCATCAGCTGTGAGGGGATCTCCTCGCTGAGTCAGCTAAACGTGGATGACCTGATGCTGTTTCTCAGCGGCCCGGATATTCAGGCCCTGAAACTGCTTGAGCTGCTGATGGCGCACCGGGTGGGCATCGTGCTGCAGTCCGTTGAGAAACACCCTCAGCGTCAGGTGCTTTCAGATGATGCCCTGCAGCAGGAAGGGTTCGCGCCGGAGCAGGCGCTGCTGCCGGACGATCTGCGCAACTTCGACGGCTATCGTCTGTTGCAGGAATATTTCGCGTTCCCGGCGCGCTTCCAGTTTATCAGCCTGAACCAGCTCGCGCCGTTTCTGCGCCGCTGCGACAGCGCCCAGGCCTTCGACATCATCATTCTGCTCGACAAGGCAGACAGTGGGCTGGAGAGCGTGGTCGATCACAGCCACCTGGCGCTGCACTGCACCCCGGTCATCAACCTGTTCCCGAAAACGGCAGAGCGCCTGAAGGTCAGTGACAGTCAGCACGAATATCACCTGGTGGTGGATAACATCCGGCCGCTGGATTATGAAGTGCATTCGGTGCAGCGCCTGTTCGCCACCATTGAGGGCAAGCGTGAAGAGCAGGTTTTCCGCCCCTTCTGGAGCACCTTCAGTGGCGATCAGGGCGACTATGGCGCCTATTTCTCGCTGCGCCGCGAGCAGCGCACCCTGTCTGAACAGGCGCAGCGCTATGGCACCCGCACCGGCTACATCGGTTCAGAGCTCTTTCTCTCGCTGGTGGATGAGCATCACGCGCCGTGGCGCGATGAGATGCGCTATCTCTCCGCCGAAGTGATGTGTACCAGCCGCGATCTGCCGCTGATGCTGCAGCAGGATCAGGGCAACTTCGTCATGCCGGACTCCATTCCGGTGGCGGAGCTGAAGCTGTGCAAAGGCCCGACGCCGCCGCGTCCGGCCCTGGCCGAGGGGCTTTCCGCATGGCGGCTGATCAGCCATCTGCAGATGAACTACCTCAGCCTGATGGACAGCAGCGACGGAGAGGGCGCGGCGGCGCTGCGTCAGCTGTTGAGCCTTTACGCCAACCTGGCGGAAGCACCGGTTGCCCGCCAGATTGACGGCATCCGCCACTGCACGCTCAGCGCCGTTAACCGCCGCGTGCCGGAGCCAGGCCCGGTGGTGTTTGCGCGCGGTGTCAGTATCACGCTGGAGGTGGATGAGCAGGCGTTTTCGGGTGCCAGCCCGTGGCTGCTCGGCAGCGTACTGGAGCGGGTCTGCAGCCGCCTTGTGGCGCTGAACAGCTTCACCGAGTTCACCCTCAACAGCCAGCAGCGCGGCGAAGTCGGCTACTGGTCGCCGCGCATGGGCCGGAAGGCGCTGATATGAGTGGCGAAAAAGTCATTACGCTGCCACGACTGACCCGCCTGCCGGACGATTTCTGGCAGAAGGTGATGGCCGCGCCGTGGCGCTACGATCTGTTCCAGCTGCTGCGGCGGCTGGATGCGCAGGGTGGGCAGCGTTATCCGCTGGGCCGTGCGCCGCTGCCGAAGTTTGAAGCGGTGCGCATCGGGCAGACGCCGTCACTGGCGTTTGCTCCCTCTACCGTCGCCAGCGCCGCGCCGCGGGAGGAGACGGGACGCCACGATCTCTCTATTTACAGCTTTGGTCTGTTTGGCCCCAATGGTCCGCTGCCGACCCATCTGACCGAATATGTGCACGAACGGATTGTGCATCATCAGGATCACAGCCTGTCGGCATTTGCTGACCTGTTTCATCATCGCGCCACGCTGCTGTTCTATCGCGCCTGGGCGGATGCGCAGCCGACGGTCTCCCTGGATCGGCCCGACGACAGTCGCTTTCTGAACTACCTTGCCTGCCTTGCCGGCATCGGGTTGCCGGCCCAGCAGCAGGCCAGCTCACTCAGCCTGCATGCGCGGCTGATGCTGGTGGGGCATCTCAGCCGTCACGGTCACGACGCCGAAGGGCTGGTGCGCATTCTGCAGCACTATTTCGGCGTGCCGGTCAGGCTGACGCAGAACCTGCCGCACTGGCTTACGCTGGACAGCCGCGATCAGGCCCGGCTGGGTGCGGGACGCCATATGCCCCGGCTGGGTGCCTCCGCTTTTCTCGGCGTGGCGGTACGCGACGTGCAGCACCGTTTCCGCCTCCATCTGGGGCCGCTCAGCGCCGCGCAGTATGCCCATTTCCTGCCCGATGCCCCCGGCGCGCGCGAAGTGCGCGACTGGGTACGTCACTACCTCGGCATCGAAATGCAGTGGGATCTCAGTCTGATCCTCGCCGCAGACGAGGTCGGGGGCGTGGCACTGGGTGGCGGTGCCCGGCTTGGTTACACCAGCTGGCTGGGGCAGATGCCGCAGCCGCAGGATCGCGAAGATTTTCTGTTTGAGGTTGAGGCTGCCTCGCGCTAGCCCAGCCGCTTTCCCTGTTACACAGCCTGCGTCTTTCATTGAAGAGAGTCCCCTATGTCAGAAATCAGCCGTGCCGTCCTGTTCGGCAAACTGGATACGCTGTTATTTACCTCGCTGGAAAGCGCCACCGCCTTTTGCAAACTGCGCGGCAATCCCTATGTTGAACTGGTGCACTGGCTGCATCAGCTGATGCAGCAGCAGGATGGCGACTTACAGCAGGTCATCACACATTTTTCACTGGATGAAAAGGCCCTGACTCAGGACATCGTCGCTGCGCTGGATCGCCTGCCGCGCGGTGCCAGTGCAGTCTCCGACCTCTCTGAGCATATCGACAGCGCCGTTGAGCGGGCGTGGGTTTACGCCTCACTGAAATATGGCGCAACCCGCATTCGCGGCGGTCATCTGCTCATCGGCATCCTTAAAACCTTTAACCTCGCCAGCGTGCTGAAAGGCATTTCCGGTCAGTTTGCCCGGATTAACGCCGATGCCCTGCTGGCAGAGTTCGACACGCTGCTCGGCAACAGTAAAGAAGCGCAGCAGGCGCTGAGCGCACCGCAGGATGTCGCAGGCGCACCGCCAGCCGCCAGCGGCAGCACGCTGGCGCAGTATGGCCAGGACCTGACGGCGCGCGCCCGTGCGGGAAGCATCGATCCGGTGACCGGGCGTGACGACGAGATCCGCCAGATGGTCGATATCCTGATGCGTCGCCGCCAGAACAACCCGCTGCTGACCGGCGAAGCGGGCGTCGGCAAAACGGCGGTGGTCGAGGGCCTTGCCCTGCGTATCGCGGCGGGCGATGTGCCTGCGCCACTGCGCGACGTGCAGCTCTGGCTGCTGGATATCGGTCTGCTGCAGGCCGGTGCCGGGATGAAAGGGGAGTTTGAGGCGCGCCTGCAGGCACTGATCAACGAGGTGCAGTCCAGCCCGACGCCGATTGTGCTGTTTGTGGATGAGATCCACACCCTGGTCGGCGCGGGGGGGCAGCAGGGCACCGGCGACGCCGCCAACCTGCTGAAACCGGCGCTGGCGCGTGGCCAGCTGCGCACCATCGGCGCGACCACCTGGGCGGAATATAAAAAGTATATCGAGAAAGATCCGGCGCTGACCCGACGCTTCCAGACCGTGCAGGTGCAGGAGCCGGATGAGGCCAGAGCGATTCTGATGCTGCGCAGCACCGTCAGCACACTGGAGAAGCATCACCGGGTGCTGCTGCTGGATGATGCAGTCAGCGCAGCGGTGAAGCTCTCGCATCGCTACATCCCGGCGCGTCAGTTACCTGATAAAGCCGTGGCGTTGCTGGATACGGCCTGTGCCCGCGTGGCGGTCAGTCAGGGCGCGCAGCCCGCGGCACTGGAGGATTGTCTGCACCGTCTGGCCGCGCTGGAGATTGAAGCGGAGATCGTGGAACGTGAAATCCGTGTCGGCCTCGGTGACGTGACCCGCCAGCAGGCGATTGCCGGAGAGCGTGCGGCGCTGGAAGCGGAACATGATGCGCTGCAACAGCGCTGGCTGCAGGAGCGCGAACTGGTCGAGACGCTGATTGCGCTGCGCGCCCGCTGTGCCACCGAAGAGGATGCGGCGCTGCGTGAACAGCGCGATGCCACACAGCAGCAGCTGACTGCGCTGCAGGGTGACACACCGCTGCTCTTCGCCGCTGTCGATGCGGGCGTGGTCGCCGCCGTGGTCTCTGACTGGACCGGCATTCCGCTGGGCCGGATGGTGAAGAATGAGATCGACGCCGTACTCAATCTGGCGGACACCCTGAACCAGCGCGTTATCGGTCAGCGTCACGGTCTGGATCTGATCGCGAAGCGGGTTCGCACCACGCGCGCCCGCCTCGACAACCCCAACAAACCGGCAGGCGTCTTTATGCTGTGCGGGCCGTCGGGCGTGGGTAAAACCGAGACCGCGCTGGCGCTCGCCGAGTCGCTGTATGGCGGCGAGCAGAACATCATCACCATTAACATGAGCGAGTTTCAGGAGGCGCACACCGTTTCAACGCTGAAAGGGGCCCCGCCGGGCTATGTGGGTTACGGCGAAGGTGGCGTGCTGACCGAAGCGGTGCGCCGTCGCCCTTACAGCGTGGTGCTGCTGGATGAAATTGAGAAAGCTCATCCCGATGTGCATGAGCTCTTCTTCCAGGTGTTCGACAAGGGCTGGATGGAAGATGGCGAAGGGCGTCACATCGACTTCCGCAATACCATCATCATTCTGACCTCGAATGTCGGCACGCAGCTTATCAGCGCGATGTGCGCCGATCCGGAACTGATGCCCGATCCTGACGCCCTCAGCGCCGCCCTGCGTAAGCCGCTGCTGGAGGTGTTCCCGCCTGCGCTGCTGGGTCGTCTGCTGGTGGTGCCGTACTACCCGCTCAGCGATGACATGCTGGCGGAGATTGTGCGGCTGCAGCTGGCGCGCATTGTGCGTCGTCTCGCCGACAATCACGGCATCGAGGCGGAGATCGACGAGTCGGTGGTGAATCAGATCGTGCAGCGCTGCACCGAAGTGGAGTCGGGCGGACGCATGGTCGACGCCATCCTCACCAACACGCTGTTACCGCAGATGAGCCAGATACTGCTCAGCGCCCACGCCCGCGATGAACGCTATCGCCGCGTTGCGGTGCGCTGTGAGCAGGGCGAATTTGTCTGCCAGTTCGCTGTTTAAAGCCTAGTCATCAGAGAGTTTTCGAATATGTCGGAACATGATCAACCCCTGAATGTCCCCAACGCCCTGCCGCTGGGTTACCGCTTCAATGAGTTTGAGATTAAAGAGGTCATCGGCGGTGGCGGCTTTGGCATCGTCTATCGCGCCTGGGACCACCAGCTGGAACGCGATATCGCCATCAAAGAGTTCATGCCCGCCTCGCTGGCGGTGCGCAGCGATGATCTCAACCTGGTGCTGCGCAGTGAGCGTTTCAGCAAAACCTTTCACGCCGGGCTGAACAGCTTTATCCAGGAGGCGCGGCTGCTGGCCCGCTTCAATCATCCCAACCTGCTGCACGTGCTGCGGTTCTGGGTGCAGAACGACACCGCCTATATGGGCACGGTGTTCTACAGCGGCACCACACTCTCGACCTTCCGCGAACGTAATCCGCAGTCGGTGAATGAGGCCTGGATCCGCCGCCTGCTGCCACCGCTGCTGGGGGCGATTAAAACCATCCATGAAGCGGGCTATCTGCACCGTGACATTTCGCTGGATAACATCCAGATCCAGAGCAGCGGTGAGCCGATCCTGCTGGACTTCGGATCAGCGCGTAAAACCATCGGCAACCTCTCCGATGAGAGCGAGACGATGCTGCGTCCCGGTTATGCGCCGATTGAGCAGTACAGCGACAACGATGAGAGCGAGCAGGGCGCATGGACCGATATCTACGCGCTGGGCGCGGTGCTGCATACGCTGATCACGGGCGCGCCGCCGCCGGTGAGCGTGGTGCGCAGTATCGAAGATAACTACCAGCCGCTGGTGCAGCGTCGTCTGGCGGGGTATTCCTCTGCGCTGCTCAGCGCTGTCGATCGTGCGCTGGCGCTGAAACCGGAAGATCGTCCGCAGAGCATTGATGACTTTGCGGCGCTGATGGCGCTGCCGGAACGTGAACCGGAGCCGCTGCTCAGCGCAAAAATGAGCGGGCCGGGCACCATGCTGGTGCCGATCGAAGAAGAGGAGGCGGTCAGCCCCGACTCGCGGCTGAAAACGCTGCTGGGCCACCGCTTTGCCCTGCCGGGCCTGGTGGCCGCGGGCGTGCTGGTCGGGCTGTGCGCCGGTCTGCTGATGTCGCGTGGTGATGAACAGACCGCCCCGGCGGAGACCGCGCAAAACAGCGCGCCTGCCGTCACCGTCGCGCCGGTTAACCAGCCGGTGGCTGCGCCACCGACGCAGGCTGAGACCCCGCCGGATAGCGTTGCCAGCACCCCGGCTCAGACAACCGCGCCAGCGCAGACCGCCGCACGTGAACCCGATCCTCAACCAGCCCCGCCACCTGCGCCGGTGGCTCAGGTCTACATTCGCCTGCAGCAGGGCGAACGGGTTCAGGTGAACGGTCAGCCGCAGGCGCTGGTGCCTGCGGTCAATGGCTTTGCCACGCTGCAGCTGGCGCCGGGCAACTACACCTTTGCCATCAGTGGCCAGAGCGGCACCCGCCAGCAGACGCTGAACATCAGCGAAGAAGGTGTCTGGTTGCTCGATCCACACAGTTAATAGTCAGGGATTACTTATGTTCTCACGCATTACTGCACAGCTGCCGGCGGACGGCCTGCTGTTCCACACGCTCACGGGCAACGAGACGCTGTCCCGTCCGTTTGTGCTCACCGCTGAGCTGCTCTCCACCGACGCGCGCATCGACCGCCACGCCCTGCTGGGCCAGCCGGTGACGTTCACGCTGCCCACCGACGGCCTGATGAGCGCGCTGAGCCCGCGCTACCTCAACGGTAAAATCACCCGGGTGGCGGTGCGCAGCCAGGAGCTGAACGGCACGCGCTACGCGTGCTATGAACTCACGGTGGAGCCGGACCTGTGGCCGATGAAGCGGGACCGCAACCTGCGCATCTTCCAGAGCCAGACGGTGCCGCAGATAGTGCAGACGCTGCTGAAGGAGTACGGGGTGAGCGTCGAGACGCGGCTGGCGGGCAGCTACCGGGTGTGGGAGTACTGCGTGCAGTATCAGGAGAGCAGCCTGGACTTCATCAGCCGCCTGATGGAGCTGGAGGGGATGTACTACTTCTTCCGCCACGAGGCGGACAAACATACGCTGGTGCTGTGCGACGCGCCGGACCAGCATCAGGCGTTTCCGGGTTATGAGACCATCGCCTATCACGTCACGCAGTCCGGCGGCGTGGTCACGGAAGAGGGCATCAGCCAGTGGTCGCTGGCGGAGAGCGTGACGCCGGGCATCTACAGCACCGACGACTACGACTTCCGCAAGCCGAACGCGTGGATGCTGCAGGCGCGGCAGAACCCGGCGTCGCCGGTGCCGGGCTCGGTGGACGTCTACGACTGGCCGGGGCACTTTGTGGACCACAGCCACGGCGAGTCCTACGCGCGCATCCGTCAGGAGGTATGGCAGGCCGAGCACCACCGCGTCAGCGGGTCGGGCACGGCCACCGGCATCGCGCCGGGATACACCTTCTCGGTCCTCAACGCGCCGCACTTCAGCGACAACGGCGAATACCTGGTGACCTCGGCGAGCTATGACTTCGCCGAGAACCCCTACGCCAGCGGCGACGGCGGGGAGAGCCGGCACAACATTGACTTCACGGTGCTGCCGTCGTCGGTGACGTGGCGCACGCCGCCGGAGACGCCGTGGCCGAAGACGCACGGTCCGCAGACGGCGAAGGTGGTGGGGCCGAAGGGGGAGTCCATCTGGACGGACCGCTACGGGCGGGTGAAGGTGAAGTTTCACTGGGACCGGCTGGCGAAGGGCGACGACACCAGCTCCTGCTGGGTGCGCGTCTCCAGCGCCTGGGCCGGTCAGGGATTTGGCGGGGTGCAGATCCCGCGCGTGAACGACGAAGTGGTGGTGGACTTCATCAACGGTGACCCGGATCGTCCGCTGATCATTGGTCGGGTGTACAACGAGGCGAGCATGCCGCCGTGGGCGCTGCCGGCGGCGGCGACGCAGATGGGGTTCCTGAGCCGGTCGAAGGACGGCACGGCGGACACCGCGAACGCGCTGAGGTTTGAGGACAAGGCGGGTGAGGAACACCTGTGGATTCAGGCGCAGAAGAACATGGATACGCATGTTAAAAATGATGAATCACATAGTGTTCTGAACAACCGGACAGTTTCGGTGGGTGCAAATAATGAGACTCGGGTAGAGGGCGATCATACTCTCGGTACTCAGGGAAACAGCAAGACGCTGACAACCGGCAACCGTACTGAACAGGCTTTTGCTTCTTACACAATTGCAGCCGGAGATACTGTACGGATTGAGTGTGGCCTGAGCGCAATAGAGTTAACTAAAGACGGCGCAATTAATTTCATTGGCAAAAATTTTAATCTTACCGTCGATAATAATGGTGAAATTAACACTAAGGGTGGGGAGTTACATTTAAATCCTGAAGGAGGAAGCGCTGCAACAATTGCACCGGGTAGCGGACATAAAGATAAAATAAAAAATGAAATTGAAAGCTACTTCTCATCATCAGAAAAGAATAAAGGATAAAAATGACCACCTATACTCTTCAGGAAGCATCAATTGAGTTGCCGGACGTATTTAAAGACAGAACAATGAATCTGTTTACACTCAGCGAAAATAATGCGAGTGAATTTACCTTTGTGGTGTCTCGTGCATCTGCTTTCCATGACGATACTGTGCAAAAAGTGGCTGCGAGAATTATAAATGAGATGAGTGTCACTGTTCCCGCTTTTGTAAGCGTGACATCACAACTTGTCCAGATAGATAATCTGCCTGCGGCTGAGCTTTTCTATCATTTTGAAAATGACGGTATTGAGATATGGCAAAAGCAATCCATTGTTTTATTAGATGATGACGTCGGGGGTAAAAAAATAGTCTGCTATATTGGAACGTGCCCTGGAACTTTCAATGATTACTATGACAGGCAATATCAGAATATTATTAGCAGTATAAAATTTAATCCTTTAGATTCTCTTCATGAGCCAGAACCTATAGCCGCTGATGCATCGGGAATTTTCTTTTCTTTTGATAACGATACTAAAGTGCTTACCGCACATGAAACGGTGACATTACTCTATCAGAATGTTGATTTGAAAAGAGCATTGAATGGCAGTTATTTATTCTTTGACTCGGCAGGAAGCCCACTGCGTATCGCCGCATTAAACAATGAAGAGCCCTTACGCTATGCCTTGTGGACAGCACCTAATAGAAAAACAGCATCACTGAGAAATATTCTTGGTATGGTAAAAGGATTGAAAGGACCGGCAGAACTCTCCAGCGAACAACAAATCCTTGCGTTTCTTCAGAGGCAAGGAGATGTATAAATCATGGCTGAATTCAATGCTGCCAGAGAGCAGGACGAGATAGCCCATACGGCTTCTAAAGGCTGGATGATCGCCGGTTTAGTAGGGGGGGCGATATTAGGTGCAGCAGCCGTGGTTGTTACTGGTGGAGCAGCTCTGGTTGCAGTATCAGCGGCAGCAGCCGGTGCCTGTGCTGCCGGGGGCGTGGGTGAAGTGCTTGGAAGCATGTCATGGGCTCCGCGGCATAACACAGGCAAGCTGTTATCCGGATCGCCGAATGTTTTCACTAATAGCAGAGCAGCAATACGGGCACATTTGTCTAAAGGCGACTGCGGTGAGCACAGCGGCTCATCGCAACGTGTTGCTGAAGGTTCAGATAAGGTTTTTATTAACAACTTTCCTGCTGCCCGTATTGGAGACCGTTTGACCTGCAGTGCGGAGATCTCTGGCGGTTCTACCAATGTGTTTATTGGCGGAGGTAAACTTCAGACTGACGATATCAACCCCGAAATCCCTGGCTGGGTAAACTGGGTGATGATGGGAGTCGGTACTGCAGCTGTTGCGGTGCTGGCTTCTCCTGCTATTGCGCTGCTAGGATTAGCAGGCGCAATGGGCGGCGGTTACGCTGGTAGCTGGGTCGGTGGCAGGCTGTTCGGGGAAGACTCTGACGGACAAAAATGGTCTATGCTGGCAGGCAGTTTTGTCGGTGGAGCATTTGGTGGTAAAGGGGGCATGAAGTTTGATGCCTGGCGTGCTGTCAAAACGGGCGAGAACGTTGAGGTTGTACCTGAAGTTGTAGCTGAGCCTGTTGTTCCGAAAATGCCTTTATCTGAGGCTGTTGGAAAGGCCCAGGCGGATGAATGGATTGCAGCAGGACGTGCAAGAGCACTGAGCAATAATGCGGTGAAATCTGCAATGCTAACGGATGATCAAGTGGGAGCTTTATATGGCTATACCACGAATGAGGGTTACACAGCATTAAATCCAGCATTAAGAGGTCAAACTCCATTAACTCCAGAATTAGAAGCCTTTGCCGCACATGCTAAGGATGGCCTTTCTAAGCTCCCTCCTTATAAAGGACCTTCATATCGAGGAATAAATTCCCTCCCTGAAGAAGTACTTGCTAAAAATCAGCCTGGTAACATTGTTTCAGATGGTGCATTTATGAGTACATCCTCCACTGAACCATTTAAAGGTAACATATTGATTAAAGTTAATGGTGCTTCCGGGAGAGACGTAGCATTTTTGTCAGAGTATCCTCTTGAAGCCGAAGTTTTATACCCTCCAGACACACAATTTAAAGTTATCGAAAGAATTGATGATGGCGGGAGCATTACATTGATTTATAAGGAGTTTTTATGATTGATCTTAGGGCTGATGATGATGCGCTTTTCATTTATGCCAGACGTTACGCTCATTTAATACCCCAGGCATCACGGCAGTTGATGAATAGGATGTCTTATGAACAAAAACCTTTACGCGCTAAACCTGAGGACGCTCTCAAGCCAGAATGGGCGAAATCTCTACCTCAGAAAATTACTGATGAACAGGCATTAGATAAATGTCAGGGCGCTTTAATGGGGTTGGCGGTTGGAGACGCTATAGGCACAACGCTAGAATTTATGCCAAGAGATAAAGCTCGCGTTGATGACATGGTTGGCGGGGGACCTTTCTCTCTTAAACCCGGTGAGTGGACTGATGACACTTCGATGGCGCTGTGTCTCGCTGAAACTTATATTGAAAGCAATAAATGTGATATTACATTGTTCCGACAAAAGCTACTCAACTGGTATAAGAATGGGACAAATAGTTCTAACGGCATATGCTTTGATATAGGTAATACAACGCGCTATGCACTTGAGCAGTTTGTCCTTCATGGAGCAACCTGGATGGGGAATACTTCTCCTGAAACTGCAGGGAATGCAGCATTAATTCGCCATGCACCTACTGCTATTTTCAGAAGGAAATCGTTTATTGACGGTTGGCGAGATGCGATACTACAGAGTGAGGCTACACATTGTGCCGCAGAGTCTATAGATAGCTGTCGCTTTTTTAATGTCATGCTTCATTACATCTTAAATGGTTACAGTAAGAGTGAGAGCTTTGCTCCTCATCTTATGGGATCAACATTACGTGTATTGATCATCAATGCCGGTGAATATAAAGAAAAGCATCGTGATCAAATCCGTTCCTCTGGTTATGTCATCGACACCCTTGAGGCAGCATTATGGGCCGTCTGGCATACAGACAATTTTAAAGATGCCATTTTGCTGGCGGCAAATCTTGCTGATGATGCTGACAGCGTGGCAGCAACCGCAGGCCAGCTAGCGGGTGCATTGTATGGACTGTCAGGTATTCCTCAGGAATGGGTTAATAAAATAGTCGATAAAGACAGAATTCTTTCGATGGCAGAAGAGTTGTTTCAGCTTGCACCGGAAGAAAAAGATTGATGATAAAATCCCATATCAGATATGGGATTTTTTTTAACAAAACCTGGCGTTCAAATGAAATTTTTTCTCGCATAGCATAAATGCATCGGATTGAATGTTCAATAATTAGGCTCAATGAAAATTTTTAGCAGCAAAGTGATATGTGATGTGTGTTTTTTGATTAAAGCCATTTAAAAGTCAACCTTCGCCTAAGTTTCCTGTCCGGTATCCAGAATGGATATTAATTACAAAAATTATCCTGTCGATTATGTTAATCAATATTACCCTTTTATGCAGGCACTGGTTTTGAAAGGTGGTTTACTCCCGGAATTTATTTCTTATGACCATAAGATGCTTTAAGTAAATATCATTTAACTTTCACTGACCCACCTCACAATCAGTTCTTTCTGTACAAAAAAGCATGTGTTCACGCATTACTGTAATGCTGCCAGTTGACGGCTTGCTACTCTACGCGTTTAAAGTCAGTGAGGTGCTATATAAACATTTTCTGATAATTGATCTATTTTTAACAGGGATGACAATATCATGGAAAACATAGTATTTTTGTTTTTCTTTTTAGTGACTGCATATTTTATCTGGAGTAGTAAGATTTCCTATGGGAAAAGAACCCTGGTCCGTATAGGGAAAGCTTTTATCGGGGTTTTTATCGCCATTATTGCTTTAGGCTTCGTTCTTAAAGCATTGGCAGCGATAATTCCAGGTTTTACCAGGGACGCGGCGGGGGATTTAATGGAGGAGTTAGGGGTGTCATTACTGTTTGTATGGGGTATGAGGTATATACTTGTTGCATTGTGCAATATGTTTGGCACTATCATGGACTTCCACAAGAAGTATAACGCTGATAATTACAGGAAGTTTTCACCGATAACCAGCAAGCTGGCACCCTGGCTGTTCATTTTTTTAAAAATCATTCTTACTTTTGGCTCTATAGTCATTTATTACGGAATCTGGCTTGCGAATTAGATTAGGAAGGGGGACAGGCTATGATTATCAGTACAGGATATGATTTTCCTCTTACGTCGGGTTTTTCTGACTAACAGATCCAGCAGCGTTTTTCTAACGTCTTTATGGTAAACCATCGGATAAGGCTAGTTTTGCGGATGTATTAACCCTGAAACGCACACTTCCGGTGGCGCCGTGTTCTCACGATGCACTTATCTGAAAGAGTACAACCGGAACAGCATCAGTGGAAACTTAATTCGCCATATGATGCATTGCAACAGTAAAAGACGCTTATCTGACAGGCAGCAATAGCCGCTTAATTCACCGATGCTTGTCAGTCCGGGTAATCACTATGTATTTATCGCATCACCATCCTTCTGCCGGTCGGTAGTCTGCGGTTCTGGAAACTCAGCTGTCGCGAGCAACTTACCGGCGCCATTGAGTTGTTCAGCACCGGCGCGCGTCCTGACCATAAATTCAGAACCCATCCACCTAGCTGACTTGCCCTATCGTCAGTTTTGTCTGTACGGAAAAAAGACTATGTACTCACGCATTACCGCACAGCTGCCGGCGGACGGCCTGCTGTTCCACACGCTGAAGGGCACCGAGGCGCTGTCGCACCCGTTTGTGCTCACCGCCGAGCTGCTCTCCACCGACGCGCGCATCGACCGTCACGCCCTGCTGGGCCAGCCGGTGACGTTCACGCTGCCCACCGACGGCCTGATGAGCGCGCTGAGCCCGCGCTACCTCAACGGTAAAATCACCCGGGTGGCGGTGCGCAGCCAGGAGCTGAGCGGCACGCGCTACGCGTGCTATGAACTGACGGTGGAGCCGGACCTGTGGCCGATGAAGCGGGACCGCAACCTGCGCATCTTCCAGAGCCAGACGGTGCCGCAGATAGTGCAGACGCTGCTGAAGGAGTACGGGGTGAGCGTCGAGACGCGGCTGGCGGGCAGCTACCGGGTGTGGGAGTACTGCGTGCAGTATCAGGAGAGCAGCCTGGACTTCATCAGCCGCCTGATGGAGCTGGAGGGGATGTACTACTTCTTCCGCCACGAGGCGGACAAACACACGCTGGTGCTGTGCGACGCGCCGGACCAGCACCAGGCGTTTCCGGGCTATGAGACCATCGCCTACCACGTCACGCCGTCCGGTGGCGTGGTGACGGAGGAGGGCATCAGCCAGTGGTCGCTGTCGGAGAGCGTGACGCCGGGGATGTACAGCACCGACGACTACGACTTCCGCAAGCCGAACGCGTGGATGCTGCAGGCGCGGCAGAACCCGGCGTCGCCGGTGCCGGGCGCGGTGGACGTCTACGACTGGCCGGGGCACTTTGTGGACCACAGCCACGGCGAGTCCTACGCGCGCATCCGTCAGGAGGTGTGGCAGGCGGAGCACCACCGCGTCAGCGGGTCGGGAACGGCCACCGGCATCGCGCCGGGGTACACCTTCTCGGTCCTCAACGCGCCGCACTTCAGCGACAACGGCGAATACCTGGTGACCTCGGCGAGCTATGACTTCGCCGAGAACCCCTACGCCAGCGGCGACGGCGGGGAGAGCCGGCACAACATTGACTTCACGGTGCTGCCGTCGTCGGTGACGTGGCGCACGCCGCCGGAGACGCCGTGGCCTAAGACCCACGGCCCGCAGACGGCGAAGGTGGTGGGGCCGAAGGGGGAGTCCATCTGGACGGACCGCTACGGGCGGGTGAAGGTGAAGTTTCACTGGGACCGTCTGGCGAAGGGTGACGACACCAGCTCCTGCTGGGTGCGCGTGTCGAGCGCGTGGGCGGGCCAGGGCTTCGGCGGGGTGCAGATCCCGCGCGTGAACGACGAGGTGGTGGTGGACTTCATCAACGGCGACCCGGACCGTCCGCTGATCATTGGTCGGGTGTACAACGAGGCGAGCATGCCGCCGTGGGCGCTGCCGGCGGCGGCGACGCAGATGGGGTTCCTGAGCCGGTCGAAGGACGGCACGGCGGACACCGCGAACGCGCTGAGGTTTGAGGACAAGGCGGGTGAGGAGCACCTCTGGATCCAGGCGCAGAAGAACATGGATACCCATGTTAAAAATGACGCCAGCCATTCAGTCGCTAATAATCACAGCCATTACGCAGGTGGCAATGAGCTTTACCGTGTCGAAACCAACCGTGTCCACGGTGTAAAAGGTGGCGAAGAGCAGCTGACCGGTAAGGGCAAACTCGATGCGGTAGTCGATACCTATGTAGTGGGATCGGGCACTCAACTTCGCCTGGAATGCGGAGAGAGCGCTATCGAACTTAACGCGAATGGCCAGATAAATATCGTCGGCAAGGGATTCAATATTTTCGTGCAGGGCGACGGGCATATCACCACATCCGGCGGCAAACTGAATCTGAACACAGATGGCGCTAAACCGGGCACAAGCGCCCCGGGTTCAGGTCATAAACAGAACATCAGCCAGGCCGTAGAAAACCTTTTCCCGCCGAAGTAGAACGGTGAAAAATGGGCTCATATTACTGGTGGAGATATTACTCAGATGGCTCCACCAGACGCTATGACCAGGAGGTTACCGAATTTTAAGATTATTTCAGGTAAATAAATGAATTTATTTATTAGATTGCTTTTTTTAGGTTTTTTTACATGTGGCTCATCAGGTATTGCTACAGCATCGGATACCCGGGCGTCTTATGCTCAATATAATAGCCTCAGTAGTGTTTCAACTATCTTCAACGATCAGAAAGTTATTTCCAGTTTAAAAACTGTTTTGGGTGATGATTACAGTGACTTCAGCCAGAATTTTGATGTTTTTGGCGAACCCCATAAAACAGTGAATGGTGGGATATTCGTCGAGGGCTGGTTAAAAGATCTTTATCTGGTTCAGGCATCGGCTTTTGTGATACAGCCTGACGGTAAAGTCTATGCTGCATGGATTCTGCCTGAAGATAATAAAACACATTATGTGAGCAATGATCGTACAAATAGCAAAATGCAGGAAGACATTGCGAACTGGGCAAAACGTTTTGGTAAAGAACAGTTAATTATTCCCGATAAAGTCCAAAAAGAACTTCAAAATAGTAGTGAGAAGTTTTTCGAGACCGCAAAGTTCAGAATTAAAATAATGTCGCTCTGTGCTGAGGGTACGGAGTGTAATGATGTTAGTTACGAGGGAGTCAGGAAATCAGATGGGGCAATTGTCAGATTAAAAGGGAAAGCCACGAAAAGTGATTGTGGTCAAGCAACCTGTCCTGTACTGAGTTATAAATTCCGAAATCATGACGCGGTCTATATTATCAACAATGTGATTAGTAATCTTACTGTTGTTGTTAATAATAAGATTGTATTATCTGAAGACGGGAAGTGGGAGAGTAACCCCAAATAAACGTATTATCGCGTAGTGGTTGCTGACTTCTGCACCACTATTCGTGATTTTCATCCATCATTTTTCAGCAAGGCTGGACCCGATCATAGTCAGAATGTGTTGGTCAGTAAATGTGGTCAGGGTACGGTCGTTGACAGTGATAATCAGCACTGGTTAAATTATGATGCGGATGAAAGACATATCTCTTTTCAGCTGGATAGTAAAAATTCAGCCATATTATGATGACGCTCAATTCAAATGACTGAAAGTAACAATGCATGACATTTCATACAGGATAAAATTATATTTTATTATTTTGATATGGATGTTTTATCAGGCATGTCAGGGGGGATATGTTTAAATTTCTATTGTTGATTGCCTTTTTATGTCCTCCGGCACTATTTGCCAATGAGTTCTGCCACATTTTGAGCAACGAAGCTAACAATAGAGGTGTTCGTTTTGACAATACCGATAATGTCTATAAGGTCGGCGGAAAAGGCAGGTTGCACTTTTATTCTGCTCCCAATGAAAAATGTATAGAAAAAGACGTTTTTGTTGTTCCTGGTAATGAGTTATATGCTTATGTTGAATATGGAGAATATTACAGTGTAATGTATGTTTCTGATGACGGGAATCAGGTTGATGGCTGGGTTAAAAAAGACAGGCTGGTTGAAACAAAGTATGGTATTGCACCTGATTATGATGCCCAAAAATAGGCATTGCACTTTTTAACCGAAATGGTAATGAGAGTCACTGCATTATGGATGAAAATTTGTGGTGACATTTACAATCGCGTTGGTATTGAAATGTTCTCAACAGCTGAAATAACAGGGTCAATAATGACCTGCAAAGTAAAGGTTAATTGAATGCTTAAGGCGGGTTTAGCGGTTTTGCTGTCAATCTCCTCATTGCCCTTGTTTGCTTCTGATAGCTTTACCGGTCATTGGAGTGGGCAAGAAAAAAATGATGACGGATCACTCTTTTCTACTTTAACTTTAAAGCTAAAGCAGGATCATAATAATATAACAGGGAGGTATTGTTATGTTACCCGAAACGGTAACAAAATAGATTGCCCTGAAGATGATGCAATGAATGTTCAAGGCATTGCAAATGGAACTAATGCTTTAGTTGATTTTGACTCTTCTTTTGGTGGAGTAAAGGGTAAGGCAAGTTTAGAAATTAAAAATAATAAAATTTTATGGAGGTTAATTAAAGAGCCTGAGAGTGGCGATTTCTACGCTCCAGAAACTTACACGCTCGATAAAGAAGTTAATGATGGAGAGTTAAAGCCGGATGTAAAGGTTTTTTCAACACCTGAATTTACCGTTACGCTATTAAACGGTTGCGGAGATTTTTATACCATATGTGATAAAGTAAAATACTCAGGCCTCAGAAATAAAGATGGAAAGCAAATCACTCTCTCAGGTAAAACCACGCAGTCAGTTAACTCAGACAGGGCTGACGGGATGATTTTCAGTAATGGCAGTGTGGATTATGTTGTGAGATTTAATCCGCTTGCGTTAAAAGTAACACAAGGGGATAAAATACTTTTGGATCAACGTGGTAAATGGGAGTAAAAGTTAAAGGTCTCTTTAATCCCTGCCTGAACATTAATTCATTTTTTTATTATCCACTACGATAAAATATAATGATTGAGAATCGCTTTTTAACCAGATTTATAATCGTGCCTGTTCTTCTCTTTTTATCCTGCATTGTCAGGGCTGAATCCGGCACGGAGTCGCCTGCTCCTGCTCTTAACGAGGGGGATTTTTCGGTTCTGCTTAATGACTATGTTTTCACGCCCGGCGATATGTGGAGTGACGAAAGCTTTGTACGCGCAGGCGAGGCACTGAGCTCCGATCTGGCTGGAGAGGTAGTGATTGATAATCAGCAATATAAATATTTCCAGCATACCTATAACGGGTTTAAGTTGTTCAGCGCGGCGGCGGCAGGAAAGGGAATGCACCCGATTCTGGCTGAGATTCTTTTGGGAAATGCCAGCGTGCCGACGGCCCGAAATATCATGGTTGGTGACAGCCTGGAAAAGGTTCAGCAAGCCTATGGACCCGGAAAAGAAGATAACAGTGATAATCAGCACTGGCTTGTTTATCAGTCGGGCAAAAAACAGTTGATGTTCCATATCGTTCAGGGAAAAGTCAGTGACATCATGCTGAAAACAGACCCGGGTGCAGAGCAAAGCGAAATCAGCCCTGACCAGGCTATCGGTATCGCCACCGAAGCCATTCATACCTGGCACCTGACCACTCTCGATGATAAATGCCTGCGTTACGATCTTGATGAAAGCCGTGAGAAAAACTTCTATATCATCACGGTCCGTGAAGATAATCGGGATATCAGTTGCGGTGGCGACCCTGATATTTCGCACCGACTCTTTGATATTAAAGTTGCGCGTGACAATACGCAGATACTCACTAACGCCGATAACGTTGATGGTGATTATCGCGACCTGAATTCTCCTGCCACAAACAATGAATAAGACGGACATCCGATATGCATTACCAATTCAATGAGGGCGCTTTTGCGCTTTTTCCTGCTGCCTGGCAGGACAACACCATGAACATTCTGCGCGATGAGGCCAGTGGACTGGCGTGGGTGGTGAGTCGTGGTGTTATTGCAGAAGGCAGTGATGCAGAAAAAGAGTTTCAGCGTCAGTGGGACACATTGCGCAGCCAGATGGGGCACATTCAGCAGAGTGAATTTGTTCCTGTGATGGCCGGTGTGAATAACACCTTACCTGCGACAGAAGTTGAAACCCTGTTTGACCGTAACGGACAACAGGTGTGGCAGAAACAGCTGGCTGCACAGGTTCCTGAGTCGAACATCTTTATGATTTTTACGCTCTCCGCAATGCGCCCATTCAATGAGGAAGACGGTCAGCGCTGGCAGGCTTTCAAACAAAGCCTGAGTCTGAATACGCCACGGAAAGATTAACTTATGGATAACCATGCGGCCCGCGTGGGCGACGAGATCATTCACTCCAGCATTTTCGCTGATATCACCAGTGTCGTGGCTGAAGGGGCGGCTTATGCCGTCATCGGGGCTGCGGTAGGAGCGGCGGCAACACTGGCTGCGCCTTTACTGGGTGCCGGCATGGCGGCGGCCGGGGTTGCCGCTATCGGTTCCAGCTGTCTGCTCAGCGGCATCATTGGCGGTGTGTTAGCCAATGCTGCGGGCCTGTCGGACGACATCTCTGAAGCGGCAGAGGGGCTGGGCGACATGATATTCCCGCCTTCACCCGCCGGGGTGATCGCCAGCGGTTCAGACAACGTACGCGTGAATGGTCTTATGGCCGCTCGCGCGGCCGGGATGATGACGCCGGGTGAGACACCGCCACCGGAACCGCAATCACCGCAGAGCTTCGCGGACTACGGCGGCATGCTGCTCTCTGCGGTGGGCCAGTTCGGCAGTGCTATGTGGCAGCCCACGGTCGCCTCTGCCGATGCGGGGAGTTCTCCGCTTGAGCAGGATAAAGTGGCCTGTGAAAAACACAGTGCGCCGCAGTATCTGGCTCAGGGTTCAAAAAGCGTTTTTATCAATGGCCAGCCTGCGGTGCGAGCAAAGGACAAAACGACCTGTGACGCCACGGTAAGTGATGCTGTTTCCCCCAATGTCATCATCGGAGGTGAGACCGTTACGGTCAGAGAGATCAAAAGTGGCAAGGTGCCGGGTCTCGCGGTGATGATGATTGGCCTTTCGCTCATACGCGGTCGCCCCAGCCAGATCCTGAAAAATATGCCCTGCGCGCTGGCCGGTGCGGCGGGCGGCATGATGGCGGATATGTCCATCAACGCCGCCTTCTCATCGCTATTCCCGGTTCATGCCGCAACCGGCGTCAAAGTCCTTAATGATGAGGCCGAACGCGATTTCTCTCTTCCCGGCCGTTTCCCGCTCAGTTTTCAGCGCAGCTACAACAGCCTGACTCAGCGCGCAGGCCTGTTCGGTCAGGGCTGGGCCACGGTGTTTGACAGCTATCTGACGCTGGAAGGCAACCGGGCAACCTGGTTTGACGACAACGGGCGCGAGCTGAGCTTTGACGTTCCCGGTGAAAAAGAGGTGCTCTACAGCATCAGCGAAGGGCTGATGGTGCGGCGCAGCGAGACTGGCGATATCGCCATTGCCGATGACGACGGTGCGGTATGGCGTCTTTACCAGCGCACGGCCGCCGATCCGCAGGTGCTGCGGCTGGCGTCACTCAGCGACGAGTACGGCAATGCGCTGGAGACGGGCTGGGATGAACAGGCCCGTCTGGTGCGTATCCATGACGCGCCGCTGGCGATTGACGTCACGCTGCACTACGAGGACAGACAGCATCCGCGGCGGCCGACGTCAGCCAGCCATTTTGATGGCGAGCAGCACTGGCCTCTGACGCGCTGGACCTACAGCCAACAGGGCCAGCTTGCCAGCGTGACCGATGCGGCAGGCGTCGTTACCCGCCGGTTCCGTTACAACGACGACGGACTGATGGTCTGGCATCAGCTGCCCGGCGGGCTGGAAAGTGAATACCGCTGGCAGAAGCTGGATCACTGGCGCGTGGTCGAGAACCGCACCAATAGCGGTGACGGCTGCCGCATGCACTACGATCTTGCGGCGGGTATCACGCGGGTGTCGACCTATGACGGTCAGCAGCGCGAACACCACTGGAACGCCGCGGGCCTCATCACCTGTTTCATTGATGAGCGGGGCGAGAAGTGGCGCTATGAGTGGGATGAAAACGAACTCCTGACGCGCCGCATCGATCCACTCGGCAACACGGTGAGTTTCACCTATGACGATCTGGGCAACCACGTTGAAGAGAAAGATGCTGACGGCGGTGTGCAGGCGGTGCAATGGCTGTCACACCGTGCGCTGCCCACCGTGGTTGCCGGAGCGGATGGTTCCACGACGAAATACTATTACGATCCCCATCATGGCCTTGAGCGCGTCGTTGATGCGCTCGGGCAAAGCACGATCTATAAGCGGGATGAATCCGGGCTGATTGTCGAGGAGATCGATGCAGCAGGTAACAGCTATCGCCGGGAGTTTAACGATGCCGGACAGGTTATCCGTGAAACCGACTGTTCAGGGCTGACAACGCGCTACCGTTATCATCCTCTGGGCTGGCTCAGCTCTGTCACCGCGCCGGATGGTGAAGAAACCCGTTATCACTATGACGCCGCAGGCCGTCCTCTCCAGCTGGAGCGCGCAGAGGGCTGGGAAGAGCGACTGCACTGGAGTGAAAACGGCCTGCCGCTGGCCCATGAGTCGGCGGATGGCAACCGCAGTGAATTCCGTTACGACAATGTCGGACGACTGATCGCCAACCGCAACGCACAGGGCGAGACGGTTCAGCGAAGCTGGGACAGCCGTGGCCGCCTCACGGCGTTAAAAAACGAGAACGGTGAGCAGTACCAGTTCGAATGGGGCGCAGACTCTCTGTTGCTGGCCCAGGTGGGGCTGGATGGTGTTGCCACGCGATACGACTATGACGCGGCGGGCCGCACCGTATCACGTACCTTTGCCGCCGGCCATCCTCAGGCCATCACCCATCATTACCACTGGAGCCGCGCGGGGCAACTGCTGGCGCGAACCACGCCGGAGGGTCAGACGCGCTATCACTACAGCGGTGTCGGCCAGCTCGATAAAGTGTCGCAGCATCTGCCGCTGTCTGACACCGAGTGGAGCCAGCAGGCTGAGCAGGAGATTACCTTTAAATATGATGCGCTGGGCCGCATCGTTGCTGAACAGGGGGAGCAGGGCGAACTGGCGTGGGCGTATGACGCGCTGGGTAACTGCACGGCCTTAACCCTGCCGGATGGTCGCAACCTGAAGCAGCTTTATTACGGTAGCGGCCATTTGCTGAGCATCGCACTGGACAACCTGCCGGTCACGGAATTTACCCGTGACACGCTGCATCGGGAACTGAGCCGCACACAGGGCGGCCTGACAATGCGTAGCGAGTATGACCGCTTAGGCAGACTGCGCCGCTGTGACGTGTTCAGGGGTGAAGCACAGCGACCTGCGCCGCGCATCTGGTCCCGCCGGCGCGACTTCGATTACGGTAACAACCTGATCCGCGAAGAGCGTGACGATAATCCGTTCAGCCAGACGTTATGGCACTACGATAACGCCGGCCGGCTGTTGTCACAGGACGGTGCGCAGCCGGGTAATGAACAGTGGCGCTGGGATGGCGCAGGCAACCCGCTGGATCGCCATAGTGCCGCTCATGTCATGCATAACCGCGTCACCGGACTGAACGGTATCCGCTGGCAGTATGACATTCATGGCCGCACCACAGAGAAAGATGACGGCCAGACCCGCTGGCGATATCGCTACGATGGTGAGCATCGCCTGACGGAGGTGATCAGCGAGCCGCGGGACCGTAACAAGCCGCGCACAAAGGTGAGTTTCCGTTACGATCCGCTGGGACGTCGCATCAGTAAAACCAGCCAGCAGCTGTTACAGGGGAGACCTTCTGGCAACGCCGTCACGACGCGCTTCGTGTGGGAAGGTTACCGGCTGCTGCAGGAAATCCACGACGGCACTCCGCTGACCTACGTTTATAGTGACAGCCAGAGCTATGAACCGCTGGCGCGTATTGATGGCGTGGAAAGCCCGGAGGTTTACTGGTTCCATAATGCAGCCAACGGAATGCCGGAGCTGCTGACTGACGCGGAAGGGCAAAAAGCCTGGGAAGGGATCAACAGCGCGTGGGGCAAACTGCTGCGCGAGTCCAGCCAGCGGCTGCCTGCCGTGCAGCAGAACCTGCGTATGCAGGGCCAGTACCTGGATCGTGAAACCGGACTGCACTACAATCTGTTTCGATATTATGATCCGGACAGCGGACGGTTTACCCAGCAGGACCCGATAGGGCTTGCGGGCGGGATCAACCTTTACCAGTATGCGCCGAATGCGCTGGGTTGGGTGGATCCTTGGGGGTTGAGTAAGTGCTCAAGTGCCAGACCAACTAAACCGTTGCCACCACATATCGAAGGTGAGTATTTATATCGAGGGATATACCGCGGACATCCAGATGAAGCCAATGCTCTCAGGGGGCATGTCGCCCCAGGCAATCCCAAATCAAATATTACTGAAGATGAACATAATCTAGGCGAAGTCTCCGCAAATAGTCCGTTTACTTCATGGACCAGAGATCCTGATATTGCAAGAAAATTTGCCAAAGAAGACGGTGTGGTTTTGAGGGTCAAGACTGGCGCTCCTCCAGAAGGTGCTGGTTGGTCATGGGCCTGGTCACCAGATAGATACTATGAGCAGGAAGTCCTTCTAAGAGGACCTCGGAGCGGAGACATAGAGGTATTTTTGCCATGATTGAAAATAGTAATGAGAAATTAATTTTAGATGCATTGGCGCCAAAAATACTGCGAGATTATATTGATCTTGCAGATGCCAGTAATTTAATTCTTATAAAAAAGCTCAAGAAAAGAACGCTTGAAGAAATGGAAATTCATATCGAAAATGTCAGGAAGAATGGCGCTGATATTATTGGGTATTCCGAACTCAAAAATATGCTTAATGATGTTGAGGATGAGCATGTATATATACTAAGCGGATGTGATAAAAAATTTGGTTTTGATCTTTACTTTGGCGAAGATAAAACAAAAGTACTTGGTGTATTAATTATTAAGCTTAGAATAAAGAGTGAGGATGAATTAAAGTGGGAGAGGGATAAGTTAGGAATTGTACGCCCATGAGTTTAGGCCGGATAGGATCAAAAGGTTCTTCCGGCATTTTTATATGGTTAGCAATGATATAGTTTAGATTTAATGCTGTTAGTAAAGTGGCCTACATCATTAACACGTATTATTCGATTATTTAAGCAAACAGCTGAACTTAGAGGGTTAAATAAGATCTTCATTGCGACGTCATTTTTCAAAATATACTCTTTATCTTTGGAATATATCTTTCTGGATTATTTACCGTCTTCCCAATAAATTTATAGAAAAGAAAAATACTAGCAATGAGCTGGTTTTTTTGTGATTTCACTAACTCCAAAGGCTGGCGAGGTATATTTTTGGAGTTCGAATTTTCAAATATACCAGTGGAATTAAGTGCTGGGTAAACCATTTCTTCCCCTTGGCCATACCCCACCTCCCCAAACATCTTCTTTTCCTATGACCCCCTCCCGGTTTAAGTCCCTCTGACGCTCACTTCCGCCGGAAAAATCCCCGTATCATCGCAATTACCTCTGACTATAACCTGCCGTTATACCCTCCTGCTAAACAAGCATTCGTCACCTTTCAGACCGCATGAAATAGTGGTTTCAGAACCTGATCTTTTGGCTGAAACGAGAGACAACATGCTAATTCCACAACCCTATTTACTCTTTCTTGGCGATGTGACCGATCCCCTTGCGGCAAAAACGGCGCGCGGTATTCATATCTGGCGGCCGGAGCAGTGCGTTGGCGAAATCAAACTGCCGGGCTGCACAGTCAGTCTGGGTCTGGATGAACTGGATATTCCCGGTGCCAAAGCGCGTGGCGCAAAAACGCTGGTGCTGGGTACCGCCAACGCAGGGGGCTATCTGCCTGCGCACTGGCTGGAAACCATTAAAAGTGCCATCAAAGCAGGCATGAATGTGGCCAGTGGTCTGCATCACCGTCTGGTGGACGAACCGGAACTGGTCGCGCTTGCGCAGGCTTCGGGTGTTGAGCTTTTTGACCTGCGTCATATGCGTCCGGTGCTCAATGTTGGCAGCGGTAAGAAGCGTTCAGGTAAGCGCATCCTGACAGTGGGCACGGACTGCTCAGTGGGCAAGATGTACACCTCCCTGGCGCTGGAAGCGGCGATGCGTGCTCGCGGGATGAAAGCCGATTTTCGCGCCACGGGCCAGACCGGCATTCTGGTTGCGGGTGAGGGCATTGCTGTGGATGCGGTCATCGCGGATTTTATTGCCGGCGCGGCAGAAGCGCTGTCACCCGCGAATGACGCGGACCACTGGGACATCGTCGAGGGGCAGGGCTCACTGTTCCATCCCTCTTATGCGGGTGTGAGTATGGGGCTGATGCACGGCGCTCAACCGCACTGGCTGGTCATGTGTCATGAAATGGGACGCCCGCATATGCGTCATTTGCCCCACCAGCCGATGGTCAGCCTGAAGGAGTGCGTTGAAGCCAATCTGCGCGCCGCGCAGGTGACCAGTGAGTCGGTGCAGCTCGCAGGCTTTGCGATTAACACCTCAAATTACAGCGAAGAAGAGGCGCTCGCGTATTGCGCTGAAATCACCGCTGAGTTTGGCCTGCCGGCAACCGATCCTGTGCGTTTTGGTATCGACGGGATCGCCGCGCTGCTTCAGGAGCGTGGCTGAAATGAGAACATTGCAGATCGATGTGGTGGCATTGCCGCTGGCGCGCCCCTTTGCCATCTCTCGTGGAACCCGGACCGTCGTGACGGTCATCCGGGTCACCCTGGAGCAAAACGGGTTCATCGGGCAGGGCGAATGCACTCCGACGGCCCGCTACGGTGAGACGCCCGAAAGCGTGCAGGCGATGCTTGAAGCCGTGCGTGCTGAGGTGGAGGCGGGCTTGAGCCATGACGATCTGCAACAGCGCTTACCCGCAGGCGCCGCGCGCAACGTGCTGGACTGTGCGCTATGGCGACTCGACGCCGCACGGACGCATCAGACGCTGTGGCAGAAGAGCCAGTGCCCTCAGCCACCGTCGGTGGTAACGGCCGAAACCCTCAGCCTCGACACGCAGGAAAATATGGCGCTCGCAGCGGCAGAGGCCGTCTCACGCGGGGCCATCCTGCTCAAAATTAAGCTCGACCGTGATGCGGTTCTGGAAAAGGTGGCCTCGATCCGTGCGGCGGCACCGCGCGCCACGCTCATTATCGATGCCAATGAAGCCTGGTCGGGGCTGGACCTGGAGAGCCTGCTGGTGGCACTGAAGGCCTTCAGCATCGCGATGGTCGAGCAACCGCTGCCCGCCGGACAGGATCATGACCTGCAACGCTTTAAGCATCCCATCCCGGTCTGTGCCGATGAGAGTTGTCATACGCGGGCGGATATTGCGGAACTGCGCGATCGTTACGAGATGGTCAACATCAAACTCGACAAGTGCGGGGGCCTGACCGAAGCGCTGGCGATGGTGGAGGCGGCCCGGGCGCAGAATATGCGCATTATGGTTGGCTGCATGCTGGGTTCGTCACTGGCGATGGAGGCCGCCTTACCCGTCGCGGTCAATGCGGAGTTCATCGACCTGGATGGCCCCATCTGGCTGGCCGCCGACAGTTCTCCTTTTTTGAGCTACTCCCAGGGCCGCATCTGGCTATAACTTTGCGAGGCGACGATGACGGACACACGACTTACCTCTTCTGCAGCGCGCACAGCCTCTGCCTCTCCCGTGCTGGCGATTCAGGATCTCAGCGTCTCGTTTCGGGGACGCAGCGGTGAGAATCAGGCACTCAGGGGGATCAGTTTTGCCATCAATCCGGGTGAGATTGTCGCCGTGGTAGGCGAAAGCGGCTCCGGTAAATCTGTCACGTCGCTGGCCGTGATGGGCTTACTGGCAAACGGCGGCCGTGTCGATCGCGGCAGCATGCAGTTTCGCGATCGCAGTGGAAACGTGCATGCGCTGGAAACGCTGGATGAGAATCAGCGTCGCACGTTGCGGGGCCGTGAAATGGCGATGATCTTTCAGGAGCCCATGACCTCGCTGAATCCGGTGCTGCGCATTGATGACCAGCTGACCGAAGCGTTACGCGATCACCAGCAGTGCAGCAGAAAAGAGGCGCAGGCGCGCGTGCGTGAACTGCTGCGACAGGTGCGTATCGCCGATGTGGATCGCGTCATGAAAAGCTATCCGCACTCGCTGTCCGGCGGCATGCGGCAACGTGTCATGATTGCGCAGGCGCTGGCCTGTGACCCGCAGCTCCTGATCGCCGACGAGCCGACCACCGCGCTGGATGTCACCGTGCAGGAGCGTATTCTGCATATCCTGCGGGAACTGCAACGCGAGAAACAGATGGCGGTGCTGTTTATCACTCATGATATGGGCGTGGTGGCAGAAATCGCCGATCGGGTAGTGGTGATGCTGCGCGGCGAAGTCATCGAGCAGGGCACCGTCTCTGAGATTTTTGCCGCTCCGCAGCACGCTTATACCAGAGCATTACTGGCAGCCGTGCCCAGACTCGGTGATATGCGGGAGCACAACTGGCCGCAACGTTTTCCTCTGCCGGGTGCCCGCGACGCGGTGCAACGCGAACAGCAGACCGCGCGTTACGACGTGGCGCCGCTGCTCGATGTGCGCGGGTTGAAAGTCTATTACCCGATCCGCAGCGGCATCTTATCGAGCCTGACGCACCATGTGCATGCAGTGGAGCAGATTGATTTCACGCTGTGGCCCGGTGAAACCCTGGCCATCGTGGGTGAAAGCGGCTGCGGCAAATCGACCACCGGACGCGCACTGATGCGGCTCATCAGCAGTGAGGCCGAAAGCATTCACTTTGAGGGAAGAGAGATCTCTGACCTGAAAGAGGCGGCATTCCAGCCGCTCCGCCGTGAAATTCAGATGGTCTTTCAGGATCCCTACGCCTCACTGAATCCCCGCCTGACCGTGGGCTTTACCATCGCCGAGCCGTTGCTCCTGCACGGCATCGTGAAATCGCTGGAGGAGGCTTCGCCGCAGATCGATGCGTTACTGAAGAGCGTCGGCCTGCTGCCGGAGCATGCGCGTCGCTATCCGCACGAATTTTCGGGCGGGCAGCGTCAGCGGATTGCCATCGCCCGCGCCATGGCACTGAAGCCGAAAGTCATTATCGCCGACGAGGCGGTCTCAGCCCTCGACGTCTCAATTCAGGCGCAGGTGGTCAATCTGATGATGGACCTCCAGCAGCAGACCGGCGTGGCGTGGATCTTTATCTCTCACGATATGGCAGTGGTAGAGCGCATTGCGAATCGCGTGGCGGTGATGTACCTCGGCCAGATTGTGGAGCTGGGACCGCGCCAGTCGGTATTTAATCACCCGCAGCACCCCTATACCCAGCGTCTGCTGGCCTCCGTGCCGGTAGCCGATCCTGAGAACCGTCAGCCCCGCCTTGTCGATGACAGCGAGATCCCTTCGCCGTTACGTAAGGTGGGCGAAACGGTCACTAAGCCCCGTTATCGACAGGTTGCGCCTCTGCACTGGGTCGCTGACGGCATTGCATTGCGATAATCCTCAACGACCAGGAGATTTCATGAAACCCATTTTTCGCCGTACCTCACTCGCCTTCGCCCTGACGACGATGCTGGTCTCTGCTGCGCAGGCGCAGGATCTGCGTATCTCCATGTATGCCGATATCACGGGGCTGGACCCGCACGACACCTCGGATAACATCAGCTACTCCGTACAGAGCGGTATCTTTGAACGCCTGTTCCAGTTTGATCCGCAGATGAAGCTGCAACCCTGGCTGGCGACCGGTTATACCGCCAATGAGAGCGCGACCGAATTTACCCTGACGCTGCGCAAGGGCGTCACCTTCCAGGATGGCACCCCTTTTGATGCGGAAGCCGTCAAAGCCAACCTCGATCGTCTGGCTGACCAGAAAAAAGGGCTGAAGCGCAACAGCCTCTACAAAATGATCGACAGGGTGACGGTGCTGGCACCTGACCAGGTCAGAATCGACCTGAATCAGTCGTTCGGGGCTTTTATTAACACGCTGGCGCACCCCTCGGCGGTGATGTGGAGCCCGGCGATCCTGAAGCAATACCCGGACGAAGCCCAGCTCCGGCTGCATCCGGTAGGAACCGGTCCGTTTAAATTTGTCGACTGGAAACCGGGCAAAGCCGTGACGATGGCGAAGTATGCGGGTTACTGGCAGGCGGGGTGGCCGAAAGTCGACCAGGTGATCTTCTCGCCAAGTCCGGAAGATGCGACACGCGTTGCGGCTTTAAAATCGGGGCAGGTGGATGCCATCTGGCCACTGCCGTCCGACCTCATTGCGGCGGTGCAGCAGGACAGCCATCTGTCGGTGCAGCGCGACCCGAGCATCTATCTCTATTACATGGCGATGAACACGCAGCACAAGCCGCTGGCGGATGTTCGCGTGCGTCAGGCTATCAACTATGCGATTGACCGTAATCTGTGGCTGAAAGTGGCCTTTGCCGGTCTGGGCAAACCGGCCACCTCGGCTATGCCGGAAGGGGTGCAGTTCTATCAGAAACAAACCGATCCCGATTACCACTATGCACCCGATAAGGCCAAAGCCCTGCTGAAAGCGGCAGGCTATCCGCAGGGGCTGGATCTCAAGCTCTGGGTAACCAATGCCACGGCCGCCGTGCGAGCCGGTCAGGTGCTGAAGGCACAGCTGGCTGCGGTGGGGATTCGTGCCACGGTTACCCCGATGGATTCGGGAACGCGCAATGCGAAATTGTGGGGCGTAAAGGATCCGAAAATGGCGGAGTTTGACCTCTATTATGGCGGCTGGTCGACCTCTACCGGCGATGCGGACTGGGCGCTGCGCCCGCTGTTTGCCACCGAGTCCTGGGTGCCGACCTCCTATAATGTCTCCTACTTCAGCAACCCGGAAGTGGACAAAGCGATCGCCGCCGGGCTGGTGACGGCCGATGCGGCGAAGCGTGGCATCGCCTATGCGCAGGCCCAGACGGCGCTATGGAAAGCGGCACCGGTAGCCTTTCTTGGCACGCCAGACAACCTGGTGGGCAAGCGCAGCAACCTGAGCGGCGTTTCAATGCTGCCTGATGGCAATTTCATATTCACTCAGGCGTCCTTTAAATAAGACGATTTCTTCCCCCACGCCCCTGACCCCATGCGGGAGAAGGGCGTGGAAAGGCCCGTCGCACCTCTGTTTCAGGGAATCGCATGTTTGCATATATCCTTCGCCGATTGCTCGAGATGATCCCGGTTTTGCTGGTGGTCTCGCTGCTGGTTTTCGGTTTTATCAAGCTGCTGCCGGGCGATCCGGCGCGCATCTATGCCGGACCGGATGCGCCCATCGAGGCGGTAGAGGCGGCACGTCAGCATCTCGGGCTGAACGATCCGCTGCCGCAGCAGTATCTCCACTGGGTCGGCAGCCTGCTGCAGGGCGATCTCGGCATCACCTACCGCACGCAGCAACCGGTGCGGCAGGTGATCGCGCAGGGATTCATGCCGACACTGTGGCTCGCCCTCGCAGGGTTTACCTGGTCCGTGATCCTCGGCCTGCTCTTCGGCGTTCTGGCGGCGCTGAAACGGGGGAAATGGCAGGACTGGACATTGATGAGCGTGGCCGTCGGCGGCATCTCCATGCCCGCCTTCTGGCTGGGGCTGCTGCTGATCCAGTTCGTCGCGATGCCGTTTGGGCTCTTTTCGGTCAGCGGCTTTAACAGGGCCAGCGATATTGTCCTGCCTGCCATCACCCTGGGGTCGTCGGTGGCGGCCGTGATGGCGCGCTTTACCCGTTCGGCCTTTCTTGAGGTGGCGCAGGAAGATTACGTGCGCACCGCAAAAGCGAAAGGGCTGCGAAAACGGCTGGTGACGTGGAAACATGTGATGCGCAACGCACTCATCCCGGTGATCACCATGCTGGGCCTGCAGTTCGGTTTTCTGCTGGGGGGCTCTATCGTCGTGGAGAGCGTCTTCAACTGGCCTGGTCTGGGCTGGTTACTGATTGAGTCGATCAAGGCGCAGGACCAGCCGGTCATTCAGGCGCTGGTGATGCTGTTCGTGTTTGAATTTATCGTGATTAACCTGCTGGTCGATCTGCTCTATGCAGTCGTCAATCCGGCCATTCGTTTGCGACAGGAGCCGAGATGAGTTCGTCATCACTGACTGAAAACCCGCCACAGATCATTCGTTCACCCTGGCGCGACTTCCTGCACGCCTTTGTGCGTAATCCCCTGGCGCTGGTGTCGGGCGGATTTGTGCTGCTGCTGATCGTAGTCGCCCTCTTTGCGCCCTGGCTGGCCCCCTGGGACCCGATGGCACCGGACTGGATGGCGTTATCGTCGCCGCCGACGGCCGCCCACTGGATGGGGACCGACGAGCTGGGGCGTGACCTGCTGAGCCGGATTATTTACGGTGCCCGCATCTCGCTCTATGTCGGGGTGCTGTCGGTCACGCTGGGCATGATCGTCGGGGTGATACTGGGTTTACTGGCCGGCTACTATGGCCGCTGGATCGATATGCTGATTATGCGCGGCGCCGACGTGCTGTTCGCCTTTCCCGGCATGCTGCTGGCCATCGCGGTGGTGGCGCTGCTGGGAACGGGCCTGAACAATGTCATCATCGCGGTCGCGGTGTTCAGCGTACCGGTCTTTGCCCGTATCGTGCGTGCTTCGACGCTTTCACTGCGACAGGCGGCGTATGTTGAGGCGGTGCGCTGCGCCGGTGCGCCAGACCGGGTGATTATTCTGCGGCATATTCTGCCCGGCACGCTCTCCAGCGTGATTGTCTATTTCACTATGCGCATTGGCACCAGTATTCTCACGGCGGCGGGCCTGAGCTTTATCGGACTGGGCCCGGAACCTGACGTGCCTGAATGGGGCAATATTCTGGCGATGAGCCGCAGCATGATGATGGCCGGGGCCTGGCATATGAGCGTCTTTCCGGGGCTGGCGATCTTTCTGACCGTGCTGGCCTTTAACCTGCTTGGGGATGCGCTGCGCGACACCCTCGATCCCAAACTCAAGGGCTGACAATGGATTTTCAACATGTGCAGCGCACGCTGCTGCTGGAGCGCTGGCGTGAGACGCGTCAACTGGGTCAGCCGCGCAGCGCCTGCGGAGCCACTAATCGCATCAGCGATGTGGCGGGCGTGCGGGTCGGCCACTCTACGCTGAGTGCAGGCGAGACGCAGACAGGCGTCACCGCTATCGTGCCGCCGGGCGACAATCTGTTTCTGACGCCGCTGCCGTGCGGGGCAGAGGTCCTGAACGGGTTTGCCAAACCGGTCGGGCTGGTTCAGATCGAGGAGCTTGGCGTGCTGCAGACGCCGATTCTGCTCAGCAACACGCTGGCGGTCGGCACGCTGTTTACCACGCTGGTACGGGATGCCATCCGTCGCAACCCGGAGCTGGGGCGAACGCTGCCAACGGTCAATCCTCTGGCGCTGGAGTGTAACGATGGCTGGCTCAACGATATTCAGGCGCTGGCTGTCAGCGAGGCGATGGCGCAGACGGCCCTGCAGACCGCTTCAGCCGACTTCGCACGCGGCAGCGTCGGGGCCGGACGCGGCATGAGCTGTTTCAGCCTGAAAGGGGGGATCGGCACCGCCTCGCGGCTGATCCCCTCGCTCAGCGCCACGCTTGGCGTGCTGGTGCTGGCCAATTTTGGCGCACTGGAGGCCCTGACGCTCGATGGCGTGCGAGCCGGTGAGATGATTGCGCCGCTGCTGCCAGGCCACACGCCGCAGCGCGATGCCGGTTCTGTCATCATCATCATGGCAACGGATGCGCCGCTGGAGGCGCGACAGTTAAAGCGCCTCGCGAAGCGCGCCGGTGCCGGCCTGGGACGGCTGGGCAGCCACTGGGGCCACGGCTCGGGCGACATTGCGGTGGCGTTTTCAACGCAACCGCTGCCGCAACCGCCACGGGAGGAGCAGCTGGAGCCGCTGCTTGCCGCCGCGGCCGATGCCACCGAACAGGCTGTACTGGACGCCCTGTTGAGCGCGGAGGCCGTGACCGGCTTTCGGGGTCATCATCGGCCCTCACTGACTCCGATACTGGACAGGTTAACCTCATGAAAATTTTTATCTCTGCCGATATCGAAGGCATCGCGGGCGTCATGTGCCCGGAGCAATGCACCCCAGGCAACCCGGAGTACCAGCTGGCCCGGGGGCTGATGGAGCAGGAAGTCAATGCTGCGATTGAGGGCGCTTTCGCGGGCGGCGCCACGGACGTGGTGGTTGCAGACAGCCATGCCCGGATGACCAACCTGCGGGCGGAACATATCGATTCCCGTGCCCGGCTGGTGCAGGGCAAACCTCGCGGGCTGTCGATGGTGGAAGGCATTGAACAGCAGCAGTTCGACGGCTTATTTCTGGTGGGCTATCACAGCGCCGCGGGTGAACCCGGCGTGCTGGCGCATACCATCAACGGCCGGGCATTCTGGCGTATCCATATCAATGGTCTGGTGATGGGCGAAACCGATATCTACGCCGCCGCCGCGGCTGAGCAGGGCACGCCACTGCTGCTGGTGACGGGCGACGATCAGCTGCAGGGCTGGATAGCGGAACACTACCCGACGGTCGATTACGTCTGTGTCAAACGCGCCATTTCCCACACCTGCGCGGAATCGATCAGCCCTCACGCCGCGCAGCGTGCGATTGCTGCCGCGGCACGCACCGCATTGCAGCATCAGCATCAGCCTCAGGTGAGCACGACCCGCCTGACGGCACCCTACGCGATGCGGCTGCAGGCCAGCAGACCGGTGCTGGCCGATCTGTTCTGTCTGATCCCCGGCGTCACGCGTCTTGATGGTGTCACCGTCGGCTATCGGGCGGAGAAAATGGCGACGTTAATCAGCCTGCTCAGTGCTTTCTCTTATCTGGCGACGACCCAGTCGTAGCGACATTACCCCGTAGATGTAACCCTGTCTGTGAGGCGGGTAACTGCCTCCTCTCTGGCTTTGCGGTACAGTTTTTGCATGAGGAGACCATTCGCCTCTCCTCCGCCCGGACCTGATCAGGCCACCTGGCGGAGGCGCCTTTATTCGCTATTCCATCCAGGGTAAAAATTATGCGGCTCCGCCATATAGAGGTCTTTCAGGCCATCGTTCAGACCGGCAGCATCAGCGCAGCGGCGCGCCTGCTGAATGTGTCGCAGCCGAACATCAGCCGGGTGCTGAATCACGCTGAACAGCAGCTGGGGTTTGCGCTGTTTGAACGCCGTATTCAGGGGATGAGCGTGACAGCAGAGGGGCGGCGCCTGCTGCCGGAAATCGACGAACTCTGTCAGCGCCTGCAATCCATTACCCAGCTCGCCGAACAGCTGCGACGCGGCGAAGGGCAGTTAGTGCGCGTCGGGGCGGCTCACGCATTTGGTCAGATGGTGATGGCTCCCGCCCTGGTGACCTGGCGGCAGCAGATGGCCTCTGTCAGCGTTGAACTGGTCACCGAGCACTTCAGTACCTTATGCCAGATGATCCTGGAGAATCAGCTCGATTTTGCCCTGGTTTTCGGTCAGCAGGTCGACGCGGCTCTGCTGGCTGAACCCCTGTTTCACTCCTCCATGGTGGCGCTGCTGCCACGTCATCATCCCCAGGCTGACCCCGTTACGCTGGCGTGGTTATGCGACAACAATCTGCTGATGATGCAGGCCCAGGACCCTTTAGGGCGCGTGCTCCATCGTGCGCTGCGCGATAAAAAACTGAATCCCGCCGTGTCGTTATCGATCAAAACCTACTCGGTCATCGCGGATATGGTGCTGGCGGGCGGCGGCGTGGGCGTCGTGGATCTCTTCACCGCCTGCCGCTATGCCGACCAGCTGAAATTGCTGCCCGTGGCCCAGCCCCTGCCGTTTGAAGTGATGCTGATCAGCCGTCGCGACCTGCCTCAGTCGCAGTCCACGCTGCAGCTCAAGCAGGTGATCCGCAACCGACTGTGGGAGATTGCCCGGCAGTGTGAAACGCAGTTTATCGTTGCCTGAACCCGCGTCGCAGTTCCGTTCTCCGCCATCATTAACCCGGATGGCTCACGAAATCTGGATCACCATGGTGCGCGCTGCACCGGCATTATGCGTCTCTCGCCTGCCATCCGCCTCTCTACCGCCTTTCTGCGCCACTTTTAACAGTTGGCGCATTAATTGCTTCTTTATCGTTACCGCATCCTGCCGGGCAGGAACAGGCACCGTAGCCTGGTAAGCGGCCTGTGGCGAGCAGCCACTCCACAACATCGATTTCAGGCGAAGAAGCCCTGCCGGCAATGCTGCCGGCGGGGCTTTTTTTTGGAGCAAATCTATGAGTAAGTTAAAAGCATGGTTTCAGGGGCCGCAGGATATTACCGAAGCAGAGGCCGTTGAGGATTACGCGGTGGGCCGTGTGCCGGCGCACTATCGCTGGCCGATTCCGGCCATTATTCTGGTGCTGCTGGGCAACTCTACCGCGATGTTCTGGTTCAGCCTCGGGGCAGACATGAGCTACCAGGTCGGCTGGCCAATGCTGCTGCTGCCGATCGGTTATATGGTGGTGTTCGCCACCCTGATTGGCTCGTGCATTATGAAGATGGCGAGTAAAGAGGGGCTCTCACTCAATCTGATGACGCGCGGCCTGGGGTTTGGCTATATGGGCTCCGCCTTCACCTCGCTGATTTACGCCGTCAACTTCATCTTCTATTTCCTGTTTGAAGGCACCATTGTGTCTCACGCCATCGCCAACTATGCGGGCGTGCCGGTCAACTCCCTGACCGGCATCGCTATCTTTGCGCTGATGGGGCTGGCCGCCATCTGGTTTGTCTGGAAGGGCATGTCATCCATGCAGTTCCTGCAAACCTGGGGCGTTCCCATTTTCATTGTGCTGTTTGGCTTCTGTATCTGGCAGTTAACGCACCACTATCCGGCGGTCAGCTTCAGCGGCTGGCAGCCGAAAGGAGAGGCGGACAGTAACGCCCTATGGCTGGTGATGAATATGGCCAACGGGCAGATCGTTTTTCAGGGACTGATGGCCACTGACTACGGTCGTTTTGCCCGTCCGGGGATCACGCATAAAGGCACCGCAACGATCATGCTGGGAATGCTGATCCCGATTGTTGTCGTCATGCTGTTTGGAGCCTTTATGGCCTACACCCTGATGCCGCATATTCAGGGCGAGGATGTCTGGTCGCTGGCGCTCGATCCGGGCTTCGTCTTCCCGCTGATTATGGGGCTGACCGGCGTGTTATTTGCAGTGATTACCCAGATCCGCATCAACGTCCTGAATCTCTACTCAGGTTCGATTGCCCTGTCGAACACCATGGATATGGCGTTTAACTATCGCCCGGGACGTCAGTGGTGGATGCTGCTGGTCTGGTTGCTCGGCGTGCTGTTCTATATCTGCAATATCCTGCAGTATACCGGCACGTTCCTCGCCATTACCGGCATTCTCACCAACACCTGGGTCTTTATTATCCTTGCGGATTACTTTATCTGCCGCAAAGTGCTGCACCTTGCGCCTTCCGATTTCGTGGAGTATCGCAAAGCGTATCTGCGGATGTGGAATCCGTCCGGGGTCATTGCGTTGTGCGTCGCGGTGGCAACAGGCGCGGCAGGCGTGCTGGGCCTCTATCCGATGGTGTACGCCTCATTTATTGCCATGCTGGTTGGCCCTGTGCTGCATGTCGCTATCAGCGTGGCGACCCGCGGCAGCTACTACTTCAAAACCTTCCCGGAAGATATGCAAACCAGCTGGAAACCCTCTGATGCTTACCAGGGGCCGAAACCGGTGTTTAAACCCTTACTGAGCAAGGAGGCCGAATAATGCGCATCAACGTTGCAACCATTCAGTTTGAACCCACGCAGTTCAGAAAAGAGGAAAACGTCGCCCGGCTGCTGGCATTAGCCACTCAGGCGGCACGTGACGGCGCACGCTTAATCGTGATGCCGGAAATGGCCACTACCGGCTACTGCTGGCAGGATCGTGCGGAGGTCGCCCCCTACACAGAAACGGCGGATGGCCCCACCAGTCAGGCATTCGCTGCGATTGCGCGTGAGTTTAACTGCTTTCTGGTTTTTGGCATGCCGGAGCGGGACAGGGTAACCGACCTCTACTATAACAGCGCCATTCTGGTCGGCCCGCAGGGCGTGATTGGCGTCCACCGTAAAACACATCCCTATATTTCGGAACCGAAATGGGCGGCTAACGGTGATGGCGGGCATCAGGTCTTTCAGACTGAGATCGGCAATATTGCGCTGCTGGTCTGTATGGATATTCACTTCATTGAAACTGCCCGGCTGGCTGCGCTGGGGGGCGCACAGATTATCTGCCACATCAGTAACTGGCTGGCTGAACGCACTCCTGCGCCTTACTGGCTCACGCGCGCCTGGGAGAATGGCTGTGCGCTGATTGAAAGTAACCGCTGGGGATGGGAGCGGGGCGTGCAGTTCAGCGGCGGCAGCTGCATTGTGGATAGCCAGGGAAATGTGCTGGCCGGCTGCGACAGTGGCGATCGGATACTCAGCGCTGAGTTACCTTTTCCGGCGGAGAATCCACAGCTGAATAAGCGCCGGCCTGAGCTCTATCAGCGGCTGATGACCAATACTTTCCTCTGGAATCCGGCGGACTTTTTTGGCTTATATGGGCGTGATCCCCTGCCTGACGGCAAAGCGTCCCGTATTGCGGTGGCGCAGTTTCGCCCGCAAGACGAGGTGAATGCTAATCTGGCACAGATTCGGCACTGGGCCGGACAGGCGAAATCAGAGGGCGCGGAACTGCTGATCCTGCCGGAGCGCGCGCTGACCGGGGGTGACGGCAGCCATTGCGCGCTGACGCGGGAGGATGCGCCTGTACAGGCGCTGATCGCGCTCGCGATGGAGCTGGATATCGCGCTGCTTGCAGGGTTCGCCGAGCGGGAAGGGGAGCAGTGCTACAACAGCGCGCTGCTGGTGAGCAGTGAGGGAGTCAACGCGCACTATCGCCAGATTCACCTCAGCGACCAGGATCGGCACTGGGCCTGCGCAGGGGATCAGTGGGTGACGTGCGATCTGCCCTGCGGACGCGTCGGTATTCTGCTGGGTGAGGATCTGCTGGTGCCGGAAGCGGCCCGCATTCTGGCGCTGGAAGGCTGCGACATCATCGCCTGCCCGGCGCAGCTTCATTCACCTCTGCCCATGGCGCACCCGGGCACGGCGATACCGCATGTCTGGCCGATCCCGCGCGGCGCCGATCCTTACCACTGGCTGCTGCCACGCGTTCGGGCCGGAGAGAATAATGTCTGGCTGGCTTTTGCCAACTGGCCCGTCGCTGCAGGCGAAAGCTTTGGCCTGAGCGGGATATACGGGCCGGATACCTTTGCCTTTCCACGCAGGGAAGCGAAAGCGACCGGTGCGAAGGGGCTGGCGCTGCTGGATATCTCCACGGGGTCAGCCGGCGATCCTTATCCCAATCATGTGGTAAGGCGTAAAGACCTGGTGCTGATGCGTCAGCCGCATTTCTACACTGCGCTGATTGCTTCATCACCGAAATGAGCCACAGACGCGGCCTGCGGGCCGCGCTGATTCAGGAGCTATTATGACTGCCACTCAGCCGCTGCCGAAACCCGTTATTCCGGTCGGTATTCTCTATTCAGTGTCAGGCGATTATGCGGTGATCGGGCGCGAGATGCTCAACGGCATCCTGCTGGCGATTGAGGAGATAAACGCCAATCCCGCCCATCCGTTTACCCTGGCGCCCGTGATCCGCGATCCGCAGGGGTCGCTGGATCTCTATTACGACTATTGCCACGACTTACTCTATCGCCATGGAGTACGTCACGTGATTGGCTGCTACACGTCTGCGGCGCGGAAGACCATCCTGCCGTTGATCGAAGGTGCTAACGCGCTGTTGTGGCATTCCGCGCGCTATGAGGGGTTTGAGAGCAGCAATAGCGTGATTTACCTGGGGGCCAGTCCCAACCAGCATATCCTGCCGATGCTCAGCTGGCTGTTACAGCAGCAGGCAGCAGAGATCTATCACATTGGTTCTAACTATGTCTGGTCATGGGAGATGGATCGCCTGACCCGTGAAGCCGTCATCCCCGCGGGCGGCAGCGTATTGCAGAGTAAATTACTGCCGATGGGAGACGAAAACGTGGAGGCGTTAATCGCGGATATTATCGCCTGCCGCCCGAAAGTCCTCCTGAATACCATGGTCGGTAAAAGCGCCTACAGTTTCTATCGCGCCTGGCACCAGGCCTGTCAGCAGCAGCCGTGGCTAAATGAGGTGCTGAAGCTCAGCCTGACGCTGTGTGAACCGGAAGTGCAGTTAATTGGCGCAGAGGCGTTAGAGGGATATCTGGTTTCTGCCAGCTGGTTTCAGTCGATTGACAGCGCCGCCAACCACCGTTTTCTGAGCAGCTATCATCAGCGCTTTGGTGAGCAGGTTTCCCCGTCAGTGGACAGCGAGAGTGCCTGGCTGGCCGGACATTTGCTGGCGAGAGCCATTGCGCGCCACGGCAATGCGGATGTGGACGGTGTGCGTAATGCGGTATTGCAGGATGAGATGGATTCGCCCGCCGGACGGATCCGCCTCGACGCCGACAATAATCACTGCTGGCTGACGCCGCATCTGGCGCGATGCCATAACGGCAGGCTGGAGAGTTTCTGGCAGGCAGAGGCGGCGGTGAAACCCGATCCCTGGCTGGCCAGGGTGGATCTCGCGAGCCTCATGCCACGCGGAGGTGACGAATGAGCCGAAAAAACGTACAGATGCGCGGATTAAAAGTGTGTGTGATCGGCTGTTCCGACCGTGATAACCACCATCTGGCGCAGCAGTTCAGCCGCATAGGCATTGAGGGGCTGTTCTGTACGGTGTTTCCGGACGAGAGCCAGCTGGCTGACCAGCAGTTACTGGTGTTCGACGGAGATAACTCCACGCTGTTTCACCCCACGAACCCGCTCCCGTGGCCCGCGCTGCCAAAGGTAGCGCTTACCGCCATTGAAACGCCCTCGCGCTTGCAGTGGATTGCTGAACAGAAGATCGACAGCTATATGCGTAAACCGGTGCGCTTTGATGGTGTGATGACCGCTTTTACCCTGGCGCTCAACCATGCCGCGCACATCAGCCAGCTCGACGCGCAGCTTCGGCGGCAGGAGGAACGACTTCGGGCGCGTAAGTTTCTGTTCTCCGCACAGCTGCGGGTGATGAACGCGCTGGGGCTGGATGAGGATGATGCCTACAGCCTGCTGCGCCGCGCCTCAATGGCGCAACACATGACCATTGAAAATCTCAGCTGTGCGCTGCTGAACGATACGGAAGCCTGGCTCAGCCGGCTGAAATCACTGCTGGTAGAATAGGGGGCTTTGTTTGCGAGGGTGGAGGACAGGGGTGTGGAGGTATTCCGGGCTGCGTTGTTTCGGGAGAGAGCAGGAGGGTGTGCAATGAAAAATCCACGCGGTTGCGTGGATTTAAGGAGTCTGTCAGATTTCATGGGCTTGATAAAGCTCCATGAAAAAAACAGCTTTTAATCAAACGCTGAACGGTGACTCTCACTTCATTCTATTGATTTTTATAATTTTTTAATATTGTATTTTATGTGTGCTCATTATGGAGTTGGCTTAATTCCGGAAGAGAATTTCACAGGTCTGACTCCAATTATCGGCACCATTCAAGCCCCTCTCATAATCTGCTCAGGTTCACTCAAACCCTCTTGTAGACTGCATCTTCCAGCTCTCGACTGTATTCTGACGTCTACTAATACGCCTCAAAATTACATGCATACAGGGTTACAGTGGAAGATATATGCTGTTCGGTCTTATGGAGATAACCAATCAGAGACATAAGGAACAGGAGGAAAAGCGTGCTCAAAAAGTTAACATCACCAGCGTATGAATTTGATACACAAACTTGCTGGGTGGTTTGTTCAGGTCACCGGAGCATGAAATGCCTTTTGCACGGTTCGCGGTAGGTGAGATCATTTCCCGTTAGCAGAGTCAGTTCTGACAGCAAATAGATAAGGATAATTGCCGCCAGTTCGGCATTCATGTAACAGCTAGTCGTATGTTTAAGCAGAACTAATTCAACTTCATTCTGATGAGAATGACCCACAAGCATTCACATGCCTTCAAAAATTCTGTTTGAAAATCATGCTTACGCATTAATTATTTTCATCTAGAACAATAAATTAATTTTGACTGCATTATGGCTTGAAGCCTTGCGATTTAGACGTATTATTTTGAGATTAATCCACTTGCCCAATCTTCATTGCCGCTTGTTAGTGTGCGTGAGGAATGATTTTAAGGTTATATCTCATGGAGTTATTGATATTTTTGGCGGCGATTTTTGTCATTTACTTGTTGTATTTTAGGAACAAAAAAAGAAAGTCTCCAAAGCCTTATGCTTTAAGCTTCATGAAAGCACCACCAAAAGAATGGCTTACTGACATCAAGAAAAAAGAGGCGGTTGTGCGAAACGATAGTAGTGAAGACGATAACCTTGCAACTTTTACATTGAGCGGTGGCCGGGGTGTTGAAGTTCGGGTGACAACCAATCATTACCGGAACACCTCAAAGTCAGCAGGTGCACCAGCTCGATGGGTCCTTCCTGGTGAAATGATAACTGTAGCTGGTGTAACAATCACTGGTGGTCACATTTACGTGGGACAACGTATGAAGCCCTCCGGTCAGGAATCAGGCGGCTATTATGACGATGGAAGTGAGGCATCCTTAATTGATGACACATGTAAGATAAAACCTACTTCTTATCTTTACGAGGACAGTTCATTAGGATACTGGCCCAGTTTTTCCTCTCTTTCCCCAGAAGCACGCGGTGCGTATGTCAGTTGGCTCGCCAGCGATAGGTCTGATCCATCGTGTCCTATCGGCTATGTTTTTATCTACCTCTACGGTCTGGAAAGAAAAGCGTTCGTAGATTCCACTAACTCAAAATTTCCTGATGCTGAGTTCCGTAATCTGTTCAATGAAGTCGCTCGGTTAAGATCGGTATTCATTGAGAATCGCTCATTCCGTGGATATTCGGCCCAATTACTCGAAGCCATGTCTATTCTGCGCCCGAACATGGGCTTAGCCACAGATCTCGATATTGAATCAGGTTTCAGTAATGGCATGCAATTTAAGCTAGCTCTGGCTAAAACTGTACATGAAGGCGTTCCTGTATCAGCTGAACTGGCGTTGGCTTGGGTGATAAACCATACCGAATATGCGCTGCGTACCCCTGCTCGCCGGTGTGCCAAAGAGTTTGCTGCGCTTTTCAAACGGCGTTACACCATCAAATATGGTGAAGGGATGGTCGTTAAGGCGAATAAAACACGCCTGCGGTTAGATTACACACCTGCAAGCCCCAGTTTGCGAGGCGTTCGTCTTCCTGTTCCCGACTTACCTGACCCAAGTGCATTGAAGGGCCCGGTTCAGAAAATTATTGCCCTTGCCGACATATGTACAGATGAGCTCGATGCATATAGTCGCTATCTTGGCAGGAAAGGTACGTCAGTCAATGATACGGCTGCAATTATGTTGCTCCCTTCAGAGATCGTTAATGAAGGCGCAGAAAAAATATTAAGCTCATTCAAACGCTGGGCTGATGAGGCGATCCTCGTCAAGGAGGGGTTAGTCTCAGTTGCTGACTTTTGGGCACATATGAATGCCACTTGCCCCAATAAGATCAATAAAAAAGAGGCCGATTTGATGCAGGCCTTTGCTCTGAAGATGGGTTACGGTCTGGCACCTGACCCGTATTATCACCATGTGAAGGCCGATGTTGATGGGACACTTGTTCTATTCCCTGCCGCCGAAGCTGGACGCTTCTCACCTTCTCCTGAATTTATCTCAGCAGTAATGACGCTCAGATTAGGGGCGATGGTCGCCTTGATTGACGATTCTCTTGATCAAGCCGAGCAGAAAGTGCTTGAGAATGCTATCAACAACAATACTGGCTTCACCGATGATGAAAAACGCTCTCTACATGCGTATTTAACGTGGCAACTTCATACCCCAGCCAATATGACAGGAATGAAAAGCAGGATTGAGTTGATGGGGGCCGCGGAAAAAACTGCTGTGGGTAAAGTTATCGTTAGTGTTGCCTGTTCGGATGGGACAATAGCGCCTTCCGAAATCAAACAGCTTGAGAAGATTTATTCAAGTTTGGGGCTGGATCCCTCATCTGTCTCGAGCAATATCCATCAGCATTCAGCAACTGAACATGACCTTGTCTCGTCTGTACCAACTGATCAGCCAGCAGCAGGGTTCACACTGGATGCTAATGTACTTGCCCGCCACGAATCTGCCACGGATGATGTTCGTAAATTGCTGAAGACAATTTTCACCGACGAAGAACCGGAAGAGCCAGAAAGCGCTCCAGTTTCATTAGCGGAGGCGGTGGGCCTTGATTCCGCACATAGTCAGCTTTATCGCAGTTTGCTGGAGAAAGAACAGTGGTCCCGAAAAGAGGCGACAGAATTGTGCGGAAATTTGAATCTGATGCTCGGCGGTGCACTTGAGGTGATCAATGACTGGTCCTATGCGGTGGTTGATGCTCCGGTGCTGGACGATGCCGATGATGATATCTGGGTTGACCTGGAAATTGCCAAAGAATTAGAGGGATAGTGAATGTCTGTAACACGTATAAGAGTGAAAGAACGCGACGCTATTATTCAGTCACTTAAGTCAGGTGTAACGCCAAGGATAGGTATTCAGCATATCCAGGTTGGCCGTGTGAATGAGATCACCGCTCTCCATCAGGATATTGAGAGGATAGCTGACGGTGGTGCAAGCTTCAGACTTATCATCGGTGAATATGGTTCCGGTAAAACATTCTTTCTGAGTGTTGTGCGCTCTATTGCGTTAGAGAAGAAGCTGGTGTCAGTCAGTGCTGACCTTTCTCCTGACAGACGTATTCACTCATCGGGAGGTCAGGCTCGTAACCTCTATTCAGAGCTTATGAAAAACATGTCCACCAGAAACAAGCCGGATGGTAATGCGTTACTTAGCGTTGTTGAAAGGTTCGTTACGGAGGCAAGGAAGGAAGCTGACACGGACGGCTCCGAGGTTTCATCAGTTATTCATAAACGCCTGGCAGCTCTGTCAGATATGGTGGGTGGATATGACTTTGCGAAGGTCATTGATGCATTCTGGCGCGGGCATGAACAGGATAACGAAACGCTAAAATCCAATGCTATTCGCTGGTTGCGGGGAGAGTACACCACCAAAACTGATGCCCGTAACGATCTCGACGTTCGGACTATTATCTCAGACGCATCATTCTATGATTCTTTGAAGCTGATGAGCCTTTTTGTCCGCCAGGCAGGCTATGCCGGTCTTTTGGTCAGCCTCGACGAAATGGTGAACCTCTTTAAGCTGAATAATACGCAAGCAAGAACAGCGAACTACGAACAGATTTTGCGGATCCTGAATGACTGCCTGCAAGGCTCAGCCGAGAACATTGGTTTTATCCTCGGGGGTACGCCAGAGTTTCTTTTCGATCCGCGTAAAGGTCTTTACAGCTATGAGGCGCTCCAGTCGCGTCTGGCGGAAAACCGGTTCGCGCAAAAAGCAGGAGTGATCGACTACTCATCCCCCACTTTGCATCTTGCCAGCCTCACCCCTGAGGAACTGTATATTTTGCTGAGAAATCTCCGTCATGTTTATGCAGGTGGAGATCCAGAGAATTATCTGGTACCAGATGAGGCACTGACTGGATTCCTGCGTCACTGTAGTAAAACCATTGGAGACGCTTACTTCCGTACCCCCCGTAATACCATAAAAGGTTTCCTGGACATGCTTGCCGTGCTGGAACAAAACAGAACGATGAACTGGCAAACACTAATCGAGGGTGTAGCGATTGAAGAGGACCGGCCCAGCGATATGGATGACGCCACTACGGAGGAAAGCGATGACGACGACGGACTGGCGAACTTCAAACTATGAGCAGTGCCTACGATAGCCTCGATCCCCGCGTCCGTAAGTGGGTTTACAAGCAGGGGTGGTCTACATTAAGGCCCTTGCAGGAGAGTTCTATCCCGGCAATTTTAGCCCGTGATCGAGACGTGCTAATCAGTGCAGGTACAGCAGCGGGTAAAACAGAGGCTTTCTTTCTTCCTGCCTGTTCGGCAGTTGCAGATCTTACGAATGGATTTGGCATCGTCTATATCAGTCCGTTGAAGGCATTGATTAACGATCAATACCGTCGTCTTGAGAGCCTTGGAGATGCATTGGAAATGCCAGTGACTCCCTGGCACGGGGACGTACCACAAAGCAAAAAGAAGAAGGCTCGGACAAACCCTGCTGGCATTTTACTGATTACACCTGAGTCACTTGAGTCTTTGCTCATAAATTCAATGGGCTGGCTCAAACAGGCTTTTTCTTCAGTCGCATACATCGTTATTGATGAGTTTCATGCTTTTATTGGCTCAGAGCGTGGTGTACAGCTGCTTTCTCTGCTCAATAGAATTGACCATGTGCTAGATCGCCAGGTAAATCCAATTCCCCGCGTTGCGTTGAGTGCCACGCTGGGAGAACTGGAGAAAGTGCCTGAAATGTTGCGCCCTGACAAACGACTCCCCTGCGTAACTGTTACAGATAGTAATAGCACGGCCACTCTTCAGGTACAGGTCAAAGGGTACCTGGAACGAGTGCTCCAAAAAGAGGAAGAACTTCAGAGTTCAGCTGAACATGAGGTTTGCGCTGACATTTTTAGACTTTGCCGTGGCGATTCTCATTTGGTCTTTGCAAACAGCCGAAAGCGCACTGAAAGCATTGCGGCAACGCTGAGCGACATGTGTGAGGAACAAATTGTTCCGAATGAATTTTTCCCGCACCATGGTTCCCTTGCCAGGGAATTACGTGAGGCGCTTGAATCTCGTCTTCAGAAAGGAAATTTGCCCACAACAGCTGTTTGTACAATGACGCTCGAGTTGGGCATTGATATCGGTAAGGTTAAGTCAGTTATCCAAGTTACGCCTCCGCATTCTGTTTCCAGTCTGCGTCAGCGTATGGGACGTTCTGGGCGACGCGATTCCCCATCAGTGCTAAGAATGCTAATTACAGAAAATGAGCTCACTGTGACTAGCAGTATCGTTGACCACCTACGGCTGCAGTTGGTCCAGTCGATGGCAATGATCAGATTGATGATCTCTGAACAATGGTTTGAACCTGCCGATTCCCGGCAGATGCATTACTCTACGCTGCTACACCAGATTCTTGCAATTACCGCACAATGGGGTGGAGTTCGTGCCGACCAGCTCTGGTCACAACTATGCCAGACAGGGCCGTTCAGAAATGTAGATTTAAACGATTTCAAAAGCCTGCTTAAACATATGGGAGCATGTGGCCTACTCACTCAACTTGCTAGCGGTGAAATGGTTGTTGGGGCAGAGGGGGAGATACTGACTAACCATTACACTTTTTATGCCGTGTTCAATACACCAGAAGAGTTCCGCATTGTCACCGGAAACAGAACCCTTGGAACAGTGCCTGTGGACTCCCCACTGCTACCAGACCAACATATCATCTTCGGTGGGCGGCGCTGGAAAGTGACAGAGATCGAGACAGAGAAAAAAGTTATCTATGTAGAGGCGACCAAAGGCGGCCAGCCACCACAATTTAGTGGGGGAGGAATGTCTGTTCATGACACCGTTCGTCAGGAAATGCTTGCTATCTATAGGGAGGGTGATTACCGCATAGCAATAGGTAGCAAGAAAGTAGATTATGCCGATACGGCCGCCAGAAACCTATTTGCGGAAGGCTGTAGTAACTTTCAGCGCTATAACCTAAAAAATGAGTATTTTATTACGAGTGGGCAACACTGTTACGTAATTCCCTGGATGGGGGATAAAGTTGTCAATACGGTCACAGCCTTGCTCGTACGTTGTGGTTTTAAAGCTAATTCATTTGCTGGAGTTATAGAAATTGATGGCTCAAGTGTCGCTTATGTTCAACAGGCACTTAAAGGTATGCTGCTGTCAGGCTTGCCTTCAGCGTTTGATCTTGCTGTAAATGTTCCAGAAAAGTACTTAGATAAATATGACGAATATTTACCAGAGTCTCTGCTTGCGAAAGGATTTGGGGAAAAAGCGTATGATATTGAAGGCACTCGTATTTGGTTGAGTCTGCACCTTTAGTAAACTGGCTATGTAATAGGGGATGCAGTTCCTGGTAGATTGAGGTGACATGCTCCCCGTTGATTAATCGCCTTTGGCTAAAATAATCTACTCTAAAAACTCCAGCTTCTGCCACATGACGGCCGGTCTCTTACTGAGGTAAATTGAAGACTATTAGCGAGGAGGCCCTCAACAATGAGGGCCTCCTCGGAGATTGTCAGGATGATTGCGCCAATTGCCGATGCAGGACCTGCAGACTAGTTCCCGCTCCAGCCCATGCAGTAGCCGAGCCGACCACATACAAGTTTTGCTTGGCGCGTGAGACGGCTACATTGATTATATTTGGCGGGCTTGCCGCCCACTGACGCGCCCTTTGCTGACTCGCTTTCGGCGCACCCAGCAACAGGATGACCGTGTCCGCTTCTCGACCCTGGAACGTGTGGATCGTGCCTACACGATCAGGGCACCACTCATCCAGCTTCACGCCGAACGCCCGCAGCAGATTAGTTTCACTTTCGAGACGCCGACGCATGTTCTGCTCTACGATCTTGAATGGTGTAATGATAAATACGTCCGGATTTGTAATGCCCGATGCTGCCAGTTCTTTGAGCATTCGTACAACCGCTTCGCCCTCGTCGGGGCACCACTTTGTCTCAGCATTGCCATTGATATCCACCCAGCGAGATCTTCCTAATGCCGAGCCAATAGATCCTGGTCTTTTAGGCCCGACAGCATTGACCATCTGCCCGGCATAGGCGATGGAGTTAGAAACATCGAACATGGGGTTCTGGCAACGCCTGTGAACGAGCAGTGGCAGGCCGACTTCTCGATCACCTACATCCATGACAAAGGTGGATTTGAAGCGCGATGCCTTATCAGCAAGTGTCTGTGTAGATGCTGCGGGGGCAGACCATTCGTTCTGGTCAATGTCAAAGAACTTGCAGATTTCGGCGTTCAGCTTTTCAGGAAGTGAAACTACAGGTGGGATTTGCAACGGGTCACCTACCACGATGGAGCGCTTTGCCCGCATGATAGCTCCCACTGCTGCCTGAGGAACGGCCTGGCCCGCTTCATCTATCAGAAGCCAGCCTATGCTCTCTGGTGGCAGATCCCCGAACATCGTATGAACAGAGGCGAATGTCGTGGACACGGTCGGCACGACCATGAAAAGGCTCGACCAAAGGTCGGGGAGAAGTTCACGGTGAGCAGAAGACTGAAAGGCACCAGCTACCATGCCCGACATCAATAGCCCAAGATTGTGTTGCAAGCGGCTGGCCGAAGCATCGATGAACGTTTTATGCACAGTCAGGGCAGCGGCGAAAAGATCCTCACGCAGGCGATGAACCTCATCGGGAAGCCATGGCGCAGTCAGGTGGATCGCCTCGTGATCACGCTCGAAGAATCTCTCCTCAACGACCCTGTCTCCCATGCGGTTTCGTGCCTGTTCCTCGGTCGCCTTCAATTTCGAAACAGCCTGATATTTTCTGAAAATTTCCTGGTCGAGTTGCTGTAACTGGGACTCAGTATTGCTCCATTTAGTCCTTGCAAGCTCCAGGGCTCCGTCTGTCTCCTGCGCCCGTAAGACTGATTGCTGCAAGGTCGCCGAGAGCTTCTGAAGAGTTGATCTCCACGACTTCCAGGCCGCAGTCGCGAACAAGCGGGAGAAGAAACCTGGACGGCAAGCAAGATGACTGTCGAGCATGATCTTGTCCTGCTCGATCTGCGATTTTGTCTTCTCATGCTCTCGTTGGCAGGATTCAGCAATCTGGTGTGCCTCTTCAACGGCTTCATTCAGACTCGGCCGACGCTGTTCAACCCTTTGAAGTTCGGTGGTCGCTTCCTTGAGCGCCAGGATATCCCGTCGCATCTCTTCGATACTGGCGATTTCGGCCTCTACCGTCTCCTTAAGTTTAAGGAAAACGGTTCGCGCTTTCCGCCAGGCCGCTAAAGCATCCGCTTCGTTGGTGCTGGGCCGCTCATTGACAACCACGCTGGGCATCACACGATCGATGATTTCGCCAGTTCGTTCGTCCTTGATCTCACGCATGACATTTATGCCGCGAGCTGCTTTCAGGTAGGTAAGGAAACCACCGTCTTCATTCCACCAGAAACCTTGCTGGAACGCGCCTCGGTTGCTGCTTTTGCCGAGAGCAGCGGCGATCAGCCCCCAGGTTTCGACAGGGTCGGATGGGATGTCCCCCTCGGCCTCGGCTTCGAAATAGCCTACGCGTTTGGGGTTCGCAATCAGGTCGCTGATGGATCGAAAATAGGCGATCTGTTCATGGCGACCATTGGCCTCCTTGAGAGGAAGCTCTTTACTGACGTTCTCGACCGCTTTGTTATTGGAGGACGCTACAACGATCTCATGGCCCCTCAAGGATGCATGTAGCTTGTAGAAGTGCAGGAAGGCATTGGAGCCGAATTCCAGCTTCTCGCCTGAGGTGGAAAATGCATCCTGCGGTTTGTTGAAGCCGCACATCGCCGTGGCCCGATCGAGAATGCACCCAACGACAATATCCCGCAGAAGAGTGGTCTTTCCGGTACCCGGTGGTCCGTTGACACCGATGATGCCTGAAGCCTTATTCAGCTCAGCACGCGCCGCATTCACGGCAGCCTGCTGAAGCAATACCAATGGATGGCCGCCTTTCGAAGGCCAACGAGCCTGCGGCATGAGCGACGGTGCGACGAAAGGCTCAACTGCGGAAATGGGCGATAGCACGTCGATTTTCTGGTCAGGCCTGCCAATTCCCATGTAGCGGTGCAAACCGGTTCCGGCTTTGCCCGTCTCGAGCAATTTGGTTGCTTCACCGAGATCTTCAAGATAGAAGGAATTGAGTAACGAAGGTTCAGGCGGCGCTTTGGCCTTGAAATGATGAAACACCTTAATCGCGAATGTGGGTGGCTCAACCAAATGCTCGGGTACACCGAACTGAGACACAAGCCATCTATAAGCGGTAAGAACGACATCCAAATCGAGCGGTATGGGTTCTCCATCTTCGTTGTGGCGGCGAACTCTTCGATCCAGATGCTCAATAATGCGTGGCTCAACATTCGGCCAATTCCCTAAGCTCCCAAGCTTCAGATCGAGAGCCGGCTTGAGTGCCCAGGCAAAACTGGAAACAGCAACGCCCTTGTCCTCAAGCACATAGCCTTCTTTGTCGATCAGGATCGAACCAATGGCCGCTTTCTTACCGTCCGGGCGTGAACGCTCCTCATCCTCGCCAAAAACCTTGACCAGCTCGTCCGTCGCCTTATCGAGAGCGATGGAGCCGAGGACGACCTCGAAATAAAGCTTATAACTGGGCTTGCTGCGGGCGTTTGGTCCCCATGGAACACCTCGCTCCAATAGAGCAACCTTGGATCGATCGCCGGTTGCCATATCCTCTGGGCGTTTATAACTTTGAGGCGACAGTGCTTCGAGGGCTGTCCATGCTGCCAGTATTGCTCGCGCATCATTCGCCTTATCTGACGGAGAGAATGAGGGGAGTGGACCTGGATCGATTTGGTCTTTGTCATATTGCTGTCGCATGGCAGCGTCTGGGATAGTCTTTGGTTGCAGTTGCTCTACATCTGCAGTCGCATTGTGGGGCATAGCTTGAAAAGATTGTGTGGGCGTCGAATCGGGATGACGTGTTGATGGGCTGGAAGCCGACGTGGCGACCACACTGCGGTCGTTAATTACAATTAGAGCTTGCTCGATTTTAGACGTCAGCGTCCGCGCCCTGGCAGTGTTGCGAAAGGTCAGTTCGCTCAACAGCTGTTCAAGTTCACTAACATTGTTGCGGGACTGTTCGAAGATTGCTTCCAGATCGAAGATAGATTTTTGCGCATACTGCCGTGTATTCATTTCTTTCTGCGGCTCCATATCCCTTCAGTTAAGAGATATTATGCTAATTGGCTTGATTTCTAAAACTATTAACTTTCGCTCATGAGGTAGATCCAGATTTCGGTGGCATGCTCAACTGGCTGCTTACGTGAGAAGACGCACTCTGTGCAAATCAATATAATGCAGGTTGTTGGTATGACTTGATGGTTGAGGGATAGCCAAAGGCTATTACCTGTGAACGTGAGGTACAGTAATAAGTTTTTGGCATCTAGATAGATTTTTATTCGCGTGTCTATGAGCACATTGACTTCGTCTCTACGCATTAATGATATGCGACATATTGCCCAAGCCCCCATACTTTTTGATCTCTTGTTAGCAAGTGGATTTCCTTATTCCCATTAGCTAAACTGTGCGGCTGGATTCCTCCCAGCAACTACGCGCAGAGCGAACCATGATCCGCAGAAAAAAACCATTTAATACACTTTCCCGCCGTCAGCGTCGCGCCCGTACACAACACGTTAAGAATCTGATCTACCGCGAGCGTCAGCGCTGCGGAGGACTGCATTATGATGATTGCGATTCTGAAAATGCCGAGGCCATTGCTGCAGGTTGGGTGTGGACCTGGAGCGATGTTTTATTCCTGGGTAATTCTCCAGATCTGTACTGGAATGCGGAGATCATTACCATTGACGTAGCGCGTGCGGATATTGCGGAAAATCTGGTATTTGAAGAAGCTCATGCAATGTTGAACCAAAGCCAGCAGGAAGATGAAGCCCGCATGGATACAACGTCAAACTTCAATACTAATGGGAAGGTGATTAGCCATACGGTGATAGAACGTACGCGCGTTTCTTACCCTCAATTCGATGGATTAACCTATTTCGAATACATTGATAAACGCTTGGCCGAAGTCATGCGCGACAATCCGCCTATAGTTACTCATGGCTACCGCATTCAATCTGGCTATCGTAGCGGCATTGGTTTGCAAATCATCGTGGAAGAGCCTGTGCTCACTCGCGAGATTATCGACAGTGCGATCCACTCATTTTTGGCTGGGGAAATGCCCCTGGTCCCCCAGGTTGACAAAATTATGAAGCAAACTCTTTTTAAGCAACCTGGCAATAAAAGCTGAAATGCACCCGATAAAATCTATGGCGGGCGAATGAACGTGTGAACATGAATTCGTCCCAGTAGTAGGCTCGGATGCCACAGGAATGAGTTCAGATATCAAGGCTGATACCTGATACTTTTAAACGCTACTTAAGTCCTTTTTTATTGCAATTTATCTGTACTCCTTGCAGATATGGCGGATCGAATGGGAAAAGTTTTAAGTCGACGTCCAGACTTATATTGGCGATCCGCGGTCACTCCAGGAAGAATTTGACACCATTCGTGCGACTCAACTTGGGTTCATCCTGGTATGCGTGCAGCCAGTGATAAGCAGCAATGAAATCGATGCTCATCTCGCAGATTTCGTGTCATTTAATATCTTTCACGCGATGCAAAATGGTGCAACAAAAGCTCGTTGGTCAATGAGTAAACATTAATCCTGTCAAAGGCGGAAAATCAGACAGATTATTTATCGGTTCAGTATCCGCTTATGGCACGGAACGGACAAGTTAACTGGGCTGAAGGTCTGCTTTGAGCCGGGAGTTCAATTGACGGATAGAACACACTTATTGAATCGCTCTGCGAGTCAATGGAAGAAAATCGTACTCATCCCCATACTCATCTTTAACTGCGTTGTGACGAGGTGATTCGAGACGTTGTGAAATGAAAAATCCACGCAATTGCGTGGATTTAAAGTTTTTTCCGGCGCTCATAAGATTCAATGAAACCCCATGAAACAGCAGATTTTAATCAGACGTTAAACAGGAAGTTCATCACATCGCCATCTTTCACGATGTACTCTTTCCCTTCTGAACGCATCTTTCCAGCTTCTTTCGCACCCTGTTCACCCTTGCAGGCGATAAAGTCATCAAATGCGATGGTCTGCGCGCGGATAAAGCCTTTTTCGAAGTCGGTGTGAATTTTACCGGCAGCCTGAGGGGCAGTCGCGCCCACCGGGATAGTCCAGGCACGCACTTCTTTCACGCCTGCGGTGAAATAGGTCTGCAGGTTCAGCAGGGCGTAACCGGCGCGGATCACGCGGTTCAGGCCCGGCTCTTCCAGTCCCAGCTCCGCCATGAACTCGTCACGCTCTTCATCTTCCAGCTCGGCGATATCAGATTCCACTGCGGCACACACCGGTACCACCACTGAACCTTCCGCTGCTGCGATAGCGCGAACCTGATCCAGATAGGGGTTGTTCTCAAAACCGTCTTCATTGACGTTAGCAATGTACATGGTCGGTTTCAGGGTCAGGAAGCTCAGATAGCGAATCGCCGCTTTCTCATCGGCATCCAGATTCAGAGAGCGCAGCATGCCCGCTTCAGAGAGGTGCGGCAGGCATTTTTCCAGCGCAGCCAGCTCGGCTTTCGCATCTTTGTCGCCGCCTTTGGCTTTCTTCTGCACGCGCTGAATCGCACGCTCACAGGTATCAAGGTCAGAAAGTGCCAGCTCGGTGTTAATCACGTCGATATCTTCCGCCGGGTTAACTTTACCCGCGACGTGGATGATGTTGTCATTTTCAAAGCAGCGCACCACGTGACCGATCGCTTCGGTTTCACGGATGTTAGTCAGGAACTGGTTGCCCAGGCCCTCACCCTTAGACGCGCCTTTCACCAGACCCGCGATATCGACGAATTCCATGGTAGTCGGCACCACGCGCTGCGGCTTAACAATCTCCGAGAGCTGGTCGAGACGCAGGTCAGGCATAGGCACCACGCCCGTGTTAGGCTCAATGGTGCAGAAGGGGAAGTTAGCCGCTTCGATACCCGCTTTGGTCAGCGCGTTAAACAGAGTGGATTTACCGACGTTCGGCAGGCCCACGATACCGCATTTGAATCCCATGGTTTGATACCCTTTATAACTGGATGGACAGTGCGCCCGATGGCGAGCTGTCGGAGAAGAATTGAAAAATTCCGCGCATTATACACGGAATCGCGACGATTCGGGCGTTTAAGCAGGTTTGAAGGCGTGCAGCCGGTTCATGGCTTTGATGCGATCCTCTTTCAGCCACAGCTCAGTGCAGCGCGCCGCCTCATCAATGGCTTCATCAATCAGCTTCTGCTCGCTGACGGGCGGTTTACCCAGCACAAATCCGGTCACCTTATTGCGATCGCCGGGATGGCCGATACCGATGCGCAGGCGGTGAAAATTGTTGTTGTTGCCCAGTTTGCTGATGATGTCTTTCAGACCGTTATGGCCGCCGTGGCCGCCACCCTGCTTAAATTTCGCGACGCCGGCCGGTAAATCGAGTTCATCATGCGCCACCAGAATCTCTTCAGGCGCGATGCGATAAAAGGTCGCCATCGCCGCCACCGCTTTACCGCTCAGGTTCATAAAGGTGGTCGGCACCAGCAGGCGGACATCCTCTCCGGCTATCGCCAGACGGGCGGTGTAGCCATAGAATTTGCCTTCCTCTTTCAGAGACTGATTGTGGCGTTCCGCCAGTAAATCCAGATACCAGGCACCCGCATTATGGCGCGTGGCGGCATATTCAGCGCCAGGATTGGCCAGTCCCACAATCAGTTTAATGCTGCTCACAATGATTATCCTGCTGTTATCGCGAAAGGGCGTTAGTTTACTTCGCGACAGGCGAGATGACAAAGCAGAAGCAGTCAAATGGTTCATCAGCGTGATTAATCATTTTCTATCGGAATCAACAGTCTGCAATCAGGACCAGGCGAAGCTTTATGGTTGATGTGTGATCCAGCCCGCATCGCGGGGCTGAGCCATTGCCTAAACTTATGACACTTAACATTGTGTGCGGTTATTGGCTCTTATGGATGGAGGTGCATTATGAAACATCATCACTGCCGTGTAGCGGGTAACACGCTAATGGTACTGGGATTAGTTACCATGGTTCTGGGCGTGGGTTTCTCTATTATGAACCAGCTGCCCGCGCTCGATCTGCCTCAGTCTCTGGCGCAGGGCGCTATCTTCAGCATCTTTATTGGTGCGCTGCTCTGGCTGGTGGGCGCCCGTGTCAGTGGCCGGGAAAAGATAGAAGATCGTTATTACTGGGTGCGTCACTATGACCAGCGCTGCCGCCGGTCACATAACTCACACCACTAAATAATGGCAGCAGGCAGCGGATGCTGCGCGGTGCGGTTTCGGCCGCTGGCCTTGGCGTGGTAGAGCGCCGCATCCGCCTGCACCAGTAACGCTTCAAAACCCTGCTGATGATGTGTGGCCGTAGCAAAGCCAATGCTGACCGAATAGGCAATCGCATTATGTTGTGATGCACAGACCGCCAGCCGGATTGTCTCACACCACGCTTCTGTCTCCTGTGCCGTCGCCGTAATGATGGCCGCAAACTCCTCTCCGCCCAGTCGCGCAAAACGTCCCCCCGCCGGAATCAGTGCGCTCACCACCTCGCAAAAGTGGATCAGAATCTGGTCGCCCTGCTGATGCCCGTAGCGATCGTTGATGCTTTTGAAATGGTCCAGGTCAAACAGGATGGCGCTGAAGGGCCGGTTCTGGCGATGGCATCGCGCCGCAATGTTCTCTGCTTCGCTGAACAGGGCGCGGCGGTTCCAGACGCGGGTCAGCGGGTCGTGCAGCGAAGCATGTTTCAGGGTCTGCTGCATCCGTTCATTCACCATCGCCAGGATGGTGAAGGTGAGGCCAATAACAAACAGAATCGACTCCAGGATAACGTAAACCGAGAAAGCCGACCCGCCAATCGCGCCTGGCAGCCCGCTGGCAACGGCGCTATCCAGAAGCAGCCGGGCCAGATGGAACAGCAGATGGATCCAGAGCAGCAGCTGGGCCGGCCAGAAGGTGGCTTTCAGCGTCTCTCGAGCCAGCCAGACCAGCTGGATCAGGGCGGCGGTATAGGCGACGCAGGCAAGACAGAGCACTACTACTCGTTTCGGCAGGCTGTCGTAAAATGCCGGGAAACAGCAGAGCAGCGCCCAGAGCAGGGCACCCAGCAGCCAGTGGCTGCCGATGGGTTTGCCACAGAAGCGGCGAAAGGCATTCAGCAACCCGCCATAGGCCAGCATCACCAGCACGTTCCCGACAGCCACTGGCAGAAAATGGAAGCCGCTGCTGCGCAGGCTGCTTAAAAAGACCGCCACCAGCGTCAGGACCAGCGACAGCAGGGTAAAGCCCAGCACGCGATCGTACTGCGATCCGACCCAGGCAAAAATCATGATCAGGCTTAAAAAGCCCAGCACATAGAGCTCGCAAATAAACAGGGTATAGATATCGAGAGTCATGATGGCCGGGTTCTGGTGAGAAATGGGCAGCAAATTACCATTTAACGGCAGCGGGCAGAAGCGGGAAACGAGGCCATTGATGAAAAGAGTGCGTGGCGTTGCAAACCGGGGCGAACGGGAAAATTTATCGCGCTAATCTCAGAAAAAGAAGAGAGTTAAGCGGGCAGGAACAGGCATAAAAAAACCGGGCACAGGGCCCGGTTTCCGCGAAGATTAATGCTCGAACATCGCCGAGATGGACTCTTCGTTACTGATGCGGCGAATGGCTTCAGCCAGCATGCCTGAGAGGGTCAGTGTGCGCACGTTCGGCAGCGCCCTGATCTCTTCAGAGAGAGGGATGGTGTCACAGACAATCACCTGATCGAGCACCGATTTACGCAGGTTTTCAACCGCGTTGCCGGAGAAGATTGGGTGGGTTGCATAAGCAAACACGCGTTTGGCACCACGCTCTTTCAGCGCTTCAGCCGCTTTGCACAGCGTGCCGCCGGTGTCGATCATGTCGTCGACCAGCACGCAGTCGCGGCCAGCAACGTCACCAATAATATGCATCACCTGAGAGACGTTCGCGCGCGGGCGACGTTTATCGATGATAGCCATATCGGTGTCGTTCAGCAGTTTAGCGATAGCACGGGCACGTACTACGCCACCAATATCGGGAGAAACAACAATCGGGTTTTCCAGTCCGATCTGCATCATATCTTCCAGCAGGATCGGGCTGCCAAATACGTTATCAACCGGGACGTCGAAGAAGCCCTGGATCTGCTCGGCGTGCAGGTCAACCGTCAGAACACGGTCAACACCGACGCTGGAAAGGAAGTCAGCCACAACTTTAGCGGTGATCGGCACACGCGCAGAGCGCACGCGGCGATCCTGACGGGCATAGCCAAAGTAGGGGATGACTGCGGTAATACGACCAGCAGAAGCACGACGCAGCGCGTCGACCATCACAACCAGTTCCATCAGATTATCGTTGGTGGGGGCACAGGTGGACTGGATGATGAAAATATCACCACCGCGTACATTTTCGTTGATCTGTACGCTCACTTCACCATCGCTGAAACGTCCGACAGCGGCGTCTCCCAGACTGGTGTAAAGGCGGTTGGCAATACGTTGTGCTAGTTCCGGGGTGGCGTTACCAGCAAATAGCTTCATATCAGGCACGAGAAGAACCTCAGGCTTTGCGTCCAGAGAATGAACGACATGACCGTAACCGGCGTGCACGGTCATGGGCGTTCACACGGGTGTGTTGATGCAAAAGGTGCAGTGTCCGGAACGTGGTGACACTGTCACGCTTTTGCTAATCGCCTCGCAGGGTACGCTGTAGCGGCGACACGTTAACGCCCCGGGCTACAAATCCGCGCACCCCATTCGGGGCAAGCTCCAGCACCTGGCGGGCAGCAGACTCGGTGTCAAATTCAGCAAACACACAAGCGCCCGTGCCAGTCAGGCGTGACGGCGCGTATTCTAGCAGCCAGGAAACAAGCTCATCAACCTCGCGAAAACGTTTTCTTACCACTGCTTCACAATCGTTGGCGAAGGGGGAGGCTAAAAGTGTCGATAAACTGCGCGCTGGGGTGTCACGCGTCAGGTCGGGATCGCCGAACACCACCGGCGTGCTGATATGCACGCCAGGGTGCGCAACGAGGTACCATTTTTCAGCCGGGTCGGCAGGCTGAAGCTCTTCGCCCACGCCCTGCGCAAACGCCGCGAAGCCGTGGACAAACACCGGGACATCAGCACCGAGCGTCACACCCATCGCCGCCAGTTCTTCTGTCGAAAAGCCGGTCTGCCACAGATGATTCAGCGCCACCAGCACGGTAGCGGCATCAGACGAGCCGCCGCCGATGCCGCCCCCCATGGGCAGTCTCTTCTCGATAGCAATCTGCGCACCCGCGCTGGCAGAAAGGCGATTGCTCTGCAGCGCCGCCTGTTTCAGCAGGTTCGCGGCGCGCACAATCAGGTTGTCCTCGTCTGCCACACCCGCCAGCGGCGTCAGCAGCTGAATGCGACCGCTCTGGTCAGCATGAATCTGCAGTTCGTCACCGTAATCGAGAAACTGAAACAGCGTCTGCAGGTTGTGGTAGCCGTCGGGCCGACGGCCGGTAATGTAGAGAAAAAGATTCAGTTTTGCCGGGGCGGGCCAGTGGGTGATCATTGAACGGTCCAGCTGTCCATGCGCAGTTTAATCCGCTGGTCACCCTCTTTCAGCTCCAGGCTGGAAGGAAGTGGCGGAGTCACTTTGCTGTCGTAACCGGCGATGGAGACCTGCCAGGTCTGACCGTCGCGGCTGTAGTTCAGGCTGCGCAGCTGATAACTCTCGTTGAGCTGATAGTCGCTGGCATCGCCTGGCAGACCCATCATCCACTGACGCAGGTTAGCCAGCGGGATGTCCATGCCGGTTAACTGGGAAATCATCTTCTGTGCATCGTTGCTGACGTAACGCTTGCCCTTGTTATCGACAATCTGCACGACCGAGCCCTGCGCATCCAGCTGCAGCTCGGTGCTGCCCAGCGGATTGGTCAGCAGCAGGCGATAGCGGTCAGGCGCGGTCTGCTGCCAGTTGAAGCGGGCATACACTTTCTGTTTGTCGGAGAGGTAGGCAAAGGCGCCGCGGGTCTGATAATGCGTGACCTTTGAGACCGCCTGCTGATGCTGTTGCCACTGCGGCGCGGTGACGCTGGGGCCCGGACCCTGCGGTTTGTTGACGCTACAGGCCGCCAGCAGCACGCTGGCAAGGGGCAAAAGGCGCAACAGATTGCGTGGTGAAGTAAGCATCAAGTGGTCATCTCCTCGGACACATTTATTATTGGCAACGGATAACGCTAACCGTCACGGTTTTAACCGTCAATGCTGTTATGCAGCAAATTGCGTATGATCGGGTTAATCTTATTACAGTCATAGCCTTTGTATGGCTTTTCTTGATCTGTCGCATCTTGTAGAATGCGCCTCACAAAACCCTGACATTATTGGGACATCCCAACCAAAATCACCATGACGCTGCTCGCTCTCGGAATCAACCACAAGACCGCCCCCATTGCTCTGCGCGAACGTGTTACGTTCGGGCCGGAGACGCTTGAGCAGGCCTTAAACAGCCTGTTATCACAGCCAATGGTGCAGAGCGGCGTGGTGCTGTCCACCTGTAACCGGACTGAGCTCTACCTGAGTGTAGAGCAGCAGGCGGATTTACAGGCGCGTCTGGTGAGCTGGCTGTGCAATTATCATCAGCTGAATGAAGAGGATGTGCGTAACAGCCTCTACTGGCATCAGGATAATGAGGCGGTCAGCCACCTGATGCGGGTCGCCAGCGGACTCGATTCCCTGGTGCTGGGCGAACCGCAGATCCTCGGTCAGGTGAAAAAAGCGTTTGCCGACTCCTCACGTGGTCAGGCGCTGAGCAGTGAACTGGAGCGCATGTTCCAGAAAACCTTCTCGGTGGCCAAACGCGTGCGCACGGAAACCGACATCGGTGCCAATGCCGTTTCGGTGGCGTTCGCGGCCTGTACGCTGGCCCGTCAGATCTTTGAATCACTCTCCACCGTCAATGTCATGCTGGTCGGCGCCGGTGAGACCATCGAGCTGGTGGCCCGCCACCTGCGCGAACACCAGGTCAAAAATCTGATCATCGCCAACCGCACCCGCGAGCGCGCCGAAACGCTGGCGTCGGAAGTGGGTGCCGAGGTGATTACCCTGGCGGAGATCGACGCCCGTCTGGCGGAGGCGGACATTATTATCTCCTCCACCGCCAGTCCGTTACCGATTATCGGTAAGGGGATGATGGAGCGCGCCCTGAAAGCGCGTCGTAATAAGCCGATGCTGCTGGTGGATATTGCCGTGCCGCGCGACGTCGAGCCGGAAGTGGGCGATCTGCCTAACGCCTATCTCTACAGCGTGGACGATCTGCAGGCGATTATCGAGCAGAACCTGGCGCAGCGCAAAGCGGCGGCAGTGCAGGCCGAAAGCATCGTGGTGCAGGAAAGCAGCGAATTTATGGCGTGGCTGCGCTCGCAGGGCGCGGTGAACACCATCCGGGAATATCGATCTCAGGCGGATGAGATCCGCGCTGAGCTGGAAGGCCGTGCGCTGCAGGCGCTGCAGCAGGGCACCGATCCGCAGAAAGTTCTGCAGGAACTGGCGCACAAGCTGACCAACCGTTTAATACATGCCCCAACCAAATCACTTCAGCAGGCCGCCCGCGACGGCGATAATGAACGCCTGCAGATTTTACGCGACAGCCTGGGTCTCGATTAGGCACACTGCTGTCGCCACCTGTTTACGGGAATCCCACATTTAATGAAGACCTCTATAGTTGCCAAGCTGGAAGCCCTGCAGGAGCGCCACGAAGAAGTGGAAGCGATGCTGGGGGATGCTGGCGTGATTGCCGATCAGGAGCGTTTCCGTGCGCTGTCACGTGAATATGCTCAGCTGACCGATGTAACCCGTTGCTTCCGCGACTGGCAGCAGGTGCAGGAAGATATCGAAACCGCGCAGCAGATGCTCGATGACCCCGAAATGCGCGACATGGCGCAGGAGGAGTTACAGGCGGCGCGCGAGAAGGGCGAAACCCTGGAGCAGCAGCTCCAGGTGCTGTTGCTGCCAAAAGATCCCGATGATGAACGCGCCTGTTTCGTTGAAGTGCGCGCCGGTACCGGCGGTGATGAAGCGGCGATCTTCGCGGGCGATCTGTTCCGCATGTACAGCCGCTATGCTGAAGGCCGCCGCTGGCGTGTGGAGATCGTCAGTGCCAACGACGGTGAGCACGGCGGATACAAAGAGGTGATTGCCCGGGTGACCGGAGAGGGTGCCTATGGCCGCATGAAGTTTGAATCTGGCGGACACCGCGTGCAGCGCGTACCGGAAACGGAATCGCAGGGTCGTATCCATACCTCGGCCTGTACGGTCGCCGTAATGCCGGAGATCCCGGAAGCGGAACTGCCGGAGATCAATTCCGGCGATCTGAAGATTGACACCTTCCGCTCATCGGGCGCAGGCGGTCAGCACGTCAACACCACCGACTCCGCGATTCGTATTACTCACCTGCCAACCGGCATCGTGGTGGAGTGTCAGGACGAACGTTCACAGCATAAAAACAAAGCCAAAGCGCTGGCCGTGCTGGGCGCGCGCATTCACGCCGCCGAAATGGCCCGCCGTCACGCGGCGGAAGCCAGCACCCGCCGCAACCTGCTGGGCAGTGGCGATCGTTCCGACCGCATCCGTACCTATAACTTCCCGCAGGGGCGCGTAACCGACCACCGTATCAACCTGACCATCTACCGTCTGGATGAAGTGATGGAAGGTAAAATCGACAGCCTGATCGAACCGATTGTGCAGGAGTACCAGGCGGATCAGCTGGCGGCGCTGGCTGGTCAGGATTAATGGATATTCGTCACTGGCTGAAACAGGCGACCGCCACGCTGTGTGGTGGCGACAGCCCGAAGCGTGACGCGGAGATCCTGTTAGGTTTCGTGACCGGTAAATCGCGCAGCTGGCTGATCGCCTTCGATGAGACCGTGCTCACGGAAGCACAGCGCGCGCAGCTGGATAGCCTGCTGGCGCGTCGTGCCCGGGGCGAACCGGTGGCGCATCTTGTAGGCGAACGGGAATTCTGGTCGCTGCCGCTGCGCGTCAATGACGCCACGCTGATCCCGCGTCCTGATACCGAACTGCTGGTGGAGCAGGCGCTGACGCGTCTGCCTGCCACCCCGGCGGCGATTCTGGATATGGGCACCGGCACCGGGGCAATTGCACTGGCGCTGGCCAGCGAGCGTCCCGACTGTCAGGTGACGGGCGTGGATCGCATTGACGCCGCCGTCGCGCTGGCCCGCACGAATGCGCAGGCGCTTAACCTCACTAATACCACCTTTCTGCTCAGTCACTGGTTTCGCTCCCTGCCGCCGCAGCGGTTTGCGCTCATCGTCAGTAACCCGCCCTATATCGATGCCAGCGACAGTCATCTGGCGCAGGGCGACGTGCGCTTTGAGCCGCGCAGTGCGCTGGTTGCCGACGAAGCGGGGCTGGCCGATCTGCGCACGCTGATCGAGCAGGCCCCCGCGTGGCTGCTGCCGGGAGGCTGGCTGCTGCTGGAACATGGCTGGCAGCAGGGCGAGGCGGTGGCAGCGCTGATGCAGCAAAACGGCTATCAGGCCGTCGAAACCCTTGAAGATTACGGCGGCAACCCGCGCGTGACCCTGGGACAACTTCTTACCTGAAAGCGCTTGAGAAAAGGACGCAGCATGATCGCTTTTTATCCCCTGATTAAAAATCTTCACCTGGTGACGGTCTGGATCACCGTAACGCTGTTTCTGCTGCGTTTTTACTGGCTGCGGCGCGGCTCACCCCTGCTGACGCGGCGCTGGGTCCGCATTCTGCCGCACGTCAATGACACCCTGTTACTGCTGAGCGGCGTCGCGCTGGTGATGATTACTCACTTCTATCCCTTCACACCGCAAGGAAGCTGGCTGACGGAGAAGCTTTTAGCGGTTATCATCTACATCGCCTTAGGATTTGTGGCATTGAGTCGCCGTCCACGCACTGATCGCACCCGCTGGATCGCTTTTCTGGTGGCGTTAATCGCCCTGGTGACCATCATTACGCTGGCGCTGACCAAAATGCCGTTATGGGGATAGCATGACCTCGACCGAACAATTAGATTTCAGCCAGACACCGCTGTGTGAAGCGGTGATTGGCGCAACGCAAGCCATCCGCGCCGATTTTCCGGCGATCTCGGTGGAAGCGCAGCTGGCGGCGTTAGTCGCCGAAGCCCGTGATTATGTCAGCCATACGGAAGATGCCGATCTGCAGCTCGAAAAGCTGCTGGAGCTCTTCTATCGCCAGTGGGGATTTGGCGGTGCCAGCGGTGTCTACAATCTCTCTGATGCGCTGTGGATCGACAACGTTCTGCGGACCCGTCAGGGCACCGCGGTCTCACTGGGCATCATTCTGCTGCACATCGCCGCCGAGCTGGACCTGCCGCTGATGCCGGTGATCTTCCCGACACAGCTGATTCTGCGTGCGGACTGGATTGATGGCGATAAGTGGATGATCAATCCGTTTAACGGGGAAACCCTCGACCGGCACACGCTGGAAGTGTGGCTCAAGGGCAATATCAGCCCGACCGCACGCCTGTATGATGACGATCTCGACGAAGCCAAAACCGTCACCGTGATGCGCAAGATGCTCGATACCCTGAAAGCGGCGCTGATGGAAGAGAAGAAGATGGAGCTGGCGCTGAACGTCAGTCAGGTGCTGCTGCGTATCGACCCTGACGATCCCTATGAGATCCGCGATCGCGGTCTGATTTACGCGCAGCTGGAGTGCGAACATATCGCGCTGAATGATTTAACGTACTTCGTTGAGCAGTGTCCTGAAGACCCGGTCAGCGAAATGATCAAAGTTCAGATTCATGCAATCGAACAAAAACAGGTTACGCTGCACTAAGCGGACCCATTGAAAAGGAAAGGGCATGACACAGAAAGTCGTGAGTATTGGTGATATCAAAGTAGCAAACGATCTGCCGTTTGTGCTGTTTGGCGGGATGAACGTGCTGGAGTCCCGTGACCTGGCGATGCGTATCTGCGAACACTACGTGAACGTCACCGGTAAGCTGGGTATTCCTTACGTATTCAAAGCGTCCTTTGATAAAGCGAACCGTTCCTCGATCCACTCTTACCGAGGCCCGGGCCTGGAAGAGGGAATGAAGATTTTCCAGGAGCTGAAGCAGACGTTCGGTGTGAAGATCATCACCGATGTGCATGAAGCCGCTCAGGCGCAGCCGGTTTCTGAAGTGGTCGATGTGATCCAGCTGCCCGCCTTCCTGGCGCGTCAGACGGATCTGGTGGAAGCGATGGCGAAAACCGGCGCCGTGATCAACGTCAAGAAGCCGCAGTTCGTCAGCCCAGGCCAGATGGGTAACATCGTGGATAAGTTTGCAGAAGGCGGCAACGAGCAGGTTATCCTGTGCGATCGCGGCAGCAACTTCGGCTACGACAACCTGGTTGTGGACATGCTCGGCTTCAACGTGATGAAGAAAGTGACCCGAAACAGCCCGGTCATTTTCGACGTGACCCATGCGCTGCAGACCCGCGATCCGTTTGGTGCGGCATCAGGCGGTCGTCGTGCCCAGGTGGGTGAGCTGGCGCGTGCGGGTATGGCGGTCGGCATTGCCGGTCTGTTTATCGAAGCGCATCCGGACCCGGACCACGCCCTGTGTGACGGTCCTTCCGCACTGCCGCTGGATAAGCTGGAGCCATTCCTGGTGCAGATGAAAGCGATTGACGATCTGGTGAAAAGCTTCCCGGAACTCGATACCAGCAAATAAGTCTGCGGTATAAAAAAAAGAGCGAGAAATCGCTCTTTTTTTTCGCCTGACGTCCGGTGCCGTTACAGCATGATGGTCATCAGATAGCCGATAAACAGGGCCAGATGCGCCGCGCCGTTCAGGACATTGGTACGGCCGGTGGAGAAGGAGATCTGACACAGGATCAGGGACGCCATCATAATCACCATCTGCGGCGGCTCCAGACCAAAAATCAGCTCCTGTCCGGTCAGGGTGGCGATGATGGTCACCGCCGGCACCGTCAGGGAGATGGTCGCCAGCACGGAACCGAAGAAGAGATTCATGGCGCGCTGCACCTGATTCATCAGCACCGCCTTAATCGCGCCCAGGCCTTCCGGCGAGAGGATCAGCAGGGCCACCAGGAAGCCGGTGAACTGCGCCGGAGCATTCATCTCTGTCAGCAGGCTTTCCAGCGTATTCGCGTTCATCTTGGTCACGGCAATCACCGCAATCAGATGTACGATCAGCCAGACGGTGTGCCAGATGCTGCTGTGCGCCGAGGGTTTACCGTGATGCGGGTCACCGTCGTCACTCTCATCCTCATGCTCATAGACGAACAGGCTCTGGTGGGTTTTCGTCTGAATCAGCAGGAAAACGCCATACATCGCCGCTGAAATAGCCGCAATCAGCAGTGCCTGGGTGACAGAGAAATTCCCGCCGGGCAGCGCGTTGGGGAAGACCAGCACCAGAATCGCCAGCGGGAATATCGCGATCAGATACTGCTTCACGCCGGCCAGATTGACGTACTGGGTCGCAAACTTATTGCCTCCCAGCAGCAGCGCAAAGCCCACCAGCCCGCCGGTCACGATCATGACAATCGAATAGAGCGTATCGCGCATCAGCCCCGGCGCCGCATCGCCCGTGGCCATCAGCGCCGAGATCAGGCTCACTTCAAGAATCACCACCGAGAGACTCAGGATCAGGGAACCATAGGGTTCGCCAAGCCGGTGAGCCAGCACGTCGGCGTGACGCACCACGCTGAACGCGCTGCTCAGGATGGCGACCAGCGCCAGCAGGTTAATCCCGACGACCACCGGAAAAGAGGTCTGCGCACCAAAAAAATAGAGGATACCCAGCGTGATAATCGGAAATATCAGCGAGAATTCCTTGTGACGTGTTTTTTCATGTGAAGGCATTCACCATCCTCTCTGGTTAATGATTGTCCGACGCAGCGCGAACTGCTGTTAGAAATATAATCAGTTTTGGAGCAGGGCGCAGTTTATCTTTTCACCGGCCCGACAGGGAAAAATTTACTGCTTTTTACTAAAATGCAATAAACGATTGAAGCTGCATTAACCTGAAGTTATCCCGAATAATCTAATAATAATCAGTCTGCAACATTCGCGATCAGCCAGACCATCCTGGCATTCTGTGCCTGAAAATCCGCAGTTAATTTGCCTTTGTTGCGCCTGTAGGCGGTTTTCAGACTGAAACAGGGATAAGTGACGATTTGAAATTTTGCGCAGTTGCGCCAGGCTTAACAGGAATCCGTCAACAGAGGAGCCGTTATGCCTTACGCCAGCCGAAGCGATTTACCTGACAACGTTAAACACGTTCTGCCCGCTCACGCCCAGGATATCTATCAGCAGGCGTTCAACAGCGCCTGGGATCAGTATAAAGAGGCGGAAGATCGACGCGGCGATGATTCACGGGAAGAGGTGGCACATAAAGTGGCCTGGTCCGCCGTCAAAAAAGAGTATGAAAAGGGCGATGACGACAAGTGGCATCCGAAGCATTAACCCTGCTGCTTCTCCGCACCGCCTGAGGGCCGGCATCAGCTGGTCCTTTTTTTCGTCTGCGCTATCAGGTTTATCTGGTTTTTTTTAAGCTGCGACCCGCCTCACGCTTGAAACCCCGCGCGAAAATAGATTAATGTCAATTTCATGACCGAAACGCCAGAAGCCTCTGGCGATCAGGTGACAGGAGCTGGTGCGCAGGACGCCGTTGATGTTGAGGAGGTCGCATTGCTTACCCGGGAATTTCTGTTAAAAGCGGATTGTAAAACGTCGTTCGGGGATATCGAAGAGACGCTGATCTGGAGTTGCGAGCAGCGTGCGGCGTCGCTGGCCGCCACGCTGGCCTGCCGTCCCGATCACAGCCCGGTCTGGATTTTTGGCTATGGCTCGCTGATGTGGAACCCGATTTTTGAGGCGGATGAGGTCGCGTCCGGTTCGCTGGAAGGCTGGCATCGCGCGTTCTGTCTGCGACTGATTGCCGGTCGCGGCACCGCTTCCCATCCCGGCCGCATGCTGGCGCTGAAGCAGGGCGGCAGAACCAGCGGCCTGGCCTTTCGCCTGCCGGAAGCGCGCCTGCATGAAGAGCTGACGCTGCTGTGGAAGCGTGAGATGGTCACCGGCTGCTACCTGCCTACCTGGTGTGAGCTCCAGCTGGATGATGGCCGCAGCGTCACGGCGCTGACCTTTATTATGGACCCGCGTCATCCTTTGTATGAATCGGACTCCTGTCCGGATGCGGTTGCGCCGTTAATTGCCGTGGCCAGCGGCCCGCTCGGCTCGAATGCGCAGTATCTGTTTGCCCTGGAGGAGGAGCTGACCCGCCGCGGCATGGAGGAGGAGGGGCTGAGCCGACTGGCGCATCAGGTGCGGACATTACAGCAAACCTGCCTGAAACAGGCCTGACACACCGCTTTCCTTTTTAACAGAGAAAGGGCGCATCCTCGTGCGCCCTTTCTCTTTTCTGCTGCAAGCCCGCGAAACTCAGTTACCCGGATTAATCAGCCAGGTGCCGGGCTTATCAATGGTCAGGGACTGAGAGTGGGTCACGCTGCCATTGTGAATATCGATTTTATACTGACCCGCCGCCAGGTTCAGCGCGGCAAAGCCACTGCTGCCGGGTTTGACCTCCACCGGCTGGCCGTTAAGCACCACGCTTTCGCCGCTCTCCAGCTTAAGGTAGACGGTTGCCAGCGCGGCGGGAACGGCGGCCGCTGACGGCGCAGAGGCGGGCGCCTGCGTGACGACCGCTGAGGAGTCTGCCGCTTCCGGCGCGGCGCTGTGACGGTTCGCCAGCCAGACGGCGGCCCCGGTCGCCAGCACCGCCACCGCAGCCAGTGTCAGCAGGGCGGGCGACAACCGGCGCGCCGTGCGCGGTGTCACCGGTTCAGCCGACGCCGCGGCGTGATTCATGGCCATCACCACCGGCGGCGCGGCCTCGACCGGCTCCTCCACCCGCGCAGCAGGCGGTTCACCGGGAACCGGGAAGCTGTTGACCACGGCTTCCACGTCGCTGACCGGCAGATCAATCAGCGCCGCAAAGGCATCAATCGTCTGCGGGCGATCGCCCGGCTTCATCGCCAGCGCGCAGTCAATCGCATGGAGCAGCGGCAGCGAGTAGCCCTCCGGCTGACGTTCCACCAGCGGCTGATAGTTATCTTCAATACAGCGCACCACGCTGACCGGCGGCGGATTATGGGTAATCAGGCTGTGCAGTACCGCGCCCAGCGCGTAGATGTCGGTCCACGGGCCCTGTTCAACTTCCCCCTCTTCGCTGTACTGCTCAATCGGCGCAAAGCCGGGTTTGAGCATGATTTCCGTTTCATCAGAGAGGTTGCCAATCTCTTTGCGCGCCGAGCCGAAATCGAGCAGCACCGGCAGCTGATTCTCCTGAATCTGGATATTGTCGAGCGAGATATCGCGATGCAGATAGCCCGCCTGATGGATGGTGCTGATCGCCCCCAGCAGCGGAGGCAGCAGGCGGCGTATCCAGGCTTCAGAGATCGACTCCGGGCTGGTGAGCTGCCACTCCTTCAGGGTCATGCCGCTGTAATAGAGCGTGCCCATATAGGCCGTGCCGTTCTGCTCCCAGAAGCGCAGCACGTGCAGCAGGCCCGGATGGTTAAAGCGGGCCAGCAGGCGCGCTTCCTGAATAAAGCTGTTCAGACCGGCATTAAAGAGCTTCTGAAAACGCTCACCGCGCAATTCCAGGGTGAGATCCGCAGCACGGACGGCCAGCGACACCGGCATATACTCTTTAATGGCGATGGTGCGTTCAAGCTGATGATCCCAGGCGCGATAGACGATGCCGAAGCCGCCGCCGCCAATCACTTCCTTGATCTCAAACTCGTTAAAACGGTATCCGTCAGGCAGGGCATTCGGAATGGTTTTCGGATTTTCATTTGCCGACATAGTGAACTCTCTGTACACGGCCTGCTCGCCAGGCTGCGCGGTAATTAATTGATGTTACGCCAGGCACCAATGGCAGGATCAACCAGATCCGCGTGCAGGGTGTCGATGAGTAACACATTCACTTTTTGCTGTGGCATGAAATAGGGCGCCCACTGGCTGCGCAAGGTATCGACCCGCGATTTCACAGCGTCAGCACTCTGCTGCGCAGCATTCTTATCCATTTTGATTAACAGGGCCCCGTTGAAGCGCCAGACGTGATGCTGGTCATCAAAGGGCAGCACCAGCCAGCTCTCTGCGGCATCCGCCCGGGTCACGATCATGCGCTGATTATTGGCGGCAATCACTTCCAGCCGGCTGTCCGGGATCGTCAGGTTGGCGATGGGATAGCCCTGATAGAAGGTGACGGCGACTGGCGTCTTCTGATCCGGTGTAACCAGCGTCATCTCACTTTTGCCTTCTGCCCAGCCATCCGGCGAGCACTGCTGCTTGCTGACGTCCGGGATAAACAGGGTGTGAGCATGTTCATCCCAGGCAGTACGAAAATGACAGCCGCTGGGCAGATCAAAGTGTTGCAGCGGCGTGCTGTCAGCCGGCCGCGACAGGTCCAGCGGCGCGGCGTTGCTCTCACTGGCGCTGGCGGTGGCATCAGCCATCACGATAGGCCGCCAGTTCTGCAGCTTGCTGGCACTGCCGCTGGCCAGCACGCTTCCCTCTTTACTGGTCATCTGCCAGGGCAGCACATCCAGCAGGCCGCACTGGTTGGCGAGCAGGGTGCCGACGCGCGGCAAAAAGGTAGTCAGCACCGCCGAATCCTTACTCTTGCCAGAGACGATGCGCAGCGGCAGCGTCTCTTTACACCAGTCGTCAGGCGCTTTGCTGACCACATCATCGATATAAACCTCCAGCTCCAGGCTGGGGGAGTAGACCACACGATAATTTTCAGCCTGGGCGTGAAAGGCCATCAGCAGAGTGATGATGCCGGGCAACCACAGTTTCATAAGGATCCTTGGAATCAAAAACGAGGCGGCAGAAAGCGCGCCGAATCAGCCAGTGAATAGAGCAGCGTGGCCTCTTCCGGCTCACCAATCCAGACCGCCAGTGCGCTGAGATTATCTTTTTTAACGTTGCGGCTGACCGCCTGCTCCATCAGCGCCAGCCACTCTTCGCAGGCATTCACCATGCGCAGCGCCTGTTCCATTTCGCCGGTGGTCAGATTCAGCCAGAAGCCGTCGGTACAGACCAGAAAGGCGTCACCATCCTCCAGCGCCATCTCCTGTGAAAAGCTCACTAAGCGAGGCGGCTCAGCGCCGAGCGCATTATAAAGTAAATTACTGTTAATGCCGGTATTTTCATAGCCTGCTTCTTTCAGCTGCTGCGCCAGACTGTGGTCACGGGTCACCTCGTTGAGCACCCCCCGGCGGAAGTGGTAAACCCGGCTGTCACCCGCATGGGCCCACCATGCACGCTGTTTTTTGCGGTCTATAAACAGGGCCGCCAGCGTGGTGCTCATGCGTGAAAATTTCGGATTTTTACCCTGTGCCTCATGCAGCGCCAGACGGCACTGCTCAATCGCCTGATGGGTGATTTCCGGGGTAAAGGCGTCGTACGCCTGCAACTGACTCAGCAGGGTGTCGCGCACCAGCTGAGCCGCCATCTCGCCGCCCGGCAGACCGGCGACGCCATCGCACACCACAAAACAGGCTTTATGGTCATCCAGTTCAGCGCCGGTGCGATCCTGATTCTCATCGCGGAGTCCCTGCTGGCAGCGACTGGCAAACACAATCTTCATGCTTCATCTACCCGCGTCTGAGAATCCTTATACTGGTTAACTTCCATGTCATAAGCATGAAGAAACGCTTCGCCAAACAGCGTATGGAAATCATCCTCGATCTCCCCGGCGGTGCGCTGATAGTTACGGGTAAAGTAGTCCCACAGCGCCGCTTTCTTCACGGTGGAGAAGGGCAGTTTAGAGACCACACCGTCGGCGCGCGCCTGCTCCTCCAGCCGCTGCGGATTAAAGGATTGCAGCATCGCGGCGATGATGGCGCGGATGCCGGCAATCATGCCCAGCTGGTGGGCCTGCAGATCGACCAGCGCATCGCGCACCGCCTGTTCCGGCGGCATAAAGCCCGGCATCTGGCTCTGATACATCTGCATCAGCACGGTCTTCCCGGAGGGCAGGATCTTAAACGGGTTGTTGGCCTCGTTGAGGATCATCGTCATGTCTGCCTTCACGCCGCGCTTGAGAATGGAGCGTGAGGAGAGCAGCGCGACCGTGCCCTGCGAGAAGAGGCTCAGCATCCGGCCCGTAATCCGCATCTGCTCTTCATCAATCGGCGTGGCGTGCCCGTTGCTCAGCCCCATACCGTCCAGCAGCGCGGCGATGAGCCGATCCTGATCCACCGGCTGGGCTGTCAGCGTGCGGCGTGGCTCACTCGCCTGCGGGTCGATGGCCAGCCGCGCATCGCTGTGGCGTTCGTGGCGGGCGGGCGCCGCCTCGCTGACTAGCAGCCGCGCCTCAATGTCGTGATGTTCGTGAATGCCGAGCGGATTGGCGGGCTGTGCACTGTCACCGGCAAACAGCGCCAGCGGATCGCTCTGGGCGGCGTGGCAGGCAGGGTCGCGCACTTCCAGCGCATAGTCGCCGATCCGCAGCGCATCGCCATGTTTCAGCAGCACCTGCATGCCGCGTCCCAGGGTAATGCCGTTGTGCTCCACTGGCGTCACGCTGCCCTGATTGGTCAGGCGACACTCGCCCTCCTGCGACAGATGAACCAGCGCCTGCAGACGCGAAATGGCGCGCGTCTCATCGGGCAGCACCAGATCATTATCCTGACTGCGGCCAATGGTGCCGCCAGGCGGCTGAAACGCGACGCTTTTGACCGGAACATCCGTAGTGCACTGCACAATGGTAAATTGCATGAGTTATCCCAGATTAAACGGCAAACGCATCCGGCCTCATTCGAACATTGGCGGATAGAGGCCATTACGTCCCGGCTGTGAACCTGCCGCCGGGTTGAACAGTAACGAAAACAGTTGCGCGGTGAGGTTGCCGCTATGCTTGTGGGTCGCATGCACAAACCCGTCACTGCGATTACTCCACCAGTAGCTCATATGCTGCTGCGGATCGAAGCGTTCCGCCACTTCACGCCAGCTCAGCGTGCAGGGCAGGTCCTGAAAACCGATCACATCCATGATTTCAGACGGCTTGCGGGCGGGCACCAGCAGCGGGGGCAGCGCCTGAATCGCCTGCTCCAGCTGCTCGCCGTTCAGCGGCGTCTGCACCGCCCGTAACAGCGTGGCGCCCAGATCCTGAAACCAGTCACCGGAGATCCGCAGCTGCGCCGGATGCCACTGCGCCAGCGGAAAACTGTGCAGGGCCAGCAGCGGCCAGGCGCGTCCGACGCGGTCACAGGAGGGCAGCAGGCAGCCCATCTGTATCTGTGGCCGGGTGGCCGTCACCGGCAGAACAAAGTTCCACACCGGCGCGTGGAGAAAATTCGCGCTGATCGCATACGCCTGCTGATGCCAGTGCATCAGTCCCTGCTGAAACCAGTGATTCCAGGGACTAATCTGCTGTTCGCTCAGTCGATGGTGCAGAAAGTCACCGGTCGACGGCAGCTTGCCATACCAGCCGGGGGCCGTGTAAGCAGCCATGTTTACCTCACCATTACTCGCTATGCGAGGAAAATTGCGGGGCAGCGTGCCGGGGCGTCGCCGCCAGCACCGGGCCCGACTGGCCCGCAATGTTCAGATTTTCCGCCAATTTACGCATCATCAGGGCGTTGTCGCGGGCATAGGGCGACGACTGAATCTGCTGATCCAGCAGCTGGCTCAGATGCCAGTCGAGCTGCTGAAGGTCGCGGGCGCTGACCGAATCGGGCAGCGAGCGCTGTAAGTTCTGCAGCAGCCAGGCCCGTAAAAATTCGCCATCATAATTACGCGGCTGATAGAGCATCTGATAAGCGCGCAGCGCATTGCGACTGTAGGCGTTATCGTCACCCGGATCGTTGCGCAGGATATTGGTGATCTGCTGGGCCACGCGCGGCAGCAGCAGCGACTTGAGTGCATTCTGATACAGCACCCAAGCCGCATCGCTCACCTGACTCCCGCGATATAAGCCCGCCCGCATAGTAAGCGGTGGATTATCGAGAGAAAAACGCGGCGAGAGCGGCAGCTTCACCAGGTTATTCAGAAAGGGTAGCAGATCAAAAATATTATCTGCAGGCTGATGAATGACCTGCTGACTCTGCGACCGGATGGCCGGCACCCGTGCCGCCACCTCCTGCAGATAGTGCTGATTCTGATAGTAGCTGAGGCACCACAGGCTGGAGGCGATCAACAGCGCGCCCGCCAGCACACCGTAGCCAATCCAGTGGAACAGCTGATTGCGGTACTCCCAGCGGCGATTGCTGCCCGCCAGGCCGCTCTCTTTAAAAATCAGATCGCTCAGCAGATCGCGGATAAAGAAGCTCTGCCCTTTGTTGCCGGGGATGGGGCGGCTGCGGTTAACGCTGTCCCACGCCGCGATGGAGTGATCGCCCGCCTGGCGCAACTGCAGCTTACGGCTCAGTTCACCCATCACCCGATCAAAGGGCAGCCCCTCCTGGGTGCCGCTGGTGAAGAAGAGGCCACGCGGACTCCAGGCCACCGCATCCTGATGGTCAGAAAAGACGATATCCAGATATTCGTTCAGCAGCGGACGCAGTGAAGCGAACTCCTGCGGGAAGAGGAAACACTCCGCGCGCTGGTTCAGGTCGCGCTCCTGGGTCATCTGATCCGCCAGCTGCTGCTGAAGCTGCTGCTCCAGCCGCTGAAACTGCTGACCAAAGTGGTGATGCCAGTCACTCTTTGGCGATTTGCCCGGTTCACGGTTAAACGTGAAGCCCCAGATGGCGTCACGCCGCGCCTTATCCATCGAGCCAAAATAGCTCATAAAGCCTTTCAGCAGGTCGGTTTTGGTCACCATCACATAGACCGGGAAATGAATGCCGGTCTGCTGATGCAGTTCCGCCATGCGCTCACGCAGGGCACTCGCCTGAGCGAAACGTGCCTCGGCTGAGTCACTCAGCAGGTCGGCGACGCTGATGGTCATGATGACGCCGTTAATCGGCTGACGGGTGCGGTAGCGTTTGAGCAGATTGATAAAACTGTGCCACTCCGCGGCGTCGCGCACGCGCTGGCTCTCCTGCAGCGCATAGCGACCGGCGGTATCAATCAGCACAGCGCTGTCGGTAAACCACCAGTCACAGTTGCGGGTGCCGCCGACGCCGCGAATGGCATTTTTCCCCAGCGTGTCGGTCAGCGGAAAGTCCAGCCCCGCATTCAGCAGCGCGGTGGTCTTACCGGCACCGGGGGCACCCATCACCAGATACCAGGGAAGCTGATAGAGGTAGCTGGCGTTGACGCGCGCCAGCCAGCCGCCACTGTGGCGGCGGCCAAACTGCGTGCGTTTCAGCTGCATCACGGCTTCACTGAAGCGCTGATTGAGCCGCTCTTCGGTCATCTGACGCTCGGCCGGATCTTCATTGTCGGCCAGCTGGAGCTGGGTCAGCAGGCGGCTGTTAAACCAGGCGCGATAGAGTGACGGGATCAGCTGGAACAGGATCCAGAGAAAAAAGAGTGCGCCGACGGTGAGCTGGCGGGGCAGCGCCGGTTCCAGAGGACGTGACTCATCCCATGTCCAGAACGGCCCCAGCATCCAGACCAGGCAGCTCAGCGCCGTGACGCCGATAAAACTCCACAGCAGGCGGTGGGTTAACAACAGACGAAGTGAGGCGCGCATTATCGGGCTCCCTGGTGATTACTGAGCGTTTCAGGCGCGGCAAAAAGGGTGATCTCTACGCGGCGGTTGCGGGTCCGGTTTTCGCTGCTGTCGTTGGGCAGCAGCGGGTCGCTGTCGCCGCGGCCTTCAGAGCGAACCGTATGGCCGTCAGCCAGCTGCACCTGCAGAAGCTGGGTGATGGCGCGGGCGCGGGCAAAGGAGAACTCGTAGCTGGAGGCAAAGCGGCTGTTATCCACCGGATGATCGTCGGTGAACACCGACACCAGAATGGTGCCTTTCACATCATTCATCGCGGTTGAAACACGCGCCAGCAGCGCCCGGCCTACCGGATTGATGACCGTGCCCTGCTGGGCAAACAGTTTATCCGCCGGGATAATCACTTTACTGCCAAACGCGCCGTCGCTCACTTCGAGCTGACCGGCCGCGATGACATCGTTCAGGCGCTGACGCAGATCGAGCAGCGCCTGCGGCGAAGAGGGGCGGCGTCCGGCGGTGATCTGCGGCAGCGGCGTCTGATAAATGGTGCGCAGCAGCGGCTCCGCCGCATTGCCGAGTCGCCAGTTCAGGCCACTGTAGATCAGGCAGCCGACCAGCGCGACCAGCATGGCGCACGCCCAGAGCGGCACCATCGGGCGGGCGAGGGTGCTCACCAGCGGATGCACCTCCACCAGCGGCGGTTGCGGGGATTCGCGCTGCGCGCGGGTTTCATCTATAAGGGTTTTCAGGCGTTTACGGATGCCGTCGCACTGGGTTCGGCCATTTTCGCTGCCGCGATAGCGCCCCTCATAGCCCAGCAGCAGGCAGTAGTGAACCACCTCCAGCAGCCAGAGGTGCTGTTGCGGGCTCTGCGAAATGCGTGACAGCAGCTGAAAAACTTTCTCGCCGCCCCAGCTTTCATTATGAAAGGTGACCAGCATGCCGTTGCCCGACCAGACGCCGCGGGTGCCCCAGGGGGTCTGGGCTGCCGCTTCATCCAGCGCGCTGCAGATGCAGTAACGCGCGCCGATAATCATCTCAAACGGCAGTCCGGCCTGTTTACAGCGCTGTTCGAACTGGCGGATTTCATCGATCAGAGACTGACGCAGCCCGGCAGGGTCGTCATGGGTGGCTGCCTGACGAATCTGCACCACCGCGTTCAGCAGGGGGGCTGCAGCCTGAAGTAACAGATTCTCATTGCCTGAGGGGGACGCCTCACGCGCAGGGGATTCCACAGTCATTACAGTGTGATCTTCCAGCTAATGGCAAATGCCTGTGCCCGCAGCACGGGACGGTGCTGCGGGCAATATGCGCCGGATTTCATAGTCAGTCTAAGATCCAGGTCGCGGTATCGTTAGTGCGGCAGGCTTTGCTGGCGCCGCCGACGGCCACACAGACCTGTTTCGCTTTGCGGGGACGGGGGCGATCGCTCTGCACGGTGGCGTCGTAACGACTGCTCTCCACGCCCGCTTTCAATGGGACGTAACCGATTAACGGGCCATCAGCCTGGTCAGCAATCGCCAGCCAGCTGTGTTCTACATTGCCTAATACTTCAAACGGTTTACCCGTTTCGAGATAGCGAACCACCTTGCCGCCGTAGTCGGGTGAGGTCATCACGGAGGCGCCATAAAGCGCACGCCAGGTCTGATTGACCGGCTCAAAGGCAGTGGGTGCCGCGACAGCGTGTCGATGGACCAGTTTGACGCCGTTAATTTCGCTGGTGACCAGCGTATCGTCAGTGACGGGCGGCGGCGGGGCCTTACAGCCTGCCAGGGTAAGTACCGCCAGCAGCGTTAACGCAAGACTCTTTTTCACCATGTTCCTCGTGATCTCATCAAAGTATCTGCATATTGCCAGGCCCGATGCAGAAAACGCTGATTCAGGCGCCGCATCGTGCTGAAAGTCTGTTTGTTAAAAAACGGTCAGATTACATCGGGATAGTAACGCGTTTAGTCTACCTAAGACTTTTGAGATTTCAAACCATTGCGCCTGCTGCCGATGCGTGATAGCGGGCGGTTCCGGGGCGTGATACGCCCTGAAAAAAGCCGCGAATAAAGTGATAGTTAAAGCGAACTGAATGATCGCACAGACAAACTGATTGATAACGTGGCTTCCCATTCTGACACGCAATGGGTTCGATGGGAAACTATTAAGTATCACTAACCTTTAGTTGCCGGAAAATTTTCCTGGCGCAGGATAAGAATCTTTTCAAAATCAGAATTTCCGGGGCGGTTTATGCCGCTTTTTTTCGGAAAGCGGCACGCCTTTTGCTTCAGAAGGATTTTACGGCGCGGAGAGATGAAAAATGGCTGACGCCCTGGCCTGGCTGCAGGCTTCACGTGAGAGCGATATCGCCAGCCTGCAGCGGCTGCTTCAGACCGGCGAGCTGATGGCCGCCGTCAGCGAACTGGTTCATCGGCTGCAGCGGGAACGCGGCGCCACTAACCTCTGGCTCTGCTCGGACGGTGCGCTGTTCAGCGCAGAGCGTGGCGCCCGTCAGCAGGCGGTGAGTGAGGCGCTGCAGCACTTTTATCAGGCCCTTCCGCCCGCCGTGGCCCAGCCTGGCTTCAGCCGCTTCTGCAACCTGATTGCCACCGCCCTGCAGGCGCTGGAGGGGTTACCCGCGCTGCGTCAGCAGATCAGCCTGCGTGAACGTGAGCAGGCCGCCGCAATGGCCGCCTTTAATCAGGTGATCCGCACCTTACTGAATCTGGTGTTTGAAGCGGCCGACACCGCCAGCCATCCCGACATCTCCCGCGCGCTGATCGCCCTGTTCAGTTTTATGCAGGGCAAAGAGCTGGCCGGGCAGGAGCGGGCTATCGGTTCCGCCGGTTTTGCGGCGCGACAGTTCACCGACGGGCAGCGCAGCCAGATGGTGGCGCTGATTGCGGCGCAGGAGCAGAGTTTTACCACCTTCCGGCAGTTTGCCGACAGCACCGCCTGTGAACGCTGGCAGCCGCTGGCCCAGGCCAGCCGGGACATCGAACGTCTGCGGCGTATCGCCTGCACCGGTGGCCCCTGTGAGGAGAACGGTGCACTGCACTGGTTTTCTCTGCTCTCAGAGCGGCTGGATCAGATGAAAACGCTGGAGGATGCCCTGACGGCCACGCTGATGCAGCGCTGTCGCACGGCCATCGATCAGGCGCAGCAGCAGGCGACAGGGCAGGTTGTCCAGGGGGAGAGCACCTTTGCGCTCTATGTTTCCGGCGCTGACTGGCTGCCCGGCGCGGCGGCGCTCGACAGTGACGGACTGGCACCCCAGCTCGGGCGCTCGGTGCTGTCGCTGATTAGCGAGCAGTCGCAGCGTCTGCAGCAGCAGGCGGATGAGCTGGCATCGATGCGTGCCTCCCTCGACGAGCGGCGGGTGGTCGATCAGGCCAAACACTGGCTGATGCAGCAGCAGGGGTTCAGCGAAGAGGCCGCCTGGCAGGCGCTGCGCAAAAGTGCCATGAATCAGAACAGGCGGATCGTGGAGATCGCGCAGGCGGTGCTGGCGGTCGCCGCGACGCTGCGCAGCTAACCCGGAAGAGGTAGCTGCACAACCGCCGTGCGCAACCTGCGTCACAAACGTGCAAAAACGGTCAGATTTTCAGCAGAGGGAGGCCGGTGAACCGCCATTGACGGCGTTGAAAAAACTGGCACACCCTTTGCTTTAACCTTACAGAGAGTATGCATTGCGCCCGCCAATGGCGGTGGGATCAGTGCTTTGGATAAAGGCGTCCATCCGCAGGCTTCGGTCTGTCGGAGGACGCCTTTTTTTATTTCTGTTCAGGGGCAACATGATGAGCAAACCGTCATTTTCACTGACACGACGTCAGGCACTGCTTTCCGGCGCGGCGCTGGGCGCAGCCTGGATCATTCCGGGATTACGCAATGCGGTCTGGGCGGCCGGGTCGGACGCGCCGGAAAAAGCGCAGGTGCGGGTCGGGTTTATTCCGCTGACCGACTGTGCACCGGTGGTGATGGCGTCGGTGAAAGGCTTCGACAAAAAGTATGGCCTGACGCTGCAGGTCAGCAAAGAGGCGAGCTGGGCGGCGGTGCGTGACAAGCTGACCTCCGGTGAACTGGATGCGGCGCACGTGCTCTACGGCATGATCTACGCGCTGCAGCTCGGCGTGGCGGGGCCACAGCACGACATGGCCAACCTGATGACGCTCAACCATAACGGCCAGGCCATTACCCTGTCGAACCAGCTGAAGGGCCAGGGCGTGACCGATCTGGCGAGCCTGAAAAAGGCGGTCGACAGCCGCCCCAAAGGCAGTCTGACCTTCGCCCACACCTTTCCCACCAGCACCCACGCGATGTGGCTCTACTACTGGCTGGCCAGTGCCGGAATTAATCCGTTTGAGGATATCCGCACCGTGGTTGTGCCGCCGCCGCAGATGGTGATGAACATGAAGATCGGCAACATGAGTGGCTTCTGCGTCGGTGAGCCGTGGAACCAGCGTGCCATCAGCGACAGCATCGGCTTTACCGCCGCCACCAGCCAGCAGATCTGGCCGGAGCATCCGGAGAAAGTGCTCGGCACCCGCGCGCAGTGGGTGAAAGAGAACCCCAACACCGCCCGTGCACTGACCGCCGCCGTGCTGGACGCCGCGCGCTGGATCGACGCCTCAGACGATAACCGCCGCGAAACCGCGCAGGTGCTGGCCGGACGCGCCTGGATCAACACCCGCGTCGACACGCTGCAGGGGCGGATGCTGGGCCAGTATGAGAACGGTCTGGGCCAGACGTGGCAGGACGCCCATCCGATGCGCTTTTTCGACAACGGCAACGTCAGTTTTCCGTGGCTCTCCGACGGCATGTGGTTCCTGACCCAGATGAAACGCTGGGGCCTGCTCACCCACGATCCCGATTACCTCGCGGTGGCCCGCCAGATCAACCGCCTCGATATCTATAAAGAGGCGGCCAGCGCGGTGGGCCAGGTTGCCGTGCCCGGCAGTGAGATGCGCAGCAGCACCCTGATCGACGGCAAAGTCTGGAATGGCAGTGACCCTGCCGCCTACGCCGCCAGTTTCGCTATCAAACGTTAAGAGAGGTTGTTATGAAAACTGACGCGCGCGCCGTGGCGCAGCCGGTGAACCCCCCGAGTCGTGCCACCGTGATCCCGTTACAGGTCACCCCAAAAATCGCGCCCCGTCCGGCGCGTCTGCGGCCTCTGCTGCAGCGCACCATTCCGGCCGCGGGCGGCCTGCTGCTGCTCCTGCTGGTGTGGCAGCTCGCCGCGCTGGCGGAACCGGCGTTTCCGTCGCCTTACGTGACCTGGCAGGCCGCGCAGACCCTGTTCGCCGATCCGTTCTACAGCAACGGCCCCAACGACCAGGGCATCGGCTGGAACGTGCTGGCCTCGCTGCAGCGCGTCGCCATCGGCTTTGGCCTCGCCGCGCTGGTGGGCATCCCGGCAGGCTTTCTGCTGGGACGGTTCACCTTTCTCGCCCGGATGGGCAATCCGGTTATCGCCCTGCTGCGCCCGGTGAGTCCACTGGCCTGGCTGCCGATTGGCCTGCTGCTGTTTCAGCGCGCCGAGCCGGCGGCCAGCTGGACCATTTTCATCTGTTCCATCTGGCCGATGATCATCAACACTGCCGAAGGCGTGCAGCGTATTCCGCAGGATTACCTCAACGTGGCGCGGGTGTTACAGCTCTCTGAATGGACGGTGATGCGCCGCATTCTGCTGCCCGCCGTGCTGCCCGCTGTCCTTACCGGGGTGCGCCTCTCTATCGGCATCGCCTGGCTGGTGATCGTCGCCGCTGAAATGCTGACCGGCGGACTGGGCATCGGCTTCTGGATCTGGAACGAGTGGAACAACCTCAACGTGGCCAACATCCTGATCGCCATTCTGATTATCGGCGTGGTCGGCCTGCTGCTGGAGCAGGGGCTGATGCTGCTGGTGCGTCGCTTCAGCTGGGAAAAATAAGGGGAAGAGCATGAAACACATTATTCGCGTTCAGCAGGTGAGCCAGCGTTTTAACACCGCCAGCGGCGAGTTCCTGGCCCTCGACAACGTCAGTTTTGATCTCCACGAAGGTGAAACCCTGAGCCTGATCGGTCACTCCGGTTGCGGCAAATCGACGCTGCTCAACCTGATCGCCGGGTTGACCCGCCCCAGCAGCGGCGTGCTGCTCTGTGACAACCGTGAGATTACCGGTCCCGGCCCGGAGCGCGCCGTGGTGTTTCAGAACCATTCGCTGCTGCCGTGGCTGACGGCCTTTCAGAACGTCGAGCTGGCGGTGCAGCAGGTGTTTAAAGGGCGTCTCACCCGCGCGGAGATGCACGACTGGATCGAGCACAACCTGAATCGGGTGCAGATGAGCCACGCCATGCACAAGCGGCCAGGCGAAATCTCCGGCGGCATGAAGCAGCGCGTCGGCATTGCACGGGCGCTGGCGATGAAGCCACGCGTGCTGCTGCTGGATGAGCCGTTTGGCGCGCTGGACGCCTTAACCCGCGCCCATCTGCAGGACAGCGTGATGCGCATTCAGCAGGAGCTGAACACCAGCATCGTGCTGATTACCCATGACGTCGATGAGGCGGTGCTGCTCTCCGATCGGGTGCTGATGATGACCAATGGCCCTGCCGCGCAGATTGGCGAGATCCTCACCGTCGATCTGCCGCGTCCCCGCGCCAGGGTGGCGCTGGCCGATGAGCCGCGCTATCACCAGCTGCGCCAGAAGGTGCTGCATTTCCTCTATGAAAAACAGACCACGGCGGCATAGGGAGCAGACCATGAGGCAACGGTTGCTGGTGATAGGCAATGGCATGGCGGGGATGCAGATGGTGGAGCGGCTGGTGCAGCGTGCGCCGCAGCGCTTTGCTATCACGGTCATTGGCCGCGAGCCGCACGGCAACTACAACCGCGTGCTGCTCTCGCCGGTGCTGGCCGGGGAAATGGTGTTCGATGAAACCCTGATCCATGACCCTGACTGGTATCAGCGGCACGGCGTCACGCTGCTGAGCGGTGAAACCGTGCTGCAGATCGATCTGGCGGCCCGCACGCTGCAGACCTGTCAGCGCCAGCTCGGCTGGGATCGGCTGGTGTTTGCTACCGGGTCACGGCCGCGCCGTCCTGCGATCCCCGGCATTGAGGGCGATAACGTCGTGACGTTTCGCAGCATTGCAGATGTCCGGCAGCTGCTGGCGGGTGAGGGGCCGATCGTGGTGCTGGGTGGCGGCTATCTCGGAATTGAAGCCGCGGCGGCGCTGCGTGCCCGGGGACGGGCGGTGACGCTGGTTCATCACAAACCCTGGCTGCTGGATCGCCAGCTGGATGCACAGGCGGGCGGGCTGTTACAGGCGGCCCTGGAACAGCGCGGTATCCGCTGTCTGCTGAACAGCGGCATTGCGGCCATCGGCAAAGCAGATGTGACGCTGACGGATGGCCAGCGCTGCGCCGCTCGTCAGGTGGTGATCGCCATCGGCGTTGAGCCGGAGGTGACGCTGGCCAGGGCGGCGGGGCTGCCCTGTCAGCGCGGCATTCTGGTCGATGGCCAGCTGCGCAGCGCGGTCAGCGGGGTGTATGCCGTGGGCGAGTGTTGTGAACACAAGGGTGAAACCCTGGGGCTGGTGGCCCCCTGCCTGGCGCAGGCTGAGATTCTGGCGGCGCAGCTGGCGGGATCGCCGCAGCCCGATTTCGTCAGTCAGCCGCTGGCGACCCGGCTCAAAGTCAGCGGCATTTCGCTGTTCAGCGCCGGGGATATCAGTGAGGGGGAATCCCTCCACAGTTTCGATCCGCTTTCCGGCGACTATCGCCGTCTGTTTCTTCGCCAGGGCCGCCTGCGCGGGGTGCTGCTCTCTGGCGACACCCGGCAGGGCCCGGCACTGCTGGCGCGTCTGCAGCGGGGCGAGACGGTCACGCTTAACGCCCTGTTCGACCCCGATCAACCTGAACCGCAGCCGCAGGCTGCAGAGAGTCCTGAGATGAGTAAACCCGTATTAGCCGTGGTCGGTCACGGTATGGTCAGTCACTACTTTCTTGAGCAACTCGTTGCCCGCCAGCTGCATCAGCACTACCACATCGTGGTGTACGGCGAGGAGTTGCAGCCAGCCTACGATCGGGTTCATCTCTCCGACTACTTCAGCGGCAAAGCGGCGGATGCGCTGTCACTGGTCAGCGCAGACTTTTTTGCCCTGCAGGGGATTGAACTGCGCAGCGGCTGTCAGGTGATGGCAATCGATCGGGCGCAGCGCAGCCTGCGCGACAGCGCGGGCAATGAGCTGGCGTGGGACAGTCTGGTGCTGGCAACCGGTTCACGCGCGTTTGTGCCGCCGGTGCCGGGCCACGATGGCGACCGCTGCTTTGTCTACCGCACCCTGGACGATCTGGATGCGATCGCAGCCTGCGCCCGCCACAGTCAGCGCGGTGTGGTGATCGGCGGCGGCCTGCTCGGTCTGGAGGCGGCCAACGCCCTGAAGCAGCTCGGGCTGGAAACCCACGTGGTGGAGTTCGCGCCACGGCTGATGGCGGTGCAGCTGGATGAGGGCGGGGCGCTGATGCTGCGCCAGAAGATCGATGCGCTGGGCGTCACGGTTCACACCTCGAAGCAGACCGACATCATTGAGCCGCAGCCGGACGGCAGCGTGGTGCTGCGGTTTGCCGACGGCAGCGCGCTGCCCACCGATCTGGTGCTCTTCTCCGCCGGTATCCGGCCGCGGGATGAGCTGGCGCGGGAGGCGGGCCTGACGCTCGGCCCCCGCGGCGGCATTGAAATTAACGACTGCTGCCAGACCAGCGATGCGGCGATCTTTGCCATTGGCGAATGCGCCTTGTGGAACGGGCAGATTTTCGGGCTGGTCGCCCCCGGTTACCAGATGGCACGGGTGCTCGCCGGACATCTGGCTGGAGAGCCTGCGGCCTTCAGCGGTGCCGACATGAGCACAAAACTGAAGCTGCTGGGGGTGGAGGTGGCGTCGTTCGGCGACGCGCACGGGCGCACGCCGGGCAGCCAGCACTATTACTGGAGTGATGGCCCTAAAGGCATCTACAAAAAGATCGTGGTCTCCGCGGATAACACCCGGCTGCTGGGGGGCGTGCTGGTGGGCGACAGCAGTGAGTACACCACGCTGCTGCAGATGATGCTCAATGCATTGCCGCTGCCCGCAACCCCGGAAAGCCTGATCCTGCCTGCGCTGGCCGGTGCGCCGAAAGCGCCCGGCGTCGCGGCGCTGCCCGACAGTGCGCAGGTCTGCTCCTGCCACAACGTCAGCAAGGGCGACATCTGTGCGGCGGTTCAGGCCGGATGCGGGGAGATGAGCACTATCAAAAGCTGCACCCGAGCCGCCACCGGCTGCGGCGGCTGCGCGGCGCTGGTGAAGCAGGTCATGGAGTATGAACTGGAAAACCTCGGCGTCGAGGTGAAGAAGGATGTCTGCGACCATTTCAGCTATTCGCGTCAGGAGCTGTATCACCTGGTGCGGGCGGGGGAGTTCAGAACCTTCGACGCGCTGCTGGCGTCTCACGGCAAAGGCCAGGGCTGCGAAGTGTGCAAACCGCTGGTGGCGTCGCTGCTCGCTTCCTGCTGGAACGACTACCTGCTAAGACCGGCGCATCTGCCGTTGCAGGACACCAACGATCGCTACTTCGCCAACATCCAGAAAGATGGCACCTACTCCGTCGTGCCGCGCGTGCCGGGGGGCGAAATCACGCCGCAGGGGCTGATTGCCATTGGTGAGGTGGCGGCGCGCTACGATCTCTACACCAAAATTACCGGCGGCCAGCGTATCGACCTGTTTGGCGCACGGCTCGACCAGCTGCCCGACATCTGGCAGACGCTGCTCGACGCCGGGTTTGAAACCGGTCACGCCTATGGCAAGTCGCTGCGCACCGTGAAGTCCTGCGTCGGATCGACCTGGTGCCGCTATGGCGTGCAGGACTCGACCGCCTTCGCTATCGCCCTGGAGAACCGCTACAAGGGACTGCGCGCGCCGCACAAGATCAAGATGGCGGTCTCCGGCTGCACCCGCGAATGCGCCGAGGCGCAGAGCAAGGATATCGGGGTGATCGCCACCGACAAGGGCTGGAACCTCTACGTCTGCGGCAATGGCGGCATGAAGCCGCGTCACGCTGACCTCTTCGCCAGCGATCTTGATGATGTCACGCTGCTGCGCTATGTGGATCGCCTGCTGATGTTCTACATCCGCACCGCCGATCGTCTGCAGCGTACCAGCGTCTGGATGGACAATCTGGAGGGCGGTCTGGACTATCTGCGGCAGGTGATCATCGAGGATAGCCTCGGGCTGGGCGCAACGCTGGAGGCGGAAATGCAGCAGGTGGTCGACGCTTACCAGTGCGAGTGGCAGACCACGCTGGCGGACCCGTCGCGCCTGGCGCTGTTCACCCCAACCCTCAACAGCGCGCAGCCGGATGAGACGCTGCACTACAGCCGGGTTCGCGGTCAGCGTCAGCCTGAAGCGGTGGCCGCGCGGCCGCTGTTACAGCTGCCCGCCGAGCCGTGGAGTGCCATCTGCGCGCTGGAGGCGATTCCGCCTCAGGCGGGGATCGGTGCGCGCCTCGGCAGCGAACGGGTGGCCCTGTTCCGCTTTGGCGAGACGCTCTATGCGCTGGAGGATCGCGAGCCCGGCAGCGATGCCAGCGTGCTGTCGCGCGGGATTCTGGGCGATGTGGGCGGCGAACCGGTGGTGATCTCCCCGCTCTATAAACAGCGGGTGCGGCTGCGTGACGGACAGAGCCTGGATAACCCGCAGCATCAGCTGCGCTGCTGGCCGGTGAAGCTGGAAGCGGGGCAGATCTGGCTGGCAAACCGTCCGCTTAACCCGCTGGCGCAGGCATCATGAACAGCACCTGTCCCTATTGTGGCGTGGGCTGTGGCGTCTGCATCACGCCGCAGGGGTCGCAGCAGGCCGTTGTCACCGGCGATCCGCATCATCCTGCCAGCCTGGGCCGGTTATGCGTCAAGGGCGCGGCGCTGGGCGAGACGCTGACCCCGGAAGGCCGGTTGCTGACGGCCAGGGTCGACGGTCAGCCGGTCAGCCTGGCATCCGCGCTGGATGCGGCGGCGGCGGGGCTGCGCGCCGTGATCGATCGCTATGGGCCGGAGGCGGTAGCGTTTTACGGCTCCGGTCAGCTGCTGACCGAGGATTACTACGTCGCCAATAAACTGATGAAGGGCTACATCGGCGCCGCCAACATCGACACCAATTCGCGGCTCTGTATGGCGTCCGCCGTGGTGGGATATAAGCGGGCGCTGGGCGCGGACGCAGTGCCCTGCTGTTATGAGGATCTGGAGCAGGCCGATCTGGTGCTGCTGGTCGGCTCTAACGCCGCCTGGGCGCACCCGGTCGTCTGGCAGCGGCTGATGCAGGCGAAGCAGCAGCGTCCGGCGATGCGCATCGTGGTGCTGGACCCGCGCCGGACCGCAAGCGGCGATCAGGCTGATCTGCACCTGCCGCTGCGTCCCGGCAGCGATGCGGTGCTGTTTTCCGGCCTGCTGCACTGGCTGGCACAGACGAAGGGCCTGGATGCCGGCATGCTGCCGCACCTCAACGGCGTCTCAGAGACGCTGGCCGCGGCGGCGGCGTGGGATGTGGTTCGGGTGGCGGTGGAGTGCGATTTAACCGTGCAGCAGGTGACGCACTTTTTCCGGCTGTTCAGTGAGCACGATCGGGTGCTGACGCTCTGGTGTATGGGGATCAATCAGTCCGTCACCGGCAGCGACAACAATCAGGCCATCCTCAATCTGCATCTGCTGAGCGGCAAAATAGGCCGCCCGGGCTGCGGCCCCTTTTCGCTGACCGGACAGCCAAATGCCATGGGTGGCCGCGAGGTGGGCGGGCTGGCGAACCAGCTGGCGGCACACATGACGTTTACCGCAGAAGATTGCGACCGGGTGCAGCGTTTCTGGCGCAGTCCGGTGATAGCCCGCCAGCCGGGGCTGACCGCGCTGGAACTGTTCAGGGCGATCGGGGAGGGCAGCGTGAAAGCGGTGTGGATCATGGGGACCAACCCGGCGGTGTCGATGCCTGAGGGCAATCGGGTGGCGCAGGCGCTGGCGGCCTGTCCGCTGGTGATTGTGTCCGATGTGATGGCGCAGACTGACACCAGCGCCTTTGCCGATATTCTGCTGCCTGCCCAGGGCTGGGGCGAGAAGAGTGGCACCGTGACCAACTCAGAGCGGCGGATTTCACGTCAGCGCGCTTTCGCCAGCGCACCGGGTGATACCCGGCCAGACTGGTGGCTGCTGGCTCAGGTGGCGCAGCGGTTAGGGTTCAGTGAGGGGTTTAACTGGCAGCATCCGTCGGAGATCTTCCGCGAACATGCTGCGCTGTCTGGTTTTGAGAACGGGGGGCAGCGGGCATTCGATATCAGCGGGCTGGCGCAGCTGAGTCAGGCGGAGTGGGACGCGCTGCGCCCGGTGCAGTGGCCGGTAAACGCTGACCACCCCCGGGGCTGCGCCCGGCTGTTCAGCGATCGGCGCTTTTATCATCCGGACGGTAAAGCGCAGTTACGGGTGCCGGCAACGCCGCACGCTGTGCCGCGTGATGCGGCTTATCCGCTGCTGATGAACAGCGGTCGGGTGCGCGACCAGTGGCATACCATGACCCGGACCGGGCTGGTGCCGCGCCTGATGCAGCATTGTGATGAGCCGTTTGCGGCACTGCATCCGGCGGATGCCGTGCAGTATGGTGTGACGCCGGGCGGGCTGGCGCGGGTGCAGTCGCAGCAGGGCTGGATCAGCGTGCGGGTGCGTGCGGATGCCGGGATGCGGCGCGGCGAGCTGTTTGTGCCGATGCACTGGAACCGGCAGTTCAGTCAGCAGGGGCACGTCGACATGCTGGTTGCCGCCCGTGCCTGTCCTTTTTCCGGGCAGCCTGCGCTGAAGCAGACGCCCGTGCGCATCCTGCCGCTGGCGGTGAAGTGGCAGGGCTGGCTGTGGCAGCGCGGGATGACACCGCCCGCCGGATTGCGTTACTGGGCGCGCGTGCCCTATCCGGCGGTGCAGCGGTTTGCGGTGGCGGGCGAGGGTTCGCCGCAGGCGTGGCTGGCCGACCATGCGGATCTGACCGGTTGTGAGGTGCAGGTCGCCACCGGCAGCGGCAGTGACTACCGGCTGCTGGCCTGGCGCGACGGCGCGTTGCAGCTGGCGTTTTACGCCGGCGCTGCGCAGCCGGCGCTGGAGAGTGCGTTTGTCGCGGCGGCCTTCCTGGCTGCCCCGCAGGATGCGGCCGGGCGGCACAGCGTGCTGGCCGGTCGGGCCGCAGAGGGCAGGGCGACGGGCCGGATAATCTGCAGCTGTATGGCGGTGGGTGAGCAGGCGATTTTGCAGGCGATGGCGCAGGGGTGCCGGTCGACTCAGGCGCTGGGCGAGAGGCTGAAGTGCGGCACACAGTGCGGCTCCTGTATTCCGGAGCTGAAACAGCTGTTGTTGTCTGACGTGGTGGTGGAGGAATGATGACGCGGGCAATTGATTCTCTGGATAAGTTACTGGCTCCGGCCGGTGCGGACGGGCAGGCGGGCAGGGTCTGGCTGGTCGGTGCCGGGCCGGGTGATGTGGATCTGCTGACGGTGAAGGCGTTGCGGTTGCTGCAGCGTGCGGAGGTGGTGGTGTATGACCGGCTGGTGAGCGACGCGGTGATGGCGGAGGTACCGGAGAGCGCGTTGTCGATTGACGTGGGCAAGCAGCCGGGCGCGCATGGGCTGAAGCAGGCGCAGATCAATCAGCTGCTGGTGGATCTGGCGCGCAGCGGGCGCAACGTGATCCGGCTGAAAGGCGGCGATCCGTTTATTTTTGGTCGCGGTGGCGAGGAGATGGTGAGCCTGCAGCAGGCCGGGATCCGTTGTGAGGTGGTGCCGGGGATCACGGCGGCGGTGGGCTGTGCGGCGGCCAGCGGCATCCCGCTAACGCACCGGGATTGCGCGCAGTCGTTGCGGTTGATTACCGGGCATGGGCGGCTGGGCGAGCCGCAGCTGGATGCGGCTGCGCTGGCGGCGGTGAATGAGACGCTGGTGTTCTATATGGGGCTGAGCTGGAGTGCCTCGATCAGTGCGCAGCTCCAGGCAAACGGGCGCGACAGAGAGACGCCGGTGGCGATTATCGAAAAGGGGACCCGGCCGGATCAGCGGGTGCTGATCACTACCCTGGGCGGGCTGGCGGAGACGGTGGCGCAGGCGCAGCCGGTGTCGCCGTCGCTGCTGATGGTAGGAGACGTCGTGCGGTTTTACCGGGCAGATTTGCAGGAGCAGGGCGTTGTGCGTGCAGCAGGCGCAGGCTGGAGCGGGCTGTGAGGGCGGTGCGTCGTGCAGCAGGGGCAGGCTGTGAGAGCGGTGCGTCGTGCAGGAAAGGCCTGCCTGATCGCAAAGGATTCCCGCCTCCCTGCGGATTGGGCTCGCCCTCCCTGGCTCGCACACTTTGCTCTTCAGGCAGGCCTTACCTGCCCGGCTGACGGCAGTGCTTTCTTTAGCTCAAAACGCTGCGTGCTAATCCGTTACATCGCCCGCTTCATGGGTAGAGGGGCCACCAGCACTTTCACGCCCAGCGCTTCGAACGCGCTGACCTGAGCAGCGCTGATGCCGCTGTCGGTAATCAGATAGTGAATGTGGCTCCAGTCGCAGGGCAGCGCAAACATCGATACTTTGTCGATTTTGCTCGAATCGGCGACCACGTAAACCGTGCTGGCCGATTTGATCATCGCCAGTTTTACCTTGATGTCGGTTTCACTGGGAAAGCTCAGGCCGAGACGCGGCGAGATGCAGGCGGTGGCCAGAAAGAGTTTTTCAGCCAGCACGTTCTCAAAGAAACTGGCCGCTTTTTCGCCAGAGGTGGAGAGCGTCGGAAATTTAAAGGTGCCCCCGGTGAGCAGGATGTTGATCCCCGGCTCGCCACCCAGCTTCAGGGCGATATTCACCGCGGTCGTTACCACGGAGAGACGCCGGATATGGCCGAGGGCATCAGTGATGGCCGTGGTGGTGGTGCCGGAATCGAAAATCACCGTATCCCCATTTTCGATGTGCTGCGCCGCCAGTCGGCCAATTGCCTCTTTCTCTTCCAGATGTGTCTGCCGCTCCAGCAGCATTGCACCGCTGTTCTGTTTACCGGTCATCAGGGTCGCGCCGCCGTGATAGCGCTGTACAAACCCCTGTTTTTGCAGCATACGCAGGTCGCTGCGCAGGGTGGCCTCCGTCAGCCCAAAGGTCTCCGTCAGGGCTTTAACCGTGACGGTGCCATCCTCACGGATCATCTCCAGAATTTTCTCGCGGCGTTGCTGCATGTCAGCGAACTGCTCACTTTTGCTTTTCAATCGAAATGCTCCCTTTTCCAGTGACCTGACGGGTCGGGCGAACAGGCTCTTTGTGGCTGAGTTTAACGCGCCCTTTTTCTGAATGCGAGATGGCCCGGCGCATCATTGATTTTCGAATGAAAATAAAAAGCAGACAGGTTGTTGAATCTCTCACGCTTTCCGGATCGCGCCTGTCAGGCTTTATTTCACTACTGCAAGCCAGATCACGCCTTTTCAATCAGATAAGCGGCGCGGGCTGTGAGATGGTCGAAATTTGATCTGCTCCACATATCATTTCTTTTCGATAGCATATATTTTTGTTCGAAAATGATTACGCCAACGGCATCAGCAAAAATCTGAGGGGAAGAGTGGGATGAGTGGTGAATATGACGTAAACCTGCGCTACGGCGTGGATACCGCCCTGAATCTGGGTGACAAAGTGGCCGTCGTGACCGGCGGGCTGGGCGGGATTGCGATGGCCACCAACGGCATGCTGCTGGAGAAGGGGGCGCGTCTGGTACTGCTCTATCCGCCGTTTGAAGCGGAGAAGGTTGCCAGTCTGCAGAAGGACTTTGCCGCCGACCGGGTCCGGTTTGTCTGCTGTGACGTCACCGACCCCGCCTCTGTCGACGCCGCCTTTGAGACGGTGGTTGCCCACTATGGCCGCATCGACATTCTGGTGAACTGCGCAGGCTACGTGATGCTGCAGCCAGTGGTAGAGACCGACTTTGCCGAGTGGCAGAAGCAGATCGCCGTCAACCTCACCGGGCCTTTTCTCTGCTCACAGGCGGCTGCACGACAGATGATCCGGGCGGGTGCGGGCGGCAAAATTATCAATATCGCCTCACAGGCTGCCTCGATCGCTATCGACAACCATGTTGCCTACACCTCAGCCAAAGCGGGCCTGCTCGGCATGACCAAAGTCATGGCGAAAGAGTTTGCCCCGCATCGTATCAACGTAAACACCCTGTCGCCCACCGTGGTGCTGACGCCAATGGGCGAAAAAGCGTGGCGCGGCGAGAAGGGCGAGCAGATGAAAAAGCTGATCCCGCTGGGACGCTTTGCCTACACCGACGAGATCGCCGCCGCCGTGCTCTTTTTCGCCAGCAACGGCAGCGACATGATTACCGGCGCAGACCTGATGATCGATGGGGGCTTCACCATCTGGTAACGCCACGCTGACACCCGGGAATGAACACCCTGACATAACGATAAGCGAGAACATCATGAAAAACCGTACCCTGCTGTGTAGTGCCGTGGCTGCCTGTCTGGTTTCGCAGGCGGCGTTTGCCGCCGAAAAAGGCACCATTATGATCCTGGTTAACTCACTCGATAATCCCTATTACGCGTCAGAGGCCAAAGGGGCCAATCTTAAAGCGCAGGAGCTGGGCTACAAAACCACCGTGCTGTCGCATGGTGAAGATGTGAAGAAGCAGAGCGAACTGATCGACGCCGCGATTGGTAAAAAAGTGCAGGGTATCGTGCTCGATAACGCTGACTCCACTGCCAGCGTAGCGGCCATTAAAAAAGCCAAAGATGCCGGGATCCCGGTGGTGCTGATCAACCGTGAAATTCCGGTGGATGACGTGGCGCTGGCCCAGATCACCCACAACAACTTTCAGGCCGGCTCAGACGTGGCCAATGTCTTCGTGGAAAAGATGGGTGAAAAGGGTAAGTACGCCGAACTCGCCTGCAACCTGGCGGATAACAACTGCGTGACACGCTCGAAATCGTTCCATCAGGTGCTGGATCAATATCCCGACATGCAGAGCGTGGCGCGTCAGGATGCCAAAGGCACGCTGATCGACGGCAAGCGCATCATGGACAGCATCCTGCAGGCGCACCCGGATGTAAAAGGGGTCATCTGCGGCAACGGTCCGGTGGCGCTGGGGGCGATTGCGGCACTGAAAGCGGCGGGGCGTGACGATGTGATTGTGGTGGGAATTGACGGCAGCAACGACGAACGCGACGCGGTGAAAGCCGGCACGCTGAAAGCCACCGTCATGCTGCAGGCGCAGGCGATTGCCGCCGAAGGGGTGACCGATCTCGACAACTTCATTCAGAAAGGCGTGAAGCCGGAAAAACAGCGGGTGATGTTCCGCGGCATTCTGATCACCCCGGAGAATGCCAAAGGCGTTCAGGACTTCAACTACAAGTCGTAATTAACCGCTGCCGCGCCTGCGCTGGCGGGCGCCTGGGAGAAGAAGATGTCCCGAAAAGTCTGGCTGACGCTGGTGGTCGTGCTGCTGAGTGGCTGCCGAATTGTGTCGCAGCAGGAGCTGGCTGACCTGAAAAATCCCCCTAACCCGAAGATGGCTGATATTGACCAGATGTGGCAGCAGAAGCTGGTGCCGCAGCTCCAGGCGGAGGCGCGGCCCGTGTCAGCGCTGCTGACCTCAATGCGGTCAGCCAAAGATTTTGACACTGCCTGTCAGACCGACGGCTATCGCACTCAGGCGGAGAATCCCTGCATCTTCAGCGTCTCGGTACAGGGCGATGTCACGGCAGTCAACACCACCTCACGCAGCGGAAAGATGACCGTAAAGGATGAGTCAGGTGACAGTGTCACTATTCAGATCGGGCCGATCATCCGTGGCACCGCACTGCGTGATGGCTACCGGGGCGCAGGTTATCAGGATTTTAACGACCAGGTGCTGTTCGGTGACTTCGGCAAGGCGATTAATCAGCACGCCTCGCAGATGATGCAGCAGTTCGCGCCGAAGGTGGGCGATAAGGTGAAGGTGACCGGCGTGTTCAGCAGCTGGGACATTCCGCAACAGCTGCCGGATATCACCCCGGCCGCCATTTCCCGGCAATAAGGAGCGGCAGATGCAGCAACCTCAACAGCCCGGCGATGTAATTATTGAAACGCGCAACCTGTCGCGTCTTTACCCCGGCGTAACCGCACTCGATCAGGTCAACTACCGGGTTTACCGCAACAAAGTGAATGTCCTGATCGGTGAGAACGGCGCCGGGAAGTCCACCATGATGAAGATGCTGGCCGGCGTGGAGACCCCCTCGTCGGGCGAGATTTTGCTGGATGGCCGGCCGGTGTCGCTTCACTCCACCCAGCAGGCGGAGAAACAGGGGATCAGCATTATTTTTCAGGAGCTGAACCTGTTTCCCAACATGAACGTCATGGACAACATCTTTATCGCCAACGAGTTTTTCCAGCGCGGGATGATCAACGAGAAGTATCAGTATGCGCTGGCGAAGTCGCTGCTGGAGCGGCTGCAGCTGGATGTCGATCCCTTTGCGCCGCTGAGCGAGCTGGGTATCGGTCATCAGCAGCTGGTGGAGATCGCCCGGGCGCTCTCCAAGGATACCCGGGTGCTGATCATGGACGAGCCGACCAGCGCGCTCAGCCAGTCGGAGGTGAAAGTGCTGTTCAGCGTCATTGAGCAGCTCAAGCGGCGCGGCGTCACCATTATCTACATCTCCCATCGGCTGGAGGAGCTGATGGAGATCGGCGATCACATCACGATTTTCCGCGATGGCCGCTTTATCAGTGAGCGCGAGGTGCGCGACGCCAGCGTGCCGTGGATTATCGCGCAGATGGTGGGCGACCGGAAAAAACAGTTCGACTTCCAGCCTGCCCCGCAGGGGGAAACCGTGCTGGAGGTGGAGGTGCTGACTGCCCTGCATCAGAACGGTGGCTACAGGCTGAATGCGGTGAGTTTTACGCTGCGCAAGGGGGAGGTAATCGGCATCTATGGCCTGCTCGGCGCCGGTCGGACAGAACTGTTTAAAGGGCTGATTGGCCTGATGCCCTGCCAGTCGGGCCGGGTGCGGCTGGCGGGCCGCGATCTGGCCAGACGCAGCTTCCAGCAGCGGCTGAAAAGCGGTATTGCGCTGGTGCCGGAGGATCGCAAAGGCGAAGGGGTGATTGAACTGATGTCGATCACCGCCAACATGACGCTCTCGGACTTCAGCCTGCGCGGCTTTCGTCGGGCGCTGGGGCGGCTCAACCCGCGTCGCGAGCAGCAGCGGGTCAGTGAGATGATCGGCCATCTAGCGATTAAAGTCAGCGATCCCGACCTGCCGGTTACCTCGCTGAGCGGCGGTAATCAGCAGAAGGTGGTGCTGGGTAAGGCGCTGATGACCGGGCCGCAGGTGGTCCTGCTGGATGAGCCGACACGCGGCATCGACGTGGGCGCGAAGACCGATGTCTATCACCTGATTGGCAATCTGGCGCAGCAGGGGCTGGCGGTGATGTTCTCCTCCTCCGAACTGGATGAGGTGATGGCACTGGCGGACCGGATTTTAGTGATGGCCGATGGCCGGATAACGGCCGATCTGCCCCGCGCAGCGGCCACGCGCGAACACCTTATCGCGGCATCAACCCCGCTGGATTAAGCGGGCCGGAGAATCTGATGAACCAAAAATATCTGCTCTACATGTACCTGCTCAAAGCGCGCACCTTCATTGCGCTGCTGATCGTGGTCTGCTTTTTTAGCGTGATGGTACCGAACTTTCTCACCCCCTCTAACCTGCTGATCATGACGCAGCACGTGGCGATCACCGGGCTGCTGGCGATAGGGATGACGCTGGTGATCCTGACCGGCGGCATAGACCTCTCGGTGGGCGCGGTGGCCGGGATCTGCGGGATGGTGGCGGGCGCGCTGCTGACCAATGGCATTCCGCTATGGGGCGGCAACACGCTGTTCCTGAACGTGCCCGAAGTGATTCTGGTGGTGGCCCTCTTTGGCATCCTGGCCGGACTGATTAACGGCACGGTGATCACCCGGCTGGGCGTGGCGCCCTTTATCTGCACCCTGGGCATGATGTATGTGGCGCGGGGCGCGGCGCTGCTGTTTAACGATGGCGGCACCTACGCCAATCTGGTCGGACTGCCCGCCCTGGGTAACACGGGCTTTGCCGTGCTGGGGTCCGGCACCCTGCTGGGCGTCTATCTGCCTATCTGGCTGATGCTCGGCTTTTTACTGCTGGGACTCTACCTGACGCGCAAAACGCCGCTGGGGCGCTATATCTATGCCACGGGCGGCAACGAGTCCGCCGCACGGCTGGCAGGGGTGCCGATCATCAAAGTTAAAATCTTTGTTTACGCCTTTTCCGGCCTCTGCGCCGGGCTGGTGGGGCTGGTGGTGGCGTCTCAGCTGCAGACCGCGCACCCGATGACCGGCAACATGTTTGAAATGGACGCCATCGGGGCCACCGTACTGGGCGGCACCGCGCTGGCGGGGGGACGCGGGCGCGTCTCCGGCTCGATTATTGGCGCTTTCGTAATCGTCTTCCTGGCGGATGGCATGGTGATGATGGGCGTCAGCGATTTCTGGCAGATGGTGATTAAAGGGCTGGTGATTGTCACGGCCGTGGTGATTGATCAGTTCCAGCAGCGTCTGCAAAGCAAAGTGGTGCTGCTGCGTCGCCATGAAAAAAAGCCGCAGCCGACACCCCTCACTGATGTGCGTCACACGTAACAGGAGCAATGATGAGCGGAAAACAGCAGGGAAAAACTGTCGTGATTACCGGTGCCTGCCGGGGGATTGGAGCCGGTATCGCCGCGCGGTTCGCCCGCGACGGGGCGCGGCTGGTGATGGTGTCCAATGCGGACCGGGTGTTTGCCACCGCCGACCAGCTGCGGCAGCAGTATGGCAGTGAGATTCTGGCGCTGCAGGCTGACGTGACCGATGAAGCCGCGGTGCAGCAGCTCTATCAGCAGGCCGCCGAACGCTTTGGTCAGATTAATGTGTCGATCCAGAATGCGGGAGTCATCACCATTGACCGGTTCGATACGCTGCCAAAAAGCGACTTTGAGCGGATTCTGGCGGTCAATACCACCGGCGTCTGGCTCTGCTGTCGTGAAGCGGCAAAATATATGGTGACGCAGCGCAGCGGCAGCCTGATTAACACCTCGTCGGGGCAGGGGCGGCAGGGCTTTATCTACACGCCGCACTATGCCGCCAGCAAAATGGGGGTGATTGGCATCACGCAGAGCCTGGCGCTGGAGCTGGCCCCGTGGAACATCACGGTCAACGCCTTTTGTCCCGGTATCATTGAGAGTGAGATGTGGGATTATAACGATCGGGTCTGGGGAGCAATCCTCAGCAGCGAAAAGAAAACCTACGGCAAAGGTGAGCTGATGGCGGAGTGGGTCAACAACATTCCGCTGAAGCGCGCCGGACAGCCGGAGGATGTGGCCGGACTGGTGGCCTTTCTGGCCTCCGACGATGCGCGCTACATCACCGGTCAGACCATTAATGTGGATGGGGGGCTGATCTTCTCCTGACGGCGTCGTCGGACGCGGCTGGCCTGCCGCGCAGGCAGGCTTTTTCAGCCAGACTTTTCTGTTATATGCACATTTTGCCGCTGCTGTCCTGCATCGCCGTCACAATATGTTAAGGTAATGATTGATAATTTGGCTTTTGTTGCAGCAACGAATCAATCAATTTACCAGGTGACATGATACGGAAAACGGGTTTTCTCGCCTTAATCACACTGTCGCTCTCTGCGATACCCGCCGCGCACGCGTTTCAGACCGACACCGCCGTGTCAGAGACGCCATTCGACGATCCCGCGCGCTACAGCGATGCCCTGCCGACCCTCGGCAGTGTCAGCGATCAGGATGAGGCGTGGAGCAAAAAGCTGGCGGCCGTCGCCAAAAGTATCGGCGAGGCGAGCAAAAACGACAGCAACGTCACGTTTGGCCAGCAGGCGGGCATCTGGGCGTTCAATCATCTGCGGGATGAGGTGGCCGAACGGGTAGAGAGCGAAGGGCAGTCGCTGCTGTCGCCTTACGGCACTGCACAGCTCGATCTGAAAGTGGACATGGAGGGTAACTTCACCGGCACCGGCGGCGATCTCTTCAGCGCCCTGGCCGATGAAAACAGCCTGCTCACCTTCAGCCAGCTTGGCCTGCACGAAACTGACGATGGGCTGGTCGGCAATGCCGGACTGGGCCAGCGCTGGGAGGCGGGTAACTGGCTGCTGGGTTACAACGGCTTTGTCGACCGCACCTTCAGCAGCGGTCTGCAGCGCGCCTCGGTCGGCACAGAGGCGTGGAGCGATTCGCTGCGCCTCTCCGCCAACTACTATCAGCCTCTCTCCGGCTGGAAAAACCTGAGCGATTCCCGGCAGCAGCGGATGGCGCGCGGCTATGACATCACCAGCCAGAGCTATCTGCCGTTCTACCGGCAGCTCGGCGTCTCCGTGAGCTATCAGCGCTATCTGGGGGAGAATGTCGATCTGTTTAACAGCGGCAACCGCTATCACAACCCTTCCGCCATGTCGTTTGGTCTCTCCTACACGCCGGTGCCTCTGGTGACGCTCTCCGCCACCCACAAAACCAGCAGCGCCGGCGAGAGCCAGGATCAGCTGGGTCTGAAGCTCAACTACCGTTTCGGCGTGGCGCTGCGCCGCCAGCTTGATGCCGATAACGTCGCTGAAGCGCACTCGCTGCGCGGCAGCCGCTACGATACGGTGACCCGCAGTGAGACGCCGGTGCTCGCCTTCCGTCAGCGTAAAACCCTGTCGGTCTTTCTGGCGACCCCGCCCTGGCAGCTCAGCAGTGGCGAGAGTCTGCCGCTGAAGCTGCAGGTGCGCGCCAGTTATGCTATCCGGGCGGTGAGCTGGCAGGGCGATACGCAGGCACTGAGCCTGACACCGCCTGCCAACAATGCCGATCCGCAGGGCTGGAGTGTGATCCTGCCGCAGTGGGACCCGTCACCCGATGCCAGCAACGAATATCGCCTGTCGGTAACGCTGGAGGACAGCAAACAGCAGCGCGTCACCTCGAACTGGATCACCCTGAAGATTGCGCCACCGATGCCGATGGATGACGTGTCGCAGAACGATCGCTTCGATCTGATGGCTCCCGGCGCGGCGCTGTAATCACCACCGCGGCCTTTGCGGCGGCGTTGTCCCGCCCGCGCTGCCTGAGCCGGGCGGGGGCTGAAAAGCAGTAACATCAGGTTGCAATCATCAGCCGCAACTATCGCAGCAATGGATAAGGCGTGACGGGAAAATGCCGATAACTACAGCAGTTCCCACTCCTTTTCGGATTTGCTGATGCGCCTGAATGTACTGAAAACTCTGCTTCCTTCCTTTATTCGTCAGCGTGGCCTGCACGCTGCCGCGTCGTTCACCTCGCTGGGCGGCGCCATGGCCGTGATTGAGTTCACCCCGGCTGGCATTATCCGCCGGGCCAGTCCGCTGTTTCTGGCGACGATGGGATACCGGGCGGAGGAGATCGTGGGTCAGCATCACCGCATGTTCTGTCCGCCTGCGCTGGTGAACTCGGCTGAATATCAGCGTTTCTGGCAGCGCCTCGCGGCAGGGGAGAGCTTCAGCGACAAATATCTGCGGCTGGCTAACGGCATGCGCCCGGTCTGGCTGGAGGCCAGCTATATTCCGGTGACCGATCGACGCGGCCGGGTGTTCAAAATCATCAAGATCGCCGCCGATATCTCAGAGAGGATGCAGTCGTCGCTGGAGAAGGAATCCATCATAAACGCGATCAGCCGCTCGATGGCGATGATCGCTTTCAGCCCTGACGGGATTGTGCTGGAGGCAAACGACAACTTTCTCCAGGCCACCGGCTATCAGGCTGCGGAGGTGGTGGGACAGCATCACCGGCTTTTCTGTTCAGCGGAACTTTCAGGGAGCGAGGAGTACCGTCAGTTCTGGGCGCGGCTGAATCAGGGTGAATTCTTTTCGGGGCAGTTTCCCCGGCTCAACCGGCGGGGCGAACCGCTCTGGCTCAGGGCGACCTACAATCCGGTCTTCAACAGCGACGGGCAGCTCGACAAAATTGTGAAGTTCGCCACCGATGTGACGGAGCAGGTGCTGCGTAATCAGCAGGAATATGACGCGGCGCTGAACGCCTGGAATATGGCGGTTCAGACGCGGGGCAGTGCGCAGGCCGGGGCCAATGTGATTGAAAACAGCATTCAGAAAATCAGCCAGATCGCTCAGGAGATGGGCGTTGTGTCGGCCGATGTCTCGCGCCTTAACAGTCAGTCTGCCAGCATCGATGGCATGGTAGAAACCATCCGGCGTTTTGCTATGCAGACCCGACTGATCGCCCTCAATGCCGCCATAGAGGCGGCGCGGGCAGGTGCGTCGGGCCGCAGTTTTGCCGTCGTCGCGGCCGAGGTGCGCACCCTGGCCGCCAGCGTCAGCAGCGCGACCGAGGAGATCGAACGGGTTGTGGCGGGCAATAACGAACTGGCGCGAGAGGTGCTGCGTGGCATCGAAACGTCGCTGGCGAGTACCGGTCAGGGAGTGAGCCTGATGCGTGAGGCGGGCGAGGTTATCGCCAGCATTCAGAAAGATTCGGAGCGGGTTGAGAGCGCTGTGCGTGAGGTTGCCCGGGCGGCACACGGCGAGTAGTCGCGCATAAAAGGCGGGCTGAACAGTCCGCCGCAACAGCGGCCCGGCAGGGCCTGCATCCCGTCAGCCTGTCGTCCGGCAGCGCGTCTGTCAGCGCACGATGGCCATCACCACCCGTAATGCATGGGTATAGATATCTCTCTGGCCGTTGACGGAGCGCGCCTCCTGCTGCCGGAGAAACGCCAGGATCTCCTCCGCGCCCGCTGGCTGGCCAGACTTCAACAGGCTGGCGACCGCGTGGCCGACCACGGCATGCACCTCATCCATGTCGACCGGTTTATTCGTGCTCAAAGGCGACCCCCGCGCAACAGTGTTGCTGAATGTTTTCTGAAAGCGGTCTGCTGAGGCGATGCCGCAGGCCCGGGCTGGCCGCCGCCCTGATGTGTGCGGCCATCATGGCAACGCCTTCACTAATTTGTCCCGCAGTGTAGCGACCTGGGCTGTCAGATCGACGAGCTCATGGCAGGCCGTGTCCATCACCGAAATCATATCTGCTGGCACGCCCGCCGCCGTCACTTTAAGCTGGTGGCCCTGCTCGGTCAGGGAGACCCATACACGGCGCTCATCCTGGCCGGTATCACGCTGGCGGCAGATCACGCCCGCACTCTCCAGCCGCTTAAGAAGCTGACTGAGCGTGCCGGAGTCGAGCCGGACGCGCGCCCCGATTTCGGAAACGGTCAGGCGATCTTTTTCCCACAGCACCAGCAGCACCAGATACTGCGGATAGGTCAGCCCCAGCGGCTTCAGCCGTGACTGATACAGTTTTGTCATCGCGAGGGAGGCGGAGTAGAGCGCAAAGCAGAGAAACTGATCGATCGTTTCCGGTGCTGCGCCAGGCGGCGGCGTTTCACAGATCCCCGTGGTTTCATCGTTCATATGTTTACTCATTCTGAGTCGGGGACGGGGGGCGGCATCCTGATGCGTCTCCGCTGTAAGGGCACCGCAGTTGCTCCGGGTCGGCAACCCTGGCGGCCGCCTCGCTTTACGCTGTCGGGCTCCCGCTCTGTCGGGGGCCGTTGCGGCGGGAAGAAACCGGTTCCGTTGCCCCCGGATGGAAAGGCAAACCAGTATTGAGTCAAATTAAATTGAAGTCAACCCAACCGGCAGCCACGCCGGGTGCACAACGTGCTGAAGCGGCTGCGCGTTCAGCACGTCTCCACCCGCCACGTTCGGTGCGGCGTGGTCTGCCGGAGAGCGTTAAACCGTGAAGGTCTCGACCATGCCGCGCAGATCGCGCGCCTGGGCCAGCAGTGACTGCGAGGCTGACGAGGACTCCTCCACCAGCGCGGCGTTGTTCTGGGTAACCCCATCCATCTGACTTACCGCAACGCTGACCTGAGAGATACCCTGCATCTGCTCGCTGGAGGAGAGTGAGAGGTTGTCCATCGCATCGGCCAGTTCACCGACGCGGCTGACAATCTTCAGAATACGTTCACCCGTTCCCGCCGCGACGCTCACACCGCCTTCGACCTGCGTCACGGCCTGCTCAATCAGCTGTTTGATGTCACGGGCTGCTGTGGCGCTGCGCTGGGCCAGTGAACGGACCTCACCGGCAACGACCGCAAATCCGCGACCCTCTTCACCGGCGCGCGCCGCTTCCACGGCGGCGTTGAGCGCCAGAATATTGGTCTGGAAGGCGATCCCTTCAATCACCGCGGTGATATCCCGGACCCGGACCGCACTCAGCGAAATCTCCTGCATGGTCTGCGCCAGACGATGCACATCCGCTTCGCCGTCATGGGCCAGCATGGCCGCCTCGCGCGCAGAACCCGCTGTCTGCTGTGCGCCTGCGGCATTACTTTTCACCGTGGCGGTCAGCTGCTCCATACTGGCTGCGGTTTCCTGCAGGGCCGCGGCCTGCTCTTCGGTGCGTGAAGAGAGCTCCGTGTTACCCTGGGAAATCTCATCGGCCGCGAGTGCAACCGACGCCGACGCGTCTTTAATCTGCGTAACCATGCCGCGCAGGTGTGTCTGCATGCTGTTCAGTGAGGCGAGCAGGCTTGTCGTGTCACCCGTCCGCAGCGTGACCGGCGAGGTGAGATCACCGGCCGCGATCGCTGCCGCCAGCGTCTGCGCCTGAATCGGTTCGCCGCCCAGCTGGCGCATCAGCATCCGCACAATGAATGTGCAGGTGGCGACCGCCGCCAGCAGAGAGATGACCGTCAGGATCATCAGTATGCGGGTGGTGCGACCAATGCTGTTGCCATTCTCCACGACGGTCTCCTGGCTGCTGCGCATCTCAAGCTCGGTCAGATCGTTTATCGCCTTCAGCAGGCTTTGCTGTGCCGGTCGCGCGACGTTTAACAGATAATCTGTGACCTCCTGCTGACGGTTTTCCAGTCCCAGTTTCCCCGCCGTCATCAGCGTGGAGAGGGCCGCACCCTCGCTGGACTCAATCCGCTCCATCGCTTCCCGCCCGGCCTGCCCGGCGTCCGTCTGCATCATGCGTGCCAGCGCTTCGCGGTTGCTGATGTAAAGCGCCCGCTGTTTCTGCAGGCGTTCCCACTCAGGCTGCATCGCCTTCGGATCGGTCAGCAGGGCAAGGTTGCGCACGGCAATCGCCATATCACGGACGCCGCCCCGCATATCGAGCACCGTCTGATATTTTTTCAGCCGCACATTCACCACCTCGTTCATGCCATCGCGGGCACTGTCCAGGGCGTGAATCGCTGTGCCAGCACAGATAACTAACAGCAAAATCAGTAAACCAAAACCTGCACTCAGACGCGTTGAGATTTTCATGTGTTTTTCCGGAAGGGGTCATTAGTTAAGACGGTATCGGCCGTCAGCGGCAATTCTGGAGGGTTGCTATTAACTAAATTGAGCACTACTTATTACCGTGCTATTCAGTGACTTGCCGGGAAGAAACCCCGCAGGGGGATTAATTTATCCGGTCGGACCTGTTAAAACGCCCGCCGCTGCCGATAGATCCCTGACTGGTATGAGTGATCAGTTCTGCCCCTGCCGGTCAGGAGCGATCCTCTGCCTCACTGTCACACAGCCAGTGAGAACGCCTGATTGGTACCAGGCAGAACAAAAGGGGTCATTATTGTCAGCCACGTGCAGACCGTGTTTAACCATCACGCCCCGTTTTTTACAGAAAAATTAAAACAACACTCTGACACCTTTCATCACCAGGAATTAACGCATGCGCCTGAAACTTTTCTGGCTCGCAATGCTGAATATTGCGACCATCTTTTTACTTTCCACGTTGTGGGAATATGGGCTTGAGGCGCACCTCGCTCATCTGCTCGGCCTGAGCTATAACCTGGATTTTGAAACCAGCGAACGCTTACGGTTCATCCTGACATCGACCGCTTTCGCCGGGCTGGCGATGGTGATTCCGGCGCTGCTGATTGCGGGTCTGATCCGCAAAATGCTGCTGGCCGAAAAAAATGCGCTCAGGCTGGCCGGAACCGATGCGCTGACCGGCGTACTCAATCGCCGATCGTTCAATGCGCATATCGCCGCGCTGGATGCCTGCGGGATGCCCTATACCCTGACGCTGCTTAATATCGATGATTTCAAAACTATCAACGATCTCAACGGCCATCGTCAGGGGGACACTATCCTGGTGGCGCTCGCGTCGATGCTGACCGCGTCGGCTGGCACGGAAAGTCAGGTGTTTCGCATCGGTGGCGATGAGTTTGCCCTGGTCGTGGCGGCGTCTCAGGCCGAGCAGGCGCTGCTGGAGGCCGGCAGGATCTGTGAGCATGCCTCATCCATCCGCACCGGGCCGCATACCGTTATGCACCTCTCTGCCGGTATTGCCAGTTCTGACTGTCCGGGACAGGAGGATGTGGTGCGGGCCGCCGATCTGGCGCTCTGTGAGGCGAAGCGCAATAAAGAGGCCTGTCTGGCCCGTTTCACGCCGGATATGGCGTTGCGCTTCCTGCAGCGGGAGAAGCTGGAGCATGAGGTCGCCGCCGCCGTCAGCGGGCATGCCATCGTGCCTTTCCTGCAGCCGCTGGTTTCGCTGCGCACCGGCAACATCACCGGGTTTGAGATCCTGGCGCGCTGGATCACCGCCTCCGGTCAGACGGTAGCACCCGCTCAGTTTCTGCCCGTGGTGGAGCGGCTCGGGCTGATGGACAGCCTGACCGTGGCGCTGCTGCAGGATGCCGTCAGCGCCACGCGGGCATGGCCTGCCGGGCTCGGTCTGTCGCTGAATATCACCCCGGAGCAGCTGCTGAGACCTGCGCTGACCAACTGCCTCTCCGCCATTATGCAGCAGGCCGGGCCGGTGATGCTGGAGCTCGAAATCACTGAACAGAACGTAATGGCGATCTCCGACGATGCCCGTCAGGCGATCAGACGCCTCAGGGAGGAGGGGATTGGGGTCGTGCTGGATGATTTTGGCACCGGCTACTCCAACCTGTCGGTGCTGCTGGGGCTGGGGATTACCAAAATCAAAATCGATCAGTCGTTTATTGCCGGGATCGTCACCGGGTCGGAGCAGCGCAAGGTGGTGGAAACCCTGCTGACGCTCTGTCAGGAGCTGAACGTCATTATTACCGCAGAAGGTATTGAGGATGTCTCAACGCTGAGATGGCTGAGAAAGCGCGGTTGTGACTACGGTCAGGGCTATCTCTTCAGTCGTCCGATACCGGCTGAGCAGGCTACACTGCTGCTGGCGTCGGCGGATGCAGAGGGATTCATCCAGGAAGCCGCCGTCTCCGTTATTGAGCCAGACCCGGAGGCTCAGCTGGCACAGCGATAAAAAAACGGGCCCGGCAGCGTGTGCCGGGCCGCACGGGCATCAGAACTGATAGATCAGACCCACGGCCGTAATATCATCCGTGGCCAGATTAAGCGGGTTGTTGTCTTTCAACAGGTTGATGCGGTATTCGCCATAGACCGACATATTCTTGTTGAAGTAGTAGGTCGCACCCACCGCGGTGTATTTGACAATGTCGGCGTCGCCGATATTCTCAATCTCTTTACCTTTCGATGAGACGTAACCCACAGACGGACGGAAACCATTCAGGAACTGATACTGAGCAACGGCTTCAAAGTTCTGCGCCTTGTTCGCGAAACCGTTGGTGATCGGCGTGGCGTTCAGGGTTTCACCATACATCGCGGCCAGATAAACCTGGTTCGCATCATATTTCACTGAGGTCGCCCAGTGCTGCGCTTTTTCGCCTTCACCGCGTGGGGCGGCGTTCTGCGCCGTTGTGCGATCCAGGCTGGCAAAGGCCCCGGCGAAGCTCAGGCCGAAATCGAAGTCATAAGAGGCAGAGAGGGCAAAGCCATCGCCGTTAGAACGACGTACGCCGTCGGTGTTAGCGCTACGATCGTTTTTACCCTGATACTGCGCGGCAACGTTTAATCCCTGAACCAGGCCAAAGAAATCGCTGTTACGCCAGGTCAGCACGCCGGTTGAGCGGCCAGAGAGGAAGGCGTCGGTGTAGCCGGAATCGCCGCCAAAGAAGGGCAGCATATCGGTGTAACTCAGCGCGTCATACACCAGGCCGTAGTTACGTCCATAATCCAGCGCACCGGCTTCGCCAAACTTCAGGCCAGCGTAACCCAGGCGGGTACGGTTGCCGCTCTGCGCATCGCTGCCTTCTGAGTTGTGCAGGCTGTACTGATACTGCCAGAAACCGTAGCCGGTCAGCTGATCGGTAATCTTTGTTTCGCCTTTAAAACCCAGGCGGGAATAAGAGGAGGTATCACCGTTGTTCTTATCGTCGTCAGAAAAGAGGTGCGACACGTTAATCTTGCCGACCAGATCCAGCTTATTTCCATCCTTGTTATAAATTTCTGCGGCCTGCACTGAAGAGAGACCGAGCAGTAACGGCATGACAGCCGCCAGTAAAGTGCGCTTCATCATTTATTCATTACCCTGTATTCATTAATTATTATGCCCCCGTTGCGGGGAGAAAAGAAAATGACACAAAAAGTTAAAATTACAAAGCGCAATAAAAGTAACAAAATGTGATATGCATATTCAGTAAAGGAAAATGCGTGTCTGAAAGACGATTAAATTCGGATGTAATAAGCATTTCTTCTGATGAATTTTACCGAGTTTAATAAAAAAGTGATGATTATCAGTGTTTAATTTGTGGTTGTTGCTTTTCTGTCCCCGGCATTTTGTACGTTTTTAAATCATCATTCCCGCTGATTAAATTATGGATAAGACAATAAAGCAAATAAGCGATAAGGGTTTTATTCTAACCATTAGCCTGCGTAGTAATATCTGTTCATCTTTATTTCAAAGGTTATTCCGCTGCCAATCATCACGCCGGGAATAATGCAGAAGAAATCGTTTTCATTTTATTTATCCGCTTAAAAACTAATCAGGCCAGACGTCGGTCTGCTCGCTTAAATGAAAAGATTCTGTTAAATCCTGGCATGTCGGCATCCTCTCTCGCTGAATATTCTGCGCCTCATCCTGCACCGTTGCGAGGCAGGCTGCGCTAAAACAGGGCACTCCTCGGGCCTTTTGCGGAGTGATTGTTTATCAGCGATCACAAAAGCGATATTTCATCCCGCGATTGCATAATTCCGCTATTTAAAACCCGGCTCTGCCGCTGCAATCAGACAATTATTCACTATATATGCAAAAAAAGTGAATATCGACGGCGTGTAACTTATTGATATTGCGTCAGGGTGACGATTTTATGCAGTTAATTCTCTGGCTGGCACGTTAACTGCACTCTACAGTAGGGCTGCATTACAACATCCCTTAACAATTTTAAAACAATAGCTTTACCCGACCGGGAAAGCAGGAGAATGGGTTATGGCACTGCACGTTTCACGTCACGATTTCGATCAATGGATGATGCCGGTTTATGCACCCGCGACATTTGTCCCGGTTCGCGCGGAGGGCTCAACCGTCTGGGATCAGAATGGCAAAGACTACGTCGACTTCGCCGGTGGCATCGCCGTGAATGCGTTAGGGCATGCGCATCCGGCATTACAACAGGCGTTGCAGGAGCAGGCCGCCCGTTTATGGCACACCGGCAATGGCTACACCAATGAGCCGATCCTGCGACTGGCGAAGCAGTTAATTGATGCCACCTTTGCTGACCGGGTCTTTTTCTGTAACTCCGGTGCGGAGGCCAACGAAGCGGCGCTGAAGCTGGCGCGCAAAGTGGCCCACGATCGGGTCGGCCCGCAGAAAAGTGGCATTGTGGCATTTAAGAATGCGTTTCATGGCCGCACGCTGTTTACCGTTACCGCCGGGGGTCAGCCCGCTTACTCTCAGGATTTTGCGCCGCTGCCACCTGCCATCCAGCACGCCCCGTTTAATGACCTGGCGGCCGCGGCGGAACTCATCAATGACCAGACCTGCGCAGTGATTGTGGAACCCATCCAGGGGGAGGGCGGCGTGCTGCCTGCCGATCCGGCGTTCCTGCGCGGACTGCGTGAACTTTGCGACAGGCATCAGGCCGTGCTGATTTTTGATGAAGTGCAGAGCGGCGTGGGCCGCACCGGTTCGCTTTATGCCTATATGCACTACGGCGTCACACCCGATGTCCTGACCAGCGCCAAAGCGCTCGGCGGTGGCTTCCCCATTGGGGCGATGCTGACGCGCGACGATCTGGCGAGCGTGATGGGTGTCGGCACACACGGCACCACCTATGGCGGTAATCCGCTGGCGGGCGCGGTGGCCGGTAAAGTGATGGAACTGGTCAATCAGCCGGACTTTATGACGGGAGTGACAGAGCGTCACCAGTGGATCGTCTCGGCTCTGGCGGAGATCAACCAGCGTCTGCAGCTGTTTAAAGAGGTGCGCGGCCTGGGCCTGCTGATAGGTGCGGTGCTGAGCGATGCGTATGCCGGCAAAGCCAAAGCGATTAACCTGGCTGCCGCTGAGATGGGCGTCATGGTGCTGATTGCGGGCGCGAACGTGGTGCGTTTTGCCCCGGCCCTGAACATCAGCGAGCAGGAGGTGAAGCTGGGTATGGCACGCTTTGCCGAGGCCTGTGAAAGTCTGGTACGAGGGGCCGCATCATGATGGTAATCCGTCCGGTTGAACGCGATGATTTAAGCCAGCTGATGACGCTGGCAGGCAAAACCGGCGGCGGGCTGACCTCGCTGCCGGTCGATAGCGCCACGCTTCAGGCGCGAATCGATCGATCGCTGCAAACCTGGCAGGATACGCTGCCGCGCGCTGAGCAGGGCTACGTCTTTGTGCTGGCCGACAGTGAAGATAATCGCGCGGTGGGCATCTGCGCCATTGAGGTGGCGGTGGGCCTGCAGGACCCTTGGTATAACTTCCGCGTCGGCACCCAGGTGCACGCGTCGAAAGAGCTGAACGTCTACGCCGCGCTGCCGACCCTGTCGCTGAGTAACGACCACACCGGCAGCAGCGAGCTCTGCACCCTGTTTCTCGACCCTGAGTATCGTGACGGCAAAAATGGCTATCTGCTGTCCAAATCACGCTTCCTGTTTATGGCTAACTTCCGTGACCGTTTTATGGAGCGGGTAGTCGCGGAGATGCGGGGCGTCAGCGATGAGCAGGGCCACTCACCCTTCTGGGAGAGCGTCGGCAGCCGCTTCTTCTCAATGGACTTCAGCAAAGCGGACTTCCTCAGCGGCACCGGCCAGAAAGCCTTTATTGCCGAACTGATGCCGAAACATCCGCTCTACATCGACTATCTGACCCCGGAGGCGCAGGCGGTCATCGGCCAGGTTCACCCGCAGACGGCACCTGCCCGGGCCGTACTGGAAGCGGAGGGCTTCCGCTACCTCAACTATATCGACATCTTTGATGGCGGCCCGACACTGGAGTGCGACATTGACCGCATCCGCGCCATTCGCAAAAGCCGGCTGCGCGGCGCAGAGCGGGGTGAAAATCCGGCGGATGCACCGCTCTGCCTGGTCGCCAATAACCATTACCGCCAGTTCCGTGTGGCGCTGATCCCGGCAGATGCCGACGGTGACAGCATAAAACTGACGGACGAACAGATGCGGGCGCTCCACTGCCAGCCGGGCGACAGCCTGCGGGTGGTGACGCTCTGCAAAGAGGAGAAAACAGCATGACGCACCTGATTAAGGGAGAGTGGCAGAGCGGCGAGGCAGAGCACCTGACGAAAGCGGACCCGGTGAGAGGGGAACCGCTCTGGCAGGGGCAGGCGGCTTCAGCAGAGCAGGTCACCGCCGCCTGCGAGGCGGCGCGCGCCGCGTTTCCGGGCTGGGCAACCCGCCCGCTGGCGGAGCGCCAGGCCATCATCGAAAAATTTGCGGCCGGTCTGGACGCGCAAAAAGCGGAACTGGCCGACACCATTGCGCGTGAAACCGGGAAACCGCGCTGGGAAGCGCTGACCGAAGTGGCGGCGATGATCAATAAAATCGGCTTTTCAGTGAAGGCTTACCATAGCCGCACCGGTGAACAGCAGCAGGGCGAAAGTTCCCTGCGCCATCGTCCCCACGGCGTGCTGGCGGTGTTCGGCCCCTATAACTTCCCCGGTCATCTGCCAAACGGCCACATCGTGCCGGCGCTGCTGGCGGGAAACTGCGTGGTCTTCAAACCCAGTGAGCTGACGCCGCTGACCGCCGAAAAAACCGTGCGGATCTGGCTGGCGGCAGGCCTGCCTGCCGGTGTGCTGGGGCTGCTGCAGGGCGGACGTGAAACGGGCCAGGCACTGGCCAGCTGCAGCCAGATCGACGGCCTGCTGTTTACCGGCAGCGCCCATACCGGCTATCAGCTGCATCGCCAGTTTGCCGGTCAGCCTGAAAAGATGCTGGCGCTGGAGATGGGCGGCAACAATGCCCTGATTGTCGAGGATCCGGCGGACCTGGATGCGGCAGTCAACATCTCGCTGCAATCCGCCTTTATTACGGCGGGACAGCGCTGCACCTGCGCCCGTCGCCTGCTGGTGAAGCGCGGAGCGGCGGGAGAGGCGTTTCTGCAGCGGCTGGTGGAGGTCGCAGGCCGGCTGCAGCCGGCAGCCTGGGATGCCGAACCGCCCCCTTTTATGGGCAGCGTGATTTCAACCGGCGCGGCAGAGAAGATCATGACGGAGTGGCAGCGGCGGGTGGAGGCGGGCGGCGAGGTGCTGCTGGCGATGCGCTGGCCGGATCGCCACAGCGCGATCCTGACCCCCGGCATCATTGATATCACCGGCGTGCAGGGCATTCCGGATGAGGAGGTTTTTGGTCCGCTGCTTAACGTGATCCGTTACGACACCTTTGACGAGGCGATAGCACTGGCGAACCAGACCCGCTACGGCCTGTCGTGTGGCCTGATCTCCCCCCTGCGCCCGCAGTTTGATCAGCTGCTGCTGGAGGCGCGAGCCGGCATCGTCAACTGGAACAAACCGCTCACCGGTGCCGCCAGTACCGCGCCGTTTGGCGGCATTGGGGCCTCGGGTAACCATCGGGCCAGCGCCTGGTACGCGGCAGACTACTGCGCCTGGCCGATGGCCTCGCTGGAGTCGCCGGACCTGACGCTGCCCGCCACGCTCTCACCAGGCCTGGATTTCTCACCCTCGGAGACGTTGCTATGAAGGCCACCGAAGCGAACTTTGACGGACTGGTGGGGTTGACCCACCACTATGCCGGGCTCTCATTTGGTAATGAAGCTTCAACCCGCAATCAGCTGCAGCCCTCGAATCCCCGTCTGGCGGCAAAGCAGGGGCTGCTGAAGATGAAGGCGCTGGCCGATATGGGGTTTGTGCAGGGGGTGATCCCCCCGCATGAGCGTCCTAATATCGCGGCGCTGCGCCAGCTTGGCTTCGGTGGCAGTGACGAGCAGGTACTGGCGTCGGCCGGGAAAACCGCGCCGGGCTTACTCTCTGCCGCCAGTTCCGCTTCGGCGATGTGGGTCGCCAATGCGGCCACCGTGTCGCCGTCAGCCGACAGCGGTGATGGCCGGGTTCACCTGACGGTGGCCAACCTGAACAATAAATTTCACCGCGCGATGGAAGCCCCGGAAACCGCTGGACTGCTGCGCGCCATCTTCCGCGACAGAGACCATTTTGCGGTGCACGATGCGCTGCCTCAGGTGGCGATGTTCGGCGATGAAGGGGCCGCAAATCACAACCGCCTGGGAGGCGACTATGGCGAGCGGGGCGTACAGCTGTTTGTCTATGGCCGCGACAGCAGCCATGAGGGGAAAGCCCCGCAGCGCTATCCGGCGCGCCAGACGCGCGAGGCCAGTGAAGCGGTCGCCCGTCTGCATCAGCTCTCACCTGAACACCTGCTGTTTGCGCAGCAGAATCCGGCGGTTATCGACCAGGGGGTTTTTCATAACGATGTAATCGCGGTGAGTAACCAGCAGATGCTCTTCTGCCATCAGCAGGCATTTGTCGATCAGCCTGCACTGCTGGCGCAGCTTCGGGCACGCGTGCCCGGATTTGTGGCGCTGGAAGTGCCGGACAATCGGGTGTCGGTAAAAGATGCGGTCGACACCTATCTGTTTAACAGCCAGCTGCTCAGCCGTCCCGACGGCACCATGATGCTGGTGCTGCCGGAAGAGTCGCGTCAGCATCCGGACGTCTGGCGTTACCTGTGTGAGCAGGTGGAAGGGGATGGGCCGCTGAAGGATCTGAAGGTGTTTGATCTGCGTGAAAGCATGTACAACGGCGGTGGGCCAGCCTGCCTGCGTTTGCGGGTGGTATTGACGCCTCAGGAGCAGCAGGCCGTCAATCCCGCCGTGCTGATGAACGATCGGCTGTTCGCCGCCCTGAACAGCTGGGTCGACCGCCACTACCGCGATCGGCTGACCCAGGCCGACCTGGTGGATCCGCAGCTGCTGCGGGAGGGTCGTGACGCGCTGGATGAACTGACGAAGCTGCTAGACTTAGGAAATGTGTATGCATTTCAGCAGTGAAGGCGATGGCAGCACGGGCTGCCATCTGCCTGAGGCGTAAAGGAGGAACGATGCAGGACTTTTTGCAGCAGACGCTGTCCGGTGAGGCACCGCGAAAGCGCAGGGGTGAAACGGCGCATCTTCGCTGGCAGTGGTTGTATCACGGCATCCTGCTGATGGAGCCGGTTGTGCCCGTTAAGCAGGCGCTGGTGCTCTCCGCCGGGATCCACGGCAATGAAACGGCCCCGGTGGAAATCATGAATCAGCTGGTCAATGCGCTGCTTCGCGGTGAAAAGCCGCTACAGCAGCGGATGCTGGTGATTCTGGGCAATCCCTCTGCGCTGCGCACCGGCAAACGCTATGTCCGTTATGATATTAACCGGCTGTTTGGCGGACGCTGGCAGCAGGTGGACGATGGCGATGAGGCGCGCCGCGTGCTGCGGCTGGAGCAGGCGCTGGAGAACTTCTGGCTGCTGGGCGAATGTGATGAGACGCGCTGGCATCTCGATATGCACACGGCGATTCGCGGCTCATACCATCCGCAGTTCGGCGTCATGCCGCAAAACGATCGTCCCTGGCCTCCCGCGTTTCTCGACTGGCTGGCGGCTGCCGGTCTGGAGGCGCTGGTCTTTCATCGCGCGCCGGGCGGAACCTTTACCCATTTCAGCTGTGAACATTTCGGTGCGGCCAGCTGCACTCTGGAGCTGGGGAAGGCGCTGCCGTTTGGCGAAAACGACCTGAGCCAGTTCAGTGCGGCACAGCAGGCGCTGGCGGCGCTGCTCTTTGGTGACCCCATGCCCGCCACCCGCGTGAAGCCGCGCCACTATCGGGTTGCGCAGCAGATCACCCGGCTGAGTGAGCACTTCAGGCTGCACATGACGCCGGAGACGCTGAACTTTACCGCCTTTCCTCAGGGCACCTTGCTGGCCGAGGATGGGGATACCCGCTACTACGTGCAGCAGGCACGGGAATATGTGCTTTTCCCGAATCCCGGCGTTGCTGCCGGACTGCGTGCCGGCCTGATGCTGATTGAAGAAGGCGAACAGACCCAGGCGCTGCCTCTCTGACGGGGGGAACTAACGGGTTACAGCGATCCGCGCTAAAAATCGGCAGGAAAGCGGGAGATCCTCTTCCGCTTTCCTGCCGAAACCCTTACACTCCTCCACGATTTCTGCGAAATTCGCTGTAAATTCATAAAGTTTTTCAATTCCTCACGCCTTTCTTCTCATTCTCTTCATGATTGCCGGATTTTTGTCTTTTATGCTTTCACGGCTTTACTCAGGCTCTGAGTAGTTGACGTTCAGCGTCGTATTCTTGTTTCCGAAGACGCGACAGAGTGCTGTCGTCATTATCATGAATCATAAGGACACTATTATGCGCAAACTGACTTCCCTGTTACTGGCTTCTTCGCTGGCGTTTGGTGCAGCCAGCGCCGTCCATGCCGCCGCGGATTCCCTGACGCCTCCGCCAGCTGGCAGCGAAAAAGCGATGCATAAGCCGCCAATGCGCCACGGCATGGAGATGATGTTCCATGGTCTGAATCTGACCGACGCGCAGAAAACCCAGATGCGCGACATCATGAAAGAGAGCCACAAAGATATGCAGCGTCCGTCACAGGATGATCGCCGTGCGATGCACGACATCATCGCGGCTGACAGCTTCGATAAGAGCAAAGCCGAAGCGCAGGCAGAGAAGATGTCTGCTAACGGTAAAGAGCATGCGCTGAAGATGCTGGAAACCCAGAACAAGCTCTATAACGTGCTGACGCCGGCGCAGAAGAAACAGTACAACGCCAACTTTGAGCAGCGCCTGACTGAAAAAGGCCCGCGCGAAGGCAACATGGCGCCACCAGCACCACCGGCTGAATAATCTGAGCTAAGCGATACATTTGAGACCGCCGGTGCTGTCCACTGCAGGTAAGTGGACAGCACCGGCGGTTTTTTTATAGCGGCAGGATAGGGTAGTCACCCGAGAGGATAGGACGGCAGAGGATTTTGTAGCCGTCGTGGTCGAATCCCCCTTTGGGCCGCTGCAGTTTTTTTGCCTCTTCCATGCTGCTGACCGACCCCAGATAGAACCAGTGGTCGATGACGTGGATCTGCGTCATCTGTTTGCCTTCTTCCACCAGCCCCACGGCACCCTGCCACGGCCAGCAGAAGACCCGCACGTTCTCCAGCGCTTCCAGCAGCCGGTCCTGGTGATCGCTGACCGGCTCTTTACCGCAGCAGGCCCCGGCGCAGCGGCGCAGTGCCGAACGGAAGCAGCCCCGCTGCGGACTCAGGGCTTCCAGACCCAGCAAACCGTGACAGAGCTGATACTCATCGGCGAGTTGCTTGAGCCGTTCCAGCGCAGCAAACCGGCTGCGATAGAGCCCGAAGAGATTAGGTGACTGGCTGAAATCGAGATCCTTTGCGTAGACCACTTCGGGTTTGCCGTGGGTGATCTGCAATGAACAGAGCTGCCGGTTTTTGCGCAGGCGTTTATTAAACAGCGGCTGCTGGGTTTTGATCATCTGTGCTTCCAGCAGCAGCGCGCCGAGATCGCCCGCGGTGGGGATCCAGCTGACGCGTCGCGACTGGCGCAGCATCTTCGCCTCGTCAGGGGTGCGAAAATGGGACATCACCCGCGAGCGCAGATTCACGCTTTTGCCGATATAGAGCGGCAGCGACTCACTCTCGCCGTGGAAGGTGTAGACGCCAGGGTGATTCGGCAGGCCTTCCAGCCACTCACGCAGGTGTTCGGGATATTGATATAGCGCATTCGCGTCGGGTTCGAGGCGATGCGAGGCAGCACGTCTGACCAAAGTGGACTCCATTTACTGGTTGTCCATACAGCATAACAAACCGGTGAAATGATCGCCAGCCGTCTGATCAGCGCGGCCGTGTCGCCAGCCAGCAGATGAGGGAGCCCAGGGTGATCATCGCCACGCCCTGCCAGAAAGCGAGCGGTGGCGTCAGGCCGAGCCACAGCGATCCCAGCAGGGCCGACAGCACCGGCGTAAAGTAGGAGGCCGTCGCCAGCAGCGTCAGGTTTCCCTGCTGAATGCCGTGATTCCAGGCGGAGTAGGCGATGGCGGTGGAGAGGCCGACAAACAGGACTTCCAGCAGCGGCAGCGGCGCGAAGGTCAGCGGAGTCGGGTTGACGGCAAATTTCAGCCACAGCGCCAGCGCGGTCAGGATAAAAAAGAGCGTGACGCCGTTGGCACCGCGCGCATAGCGGCGGGTGAAATTGTTATAGAGCGCCCAGGTCAGGGCGGCCAGAAAGGCAAGAGCATAGGCGACGGGATTGCGCAGCATGTTCTGCCACAGCAGCGCCGGCGCGCCACTGCCGCTGCCTTTCATCACCCAGACGATACCCAGCAGCGACAGCAGCAGACCGGGCCACAGCCAGACGCGGAAACGCTGCTGATTAAACGGGATCGCCAGCACGATCGTCAGGCAGGGCCAGAGATAGTTGATCATCCCCAGCTCCAGCGACTGACGGCGATCGCTCGCCAGTCCGATAGCCAGCGCCAGCGCCATCTCATAGCCGACAAAGAGCGCGCCGCCGATCCAGAGATAGATCGCAGGCATCGCCCCTGGCCTGGGCAGACCCCGGGTCAGGCAGAGCAGACAGGCGGTGGTGGTGTAGATCAGCGCCGCGCCGCCGGTGGCACCAAAGGCCTCGCTGACACTGCGCAGCAGGCCGACAGTGGTGCTCCAGAGCAGAATGGCGATAAGCCCGATCAGGGTGGCGCGTGAAACGGTGGCAGGCATGCAGCGATCAACAGCGTGAGTGAAAGGAGCCTCCCTTGCCCGTGCAAAGGAGGCGCAGGATTACTTCCAGAAATCGTCGAAAACCGTGATCGGCGGACGACGTTTGTGCTCGGTTTTGAGATACCAGCCTTCAATGATTTTCGCGCTGTCAGGATGGATACTTTTTCCTTCCAGATAGTCATCAATCATCTCGTAGGTGACACCCAGCGCCACTTCATCCTGCAGGCCCGGACGGTCATCTTCCAGGTCGGCGGTTGGCTTCTTCAGATAGAGGTGCTCCGGACAGCCAAGATGTTTCAGCAGCTGCTTGCCCTGACGCTTGTTAAGGCGGAACAGCGGGTTAATGTCGGTGCCGCCGTCGCCATATTTGGTGAAGAAGCCGGTTACCGCTTCCGCGGCGTGATCGGTACCGACTACCACCCCTTTGGTCATGCCGGCGATGCTGTACTGCGCCTTCATGCGCTCACGCGCTTTTTCATTGCCGCGGATGAAATCGGACAGGGTAATCCCGGCCTCTTTCAGCGCGCGCTCGCTGGCCAGGACCGACTCTTTGATGTTAACCACCAGTGAGCGGTCAGGCTGAATAAAGGCCAGCGCGTCCTGGCAATCCTGCTCATCCGCCTGCACCCCATAGGGAAGACGCACGGCAATAAAGGTGTAGTCGTTATCGCCGGTCTCTTCACGCAGCTCCGTAATGGCCCGCTGCGACAGCGCGCCCGCCAGGGTAGAGTCCTGGCCGCCGCTGATCCCCAGCACCAGCGTTTTCAGTCCGCTGTGGCGTTTCAGGTAGGCTTTGAGAAAATCGATGCTGACCCGCACTTCCTGGTCGGCGTCGATAGTGGGCTTCACACCCAGGGCTTCAATAATTTCCTGCTGCAGTGACATGAACTTCTCCTCAGGTCAGTGGCCTGTCGGCTCGATGCGAACGTGTTATTAAAGCTAACGTGCCTTCACGAAAACAACAAGCCAAAGCGCTAACTGATTCGCGCTAACCATTGCGAAATCAGTGAGTTTTTAGCTGAGGCTCGGGTTTTTTCGCCAGCACGGTAAACATTAAAATGGCCAGCATAAAGCAACCGAAGATCGTGCCGCACATGCTCAGCACCGAGGTACCGCCGATGCCGGTGATGGGCACGGTAATCGCCCCCAGCGTGAACATGGTGACACCAATCACCGCAGAGGCGCTGCCGGCGCGATGGCCCTGACTCTGCATCGCCAGTGAGGAGGCGGTCGTGGCAATCACCCCATTGCTGGCGATGGTAAAGAACAGCGCGACCAGCAGCAGCGCCAGCGGGGCCTGAAACAGGGCGCAGAGCAGCAGCAGGCTGGAGGCGACAAAGGCCAGCGTCAGGCCGCCTTTCAGCACCCGATATTCACCCCACAACGGGCAGAGGCGGGCGCTGGTCTGAGAGGCGATCACCAGACCGATGCCGTTGGCCGCAAAGCAGAAGCTGAACGCCTGCGGCGACAGACCGTAGAGCTGCTGCAGCACGAACGGAGAGGCGCCGATGTAGGCGAACATGCCCGACATCATAAAGCCCTGGGTCAGGCAGAAGCCCATGAAAGGACGATGGGTCACTACCTGGCCGAGCGCGGCGTAAGCGGAGAAGATGGATCCTTTGCTGCGGCGGGCTTCCGGCAGCGTCTCATGCAGCTTCCAGCGCGCCAGCAGGATCAGCAGAATGGCAATGCCGCCCAGCACCATAAAAATGCCGCGCCAGTCGACGATCGTCATCAGCACGCCGCCCAGCACCGGTGCGCCGATAGGGGCCAGGCCATTGACCAGCATCAGCAGGGCAAAGAATCGCGTCAGTTCATGACCACTGTACATATCGCGCGCTATCGCCCGTGACAGCACCGCGCCACCGGCCCCGGCTAAGCCTTCGAACAGGCGCGCCACCAGCAGCTGGTGGATATCCTGCGCCAGTGCGCAGCCCAGCGAGGCGATAAACAGCAGCACCAGTGACAGGGTCAGCGGACGCAGACGGCCGAACTTGTCACTCATCGGGCCAAACAGCAGCTGGCCAACTCCCAGCCCCAGCAGGCCGGCGGTCAGACTCAGCTGAGCCGTGGCGGTTTCGGTGTTGAGGTCCCGCGCCATCTGAGGCAGAGCGGGCAGATAGAGATCGATACAGAGCGGGCCCAGTGCGGCCAGCAGGCCCAGCGTGATGGCATAAACCAGGCGGTTGGAGTGTGCAGGAGTCATTATTCCTCGGGGTCGTCAGCGATGGGGTGAAGAGAAAGCGGGCCAGCCTGCGCCAGAGAGCGTCCGGCAGTGCGGCAGGCACCCTGATCGGCATCCGCGCAGGACAGCGTCACGGAAACGGCGCAAAATCAGAGGGTTCGGATGCCGGGGAGTATACGTCTCTGCTGACAGCAAAACAGCCTTCTTTACGGAATCCTGACATTCCGTCTGCCACAAAAAGGCCGCCATAAACTTGATAAACCTGCATTTATGTTCCAGGCTTGATGCCACATGGACAATAAATGAGGAACAACAAGATGAAGAAGGTGATGGGATGTATCGCTGCGGCGCTGACACTGGCGGCACTGTCTGGTTGTACGACTTACGATCGTGCGGAAAGCTACGTGACTAAGCCAGTTGTTAAGGATGTTAAAAAGGGGATGACCCGCGATCAGGTTCGTCAGATCGCCGGTTCGCCTTCAACTGAAATTACCATGGTTCACGCGCGCGGCACCTGCCAGACGTATGTTCTGGGTCAGCGCGACGGTAAAGCACAGACTTACTTCGTGAGCTATAACGACACCGGCCGTGTTATGAACTACGGCTTCCAGAGCTGCGCGGAATATGACACCGATCCGCAGGTTCAGCAGTAATCGCTGCTTCTGAATGGTAAACGGCCCGTCTTCATGACGGGCCGTTTTTCGTTGGGGCACTGTTTCATGCCCTCCGGCGCGAAGAGTGGATGGCAAGCCTGCCGTTACAATCCTGCCGGGCGCGGCACCTCGACATAATCGCCGTCAATCTGCCGCTGGTAGTAGTGGCCATCCTGCACATAAAAACGCCTGCCGTTAAAATCCAGCACCCGCATCTCACCGCTGATCCGTGTCTCTGGCGGTGGCGCCACCACCACATACTCCTCACCGTGACGCTGATAATAGTTGCCGTTGAGCAGGTAGTAGGTCAGCCCGCCAATCAATACGGCGGTGGCGGCCTCGGGCAGAAAGCGCAACGGACCTGGCCCTCCCCAGCGCGGACCGGGGCCACCGTGCCGGCCCCATCCCTCATGCGGTCCCCATCCTCCTGGCGGGCCCCAGCCGCCGGGATGCGCAGAAGCCAGGGCGGGCGCTAAGAGTGTCAGCGTCAGAAGTGAGGCGATCGTTTTTTTCATCGGGCATTCTCCACAGACGAGTGGAGGCAGAATTCGCTTTTTACAGAAGAAAGACAAGCGCTAAAGCGGCGGATTTTCGCCTGTTTACCACGCTTAACGCTTTCTTAACGGCGTCGCCATGAACAGGGAAGATTATGGAGAGCGGGAAGGGATTAACCTGGCGCGGATGCGCCAGGTTGAGCAGAGATTAGCGGTGCGCCAGTTCGGCGTGGTCGTCACTTTCCAGCACGCGCCTGTCGGTCAGGCCTAACCAGCGGCTGGTGAGTGAACCGGCGGTCATGGATCCATTGACGTTCAGGGCGGTACGGCCCATATCGATCAGCGGCTCGATAGAGATCAGCAGCGCAACCAGGGTCACCGGCAGGCCCATCGCAGGCAGCACAATCAGGGCGGCAAACGTCGCGCCGCCGCCGACACCGGCCACACCGGCTGAACTCAGGGTGACGATCCCGACCAGCGTCGCAATCCACAGCGGATCAAACGGGTTGATGCCAACCGTAGGCGCCACCATCACCGCCAGCATGGTCGGATAGAGACCGGCACAGCCGTTCTGGCCGATCGTGGCACCAAAGGAGGCTGCAAAGCTCGCCACAGACTCTGGCACGCCCAGGCGACGGGTCTGAGTCTCTACGCTCAGCGGAATGCTGGCGGCGCTGGAGCGGCTGGTAAAGGCGAAGGTAATCACCGGCCACACTTTGCGGAAGAAGCGCAGCGGGTTGATGCCGTTTACCGACAGCAGCAGGGCATGAACCGCAAACATTATCGCCAGGCCGAGGTAAGAGGCGACCACAAAGCTGCCCAGCTTGATGATGTCCTGCAGGTTAGAACCGGCTACGACTTTGGTCATCAGCGCCAGCACGCCATACGGCGTCAGCTTCATCACTAAACGCACCAGCTTCATGACCCACGACTGCAGGGTGTCAATCGCCACCAGCACTCGCTGACCTTTCTCCTGGTCATCTTTCAGCAGTTGCAGAGCGGCCATCCCCAGGAAGGCGGCAAAAATGACCACGCTGATGATGGAGGTCGGACTGGCACCGGTCAGATCGGCAAACGGATTTTTCGGGATAAAGGAGAGCACCAGCTGAGGCACGCTCAGGTCGGAGACCTTGCCGACATAGTTGCTCTGGATCGCACTCAGGCGTGCGGTTTCCTGGACACCCTGCACCAGACCCTCCGCGCTGAGGCCAAACAGACCGGTCACGAAGACGCCGACCAGCGCAGAAATCGCGGTGGTAAAGAGCAGTACGCCAATGGTCAGTACGCTGATTTTTCCCAGCGACGAGGCGTTATGCAGACGGGCGACCGCACTCAGAATCGAAACGAACACCAGCGGCATGACGACCATCTGCAGCAGCTGGACATAACCATTGCCAACGATGTTAAACCAGCTGATCGACGTTTTGACCACGGCGCTGTTTTCACCGTAGATCAGCTGCAGCACCAGGCCGAACAGCACACCGATCACCAGACCGATCAACACTTTCTTCGACAGGCTCCAGCTATGGCGGCTGAAGCGGGAGAGTAATACCAGCAGCACCACGAAGGCCGCGATATTAAGCGTAAGAGGAAGGTCCATACCGAAACTCCAGAGTAATGCGGCCTGTCGTCCGGGAGAGGCCGCATAATGTTAATCACGAATTAAGACAGCAGGAATGGTAACAGCAGCCGGAGAGGCTGCCTTATATCCAAATGGCATGGTTTATAACTAACTGTTGATTTTTGCGGGTTTATTGCGCGGTATGACTGGAAATTAACCGTCCGACCCCATTCTGCAGCGTATCGAACAGCTGGGTCGGCCAGCCGTTTGCACCAAAGGAAGGCATTCCCACCGGAAACCAGAGCGCATAGCCCACCAGACCCAGACACAATACCCGCTCAAGCTGATTGCCTTTCTGGCTGCGCAGAATCGGCAGGCGGAAGCGCCAGCGGCAGGGCCACAGCAGTGGCACCCCGGCAGGCGTCAGCATATCGGCCACAATATGGCTGAGGTAGCCCAGGGTCAGACCCTGCAGGACATCAGGCGGTATGGGTGACGACTTGGGCAGGTTAATCTGAAAAAGCCATAAACCGGCGGCCACCGCCAGCAGGCTGTGGGTAAAGCCCCGGTGACCAAAAGCGCGCGCAATCGGCTGTGAGAGCCAGCGCAGCCGCTGTCCCAGCAGGGATTTAGGGTGATCGATGTCGGGCAACAGACATGTCAGCAGGGCTGAGGGAACGAGATGCCACCAGTCGGCCTGCGCCAGGACCGGGGTCAGCTCCGCACGTTTGGCAAAAATAGCGCTGGCAATGGCAAAAATGATGTGGCCTTCGCCCGTCATGATAGAACCTGGATGCTAAGAAACTGTCGATGCATCCAGTATAGGGATTTATCCAGTAAATGAGAACATGTGACGCTGTAACTAACAGTGAATTTTTTTACAGGGCGAGCCGCGGCATGTCACGGCTCACCCCGTCTTCTAGCGGGCCAGCCAGCCGCCATCAACCGCCAGCGTGTAACCATTAATATAGTCTGCTGCAGACGAAGCCAGAAAGACCACCGGCCCCATCATGTCATCCGGCACGCCCCAGCGGCCTGCCGGAATACGGTCAAGGATCTCAGCGCTGCGCGCCGCATCTTTGCGCAGGGGTTCGGTATTATCGGTCGCCATGTAGCCCGGCGCGATAGCATTAACATTGATGCCATGCCGTCCCCACTCGTTAGCCATCAGACGGGTTAAGCCCATGACAGCGCTTTTTGAGGCGGTGTAAGAGGGAACGCGAATGCCTCCCTGAAACGAGAGCATGGACGCAATATTAATGATTTTGCCGCCGCTTCCCTGCGCGATAAACCGCTGCGCGACCTGCTGTGAGAGGAAAAACACCGTCTTGCAGTTGATGTTCATCACATCATCCCAGTCCTGCACGCTGAATTTCAGGGCATCCTCACGACGGATAATCCCGGCATTGTTGACCAGGATATCCACTCTGCCCGCCGCGGCGACCGCCTTTTCCGCGACCTGCGGGATGACCTCAGGAGACATCAGATCGGCTGAGACGGACCAGAAGCGGCGGCCAAGTGCTTCCACTTTATGCTGCGTGTCAGCCGGTTCGATGCGGTTGATGCCCACAATGTCGCAGCCAGCCTGCGCCAGCCCCAGTGCCATCCCCTGGCCAAGCCCGGTATTACAGCCGGTCACGATGGCGACTTTGCCTGTTAAATCAAATCTGTTCAGTACCATTCGGCTTGTCCTCCGCTTAACGCAGTTCGCTAATTCTGACCGCGTCCATATCATCAAAGACCTGATTCTCACCCACCATTCCCCAGATAAAGGCGTAACGCTGGGTACCGACACCCGCGTGTATCGACCAGCTGGGAGAGATCACCGCCTGCTCGTTATGGACCAGCAGATGACGGGTTTGCTGCGGCTCTCCCATCATATGGAAGACGGCGTGATCTTCGCTCATGTCGAAATAGAAATAGACTTCCATGCGGCGTTCGTGGGTGTGACAGGGCATGGTGTTCCAGAGACTGCCCTCATGCAGCCTGGTCAGGCCCATCGTGAGCTGACAGGTAGGCAACACGTCGGGCACGATAAATTTGTGTATGGTGCGGCGATTAGCGCTTGCCGCATCGCCCAGTGTGGCGTTGACCGCCTCCTGCAGCGTGATCTTTCTGTCCGGAAAGGTGGTGTGCGCCGGTGCGCTGTTGAAATAAAATTTTGCGGGCTGCGATGCGTCGAGGCTGCGAAACAGCAGATCGCGCGCCCCTTTGCCGATATAGAGCGCCTCTTCGTGACCGATTTCCCACGTTTTGCCATCCACCTCCACCAGACCCGGGCCGCCAATATTGATCATGCCCAGTTCACGGCGTTCGAGAAACCAGGCGACGCCCAGCTGTTTGCCCATCTCATCCCCCATCGTGACCGGCTGATTCACCGGCATGACGCCGCCCGTAATGATGCGGTCAATATGGCTGTAGGTCAGGGTGTAGTGATCGGCGGTAAATATCTTTTCAATCAGAAATGCCTGGCGCAGTGCGTCAGTATCGAGTTGTTTAGCGTGATCGCTGTGAATGCTCTGGCGAATGTCCATCTCGTGCCCCTCTGGAGTCAGGTTATTCATCCCCCGATCAGGGGACGATGTGGGCATCTTAGGCAGGGTGAGACAGTGATTCAATAAAAATGAAACGCTGTTTTAATTTTTTGAGATTCAGATCAACCGCAGAACGCCTGAGCAAAAAAAAGCCCGCTTAAAGCGGGCGGGGGGTCAGCCTTTCAGATGGGTCGGGCTAAGCTGCGTCAGGGTGTCCAGCCGGACATCCGCCAGCGCCCAGCGGGGATCGTCGCGGTGCTCAGCGGCAGGTACCACAATCGACCGCATGCGGGCCGCTTTAGTGGCGATCATGCCGTTAAACGAATCCTCCAGCGTGACGCAGTTCAGCGGATCGATCCCCAGACTGGCGGCGGCATTGAGATAGACCTGCGGATGGGGCTTGCTGTAGGGCAGGGCTTCTGCGGAGGAGAGCACATCAAAATAGTGGCGCAGATTAAAGATCTCCAGCACCTGTTCCAGCATCGCCATCGGAGAGGCGGACGCCAGGCCAATCTTCAGTCCCTGCTCCTGACAGAGTTGCAGCGCGGTTTCCACGCCCGGCAACAGGGGGCGGGTCTGATCCACCAGCGTCATGGCGCGCACGATAATCCGCTCCGTGACCTCCTGCTGCGACGGTCCCTGCCACGGCAGCGTTTCGTACCACATCCGCACCGTCTGGTCGATGCGCAAACCCAGCGTGTCGGGCATTTCACTGCGACGTGACAGGTCAACATCCAGCGTTGAAAAGATATCCAGTTCAGCCTGATCCCACAGCGGCTCAGAATCGATCAGTAAACCATCCATATCAAACAGGGCGGCGAGGACAGGGCGGTGATAGGGCATCAGAGGTCTCCTTTTAAAGTCGGTTTTACCATAGCATCATTCCCGGCTGGCGCACGCTTCGCCCGTCGGCCATGCTTTTTTTGGGAAATTTCTTCATTGGCAGGTAGACTTACGGCAAATCGGATTTCGGGTTCAGGAGATATTATGACCTATCAACAGGCTGGCCGCATCGCCATCCTTAAGCGTGTGGCAGGCTGGGTGCTCTTTCTGGTGGCGCTGCTGTCGACCATTATTTCGGTGCTGAGCTTTATGTTTAAGCACAGTGAGAAGCAGCCAGGTATCGACGCGGTAATGCTCGATTTTGTTCATGTTATCGTCGATATGCTTCGCTTTAACACCCCTTTCCTGAACATCTTCTGGCACAACTCCCCGGTGCCGGAATTTAATGGTCAGATGAACCTGGGATTCTGGCTGATCTACATCCTGATTTTTGTCGGACTGGCCCTGGAGTCATCCGGCGCGCGCATGGGGCGTCAGGCCCGTCATGTCAGAGAGGGCATTGAAGATCAGATGATCCTGGAGCAGGCAAAGGGCAGCGAAGGGCGAAGCCGTCAGCAGCTGGAAGAGAAGGTGCGCGTACCCCGTCACACCATCTTCCTGCAGATCTTCCCGCTTTACATCCTGCCCGTGGTCATTGCGGTAGCCGGTTATTTCGTGCTGTCACTGCTCGGCTTTATCTGAGGGCGTCGTCAGGCCGGTCTGGCCTGACTGGCGCTCAGCGCATCCTCTTCCAGCAACTGGCCGATGGCGAACTGTGCGTCGTCCGGCCAGTGCCCGCCAAAGACGTTAGCCCGGTTCAGCAGGTAGTAGAGCTGATAGACCGGCAGACGCTGCGAGAACCCATCCGGTAACGGCCAGACCGACTGATAGCCGTCGTAAATCTGACGCGGCAGGTCGGGGTACCAGCTCAGCATGGCTAAATCGCACTCCCGGTCGCCCCAGTAGCAGGCAGGATCGAACACCCAGGGGCCACTGTGGCTGCTGGCACAGTTAGCTGGCCAGAGGTCGCCATGCAGCAGCGACGGCTGCGGATGATGGGAGGCCAGCACCCGCTGCACGGCGGCAATGATCAGCTCGGTATCCCCGTAGAGCACCCCTTTTTCTGCCGCCAGCTGTAACTGCCAGCCGATGCGCTGCTCGGCAAAAAAGACCGACCAGCGGCGCAGCCAGCTGTTGGGCTGAGGAGTCGTGGTGATGTTGTTGTCGAAATCGAGACCGAACTGTGTCTGCTCGCTCCACTGATGAAGGTGCGCCAGCTGCTGCCCGAGCCGCCAGGCACTCTGCTCATCAAGTGGCTGAGGCGGAATATATTCCAGCAGCAGGAAACTCTCCTCGCGGTGCTGGCCTACGCCATAGACCTCCGGCACGCGAACCGTGCCGGTGCGCGCCAGCAGCGCCAGCTGGTCAGCTTCCCAAGTGAAGAGTGACAGCCTGTCCCGGCTGTTACTTTTGACGAACACGTCGTGATCACCGTAGCGGATACGCCAGGTGGGATGGATGTCGCCGCCGGCCAGGGCGTGACGTTCGGTGATTTCGGCATTGCCTAACTGCTCGCTTAACAGACGACTAATGGCTGACCACATTGGGCTATCCTCGTTATTCGCTGCGTAAGACAGATTGTACTGCGTAAATATTCACCAAAACCAGCCCGATTGCACCTCTTATTCTGGTGCGGAGCGGGTGGGGCGATGTTCAGCGGTGTCGCGCAAAAACGCTTCGAAGGTCGTCACGGTCACGTCCGGCCGCTGACCCAGCACGCTTTCACCCGCCGCAGTGGCCTGCTGCTGCAGCGCTTCAGGCGACAGCGGGCTGACAATACCAAAGCTGTTGGTCCCGAGTTCATGCGGGTGGCCCTCATCGTCAGCCAGGGTGGTGGTGAAACCGGCCGCCGTCATGGCGCTGGTCAGCTCCAGAATGTCGCTTAATCCCGATTCCTGATAGTGAAAGGTCACGATATAGCGTGTTAGGGCGTTGTTGCTCATGAGGCACCTCCGGGGAAGGGAAACTGAACTGAGCGTAGACCATGGTGAAAAATCAGGCGAATTATGAAGGGGATGCGCGGTGTCTGCCGTGATGCCGGACGTAAATTCCTGTCAGGCAGGTGCGCGGGGGTGGAAAAATCTTCTGCGGCTACGGCTATCTTTTCCCTTTCGCAGCACTATAATGCGCGACGTTAATCAGATGAGTCCCAATTAACACGTGTTGCAGGGCTGATTCCACGCATTTCGGGTGAGTTAATATTTTTTTACAAAACTTACCGTAAATTGCATTGAATGCCGGGCAAAACGCTTCAGACTCTTCGTTTTTTAAACTGTCGCACGGATCACATTTAATGAAAGCCTATAACAAGCTGTCTGCTGTTCTTCTGCTCTCCGCCGGAGCATTTTGTCACCAGGCACTGGCCGATAACGCCGTATTCACCTCAATGGATGACCCCTCTACGGCGAAAAAGCCGTTTGAAGGCTCAGCTGCTGCGGGATACCTGGCGCAAACCGGTAACACCACCAGTTCATCAATGACCGCTCAGACCAATATGACCTGGTATCAGTCATCAATGGCTTACAGCTTGTGGGGTAACGCGGCCAACACCTCGTCAAACGATGAGCGCTCTTCCGAGACCTATAGCATCGGCGGTCGTTCACGTTACAACGTCAGCAACTATGACTACCTGTTTGGTCAGGCGAGCTGGTTAAGCGATCGTTTCAATGGTTACGATTCGCGCGACGTTCTGACAGCCGGTTACGGTCGTCAGATCCTGAACGGTCCGGTGCATTCACTGCGTGCGGAATTTGGTCCGGGTGTGCGCTACGACGATTTCCACGATGGCGGCCACGAAACCAAAGCGCTGGGCTATGGCGCGGTCAGCTATCAGTGGCAGCTCACTGACACCACCAAATTTGTCCAGGGTGTGTCTGTACTGAGCAGCTTCGGTGAAGATACCACCGTGAACTCTGAAACCGGCCTGCAGGTGGCAATTAACAGCCACTTCGCCCTGAAGCTGGCGTACAACGTGACCTGGAACAACAATCCGCCAGAATCTGCGCCGGATCGCACCGATACTAAAACCTCGGTTATGCTCTCCTACGCGATGTAAGCGCAATTTTAACCGTGGTCTTCCCGGCGGCCTGACACTCTGTCAGGCCGCTTTTTTTTGATCTCTCCACGGCTTAGCAAAAAGGGGATGGTTTTTCTCGACCAGGAAAACTGCTATCATCTGCCCCGCACGGCAATCCTGGCGACATTCCGACAATGTGGGTCTGATGTTACGCCAGGTCACCCATTTTACATGACGTTGCATGTAGGCTTTCGTGTGGCCTACCACTGCAAATAAGGATTAGAAATGCCTGTAATTACGCTTCCTGATGGCAGCCAGCGTGTGTTCGACCGCCCTGTCAGTGTGATGGATATCGCGCTGGATATCGGGCCGGGTCTGGCGAAAGCCTGTATCGCTGGCCGCGTGAACGGTGAACTGGTTGATGCGGTCGATCCCATCACCGAAGACGCCGCCGTAGCGATTATCACTGCTAAAGATGAAGCCGGTCTGGAAATCATCCGTCACTCCTGCGCGCACCTGTTAGGGCATGCCATCAAGCAGCTGTGGCCGGATACGAAAATGGCGATTGGCCCGGTCATTGATAACGGCTTCTATTATGATGTCGACATCGATCGTACGCTGACCCAGGAAGATATCGACCTGCTGGAAAAACGCATGCATCAGCTGGCTGAGACCAACTACGATGTGGTGAAGAAAAAGGTCAGCTGGCAGGAAGCCCGTGACGTCTTTGCGGCGCGCGGCGAAATCTACAAAACCACCATTCTTGATGAAAACATCAGCCACGACGATAAGCCTGGCCTCTATCATCATGAAGAATATGTCGACATGTGCCGCGGTCCGCACGTGCCGAACATGCGGTTCTGCCATCACTTTAAACTGCAGAAGATCTCCGGTGCCTACTGGCGCGGCGACAGCAGCAACAAGATGCTGCAACGCATCTATGGCACCGCATGGGCAGACAAAAAGCAGCTGGCAGCCTATCTGCAGCGTCTGGAAGAGGCGGCAAAGCGTGACCATCGCAAGATTGGTAAGCAGCTGGATCTCTACCACATGCAGGAAGAAGCACCCGGTATGGTCTTCTGGCATAACGACGGCTGGACCATCTTCCGCGAACTGGAAGTGTTTGTCCGCAGCAAGCTGAAAGAGTACCAGTACCAGGAAGTGAAGGGTCCGTTCATGATGGACCGCGTCCTGTGGGAAAAAACCGGGCACTGGGAAAACTATAAAGAAGCGATGTTCACCACCTCGTCTGAGAACCGTGAATATTGCATTAAACCGATGAACTGTCCGGGACACGTTCAGATCTTTAATCAGGGTCTGAAATCGTACCGTGACCTGCCGCTGCGTATGGCCGAGTTCGGCAGCTGTCACCGTAATGAGCCATCAGGTGCGCTGCATGGCCTGATGCGTGTACGCGGCTTTACCCAGGATGATGCCCACGTCTTCTGTACAGAAGAGCAGGTGCGTGACGAAGTGAACAGCTGTATCCGCATGGTTTATGACATGTACAGCACCTTCGGCTTCGAAAAGATTGTGGTCAAACTCTCTACCCGTCCTGAGAAGCGCATCGGCACCGATGAGATGTGGGACCGCGCCGAGGAAGATCTGGCTGCCGCGCTGAACGAAAACAACATTGAGTTTGAGTTCCAGCCAGGCGAAGGCGCCTTCTACGGCCCGAAAATTGAGTTTACCCTGTACGATTGTCTTGATCGCGCCTGGCAGTGTGGAACCGTTCAGCTAGACTTCTCCCTGCCAAAACGTCTTGAAGCGACGTATGTGGGTGAAAATAACGATCGTCAGACGCCTGTGATGATTCACCGTGCGATTCTGGGATCGATGGAACGCTTCATCGGTATTCTGACCGAAGAATTTGCTGGTTTCTTCCCAACCTGGCTGGCACCACAGCAGGTCGTGGTCATGAATATTACCGATGGACAAGCGGAATATGTTGAGTCTTTAACGCGTAAGCTGCAGAATGCTGGCATTCGTGTGAAGGCAGACTTGAGAAATGAGAAGATAGGCTTTAAAATCCGCGAGCACACATTACGTCGCGTCCCTTATATGCTGGTCTGCGGTGATAAAGAGGTGGAAGCAGGCAAAGTTGCCGTTCGCACCCGCCGTGGTAAAGACCTGGGGTCGATGGATGTCGATCTCTTTGTTGAGAAGTTGCAACAAGAGATTCGCAGCCGAAATCTTCATCAACTGGAGGAATAAAGTATTAAAGGCGGAAAACGAGTACTACCGACGCGTCCGAACAAAATTAACAGCGAAATCCGCGCAACTGAAGTGCGCTTAACGGGCATGGATGGCGAGCCACTTGGCATCGTCTCATTACGCGAAGCTCTGGAAAAAGCCGAGGAATCGGGTGCTGACTTAGTCGAAATTAGCCCGAACGCCGAACCGCCGGTTTGCCGTATTATGGATTACGGCAAGTTCCTCTACGAAAAAAGCAAATCTTCTAAGGAACAGAAGAAGAAGCAAAAAGTTATTCAGGTTAAGGAAATTAAATTCCGTCCTGGAACCGATGATGGCGACTATCAGGTCAAACTACGCAACCTGATTCGCTTTCTGGAAGATGGCGATAAAGCCAAAATCACGCTGCGTTTCCGTGGTCGTGAGATGGCGCACCAGCAGATCGGTATGGAAGTGCTTAACCGCGTCCGTAAAGACCTGTGTGAAGATCTGGATTTGGCCATTGTCGAATCCTTCCCTTCGAAGATCGAAGGCCGCCAGATGATCATGGTGCTCGCTCCTAAGAAGAAACAGTAGGCTTTCAAGTAACATTAACCGCGCAGCGTTCGCGTTGTGCGGTTTTCTGTTCGCCTGTCTGGGTCATGTTATCAACAATGCGAAGTGGATATTTTTAAAAATGCCAAAGATTAAAACTGTACGTGGCGCGGCTAAGCGCTTCAAGAAGACCGCTTCTGGCGGCTTCAAGCGTAAACACGCAAACCTGCGTCATATTCTGACCAAAAAATCTACTAAGCGTAAACGTCACCTGCGCCCTAAAGGCATGGTGTCAAAAGGCGATCTGGGTCTGGTTTCTGCCTGCCTGCCGTACGCATAAGTCCATTTTTTTAAACAGAATATAGAACAGGAGAGCTCACATGGCTCGCGTTAAACGTGGTGTAGTTGCTCGCGCACGTCACAAAAAAATCTTAAAACAAGCTAAAGGCTATTACGGTGCACGTTCACGTGTTTACCGCGTTGCCTTCCAGGCTGTTATCAAAGCTGGTCAGTATGCTTACCGTGACCGTCGTCAGCGTAAGCGTCAGTTCCGTCAGCTGTGGATCGCGCGTATCAACGCAGCGGCTCGTCAGAACGGCATGTCTTACAGCCGTTTCATCAATGGTCTGAAAAAAGCAGCCATTGAGATCGACCGTAAGATCCTGGCCGATATCGCCGTATTCGACAAAGTGGCCTTCACTGCACTGGTCGAAAAAGCGAAATCAGCTCTGGCGTAAGTCAGATGAAAAAGGGAGCTTGCTCCCTTTTTTATTGCCTGTAAGCTGCGCAAAAGATTGACATTTTCGTCTCCGCGCATTTCAATAGTGCCCTCGTAAAGCATGACAAGGTAACTGCAAGCATGAATGCTGCTATTTTCCGTTTCTTTTTTTACTTTAGCGCCTGACATCCGGGGGCTTTTGCGCATAAGAAAAGAAACGAAAAATCGCGCTAAAAGCCTCCCTCGTGGAGGCTTTTTTGTTTCTGGCGTTAGCATACTGGACCGGCAGGTCCCAACAAGAACTGACCAGCCTGACTGGAAAAAGAGGAAATTATGTCCCAACTCGCAGAACTGGTGGCCAGCGCCACGGCGGCTATCGACGGGGCGACAGATATCGCCGCCCTTGACGCGGTGCGCGTCGAATATCTCGGTAAGAAAGGGCATCTGACATTACAGATGACCACCTTACGCGAGTTGCCTGCTGAAGAGCGCCCTGCAGCCGGTGCGGTAATCAACGAAGCGAAACAGCAGGTCACCGACCGCCTGAACGCGCGTAAAGAGGCGCTGGAATCGGCGGCGCTGAATGCGCGTCTGGCAGAAGAGACCATCGATGTGTCACTGCCGGGTCGCCGCATCGAAAATGGCGGCCTGCATCCGGTCACCCGCACGATGGATCGCATTGAGACCTTCTTCGGTGAGTTAGGCTTTGCTGTCGTCACCGGGCCGGAAATTGAAGATGATTATCATAACTTTGATGCACTCAATATTCCTGCTCACCACCCGGCGCGTGCCGATCACGATACCTTCTGGTTTGACGCCACCCGTCTGCTGCGTACCCAGACTTCCGGCGTGCAGATCCGTACCATGCAGGCTCAGCAGCCGCCGATTCGTATCATCGCGCCAGGCCGCGTCTACCGTAACGATTACGATCAGACCCACACGCCGATGTTCCATCAGATGGAAGGGCTGATTGTGGATAAAAACATCAGCTTTACCAATCTCAAAGGCACGCTGCACGATTTCCTCAACAACTTCTTCGAAGAAGATTTGCAGATTCGTTTCCGTCCGTCCTACTTCCCGTTTACTGAGCCTTCAGCAGAAGTGGACGTCATGGGTAAAAACGGCAAGTGGCTGGAAGTGCTGGGCTGCGGCATGGTGCACCCTAATGTGCTGCGCAATGTCGGCATTGATCCGGAAGTTTACTCCGGTTTCGCCTTTGGTATGGGCATGGAGCGTCTGACCATGTTGCGCTATGGCGTGACCGATCTGCGCGCATTCTTCGAAAACGATTTACGTTTCCTCAAACAATTTAAGTAAGGGCAGGTTATCCAATGAAATTCAGTGAACTCTGGTTACGCGAATGGGTAAATCCAGCCCTGGACAGTGCCGCGCTGTCTGAACAAATCACCATGGCCGGTCTGGAAGTGGATGGCGTTGAGGCCGTCGCCGGTGCGTTCCACGGTGTCGTGGTTGGCGAAGTGGTGGAGTGCGGTCAGCACCCGAATGCTGACAAACTGCGGGTGACCAAAATTAATGTGGGCGGTGACCGTCTGCTGGATATCGTCTGCGGCGCGCCGAACTGCCGTCAGGGACTGAAAGTCGCCGTCGCCACCGTAGGTGCCGTGCTGCCGGGTGATTTCAAAATCAAAGCGGCCAAACTGCGCGGTGAGCCGTCAGAAGGGATGCTCTGCTCTTTCTCCGAGCTGGGAATCAGTGACGACCACAACGGCATTATCGAACTGCCTGCCGATGCGCCCGTGGGCACCGACATCCGCGCCTGGCTTCAGCTGGATGACAACACCATTGAAATCAGCGTCACGCCTAACCGCGCGGACTGTCTGGGCCTGATCGGTATCGCGCGTGATGTGGCGGTGCTGAACGGTCTGCCGCTGAACAAGCCAGAGATTCAGCCGGTCGCTGCCACGCTGAGTGACACCTTCCCGATTCAGGTTGATGCGGTGGAGGCCTGTCCGCGCTACCTGGGTCGCGTGGTGAAAGGCATCAACGTTGGTGCGGCCACGCCATTGTGGATGAAAGAGAAGCTGCGTCGCTGTGGTATCCGCTCAATCGATCCGGTGGTGGATATCACCAACTATGTGCTGCTGGAACTGGGTCAGCCGATGCACGCCTTCGACCTCGATCGCCTTAACGGCGGCATCGTGGTGCGGATGGCGAAAGAGGGCGAAAAGCTGACGCTGCTGGATGGCACTGAAGCCAGCCTGCAGGCAGACACGCTGGTCATCGCCGATCACCAGCAGGCGCTGGCGATGGCGGGTATCTTCGGTGGCGAACATTCGGGCGTGAACAGCGAAACGCAGAACATTCTGTTTGAGTGCGCCTGGTTTGACCCGCTGGCGATCACCGGCCGCGCCCGTCGTCACGGTCTGCACACCGACGCGTCACACCGCTATGAGCGAGGCGTTGATCCGGCGCTGCAACATATCGCGCTGGAGCGTGCAACCGCGCTGCTGCTCTCCATCTGCGGGGGTGAAGCCGGCCCGATCATCGATCAGACGCATCAGGCCGCCTTGCCGGTTCCGGCGACGATCACCCTGCGCCGGGAAAAACTGGATCGCCTGATTGGTCATGTCATCGCCGATGAGCAGGTTACCGATATTCTGACCCGTCTCGGCTGCGACGTCACGACAGGCGAAGGTGAGTGGCAGGCGATCGCCCCGAGCTGGCGCTTCGACATGGCGATTGAGGAAGATCTGGTTGAAGAAGTGGCCCGCGTTTACGGCTACAACAACATCCCGAACGTGCCGGTGCAGGCGGGGCTGGTCATGACTCAGCATCGCGAAGCGAACCTGTCGCTGAAACGCGTGAAAAACCTGCTGGTGGACAAGGGATATCAGGAAGCGATTACCTACAGCTTCGTTGATCCGAAGATTCAGCAGCTGCTGCATCCGGGAGAAGAGGCGCTGCTGCTGCCAAGCCCGATCTCCAGCGAGATGTCGACCATGCGTCTCTCACTGTGGACCGGCCTGCTGAGCGCAGTCGTCTACAACCAGAACCGTCAGCAGAGTCGCGTACGTCTGTTTGAGAGCGGCTTACGCTTTGTGCCCGACACGCAGGCAGATTTAGGCATCCGTCAGGATCTTATGCTGGCCGGTGTTATCAGCGGAAACCGTGTTGAAGAGCACTGGGATCTGGCGCGCCAGGCAGTTGACTTCTATGATTTAAAAGGCGATTTAGAGTCGCTGCTCGATTTAACCGGCAAACTGGATGCGATCAGCTTCCGGGCTGAAGCCAATCCGGCGTTGCATCCGGGACAGAGCGCGGCGATTTATTTGCACGATGAACGAATCGGATTTATCGGAGTCGTTCATCCTGAGCTGGAACGTAAGCTGGATCTCAACGGCCGCACCTTAGTCTTTGAACTGCTTTGGAATAAGGTCGCAGACCGCGTCCTGCCTGACGCGCGCGAGATTTCTCGCTTCCCGGCTAACCGTCGTGATATTGCTGTTGTGGTGGCTGAAAACGTCCCTGCAGCAGATATCATCGCGGAGTGTAAGAAAGTTGGCGTAAATCAGGTAGTTGGCGTAAACTTGTTTGACGTGTACCGCGGTAAGGGCGTTTCTGAGGGCTTCAAGAGCCTCGCAATCAGCCTGATTTTGCAGGATACCAGCCGGACACTCGAAGAAGAGGAGATTGCCGCGACCGTTGGCAAATGTGTTGCGGCATTAAAAGAGCGATTCCAGGCAACCTTGAGGGATTGAACCTATGGCGCTTACAAAAGCTGAGATGTCAGAGTACCTGTTTGAGAAACTCGGGCTGAGCAAACGCGATGCCAAAGAGTTAGTAGAGCTGTTTTTCGAAGAGGTACGTCGCGCTTTGGAAAATGGAGAACAGGTAAAACTGTCTGGGTTTGGCAATTTTGACCTGCGTGACAAAAACCAGCGTCCTGGCAGAAACCCGAAAACGGGGGAAGATATTCCGATCACCGCGCGTCGCGTAGTGACATTCCGCCCGGGACAGAAGCTGAAAAGCCGCGTAGAGAACGCTACACCCAAAGAGACTGACTGAATTTCAGCGTTTCAAAAAGGCCGCGCAAGCGGCCTTTTTTCATGGTCTCACCCGCCGGGACTGCGCTGAGGCCCCCGTCTGCCAGCAGGGCGCACACCGCCTCAACCACCTTTCTTTTTTCTGCAATCCCACTACAATCAAATCTCTGTTTTCTCAGCAAATCCAGCCTATGTCTCTGCTTGACCCGCTCGCGCTTCAGGCCGACCAGCGCGGCCAGAAATTGCTTATTACTTTAGCTCTTATGCTGCTTGCGCTGCTCTGTGGCAGCCTGTGTGCCGGTGACAGCTGGATCGCGCCCTCAGAGTGGTTTACGGAGAGCGGCCGGCTCTTTGTCTGGCAGCTGCGGCTGCCGCGCAGTCTGGCGGTGATGCTGGTCGGTGCATCCCTGGCAGTGTGCGGCGTCGTGATGCAGGCGCTGTTTACCAATCCGCTGGCCGAGCCTGGCCTGCTGGGCGTCTCAAACGGAGCGGGCATCGGTCTGGTGCTGGGCGTGCTGCTGGGCAGCGGCTCGCTGTGGAGCCTCGGCCTGGCCGCGATGGCCGGAGCACTCATGATTACGCTGATCCTGCTCTGTTTCGCGCATCGTCAGCTCTCGGTGACCCGGCTGTTACTCACGGGCGTGGCGCTGGGGATTATCTGCAGTGCCATCATGACCTGGGCCGTTTACTTCAGCACCAGCCTCGACCTGCGTCAGCTGATGTACTGGATGATGGGCGGCTTCAGCGGCGTTGACTGGCGCTATGGCGGCATGATGCTGGCGCTGCTGCCGGTGATGCTGGCCCTGAATGCGACGGGACCCATACTGAATCTGCTGGCGCTGGGGGAGATCTCCGCTCGTCAGCTCGGTCTCTCTCTTTTCTACTGGCGCAATCTGCTGGTGCTGGCGATGGGCTGGCTGGTCGGTATCAGCGTTGCCATGGCCGGTGCCATTGGTTTTGTCGGGCTGGTGATCCCGCACCTGCTGCGGCTGAGCGGCATCAGCGATCACCGTTATCTGCTGCCCGCCTCTGCGCTGGCTGGCGCAGGCGTGCTGTTAGCGGCCGATATTGTCGCGCGTCTGGCGCTGACATCGGCCGAATTACCGATAGGTGTGGTCACGGCGACACTCGGCGCGCCGCTGTTTATTCTTTTACTGGTAAAATCTTCGCGCTAGCTTTCGGCTGGCTACTCTGCATCCACAACAGGAATTCAGCATGAACATTTATGACACTGAACTGGTTACGCTTGATGGTGAAAAAACCACGCTCTCTGCGTGGCAGGGCAAGGTACTGCTGGTGGTAAACGTCGCCTCGAAATGTGGCCTCACCCCGCAGTATGAGGAGCTGGAGAATCTGCAGAAGGCCTGGCAGGATCACGGCTTCAGCGTACTGGGTTTTCCCTGCAATCAGTTTCTGGAGCAGGAGCCTGGCAGCAGCGAAGAGATCAAAACCTTCTGCAGCACCACCTATGGCGTGACATTCCCGATGTTTGCCAAAACCGACGTTAATGGGGCAGGGCGTCACCCGCTCTATGCTCAGCTGATCGCGGCCTTTCCTGACGCCGTTCGTCCCGAAGGCAGCGGTTTTTACGAGCGTCAGGTGAGCAAAGGGCGCGGACCGAAAGCGCCGGGCGACATCCTGTGGAACTTTGAAAAATTCGTTATTGGCCGGGACGGTCGCGTTGTCCAGCGGTTCGCGCCTGATATGACGCCGGAAGATCCCATTATTCTGGAAACCATTAAGCAGGCCCTGGCGAAATAGATGCTGCTGCGCCTGCAACAGGTGGCGCTCGCCGGGCGGCTGTGCTCACTGAACGGTGAGCTTGCCGCCGGTCAGTTGCTGCATGTCGCCGGTCCGAACGGCGCGGGAAAAAGCACGTTGCTCAGCGTTGTTGCCGGACTGGAGGGCGCGTCCGGCAGGATCGTGCTGGATAACCGTCCGCTGTCCGGGTGGAGCGGCCCGGCGCTGGCCCGGGCTCGCGGCTGGCTTCCCCAGCAGCAGGCCCCCCTGAGTCAGATGCCGGTCTGGCACTATTTACGGCTGCATCTGAAACAGAGGGGGGCGCAGGATGAAGATCGGCTCAGCACGCTGCTGCAGCAGCTTCAGCTGCAGGATAAACTCGCCCACTCACTGACCCGGCTCTCCGGCGGGGAGTGGCAGCGTGTCCGACTGGCGGCGGTCTGCCTGCAAATTGATCCGCGCATCAATCCAGACGGGCGGCTGCTGATTCTGGATGAGCCCATGACCGCGCTGGATATCGCCCAGCAGAAAGCGGTGGACGATCTGATCGCCGGACTCTGTGCGGCGGGCATCAGCGTGATCGCCAGCAGTCACGATCTTAACCACACGCTGCATCAGGCGAATCAGGTCTGGCTGATGGAGAGGGGACAGGTCATTGCGCAGGGCGAACCGGCCGCGGTTCTGACGCCGCAGCGGCTGACACCGCTTTATGGCATCGCCTTCCGGCAGATTGAGCTTGAAGGACGCAGGCTGCTGACCGTCCTGCCCTGACACTTGCTACCCGGCGGGCTTTACCGCTACATTAAACCGGTTGCAACTTCTGATAAGGACATTTGGCGATGCGCCTGGGTTTGCTGATTTTGGTTCTGCTGCTGACGGGATGCAGTCATCACGCCCCGCCGATTAATGGTCGTCTCTCCGACTCGATTACCGTGATTGCAGAGCTGAACGACCAGCTCGGTCACTGGCACGGCACGCCCTATCGCTATGGCGGCATGAGCCGCAACGGTGTCGACTGCTCTGGCTTTGTCTATCTGACCTTCCGCGACCGCTTTGCGCTGCAACTGCCGCGCACCACCTCAGCACAGAGTGATATCGGCACCCGTATCAGTAAAGATGAACTGCTGCCCGGCGACCTGGTCTTCTTTAAAACCGGTCGCGGGGAGAATGGCCTGCATGTCGGCATCTACGACAGTGATAATGCCTTTATTCATGCTTCCACCAGCCAGGGGGTGATCCGCTCCTCGCTGGACAACGTCTACTGGCGCAAAGTCTTCTGGCAGGCTCGCCGTATTTAACCGTAGAGTCTGAAATAAGACTTAAGTCCAATTTAAAATAGAGAAAAAACAGCCGTTAAAAGTTTTATTTTAAATGACAGTTTTTGAACGGGGATTTTATTAGGCATAATAAATGCTGGTTTAATTCCGCTAATAAGCGCAGTTTTGTCGTCACTATTTGGCTTAAGCGTCATCCCCGGCTGGCAAACGGTGGTGGAAGGGCAAAGAAGGTCGTCTCTTCAATGATTTGGCGCTATTGCCTGAGCCTGACCATTACTATACGATATCAACATCGCCGCATATTCTGGCATTAAAATGAAAATTCATCTTTCGGCCGACTATCAGTCGGAAATCTGGTTTTATCCTGTCTGTGATGCTGACGGACGGCTGGCTGCTGTTGAGCTGGTTACGCAGTTTGTGCATGAAAGTGCGCCAATCACACTGCCTCAGGATCTGCTGCTGCCGCAGCTCGATGAGTCGCAGCAGTTACGCCTGCTGCAAAGTCAGATTAGCCTGCTGGAGCAGAACCGTGCGTTATTCGAGTCGCATGACGTCTCCGCATTGATCCGTATTGATGAAGGGATGGCCCGGACGCTGCTGGCCAGCGAATTAGTGATGCGCAAAATAAAGCAGCTGCCCTTCATTCTGCTGAATATCACTGAAACGTTTCCGCAGCTGAAGCTTGGAAAAAATAATCCGCTGCTGGCGAGCCTGCATGATGAGTTTAATTTAGCGCTTTCCCATTTTGGGGCTGGCAAAACACCCTCGAATGCGGTCTACGATAATTTATTCAGCTGGATCTGTCTGGATAAAGAGTTTATTCACTCCCTGGCAAAGCGCGCGTCGTTTGTGCCGTTCATGCAGAGCATTATCGATAATTTCCGCACCCATTGTGACCGGCTGATTATTTGCGGCATCGACGATGATCGGCTGCTGGATAAAGTGAGCCAGCTCAGTGGGGTCGATTTTCAGGGCGCACTGTTCCCGGTGGTCAAATCTGACGCGTTGCGTTCCCTGATCCGCGCCGACAGTCGCCGACCCTCTTCTCAGCATCCTGGCTGATGGAACCTGTTTAATCCCCGATATCAGCGTTACACTGAAGGTTTTAGCAAACCGACGTCTCGCTGAGCATCGCATGGGAGAAACAATGTCCTCAGGCAAGCTATCTTTTGACAATACCTGGTTCCGGGAGCTTACCGGATGCTACACCGCGCTTAACCCTACGCCGCTGGCAGGCGGACGCCTGCTCTATCATAACGCCCCGCTGGCCGCCTCAATGGGGCTGGATAGCGCACTCTTCGCCGGTAACGGGCATGACGTCTGGCACGGCGCGGCACTGCTGCCCGGCATGCAGCCACTGGCCCAGGTGTACAGTGGCCATCAGTTTGGCGTCTGGGCCGGTCAGCTGGGCGACGGGCGCGGCATCCTGCTGGGAGAACAGCGCACAGAGGATGGCCAGAAACTTGACTGGCACCTTAAGGGCGCGGGCCTGACCCCGTATTCCCGCATGGGGGATGGGCGGGCGGTGATCCGTTCCAGCGTTCGCGAGTTCCTGGCCTCTGAAGCATTGCACCATCTGGGGATCCCCACCACGCGCGCCCTGACCCTGTCGATTGGCGATGAGCCGGTTTACCGTGAAACGGCGGAGCGCGGTGCAATGCTGATGCGCATTTCACCCAGCCATCTGCGCTTTGGTCATTTCGAGCATTTCTTTTACAGCCAGCAGCAGGAGAAAGTGCAGCAGCTGGCCGACTACGCCATCCGCCATCACTGGCCGCATCTGGTGGAGGAGGCGGATCGCTATCAGCGCTGGTTTACCGACGTTGTGGTGCGCACTGCCCGGCTGATTGCGCTGTGGCAGAGCGTGGGCTTCGCGCATGGCGTGATGAATACGGACAACATGTCGATTCTGGGCCTGACCATCGACTACGGCCCCTATGGTTTTCTGGATGATTATCAGCCTGACTTTATCTGCAACCACAGCGACTATCAGGGGCGCTACAGTTTTGAAAATCAGCCAATGATAGGCATGTGGAACCTTAACCGCCTGGCTCATGCGCTGTCAGGGCTGCTGACGACTGAACAACTGCGCACGGCACTCAGCGCCTATGAACCTGAACTGATGCGGGTGTGGGGAGAGCGGATGCGGGCTAAACTCGGTTTACTGACCCAGCAGAGCAGCGACAATCAGATCCTGACCGACCTGCTGGCGCTGATGACGCAGGAGCACAGCGATTACACCCTGACGTTCCGGAAACTGAGTGAGACGCAACAGGCGGAAAGCCGCTCACCGCTGCGGGATGAGTTCATTGATCGTGAGGCTTTTGACCGCTGGTATCAGCGCTACCGCAGCCGCCTGATGGATGAACAGGTCAGCGATGCGGAGCGTCAGGCGGTGATGAAGGCGGCAAACCCGGCGGTGATACTCAGAAATTACCTGGCACAGCAGGCGATTGAAGAGGCTGAGCGAGGAGAGCAGGGGGCGCTGGCGCGTCTGCACCAGGCGCTGCAGCAACCCTTTAGTGATGAAACAGCCGCCGACTATCGTCAGCGGCCACCAGACTGGGGTAAAACGCTTGAGGTGAGCTGCTCCAGCTGACAGAGACTCAGAGGCGGTGAGAAACCGCCTCGGCCAGCAGGGCGAGAACAGCTTCGCTATCCTCCCAGCCGAGGCAGGGATCGGTAATCGACTGGCCGTAAACCAGGGGCTCACCACTCACTACCTTCTGATTGCCCTCCTGCAGGAAACTTTCAATCATAACGCCTGCCACGGCACGCGAGCCTGCTTTGATCTGCTCCGCGACATCCGCGGCCACATCCCTCTGGCGACGGTGCTGCTTCAGGCAGTTGCCGTGACTGAAATCGATGACCAGCTGCTCTGGCAGATTAAAGGCTGACAGACTCTCAGCCGCCGCCGCGACGTCACTGGCATGATAGTTGGGCTGTTTACCGCCACGCAGAATTACATGACCATGCGGATTGCCGCTGGTCTGATAAATGGTCATCTGGCCCAGCTTATCCGGCGAGAGGAACATATGGCTGGCGCGCGCGGCACGAATCGCATCCACGGCAATCTGGACGTTGCCATCAGTGCCGTTTTTAAAGCCGACCGGGCAGGAGAGGGCGGAGGCCATTTCGCGGTGGATCTGGCTTTCGGTGGTGCGAGCGCCAATCGCGCCCCAGCTGATCAGGTCGGCAATAAACTGGCCGATCACCATATCCAGAAATTCGGTGGCGGTAGGCAGGCCCAGGGCGTTGATGTCGATCAGCAGCTTGCGGGCAATAGAGATGCCACGGTTCACATCATAACGACCATCCAGATCCGGATCGGAAATTAATCCTTTCCAGCCCACTACGGTGCGCGGCTTTTCAAAGTAAGCGCGCATAACAATTTCCAGTCGGTCGGCATAGCGACTGCGAAGCGCATTCAGGCGCTCAGCATACTCCAGCGCCGCTCGGGGATCGTGCAGCGAGCAGGGGCCGATCACCACCAGCAGGCGGGGATCTTCACCGGTCAGAATACGGGCAATACGTTTGCGGGCTGCGGTGACATTATCGGCAATCGCCGCAGAGACAGGGTGCTCAGCCGCCAGGCTGGCAGGCGTAATCAGATTACCAATGCGCGCGGTACGCAGTTCGTCAGTTTTATTCATGAGTTTCTCGAAAACGGTTCTTCGCAGCGGTGAAATACCGGGAAGTGATGGTGGTCACAATAAACCATCAGGGTGCGAATTCAACCCGGAATTTGATAATGAAATCAGAACCCACGGCAGCAATGCTTTACATCGTCTGCCCGCTCCCGCTTCCTAGTACATGCGGCGTGTCAGACCCATGATGTCGAGAATTTTTGTGGCTATCTCCTCCACCGAGTAGTTGGTGCTGTTCAGATAACGGATCTGGTGGGTGCGGAACAGGGCCTCCACTTCGCCCACTTCCAGCCGGCACTGGCGCATTGAGGCGTAACGGGTATTTTCCGCCCGCTCCTGGCGGATGGCCGCCAGCCGTTCCGGATCGATGGTCAGCCCGAACAGTTTGTTCTGATGCGCGCGCAGGGCGGGCGGCAACTTAAGGTTGTCCATGTCGTCAGCAATGAACGGATAGTTGGCAGCACGGATACCAAACTGCATCGCCAGATAGAGGCTGGTGGGCGTCTTGCCGCAGCGTGAGACGCCGATGAGGATCACCTGCGCATCCTCCAGCCCGCGCAGCGAGATGCCGTCATCATGGGCCAGGGCGTAATCGATCGCCGCGATGCGGGCATCATATTTCCCCAGGTTACTGGCATCCAGACCGTGGGTGCGGTGAGCCACTGGCGCAGGCGCTAAACCCAGCTCCTGCTGCAGCGGGGCGACCAGCGCCTGTACGATGTCCTGACAGAAGCCCTCGCTCTGCACGATGATGTCGCGCACTTCCGGTGTGACTATCGAGAAAAAGACCAGCGGCCGGACGCCGCTCTGCTGATACAGCGCGTTGATCTGAGCTTTAACCGCCAGCGCCCGCTGGACGTTTTCAACAAACGGCAGCGTCAGGCTGGTGATATTGACCGGGAACTGCGACAACACCGCATGGCCCAGCACTTCAGCCGTGATGGCGGTACCATCGGAAATATAGAAAACGCTTCTGTCAGTTGTCATAACCGCTTCTGTCCTGAACAAGAGTGAGTTATCAGCATGCGTCATGCGGCGAAAAAAATCATGCCGGATGTTCATTTCTGGAATCGCTATCCGGGTTATTTATCCGGAGATTCAAGGCACTGGCTAAAAAGCGAACGCGGGAATTTTGCTGTTTTAACCGTCTGAGGGGCGGTTTTCTGGCAGCGTCTGCGCGGGTTTGTTGCGCAACAAAAAACAGCGCCCTGATAAGGGAAAATTTAACTTACATTAAAATATCAATGAGTTAGGTAAAAATGGCGATTTTGCGCAACGGCAAAATAAACCGCTCACAATTCCGAAACTGCTTCTGAAATTCTGCTTTAACGATTCAACAGATCGTGATTGCTTAAGTGATATGCCAGGCTGAGGACAGATGACTCCCTGTCCCCATTCATTAAAAAGGATACGCTTAATGGCCAGTAATGACGCACAGCCACTTGTGCTCTGGTATAACCAGCTTGGCATGCATGATGTTGATCGGGTGGGCGGCAAAAATGCCTCTCTGGGTGAAATGATCACGAATCTCTCGTCGCTGGGTGTCTCCGTGCCCAACGGATTTGCGACGACCTCATACGCCTTTAACCTCTTCCTGGATCAAAGCGGGCTGAACCAGCGTATCTATGCGCTGCTGGATGAAACCGACATTGATGATGTCGAAGCGCTGGCCAAAGCGGGTAAACAGATTCGTCAGTGGGTGGTTGAGACCCCCTTCCTGCCGGAACTGGAGTCCGCCATTCTGGACGCCTACGAGCAGCTTTCTGCCGATGATCATGACGCCTCGTTTGCCGTCCGCTCCTCGGCAACCGCAGAGGATATGCCCGATGCCTCTTTTGCCGGTCAGCAGGAGACCTTTCTGAATGTGCAGGGTATTGACGCCGTCATGGTGGCGGTGAAGCACGTCTTCGCCTCGCTGTTTAACGACCGTGCTATCTCCTACCGCGTCCACCAGGGCTACGATCATCGCGGTGTGGCGCTCTCCGCCGGCATTCAGCGCATGGTACGCTCGGATCTGGCCGCGTCTGGCGTGATGTTTACCATTGATACCGAATCCGGCTTTGATCAGGTGGTGTTTATCACGGCTGCACTGGGGCTGGGTGAAATGGTGGTGCAGGGTGCGGTTAACCCGGATGAGTTCTATGTCCACAAACCGACCCTGGCAGCCGATCGTCCCGCTATCGTGCGCCGCAACATGGGGTCGAAAAAGGTTCGCATGGTCTACGCCGATTCTCAGGCCCACGGTGAGCAGGTGCGGATTGAAGATGTGCCCGAGGCCGAACGCGATCGTTTCTGCCTGAACGATGAAGAGGTGCAGGCGCTGGCGAAGCAGGCCGTGCTGATCGAACAGCACTATCAGCGCCCGATGGATATTGAGTGGGCCAAAGATGGTCACACCGGCAAGCTGTTTATCGTTCAGGCTCGTCCTGAAACCGTGCGTTCAAACGGTCAGGTGATGGAGCGCTACACCCTGCAGGCGCAGGGCAGCGTGGTAGTGGAAGGCCGTGCTATCGGTCATCGTATCGGCGCCGGTACGGTGAAGGTCATCCACGATATCAGCGAAATGAACCGGATTGAGAAAGGGGATGTGCTGGTGACCGACATGACCGACCCGGACTGGGAACCGATCATGAAGAAGGCATCCGCTATCGTCACTAACCGGGGCGGACGAACCTGCCATGCGGCGATCATCGCGCGTGAGCTGGGCATTCCGGCCGTAGTGGGCTGTGGTGACGCCACCGATCGGCTGAAAGAGGGGCACAACGTTACCGTCTCCTGCGCCGAAGGCGATACCGGCTATGTCTATGATGACCTGCTGGACTTCGATATCACCAGCTCTCAGGTTGACTCACTGCCTGAACTGCCGCTGAAAATCATGATGAACGTGGGTAATCCCGACCGTGCCTTCGATTTTGCCTGTCTGCCGAATGAAGGTGTCGGCCTGGCGCGGCTGGAGTTCATCATCAACCGCATGATTGGCGTGCATCCGAAAGCGCTGCTGGAGTTCGACCAGCAGACCCCGGAACTGCAGCAGCAGATTCGTAAAATGACCAAAGGATTTGATAATCCGGTGGAGTTCTACATCGCCCGCCTGACCGAGGGAATTGCTACCCTTGGCGCGGCATTCGCACCGAAACGCGTAATTGTCCGACTTTCCGACTTTAAAACTAACGAATATGCCAACCTTGTGGGCGGCGAACGCTATGAGCCGGAAGAGGAAAACCCGATGCTCGGTTTCCGGGGCGCAGGTCGCTATGTGGCCGATAGCTTCCGGGACTGCTTTGCGCTGGAGTGTGAAGCGGTAAAACGTGTCCGCAATGAGATGGGCCTGACCAACGTCGAAATCATGGTTCCGTTCGTGCGCACGGTGGACCAGGCGCAGGCGGTGGTGGAGGAGCTGGCGCGTCAGGGGCTGAAGCGCGGTGAGAACGGGCTGAAGATCATCATGATGTGCGAGATCCCATCGAATGCCCTGCTGGCGGAGCAGTTCCTGGCGCACTTTGATGGCTTCTCTATCGGCTCTAACGACATGACGCAGCTGACGCTGGGACTGGATCGCGACTCAGGCGTGGTTTCTGCGTTGTTTGATGAGCGAAACGAGGCGGTGAAGGCACTGCTGTCGATGGCGATCAGGGCCGCGAAAAAGCAGGGGAAATATGTGGGCATCTGCGGTCAGGGACCGTCCGATCACCAGGATTTCGCCGCCTGGCTGATGGAAGAGGGCATTGACAGTCTGTCGCTCAACCCGGACACCGTCGTGGAAACCTGGGTGAGTCTGGCGCAGTTAAAGAAAACGGCCTGACGGTCTCACCGCTGCTGTTGTCAAATCTTCAGGCCCGCATTGCGGGCCTTTTTCTTTTTATTGCTGGTCAGATTCAGGCAAAAAAAAAGCCCATCACAGGGGATGGGCAAAGACTACACACAGCAATTCTTTACTCTACTCAGGGGAATAAGGTTGTTTAGAAATCAGTAAGTTGATTTCGAACATAGGAAACATGTTATTCATATGGCTGGCTGGCGTCTTTAAGAATCCTCTTATTAGTTTAAAGCCGATAATCTTTTGCCCCCTAAACTCCCCCATTTGGCTTAAGAAACAGTGCAGAAAATAATCTTTTTTAGCCGAAAAAGGTCTGTTTTGGGCCGGAAATGGCTTTTTTCTTAAAAATCGCTAATGGAAAGGGAAATTTATCCGATCCGCAGGGGGGTGTGCGGTTAATCATCATTAACCGCACTAATCAATCGTTAAACAGGCCGTCGGGAGAACCTGTTACCGTTCCGTATCACACAGCGGGCGGGGTGCCATCGTGATCGGCAAGGGCTTCCGCCACCGCCTGCGGATCGTTATCCGGGGCCGGCGCTTCATGCACCCAGACGGAAACGAGACGATAAGAGACCGCCAGCACCACCGGTCCGATAAAAAGACCAATCATGCCAAACGCAAACAGGCCACCAATAACACCAGAGAGGATCAGGATCATCGGCAGATCGGCACCCATACGAATTAACATCGGACGCAGGACGTTGTCCATCGTGCCCACCACACAGCTCCAGACCAGCAGCACGGTTCCCCAGGTGGTGTCGCCGCTCCAGTAGAGATAGATGATGGCCGGAACCAGCACCAGCAGCGGGCCGAGCTGGACCAGACAGCAGAGGATCATCAGCACCGTTAAGAGCGTGGCGTAGGGAATACCGGAGATAGCCAGGCCGATACCGCCGAGCACGCCCTGCACCAGCGCCGTGACCACCACGCCCAGCGCCACGGCACGAATAGACTGCGCTGCCAGAAGCACGGCGGCATCTCCACGGCGTCCGGCCATACGAAAGGCAAAGTGGCGAATGCCCTGAGCGGCCTGCTCACCGCGCCAGTAAAGCAGCACGCTGAAAAGTAACATCACGCCCAGATGGATCATAAAGCGCCCGAAATGACCGGCCTGAGCGACAAAAAAGCCGGTGGTGCGTCCGATATAGGGCTGTATCTTGGCCATGATCCCGGCTCCGCCGCTCGCCACCAGGGTGTCATAACTGACATAAAGCTTTTTGCCGACCATCGGGATCTCTTTGAGCCACATCAGCTTCGGCATCGTGTGCCCCTGCGTGACCCACGCAATGACCGGTGCGCTGTTATCAATCAGGCTGCTGACCAGCAGGGCGATAGGGATGATAAACAGCAGCAAAAGCAGCAGGGTCATCACGATCACGGCCAGCGAACGGCGTCCCCACAGCAGTCGCTGAAATTTCAGCATCAGCGGCCAGGTAGCAATGACCACCATGCTGGCCCAGGCAAAGCCCAGAATAAACGGCTGCACCACCCACAGGCAGGCGACAATCAGCAGCAGAATGAACATCAGGGTAAAGAGAATCTGCGGTAAATCCATATCCCGGTACTGGCTTTTCATCATTGACTCATAACCTCGTCTTAATCCTTCATTTTCCGGCATAGCGATGCCGGTTTTCATCATGATCTATTTACTGAGGATTAAACAGCGTTACAGAGAAAGGTTTTGGCTTTTCTGAAAAAACGGCAGACGCAGAAAAAATATGTTAAAACGGGAAATCGCTAACGCATAAACGCAAACGTTTACAACACCTTCGGTCAGACAATCATGATCCCACAGATTTCGCAGGCACCGGGCCTCGTTCAACTGGTGCTGACGTTCCTTGAGTCGCTGAAAGAGCAGGGTTTTACCGGCGACATGGCCACCAGCTATGCCGATCGTCTCTCACTCTCCACCGATAACAGCATCTATCAGTTGCTGCCTGACGCGGCGCTGTTTCCGCGCTCCACCGCGGATGTGGCGCTGCTCGCCCGCGTGGCGGGAGAGGCCCGCTTCGCCAGCCTGGTGTTTACACCGCGCGGTGGCGGCACCGGTACGAACGGGCAGTCGCTGAATCAGGGGATTGTGGTCGACATGTCTCGTTATATGAACCGCATTCTGGAGATCAATACGGAAGAGCGATGGGTGCGGGTGGAAGCGGGCGTGATCAAAGATCAGCTCAATGCCTGGCTGAAGCCTTTCGGCTTTTTCTTCTCCCCGGAGTTGTCCACCAGTAACCGGGCGACGCTGGGCGGTATGATCAACACCGATGCCTCGGGTCAGGGATCGCTGGTGTATGGCAAAACCTCGGATCATGTGCTGGGCCTGCGGGCCGTGCTGCTGGGCGGCGATATCCTGGATACGCGGCCGATGGCCACCGCGCTGGCGGAAACGCTGGCGCAGACGGCAACACCCGAAGGGCGGCTCTATCAGCAGGTTCTGACCCGCTGCCGTGAACACCGGGCGCTGATTCTGGAAAAGTTTCCAAAGCTGAATCGGTTCCTGACCGGTTATGACCTGCGCCATGTCTTCAGCGATGACATGCAGACCTTTGACATGACGCGGCTGCTCTGTGGCGCGGAAGGGACGCTGGCATTTGTCACCGAAGCCCGGCTTGATATCACACCGCTGCCAAAAGTGCGGCGGCTGGTAAACATCAAATATGACTCCTTTGACTCTGCGCTGCGCAATGCACCCTTTATGGTGGAAGCCCAGGCGCTGTCGGTTGAAACCGTGGACTCTAAGGTGCTCAATCTGGCCCGTGAAGATATCGTCTGGCACTCGGTGCGTGAACTGATCGCCGATGTGCCCGATAAAGAGATGCAGGGGCTGAACATCGTTGAGTTCGCCGGTGACAACGCCGCACTGATCGACCAGCAGATTGAACGGCTCAGTGCCCGCCTCGATGCGCTGATGGCGCAGCAGCAGGGCGGTGTGATTGGCTATCAGTTCTGTAACGACCTGGAGGGCATCGAACGCATCTATAACATGCGTAAAAAGGCCGTCGGACTGCTGGGCAACGCCAGAGGGCGGGCAAAACCGATCCCCTTTGTGGAAGACACGGCTGTGCCGCCCGAGAAGCTGGCGGACTACATTGTCGAGTTTCGCGCGCTGCTCGACAGCCACGGTCTGAGTTACGGCATGTTCGGACATGTTGATGCGGGCGTGCTGCACGTCCGTCCGGCGCTGGATATGTGCGATCCGCAGCAGGAGATGATGATGAAACAGATCTCCGACGAAGTGGTGGCGCTGACCGCGCGCTACGGTGGCCTGCTGTGGGGAGAGCATGGTAAAGGGTTCCGCGCCCAGTACAGTCCGGCCTTCTTCGGCGAAACGCTGTTTAACGAACTGCGCCGCATCAAAGCGGCCTTCGACCCGCTTAACCGTCTTAATCCGGGCAAGATCTGTACCCCCTTCAACCGTCATGACGAGATGATGCAGGTTGATGCGGTCAAGCGTGGCACCTGGGATCGGCAGATTCCGTTAACGGTGCGGGATGAGTGGCGCGGCGCGATGGAGTGTAATGGCAACGGGTTATGTTTTAACTTCGATGCCCGCAGCCCGATGTGTCCGTCCATGAAGATCACCCGCAACCGTATTCATTCGCCCAAAGGACGGGCGAGCCTGACGCGGGAGTGGCTGCGACTGCTGGCCGGGCAGGGCGTCGATCCGCTGATGCTGGAGAAGCAGTTGCCGGAAAACCGTCTGTCGCTACGCGCCCTGATCGCCCGTACCCGCAACAGCTGGCATGCCAGCAAAGGGGAGTATGACTTCTCGCATGAGGTCAAAGAGGCGATGTCAGGCTGTCTGGCCTGTAAAGCCTGCTCCACCCAGTGTCCGATCAAAATCGACGTGCCTGCGTTCCGCTCACGCTTCCTGCAGCTCTACCACACCCGCTATCTGCGCCCGGCGAGCGATCACCTGGTTGCAGCGGTTGAGAGCTATGCGCCGCTGATGGCGAAGGCACCCAAAGTGTTCAACTTCTTCCTGCGCCAGCCGTGGCTGAAAGAGCTGAGCAAAACGCATATCGGTATGGTCGACCTGCCTCTGCTCTCTGCGCCCAATCTGAAGCAGCAGCTCAGCGGACATCCGGCGATGAACATGACCCTGGAGCAGCTGGAAGCGCTGACCGCCGCGGAGCGTGAGCGTTGTGTGCTGGTGGTTCAGGACCCCTTTACCAGCTTCTATGAGGCGCAGCTGGTCAGTGACTTCATCCGGCTGATTGAGAAGCTGGGCTATCGTCCGGTTCTGCTGCCATTCTCACCCAATGGTAAAGCGCAGCACGTTAAAGGCTTCCTGCAGCGCTTTGCCCGAACCGCAGCCCGGACGGCCGACTTCCTCAACCGGGTGGCAAAACTGGGCCTGCCGATGGTCGGGGTCGACCCGGCCACCGTGCTCTGCTATCGCGATGAGTATCGTCAGACGCTGGGCGACGCACGCGGCGACTTTGCTGTGTTGCTGGTGCATGAATGGCTGCAGCGGGCGCTGGCAGAGCGTGACGTACAGGCCACGGGCGGCGAGTCATGGTATCTGTTTGCGCACTGTACCGAGGTGACTGCGCTGCCCTCAGCCCCCGGTCAGTGGCAGGATATCTTTGCCCGGTTTGGTGCGAAACTGGAGAATATCAACGTCGGCTGCTGCGGCATGGCCGGAACTTACGGCCATGAAAGCAAAAACCTGGAAAACTCGCTGGGGATCTATGCGCTCTCATGGCATCCGCAGCTTCAGCGGCTGCCGCGTCAGCGCTGTCTGGCGACCGGCTACTCCTGCCGCAGTCAGGTCAAACGGGTGGAAGGCAACGGCATGCGCCATCCGCTTCAGGCTTTGTTAGCATTAATGTAAAAAAATTGTGCGCGACGTCACGGCATGGCTGGATTAGAATATCCAGCCTGCGTGACGTACGAAGTCGCTTTGCAACGCGGAGGCTTTGTTCCACTCGCCGATGAGAGCCAGTTGATGGCAGAGGCGGGTCAGGGAGAGGCGCGCCAGCTGGTAAGCCTGAATACGAAACAGGCGGTCGCGTTCGCTGTTTCCCATCTCCTGAACCAGGCGATGATGCAGTTTTCCCATCGCATGCAGGTAACTCTGGTCGTCACCATTCAACTGGCAGATCTCTGCCATATCCTGACAGGCATCGTTGAACTGACGCAGCTGATGTATGGTGCAGTCGGCCCGATCAAGCTTTGCCTGCGCCATGTAAAAGTCGACGGTGATATCGTGGATGCTGAACTGGTATTCATCGATTTTGTGCTGGAGCCAGGCTGAGACAGAGAGCGTCATGAAACCATCCTGAATGTTAATGATAATAATTATCATATTCAACTGTTCAGGGATTGCAATGTGCGGGAAGAAAAATTTAACGATTTATCCTGCCTGTCGGTATAATCGGAAATAACAATCTGTTTACATCGCAGAAAGGCGTAACCTATCAATAAGCCTTTTTATCAAAAAGGGTTATTTTAAAATGAGTGATTTATTAATAGGTTATCACTGGCTTATTAAGGCTGACGTTCTCACCACACAGTGAGCTGAAGAGGCTATGCTTAATTATTAAGCAAATAAAACAGCACAAGATGATTATCCCTGCAAAACAAGAGGTTGAAGTGATCGGTGAGATCACTACCATAGGGGGATAGCCTGAAAAGGTCCGGACTCAAGAGGTATCAATATGGCATCCGTTAATACAGACTCTTTCTCACCTGACGATTTCGTCTGGAAAGGGCTGACGCTGACTGAAACCGCAGCGCAACAAATTCTCAATCTGGCGGCTCAGGACCCTGATGTCAAGGGTCTGCGACTCAGCGTGAAACAATCCGGCTGCGCCGGGTTCGGCTACGTTATGGATTTGGTGAAAGAGCCTGTCGAAGACGATCTGCAGTTTTCATTCTACGGCGCAACGCTGTTTGTGCCGCTTCAGGCGATGCCATTCGTTGATGGCACCGAGCTGGACTATGTTCGCGAAGGCCTGAATCAGATTTTTAAATTCAATAACCCTAAAGCTCAGCACGCCTGCGGGTGCGGTGAGAGCTTTGGCGTCGAGTAAGTGAAATATGTCACGACACAGCGAAACATCTGACGATGTACAAATCTGGGAAGGCAAGCTCAACTACAAAGAGGGCTTCTTTACCCAACTGCAAACCGAAGAATTTGCCAACGGCATCAACGAAGATGTCGTGCGCGCGATTTCGGCCAAGCGTAACGAGCCAGAGTGGATGCTGGAGTTTCGTCTTAAAGCGTTTCATGCCTGGCTTGAAATGGAAGAGCCTCACTGGCTGAAAGCGCACTACGAGAAGCTCGACTATCAGGATTACAGCTACTACTCCGCGCCCTCATGCGGCAGCTGTGACGATAGCTGCGCGTCGGAGCCGGGTGCCACTCAGGCCTCAGGCAGCGCGCCCGCCAGTGAGTATCTGACGCAGGAAGTGGAAAACGCCTTTAATCAGCTGGGTGTGCCGGTTCGCGAAGGCCGCGAAGTGGCGGTTGACGCGATTTTCGACTCCGTTTCAGTCGCCACCACCTATCGCGGCAAGCTGGCGGAGCAGGGCATCATCTTCTGCTCTTTTGGCGAAGCGATTCAGGAACACCCTGAGCTGGTGAAGCAGTATCTGGGCACCGTCGTGCCGGCAAATGACAACTTCTTTGCCGCGCTGAACTCCGCGGTCGCCTCAGACGGCACCTTTGTCTATATCCCGAAAGGGGTGCGCTGCCCGATGGAGCTGTCGACCTATTTCCGCATCAACGCTGCGAAAACCGGTCAGTTCGAGCGCACCATCCTGATTGCGGACGAAGACAGCTATGTCAGCTACATCGAAGGCTGTTCAGCCCCGGTGCGTGACAGCTATCAGCTGCATGCGGCCGTGGTGGAAGTGATCATCCACAAAAACGCCGAAGTGAAATACTCCACGGTTCAGAACTGGTTCCCTGGCGGTGAAGGCGAGGGCGGTATCCTCAACTTCGTGACCAAGCGTGCGCTGTGTGAAGGTGACCACAGCAAGATGTCCTGGACACAGTCGGAAACCGGCTCTGCGATCACCTGGAAATACCCGAGCTGCATTCTGCGCGGGGACTACTCGGTGGGTGAGTTCTACTCCGTGGCGCTGACCAGCGGTCGTCAGCAGGCCGATACCGGCACCAAGATGATCCACATTGGTAAAAACACCAAATCGACCATCATCTCTAAAGGGATTTCGGCCGGTAAAAGTCAGAACACCTATCGCGGTCTGGTGAAAATCATGCCAACCGCCACCAACGCGCGTAACTTTACGCAGTGTGACTCGATGCTGATCGGCCCGGATTGCGGCGCCCATACCTTTCCGTATGTGGAGACCCGCAATAACACCGCTCAGCTGGAGCACGAAGCCACGACATCACGCATCGGCGAAGATCAGATGTTCTACTGTCTGCAACGCGGTATCAGTGAAGAAGATGCCATCTCGATGATCGTGAACGGCTTCTGTAAAGACGTATTCTCCGAGCTGCCACTGGAATTTGCCGTGGAAGCCCAGAAATTGTTAGCCATCAGCCTTGAGCACAGTGTGGGCTGATGCCGTCACACGCCTTGCCGGAAGCAACGTGAAGGAATAAGTATGTTAAGCATTAAAGATTTGCAGGTCAGTGTTGAAGATAAAGCCATTCTGCGTGGCCTGAATCTCGAAATTAAACCAGGCGAAGTACATGCCATCATGGGCCCGAACGGCTCAGGTAAAAGTACGCTGTCAGCCACGCTGGCAGGCCGCGAAGATTATGAAGTGACCGGCGGTTCGGTGAGCTTCAACGGTAAAGATCTGCTGGAGCTGGCACCGGAAGAGCGCGCTGGTGAAGGTATCTTTATGGCGTTCCAGTATCCGGTCGAGATCCCCGGCGTCAGCAATCAGTTTTTCCTGCAGACGTCGGTAAACGCGGTGCGCAAATACCGTCAGCAGGAAGAGCTGGATCGCTTTGATTTCCAGGACTTCATCGAAGAAAAAATTCAGCTGCTGAAGATGCCGGAAGATCTGCTGACCCGTTCCGTTAACGTCGGCTTCTCCGGCGGCGAGAAGAAGCGTAACGACATCCTGCAGATGGCGGCGCTGGAGCCTGAGCTCTGCATCCTGGATGAAACCGACTCCGGTCTGGACATTGATGCGCTGAAAATCGTTGCCAATGGTGTGAACAGCCTGCGTGACGAAAAGCGTGCCTTTATCATCGTGACCCACTACCAGCGTATTCTGGACTACATCAAGCCAGACTTCGTTCATGTTCTGTATCAGGGCAAAATCGTGAAATCTGGCGACTTCTCGCTGGTGAAACAGCTGGAGGAGCAAGGTTATGGCTGGCTTACCGACGAAGAGTGATTCTGCGCTGCAACAGTGGCATCACCTGTTTGAGTCGCGCGGCGACGTGCGTTCTCTGCAGGCTCAGCAGCACTGGCAGCAACTGATGCGCGTTGGTCTGCCAACCCGCAAGCATGAAAACTGGAAATACACCCCGCTGGACACGCTGCTGTCACAGCAGTTTGTGTTGCCTGACGTGCCTCAGATTCTGAGCGCTGAACAGGTTGATGCGCTGGCGCTGCCGCTGGATGCCATCCGCCTGGTCTTCGTTGACGGTCAGTTCCAGGCGGCGCTGAGCAGCCGCGACACCGGGCTGTTTGAGATTCAGCACAGCGTGGCCGCCGAGCGTCGTCCGCTGCCCGCCGCCGTTCAGCCGGAAGTGTTTCTGCATCTGACCGAAAGCCTGGCGGAAGAGGTGACTACCCTGCGTCTGGCACGCGGTAAATCTGCAGCGCGCCCGGTCTACCTGCTGCATATCACCAGCGGTCAGCAGACGGGCATGAACACTGTTCATTATCGTCATCACCTGCAGCTGGAAGAGAGCGCCGAAGCGGAAGTGATTGAGCACTACGTTTCACTCAACGATCAGGCCCATTTCACCGGTTCGCGCTTTACCTGTGCAATCGGAGATAATGCAAAGCTGACCCACACCAAACTGGCGTTTGAAAGCAGCAACAGCTATCACTTTGCGCACAACGATCTGGTGGTGGGTAACGATGCGCAGGTCAGCAGTACCAGCTTCCTGCTGGGTGCCGGTCTGTCGCGCCACAATACCAGCACGCAGCTGAACGGCGAGAACAGTACGCTGGCGATTAACAGCCTGGTGTTGCCGGTGAAACAGGAAGTCGCGGATACCCGTACTTACCTGGAGCACAATAAAGGCCACTGCGTCAGCCGTCAGATGCATAAAACCATCGTGCGTGACAAAGGCCGTGCGGTGTTTAACGGTCACATCAAAGTGGCACAGCATGCACTGAAGACAGACGGGCAGATGACCAACAACAACCTGTTGCTGGGCAAGCTGGCAGAGGTCGATACCAAGCCGCAGCTGGAAATCTATGCGGATGACGTTAAGTGCAGCCACGGCGCCACCATCGGCCGTATCGATGACGAGCAGATGTTCTATCTGCGTTCGCGCGGTATTGAGCAGGATGCTGCGCAGACCATGATTATCCACGCCTTTGCGGCAGAACTGACCGAAACACTGGAAAATCCGGTGATGCGTCAGGCCGTACTGCAGCGTATCGCGCAACGTTTTCCCGGAGGCGACGTATGATGAACTTCGATCTCGACCGCATCAGAGCTGATTTTCCTATCCTGAAGCGAGAGGTCAACGGTCATCCGCTGGCCTACCTTGACAGCGCCGCCAGCGCACAACGTCCCCTCTCGGTGATCAATGCCGAGAGTCATTTTTACCAGCATGGCTATGCGGCCGTGCATCGCGGCATCCATACGCTGAGCCAGCAGGCAACCAGTGATATGGAGAACGTGCGCGATCAGGCCGCCCGTTTCCTGAACGCTTCGTCGCAGGAAGAGATTGTTTTCGTCAAAGGAACCACCGAAGGCATCAATCTGGTGGCCAACAGCTGGGGCAGCAGTCAGCTCCGGTCTGGCGATAACCTGATCATTACTGAGATGGAGCATCACGCCAATATCGTTCCATGGCAGATGCTGGCTGAGCGCACCGGAGCCGAAGTGCGTGTGCTGCCGTTGAATGACAACGGTGAGCTGGCGCTTGAGCAGCTGGCGGGGCTGATTGACAGCCGCACGCGCCTGCTGGCCGTGACGCATGTTTCAAACGTGCTCGGCACGGTTAACCCGGTCAAAGCGATCGTGGCGCAGGCCAAAGCCGCAGGTGTTGTTACCCTGGTGGATGGTGCGCAGGCGGTAATGCATGACAAAGTTGACGTGCAGGATATCGGCTGTGATTTCTATGTTTTCTCCAGCCATAAACTCTACGGCCCGAACGGCGTGGGTATCCTTTATGGACGCAAAGCGTTGCTGGACCAGATGCCACCCTGGGAGGGCGGCGGGTCGATGATTGACCGCGTCATGCTGCCGACGGGCACCACCTGGAACAGCGCGCCGTGGCGTTTTGAAGCCGGCACCCCCAATACCGGCGGCATTATCGGCTTTGGTGCGGCACTGGCCTACGTGCAGGCGCTGGGACTTGATACCATTCATGAGCGTGAAACGGCGCTCATGAACTATGCCCTCGACAAACTGGGCACCGTCCCGGACATCCGCATCTATGGCCCGCAGTCGCGCGCCGGTGTTATCGCCTTCAATCTCGGTAAGCACCACGCTTACGATGTCGGCAGCTTCCTGGATCAGTATGGTATTGCCATCCGCACCGGCCATCACTGCGCCATGCCGCTGATGCAGCACTACAACGTGCCTGCGATGTGCCGCGCCTCCTTCACCTTCTACAACAGTGAAGAAGAGGTGGATCGTCTGGCAGCGGGTCTGACGCGCATTCATCGTCTGCTGGGCGGCTGAACAGTTTTAACGGAGTGACTGATGGCGAATTTGCCTGAAAAAGAGAAACTGGTGCGTAACTTTAACCGTTGCGCCAACTGGGAAGAGAAGTACCTGTACATCATTGAACTGGGTTCGAAACTTCCGGAATCCTCTGAAACCCTGCACCAGCCGGAAAACGTCATCTCGGGATGCCAGAGCCAGGTGTGGATCAGAATGACGCCGCAGGCCGATGGCACCATCGCCTTCGAAGGTGACAGCGATGCCGCTATCGTTAAGGGCCTGATTGCTATCGTAATTAGTCTCTATCAGAACCTGCCACCTGCCGAAATTCTGGCGCTGGATGTCCGCCACTGGTTTGGCGAACTGGCCCTGATGCAGCACCTGACGCCCACCCGGTCGCAGGGGCTGGAGGCGATGATTCGGTCTATTCGCCATACCGCTCAGAACCTCAGCTAAGCTACACTCGACAGACGCCATCCGGCGTCTGTTTTTTTATCTGACGAGAAAATTGCATGAAACCAGCTTTACGTTTAGCCGGTGCATTGCTGCTGACCTGTTTTGGGCTCTCTGCACCCGCATTCGCCACGGAATATCCGCTGCCGCCACCTGACAGTCGCCTGATTGGCGAAAACGTCCTGACTCAGGTCCCCGATAACAAACAGCCGCTGGAAGCGATTGCGGCCCGCTACCAGGTCGGTCTGCTGGGGATGCTGGAGGCGAATCCCGGGACCGATCCCTGGCTGCCCAAGGCGGGCACGCAACTGACGATACCGCTACAGATGATCCTGCCCGATACACCACGCGAAGGCATTGTGGTGAATCTTGCCGAGCTGCGTCTCTACTACTTTCCCAAAGGCGAAAACAAAGTCATCGTCTATCCCATAGGCATTGGCCAGTTAGGGGCAGCCACTCCCGTGATGGTCACCCGTATCAGCCAGAAGATCCCTAATCCTACCTGGACGCCAACCCCGAACATCCGCAAACGCTACGCGAAAGAGGGTGTCACGCTGCCCGCCGTGGTGCCTGCGGGACCGGATAACCCGATGGGACAGTTTGCCATGCGTCTGGCGCGCGGCACGGGCCAGTATCTGATCCACGGCACCAATGCGAAGTTTGGCATCGGCATGCGCGTCAGCTCCGGCTGTATCCGTCTGCGTTCCGAAGATATCGAAGCGTTGTTTAACGCCGTTCCAGAGGGGACACGGGTGCAGATTATCAATCAGCCGGTGAAGTACGCCATCGAGCCGGATGGTAAACGCTACGTTGAAGTGCACCAGCCGCTGTCACGCAATGACAAAGATGATCCGCAGACGCAGACCATTGCGCTCAGCGACGGACTCAGGCAGTTTATGAAAAGTGAGAAGAGTGACCGGGCGCTGATTAAAGCCAGCATCGCACGACGCTCAGGCATGCCTGTACTGGTCAGCAGTGGTGAACCGGTAGAGAGTGATACCGTGCCGCCCGAAGGGCTGGAAAGTGCCGCGGTGCTGACAGAGAGTGCGGCAGCAGGGAAGGAGGCGAAGAACGTTAAACCCTGACAGAAAGGTGCCGGATAGAGCCTGGCAGGGGCAAAAAAAATGGCGCCATAACGGCGCCATTTTTAAACCAGAACTCTTACTTACGGTAAGAGTGAGCCTGGTTGTCCAGACGCTGGTTAGCGCGTGCTGCGTCATCTTTAGCAGCCTGAACGTCTGAACGCACTGCGTTCACGTCGTTGCTCAGCTGGTCAACTTTCGCGTTCAGAGTCTGAACGTCTGAAGACAGCTGGTCGATTTTAGCGTTGCTTGAGCAACCAGCCAGCAGAGTTGAAGCCAGAACTACCGCGCCCAGTACCAGTTTAGTACGATTCATTATTTATACCCTCTAGATTGAGTTAATCTCCATGTAGCAATACAAGTATTACACAAAGCTTTTTAAGTTGAGAATAAATTTTTGATGAGAAGATGCTTAAATTTGATCGTTCGCTCAAAGAAGCAGCGAATCCCAGAATATGATAAAAAAATTTAGCGAAAACAGAGAGATTTAATCGGATTAACCTTAATATTAAGAGTATTTGAATAGTTATTTTCGATTGGAATTTTCTGGTATTTGGTTTAAGAGGAAATAAAAAAAGCGCCTCTTAAAGGCGCTTCTAAATAACCGCTGACGCAGGTTTTACAGGACGTGTACGGACGCGGTGTTGGTAGTTCCGCTTGGTACTAATGCACCGGAAACCAGCACTACGACATCCCCTTTCTGAGCGTAGCCGCTTTCCAGCGCCGCTTCTTTACCCAGACGATAGAAATCATCGGTCGACGCGATCTCAGAAACCAGACGTGTCTCAATGCCCTTACTCAGGATCAGCTGGCGTGCAGTGGTCTGATTGGTGGTCAGGGCCAGGATGGTGGCGTTCGGGAAGTATTTACGCACCGCTTTAGCCGATTTGCCGCCTTCGGTCGCCACCACAATCAGTGGCGCTTCCAGCTTCTCAGCGGTCTCAACCGCACCGCGGCAGACGGCTTCGGTGATACGCAGCTTACGGGTATCGTTCTGGCTGTCGATGCGCGATTTCATCACGCGGTCGGTACGCTCACAGATGGTCGCCATGATGGTGACCGACTCCAGCGGATAGCGACCTTTGGCGCTCTCACCTGACAGCATGACCGCATCGGTGCCATCCAGGATGGCGTTCGCCACGTCGCCGGCTTCTGCGCGGGTAGGGCGTGGGTTTTTGATCATGGAGTCGAGCATCTGGGTCGCCGTGATGACCACTTTGCGCGCTTTATTACATTTCTTGATCATCATCTTCTGCGCGAAGATCACCTCTTCAACCGGGATCTCAACACCCAGGTCGCCACGCGCAACCATGATGCCGTCTGACGCTTCGAGAATTTCGTCGAAGTTGTTCAGGCCTTCCTGGTTTTCGATTTTGGAGATGATCTGGATGTGCTCACCGCCGTGCTGTTTCAGGTGCTCACGAATCTCCAGCACGTCTGAACGCTTACGGATGAACGAAGCCGCGACAAAGTCCACACCCTGCTCACAGCCAAAAATCAGATCGCGTTTGTCTTTTTCAGCCAGCGCAGGCAGCTGGATTGAGACGCCTGGCAGGTTAACGCCTTTGTTCTCACCCAGGTCGCCGTTGTTCAGTACTTTACAGACTACGGTGTTTTCGGTGACTTCGGTCACTTCCATCCCAATCAGGCCATCATCAACCAGCACGGTGTTGCCGATCTTCAGGTCAGCCGTGAAGCCCGGGTAGGTGACAGCAACGCGCTCGCTGTTGCCGATCACGCTCTGATCGGTGGTGAAGGTAAAGGTCTGACCCGCTTTCAGCGCCGCGTCGTTACCGCCTTCCAGTTTCATGGTGCGGATTTCAGGGCCTTTGGTGTCCAGCAGGATAGCGGCCTGACGACCGGTTTTCTGCATCACGGCGCGCATATTGGTAATGCGCTGGCCGTGCTCAGCGTAGTCGCCGTGAGAAAAGTTCAGACGCATAACATTCATGCCTGCTTCAAGCAGCTGAGTCAGCATCTCTTCGGATTCGGTTTTCGGGCCGATAGTACAAACGATTTTAGTCTTTTTCATGACGGATTATCTGTAAGTTGTGATGGATGAATAAGGGCGGAATCCGATGGCAGCGCATCGAAGTGAAATTTCTGATTTGAGACTGAAACTGAAAAGGGCAGTACTGAATAAGAATAGGTGACGAAGGCCAGGCGTGCAGGGAAGTTGTGCGGCTACGATTGGTAACCACCACGCTGTTGTTGCGCAAATCATTTGAGTTATCGCAGTAAGCACGTGATCGCTGAAACCTTTCAAGTAAACAACGGGGGACAGTATAGACGCTAAGTATGCGAAAACCAATCAAAAAGCAGAAGGGGGACGCGATGCAGATCAATATAAAGGGAGTTGCGCAAGCTGAAGGAATTCTGAAAGTGGTGCGCTCTAATGGACTCGAACCATCGACCCCCACCATGTCAAGGTGGTGCTCTAACCAACTGAGCTAAGAGCGCATACTGAATATTGGTGCGTCCGAGTGGACTCGAACCACCGACCCCCACCATGTCAAGGTGGTGCTCTAACCAACTGAGCTACGGACGCACTTGGTGCGCTCTAATGGACTCGAACCATCGACCCCCACCATGTCAAGGTGGTGCTCTAACCAACTGAGCTAAGAGCGCAACATGCTGTCAGGGCGACAGCGGGGACGAATATTAACGGCAGCGTGTGAGGCTGGCAAGGGGAAAATCGTTTTTTCACTGTGACTGCGCAGCAACTGTGCTAACCGTCGTTTTTTTCGGCGCTGCGGGCCATAAATGGCCCGCTTTTGTGGATTATCGCGCCGCGCGGGCGAGGATAATGGCCGCCGGTGAACGCTGTAAGCGTCTGATGCGCCAGATCATCATCACCGCTGCCGAGGTGAGGCCGATAATGAAACCGCACCAGAAGCCCGCAGGTCCCATACGCGGCACCAGCCAGTCGGTCAGTGCCAGCAGATACCCGGCAGGCAGACCGAGCAGCCAGTAGGCAATAAAGGTGATGAAGAAAATGGATCGCGTATCTTTATAGCCGCGCAGAATGCCGCTACCGATCACCTGAATCGAATCGGAGAACTGATAAATCGCCGCCAGCAGCATCAGCTGTGCGGCCAGCGTCACCACCTCAGGATTGTCGTTGTAGAGCAGGGCGATCTGGTGACGGAACGTCACGGTAAAAATCGCGGTCAGCGCCGCCATGCTGATGCCGACACCCTGCGCCGTCCACGCGGCGACCCGGGCCTGCTCGGTGGAGCCCTGACCCAGGCGGTAGCCGACGCGGATGGTGGTCGCGACGCCCAGCGACAGCGGTAACACGAACATCAGTGAACTGAAATTCAGCGCGATCTGGTGGCCGGCGACATTGACGATGCCCAGCGGCGACACCAGCAGCGCCACCACGGCAAACAGGGTGACCTCAAAAAAGAGCGCCAGCGCCACCGGTAATCCCAGCGCCATCAGGCGGGTGAGAATGACACGCGAAGGCGGCGACCAGCGGCTCTCCATGCGGATATCACGCATCGAACCCATCCGGCGCACCCAGAAGCGCATGCAGATAAACATTACCCAGTAGACCGACGCGGTTGCCACACCACAACCCACCCCGCCCAGTGCCGGCATCCCGAAGTGACCATAAATAAAGATATAGTTGAGCGGGATGTTAAACATCAGGCCGAGAAAGCCCAGCACCATACCCGGCTTGGTTTTCGACAATCCTTCACACTGGTTGCGCAGCACCTGGAAGAAGAGGTAGCCGGGTGCGCCGAACAGCAGGGCATGCAGATAGCCTTCTGCCTTCAGGGCCAGCCGGGGATCGATATCGTGCATTGCGCGGATGAGGTAACCCGCGTGCCACAGCAGCACCATAATCAGCAGGGAGACAAAAAAGGCGAGCCAGTATGCCTGGCGAATCTGTTCACCGATGCGTTCGCGGCGACCTGAACCGTTGAGTTGCGCAACGGTGGGCGTCAATGCAAGCAGAAGACCATGACCAAAGAGGATGGCCGGAAGCCAGACAGAGGTGCCGACAGCAACGGCGGCCATATCCGTGGCGCTGACGGCGCCGGCCATAATGGTATCCACAAATCCCATTGCGGTCTGGGCCACCTGAGCAAGGATGACCGGAATCGCAAGGGCCAGCAATTGACGCGCTTCTGTTAAATACTTCTGCACGTTAACACCTGACGAGTTATAGGAAAGAAAAGGGGCAAAAAGCCCGGGGAATTTCGTGAGTTAGTGTAACTGGCGTAACCCCATTCGCCAATCTTTGTCACACAATGCGGTTTGCACTGACTCAACGCCGTGGCAGGGGCTGAAATCTAACAGCGGGCCTGAGCTGTGGTAAACTGGCACAAACGTCGGATTTTCAGAGGCAAAGAATATGTTTACCGGAATTGTGCAGGGCATGGCGGAGATCGTGTCCATCGAAGAGAAAGAGCTGTTTCGTACCCATACTGTCCGGCTACCGGAAGAACTCCTGCCGGGTCTGGCGCTGGGCGCATCCGTCGCGCATAACGGCTGCTGCTTAACCGTGACGGCAATCGACGGCGATCGCGTCAGCTTTGATCTGATCAAAGAGACGCTGCGGGTGACGAACCTCGGCGATTTGCGCGAGGGCGACGTGGTCAACATCGAGCGGGCAGCAAAATTCAGCGATGAAATCGGCGGGCATCTGATGTCGGGTCACATTATGACCACGGCTGAGATCTGCAAAATTATCCAGTCAGAACATAACCGCGAAGTCTGGTTTAAAATCCAGGACCCGGCGCAGATGAAATATATTCTGCATAAAGGGTTCGTCGGTATCGACGGCATCAGCCTGACGGTCGGGGATGTGACCAGAACGAAGTTCTGCGTCTATCTGATCCCGGAAACCTTGGAACGCACCACGCTGGGGGCGAAGACCTTTGGACAGCGGGTCAATATTGAGATCGATCCACACACTCAGGCCATCGTCGAGACCGTGGAGCGCGTGCTCGCCCAGCGTGATGCTGCGGCAGCCATGAGTGCGCTGACCGGGCAACCTGCCGCAGAGAGTTAATATCAGGCGCGACAGCGCCTGTTGAACCGCTGACCCGATTCGCTGTGAGATTGCACCTGCGCAGGAAACAGGATCAGATCGGAAAGACGCAAAAGCCGTCATCCCTGACACGCTCGACACGCGCCCTCCCTGGCGCGTGACGCTTTCCTCTTCTGACCCTGTTCCCTGCGCCTTTAGCTTCTCCGTTGCGGCTAACGCGGGTCTGACTTCGGCAGGCCTTGCGGCGCAACCGGGCCCTCTACCGCGCCACGCGCAATCCCCCCTCTACGCCACGACTGAAGACGATCTGCCACAGCTGAATATCACGCGCGCGGAATGCACCGGCACAGGCGTTGAGATAGTAGGCGAACATACGCTTAAAGCGATCGCCATAACTCTCAGCCAGCTGAGGCCAGGCCTGCAAAAAGCGTTCATGCCATGCCATCAGCGTCCTGTCGTAATCTGCGCCAAAGTTGTGCCAGTCCTCCAGAATAAAATGGGGCTCGCTGGCATCGGCCACCTGACGCACCGAAGGCAGGCAGCCATTGGGGAAAATATACTTATCGATCCAGGGGTCAACGCGCATATCGGTTTTAATCGCGCCGATGGTGTGAAGCAGGAAAATCCCGTCAGGCTTAAGATTACGATCGACCACGTCGAAATAGGTCGCGTAGTTTTTAGGCCCGACATGCTCAAACATACCGACCGACACCACGCGGTCAAACTGCTCGTTCAGATCGCGATAGTCCTGCAGCAGAATCGTCACATCCAGCCCTTCACAGCGCTGCTGCGCCAGCTTCTGCTGCTCGGCGGAGATGGTCACGCCATGCACGCTGACGCCATAATGACGTGCGGCAAATTCCGCCAGTCCGCCCCAGCCGCAGCCGATATCCAGCAGCGACATCCCGGGTTCCAGCGCTAATTTACGACAAATCATATCCAGCTTGGCTTCCTGCGCCGACGCCAGCGTCGTGGCCTCTTTCCAGTAGCCACAGGAGTATTGCATGTAAGGGTCAAGCATCAGTGAAAAGAGATCGTTGCCGAGATCATAGTGCTCTTTGCCCACGATCCAGGCCCGCTTGCGGGACTGCAGGTTGGTTAAGCGGGCGGCGGCGATGCGCAGGGTATCTTTGAAATGGTGCGGGAGCTGCTGATCCAGTTTATGTTTAAGCACCTGGTGGAAGAACATATCCAGACGGTCGCAGTCCCACCATCCCTCCATATAGCTTTCGCCCAGCCCCAGCGATCCCTCCTGCAGAACACGCTTAAAAAAACCGGGATGATGAATGCGGATGTCCCACGGACGTGAGCCATTTATTTCGATATCCGCTTTTTCCAGCAGTTCGTGAACGATGCGATACCAATGATTATCTTCAGGAGTCACTGCTTCTGCGTAAGATGAACTCATAGCTTTTCCACCACCTGTCCAATCTGAACCTGAACAAAGAATAGCCAATTCGTCAGGCATTGAGAAACGTCACGGAGGATTCCGCAAACCGATTATCTGTAAGATACAGAGGACTGGAACAGGCTGAAGCAGGGCCGGTAAGAGGGAATAACGCGTGCGAATACCGTCCCGGCAACAGCGTGCCAATCAGATTATTACGTTATTATATTGTTGATTTATTACAGATTTGTTGACCCGGATGAGTATATTCTCACGCGGGTCAATATTCAATGACTTATTGTTAGGGCGCTAACTAAAAGGTTAGCGTCTTAATGATTATCCTGGCAGGCAGGTTGCGCAGTGGCAACAACAGTTTGTGCGCTTGCGGCGCGTTGCATGACGTACCCGATCAGGGCGAGCAGAATCGTCACTGTCATAATCAGCGTGGTGGTCAGCAGTGCCTGAGTTAATCCCGCCGACACCGCCAGGCTGGCGAGGAAGCAGAGGCCTAACTGCAGCGTATTCTGCAACGCGGCGGCTTTGCCGGTAGCGTGCGGGAAGGGCATCAGCGCACTGGAGACCACAATCGGATAGATCGCTCCGTTAGCCAGCGCCATTCCGCAGAACGGCACCATGAGGCTGAGCAGCGTTCCCTGACCCGAAAGCGCGACCGCAAACAGTGCCAGAATGCTCAGGCTGTAGACCCCCAGCAGCCAGGGCAGCAGCTGTGCGCCGTTAAAGCGGTTGAGCAGGGCGCGACAGCCGAAGCCACCGATTAAAAAGGCGAGCGTCTGTGGCAGATAGCTCAGGCCAATGTCGGCGGGGGAAAGGCCCAGGCCCGCCAGAATAAAGGGTGAGCCGGTCAGCCAGGCAAAAAAGCTGGCGGAGCAGGCGGAGTAGATCAGTACGTTACCGCTGTAGACGCGGGATTTAAGCAGCGTGAAGAAGCCCGGCTGTGCCCCTTTCTCCTGCGGAGCGGGTTTCACCGTGGGCAGACGCAGCGTGACCAGAATCAGCGCCACCGCAATCAGGGTCAGCACCAGGAAAATCGAACGCCAGTGGAAATGGCCGATCAGCCATGCCCCAAGCAGCGGTGCCAGCGCCGGTGAGAGGGCCACCAGCGGCATGATCGTGGCGAACACTTTGCTGGCGCGCGCCGCCGGATAGCGGTCGATGACCAGCGCCTGCCAGCTTACGGCGGCAGCACAGACGCCTATCGCCTGAATGAAGCGCAGCGCCAGCATCAGAAAGATATCATTCACCCACAGCATACCCGCACAGCCAGCGGCGAACAGTGCCAGCCCGGCCAGCAGCACGGGTTTACGGCCGATGCGATCGGAGAGCGGGCCCCAGAAGAGCTGACCACAGGCGAAGCCGGCCAGAAACAGACTCATGCTGGCGCTGATCAGGCCGGGCGAGGTGCGGAACGTCTCCTGCATCGCGCCAAAGGCGGGCAGGTACATATCGGTGGCTAAAAAGCCCAGCATGCTGAGCAGAGCGAGGTAGGGCATAAATCCTATATTCGACAACATCAGATTCTCATTTTGCAGGGTAAACGCGGCAGAGTGTAAAAGGTGCGTTTGCGGCTGTGAAACGGTAATATTTGCCGGTTGCTGTTAAAATTTTTGAAGGCAGATTATGTGGTCAGAGTATGCACTGGAAGTGGTTGACGCGGTTGCACGCGGGGGCAGTTTCAGCGCCGCCGCGCAGGAGTTACATCGGGTGCCGTCTGCCATCAGCTATACGGTTCGCCAGCTGGAAACCTGGCTGGCGGTGCCGCTGTTTGAGCGTCAGCACCGTGAAGTGGTACTGACCCCGGCGGGGGAGCATTTTGTCAGGGAAGGGCGCAGCGTCATCAAAAAAATGCTCGCAACCCGGCAGCAGTGTCAGCAGCTGGCTAACGGCTGGCGCGGACAGCTAAGCATTGCCGTTGATCGCATCGCCAAACCGCAGCGTACCCGGCAGCTGGTTAACGATTTTTATCGCCACTTTCCGGACATGGAGCTGCACATCAGTTATGAGGTCTTCAACGGGGTCTGGGATGCCCTGGCCGATGGCCGGGTCGATGTCGCGATTGGCGCGACCCAGGCGATACCGGTTGGCGGACGGTTTGCGTTCCGGGATATGGGGAAGCTCAACTGGCGCTGCGTGGTGGCACCCGACCATCCTCTGACGCAGGCGACCCGGATTGATGATGACACGCTGCGTCACTGGCCGTCGCTGGTGCTGGAGGATACGTCACGGGCGCTGCCGCGGCGCATGACGTGGACGCTGGACAATCAGCGCAGGCTGGTGGTGCCGGAATGGCAAACCGGGCTGGAGTGTGTGCAGGCGGGATTGTGCGTGGCGATGGTGCCGGGCCATCTGGCCCGGCCACTGCTCGACAGCGGCGCGCTGGTGGAACTGACGCTGCCGCAGGCGTTTCCGGACAGCCCCTGCTGTGTCAGCTGGGCAGAGGATCGCGCATCACCGGCAACAGGCTGGTTACTCAGCTATCTGGGTGATGCGCAAACGCTTAATCAGGAGTGGTTAAGCGAGGATTAACGGCGATAGTCGCGGAACGGACCATCCGCAACTGAACGGCGTTCAATCAGCGTGGGATGGACTTCAATCGTTTGTGACACTTCGCGCTTGCTGGTGATGCGATCAAGCAGCATATCCAGCGCCTTCTCACCCAGCTGAGCCTTGGGCTGATGGACGGTGGTCAGTGCAGGCGCAAAATAGCGCGCGTTGCGCACATTGTCATAACCGATCACCGAAATGTCCTGCGGAACGCGCAGACCCATCTCGTCAGCGGCGCAAATCGCCCCCATAGCCATGATGTCGCCACCGCAGAACACCGCCGTCGGGCGCTGCTTCTGCGACAGGATCTGCTGCATCGCCTGATAGCCCGACTCCGGCTCAAAGTCACCCTGCACAATCCACTCGGCGCGCGGCTGAATGCCCGCCTCTTCCAGCGCCTTAAGGAAACCGGCATGACGTCCGCCCCCGGTGTTGCGCTCCATCTGACCGGGGATGGCGCCGATGTCGCGGTGGCCGCGCTCAATCAGATAGCGTCCCGCCAGATAGCCACCCTGGAAGGCGTTATCCAGCACCGTATCGGTGAAGTCGGCACGCGACTCGCCCCAGTCCATCACCACCATCGGGATATTGCGGTTCTCTTCCAGCATCTGCAGCAGGTCGTCCGGGTATTCAGAGCACATGACCAGCAGGCCATCGACGCGCTTCTGCGCCATCATGCTGAGGTAGGCGCGCTGTTTTTGCAGATCGTTATGCGCATTCCCCAGAATCAGCGTATAGCCTTTGTCAAAACAGTGATTCTCGACCGCTTCGATAATCTCAGCGAAATAGGGCGCTTCGCTGGAGGTGGCCAGCAGCCCCAGCGTCCGGGTGTGATTCACCTTCAGGCTGCGCGCCACGGCGCTCGGCGAGTAGTGCAGTTCCTTGATCGCCTGCCAGACCGCATCGCGCGTCTCTTCAGCCACGAAGCGGGTTTTATTGATGACGTGCGAAACCGTGGTCGTGGAGACGCCAGCGCGTTTTGCCACATCTTTAATTGTTGCCATGAAAATCGGACTCCAGGACTTATCTAACTGTATGATAAGCGTAGTGTTAAACGTTTGCGTCTGCTCAGGGTATTTTCCGCAAAAATGCCGTGTTATGGCGCATTAAACCGGCGGCCGACGGAGAATAAATGCCTGAAAAAGTGCGCAAACGGAATCAGGGCTGCGCGCGTTGCGCAACAAGGGCGGGATTCTAACAAGGCTGAACGGATAAAACGAGATTTTTACCCACGGCTGTGGGAAAATAGAATAACCACAATGATTACGTGGTTAAAGAGCAACCCATGAGTACCGATCTTAAACTGGCGTTAATGACCACTGTCGGCTGCCTGCTGATGATTGTGGCCTTTAGTTTTACCGCTGTACTGCACTGATAAAAAAGCCGGGACTTCTCTCGGCTTTTTTCTGACACTGCATCAGCTCAGCGAATGGTTTTCGGCGTCATTACACGACGCGCACCTATGTAGTGACGCTGCCAGTAATCTTCCCCTAACGCACTGATCTGAATATCTTTGCCGGTACGCGGTGACTGAATAAACTTGCCGTCACCCAGGTAAACCCCGACGTGATCCGCGGTTCCGCGGCCATTAATGCGGAAGAAGACCAGATCGCCTTTTTCCAGTGACTCACGTTTGATAGGGGCAGCGTCACGCAGGTGATACATCTCGTTAGCGGTGCGCGGAATTTTAAACTTCACCAGATCTTTATAGGCGTACCAGACCAATCCGCTGCAGTCGAAGCCGGTGTGGGGGGAGGTGCCGCCCCACTGATAAGGTTTGCCCAGCTGGCCCATGAGCTTGGTCATCGCTGTTTCACGCGCTTTCTGGTAGCGCTGACGGTGAGATTTGCTCATTTTAATGGTGCCGGTCTCGCTGGCATCCGCGTTTTTCAGCAGGCGCTGGTGGCCGTAGCGTTTTTTCTCTTTGGTGCTGAGTCGGGCGGTCTTAAGCGAGGTTTTTTTGGCAGGTGTCTGTTTAGCGGTCAGTTCAACTTTTTTCTGTTTTTTCGTTTTGAGCTTCTGAACCGGGCTGAGACGGGTTTTTTTTGTCGTGGTTTTCACCACGCGACGTTTGCGGCGCTCATCCTCGCGCGCACTCTTTTTCTCTGCTTTATGCGTACTGACGTTCACCGGAGCGTGCGGAGACGCGGCGGCGATGTTGAAGAACAGTTGCGCAAAGGCCAGCATAAAAAGCGTAATGATTAAACGCATAGTCCATTAAGTAGTTAAGTTGTCAGGGCCACTACGCACCGCGACAAAGTTGAGATTAATCTGATCCAGGATCAGCGCCGAAGCCATTCTAGTCCAGTTCTTTTAAAAACTGTAATGCCTTTTATTGTTAATCTTTGCAACCCACGCGATTGTGCTGAAAATGAACATTTTCAGCGTCTTATATCAACGAAATTATTACGAATTATTAATCTGTTACCGGCTGTTAATAATCAGGAATTCACGCTGTGCCTGTCATGACTTAACCAGGATGGCGATTTCAGCAGGCAGCGATCAAAATCTCGTTTTCAGTCACGCTGCGAAGTCGCTACAATAAACAAACACGAAGTGACGAATTAAGGAAGGCAATTATGAGTACTGTAGAAAAAATTCAGCGCCAGATCGCAGAAAACCCGATCCTGCTGTACATGAAAGGTTCTCCGAAGCTGCCAAGCTGCGGCTTCTCTGCACAGGCGGTGCAGGCACTGTCAGCCTGCGGTGAGCGTTTTGCTTACGTGGATATTCTGCAGAACCCGGACATTCGTGCAGAGCTGCCAAAGTACGCCAACTGGCCAACTTTCCCGCAGCTGTGGGTAGACGGTGAACTGGTCGGTGGATGCGACATCATCGTTGAGATGTTACAGCGTGGTGAACTGCAGTCGCTGATTAAAGAGACCGCAGAAAAATTTAAAGAAGCAGAATAAAAAAAGGCCGACGCAATGTCGGCCTTTTTCGTTGTGGCATTCCTCAGACGGAGGCGCTGGTGTCTGCATCGCCTTCGGCAAAGGGCAGGGGCCAGCCACCTAACCGCTTCCAGCGATTCACCAGCTCACAGAACAGCGTTGCGGTCTGCTGCGTATCATACAGCGCCGAGTGTGCCTGACTGCTGTCAAACTCCATTCCCGCAGCGATACACGCCTTCGCCAGCACGGTCTGACCCAGCACCAGCCCACTCAGGGCTGCCGTGTCAAAGGTCGCAAAGGGGTGGAACGGGTTGCGTTTCAGGCTGGCACGTTCAGCCGCCGCAGACATAAAGTTCAGGTCAAACGTGGCGTTGTGCGCCACCATGATGGCGCGATTGCAGCCGCTGTCCTTGATCCCCTTGCGCACCATTTTAAAAATGGCGTGCAGCGCTTCATATTCACTGACGGCACCGCGCAGCGGATTAGCGGGATCGATACCGGTAAAGGCCAGCGCTTCAGGGTGCAGCAGCGAGCCGACAAAAGGTTCGACGTTAAAATGCAGCGTCTGGTCTGTCTGAATCCATCCCTCTTCATCCATTTTCAGCGTGATAGCGGCAATTTCCAGTAACGCATCGGTTTGTGCGTTGAAACCGGCGGTTTCCACGTCGATGACCACCGGATAGAAGCCACGGAAACGTTGATTGAGTGCATTAGGGGAATTCGATTCAGACATCAGGATCTCGTTGCAGGAAAAGGGCAGCGCGCATTATGGCAAAAAACGGGGCCGGGTGCAGCAGATGAAGCGCAGAGAAGGGGATTCAGCCCGCCCGGGAGGGCAGGCTGGCGGCAGGATCAGTTGCCGAGGCCTTTACCGGCATCTTTGTTTTCGATCAGCTCGATTTTGTAGCCGTCCGGATCTTCAACAAAAGCGATAATGGTGGAGCCACCCATCACCGGGCCCGCTTCACGCGTCACGTTACCGCCATTCTGACGGATACGTTCGCAGGCGGCAGCCGCGTCATCCACGCCCAGCGCGATATGACCATAGGCGTTGCCGAGATCATACTTGTCCACGCCCCAGTTATAGGTCAGTTCGATAACCGCGCCTTCGCTCTCGTCGGTGTAGCCCACAAAAGCCAGGGTATATTTATATTCGGTGTTTTCGCTCTGACGCAGCACGCGCATGCCCAGCACACGGGTGTAGAAATCAATTGAACGTTGCAGATCGCCAACGCGCAGCATGGTATGTAGTAAACGCATAACATCCTCTTTGAAGTAAAACGCCATCGCCGGATGACCCAGGCGCTAAGTATAGCGATGAAAATCGCCATTGAATAATGGCCGCCGTCATCGTCCCGGACGGCAGCCAGACAGGTTTACAGTGTCGGGTAGTCGATGTAGCCTTCCGCGCCGCCGCCATAGAAGCTTTCCGGACGCTGAGGATTCAGAGGAGCATCCTGCTGCAGACGCTCAACCAGATCCGGGTTCGCGATGTAGTCGCGACCAAACGCGACGGCATCGATCAGACCGCGACCAATCAAATCGTCCGCTTTCTCGACCGTGTAGGCACCGGCACCGATAATCGCACACGGGAACAGGTCACGTACTTTCTGACGGAAGGCATCCGTGTAAGGCTTGCCGCCGGCCCAGTCTGGTTCTGAAAGGTGCAGGTAGGCGATGTTGCGTTTCGCCAGCTCGCCGATGTACCACAGCGCCGCTTCTTCTTCATCCGGGCCGTTATCCAGATTCTGGAAGCTGCCGATCGGCGAAACGCGGATACCGATACGATCGGCTGACCAGTTTGCAATGACCGCATCCACCACTTCCAGCGCGAAACGACCGCGTTTTTCGATGCTGCCGCCATATTCGTCGGTACGCTGGTTGGAATCCGGGGCCAGGAACTGATGAATCAGGTAACCGTGTGCCGAGTGCAGCTCAAGCAGGTCAAAATCCGCTTCACGCGCATTCGCAGCCGCCTGACCGAAATCGGCCACGATCTGCTGGATCTCAGGAATCGTCAGTTCGCGTGGCTCTGAGGTCTCTTCGCGGTAGACGCTGCCATCTTCAGCACGCAGTGAGGTTCGGGTACCCGCCGCAATCGCCGACGGGGCGACCGGGGCTTTACCTTCCGGCTGAACGCTGTTGTGGGAAATACGACCGGTGTGCCACAGCTGCACGGCGGTGTGGCCGCCCGCCTGATGGACGCCTTCGTTAATGCGTTTCCACGCCGCAATCTGCGGCTGCGTATGTAAACCCGGCGCACCGGCATAGCCTTTAGCCTGGAAAGAGACCTGCGTGGCTTCGGTGATGATCAGACCGGCGCTGGCGCGCTGAAGGTAATATTCCGCCATCATCGGCGTCGGGATATCGCCTGGCTCAATGCTGCGCAGACGGGTCAGCGGTGCCATAAAGACGCGGTTTGGGACGGTAATTGCGCCAACTTTCAGCGGACGAAACAGCTGGGTACTCGCCATAATAGCTCCTGATTAGTAGACCAGTCGTCTACAAACACGTTTTTTAAAAATCAGTGGCGTTCTAGCCACTGTTCGATGGTACTCAGTGCGAGGCGCAGGTGCTGCGCCTCGCGGGAAATTTTGCTCTGCAGGCTGGCACCCAGCCAGAGCAGCGACAGCAACTCCGCCATCTGTGCAGGCGGCTGCGGCAGGTTCAGCGACTCCTGCTGCACCGCCTCAGTCAGCGTCCGCGCATAGAGCGCGGTGATTTTCGCCGCACCCTGCTGCAGGGCATCGCGCATCGGCTCAGAGAGATCGCAGACTTCCGCAGAGACTTTCACGCCCAGGCAACCCACAATGTGGCCCTGCTGAACGAACAGATCGACCGCTAAACGGAAGTGGTTGAGCAGGCGTTCGCGCGGGGTGCCATCCGTCCGGCTGAGCTGTAATTCCACATCCTGCAGGAAGCGTGCAAAATAGCGTTCCAGTAACGCCACGCCAAACGCCTCCTTGGAACGGAAGTAATAGTAGAAGGAGCCTTTCGGTACGGCCGCCTGTGACAGCAGTTCGCTTAAGCCCATTCCGGTGAACCCGCGTTGCAGACAGAGTTGCTCACCTGTCTGAAGCAGGTGCTCGCGGGTTTCGTTGCGTTGTGGCGTCTTATTCATGGCACTGAGAGTAGTAGACCAGTCGGTCGGTTGCAACGATCGGCCCACACGATGGCACAGAGTGTTCACCCATTCGCGCGACAACCCGATTATTGTGACCGGCTGAGGCTCATTTTCTGTGCAACCAGGCTACGCTGTTACTCTGACTGGTTATTCTGTGACTCCGGAGACGTAGTGGCCGAGCAGCTTGAGTTTTTCCCGGTTCCCAGCCCCTGTCGCGGCATCTGCGAGAGCGATGCGCGCGGCTACTGCCTGGGATGTTTACGCAGCCGCGATGAGCGGTTTAACTGGCTGCGCTTCAGTGATGCCCAGAAGCGCGAGGTGATTCGCCTGTGCCAGATGCGGCGTCAGCGTCTGCTGCGCCAGCAAAAGGGCGAAGAGCCACCCGCACCGCAGCAGCCGGAGTTATTCTGACGGCCTGGCGCTTTCCGTTATACTCTCTGACACGCTAATGTCAGCCAACGTGCAACAGGGAGATCGTCATGTCACAACCGCAAGCCATTGCTCTGCAGGGGCCCGATTTTTCACCGCTGGTTATGGGGTACTGGCGTCTGATGGAGTGGGGCATGTCGCCTCAGGAGCGGCTCGCATTTATTGAGCATCACCTCAGCCTCGGTATTACCACCGTTGATCACGCCGATATCTATGGTGACTATCAGTGTGAAGCGGCGTTTGGTGAGGCGCTGAAGCTGGCTCCTGGCCTGCGCGATCGGCTGCAGATTGTGACCAAATGCGGCATCGCTACCCGCGCCCGCCCGGAAAACCAGATCGGTCACTACATCACCGATAAAGAGCATATCGTCCAGAGCGCAGAAAATTCGCTGCGTCACCTGCACACCGATCGTCTCGACCTGCTGCTGATCCATCGTCCCGATCCGCTGATGGACGCGGATCAGGTCGCCGATGCCTTTATGGCTCTGCACCAGAGCGGCAAGGTACTGCACTTTGGCGTCTCCAACTTTACCCCGGCCCAGTTCTCCCTGCTGCAGTCCCGCCTGCCGTTCTCGCTGGTCACTAACCAGCTGGAGATCTCCCCTGTGCAGCAGAGCGGACTGCTGGATGGATCGCTGGATCAGTGTCAGCAACTGCGTATCCGGCCGATGGCCTGGTCCTGTCTGGGGGGCGGTCGCCTGTTTAACGATCCCCACTTCCAGCCACTGCGCGATGAACTGGAGCATGTGCGCCAGGAGATCGGGGCGAGCAGCCTGGATCAGGTGGTCTATGCCTGGATTCTGATGCTGCCGTCGCGTCCGCTGCCGATCATCGGGTCGGGCAAAACGGCGCGGGTCAGCGACGCGGCCGGTGCGCTGAGCGTGACGCTGTCACGTCAGCAGTGGTTCCGCATTCGTAAGGCCGCGCTGGGCTACGATGTGCCCTGAGCGTAAAAGTGCGTCAATTCTCAGCAGAATAGCGCAACAGCGACCAGACTTATTGCACACCCTGGTATGCAAACGGAGTCATCATGAAAATGAAAGCAGTCGCGCTATTCGCGCTGATCGCCTGTGGGTCAGCCCACGCCGCCAGTGAACAGGTGACGGTTCATCAGGTCACCGCTGAGGGCATAGGAAAATCGCTGGGCACCGTAAAGATTGATGAGACAGAGTATGGTCTGCAGTTCACCCCAGATCTGAAAGGACTGACGCCGGGCATTCATGGATTCCATGTCCATGCCAAAGGCAGCTGTGAGCCGGGCGAGTCTGAGGGCAAAGTGGTGGCCGCCGGGGCGGCCGGTGGGCATCTCGATCCGGCTAACACCGGCAAACATCTGGGGCCGTATGCGGAAGGGCATCTGGGCGACCTGCCTGCGGTCTATGTTGATGACCAGGGTAACGCAACCTATCCGGTACTGGCACCACGACTGAAGTCGCTGAGTGAGATTAAAGGCAAAGCGCTGATGGTCCATGTCGGCGGTGACAACCATGCCGACCATCCCAAACCGCTGGGTGGCGGCGGGGCACGTTACGCCTGCGGCGTTATCTGAATTTTCGGGCGGCCTATGCCAGCCGCCCGCTTTTCTCCTGCCGGTTTATTAATTGTTGTACCATCCCCTGCATTTCCCCCCTATGATATTGATTCAGGTACGAAAGCGTGATGGGGAAAGGAGCAGGAACATGAAATTCAAGGGCGCATTACTGCTGAGTCTGCTGCTGGTGGGATGCGATAAACCCAATGATACGCAACTGGTTACTGAAACCGGGCGGGAGCTTCAGCGCACCATCGATACCAGCCCGATGCGTGTCACCTGCGAAAAGATTGCCAAAGGTCGCGAATGGCTGAGCCGCAGCACGGTGCGCAGGCTGGAAGCGAAGGGGTGCGATCAGGTCTTCCGCAGCGCCACGGAAACCAATTTCACTGAAACCACGATTTATCGCCGCACCATGACCATGGTGTGCGGCGGCATTCACGGTCAGAGTTTCACCGGCAGCGAACTGACGCGCCGCTTTATCTTCTCACCGGATGAGAAAGCGCTGGTGATCGAACCGATGACCGAGATGGATAAGACCCGTTTTGAGGGGCACAAGACGCTGCAACAGCTGCAGGACGATTTTAACCGCCAGCAGCAGCAGTATTGTCAGTAGTCAGGCCGGAACCGCCTGTTTCAGCTGTGCCAGCGAACAGCGCAGGCGCCAGATAATCCCCGCCAGTTCACTGGCCTCGTTGCTGCCCTGCGCCAGCAGCGAGGCGATCGTCTCCTCCAATTCCAGCAGCATCCGATCAAGCGAGCTGTGCTGCACACCACGGCTGCTGATAATCTGCTGTAAATTCTGTAGGCTCTCATCGCGAAACCGCAGCAGCGACGCCGGACCGGCATCCCAGTCACGCAGCTGCCAGACAATATGCGAGCAGTTGAGCAGCACCACCCCCCAGCGCAGCAGCCAGACCCGCGCCTGTTCATCCCGGCTGTGACTGAGCTGGCTGATGCGATGGTAGATCTGCGATTCAAAACGACTTTCGCTGAGCCGGGGCTGTCGCCGCAGCTGATCGAGGAACGCCAGCCGCAGTGCCCGGATATGCCGTCGGCTGCGCCGGGCATCGGAGCTGGGGCGCAGGATCTGGAAAGCCAGCCAGGCGAGCAGTACCCCGCACACTTTGGCAATATTATCGTTGAAGAACGCCTGATAGTCCCAGACGGGCGGGTTAGTGACCGCGATAAACGAGCCCATAAAGACGATGAACTGTCCCCACATCCCGGCACGCTGTTTCTGCTGTAACTTAAAGAGTTGCAGCGTCACCAGCAGCGGAAACAGAACCAGTAAAAAGGGCCACAGCAGGCTGATCTGCACCATCAGGCCGAACTTCATCACAAAACTGAAGGCAAACAGCCAGAGCAGCGTTTTCAGCAGCAGCGTCACGCTGCCGCCGGGTGAGGGCGCAGAGGCGTAGAGCACACAGGCGATCGCGGTCAGAGTCAGGGCGGAAGCGCCTGAAGACCACTGCGTGTTGATCCAGAAGGCGCAGCCCAGCACGATAACGCAGAAGGTGCGCAGGGCGCTCCAGCCCGCTTCGGCACTGTCACTGTCGCGCGCCAGCGCCGGAACCGGCGGAGGCTGAAAGCGGGTATCCGCATCGGCACGATCCAGCAGCCTGATCCAGCGCAGCACGTTGAGGTACATCCAGCAGAAGTAGCGCAGCCGGTGAGAGAATGCGCGCTGCCGATAGTCCCCCGACGCCGCCGGTGTCACGCTGCGCAGGATCTGTGCCAGCCGGTATTTGTCGCAGTCCGGTTTCGCCAGCTCCGCCAGCAGCTGTTGCAGCGCCTCAAACAGCGCGGCAGGGGCGTCGGGCCAGTTCAGCAGCATGCGGCGCAGACTGGAGAGCACGCTGGTGAGGCGCAGTTGCTGGTGCAGCACGTAGTTCAGGACGTTGTTCTGGCGGCGAAAGCGATAATGACTCCAGAAAGCCTGAATGCGCAGCAGATTCATGGTCAGGATCTGGCTGATGACCGTCTCATGCGCGGTGCGGACCCCCTCACTGGCGGAAGGCTGCAGCAGCAGGACCGCATGTTCCAGCAGCCGGGCGTGCATCTGTTTCAGCGAGGTAATCAGCGTCTCACCATCGGAAGTGCTCGGCAGCACCATCATCATCAATCCGGCGCACAGGATGCCGGAGATCACTTCGCAGACGCGCGCCTGGGCGATGGTCCACAATGCGGTAATGTCCGTAATATTGACGCTGCTGAAGGCGATGATGGCGGCGGTATAACCGGCCAGGGAGAAGGCGTAGGCGACATTATTCTGATAGTGGCTGGCAATGCCGGTGCAGAGCGCCAGCCAGCCTGCGATGGCAAAGGTGAACAGCCATGGTTCATTCAGCGTGTGACCGGCAATCAGCAGGGCGGCGCTCGCCCCGACCAGACTGCCGGCGATGCGGCCAAGGCTTTTACTGATTGCCCCGCCGACCGTGGGAAAGCTGATGACGGCGGCAGAGGTCATCGCCCAGTAAGGTTCATCGAGATCCAGACCGTAGGCGATACTCAGCGCCAGACACATTGATATCGCGTTGCGCAACGCGTAGCGCCACTGTCCACCCGTCGCCTTAATCCAGGGCAGCTGATCCCAGGCCAGCCACTGCATATTCATGGCTGGATGGAGATGGTGCAGCTGGTACCGGCAATCAGCTCAGTGTGTGCCGGAAGCGGGTCGAGACGAATGCGCACCGGCACCCGCTGCGCCAGCCGTACCCAGGGCACATTGGGTTTGATATCGGGCACCAGACCGCTGTCCGTCTCAATGCTCTGGTCGTAAATGGCGCGACCTATGCTCTCCACCTGGCCCTGCAACTGTGCGCCATTGCTGTAGAGCACCACCTGTGCCGCGGCGCCCGGATGAATATGGCGCAGCTTGGTCTCTTCAAAATAGCCCATCACGTAGTAAGAGTGACTGTCCACCAGCGCAAACAGGGGCGTTCCCGCCGCGGCATAGTTGCCCGGCCGCAGCGTCAGATTGGTGATCCAGCCATCTGTCGGGGCGGTCAGCGTCGTCTGCTGCAGGTTCCAGCGTGCCCGCTCCCATTCCGCCTGCGCCGCTTTGGCACTGGCAGCCGCGGCCCCGGCGCTGAGGCGTGCCGCATCGAGATCTTCTGCAGAGATAATGTTACGCGGCAGATGAGCGCGCCGGTTAAATTCATGCTGCGCTTTCGCCAGATCCGCCTGCGCTTTGCTCAGCTGGGCGGCTGCGTTGTCGAGCGCAATCTGCCACGGCACCGGGTCGAGCGTCAGCAGCTGCTGGCCCTGATGGACAAACTGATTATCGGTGACGCTGAGCTGAGCAATCCGGCCCGACACCTGAGGCGTAATATCCACCAGCTCTGCCCGCACTTTACCGTCGCGGGTCCAGGGCGACTGCATGTAGTAGTTCCAGAGCCAGCCCCCCGCCAGCAGCGCCAGGGCGAAGACGATGAGGGTGGAAAAATATTTTACCGCGTTAAATTTCATATCGATTATCCGTGACCGATGAGCCAGAGTGCGGCGGTAACGCACAGCACAAACAGGGAGAGATCAAACAGGGTGGGATGCCAGACGTCGCCGGAGTAGATCCAGCCGCGCACCAGTGGGTGGATCAGCAGCCAGAAAAAGAAGCCAAGGAGCACCGCCTTGAATATCGGCGGAAAAAACAGTGAGGCGCCCACAACCAGATCGGTCAGCGGTTTCGCGCCTGAAAAAGCGGAGGTGAGCACGTGATAACATCCCTCGTTAACCCAAACGGCAGGGGGAGAGCGCTGCCGCGATTTCCTGGCCTGGCCCGGGATTTGTAATTTGTCCTGTAAACTCGCAGAATAGTGTAGAATCTGGCTTGATAGCTAGCAAGCTAATTATAAGGAGATGAAATGGATACGCCCCTCGGAACGGATTTATCTCGCCTGGTGCGCATCTGGCGCGCGTTGATTGATCAGCGGCTGAAGCCGCTTGAGCTGACTCAGACTCACTGGGTGACGCTGCACAATATTCATCAACTGCCGCCCGAACAGTCGCAGATCCAGTTAGCCAAGGCGATTGGCATTGAACAGCCCTCCCTGGTCCGCACGCTGGATCAGCTGGAAGAAAAAGGGTTAATTACCCGCTCGACCTGTGCCAGCGATCGTCGCGCCAAGCGCATCAAACTCACGCAGCAGGCGGAGCCTATCATTGAGCAGGTGGAGAGCGTGATTGATGAGACGCGGGACGACATTTTGTCCGGCATCAGTCGGGATGAGATCAGCCAGATGGTGACGCTTATCGCCCGGCTTGAGAAAAACATTCTCGAACTGCAGAACAAAGAGAAATAAAAAACCGACGCCCAGGCGTCGGTTTTTTTTTTGCTATCTCAGCGAGGTGAAACGGTGACCTGGCTGCCGTTAGAGGCCATCACGACACGCTGGCCAACGGAGTAGCGTGAGGCGGCCTGTTTCTGAACCACCATGATGGTGTTGCCATCATCCTTGCGGATTTCCAGCTCAACGCCATCGGTTTTATTGATTGCGCCCTGAACGCCCTGGCCCGCAACGCCGCCCAGCACCGCACCACCGGCTGTCGCCAGGCTACGACCTGCGCCGCCGCCAATCGTGTTACCCAGGAAGCCACCCAGCACGGCACCGCCGATGGCACCGATAACGTTACTCTCATCGCCACCCTGGATTTTCACCGGGCGAACGGAAACTAACGTACCGTAAGAGACGCTCTGCACCTGCTTGGCTTCACTGGCACTGTAGGTATCACCCGACAGCGTACTGGTATTGCTACAACCTGCCAGCATGACACCGGTCAGAGCGACCACAATTACACGCTTAATCATCTGAAACTCCTTTAGTCGAGAAGGCGCCACGTTTACCGCTGTATCCTGCTCACAGTATAAGACACAAACCTGGCAAATTAATCCCTGTCCGAATAAAACACGGTTGAACGAAGCATAGACTATGTAAGATCAACAATAATTCAATCGTGGATCAAAAATAGTCCTGCGGCGTTACCGGTCAGCACATTTGGATAAAAACAAATTAATCATAGAATTAGCGGGTGTAATTTGTCAGGCTAGCCGCAGATAAATTGCACCTCCCGCCGGATGTAAGGAATGGCTATGAAATCAGGACGCTATATCGGAGTAATGTCAGGCACCAGCCTGGATGGAGTGGATGTGGTGCTGGCGGCCATTGACGAAAATATGGTGGCTCAGCAGGCGAGCTATTCGCATCCTATCCCCGCCGGGCTTCGCCAGGCGATCCTTGCGATTTGTCAGGGACAATCCCTGACGCTGTCGCAGCTGGGGCAGCTGGACACCCGCCTCGGCCAGCTGTTTGCCGAGGCGGTCGTCACGCTGATGAAGCGCGAATCCCTTGAGGCCAGCGATATCACGGCGATTGGCTGTCACGGTCAGACCGTCTGGCATGAGCCGCAGAGTGACGCGCCCAACACCCTGCAGATTGGCGACAACAACCAGATTGTGGCGGCGACCGGCGTCACGGTGGTGGGCGACTTCCGTCGCCGTGACATGGCGCTGGGCGGGCAGGGCGCGCCGCTGGTGCCGGCTTTTCATCAGGCCCTGCTGATGGATGCCACGGAACGCCGCATGGTGCTGAATATTGGCGGCATCGCTAACCTTTCGCTGCTGATACCGGGGCAGCCGGTGCGGGGTTTCGATACCGGTCCCGGGAATATGCTGCTGGATGCCTGGATCTGGCGGAATCAGGGCCTGCCGTATGACAAAGATGCACAGTGGGCGCGAAGCGGTACGCGGGTTCCGGCGCTGCTGGAGGCGCTCTTAAGGGAGCCCTGGTTTGCGCTTCCGCCACCGAAAAGCACCGGGCGCGAGCACTTTAATCTGGGCTGGCTGGAGCAGCATCTGCGCTATTTCCCGGGGCTGGCTCCGCAGGATGTGCAGGCGACGCTGGTGGAGCTGACCGCCATAACCATCACCCAGCAGATATTGCTCAACGATGGCTGTGACCGTCTGCTGGTGTGCGGCGGCGGCAGCCGCAATCCGCTGCTGATGGCGCGCCTGGCTGCTCATCTTCCCGGCACCGAAGTGACTACCACCGATGCGGCGGGTATCAGCGGGGACGATATGGAGGCGCTGGCGTTTGCCTGGCTGGCGTTTCGCACGCTCTCCGGGCTGCCGGGCAATCTGCCTGCGGTAACGGGTGCGCGGGAGAAAAGCGTGATTGGCGCCATCTATCCGGCCAATGCGCTCTACCGGCGTTAACCTGCGAACCGGGGGCGGTCAGCCCCCGCTGGGTAAGGGGTGACCGTCAGGCGGCACCGGGGAGATGAGTGAGGTTACGGACGCCGGTAATCACGGTTGCCACCATGGTTTCGCGTCGGGTAATGACTTCGACCTGATAAAAACGGCTGCGGTAGGCGATGGAGTAGATGATGGGATGGTACTTATTGCCTTCTCCGTAGCGGGCGTAGTGCGCTTCGAGCGCACGGGTTGCTGCCAGGATATGGGAGGGTTCTTTATCACCGCGGATGATTTGCTTCATTCAGTTCCTCAAATGCTGTCCCTGGAGTCACGTCGCACGCATGGCGCGTTGCGCTGGCCTAAACACTGAACATCTGACTGCTAAATCGGTAATCACAGACTGGGCAATAACTGACTCTGCCGGGCGAAGATGACAGAAAAATGATCGCCCGGCGCTGTTTATTATTTAGCAGTCGCCAGGGGATCCGGCAAGGCAGGAAAGCGCAAAATCATCCAAATCGCAGGGGGTTAAAGCAGCTCTGGCCAGGCGACGGCCGCAATGCGGTTCAGCTCAGGTTTTGAGAAGAGGAAGCCCTGAAACTGGGTCACGCCTGCCGCTTCGAGCCACATCCACTCTTCGGGCTGTTCGATGCCCTCCGCGATCACGCCGATTTCCAGTGACGAGCAGCATTTCAGAATGGCATGAATGATCGCCTGCTTCGGTCCGCTTTTATGCACGCCTGAGATAATCGCCCGGTCAATCTTGATCTTGTCGGGCTGAATGCGGGTCAGCAGCGACAGCCCGGCGAAGCCGGCGCCAAAATCGTCCAGCGCGAGGCTGATGCCCGCCGCCTTCAGCTGGCGAAGGGCCGCTTCAAAGGCATCCGGCTGCGAGATAATTTCATTCTCGGTGAACTCCACCATGATCTGCTCCGGCACCAGCCCCTGGGCCGCGATCGCCTCCAGCAAAAACGGAACCGCATCGGGCACTTCCACCAGCGTCATCGGCAGCAGGTTGATCGACAGGGTCATCCCCTCAATCCCCAGCTGTTTTGCCTGAGCAAACGCGATTTTTTTCGACTGCAGATCGGTCTGATAGAGCTGTTCACGTGACAGTCCGGCAAAATAATCCAGTGGCGGTTCACCCTGCGGGCCGCGCAGCAGTGCCTCCAGTGAAACGATTTCACAGGCAAAAGGATCGACGATCGGCTGAAACGCGAAGCTGACCTCATCCGTCGCCATCAGTGCGGTATCGCCTTCACGCTGCTCTGACTCGTCGCGGATAAAGGTCCAGCCGCTGGCGGAAGGGATCTCAAAATAGTTCTCTTTTTCCCGCGCTTCGACAAAGGTGCGCAGGAACTGCAGAGCGCGGTCGGAATAGGTCATCTGGTAGCGGGTGGTGCATTTCTCCAGCACCGCTTCCAGTACCGTCTCTTTATCGTGCAGACGGAGATCGAACAGTTCCATACCGACGTGACCAAACCGTCGCGCCGGGGCGTAGTCGCGCAACAGTTCAACCAGATTATGATGGCGCGGATCCTGGCAAATCCGGTTATAGACCGCTTTTACGGCCGCTTCCGGACCTTCCAGCAGCTGAAAAAAGTGTGTTCCATTGAACAACAGAATCCCGGTGACGCTGGATGATTTGTTGATTTTGTTCGCTTTTAATGCCAAATCATGCAGAAGCCCCAGTGACACATTTTCAGTGATGTGGCTTCTGTAGATGATTGTCGACAACATAAAGATTTCCGGGATTTTTTATTTTTTGTTAACACACCTTACCAGAAGGTTCTCCTGGGGAGAACGAGGGGGAGTGCGCCTTTCTTACTCTGGAACTATTTTAGTCGACAGGAAGCGCTGAATCACCTTTTCCCAGCGCACGCTGCATAAAAACCGTATCCAGCCAGCGGCCCTGTTTGAACCCGACCGAACGCAGGATGCCGGTCATCTCAAAGCCCGCTGCGCGATGCAGCGCAATGGAGCCCTGGTTCCCGCTGTCGCCCACGTTAGCGATCAGCTGACGAAACCCCGCCTGCTCTGCCCAGGCAATCGCATGATGTAACAGGCGTGACCCGACGCCACGCTGCTGAAATCCCGGATCGATATAGATCGAATCTTCCAGCGTGTGCCGGTACGCATGGCGCGGACGATAGGGGGCCAGATAGCAGAAACCGCGCACCTCACCGTCGCTGACGGCGATAAACCACGGCAGGCCCGCCTGCTGAATCTTGTGCATCCGCCCGGCGATTTCGGCGACGTCAGGCGGAACCGTCTCAAAGGAGCCGGTGCCATTAAGAACATGCCAGGCGTAAATCTGCTGAATCGCCGGGATATGAACATCCTCTGCTGCAAAAATTTCCATTGTCACGCTCCGGTATTATCTTTAACGGCTTTACCCGGTGAAAAAACAACGGTATAGCGGGTCGTCAGGGGACGCAATGAAAATCTTGCGGGTGCGCATTCTCTCCTGTCGGCTCGCTTACCAGGATTAATCCTGGCAAATCGGAGGGCAGAATGCCAGGCAGCATGAAAGAGGCGATATCCGGGGGTATTAAGCCTTTTCTGAAAACCGCGCCAGCCGGATGATTCATTCCAGGGTTAGGGCTATTATCTCTGCGGTTTCGGTTGAGCTGATTTAATATCCGGGGGTGCGGCGTGATGCGATTTGTTGATTTTCTGAAAAGTAAGCAGGGGCTGCGCGCCGCGCGAAATCACTGCTTTGAATTAAATGGTGTGGTGCTCGGTCATTTCACTGCGCTATTTCTGCACGATAACCAGATTATTTTTACCAAAGATGGCAGGCATTGCGTCGTGCCTTATTATCTTGGTGCTGATGACGATTTAACTGAGCAGACGATTAATCCGCGCATTAATAATATCCGGGCGCTGAACTGATTAATTCCGCTTTCGCCCGCCACGCTTAATAACCTCCGCGTGCGGAGGTCATATTAATTCGCCAGAAAATGTGCGTTATTCCTCTTTTCGCTCTGTTCACGGCTGCCGCCGATCGCGCTGTGGCGCTTTCACACGGCGCGGGGCAACAAACAGCAGCAGCAGGGCACTGGCAGTAAACAGCGTCAAAGCCGTAACGGCGCCCAGCGCGGCATAGAGCTGGCCAAACAGCAGCGATCCCACCACCTGACCTGCTGCCAGCATAAAGAACAGCATCCCGACGCCGGTTGCCGGATCGTCAGCGGTGGCCTGCGCGCCCCAGACCAGCAACACCCCTGACAGCGTGACATAGCCTGCGCCATAACAGGCCACCGCCACCATTAAGCCCGCAGAGTCGCCCCGGCTCAGGGCCAGCACCAGCAGCGGCACGGCCATTCCGCACAGCGCGAGCCGGTAGACCCCATTCAGTCCGATACGGGCAGCCAGCGGGCCGGTAAGCACACCGGCAATGCCCGCTCCTCCGGCAATCAGCCAGAGCAAACGGGCGCTCTCCGCATCCACGCCGACGTGCTGACGCAGCAGCACCGAGCCAAAACTCCACCAGGCCGCACTGATCAGGCCTGAAACAAGCGCAATGCCCATCAGCCGCCGCAGCGCGCGGCAGTACAGGCGCGGCTGCCCGTGACGCCTCTGCGGCCTGTGAGCAGCGGTGTGAGAGGATATGTGACGCATCACCGGCAGCGCACAGGCCAGAGCGAGCAGGGCGAACAGCCCGCAGGCGGCGCGCCAGCCGCCCGGCAGCGTGCCGAGAATGATAACGGAGAGAATAATCCCCGCGCTGGTACCGGCATTGATCAGGGTGTTGATGCGCGGCTGGCGCGCCGCGGGCACACAGGCACTGACTGCCGCCGCCAGGGCGGGAGACGCCAGGCCGGAACTGAATCCGGCGATAAAGAGCCCGGCCGCCAGCAGCAGCGGCGAGGTGGCGAGGGCAAGCAGCAGCAGACCTGCCGTCGCACAGAGTGAGGCGAGTAGCGCCGTCAGCCGCGCACCGTAGCGCCGGGCCAGCGTCGCGGCGCTGAGAATGGTCAGGCAGTAAGAGACAAAGCTGCAGGCGGAGAGCAGACCCGTCTGCTGCGGGCTTAACGGGATCGCTGCCGATATGGCGGGCAGCATCAGCCCCCATGAGAAGCGGGCCATGCCATAGGTTACCGCGATCAGGCTGAAGCCGGTCAGAGCCAGCGCAGCAGGCGACCTCATCAGGAAGCCCCTTTCTGAAGCAGCAGCTGGCTGGCGATCTGCGCCGCATGCTGCGCGGCGGCGGGGCCGGTAATCAGCGCGGTGGTAATCGCCCCTTCAAAGAGCATCCAGATGGCATCGCTCAATGATCGATCTTCGGCACCGTGCAGGCAGGTTACACAGTCGGTGATGTAGCGGCGCATGGTGGCGCGGAATGCCAGCGCCTGCTCTGCCAGCGCCTGATCCCGTCCGGCATATTCTCCCCAGGCTTTAAGGAAGAAGCAGCCGTGCGCACCGTTTGCCTCTGTCCAGCTGGCCAGCACGCTAAACAGCTGCGCGATCGCCTCCGGCTGGTGGGCCGGCAGCAGCTCAGCCATAAATCGCTGCTCACGCGCCGCCATCACCGCAGCGGTCATCGCCTCGCGTGAGGGAAAGTGATGATAGAAGGTTCGGGTGGAGACGCCCGCTTCCCGACAGAGCTGGTCGGTACTGGTGGCGTGGAACCCGTGAGTGTAAAACAGCCGCTCGGCAGCCTGAATGATGTCATCGCGTTTTTTCATCCTTTAAAAGTAAACCGTTCGTTTTACTTTTGCAAACCGGGCACGGCTGGATGCGTCCACCGGTATTGATAAATCCGCGAAGCCGAGGGATTTAGCGTTCCGCTTAAAGGCGCGCCCTCTGTCGCTTTCACACTTTTTCAGCTTCAGTTCATTAATACTCATAATTACCCCTGCGGGGGTAAGTGATTTCAGCGCTGCGTCTGATATGACCCGGACGGCAGAAGCGATTTTTCCGGAAGGTATTTGTAATAATATATTGATATTTATAGATAATTATACTTTTTCGCTGTTCTGGCATGCATTAGCACGGTAAATGCTTATGACGCGCTGAAGCGGCAGGCGGGGATCGGCGGCGATAAATAGCTGAAGCGAGTGAAGCGGGTAAAAAGGGCATATTCTCAAAGTCAGTCTGCCCTCTGTAATAAAGTGGTTTTAGGGATAATTCTCAGTTAGTTTAATAAAGCTTCAGATTACAAATAAAATCTCTTACGAATTTTGGTTCGTTTTTTTAAGACACATACAGCAACTATCAGGATGACTACCATGCTCAAAGCCAGCTATTATTATCTGTGCCCGCGTCCCATGGGTGGATGGATTTTACACAAAGAAGGTTGCGTTAATCTGTCAAAGAACGATAAGCGCGTGTTTATTGGTTCGCTTTATACCCGTCAGCAGGCGCTGGCCGTGGCGAAAATACATCATGCCAATGCCATTCTCTGTAATGCCTGCCTGAGTACTTTTATTTGTCCGGGCAGCAGTACGGTAATTAAACCGGCACGCGCTGCCACGCCAACCCGTCATACGCCAAAACATTAAGCGCCGCGCTCTTTTTCCGGCAAAGCAGATAAGGGCGGGAATAAAAGCGGGGTAGTCTGAAATAAAAAAAGGGCAGCGTTAAGACGCTGCCCTGAGGATTATGCCTGTTTAGGCTGTCCGTTTGATGCGGTCAGCCCGCCATCGACCGGCAGATTGACGCCGGTAATATAGCTCGCCTCATCGCTGGCAATAAAGACAATAGCCCTGGCGATATCATCCGCCTCACCCGCGCGACGCAGTGGAATACGATCGTAAAAGCGCTCAAGCAGCGCCGGATCCTGTTTGGCATCTTCCGTCAGATCGGTAAAGGTAAAGCCCGGGCAGATCGCATTGATGCGGACGCCGTCCGCGCCGTAGTCCATCGCCAGAGCGCGGGTAAAGTTGGTGATCGCCCCTTTGGCGGCATTGTAGATGCTCATGCCCCAGTCACCGCCTAAGCCGGAGACCGAGGAGATGTTAACCACGTTACCTTTGCTCTTCAGCAGGGCAGGCATGAAGTAGTGAACGCCGTGGAAAACCCCGTCCAGGTCGGTTTTCATCAGCGTTTTCCAGTCCTCAAGGTCCACTTCATGGATGCGGCCCTGGACAATCACGCCAGCATTATTCACCAGCACGTCAACCCGGCCATATTTGTTCAGCACGGTTTCTGACAGTTGTTTAACCTGGGCAGCGTCTGAGACGTCGCAGGCCGCTACCAGGTGGTCACCCGGCGTCAGTCCGGCCAGCGTTTCTTCGAGTTTCTGCGCGGTGCGTCCCACCAGCACCACTGACGCGCCTTCTTCTGCAAAGCGTTTTGCGCTCGCCTCACCAATGCCGGACCCGGCACCTGTCACAACCACAACTTTCTGCGTAAATCTGGACATTATGCCTCCTTATCAGCATCAATTTTCACGTTTAACAACCGGTTAAGCCTGGCAGTGATTGCCAGAAATTCAAGCGCAGCGTCAGAGGCGCTGCGCCTGAAGCCTTACCGTCATCCCTAATCAGGGACGTCTGAACAGTGCGAAGCTGCGTCCTTCCAGCTCAAAATCCTTCTCTTTGGTGATGACCAGACCGCGTTTCGCCACGTCGCTGGTGGTCAGCTCCAGCACCCAGCCCCCTTCACCAAACTGCGGGATGCGGAAGGGCACGTTGCCCTCAAACGGGTTAAGCAGCATCAGCACATCGTGCCAGATACCCTCTTCGGTCTGCAGGTCGGGCCGCCCGATATAGACGCCCAGCGTGGAGCCTTCATCCCACTGCTCACTCTGCTGGAACCCGCCGCCGGCGTTAAACCATTTGATATCCATGCCGTCGCGCCAGTTCTCCCGACGCAGCAGAGGCTGCTGAGCACGCAGGCTCAGGATCTGGCGGGTGAACGCGCGCAGCGCTTCGGCGGATTCCGGCAGGTTATCCCAGTGAACCCAGGAGATTTCACTGTCCTGGCAGTAGCCGTTGTTGTTGCCCATCTGGCTGCGGCCAAACTCATCGCCTGCCAGCAGCATCGGCGTGCCGTGTGAGAAGATCAGGGTGGCGAGGAAGTTACGCTTCTGGCGCTCACGTACGGCGTTGATGCCTTCGTCGTCCGTTGGGCCTTCTGCGCCATAGTTGTACGATCGGTTGTCATTGTGACCGTCGTTGTTATCTTCGCCATTCTCATCGTTGTGCTTGTCGTTGTAGGAGACCAGGTCGTTGAGCGTGAAGCCATCGTGCGCCGTCACGAAGTTGACGCTGGCCCACGGGCGACGGCCGTGCTGATCGTAAAGATCGCCGGATCCGAGCAGACGGGCGGCAAAGTCGGTCGAAACGTTGTTGCCTTTCCAGTAGTCGCGCACCGTGTCGCGATACTGGTCGTTCCACTCTGCCCAGCCTGGCGGGAAGCTGCCGACCTGATAGCCACCCGGTCCGATATCCCAGGGTTCTCCAATCAGCTTTTTCTGTGACAGGATCGGGTCCTGCATCACGGCATCGAAGAAGCCGCCGCGCGGGTCAAAGCCATCCGGTTCGCGTCCCAGAATGGTGCCGAGGTCAAAACGGAAACCGTCGATATGCATCGACTCAGACCAGTAGCGCAGCGAATCGAGCACCATCTGCAGCACGCGCGGATGCGAGGTGTTGACAGTATTGCCGGTTCCGGTGTCGTTGATGTAGTAGCGGTGCTGGTCCGGCAGGGTCCGGTAGTAGGAGAAGTTATCGATGCCTTTAAACGATAGCGTCGGCCCCAGCTCATTCCCCTCGGCGGTGTGGTTGTAAACCACGTCGAGGATCACCTCAATGCCGGCATCATGAAAGGCGCGAACCATGTCGCGGAAGCCCTGAATGCCGCGCGGGCCGAAGTAGCGGGTCGCGGGCGCAAAGAAGCCCAGCGTGTTGTAGCCCCAGAAGTTTTTCAGCCCTTTATCCAGCAGATGCTGATCGTCCGGGAACCAGTGCACCGGCAGCAGCTCGACCGAGGTAATGCCTAAGCTTTTGATGTAGTCGACGGTCGCTTTATGGCCCATGCCGTCAAAGGTGCCGCGCAGTTCGGGCGGCAGCGCCGTGTTGAGCTGGGTAAAGCCTTTGACGTGGGTTTCATAGATCACCGTTTTTGGCCATGGCACGTTCGGACGGTTCCTGTCCTGCCAGTCAAACTCATTGGGATCGACCACCCGGCACTTCGGTGTAAACGGCGCGCTGTCGCGGCTGTCAAAAGTGAGATCTTTATCGTCGTGATAGAGATCGTAGGCGAAGTGCGCCTCGTTCCAGGCGATGTCGCCCGCCAGTTCGCGGGCGTAGGGATCGAGCAGCAGCTTGTTCGGGTTAAAGCGATGACCATTCTCCGGGTCGTAGGGACCATAGACGCGATAGCCATACAGCGCACCTGGCTTCAGACCCGGCACATAGCCGTGCCAGATTTCATGGGTATATTCCGGCAGCTCCAGACGGGCGATTTCCGTTTTACCGCTGGGATCGTACAGACAGAGTTCCACCCGCTCGGCGTGGGCACTGAACAGGGCGAAGTTTACGCCCTGACCATCAAAGTTTGCCCCCAGCAAATGGCTGTAACCCGCCGTAATTTCAAAACGCTGACTGTTTGACATTGATGCCTCGTTATTCAGTGAACAGATTGACGCGTAACAGAAAAAAGATTTCAGCGTGCCACCAGCACGGCGCACCACTGCGACGCCAGGTCGCCCAGCGCCAGCGCATCGCCTGCATCGAGCGTGTTACCGCTCAGCACATCCTCATAATGGCGCTGACGCAGCCCGTCCGGCAGGGCGAGGCTGATCTCTGCCCAGCGCGCCGCAGGCGGCTGATCCAGGTTTTCCGGCAGGGCGTCAAAGACCCGGCGCGACACAATGACAATCACCGCCTGATCCCCATGGGTGCGGGCAAAGGCCAGCACCTTGTCCGGCTGCCCACCCCCGGCTTCCAGCGCCAGATAGTCGCCGTGGCGGAACAGGTCAGGTTGCTGCTGGCGCAGCGCCAGCAGCTTCACAATCGCCTGCTGATTAACCTGACCACGCCGCCAGTGGGTCTCACTGCCGTCGTGCTGCGGCGCACGGAGCATGGCGGCCAGCGCGTCAAAGTCGGGCTCGCGGCGGTTATCGGGGTCGACCAGGCTGAAGTCCAGCGCCTCGCTGCCCTGATAAATATCGGGCACGCCCGGCGCGGTGAGTTTCACCACGGTCTGGGTCAGACTGTTGACCAGGCCCGCGCGGATAAAGGGCTGCAGCGCCTCGCAGAAGTCATTAAGGAAGGCGTGACTGGCGGGCGAGAGCAGGTGACGGGCATAGCCCAGCACCGCCTCTTCATAGGCGTCATTGTTGTCGGCCCAGTCGGTGCGCAGCTTGGCTTCACGCAGCGCTTTTTCCACGTAAACCACAAAGCGGGCCTCCAGCGCCGCCAGACCTTCCGCGTCGTCCGGTTGCAGGGTGGTCGGCCAGACGCCGGCCAGCGCTTCATAGAGCATCCATTCGACCGCCGGCTCCGGTGCCGGGCCATCTTTCAGCCGGACGATCTGATCCTGATTCATCTCCCGCCAGCGGCTCACGCAATCCGCCCAGCGCTGCGGCGCTTCGGTCAGGGTATAGAGCCGCGCACGCGCATCTTCACCGCGTTTGGTGTCGTGCGTTGAGGTACCCGACAGTGCATCGGGCTGATGTTCGCGCCGCGCCTGCATTTCGGCGTGGAACTGCGCCAGCGAGAAGTGACGCGCCAGCGGTTCAGCGCCGACCTCATTCAGCGCCAGCGCCATGTGCTGACGGAAGAACAGCGTATCTTCGACAGACTTCGCCATCAGCGGGCCGGTCAGCTGCTGGAAGCGGGTGCGGAACTGCGTGGCATCCTCGCGGGCCGCAGAGGCGACCTCTGCCCGCAGAATCCGGGTCAGAAAGTCGAGCGCCGCGCTGTCTGGTGCCGTGGCGCTGGCTTTCACCTGACCGACCACCTGCTGCAGCAGCTGCTGGTCGGCAGGGGTCAGGCCCTCCGGGGTGCCGTAGGTGCGATAGACCGGGAAGGCCACCAGCAGCTCGCGCAGCGCATTTTTCAGCTCAGGTTCCGGCTGTGGCGTGCCCTCTGCGTCGGCAATCGTCAGCGCCAGCTGGAGTAACCGGTTAAATTCGCCGGCAAAATTACGGTTCGCCATCAACAGCTTGGCGGCGCGCAGCTCCGCTTTCATGTCCACGGTTTTGCCAATCACCGCCTGATAGGCTTTGCGCAGGCCACTCAGGCGATCGCTGTCGACCAGCAGGTTGGCGAGCGCCGCCATAAACTCATAGCCGGTGGTGCCGGAAACTGGCCACTCATCCGGCAGCTGTTCATCCTCACCCAGGATCTTCTCCACGGTGAGGTAGCAGTCGGGACCCGCCGCCTGGCGCAGCTGCTCCAGATAGCCGCGCGGATCGGCCAGGCCATCGACGTGATCCACCCGCAATCCCTGCACCGCGCCGGTGTGAACCAGTTCAAGAATCAGCTGGTGCGCTGCGTCAAAGACCGTTTTGTCCTCCACGCGCACGCCCACCAGACCGGTCACCTCAAAGAAACGCCGGTAGGAGAGGTCGCGCGGCGCATCGCGCCAGGACATCAGTCGCCACGGCTGCTGGTCATGCAGGGCCGCGATCTCTGCGGCATCGCGCAGGGCGAGCACCGCCTCTTCCCGATCCTGCCAGGTCCGTGGGTCCAGCGGGTAGAAATTGTCAAAGTAGGCCAGCGCCGGTTTGCCGCTCTGCGGGTCGCGCTGCACGCTGATCTCGCCATTCGCCAGCACCGCCTCAAAGGTGTCGCCGAGGAACGGCAGTGTCAGGCGACGTGACCAGTCGATATCAAAATAGGTGGCGTAGCGACTCTGTTCGCCATGTTCGATCACGTCGCGCCACCACGGGTTCTCCAGCGACGCGGCCATATGGTTCGGCACAATGTCGAGGATCAGGCCCAGTCCGGCAGCCTGCAGCGCGGCGACCATCCGATCAAATCCTTCGCGTCCGCCAATGGCGGGCTCGATCTCGTTGACGTCGGTGACGTCATAGCCGTGGGTGGACTCCGCGGTCGCGCTGAAGATCGGCGAGGCGTAGAGATGGCTGATCCCAAGCTGTTTCAGATAGGGCACCAGCGCCGCGGCGCGGTCAAAGGTCATGCCGTTGCGGAACTGGATGCGATAGGTTGCGGTTGGAATAGTCATGCGGTTTCTCCCTTAGCCAGACGCACCACGATAGAGTCAGGCGCAAGTTCAGTTGCGGCCTGCGGCCAGGCAAACAGGGTCTTACCCGGCAGATCGGGGATCGGCTGCGTGCGGTTGCTGACGTTCAGCGCCAGGGAGAGCGTGCCCGCCGGGAAATCCCAGCGCACCGCGAGGAAGCCCTCTGACGTCGTGATCACCTGGCCGGCGTCCCCCCCGGCGGTCTGCAGCAGCGGCACGATATGCTGCTGACGCAGGCTGAGCAGCTGGCGCGTCAGTGCCAGCCACTGCTGGCCTTCCGGCGTCTCCCTCTTCTGCCAGTTAAGTTTCGACTGTTCAAAAGTGGTCACATCATTAGGGTCCGGCACGGTTTCACCGTGACCGGCATGGCCTTCAAATTCTCTGGCGCGGCCTTCGCGCACCGCTTTAGCCAGATCGCCGTGGAAATCGGTGAAGAACAGGAACGGCTGGGTTTCGCCATACTCTTCGCCCATGAACAGCAGCGGGATATGCGGCGAGACCAGCAGGGTGGCCAGCAGCACCTGAGTGCGCGCCGCGCCAGCCAGGCTGATGAGCCTTTCGCCCTGCGCCCGGTTGCCCGTCTGATCGTGGTTCTGGATAAAGTCGACAAAGGCCACCGGCGGCTGGCTGCTGCTTTTCACCCCACGCGGTTCACCTGACTGCTTCGACACTTCGCCCTGATAGACAAAGCCTTCTGCCAGCGCCCGCGCCACCTGCTGCGCCGGATGATCGGCAAAGTCCTGGTAGTAGGCGTGATCTTCCCCGGTCGCCAGCACATGCACGGCGTTGTGGAAGTCATCGTTCCACTCCCCCGTGAACAGCGGAGCGTCGCCTTTTTCATCACGCGGATGAAGGAAGGTGACATTGCGGCAGTCTTCGGTGGTGAGATGGATAGGGCGATCGGTAATCGTCGAGCGGATACGCTCGGCAATCTCAATCAGCACATGCTTTTCGCTGGGATCGTCAATCTGATCGATGGCGTCAAAACGCAGGCCGTCGAGATTAAACTCCTGCAGCCAGTAGAGCGGCGCCTCCACAATGTAGCGACGAACCGCATCAACGTCATAGGCGATGCCTGCGCCCCACGGCGTCTTGCGCTCCTGATGGAAGAAGTCAGGCGAGAGCAGGGGCAGATAGTTGCCCTCCGGGCCGAAGTGGTTCAGCACGATATCGAGCACCACCGACAGACCGTGGCCGTGCGCTGCGTCGATAAAGGCTTTGAAATCATCGGGTGTGCCGTAGGCAGCGTGCGGTGCATAGAGCAGCACGCCGTCGTAGCCCCAGCCGCGGTTGCCGCCAAACTGCGACACCGGGAGCACCTCGATCATGGTAATGCCGGTTTCCGCCAGCACCGGAAGCTTTTCAATCGCGGCCCGGAAAGTGCCTTCGGGGGTAAAGGTGCCGATGTGCAGTTCATACACCACCGACTCCGTCCACGGACGACCGCGCCACGCCGTGTTCTGCCACTGATAAGCATCAGGATCGATCACCAGAGAGGGGCCGTTGACCTCCGCTTTCTGGGCGCGGGCGGCGGGATCGGGCACGGCTGTGCCATCGGCCAGCACAAAGTCATACTCCGCGCTGGCGGCCACACCGGCAACCTGCGTCTCAAACCAGCCGTCAGCCTGCGGGGTCATCTCTATGTCTTTACCGGAGAGGCGCAGCGTCACACGTTGCTGGCCGGTTGCCCAGAGGCGAAAACGCACCTCATCACGGGCAACCCGTTCAGCGCCCCAGCTTTTGGAAAAAGATTTGGATTCCATTCAGTTGCCTCATTTAGCCTGGAAATGCGCAATGGCGTCCATCGCGCGAAAAGGATGTTGATCATGCAAATGTCAAAAATCATAAACCTGCCAGCGAGACCAGGATGCCGGGTGGGCCGGCGCGTCTCTTCAGCCAGGAAGCTGGACTGGTATTCAGTGTGATGCGGTGGAAAAGGGCGGTGAGACCGCTTCCACGCGGCTACAGTGAATAATCATAGACTAAGATGTTGCCCTCGCCGGGCGGCGGAGGGGCTGGTGAACAAAATTTGCGTTTATGACGCTGAATCAGCGTGATCCGGGATGAGTGAAAGCGGGGGCGGCGCAGAAAAGGCTGACGCAGGGGGCGGATTCGCTATAAGCTCAGGCACGTCCGGACAGGCTCGCCCGTGACGCTGAATGTTTAAGGAGAGGATGTGAGGAAAAACGCCCTGTTAGCCGTGTTGCTGCTGCTTTCTGCCTGCTCTAACCGGGTCGGACACCGGCTGGACAATTCGCATCTGCAGCAGATTCATGCCGGTCAGACCACCAAAGCCCAGCTGATCGCCCTGTTCGGCCAGCCCGACAGTGAAACGCCCTACCCGGACGGGCAGCGGCTGCTGAAATGGACCTACAGTGAGGCGCGCACCCTGAATACCACCGAGGGGCAGACGCTGACCGTGCAGATGAAAAATGACAGAGTGCTGAACTATGCGCTGAGTAAAAGCTGAACCGCGCGGCAGCAGGGGCCGCCGCGCGTGGGGGGTTACTGTTCGCTGCTCTGCTGCGCGTCCCGGCTCCCGGGGTGCGGCTGAGCCAGCCGGGCGAAATCGGACCCCGCCGGATGCTGATAGATCTGCAGTTCAAACAGACGGGCCATCGAATAGATAAACTCAAAAATTTCCGCCTGGGTATTCTCATAGTCCACCCACAGAATGGAGGAGGTGAAGCAGTAGATCTCCACCGGTAACCCATCCGGTGACGGTTTCAGCGGCCGCACCACGATATACATCTCTTTCTGAATATCGTGACGCTGGGCGAGCCAGGCGGTCAGGAACTTACGAAATACCATCAGATTGGTAATGCCGTTCTCCATAAACCAGCGGTCGCCCACAGCGCTGATGTCGCGCCCGTCCAGCAGCCCGGTAATCGCTTCGCTGGCGATGCGGATCTGGCTCATCGACTGCAACATCTCCTGATTCACAAAGGTGATCGACTTCTGATCCAGATAAAAGCTGCGCATGATACGGCGCGCACCGGAGGAGAACATCGCCTGCCAGTTCGTGTAGGTCTCGGTCAGGAAGTTCTTGGTCGGGATGCGCGAAATGGTGTTGTCCCAGTTGCGGATGGTGATGGTGTGCAGCGCAATATCGATCACCTCACCACTGATATTGTTATCCGGCATCTCAATCCAGTCGCCCAGCTGCAGCACGTCGTTGGAGGAGAGCTGAATATTGGCCACCAGCGACAGCAGCGTATGCTGAAAGATCAGCATCAGGACGGCGGCCACCGCACCCAGCGAGGAGATGATGATCGCCGGTGACTTGTTGGACATAATCGCCAGAATCATGATCGCGGCGATAATGTGCACCAGGATTTTACCGATCTGGATGTAGCCTTTAATCGAGTGATTCTTGCGCTTCGATTTGCGCGAATAGGAGCTGTTAACGATCTCCAGCACTTCGTTGAAGAAGATCGACAGATAGATAAAGAACAGGATGCCGCAGATGGTCTGCACGGCGATCTTCAGATGCTCCGGCAGGCCGGGCATGAACTGCAGGAAATTGTAGACCACAATGACCGGCACAAAATTGGAGAGCTTCTGCGAGAGGCGAACATCTTTGTCCAGCGGCACGCCCTGTTTGTGGCTGCTGAAGAAGACTTTCCTGACCACTTTGACGATGAAGAATTTGCAGATCAGGTGTGTGACCATCCCGGCCATAATCAGCAGCAGCAGGCTGAAGCTGGCCGACAACACGCTGTTTCCCTCAATAAAACGCATCAGACTCTGTATGTAATGCATGATAACCACGTGCAAAAAATGTAAGGGGCGAATTCAACCACAGCAGAGGGGCGGATGTTAAGCGGCGAATGCGCTCAGAGGCCTTCGCGGCGCTTTTTTTGTCCGGCTGAGTGTGCCTGGCATCACGCCGTGAAAAAGCTTTTCCATCAGGCACTCAGATAAACGCGGCGCTGGCCGATAACGCTACTATCTCCTCTGATATGAGCCTGCTCACATGATAAAAAATCTTAAAATAACGCACGGTATTCTGGCGGTGCTGGCCGTCTTCATCATTTTACTCACCCTGACCGGTTTCCTGTTCTACAACGGCATGGCAAAAGCCGATAAAAACTTCGTGGCCGCTGAGCAGCTGACGCTGCAGCAGCAGCACCTGAGCGATGCCGTGAAAACCCTGATCAAAACCCGCGTCACCATCAACCGTGTGGCGATCCGTTTCCTGAAGAATCAGCAGGACCCGAAATCGCTGGCGGCGATGGCGACGCTGCTGGAGCAGGCGGGGCAGTCTGCGGCGGCGGCCGACGCCGACTTCACGGCCTGGCAGGGGCTGACGCAGCAGGAGAAACAGAGCGATGCGCAGGCGACGCAGGTGAAGGCGGCCTATCAGCAGATGCGTGAAACCATGCTCGCCTCCATCACCTTTCTGAAGCAGGGCAACTATCCGGCTTACGGCAACCTGGAGGCGCAGGCCGCCCAGGATCAGCTCGACAGCGCCTATCAGGCCTGGCGTGCGCTGAACATCCAGCTGATGAAAGCGACCTCCGAGCATAATCAGCGCAGCCTGACGGATGCGCTCTGGACGCTGCTGACCATCGGCCTGATTACCGTTGTGGTGGCCGCAGCGGTCTGGATCGGGCTGCAAAAACTGCTGGTTGGCCCGCTCGGCAGGCTGACCGGTTACATGCGTGCCATCTCGGGCGGTGATTTAACCTCCGCGATTCAGCAGGAAGGGCGCAATGAGATGGGGCTGCTGGTTCAGGAGCTGCAGCAGATGCGCGATGCGCTGGTGGTGACCATCACCTCGGTTGATGACGCTACCCGCTCAATCTTCACCGGTGCGGCGGAGATCTCCGCGGGCAGCAGCGATCTCTCCTCCCGCACCGAGCAGCAGGCCGCCGCGCTGGAGCAGACCGCGGCCAGCATGGAGCAGCTCACCTCGACGGTGAAACTCAACGCCGACAACGCCCGCCAGGCGACCACGGTGTCAAAAGAGGCGTCAACCACAGCGGTGCAGGGCGGCGAGACGGTGGCCCGGGTCATCGCCAACATGGATCAGATCAGCGAAAGCTCCGGTCAGATCGCCGGGATTATCGCTATTATCGACAGCATCGCGTTTCAGACCAACATTCTGGCGCTGAATGCGGCCGTTGAGGCGGCGCGCGCCGGGGAGCAGGGCCGGGGATTTGCGGTGGTGGCGGGTGAAGTGCGATCGCTGGCTGGCCGCAGCGCCACGGCCGCGCAGGAGATCCGCGGCCTGATTGACCGCTCTGCTGAGCGGATCAGAACCGGTGCCGGTTACGCCGCGCAGGCGGGCAGCGCGATGGAGAGCATCGTGACATCGGTAAGCCGGGTCACGCAGCTGATCGAAGAGATCGCCGCCTCCTCGACCGAACAGACCCGTGGCATTGAGCAGGTCTGCATCGCCGTCTCAGAGATGGATGGCGTTACGCAGCAGAACGCCGCGCTGGTGGAGGAGTCTGCCAGTGCCGCCGCCTCGCTGGAGGAGCAGGCAAGTTACCTGCGTAAAACGGTCGCGGTTTTCAAAACCGGCACGCTGCACGCCGCGTTTTCAGCCGCACCGGTCGCGAAGGCGATCGCCGCGCCACAGCGTCAGCCTGTTGCCGTGGCAGACAACGACAACTGGCAGAGCTTCTGACGGGAACGCCTTTTACGTCAGGGGTCCGCTTTCTCCGCCATAAAAAAAACCGCCCGGGGGGCGGTTTTTTTATTCACTTAACGCATCAGGCCGGAACAGACTGCGCCTTCTGGCTGCGGGACCAGACGCGGTGCGCTTTCATCGCCTGTGTAAATTCAGAGGTCAGGGCGCTTTCCGCCGAGTCACCCTGCACGATGCCTTCTTCCTGATCGCCATCACCCAGACCGAACTGCGCTTTGAAGCGGCGCGCGTCGCCCACCAGGCCAATGACCTTGAGGTGCTTGTAGGCTTCCAGCAGGAAGTAGCGGGCATCGCCACTTAACAGCAGCGCATCGATGTTGCCATCCGGTACGATCACCGCATCAAAGGTCAGCGAAGGCAGACCGGCGAAGGTGGCGTCGATCGGCAGTACGGAACCATCGTCGGCACGCACCTGGCCCATGTGCGGCGCCAGGAGTTTGGCGTGCACGCCTTCCGCTTTCAGCGCCTGCAGGATCGCCAGCACACCGTCCGCTTTCACGCCGTCGCTCAGCAGCAGTGCAACCTGACGGCCTTTGATCTCGCCATCCGGCACGGCATAGAGGCTCAGGCTGTCATCTTTGGTCAGGCCGTTGACCGGTGCCGGCGGCTGGATATTGCGCTGCTCGTCGGTCAGGGCGATGCCCAGATTATCGGCCACACCCTGCGCCAGTTTGGTATCAATGCGCGCCAGATGATCCACCACGCGCTCACGAATATAGGCACGTCCTACTTTGCTCAGCTCAAACGAGTAGGCACCGATGATGTGCTGCTGCTCAACCTCGGTCTGGCTCTGCCAGAACAGGCGCGGCTGAGCATAGTATTCGCCGAAGGAGGGACTGCGCTCGCGCACCTTGTGGCCTTCGATCCGCTCCTGATAGCTCTCGAAGCCGCCGCCTTTTGCCGCCGGTGGGGTTTCACGCGGCCAGTTGTCGTTGATCGAGTTCGGCTCGTAGTTAGCCGGGTTGGTGTCGATGTCCTGACGATGCATCCCCTGACGCTGGAAGTTATGGTAAGGGCAGGTCGGACGGTTAATCGGGATCTCGTGGAAGTTCGGGCCGCCCAGACGACTGATCTGCGTGTCGGTATAGGAGAACAGGCGACCCTGCAGCAGCGGATCGTTGGAGAAATCGAGCCCCGGCACGATATGACCCGGATGGAATGCCACCTGCTCGGTTTCGGCAAAGAAGTTGTCCGGGTTACGGTTCAGCACCATTTTGCCGACAATTTCAACCGGCACCAGCGCTTCCGGGATCAGTTTGGTGGCATCGAGAATGTCGAAGTCAAACTTGAACTCATCCTCTTCCGGGATCAGCTGCAGGCCCAGTTCATATTCCGGGAAATCGCCCGCCTCAATGGCTTCCCACAGATCGCGGCGGTGGAAGTCCGGATCGCGGCCGGTCAGTTTCTGCGACTCATCCCACAGCAGTGAGGCTTTACCGGCCACCGGCTTCCAGTGGAAGCGGACAAAGGTCGCTTTGCCTTCGGCGTTAATCAGGCGGAAGGTGTGAATCCCGAAGCCTTCCATGGTGCGATAGCTGCGCGGAATGCCGCGATCGGACATCGCCCAGATGACGTTGTGCATGGTTTCCGGCTGCAGGGAGACATAATCCCAGAAGGTGTCATGGGCACTCTGGCCCTGCGGGATTTCATTGTGCGGCTCCGGCTTAACGGCGTGCACAAAGTCAGGGAATTTATGCGCATCCTGAATAAAGAACACCGGGGTGTTGTTACCGACCAGGTCAAACACGCCCTCTTCGGTATAGAACTTGGCGGCGAAACCGCGGATATCACGCACGGTATCGGCAGAGCCAGCACCACCCTGTACGGTGGAGAAACGCACGAAAACCGGGGTGGTCTGATTCGGATCGCTGAGGAACTGAGCTTTGGTCAGATCTTTCAGTGAGCGGTAAGGCTGAAAGTAGCCGTGTGCCGCTGAGCCGCGTGCATGCACGATACGCTCAGGAATACGCTCATGGTCAAAGTGCGTGATCTTCTCACGCATGATGAAGTCTTCCAGCAGGGTCGGACCACGCGTACCGGCTCGCAGGGAGTTCTGGTCGTTGGCGATGCGGGTGCCCTGATTGGTGGTCAGCGGCTGGTTCGTGCCGTTTTTACGGCTGGCTTCAAGCTGGTCGAGTTTAGCGTTGTGGGTCTGTGGCGCTTTCAGGCTGCCTGGGGCAGTAGGCTGCTTGCCTGGCGGAGTGGGTTCGGCGGGTGGCTGATGCGAACCATCTTTCGGTGCCAGCGAACCCAGACCCGGCTCTGATGACTCTGGTCCGGTGGTGGGCGCACGGTGGCTCAGGGGTTTCTTCTCAGTTTCTTTCGACATTAATCCATGCTCCGGCTGTTGTTTTATTTTCGACGACACTAAATATAGAACAACCTGAACAATGCTGAGGGTAAACGGGGCATTTAATCCGGATGGCTGCCTCTTTTTCGTCCGGCTGAAAACGTACGCTTATCTGCGGGTACGCCTTGTCGCTTCGCTTATTCACCCCCTGTGCCGTCTGGCTTATCGGCGGGTCAGTGCCCGCCCGCCAGGTGATCCGCTTTGTTTTCCCTCCGCCGGCCTGACCTGCCATCTCTCCCCGCTGAGGCGCTGAACCGGAAAGATAACCATAAACAGATTTAATGTTGATAAAGCGGCAAACGGGTTGAACATGGAAATGTTATATCATAACATTTCATTTTGTAACTTTTACTGAGGGTCAGATTGTGGTGAATCATGCAGGTAAATGGATAGGGATCGTGGCGGCGCTGTTAATCACGCAGCAGGTGCAGGCACACGGCAGTCACGCACATGGCAAACCGCTGTCAGCGCAGGAGCAGAAAGCCGCAGAAGGGGTCTTTGCTGACAGCGACGTGAAAGATCGTTCGCTTTCTGACTGGGATGGGCTGTGGCAGTCGGTCTATCCGCTGCTGCAGAGTGGCGAGCTGGACCCGGTCTGGCAGAAAAAAGCGCAGCAGGACCCCCATAAAACGGCCGCAGAATATAAAGAATATTATCGCAAAGGGTATGCCACCCGCGTCGATACCATCGGTATTGAAAATGGCGTGATGGAGTTCCACGTGGGCGACCAGGTCAGCGCCTGTCACTATCGCTATGACGGCTATAAAATCCTGACCTACAGCTCCGGCAAAAAAGGGGTGCGCTACCTCTTTACCTGTGAAGACGCGAACAGCCGCGCGCCAAAATATGTGCAGTTCAGCGACCATACGATCGGACCGCGTAAGTCTGCCCATTTCCATATCTTCACGGGCAACGACTCTCAGCAGGCGCTGCTGGCGGAGATGGAGAACTGGCCGACCTATTATCCCTACCAGATGATGAATGCTGAGGTGGTGGAGGAGATGCTGCACCACTAAGCGCGGGGTAAGATGGCTCACGGGTGACGGCGGGTCGGGCTCCTGTCCGCCGTCCTTCTCCTGACCCGTGGCCGCGCTGTCAGCCCACCCAGACCGGGCGGCGCGAAGCGGGGATACCCCTCACGACCCGGCGATAAGCCTCCTCCACCAGTTGCTGAATCAGGCCGGGCGAGAGGCCGTCACCGGGCGAGACCGTGATCCAGTGACGCTTATTCATGTGATAGCCGGGGGTAATGGAGGGGTAGATGACCCGGTGCAGCTCCGCCTGCTGCGGCTCACATTTCAGCGTGATGATGGGCACCCCGCGCAGTTCGGTCAGCAGCAAAAACACTTTTCCACACACTTTATATACCTGATGTTTCGGCCCGAACGGATAGCTGCATTCTGCGGCGGGCAGCCGCTCCGCTGCGTCGATGGCGATGCGCTGGATTTCATGGCCCTGCATAGCGGTTCTCCCTGTCACTCTATAGCCTGCCTCTGCGCCCCCGCGACTGGCTGGTCGCCAGAGGCCTGTTACACTTCTGATAAGCATCAATCAGGAGCAGTCATGAAATTAGGCTTTGCATGTAAGTATCTCAACAGTGATGGCAAACAATTTTTTCCGTTTCGCGCCACCACCCGTAAACGGTTTCTGAGTTTATCGCATGATGAACGTTATCAGCTGCTCCATGAGATCAGCGTGACCAATCTGAATCATCTTTATCAGACGCTGGAGCAACTGGCTACCTTACCCGCGCCTCTCCGGATGATGCGTATCGGCAGCGATCTGCTGCCGCTTTACACCGTGCCCGAAGCCACGCCGCTGTTTGCGGCGTTTCTGCCCGAACTCCATCCGCTGTTTGCCCGCTGTGGTGAACTGGCGCGGGCAAACGATATCCGGCTCTCCTTCCATCCGGGCCAGTACACCGTGCTGGCCTCCGATAATCCCGATGTGGTGTCGCGCGCGCTGGAGGATGTGGAGTATCACACGCTCTGCGCCACGCTGATGGGCTACGGCAAACAGTTTCAGGATTTCAAAATCAACATCCATATGAACGGCAAGGCGGGGTTCGACGGATTTAAACGCGCCTTTGAGCAGCTCAGCCCGGAAGCGCAACGGATGCTGACGGTGGAGAATGATGAGATCTCCTGTTCGCTGGATGACGTGCTGCAGGCGGCACCGCTCTGTCCGGTGGTGCTGGATATTCATCATCACTGGGTAAAAGAGAGTGAGTTTATTCAGCCAGACGATCCGCGTGTTGCCCGCGTCATCGACTCCTGGCGCGGCGTGCGTCCGGTGCTGCACTACTCGATTTCGCAGGAGGGGATCATTCCGTCGCAGGGCTGGCCCGATCAGGCGGCGCTGGGGGTGAGCAAAAGCAAACTGCGGGCGCACTCTGACTACTTCTTTAACCCGACGCTGAATGGGTGGGCGCTGTCGTTTCAGGATTTCGACATTATGTGCGAAGTGAAAATGAAGAATCTGGCGCGGGAACCGCTCTACGCCTGGGCGATAGCGCAGCAGCGGATAGCCGATCCCCTGGCAGAGTGTGCCAGGGAAGCGTCCTGTTAAATAATCGCCACGCCGCCGGTGACGGCGATGGTTGCCCCTGAAATGTAGCTGCCTTCGTCACTGGCCAGCATCACATAGGTGGGTGCCAGCTCAGCAGGCTGACCGGCCCGCTGCAGCGGCACCTCACTGCCAAAGTTTTTCACCTGTTCAACCGGCATGGTTGAGGGGATCAGCGGCGTCCAGATAGGGCCGGGCGCGACCGCATTGGCGCGGATACCTTTTTCAGCCAGCAGAGCGGCCAGTCCGCCGGAGAAGTTGACGATGGCGGCTTTAGTGGCCGAATAGGCGAGCAGCTTCGGTTTTGGCTGATCGGCATTGATTGAGGCGGTGTTGATGATCGACCCGCCCGCCGGCATATGCCGGGTGGCGGCTTTGGTCAGGTAAAACATCGCGTAGAGGTTGGTTTTCATGGTGCGGTCAAACTCTTCATCGCTGATCTCATCCAGCGACATACGCGTCATCTGAAAGGCGGCGTTGTTGACCAGGATGTTAACCTCCCCGAACGCCTCTACGGCCCGATCGACCAGCGCATTACAGTGAGACGCCTCGGTAATATCGCCGGGCACCAGCACGGCTTTGCGACCGGCGGCCTCTACCAGCCGGGCCGTATCCTGCGCATCTTCATGTTCATCGAGGTAGGAGATCAGCACATCGGCACCTTCACGGGCAAACGCAATGGCGACAGCCCGGCCAATGCCGGAGTCGCCACCGGTAATAATGGCTTTTTTACCCGTCAGGCGGCCTGATCCCTGATAGCTCTCTTCGCCATGATCGGGCTGCGGCTGCATCGCGGCAGTGCTGCCCGGCCACGTCTGCTGCTGTTCGGCGAAAGGTGGCTGTGGACGCTGAGTGGATGACATGGCTATTCCTCCAGTAAAAGGGGCGAAACCTGTCAGGGCGTCACTCCCCGACAGGCGTGCAGCATGAGTGATTAAGGTTTCGGCGGCGTGATACCGTCAATCTGCTCTGCCTGGGCACCGGAACCCGGGCGGGCGTTACCGAGCAGCGGTTCGTCACCCAGAATATCGGGCTTCTGTTTCGCGCTGAACTGACCCTGACCATCGTAAGCCGGACCGCTGCTCCAGCGGCCCTCCGGCAGCGGTTTATCCAGTGAGGTGTTCAGGCAGTAGTAGGAGTGTTCCTGCGCCTCATTTTCCTGCGGGAAGCTGTTCGGGATCGGCAGTGAGGCGTTCAGTCCGCCCATCTCCTCAATCACCGCCAGCCACTGCTGCTGGTGCATGGTGTCCCTGGCGATCAGGAACGAGAGGAAATCCTTCATGCCTTTATCTTCGGTCATGTTGTAGAGACGGGTAGCCAGCACGCGACCGGTGGCCTCTGCGGTGACGTTGGCCAGCATATCCGCCGCGACGTTACCGGAGGCGTAAATGTGGCTCATGTCGAACGGCATTCCGTTGGCGTTCACCGGCATTGCGGCCAGGCCGGAAGAGAGAATATGGCGCGGGTTCATGCCACCCAGAATCGCATTGACCACCGGATCTTTCGCGGAGGCTTCCTGGTAAGAGAGGGGGGCACCTTCCAGATTAAGCGCCACGGCGTAGCCCAGCATTTCGATATGGCTCAGCTCTTCGGTGGCGGTTGAGATCAGCAGATCGCGAATCCGCACATCACCGCGTGCGCCCATTGCCTGGAAAAAGTATTGCATCGCTACACGAATTTCACCTTCGACGCCGCCGATCGCCTGCTGTAACAGCATGGCAAACTCTGGATCGGGTTTCTCTACACGAACCGGAAATTGAAGTTTTGATGAATGATGAAACATGATTATTTTCCTCGTCTGTGTTTGCAGGAGATGCAGAAAAAGCTTGGACACAGATATCGGATAAATAAAGCGAACCGAGAGCAATTAACCGCAATTGATGGTGAAATAAGCGGCAAAAATGGTTAAATCTGGCACGATATCTGGCTGTAAGAGAGGGAGGAAAAGAGGGGACAGAAAGGGGGTTTGCAGGACAAAAAAAAGCCCCTTATCAGGGGCAGATTCCGGACAGGAAACGCATCCATGCTAATTCGCGTTCCATCGTAACAGACACAGGTTTTTTAGCTGGCGCTGGCTGCCGGCGCACGCTGCAGAACATGTTCGAGAGCCTGACGGTAAACGTCCTGTTTAACCACGTCACGCTCACTCTCCAGGCGGTTAATCAGGCCCAGCACGACATCTTTATCGGAAACGTGGGCTTTAGCACGGGCGAGTTCAGCATGGACAGCCGCGATAACCTGTTTTTCAGTCGTCAGTGTCTTGCCAGAGTTCATGAAGTAATCAGAAATCTGAGACTCTGTATTCATCGTAGGTTGCATGTCAGGCCTCATAAGAAATTGGGGGTTGATGCGTCGATTCAGATCCGGTGACCGTCAGACGCAAAAAAAATTGCATCTGAAGGTGGAAATCCACAACACCTTCAGATGCGGTGCAAAGCACCCTTCGTTACAAGTGATTTATCGTCACGCAGTAAAGTTATACAAGAATGAGAAACTTGTACAATGAAATCTGATAAAAGTGTACTGGTCGGAGGTGTTGGCGGGGTGAGTTTTCCGGCAAAATGGCAGGTTTTGTTCTTTTATGTGAGTAAATACAGTGGGTTAATTTATCATCCCGGCCAGCGTAACGGGAAGGGCAAGGCACCCGTTTATTTTGCGGCCACCCGGTAAAAACGTTACAACTGCCTTTTTTACGCCGTTTTTCTCCAGAAACCTGTACAACCTGTACAGGTTTCTGCGATGCACAGGATCAGCGTGCAACGCGGCTGCTGGAATCCTGACCGTCCGGCCGGTCAGGACGCATAATTCACTTCACACGCCCGAGGCAGAAGACTAAGGTTGACCCCTAATTCATCACAAGGAAACAATCATGGTTCACGACTATTTCGCGATACCGCCTGCGGGCATCACTCAGGAGCAACACAAACGTTCGGTCGCCGTGGCGGCTGCCCTGTCAGTGGCAAAAGAGTCCGTCAGCGCCTCGACCTCGGCTACCGGCTCTAAAGCCTCCTGGGACCTGCAGGCAGTGGCCAATGAAATTGGCAATCTGGCCGACGCGATTCAGGATGCGCTGGAGAGCGACAGCGCGGTTTAAACGCTGACGGCGAGGCCACCGCCGCCGCTGAGACGGAAGAGAACAGGGCGGTGGCAGCGACCCGCACAGCCTGCGAACGGTCGCTGTCGGGCACTGTCGGAAAGGGGGTTATCTCATCGCCCCCGGCTCAGACTGAATAGCGTGGCAGAGCCTGTGATCTGCTTATTTCCTTTCTCCCGACCGCTCCGCGCTTCTTGTTTTTTGCGCACGATCACTCTCTTATCTGACCTCTTTTCATTCCCGGAATGATTCAGCGCACGCGGCTGAACATTCTCTTTTTCTGCCTGCGATAAATGTCCTTCAGCCAGCGTCACCGCATTAAGGCTGTCGCGCGTTGCCGTTTAAAAAAGCGAAATAATCAGGCTGCGTTGCCTGTTTAAATGGCCGCCGGGCGTGATCCGATTGTGCTTAAGTTAAAAAGTCAGCGGGTGAATTTATAAGAAGAATGAATGTAAGTCGCTCTCAGCGTTATTTTATCGCTGCGGAGAAAATCATCTGATTTCGCTTAATATCGCGGCAGCCAGAAAGAAAGATTAAAAAAAGTGTGTGGTTGTCAGGCGCTTTACTTAAAAACACCTCGTTTCGCTTGATTAAAAGGGGGATTCGATATTACTGTATTTATATACAGTAATCCGGAAGAGGAGAACAATGATGGAATTTATCAAACCTGCGGACATACGCGCCGCAATGGCCTTGCCGCTCTATATCGAACGTGTCCCGTGCGGATTTCCCTCCCCGGCGCAGGACTATGTTGAACAGCGTATCGATTTGAATACGCTGATGGTACAGCACCCCAGCGCCACCTATTTTGTCCGGGTCAGCGGCGAATCGATGATAGAGGCGGGCATCAATGATGGTGACATGCTGGTGGTCGACAGCTCCCTTACCGCCGGACATGGAGACATCGTGGTAGCCGCCGTCGACGGGGAATTTACCGTGAAACGCCTGCAGCTTCATCCCTGCCTGCAACTGATGCCGATGAACACCAAATTTAAGCCCATCGCCATCCAGACTGAAGATGTGCTGGAAGTGTTTGGCGTCGTCACCTTTGTGATTAAATCGACGCACTAAGCATGTTTGCGCTGGTGGATGTGAACTGCTTTTACGCGTCATGTGAAACAGTTTTCCGGCCCGATCTGAAAGGCAAGCCGGTTGTCGTGCTGTCGAATAACGACGGTTGTGTGATTGCACGCAGTGCTGAGGCGAAGAAACTCGGCATTAAAATGGGCGCTCCCTATTTTAAAATGCGTGAAGAGCTGACGCGTCACGCGGTACAGGTCTTCAGCTCAAATTACGCGCTCTATGCTGACATGAGCCATCGGGTGATGACCATACTGGAAGAGATGGCCCCATCGGTGGAGATCTACTCGATTGATGAAGCCTTTATGGATCTCACCGGCGTGCAGAACGCTGTGGCGCTGGAGACGTTTGGTCAACAGGTCCGGGAACGGATACGTAAAGAGACCCATCTGACCGTGGGTGTCGGCATTGCACCGACGAAGACGCTGGCCAAACTGGCAAATTTTGCGGCTAAAAAGTGGACAAAAACCGGCGGGATTGTTGATCTGTCAAACCCCGAACGACAGAGAAAGCTGCTGGCGCTGATTAATGTCGCCGACGTCTGGGGTGTCGGGCACCGTATCAGTAAACGGCTCAACGCGATGGGCGTGATGACGGCAAAAGATCTGGCGGATCAAAGTACCGATTTGATCCGCAGGCAATTCAGTGTGGTAATGGAACGTACCGTCAGAGAGCTACGCGGCGAATCCTGTCTGGATCTGGAACCGGACGAGCCTGATAAGCAGCAGATTATGTGTTCACGCTCATTCGGCTACCGCATCTCCGATTATCATCAGATGCGGGAAGCTGTCTGTGCCTATGCTGAACGTGCGGCAGAAAAGCTGCGTCGCGAGAAGCAATATTGTCGTCAGGTCGGGGTCTTCGTACGCACCAGCCCGCATGCCGTTGATGAGCCTTTTTATGGCAACCAATCGACCGCCCAGCTTCTGATCCCGACTCACGACACCCGCGACATTATTCGTGTCGCGATGGCGTGTCTGGATAATATCTGGATTGAGGGCCATCGCTATATGAAGGCAGGGATTGTGCTGACGGATTTTTTCAGTCAGGGAGTGGCTCAGCTTGATCTCTTCGATGAACATCAGCCACGCCGAAATAGTGAAGAGCTGATGCAGCTCATCGACAGGATTAACACGCGCGGTAGCGGGAAGCTGTGGTTTGCAGGTCAGGGCGTAAACAAAGCCTGGGCGATGAAGCGCGATATGCTGTCGCCTGCCTATACCACACGGGTAACGGATCTGCCTGTAGCGGCGCTTAAATAGAGACTTTCCTGTTTAGTTATGCGGTCCGCGTCGTAATGCCAGGCAAAAATGTCGGATAACGCCGCGACCCGATTTATTTCAGGTGCCTGGTAGTATGTACCTGATATTTATCTGATGCCCTTAGTCTCTGGCCCTGATTTCTTCGGCAAAACAGTGCTCCAGCGCCGTAATCACAGCCCTGATGCGTGCGACTTTTTGCAAATCGGGATGGAGCACCAGCCAGATATCAACCGGGTCGCGTTTTTCAGGCAAAACCGGGATTAATTCGGGATCGCTGTTAGCTAAAAATGTCGAAAGCAGACCGATACCCATCCCGCGTTTAATAGCGGACTGCATCAGCAACTGCGTGTTGCACTCCAGCACGACCTGCTGACTGTTAACTGTAAAGCCACACAGGTTTTGCCGATGACGTGGCACCCTGTCTGCCGGAAACATGACCAGCTGATGACCGCTTAATCCGTGTTCCTGATTCGGTGCTCCGAACCGATCCAGATAACGCTGGCTGGCATAGAGTCCCATCTCAATGGTCGCCAGGCGTTTAACGATTAACTCTTCTGAATCGGGGCGGGCACCACGAATGGCGATATCCGCGCCGCGGTATGAGATATCGGAGAAACCGATTCCGGTCAGCAGGGTTACGGTGATATCCGGATATTGTTCGCGCAGACGTTGAATGGCAGGCATGACAAATACAGTGGCAAGCGTGTCTGTGCTGGCGATGCGCACGTTACCTGCAAGGGTGTTATCGCCGCAGGCGGCTTTACGACTCATCGCCTGCATGGCACTTTCCATAGCCGTGGCTTCTGTCATCACCTGATCGCCAAACTCACTCAGCGTAAAGGCCCGGGGCGTGCGTATAAACAACCGCGAACCGAGTGCGCTTTCAAATGCGGCAATACGTCGTCCTACTGTCGCCTGGTCGACGTTCAATGATTTTGAAGCACCCCGCAACGTTTTTTGTCTCGCCAGCGCGAGGAAAAAACGGACATCATCCCAGTTCATCTCTTACCTTCTTCCTTAACATTGACACGTTCTTACCGCGGCAAGTGTCAACGTTAACGAATTCAGTATCAATCTTTTAACGGCAGAATAACCTGCCGGTACGGCGTAACGTTTGTGACTCCATTCGTATCCTGACGACACAGGCTGCAGGTTTATCCCATGCTGCGTAGTCTTAAAGCCTGAGCATGTCTGGACCGATGTGACAAGCAGCATTATTGAAGCCCTGTGATGCAGTTATGGGGATGTACCGGTTCTCTGCCAGGCCCTATGATGCCCGCCTCTCATTACGCCCGAACGTCAATATGACCCGGTCATGCTTATGAAGCATGCGCTCAGGATAATAAACATGTCAGAAGTTAACCTCATGGCGGATAGTTCTCATCACGCCACTGTAAAGATGCGCACCTTATGCTTTATTGCACTGGCGCTGGTTGCTGCCTTATTAAACAGCAGTGCACCAACGCCGCTTTATCCCCTCTATCAGCAGCAGTTGGGTTTGTCCGCTGTCAGCCTGACGATAATCTATGGCGCGTATGCGGGAGGGGTTTTAATTGCGTTATTCAGTGTGGGAAATCTTGCCGGTAAAGTGGCTGACCTGCGCAGTCTGATGATGCCTGCGCTGCTGGCCGTCTTTGTGGGTGCCTTGCTGTTTTCCCTGGCCGACTCGTTTGCCTGTCTGTTTATGGCGCGTCTGCTGGCGGGCCTCGGAACCGGAGCATTAACCGGCGCAGCCAATATTGCTCTTTTGCGTTTTGGCCCGAAAGATGGTGGTAAAGCTGCAGCTCTGATCGCAACGCTCTCTTTCACAACCGGTCTGGCGCTGGGGCCCGTTTTCAGCGGCGTGGCGATTCAGACAGATTTCTACAGCCAGACGCTGCCATTTGTACTGATTATGATGACGGCCGCGATCGCCCTTACTGGATTGCGCCTGAGCTGGCCAGCGCATCACCATGACCAGCCCAGGGTTGTGTCATCCTCGTCCGCCATCTCAGCGGATGCAGCACTAAAAACCGGACTGAAAGCGACGGGTATACGGTTTTTTCTGTGTGCAGGTGCGTTGTTTATGAGCTGGGCATTTGCCGCCAGCATTTTATCGATTGGACCGGCGGTCGCTGAGCATCTCCTCGACATTCATCGTCAGGGTGTGTATGGCTATGTAATAGCAGTCTATTTGGTGGTCGCTGGTATCAGCCAGATTTTAAGCCGTCGGATTAGCGCTCGCACCTCTCTCGCGGCAGGCTGTCTTACTCAGGTCATTTCTATCATGTTTTTTACCTGGGCTATCAGCACTCACTCTTTAACAGGGGCATGTGCCGGACTGCTCGTGGCCGGATATTCTTATGGTGCGATTTTTGTGGGAAGCGCGACGCTGGTCAATATGATCTCCCCAGCGTCCAGTCACGCAAAACTGATTTCACTGTTTTACGTCATTGCCTATATCGCTAACTGGGTGCCTGTGCTGTTAGGTGCGGTGGTGGATCACGCCAGCCTGAATCTGGCCGTTGATCTGCTGTTCAGCGTCGGTGCGTTTATCTGTTTACTGCTGAGCATCACGGTGTTCTGGATAAAGATGGAAAAACGCGACTAATCTTCAGCCATCAGGCGTAGCCTGATGGCTGCCGTGACGGCCATTACCGGCTGTTGCGCCTCATTTCCTGCAGCCTTGCCGCTTTTTATCGGAGGCGTATAACGCGCTGTCGTGCTGACCATCTGTACTTGTTGCCTGCGCCTGCGCTAGAATCCCCGGTTGATTTGACCGAAATGCACCTCTTCAGGCCGGTAATAATGATCACGACAGCGACAGCGCAAAAAAGCAGAGAGCGGGGACGGCCCAGAGAGTTCGATATCGAACAGGCTCTGGATCACGCGATGATCGTTTTCCGGCAAAAGGGGTATCATGCAGCCTCTATCGGCGATCTGAGTGAGGCGATGAACCTCTCTGCAGGCAGTATCTATAAGGCGTTTAAAGATAAACGCTCACTGTTTCTGCTGGTCTTCGAGCGCTATCTGCTGCTGCGCAATGCCGATCTGCGCCGTCGTCTGGCCCCCTGCGTGAGCGGGCGGGAGAAGATCACCGAGCTGTTACAGTTCTATCTGGATTCGGCGCGGGCGACGGAGGGACGGCGCGGCTGTCTGGTTGTCGCCAGTGCCATTGCGTTGCAGACAATGGATGAGGCGCTGGCGCAGCGCATCAATAAAGTTGTGCAGCGTAATCAGCGCTTCCTGGTTTCACTGCTGGAGCTGGGGCAACGGGATGGCTCTATCGATAACACGCTGGACAGTGAAGCGGCAGCGGGTCTGATTCTCTGCATTGCGTTTGGTATGCGGGTGACAGGCAAGGTGGGCGATATGGTCAATGAGCAGCAGACGCTGGCACTGGCATTGAAGGTGCTGGGGTAACAGCGAGCCCGCTGTGTGACGCGACACCGCCCGGAGCATCTCCGTCACGCGGGGGACTGAAACGCCCCCGACGATTAACGGCCGAACAGCAGGCTGATGAGCGCGTGATAGTGGCGCTCTTCTTCCTGTGAAGAGGCGGTTTCAAGGCGGCGCAGCAGTTTGGTGCAGATCGATTTGCGATTCACGTTCTGACCGGCATTCAGAATTTCCACCACCACCTGTCCCAGCGTCTCTTGCTGTGAAGGCAGGCTTGCCGCATTAAAATAACGGGCAATGTCGTCTGCCGTTTGTGGCAGTCTCTGGTTCGGGTACATGGGTCGTTTCCTGGCGGATAGTTCAGCATCTAACGAATAGGTACAAAGTTATACAATATTGTCTGAGTTGTACAGCTATTTCGGCAGAAATCGCCTGCTTTTTATTCAGCACGGCTGCGCTGACAGCGACAGGGAAAAAACAGGATGAGCGGAGTCGGCGCAGGGTGCAAAACCAGCAGGCGGGCGCAGACTGACAGCACCCGACAGCCTGGCCTGCAGCATAGCTAGCGGTAATCTTTCAGGAAAACCGGTGCCTGTCCGGTCTCAACCAGCCAGTTAAGTTCGGCGCGGTCGCGCGATGCGGCTTCGGTGAAACTTTTGAGCCAGTTTCGCGCATCGGCAATCTGGGCGACGCGTTCATCACTGCGCTCATGCTCGGCCATTTCACCCAGCTGGCGAATCAGTGAAACGAGCGTGATTTCCTGCTCTGTAAAAGCCAGATTAATTGCCGCTTCACCAAGAATCATATGACCGACGTTTTTGTCATAATACACCATATGTCATCTCCTGATTAATGAGCCATACGCCAGTTTAGTTAAAGGCGTCTCTGACTAAAAGAGCAGAAATAGCAGGTCAAAACGATCGGTCTTTTCCCAAAATAAACGGCCCCTCAAAGCGAAGCGCTAACCTGTTAATATTCCAGCATAAAAAATTTCAGATACCTCTGTTCATAAAATAACTGAGCGATTTTGACGGTTAAACAGAGAGGGAGATGCCTGAAATTCAGATAAGCCAGCGACTCCGGGCAGGCACAGGGTCCCATTAAAGCGCGTCTGTTTCAGCAACAGAGAAAGGAGAGGGGTTTATAAAAAGAGGCGGACGACTGACAGACAGAATAAAGCCGCCCGAAGGCGGCTTTATTCCACAGAGAGCGTTATTTATTCGGTACTTCGGAAACCGCTTTAACGTCGGCTTTATTAATCTGTTGCTTCACGCCGTTTGCATCGGTGTAAGCCAGCAGGCCTGCATCAGATTCTGACGGTTTGCCATCACTAATAATGGTGCGTCCATCGTTAGTCTGAATCGCATAGCTGGTGCGGGTGCAGCCAGTTAATACAGTCATACCAATCAATGCGGCGAGCGGTAAAATCAGCGCTTTTTTCATCTTATTCACCTTATATTAGTTATCGAGTTCACTCATATTACTGATCTCATTGCGATTGATTTGCTCAGTTTTTCCTGTCTGAGCATCGCGATAAGAAACCAGACCGGTATCTGAATCAATCTGCGGTTTACCATCGGTCACAATGGTGCGGCCATCAGTGGTCTTAATCGATTGATTGGAAGAGCAGCCTGCCAGTGTGCCTAAAGAGAGAGCCAGCAATGCGATAGCTGACAGGGATTTCATTTTCATTTTTTGTTCTCCATGAATTCATATCCAGACGTTTACAGCATAGACGCCTTTATAAATTTTGCTGGCCCTGACCCACTCCGTTGCGTTTTTTTTAAGCAAAAACAGTGGCCACTGTGATTATTTCCGACGCTGAGTCCGGGAAATAGCATTTATTGCAACTTTATATTGTCGGCACGGACGTTTTGCGCTGCTGGCCTCCCGTCACAATAAGCACAAAGCCAAAGGCGAAAATAAGATCGGAGATAAGGGCCGCTATTTTGTTAACGTCCGAACCGTCAGCAGGAGAATAGATCGCAGCGCGGAACGCGGGCGCCGTGGTGAGCTCTCCTGCAGGGAAGGATGAGTGGCCCGAAGCCGGTGCGAACCCGGGCCAGAGAGAGGCTATCAGAGGACAGAGTCTTCGCCCGCTTTGGCGGCCGCTTTTTCCGCCTTCATGGCGCTGACCGGATCGGAGGCGCTCAGCCAGCGGTCAAACTTCTGGTAGGTGTCGATAAAGGTCTTAAAGTAGCTGCTGGCAATGGTGGCATTCTCTTTGTGATTCATAAACGCCACGGCCAGCTTGAATGCATCTTCGTTATCAAATTTCATGTTGGTTTCCCTCGCTTAAGATGCATAGAGCGTAGCCTGATAACGCGACCTCTGCATTCAGACAACCGCCTGAAAAGCGACAATAATTCTCTCTGGTCAGCGCCATTCATCCGATTGGCGCGGATTCCCACTTACTTCACGCCAAATCCTTCTTATAATGCCAGCTTCACTTGTGAAGGGGACCCGCTTATGTCGAAAGGATTAATCGTTGCCGCTGTGCTGCTGCTGTCGGGTTGCAGCCTGTTGCATAAACAGCCGCCAGCGCCGCAGACGCTGCACTATCGCTGTGGGACGCTGCCGCTGACCGTGACGCTGGATGAGGGTCAGCAGCAGGTCAGTTTCATTATGGACGGCCAGCCGCTGACGCTGAAGCAGACCGTATCGGCGTCCGGTGCCCGTTACAGCGATGGCACCTATGTTTTCTGGTCTAAAGGCAACGGCGCATTTATTGAACGGAACGATAAAATTGTCGTGAACGATTGTGAGCTGCAACCTGCCAGCTGACTCTTTATCTGAAAAGGCGAGCATTATGAGCGACAGCGAAACGCTACACACCATTGCCCATCTGCGGCGTGAATATACCCGCGGCGGATTACGCCGGAAGGATCTGCCGGACGATCCCGTCGTCCTGTTTGAACAGTGGCTGAGCCAGGCCTGCGAGGCAAAACTGCCCGATCCGACGGCCATGACCGTCGCAACCGTGGATGAACAGGGCCAGCCGTGGCAGCGTATCGTGCTGCTGAAGCACTTCGATGCGCAGGGCATGGTGTTCTATACCAACCTCGGCAGCCGCAAGGCATTACAGCTGGCAAACAATCCGCGCATCTGCCTGCACTTCCCGTGGCACTACCTGGAACGTCAGGTGATGGTGCTGGGGGAAGTGGAAAAACTCTCGCCGCTGGAGGTGCTGAAATATTTCCACAGCCGTCCGCGTGACAGTCAGATCGGGGCCTGGGTGTCGAAGCAGTCGAGCCGTATTTCGGCGCGCGGCATTCTGGAAGGGAAGTTCCTTGAGCTGAAGCAGAAGTTCCAGCAGGGTGATGTGCCGCTGCCCAGTTTCTGGGGCGGCTATCGGGTGAAATTTCATACGCTGGAGTTCTGGCAGGGGGGCGAACATCGCCTGCACGATCGTTTCATCTACCAGCGCGATCACGATGGCTGGAAAATCGACCGTCTGGCACCCTGAATCTGCACGATTCCCCCCTATCAGCGCTGGCACAGAGAGCGTCAGCGCTTTATGCTATAGCCCTGATTTTTTTCGATTCCGCATCCCGGCGGAAAGCTGTGTACCAGCCTAGGTGCAGTCTGATCAATTTGGAGTCAGTAATGACCAGCAGTAACCTGATACAACAATTGCAGGAGAGGGGCCTTATCGCCCAGGTGACGGATGAAGAGGCGCTGACAGAGAAACTGGCGCAGGGGCCAATTTCGCTCTATTGCGGCTTTGACCCCACAGCCGACAGCTTGCATTTGGGCCATCTGGTACCGCTGCTCTGCCTGAAGCGTTTTCAGGATGCCGGCCACAAGCCGGTGGCACTGGTCGGTGGCGCAACCGGCCTGATTGGCGACCCGAGCTTCAAAGCCGCAGAGCGTAAACTTAATACCAGCGAAACCGTCGGTGAATGGGTTGAAAAGATCCGCCAGCAGGTGGCTCCCTTCCTCGACTTCGATTGCGGCAGCAACAGCGCAATCGCCGCCAATAACTACGACTGGTTTGGCAGCATGAACGTGCTGACCTTCCTGCGTGATATCGGCAAGCACTTCTCCGTCAATCAGATGATCAACAAAGAAGCGGTGAAGCAGCGTCTGAACCGTGACGATCAGGGCATCTCCTTTACCGAGTTCTCTTACAATCTGCTGCAGGGCTATGACTTTGCCTGCCTGAATGAGCGCCACGGCGTCTCGCTGCAGATTGGCGGATCGGATCAGTGGGGTAACATCACCTCCGGTATCGACCTGACCCGTCGTCTGCATCAGAACCAGGTGTTTGGCCTGACCGTGCCGCTAATCACCAAATCTGACGGCACCAAGTTCGGTAAAACCGAAGGCGGCGCAGTCTGGCTGGATGCGAAGAAGACCAGTCCGTACAAGTTCTATCAGTTCTGGATCAACACCGCGGACGCAGATGTCTATCGCTTCCTGAAGTTCTTCACCTTCATGAGCATTGAAGAGATCAACGCGCTGGAAGAAGAGGACAAAAACAGCGGTACCGCGCCACGTGCGCAGTATGTGCTGGCTGAGCAGGTCACGCGTCTGGTGCATGGCGAAGCGGGTCTGTCGGCGGCGAAACGCATCACGGCCAGCCTCTTCTCCGGCGCCGTAAGCGATATGACCGAAGCAGATTTCGAGCAGCTGGCGCAGGATGGCATGCCAACCATCACCCTGAGCGCTGAAGACGATCTGCAGCAGGCGCTGGTGAAAGCAGAGCTGGTGCCGTCACGCGGTCAGGCACGCACCATGATTGGCTCCAACGCCGTCTCTCTGAACGGTGAAAAGCAGTCTGACGCGGAATACCGCTTCAGCGACAGTGACAAACTGTTTAACCGCTTCACGCTGCTGCGTCGCGGTAAGAAACATTACTGCCTGATTAACTGGCAGTAAGATTTCAGGGCCGGTCTCCGGCCCTTTTTTATGGCAAGGCAGGACAGGGCAAACAAGTGAAAAATATTTTAGCGATTCAGTCGCACGTTGTTTTTGGTCACGCCGGGAATGCGGCGGCTGAGTTTCCGATGCGCCGCCTGGGTGCAAACGTCTGGCCGCTGAATACCGTGCAGTTTTCCAACCATACGCAATATGGCCACTGGACCGGCACGGTGATGCCAGCAACGCACTTAACCGACATCGTGAAAGGCATTGCGGACATCGACCGTCTGAAGACCTGTGACGCGGTGCTGAGCGGCTATCTGGGCTCGGCGGAGCAGGGCGAGCAGATTCTGGAGATTGTCCGTCAGGTCAAAGCGGCCAACCCGAACGCCTGGTACTTCTGCGATCCGGTGATGGGCCATCCGGAGAAAGGCTGTATCGTCGCCCCGGGCGTGGCAGAGTTTCACTGCAAAATGGCAATGCCTGCCAGCGACATCATCGCGCCGAACCTGCTGGAGCTGGAGATGCTGAGCGAACGCACCGTCACCGATGTAGACGCGGCGGTGGACGCAGCACGGGCGCTGATCGCTCAGGGGCCGCGCGTGGTGCTGGTGAAACATCTGGCGCGTGCGGGGCGTCGCAGCGATCGCTTTGAGATGCTGCTGGTGACGGCAGAAGATGCCTGGCACATCAGCCGTCCGCTGGTGGACTTTGGCGTCCGTCAGCCGGTCGGGGTGGGGGATCTGACCAGCGGACTGCTGCTGGTTAATCTGCTGCACGGTAAATCGCTGCAGGATGCGCTGGAGCACGTCACCGCTGCGGTTTATGAGGTGATGCTGAAAACCCATCAGATGGGTGAGTATGAGCTGCAGCTGGTGGCGGCACAGGATGCCATCGCCCATCCTACCCAGCACTTCGCGGCTGAAAAGCTGTAACGCATCAGGGCCGGTCATCCGGCCCTGTTCACTCAGGCTAATCCTTCGGCCCTGAGTGCCGCCTGCACCGCAGGCCGCTCTGCAACCCGCTCAAACCACGCCTTCAGCGCCGTATACTCAGACAGATCCAGTCCCAGCGCGTTTGCCCAGCGCGTCACCACGAAGAGATACGCATCGGCCACGCTGAAGTGCAGCCCCATCAGCCACTGTCTATCTCGCAGTGATTCATCGACAAAACGAAATTTTGCTTCCAGCTGGCTGCGGGTCTGCGCTTTTACCTCGTCAGAGTAACCCGGCCGGAACAGCGGCCCGAAACTTTTATGCAGCTCGCTGCCAACGTAACTGAGCCACGCGACGGTCTGGTAGCGCGTCAGGCTGCCAACCGGTGCCAGCAGGTGGCGATCGGGTTTGAGATCCGCCAGGTACTGCACAATGGCGACACCTTCCGTCAGCACGGTGCCATCGCTGAGCTGCAGGGCGGGCACCTGACCTTTGGGGTTAATCTGGCGAAAGTCGTCGCCGCGTTCGGTGAGCTTTGTAGCCAGATCAACGCTGACCTGGGTGAAGTCGAGCCCGCATTCGCGCATGACAATGTGAGGTGAGAGCGAACAGGCACCCGCTTTGCAAAACAGTTTCATAACCCGGTCTCCTTGTGGCAATGGGGTTACTGCATAGTAAATGCTCAGAGCAGAATTGCCAGTGACAGGGATCAGGGAATGATCAGGGGGAGACGTCAGCCATAAAAAAGCCGGGCAGAGCCCGGCTGAGAGATGACAGGGTGGCTGTCAGGCCTGCACATCCCGGGCTTTTGCTTCAGGGTCCTGCGTCATGCGGTTCAGCAGCGGCGCAGTAATCAGCATCAGCACGGCGATCACTGCCGTAGTGATACCAATCTCCTGGAACACACGGCTGTAGGTTGCCAGTGAAATCAGCGGATCGGTCACGTTTTCAGGCACAGCCATCAGGTTAGCGACTTTACCGGCAATCACCGCCGCACCGGCGGTAGTCAGGAACCAGGAGCCCATGATAAAGCCCATCAGACGCTGAGGCACCAGCTGCGCGACCATCGCCAGGCCGAGACCGGAGATCATAAGCTCACCGATACTCTGCAGCGCATAGCTCAGGATCAGCCAGTTCACAGAAACGATACCGGCGTCGCTGGCAAACTTCGCGCCCAGCGGCAGCACCAGGAACGCGGCGGAGCAGAGCACCATACCAAAGGCAAATTTGTGCGGCATCGGCAGCTTATCGCCCAGTTTGTTGTAGAGCGACGCCAGCAGCGGGCTGGCCAGCATGATCCAGAACGGGTTCAGCGCCTGGAACTGCTCCGGAGCAAAGGTAATGCCGAAGATAGTGTGCTCAACGTTACGGATAGCGAAGAAGTTCAGGGAGGTCGGCATCTGCATGTAGAGCACGAAGAACAGAATCGCTTCAACCATCAGCAGGAAGGCCACGATCATCTTACGACGCGCTGCGCCCTGCAGCGCAAAGGCTTCTTTGGCAAACACCAGCACGATGCCCAGTGCAATCACCGCCAGCACCACGCGTGCAATCGCCTGGTGATGCAGCATCCAGTTTGCCAGTGCGACCAGCACCACGACGCCCACGAGGGTCATCAGCAGTTTACCGACCTGCAGCGGCGCAAAGTCCGGTTTAGAACCGTAATCTTTGACCATGCGTTTGCAGAACAGGAAGTTGAACAGGGTGATGACCAGACCGATGACGCAGAGGGAGAAAGCGACGCTGTAGCCATATTTTGCGGCTAACCACGGTGTCAGCATCATCGAGAACAGCGAACCGATGTTAATCGACATGTAGAACATGGTGAACGCACCGTCGAGACGCGGGTCATCTTTCTCGTAGCAGGTCGAAAGCAGCGAAGAGGGATTCGCTTTAAACAGGCCGCTACCCACGGCAATGGTCGCCATACCGAGATAGACGATACTGACGTTGTGGCCGGAGAAGGCGACCAGCGCATAACCCAGCGCCAGCACCAGCACACCCAGTACGATGACGCGTTTGGTACCCAGCACCTTATCACCGAGCCAGCCGCCGATGGCGACCAGACCATAAACCAGCGCACTGAATGAAGAGAACAGGGTAATAGAGTCTGATTCAGACAATCCCAGCTGCTTCACCAGGTAAACCGCCATAATGGCCTGCAGGCCATAGAAGCCAAAACGTTCCCATAACTCAATCGAAAAGATTAAGTAGAACGCCTTTGGCTGTTTAAACGCATTGAGGCTGACAGCCTCATCAGTGTGTTTGTTTGCAGTTGACACTTGTACCTCAGTTTTGTCACATCCTGTTTCGGGACAGGAATTAAGTCTGCGTCATGTGAGTGTTCCATGCGCAAAATTGTTATCAGAAGGGAGGAGCGGCGACTAATTTGGCTGATTACGGGCAGCAGGGCAAGAGTTTTCTGACACCCCGTGTAACCTGATAATGTCAGGTTAAAAATCTTACAATAAACGATGAGGCAGATTTTAATATTGATCTGAAATATCATTTCAGTATAAAAATGCCAAATGAGGGCGGCTTACTGGATGAAATTAATATTAACTGCTAATGGCACCTTATGCAGATTAAACGTTTGCCGGATGATAATTCAACAGCACTAACCGGCAGAAGATGGCTATTTCCCAGGCGATCTGCCGAAAATTAAAACGTTAAGCCTGCCGCATTGATGAAAAAGCGTCCGGGTGACGATCCGGAACACAAAACGGCGATTTATTTCAGAAAGTAAAACAAGAAATCGATTGCGCGGGGCTGGCGGGTACGAAAACCCGTGTTGCTGAGTGCGCTCGACAGAATATTCACATTCCTGTAGCCTCTCAATTTCCCCTTACAGGAACTCGCTATGTCCTCCTCCCTGCGTTTATCACTGGTCGGTGATTACCGCGCCAGTGCGGTTGCCCATCAGGCTATTCCCCTTGCGATTGAACGTGCCGCCCGTCGGCTGAATATCACTGCGGAAGCAGAATGGATCCCCACTGAACAGCTTAGCGAGGCGCATCTGGCGCAGAGCGATGCTATCTGGGTCGTGCCGGGCAGTCCTTATCATAATGACGCGGGTGTCTTCGACACCATTCGCTGGGCGCGGGAAAGCGGCAAACCTTTCCTGGGCTCCTGCGGCGGATTTCAGTATGCGGTCATCGAATACGCGCGCAATGTGCTGGATTGGCAGGATGCGCGTCACGCCGAAACGGAAACGGGCGGGCGACAGGTGATTACGCCACTGAGTTGTTCGCTGGTGGAGAAGCGCGGCACAGTAAGATTTGAAGCGAACTCCCGTATCGCCCTGGCCTATGGGGCGCTCAGCAGCGATGAAGGCTACCACTGCAACTTTGGCGTCAACCCGGCATTCAGTACCGCACTGGGCGAGAACACGCTGCGCATTACCGCCTGGGACGAGGCGGGTGAGGTGCGCGGCGTAGAGCTGCCCGACCATCCCTTCTTTGTCGCGACGCTGTTTCAGTCAGAGCGCGCCGCCCTGCAGGAGAAGGACGCTCCGCTGGTGGTCGCGTGGATGCAGGCCGCGCTGGCGCAGCGCTGACGGGCTTCATCAGGTGACACCGTCACGGATAACCGGGCGGGCGCGATGATAACCGTCAGCGATTCAGCTGGCGGCGCTGCGCGATCTGTTCAGCGCGCAGCAGCAGGGCCTGCAGATCCTCTTCATCGATATCCAGCAGTTCACCGCCCTGAATCGCCTGATGCAGATCGGCGCGGGTCAGCGGCACCGGCATCGCCACCGGCTCAGGATTACTCTCTGCGGGAGCCAGCGGATGCGGATAGCGGCGACCGGCCAGATTATTAAACAGCAGCGCCAGCAGCGCGAGCGTCAGAGAGTTGAGCAGAACCGGCGTCAGAACAAACTGATAGCCCAGCTGCTGCACCGCAGGTCCGCCCAGAATGGCGGTCAACGCCACCGCGCCGCCGGGCGGATGCAGGCAGCGCAGCTGAAACATCAGCAGGATCGCCACACAGGCTGCCACGCCGCAGGCGATTGCCGGATCGGGGATCAGCAGGCTGACGGTCACGCCCGCCAGCGCTGACAGGCTGTTGCCGCCGACGATGGCCCACGGCTGCGCCAGCGGACTGGCGGGCACACCAAACAGTAACACGGCCGAGGCGCCGACCGGCGCGACAAACCAGAGGTTCAGCTCACCCAGCATCCAGTGGCTCAGCAGGCTGGTCAGCATCAATCCGCAGCCGGCACCCAGCGCGGCGAACAGGATATGCTTTTGCGTGACCGCCAGCGGGTGCGGCCAGAGTCGCGCCAGGAACTGGCGCAGAGGATGCCTCGCAGCAGGAGGTCGTTCATTCGTTGCTTTACTCACCGGGTCATAACATTTTCTTATCGTCAGGGGCGGCGATTTTCCATCATCAACAGCGAGGTAACAACCCGACAAACTGTGACGTTATTCAGAACGGCAGGGAGGGCGGTGGCTGAGAGAGAAGCAGAGGGCAATCAGGCCATAAAAAAACCCGCCGCAGCGGGTCAGTCCGTTTTTTCCGGATACTCGCAGAGATCCTCAATCAGGCAGGAGCCACAGCGCGGTTTGCGCGCCACGCAGGTGTAGCGGCCGTGCAGAATCAGCCAGTGATGACAATCGACCTTATACGCCGCCGGAACCACTTTCAGCAGCTTCTGTTCGACCTCCTCCACGTTTTTACCGGGAGCAAACCGGGTGCGGTTGCTGACGCGAAAGATATGGGTGTCGACAGCGATGGTTGGCCAGCCAAAGGCGGTGTTGAGGACCACGTTGGCGGTTTTGCGGCCGACGCCTGGCAGCGCTTCCAGCGCCGCGCGATCTTCCGGCACCTCGCCGTTGTGCTGTTCCAGCAGAATGCGGCAGGTCTTGATGACGTTTTCCGCTTTGCTGTTAAACAGGCCGATAGTTTTGATGTAGGACTTCACGCCATCCACTCCCAGCGCCAGCATGGCGGCAGGGGTGTTGGCCACCGGATAGAGTTTCGCGGTGGCTTTATTGACGCTGACATCGGTCGCCTGCGCGGAAAGCAGGACCGCAATCAGCAGTTCAAACGGCGAGCTGAAGTGAAGCTCGGTGGTCGGATGCGGATTATGTTCCTGCAGACGCCGCAGGATCTCGGTGCGTTTCGTCTGATTCACACGGCTTTCCCGGCTGCGCGCTGCGGTGCGGCGCTGGCCGCGGCTTCAGCACGCAGTGCCGCGCGCTGCTTCATCTTCTGATCGATCAGGTATTTGCCCGCCAGCATCATGCCGAGGCCAATAAACGCGCCAGGCGGCAGCATGGCCAGCAGCATCGGTGAATCAAAATGGACCACTTCAATGCGCAGCGATTTTGCCCACGGCCCCAGCAGCTGATCGGCGCCGTTAAACAGGGTGCCGCTGCCGATAATTTCGCGCAGCGAGCCCAGCACCACCATGGCGCAGGTCGCGCCCATGCCGATGGCGAAACCATCAAGCGCCGCCAGCGGAATGCTGCTTTTAGAGGCCACGGCTTCGGCACGGCCCACCACGATGCAGTTGGTCACGATCAGCGGGATAAAGATCCCCAGCGACTGATAGAGTCCATAGGCATAGGCGTTAATCAGCATCTGCACGCAGCTCACCACCGAAGCGATGATCATCACGTAGATTGGGATGCGGATTTCCGAAGGAACCCAGCGGCGCGAGGCGGAAATAAAACTGTTGGTCAGGGTCAGCACCAGCGTGGTCGCCAGCCCCAGACCGAGCGCATTGGTAGCCGTTGCGGTGACCGCCAGCAGCGGACAGAGGCCCAGCAGCTGCACCAGCGCCGAGTTGTTCTTCCACAATCCGCCAACCAGCAGACTTTTAGCTTCACTCATTTGCGTCTCCACATTGCGGTAACGAAGAAAGTTTCTCCGGCAGCGTTTTCATTAACAGCGCGGTGCGTTTGGTCGCATTGACCACCGCGCGTGGGGTAATGGTGGCGCCGGTAAACTGATCGAACTCGCCGCCATCTTTTTTCACAGCAAAGGCCTTATCGCCGGGTCCCTGAACCACTTTGCCGTTAAAGCTGTTGATCCAGTCAGAAATCCGCAGTTCGATCTTGTCGCCCAGACCGGGCGTTTCATGATGTTCAATCACGCGCACGCCCAGTACTTTACCCTGGAAATCGGCACCGACCAGCATCTGTATGGCACCAGAATAGCCGTCAGGCGCGGTGGTCTCCAGTGCGGCAGCCACCGGCCGATCGCCTTTGCGCGCCAGATAGAGGTGATGGGGCGCGCTGTTACCCAGTGCCGAATCGGTGACAACGTAACAATCCTGCTGAATGTTATTGTCATAGAGCGTGGTCGGAACCACCTGATCCAGCAGGTTTTTCTGCTGTAACTGCGTCTGATGTTCAACCGTGGGTTTGGTCACGGTGTTCACCACGGCGGTCGCCGCGGTGGTGATCGCGGCAAACATCGCCAGCGTTACCCCATTTTTACGAATCGTCTCCAGCATCGCTTAATCCTTCTGATGGCCGTAAACGCGCGGCTGGGTGTAGTAGTCGATAAGCGGCACGCAGATATTCGCCAGCAGCACGGCAAAGGCGACGCCATCGGGATAGCCGCCGAAGCTGCGGATCAGCCACACCAGCAGGCCAATCAGCGCACCATAGATCAGGCGGCCCCGGTTAGTGGTTGAGGCTGTCACCGGATCGGTCGCAATAAAGAACGCGCCCAGCATGGTGGCACCGGAGAACAGGTGGATCAGCGGGCTGTTGAGCGAGTCCGGTGAGAAGAACCAGCCCAGCGTGGCGCAGACGGCCAGCGACAGCAGCATCGCCGCAGGAATATGCCAGCGGATAGCATTTTTCCACAGCAGGAACAGGCCGCCCGCCAGATAGCCGACGTTGACCCACTGCCAGCCAAGACCCGCCAGCACGCCGCTGTAAATCGGCTGGGCCAGCAGATGTTCAGCGCTGTGACCCGCGCGTAAGCCGGTTTTGAAGGTATCCAGCGGGGTCGCCTGGCTGATGCCATCCACACCCATCTGCAGCTGCTGCATGGTATCGCCCGCCAGGGTATGTCCGCGGAAAACCATGCTCAGGCTGTCGAGCAGGCTGGGTTTGATCGCCTGAAGGGTATCGGGCGGCAGCCAGCTGGTCATCTGCACCGGGAAGGAGATCAGCAGCACCACATAGCCAACCATTGCCGGATTAAAGGGGTTCTGACCCAGCCCGCCATACAGCTGTTTCGCAATGACCACGGCAAAAAGCGTACCGACGACCACCAGCCACCAGGGCGCCAGCGGCGGCAGGCTGATGCCGATCAGCACGGCGGTCAGCAGCGCTGAGTTATCTGCCAGCGTGCTGGCAACCGGCGCTTTGCGCAGCCGCAGAATCGCCGCTTCGGTCAGCCAGGCGGTGAGCGTCGCCAGTAAAACCTGTAACAGGGTGCCGTAGCCAAAGAAATAACACTGTGCGGCAAAACCGGGCAGCGCAGCCAGCACCACCAGCAGCATGATATTGCCGGTGCTGCGGCGATTGTGGGTGTAAGGAGAACTTGCGATACGAAAAGCCATTTAATCCTCAAGCGTCGTAGACGACTGCGCTTTACGCGCTTTGGCACGGGCGATGGCGGCAGCAATAGCGGCTTTGCGCGCATCATCGGGTTGATTCAGTTCAGGTGCCTGTTCAGGTTCGGCATTCGCATTGTTTGCCTGCTCCTGAGCCTGCTCCGCTTTCTCCACCGCAAAATGCGCGGCGGTCGCCAGCGCGGCGGCGTCGCGTGACGCGGCGTCCGCCTCCTGTTCCGCCTGTGAGGGCTCAGGGGCGCTGTCGGTGGCGGGCGTAGCGGGTTCAGCGTGCTGCGCCTGCGCGGCTTTCTTCGCTTTGGCCCGGGCAATGGCGGCCTGCACGGCGGCCTTACGCGGATCGGTTTCAGCCGGTGCGTCTGCGGCGCCGTCAGTGACAGCCTGCGTGGACGCTTCAGCATTGTGCGCCTGCGCGGCTTTCTTCGCCTTGGCGCGGGCGATGGCGGCCTGCACAGCGGCCTTGCGCGGGTCGGTTTCAGCCGGTGCGTCTGCGGCGCTGTCGGTGACAGCCTGCGTGGACGCTTCCGCATTGTCCGCCTGAGCGGCTTTCTTCGCTTTGGCGCGGGCGATGGCGGCCTGCACAGCGGCCTTGCGCGGATCGGTTTCAGCCGGTGCGTCTGCGGCGCTGTCGGTGACAGCCTGCGTGGACGCTTCCGCATTGTCCGCCTGAGCGGCTTTCTTCGCTTTGGCGCGGGCGATGGCGGCCTGCACAGCGGCCTTGCGCGGATCGGTTTCAGCCGGTGCGTCTGCGGCGCTGTCGGTGACAGCCTGCGTGGACGCTTCCGCATTGTCCGCCTGCGCGGCTTTCTTCGCTTTGGCGCGGGTAATGGCAGCCTGTACGGCGGCCTTGCGCGGATCGGTTTCGGCCGGTGCGTCTGGCGTGGCTTCAGCAGATGGTTGCGCTGTTTCAGCCTCCGGCTGTGCCGCTTTCTTCGCTTTAGCGCGGGCAATCGCCGCTTCAACCGCCGCTTTACGCGGATCGGTGGTCTGACGCGTGACCGGCTGGGTTTCAGCCTGCGCCTCGGCCTGACGCAGACGCGCCTGCGCGTGGCGGGCTTCACGCTGCGCCTCAAGCGTCGCTTCATCCGGCTGGGCAACCTGACGCGCGTTCACCCGCGCTTTTGCAGCGGCCAGTTCGCCGTTATCCGTACGAGTCACACGCTGCTTCGCCTCTTCGTGGCGTGCTTCGCGGGCCTGTTTTTCGCGCTCCAGTCGCGCCTGACGCGCTTCAAAGCGCGCTTTCGCTTCCAGCGTGCGTTTGGCTTCCAGATCGATGGCGCGCAGTTCCGCTTTTTCCTGCCGGTAATACTGCACCAGCGGGATGTTACTCGGGCAGACATAGGCGCAGGCACCGCACTCAATGCAGTCATCGATATGGTGAGCGCGCGCTTTATCGTGATCGCCGCCCTGGCTGAACCAGTAGAGCTGCTGTGGCAGCAGCTTAGCCGGACAGGCATCGGCGCAGGCTGAACAGCGAATGCAGGACTGCTCTTCGTCGTTGTTGCCCATCTCACTGGCAGAAGGCGCCAGAATACAGTTAGTAATCTTCACCACCGGCACATCCAGCGACGGCAGGGTAAAGCCCATCAGCGGACCGCCCATGATCACCATCTGGCGCGGCGCAGGGGTGAATCCCACCTGATGCAGCAGATGACTGATGGGGGTACCCAGACGGCTCCAGACGTTACGCGGCTGAGCAATCGCTTCACCGGTCAGGGTGACCACGCGTTCGGTAATCGGTTCGCCGTTGATAATGGCGCGCTTCACCGCCCACGCGGTGCCAACGTTCTGCATCAGCACGCCGATATCGGTTGAGCGCCCGCCGTGTGGCACTTCCTTGCCGGTCAGGATGCGGGTCAGCTGCTTGGCACCGCCCGAGGGGTATTTGGTCGGGATCACCCGGATTTGCAGATCACGCTCACTGCCCAGCGCCTGCTTCAGGGCGGCAATCGCTTCGGGTTTGTTATCTTCGATGCCGATCAGCACCCGCTCAGCCTGCAGCACCCAGCCGAGAATGCGGCTGCCTTCCAGCACCTCGGCGGCATAATCCTGCATCAGGCGATCGTCCGCGGTGATGTAAGGCTCGCACTCTGCCGCATTGATAATCAGGGTTTTTACCCCGCGCAGGCCACCTTTCAGTTTCGTGGCGGTCGGGAAGCCCGCGCCACCCAGGCCCGCCACGCCCGCATCGTGAATGCGCTGCACGATATCGGCGCGCGGATGCTGGCGATAGTCAGGCAGGGGATCGAGCGGCACCCAGCGATCTTCGCCATCGGGCGTCATAAAGATGCAGAGTTCGGACAGACCGGAAGGATGCGCGGTCATGTGCTGGCCAATCGCATCAATCACCCCGGAGGTGGGCGCATGAACCGGCAGCATACGGCCGGTTCCAAACGTCAGCGGCTGACCGCGCAGCACCTTATCGCCAGGCGCCACGCAGATCTCGCCTTCATGGCCGATATGCTGTTTTAACGGAATAACGAAACGGTCCGGCAGGGGCAGTTCGCTCAGCGGCGTGCCGTTGGACTGGGTTTTCATTTCGGGCGGATGAATGCCGCCCTGAAAATCCCAGACCTTCTCTTTTTTCAGGAAGTTAAACAGATTAAGCATGAGTTTCTACCGGGATCACCCGTACAGGAATGGTATTCAAATCCCACTTCCAGTTAGCTGGCGTGGTGGCAACCGGACGCATTTCGATGCAGTCAGTCGGGCAGGGGGCGACACAGAGATCGCAGCCGGTGCAGACATCGCTCAGCACGGTGTGCATGGCGCGGGTGGCCCCGACAATCGCATCCACCGGACAGGCCTGAATACATTTGGTGCAGCCAATACAGTTGGCTTCATCAATAAAGGCCACGGTGCGCACCGGCTCTTTCGCCGTTTCGTCGCCATCGATGGGCTGCGGTTCAACGTTGAGCAGGGCCGCCAGCTTGAGCATGGTCTGCTCACCGCCCGGCGCGCACTTGTTGATCGCTTCACCGTTGTTTCCGACCGCATCGGCATAGGGACGGCAGCCAGGATAGCCGCACTGGCCGCACTGGCTCTGCGGCAGAACGGCATCAATCTGCTCAACAATGGGATCTTCTTCCACCTCAAAGCGGCGCGAGGCGTAACCCAGCAGGCCGCCGAACACCAGGCTCAGCGCACTCAGTACAGCAATAGCAATCCAGATCGCGGTCATCAGAATTTCACCAGCCCGCTGAAGCCCATAAAGGCCAGTGCCATCAGGCCTGCGGTAATCAGGGCGATGGAGTTACCTTTGAACGGGGCGGGAACATTGGCCAGCACCAGCCGCTCACGCATACCGGCGAACAGTACCATGACCAGCGAGAAGCCGATAGAGGCGCTGAAGCCATAGAGCGCGGCCTGCATAAAGGTGTGGTTGAGGTTGACGCTCAGCAGGGGCACGCCCAGCACCGCACAGTTGGTGGTGATCAGCGGCAGAAAGATCCCCAGCAGACGATAGAGCGACGGACTGGTTTTACGCACCACCATCTCGGTGAACTGCACAACGACGGCGATCACCAGGATATAGGCCATGGTACGCAGATAGACCAGATCCAGCGGCAGCAGGATCAGATGGTTGACCAGCCAGGCGCAGATCGAGGCCAGCGTGATCACAAAAGTCGTGGCGAGACCCATGCCAATCGCCGTTTCCAGTTTTTTGGAAACGCCCATAAAAGGGCAGAGGCCGAGAAACTTCACTAAAACGAAGTTATTTACCAGCACGGTGCCAACAAAGAGAAGCAGATAATCGGTCATTTTTTCGCCTGGGAGCCAGAAAGCGGCTTATTATCATTGATAGCGCGGCGTATCTCAACACCCGCGCCATCGGCAGAGCGGCAGACCGCACTCAGAATTAAATTCCTGACATAACTCACAGCGTTACGGCGCAATGAAGGTCGCTTTCACCCGCTTTGAACGTTTGAAATAGGGCGCGAAAACCGCCGCGGCCAGCAGCGACAACAGCAGCGTCTGTAGTGCACGGCTGTCGGCAACCGGCGTGAACGCAAAGGTTTTCAGCGCTAACAGCACCGTAATCAGCAGCCAGAGCAGGTAGTGACGCGGCAGGCGATGCGATCGTTTGAAGAACAGCCAGCTGATCCAGAGGCTGTAGGCCCAGACCGCGACGGCCGTAAGCAGGGAAATGGCCCAGTAGGAGAAGAGTGTGCTGCCGTGCGAAAACAGCGCCACACGCCATTCAGCATTGAACAGCGGGGTGAGATACATCGCCAGCACCAGAACGGTGGTTAACAGAGTCATTATCAGCCAGGCCAGCGGCAGCAAAAGCCAGCCGCCAATACGTGGCGCAGCAACCTGTTCATTCATCGGGAGTTATTCCTGTCTCGGAGAGTCGAAGCGCAGCAGGATAACATGTCCGGAAGGGCTCGCCCATCCGGACAGGTCAGGGGGTAAAAGAGCGGTTAACAGCAGAAAGTCAGACCACGTAACGCCACACTGTTTTCGGGACACAGCCGAGATCGTACAGGCGTCCGCCGGAGACCAGCTCAGCACGCCGGTGGTCGGCAGCCCGATACATGTTGATGATCTCGATATCATTCGTCAGTGAGTAGTTGAGGTGGTCGAAAAGCTTTTCCAGACTGTCTGAATTATTTACTTTGCGGAATTTAAGCAGGTAATCGTGCGCAGTCATCATTGCCATAACAGATAGAAGTAACAAAGGAGTGCTCAGTATAGGGGGCGGGCCTTGCCTGTCCAGATCGGGCAGGTAAGAAAAGGTGAAAATCAGACTAACGCACCGTAAACGTAATGAAAATTCGTAGTTTTATTTTTTTACCACTGTCCACAGCCATTACCCCGTCTCTGGCTGCGCGTGAATGTTTCATCCTCAACGGCAGAACCGGTAAAAAACCGCTTTGCCTGCCACGATAAAAGCCGGTTTTTGCGCTCCCGGCGCGAATCGTCCGTCAGTGGCTTTTTTTCGTAGTTTTTACTCCAGCGTTATCCTGAAACTTTTCGCAATCGTCAGAGAAACGTTTCGCTCCCGGACAGTGTCAGCAGGCGACTGTGCGGGCAGTCACAAAACCTGTTTTTTGTTGCGGCTCAGCGTCATAACCCGTTTTGTACGCCTGGCTGTAATCGTTTCCAGCGCCATTACACATAAGCGATTCTGTTTATTACAATTATTTAACCGCAAAGTTTTTATTTCTCAGCAGATCTCTCCATAACGTCACGGCCAGTAAACCCCTGCCGTTACACGTAACTCCTTTAAATTGCTCTGTTTTGTGAGGCGCGTCGCCATTATGCACCCTTTTTTAGTCCAGGCTAAGCGTGCTCTCTACCCTAAACAGCAAACGCCCTTCAGAGGAATGAAAACTATGTGGAAACGTTTACTTCTGACCACGCTGGTCAGCGCCGCATTAACCGGCCCGGTGCTCGCGGCAGACATGACGGTCGGCTTCTCGCAGGTCGGTTCAGAATCTGGCTGGCGCTCGGCGGAAACCAATGTGGCGAAAAGCGAAGCGAAAAAACGCGGCATCACCCTGAAAATCGCCGACGGACAGCAGAAGCAGGAGAATCAGATCAAGGCCGTACGTTCATTCATCGCGCAGGGCGTGGATGCCATCTTCATCGCGCCAGTGGTGCAGACGGGCTGGGAACCGGTGCTGGAAGAAGCCAAAGACGCCAAAATTCCGGTCTATCTGCTGGACCGGGCCATCGTTGTGAAAGACAAGTCGCTTTATCAGGCGGTGGTTACGGCGGATAACGTGCTGGAGGGCAAGCTGATCGGTGACTGGCTGGTGAAAACCGTCGGCGACAAGCAGTGTAACGTGGTGGAGCTGCAGGGCACCGTCGGGGCCAGCGTCGCGATCGATCGCAAGAAAGGCTTTGCTGAAGCGATCAGCAACCATCCAAACATTAAAGTGATTCGTTCTCAGTCCGGTGACTTTACCCGCAGTAAAGGTAAAGAGGTGATGGAGAGCTTCATCAAGGCGGAGAACAACGGCAAGAATATCTGCATGGTCTATGCGCACAACGATGATATGGCGATCGGTGCCATTCAGGCCATTAAAGAGGCGGGTCTGAAACCGGGCAAAGATATCCTGACCGGCTCGATTGACGGGGTGCCGGATATTTACAAAGCGATGCTGGCGGGTGAGGCAAATGCCAACGTGGAGTTGACGCCGAACATGGCTGGCCCGGCGTTTGATGCGCTGGAGAAATTCAAAAAAGATGGCACGCTGCCGCCAAAAGTGATCAAGACCGAGTCGAAACTGTTCCTGCCTGCTGACGCTGAGAAGGAGCTGGAGAGGAAAAAAGGCATGGGCTACTGATCCGCAGACCAGCCGCAGACCGCCCTGTGGGGCGGTTTTTTATGACCAGGCGGAGTGAGCAGAATGACCACGCAAAATGAAGCACCGCTGCTGTCCATCAGCGGCGTCAGCAAAGGGTTTCCCGGCGTCAAAGCACTGAACAATGTCTCCTTTGATATCCGCAAAGGGGAGATCATGGCGCTGCTGGGTGAGAACGGTGCCGGTAAATCGACCCTGATCAAAGTGCTGACCGGCGTCTACAGCCGGGATGCCGGCACCATCATCCTGAATGGCGAGGCGATTACGCCGCACAACACCGCGCAGGCGCAGGAGATGGGCATCGGCACCGTCTATCAGGAAGTGAATATGCTGCCGAACATGTCGGTGGCGGATAACCTCTATATTGGCCGTGAACCACGGCGTTTCGGTATGATCGATCGCCGCCGGATGGTGCGTGATGCCGATGCGCTGATGCGCAATTACGGTTTTTCGCTCGATGTCACCCGTCCGCTGGGCCACTATTCGGTGGCGATGCAGCAGATTATCGCGATCTGTCGGGCGGTCGATCTCTCGGCGCAGGTGCTGATCCTGGATGAGCCAACGGCCAGCCTGGACGCCAGCGAGGTGGAGATGCTTTTTATCCTGATGGCGCAGCTGAAAGCCCGCGGAATGAGCCTGATTTTTGTTACCCACTTTCTCGACCAGGTGTACCGCATTACCGATCGGATTACCGTGCTGCGCAACGGGCAGTTTATTGCCACCCGCGATACCGCCACGCTGCCGCAGATTGAGCTGATCAAGCTGATGCTGGGACGCGAACTGCTGGAGACGGCGCTGCAGCGTCAGGGCAGCACGCTGCGCAGCAATCAGCCGGTCGTCTCGTTTGAAGATTACGGCAGAAAAGGCACCATTGAACCCTTTAACCTGACGGTCCGCCCTGGCGAAGTGGTCGGGCTGGCGGGGCTGTTAGGATCCGGACGCACCGAAACCGCTGAAGTGCTGTTTGGCATCCGGCGCGCCGATCGCGGCACGGCGAAGATCAAAGGTAAGGTGCAGCGCATTACCAACCCGGCCAGAGCCTCACAGCTGGGAATGGGTTTTTGCCCGGAGGATCGGAAGACCGACGGGATTATTGGCGCAGCCTCGGTTCGCGAAAACATCATCCTGGCGTTGCAGGCGCAGCGTGGCTGGCTACGGCCGATTAAAAAACGCGAGCAGCAGGCGATTGCCGACCGTTTCATTAAAAGTCTGGGCATCCGCACACCGCACGCGGAGCAGCCGGTAGAGCTGTTATCGGGCGGCAACCAGCAGAAGGTGCTGCTGTCGCGCTGGCTGGTGACGAAACCGCAGTTTTTGATCCTCGACGAGCCGACGCGCGGCATTGATGTGGGCGCGCACGCCGAGATTATCCGTTTAATCGAATCCCTGTGCGCCGACGGTCTGGCGCTGCTGGTGATCTCCTCTGAACTCGAAGAGCTGGTGGGCTATGCCGATCGGGTGTTGATCATGCGCGATCTGAAGCAGGTGGCTGAAATCCCCCTGGAGCAGCTTTCGGTCGCGTCGATTGTCAATGCCATCGCTGACGGAGGAGTAAAACATGCTTGAGTCTCCTATGACTTCTGAAAAAACGCCGCGTCGCAAGCTGAAGCTGCCGCAGGGGATGCCGCAGATTGCGGCGCTGCTGCTGGTGCTGTTGATTGACAGTCTGGTGGCGAATAACTTTTTTGCCGTGCATCTGCAGGAGGGTCGTCTGTTCGGCAGCCCGATCGATATCCTGAACCGCGCGGCGCCCGTCGCCTTGCTGGCGATTGGTATGACGCTGGTGATCGCAACCGGCGGCATCGATCTTTCCGTGGGTGCGGTGATGGCGATAGCCGGCGCAACCGCCGCGACGCTGACCGTAGCCGGTCACGGGGTGCCGTTTATCATCCTTGCCACGCTGGGAACCGGGCTGGCCTGCGGCGTGTGGAACGGGGTGCTGGTAGCGCTGCTGCGCATTCAGCCGTTTGTCGCCACGCTGATCCTGATGGTGGCCGGACGGGGTATCGCCCAGCTGATTACCCAGGGGCAGATTGTGACCTTCGACAGCGACAGTCTGGGCTGGTTTGGTAACGGCGCGCTGTGGATGTTGCCGGTGCCGGTCTGGATTACGCTGGTGGTGGCGCTGGCGGTGTGGCTGCTGACGCGCAAGACCGCGCTGGGTCTGTTCATCGAAGCGGTTGGGATCAACCTGCGCGCGGCCCGCAATGCCGGGGTGACAGGCTGGCTGGTGGTGATGTCGACCTACGCGATCAGCGGTGTCTGTGCCGCCGTGGCGGGGCTGATTGTGGCGGCCGATATTCGCGGAGCGGATGCGAACAACGCCGGTTTATGGCTGGAGCTGGATGCGATTCTGGCCGTGGTGATCGGCGGAGCCTCGCTGATGGGCGGTCGCTTTAATCTGGTGCTGTCGCTGATTGGTGCGCTGATCATTCAGTCGATGAATACCGGGATTCTGCTCTCCGGTTTCCCGCCTGAGCTGAACCAGGTGGTGAAAGCGGTGGTGGTGATGTGCGTGCTGTTACTGCAGTCACCGCGATTTATTGCGATGTTGAAACGGAGACGGCCGACATGATCAAACGTCATCTTCCGCTGATGATCACCTTGCTGGTGTTTGTGGCGGGTTACCTGTTTTGCCTGACGCAGTTTCCGGGCTTTGCCTCAACCCGGGTGATTTGCAACATTCTGACCGACAATGCGTTTCTGGGCATTATCGCGGTGGGAATGACCTTCGTGATTTTATCGGGGGGTATCGATCTGTCGGTCGGCGCGGTGATCGCCTTTACCGGCGTATTTCTGGCGCGGGCAATTGGCGATTTTCATCTCAATCCGCTGCTGGCGTTTGCGCTGATTCTGGCGCTGGGGGCGCTGTTTGGTGCCATGATGGGCTGGCTGATCGATGCGCTGAAGATCCCGGCTTTTATTATTACGTTAGCAGGGATGTTTTTCCTGCGCGGATGCAGCTATCTGGTGTCCGAGAATTCGATTCCCATCGATCATCCGTTTTATACGACGCTGTCGGGTCTGGCGTGGAAAATACCGGGCGGCGGGCGGCTGAGTCTGCTGGCGGTGATTATGCTGCTGGTGGTGGTGGGCGGGATTATTCTGGCGCACCGCACCCGCTTTGGTAATCGGGTTTACGCCATCGGCGGCAATCTGACATCGGCGCAGCTGATGGGGGTGTCGACACGCGCTACCACCATTAAGATCTATATGCTTTCCACCACGCTGGCCACGCTGGCCGGGATTGTGTTTTCAATCTATACCTCAGCAGGCTATGCGCTGGCCGGGCTGGGGGTGGAGCTGGATGCGATCGCGTCGGTAGTGATTGGCGGCACGCTGTTGTCAGGCGGTGTCGGCACGGTGTTAGGCACGCTGTTTGGTGTGTTGATTCAGGGGCTGATTCAGACATGGATAAATTTCGACGGCACGCTGAGTTCCTGGTGGACCAAAATCGCCATCGGGATTCTGCTGTTTGCCTTTATCGCCCTGCAGCGGTTACTGACGGTGATCTGGGATCGTCAGCAGAACGCACCGGTTAAGCGATTGAGTTCCTGATATGAGAGGGCGGCTCACAGTAGCCGCCCGTTACTGCGCAAGGTTAAGCACCATCACGGTCACCTCTTCTCCGGCTATGTGCCGCTGCTCCACCGCCTGCCATCCTGAACGCTGATAGTACGCCTGCTGGTCGGGGGTATAGAGCCAGAGTTCAGCGATCTGCTGTTGTCTGGCGCGTGCAATCGCCCGATGAATCAGCGCCTTTGCCACGCCCTGGCCGTGGAATTTTTTGTCTGTCACGACCTCACCCAGCCAGTATTCCCTTGCCGCGATGTCATCCAGTTCATAACGAATAACGCTGCAGAATGCGGCCCTGGTATTTAGCTTTTAAAGACAAGCTCAAATACCACATAAAGGAGAGAATGATGGGCAGTGGAGTAAAGCGTCCGCCGCATGGACAAAAACGCCTGGAGCGTTTTTGAACAATGCGAAGCGTTGGCCCGCTTGCGGGCGAGCCTCAGGGATGAGGCGAGTCGTCCGGCGGCCGAGCCTACAGGGATGTATTTACGGCGACTTTACGGAGCGCCCATTATTTCCGACTGAAAAGCACGGGATTGTGCGCTTATGGCACGAAAAGGCGTCGCTGTTGATGGCAGGTGAAAGGTCAGGAAAGGTATGCCTGATCGCAAAGGGTTCCCGCATCCATGCGGATCGGCCGCGCCATCCCTGGCGCGGACGCTTTGCTCTTCAGGCATACCATTCCTTCCCGGTCGCGCTTGATCATTGCTGTACAAAATTCGTGCGGAATTGCGTTGCGTGAGGGGATGACGAGTAGTGAACTTAAGTATCCAAAATATGAGGTTTGGCTTACTCGCCAGATGACCCTGGCTTTTAAATAATTCGCTCAGGAACTGAAAAAAGGAGGGGATGGCGGGTAGTGGAGTAAAGCGTCCGCCGCATGGATGCGGCGGCCGAGCCTACAGGGAGGTATTTACGGCGACTTTACGGAACGCCCGCCATTCCCGACTGAATAGCACTGGTTTTTGACATACGGCGGCTTCCGGGCCCTGCATCTCTCTTTTAAAGAGATGCAAAGCGCCAGGAATCACTCATTAACGTTTTAACCGGTAGTACGCCTCGTTCCAGCGCAGCGCGTCTTTAAACGCAGGCAGGCGGGTATGCTCATCAATCACCAGCACCTCGATATCGTTCATCTCGCCGTACAGATACATGTCGTCGAGCGTCAGTGCCTGGCTGAACACCGTATGGTGTGCGCCACCCCCGAGAATCCACGCTTCAGATGCGGTCGCCAGTGACGGCTGCGCTTTCCAGAGTGCACGGGCAACCGGCAATTTCGGCAGCGGTTTCGGCTGTTCAATCGCATCGACCACATTCACCAGCAGACGAAAACGGTCGCCCATATCGATCACGCTGGCATTAATCGCACGACCGGCCGGGGTGGAGAAGATCATCCTCGCCGGGTCAGCTTTATTGCCAATGCCCAGGAACTGCACATCGATCAGCGGCTTCTCTTCAATGGCGATCGACGGGCAGACCTCCAGCATGTGCGAGCCGAGCACCAGGTCGTTGCCGGGTGAGAAGTGATAGGTGTAATCCTCCATAAATGAGGTGCCACCTTTGCGATCGCCTGCCAGCACTTTGAAAATACGCAGCAGCGCAGCGGTCTTCCAGTCGCCTTCACCCGCAAAACCATACCCCTGACCCATCAAACGCTGCACCGCAAGACCCGGTAACTGGGTCATGCCATGCAGAGTCTGGAAGTTGGTGGTAAAAGCGTGGCAGCCTTCCGCTTCAAGGAACTGCTTCAGACCCAGCTCGATACGAGCCGCATCCAGCACGTTCTGCCGCTTTTCACCTCCGGCGGCGGCGACATCGGAAAAGCGGTAGAGGCTTTCATACTCGTCGATCAGCGCATTCACATCGCCATCGCTGACGCCATTGATCACCTCAACCAGATCGCCCACGCCCCAGCCATTCACTGAATAACCAAACTGAATCTGTGCGGCGACCTTATCGCCTTCGGTCACGGCCACTTCACGCATGTTGTCGCCAAAACGCGCCACTTTCAGCTGCTGACTGGCCTGTTTCGCCAGGGCCGCACGCATCCAGTTGCCCAGACGCTGCTGGCTGGCGCTATCCTGCCAGTGTCCGGTCACCACGCTGTGCTGCAGACCCATGCGGGCACCGATAAAACCGAACTCACGACCGCCGTGCGCCGTCTGGTTCAGGTTCATAAAATCCATGTCCATGCTGTCCCATGGGATCTCCGCATTGAACTGGGTGTGAAATTGCAGCAGAGGCTTATTCAGCACGCTCAGGCCGCCAATCCACATTTTGGCCGGAGAGAACGTGTGCAGCCAGGTAATGATGCCGGCGCACTGCTGGTCATAGTTAGCGTCGCGACACAGGGACAGCGCTTCATCCGGTGATTTCACCAGCGGTTTCAGCTCAAGGCGCAGCGGTAAACCGGACTGATTCAGGCCCTCGACGACCTGACGCGCATGCTGTTCAACCTGGCGTAACGTTTCCGGCCCGTAGAGGTGCTGCGTGCCGATGACAAACCATACGCTGTAGCTGTTTGACTGTTCCATAAAACCACTCCTTTACTTTGCGCCTACCTTAGCAGGCTAATTAATTTGTCATTCTGAACCCGGGCAGTGCTCACACAGGCTGCTTTAGCAACCTGAACGCCCTGAAGTGCGGCCCTGAAGGGCGAGCACAGCGAGTAATCCTCACCTACTCCGTGTACGTTCCGGTTGTTCCGCGCTGTCCGTATCCAGACTGCCTGCAACAATTACGCCTGCTGGGCCAGGCTCGTAGCGGAAGCGGGGCGGGCGGCGTACTGCGGTTCAGCCGTCACGCACCATTGTTGATAGCGTTGATAGAGTTGCTGATAGCGGGCGACACGTGCCGGATCGGGTTGCAGCGTGACGGCGATCGGGCTGGCCATCACCTGCTGCGCCTCGGCAACGCTGGCGTGAACACCGGCAGCGACGGCGGCGAAAATGGCCGCACCCAGCGCACAGCACTCATCAGAGGCGACAATATCCAGTGGCCGGTTCATCACGTCACAGCAGGCCTGCATAATCGCCGGGGATTTGCGCGCGATGCCGCCCAGCGTCAGAATGCTCTCGACGGGGATCTGCTGCTGCTCGAAGCACTCCATAATGGCGCGCGCACCAAATGCTGTCGCCGCGACCAGACCGCCAAACAGCGCCGGGGCATCGGTACCCAGATTCAGATCGGTAATCACCCCTTTCAGCCGCTGATTGGCATTCGGCGTGCGGCGACCGTTGAACCAGTCCAGCACCACCGGCAGATGGTCGAGCTGCGGATTAGCAGCCCAGGCGTCGGTCAGATCTTTAATCAGACTCTTTTGCATCTCCACCAGCTGAGGTTTCAGCTCAGGGTGACGCTCAGCCGCCTGTTGCAGCGGCCAGCCCAGTAACCGGCTGAACCAGGCGTAGATATCACCAAAGGCGGACTGACCCGCCTCCAGCCCAATCGCTCCCGGTATCACGCTGCCATCCACCTGACCACAGATGCCTTTAATATCGCGATCGCCGACCTTTTCGCTGTCAGCGATCAGGATGTCGCAGGTTGATGTGCCGATCACTTTCACCAGGGTGTAAGGTCTGGCACCGCCTCCGACCGCGCCCATATGGCAGTCAAACGCGCCACCGGAGAGCGTGACGGTCTGCGTCAGCCCCAGACGCTGCGCCCATTCCGGGCTGAGCGTGCCGACCGGCAGATCGGCGGTCCAGGTCTCAGTGAAGAGAGGCGAGTCCAGCTGTTGCGTTAACAGCGGGTCCAGCGCGTTAAGGAAATCGGCATCCGGCAGGCCGTTCCAGTCGCCATGCCACAGGGCTTTATGCCCGGCTGCGCAGCGGCCACGGCGCAGCCTGTCGGGCGCGGTCGTGCCGCTTAACAGGGCAGGCACCCAGTCGCACAGCTCCACCCAGGAAACCGCCGCGTCACGCACCGCCGCATCTTCCCGCGACACGTGCAGAATCTTTGCCCAGAACCATTCAGAGGAGTAGATGCCGCCGATATAGCGGCTGTAATCCGTGAAACGGCCGCTGTGACAGAGCTGATTGATCTCTTCCGCTTCTTCTATTGCAGTGTGATCTTTCCACAGCACAAACATCGCGTTGGGGTTGTCAGCGAACTCCGGGCGCAGCGCCAGTACATTGCCGTCGCGATCGATGGGCGCCGGGGTCGAACCGGTGCTGTCGACGCCAATGCCGACGACGGCGTTGCGCTGATCTTCGCTCAGGGCGTTCAGTACGCCGAGCAGCGCCTGCTCCATGGCGTCGATGTAATCCTGTGGATGGTGACGAAAACGATTGGTGTGCGGATCGCTGTACAGACCCTGCTGCCAGCGCGGGTAACTGCACACCGCACTCTGCAGCTCGCTGCCGCTGTGACAATCGACGGCCAGCGCACGCACCGAATCACTACCAAAGTCCAGCCCAAGGGTGATGGCTCCAGCACGCATCGGAATCTCCTGTAGTTAGTTAACTCCTGTATCCTGGGTTCGGCGCGCCGGAACAGTTAGTCATGGCTGGCTGACAATATGCACTTTCCTGCCATCGGCAGTGATTTTGTGATCCATTGCAAAAGTTAAGCTCCGGTTAAATTTGCTGAATATATGGATCATTTTGTCGTGATTTTAAGATGTGATACCGCTCTACATTTTTCTCCGCCAATACCGCTAAAACTAGCCCAGCGTCTGGACAGGCTGACAACACATAGCAACCTAACGCACTGATTTATGGCTGTACCCTCAAAACAAGACCAACTGGTAGCGCTTACACCGATTCGTTATGAGCAGCGAAAAATAACCTGGTACCGGAGAGCATCATGCATAAATTCACTAAAGCATTCGCGGCCATCGGCCTGGCAGCGGTTATGTCACAATCCGCTATCGCCGAGACCATGAAGCTGGGTTTTTTAGTCAAGCAACCAGAAGAACCCTGGTTCCAGACGGAATGGAAATTTGCCGATAAAGCCGGCAAAGATCTCGGCTTCGACGTCATCAAAATTGCCGTCCCGGATGGTGAAAAAACCCTGAATGCTATCGACAGCCTTGCCGCAAACGGCGCGAAAGGCTTCGTTATCTGTACGCCCGATCCCAAGCTGGGCTCCGCCATCATGGCGAAAGCGCGGGGCTACGGCCTGAAAGTCATTGCCGTGGACGATCAGTTTGTGACCGCCAAAGGCAAACCGATGGATACCGTGCCGCTGGTGATGATGGCCGCCACCAAAATCGGCGAGCGTCAGGGGCAGGAGCTTTATAAAGAGATGCAGAAGCGCGGCTGGGATGTGAAAACCACCGGCGTGATGGCGATTACCGCCAACGAACTGGATACCGCACGCCGTCGTACCGGTGGATCGATGGACGCCATCAAAGCTGCGGGCTTCCCGGCCGCTCAGATCTATCAGGTTCCGACCAAATCCAACGACATCCCTGGCGCCTTTGACGCCGGTAACTCCCTGCTGGTGCAGCATCCTGAGGTCAAACACTGGCTGATTGTTGGCATGAACGACAACACTGTGCTGGGCGGCGTGCGCGCGACGGAAGGTCAGGGCTTTAAAGCGGCTGACGTCATCGGCATCGGTATCAACGGCGTGGATGCGGTCAGTGAACTGTCGAAAGACAAAGCGACGGGCTTCTACGGCTCGCTGCTGCCAAGCCCGGATATCCATGGTTATAAGAGCAGCCAGATGCTCTACAACTGGGTGAGCAAAGGCGAAGAGCCGGCGAAATTCACTGAGGTCACCGATGTGGTGCTGATCACCCGTGACAACTTCAAAACTGAACTGGCGAAAAAAGGACTGATGTAACCCTGAGCCTGCCAGGCGTTTCGCCGCCTGGCATCCTGCATAGCCTGCTTCACGTCGCCCGCCCGCACAGGCCGGCGACGTGCAAGAGTGAGGATAAACATGAACACTGATTCAGCTTTTCTGTCGTTTCATGGCATCAGTAAAACCTTTCCTGGCGTGAAAGCGCTGCAGGATATCTCCTTCGACTGCCGGGGCGGTGAAGTCCATGCGCTGATGGGCGAGAACGGCGCAGGCAAATCGACGCTGTTAAAAATACTCAGCGGCAGTTATCAGCCGAGCGGCGGTGAGATTCGGATCAAAGGCCAGCCGATGAACTTTCAGCGTACCACCGATGCGCTGGATGCGGGCGTGGCCATTATTTACCAGGAGCTCCATCTGGTGCCGGAAATGAGCGTGGCGGAGAACATCTATCTCGGTCAGATCCCGCACAAACATGGACTGGTCAACCGCCGGCTGATGCGTTATGAAGCCGGCCTGCAACTGAAAAATCTCGGCATGGATATCGACCCCGATATGCCGCTGAAATATCTGTCGCTGGGACAGTGGCAGATGGTGGAGATTGCCAAAGCGCTGGCGCGCAACGCGCGCATTATCGCCTTTGATGAGCCGACCAGCTCCCTGTCGGCGCGTGAAATCGACAACCTGTTCCGCGTCATCCGCCAGCTCCGCCAGGAGGGCCGGGTGGTGCTCTATGTGTCGCATCGCATGGAGGAAATTTTTGCCCTCAGCGACGCCATCACCGTCTTTAAAGATGGCCGGTATGTGCGCACCTTTACGGATATGGCCAATACCCATCACGACGATCTGGTGCAGGCGATGGTGGGCCGTAACCTCGGCGATATCTATGGCTATGCGCCACGGCCTGTGGGTGCGGTGCGGCTGGAGCTGGATCGGGTCGAAGCGAAGGGCGTGCGGACGCCGATTTCACTGAAAGTCCATGCCGGGGAAATTGTCGGGCTGTTTGGTCTGGTCGGCGCGGGACGCAGCGAACTGCTGAAAGGCTTGTTTGGCGGCACCCGTCTGCGCGGTGGTCAGGTGATTCTGGACGGCAAACCGCTGCCGCTGCGCGAGCCGATCGACGCCATCCGGGCGGGGATCATGCTCTGTCCGGAGGATCGCAAAGCCGAAGGCATCATCCCGGTTCACTCGGTGCGTGACAACATCAACATCAGCGCCCGTCGCCACAACCTGACCGCCGGATGCCTGATTAAAAATGGCTGGGAAAGCAAAAACGCCGACAGCCATATCCGCTCACTCAACATTAAAACGCCCAGCGCCGATCAGCTGATCATGAACCTTTCCGGCGGCAACCAGCAGAAGGCGATCCTGGGGCGCTGGCTCTCGGAGGAGATGAAAGTGATCCTGCTCGATGAACCGACGCGCGGTATCGATGTCGGCGCCAAGCATGAAATCTATAACCTGATTTATCAGCTGGCGAACCGGGGCATTGCGGTGCTGTTCGCCTCCAGTGACCTGCCGGAGGTGATGGGCCTGGCCGACCGGATTGTGGTGATGCGCGAAGGTGCTATCGCCGGTGAACTGCTGCACGACGACGCCACGGAGCAGCAGACGCTGAGCCTGGCCATGCCCAAAACCACTCAAGCGGCCGCCGTGGCCTGACAGGAGATCATCATGGCTTCATCCACGACCTCAAATACGCCACAGCCTGCATCACGCGGCGGCCTGCAGTTAGGTCGCATCTGGGACAACTTCGGCATGCTGGTGGTATTTGCACTGCTGTTTATTGTCTGTGCGATTTTTGTGCCGAACTTCGGCTCGTTTATCAATATGAAAGGCCTGGGCCTGGCGATGTCGATGTCGGGCATGGTCGCCTGCGGCATGCTCTTCTGCCTGGCTTCCGGCGATTTTGATCTCTCGGTCGCCTCGGTGATCGCCTGCGCAGGTGTGGTTACCGCGGTGGTGATCAACATGACCGAAAGCCTGTGGATTGGCGTTGCCGCCGGTCTGGTGCTCGGCATGATCACCGGCTTTATCAACGGCTTTGTGATTGCCCGTCTTAAAATCAATGCGCTGATCACCACGCTGGCCACCATGCAGATCGTGCGCGGTCTGGCCTACATCTTCTCTGACGGCAAGGCGGTCGGTATTGAAGATGAGCGCTTCTTTGAACTGGGCTTTGCGAACTGGTTTGGCGTGCCGGCCCCAATCTGGCTGACCCTGGCCACGATGCTGATCTTCGGCTTCCTGCTCAACAAAACCACCTTTGGTCGCAACACCCTGGCGATCGGTGGCAATGAAGAGGCGGCGCGGCTGGCGGGTGTGCCGGTGGTGCGGACCCGCATCATTATCTTTGTTCTCTCCGGCCTGGTGTCGGCGGCGGCGGGCATCATCCTGGCGTCGCGTATGACCAGCGGCCAGCCCATGACCTCCATCGGCTATGAGCTGGTGGTGATCTCCGCCTGTGTTCTGGGTGGCGTATCGCTGAAGGGCGGCATCGGTAAAATCTCCTACGTGGTGGCGGGCGTCCTGATCCTCGGCACCGTTGAGAATGCGATGAATTTACTGAATATCTCGCCATTCTCACAGTATGTGGTGCGCGGTCTGATACTGTTAGCTGCGGTGATATTCGACCGTTACAAACAGAAAAAAGCCTGATTGCGCGAGCCGTTGGCCCGCAGACGCTGACGTCTCTGCGGGCTATCTGAACAATAACAGACTGAGTGAGGACGCTATGTATCACCGCGAATTACCGGCCGGGCAGCAAAACCCCCTGTTGCCCGGCTATTCATTCAATGCCTGGCTGGTGGCAGGGCTGACGCCCATCACCGCAGAAGGACCGCTCGACTTCTTTATCGATCGTCCGCACGGCATGAAAGGTTACATTCTGAATCTCACCATTAAAGGAAAAGGGCGGGTGTTTGATGGCGAGCGGGCCTTTGACTGCGAGCCCGGCGAAATGCTGCTGTTTCAGCCTAAGACCGCCCACTATTATGGCCGCGCACCGGACAGCCCGCAGTGGTTCCATCGCTGGGTTTACTTCCGTCCTCGCGCCTACTGGCACGACTGGCTGCGCTGGCAGGATGAGCAGGAAGGCGTCGGCCGCCTGCTGCTGCCGGAGTCGCTGCGCGGTGAGTTCGACCGCCTGTTTGCCAGTATCGAACAGACACATAACTCCGGCCGCCGCTTTGCTGAAGAGCTGGCGATGAACCTGCTGGAACGGCTGCTGCTGCGTGCGGTAGAAGAAGATCCGCGCAGCCATCAGTTAATCCGCGATCCGCGCGTCATTGAAGCCTGCCAGTATGTCACCAACCATCTCGCCAGCGAGGTCAGGATAGAGGAGGTGGCGCGCCACGTCTGTCTGTCACCGTCGCGGCTGGCGCACCTGTTCCGTGAGCAGATGGGCGTTAACCTGCTGCGCTGGCGTGAAGATCAGCGGGTCATCCGTGCAAAACTGCTGCTGCAGACCACCCAGGAGCCAATCGCTTCGGTCGGCCGTGAAGTGGGCTATGACGACCAGCTTTACTTTTCCCGGGTATTCCGCAAGCGGGTCGGCGTCAGTCCCAGCGATTTCCGCCGCCGCAATCAGGATGCACACGACAGTCTGGCCGCCCAGACCGCCTGGCCGCTGGCCCGAAGTGCTATCTCTTAGTTTTTTCGGGGAATTCCGCCTTGTTCTCACCTGGTTAATGGTCTTAAATCAATCAGGTTAGCGACAACGAGGAACCAAAATGAGCGATAAATTACGTGTTGGTCTGATCGGCTACGGCTTTGCCAGTAAAACGTTTCACGCCCCGCTGATCGCGGGAACGCCGGACGTTGAGCTGGCCGCCATCTCCAGTAGCGACGCCAGCAAAGTCCACGCCGACTGGCCCGCCGTTCAGGTCGTGTCCGATCCTCAGGCACTGCTGGACGACCCGACCCTGCAGTTAATTGTGATTCCTACCCCGAACGACACGCATTTTCCACTGGCGAAAGCGGCGCTGAATGCCGGTAAGCATGTCGTCGTCGATAAGCCCTTTACCGTGACGTTGTCACAGGCGCGCGAGCTGGATGCGCTGGCGAAAGCCAAAGGGCTGCTGCTCTCCGTGTTCCACAACCGCCGCTGGGACAGCGACTTTCTGACGCTGAAATCCCTGCTGGAGGCAGGCACGCTGGGCGAGGTGCGCTACTTCGAGTCGCACTTTGACCGCTTCCGTCTGGAAGTGCGCAACCGCTGGCGCGAAATGAAAGGCGCAGGCAGCGGCATCTGGTATGACCTGGGGCCGCACCTGCTGGATCAGGCGCTGCAGCTGTTTGGTCCGCCGGTCGCCATCAACGTTGACCTGGCGGAGATGCGTCCGGGCGCGCAGACCACAGACTACTTCCACGCCACGCTGACCTATCCGCAGCGTCGGGTGGTGTTACACGCCAGCATGCTGGTGGCAGCGGAATCAGCCCGCTATACCGTTCACGGCACGCAAGGCAGTTACATCAAATATGGTCTGGACCCGCAGGAAGATCGTCTGAAGTCGGGGAACTTACCGCCACAGGAGGATTGGGGCTACGACATGCGCAATGGCACCCTGACGCTGGTTGAGGGCGATGCTCTGACGGAAACCATCCAGCTGACTCAGCCGGGAAATTATCCGGCCTATTATGCGGGCATCCGGGATGCAATCGCCGGACGCGGAAACAATCCGGTCACCGCGGAAGAGGCGATTCAGGTGATGGAGTTAATCGAACTGGGTCTGCAATCCGCCGAGAAGCGCCAGACGATGTCGCTGAAGCGCGTCTGATCCGCAGCGTGTGACGCAGCACTGAAAACGGGCCGGATTTCCGGCCCGTTTTGTTAGCGGGTGCAACTGTAAGATCGAGACAGCGCAGGGAACAGGGGCAGATCGGAAAGTCGCAAAAGCCGCCATCCCTGGCTCGCTCGGCCCGCGCCGTCCTGGCGCGGGACGCTTTCCTCCTCTGACCCTGTTTCCTGCGCGTTAAGCCTGTACGTGTTTGTCATATTTTCCGGGAGTGGAGGGATGGCAGCAAAATAACGGGCCGGATTTCCGGCCCGTTTTTTATGGCTTACAGCAGATTACTGCACGCGGGCGCGGATAGCCGCTTTCTCTGCTTCGCTGAGGAACGCAATCGTCAGACCGTTTTCCTGCGCCTGACGGATCTGTGCGGCGCTCAGTCCCGCTGCCGGGGCGGCATGATGATACTCGTGGGCGAGTTCGATCCCCTGAACCGCCGGGTCATCGGTGTTGATGGTCGCCAGAATGCCATGCTCCAGGAAGGTCTTCAGCGGATGCTGTGCCAGTGACGACACGGTGCTGGTCTGAATATTGGAGGTCAGGCAGGATTCAATGCCGATATGATGCTCCGCGAGGAAATCCATCAGCGCGCGATCTTCAATGGCTTTCACGCCGTGGCCGATACGCTCCGCGCCCAGCTCCCGAATCGCCTGCCAGATGCTCTCCGGGCCGGCCGCTTCACCGGCATGCACCGTGACGCGGAAACCGGCGTCGCGCGCCTGGTTAAAGTGGCTCAGAAACTCACTGCCCGGGAAGCCCAGCTCATCACCCGCCAGATCGACCGCCGTGATGTGATCGCGATGGGCCAGCAGACCGTCGAGTTCACTCAGGCAGGCCTCTTCGCCAAAGGTGCGGCTCATGATGCCAATCAGGCGCACATCAACATCATGCTGCTGACGGCCTGCACGCACGCCGTCGATCACCGCTTCAACCACGCCGGCAATCGGCAGATTGTGGGTCATCGCCATATAGCCTGGCGAGAAGCGCAGTTCCGCATAATGAATGCCCGCACGGGCCGCATCTTCCACATTCTCCTGCGCAATCCGGCGGCAGGCGTCCAGGTCGCCCAGCACTTTCACGCCCCAGTCGAGCTTTTGCAGAAAGCTCACCAGATCGGGTTCATTCTCGCCAACCTGCACATGCGGGCGCAGGGTCTCCAGCGTTGAGGCGGGCAGGGCAAGGTTAAACTGGCGGCCTAAATCGAGAATGGTTTGTGCACGAATGTTGCCATCAAGGTGGCGATGAATGTCAGTCAGAGGAATTTTAGAATCGATCATGGCGCACTCGCTGAGTTGTCGGTGAAGTGCAGAGCATTATAAAAATATCTTGCGCAACCACGCCAGTTATTTGCGCAACAGCGGCGCCGGATGCTGCTTAATTACGCACTACCGGCGTTAAACAGGGGGGCCGCGGCCTTCAGGCATAAAAAAGGCGACACGAAGGTCGCCTTAAGGGGCTCAGAAAGATTACTGGGGCATCCCTTCGCTGGTTGGCATGCCCAGCATATAGCGGGAGAGGAACTGTTCCAGCGTCATCTTATCGCCGTTCATGTTCACCTGGCCGTTAGCATACTGCAGGCTGGTCACGATATTGTTATCCTGCTGCTGAGTAAGACGGAACATCTGCCCCATGGCTGCCAGACCTTTCACCTGCTGATCGGCCAGCTTCTGCGCGTCATCCGCCTGATAACCTTCGGCCAGACCCACTTTATGCATGGTTTCAGTCGCCATTGGCATATTGATGGTCAGCTTGCTGTCCAGGGTTTTCAGCACCCGATCCACCATCGCGCTGAGACTCTGCGCTTCGCCGGTCACGGTCGACGGATCGTTGAAATTCGCCGTCAGGTTAAAGGTGCTCTCGCCTTTATCATTTTTCCAGCTCAGTGGCGCGATGCTGACAGAGGGCGAGCCCTTCAGCAGCAGGGGCAGATTGCTCATCAGAATCTGATGGACGCCCGCCTGATAACGCATCGGGTCCTCGGTAATCCCCGGCTGATTCAGCAACGTCTGCATCTGCGCATTGTAACGATCGGAGAAGGCTTTCACCGCCTGCGCATCAAACTGTGACAGCTTCATCTTCAGCGCCGCCTGACCAAAGTTCTGCTTCTGGAGCTGCACGCTTTCCACTTTATAGTCGATATTGCCGCCAATCTTGCCGTTGCTGTTATCGAAAGAGGAGCTGCCTTTCATCCTGTGAAGCGTCAGAGCGTCCTGACCGTTGATGCTGGCATTGACCTTCTCTATATCCACCGCCTGGTCACCGATCCGTACGCCTTCCGGGCTGAGGTGCGTATTCCCGCTCAGTTTCAGTCCATTGACGGTAAACAGAACCGGCTGGCCCATCTCATTTTTAGTGGTCAGTGCCAGGCTATCGACGTCACTGTCCAGCGAGACTTTATCGCCTTTATTGTCCGCACTGACATTAAAGGTTCCGCCATTGGTCGCCAGACGCTCACCGGTTTGTGCATTCTGATAATCCACGGGCAGTATGCGCAGCGCCGTATCGGTAGCACCGCTGTAGCCAATGCGGGTATCTGCATTAATCAGCGACTTATTGCCGGTCAGCTCAAACAGCTTCTTCACCGCATCGGTGTTAGCCAGTTCGGTATGAACCGACGCCATGCTCGGGATCAGATTGAAGTGCTTAAGCTGAGCGAACGGGAAGGGGCCATGGTCGATGGTTTCATTCAGGATAACGCTCTGACCCGGCTTCAGCAGGGGATTATCTTCCGTCTGCGAGTCAGCCTGCACCACCAAGTTTACTTTACTGCTGAACACGCCGCGCTGGTAATCCTGATAGCTGATCTTCAGTCGGCTGTTTGGGGCATAAGCATTCAGCTGAGCATTGGCATTCTGTACCAGCTCATCCCTGTGACTTTCGATTTGCTTGCCGGTGAACCATGCCGCGCCTGTCCAGATCACGCCCAGTGCGATGATGACACCTACGGCAACATTGGTCTTTTTCATTGCTGATTCGTCCTTATCCTTGAGTCCGCTTATGCCGCAGGTTAACCCCGACGACCGAAGAAAAACGCCCGCAGGCGTTTAGCGCTAATAGATTGAAATAATAGCAGTTAACCGCGATGCCGTCAGCCGCTTCACCCTAACTCGTTAAATACCCGTGCCAGCCGGCCTGTCCCGGCGACCGTAACCGGCGATTCGCTGGCCGCAATAAAGCATGATTCGCCCGGCTTCAGGGTCAGCTGCTGCGCCTCGCTGGCGATCACGGCCTGACCTTCAATACAGAACAGCACCGCGGCGCTCTGCTGCGCCAGCGGCTGCGGTTCTGCATTCAGGGTATGAATGGCAAAGGCAAAATCTTCCACCGGGATTGGGAAGCACAGCGCGTTACCCTGCTGGACCGGCTGGGTCAGTAGCGCGCTGGCAGGCTTCTCCTCAAATTTCAGGTTCGCCATCAGCTCAGCAATATCGATATATTTCGGGGTCAACCCGGCGCGTAAAACGTTATCCGAGTTCGCCATCACCTCCAGCGCCACGCCGTTAAGATAGGCATGCGGAGTTTCGGCATAGAGGAACATCGCTTCGCCCGGCTGCAGGGTAATCACATTCAGCAGCAGCGGGGAAAACAGTCCGCTGTCGTCCGGGTATTCCGCCGCGATAACGCGGATGGTCTGCCAGGGCTCACCCTGTTGAGCGTCAAGTGCGGATTTCAGCACGCCCAGCGCCAGCGATTTGGCGTCCCCCTCCAGAGAGAGCAGCGTCCGGAAGAGGGTGGCCAGCGTCTCCCTGTCGGGATGCTGCAGGAAGTGGGCAATCTGCGGATGTGCGCCCGCCACAGGCTCCAGCAGGGAAACCATCTCCGTCATGGGACGAAAACCGTTCATCGCCTGAAACGGGGTCAGCGCATAGACCAGCTCCGGCTTATGGTTAGCATCTTTGTAATTGCGCTCGGCGGCCGTCAGTGGAATACCCGCCGCGTTCTCACGGGCAAAGCCCGCTTCCGCGGCGTGTTTGCTGGGATGAACCTGAATGGAGAGCGGCTGGTCGGCGCACAGCACTTTGAACAGGAAGGGTAACTCACCAAAACGCTGTGCCACCGCCTCGCCCAGCATGGCGTCAGGCGCAGCATCAATCACGTCGCGCAGCGAACGTTCGCGGCCCTGATCCATAACGGCAGAGGGACTTTTCGGGTGTGCACCCATCCAGAGTTCCGCCATCGGCAGACCCTCCGGATTCGCGATACCGTAGAGCGCCGTCAGCGCAGTTTTACTGCCCCACGCATAATTCTGCAGCGAGTTGTTCATTTTTTGCATCGTTTAACTCTTTCTCACGGAGAATAATTGCCGGTATTAAAGCAGAAACTGGCAGTGAAAATACATATCCAGCGCAAAAGGACGCTAAGCTCTGATAATGTTAAATTATTGTGTATTACTATCCTGAACGCCCTGGTGCCAGACGCGAAGCGCGGCCGGGCGGTCATTTTTAAAACCAAAGCTAAGGAGACGTATTCATGGCAGCCAACCGCATTGAGAAAGATTCAATGGGTCCCATCGACGTACCGGCAGACAAACTGTGGGGCGCGCAGACGCAGCGCTCGCTGGAACACTTTCGCATTTCAACAGAAAAGATGCCGACGGCACTGGTTCATGCTCTGGCGCTGACCAAGCGCGCCGCGGCGAGCGTTAACCGGGATCTGGGGCTGCTGCCTGCTGACCGCGCAGACGCGATTGTCAGCGCGGCAGATGAGGTACTGGCTGACAAACATGGTGATGAGTTCCCGCTGGCAATCTGGCAGACCGGGTCCGGCACCCAGACCAATATGAACATGAATGAAGTGCTGGCGAACCGCGCCAGTGAGATCCTCGGCGGGGAGCGGGGGATGTCGCGCCTGGTCCATCCCAATGATGATGTGAACAAGAGCCAGAGCTCCAACGACGTTTTCCCGACCGCCATGCACGTTGCCGCCGTGATCGCCCTGCGTGAACAACTGATCCCGCAGATCCACGTGCTGAAAGCTACCCTGAGCCAGAAGTCCGACGCCTTCAAAGATATCGTTAAGATTGGCCGTACCCATCTGCAGGATGCCACGCCGCTGACCCTGGGGCAGGAGATCTCGGGCTGGGTAGCGATGCTGGAGCACAACCTGAAGCATATCGAGCAGAGCATTCCGCACGTGGCAGAACTTGCTCTGGGCGGAACCGCCGTCGGCACCGGCCTCAACACGCACCCGGAATATGCGGTGCGCGTGGCGAAGGCGCTGGCCGAACTGACGCAGCAGCCGTTTGTTACGGCCCCTAACAAGTTTGAGGCACTGGCCACCTGTGATGCGCTGGTGCATGCGCACGGCGCGCTGAAAGGTCTGGCCGCGTCCCTGATGAAAATCGCCAACGACGTTCGCTGGCTCTCGTCCGGCCCGCGCTGCGGCATCGGGGAAATCGCTATTCCGGAAAATGAACCTGGCAGCTCAATCATGCCGGGCAAAGTGAACCCGACGCAGTGTGAAGCGATGACCATGCTCTGCTGTCAGGTGATGGGCAATGACGTCGCGATCAACATGGGCGGCGCATCCGGTAACTTCGAGCTGAACGTTTTCCGTCCGATGGTTATCCATAACTTCCTGCAGTCGATTCGCCTGCTGGCGGATGGCATGGACAGCTTCAACCATCACTGTGCGATCGGCATTGAACCGGTGCGCGAGCGGATCGATCAGCTGCTCAACGAGTCCCTGATGCTGGTGACCGCGCTCAATACCCATATCGGGTATGACAAAGCGGCCGAAATTGCCAAAAAGGCGCATAAAGAGGGGCTGACCCTGAAAGGCTCAGCGCTGAAGCTCGGCTATCTTACCGAAGAGGAGTTTGACGCCTGGGTGCGGCCGGAAGAGATGGTTGGCAGCATGAAGTCGTAACGTGATGCGCGATGAGGCCGGTTCGTTCCGGCCTCTCTGTTAAACCGGGCAGTCAACCCAGAGGTGCAGCCGGGGGATCAGCAGATTGAGCGGCTCAGCGGCCGGTTTATGACGATAGGTAATGTTATCGGCGTCATAGTTGAGCAACTCGCCCAGTACCGGAACCTGACTACGATCGCGGCAGATCACCAGAATCGGTGACGGGCAGGCCAGCTGAGTCTGCTTTTTCTCCTCTGCGCGCCAGACGCGCGCCACCGGCTGGACTTTCACCGGACGCTTGATCTTCAGGCGGGCTGAAGCGGGCAGGGCGCGCACGCTGGCCAGCTCCTCCTGCACTTTCTCCGCCCACTGTTCGCGCGACCACGGGGCCTGGGCGCGTCCCGCCTTCAGGCTTTTTTCCAGCTGGGCAATGACCTCTTCGCGCTTAAGATTTTTGATGATGTGTTTGTTGGCCCAGCCAAACCGCAGACTGTCCGGGGCGCTGAGCAGGGTGATGGTGCGATAGGCATTCAGGGTAATCAGCCCGCGCAGATGCTGGTGAACGAACTCGAATCGCGCTTCACTCGGCAGGCCGGACTCCACCGTAATCAGCTGCTCCAGCCGGGCTTTGAGCTGGTTGATGAGATCGACCAGCGCGCCGATCTCCGCTTCCCGTTCTGCATCGCATTCAATGCAGAGGGCACCGGGCAGACGCACGGCGGCCTTGGTACTCAGTTGCTCTGACTGATGCTGCATAAAGAGGCGGCAGTAGTGGTCGAGCGCCATCTTCCGCGCGCTGTCGCCCAGATGCTGCTCAACGGCAATGCGGGTTATCGCGTCATGCTCGCGACCTTTCACCACCGGCGGAAGGCTGAAAACGCGGGCGATCAGCAGCGGCTGCGCTTCAATCTGCTCCCGCAATTCTCCCAGCGCCTGCTCCAGGTCGTTAACACATTGATGCATATCAGCCACTAAGTCGTAGCGCGTCATAATGAGCCTCCATAGTTACAACGTCCACAATGTGGCAGAAGCCTGCGGCAGTTGCAAGTGCCTTATAGTTACAACATACTTTAAAGCTGCTATACAAAAACGTGCGGGCTGCCGGTCATCAGGTCAGAAGTGCGTGATGCATGCAGGCTGCCTGCGGAACATGATATAAAACGGTTTGCCTGCTAACGAAGAGAGTCGATGTGAATCAGAACATTAAACCGGGCATCGCGGCCATTTTTACCCTGGGCTGTGTGCAGATCCTTTCCTGGGGAGGATCGTTCTACCTGATGGCGGTAATGGCGAACCCCATCGCGGCTGAAACGGGCTGGTCCCAGCAGTGGATTTACGGTGCGCTGTCGCTCGGGATTCTGGTGTCGGGCCTGCTGTCACCGCTGGCAGGCAGAATAATAGCCCGTACCGGTGGCCGTCTCCTGCTGGCACTCAGTGGGCTGGTGATGGCGGTGGGGCTGGTCATCATGGCGCTCAGCCACGCGTTGCCACTGTTTCTGTTTGCCTGGGTCATTATCGGCGTGGGTATGGCGATGGGCCTGTATGATGCACTGTTTGCCACGCTGGGCACCTGCTATGGCGGTCAGGCTCGGGCTGCCATCACCGGGATCACGCTGATTTCCGGTTTCTGCACCACGCTGGCCTGGCCAGGAACGGCTCTGCTTATCCACGGTTTTGGCTGGCGGGAGGCCTCGCTGATCATTGCTGCGCTGATGGTGGCGTGCGTGCTGCCTGCTTATCTGTTTGCCTTGCCTGCCGGTCATCTCACCCGGTCATTAAAAAAGCGTCCGGCGCAGCCGGCCACGGCAGAGATCGCGCCAGCGTTGTTCTGGCTGCTCTGCGCCATTTTTACCCTGGCTTCGGTGATCATGACCGCCGTTTCCGTGCAGCTTATTACGCTGTTGCAGGCGAGTGGCCACACGCTGGCTTCGGCGCTGGCGATCAGCGCCGTGATCGGCCCGTGTCAGGTGGGCTCCCGTATTGTCGATGTCGCTTTTAAACGCAGCCATCCTATCCGTACCGCCTTTTTTTCTGTCGGGCTGGTGGCGCTGGGCCTGCTGTTGCTGGCATTAATGCCGCAGATGGCGCTGCTGAGTATGGTGCTTTATGGCGCAGGAAATGGCCTACGTGCCATCGTGCGTGGAACTTTACCGCTGGCGATGGTCAAACCAGAGTCTTACGCCATCGTGATGGGTAAGATGGCGCGCCCGGCATTGATGGGGCAGGCACTGACGCCGCTGATTGGCGGATATGTCTTTGAAAGCATGGGCGCAACGGCGACGCTGTGGTTGCTTTGCGGCCTGGCAATCTTTAACGTGGTACTGGTAATAGCGCTGAAGCAGCAATTACCGGCGGCATCGCCCCGTTCTGCGTGAAGGCGTCCGGCTCCAGATTCCGCCGGAACAGGGCAGTGAACAGGCTAAGCAGCTTGTGCTATCGGGCCTCTGCCTTTGGTGAATACGTGCCTTGTGACTGCCGGTTTGCTTCAAAAAAGCAACAGTGTTTGTTATATTTATTGCTCATTGATTGTTCATTTATGCGGCAATAAAACAAGAAGATGCACCGCAACTCAGGATAAATAAATGCTTGATTACCGCTTCCCGACAGCTTTGCAAATGGTTCTGAGCGTAGCGATGGCGGAGCAAATGGGAAAACGCTCTACCAGCGCGATTCTGGCCTACGGGCTGGAAGCGAATCCCAGTTTCATACGAAAATTGATGGTCCCGCTGACCCGTGATGGCATTATCGTCTCCACGCTGGGCCGTACCGGCTCGATTCATCTGGGCCGTCCGGCTGCGGAGATTACCCTCAAGGATATCTATGTCTCCGTCATTGAGGATAAAAAAATCTGGGCTGCGCGTCCCGACGTCGCTCCGCGCTGTCTGGTCAGTGCTAACCTCTGCTGGTACTTTAAATCGATAGCCGATGAAGCCGAGCAGGCGTCACTGGATGTGCTGGCAAAACGCACCGTCGCCGATGCGCTGAATGAGCTGAAAAAGCGCGATACCAGCAACTGCACCGCCGTGCCGGAACCTGAACCCGAAGAGATTGACGATCTCTGCAAAAAGAGCCGCTGATGAGCGGCTTTTTTTATGGCTGTTTAATAGACATTTCTAAACTATTTTTCATCAGATCTGTCACTCAGACATTTTTCTCCGTTAATACCATCTTGACCTCTTAATTCATCGTAATAGAATGACTTCATGGTATGAAGTCGCGGAGATCAGGATGAACGCCGCCGTCAGGAAATTACGGAAGAAACAGCGTGAAACACTGGAGCAGATTTTTCAAACGCCACCGCCGTCCGGCTTAAAATGGCAGGCAGTTGAGTCACTCATCAGGGCGCTGGATGGCGAGATTAAAGAGGGTAGTGGTTCACGGGTTCGCTTTCTGCTTAACGGAAAAATAGCGCGTTTTCATCGCCCACACCCCTCGCCAGACACGGATAAAGGCGCAGTTGTGAATCTGCGCGAATGGCTGGAAAGTATCGGAGTCGATCCCTATGAATAATCGTTCAAATTCATCAATCACTGTCGCCGGGCAACCTGCCGTCATCACCTATGTCCCTGAAATCAATATGTTCCGTGGACGCTTTACTGGTCTGTCAGGCTACTGTGATTTTGTCTCAGACAGTGTGCAGGGTCTGCACAAAGAGGGTGAGATATCGCTGCGCGAATACCTGGAAGATTGCGCTGCCTCCGGCATCAATCCCTATGCGGAGCAGGAAAAAATTAAGACCTTCACGCTGCGCTACCCTGAATCGCTCGGCGTACGGCTGTCGCAGGCTGCGGCCCAGAATGAAACCTCGCTGAATGCCTTTATCATTGAAGCGCTCAACGAAAAATTAAAGCAGCGTTAACCGGCATGATGCCAGTCTCAGACAAAAAAAGGGGCGATCATCCGATCGCCCCTTTTTACGTTGAGGGTTTATGCCGTCACGGTTTCGGCATCACCTGACCGGCGCGTCACCAGCTTACGCAGGGCGACGTAGAACACCGGCGTCAGGAACAGGCCGAAGAGCGTCACGCCGAGCATCCCGGAGAAGACGGTAATACCGGTCACGCCGCGCACCTCTGCGCCCGCGCCTTCACCCAGAATCAGCGGCACCGTACCGGCGATGAAGGCGATGGAGGTCATCACAATCGGACGCAGACGCAGACGACAGGCTTCCAGCGCCGCCTCTACAATGCCTTTGCCCTGAATCTCCAGCTCGCGCGCAAACTCGACAATCAGTATCGCGTTCTTACAGGCCAGCCCCATCAGCACCACCAGTCCGACCTGAACAAACACGTTGTTATCTCCACCGGTCAGCCAGACGCCAAACAGGGCAGAGAGCAGGGTCATCGGCACAATCAGAATCACCGCCAGCGGCAGCGTCCAGCTCTCATACAGCGCGGCCAGCACCAGGAAGGCCAGCAGTACCGCCATCGGGAAGACAATCAGTGCGGTATTGCCCTGCGTTGACTGCTGATAACTCAGGTCGGTCCACTCGATGTTCATGCCGTTAGGTAATAGCTGACCGGACATCGTTTCCAGCTGACGCATCGCCTGCGCTGAAGAGAGCACGCGCGGATCGGCATCGCCAATCAGATCGGCCGCCGGGTAGCCGTTGTAGCGGATCACCGGATCGGGGCCGTAGGTGGTGGTGATGTTGACCATGCTGCCAATCGGCACCATCTCTCCGCGGTCGTTGCGGGTGCGCAGGTTAGCGATATCCTCGACGCTGTCGCGGAATTCGCCGTCGGCCTGCGCCATCACCCGCCAGGTGCGACCAAAGCGGTTAAAGTCATTCACGTAGGAGGAGCCGAGATAGGTCTGCAGCGTGCTGAACAGCGCCGTCAGTGACACCCCCTGCGCTTTGGCTTTATCCCGATCCACCTGCACATCCAGCTGTGGCACATTGGCCTGATAGGAGGAGATAGGGAAGTGCATCCCCGGCGTCTGCATGATGCTGCCCGACAGCGTATTAATCGCCGTCTGCAACGCACCGTAACCCAGACCCGCGCGGTCCTGCACATAGAGCGAATAGCCTGAGCCCTGACCCAGCCCCAGAATCGGCGGTGGCATAATCGAGAAGCCAAAGCCCTGCTGGATTTGGGCAATCTTCGCATTGATTTCCGCGTTGATCTCCGGCGCGGTGTGCTTACGCTCGCTGAACGGTTTCAGGCCAAAGAACACCGTGCCGCTGTTAGGCGTATTGGTGAACTGCAGGGCATTCAGGCCGGGGAACGCCACCGCATAGGCGACGCCTTCGGTCTGCATCCCGATTTCGCTCATCTTACGGATCACTTCATCGGTGCGCGCCAGCGAGGAGCCTTCCGGCATCTTCACGCCACCAATCAGGTAGAGCTTATCCTGAGTCGGAATAAAGCCGCCCGGCACGGTGTGGAACATAAATCCGGCACCGGCCAGCAGCAGCAGGTAAACCGCGAACACCGCGCCACGCCGACGCAGCGTCCGGCCAACCAGTGATTCATAGCCATGTGCGCTGCGCTGGAAGAAGCGGTTGAAGGGCCGGAACAGCCAGCCAAACAGCGCATCAATCATCCGCGTCAGCCGGTCTTTCGGCGCGTGGTGATCTTTCAGCAGCATCGCCGCCAGCGCCGGAGAGAGCGTCAGGGAGTTAATGGCGGAGATGACCGTGGAGATCGCGATGGTGGTAGCGAACTGCTTATAGAACTGCCCGGTCACGCCGGAGAGGAACGCCATCGGCACAAATACGGCACAGAGCACCAGCGCAATGGCGATAATCGGGCCGGAGACCTCACGCATCGCCTGATGGGCTGCCGCGCGCGGCGACAGGCCCATCTCGATGTTACGCTCAACGTTCTCCACCACCACAATGGCGTCATCCACCACGATCCCGATCGCCAGCACCAGCCCGAACAGGCTCAGGGTATTGAGCGAGAAGCCGAGCAGATAGAGCACGCTGAATGTTCCGACCACCGACACCGGCACCGCCAGCAGGGGAATGATGGAGGCGCGCCAGGTCTGCAGGAACAGAATGACGACCAGCACCACCAGGATCACCGCTTCCAGCAGGGTCTGCACCACCGCTTTGATCGAGTCACGAACAAACACCGTCGGATCGTAAGGAGCCGCCCATTTCACATCATTGGGGAAACGGGTTGCCAGCTCATCCATTTTGGCGCGCACCGCATTGGAGAGATCGATGGCGTTGGCACCCGGAGCCTGGAAGATACCGATACCGACCGCATCTTTGTTGTTCAGCTGTGAGCGCAGGGCGTAACTGCCGGACCCCATCTCAATACGCGCCACATCACGCAGGCGCACCAGCGAACCATCTTCTGAGGTTTTCAGGATAATGTCGCCAAACTGCTGTTCGCTCTCCAGCCGTCCCTGCGTGTTGATCGACAGCAGAAAATCGCTCTGTTTTTTCAGCGGCTCGGCGCCGAGCTGACCGGCAGAAACCTGCACGTTCTGCTCCTGCATCGCGGTCACTACGTCTGAGGCGGTTAAGCCACGCGCCGCCACCTTGTTCGGGTCCAGCCAGACGCGCATCGCATATTCGCCCGCGCCAAAAATCTGGATCTGACCGACGCCCGGCAGACGCGCCAGCTCATCTTTCACCTTCAGGGTGGCGTAGTTACGCAGGTAGAGTGAATCGTAGGTATTGTTGGGTGAGAACATGTGGACGACCAGCGTCAGGGTCGGCGACATCTTCTGGGTGGTGACACCCAGACGCCGCACATCTTCCGGCAGACGCGCTTCAGCCTGCGCAACGCGGTTCTGCACCTGAACCTGCGCCTGATCGGGATCGGTGCCGGGACGGAAGGTGACGGTCGTCACCAGCACGCCGTCAGAACCGGCCACAGATTTCATGTACATCATGTTTTCGACGCCGTTGATCGCCTCTTCCAGCGGCGTCGCCACGGAATCTGCAATCACTTTCGGGTTAGCGCCGGGATACTCGGCGCGCACCTGCACGCTGGGTGGCACCACGTCGGGATATTCGCTGATCGGCAGCAGCGGGATAGCAATCACCCCGGTCACGAAGATCAGGATTGACAGCACCGCCGCAAAAATAGGCCGGTCGATAAAAAAGCGGGAAAAGTCCATAGCGGCCTCGAATTAGTGAGCGGCTGCCGCACGCATGGCGACCTGCTGAGCAGTGACCGGCATGCCGGGCATAAACACTTTCTGCAGTCCGGCGACGATCACCCGGTCGCCCGATTGCAGACCCGATTTGACGATGCGCAGACCTTCCACCATCGCGCCGGGCTGAATATCGCGCCGCTGAGCTTTTCCTTCCCCATCCACCACGTAGACATATTTGCGATCCTGGTCGGTCAGCACCGCCTTATCATCGATCAGCATGGCCTCGAACTGCGCGCTGCCTGGCAGACGCACGCGGGCAAACAGACCGGGCGTAAACTGACGCGCCTGATTGTCGAGCAGGGCGCGCATACGAATGGTGCCGGTGCTGGCGGTCAGCTGGTTATCCAGGAAATCGACCTTGCCCTGATGCGGGAAACCCTGATCGCCGACCAGCGCGATCTCAACCGGCAGCGCATGACGCTGCTGGCCCTGACGCGCCATCGCCTGATAGTGCAGGAAGGTGTTTTCATCGACGTCGAAATAGACATACATCTGCTGCTGCGACACCAGCGTGGTCAACACACTGGCGCTGTCACCGGCGGTCACCAGATTGCCGGGGGTGATCATGGCGCGGCTGGCGCGACCGTCAATCGGCGCGGTGACGCGGGTAAAGTCCAGGTTCAGCTGCGCCATATCGACGGCGGCTTCGGCGGCCAGTACATCCGCCTGCGCCTGACTGGCGGCAGCGCGACGCTGTTCCCACACCTCACGCGAAATCGCCTGGGTGCCAATCAGCTTCTCGCTGCGACCCGATTCGCTGCGCGCCAGACTCGCCTGGCTGCGCGCCCGGGCCAGCTCCGCCCGGGCCTGTTCCAGCGCCGCACGGTAACTCCGGTCGTCGATGGTGAAGAGCACCTGACCTTTTTTAACCTCATCCCCTTCGCGATAGTTCACTGACTCGATGTAGCCAGAGACGCGCGGACGCAGCTGCACGCTCTGCACCGCTTCAACGCGACCATTAAAGTTGTCCCACTGGCTCACCGGCTTGATGAGCACCGGCGCGGCGCTTACTTCAGGCGGTGGCGGCGGGGCGCTCTGCGCCACACCCTTATCACAGCCGCTAAGCAGGCTGATAAACATGACCATCCCTGACAGGGTCAACCCCTGACGAACCCGGTTCGTAATCATTGTTGTTATTCCGCGATAAATAGAAAAGACGACCTGCAGGCCAATATTTGCAACTTTTAAGATTGCAATTAATCGCAGGGAGTGTAGGCTTGCGTCGCGGGCAACTGCAAGAATAACAGATACACTTTATGTGCGGTTTAGTGCGGGGCGATGAAAGCCTGAGCAATCCGGGAAAAACCCTGAAAAAAGTGCGGCATTTAATGTACCAATAAAACTTGCATTAAATGGCATAGTCAGCCACCCTTAAGTGTAACTGCAACTGATACTAATACTTTTCGCTACAGCGACAGGAGAGACTGGAATGATGAGTGACGCCTTTATCCACGATTTAATCGACTGGATTGATAACAACATCGAAGCACGTCTGGATCTGGATACCGTTTCAGAGCGCGCGGGCTACTCCAAGTGGCACCTGCAGCGCATGTTCAAAGAGCACACCGGCTATCCACTGGGTGAGTACATCCGGGTGAAGAAGCTGAAAAAGTCTGCCGATCGGCTGACCAGCACCGATGAACCGATTCTGAACGTCGCGATTTCCCTGGGCTTTGACTCTCAGCAGTCTTTCAACCGCAGCTTTAAACGCCAGTATGGTGTGGCACCGGGTGCATGGCGTCGTCACAGCGGTGATTCGCACGCTGCATAACTTCGCCAGGGCCAGCCTGTCTGGCCCGCGCTTTCCTCCGGGCGCAAAACTGGTATCATCTGCATCCTGTCGTCACGGATGCCATCATGTCAAAAAAACTCTGGATTGGACTTTTCTTTGTCCTCGCGGCCTGCTTTTACGGCCTTAAACCTTATCTCAACACCGTTTCTGCGCCGGCTCAGGCCGATATCGCCACCCTGACCGATGCCCACACCGTGGCGCGCTGGGTGCTGCAGCATCAGCAGTTACCGGACTACTACCTGACCAAAAACGAAGCGCGGCAACGCGGCTGGAATCCGGCCAAAGGTAACCTGTGTGAGGTTCTGCCTGGCAGAGCCATCGGCGGTGACCGTTTTGCTAACCGCGAAAAGCGGCTGCCCCCGCGTGCGGGTCGCCAGTGGTATGAAGCGGATGTGAATTACCGCTGCGGACATCGCGACGCCGATCGTCTGGTCTACTCCTCTGACGGGCTGGTGTTTCTCTCCACCGATCACTACCGCAGCTTCAGACAGGTGCCCTGATGCTTGAACTGAACTTTGATCTGCGCGAGCTCACCACGCGCGCGGCTTTTTATCGCGAGTTTGCCGGGCAGAGCGGCTGCCCGCCGACCTTTGGTCATAACCTGGATGCGTTGTGGGACTGGCTGACGGGCGGCATGGCGCTGCCTGCCACACTGCGGTTGCAGCATTACGCGGCGCATCAGGCTGATTTAGCGCCGGTGCTGGCGCTGCTGGAAGAGGCGGCACAATCGCTGGAAGGCGAACTGCACCTGATCGTGGAGTAAGCCGGCAACGTTTTTTATTGCCGTCTCAGACTCAGTTCGGCCGGGAAGCGGGGGGCAGCCGCACAGAGGCGAACTGCACCCGGTTATCGATTACGTGCGCAGTGGCTTCAGCAGCGCAATCAGCGCCTCGCGGGCCGCCAGCGGCAGATCGCCACCGCCGGTATAGCCGTTGTTCTCAACGATCACCTGATTCAGTCCCACCAGCCAGTCGTAGATGTAATAGGCGGTGTGATTCGCCGGTGCCGCTGAGAGTCGGGTCAGCCGCTGACCGGCACCGAAGCTGACGCTGGGAGCGGGCGGGCGCGAGAAAATCACCTGGCCGCGGTTGACGCGGCTGGCGGGACGTTCTGATTCCGGGCGCTGTAAAAAGCCGAGCCAGGCCACAAAATCGCCCAGCACCGTCATCGCCCGCGTCACCTGCCGGTCGGCGCGGGATTCGTGCGTCACGCTTTGCGTGTCAGGTTCGTGCAGCGCCTGCTGCAGTTTTTGCGCAATATCGGTGCGGAACCCGGCGGTGATCAGCTCTTCTACCAGCCACTCCATCGTCGCCTTATCCACGTTAAGTAACGCCAGCAGGCTGCGGTTTTCCGGCAGCTGACGCAGGTGATCCAGCCACAGCAGCAGCACCTGGCGCGGAAACTGCTGGCTGCTGTGCAGGCTCTGACGCGGTTGAGCCGGTACGTCAGCGGGTGCGTCACTGAACAGGTCAAATTCAAACCCGATGCCGAACTGATTCTCCGGCGCCTGATGGGCCGGTTTGCTGCCCGGCAGGGTCGCCTGATTGAGCCACAGCTGACGCAGGGCTTCACGCGGCGGCTGCAGACGCTCCAGCAGCTCGCCATGCAGACCGGTACGATGCTGTAAACATTTCAGCAGCGTGTCGGCGATGTTCTGCTTGCGTGCCGCCTGTTCCGGGCTGGCACCCGCTTCGGTCCACGGCAGTAAACGCCGCTCTACGACGGTGTGCTGAATCTGCGCGAGCTGGGCCAGCAGCATGTCGCGGCGGGCGTCAGGCTGCATCTCATCCTGCAGCCAGCTCGCCATGCGATCGACGCCCGCGCGATCCAGGGCCAGCATGGAACCCCAGTGCTGACCGGGCTGTCCCATCTGCCGCTGCACCGCCTCATCCACATTAATCTGCTGATGACGGGCGTCGAAGGGGGTGATGGCCCAGATGAGGCGCGGTTTCTCTGCGGCCTCCTGAGCAGGCTGCTGGCGCTGCCATTCGCGCAGCGTTTCGCTCACCCGATCCGCATCCTGACGCTGGCTGGCCGCCGTGCAGACCAGCAGCAGATCGATCGCCTGTCGCGCGGCATAAAAGCCCGGCAGCAGGGCGCGTTTCTGTTCCAGCAGCTGTGCGCGCAGCGGGTCCTGCTGCTGCAGGCGCTGACGATCTTCCTGGGTCGCCACATCGCTGGAGTGACCGGGCGCAGGCAGCTCCAGCATATCAGCATCATCATAGAGCGCGGTGCGCGGAGTGGAGCTCAGCGGCACCAGCACTTCCAGCGTCAGCAGGGCCAGCAGGCCCAGCGGGACGCGCTGGGCCTTGCCGATGCGGTTGCCGTTCAGCGGGCAGACTTCCACCGGCTGCTGCTGATCCTGTTCGCTGGCTGGCACAATCAGCTGCCCGGCAGGCAGCAGGGCGTTATCGACCAGCAGGCTCAAGGGGGCGAGCACCCGGCTGCTGTTACGCAGCTGATGGCGCAGATGCAGCAGCGTGCGCAGCATCTCGCTCAGCGCCGGTTCAGCGGGCCAGAGCAGGGAGAACAGCTGCACCCGATCGTCGACGCTCAGCCAGGGCGCCAGTTCAACCGCCTGTGGCCAGAAGTGCCGATCCAGGCGCGCATCGTAGTGCGGACGGCGACGGCACCATGACCAGAGCGTGACCAGCGCATCACTGTCCAGACCGGCCAGCGGCGAGGCGAGGCGATGGCGCTGCAGACGCTGCAGCCCGCTGTCGATCTGCGCCACGTCGGGTGTGCCCGCAGCAGAACAGGCGAGCATCAGACGGATAACTTCCGCGTCATTCAGCAGGGTCAGTTCAACCGGCCACTCAGTCGAGAGCGGCTCGCGCTGATGGCTGAAGCGGGTGGCGGTGGCAAAATCCAGGTTGCCGGGATTGACATGCTGGAACCAGTAGAGCTGTTTGTCGCCCATGCGGGTCACCAGCTGGCCCTGTGCATCGGCCACCATCTCGTTAAGCAGCCAGGCTTTGCCGGCCTGCGACTGACCAAACAGGGCCAGCGTCACCGGACGGGCGACCTGCTGAGCCAGCGCCTGGGTCTGCACGCGAGCCTGACGCAGTTGCAGCGTCAGCGTTTCCGCCTCCAGCGCCAGACGCGGCGACTGCTCACGGCTGTTCTCAATCCATTCCAGACTGTTGTTCAGGGCGTCCTGTAACAGGCCCAGACGTTTTGCCAGCGTCTGAGGCTGGCGGGGTTTCAGGGCTTTCATCGTTTACACACGCTCCCGCTGTCAATCCAGTATTGCGCATTGGCGTTGCCGGTCGCCGACAGGGTATTCAGCTTCAGACTCAACTGCTCCAGCGGCACTCGGGTGCCATCATCCAGCTGCGCATCGCTCAGTACCAGGTTTTCCGGACCGGACGCACCGGGGCCGGCTTTGACTGCCAGGCGGATGCGCAGCACGCTTTCGCCCGCCACTTTACGCGCCAGCGTCGGGTCGTTCAGCGTCAGGCTGTAAAGCGGTGAGGCGGGCCAGCGATCGTTATCGAGCTGGCGGAAGCCCAGACAGACGTTACCCCGGATACGGAAACTGCGTTTCCGGTCCAGCGCAAAGCCGGGATCGTCGAGGTCAATGTCGCTGTAGCAGAGATTCTCATCCGTCAGGGCCTGGTTTTCATCCAGCATGCCCAGATAGCGGATGGTCGAGTAAGGTTCAAAATCACCCGCGCGGAACCAGAAGCTGCTGAGGCGCAGATCCAGCGCCAGCAGGCAGAGCATCGCGCCGACGGCGGCGGTCGATTTCGGGTTGTCGATGCGGCCATGCTTGTTAAACGGATACCAGTCGCTGGTGTGATAGCCTTCCAGTGACAGAATGCGGCTGCCCGGCAGCGGCTGCAGATGGCGCACCAGCGCCTGAATGCCAGGGAAGCGTGACGGACGCCCGGTCAGCAGCAGCACATCGCACTGGTAGAGCGAGACCACCTCACACATGGAGCGCAGCGCCGGGATGATGGCCATCCGGTGCTGCATAAACTCGCCGTGCAGCTGCGCGAGGCTCACGACCAGCGGCACCTGCAGCAGATCAAAGCGGCTGTTGCCGCCCAGCTCGCGCTGGATCTCGCCGTTGACAAAGGCGAGCACCGCCTCGCCAGGCGTCTGCTCAACCAGTTCGCCGAACAGGGCGTTGATTTCCGCGTGGCTCTCCAGCGGATCCCAGTTCTCATAGCGCTCCAGCACCGCCTGCGCCAGCGGAATAAACAGCTGCAGTGTAACCTGCTGACGCAGCGTGGCCTGACCGTCCATGCGGCTGTCGTGACCAAACAGCTTGTTCATCAGCGGTTCCGCCAGCGTCAGGCCCGCTTTCTGCAGGTGCTGCTGCAGCGCCGGTAAGATCCACAGCTGAATCACATCCAGCAGGATGTCATCGCCCGCCACCTTAAAGCCTTCACGAAACAGCAGGCGCGGCGTGATTTTAACGTTGTTGCCCTGACCATCATCCAGACGATACTGGGTAATCGCCAGGTCGGTGGTGCCGCCGCCGATGTCAATCGAGGCGATGCGCAGGCTTTTACCTGGCAGTTCGCCCTCATCGCGCGGCCGATCCGGACGCGCCATGCTGCTGAAAAAGTCTTCAGCGCGACCGGCAAAGTTGACCTGCGTCTCATTGAACAGCCAGACCATCTGCCCACAGGTGGCTTCATCCCACTCCATCTGCACATCCGGCAGCGGTTTCGGGTTCTGACGGGAGACGGCCGGCGCCAGGTCATCCTCATCTGCGAGCCAGCCTTCGGCTTTCCAGACCAGCGCCAGCGCCTCCTGCATCCGGCGACGGAAGATTTCACGCTCCGGCTTGGGCATCGCGGACGGCAGCGTCAGGATCACATGGCGCAGCTGACGCGGCGCGTGACTCTGTGGCATACGCTGACGCTGAGCCGCGCTGTTCATCTGCATCAGCGCCTGAGCCAGTAGCTCACAGAGCATAAAGGTCATCAGCGAACTGCGGCTGTAGTGCGGTGAAAAGACCGGCAGACGATCGTCCGGCGCCAGCGTCGACAGCGGCTGGCCTTCATCGTTCAGCAGCGTGGTAAAGGGGGCACCATAAGCCAGCGGTTCCGCCTGCTCGCCTGGCGTATTAAAGCGCCAGCCCGGCTGATAGCGTGCCTCATCCCACAGATAACGGCGCGGGCTGGAGAGGCCGGTGCTGCCTTCCAGTCCCGCACGCTGCAGGGCCAGACGGCTCGCCTCACGACCGACACGCGTCAGCGACGGCCACATAAACGCCTGTTCGCGCCCGCTCTCGAGCGAAAAGTTCGCTTTACCAAAGCGGGTTTCGGCAAATTCCAGACGGCTGTCAAACAGCTCGTTGTAGACCTGATGCGGCTGAGAGAGGTCGCGCAGCTGCAATTCATAGGTCTGCTTCAGGCCGTTGCTCTCTTCCGGGTGATCTTCCACCAGGATGCCGCAGGTGTGGGAGTTGCCCACATCAAGGATGATATCGACGTTAACCGCCGGGGTCTGCAGTGTGGCGGCCTGAATGTGGATCTCGCTGAGGTCGAGCTGCTGGCCCAGCAGCTCCAGCAGATTCAGGTAGTGCGCCTGATACTCAAATTCACGCAGCGCCTGTTTGATCGCCTGCTCGCGGCGGTCGCTGACGCGGTCGGTAAAGGATTCGCGCAGCCAGCCATCGACCCAGGTCAGATCGAGAAAGTCGCCCAGCTCGTAGTTGTGCCAGGCGAGGGCAAAGGTGACCCCATTCTGCGCATCCGCCGGGGTAAGGCCCAGTTGCTCGCCGCCATCCTCTTCCGCCACGCAGCGGGTATCAAAGGCAAGGGTAACGCGATGGGTATTGCCCGCCGCGTCCGGTGCGGGCAGGGCAACCAGACGCATCCGCGCCCAGTTTTCAGGGCCACCGATAAAACGACGTCCGCTGGCGCAGCGCAGCATGGGCAGCGGCAGCCAGCAGGCTGACAGCAGCGTCAGGGAGTCCGCCAGCGCGATATCGGATTCCGGGCGCACCACTTCGGCAGCGCCGCCATCTTCCGGATAGAGCAGGAATTTTCCGCTGTTGCCATCGACGTTCAGGCGCAGCAGCGGGCCGTTGGCCGTCTGGCGCACAAACTGACGGCGCGCCGGGGTATCTGAGAGTTGCAGGCCAAAATCCAGGAACTGCACGCCGCTGTTTTCAATCAGCGAAATTTTTTGTTTGTCATCGATCAGGGGAGCCAGCATCGTTATTTACTCTCACGCTTAATCGTCATCGGGAAGACCCGGTCTTCAGCAAACTGCGCTTCGCACTGCGCGGCGCCAATGCTGGCGTGGCAGACAAGCAGCGGCATACGGTAGCGCGAATTGTTCTGACACTTCGCGGTGTAACGGCTCTCAATCACCAGATTACCGGCGCTGGTCATGGCGGCGCTGACATCGGCTTTACAGCTGGTATTACCCTGAGTGACCTGCACGCTGCCTTTACCATTCTTAAACTGGAAACGCATCACGGGTGGCTTACCGGTTGGCGTCGGCATCTGGTTGATGGTGACCCGCCAGCGGCCATCGATCACCTGCACCTGCCCGTCACGCACCGCATCCGGCGTCACAATCAGATCGTCTGGCTTCGCCGGTACCGTCGGGGTCGCCTCACTGGCAAGGGTAGCAGACGCGGCGGCAGGCGGCGTCTCTGTGGTGCTGGCCGCTGTCTGCGGCTGTGTGTCGGGGCGCGCTTCAGCCGTGGCCGTCACCGCTGGCGGGGTGAGGGTGGCCGGCGTCGTCACCGCGGGCGCGCTGGAGGCCTCGGTCGGTGCAGCAGCTACCGGAGGCTGGCTCGCCGTGACTGCCGGCGTGGCGGGAGCCGGCACCGTCGCCGGGGTCGCCGCTGGCTTCGCCGTTGCCACCGGGGTGGACTCAGAGGGTTGACGATGCAGCAGCACGGCCACCATGACGGCGGCGGCAATCGCGACCGGTGGGAGCAGATACCAGACGCGGAAACGCCGACGCGCCGGGAGAGGCGCAACGGGCTGAGTGTCGACGGGCGCAGCAGGCTGGGGTTCCGGTTCAGGCAGGATCTCAGGTTCCGGAACCGGTGGCGGCGCGAGGGTCTCCGGCTCTGCCACGACAGGCGCGGCAGGCAACACAGCCGGTGGCGGTTCAACCAGCGCCACCGGCAGATTCTCTTCCAGGGTGTCACGCAGGCAGGCCAGTGCGTCATCGCGGCTGCGCGCCTGGGCATCGACAAAGCCCCAGAACGTGATCACCGGTTTACCATCGACCAGATAAACATACTGCTGGTCGGGAAATTGCAGGGTTTTGCTCAGCAGCGCGCCAAACAGGCGCATCGACGGGTTCTCTGCCGCGCGCGCGCGCGTACTGAGATCCTGCATATCCTGCTGGCAGGCGGTAAGGTGCTGCAGCGCCGCGCGACGCTCATGATCGCTGGCACCCAGCCAGGATTTCACCCGGCCGCTGAAAGGGGCATACCAGTCGAGGCGGTCGCCCCGGTCGTTGGCCTGGGGAATGGCCAGGCAATCTGCCAGTGCGCTTTGACGGCGCAGGCGCAGGGTTTCACGAATTTGCAGTGCTGAGGCGTAGACCGGCTGGCCATTTTCACCTAATGCCAGAACTGCATCTAAATTACCGCTGCGCAGAAAAGTTTTTGCCACCTGTTGGGCCCTTATCGGTCGTTGTCTGAGGCAGAAAATCGCGTGTTATCGACGATTACGTTGATTTTACGCGGGGCAATGACAAATCAAACGGCAGAAAAGGGGCTAAATCCAGCGTTTTTTTCACTGGCTGGCGGAAAAACAACCGCCAGTTCAGTGAGATCAGCAGATTCAGGCGCGTCTGCGCACCAGCAGCAGATGGGCGACAATGCCGCCCACCAGGCCCCAGAAGGCCGGACCAATACCCAAAAGCGAGACTCCGGAAGCGGTGATCAGAAAAGTGATCAGCGCGCTGTCGCGTTCAGCAGGCTGTTCGAGCGCGCGCTGCAGGCTGCCGCCCAGCGTGGCAAGCAGAGCCAGTCCCGCCAGCGCTTCAATCAGCACTCCTGGCAGGGCGCTGAACAGCACGGCGATCAACGCCCCGGACGCACCCGCCAGCAGATAGAAAATCCCGGCCAGCACCGCCGCGCGCCAGCGTTGCTGCGGATCGGGGTCGACCTCATCACTCATGCAGATCGCCGCGGTAATGGCCGCCACACAGACGGAAAAACCGCCAAACGGTGATAACAGCAGCGCCGTCAGGCCAGTCCAGCTCATCAGGGCAGACACCGGTGCACGATAACCGTGCGCCTGTAAGGTCGCGATACCGGGGGCGTTCTGCGACGCCATCGTAACCAGGAAATAGGGCACACCGATCCCCAGCAGGGTGGTCAGGGTAAAGTGCGGCATCACCGGTTCGGGCAGCATTACGCTTAAGGGCTGCGGCGGAAAGTGAATGGCGTGTTGCGCCAGCGCGACGGCGATACCGATCAGCAGGGTGACCAGAATGGCATAGCGGGCCAGCCAGCGGCGGGCCAGCAGCCAGGCGAGACACATGCTGCCGCAGAGCACAAAGTTGGTCTGCAAATCGGCAAAGGTCTGCAGCCCGAAGCGCAGCAGAATCCCGGCCAGCATCGCCGCCGCCAGCGAGGCGGGAATGTGATTCATCAGTCGGGCAAACAGTCCGGTGACCCCGCACAGGACGATGAGAAGATTGGAGAACACAAAGACGCCCACTGCCTCGTTCAGCGAAATGCCATGAAAACTGGTGGCCAGCAGCGCCGCGCCGGGTGTTGACCAGGCGGCCAGCACCGGCATGCGGTAGCGCAGCGACAATCCCAGCGAGGCGATCCCCATCGCGATGCCGAGTACGGAGAGCCAGCCGCCGATCTGCGCCGGTGTGGCGCCCGCCGCCTGAAACATCTGATAAATAATGGCGCCGCTGCTGCTGTAGCCCACCAGCACGGCGACAAAGCCGGAAACCACCATCGGCAGGGTAAAACGGGGATGTCCCACTCTTTTCATCATCGCTCTCTCTCACCCTCAGCGAAGGTGAATCTGTGTTGTGCGTTATAGCGCACATGATTGCATGATACGCTATAACGCACAAGTGCTACACTGGCAGCATAACGTCAGCTCATTGACGAAAAATGCAGGAGAAAAAATGGCAGATTTTCAGCAACACCTGAGCGCCGCGCTCAGACAGTTGCGCCAGGCCAACGGCTGGAGCCTGACGCTCACGGCGGAGCGAACCGGCGTCAGTAAAGCGATGCTGGGGCAGATTGAGCGCGGCGAATCGAGTCCGACCGTGGCCACGCTGTGGAAGATCGCCACCGGTTTCAGCGTTCCCTTTTCCTTTTTTATCGATGGACGGGTGCTTCCCTCTGGCGCGGTCGCCGGGTTCAGCCAGGCCAACGCCGAGATGACGGTTCATCCGCTGCTGCCTTACGATCCGCAGCTGCGTTTTGATCTGCTGGCGGTTGAGCTGGCAGCGGGCGCGCAGAGCCAGTCGTCACCCCATGAAGCGGGCTGTGTCGAGCAGGTGGTGGTGATTGAAGGCGAGCTGCTGCTGGGCGTCGGTGATATCTGGCGACGACTGGTGGCGGGAGAGGCGTTCCAGTTCAGGGCGGATGTGACACACAGCTACCGTAATCCGCTGGCGACGCCACTGCGTTTTCACAGTCTGATCCACTATCTGCAGCGGCCGGACGTTACAAATTGATACCTGAGCAAACTACACAGTTTACCTTCGTATCTCTATACTTTCGCCTGGCTATGGAGACCGGCAATGAGCGATCTGACTGAATCGGCAGCCCTGCTGCGCATGCTGGTGGGTAAGCTGAGTCGCCGCCTGCGCGAATCGGCCCCACCCGGTGAGTTAACCTGGTCACAGGTGGCGGTACTGGGCCATCTGGTGCGGGACGGGGCGATGACGGTGACGCAGCTGGCCGCGGCGGAAGGCGTGCGCAGCCAGTCGATGGGCAGCACCGTTGCGGGGTTACTGGCGGCGGATCTGGTGACAGGGGAACCCGACCCGCACGATGGCCGCAAGACCCGTTACCTGCCGACCGCGGCCAGCCTGGCGGTGATTGCTTCCAGCCGCGCGATGCGTGACGACTGGCTGGTACGGACGCTGGAGGCCCGGCTGACGCCGGCTGAACAGCAGCAACTGACCGATGTTCTCCCTTTACTGCAGCGACTCGCTGACCATTCACTTTAAGGATTTAATATGGCTGTAACCACACTTGATGCAAAAACGGCGCTGATTGTTATCGACCTGCAGCATGGCATTGTGGCGCTGCCACTGGTTCATGAGCCGCAGCCGGTGATCGAACGCTGTGCCGCGCTGGCGGCGGCATTCCGCCAGCATAATCTGCCGGTTGTGCTGGTTAACGTGGCCGGTGGTGCGCCAGGCCGCACTGAGCAGGCCCGTCACAGCGGTGAACTGCCTGCCGACTGGGCGACGCTGGTTCCGGCAATGACGCCGCAGCAGAATGACATCACCATCACCAAAAAGAGCTGGGGCGCGTTTCAGGCCACGGCGCTGCACGAGGAATTGCAGCAGCGCGGCATCACCCAGGTGGTGATCTGCGGGATCGCGACCAGTATCGGCGTGGAGTCCACGGCGCGACAGGCCTATGAGTCAGGTTACAACGTCACGCTGGCGACCGATGCGATGACCGATCTCAACATTGATACGCACAACAACAGCATCAATCTGATCTTCCCGCGCCTGGGTGAAACCGGCAGCAGTGAGGAGATTGTTGCGCTGCTGCCGCAGGCCTGATCTGACTGAGTATCAGGCAAAAAAGTCCTGCCACGGAGGGCAGGACAGGGATGGCTGAACGTTAATTCTTCAGTTAAAAGCTAAAACGGTAACCGGCATTGAGCTGGCGTTGATCAAAGCGCTGACCGGTCGTTAAATCGGCTTCCAGATAAAGATGATGTGCGGTGTCTATATCGGCACTGACTCCCAGTCCGTTGCGCAAGGCATTTCCGCTGAAATCCGCTTTCTCCGTTGAACCGTTCAGAGCATATTGCATGCTGGCTGAAAACTCGCGTTCCACGCCGGTTTTGAAATAGACAGTGTAATTCGTTGCTCCACTTTTCTGACTGTATCCTGCCAGCGCGCCTGCCCGACCGTTAACAGAATCATAATCTTTAAACGCGATAACCAGACCGTTGCTGGCCCGGGTCTGCGACCCTTTCTGCCGGCCTGCGGTAATCTGAGCCTGAGGTTCGAGATAAAAGCCCTGATCATCAGGAGAGAAGTGAAAACGCCTGCCCGCCTCAACGGAAAATGTGAATCCGGTTGATTTGGCCTGACCGGAAACCAGATTCTGCTGGCTATCTTTCACCATGAACTGATTGCGGATGCGGTTGATCTTAACGACCTGGTCGATGTAAAAACCGTTGTCGGCGACCCAGGTCAGATAGCCCCCCACATGTTCTGATTTGGCCGTACCCTCGCCCCCGCGGTAGTGAGGTGAGGCGTGGGTGGTCCCCATAAACAGGCCGCCTGACACGTTTATATCGTCGGCCAGGTGCTTATCTGCGCCAAACTGATAGCCGCTGTAGCCCATTTCAAACTTACTCAGTCTGCCGCCTGAGAAGGTGTTCAGTTTACCGCCGAAGCCCCGCAGCCAGACATTCCCTTTCGCATGGTCCTGACGGATGTCGCCCAGGCGCTGAAACAGGGTTTGCGTTTCGACATAGTTCATCAGGTAACTGATATGCAGGAAATTACCGCCTGCATCTGCCGTGGTCGTAATTGGGGGCGTCGGTGCCGGTTCAGGTTCAGGTTCAGGTTCTGGCGCAGGCTGCGGAGCAGGGGCTGGATCTGGTGCCGGATCCGGAGCGGGTTCTGGTTCCGGTGCTGATGCGGCGCTGGAAGAGTAGAGTTCCCAGTTCGTGCCGGTTTTACGCACTGAGTAGAGATAGCCGCCCAGTTCAATATCCGATGCTGTGGTAAAATTTGCTATTCCGTCAGGGGTTTCTGCCACGGTTAATAACTCATGGCCTGTTGTCGCCAGACTGCCCTGATTAACAAATGACAATGTGAAGTCACCCTGGCTGCTGTTTGTGACAACCAGCTTATCGCCACGGTTATTAACGCCATCACCTTCACCCACCGGATCAACACGCATATTGAAATTACCGCTACCTGACAGATCGGCAACGGTTAAGGTGGAATAGTCGGATGCAGAGATTGGCCGGGTAAAATCAATCTGCCCCTTATTCATGTTTAACCGGTCTACATTTGAATTTGCGCTGACATACCAGTCACTTTTATCCAGTGTCGTATTCAGATACCCCTTATTCACACCGTCGCTGATGGCTGCGCCTTGCCAGACCGAGCCGGGCTGCAGCGCTAAATCAACGAAGCCGCCGCGGGAATAAACGGATCCTGTCATATTCAGTTTGCCGTCGATATTAACCACGCCCTGTGCATAACCTTCGTTATATTGCGTGGCTATGGCGAACTGATCTGCCGAAGCCATAGCGATATCGACATTACCGGTCAGATTGATCTCGCCGCCTGTCATTGCATAAAGCGCCGCTCTGGGAGTCACTGAACTACTGATGGAAACATTATTCGCCGAGATATGACCCTCGTTTAGCGCCCACAGCGCCATGTCGGCGCTGGTAATATCGGTCTCATCAAGCGTAACAGAGGAGCCAGGCGTCTGGGCAGAAGCGGCATAAGCACCGCCTGAATGAAGGCTGTTTCGCTGTTCTGCTGTTCCTTTGTAGTTAATGATTGCTGACGTGCCGCTGGCGACGATGCTGCCAGCCTGTTCAGACGTCACATGGCTGCCGGGACCAATATCAGCAACGCCATTCTGACGCACCTCAAGACCAACAGAGCCGCTTCCTGTCGTATTAATGGTCAGATTATCAGCGGCAAGTTCACCAAAGTTCCAGATACCAAAGGCGTTCGCGCCAGTTGTCGTGATGGTGCTTCCGGATCCCAGATTCGCGAGCGAATCGGCCTGCAGATTGAGGCCATAAGCAGAATCGCCTGTCGTGTTGAGCGTCAGTTGATTTGCGGTCAGTGATGTGCGGCGGGATGACTCTCTCCCATTCAGGGCATGGACCCTGATAGCGTGGCTTCCTCTGCCCTGAGTCGATAGGGTGCTGCCACTCCCCAGGTCCACGCGGGTGCCCGCATTGCTGACGCTGAGGCCAAAACCACCGTCTCCTGTCAGATTCACCGTAAGGGCTTCCGCTTTCAGCGATGACGCTCCCCGAATCAGGATACCGGAAGCGGTAGCGGTTCCGGTCACATTGACAGTGGTTCCCGTCCCCAGATCGGCAGTAATATCCTGACCCGTAATATTAATGCCCAGGGCACTATTTCCACTGATATTGAGAGTAAGTCCTTCCGCAAACAGCTGGCTCTCATTCCCCCAGATGACTACGCCGCGTGCATAATTATCGGCATCAGTAACGTTTATAAAAGCGCGACGACCCAGATTAACAATTCCGGTCTGATTGTAGGGATTGACGACGCCATATAGGCCACCTGAATAGGTGGCGTCTCCGGTCAGAATGTCGCCATCATTCAGGGTTATATTCGCCCCTGTCTGGCTTCCGATATTCTCACCCGCCACGTTACCGCTCATCATAAATCCTGTCAGTAACGCCAGCGGCGTTAAACGACTCATTATCTTATTCATCAGCAAAACATTCCCTGTGTGGCACGAAAAATCAACGCGCACACAGAAAAATTAATTATTCAATGTGCGGCTAAGCAGATACGTTTGAGCTGATAATAATTTATCAGGGAAGGCGGATTCTATTTTTGATTTATCCCAAATGCGCCCCGGTTTCTATTATCAAAAGAGGGTTCTGGTTGCAATAAGGTTACGGGGGTGGGTAAATAAGGGGCTTTTTTTATGAGTGCGGGCTTGTGTGGGTTATTAATTAACTAAGAAGGTAACGGATATTATTAATTGGCAATACAGGGTTGGGCGGTAATAAGTGGCTTTATAAAAGCCACTTATTAAATTAGTTAAATGCGTAACTCACCGTGAATCCAGCGCTGTAATTACGACCGGGCGCAGACTCGAAATAACGGCCATTACTCTCGTTCACAATCACCGACCCCACGTAATGCCTGTCAAACAGGTTATCGACCCGCCCAAACAGATCCAGCGTCCACGCGTCCAGTTTCCATTTATAGCCACTGTTCAGTGCGGCCACCGTGTAGGAGGGGGTGTTAACGCTGTTTTGATCTTCAGCGGCAATCTGGCTCAGGTAGCGCACTTCACTTCCCGCATAGAAGCCCTCTTCGGGCAGGTAGCCCAGGCCTGCGTAGGCCATGTTGCGGGCAATACCCGGAATGCGGTTGCCGTCACAGCTGTCACTGCCGCAGGCGTTGCTGCGATAGCGCGCATCCAGCAGGGTGTAAGCCATCTTCAGCCGCCAGTCCCAGGCAAACTGCTGGTCCAGGCTCAGCTCAAGACCGCGACGGCGTGTCTGACCGGCGTTTTTATAGGTGGTACGACCGCCGCTGCTGGCATCTGCCACAATCTCATCGCGGGTGTCAGTCTGGAACAGCGCCGCGCTCAGCAGGCCATTGCCGATACGTTTTTTGGTGCCTGCCTCCAGCGTGTCGCTGGTGGCGGGTTTCAGTCCCAGGTTCAGGCCGGTCGCATTATCCGAACGATAGGAAAGCTCATTGATGGTCGGGGTTTCAAAGCCGCGCCCGGCAGAGATCCACACGTTCCAGCCGGGATCAACGGCATACTTCAGCGCCGCCGCGGGCAGCCACTTGTGATAGCGCGCATTCCCGCTGTCGTCGCCGTTGCCGGGACGAATGTAGAAGTCATTCGAGTCAAAGTTGACGGTGCTAAAGCGCACGCCCGCATCGAGCGAAAGCTTATCCGTCAGTTGCCAGGCGGTCTGCAGGTAGGGATCGAGCGTCCACATCAGGTTGCGCTCGTTGCGTCGCAGATTGCCCTGTTCGCCCAGGTGCGTAACGCCATCACTGACGGTGAAGTTCTCGTAGCCCTTACGGCGCTCGCTCATGGTTTCATAGTCGAGGCCACCGGTCAGCGCTACCGGAATGGACAGCAGGGTATCGCGATGAGTCCAGCGGGTGTCTGCACCCTGATAATGGCGGGTCAGGGCGATCACGCCACCGGGATGGGAAGGTTTAAGCTGCACGGCGGCGGGAATCGACTGGAACTGGGTCGTTTCGCGCATGCCCGCATAGAGCATGACGCTGAGGTCGTCATTTTCACTCATCTGGCGCTGATAGCGCAGACCGCCCTGGGTCTGATCGACCGTTTTGCGGGTGTTATAGAGCGAGACATTGTTCACCACCTGACGCGGATTGTCGCGCCACTGTGCCGCGGTCAGGCCGCCCGGGTCCTGTGCGTCGATGTGAACGCTGTTAAACAGCAGCGTCAGGGTACTGACATCATCAATGCGCACGCCGAGTCTGGCGTTTCCGAGGTTTTTCTGGGCGGAGCTGTGGTCGCGATAGCCGTGGGTGGTAAAGCGGGAGGCAGAAACGGTGTAGTTCACATCGCCGGCATGCGTGCCATCACCGGTCGCGCCGCTGGCTTTGACACTGTTGCGCCAGCTGCCGTAACTGCCGTACCAGCTGCCGGCTTCCAGCGTCGCCGGCTGCTGCCCCTGCTGTGTTGTGACGTTGATGACCCCGCCTGACGCATTGCCATAGAGTGCTGAGAAGGGGCCGCGCAGCACTTCAACATGGTCAACCGAGCCGATATCAATATTTGAGGTCTGTGACTGCCCATCCGGCATGGTCGCCGGAATGCCATCCACATAAATGCGCAGGCCGCGCACGCCATAGGTGGAACGGGAGCCAAAGCCGCGCATCGAAATCTGCAGGTCCTGGGCGTAATTCTGCCGGTTCTGGATCTGCAGACCGGGCACGCTGCTGAGGTTTTCCGACAGGTTCACGCGCGGGGCGGCCTGGCGCATATCGTCGCCGCTGACCACGCTCAGAGCCGCGGGGGTATCGAGTTCGTTGAGTCCCTGTTCTGACGGTGCGGCGGTGACGACCAGGGTCGCGTCGTTATCCGCCGCCAGCAGCGGCAGCGGCAGCATGGCGGGCAACATGACCAGCGTCATCTGACGCAGAGAAATTATTTTCATTATAAGTCGCCTGGAAAAGAGAAGAGGTATTGAACCAGATGGAACAATTGTCGCGTATGGTAAGGGTTTGCCCGGTTGGGGTACACCGTTTCGGGCTGGATTTTTTCTCTGTTTACCGCCAGGCTGAAACGCAACTTTACTGGTCACGGGCATCCACCGTTGTGGGGTGCCGTCAGATAACTCAAGGGAGTCAGCATGAAACAACCTGAAGTGGCGGTTCTGGGATTAGGCGCAATGGGGCACGCATTTGCCGCTAATCTGCTGAAGAAGGGCTTTACGGTGCATGGCTGGAATCGCACCCGCGCACGCGGCGAAGATTTGCTGGACGCGGGGTTGCAGCTGGCTGACTCGCCGGACGAGGCGGTGCGGCAGGCGGATGTCGTGATCGCCATGCTGGCGGACGGTGATACCACTGAGCAGGTGCTGCATCAGGTTAAGGAAGCCCTTAAACAGGGTGCAACGCTGTGCCAGATGGGCACCATCGGGGTGGAAAAAACGGACGCGCTGATCGCCTTTTTTGCAGAGGCCCGTCCCGATCTGCTGTTTATTGATGCGCCGGTTTCCGGCACCAAGGCACCGGCCGAAAACGCGCAGATTCTGGTGCTCGCCAGTGGCGAACAGAGCCGGGCGCAGGCGGCAGAAGCGGTGTTTGCCGCCATCGGTAAAGGTACGCAGTGGCTGGGCGAAGCGGGTAAAAGCAGCCGTATGAAGCTGGTGATCAACAGCTGGCTGATTGGCATGATGCAGAGCCTGGCAGAGAGTACCCAGCTGGCAGCGCAGTTCGGCTTCTCCACCGACGATCTCTGGCAGGTGCTGGAGGGCGGTCCGCTCGCGGCCCCTTATGCAAAAATGAAGCTGGAGATGATGGCCCGCGATGACTACACCCCGCAGATGCATCTGGTCTGGGCGCTGAAGGATGCCCGACTGGCGCTGGATGCCGCAGAAACGCCGCTGCCGGCGCTGGAGAATATTTCCCGGCTCTGGCAGCAGGCGGTTGATGAAGGACACGGTGAAGAGGATCTGGCGGTGATCTACCGCTATCTGAAGGCGCAATGAGCCAGCAGCCGGTTGACTTCAGCCATCGTCCGCTGGTGCCGCTGGCGCACGACTACCTGCACGGTGCCAGTGAGCCCTGGCACCACCATACCTGCGCACAGCTGATCCACACGCTGAGCGGCGTGGTGCGGGTGGAAACGGAGTATGGCAGCTGGATCGTGCCACCCAGCCGCGGCGTCTGGCTGCCCGCGTTTACCCGTCATGCGTTGCAGATTACCGGCAGCGTGGCGGCGCGCACGCTGTTTATCGATCCGCTGGCACGCGCCGATCTGCCCGCCAGCTGTCAGGTGGTGCAGATTTCGCCGTTGCTGCGTGAGCTGATTGTTACCGCACTCGCGCTGCCGGTGCATTACGAAGCAGGCAGCCGGGCTGAGCGGGTAATGGAGTTGATTCTGGATGAAATTCGCGGCATGGATGTGCTGCCGTTTGCGCTGCCGACGCCACACAGCGCCCGGCTTCAGGCGCTGTGTGAGCGGATCCAGCAGACCCCCGGCGAAAACTGGACGCTACTGCGCGCCAGTACCCACCTTAACGTCTCGGGCCGGACGCTGGCCCGCCATTTTATGCGCGAAACCGGATTGCAGTTCAGCGACTGGGTGCGACGCGCCCGGCTGGCGATCGCCCTGACGCGACTGGCGCAGGGCGATGCGGTGCTGCGGGTGGCGCTGGAGCTGGGCTATGAAAGCCCCAGCGCCTTCAGTGCGATGTTTCGTCGTCTGCTGGGCGTGTCGCCGACGGACTACTTTCCGCCGCCAGAAAGCAGCCCGCCGCGCTGAGCAGTGCCTGCAGGGCCGCACGGGTCGTGTCATTGTCGATGCTCACACCCCAGGCCCGCACCCCTCGCGCATCCACACAGCTGATATAGGCCACGGAACGGCTGTCACTGCGCCGCCCCAGCGTATGTTCATGATAATCCTCAATGGTCAGATGAAGATCGAACGCACCCGCGAGGGCATTGACCGCCGCCGACAGCCAGCCATTGCCCCGGCCGGTGAGCGTCACGGGACGCTCCTGACAGCGGACGCTGGCGCGCATCTGCGTCTGTCCGGCGCTGTCGCTCTGGCTGTCAGCCTGCTCCAGGGTGATTGCAGGCTGCGTCACACCATAGCGGCGGCAAAAGAGCTGCCACAGCGCGTAGTGCGTCATCTCTCCACCGTGCCGGTCTGTCTCCTGCTGCACACAGCGGCTGAAATCCTGCTGCAGGGCACGCGGCAGCTGTAAACCGTGATTCTGTTCCAGCAGCCAGGCGGCTCCGCTTTTGCCTGACTGGCTGTTGACACGGATCACCGCCTCATAGCTGCAGCCGATGTCGGCCGGGTCAAGGGGCAGGTAGGGCATCTGCCACAGCGTTTCCTGCTGTTCGGCGCGAATGGCGAACCCTTTTTTGATCGCGTCCTGATGCGAACCGGAGAAGGCGGTGAAGACCAGTTCCCCCGCGTAGGGATGGCGGGGATGCACCGGCAACTGGTTGCAGCGGGTCACCACCTCAATCACCTCCTGCATTTTGCTGAAGTCGAGCTGCGGCGAAACGCCCTGCGTGTAGAGATTCAGCGCCAGCGTGACCAGATCGACATTGCCGGTGCGCTCGCCGTTGCCAAACAGGCAGCCTTCAACCCGGTCAGCGCCTGCCAGCAGAGCCAGCTCCGCGCAGGCGACGCCGGTGCCGCGATCGTTATGCGGATGGACGCTGATACAGACGGCATCGCGGCGGCTGAAGTGGCGGCAGAAATACTCGATCTGATCGGCATAGACATTCGGCGTATTCACCTCCACCGTGGCGGGCAGGTTGATGATCATCGGCCGCGTGACATCAGGCTGCCAGACATCCGCCACCGCCTCGCAAATCTCCAGAACGAACGCCGGTTCGGTGAAACAGAACGTCTCGGGTGAATATTGAAAGGTCCAGTGGGTTACCGGCTGCGCCTCGCATCCGGCGCGGATCTGCCGCGCGCCTGCGGTGGCGAGGGCGATAATCTCCGCTTTGCTCTGTTTAAAAACCCGTTCGCGAAACAGCGGCGCAGTGGCGTTATAGAGATGCACAATGGCGCGCGGTACCCCCAGCAGCGATTCGAAGGTGCGGGCGATTAGATCGGCGCGCGCCTGTGTCAGCACCTGCAGCGTTACATCCTGCGGAATGCGCTGCTGTTCAATCAGATCGCGAACGAAATCAAAATCTGTCTGCGATGCTGAGGGAAAGGCGACCTCGATCTCCCGGAAACCGCAGCGCAGCAGCAGATCCCAGAAGGCCATTTTGCGCTCGCGATCCATCGGCTCCGCCAGCGCCTGATTGCCATCGCGCAGATCGGTAGAGAGCCAGCGCGGTGCCTGAGTGAGCTGGCGTGAAGGCCACTGACGATCGGGCAGCGACATCAGCGGGGCGGGACGGTATTTATCAGCGGGTTGCGTCAGCATAGGGTTCTCCTTGTTTTTTATCAGTCTGCCGCCAGCGCCTCTCCGCCGCGCGCGCAATGCTGACAACCTGATGCGCAAAAGTGACAACACACAGCAAGGTGAATATGCAAGCAGCGCTGTTCCGCCTGAAGACGAAGAAGGCTGAAAAGGGAAGGCTCTGAGTTGATGTCAGATAGGTGAGCAACAGGCGCTGTAGTCAAAGACGATGCCTACAGCGTGGGCTGGTAAGATTACGTCGTGATCAGTGTCGTTCTCACCTGAGGACAATCAGAGTCAGAACAGCGAGCGCTGTGCCGAGATAGCAGATTCCTGCAAACATCCACAGACGCACTAACGAGATCATCCAGCGGCTGACAGTGAGGCTGTTTTCGCCGAAAAAGGAGTAAGCAGGACTCTCCTTGCTGAGGGAGGCTATTGGTTTATTCCTGCTGAGATTAATGAAAAATCTGCACACCTGATAGGCGCCAAAAAAACCGGCCATGTGATAGAACGAACAGGGTGGCGGAAACTGATATTTCTCCAGGAACAGGGAAATGAGTCTGTCATACGCTTTTCTGTTAAAAGCGTACAGAAAGAAAGAGACGAAAATCAGAAAGCTACCAGCCAGGCCAGAAATCAGCCCCGCTCTTGAGATATAAAACTCTGTCACCTGTTGACCCCAGTAAATAATCCACTTCAGACCGGCGCACAAGAAATATTCTCTGCACTATATCCTGAAATATTCAGGACAACACCCTGCGTGCGCTCCGGTTTGATGAATCTGCCGGGCGGGGGTAGCATGATCGCCTGTTTCTCCGGGTGAACACTTATGCTGATTTTTGACGGTCACAACGACCTGCTGCTTAACCTCTGGCTGCACCATCGCGATGCGCCTGTGCAGGCGTTTTATCAGGGTATTGAACGGGGCCACCTCGATTTCCCGCGCATTCAGCAGGGCGGCTTTGGCGGCGGGCTGTTTGCGATTTTTGTGCCGCCACAGGAGTACATTGCCCGCACCGTGCCAGCCCGTGCCGGTGAACCCTGGCAACCGCTTGAGATCATGTGGCAGCAGCTGCAGATCCTGCAGCAACTGGCCGATGAATCAGGGGGCCGGGCGCGTCTCTGCCGCAGCGTGGAGGAGATTGCAGAGTGCCGGGCGGCGGGTGTGCTGGCGATGGTGGCGCATATCGAAGGGGCCGATGCGCTGGATGAAGAGGGCGAACAGCTGCACGCCTTCTGGCAGGCGGGGGTGCGCAGCATCGGGCCGTTCTGGAATCTGCCTAACCGCTTTGGTCAGGGCGTCAGCGGCAGCTTCCCCGGCTCGCCCGATACCGGGCCGGGGCTGACCCCGGCCGGTGAACGGCTGATCCAGCAGGCCAGCGCGCTCAATATGATGATCGACGTCTCTCACATGAATGAAAAGGCCTTCCAGGATACTGCCCGGATCGCCGCTGCGCCGCTGGTCGCCAGCCACTCTAACGCGCATGCCCTCTGCCCGCAGCCGCGCAATCTCACGGATGCGCAGCTGATGGCGATCCGTGACAGCGGGGGGCTGGTCGGCATCAACTTCGGCAACGCGTTTCTGCGGGCCGACGGTAAACGCGACGCCGACACGCCATTAACAGAAATTGTTAAGCATTGTGATCACCTGTTGAGGATAATGGGCAGCGACCATGTGGCCTTTGGCTCCGATTTCGACGGCATCACCCCTCCGGATGCGCTGGGGGATGTCAGCGGGATGCCGCGTCTGCTCGCGGCTTTCCGGGAAGCGGGCTATGATCAGACACTGACAGAGAAGCTGGCATGGGGAAACTGGCAGCGGGTTTTACGTCTGACCGGGCTGTGATAACAATTTCCTTACGTCCGGACTTGATCCCGACGCGCCATTGGCGCACCATCTGCCTGGAAATTGTGACAGTGCTCTCATTTAATCGCTGTCACGCTGATTCCAGGCAGCTAAATTACTGTTAATAAAGAGGATATAAATTATGTGGAAAAAACCAACCTTCGTTGATCTGCGTCTCGGTCTGGAAGTGACTCTCTACATCTCCAACCGTTAATCGTTATGCCCGCCTTCTGAGCGGGCATTTTTTCAACTTCTGGTTTTCCTCTATGTTTATCAAAATCCTCGGTTCGGCCGCGGGTGGCGGGTTTCCGCAGTGGAACTGCAACTGCGCCAACTGCCACGGCGTGCGAAACGGCACGATTCAGGCCAGCATGCGTACACAGTCGTCGATTATCCTCAGCGATAACGGCGAGGACTGGGTGCTGTGTAATGCCTCTCCCGATATCAGTCAACAGATCCTGCATACGCCCGAGCTGACCCGCAAAGGGGTACTGCGCGGCACCGCGATAGGTGCCATTATCCTGACCGACAGTCAGATCGATCACACCACCGGGCTTCTCAGCCTGCGTGAAGGCTGTCCGCATCAGGTATGGTGCACCCCTGAGGTGCATGCCGACCTCAGCACCGGCTTCCCCATCTTTCCGATGCTCAGCCACTGGAACGGCGGCTTACAGCACCGGCCCATTGCGCCACTGACGCCGTTCAGCGTTGATGTCTGTCGCGATCTGGTGTTTACCGCGATTCCGATCATCAGCAACGCGCCGCCATACTCGCCCTATCGCGATCGGCCGCTGCCGGGTCACAACGTGGCGCTGTTTATCGAAAACCGCGCCAGCGGCCAGACGCTGCTCTATGCACCCGGTCTGGGAGAGCCTGATGACGTCATCCTGCCATGGCTGCACAAGGCAGACTGCCTGCTGATTGACGGCACCGTCTGGCAGGATGATGAGCTGCTCGCCACCGGCGTAGGCCACAACACCGGCAAGGCGATGGGCCATCTGGCACTGGCAGAAGAGCAGGGGCTGATGGCGCTGCTGGCGTCGCTGCCGGCAAAACGCAAAATTCTGATCCACATTAACAACACCAATCCGATCCTTAACGAGCAGTCACCCCAGCGTCAGTTTCTGACAGAGCAGGGCATCGAGGTGAGCTGGGACGGAATGGCGATCCACCTTCAGGGCTAAATCATGCAGATCACCGAAACGCTGTCGCCACAGGCTTTTGAACAGGCTCTGCGCGACAAGGGTGCGTACTACCACATTTATCACCCCTATCACATTGCGATGCACAACGGTCAGGCGACCCGCGAGCAGATTCAGGGCTGGGTGGCCAACCGCTTCTATTACCAGACCACCATTCCGCTGAAAGATGCGGCGATCATGGCGAACTGTCCCGATCCGGCTACCCGGCGCAAATGGGTGCAGCGCATCCTTGACCATGACGGCAGTAATGGCGAAGAGGGCGGCATCGAAGCCTGGCTGCGGCTGGGCGAGGCCGTCGGTCTGACGCGTGAGGAACTGCTGTCGGAGCAACACGTGCTGCCCGGCGTGCGTTTTGCGGTGGATGCCTACATTAACTTTGCCCGCCGCGCTAACTGGCAGGAGGCCGCGTGCAGTTCACTGACCGAGCTGTTCGCGCCGCAGATCCATCAGTCGCGGCTCGACAGCTGGCCACAGCACTATCCATGGATCAAAGAAGAGGGCTACTTCTACTTCCGCAGCCGCCTGGGTCAGGCGAACCGCGATGTGGAACATGGCCTGGCGCTGGCGCTGGACTTTTTCACCACCGCAGAGAGCCAGAACCGCATGCTGGAAATTTTGCAGTTTAAGCTCGATATTTTATGGAGCATGCTGGATGCGATGACCATGGCTTACGAGCTGAAACGTCCGCCTTACCACACCGTCACTGACAAGGCGGCGTGGCACACCACCCGACTGGTATAACAGATGAATGAGAACTCGATTGCCGTGTTTCGTCGCGGCTACCGCATGCAGTGGGAAGCCGCCCAGGAGAGCCACGTCGTGCTCTATCCGGAAGGAATGGCGAAACTGAATGAAACCGCCGCCGCCATTCTTGAGCTGGTGGATGGCAAACAGGATATCGCCGCGATTATCGCGACGCTCGACAGCCGTTTCCCGGAAGCGGGCGGCGTGGGTGCAGACGTTTTAGAGTTCCTGCAGTCAGCCTATGAACAGAAGTGGATACAGTTCCGTGACCCCGCATAAACCTGGCGTAAATCCGCCGCTCTGGCTGCTGGCCGAGCTGACCTATCGCTGCCCGCTGCAGTGTCCTTACTGCTCGAATCCGCTCGACTTTGCGCAGCAGGAGAAGGAGCTGACGACGGCGCAGTGGATTGAGGTGTTTCGCCAGGCGCGCGCCATGGGCAGCGTGCAGCTCGGTTTTTCCGGCGGCGAGCCGCTGACCCGCAAAGATCTGCCGGAGCTGATTAAGGCCGCGCGCGATCTCGGCTTCTATACCAACCTCATTACTTCCGGCATCGGCCTGACAGAGAAAAAGCTGGATGCCTTCAGCGAGGCGGGTCTGGACCATATCCAGATCAGCTTCCAGGCGAGTGATGAAACCCTGAATGCCGCGCTGGCAGGCTCGAAAAAGGCGTTTCAGCAGAAGCTGGAGATGGCGAAGGCGGTGAAGGCCCACGGCTATCCGATGGTGCTTAACTTCGTGCTGCATCGCCACAACATCGATCAGATCGATAAAATTATCGACCTCTGCATCGAGCTGGAAGCGGATGACGTCGAGCTGGCGACCTGTCAGTTCTACGGCTGGGCGCAGCTGAACCGCGAGGGCCTGCTGCCTACCCGTGAGCAGATCGCGCAGGCGGAAGCGGTGGTAAACCGTTACCGTGAGCGCATGAGCGACAGCGGCAGCCTGACCAATCTGCTGTTTGTGACCCCGGACTATTACGAAGAGCGGCCCAAGCCCTGCATGGGCGGCTGGGGTGCCATCTTCCTCAGCGTCACGCCGGAAGGCACCGCGCTGCCGTGTCACAGTGCGCGCCAGCTGCCGGTGGAGTTTCCGTCGGTGCTGACGCAGAGTCTGGACGATATCTGGTACAACTCGTTCGGTTTTAACCGCTATCGCGGTTTCGACTGGATGCCAGAGCCGTGCCGCTCCTGTGACGAGAAAGAGAAAGACTTCGGCGGCTGTCGCTGCCAGGCGTATATGCTGACCGGCAACGCCGACAACGCCGATCCGGTCTGCAGCAAATCACCGCATCATGGCAAAATCCTTGAGGCCCGCCGCGAGGCGGATTGCAGCGACATCAGGATTGGTCAGCTGCAGTTCCGCAACCGCAGCAACTCACAGCTGATCTACAAAACCCGGAACCTCTGATGATAACGCGCGGCCTGACGATCAATGGCCTGACGATTGAGCTGGTGCATCACGCCGACGCCAGCCAGGCCGCGGCGCTGATTCAGGTGGCGGCAGGCAGCCACGACGAGCCTGACCGCTGGCCGGGCCTGGCGCATCTGCTTGAGCATCTGCTCTTCACCGGCAGCACCGGCTGGCCTGATGAGGGGCGGCTGATGAGCTGGATCCAGGCGCAGGGTGGCAGGGTTAATGCCACCACGCAGGCCCGCCGCAGCGCCTTCTTCTTTGAGGTTACGCCGTCGCTGCTGGCTGACGGGCTGCTGCGATTGCAGGATATGATTGCCCATCCGCTGCTCGACAATCAGGCGATCGGGCAGGAAGTGGCAGTGATCGACGCAGAGTATCAGCTGTTACAGCGCCATCAGCCGACACGCACGGAGGCGGCACTGCTGCACGCCGCCACATCACCCCCCGCATTCCGCCGCTTCCAGGCAGGAAGTCGCGCCACCTTTGGCGATGATCTCCCCGCTCTGCAGCGGGCGCTGCGCCAGTTCCACCAGCGCTATTACGTTTCCGGCAATATGCGGCTCTGGCTGCAGGGACCGCAGACGCTGGATGAGCTGGAGCAGCTGGCGCGGGATTTTGCCGCCGGGCTGCCGTCCGGTCACGCGCAGCAGGATCTGTCGCCGCCCGGACTGACAGGTGAGGCTGTCTGGCAGCTGGCGGAGGGCGCACCCGCGGCGCTGTGGCGCAGCTGGCTGCTGAACAGTAGTGACGGTGTCACGTTATGGCGTGAGTTTCTGCTCGATGAAGCGCCCGGTTCACTGCTGGCGACGCTGCGCGAGCGGAAGCTGGCGGAGGCGCTGGATCTGCAATGGATCTATCAGGCCGATGACGCGCACTGGCTGGCCCTGAAGGTGGATACCGACCAGCCTGAGCTGACAGACAGCGTGATCGATGACTATCTGGCCGCGCTGCGCCAGACCACTGAATCGCAGCATCAGCACTATCAGCGGCTGGCACAGCAGCGTTTTGCCGCGCTCGCGCCGCTGGATCAGTTACGCCAGCGCGCCTTCGGCTTTGCGCCGGATGAGGCAGAGTCTGCGTTGCCGCTGCTGCTGGCGTCGCTCTGCCGCGCGCCGCAAAGCTGGCTGATCTGCTCGCCGCAACCGGCGGCGGAGAATCTGGTCACGCAGGGATTCAGCCTGGCGCTCTCCCCACGGAATGCGTTTCCCCGCACGAAGCCATCCCCGGCCTCATTCACCTTCTATCCGCTCAGCAGCGCCGCCACCGCTGAACCGCTGCCTGCCACAGCGGTAGACTTACCGCATCATCAGCCTGACGACGGGGACGCTACGCTGATCCTGCGCCCGGAGTTCTGGACAACCTTTACGCCGGAGAGGGGCCTGGCGCTGGAAAAACGGCTGCGTCCGCTGTTTGCCGCGCTGCGCCATCAGGGCGGTCATGGGCGCTGGCAGGAAGTGGAGGGGGTGTGGCAACTGACGCTGCAGCTGCCGCCGGATGCGGCGGTGGCCGACAGGGCGCTCAGCCTGATGGTGCCTGCTCTCACGCCGCCTGCCGAATCCGGGCCGACTCCGCCTGTGGAGAGCATCGCCATTCGTGCGCTGCTGCAGCAGTTACCCTATGAGCTGGCGGTAAACGTTGCGCCCGGCAGCTGGCGGGCGGCACTGAAAGGGGGCAACGCGGCGCTGCACGCCCTGATCGCCCGACGGCTGAGTGCGCTGTCGCTGCCGGTCAACCCGGCCACGCCGCCGACGCGCATGACGCCCCGGACCGGTCTGACGCGTCTGCCCCATGCCAGCACCGATAATGCGCTGCTGCTCTTTATCCCGCTGCAGCAGAGTGAACAGCTGGCTGCGCTGCGGGCGCTGGCCCTGATCTACGAGCCGCGCTTTTTCCAGCGCTATCGGGTCGAACAGCCGGTGGGCTACGTGGTCAGCAGCCGCTATCTGCGCTGCGCCGACGAAGACGGGGTGCTGTTTGCGCTGCAGTCACCCGACTACAGCGCGCTCTCCCTGCTGCGCTACTGCCGCAACTTCCTGCGCTCGCTGACGCCGACGCTGGCCGAGTGCGATCTGGTGGCACTGAAAACCCGCCTGCTCAGCAGAGAAAGCGATCAGCCGCTGGCACGGCTGCGTCAGGAGAATGGCCTGGCCGAACCCGATGCGGCGCAGATCCAGGCGCTGGATCTCAGGGATCTGCAGCAGCTGCATCGCACGCTGATGCAGGATCGCCGCCGCTGGCGGGTGCTGTTCACGGACGGAGAGCGGACGCAGGCCTGGCAGAGAGTTGCTGAATTTATTTGAAAATTACCGACAAATCTCTTCACTGTCTAAAACGGGAAATTTGCACCACACTTAGTGCACTTTTGTCCGCATAAGGAATTGACCGTGAAGAACTTCAAACGTATTGCACTGCCCCTGTTAGCCGCTGCGACCCTGTATGCTCCCCTGTCCCAGGCTGAGGCGATGCACTACCAGCTGAACCCTGAGCATACGTCTGTTATCGTTGCCTGGAACCACTTCGGCTTCTCCAACCCGACCGCGGATATCCCGGATGCCACCGGTACGCTGGTGTTTGACAAAGATCATCCGGAAGCTTCACGCGTTGACGTGACCCTGCCGGTCAGCAAAATCGACAGCCACGTTGCGGCACTGACGAAAGAATTCAAAGGCGCGGACTATTTCGATACCGCGAAATACCCGACGGCCACCTTCCACAGCACCAAAGTGGTCGCGAAAGGCGACAACAAATTTGATGTTGAAGGTAACCTGACCCTGAAAGGGATCACCAAACCGGTTACGCTGCACGCTACGCTGAACAAGCAGGGCGAACATCCGATGGTGAAGAAGCAGGCGATTGGTTTTGATGCCACCGGCACCATCAAACGTTCTGACTTCAAACTGGATAAATATGTGCCAGCGGTCAGCGACGAGGTCACCCTGACCCTGTCTACCGAAGCCTACGCGAAGTAACAGGCCGGCGGCGCAGCCCGTGCGGCTGCGCCACGTTTCTCACGCTGTCAGCCAGCCCTGCAGGCTCTCCAGCGTGACAGAAGCCCCGCCACAGACGATAACCAGCACCTTCTCTTCCGGCTTAAAGCTAATCTTCCCGTCATAGAGCATCGACAGCGACACGCCACAGGCAGGTTCTGTCAGAACACGATGATCGTCCAGAAAGCGGCGACAGGCGTTCACGGCTTCATCATCGGTCACCACCATTCCCCGGACGTCTGAACGGCGCGCCACCGTAAACGCATTTTCACACACCTGGCTGGCCGCCAGCGTCGTGGCAATTCCGCTGACGCTCTCCAGCGTGACCCGCTCGCCCGCCTTCAGCGCGGCGTTAAGGGAGGCGGTTCCCTCTGTTTCCACCGCATAAACCGGAATATGGCCGAGCTGATGTTTTTCCAGTCCCTGCATCACGCCGGAGAGCAGGCTGCCACCGCCTGTCGACAGGATGACGGCATCCGGACGCAGCCCTTCGTCGATCACTTCATCCACCAGCTTACTGATGCCGTCCCACAGCAGCGGGTTGTCAAAGGGGTGAATATAGATATTCTCCGCTGTCGCCAGCGACAGGGCATACGCATTCGCTTCACTCCAGACCCTGCCGTGGACGATGAGCCTGGCGCCTTCCTGTTCAATAAGCTGTCTGGCGCGCGCCGAGGTGGTTTCAGGCACCACCACAGTGACCGGCAGCCCCAGCCGGCGGCCACTGTGGGCCACGGCAATACCCGCATTGCCGCCGGAGGAGCTGATAAAGGCTTTTGCGCCCTGCGCGGCGTAATGGCGGCAGATGTGGGCCGCACTCCGGAGCTTAAATGATCCGGTCGGCTGCGCTGATTCCATTTTCAGCCAGACATGGCTCCCGCTGTGCTGACTGAGTGGCAGGGAGTAAATGAGCGGGGTGCGGATAGTGATTTCCATGCGTCTTATCCTGGTCAAAGGCGTTGATGACAAACCGGCTGACTGTCAGGCCGGGGGTGCGGGAGAGCAGCGTCGGACAGAGGAGGCCTCCGCCTCGCCGAAGACAAGGCGCACGATTCTCCTTACAAATCATCATGCTTCTGCTGCATTTTCTGTCGGCTTTATTCGTTATACAGAAGAGTGTTACCTGTTCGCAACAGCGATGCTGAATCTGATTAACATGACGATGCGCAGGGGATATCGGTATCCCTTTATCCGCCGGCCGGCGGCGAAACCGGGAAAAATGAGGTGAAAGTCACAAATTCGCAACATCACTGTCTCGCCTGATTCCGCCTTTTTCCGCCGTTCTCCCCATCCCGCCAGCCCGCACGCTAACCCGATGATTTATATCGATTCGTCTCAGGCGTAATAAGTCGGAATAGCGTGACTCACATCACAAATCATGCGCCTCACAACCCGCTGTCAATATTCCGGCCAGTGAAAAACCGCTCATAAATGTGACCTCACCTGCAAAGTGCAACTCCGCTTACCGGAAGAATGACCCTCAGCAGATTCAGCCAGCGAGGAGAGGGTGATGCGGATTGGAATGGTCATCAGTGGCGGCGATGTCACCGGGATTAATAATTTTGTTTTCCAGATTGGCCGTCTGACCCAGGCCGGGATGGTGATATTTGACGGCGGCATTCCCGGCCTGCTGGCCAATAACCACCGTGAAATCAGCCAGCGCGATCTGCTGGACTTCTCCATCGCCGCGATTCCGATCATTCAGTCGGGACGCACCGAAAAAAAACTGGTGCAGAGCGAGTACGAGCTGATTGCACGCCAGCTGAAAAACGCCCGGATTGACGTATTGATTCTGGCGGGCGGTGACGGATCGCTGCAGTTTCTTCACACGCTCTCACAGAGCGGTGTGAACTGCTTTGGTGTCGGCATGACCATCGACAACGATGTTTTCGGCAGTGATTACACTCTGGGCTTTTCCACCGCCTGCGAGCAGGTCTTAAAAGAGGTGGCGAAGCTGCGTAATACCGGGCGCGCCTTACCGGGCCGGGTATTTATGGTGGAGCTGCTCGGCGGCTACTGCGGTGAATTGACCCTGCAGTCCGCGATTAAAGCCAACGCGGACATTGCGCTGATCCCGGAGTGCCAGATCCCGGTGCCGCAGCTGGCGCAGCGCATTACCCGGCGGCTGGAACAGCAGAACAGCGTGGTGATTCTCTGTTCAGAAGGTTACACCCGGGAATATTCGCCCGGTTTTCAGGGCGCTATCGACACCTTAATCAAACAGCTTGAACCCCTGATTGGCGTTCGGATCCGTAAAACCATTCTCGGTTACGGACTGCGTAATGGTGACCCCACCTGCGAAGAGATTTATCAGGGCACCATTATGGCCAGTGAGGTGGTGCGTTGTATTCAGTCAGGCATGCGGAATAAAGCGGTCATTATTAACGGCAGCAATAAACCGATCCCGATTGATTTAATAAGCATGCAAAAACGCCTGGTCGATATTGACGGGCACTATTACAAACTCGCTAAACAACTCAACATCGTGTGAGGAGAAGAACATGCTGAAAATATTATGTGTCTGTGGTTGTGGATTAGGCTCCAGTTTTGCCATTGAGATGAGCGCAAAGGCCGTTTTAAAAAAACTGGAAATTGAAGCCGATATCGATCACACCACCATTTCAGAAGCGAATGCGTTTAAGTCAGATATGATCCTGACGCAAAAAGCCTTTGCCGATGTATTAAATGCGGATGCCACACCAGAGCAGATTAAACGGGTCATTATTCTTAACCGGCTCACCGATAAAGCGGAAATAGAGCAGAAGATCCTGGCCTTTTTAAAAGAACGCAACCTGAAGGTCGCCGCCCATGAATAGTGTGATTGATTTTCTGGTCAAAGATCTGCTGGGACAGGCATCGATTCTGATCGCCTTTATTGCCCTTATCGGTCTGCTGCTGCAAAAAAAATCGGCAGGGAAGGTGATGGAAGGCACCTTTAAAACCCTGCTCGGATTTTTAATTATGATGGCGGGTATCAATATTATCGTCGGCACGCTGACCTTCCTGAATACCATCTTTACCCACGGCTTCGGCATGCGCGGCTATATCACCGATGTGGCCGCCATTGCCGGGCTGGCAAACCGTGAGCTGGGGTCGGAAGTGGCGCTGACGCTGCTGGCGATCTTTATCGTCAATATCATCATCGCGCGCCTGACGCCCTTTAAGTACATCTTCCTGACGGGACAGGCGCTGCTCTGGATGGCGACGATCGGCGCCGTCATCGGTTACAAAGCGGGACTGACCGGCCTGCCGCTGATCCTGACCGGCGGCATCTTCGGCGGCATCATGGCGGTCATCATGCCTGCGCTGGCGCAGCCGGTGGTGCGGCGCATTACCGAGTCGGATGATGTCGCGCTGGGTCACTTCTGCACCATTGGCTATCTGGTCACGGCTGCGGTCGCCAGAGTGGTCGGCAAAGGCTCCCGCTCAACCGAAGATCTGAAGCTGCCGGATAACTTTAAGTTTCTGCAGGACACCTATCTGTCGATGGCGCTGGTGATGGTGCCGATGTATCTGATCCCCGCCCTGGCCGCCGGCCCGGCCTTCATCGCACAGTACAGCAACGGCATGAACTACCTGATGTACGCCTTTATGCAGTCGATTCAGTTTGTTGCCGGGGTGTTTGTGCTCTACAGCGGCGTTCGCCTGCTGCTAAACGAACTGGTGCCTGCGTTCCGCGGTATCGCCATGCGCGTGGTGCCGGATGCGAAACCGGCGCTGGACTGTCCGGTGATGTTTCCTTACGCCCCTAATGCGGTGATTGTCGGCTTCCTCGCCACCACGCTCGGCTCCATCGTCGGCATGCTTCTCTTCCCGATGATGGGTCTGGCGATGATCCTGCCGGGTCTGCTGACCAACTTCTTTGCCGGGGGCACCGCCGGGGTCTTTGGTAACGCCATGGGCGGGCGGCGCGGCGCGATGATCGGCGGCTTTGTTCACGGCCTCTTTATCACGTTCCTGCCCGCCATCCTGGTGCCGATGCTGGAAAGCTACGGCTTTACCGGCGTGACCTTCAGCGATTCCGACGTCATCAGTACCGGACTGGTACTCGGCCACGCTTTCCAGAACAACTGGCTGTTCGTCGCCCTGTTTATTGCCTTTGTTACCGCGCTTGCCTGGTTTGTTAATGGCAAATCCACCCGACCTCACGAGGAAAAAATCCATGAAACTTTATAATTTCGCCGACCTGCTTCAGCTGGCTAAACAGCGTGACTTTAAAGCGGTGGGATCTTTCAATCTGCACTGTCTGGAGATGCTGCCCGCCTATTTTAAAGCGGCAGAGAAAACCAGCAGCCCGTTAATGATCCAGATCTCCACCGGTACGGCGAAATATCTCGGCCATAAGCTGCTGGTCGACGCCATTAAATCGCTGTCAGAGAGCACCGGCGTGCCGACGTGTCTGCATCTCGATCACTGCTCGGATCTGACGGCTATTCAGACGGCGATCGACGCCGGCTTCAGCTCTGTCATGTATGACGGCTCTCATCTGCCGATTGAGGAGAATATTGCCAACACCCGTCGGGTGATCGATATGGCGCGACCGCACAACGTCTCGGTCGAGGCGGAGCTGGGGGCGATTGGTGGCTCGGAGGATGGCAAAAGCCTGGAGATGGAGGCGATTGCGTTTACGCCGGTGGAGGATGCGCGTCGCTTCGTGGAGGAAACCGGCGTCGATATGCTGGCGATCTCCATCGGCACCGTGCACGGGCTTTACACCGGCAAGGCGCACATTCAGCATCAGCGGCTGGCCGATATTACGGCGGCCACCCGCACGCCGCTGGTTCTGCACGGCGGCACCGGGGTCAGTGACGAAGATATGCGGCTGGCGGTGAGCAGCGGGATTGAAAAGGTCAACGTCGGAACGGAAATGAACGTTCAGTGGGTGGCACAGTGCAAATCGACCTTTGAAAAAGGCAAGGTCAATGACAGCGTGCGTAACTTCCTGGTGCCGGCAAATGACGCGGTGACCAATGTGCTGGTGGAGAAGATGCAGTTATTCCGCTGATCGGCGGATCGGTTATCAGTCAGTCGTAACGTTTTTATTTTCATGCCTTAACTGAACCCCTGAAATAATCCGGGGCAGGAGAGCCTATGTTTGGATTTCTGAAAAAGTCATCGGCGGGTGAACCGGTCAGCCCGCAGCAGCAGGACCATCTGGCGGAACTCAGCCGCGGCAAAATAACGCAGCTGGAGCAGCAGCTGGCTATTAATCCGCGCGATGGCGCAACGCAAAAAGAATTAATGCTGGAATATAACCGGGCGTTAAGCTTATTTGCGAAAAGCCCTCGCTACCGCAATGAAATCGATGCGCTGTTTGTCAAAATAGATGAATTGCGCAATGTGGTTCGCCAGTCGATCTGAGGAGAGCGGATGACCATTAAGCAGTTATTACAGGAGGCCGACGCCATTCAGACCGGCATTGACGCCACGGACTGGCGTCAGGTTATCGCCCTGGCCGCGGCTCCGCTGGTCAGCGGCGGCTATCTTCACGCCTCCTATCCGGAGGCGGTGATTGCCAATACGCTGACGCATGGCGCGTACTATGTCTTTGAGGAGGGCATTGCCATTCCTCATGCGCGACCGGAAGCGGGGGTGATCCGCGACTGTTTCAGTCTGATCCTGCTGAAGGAACCGATCTCCTTTGCGGGCAGTGATAAGGCGGACATTGTGATCATGTTTGGTGCGCGCGACAGTAACGCGCACATCGAAGAGGGGATCCGGGCCATTGTGTCGCTGCTGGAGGATGAGGAGACGCTGGTCAGGTTACGTCAGGCCAGCAGCGCAGCGGAGGTCATCGATATTTTATGACGCTGACAAATACGGTAAAACGGGTGGTGCTGGTGAACGGCATCCCGGCGTCGGGTAAAAGTACCCTGACGCAGGCGCTTTCTCACCATTTTGGCTGGCCGGTGCTGACGCTCGACGCGCTCAAAGAGCCGTTTATGCGCTGCTTTACCCCGGTCGACCGCGCGCGAAACCGGCAGCTGGGCTGCGCGGCCTACCAGGCGATCTGGAACATCGTTGGTCAGGCACCGGCCAGTCAGATCTGGCTGATCGACGCCTGGTTCGGGTTTCAGCCGCGTGCGCTGCTGGAGCAGGGGCTGAAACAGGCCGGCGTGGAGGAGGCGCTTGAGCTGTGGCTGAAGATCGATCCGGAGGTGGCGGTGGCGCGCTATCAGGCACGGCTGTCGCAGCGGCTGCCGGGACATCCCGGTGCCGAGTATCTGCCGGAGCTGCGCCAGCTGGCGCGTCAGGCCAGGCCGATGGCGCTGGGGCCGGTCTGTGAGACTGACGCCTGCGCCCGGGACGACACGGCCGTTATTCACTGGCTGCAACATCAGCTGACCAGAACCCGCTACACTTCAGCTCATCATGAGCGACGTGAAGAGCGGCAGGATGACATCACCCCCCTATCTGCAAACCGGTGAAAGCGCCGTGCTCTATGACGGCGTCTGTAAGCTGTGTAACGGCTGGGTTCAGTTTCTGCTGCGCCACCGGCTGGCGCGGCAGGTTCGTTTTGCCTCGGTGCAGAGCGAGCAGGGCAAGGCGCTGCTGCGCTGGGCCGGACTGCCGGAAGAGAAGATCAGCACCATTGTCTACATTAAAGGTGACCAGCACTGGCTGCGGGCGCAGGCGGTATTCCGCGTTATGCAGCATCTCCCTCTGCCGTGGCGCGGGCTGGCGGTGCTGCGTCACTTCCCCGACACCCTCAGTAACTTTGCCTATGACCGCATCGCGTTAAACCGCTACAGGCTGTTTGGCCGTTACAGCAGCCAGCATGCGATTGTCCCCGATTATCCCGGACGTTTTCTGCATCAGGTTGATGCCCCGCGCTGAAGTGTGAAAGGTGGCTGTGGGCGGCAGTGAGATCAATGATATCCTTGGGGTTATTGTTGCTGCCCATGACCACAGCACGCCTGTGCTGCCAGACAACGGATAGAGGGATGCATGCCGGTTAACTTCGATCTCAACGATCTCTACGCGTTTCGCGCGCTGGTGGAGTTTGGTAACTTTCGCCTGGCGGCGGAATCGATCTGTCTCTCCCAGTCGGCGCTGAGCCGCCGGATCGATAAACTGGAAACCACACTGGGGATCAAACTGTTTGAGCGCACCACGCGCCGCGTAACGCTGACGCTGAAAGGGCATGCGTTTGCGCAGCGCTCAGACAAGCTGCTGACAGACTTCGAAGAGGTGATGGCCGATCTCAGTGAGGTCAGCCTGGCCCGCACCGGGCTGATTACGGTCGCCTGCGTGCCGTCAGCGGCCTACTACTTCATGCCCAATATCATCCGGCTGTTTCAGGTGCGCTACCCCAGAGTGCGGGTGAAACTGATCGACAGCAGTGCGGCCAATGTCTATGACGCGGTGATTGGCGGGCAGGCGGATTTCGGCATCAGCTTCTCCAGCCGTTCGCAGCCGGATGTCCATTTTCAGCCGCTGAGGGAGGACCCTTACGTGGCGGCCTGTCGGCGCGATCATCCGATTGCCGGAAAAAAGAGTCTGAGCTGGCAGGCGTTTTATCAGTATGAGTGGATTGGGCTGGATAAGACTTCGGGTAATCGCAATCTGCTGGATCAGGCATTACAGGCGATCGTGCCGGAGAAGCCCTGTGTCTGCGAAACCCGGCACGTCACGACCATGCTGGGAATGGTTGAGGCGGGGCTCGGCATTGCTGCCGTCCCCGCCATGTCGATGCCGGGTTACGATCACGCCCTGCTGACGGGCGTGCCGTTAACCGACCCGGAGGTGAAACGCACCATCGGCCTGCTGCGCAAAAATGGCCGGATGCTGTCGCATATCGCGGGCGAACTGGAAAACCTGATTACTGAACAGTATCAGCTTCTCTGACCGGTTTTGAGGCCGTCACGCTGTGCAGTCCGCTGGCCAGCACGGCCTTCTGGTTTTCCGGCGACGCGAGCCAGTGCAGCAGCTTACTCGCCTCATCCGGCTGCCCGGAGGTGCGCACCACGGCACCGGCAAAGCGGGTGGTGTATTGCAGCTTCGCCGGCAGCTCCCCAATAAAGGTGACGCCTGGCACGGGCAGTAACTCACTCACCTGCTGAAACCCGATACTGTATTTCCCGGCCGCCACCTCTGACGCCACCGGAATGCGCTCAACCTTCACGGCTTTATTCCTGACCTGATCCTCAATACCCAGCCGGCTGAAAAGCTGGCTGCTGACATATTTGCCGCTGGCGCTGTCGGAATAGGCGATGGAACCGGCCTTCAGCAGGGTGGCGCGGAGTTCACTTTCGCTGCCGATTTTAACCGGCGTCGCCCCCTGCCTGATGACCGCGCCGATGCGCGAGTCGGCGAGTTCTACCCGTGAACCCGGCAGCGTCTCACCCTTTTTCTCCAGTCCGGTCAGCGCGTCGCCGACCATAATCACCACATCGGCCGGTTCACCGCGCGCCAGTCGCGCCGGGATCGCCTGTGGGGTCTTGCCCATCGACGGACCGGCAACCGTATTGATGGTAATCCCTTCCTGCCGGGCGAAGCGGGGCGAGAGGGTATCCCAGGCCGCTTTAAACCCGCCGGAGATCATCACCGTCAGTTCTTTGGCCTGCGCACCGGCACTGCCCAGCAACAGGGGGATTAACAGTAAAGCAGATTTCATTCTCAGTTCCTCAGCTAAAGGTCTTACCGGCGTGGGATAACGCACGGCTGGTAAGGCGATAGAGGTAGAGGGTGGCCAGCAGGGCGCAGACAGCCGCAAAGCTCATCCAGTAGCCGGGCGACGCTTTATCGCCGGTCAGCTCAATCAGGCCGGTGGACATCACCGGGGTAAAGCCGCCGAACAGGGCAGTCGCCAGGCTGTAGGCCAGTGAAAAGCCCGCGACGCGCACTTCAGCCGGCATGATTTCGGTCAGGGCCGGGATCATCGCACCGTTGTAGAGACCGTAGATCATCGAAAGCCACAGCAGCACGCCCAGCATCATTGAGAAGCCCGGGGCCGCCGCCAGCAGGCTCAGCGCCGGATAGCTGGTCGCCATCGCCAGCAGGGTCATCGCCACCAGGATCGGCTTACGGCCAAAGCGGTCGGAGAGCGCGCCGCCGATAGGCAACCAGATAAAGTTCGATACCGCCACCAGTAACGTTACCAGCAGGCTGTCAGAGGCGCTGAGCAGCAGCACTTTCTTGCCAAAGGTCGGGGCGTAAACCGTGATCAGGTAAAACGCGGTGGTGGTCATCGCGACCATCAGCATGCCGGCAATCACGACCTGCCAGTTAGCGAGCAGAATACGGAACACCTGCTTCACTTCGGGATGGCTGCGACGATTGTTGAACTCCTGCGTCTCTTCCAGCTTGCGGCGCAGCACGAAAATAAACGGCACGATCAGACAGCCAAACAGGAAGGGAATACGCCAGCCCCACTCGCGGATTTCACTTTCTGCCAGTACGGCGTTGAGGATAAAGCCCATCGCGGCAGCGACCATAATGGCTACCTGCTGGCTGCCTGACTGCCAGCTGGTGTAGAAGCCTTTGCGGCCCGGCGTGGCGATCTCGGCCAGATAGACCGACACACCACCCAGCTCCGCACCGGCCGAGAAGCCCTGCAACAGGCGGCCGATCAGCACCAGCAGCGGCGCCCACAGGCCAATGCTCTGGTAGGAGGGGATCAGCACGATCAGAAAGGTGCCCGCCGCCATAATGGAGAGCGTAACGATCAGTCCCTTACGACGGCCGACCTTATCGATGTAGGCTCCCAGCACGACCGCGCCGATAGGGCGCATCAGGAAACCGGCCCCAAAGACGGCAAAGGTCATCATGAGGGAGGCGAACTCACTGCTGGCCGGAAAGAAGGTGTGAGCGATATAGGTGGCATAGAAACCGAACAGGAAGAAATCGAACTGTTCGAGGAAGTTGCCAGAGGTCACACGGAAAATTGCGCCAATCCTGGCGCGGTGAGTCATGGGTGAGGTGGTCTGCATCAGAAGCTCCAGTAAGGTATGACGCTTTTTGCCGCGCCTGTGACTGAAGAGTGGATCAGCGCCCGGCGCTAAATAAGTGCAAAATGAGAATCAATTGATGTGTCAGCCGCATGATTGCCCGGCGTTATCAATTTAAAGGCTTACGATTCAGAAGGTTGGACAGCTGCGCGTTTTGACTGCTTCTGTTACCGGTGCTGACGTGAGTTTGCGGAAATGTGACAGGATTCATAGGCGTGTTACAGGTTCTGGCAGGGGATGCGCCGGTTGTCGTGCCGCCAGAAGGGGTCTGGCGGCAGGAATAAAACGGTCAGGTCATGTTATGCGTTAACGCGAGGTGACACCGAAAATCTGTTGCAGATGGCGGAGACCCGCCACGGTGAAAGCCACTTCCCGATAGCCTGCCTGCCGGGTCAGCCAGCCCTGCTGTTCAAAGCCGGTCAGCAGCGCGGCGCCCGCGTAGCCCCCGAGATGAAACTGCCGCTCACTCCAGTCCAGGCAGCCACAGCACGCTTTCCGTCGTCCGGGTTGTGACAGGTCAATCTGCAATGCCAGAAACTGCTGTCTGCCGTGAAGCGTGACCGCGCTGCCTTCGGGCGTGATCCAGCCCTGATGCACCAGTGAGGCATAGATCTGCACCGCAATTTCACCTGCCAGATGGTCATAACAGGTGCGGGCGGTGCGAAGCGCGCGTGGCGCTGTGCTCTCAGGGGCGGCAATCCGTTGCCACGACACGCCCATCATGTTCTCAATCAGCGTGGCGATATCACTGCCATTCAGCCGGTAATAACGGTGACGGCCCTGCGCCAGGCACACGATCAGCCCGCTATTCATCAGCCGGGTCAGATGTGCGCTGGCGGTGGAGGGCGCGACATCCGTGACGGCACTGAGCTCCGTGGCCGTCCATGCGCGTCCATCCATCAGCGCTGACAGCATCCTGACCCGCGAGGGATCGGCCATCGCGGCGGCGACACCGGCAATGGCGTTTTCCAGCGCGTCACTGTCGTCGGGGGCATTATGGGGTTGCGGTGTTGCCATCGGAGGATACGGCCCATTCTGTAGTCAGCCCGGCGGCTGAGAGGTTGTTGTCGGTGATCAGGATCAGCCGGTTGGCGTGGTCACTGTACTGCACCAGGATATTTATCCCTGCCGCGGCCAGGCGGGTGGTAATGGCACCCAGTTCGCCGGGACGCTGCTGAGGGAGCCGGCGGATGAGTGGAACATGGACGGCTTCAACCGCGATCCCTTCCGCTTCCAGCACCCTTCGGGCCCGTTCACCCTCTGCCACCAGAAAATGGGCGTGGCTCAGTGTGCCGGACGAGAACATGCCACCGCCTTCCAGTCCAATCCCCTGATCGCCCAGCAACGTGGTAAGCCGGGAGAGCGTGCCCGGGCTATTCTGCAGGATCACATGAATGTCGAACATATTACATTTCTCCCGGGTTAAACGCATATTCTCTGACGAGGGTGACGATGCGCAGATGATAAGCGGCAAAAAGCGTCTCACGGCCTTCGCGCTGGGCAGCCTGATGGCACAGATTGCGCTTCCAGGCCCTGATCGACTCTTCATCGCGCCACCAGGAGAGTGAAAGGATTTTTTTCTCATCGGTCAGGCTCTGAAAACGCTCCAGAGAGATGAATCCCTCGTTTTCCATCAGCAGCGGTTTAAGGTTCGCCGCCAGCTGCCTGTAACGCATCTGGTGTTCCGGCAGGGCTTCAGCTTCAAATAATACGGCAATCATTGCGCTTCTCCTTGGGGTTGATAGCCGGAAAATAGCGGGCGGGAGACGTTAATGCTTCGGCCGGAAACGAAATAAGCGCGGCTGCTCTGGTCGCGGACAGATGTGACAAACCCACGCATCCGGCATATCCGGCTAATGCAGAAAAGGGTCTGGCTGAATGAGATCGAGGTTTACAGGCGGGGAGAAGGCAGAGCGAACTGCGCCTGAACCCGGAGAGGAGTCAGGCGAGAAGGAGAGAGAGGAACACGGAGCGGGAACAAAAACGGGCAGGCATCATTTCCGCGCCATCAGCATGGTCAGCAGTTCACGGCAGCACGCTTCTTCTTCGGCACTGTCTGCGGAGGCGAGATAGCGCAGCAGTTCCATGCAGCTTTTTTCCTTGCCCGCTTCCAGTAACTCCTCGATCAGGAAATTAAGTTTGTCCTGTTCAGAGGCAGCAAAGGAGGAGCTGAACCCGGTTTGGGTCGGGAGAGTGGGATTGACCGGCAGGGTCAGGGTGTTTTGCATCGGCATATTATTGTCCTGTTTCGGGTTAAAAAATGCACTGGTGTTGCTATTAAACTTATACAGCGATCCTTATTTTGTACAGGAATAGGATGGATTGATTTTTAACCCGGGCCTAAGCGCAGCGCGGGATGCAGAGGAAATCCCGGCTAATCATTCAGTTATCTGACAACCCTTTTCAGAAAATTTTTTCTCTGTTCCGACCTGAATTCACCTCACACGACGGCAAAAAACTTTTCATTCACGCTCTTCCCCTGATCGCTGATTTAAGTGATAGTAACGCCGCTTTACATTAATAATTCTCATTATCATCTGTGTGGGTTTTTACAATGAAAAAATGGTTTTTCGCGCTGGGGATGCTCACGCTGTCAGGAATGGCGTCGGCCAAAATGATTACTGATGTCGCAGGCCGTCAGGTTGAGGTGCCGCAGGAGGCGAAGCGCATCATTCTGGGTGAGGGGCGTCAGATCTATCTGCTGGCAGCCTTTGACACCGACGCGCCCTTCAAGCGGGTCATCGGCTGGCGGGACGATCTCCACAAGGCAGACTGGGACGGCTATCAGGCTTATGAGAAACGCTATCCGCAAATCAGGAAACTGCCGACCTTCGGCGGGGCGAAAGATGGTACCTTTAACATTGAGCAGGCGTTAACCCTGAAGCCCGATCTGGTGCTGATGAATCTGGAGTCGAAAGCGGCCACGGATGAAGGCAAGCTGACAGAAAAACTGCAGGCGGTCGGTGTGCCGGTGGTGTTTATCGATTTCCGTGAAGCGCCGATGGTGAACGCCGAGAAAAGTATCCGCATCATGGGCGAACTGGTGAACAAACCGGCGCGGGCGCAGGAGATCATTCAGTTCCGTCAGCAGCAGATTGAGAGGGTGACCTCGCGGCTGAAGAACTTTACCGGCTATCGCCCGAAAGTGATGATCGATCGCGCCGGTGGCTACAGCGATGAGTGCTGCATGTCGTTTGGTAATGAGAACTTCGGTCAGATGGTGGAGATAGCGGGCGGACGTAATATTGCCAGAGATCTTATCCCCGGCACCTTCGGCACCGTGAACCCGGAGCAGATCATCGCCAGTCAACCCGATGTGGTGGTGGTCACCGGGGCCAACTGGAAGAACTACAATACCGTGGGCAAATGGGTCGGCGTCGGGCCGGGCGCCAATGTGACCGAGGCGACGGCGCGTCTGAAGGCGCTGATGATGCGCGATGCGTTTAAAACCCTGCCGGTCGCCCACAATGGCAACGTCCACGCGATCTGGCATCAGTTCTACGACAGTCCTTATCAGTTTGTGGCTATCCAGGCGCTGGCGAAGTGGCTGCATCCCGATCTGTTTGCCGATCTCGATCCCGACGCAACGTTCCGCGAATTTCATCAGAAGTTCCTGCCGCTGCCTTACCAGCCAGGCTACTGGGTGACGCTGCCCGCAGATAAACCCTGACTGACCGGCGATGACAGGGATGTCATCGCCAGCATTGCACTTCCCGCCGAATAAACCCGCTCTTTCCCTTCAGATTTACTAACCTTTTACAGGCGCGGCCTCGTTTGCTCTGAGCAGCATGACGTGTCGTCGTCCGCATTCACGCTAAAAATGGAGAGAAACATGCGCAATACCTCGGGAAGATCGGCCTTTGCCGTGACGCTGTACGCTCTGCTGGAGCCGGTGCCGCTGGGCTTTTTTGTTGCGGCCTGGCTGTTCGACATTTTCTACAGTCAGACCTTTGTACAGTTCTGGACTGACGCCGCAGGCTGGCTGATTGCGCTGGGACTGATTCTGGCCATTGTGCCGCGACTCATCGCGCTGGTTTATCTGTTTCGCGGCAGTGACAGTGCGGAGAAGAGCCATTTCTGGCTCTGGCTGGTGGCGGTTGTGATCGCTGTCATCAATGCGTTTATTCACAGCCGTGATGCCGCCGCGGTGATCCCGCTGGGTGTGACGCTTTCGACGCTGGTGGTGGCGCTGCTGCTGCTGGCGAATGTGCAACTTGCGTTACGTCAGCGTAGCGCTTAAGGAGGAGCCACCATGAAGATACCGCATAAAACGCTGCTCGCGCTGACCCTGGCAGCCCTGCTGGCAGGCTGTGATGATGGTGCACAAATCGACCCCCAGAAGCAGACCGGTCCGAATCCTGAACTGCCAAAGGCGAAGAGTTTCTTTATGCCGCCGATGCAGGTGCCGGAAGGCACGCCCTGGAAGGCGGGTGAGATGCCCAAAGTGGCTGACGGGCTGAAGATTGAAAAGATCGCTGACAATCTGCAGCATCCGCGTCAGGTCTATGTCCTGCCGAACGACGACGTGCTGGTGGCGGAATCAAACGGCCCGGCCAAACCGACGACCCGGCCGAAGCAGCTCATCATGGGCATCGTACAGAAAGCCTCAGGTAAGGGCGGTGCAGGCGGCAACCGGATTACGCTGCTGCGCAAGGTGAACGGCAAATGGGAGCAGCACCGCTTCATTGAGAATCTGCATTCTCCGTTTGGCATGCAGCTGATTGGCAACACGCTCTATGTCGCCAATGCGGACAGCCTGGTGAAGTTCCCGTATCGCGAAGGGGAAACCGAGATTCGCACCGCGCCGGAAGAGGTGACCGAACTGCCGGGCGGCCCGATTAACCACCACTGGACCAAGGCGCTGCTGGCCAGCCCCGATGGCAGCAAGCTCTATGTCGGGGTCGGTTCCAACAGTAACGTCACCGAGAACGGCATTGGCGCAGAGTATCGCCGTGCCGCGGTGCTGGAAGTGGATGCCGCCACCGGCGCCAGCCGCATCTTTGCCAGCGGGCTGCGCAATCCAACCGGCTTACAGTGGGAACCTCAGAGCGGCAAACTCTGGGCTATCGTCAATGAGCGTGATGAAATCGGCTCGGACCTGGTGCCCGACTACATGACCTCGGTGCAGGACAAAGGGTTCTACGGCTGGCCCTACAGCTACTTCGGTCAGCATGTTGATACCCGCGCCGAACCGCAGCGTCCCGATCTGGTGGCGAAGGCGATCAAACCCGATTACGCCCTGAGCTCACATGTCGCTCCGCTGGGTCTGCTCTTCTATGGCGCAGATAACATGCCGCAGTATCGTGGCGGTGCCTTTATCAGTGAACACGGCAGCTGGAACCGGACACCGCTGAATGGCTACAAAGTGGTGTGGGTGAAATTTGAGAACGGCAAACCGGTGGGGCAGCCGCAGACGGTGGTCTCGGGCTTCCTGACGGATGATCAGAAGCAGGTGCGGGGATTGCCGGTGGGTCTCGCCAGCGACAGAGAGGGGGGTGTGCTGATTGCGGATGACGCAGGGAACACCATCTGGCGGGTCAGCGCCGCCAGGTAATCCGGACGGGTCCGTTTTCCCTGCCGGAAAGCAGGCATAAAAAAAGGATTTGGCATCGCGCCAAATCCTTTATTTTTTTGTTCGCTACCCGGCTGGTAACCGCGCTGCGAACGGGGTGCTCAGCACTCTCCACAGAACAGATTGTAAAATGTGCGGCTAAGGATTTCAAGTTTCGCCAAAATACTGTATGTTTATACATGTGTTGAGTGTTGAGCCTCGCCTCATTGTCGACTGGCCGCTCCCAGGGGCACGGTTTTAAAATCCCGGCAGGTATCAGGTGGTGCTGGCCTGTGGCTTTAACCTTGAGTGCCGCTCAGCCCTCTCCACAAAGATGTGCTTAGGCGCCCGGCGGGTAGAGTCAAAGCCCTGGTTGCCGAACAGCGCGCTCCTGTAAAAGGAGAAGGAAAGTGATGGAACTGACTAAGCTGATTCTGGATCTTATCCGGGTCATCTTGCAGATCATCGTTGCCCTTATGCAACTGACCGGTCACGCAGGTTAACCGGAACTTGAAACAAGGCGGAGCTAACCACTCCGCCTTTTTTCTTTGTCAATTCTCTGTCATGCGCAGCGGGTAAGGTGGGGCGACAAAAGCACGCCAGCGGGGCGTGGCTTACCTGACCGGAACGATTATGTCTCTTGCCGCCGTTATGCCTGCCCGGCTTGCGCACACCTGGATCGACGACAGTGTGCGGATGCGGGAAACCACCGTGGGACAGCAGTGTGAAATTCTGGCGCACAGCCTGCTGGAATACAGCGAGCTGGGTGACTTCTCCTATGTTGGCGAACACTGCTGCCTGGCGGATACCCGCGTGGGCCGCTTCTGCGCTATCGCGAATCAGGTGCGCATCGGCGCGCCGAATCATCCGATGGATCGCGCCTCACAGCACCGCTTTACCTACTGCCCGGAGTATTATCACGCCAGCGCCCGCCGCGATCAGGGCTTCTTTGCCGCCCGCCGGGCCGACCGGGTGGTGATAGGCAATGATGTCTGGATCGGGCATGGGGTGATTGTGCTGCCCGGCGTGACCGTCGGTGACGGTGCGGTGCTGGCGGCGGGCGCGGTGGTGACCAGAGATGTCGCCCCCTACAGCGTGGTGGGGGGCGTGCCGGCGCGTCCGCTGCGGATGCGCTTTACCCCTGCGATTGCCGCCCGCCTGCAGCGCATAGCCTGGTGGAACTGGCCGCTGGAGAAACTGCTGGCGAACCTGCCTGACTTTCAGCACGGCGATATCGACGCGTTCTGCCTGCGGCACGGAGAGTAGTCAGCCGCTTCGCACGCCGATCAGGCGCGCGACACGCGCGCCATAAAGCCCGACGGCCAGCCCGGCGACAATCAGCAGCAGCGCGACAATCTTCTGCGCAGAGACCGTCTCACCAAATATTGCCACGGAACCCAGAATACCGAACACCGGCACCAGCAGGGAGAGCGGCGCAACGGTAGAGACCGGGTAGTGCTTAAGCAGCCAGTTCCACACCCAGTAGCCGAACAGCGTGTTGGGATAGACCTGGAAAAGAATCGACAGCAGCGCCCGCGTGTCCAGATGGCTGAACAGTGCCTGATAGCCGCGGGTGCCGTTAACCAGGCCGTCGAGCAGAAACAGCGGTACGGGCGCGAAGGCGCTCGACCAGACCAGAAAGGCGAAGACCTGTTTTGTCCCCGCTCTCTTATTAATGATGTTGGCAACACTCCAGGCCAGCGCACCCGCCAGCACCAGCAGCATACCGGAAAAAGTCACGGACCCGTCGGTGATGAAAAAGATGCTGAGTAACCCTGCACAGGCCAGCAGACAACCGGCAATCTGATAGCGACTGAGCCGCTCGCGGAATACCCAGCCGCCGAGCAGCAGCGTGAAAAAGGCGCTGAACTGCAACAGCAGTGAAGCGATGCCCGCTGACAGCCCGGTCTTAATCCCCAGATTGACCACGCCCCACAGGCCGATCCCGAAAATCAGGCCATAGCTGATGAGATAGCGCCACGGCACATCCGGTCTCCGGATAAAGAACAGGGCAGGCACGGCGCAGAGCGTAAAGCGGATGCCAGCCAGGATAAAGGGATCGATCGCGTGCAGCCCCAGTTTGATGACGGAAAAGTTAATGCCCCAGATGGCGGTGATCAGCACGGCGAGCAGCAGATGCGGGAGTTTCATGCGTGACGTGCTCCATACCAGCAGAGAAAGGCAGAGGCGCTGACTGCACCACCCGCATAGCAGACGGCCTGCCATCCCCAGTGGGCGTAAAGCTGCGTGGCGGCAATCGCCCCCAGCGCACTGCCCAGCGAGTAAAAGCACATATAGGCACCGACCAGACGACTTGCGGCTTCGGGCCGGGCCGCGACGATCAGGCTCTGGTTTATCACATGCACCGTCTGTACGGCGAAGTCGAGCAGGATCACGCCAGCAATCAGGAACAGCAGGGAGCTCTGAAGCGCGGCTATCGGCAGCCAGGAGAGTGTCAGCAGCGCCAGGGCGAAGCCGGTCGCAGGCGGCCCCCATCCCCGGTCAGCCCATGCGCCCGCTCTGGACGCCGCCAGCGCACCGGCCAGACCCGCCAGTCCGAACATGCCGGTGGCGGTATGAGAGAGGGAAAGCTCCGTCAGCGGCAGCACCATCGAAGACCAGAGCATACTGAAGGCGGCAAAAATCAGCAGCGCCAGCAGACCGCGCCTGCGTAACAGCGGTTCCGTGAGGAGCAGCCGGAAAACCGACAGAAACCGCTGAGCAGAGGATGTGCGCTGCGGCGGGCGGGGTGTGGCCGGCAACGCTTTTGCCAGCACAAAGCTGAGCAGCAGGAGCAGCCCGGCCGCCGTCAGATAAACCGCCCGCCAGCCCGCCAGGTCGGCAATCATCCCGGCAACCAGCCGCGCGAGCAGGATGCCGATCACAATACCGCTGGTGACACTGCCCACCACCTGTCCGCGCTGCGCTGGCGAGGCGAGCAGGGCGGCCCACGCCACCATGACCTGCGTAACCACCGCCATTAATCCCACCAGCAGCATCGCCCAGAGCAGCGTCATCAGGTCGGGTGCACAGGCCGCGCCGGTTAACGCCAGTACGGAAAGCAGCAGCTGGGTGAGCACCATTTTTTTGCGGCTCACGCAGTCGCCCAGCGGCACCAGAAAAATCAGCCCGAGGGCGTAGCCCGCCTGCGTGGCCGTTACTACCGTACCCGTCGTGCCGGGGGAAACCTGCAGGCTGTCGGCTATCGATTCCAGCAGCGGCTGAGCGGAATAGACATTGGCGACGGCCAGAGCCGAGGTGAGGGAGAACAAAAAGATCATCCGTTGCGGGAGCGGCGGCGTCGCAGCGGCAGGCAAATCTGTCACCGTTGCAGAAACCCTGCCAGTCGAAGAAGTCATATCCTTGCCCTTGTGGTTTTTATTTGAAACCAGTGTGGCAGCATAATTATCAGTAGTGGTTTTTTTTTGCAACTTCTTTTCCGGATGACTAAGCTGGCATGATGGAATGAACAGAGTGAGAGATGAGAATGGCTAAACAGGACGCCCTGAGGACCAGCGAGTGTCCGGTCGCCAGAACGCTGGAGTCGATTGGGGAACGCTGGTGCATGATGATCGTGCGCGAAGCCTTTGATGATGTGCGCAGATTTGGCGACTTCCAGCGCAACCTGGGGCTGGCAAAGAATATCCTGGCGTCACGGCTGAAGCAGTTGGTGGAGATAGGGGTATTTGAGGTTGTGCCAGCCTCTGATGGCAGCGCGTACCGGGAGTATATCCTGACCGAGCGCGGCCGCGCGTTGTTTCCGGTCGTGGTGGCGATGCGCCAGTGGGGGGAGCGTTATCTGTTTGAGAAGGGCGAAACGCACTCGGTGCTGCTGGATAATGCGCAAGGGAAACCGCTGCCGCGTCTGGAGGTTTACTCCTCGCAGGGGCAGAAGCTGGAACCTGCCGACTGCCATCGTCAGCGGGTCATCGCGCAAGGATAATCGACCTGGCGGACCTGTCGTTATCATCACATTTTCGAATGACAGGTTGCCTTGTAACTTTCCGGTGCGCATGACACCATCGATACATGTATAGACATGTATCTTCAACCGTCTTACTGACTGATCTCTTTTTACTCAACGCATCTCTCACTGTTCCAGCGAGGACTCTATGTCGGTCAAACCCTCTGTATCAGACTATCCGGGCGCAGAGAAACCGCGCCTGTCGGAAACCCGTTCGATTGATTACATTCCCTTGCAGGAGCGTCACGGTCATCCCTTCAGCCAGTTCACGCTCTGGTTTGGCGGCAATCTGCAGATTACGGCGATCGTGACGGGTGCGCTGGCTGTCGTACTGGGCGGCGATGTGGTGTGGTCGCTGGCCGGTTTACTGGTGGGGCAGATCCTGGGGGCGGGGATCATGGCCCTGCATGCGATTCAGGGACCGCGCCTGGGCTTACCGCAGATGATTACCAGCCGTATGCAGTTTGGCGTCTATGGTGCCGTGATCCCGCTGGTGCTGGTCTGTATTATGTATGTGGGCTTTTCAGCCAGCGGGACGGTATTAGCGGGACAGGCGCTGGCCAGACTGATTCACGTCAGCAACGCCACCGGCATGGTGGTGTTCAGCGTCCTGATTGTGGTCATAGCGGTACTGGGTTATCGCGTCATCCATCAGCTGGGAAAACTGGCGAGCGTGATTGGCGTGGCAGCCTTTGCCTATCTCTTCATTACCCTGTTTACCACCCATGATTTATCGGCGGTGTGGCAGAACCGGCACTTTACCCCGGCAAATTTTCTGCTGGCGGTTTCCCTCTCTTCCTCCTGGCAAATCGCGTTCTGTCCCTACGTCTCCGACTATTCCCGCTATCTGCCCGCGCAGGTTTCCGCGAAGAGACTCTTCAGTGCCGTCTTTTTTGGCACCGTGCTGGGCACCCAGGCGTCGATGACGCTGGGGGTGATCGTGGCGGCAATTGCCGGCAGCGCGTTTTCAGGCAATGAGGTCGGCTACATTGTGAGTCTGGGCAGCACGGCCACGATGGCGATGGTGATCTATTTCGCGATCTGCTTTGGCAAGATTACTTTTACCACGCTGAATGCCTACGGCAGTTTCATGTCCCTGACCACCATTGTCTCTGGCTTTCGGCAGCAAACGACGCTGAGCCAAGACGGGCGCATTCTGTTTGTGGTGCTGATGGTCACGCTGGCCTGCGTCATCGCTCTGCTCAGTGAACCGGCCTTCCTGAAATCCTTTACCCACTTCCTGCTCTTTCTGCTGGCGTTCTTTGTGCCCTGGAGCGCCATCAGCCTGACGGATTTCTACCTCGTTACCAAAGGCCGCGTCGATATCCCGGCCCTTTCCCGGCCCGAGGGACGCTATGGTCGCTGGAACCTCACCGGCATCGTGGTCTACTTTCTGGGCGTGGCGGTGCAGTTGCCGTTTATTGACAACCCTTTGCACCATGGCTCACTGACGTGGATTTTTGCCGGCAATGATGTCTCCTGGATCATCGGCTGGTGTGTCACCGCACTGCTATGGCTCGTCGCCAGCCGCTGGGATCGCCGCGGCACGCCCTCTGCGGGATAAAAAAAGCCGCCCTGAGGGGCGGCTTTTTTGACTGTCATGCTGAGATGGTGCAGGCGGGTGCGCCCCTGCGGCTGACCTGTCAGGCAGCAGAAACGTCGGCGGTGCCGCTCCCGGCGTCAGCCACCAGCGGTTTTTCCGGCTGCAGCAGCGTCATGGCCAGCATGCTGCCAAAGGCGATAAGCGCCGTCACGGTGAACATCGCGTTATAGCCGTAATACTCCGCCAGCCAGCCGCACAGCATCGGTGAGATAATCGCCGCCAGATTGGCAATCGCCAGCGTCATACCGCTGAAGGTGCCTACCGAGGCTTTCGGGCTGACATCGATCACCACCGACCAGTAGACATTATTCACCAGCGCATTGAGGGCATTGCCCAGGGTCATCAGCGCAATAATGCCGGCGGCCGACTGCATATAGGGGATCGCCATAAAGCAGCAGGCGGTGCCGCAGAGCGTCACGGCGGCGAACAGGTTGCGCGCCAGCCGCAGGTTATGGAAGCGCGCCAGCAGCGCGTCGGCGATGCGACCGCCCAGCAGGACCGTCAGGCAGGCACCGCTCCACGGGATCATCGCCACGTACCACAGCGAGTGCAGATCGTAGTGGAAATTATCCTGCAGATATTTCGGCATCCAGGTCACCAGCGTGAAGGTGATGTAGAGGAAGGAGAAATAGCCCAGCGCGTTGCAGACCAGCGTCCGGCTGGTGAAAAAGCGCCACCAGGGCAGCGGCACACTGTCGGCCGCGCTGCGGCGCTGCCCGGCGTGGATCAGCGCGCGCTCGGCCGGATTGGTGGCGGCGCTCTTTTCCGGGCTGTCGCTGAAGGTCCGGGCAAACAGCGCCATCGCCAGCAGGGAAAAGACCCCCAGCAGAATAAACATCATGCGCCAGTCATGGGTCAGCAGCAGCAGGCCCACGGCGATTGGGGCGGTCAGCAGCGCGCCGACCTGGGTCGAGAGCAGGCCGATGCCCAGCGCAAAGCCACGCTCGTTGTCGGGTGCCCAGTGGGCAATCGCCTTGTTCATCAGCGCGTAGGCCGGGCCTTCGGAAAAGCCGAACAGAATGCGCAGGGCGGCAAAGCCCATAATGGCTGAGCCGCCAAACAGTGCCATACCGAGCTCACCCGCCCAGGCGGTGGCGATCTCCAGTAACGACCAGAGTACGCCCGCCAGCAGCCAGACTTTTTTGGTGCCGATGCGGTCAGCCAGAAACCCGCCGCACAGCGAACCAAACAGATAGCCAAAGCCAAAGTAGCCCAGCACGGCGCCGAGCTGCACCTTACTGAAATGGTATTCTGCCGCAATGGCGTTGGCTGCAAATGAGAGGGCGCCGCGATCGATATAGTTAATCAGCGCGATCAGGAACAGCAGTGAAAATATGGTGTAACGGTAACGGCTGGGTGTCATCTCACTTCTCCTGATTGATAGTTTCAGGAGAGCTGAAGCAAAATTGATGCCGGAAAAGCGCATCGTCCGGCAAAGCCCGGCGGGCCGGGGAGCCCGCCTGCCACATCAGGCAGTGATCGCGCTAATTATTCGCCTGCGCATCAATGCAGTGCAGCCACTGCCTGCCGATGGGGAGTCTCAGGCCGCATTATGGTGAGTCGTGCTGACATGTGGCAGGGGAACCACGACCGCGACCACCGCGGCATCAGAACCCGGCTTTGCCGGTGGCATTTCGCCAACGTGCTGCAGGATCTGCTGCTGATAGGTTGCATCTTCCACCGTGGTCTGTTCACCCAGCAGTACGCCCGCCTCATTCACGTTTTTGCCTTCGACTTTCATTTTATGTGTGGCGCTGGCCAGCATCCATTCATATTCAATATCAACGTGTCCGCTATCAATACAGCGAATACCGTGCTGACTTAAATCATAGGCCAGCACGGTAGCGGTCGGGCCTAATGAAATTAAGACCAGATCAAAGCTGACCGCCTGCGCTAATACCGTGTCAAAAAGACGATCGTAAACAGAAAAGGCATTACGGTTCAGCGTGGTAATACGTTTCACCTCCAGGGCACCATCCAGTAAATCGTTGCCTAATCCCAGACGTGTTCCGCTGCCTTCCACAATTAATACCCGGCGGCCCTTATAGAGCTGTTTAAATTTATCAAATATCGTCCGGGATAACTGTTTGCCTTTATAGTCGTGATAAGGGCGGGTCACGGAAGTATTTCCATAGCGGTACTGACTATTCAGCAGCGCATCATAATGCCTGAAATAAAAGGATTTATGGAAGAACCAGAACAGGGCCGATCCACTGCGCATATTACGGGTGGTGCGAAAGGCATCGGGCAGACAGATCAGACAGTTCGGGTTGGCCTGTGGCTCCTGCTGCAGCAGGGCCTTCAGCCGCGCAGAGAGGTTCGGATCAAAGGGCTGAAAGCCGATGTTTTTATACCAGGTCATCTCCAGTTCACCGTCACCATAACGGGCCAGCGATAATTGAGGATTACGCAATAACAGGTCAATCGTCTCTTCTATCGACATAACAGAATAACGTTTTACCCGCGCCTGGGCGGCAGGGTAACGAATCGCGGCGTGTATAAATTTAAACGGAAAACGAAGCTTGCGATAAATCGCATTCAATGCGGACATAATTACCTGCCTGAGTTATTGCTGCATGAAAAAAATCCTGCCTGCTGGCCGGATAAACTGGAAAGATAATGCTGATATATATCACAGATAAATTAAGCGGCAGGCTGCGGAAAGTCTGAAATCGTTTTCAGCGCCGGAATGCCTTCCTGCATTAATGTATTAATTATTGCTTTCCGGCCGGTTAAACAGGGCGGTGATAAATGTCTGTCCCGAATAAACGGGCGAAAAATAATTTCGCGCTGCGCCAGTCGGGGCTCGCTGGAAAATAAAAGATGCGGAACAGTCGCGTTGCCAGTTTCAGCAATAAGATTAAACCCTGAACAGGGATTAAAAAGCATTATGATTATTTGACACTCCTTTTAATTCAGCGATGACGCATAAGTGAGCATTACTGAAGCCCGGCTTGTCTGATATTTCTCCACTTTTGAACAAAAGGTGCGATAACCTGCGGCCTGAGCTTAATTTATTGTGATGAATATCGCGTTATTGTCCCTTCCGGAAGCAGAAAAAGCGGCAATACCGGTCTGGATCGGGTGCGGTTAAATAAAATTCATTAATGATTTACGTCTGTACACGTTTTTACATATTTCATGTGTAAGTTAAAATCTCGTTGAAATTATGTTTCACGTTTAACGTTTCTGACGCCGCTAATGACCCGAGGAAGGATCATGATCAATAAAATAACCAGTATAATCATGGTGATACTTGCTATTGCCCTGATTTACATGGGAGGACAACTCCTGCTGGCAGGAGGCAGCGCATTTTATGCGCTGATGGGTGTGGGCGTGCTGCTTAGCGCAGTTCTGCTGTGGATGGAGAAACGCAGCGCGCTGACGCTCTATGCGCTGCTGATGTGGATCACACTGTTCTGGATGATCCGGGAAGTGGGCTTCGATAAGTGGCAGTGGATCCCGCGCGGGGATCTGTTCGGGGTGCTCGGCGTCTGGCTGGCGCTGCCCTGGGTGGTACGTCCTCTGTTTCAGGGACAGCGCCGCTTTCATCCTTTCCTGGGCAGCTCGGTTATTGTGATGCTGCTGCTGGTCGCCGGCCTCTGCTTCTACGATCCGCTGCCGCAGCAGGGGACCATCACGACAGCCCGAAACAACTCCGTCACCGGTGGCGCAGATGAGGAGTGGCGCGCCTATGGCGGGACAGCGGAGGGTAAGCGTTTTTCGGCGCTGAAACAGATCACCAAAGATAACGTGAAAAATCTGGAAGTGGCGTGGACCTATCACACCGGCGATCTGCGTCAGGAGGGCGATGCCACCGAGTACACCTTTGAAGCGACGCCGCTGAAAGCTAATGGCATGCTCTACTTCTGTACGCCGCACAACGAAGTGCATGCGCTTGACCCGGAAACCGGGGCGGTGAAATGGAAAGCCGTCCCGGATAAAAACCGCTCCTGGCTGCAGCAGCATCAGACCTGTCGCGGTGTGAGCTACTTCGATGCCGGTCAGCTGGCGCAGCAGGCGACGGAAAGGGCACCGGCCCTCTGCCGCAAGCGAATTTTTAACGCCACCACCGATGCCCGCCTGCGGGCGCTGGATGCCGACACCGGCAAACCCTGCGCTGACTTCGGCAACAACGGTGAGGTGGATCTGCGCGCTAATATGGGCGAGCTGCGCCCGCACGCACTGATGCAGACGGCCGCACCGCTGGTGGCCGGTAATCTGGTGATTGTGGGCGGTTCGGTCATGGATAACGGGTTCAACACCGGCAATCCGTCAGGTGTCATCCGTGCCTATGATGCGGTCACCGGGCGTCTGGTGTGGAACTTCGATCCGGCTAACCCGGAAAAGAGCGCGCCTGTTGCTGACGCGGTCATCTATCCGCAGGACACCCCGGTCGCCTGGGCAACCCTGAGCGCCGACCTGAAGAACGGTCTGGTCTACGTTCCCTTTGGTAATGCTTCACCGGATGAAGTCGGCACGGCTCGCGATCCGGCCAGTAATACCGAGAAATTCCGTGATGCGCTGGTGGCGCTGGATCTGAAGACCGGTGCTTTCAGGTGGCGTTATCAGAGCGCAAACCACGACCTCTGGGACCGCGATAATCCGTCGCAGCCCTCGCTGGTGGACATCAGCTATCAGGGCAGGCCACAACCGGCGGTGATCCTGCCGACCAAAACCGGCAACCTGTTTGTGCTGAACCGTCTGACCGGCGAGCCGGTATATCCGGTTGAGCAGGTGAAGGTCTCCACGGACGGTATCCCGGGCGAGCAGTATGCGGCAACCCAGCCGGTTTCCAGCCTGAACTTCATTCCGCAGCCGCTGACGGAGAGCGCCATGTGGGGCATTACGCCGTTTGACCAGATGGCCTGCCGCATCACGTTCCGCGAGCTGCGCTATGATGGCAATCCGTGGACGCCGCCAACGGAGAAAGGATCGCTGATCTTCCCCGGCAACATCGGTGTCTTTAACTGGGGCTCTGTCGCTGTCGATCCGCAGCGTCAGATGCTGATAGCGACCCCGGTGCGTCTGGCCTACAAATACAACCTGATTAAACGCACGCCGGAAACGGAAACGCAGCGGACCTTCACCAAAGATGGCACGCCATACTGGAATGAGAACTTCCACGGTGACTACGCGATCCATATTCAGCAGATGGCTTCCGGGCTGGGCATTCCCTGCATTGCGCCGCCGTGGGGACGGATGGTGGGGGTGGATCTCACTACCGGTAAAACCGCGTGGCTGCGCCGCGTCGGCACCACCAAAAACCTGAAGACCCGTTTCCTGCCCGGCCGCTTCCCGCTGGGATTCCCGATGGGCATGGTGGCGCACGGTGGGCCGCTGCTGACGGCGGGTGATCTGGTGTTCCACGGTGCGACGGCGGATAACTTCTTCCGGGCTTACGACAGCACCACCGGCGAACTGCTGTGGCAGACGGAGCTGAGTGCCGGTGCGCAGGCCACGCCATCAACCTTTATGGGTAAAGATGGCCGGCAGTATGTGGTGATTGCGGCGGGGGGGCATGGCTCGCTCGGCACCACGGCGGGCGACAGCGTGGTCGCTTTCCGCCTGAAGTAACCTCAGAGACTGAGCGCCATACGGGCGCTCAGTTTTTTTTACTTTTCAGTCTGCCCGATTCGCCCTCTCTCTCTGCATTACAACCCGTTGTATTACCTTTCTATTCTTCAAGCAAAACCTGCCTGACCGATGATACCGTATCGAAACTATTTCGTGACAGCGCTCGCGGTTTAGCGATTTGCCTGGCCTGTCCGACTTGCGCATTGAGCCGCGAAGCGTAGAGTAAACCATAACTTCACAACTAATCGTTAATATGAAAAGTACTTCACAATACGCACTCTGAAGGATTGACGCTCATGTCGGAACTGAAATTTGCTACCCGTCTTAACTCTTTCGCCTCGGGGGCGCACCTCTACTGGCCCGGCCAGCAGGGCAAGCCCTCGGTACTGCAGATGGTGGCCCGTGCAGGTAAGGTTAAAGGTCTGACGCATCTCGACCTTAACTATCCGCAGCATCTCACCAGCGACATTCCCACGCTGCGCCAGGCGATCAGCGATGCGGGTCTGGCGGTCAACGGGATGCAGATGCGCTGGGATGCGCCCCAGTTCAAAATTGGCGCGTTCACTCATCCTGACGCCAGAGTGCGTCGCGAAGCGATCGAGCTGACCAAACGCGGTATCGACGCCGGTCGGGAGTTTGGTTCCCGGCTGATGACGCTGTGGATGGGGCAGGACGGTTTCGATTACTGCTTTCAGGCGGACTATAAGAAGATCTGGGAGGATGCCGTCAGCGCGGTGCGTGAGGTGGCGGAGTACGCCCCGGATGTGGATGTCAGCATTGAATATAAGCCCAACGAGCCGCGCGCCTACAGCATCTTTCCCAACGCCACCACCTGTCTGCTGGCGGTGGAAGAGGCGGGCTGCGCCAATCTGGGGATCACTCTGGATTTTGCTCACGTGCTGTTTGCCAATGAGATCCCGGCCTTCGCCGCCGCGATGGTGGCACGCCGCTCGCGGTTGCTGGGGCTGGACCTGAATGATGGCTGGGGCAAACGCGACGACGGGCTGATGGTCGGCTCGGTCAATCCACGCGCCACGCTGGAGTTTCTCTGGCAGATGCAGCGCGACGGCTACCGCGGTGCCTACTACTTCGATACGTTCCCGGATGCCAGCGGCCTTGACCCGATTCGGGAAGCGGAAAGCAATATCGCGACCGTCACCCGCTTGCTGAGGTTGTGTGACCAGCTGCATGGCAACGCGGCATTACTGGCGGCCATCGAGCGTCAGGATGCCGTTGCCTCCCAGCAGATCGTCAATGACATCATGCTGGCGCGATAACGGCCCGCTTCTGCGTAACCTGAGTCTGTAGAACAAAAAACGTTACCCACACCCTGAGAATAAAAAAATGAAAAAACGCCTGCTTGCTCTTATCGCCTCATCACTGCTCTGCAGCACCGTCTATGCGGCAGACCTGGCCCCGTTGCAGTCAGATACGGAACCGGATCGTACCGACTGGACGCAGCTCGACAGCAAATATGGTGCCCTGCCAAAAGTCGACAAGGCGCTGAAGATTGGCGGGGTGTCAAAAACCCTGACCAATGAATACTGGCGCTCACTCGGCCAGGGCTACCAGAACGCAGCAAAGAAATATGGCATCACGGTGGCTTATCAGGCGGCGGCTAATGAAGACGATCAGCTTGGTCAGCTGTCGATTGCGGAAACCCTGATCTCGCAGGGCTTCAATGGCCTGCTGGTCTCGCCGCAGACCGACATTAACCTGCAGCCTGCGCTGGAGAGTGCCAGCAGTAAAAATATTCCGGTGGTCAACGTCAATGACGCTGTGATGCCGGATGCGCGCTACTACGTCGGCAACGTCCAGAAAGATAACGGCGTGCGGGTAGCAAAATGGTTTATTCAGCACCATCCGCAGGGCGGCAAAGTGGCGGTCATTGAAGGGCAGCCGGGGGTGTATGCCGCCGGTCAGCGAACCCGTGGATTCAAAGAGACGCTGGACAGCGCCGGGAAGTTCACCATTGTCGCCAGCGTGCCGGCGAACTGGAGTCGCGAGCAGGCCTTTAATGCCGCGTCGACCATTCTGCAGCAGCACCCTGATCTGATCGGCATCTACGCCAACAACGACACGATGGCGCTGGGCGTGGTGGAAGCGGTGCGTGCGCAGAACAAAGCGTCACAGGTGGCGATTTTTGGCACCGACGGCATTTCTGATGCTTACGCCTCGATTAAACGCGGTGAACTCACCGGCACGGTAGACAGCTTTCCGGTTCTTACCGGTGAAGTGGCAATGGACGTCATGATCCGTCTGATCAACGGTCAGAAGCTGTCGCGTGTGGTTTCAACGCCTCAGGCGCTGATTACCAAAGAGAATGTCGACGCGTTCTCAACCAAAGATAACGCGCGGTTGCGTCAGTTGCTGGTTCAGCAATAAGTCAGCGGGAGCGGGTATGGAACAGTTTCGCTTAATGATGCGCGGCATCAGTAAAAGTTACGGTAACGCCGCCGCGCTGCAGGATGTCGATTTTACGGTGCGGCCCGGCGAGGTGCATGCGCTGATCGGAGAAAATGGCGCGGGCAAGTCGACGCTGCTGAACATCCTCTCCGGCGTACGCGGCGCGGACAGCGGAGAGATCAGCGTCAACGGCAACCGGGTTCAGATCCGCAGCCCCCTCAGCGCCCGGCAGGCCGGGATTGCGATGATCCATCAGGAGTTGCAGCACGTTCCGGAGCTTTCCGTCGCGCAGAACATGTTTCTGGGTCGCCCGATAACCTGCGCCGGAGGCTTATGGGTGAATAAAAAAGCGCAGCTGGCGCGGGCTGCGCTGATTCTGAAGACGCTGGATCCCACTATCGATCCCGATACGCCGATCCGGAATCTCAAAGTGTCGCAGCAGCAGATTGTTGAGATTGCCCGTGCGCTGCTGGACGACGCAAAAATCATCGCGATGGATGAGCCAACCTCCAGCCTGACGCCACGGGAGTTTGACCGTCTGGCCGAGCTGATTGGCGATCTGAAGTCGACGGGCGTTTCGCTGATCTACGTGTCGCACAAGATGAATGAGATTTTCCGGGTCTGCGACCGCGCGACCATTATGCGTGACGGTAAGCAGGTCGGCGTGGTCAATATCCGTGAGGAGAATGAAGAGAGCATCGTCGCGAAGATGGTCGGACGGAAGATCGACAAACTCCATCATCAGACGTTTGTCAGCGATCGCGAAGTGCTGCGGGTCGAGGATCTGACGCGCGGCAAGGAGGTGGTTGGGGCGAACTTCAGCGTGCGGGCTGGCGAGGTGCTGGGGATCGCCGGGCTGGTCGGCGCGGGTCGCACTGAACTGCTGAAGCTGATTGCCGGTATTGACCGGCGTACGCGCGGCTCAGTGAGCGTCAATGGCAACCCGGTGCAGAACCACAACGTGCGCGCCGCCATTAAGGCGGGCATTGGCCTGGTGCCGGAAGATCGCAAAAAAGAGGGCATCATCAAAGAGCGGGCCGTGAAGATGAATATGGCGCTGCCATCGATGCACCGTTTCACGTTGGCGGGGCTGATGAACCAGGCCCGGCTCGATCGGGAAGCGCTGCGCGTAATGGGCGATCTGAAGCTGCGCCCGCTCGATATCGAAAAAACCATCGGCACGCTGAGCGGCGGTAATCAGCAAAAGGTGATCATCGGCCGCTGGGTGGCGGCGGACGCCAATGTGTTTCTGTTTGATGAGCCGACGCGTGGCATCGACATTGGCGCCAAGTCTGAGATCTATCATCTGATTGAAAAGCTGGCGCAGTCGGGCAAAGCCATTGTGGTGGTCTCATCAGAGATGACCGAGATTATGCGCATCTCAGACCGGGTGCTGGTGATGCGGGAAGGGCGGATCACCCGAGAGCTTACCGGCAGCGCCATCACCGAAGAGAACATTGCCCGTTATGCCATTAAAGAGAGCGACCAGCCTGCCTGACCGCTTACCTGACATTCACCAAGGTGATAACTATGACCACTCAGACCTCTACCGGGCCGGATACCCGTCCTGCGCTGCGGCTTAAATTTAACGTACGGGATGCCGGTACCTTAATCGGCTTACTGATTATCGCGGTGACATTTTCGTTTCTGTCGCCGGTGTTTTTCACACTGCCAAATCTGCTGAACATTCTGCAGCAGTCTTCGATCAACGCCCTGATTGCACTGGGCATGACGCTGGTGATCATCTCCGGCGGGATTGACCTTTCGGTCGGCCCCACCGCGGCTCTCTCGGCGGTGCTCGGGGCGACCCTGATGGCGTCAGGTGTACCGGTGCCGCTGGCGATCCTCGCCACGCTGGGCGTCGGCGCGATGTGTGGTCTGTTCAGTGGGTCACTCATCGCTTATGCCGGGCTGCAGCCGTTTATTGTGACACTGGGTGGCCTGTCGCTGTTCCGGGCCATTGCGCTGATCTCGACCGGCGGAAATCCGGTTTTCGGTATTCCGCTGGCGTTTCGCAGCCTGATCAACAGCACGATTTTAGGTATCCCGACCCCCATCGTGATTGTGGCGATCATCGCGCTGCTGCTGTGGACGGTCATGAATAAAACCCCGCTGGGGGAATATATTCTGGCGATTGGCGGCAACGAAGAGGCGGCACGGGTCGCCGGTGTGCCCGTGAAGCGCACCAAGGTGACGGTTTACATCTTCTCCGGCCTGCTGGCCTCACTGGCCGCGCTGATTCTGATTGGTCGTTTGGGTGCTGCCGAGCCAACCATCGGTAACCTGTGGGAGCTGGACGCTATCGCGGCGGCGGCCATTGGTGGGGCTTCACTGATGGGGGGGAAAGGGAGCATTTTCGGGACGCTGATTGGCGTGGTGATCCTCGGCGTGCTGCGTAATGGCTTGACCTTGCTGAATATTCAGGCCTTTTACCAATTGCTCGCTACCGGCCTTATTATTATCATAGCGATGTTGATTGACCGGGCGACCCGAGGCAGGTAATGAAGCAAGATCCGCGAGCCATTGGTGCTCAGATTCGTATGCGTTTGCCCCAGCTGACGCCGTTAGAACGTCGGGTGGCTGAGGCCATCATTGCCCGAACCGACATTACCGAGCAGTCATCCTTAAAAGAGATTGCGCAGGAAAATAATGTCTCTGAAGCGATGATCGTTAAGATCACCAAAAAGCTTAACTTCACCGGCTTCAGACATTTCAGAAGTGGTCTGATCTATTACAACCAGTCTGAAGTGGCGGGGCTGCATGCGGAAATTGAGCCGGATGATTCGTCGGAGCAGTTGCTGGCCAAAGTGTTCAGAACCTCAATCCAGGCGATTGAAGAGACCTTATCAATTCTGGATGTTTCTGAGTTCAATCGGGCGGCGGACATTATCTTTAAAGCGCGTCATATCGATCTCTATGCCGTTGGCGGTTCTGCCGCCGTCGCGCGGGATCTGTCACACAAGATGCTGAAGATAGGCATCAAGTCGACCGCCTATGATGACGCCCATATCATGCTGATGTCAGCCGCCGTGTTATCTGATGACGATGTGGTTATCGCCATCAGCCACTCGGGTGCAACACGCGCAGTGAACGATCCGGTCAAACTGGCGGGAAGAAATGGTGCGAAAGTGATCGCCATTACCAACTACGCCGAATCGCCGATCGCGCAGAGTGCGCATGTGGTCCTCAATTCAACCTCTCAGGGATCGCATCTGTTGGGTGAAAACGCCGCGTCACGCATCGCCCAGCTCAATATTCTGGACGCGCTGTTTGTCGCTATCGCCAAGAAAGATCTGAAGCGGGCGGAGAAGAACCTGATGAAAACCCAGCATGCGGTTCAGGATCTGCGGGAATTCTAGCTATGAGCAAAATTGCAGTCACCGGCAGTCTTCATTACGACATTATGCTGGACGCGCCTCATCGTCCGGAGAAAGGCGAAACGGTGATGGGCAGTGCCTGTCACTATAAGTCTGGCGGCAAGGGCGGAAATCAGGCGGTGGCGGCGGCCCGGGCGGGGGCTGCGGTGCGGTTCGCCGGTTCGGTGGGACGCGATCAGCAGGGCCAGTTTCTGCGGGACTTTCTGCAGCAGGCTGGCGTCGATTGCACGGCGGTGAGTGTGATCGAGGCGATACCTTCCGGTATGAGTGTCGCGATTACCGATGCCGAAGGGGATTACGGTGCCGTCGTGGTGTCCAATGCCAATCAGCACATTCCGCTGGAGACTTTCGAACAGCCAGGCTTCTGGCAGGATGTCTCTCTGCTTGTGCTGCAAAACGAGGTGCCGGAAGCGGTCAATCTTTGTGCGGCCCGGGCGGCGCAACAGCGAGGGATTAGGGTCTGCGTCAATGCCGCGCCCGCACGCCCCCTGTCGGCGGCGTTTGAAGCGTGTATCGACCTGCTGGTGGTCAATGCCATTGAAGCGCGCGATATGTGCGGGATAAGCGTACAGGATCTGACGTCAGCCCGCGCGGCCGCGGAATCGCTGGCGGGACGCTTTGCCAGGGTGGTCGTGACCGCAGGGGAACACGGCGTCGCTTTCAGCGAGGCGGGAGAGACGCACACGCTGGTGGCGCAGAAGGTGACGCTGGTCAGCACCCATGGTGCCGGGGACTGTTTTGTCGGTGTGTTGTGTCAGCGTCTGAGCATCGGGGCAACGCTGAGAGAAGCGGCAGAAGAGGCTAACCGAGCGGCTGCCGAACACGTTTCCCGGCAGCCACACTGATCGAGACGTGTGCCACGTCACTGACGTGGCACACAAATTCCATCAGCCGCCGACCTTCACTACGGTCTTGCCGAAGTTTTTGCCGTTCAGCATATCGATAAACGCCTGTGGCGCGTTCTCTAATCCCTCAATCATGTGCTCGCGATAGTGGATCTTTTTGCTCTCCACCAGCGGCGTCATCGCCTTCAGGAACTCAGGGTAGCGGTCGCCGTAATCCTGAAAGATGATAAAGCCCTGCATACGGATACGACGTTTCAGGATACCCGCCATGATCAGGGAGGTTCTGTCCGGGCCTTCCGGCAGCTCGCGCTGGCTGTACGCCGACACCAGACCACAGACCGGCACACGCGCGGCGGTGTTCAGCAGGGGGAACACGGCATCAAAGACTTTACCGCCCACGTTTTCGAAATAGATATCGATGCCATCCGGGCAGGCGTTCTTCAGCTGCTCTTCAAAGTCGGCACTGTGGTGATCGAGGCAGGCATCAAAGCCCAGGGTTTCAATGGCATAACGGCATTTTTCTTCACCGCCCGCCACACCGACCACGCGACAGCCTTTCTGTTTCCCCAGCTGGCCCACCGTTGCGCCGACCGGACCGGTTGCGGCGGCGACCACCAGGGTTTCACCGGCTTTCGGCTGGCCGATGTCCATCAAGCCCATATAGGCGGTAAAGCCTGGCATACCGAGAATGCCCAGCGCCCAGGAAGGGTTGGGCAGGTCGTTGCCCAGCTTCGCGATCTCTTTGCCATCGGAAACGGCATACTCCTGCCAGCCATTCTGCGACAGGACCCAGTCGCCTTTATGAAACTCGCTGTTTTTTGATTCGGCCACCTGACAGACGGTGCCGCCCACCATCGGCTGATCCAGCTCTGCTGGCGGGGCGTAGGATTTCCCCTCATCCATCCGGCCACGCATGTAGGGATCGAGCGACAGGTAGATCGTCTTCAGCAGAATTTCACCCTCTTTCAGTTCCGGCACGGGCTGCGCCACATGGCGGAAATTCTCTTTGGTCGGCTCGCCGTGTGGGCGTGAAGCCAGTAACCAGGCGTGATTCTGAGGCGCGTGTTCAGTCATATTGTCATCCTTTTATGGCCTGGCAATGCACAGGGCATCGCCGTATGAATACCGGAAAAGTGTAGATGACGGAGAGGGGAATGCCTTTAGCACGATGAGCGGCAGACCGTTCCCCTCATCAGCGATTGCAGCGTTGCGGGCGGGGTGACACAGCGTCTGTCAGGCGATGACGGCCCCTTGCCCGGACAGCGTGATATTCACATTCGCTTGCAAAATCGCGCCCTGATTAAACTGCTTCGCGCGATTCTGCAGCGCATCCGGGGCCACGGGACGGGCGGATGAGTGTGATAGAACTCAGTAAACAGAGAGGAGAGAGAACCATGCACATTCAGCACATGCGAATCGCACGGCCGGTTACCAGCCTGACAGAAATGTCTCAGCGCTATTGTCACGGGTTAGGATTGCAGAAAATCGGTGCCTTTACCGACCATGAGGGATTCAGTGGCGTGATGCTGGGCGCGCCGGGTCTGGCCTGGCATCTGGAATTTACGCAGTCACTTACGCATCCCCTGACGCCGTCACCGTCGCAAGAGGATCTGCTGGTGCTTTACCTGCCGCATCGGCCTGACTGGCTGGCCCGTTGCGCCGCGATGGATGAGGCAGGATTCCGGCGGGTGCCTTCTTTTAATCCTTACTGGGATCGGCAGGGCGTGACATTCAGTGACGATGATGGTTATCGTGTGGTAATTCAGCATGCAGCCTGGCATGTCGAAAGCTGATCTTTTAATGAAACGGAGTGTCCCCTGAACATACTTTGCTTCCACACCGCGGCCAGTAACATTGCGATTTTTGATGCTGCTGCCGCCTCGCTGGCGCGTCACACCCCGCCGCTGAATCATCTGGTCATGCCTGCACTGCTGGCTGAGGCCGAAGAGCGCGGCGGGATGGACAGTGACTTACGTCTGCGGATGGCCCGGCTGATTGAGGGCGTGCTGCCGCAGTTTGATGCCATTCTGATCACCTGTTCGACGCTGGCCCCGGTAGCTGACGATTTCCCCGTGCAGGACAGGGTCATGCGCACCGACAAAATGCTGGCGGAGGCGCTGCATCGCCAGGCGGGGCCTGCGGTGGCGCTCTGCGCGGCAGAATCGACCGTGGCGGCCACCCGGGCGCTGTTCTGTCAGCCCGGCACGCAGGTGAACACGGAGCTGGTGGCGGGGGCATGGGATGCCTTTAAGGCGGGTAACACGACCCGCTATTTTAACCTGATTGCGGCGGCGGCAGAACGGGCCTATCAGCAGGGCGCGGTGGCGGTGGCTCTGGCGCAAAGTTCAATGACGCCGGTGGCGCAGCGGTTTCCCGCCACACAGCGTCCGCTCACCGGCCCCGATCTGGCGCTGCAGGCCTGCTACGATCTCAGATAACTGTGACACCCTGCCGGGTCAGCGCCTGCTGTAACGGCTCATCCGGCGGCGTTTCCACGACCAGGGTTGAAGCAAGCGACAACTCGCCAATGGCAAAAGGAGAGGCGGCGTTCAGCTTCTCTGCTGACGCCAGCACCACGGTTTCCGCTGCGCGTCCGGCCAGTGCCCGCTTCACCGTGGCCTCTTCGAAATTACCGGTGGTCAGTCCGGCAGCCGGGTGCACACCGGTGACACCCATAAAGAAGAGATCGGCGTTGATGCGACTTATCGACTCCAGCATCGCGGCGCCCACCGTCACCACGGAGTGTTTATAGAGCTGCCCGCCAATCAGGATAATCTCCACCTGCGGATGATCGACCAGCGCCAGTGCCACGCTCGGGCTGTGCGTCACGGCGGTGAAGCTCAGCGTCGGCGGTAAGCGTCGCACCAGTTCCGCGCTGGTGGTGCCGCCATCAATGAGTACGATCTGCCCCGGCTGGATCAGCGAAACCGCCTTTTGCGCGATCGCCTGCTTCGACGCGGTCTGCACGTTTTTGCGTGTTTCAAAGGTGCCCAGCGCGGCAGAGACCGGCAGGGCACCGCCATGCACCCGTTGCAGCAAACCCTCTGCCGCCAGCTCACGCAGGTCACGGCGGATGGAGTCCTCAGAAAGGCCGAACCGCTGGCTGAGATCGCGCGACTGCACCTGTTTTTCACGGGCGAGCAGCGCCAGTATTGCCTGTTTCCGCTGGCTGGAAAGCATCGTTGTCCTCTGCATGATTTTTCTTGAATGTGCACGATTGTGCATGATAGCGTGAAGGCTGTCTATCACTCCCGGAGCCTGTCATGCCGCAAGCCTCTTCCCGTGTGCGTATCCTCAATGAGCAGTTGCTGTCAGATAACTGGTATACCCTGAAAAAATATACGTTCTCACTGCTGCGCCGCGATGGTCGCTGGCAGGAGCAGAGCCGTGAAGCTTATGACCGTGGTAACGGCGCGGCGATTCTGCTCTACAACCGTGAAAAACGCAGCGTGGTGCTGACCCGCCAGTTCCGTTTCCCCATCTTCCTCAATGGACACGATGGCTTCCTGATCGAGGCGGCGGCTGGTTTGCTGGATAACGCGTCGCCGGAAGCCCGGATTGTTGCAGAAGCCGAAGAGGAGACCGGATATCGGGTAACCCGGGTAGAGAAGGTGTTTGAAGCCTTTATGAGTCCCGGCTCCGTTACCGAGAAGCTCTATTTCTTTATTGCCGAATATGGGGATCAGCCGCGAAGCGGTGAGGGCGGCGGCATCGAAGAGGAGGGCGAGGATATTGAGGTGCTGGAGCTTGATTTCGATCAGGCGCTCAGGGCGATTGACCAGGGCGAAATCATGGATGCCAAGACCATCATGCTGCTGCAGCATCTGCGGCTGAAGGGCATTTTATAAGTTAACGGCAGACCCCTGTATAAGCGGTCTGCCGGGAAAGGCTTACTGATCCTGGGTCAGAATGCCTTTTACGTCATGCGGTTCGGAGCGCAGATACTGAGGTGGCACCTGCACCTTGCCATCCAGCGCGGCGGCCGCATGCCATGGCCAGCGCGGGTCGTAGAGGATCCCGCGCGCCAGAGCCACCAGATCGGCTTCGCCCTGTTGCAGCAGATCCTCGGCCTGCTGTGGCTCAGTGATCAGGCCGACCGCGATCACCGGAACGGAAACCTGCTCACGGATATCGCGGGCAAACGGAACCTGGTAATTAGGGCCGACGCTGATTTTCTGATCTTCCGACAGTCCGCCGCTGGAGACATGGATATAGGCGCAGTTCAGCGCTTCCAGCTCACGCGAGAAGGCGATGGACTGTTTGATTTCCCAGCCGCCTTCGACCCAGTCCGTCGCGGAAATGCGAACGCCTACCGGCAGTGAGGCCGGAACCGCGTCACGAACCGCTTTGAACACTTCCAGCGGGAAGCGCATACGGTTCTCCAGCGATCCGCCATACTCATCGGTGCGCTGGTTCGACAGCGGAGAGAGGAACTGATGCAGCAGATAGCCGTGCGCGGCATGGACTTCAATAAGATCCAGCCCCAGACGCTCTGCACGCAGGGCGCTCTCCACAAAGGCCTGCTTCACCCGGGCCAGGTCATCGGCGCTCATCGCGACCGGTCTGACTTCATCCGCGCTGTAGCTCACGGCTGACGGGGCAATGGTCTGCCAGCCGCCGGCATCCGGTGCAATTTGTTTGCCGCCTTCCCAGGGCACCGCGCACGACGCTTTGCGTCCGGCATGGCCCAGCTGAATTCCCACCGGAATCGAGGAGTAACGGCGCACATCCTCCAGCACCGTTTTCAGTGCGGCTTCATTCTCATCATTCCACAATCCGAGATCGCCGGGAGAGATGCGGCCAATGTCTTCTACCGCCGTGGCTTCGATAATCATCAGGCCTGCGCCGGAAAAAGAGAGCTGACCCAGGTGGATGCGGTGCCAGGCTGTAGCATTACCGGCTTCGGCTGAGTACTGGCACATCGGCGCAATCACAATGCGGTTATCCAGCGTAAGGTCGCCCAGTGAGACAGTGGAAAAAAGTTGGCTCATGTGATCTCCATGGTGTTATGACGAATGTGACAGGCAATAACTATAGCGGGGGATTGAGGAGACCGTGGGTAATGCAACGTGACATTTTGTGATTGTGTCCCGGTTCAGACCCTGCTGTGACAGCCACAGGGTCTGAAGCGTAACGTTACACCTGCGCCATTCCGCCATCGACAAACAGCTCTGTCGCATTGATAAAGCTGGCGGCATCTGACGCCAGGAAGGCAACGGTTCTGGCCACCTCCTGCGGCTCACCCAGGCGACCCAGCGGTATCTGCGCAGCCAGCGCATCAAACAGGCCCTGACGCTGATCATCACTGACCAGCCCGCCCAGGCCCGGAGTACGGACAGGGCCGGGACTCACCACATTCACCCGGATGCCGCGATCTTTCAGATCCAGCGCCCATGAACGGGCAAAGTTGCGCACGGCGGCTTTACTGGCGCTGTAGACACTGAAGGCTGCGGTACCCTGAGCCGAGGCGGTAGAGCCGGTAAGAATAACCGACGCGCCATCAACCAGCAGTGGCAGAGCTTTCTGAACCGTAAACAGCACGCCGCGTACGTTGGTGTCGAAGATACGATCGAAATGCGCCTCTGTGATCGCCCCCAGTGGCAGCATGTCGCCTCCGCCGGCGTTGGCGAACAGGATATCCAGATGGCCCGACTGTGACGCAATCCGGGCATACACGTCGTCGAGATCGTGCAGCTGTGACGCATCGGCCCGGATACCGGTGACCGTTCCACCGATGTCCGCGACGGCGGCATCCAGTTCCGCCTGACGGCGACCCGTAATAAAGACCTGCGCGCCCTGTGACGCCAGTTCCTGTGCGGTGGCCAGGCCAATTCCGCTTGTTCCGCCTGTGACCAGGGCAATTTTTCCTGCGAGTGATGCGCTCATAAAGTCGTCTCCGGAGTCGGTCAGTGAATGAGGATAAGCTTCCCGGTCAGCGTCGCTGCCGGACAGGGGGCCACTGTAAAAGAGCGGAATTGATGGATAAATCCGCTAAAATGAAAATGACTATCCACACGGGTGGACAATAGGGGCAGAGAATGGATCAGTTGCTGGCGATCAGAGCCTTTTCACGGGTGGTAGAGAGCGGCAGTTTTACCCGTGCTGCAGATACGCTGAACATGCCGAAAGCGACGGTGAGCAAGCTGGTGCAGGAGCTGGAGGCGCATCTCTCCGTCAGGCTTTTGCAGCGGACCACACGGCGCGTGACCGTGACTGCGGAAGGGCGGGAATATTATGAGAAGGCGCTGCGTATTCTGCACGACCTTGAGGATGTGGATGCCTGTTTTAATGCACTGCGCAGTAAGCCGCGCGGGCAGTTACGCATTGATGTCGGCGGTTCGACTGCCCGGGACGTTCTGATTCCGCTGCTGCCCGATTTCTTTGCCCGCTATCCTGACATTACGCTGGATCTCGGCGTTTCGGATCGTCCGATCGACCTGATCAGTGACAATGCTGACTGTGTGATCCGCGGCGGTCCGCTGATGGACTCCTCTCTGATCGCCCGTCTGATTGGGCACGCCACGCTGATCACCTGTGCGACGCCCGCCTATCTGAAAGCCTTTGGCGTACCGGCCTATCCGGATGAACTGCGCAACGGCCACCGGCTGGTGAGCTATCTCTCTCCGCAGACCGGCAGGCCATTTCCGTTTCGGTTTGAACGTGACGGGGAAAAAATCGAGGTAACCAGTGCGCATCGCATTGGCGTCAATGAGAGCAACGGGCATCTGGCTGCGGGGCTGGCCGGGCTGGGGATCATTCAGACCTTCAGCTATTCGCTGTCGTCGATTCTGCGGCAGGGTGAGATGGTGGAGATCCTGTGCGACTGGCGTCCTGCCGGGTATCCGTTTCATCTGGTTTATCCGCAGAACCGGCACGTCACGCAACGCCTGCGGGTGTTTATCGACTGGCTGGTGGCCTGTTTTCCGGCGCGGATAGCGGGAGAGACCCAATCCGGCACCTTAATGCCGGATTGGGCAGAATCAATCAGTTGCCGCGATAGGTTGAGTAACCAAACGGGCTTAGCAGTAAGGGAATATGGTAGTGCTCACCGCTGGCTTCCATGTTGAACTCCACCGGGATCTCCGGGAAGAAGGTTTTCTGGCTGCTCTTCTTATAAAAATCACCGGTTTTGAATACTACGCGATAGCTGCCGGCGCTGGCCGTTTTGTCCTGCGGGAACAGGGCGCTGATGCGGCCATTGTTATCCGTCACGCCAGAAGCCAGTTTCACCCAGTTATCCTGCTGCTTCTGATCCAGCTCGACTTCAATGCCCGCGGTGGGCTGACCGGTCTGCAGGTTGAGCACGTGTACGCTGAGTGGATTTTTCGCAGCGGCAGGCTGAGCGGCGACAGCAGATACGCCAGAGGTCATCAGTAAGGTGGCAATCAGAGCCGTTGTCTTTTTCATCAATGTTTCCTTTATTGACTGTTGGAGTGCGTGTTGTTGTGCTGAAGCGTAATCGGGCTGAGGCGAAAGGGACATTTAACGGCGCTAAATGTGAAATTTCCCAGAAGTGCATGTCTTTTTAGTTACATCATACATATTCTCTCTCATTACCTGAGTTGAGCTTTGTGCTGAAATCGCTGATCAGGATGAAGCAGCGGCAAGGTATGTAAAAGAAGAGGGCAGCAGAATCGCAGGGTGGGAAAACAGTGACAGAAAGTGTGACATTGTCACAGAAAATCTTCAGGTGTCAGAGATTCATTCTGTTGCAGCTCCGGGATTGTAGCCCCTGGCGGGTGATAAAATCCAGCTGATTCAGAGGGATGAGAAGATTCAGGGCCATGCTCACCGAACGGCCCGTAAACCACGCGGTTTGCGTCATCGGGCCGGTATGCCTGCGCGACGCACGCTGAATGCTTTGCCTGTCAGGGCGTCATCTGCGCCCGTTACTGAACTGGCCGTGAAACAGAATCCGTTGCCAGCAGAGGTAGCCAGGATGCATTTACCCAGGATCGTACCGGCATCATCAGCCGTAAAGTCACGCATGCACGCCAGCAGCGCTGGCTTTCAGGGACGCCGGGAATAATGGTGATGGCTGGGAAAGAGGAATCATCCGGGAAGGTGGGCGTTTTTCGGAGAGTGCGAAGAGATTGATAAGGCTTCAGTGCAGGCAGCTCAAAACAGTGGAAGCAAAGAATCGCCTGATGTTAATCAGCAGACGTGCCGGAAGATGAATACGCGGAAAGTTATCGCCGCTAAGGGAACAGCCGGTATCGGGTTGACCGGGAATCATAATTGCCTCATCAGACGGGCAGGAACGAAGTCGGCAGCAGCACGGCAGGGAACGAGATAACGCAGCCACAGCCGTATTCATATATCCTATTTAACATAATATACATTATGCGCATCTTTTCCGTTATCAGGGTTGGGCTTCGCTGTTTACCTTTCGGCACCGATCCTGGCTGTTTTTGCCTGGCCGTAAATCTCTGTGCAACTCGGCCTCATCTTCTCACCGCCACGCATCCGCTTTTCTGAATGCCTTGTGGTTTGCTGCGCATCCGTACGGCATCCTCTTCGCAGCCTGATTCACTCACTCTCTTCAGTGCGCGATGCCGAAGATATCACACCCGGCTAAGTGAATGAATTGAGCGCTCACGACATGCTGCGCGCTCAGCTTTTCAATCGCTTTCCGCTTTGCTCTGAATTGGGCGTCCGGTCTGCACGTCTCTGCGCTTTGTTCGTTTAACGCCATCCGGCGGCTTTACTCACTCTGCCAGAGACGTCGCTACGTGAAAATTAGCGCTCCTATCAGGGCTGACGGCCACAAAAATGCTGTAAATGCGTCTCCTGAACGCCTGCTTTTTCTCTCGCTCAGCTGCACCAACAACGCCTGGTCCTGCACACATCCGCGCATCGTCATGATAAAGCCTGCCGCATCGGCCGCGCCTGTTGATGACCTGCAGAGATTCGGTCAGGGACAGCCGGTTTTGATAAGACGTTTACGGGAGACAAAAAAACATAACATCCCTGCTCTGTCTGTTCAGTAATCAGCCTTACTGGTTTATTAAAACCGGCCAGAGCAGCCAAACGTCAATGCGCGGCGATTATTTTATACAAAAGCTGAATAATCATTTCCTGCGTAAAATTAAATAGAGAATTAATGACAATGCTGAAAACAGAACAGATAACACGCGCTAAATTACTGATTTAGATCAATATTTTTAGCAGATGCGTCAATTAACATCTTTGTTACCAGGACTTTTCTTAATTAAAGTATTTCCTGAGCGATAAATAGTATTTTTGAGGTTCTGACTCAACAGGATTAGAAAAATAACCAACGGGTATTAATAAGAGGATTTGCATTAAGAGCGACAAAAACAGGTATTCCTCAACCACAATCCGGCGTCAAAAATATACAAAAAATGACACTGATCAAAATTCGCGCATATTTAGCTTTGCGTGCGGAATTTTTATTGATCAAAACAGCGTTATTTGCGAAATATTCCTAACGGACGTAAAAAAATCCAGGTCTCTCAGTACGACTGAGTGGGCGGCAGACGTTTTTGTCCCGAATTTTCAATCAATATTACGCCAGGCCACAGAGGAGGTGCGTTAAGAAAAATCCGAATGCAGGAAATAGCGGGTAATTTTCATCGCCTTGAAACGCGGAGATTTTTATCGATAAAATAAATACAACTCTCGCAACAGCACCAGAATATTATGATAAAGATAACCAGAGAGGAAATTCGCTGCGCCAGTTGTAAATATGGCTGTGATCTCGCCCATCGCGCATCAGACATTTATAACCGATGTCCGCTGCAAAAAATAACCACCTGGCCCGGAGGAAATCATTTTTTCTCTTCATCCCTGCTTAGCATGGTGGCGGGTAAATATGAAAGCATCTTTTGCCGGGGATGCATATTTGTTGACTTCTCAAGAGAGAATATCAGGTATTTTACCAACAGTAACTGGATTGAATATTTAAAAAACACCGGATTGATGCTGATTATCGTCAGCGATCGCTATATGCAATCCCTTGCCGCGTTCTGGCAAAAAGAAGACCTGCGTATCCAGACCGTTATTTATGCCGATCAGTCGCGTGAAGAGATAAGCCGTCAGATTAATGGCTGCTATTTCGGCCTGAAGGGCGACGTCAGAAAAAAAGTGAATGCGTTTAAACAGGATGAAGTTCAGTTCCTTGATCTGGCAGTGAATGGACTCTCACTGCCGATTATTGCCAGAGAAATGGGAGTTGAAATCAAGCGTGTTTATAACATCAAAGAGGCTATTCGCCGGAAAATGGGCATCAGCCTCAACCAATTGCTTTCCGTATAACGATGATAAAGGAGTATGACATGAACACCCATTTCAGAACGCTTAATCTTGCTGTGTTAATCAGTGCCGCGCTGGTTTCAGCCAGCGTCTCTGCGGCTTCTGATAACACCATCAACTTCCAGGGCGAAGTGACCACCGAAACCTGTTCGGTGTCGGTGAACGGTAACAACGCTTCACCTGTCGTTCTGCTGCCAACCGTGAGTACCTCTGACCTTGCGGCCTCAGGTGCGACAGCGGGCGACACTCCCTTCACCGTGGGCGTGAGCGGCTGCACCGGTGACAGCACCAAGACCACGAAAATCTCCACGGTCTTTGTGGGCAATAACGTCAGCGCTGCTGGTAACCTGTCGAACACCGGCACCGCGAAAAACGTTGAAGTTCAGATCCTCGACCCGAAAGATACCGTCGTCGATCTGACCAGCGGTTACACCGGCAGCGGCGATATGACGCTTCAGGCAGGGGAAACCTCAGGCTCAGCCACCTACTCTGCCCGCTACTATGCATCAGGCACACCAACGGCCGGTACCGTGACCGCATCACTGCAATACGCCGTGACTTATCAGTAATCGTTTTCGTGCGTATCCGGTATCCCGGGTACGCACGCCACGCTTGAGATCTCTGACATGTATTCACGCATTGTGCTCTACCCCTCACTGTTCGTCATTTTCATTCTGTTGATGACGTTTATTTCGGATAAAGTCCAGGCGAGCGTCACGATTCTGGGTAGCCGTATTATTTATCCCGGCAATGCTCTCTCCGTCGATGTTCAGTTAAAGAACAACGATAATATTCCGTATGTTATTCAGGCCTGGTTTGATAATGGCAATATGGATTCGCAACCGGGCGATAAGAGTGACGTGCCTTTTATTATCACCCCTCCGTTATTCCGGATTCAGCCTCTGACCGGTCAGGTGCTGAGAATCCGCTTCACGCCAGAGACCTCTTTACCGCAGGATCGCGAAACTGTCTACTGGTTCAACTCCCTGCAAATTCCGCCCGCCAATATTCAGGGCGAGTCAGGCCGTAACAGTATCGTTTTAATGTTACGTAACCGCATGAAACTCTTCTACCGGCCTAAGGCGATTGGTCAGCCGGGGGATATTTTCAGCGGAATAAAAATAACGGCGAAAAAAGAGGGCCTCGAAATCAATAACACCCAGCCCTGGTTTTTTTCGCTGACCGACGTAACCCTAAAAACAGCAGACAAAAAAATAGCCTGCGACGCCGATATGATTGCGCCCTTCTCTAAAAAAATTGTCAGGTGCAAAGCGGCAACGCACGCGTTACCCGCGAACAGCGTGGTCTCTCTTTCAGCAATGAATGACCAGGGAGCGAAAGTCAGTGAAGATTATCCGCTTGCAGCCAGGTAATATCTGCACCCTTTTTTTACCTCTCTGTGCCTCCTTCACTTTTTCAACGTATGGACACGCTGAGGAATATTATTTTGATCCTTCGCTGTTTAAAGGTTCGGCTTTTGGCCAGAACATCGAACAGTTTAATCATCAGACGATTGCCCCCGGCAGCTATTATGTCGACATTTATCTCAATAATAAGCTGATCAAAAGCGGTGTCACCCTCACCTTTTTATCAGCAGAAAAAGGCCAGCCCATTGAACCCTGCCTTCCCCTGAAGGTGGCGGAATCACTGCGCCTTAAGTCACTGAATAAAACCGCAGCCAGCGAGCAATGCCAGCCTTTGCGTCACTGGTCCTCCGCGGCCAGCTGGCAATTTGATCAGTCATCACTGCGGCTGCAATTGACGATTCCGGATGCGGAGTTAATCCGTCTGCCTCGCGGAACCATCCCCGTTTCCGAGTGGGATAAAGGGATCACCGCCCTTTTCATCCGGCATAACACCAACTACAGCTGGACGGAAAATACTGCCTCCGGTTACCGATATCAGTATCTCTGGAGCGGTGTCACGGCGGGCACCAATATCAATAACTGGCAGCTGCGCCATCAGGGCAATCTGCGGGTTATCGACAATAACGTCACCGGCAGCGACGCGCGTTATACCACGGTCAGAACCTGGCTTCAGCGCCCCATCGAACCGCTGAACAGTGTGCTGACCGTTGGCGACAGCTACACAGAAAGTTCGCAGTTTGGCAGCCTGTCCTATAACGGGATTAAGCTGACAACGGATGAGAGGATGCGCCCGCAAAGCCGTCGGGGTTACGCGCCGGAGATCCGGGGCGTGGCCTCTTCCAGCGCGCGGGTTATCGTCAGGCAGCTCAATCGCGTTATTTATGAGACCAGCGTGGCTCCGGGGCCTTTTGTCATTAACGATTTGTACAATACCCGCAGCCAGGGCGATCTCGACGTGGAGATTGTTGAAGCGAGTGGCAAAACGTCCTCGTTTACCGTCCCCTATGCCTCGGTGCCCGATTCGGTCAGGCCGGGTAACTGGCACTACTCCGTTGCCCTGGGACGGGTGCGACAGTTCTACTCCGTCAATAACACCTTCTTTGAAGGATTGCTGCAGCGCGGTATCAGCAACCAGCTGACCGCGACGGCGGGTTCGCGCCTGGCTGAGGATTATCAGGCCTGGCTGCTTGGTGGTGTCTGGAGCTCTGCGGCGGGCGCCGTGGGACTGAATACCACATTCTCGGATGCCAAGGTGGCACAGAACCAGACTGCCACGGGATGGCGCGCTGAACTGAGCTACAGCAAAACCTTTACCACCGGCACCAATGTGGTCCTGGCTGCCTATCGCTACTCAACCCGCGGTTATCGCGACCTGCAGGATGTGCTGGGCGTGCGTCGCCAGCAGGATGGTGGCCTCAGCTACTACTCCGACACGCTGCATCAGCGTAATAACTTTTCTGTCACGCTGAGTCAGACAATGGCTGACTATGGCTTGATCAGCCTGAGTGCCAGCACAGCGGATTATTACAATAACCGCTCCCGCATTACCCAGCTTCAGCTCGGTTACAACAACAGCTGGCATAACATCAGTTACAGTCTCAACGTCGCCCGCCAGCGCACCACCTGGAGCAGCGATCGCTTCGGGCTGAGCCTGGACGAAGGCGATAATAGCTATCGGGAAAAGTACACCGAGAATACTGTTGCCCTGAATGTTTCCGTCCCGCTGAACTGGAGCAATCACAACGCCTCCGTGGCCTACAACTACAACCAGTCTAAAGAGACGCGCAATTCCACGCTCTCACTCACCGGTTCATCGGGCGAGAATAATCAGCTCTCCTGGTCGCTGTATGGCGGAACCGGCCAGACGCAGAATAGCGGCAGCCAGCACGCCTCGTTTGGCGGAAACGTGCAGCAGAATACCCGCGTGGGCGGCGTCAGAGCGAACTATGGCCAGGGTGATAACTACCGTCAGGCGGGTCTGGGTCTGTCAGGCACGTTGCTGATCCATTCCGGCGGCATGACAGCCGGCCCCTATACCAGCGATACCTTTGCGCTGATTCATGCGGAAGGCGCTCAGGGCGCCAGCGTGCGTAACGGTCAGGGCGCAGTTATCGATCATGCGGGTTACGCCATCCTGCCTTCGCTCACGCCTTATCAGGCGAATACCGTCAGCCTGGATACCCGCTACATGAATAGCGATGCGGAATTAAGTGGCGGCAGCCAGCGCGTGGTGCCCTATGCCGGTTCCGTGACGCGGATTCATTTTGCCACCCTGCAGGGCAAGGCGGTCTTGATCGCGCTGAAGAGTGACGATCAGGAGATTCCGCCGATGGGGAGTGAAGTCCGTGACGCGGATAATACCGTCATCGGCATTGTCGGTCAGGGCGGACAGGTCTATGCCCGCGTTCCGCATGATTCCGGCACCTTAAGGGTCAGCTGGCAAAATAAAGGCCATAAAACCTGCCTCGTTAATTATCAGATAACCGGACGCGTGAATGAGAATATCGTTCGCCTGGATGCCGTCTGCCGCAAGGGTGAATAGTGTGAGAATCGAAAAATTACTCCTGTATATCGTGTTACTGCTGCTTAATGTGCCCGCCTGGGCGAACTGCAGCGTGGTCACCTCCACCTCTTCGCTCTCTCAGAGCGCCATCGCGGCGGGCTACACCGCCGCCAGCTGGACCGGTGCCTGCGACACCTGTTCCGGGAATGTCGGGCTGCCGTCCGTGATCAGCATTAACAGCGGAAAGACCTTTCAGCCCTCCGGCACCCTGCTGGCCAGTTCGGTGGGGAGCTTTCTCTCCTCGGCCAGCAACGTTCCCTACTCGGCTAATCAGATTCTCTACCGCTGCGCCGTGGCGGATGCCGACAGCCTGTATGAGATGTACGCCACCAACGGCGACAGTCCCTATGCCGGGCAATACATCACGTCTGAAGTGGACGGGGCTTATTATGATGTCGCCGCAAATGTCGCGGTCAGGCTGACTAACCTCTCAACCGGCGAATATTACAGCCGCTACTGGAAAGCGCGTCAGCTGACGGCCAGCGACTGGTATTCCGATGGCACCTATATCTACATTCCGGCCAGCGCCTTCAGCAATGTGCTGTATGAGATGTTTAAAATTGACTCAACCCGCTATTACGCCAGCAACAGTAATCGCTACGTGGACACCTGGACACAGCCGCGGGGTTACATCGCTTTCAAAGGTCCGGGACTCGACACCAATAGCCTCCAGGTAGGCCAGGACAGCCTCTCTTACTGGTACGGCTGGTACCGTAACTGGCCGGCAGCGTGGAGCACCTACTCTAACGTCACCTATGTGCGCGGCGCACTGTGTGAAGTTCAGGATTATCCGTCGGTGGTACTTCTGCCTACCGTGAGCGCCAGCACCCTCGCGGCAGGCGGAAAAAGCCAGGCTCCATTTACGATCTCCATTCAGTGCGAATCGGGCGCACTCTCCGGCACCGCCACGTCGACGACCACTTCGGCCAATGTCGCCATGGGCTTTCTGGTTAACCAGTCTAATGCGGTTATACAGGCGAGAAATCTGGGGCTGACCACCTCGGGCGGCGGGTTAACCTGGCTGCTGGATAGCCATTATGGCAGCAGCACTGCCGCCTCCGGCGTCGGTATCAGAATTTATGACAGCAACAATACCCCCATCAATTTACTGCCGGACCGCGCCAGCACCGGCACCGGCAACAGCCGCGGCTGGTATGCCTACAAAGATTTAACCTCGCAGGTCTCCTCCGGAGGCAGTGATATCTACAGCGGTGATTTTACCGCCTCCCTTGAAGCCATCAGTGGGCAAACCCTTACAGCAGGAGCAGTAAATGCGCAATTACAGGTTGTGGTCAGTTTTCAGTAACCTCATTGTGTTATCTGGCGTTCTGCTCTCGTCCAGCGTCTGGGCGGTAGTCAACGTCGATAAGACCCGGATCATCTTTAATCAGGCCGATCTGACGCAGTCGATTAACGTCGTCAACAGCGGCAACACCGAAACGTTTCTGCAACTCTGGACGGATGATGGTAACGTGACGCTGTCACCGGATGCCAGCATCACGCCCGTGCTTGTCTTGCCGCCAGTGGTAAAAATGGTTCCGGGCGAGATGCGATCGCTGCGCCTGATGCTGACCTCACGTGATGCGCTGCCCGCCGGTAAAGAGAGCCTCTTCTGGCTGAATATTTACCAGATTCCGGCGCTGAAAAAAGCGCCTGACGCGGCTGAGCGCAGAGTCGTGCTGCCGCTGCGAATCCGGCTGAAGATTTTTATCCGGCCTGCGGGACTTCACGCGCCTCAGGCGACCGACCCGGAAAAGCTTCGTTTCGCCGTCACGGGAGATAAAATCACGATAACTAACCCGACGCCCTGGTTTATGAGCCTGAATGTCAAACCTCAAGGTCAGGCAGCGATTAAAAACCTGATGATCGCCCCGCACGCGGAACTGCAGGCAGAGAGTCAGGCCGCGCTCTCTCACGGAACGGCGCTGAACTATACGGTGATCAACGACCAGGGCATTCCGGTTAACTACACCACGGCTTTTAAGTGAATGTTTTGCAGGACAATGGCGTCCCGGCACGCTAAAGTTGCCTGTTTCTGTTTGCAGTCTGGATGAGGGAAAATGAAACGTTTATTTGTTTACGGCACGCTCTGCCCTGGACGTGAAAATGCGCATATCCTGGAGAATATCGGCGGAGAGTGGCTCGCCGGTTCGGTCACGGGCACCTTCTATGAACGCGGCTGGGGGGCAGCGGCTGATTTTCCTGGCATTATTCTGGATGAGCACGGCCCGCAGGTGCCGGGTTTTCTCTTTACCTCCGATAAGCTGGCGGCTCACTGGCCGATGCTGGATGCGTTTGAGGAGGGCTATGATCGCGTCGAAGTGTGCGTTTCTACCCACGATAATCAGCAGCTCAGCGCCTGGATCTATCAGCTTCAGCCCCGTGAACAGGGCTGATACCCCGGTTCTGCAATTCGCGCCCTGCTTCCGGGCGCGATTCTGTCAGCCTGTTTCCCTTTCCTGCAAGACCTGACAAACAGGCACTATGCCGAATTCAAGTTATACGAAGAGATCTAATGTATGATGTAACTAAAATAGAGTGCCGTTAAGACCTGTTCCGGGCCACCAGCCTCTTCAGACCACCAGCCCGCGTTTCTACCCTTTCATTCCGGCCAGCGCTGATGCGGAAACAGCGAGACCCGGATGTTAAACAGGTGGATCAGGGGCGCGACGGCTTCACTCTCCTGCCGGGCCAGGGTCTCCAGACGCAGCAGCAGCAGATCAAGCTCCTCCAGCAAATCCTGATGCGGTGTTAACTGCAGTGACTTCATCTTACGCTTCAGATAGAGCGCCAGCTCGTGAAACATCTGCCCGCTATCAATCCCATGCCGTTCCAGCACCTCGCGATAGCGCGCATAAAAGTCATAGCAATTCGCCCCCAGCCAGGTTTCTGTAATCAGATAGCCCCCCACCACGATATCCGGCACCGGGTCGAGCCGTTTCCGCGGCAGAATGACATTCACCCTGTCGAGCATGCGTGCAATAAACTGCTGCCGTGACAGCAGCGTAGCGGCGTTACGCTCCACCATTTTGATAAACCCTAACAGATCGCGCAGGCCGCGCTGTACCGCTCTTCGCGCTATCCATGAAGGTCGTTTGTTGCGGATCAGCGCCGTCAGCACAACGGCAAACATAATCCCCACCATCGAAGAGATCGCCGCATTCAGGGTAACGATAAGATTGGGCACGAAGTGGTGACTCAGTCCGATAAAGCCGGGGATCTGAATCGCCACGCTCAGCCCGATCAGGTTGGTGGCCGGATTCGCAATCACCAGGCTCAGCAGCATCAGACCGGGCAGCAGACAGATCATCAGCGCCTGTAAGGTGTTCGCCTGCGGGATGAGAAAAGCGATGTAAAACAGGCTCACGACCAGCGCAATCATCACCCCTTTGACAAACAGCTTCATCGGCGTCACCGGCGAATCGACACCGGCAAAAAACGAACTGATAATCGCCGCCATCAGCGGTGCATTCGCCCCGTCGGCCCAGCCGCTGCCAATCCAGAACAGACTGGAGAGAAAGGTCGCCAGAAAAGCCGTCAGCGCCGACAGCCTCAACAGCCCTTTGTCGATATGGCGATGCTCACGGATATTACGGATAGCCGCCCCGTCGCCATGACTGTAGAGATCCCCGGCGCGGGCGCTGACATTCTCATAGGCATCGGCAATGCGCACAAAGTTTGCCAGCCGCTCCAGCAGACCGATCAGCAGCAGGCTCTCCTCGGTCGCCAGTTCCCCTGCCCGCCACGACTGCTCAAGGTTCGCCTGCCCGGCATTGATCGCCTCACGCAGTCCGTTGATGTCATTGACGCGATCGTGATGCAGCCACAACAGAAACTGCTGAAACACATCGGTCACGCACGCTGGAAAACGAATGTTCAGCTCCGCCAGTACGCCCAGCCGTGACTCAATCGCGGTGAGCGTCGGCAGCAGATAGGTCAGATGCTGATACTGCACGCTGACCAGACGGATGACGTTACGCGCCGCCTCCCCCTCATAGACACAGTGGGTCAGCAGTGTTTCAACGTTCAGCGGATAACCGGCCATCTGAATCAGGATATCTTCCCGCTCCAGCGATTTGTTCTTTGCCATTCCGCTGATCAGCTCATCGCATAGCCTGCGCGCATTCTGAAACCAGAGATTCACGCTCTGGCCGAGCAGATGATGCATCGACACCGGAAACACCAGCCGGTGAACCAGGGTGCTGCAGAGAATGCCGAGCGTGATCTCCTCAATACGTGAAATGACCGTATTGATAATGGCTGACGGCGTATCCACGTCGGGAAAGCCCATAATGGCGGCGCTATACCCGCCCAGCATAAAGATGTAGCTCTTTGGCGTGCGGTCATGCAGGGAGAGATAGAGGCAGACCGTTACCCACAGTGACACGCAGAGGCTGAACAGAACCGGCGACTGCACCGTTTCGGGGTAGATCAGCAGAATAAAGAGGCCCCCCAGCAGCGTACCCAGCAGACGAAACAGGGATTTCGACACGGTTGAGGCCGCATAGAGCTGTGAAGTCACAAAAACGGTCGTGAGCGCCCAGGCAGGTTTTTCAAAGTTAAGAAGCAGCGCCACAGAGAGTGCAATAAACGCGGCAAGAGAAGTTTTGCAGGCAAACAAAACCGCGTTTTTGGTAAACCATTTCATCGAATGAGAGCAACCAGGAGCTTTCTGAGGCGCGTATCCTGACAGATGCGCCTGCGTTTTACTCTCAGTTAACTTATACAAATTATTACCGGCCTGACGGGGCCGGTTTCAGGGGAGACAGGTCTGGTTCGGGCGGGATGAAAAGCGGCTAGCGACGCGTCAGCGCCAGACGGATGCCCAGCCCGATAAAGGTGGCACCCACCACCCGATCGAGCGCCTTCTGCAGGGTCTGATTCTTCGCAACGGCGCCGGCGGCACCGCCTGCCAGCAGGGCAAACAGCACATCCGTTATCAGGCCCGTCAGCGCATAGGCCAGACCCAGCAGCAGAAAGGAGACGGCATGATGATCGCCCTCCACCGTCACAAACTGAGGAAAGAAGGCGATGAAGAACAGCAGCACTTTGGGATTGGTTATCGAGGTAATAAAGCCGCGCAGCAGCAGCTGACGGGTTTCGGTCTGTGCGACCGCCTCCGCGCCCTCCGGCCTGACGACGTGACGGACGCGGATCGTCGCCACGATCATCTTCGTCCCCAGATAGATCAGGTAGGCTGCACCCGTATATTTAATGACGGTGAACAGCAGCGGCGAGGCCGCAATCAGCGCCGTTAAGCCCAGCGCACTGGCAACCGCATGCGTACAGCTTCCCAGCGCCACGCCCGACGCCGAGAGAATACCGGCCTGTCGCCCCCGAGCCACACTTTGTCCGACAACATAAGCGAGATCGGGGCCCGGCGTAATGCAGAGCAGCACCACCGACGCCAGAAACAGCGGAAAATGAACAATATCCAGCATGAAGACTCCTGACAGCAATAAGATTTAACCTTTCGTTAACTTATCAGCCCGGAGGCCCTTTTCCAAATGCCATCATCCTCTTACCGGTGTGCGCGCTCTCCATCACGTTCTGTGCCGTAACCGCTCCAGCATGATCAGGGAGTGACTGAAAATGGCGTCGGCGATGTGCTGCGGAAAATCGGCGGGCAGCGCCTCCCGCACCGAGATCACCGCCTGCGGAAAGGCCCGGATAAAGAAGTCAAAAATCTCCTCCATACTGGCCGGATCAAAACTGACGCGCTTTGCCGTGGCGATAAAATGGCGCGGATAGATTTTGTCGATCGCCATCTTTTTACCTTTGGTGGCGCACAGCCCCATCGCCAGCTTCAGCGCCCGCTTGTTGAGGCCGGTGCCACCCAGTACCGGGTAGGCTGAGATGACGTCATAAAATGGCGTCAGCCGGTAACTGCCGCCGCGCTCAATAAACAGGGAGAAGTTTTTTGCATGGCCATCGGTTGCGCCGATCAGCCACTGGAAAACCTGAAACTGCATAAAGCGGTAGCGATCCGCTATCGCCTGGCTGGAGCCCATCAGCAGCTGCATGATCGTCTCTATGCCCGGCCCGCCGTCTGACTCATATTTGGTTGAGGATGGCAGCCCCAGCGCCTGGCAGATATCCTCCTGCGGCAGCCGGATCAGCCGGGTCTTATCGCGGGACCAGCGCCGGTCAAACCGCTCCACCGCCAGCGCCCGCATCGCCCCGGCGCGGATAATGGTCGCCTGTGGCACCGCCATTCCCAGCGCCCGGGCCAGCGCCAGACAGAGATACTCATTCTCCACGCTTTCGCGCATATCCAGGGTGGCGGCAGGCTGCTTAATCTCCCCGATGGGCAGCTTGATGATGTGGGAGGTTGGCGTCGCCCCGGCCGGAATGCTCCAGCCCTCATCGGTCAGCAGCAGGGCCGTTTTCTCCTGCGCGCCGGCCACCGAGATGCGAAAATCGGTCTCTTCACGCAGCATCCCCAGCGGAATATCGGACTGATAGGCCGACAACACCTTCTCCAGCCGCGCCTCATCCAGCACCTCATAGCGTGCCTGCAGCGGCGGCAGCGGCATCTCCGGCGGCAGCAGCATGGTCGCGCCGACGCTGTCACGTCCCACCTCCTGCAGCAGATCAAACGGCTGGCGGGATTTTATCTGATAGCGCGCCACAATCCGGTCACGGATCGCCGGGCTGTCGGGCAGCAGGTTATCGAAAAAGTTAATCACGGCGGCGGAGGTGATCGGCCTGACCTGCAGCGGCATAGAGAGGGAAAGGGGACGCGCCAGCGGACTGCGCAGCCAGCCTGCATCATACTCAAACTCATGTGCGCCGTTTCGCTGCCGGGTCAGCACCCCCACCCGCTCGCCGTTCATCCAGGCCATCAGCTTCTGCATCACCAGTCATCCTCGTCATTGAGTGGCACCGGCGCCGGTGTCGCTTTTTCCTGAACCTCCAGGCTCAGCTCCAGCGACTGCAGCAGCTTAAACAGCGTTGCCAGTGAGGTGCTGTCAGGTGCATTTTCAAAGTGAGAGATCGTCGCCTGCTTCAGGCCCACTTTTTTTGCCAGCTCACTCTGGGTCCAGCCGTTGCGCTGGCGGATAAGTTTCAGCCGGTTTGCCAGCTGAATCGGACTATATATCATGGGTGACTCCTTCTGGATCACAGAGGGTAAGCATAGCGCAGCTGCATTATCCCCGAAAGGGTATAAATGTGCATTTATCCCCTTTAACGGATAATTTGTTTTTTAGCCCCTTAAAGGGATAAAGATATTATTATCCCTTGTGAGGGATAATTCAGGACGCATAATCCACGGAGAAGAGAGGAAGAGAATGAGCAGATTCAGCATCACTCATCTGATCAGCGAGCAGGACCGCGAAGCACTACTGGCGGGACTCGGCGGCTACAACCGGCAGTTTATCCAGACTGAGAACTGGGGGCCGCTGTCGGTCATGCATCGCGACACGCAGGGGACATTACGGGGCGGGTTAATCGCGTCCCGCAAGGGAAACTGGCTCTGTATCGATTTTCTGTGGGTGGACGAGACGCTGCGGGGCAGCGGTCTGGGCAGTGAACTGCTCAGCGCGGCGGAACAGGCGGCGATGGCGGATGGATGTCTCTGTGCGCTGGTGGATACGTTCAGCTTTCAGGCGCTGCCGTTCTATCAGAAGCAGGGATATCAGCAGCAGATGTCCCTGCCCGACTTTCCGCAGACCGGCATGCAGCGTCACTATCTGACGAAGAGACTCCGGCCGGCATAATTACATAAATACGTATCGCGCTGGCGTGACAGGGTCACAGCCCGGCGATGCGGCGCAGGTCGGCTTCGGCACCGGGTGCCACGGCAAGGACCTGCGCACCGCGGGTAAGGCGGTCGCCTTCAGTATTAAACGGGTGATACCAGCCGCCCGCCTCTTTCACCAGGCAGTAGCCCGCCAGACAATCCCAGGCGTGCATATAGGGCTCGTAGTAACCTACCACCCGTCCGGCGGCCACCCATGCCAGCATCAGCGCGCCGGAACCCAGTCGGATAAAGTTACCGCCTGCCGTCAGCAAAGCGGCCACGATCTCGCCAACCTGCTGTGGGGTCACGTGACTGTTCGCCCCGAATCCGGTGACGTGGTTTTGCAGCGTGCGCGCCGGATCGACGGCCAGACGGCGGCCGTTGAGCGTCGCGCCCTGCCCCAGCGCCGCGACGTAGCATTCATCATAGAGGGGGGCAAAGATCACCCCGATGACCGGCAGGTCGCCGCGCAGCACGGCCACCGAAACACACCAGTTTGGCATCCCGTTCAGAAACGGGCTGGTGCCATCGATAGGATCGACCACCCAGGTGTAGTCCGATGCTCCCGGCTGCAGACCGCTCTCCTCACCCAGAAATCCATCATCGGGAAAGGCGGCGCGGAGATGGGCCGCGATCTGCTGCTCCACGTCACGATCGGCAATCGAAACCACATCCTGCAGATCATATTTGGTTTCCACCACCAGCGTCTCGCGACGGTTAAAGTAGGAAAGCGCGGTCGCGCCGCCTTCACGGGCAACGGCCTCAGCGACAGCCAGACGCGCCATTATTTCATCATGTGATGCCATGCCAGCTCCTCAGTTTTAATCAGATTCGTGCGCGATCAGGGCCAGCCCCTGCGCCCTGAAGTTAACGCCAACCCTGGTGGCGAGCGGGAGACGCTGCTCCATCAGCGGATCGATAATGAACAGCGCGCCCAGTTCGGTGGCCACTTCATATTCGATATGGTCACCCAGCCAGGTGCTGTGGGTGATCTCTCCCTGCAGTGCGCCCTGTCCGTCGCCGGAGAGGGTCATGAAGCGGGGCCGCACCGCCAGCTGAGCCGGGCCGGTCCGCACTCCCGTACCGGGCAGCCGGAAGCGCTGCGTGCCGAGACGGACCAGCGCCTCTTCCGCGCCGGCCTGCTCTACCTCACAGGGCAGGATGTTCGCTTCCCCCATAAAGTCCGCGATAAAGACCGAACGGGGGGAATGGTAAAGCGTCTCCGGCGTCCCCTCCTGAGCAATATCCCCCTCTTTCATGACAATAATCTTATCGGAGACCGCCAGCGCCTCCTCCTGGTCATGGGTGACATAGACCGCAGTAAAGCCGAGCCGCTGCTGCAGATCGCGGATATCGGTGCGCACCTGACGGCGCAGACGCTCATCCAGGTTCGACAGCGGTTCATCGAGCAGCAGCACCTGCGGCTCCAGCACCAGCGCACGCGCCACCGCAATGCGCTGCTGCTGCCCGCCGGAAAGCTCCGAGGGCAGCCGCTGCCCCTGATTCTCCAGCCCCACCAGCTTCAGCCCCTCACGCGCCCGGTCCTGCGCCTCGCGCCGGTTCATGCCCGCGGCGCTCAGCCCATAGAGAATGTTGTCGAGGGCGTTCATGTGCGGAAACAGCGCGTAGGATTGAAACACCATCGCCACGTCCCGCGCGTTGGCGGGCAGATGGGTAACATCCTTACCGCCTATCAGGATGCGGCCCGCGTCAGGATGTTCCAGCCCGGCCAGCAGCCGCAGCGTGGTGGTCTTGCCGCAGCCGGAGGGCCCGAGCAGCGTCACCAGCGTGCCGGGCTCCACGGTGAGTGACAGATCCGGCACCGCACTGAAGCCGGCAAAACGTTTTGAGACATGGTCAAAAACCACCGATCCGGCCTGATGTGTCGTCATACGGTGCTCTCCTGAGTCAGGGTGGATGCAGAGGGAGTGGCGGCGAGGGCCGCCGGTCGGGTGACACGGCGCAGGCGGCGTTCGCCCACCAGCAGCTGGAAGAGACCAATAATCAGCAGCATCACCAGAATCAGGACCGAGGAGTAGGCAATGGCGACGCCATATTCACCGTTCTCCACCAGCCCGACAATGTACGAGGTCGCCATGTTGTACTGCGCGCTGACCAGGAAGATCACCGCGCTGATGGAGGTAATGGCACGCACAAAGGCGTACACCAGCGCCGCGCTGATGGCCGGTTTCAGCAGCGGCAGCACCACCTTGCGCAGGGTACGGAAACTGGTTGCGCCCAGCGTGAGTGACGCTTCATCCAGGCTTTTATCCAGCTGGCTCATCGCCGCAATGCCGCCACGCACCCCGACGGGCATGTTACGGAAGACAAAACAGGCAATCAGGATCATCGCGGTGCCGGTTATCTCCAGCGGCGGCAGGTTATAGGCCATGACATAGCTCACGCCGATAACCGTACCGGGAATGGCAAAACTCAGCATCAGCATGAACTCAAAGGTCTGCCGTCCGGCAAAGCGCTGACGCACGATTAGCCAGGCGGTCAGCAGCCCGACAATCGCCGTGAGGGGAGCCGCAATCAGGGCAATCTCCAGCGTCGTCCAGAAGGAGTTCCACGCCACGCCCTGCCACACCAGTTCCCCCTGAGTGAGGGTGACACGGAAGGCACGGATGTAGTGATCCAGCGTCAGGCTGTTGTCGAGCCCCCAGGAGTGGACAAAGCCACCAGTGAGGATCATGCCGTAGATCACCAGAGTAAAGAGCCCCCATGGGATCACCATCCCGTATACGCCAAATCTGACCGGACGCGGCAGCATGGCATGACGGCCGCCGTCGCCTTTCCCGGTGACGGTGGTAAAACTTTTCCCGGCAAGCCAGAGACGCTGCAGCAGAAAGGCCGCCAGCGTGAAGGCCAGCAGGATCATCGCCAGCACCGCCGCGCGGCTCGGGTCGTTTTGCGCGCCGACCACTGAAAAGAAGATCTCCGTAGAGAGCACGCCGTGACTGCCGCCCAGCACCATCGGATTGCCGAAGTCCGCCATGCTTTCGATAAAGCTGATCAGAAAGGCGTTGGCCAGCCCCGGAGCCATCAGCGGCAGCGACACGCGGGAGAAGGTCCGCCAGCGGCTGGCTCGCAGCGTCTGCGACGCCTCCTCCAGTGAGGGACTGACGCCCTCGACTACCCCGATCAGCACCAGAAAGGCCACCGGCGTAAACGAGAGCACCTGCGCGATCCAGATCCCGGTCAGCCCGTAGAGCCAGCGTCCCGGCGCAATGCCGAACAGCGACGCCAGCGATTCGGTGACGACGCCAGAGCGGCCAAACAGCAAAATCAGCGCCAGACCGATGACAAACGGCGGCGTGATAATCGGCAGGACGGTGAGCATCCGCAGCGCTTTCTTACACGGCAGTGCCGTGCGCGTCGCCGCCAGCGCAAACGCCAGCCCCAGCAGCGTCGAGCCGCTGGCCGTCATCAGCGCCAGTCCCAGCGTTCGCCAGGCAGTTCCGCAGTTGCCGCCGGTAAAACAGCCGAGGCTCCAGATGGCCGGGTCCTGCAGGCTGGCGATCAGCCCATCGGGTTTAAAGCTGCCATCGCTGTCCTGCACCGCGGCGACAAACAGGCTGAGCACCGGATAGAGCACGAAGGTGGTGACCAGCGCCACCAGCAGCACAATTGCCGCCACCACAAAGGCATCGCCTTTCAGGACACCGCGCTCTGCCAGCGCAAAGGCAAAGATCAGCAGAAAAACGGTCAGCAGCAGTAAGGCCCCGGCGCCCATGGCGGGCTGTCCCTGAGCCAGCGGCCCGGTAAGGTGCTCCAGCCACAGCCAGTTCCAGCCGCTGAAACCAATGGCATGTCCCTCCAGCAGCAGAAACAGGATGCCGGATACGCTGAACAGCAGCAGCAGCGTGCTGCGGGTCCGGCCGGGAGGCAGAAAGGCGCAGGCGGTAACGCCTCCCCACAGCGCCACGGCGACCAGAAGCCAGGGCTGCTGGGCGAGTTGCCACAGGGCCGGTGCGCTGTTCTCCTCCGCAGAACGAAAGAGCCAGTCACCCGCGAAGAATCCCTGCTCCAGGCTGTACCAGGGCAGCAGCGTCAGGGCCACAGCCCCCGCCAGCAGCGCGCCGGTTAAACGGCGATTGTGCGCATTCATACATCACCTCGATTGGAGAAGCGGACAACTGGCTGATGCCACCGCGGTTCGGCCCGTGCCCGGCGTCTGACGGCCGGGCAGTGCCACGCTTCAGTGCGCGCTGGCACCAATCTCTCTGTCCCAGCGCCCCAGCAGCGCCCTGCGTTTCGCCGAGTCGCCATAGGTTTTGAAGTCATAATCGATCAGGCGGATGTTCTCGAAACGCGGCGCATACTCGGAGATTTCCGCCTGACGGTTGGAGGGCAGCTGGAACGATTTCGCCTCTTTCATATGGGACTGCGCATCCGCACTCAGCGCCCAGTCATACCAGGCCCGGGCATTCGCCAGGTTGCGCGCCCCTTTGATAATCGACATGGAGCCAATCTCATAGCCGGTGCCTTCACAGGGGGCGACAGGTTTGATCGGGAAGCCTTCGACTTCCATCGCGACCGCATCGTGCATAAAGACAATCCCGACGGTGGTTTCACCGCGCGCTGCCGCTTTTACCGGTGCCGAGCCGGACTTGGTGTATTGCGAGATGTTGGCGTTGAGCTTCTTCAGGTAGGCAAAGGCGTCATCTTCCCCCATGATCTGCACCAGCGTCGCCAGCGTGTTGTACGCCGTGCCGGAAGAGTTAGGGTTGGCGATCTGAATCTCGCCCTTAAAACCGGGATCGAGCAGATCCGCCCAGCAGGCAGGCACCTTCAGCTTTTTCTCCGCCAGCAGGCGGGTGTTGTAGCCCCAGCCCAGCGCACCGGCATAAACGCCAACGGTCCGGTAACCGGAAATCTCCGCCACCTTTTGTGACCAGGGCTGCTGCTGGTCAAGTAAAGGGGACTTGTAGGGCTGGCTCAGCCCCTCTTCTGCGGCCTGCATGTGCGGATCGCCGGTGCCCGCCCACCAGATATCGGTGCGGGGATTGCGCGCCTCGCTGCGGATTCGGGCGTAGGCTTCACCGGCTGAGAGCCGCACCATGCTGAGCCGAATATCGGGATGAGACTGGCTGAACAGCGTGGTCATCTGTTCACACACCACCACATCGGCGGAGCAGATCATATTAAGGCTGCCCGCCGCCGTGGCCGCAAACGGCAACACCGGGCAACTGACGATAACAGCAGCGAGCAGAGAGGAATAACGCATGGGATTCTCCTTGAGGCCGGATGATGAGGGCGTGCGCCAGCTTTTGCACATGTGTGCAAAGTAGTACGGCGACCCTGTCATGCTGTCAATTCACTTGTTGAGCAATTGTCAGTCGCTGTCACAAATTTGAAACATTCGCTGCCCTGTTATCTTTTGCACACCCTTGCATTTTCAGGCAGACTCAGTGCGGTTAACGGCAGGATGAGGAGAGAAGATGCAGCAGCCCAGGGCAGTGGTGAGTGCACAGGATGTGGCAGATCGGGCGGGCGTGTCGCGCTCGGCGGTCTCCCGCACCTTTACACCGGGGGCCAGCGTGTCGGACGCCACCCGGCAGCGGGTAATGAAGGCGGCGGAAGAGCTGGGCTATCACGTCAATCATCTGGCGCGCGGCCTGGTACGAAACCGCAGCGGCATTGTCTGCCTGATCGCCTCAGAGGTGGATACGCCCTACCGTGCCAGCCTGGTGCGCTGGATGACCCAGTATCTGCAGGAAGCGGGCAAGGTGGCGATGCTGATTAACACCGACCGGTCGGATGAGCGGGTTTCCGCCGCGCTGCAGCAGGCGATCCATTTCCGCGCCGACGCCTCGATCATTCTCTCCGGCATGCCTGACAGTGGCATTACCCGGCTCTGCTACCGGCACGGTCAGCAGTTGGTGCTGATTAACCGTGACGACGCCCTGCCCGGCACGCTCAGCCTTAACCTCGACTCCCGTCCGGCGGCGGAGATGGCGGTTAACGCCTTTCTGCGCGCGGGCTGCAGCCGCATCGCCTTTGTGAATTCGCTGGCGGGAACGCCGAGCCTGCTGAAACGCGAAGCCGATTTTCTGACTGCGGCGCAGCAGGCCGGCATTGCCGTGCAGGTGGAACGGTTCGGCAGCACCTCCTATGAGAGCGGACAGATTCTGGCGCAGCGTCTGCTGACGCGCAGCGTCCGCCCGGATGCGGTCTGTTGCGCCACCGACCTGCTCGCCTGCGGCTTTATGGATGAGGCGCGTCACCGTTTTGCGCTGCGTATCCCGGAGGATCTCTGCATCATCGGACACGACAACATCGCGCAGTCGGGCTGGAGCGCCTATGACCTCACCACCTTTGCGCAGCCGGTAGAGCAGTTCGCCCGCGATGCGATTGACTGGCTGGTGGCGGTGGAGGCGCAACCGGAAACTCTCCTGCCGCGAACAGAACAGCCGCAGGCACGGAAAATATATCCGGTCGATGTGGTCTGGCGGGGATCGGTGCGCGGCGGATGAGCGCCATTCATTATTTTCAGCCGGTACGTTATTTCTCAGCGAAATAATTGAGTACCGGTTTTACGCTTCGCTTTAAATAGCGCTCTCCTGCCCCGAAAAATATTCGGCCGCTTCGCCCCGCAATCGCGATTTCCTGTCTACGCTTTATCTGCATTATTAATTTACTCTGGTTTTATCTGCTCAATGAATCAGCAGTCAGATGTGACAAACATCACATTTGTGCCAGGCTTACAGTCTCAGATAACACTGTTCAAGGAGCATACAATGGCCACACCCACTAACAAGACGCTCGATCTGGATCACTTTCCTAAGCCTCCTTTTGAGGATCAGCCCCAGCAGGCGCCAGGCCTTGCCAGCAAAATGGTTCCGGTTCCCGATCACGGTGAAACCAGCTACCGTGGCACCGGTCGTCTGACCGGACGTAAAGCGCTGATCACCGGCGGCGACTCCGGGATTGGCCGTGCCGTTGCGATTGCTTATGCCCGTGAAGGCGCCGATGTGGTGATTAACTACCTGCCGGAAGAACAGCCGGATGCCGATGAAGTGGTTAAATTAATCGAAGCGGAAGGCCGTAAAGTTTTCGCTATTCCCGGTGACATTCGTTCAGAAGAATTCTGTCAGCAGCTGGTCAAAGAGGCGGCCGACAAATTAGGTGGTCTGGATATTCTGGTTAATAACGCTGGTCGTCAGCAATTTAATGAGTCCATTCGTACCCTGAGTACAGAAGATTTTGACGCGACGTTTAAAACCAACGTTTATGCAATGTTCTGGATCACCAAAGCGGCTCTGGAATATCTGCCACGCGGCGCATCCATTATTAATACCTCGTCAGTGCAGGCGTTTAAACCCAGCGATATCCTGCTGGACTATGCGCAGACCAAAGCGGCGATTGTGGCCTTTACCAAATCCCTGGCGAAACAGCTGGGCGGCGACGGCATCCGCGTCAACGCGGTAGCGCCGGGTCCATACTGGACCGCACTGCAATCCAGCGGCGGGCAGCCTATGGAGAAAGTGAAGCAGTTTGGTGCCGACTCCCCGATGGGCCGTCCGGGCCAGCCGGTTGAGATCGCCCCGCTCTACGTCACCCTGGCCTCGACCGAGAGCAGCTACTCCTCCGGTCAGGTCTGGTGCTCTGATGGCGGCACCGGCACCCTGTAATCCCCTTCTGGTGGCCGCGTAAAGCGGCCATTTTTTTGTCCTGCCTCTCTCCCCCTCCGAATCGTTGTGCCTGGTATAAGGAAAAAGAACATGGAAAACCCGGTTTTTCATTCGCCGGTCAGAAAAGAAGGTTTTGCGGGGCTGGGCGACTATGCCGCCATTGGTGAAGGCCGTTCGGTGGCGCTGATTGCGCCGGATGGCTCCATTGACTGGTGGTGTGCCCCCAATCTCGATGCGAAACCGCTGTTTGATCGCCTGCTGGACGCCGGGCTGGGCGGCTACTTTCAGGTCGTCCCGCGCGGCAGCTATCAGGTTACGCGACGCTATCGTGACAATAGCAACGTGCTGGAGACCCGCTTTGACACCGACAGCGGCGCCGTCCTGCTTACCGAATCGATCAACAGCACGCTGGCGGGCCGTCTGCCCTGGTGTGAGCTGGCCCGCCGCATCGAAGGCGTTGAGGGCGAGGTGGAGTTGCAGATCACGCTGCGCTTCGGCACCGCCGCTGAAACCCGTTCCCCCTGGGTGGCCGACAATGAGAAAGGCAAGGTGTTTCACATCGCCGAAACCATGGCGATGTTCCGCACCAGCGACGACATCACCATCACCGAACTGGATGATGAACAGGTCTGCGCCACGCTGCGCACCACCGCCGGTTCCCGCTCGCTCTGCGCCCTGCTGATCACCGAAAAAGAGCCGCTGGCCGTGCCGCCGCTGGAGGCTATCGACCAGCGGATTGAAACCAGCCACACCGGCTGGACCAGCTGGGTGGAGAGCCTGAGTTATGATGGCAGCTACCCGGCGCTGGTCAGGCGCTCTGCCCTGTCGCTGAAGTTTCTCTGGTACTCCCCGACCGGCGCGCTGGCCGCCGCTGCCACCACGTCGCTGCCGGAGGGCATCGGCGGCGAGAAAAACTATGACTACCGCTACGCCTGGGTGCGGGACGCCTGCCTGATTATCAAAGCCTTTGTCTATCTCGGCGCGCTGGAAGATTGTAAGGCGGCCTTCTCCTGGCTGTCGCAGACCATCATCCGTCACGGCGTCAGGCTGCGGGCCTGCTATACCCTGAATGGCGATGAGGTGCCCGCCGAGCGTTATCCGCCCCTGAGCGGCTATCAGCATTCTCAGCCGGTGCGCATCGGCAACAATGCCCGCGATCAGCTGCAGCTCAGTATGTATGGCGATATGCTCATGACCGCGCAGCGCTTTATTGAAGCGGGCCACGTGCTGGATATCACCACCTCACGCCTGCTGGGCGACCTGGCGAACTGCTGCGCCGACAACTGGCGACAGAAAGATTGCGGCATCTGGGAGCTGCCGGAGCTGCAGCACTATACCCACTCCAAAATGGCCTGCTGGATAGCGCTGGATCGGGCGGTGGCGCTGGCGGAAAGTAAACATATCGAACCGACCTGGCTGGGCCGCTGGCAGCGGGAACGTGACCGCATCCGCGACTGGATTGAGTCGCAATGCTGGTCGGAAACGCAGCAGGCTTACCTCTTCTACGTCGGCAGTGATGCACGCCTGGACGCCTCGCTGGCGCTGGTGCACAGCTATGGCAATGCGGTTAATCCGCAGCGGATGCTCTCCACCTACCACGCTATCCGGCAGAAGCTGGGCGACGGCAGCGCCATGCTCTATCGCTACAGCGGCGTCAGGCAGGAGGAGAGTACCTTTCTCGCCTGCGCCTTCTGGCTGGTGGAAGCCTGGGCGGAAATGGGTGACCGGGATCGGGCGGAACAGGCGATGCAGGAGATTCTGGCGACGCTGGACGGTCAGGGTAACGTCGATATCTTTAATGAGATGTATGACGTCCGCAGTCAGAGCTGGCGTGGCAACATGCCGCAGGGACTGAGCCATCTGGCGCTGATCTGCGCGGCCCAGGCGCTATCGGAATCAAAAGGAGAGGTTTAAGAAAGGCATCAGGGCGACTATTGCAGCCGGAAGCGCGGGTCGAAGAAAAACGGCTCCACTACCGCTTTCGCAATGATGCCCGCCGCTGCCGGATGACGGGGATTGAACAGCGCATTCCACTCACCGGTCAGCGTGCTGGGCACTTTGAGTATCAGCCCGTTCTCCGGGCTGGCGAGCCACTCATCGCCGATCTGCCGGGTGGACGCGGGCGCAGGATCGGCCTGCCACTCATCCGGCAGCGCCGTCAGTGCCAGTTCGGTGATCAGGGACTCCGGCACGCTGATCGCGATCATGCTGTAGTCGCGTGACAGATCCTGAATGGTGAGATGCACCAGCGCCTCCAGCACGCAGAGCGCCCGGCTCGACCCCAGGTAGACACAGACCGATCCCACCGAATTCCAGCGCCCGCCATACGTCCGGGCGCCAAAACCATCAAAGGCGGTCATCGCATATTCACGCTTCACCAGGCGAAAAAAGGGAACCGCCATCAGGTGATGACACCGTGCTCGAGCTGGCCGATCAGATTTATCACCGCTTCCGCCCCTGCCACCGTGGTGGTCATCTCCGCCGGTTTTTTTCCGCCCAGCGCTTTGGCGGGCGTTTCCAGCCACTGCACCAGACGCGCCCTGTCGTCGCGGAACAGGTTGCTGGCGGCAGAGAGAACGCGAATCAGCATGTAGATGCGTCCGCTCTGGTCGGGCGAAAAGGTCTGCGCCGGATCTTTCACTTTGCGGTTGTAGGTGGTGCGATCGATGCCCGCCAGACGGCACAGCCACCCCTCGTCGAAGGTGGACAACGACGCGGTGCGTTTCAGCACGCCGCTGCTGAATCCTGTCGCGATACGCTGATGCGCATCCGGCAGGGTTTCCGGCAGGTTAAGGGCATGCAGCAGCGACGCGTGGCGGCGAGGCTGAGCGGGTGTGTAGATGGCGATGGACATAGCAGCCCTCCTGTTCATTTGATTTTTATTTTAGCGCAAATGAACAGAAGGTACCACCGCAAGTCCGGCGCGTATCCGTCCTTATTCTGCTGCGCCCTGCTCCAGCGCCTGCATAATCTGCCACGCCGCCCTGATGCGCAGCGGATTGGGGTAGCTCTTGTTGGCCAGCATCACAATGCCGGTGTTCTTCTCCGGGATAAACGCGATATAGGCACCAAACCCGTTGGTCGAACCGGTTTTATGCACCCAGCTGGCGCGTCGGGAGGGCCCGACCGGTTCCACGCGGGTCACCGGTTGCGGCTTCAGCGCCACGCTATTCTCACTGTCGGCGATCAGCGTGTCAGCACTGACGGGCCAGTCATAGATCTCCCAGCCCAGCCCCTGATAGAAACTGGCGGTTCTGAAGTAGCGCGACTGCGCCGTGCGGATGGCATTGCGCAGCACAGCATTGCCGGCAGAGAGGCCGTTTGGATCGCTGTTGGCCTGCATGAAGGTGAGCATGTCGCGAGCGGTCGATTTGACCCCATAGGCTTCGGCATCCAGCATGCCGGGGGAGACACGCACCGGCTGGCCATTTTTGTAACCCCAGGCGTAATTAATCATCATCGACGGCGGCACGGTAATAAAGGTACGTGTCAGGCGTAGCGGCTGAAACAGCGATTTCACCATCGCCGCCTCAAAGTCCCCCTTCACCATCAGCGCGCCGAAGAGACCGATACTGGCGTTAGAGTACTGGCGAACCGTACCGGGTGCCGCCTGCGGTTGCCACTCCTGATAGAAGCGAAGCAGCGACGCCTGATCGGTGACCGCCTCCGGCAGTTGCAGCGGCAGCCCGCCCGCCGTGTAGGTCGCCAGGTGCAGCATCCGGACCGGACGCCACTGCGCCCCCGTCAGCTGCGGCCAGACCTTCTGCACCGGATCGTTCAGGCGGAGTTCACCGTTGCGGATCAGAATCCCCGCCAGGGTGCCGGTGAAGGTTTTACTCACCGAGCCCAGCTCAAACAGCGTGTTTTCTGTGACCCGGCGGCCCGAATCGGTGTCGGCCACGCCCGCATTCACAAACTGCGTCCGGCCTTTGTAAAGCACAGCCACCGACATACCGGGGATCGCCTGCTGCTCCATCAGCGGTTCAATCGCGGCTTTAACCAGAGAAGTGACCTGCTGTGAAGAGAGATCGGCGGCGACACAGCGGACAGAAAGCGAAAACAGAACAAAACAAAACAGAGACTTTTTCATTAGCAACGAAGGGGGTTCACCGGGTCAGATTATTTACACTGGTCAGCACATGCCTGCACGCAGATCTGCGCCTGCGTACTGCAGGCACCGCTGTCGCGGGTATTACAGTGGGAGCGTTCGACATAGCAGTTGGACTGACAGGCCGCCAGATCGCAGCGGGCCGCCGCGGGGGTCAGCTGAACCAGGGGGGCGCGGGCCGGAAAAGGCGAAGCGGGCTGAGCGAAAGCGCTGCTGCCCAGTAATCCGGACAGCAGCAGCGTGATGATGCGTTTCATAAGAGTTCTCCTGTAGGACGCTGCCCCTAGTATGGCCAGTCTGGCGGGCAGCGTCAGGGAAATCTTATCAAATTGAGACCACAGGCGGGTGTTGGGTGGCATTTATTACGCCACGGGTGTAGATATCGTTCAGTCTGGCGATGTAACGCTGGGTATCATGCTGCTCTTTGATGCGCAGGATCGCCGCCTCGCCTTTCTCCTGCAGCCGTTCCGGCTGCTCAACGATCTCCAGCAGCGTCGCTTTCAGCCCCTCCACCAGCGACCGGCGCAGCTGCGATTTCTGCTCCGGCGTGGTGATGCTGTATTCGCGATCGGCGTTCAGCGGACTGGCAATGACCCAGCCCGCGCTGGCAGGATTGATCTCCGGCAGGGCCCGCACATTACTGGTGATCACCGGACAGCCGTTAGCCTGCATCTCCAGCACGGAAAAGCCGTAGGTCTCCTGCCAGGTCGGCAACAGGCCGACGTCGCTCTCGCGGAACAGCTGCATCAGTTCACGGTTATCCATCCGCGCCTGATGCGTGAAACAGCGGTAACGCGCGATGCGGCTCTCGATGCCGCGATAAAAGGCGTCATCATCCTGAAACTGGCGATGGGCGACGTTGTGACGTTTGGTGAGTTCGCCGATCAGCTGCACGTCCAGCTGCGACTCCTCCAGGCGGCGCTCTTCAATCAGCTCACTGATCGCCAGCACCACTTCCGCTCCGCCTTTGCGATAAAACTCATTACCGGCAAAGACCAGCTTCAGCACACCCGGCTGGCGTGGCGCCTTATGCTGCACAAACAGCGTCTGGGGCGGATGCAGCACCAGCGTTTTCCGCCGGATTTTCTGCGCCTCATCCGGGCTGAACAGCTTCATCTGAATATTCAGCGTCGCGTCGGAGATCGCAATCAATCCGAGGCAGTTCTCTTTTAACAGATGAGGAATTAAGCGCTTCAGCTCCGGGTTATCCCGCTTGGCGACGCCGGGCACCGGCAGCACGCGCGGCAGCTCGGTTTCAAACGAGGCGACCCACTTCTGGTGGGTGATCGCAACTTCATTGAACAGATGGAGGATGTCAGCCCGTGAAGCGCCTGAAAACGGCACCGGCTGAAAGACGAAGGTTTTGTTTTTCTTAAGCAGGCGGGTCCGGAGGGGATTAATAAAATAGAACAGATTGCCTTTTTTCAGATTGATATATTCATTTGCCGGATTCACTAAAATGTTACGCTGCTCCGGATATTGATTATTCGTAATTCCAATTTTCATGCACGCTCTCCAGAGTCCTTGTATACGGCATCATCTATAGCATGCAGCTGCGGCTGTTTCGTCTGAGCAATATCCTAAAAAGGCCCGCGTGGCGCGGCCTCTCCGCTTTTGCTAATGATTGCTTACGGTGATAAAGCAGGCATAACAGCGGTCTTTTCCCAGTTTCGTAACACCTGTGTTTTTTTGTGTCAGGCTAACCCCTTGTTGAATATCCCGCTATTTATACGGGCAATAAACGGACCATTTGTTATGTGAATGTTTAATTATTTGTGAAAATTAATATCGCCTGAAATGACGCATATAGTTTAAAACTTTTAAACAAACGAAACAGAAAACGGACGGTTCTCCCCACGCGCTGATGATTACGCCAGGTGGTCAGCCCGCTGCCGATGAAACAAATGATACAGCGCACGCGCGCCTGCACCACGCTGACCCGCTGCATTGCCACATCATGGTGCAGTTTCAGGTGTCAGGCCCTGCGCCATAAACGCCTTTTACACCCTCTAACCCAATGAATTAACGATAAATTATTAACGTGCACTCTGAATGCGCCGGTCTGGTACAAAAGTTGCAAAAACCTCTCTAAGCAGACAGGAGAGCATTATGAAAGCAATCGTGATTGGTGGCGGGATTGGCGGTATGAGCAGCGCCATTGCGCTGGAAAAAGCCGGAATAGAAGTTGAGGTGTTTGAAGCCGTGCAGGAGATGAAGCCGGTCGGCGCAGCGATCTCTATCTGGCCTAATGGCGTAAAGTGCCTGAATGCGCTGGGCATGAAAGAGCAACTGCGCGCACTCGGCGGCAACATGGCCTATATGGCCTATCACGACGGCGCAACCGGCGCGCCCCTGACCCGCTTCAGTATGGCCCCGCTGGTGCAGCAGGTCGGCGAATACCCCTGCCCGGTGGCGCGTGCTGAACTGCAGGCGATGCTGATTGATACCTTTGGCCGTGAACGGGTGCAGTTTGGCAAGCGGGTCATCCAGGTCGAAGAGACCGCAGAGGGCGTCATTGCCACCTTCACCGACAACAGTCAGGCACGGGGCGACTTTCTGATTGCCGCCGACGGCACCCATTCGGTGGTGCGCGAGTATGTGCTGGAGCAGAAGCTGGAGCGTCGCTATGCCGGTTACGTTAACTGGAACGGACTGGTGACCATCGATGAACGCATCGCGCCTGCCGATCAGTGGACGACATTTGTCGGTGACGGCAAGCGGGTATCGCTGATGCCGGTCAGTGGCAACCGGTTCTACTTCTTCTTTGACGTGCCGCTGCCGAAAGGATTGCCGCAGGATCGCAGCACGGTGAAAGCCGATTTAACCGGCTATTTCCAGGGCTGGGCTGAGCCGGTTCAGCAGCTGATCGCGGCCATCAGTCCCGAGACCACCAACCGGGTTGAGATCCATGACATTGAGCCGTTCAGCCGTTTTGTAAAGGGCCGCGTCGCCCTGCTCGGCGATGCGGCGCACAGCACCACCCCCGATATCGGTCAGGGCGGCTGCGCGGCGATGGAAGATGCGGTGGTGCTGGCCGCGACGCTGGCGTCTCACTCACTGGGGATCGAAGATGCGCTGCTGCGCTATCAGTCGCGACGGGTGGAACGGGTCAAAGATCTGGTGCTGAAAGCCCGTAAACGCTGCGAGGTGACCCACGCGCACGATCCGGCGATCACCGCGGCGTGGTATCAGTCACTGAAAAGCGAAACCGGCGAGCGGGTGCTGGCCGGTATGTGTGAAACCATCGAAGGTGGCCCGCTGGGCTGAGATCCTGAACCGGGCTGTCAGTGAGACAGCCCGTCACCTTACTCCTCCGCCAGACCGCGATTTTTCAGCATCGGCTCCAGCTGAGGCGCGGCGCCCCGCCAGCTTTCATACAGCGTTTTCAGATCGCTGCTGTTGCCCCGCGACAGAATTTTCTGCCGGAAGATCTCGCCGTTTTCCCGCGTCAGCCCGCCATGCTCCACAAACCACTGATAACCATCGTCCGCCAGCATCTGTGTCCAGATATAGGCGTAATACCCGGCAGCATAGCCGCCGCCCCAGATGTGCTGGAAATAGCTGGAGCGATAACGCGGGGGCACCGCCGCCAGCGCCAGGTTGTCGCTCTGCAGCGACTGCTGCTCAAATCCCGCCACGCTTTGCGGTGCGTTGTCCGGCGTCAGGCCGTGCCAGTGCTGATCCAGCAGGGCGGCAGCCAGCAGCTCGCTCATCTCATAGCCTTTGTTGAACTGAGCGGCGCGGACGATCTTCTCATGCAGCGCATCCGGCATCGCCTCCCCGGTCTGATAGTGACGGGCGTAGTGACGGAACAGCGACGGCTCGCTGGCCCAGTGCTCATTAATCTGCGACGGAAATTCGACGAAATCGCGCGGGGTTTCGGTGCCTGAGAGACCCGGATAGCGCTGCGTGGCAAACAGGCCGTGCAGCGTATGACCAAATTCGTGGAACATCGTGATCACGTCATCCCAGCTCAGCAGCGCCGGCTCACCGGCAGGCGGTTTCGTGTAGTTGCAGACGTTGTAGATCACCGGTTTGCTGTCGAGCAGCGTCGACTGATTTACAAAATTACTCATCCAGGCGCCGCCGCCTTTGCTGTCGCGCTTAAAGAAATCGGTGTAGAAGAGCGCCATCGGCGTCTCATCAGCATCGAAAATCTCATAGACCTGCACATCCGGATGATAGACCGGCAGATCCTGACGCGGCGTAAAACGGATGCCATAGAGCCGTGTTGCCGCCTCAAAGACGCCATTGTGCAGCACCGCGTTCAGCTCGAAATAGGGTTTGATCTGGCTTTCATCCAGATCGTAACGGGCACGCCGCACCTGTTCGGCATAAAAACGCCAGTCCCAGGCCTGCAGGAGAAAATCGCCCTGCTGCTGATCGATCGTCTGCTGTATCGCGGCGGCTTCCCGTTCCGCACGGGCGCGCGCGGCAGGCACGATGTTGCGCATAAAGGCCAGCGCCGCCTCAGGGGTTTTTGCCATCTGATCCTGCAGCTTCCAGGCGGCATAGCTGGTAAAGCCCAGCAGCCGGGCCTGCTCCGCCCTGACCTGCGCCAGCCGTAACACCAGCTCGCGGGTATCGTTGTCATCCCCTTTTTCCGTGCGCGTCACGCCCGCCTGAAACAGCGCTTCACGGGTCGCCCGATCGGAAAGACTCTGCAGCGCCGGTTGCTGCGTGGTGTTCTGCAGCACCAGCAGCCAGCTGTTTTCCAGCCCGCGCGCCCGCGCTTCCGCCTGCGCCACCGCGAGGTCGGCCGGCGAGAGCCCCGCCAGCTGCTGCGCATCCCGGACCACCAGCCCGCCCGCCTGCGTCGCCGCCAGCAGTTTATTGGTGAAGCGGGTGCTGAGACGCGCCGCCTCCTGATTCAGCGTTTTGAGCTGCAGTTTCTGCGCCTCCGGCAGGTTAGCTCCCGCCAGCTGAAAGCGCTGCCAGACCACCTCGACCAGCCGCTTTGATTCGCTGTCCAGGCTGGCGCGCTGCAGATAGACAGCGTCAAGCCGGGAAAAGAGCGGCCGGTTGAGCATGATGTCATCGTTAAGTGCGGTGAGCTGCGGCGCAATCTCCTCATCCACCTGCTGCAGCAAGGGGCTGGTATGCGCGGAGGTCATGGCGCTGAACACCAGATTGACCCGGTTGAGCAGTTGTCCACTCTTCTCCAGGGCCTCATAGGTGTTGGAAAAGGTGGGAGCCTCGCTGTTATGGGCAATCGCATCGATCTCCCGGCGCTTTTCCGCAATGCCCGCCTCAAGTGCGGGCAGGAAGTCCTGCTCTTGGATCTGATCAAAAGGGGGCGCCTGATAAGGCAGTGTGCTGACGCTGAAGAAGGGATTCTGACGGGCGTTCATGGTTCGCTCCTGATGGGCATCGCAAAGACCTATCCTGACAGGTTGCGGCTGAGGCGACAACTCAGGCGATGCGCTGCTGATAGACGCTGATTATTTCACCTGCAATCGCCACGGCGATTTCGGCGGGCAGCTTGCCTTTGACGTCAGGCAGACCGATCGGACAGCGCAGCCGCGCCAGCGGTTCCGTGCCAACGCCACGGCCAGCGAGCCGGTAGCGAAAACGCTGGTTTTTCGTTTCTGAACCGATCACCCCGGCATAGGCAAAGTCGTTGCGTTTCAGCACCGCTTCACACAGCGCAAAATCGAGCGGATGGTGGTGGGTCATGATAATGAAGTAGCTCCCGGCGGGAGCCTCCGCCACGCACTCGATCGGCTCCTCCGGCTGCTGGGTCACCACACCGGCAGGCACGTGGCCGAACTGACCGGGACGACTGTCGATCCAGTTGATGTGACAGGGTAACGTAGAGAGCAGGTTCACCAGCGCCTGGCCGACATGCCCGGCGCCGAACAGATAGATTTCCGGCTGCGCCTGCAGCAGAGGCTCAAACAGCAGTGTGGTTTTGCCGCCGCAGCACTGGCCCAGTCGTGCGCCCAGGCTGTACTCCTCGGTGTGGGGCGCGCCTGCCCCGCTCTGCAGCATCGCTCTGGCCTGGGCGATGCACTGAAACTCCAGATGACCGCCGCCAATGGTGAGGAAGCTCTCCTGCTGCGTCACCACCATTTTGCTGCCGCTGTCACGCGGCACCGAACCGTGCTCGCTGAGCACGGTGACCAGGACGCAGCTCTGCCGCTTCTCCCGCAGCTGATGCAGGACGCCTATCCAGTCATGGTAAATCATGTTCTGCTCCAGCCAGACGCTGCACGCCCCAGAAGATCCGCTCCGGCGTGGCAGGGGCATCCAGATGAGGGTGCTGCCGGTAGTCGGCGACGCTGGCGACCGCATCCTGCAGCGCACACCAGGCGGCAATGCCCAGCATAAACGGCGGCTCACCCACAGCTTTGGAGTGAAACACCGTATCCTTTGGATTCCTGCGGTTCTCCACCAGCGTGACCCTGAGATCGGCTGGCACATCACTGATGGCCGGAATTTTGTAGCTCGCCGGCCCATCGGTCAGCAGCTGACCTTTGTCGTTCCAGACCAGCTCTTCACAGGTGAGCCAGCCCACGCCCTGCACAAATCCCCCTTCCACCTGACCGATATCGATGGCCGGATTCAGCGAGGCCCCGACATCATGCAGGATGTCGGCACGCAGCAGGCGCGATTCGCCGGTTAAGGTGTCGATCACCACCTCGCAGCAGGCGGCACCGTAGGCGAAGTAGTAGAACGGCTTGCCGCGCCCCGCCAGCCGGTCGTAATGGATCCCCGGCACGCGGTAGTAGCCGGTGGCGGAGAGCGGCACCTGATTCAGCCACGCCAGCTTTGCCACCTCGGCGAAGGTGTAATGCTTCTCACCGGCGCGCACCACGCCGTTGCGGAAACTCACCGCGCTGGCATCACACTCATGCAGCCTGCAGAGCATCTCCGTCATTCTGTCACGCAGGATCTCAGCGGCATTCTGCGCCGCTTTGCCGTTGAGATCCGCGCCGCTGGAGGCCGCGGTTGGCGAGGTGTTAGGCACTTTACCGGTGTCGGTGGCGGTGATCTGGATCTTATCGACCTCAATCTGCAGCACCTCGGCGACAATCTGGATCACTTTGGTGTTCAGTCCCTGGCCCATCTCGGTGCCGCCGTGGTTTAGCTGCACCGTGCCGTCGGTGTAAATCAGGATCAGGGCACCTGCCTGATTGAGAAAGCTGGAGGTAAAGGAGATGCCGAATTTCACCGGCGTCAGCGCCAGTCCGCGCTTCAGCAGCGGGCTGCGGGCGTTGAAGGCGCTGATCTCCGCCCGGCGCGCCTGATAGTCGCTGCTGGCCTCCAGCTGCGCCGTGATCTCATCCAGCAGATTGTCCTCTACCTGCTGGTGGTAATGAGTGATGTTGCGCTCCTGCTTGCCATAGTAGTTACGCTTGCGCAGTTCCAGCGGGTCCAGCCCGCGTTCCCGCGCGATGTGATCCATAATCTGCTCGATGGCCACCATTCCCTGCGGGCCGCCAAACCCGCGATAGGCGGTGTTAGAGGCGGTATTGGTGCGGCAGCGATAGCCGGTGATCCGCGCATCGCCAAGGTAATAGGCGTTATCGGCATGAAACATGGCACGATCGACAATCGATCCACTGAGATCCAGTGAATAACCGCAGTTTCCCGCCAGATCGATTTTGATACCGCACAGCCGGCCATCTTCCTCCACGCCCGCCTCGTAACGCACAAAGAAGGGGTGACGTTTGCCGGTGACACGCATGTCGTCGCGGCGGGAGAGCCGCATCTTCGCCGCCCGCCCGGTCTGACGGGCGACAATGGCGCAGAGGCAGGCCACACCGGCCGCCTGCGTCTCTTTGCCGCCAAAGCCGCCGCCCATACGCCGCATATCAATGGTCACCTGATTCAGGCTGATGCCCATCACCTCTGCCACCAGCTTCTGCACTTCGGTGGGGTTCTGCGTTGAGGAGAAGACCTGCAGCTGGTGATCTTCGCCGGGGATCACCATCGCCGTCTGGGTTTCCAGGTAAAAATGCTCCTGTCCGCCGATGTGAAACGCGCCGCTGACCCGATGCGGCGCGCGTGCCAGCGCCGCTTCCACATCACCGCGCTGATGCACGTGCGGTTCCTGAACGAAACTGCGCTGCGCCAGCGCCTGCTCCACATCCAGCAGCGGTTCCAGCACCTCATAGTCAATCACTGCGGCGGCGGCACCGAGTCGGGCCGCCTCGGGCGACTCCGCCGCCACGGCGAGGACGATCTGCCCCAGATAGTCGACTTTGTCATGCGCCAGCAGCGGATCGCCCGGCTCCAGCGGTCCGACATCATTGATACCGGGAACGTCCTGCCAGGTTAACACGCTGACCACGCCCGGCACGGCGTAGCAGGGCTGCACGTCGATGCGCACAATCCGCGCATGTGCATGCTCGCTCAGGCGCGGACAGAGATGCAGCAGACCCGGCAGCTCCGGCTTGTCGTCGATGAAGCGCGCTTCCCCGGAGACATGTTTTTCCGCACTTTCATGGCGGTTACAGCGGCCCACGCCGCTCTGCAGATCGGCGGCATACTGCGCCTTGATTACCGCTTCGTTGAGTTCAGGACGGTTATGAGACATAGCGGGTCACCTCGGTACAGGTTATTTCGCCGTTATAGCGATGAAGAAAGCGGCGCAGCAGGTTACGCGCCACCTGCAGCCGATAGGCGCTGCTGGCACGAAAATCGGAGAGCGGCTGGAAATCGTCGGCCAGTGCGGCCGCTGCACGTGACACCGTCACGGCATTGAGGGGCTGACCGATCAACGCCTGTTCACAATGGTGCGCCCGCTGCGGCGTGGCCGCCATGCCGCCAAAGGCGACGCGGGCGTCGGTCACGATGCCCTGATCGGTGTGCAGGTTAAAGGCGGCAAAGACCGCTGAGATGTCGTCATCCAGCCGTTTGGAAACTTTCCAGGCGACAAAGTCAGGTGACACTGTCACCTTATCGATACGAATCGCGCGGATAAACTCGCTTTTTTCCAGCCGGGTCTGCCGGTAGCCGGTAAAAAAGTCGTTCAGCGGCAGGCAGCGCTGCTGCTCGCCGCGTTGCAGTATCAGGCTGGCGTTCAGCGCCAGCAGCATGGGCGACGCGTCTCCGATCGGGGAGGCGTTGCCGATATTACCGCCCAGCGTGCCCTGCAGACGGATTTGTAGGGAGGCAAAGCGTTGCAGCATCTCGCTCACGCCCGGGATGCGGCTGGCCAGAAAATCGCTGACCTGTTGCAGCGACGCGCCTGCGCCCAGCAGATAATGGTCATCAAATTCACTGCAGACCTTGAGCGCGGCAACCTGCTCCAGGGCGATGAGCAGCGGCAGCCTTTTATGCTGCTGGGTGATCTGCAGGCTGAGATCGGTGCCACCGGCAATCAGTACCGCTTCGGGATGCGCCAGATAGATCTCCGCCAGCTGCGCCGGGGTTTTAGGCAGGAAGCAGCGCCGCCCTGCTGCGCCCGTCTCCTGCATCTCCGGGGTCGCCAGCGCTTCAAGACGCTGCACGGTACTCGCGGCGCTGTGATCAAACTGATCCGTCACCGGCTGCGAACAGAGCTGCTCGGCGGCCGCCATGATGGGCCGGTAGCCGGTGCAGCGGCAGAGATTGCCCGCCAGCGCGGTTTCTGCCTGATGACGATCCCAGCCCGTGGCATTTTTTTGCAGCGTGAACAGCGACATCACAAAGCCCGGCGTGCAGAAGCCGCACTGCGAGCCGTGGCAGTCAACCATCGCCTGCTGCGCCGGGTGCAGCGCCCGTCCGTGACGTAAATCTTCAACCGTGATCAGCTGTTTACCCTGCAGCGTGGAGACCAGGGTCAGGCAGCTGTTGACCGTTTCATACTGCATCCTGCCATCCACCGCTTTGCCCAGGGTGACGCTGCAGGCGCCACAGTCGCCTGAGGCGCAGCCCTCTTTGGTGCCGGGCCGCTGCTGGCGGGTACGCAGATAGTTAAGGATAGTGAGATTGGGGTCGAGCGCAGTTTCGCTGACCAGCTGGTTATTGAGCAGAAACTGGATCATGCGGCTTGCTCCTGTGCGTCACGCTGCCAGACCGGGCGACCGGCCACCCAGGTCTGGGCAATATTGCGGTCGTCGCCCAGCGTCATTAAGACAAAAAGTTTTTCCCAGATATCTTTGCTGTTGCCGATGCGCAGCTGCTGCAGGGCAGAAACTGCCGGATCGAGCACCACAAAATCCGCCTCTTTGCCGGTGTTGAAATTCCCGATGGCGTGGTCGAGATCGAGTGCCCGCGCCCCGCCCAGCGTCGCGTGATAAAAGGCTTCGGCGGCGCTGAGCCGGTAGTGCTGCAACTGGCCCACCTTGTAGGCTTCGCCCAGGGTCTGCAGCATGTTAAAGGTGGTGCCCGCGCCGACATCGGTGCCCACTCCCACCTTCACGCCCTGCTGCCAGCTGCGTTTCAGATTAAACAGGCCGCTGCCGAGGAACAGGTTAGAGGTGGGACAGAAGGCAATTGAGGAGTCGGTGTCGTGCAGACACTGCCACTCCTTCTCTTCCAGATGCAGGCAGTGGGCAAACACGCTGCGGCGGCCGGTGAGCTGATGATGGTGGTACACATCCAGATAGCCGTCGCGTTCCGGAAAGAGTGCTTTAACCCAGGCCACCTCCTGCGGGTTTTCGCTGAGATGGGTGTGCAGCCAGGTGTCGGGAAACTCCTGACGCAGCTGCTGCACTTTTTCCAGCAGCTGCGGCGAAGAGGTCGGGGCAAAACGCGGCGTCAGCGCATAGCTCAGTCGGCCGCGCTGATGCCAGCGTTCAATCAGTGCCCGGGTCTGCTGATAGCTCTGTTCCGGGGTTTCCGTAAGGTTGTCGGGCGCATTGCGATCCATCATCACTTTCCCGGCAATCAGCCGCATGTTCAGCGCTTCGGCGGCGCTGAACAGCGCCTCGACCGACTGCGGGTGCACGGTGCCAAAAACCAGCGCGCTGGTGGTGCCATTGGAGAGCAGCTGATGCAGGAAAAAGGCGGACATCCGGGCGGCATGATCCGGGCAGTGATACTGCGCCTCCACCGGGAACGTATAGTGATTCAGCCACTCCAGCAGCTGTTCGCCAAAGGCGCCGATCATCTCCGTCTGCGGATAGTGTATGTGGGTGTCCACAAAGCCCGGCACGATCAGCCGGCCGCGAAGGTCAGTGACCGGCAGATCCGCCAGCTTCGCCTCAGCCGTTTCCCAGCTCTCCAGCCCGGCCACACGTCCGTCACGCAGCAGCAGCACGCCATCCTCCAGATAGCGGGCCTGCGTTGCCAGATCGTCGGGATGATCCACCACGCCGGTGAAGTCAAAGAAGCTGGCGCGTATCGCCGTGTCGGTTGCTGGGTGCATGCTGTTTCCTTTCTGAAAGCGCGATGAAGTGGTGCAGTTAACTCTCTGTTTAACTCTTTGCAACCTGCGTGCCAGATTTACCCTGCTTTATAACCTATATATATCAAGTGCTTAGATAAGCTCGCGCCTGTTGCGCAACAAAAAAGCCTGTAAAAAGCATAGCAACCGTTTGCTTTCATGTCGCAATCGGTTGCGAAGCGCAATTGCCAATTCTGGCGGCGTGTCTGACGCACAGGCTGGCTGCTGCCCTGCCCCTTAACGGTGCAGTGCGCCCCGAAAAGGCGCAGAACGTTGCCCGTAAAAAGGGATTTCCCCCCTGCCCGTTTTTCTGCGCGCAGAAGCCGAAATGGCATGCTATGGTGAAGCCATCGACGTTGAAAATGGCATAAGGAACAGTGAGATGATTATTTTTGTCACCGGTGCGACGGCCGGTTTTGGTGAAAGTATTACCCGCCGCTTTATCAAAAACGGGCACAAAGTGATCGCCAGCGGACGCCGCGCCGAACGCTTAAAAGCGCTGAAAGATGAGCTGGGTGAGAATCTCTACACCGTCCAGCTGGACGTGCGGAACCGCGCCGCCATCGAAGAAGCTGTGGCGCAGTTACCGGCGGCGTGGCGCGCTATCGATATCCTGGTGAACAATGCCGGTCTGGCTCTGGGCATAGAGCCCGCGCACAAAGCCAGTGTGGAAGACTGGGAAAACATGATCGATACCAACACGAAAGGCCTGGTCTATATGACCCGCGCCCTGCTGCCACAGATGGTCGAGCGTAACGTGGGCCATATCATCAATATCGGCTCGATTGCCGGTAGCTGGCCCTATGCCGGCGGCAACGTCTATGGGGCCACAAAGGCGTTTGTGCGGCAGTTCAGCCTGAACCTGCGCACCGATCTGCACGGCACCGCGCTGCGCGTGACCGATATCGAACCGGGGCTGGTGGGCGGCACCGAGTTCTCTAACGTCCGCTTTAAAGGTGATGATGACAAAGCTGGTCAGGTCTATGAGGGTGCCACCGCCCTGACCCCGGAAGATGTCACGGAAGCGGTTTACTGGGTGGCCACACTGCCAGCGCACGTCAATATCAACACGCTGGAGATGATGCCGGTCAGCCAGACGCTGGCGGGCCTGAAGGTGCACAAGCCTTAATCCTCTGCGCGCCAGCTCTCCCGGCTGGCGCTAACCACGTCCCCAGCCCAGAACGATTATCAGCATGCCGCTGAACGCGATCAGTGCGCCACTCCAGTCCCAGACGCTCAGCTTCACGCCATCCACCACCCGCAGCCAGAGCAGCGCGGTGAGCACATAGACGCCCCCATACGCGGCATAGACCCGGCCGCTGGCGGCAGGATGCAGGGTCAGCAGCCAGACAAACAGCGCCAGGCTGGCCGCCGCCGGCAGTAACAGCCAGATCGGGCCGCCTTTTTTCAGCCATAACCACGGCAGAAAGCAGCCCGTGATCTCCGCCAGGGCGGTGATGAAAAACAGCAAGGCGGTTTTAATCAGCACCCATACCTCTCCTGAACTTAAACAAACCACGCACCACTGGTGAGCAAAGAAACGGCGATGATATACTACCCGGACCCGCTGCAACAGCCGTCCCGGATGGCGATGTTGGCGATAACGAAAGGATAGTCTGATGAAAAAAATGATCCCTGCTCTGCTTCTGGTTCTGCTGTCTGGTACCGCCTTTACGGCGGGTGCGACCACCAACCGCCTGATCATCGAAGATGGCAGTTCTGCGCTGAGTAACGAAGCGGCTCGCCAGAATAAAGAGCAATGGAATGACACGCGGATGCTGCGCAACAAGGTGAACAGCCGCGTAGAAAAAGAGTTTGATAAAACCGACCGCGCGTTCGACACCCGCGACAAGTGCGAGCAGAGCCTCAATCTGAACGCCTACTGGGAGCCCAACACCCTGCGCTGTCTGGACCGCCGTTCAGGCCGCCCGGTCACTCCCTGAATTTGCGCTATAGTAATGACGGACGACTAACATAAGGAAGACGTGATGAAGCTACAGAGGGTTTTGTTCACCGCAGCGTTGTTCTCGCTGCCGCTGATGGCGCAGGCTTCCTGCGAATCGGTAAAAGCCGACATCAGTCAGAAAATTGTTCAGAACGGCGTGCCTGAATCGGGCTTCACTCTCGACATCGTCGCCAACGATCAGGTCGATCAGGCGGGCGGTCAGGTGGTCGGGCATTGTGAAAACGACAGCCAGAAGATTGTTTACAAGCGCACCGGCCGGGATGACGAGGCCAGCGTGCCCGCCAGTGCAGGCAGTTCTCAGGACGCGCCTGCGCAGCAATAAACCTGTGTTAATCAGGGCGACGGTCTGTCGCCCTGCCGTTTACTCCGCCTGTTCCGGCCGCTGACGCGGCATCATCCACGCTACACCCAGCGCAAACAGCGCAATCACCAGCGCCACCACAAACACCCAGTGCAGTGAGGCTGCAATCGCCTGCACCATCTCCTGCAGCGCCTGCGGCGCCAGCTGCTGACGGCTGGGTTCAGACATAATCTGCTGCACCGGATCGGCCACCTGCGGCAGCCGCCACTGCAGATTGAGATTGAGCACTGCTCCCATGATCGCCGTGCCCACCGCCGAACCGATCATCCTGCTGAACATCACCGAGGCGGTACAGATGCCGCGAATCTGATAGTCCGCCTCGTTTTGCACGGAGACCAGAAACGTGGTGCTGGTCATCCCCATGCCGGTGCCAATCAGGAAGGCCGTAAAGCCCGCCTGATAGAGTGAACTGGCGGGCTGCAGCAGCAGCAGTAAGGCGCTGCCGCTGACCAGCAGCAGCGCGCCGAGCTGGGCGGTAAAGCGATAGGAGGTCAGCAGCATCAGCCTGCCGCTCAGGGTGCTGGCCAGCGGCCAGCCAATCGACATCATCGCCAGCGCGCTGCCCGCCTGTAACGGCGTGCCGCCGCGGATCCCCTGAATCCAGGTCGGCAGAAACGCACTGATCCCCATCATGGCCGCCCCGATAATCAGGTTGCCCGCATTACCGGCAATGATCAGCCGGCTGCGCCAGATCACCAGCGGAAACAGCGGTGCCGCGGCCCGCTGCTCGTGGCGTTTCAGCTGCCAGCCTGCCAGCAGTGAACAGAGCAGAAAAGGAATCAGCCAGTATCCGAGCAGCTCCGCCTGCAAAAGCGCCACCAGCAGCGCGGAGACGCAGAGCATCAGCCAGCCGCTGCCCGCGAGGTTGAGGGGAGCCGATTTCTCCTCCTGCTGATGCGCCGGTAACCAGCGCGCCAGCATCAGCATGCTGATCAGGCCAATCGGCAGATTGACCCAGAAAATCACGGACCAGCTGAAGTGCTGCACCAGCCAGGCTCCGGTCAGCGGCCCGACGATGGCCGCCACTCCCCAGACGCTGGAGAGCCAGCCCTGAACGCTGGCGCGCTCGCGCGGCGAATAGATGTCCGCCACGATGGTGGAGCTGATCGGCATGATGGCCCCCGCCCCCAGCCCCTGAAACGCCCGGAACAGGATCAGCCAGGTCATGGAGTGGGCGAAGCCACACAGCACCGATCCGATCAGGAAAAGGGAGGTGCCGGTAAAAAACATGGTTTTACGCCCCACCTTATCCGCCAGCCGGCCATAGAGCGGCACGCTGACCGCCTGCGTCAGCAGATAGATGGAGAAGACCCAGCCAAACTGCGAAAAACCGCCGAGGTCGGCAATGATGGTGGGCATGGCGGTGGCCACGATGGTGACTTCGATAGCCGCCATAAACATCGCCAGCATGCAGGCAATCAGTATCCAGTGGCGGTGTCCGGTCCGGAGTTGTGCGCTTTCAGTCATAGGGTTCCTTTTTTATCAGCAAGGCTAGCTGAAAATCAGCCCGTGCAGTTTCCTGAACGTGCGCATTTCCTGCACCATCTGTGACGGTGTCACTAAAAGTCGATGAATTTTTTTTATTGACGCATCAGCCCAGTGGCTACGCGGCCTTAACACCATTTTAACCAGTTTCTCACTCGCCTGAGAAAGGCTGAAAAGCTGGCTTGCCGGGTAAAGGGCTGCTATAGCAGTAAAGCATCTTTCTCAGTGTTGACTGAAAAAGAGTAGGTAAATACGCATTTTGTCTACATTTTATCGCAGTTTCGGTTTTGGGTGCGGCGGCCTTTTTTGCGGCGTCTGTCGGACTGTTTAGCGCTGTTATAACAATTGAGATCGTTATCAGGGAGATTCTCCTATGCAAAATGCTTCACTGGCCCGACGCGCCGGTCTGGCACTGCTTGCAGTGGTCGCAGTGATTGCGGTGCTGATCTGGGGCCTCGGCTGGGATCAGCTGGTCGCCCGTAAGGTCGACCTGCTTTATCTCGGGCAACAACACCTCTTCTTAGTGTTCTGGTCAATGCTGTTCGCTCTGCTGGTCGGTATTCCCAGCGGCATCCTGCTCAGTCGCCCGTTTGCCCGCCGCTGGGCCGAGTATGTGATGCAGATTTTCAACATCGGTAACACCCTGCCGCCGCTGGCGGTGCTGGCTCTGGCGATGGTCATTATCGGGATTGGCGACCGTCCGGCGCTGATAGCCCTGTTTCTGGCCTCGCTGCTGCCTATCGTCCGCAACACCTTCTCGGGCCTGAGCGCCGTTCCCCCGTCACTGATTGAGGCCGCCAACGGCATCGGTATGACTAAACTGCAGCGTCTGCGCCGGGTGGAACTGCCGAATGCCCTGCCGGTGATCCTCTCCGGCGTGCGCATCGCGACGGCCATCAATGTCGGAACCGCTCCGCTGGCGTTCCTGATCGGGGCCAGCAGCTTCGGCGAGCTGATCTTCCCCGGCATCTATCTGAATGACTTTCCGACGCTGATCCTCGGCGCTGTTGCTACCGCACTGGTGGCACTGGTGCTGGATATGTTGCTGGCTGCACTGGGCCGCTTACTGAGCCCGCACGCGGCGGTCTGACCACAAGGAGCTTTGCAATGCTAACGCACTGGATAAAGAAGAGCGTGGTGGCGCTTACCGCGACGCTGCTGCTAAGCCAGACGGCACAGGCGGCTGCCCCGCTGGTGATGGCGACCAAGAGTTTCACCGAGCAGCATATTCTCTCCGCCATGACCGTACTGTGGCTGAAGAAGTCAGGCTTTGAGGTGGTGCCCAAACGGAATATTGCCACCACCATCGGCCGTAACGCGCTGCTGAATAAGCAGATCGATATGGTCTGGGAGTACACCGGGACTTCACTGATTATTTTCAACCACATCAGCCAGCCGATGTCGTCTCAGCAGGCCTATGAGACGGTGAAAAAACTGGATGCAAAACTGGGGCTGGTCTGGCTTGACCCGGCACCGATGAACAACACCTACGCCTTTGCCATGACCCGGAAACGGGCCGAAAAAGAGGGTATCAGCACGATGTCGCAGCTGGTCGCAAAGATTGAGCAGGTGCGGAAGACCGACCCGGACCATAACTGGCGACTCGGGCTGGACCTGGAGTTTTCAGGGCGTTCCGACGGCATGAAGCCGCTGCAGAAAACCTACGACCTGGCGCTGGATCGCCCGCAGATCCGGCAGATGGACCCCGGTCTGGTCTATAACGCCATTCGCGACGGCTTTGTCGATGCCGGTCTGATCTACACCACCGATGGCCGGGTAAAAGGATTTGACCTGAAAGTGCTGGAAGATGATAAGCATTTCTTCCCCAGCTACAACGTGACGCCTGTTGTGCGTCAGGATGTGCTGGCAAGCCATCCGGGTCTGGACACCGCGCTCAATCAGCTCTCGGCGCAGATCACCGATGAGGCGATTACCGAGCTGAACAAGCGGGTCGACATCGATCACCAGTCGCCGGAGAAAGTGGCGCGTGATTTCCTTCAATCCAAAAACATGCTGTAAGGAGGCACTGTGGATACCCTTCACTACATCATGGATAACTGGAATACCCTGCTGACCCTGAGCTGGCAGCACAGCTGGCTGGTGCTGGTCGCGGTCGGACTGGCGATTGTCATTGGCGTGCCGCTCGGCATTCTGATTGTCCGGGTCCGGTGGCTGGCGGCCCCGATCCTCGGCATCGCCACCGTGGTGCTGACCATCCCGACCATTGCGCTATTTGGTCTGATGATCCCGCTCTTTTCACTGATCGGTCAGGGCATCGGTGCGCTGCCCGCCATCACCGCTGTGTTCCTCTATTCTCTGCTGCCGATTGTGCGCAACACGCACACCGCACTGGAGAACCTGCCAGGCGGTCTGCGTGAGGCGGGTCGTGGTATCGGCATGACCTTCTGGCAGCGTCTGCGCTGGGTGGAGATCCCAATGGCGCTGCCGGTTATTTTTGGCGGCATCCGCACCGCCGTGGTGATGAACGTCGGCGTCATGGCGATTGCCGCCGTGATTGGAGCCGGCGGCCTGGGCCAGCTGCTGCTGGATGGCATCAGCGGCAGTGATATTCGCATGTTAATTGCCGGGGCACTGATGATCTGTCTGCTGGCTATTGTTCTTGACTGGCTGCTGCACCGTTTGCAGCAGGCGCTGACTCCTAAGGGGATTCGATAATGATCACGCTGGAAAACCTGACGAAAACCTTTACCCAGAAAAACGGTACCACCAATAAAGCCGTCGATAACGTCAGCCTGCATGTGCCAGCCGGTGAGATGTGTGTCCTGCTGGGGCCATCGGGCTGCGGAAAAACCACCACCCTGAAGATGATTAACCGCCTTATCCCTGCCACCAGTGGCCGGATTCTGATTAATGGCGAAGATACCAGTACGCAGGACACCACCACCCTGCGTCGCAACATCGGCTATGTGATCCAGCAGATTGGACTGTTCCCGAACATGACCATCGAAGAGAACATTACCGTGGTGCCGCGCATGCTGGGCTGGGATAAGAAGCAGTGTCACGAGCGCGCGACCGAGCTGATGAGTATGGTGGCGCTGGACCCGACTAAATTCCTGCATCGCTATCCGCGAGAGATGTCCGGCGGTCAGCAGCAGCGCATCGGGGTGATTCGTGCGCTGGCGGCGGATCCACCGGTGCTGCTGATGGATGAGCCTTTCGGGGCGGTTGACCCGATTAATCGTGAAGTCATTCAGAACGAGTTTCTCGATATGCAGCGCCAGCTGAAGAAAACCGTGATGCTGGTGAGTCACGATATCGATGAGGCGCTGAAGCTCGGCGACCGGATTGCGGTATTTGGTCAGGGTAAGATCGTGCAGTGCGCCAGCCCGGATGAGCTGCTGGCCACACCGGCGAACGATTTCGTCGGCTCGTTTGTCGGTCAGGACCGCACGCTGAAGCGCCTGCTGCTGGTGCAGGCGGGCGACGTCACCGATCAGCAGCCCACCATTACCGTGCGTCGTTCTACGCCGCTGGAGGAAGCCTTTGGCACCATGGATGAGAACGATATGCGCTCGATTACCGTGGTCGATGAGGATGGCAAACCGCTGGGCTTTGTGAAGCGTCGCGAGGCACGCAACGTCAGCGGCCGCTGTGAAGAGCGCCTGCACACCTTTAAGGTGACCGGCAAAGCGGAAGAGAACCTGCGCGTAGTGCTGTCAAAGCTCTATGAACACAACACGGTCTGGATGCCGATTGTTGATGAGGAGGGTCGCTACAGCGGTGAGATTTCACAGGATTATATCGCCGACTACCTGAGTTCAGGCCGCACGCGTCGTCGTCTGAATACGTAAAAGCTTTTATTGGGGGGTGACACCTCCCATTGTCTGTTAATGCGTTATTTGCTCAGGGAGCATACGCCCTCCGCAAAGACGCAAACCCGCCATCCCTGGCGGGCTCAGCGCGGGCCATCCATGGCCCGCTATGCTTTGCTCCGGGCGTATGCTCCCATCGCCTCAATAATTCAGTCGTCTGTCAGAACACACTCAGCACGGCGGCCGGTCATCCCTCCGTCAGCGTCTCCGCCTCAACCTCTTCCACCGTCCGCGCCTCATCCGGCAGCACCAGATTCAGCACAATGGCCAGGATGCCACCGGTAGTGACTGCATGACCAAACAGGCTGCCGATCAGCGGCGGGAACTGCTTCAGCACGTCCGGCACCGCTTCTACACCCAGCCCGATGCCGAAGGCGATGGCGACGATCAGCATCTCGCGGCGACCAAGCGGTGTCTGGGTCATCACCCGGATACCGGCCGCAACCACGCTGCCAAACATCACTACGGTCGCGCCGCCCAGTACCGGCGGTGGGATCTGCTGCAGCAGGGAGCCAACCGCCGGAAAGAGCCCCAGCAGCGCCAGCATAATGCCCAGCAGCATCCCCACGTAGCGGCTGGCAACGCCGGTCATCTGGATGACACCGTTATTCTGCGCGAACGTGGTGTTAGGAAAGGCCGAGAAAACCGCGGCCAGCACGCAGCTCAGGCCATCGGCGACGATACCGCCCTGCAGCCGCTGCTGGAACGGCTTACCGGTAATCGGCTGCTGTGAAATAAGACAGTTGGCCGTCAGATCGCCCACCGCTTCAATCACCGCAATGACAGATACCAGCGCGATAGGCAGAAAGATGGTCCAGTCGAAGGCGAAACCAAAGCGGAAAAAGGCCGGCAGCACCAGCCAGCTGCTCTCCGGCGCAGCCTTCAGCTGCAGATGGCCGGTTAACGCCGCCGCCACACACCCCACGGCGATACCCGCGACCACGGCAACCAGCCGCGCCCAGCGGTTTCGCGAGCGGTTCAGCGCCACAATCACCAGCAGCGTCAGCGCACCCAGCGCCAGATTTCCCGGCGCGCCAAAGTCCGTGGCATTGTGACCGCCCGCCCAGTCGGTGATGCTCACTTTGATCAGGCTGATACCAATCAGCGTAATCACTGTGCCGGTGACGACCGGCGTCAGCACCTTGCGCAGCGCGCCGACGCAGCGGCTGATGACCACCGGGATCAGTGCCGCCACCAGGTTGCAGCCAAACAGCATCGCCAGAATCTCTTCAGGTGAACCGCCACGCCCCTTGATCATTAACCCACCCGACAGGATCACACCCAGAAACGCAAAGCTGGTGCCCTGCAGACAGATCATCCCGGCACCGACGCCATAAAAGCGCCGGGCCTGCATAAAGGTGCCCAGACCGGAAACAAACAGGGACATGCTGATCAGATAAGGAATATAGGCCTGCAGTCCCAGCACCGAACCGATAATCAGCGGCGGAGTGATAATGCCGACGACGCTGGCAAGCAGATGCTGCAGTGCGGCAAAGAATGCCGGTACGGGACCAATGCGGGCTTCAAGCCCGTATAACAAACCTTTCTCGTGCGAGTGCGACATGGTGGTGCTCCAGCTCTGTGTGGTTAGCGGAGTTAATGCATTTTCTGCGCCATCACGTCGGGAATTCGCGGTTAACGATCCAGGTCATTCAAATATAAGCGGAAATAGTTACAGAAAACGGGTCGTGAGCCTGAAACTTTAGGCTCACGACCTGCTCAGATGACTTGTTTTGTTTCAGTATCAGGCGATCTTTGCACTCGCAGCGTGCAGATCGGGCTGCTCCAGCAGAGAAATATCGATCCAGGAGGTCAGATCGCGTTGTTCAGGACGGGGCAGATAAGGAAGCTCACCCAGCAGCGGTGCCGCAATCTTTTCACGCAGCACCTCAATGATGTCACTGTAGTGCGCCAGCCCCGGATTGACGCGGTTAGCCACCCAGCCCACCAGCGGCAGGCCATCGTGCGCGATGGCTTCCGCGGTCAGCAGCGCATGACTGATGCAGCCCGACTGGATACCCACCACCAGCACAACCGGCAGCTGCTGTTCTGCGACCCAGCGCGAGAGCGGACGTCCGTCGTTCATCAGACTGCGCCAGCCGCCAGTGCCCTCCACCACCACCCGATCGGCCTGCTGCGTCAGATGTGTCAGACCCTGAGTCAGCCGGGAATAGTCGATTATCTGGCTGGGATGGGTGCAGATCTCCTCCTCCTCAAACACCAGCGGATTAATCGCCTCATAAGGCAGGTCGATGGATGAAGCGCTTTGCAGAACCTGTGCATCTTTGTTACGCAGGCCATCAGCGGTTTTGACCGCGCAGCGCGCGACAGGCTTATAGCCGACGGCACTGACGTTGCTCTGAATAAAACATTGCAAAAGGGCGCGGGACACCACCGTTTTGCCTGTAGCTGTATCGGTGCCGGTAACAAATAGTCTGTTCACTCCACTTCTCCTCTCAAAGCGTTGCGGCTAATCGGTGATTAGCCCTGCTGCGAAACGGCATTTTAAGGAATCCAGAATGAGAACAGATTGCGTTAGCGCAAGTTCAGGCCCGCTTAACCTTGCAACAGTTTCACTAACAGGTGTCCGTTATAGAGAGCGTCTTTGATCAGCGCGGCGGCACCGAGTGTGCCCGGTTCGCTGAATTCAGTGGGGGCCAGCTGAATGCCTGCACTGTAGGCAGGCAGGGACTGCTGCAGAATCGTGTTGCTCACCGCCGGAAACAGCACCTCTGCCGCCGCATTCAGCGGAGAACCGATAAGAATATGTTGTGGATTAAAAATATTAACCATCATCGCCAGAATCCGGCCTGCGTGATGACCGACGCTGGCGATGGTGTCGCGCGCCAGGCGGTCGCCCGACAGGGCGGCCTCACATAACGATGACAGCGTCAGCTCCTGACGATTAAGCAGGCTGTCGGGCTGGGCCGCCAGACGCTGCGCCGCCAGCGCCAGCAGACTGCCGGTGCTGGCGACCGTCTCCAGACAGCCGTGATTGCCGCAGTAGCACTGCTGACCATAAGGATCGATTTGCGTATGGCCGATCTCGACCAGCGCCCGCCCCCGCTTATGCAGCAGCTGGCCGCCGCTGATCACCCCGGCACCGACCGTTTCATCGATCACGATCTGAATCACATCCTGCGCGCCGCGCGAAGCGCCGAACAGCGACTCCGCCAGCGTCCAGGCGGAGATATCGTGCTGCACAAACACCGGTAATCCCGTGTGCGCCTCCAGCGCATCGCCCAGCGGCATATCACGCACCTGATAGCCCGGCAGCCGATGCACCACGCCTGACGCGGCGTTAATCAGCCCCGGCAGCGTGATGGCGATGGCCGTCAGACGCTCCAGCTTTTTCTGATGACGGATAAAGAAGGCATCCACCTGTTCAATCAGAGCGGTCAGCAGCGGCTGAGCGGATTCATCGGGCAGCGGCAGGCTATCTTCGGCCAGCGCCTGACTGCTGAGATCGCGCAGCGTAAAGGTCATGGCACCGCGATGCAGACGAATGGCCAGATAGTGCCAGGCCTCCGTGTCCAGAATCAGCCCGATAGCCGGACGGCCACGACTGCCGGGCTCCTGAAACTCCGTCTCCTGCACCAGATGCGCGTCCAGCATTTCACGCACAATTTTTGTGATGCTGGCTGGCGCAAGCTGGGCACGGCGGGAAAGTTCGATACGCGAAATGGGACCATAACGGTCAATCAGCTGATATACGACACCTGCATTGGTCTGCTTGATCTGGTCAATATGGCCAGGTTGACTGTCCGGATTCACAACCCTGCTCCCGGTTATTTTCGCGCTTCTAAATAAACATGCGCCATGGTGAGGCAGATCAGGCAACAGCGTCAAATATTTGATTAGAAATGTGATTTATCGCACATATTGGCCTCTGTCAAGGTGCGCTTCCGGGCCGTTTTTCCCGCAGTAGCGCCATCATATTCGCCATCGGTGCGGTGATTTCGCGGCTGGCTGACCAGACCAGCCACAGCTCTGAAATGGCATCCTCTTCCGTCAGCGGCAGCCAGACCAGATCGGCCAGCTGCGCCCGGCGGAAGGAGGCGGGCAGGATGGAGACGCCAAGACCGGTTGCCACCAGCCCCAGAATGGTCATCGCTTCCCCCACTTCCTGGGTGATATAGGGCTGGATCTGATAGCGATGCAGCAGCGCCAGGATATCGCTGTAGAGCGCGGTTCCGCCCTGGGCATCAAAGAAGACGAAAGGTTCGGCGGCCAGCGCGGTGACGGAGATCGCGCCGGCATCCGCCAGCGGATGCGCTTTGTGCACCACCGCACACAGCGGCTCGCTCATCAGCAGCTGATGCGCGAGATCGGCGGGCAGCGGCGTGTTGCGCATCACGCCAAGATCGAGCCGCCCCTCATGCAGCGGGGCCAGCTGCTGGCGGGTATTAATTTCCTGCATCTGAATATGCACCTGCGGCCAGCGCTGGCGAAAGCGAAACAGCGCGTCGGAGACCACCGCGGTAAAAGGCGCCGAGGAGGTGAACCCGATTCGCAGCCCGCCCTCTTCTCCCCGATGCAGCCGGGCTGCCCGGTCGGCCGCCTGCTCGACCTGCAGCAGGATGGCGCGGGCATCGTTCAGCAATTGCTGTCCGGCAGCGGTCAGCTGAACGCTGCGGTTGGTCCGGTTAAAGAGTCGGGCCCCGGTTTCTGCCTCCAGTTGCAGTATCTGCTGACTGAGTGGCGGCTGGGAGATGTTCAGCCGCCGGGCCGCGCGCCCGAAATGGAGCTCCTCGGCCACTGCAATAAAGTAGCGCAGGTGACGCAACTCAATATTCATATCTGAAATGTCTCATTTAATATTATTAATATATTAGACATCATAATGATGCCTGCCTAAGCTGACGACAGGTTTTTTTACTGTTAAAGGAAAGTGTGTGAGTCACTCAACAGAGGCCGCCGCGGTAAATGAAGAGGCGGGTTGTATGCCTTCGGAACCGGTGGCTGCGTCAGGTTATATCCGTCGGGGTTCGCGGCAGTTTATGCGCGTGACGCTGGCCCTCTTCTCCGCCGGTCTGGCGACCTTTGCCCTGCTCTATTGTGTCCAGCCGATTCTGCCGGTGCTCTCGCATCAGTTTGGCATCTCACCGGCGACCAGCAGCCTGTCACTCTCTATCTCAACCGGCCTGATGGCCCTGGGCCTGCTGGTGACCGGGCCGCTTTCGGATGCTGTCGGCCGTAAATCGGTGATGGTGACAGCCCTGATGCTGGCCGCCATCTGCACGCTGATCTCAGCCACCATGAGCAGTTGGCACGGCATTCTGATCATGCGGGCGCTGATGGGGCTGTCGCTCAGCGGAGTGGCGGCGGTGGGCATGACCTACCTCAGCGAGGAGATGGATGCGCGGGTCGTCGCCTTCTCTATGGGGCTCTATATCAGCGGAAACTCTATCGGCGGCATGAGCGGGCGTCTGCTGAGCGGTGTACTGACCGACCTCTTCTCATGGCGGATCGCCGTGGCGGTGATTGGCCTGTTTTCGCTGGCTTCGGCGCTGATGTTCTGGAAGATCCTTCCCGCGTCACGTCATTTCCGCCCCATCACGCTGCGTCCGCGCAACCTGCTGATTAACTTCCGGCTGCACTGGCGCGATCCCGGCCTGCCCTGGCTGTTTGCCGAAGGGTTCCTGCTGATGGGTGCCTTTGTCACGCTGTTTAACTACATCGGCTACCGGCTGCTGGATGCCCCCTGGCATCTGAGTCAGGCCGTGGTCGGGTTGTTGTCGGTGGTCTATCTCACCGGCTCGTGGAGTTCGCCGAAAGCGGGTGCGCTGACCAGCCGGCTGGGACGGGGACCGGTGATGCTGGGTGCGACCGCCATTATGCTGCTGGGACTGCTGATCACGGCGTTCAACTCGCTCTGGCTGATCCTGCCGGGGATGATGCTGTTCACCGCCGGCTTCTTTGCCGCCCATGCGGTTGCCAGTGGCTGGATTGGCCCGCGCGCACGCCGGGCGCGGGGCCAGGCCTCATCGCTTTATCTGTTCAGCTACTACGTGGGTTCCAGCGTCGCCGGGACGCTGGGCGGTCTGTTCTGGCATAACTTTGGCTGGCACGGCATCACGCTGTTTATCAGCACCCTGCTGCTGCTGGCGTTGCTGGTGGCCTGGCATCTGCACCGCAAAAAGCTCTGATTTCCCTCTTCTGCCAGGCCCGGATGGCCTCACCAGGCCTGGCAGCACCACACGCTGACTGTCGCTCATCCTCTTCCCTGAAAATCCCCCGCGAAAAAACCCCACAATTCCCGCTATAATCGGTTTTATTGAATCATTTCATCTGCTTTGCCTCTTAACACGGCAACAAGGAACGCCTGTGGCTCTCTACTACTACGTCAATAAACAATCGGGATATAACGATAATCATGTGGTGCATGCCGCTGGCTGCCCGCATCTTCCCGACATGGAAAACCGACTGTTTCTGGGCAGTTTTTATCACGTCAATGCCGCCATTCTTCAGGCAAAAAAATATTACGTGGGGGCTATCGGCTGTGAGAACTGCTGCCCGATTAATGCCAGCCACCTACCGGAGACGCCGCTCAGCGTCGCCCAGAAACATACGCCGGGGTCACGCTAAGCTGTCGGAGGGTGTTGGCGTGAAATCTACTTACCGCTGCGCTAATTTGTTAAGCATCAGCGCCGTTTTCCGTTATGTTACTCTTCCTGACTCTTTTTGATGGAAAGCACGATGCGGGATAAGTTTGCGCGTTCTCAGATCGCCCTTCACTGGCTGACCTTTTTACTGGTCGTGACAGCCTACGCCACCATTGAGCTGCGCGGCTTTGTGCAGCGCGGCTCCTGGCAGGGGTACGCCATGATCATCACCCACTTCAGCGCAGGTGCGACCGTTCTGGTGCTGATGATCGCCCGCCTGTTTCTGCGTACCCGTCATCGCACGCCACCCATTACGCCAGCCGCACCGCGCTGGCAGACCGGGGTGGCTCATCTGACGCACACCCTGATCTATGCCCTGTTTATCACCCTGCCGATCCTCGGCCTGTCGTCGCGCTACCTCAAGGGGCGGGAGTGGTGGCTGTTTGGCATCAGCATGCCGGTTGCACCGGAGCCCAATTTTGACCTGGCGGATACGCTGATCGACTGGCATGAAACCCTGGCACCGCTGGGATACTGGCTGATCGGGCTGCATGCGGCGGCGGCGCTGTTTCATCACTATCTGCTTAAAGACAATACCCTGCTGCGCATGATGCCGCCTCGCCGCGGTCAGTAATCTCGTCCCGTCGCCCCTGAACGGGGCGATAAAAAAATTTCCGCCTTAAAAGCCGGTTATCAGGTTTCGCTTCCCGCTTTATTCACTACAATGGTCTGTAATTTGTGACGCAGGTCACTTTCGCTGGATGTCTGCCACATCCGAATTCGCTGTACTGACAGATTTGACACCTCATGCAACCAACAACTGTTTCACGTAAAACTGCCTGGCTACGCGTGGTCTTGCTGGCCATCGCGGCTTTTGTATTTAATACCACCGAATTTGTACCGGTGGGTCTCCTTTCGGACATTGCGGCTGACTTTTCCATGCAGACGGCGGATGTCGGGATCATGCTGACGATCTACGCCTGGGTAGTCGCGCTGCTGTCACTGCCGCTGATGCTGCTGACGCGCAACGTGGAGCGGCGACTGCTGCTGGGGGTGCTGTTTACGATCTTTATCGTCAGTCACGTCCTGTCGACTTTCGCCTGGGACTTTCGGTCGCTGATGGTTTCACGCGTCGGCATCGCCCTCTCTCACGCGGTGTTCTGGTCGATCACGGCTTCACTGGCTATTCGCGTGGCCCCGGCCGGAAAGAAAACGCAGGCGCTGAGTATGCTGGCGACCGGAACCGCACTGGCCATGGTGCTGGGGGTGCCGATTGGCCGTGTGGTGGGTCAGTATCTTGGCTGGCGAACCACCTTCGGCGCGATTGGCCTGTCGGCACTGGTACTGATGATCATGCTGGTACGGATACTGCCGCGTCTCCCCAGTGAACACACCGGCTCGCTGAGCAGCGTGCCGATGCTGTTTCGTCGTCCGGCGCTGGTCAGCATGTATCTGCTGGTGACCATTGTGGTGACCGCGCACTACACGGCCTACAGCTACATCGAGCCCTTTATGCAGAGCGTGGCGCAATCCAGCGGCAATTTCACCACCCTGCTGCTGCTGCTGTTTGGCTCTGCGGGTATTCTGGGCAGCGTGCTGTTCAGCACCCTGGGCAATAAATTCCCTTCCGCGCTGCTGATTGCCGCGATTGCGCTGATCACCCTCTGCATGGGACTGCTGATCTTTGCTGCGGTTCGTCCGGCGGCGATCGCTATCCTGTGCATCGTCTGGGGCATGGCGATGATGATGATTGGACTGGGTATGCAGGTGAGGGTGCTGTCTCTGGCGCCGGATGCAACGGATGTGGCAATGTCACTCATGTCCGGCATCTACAATATCGGCATAGGCGCAGGCGCGCTGCTGGGAAGCCAGGTCAGTCTCTATCTGAATATGTCGGAAGTCGGCAACGTCGGGGGGATGATCGGTCTGGTGGCGTTACTGTGGTGTGTCTATATTTTCCGCCGTTATCCTCAGCTTCGCAGTAATGGCTAAGACCGGCGCGGAGAGGATAAAAAAAAGGCTTCAGATAATCAGGTTATCTGAAGCCTGTTTCTCTTATTTATAGAGAATGGCGGTGCCATGCAGGTTGTTGCTGCCAGAGGTCGAAGTGATGCGGAAAGACTTTGCTCCGGCATCGCTGGCCTTTTCTGACAGTTGCTGCTCAAGCGAGGTCAGATTGCTGCTGCCCGTCGCGCTGATGACGCCCACGCGTTGCTGATCCAGTGGCGTGCTGCTCACCTGCTGCGCCGCCACGCTGGTGAACGAGAGGCCACTGAGCAGGGCCGCCGCCACTATCATACTGATACGTTTCATAACGAACCCCTTCTTCATATCTGCCGGATGCCAGGTTACTGATAAATCACAGCCGTGCCGTGCAGTTTGTTCTGACCGCTGGTTGAGGTGATGCGGAATGATTTCGCACCGGCTTCATCCGCTTTGGCCTTGAGCTGCGCTTCGACTGAACTCAGGTTGGTGCCGCCCAGCACAGAGATGGTGCCGACAGGCTGCTGATTAGCCGGTTCGCTGGTAACCAGGTCAGCGGCAGACGCGCCAAAAGTCAGTGTGGTGAGTGCCAGAACAGCCAGGGTAGTTTTGATGGTTTTCATAATCTTCTCTCTTTTCAGTGATCGTGTTCAGTGGGTCTGAAATCGGTTGTCGCTATTTAATTAACGACCGTTAAATAAATGATAGACCCCGATCAGGCTGGCCGTCAATATTTATTTAATGAGCGTTATTTTAATCGCGAAGTGGCGTGATTATGGGCTTCAGCCCCTTTTCTGACTTAACCATAGGGGCGATAAAACCGGGCTGGCGCACAAAATGGCAACCCCGGAGGATGGCCTGCCTCTCTGCCCTTGCACATTTTTATAATGATCGGTAATTTAATAGAGTGTTCCCCAGTCAGAGAGGATGTATGAGTCAGGTTCAGGATTGCGATACCCGGAAATGTCGTGGCCGTCCCAAAGTGTTCGATCGTGAAGCCGCTCTCGATAAGGCACTGACCCTGTTCTGGACCCACGGGTACGAAGGCACCTCGCTCGCCGATCTGGTGGCCGCTACCGGTGCTAAAGCGCCGACGCTCTATGCGGAGTTCGTCAATAAAGAGGGATTGTTCCGCGCCGCGATGGAGCGCTATGTTGAGAAATTCAGCGCCTGGCGTGACGCGGCACTGGGCGATGATAAGCTGGCGGTCTCTGAGGCGGTTGAGGCCTATTTCCGCGCTACCGCGGCCTGCTTTACCGAACGCGATTCGCCCGGCGGCTGCTTCTTTATCTGCACCTCAAGCGCCCTGTCGGCGGCTTCCGCGGATATTGCGGCCATGCTGCAAGAGCAGCATCAGTCACAGGAGCAGGTTTTAAAGGATTTCCTCTGCTCGCGTCAGCAGCGTGGTGAACTGGGAGAGTCAGTGGACATTGCTGCGCTGTCACGCTATCTGAGCTGTCTGCTTCAGGGCATGTCGGTGCGGGCGCGGGAAGGTGCGGAGCGCGCAGACCTGGAGAGTATTATTGATACGCTGATGGCGATGTGGCCCACCCTGACAGGACTCTGTCAGGCTCAGCGGTAAGATTCAGGGCGGGATTCCCGCCCTGTTGCACGTTCAGCTGAGAAAGAAGACCGGCCGGAGCGGCTGACTGACGGGACTGTTGTCCGCATGAGAGGGCATCAGATCCTTCATGGAGGCCCACCAGCGCTGACAGACCGCCGTTTGCGCCACTGCGTTCCAGCGCGCTTCCGATTCAATCTCCACGCTGGCAAAGAGCAGATGCCGCTCCTCATCCAGCCAGATGGCATAATTACGGGCACCATGTGCTTTCAGCGTTTCAGCCAGTTCGGGCCAGATGGGTGAGTGACGACGCTCATACTCCGCATGACAATCCGGATTGACCTGCATCACAAAGGCTTTACGCAACATGGGCAGGCCCCGCATCCAGTGCTGGTTGCCAGGGCGTGACACCAAAACGTTTACCCAGCGCGACCAGCTGTTCTGTGGTGATGCTCTGACGTATCCCGCCCATCGACAGCACCTTAACCATCACTTCAGATGATTTCTCGGCGGTGTCAATCAGCCCAAACGTCTCATCGAGCGTCGGGCCGGTGCCAAAGACGCCGTGGAACGGCCACATCACCAGCGTGTGCGACTGCATCTGCGCCGCCGTCGCGGCGCCGATCTCATCGGTGCCGGGCACCATCCAGGGCAACACGCCCACGCCATCCGGGAAGACCACCAGACACTCGGTGCTCCCCTCCCACAGCAGGCGGGTAAAGCGCGCCGACTCCATCTCAACCACATAACTCAGGGCCATAAAGTGGGTGGCATGACAGTGCATAATCACCCGATCTCTGCCGCCGCTGACTGCCTTGCGCACCGCATGCGACTGAAAATGTGACGCCAGCTCGGAGGTCGGCAGCCCGCCATTGACCAGCCCCCAGTGAATTTTGCAGGAGAGCCCCTGGCTGTCGACCTGCAGCAGTGCCAGGCAGTCCGCGGGGTCCAGCTGAACGTTGCGCATAAATTTTCCCGACCCGGTCACCAGAAACCAGTCGTTTGCCAGCGCCGGGGCGGGCTGACTCAGCTCGAAACAGCGTGGCTCCTGGCAGAAATCAGCCCTGTAGGGGCTCACCTCCTCCTCGCTCAGCCGCAGGCTGACGTTGCCACCATTGCGTTCATCCCATCCCTTCAGCCACATGTCGCTGGTTGCCTTAACCATTCCCTTTACAAACTCTGAAGCAAGAATGCTTTGCATAATGAAATCCCTTAACGTTGGCTCAAAATCTGCTGTTCATAATGGCGCACATCACTTAACCAGCTGGCGTCAGCCGGAACGTCATGACGCAGGCACCAGGCTTCCCACACCGCCTGCCACGGCAGTGATTTCTGCTCTTCCAGCCAGACCAGCCGCGCGGTGTAATCCCCGCCATTCTCAGCCTGACGCAGACGATCGGTCGGCTCCAGCAGGGCGCGCAGCAGCGCCTTCTGGGTGTTGCGGGTGCCGATAACCCAGGCCGCAATCCGGTTGATCGACGCGTCAAAGAAATCGAGGCCGATATGCACTTTGTCGAACAGCCGGTGACGGACGATCTCACTGGCAATAGCCTGCGTTTCATCATCCAGCAGCACCACATGATCGCTGTCCCAGCGCACCGGACGGCTGACGTGCAGCAGCAGGCGCGGCACATAGAGCATGGCGGCGGAGATCTTGTCGGAGATCACCTCGGTAGGATGGAAATGGCCCGCATCCAGGGTCAGTGCCGTCTGACGGCTGGCGGCGTAGCCCAGATAAAACTCATTTGATCCTACGGTGTAGCTCTCTGCGCCGATACCGAACAGCTTGCTCTCTACCGCATCGATGTGATGCTGCGGGTTGAGTTTTTCCGCAATGACCTCATCCAGGGCGCTCATCAGACGCTGACGCGGCGCCAGCCGATCGACGGTGATATCCTTCATGCCGTCCGGTACCCAGATGTTCATCACTGAAGGCGTGCCCAGCTGCTCACCAAAGTGGGCTGAGATGCGGCGACTGGCTTTGCAGTGGTCGATCCAGAACTGGCGCACGGTTTGATCGCTGTGCGACAGCGTAAACCCGTCAGCACTGAGCGGATGTGAGAAGCAGCTGGGGTTAAAATCGAGCCCCACGCCCCGCTCCCTGGCCCATTCGACCCAGCGCGCGAAATGCGCCGGCTCAATAGCGTCCCGTTCAACCGGCCTGTCGCTCTCCAGATAGAGTGCATGCAGGTTCAGGCGCTTGAGGCCGGGGATCAGCGACATCGCCTTATCGATATCACCGCGCAGTTCGCTGGCGTTGCGTGCACGTCCCGGATAGTTGCCGGTCGCCTGAATACCGCCGGTGAGGGCGGCCTGCGGGTTTTCAAATCCCCGCACATCGTCGCCCTGCCAGCAGTGCATGGAAACCGGGATCGTGTCGAGCTGGCGAATAGCCTGTTCAGCATCAACCCCAATATCGGCATAGCGTTGTTTAGCCAGTTCAAAGGCCTGTTCTGTCTGCTTAGTCATAAGCGGGTTCCTCTGCGGGTTGACTCAGCGTCGCGAAGCGGGCCTGACTGGCCGCGAAGACGTCTGAAATGTGTGGTTCGAATGTTTCGAGGGGGAAGGTGTTCATCACGCAGTTGCGGAAATCGGCGACATCCGTCAGTTCGCCGAGGGCAATCAGCTGGCAACCGACGTTACCCAGCGTGGAGGCCTCGACCGGCCCGGCCAGCACCGGAATCTCACAGGCATCCGCACAGAGCTGATTCAGAAAACGATTCTGGCTGCCACCGCCGACCACATGCAGCCGGGTGAAAGGCTTCCCGCGCAGCGCCGCGAGTTCGCTGATGACCTGACGGTAGAGCAGCGCCAGGCTGTCAAAAATGCAGCGGGCCAGCGCAGCGGCGGATTGCGGCACGGGCATGTCCTGCTCTGCGCAGGCTTTCTGAATCTCGCTGACCATGTTGTCAGGATTGATAAAGCGCGGATCGTTGGGGTTAATCAGCGAAAGACAGGCGGGCTGACGGGCGGTCTCAGCGATCAGCGCACAGAGGTCGTCAATCTGCCATTCAGCACAGAGACGCTGCAGCAGCCATAAACCCATGATATTTTTCAGGACGCGATAGCCTTCAGCGCCGCCTTCGTTGGTAATATTGGCGCGCAGTGCCGCCTCGCTCGCATAGGGTTGCAGGCTTTCAAAGCCCATCAGCGACCAGGTGCCGGAGCTGAGATAGGCGGCATCCTCCTGCAGCAGCGGCGTGGCCAGCACTGCGCTGGCGGTGTCGTGGGTGGCCACCGCAATAACCGGCACCGCCTCGCCCCGCTGACTCCGCCAGTGTCCCACTGTGTTGCCCGGCGCCTGCGGCTGACCGAACCAGCCTGCCTCAATCCCCGCCCAGCCAATTAAATCGCGATCCCACTCGCCGCTGTGAATATTGAGCATCTGGGTGGTGGTGGCGTTGGTGTACTCCCAGTTGAGGTTGCCGGTCAGGCGGAAGTGCAGGTAATCCGGGATCATCAGCGCATGTGCCACACGCGCCTGCCAGTCAGGCTGCTGCTGATGCAGGGCGCGCATCTGATAGAGCGTATTGAAAGGCAGAAACTGAATGCCGGTTTTTGCATAGATGGCGCTGTGGCCCAGCTCCTGCTGCGCCTGCGCCATCAGGCCGTGGGTGCGTGCATCACGATAGCTGATCGCTTCACCCACCGGCTCACCCTGCGCATCCAGCAGCACCATATCCACGCCCCAGGTGTCGATGCCGATACTGTCTGGCACGATCCCCTCCTCAACAGCCTGCTCCAGCCCGGCACGGATCGCCTGCTCCAGCATCGCCAGATCCCAGCAGTCATAGCCGGCACGACGCAGACGCCGGTTTTCAAAACGGCGGATTTCACGCAGATCCAGCTGGCGCTGCGCGTCATCCCAGCGGGCGAGCATGACCCGGCCGCTGGATGCGCCGAGATCGATAGCAATGATATTTCGCCTGGTCATGGTGGCTTTTCCCTGTGATTAAGTGGTCACAGAGTAAAAATCGGGTCGCCTGAACACCTTCCCGGCAGTGCCAGCGGCCGGGGTGCCCTGGCAGACCTGCAAAGAATGTCGTGAGAGAGATCACAGAGGCAGCAGTGAGCACGATGTGACCCCTGCCGCAAATCTGTTAACTACCGGGGATTTCTTGAAAAATCAGCAGGATTCCTGCTGAGACGTGCTGAAAATTCAAGGTAAGGTAACGGCGTCCTGATTAGACTGCGTTGCAGTTTTGTTAATCAGAGAGGGACGATCATGACTCTGTTGCACAGTGCGGATTTTTTTCCTGACGGCAATTACGCGATTGCGATTGAACCCCGCATCCCCCAGGCCCCCTTTCCGGAGCATCATCATGATTTTCATGAAATCGTTCTGGTTGAGCACGGCGCCGGGATTCATGTGTTCAATGGTCAGCCACAAACGCTCTGCGCCGGCTGTGTCTGCTTTATCCGCGATCACGATCGTCATCTTTATGAACAGACGGATAACCTCTGCCTGACCAATGTGCTCTATCGCAGCCCCGGCGCGTTCCGTTTTCTCTCCGGATTGCAGGCGCTGCTGCCGTGCGAACGGGATGGGGATTATCCTTCTCACTGGCGCATCAATCAGAAGGTGATGGCGCAGGCCCTGAGTGTGGCAGCGCAGATGCAGCAGCACGAGGCCTGGTCACTGGACAGGCAGGCGCGGCAGGAGCAGCTCTTTTTACAGCTGCTGGTGCTGTTACGTGAAGCCTGTCGTGATGGCGGTCGTCAGGATCAGGAGGCGCGTCTGCATCGCCTGCTGGACTGGCTGGCGGATCATTACAGTGATGAGATTGTCTGGGATGAACTGGCCGACCGTTTCTCTCTGTCGCTGCGCACGCTGCACCGACAGATGAAGCAGCAGACCGGCAGTACGCCGCAGCGTTATCTGAACCGTCTGCGTCTGTTACAGGCGCGTCACCTGCTGCGTCACAGCGATCTGCGCATTACCGATATCGCCTTCCAGTGTGGATTTGGAGACAGCAACCATTTCTCTACCCTGTTCAGGCGCGAATTTGGCTGCGCCCCGCGAGCGGAGCGCCAGCAGATGAGGTAAAGGAGCCGACTATGGCGTTGATACTCAGTCGTGATGACTATTTTCCCGCCCCCAGTTTACCGGTGGCGGTTGCCGAAAGGATGCCACAGCCCTCTTTTCCGCCGCACCGACACGAGTTCAGCGAAATCGTCATCGTCTGGCGCGGTAATGGCCTGCACGTCCTCAACGATCGCCCCTGGCTCATCACCTGCGGCGACCTCTTTTTTATCCGCGACAGCGACTGCCATAGTTACGACAGCGTTAACGACCTGGTGCTGGATAACATCCTCTACTGCCGCGACCGTTTTGGTCTGGCGCTTGACTGGGATAGCCTGCTGCCGCCACAGGGCCCCGAAGCCCCTGGCTGCTGGCGTCTGACCACGCGCGGTATGGGGCTGGCGCGCGGTGTGATCAGCCAGCTGGAGCGTGAAAGTCGCAAGAGCGATCCCCTGTCGGTTCAGCTCTCTGAAGCCCTGTTTCTGCAGCTGGTGCTGATTCTGCGGCGCCACGGTTACGCCGCCGATCGCCCCTGGGTTCTGCCGGAGGGGGAACAGCTCGATCTGCTGATGTCAGCGTTGCAGGGGGCGATTTCCCGGCCGTTTGATCTGGCTGCGTTCTGCCAGCAAAACCAGCTGAGCGAACGGGCGCTGAAACAGCTTTTCCGTCAGCAGACCGGGATGACCATCGGCCATTACCTGCGTCAGTTACAGCTCTGTCAGGCAAAATATCTGCTGCGAACGCAGGCGTGGCTGATTAGCGAAGTGGCGGCCCGCTGCGGCTTCGATGACAGTAACTATTTTTCCGTGGTTTTCACCCGTGAAACCGGCCTCACGCCCAGTGCCTGGCGTCAGCGATTTCTCCCCTCCGGGCCAGCGCTGAAAAGCGCTGAACCGGAATAACACGGCTCTGCAGAGCGGGCTCGTAAAGATCTGTTCCGTATCGCTGTGAGGGGGAGCCAGTACAGGGAACAGGGTCAGATCGGAAAGTCGCTTAAGCCATCCATGGCCGCTCGGCCCGCGCCGTCCCTGGCGCGGGACGCTTTCCTCCTCTGCCCCTGTTCCCTGTACCCTGAATTTGTGCGTCGCGGCCTGATCCGCCCGGTCAGATGGAAACCTGATGATTGGGCCTGTCAGACAGGCCCGTTCTCCTCCGCGCCGCAGGATGCCTGCGGCTTACGCTGCCATACCCAGCCCAACGATGTTTGCCGCGATGATAATGACCACGCAGCCAATCGATAACACACTGACCGGGCGGCGGCCCGCTGACTTCCACTCTTTCAACAGCAGGCCTACCAGTCCCCCGCACAGCACATACAGGCTCATGTGCAGCATCCAGCTGACATAGTCATACTGCGGCGGGATTCGGGCATGGCCCCAGGCGTAAAAGAAAAACTGCAGATACCACATGGTGCCGCCAAGCACGGCGAACGCGGTATTAGCAATAAGCAGCGGCCTGGCGACGGAAAAGTCCCTGCGAACTGACAGATCGGGTCGGGTAGCCAGCCGCCAGAAGCAGAAGCCCAGGTTCACCAGCGCCCCGCCGCCCATGATGATCACATAGCTGGGTAACGCTACATAGAGCGGGTCGATCCCCAGATTCGCGGCGGCCTGATGCATCGGCTTCGCGGCATCCATCGCAAAGGACATCCCCGCCGAGAAGATGCCGCACATCACCGCCAGCAGCAGACCCTTCCTGAGATTAAACTCTTCGGCGTTGATTCCCAGCGCCCGCTCCTTCAGCAATCCGGCACGCGACACAATCCCGACGCCAGCCAGGGCCACCAGCACGCCCAGTAAGGTCAGCCGCCCTCCCGCAGAGGCAAATAACTCGCCAAAGCGCCCCTGCAGCAGCGGCGTCATCAGCGTGCCGACCACCAGCGTAATACCAATCGCGATGCCGATGCCCATCGACATGCCGAGATAGCGCATGGTCAGTCCGTAGTTGATATTACCGATGCCCCACATCGCGCCGAAGAGAAACACGGGTGTCAGCTGCGACAGCGTGAAGCTGCTGTAATAAGCCCGGAAGTCGGGCAGCAGAATGGCACTGACCGCCCACGGCAGGATCAGCCAGGAGATCAGGCCCCCCACCGACCACATGGTTTCCCAGGACCATCGTTTTACCTGCTTAAACGGCGCGTAGAAACACGCGGCGCTGGCAGCGCCGACAAAATGCCAGAAAATCCCCGCAATAATGGCACTGTTCATTGTTATTCCCCGGTTTGGTTGAGGTCTGTCGGAAAGCACTCAGCTTCCGCTCAGCAGGCAGTCTACGGTTTGCATCGATTCCTCAGCCTTTGGATGAATGCCGGAAGCCCGCGCGGAGTGGCAATATTGACCCGATGCTGCTGTCAGGGATCACAATTCTGCAGTTGTCAGAGGCCGGGCTGCCTGAACAGGTAAGTGCCTTATAATTCACTGTTTTTCCCCTTTCTGCTGTGTGGCGCAGCACAATTCCCGCGTCACTGCCATGCACGCCACCCGCGTGGCAGAGGCGCAAAGAAGCCTTTCATTCCCACCTGTAAGGTCGTATACACTGGGGAAAATTGATCGGTTCAGGGTTCAGGATGACGACTAAGTGGTTAACACTGTTTCTTTCGCAGGCAGTCAGCCGGGTGATGCTGGATGATATCCGCGCGATAGTGCCTGCTGAGGCGCTAAAGGTGTTTGTGAATGGCATGGATGAAGCCCACTACGCCACCATCGAATGTATACAGGCGGAGCAGCACTGCGCGCTGATCGCCTCCGCGATTGTGGTCTGGCGTCAGCTGGGGCATATCGAGCATATTCTGTATAAGAAGGGAGAGGTGTTAAGGGAGGAGACGGAGGCCACGCAGTTTCAGCTCTTTACGCTGCTGAAAACCCATCGCGCAGTGCTGCAGATCTCATGATAAGATTGCGCCCCCATAGTGCTGTTTGCAGCAGGTAGAGTATGAGAATTGGCATCCTGTTTCCGATCGCCATCATTGTGGCAGGCGTCGGCTTTCTGGCGTGGTTTATCGGCAGCGGTCTGGCCATGCCAGGCTCGTAACGGCTAAGGCAGCAGCGTGACGCGCGCTGCCCGTCCCCCGGCGTGGCCGACTGCGGGTCAAGGCTAGCGCAGCTGACTGTCTTTACTGCCCCGACGGTTATATAAACTGCGGGTCTGCTGCTGTTTATCGATTTTTTCCTGACAGGCTAAGCAGTAGCGTACCCCTTTCAGCGCCTGGCGGCGGGCTTCAGGAATCGGCTCGCCACAGAGTTCACATTCGGTCGCGCTTTCGCCATGACCCAGCGACTGCCTCACCCGCTCGATGCCATCATTGACGGTGCTGTCAATCTGCTCCTGTACTGCGCCTTCTGACGCCCATCCGTTAGCCATGATACACCCCCTTTTTTCATTACGTTGCTTCTATAAATCTACAACATATTGACGTTTTTGCCGCAGAGCAGCGCACTATCTGTCACTGGCTGCCAGCCAGACGCCGACACTGGCACTCAGCATAAGGTCACCCGCCCGCATCTGCTTCACCCTGCAATCACATTACTGCAACGTGTCGATAGCGGAGAGTTAAGTAAATGACAACACATCATCAACATTACATAAATGGCCAGTTTGTCGGTTCGCAGGGTGACCAGTGGATTGAGGTGATCAACCCGGCCACCGAGGCGTTGCTGTCACGCATCCCGCAGGGAAGTCGTGAGGACGCCCGTCTTGCCATCCGCGCGGCAGAAGCCGCTCAGCCGGACTGGGAGGCGCTGCCTGCGGTAGAGCGTGGTCTCTGGCTGCATAAAATCGCCTTGGCCATCCGTGAGCGCGAACCGGAGCTGACGGCCACGATTGTGGCCGAAGGCGGAAAAACGCAGGGACTGGCGAAGACCGAAGTGCTGTTTACCGCCGACTATCTCGATTACATGGCGGAGTGGGCGCGGCGTTATGAAGGCGAAATCATCAACAGCGACCGACCCGGTGAGCATATCTTCCTGTTCAGAAAGGCGATTGGGGTGACAACCGGGATACTGCCGTGGAATTTCCCCTTCTTCCTGATCGCCCGTAAAGCCGCACCTGCCCTGATCACCGGCAACACCATCGTCATTAAACCCAGTGAGCTGACGCCAAACAATGCGGCGATCTTCGCCGATATTCTGCAGCAGACAGGCCTGCCCGCTGGGGTGATCAATATCGTCTATGGTTTCGGGCAGGACGTGGGCCAGGAGCTGGCGGCAAACCCGAAAGTCGGGCTGGTCAGCCTGACGGGTAGCGTCGGTGCAGGCATCGCCACCATGCAGGCCGCAGCACAGAACGTCACCAGCGTCTCCCTGGAGCTGGGCGGTAAGGCCCCGGCGATTGTCATGGCGGATGCTGACCTGGAGCTGGCCGTGCGCGCCATCGTCGCTTCGCGAATGATAAACAGCGGCCAGGTCTGTAACTGCGTTGAACGGCTCTATGTGCAGGAGGCGATTTATGACCGCTTTATCAACGCGCTCACGGCGGCTTTTCAGCAGGTGACCCTGGGTGACCCCGCCGAACAGAGCGATATTGATATGGGGCCGCTGATCAGCGCTGCGGCACGGGATCGCGTTGAGCACAAGGTGGCTGAGGCGGTCGCCGCAGGTGCCAGCGTGGTGCTGGGCGGCCGGCGCGCCGGCGAGAAAGGCTTTTTCTTCCAGCCCACGCTGCTGACCGGGGTTCGTCAGGAGATGCCGATTATGCAGGAGGAGATATTCGGGCCTGTGCTGCCGGTGATGAGCTTCAAAACGCTGGATGAGGCGATAGCCCTGGCAAACGACTGCCAGTATGGGCTGACCTCTTCCCTCTATACGCAGGATCTCAACACCACGCTCTACGCCCTGCGTAAGCTGAAGTTTGGCGAAACCTATGTTAACCGTGAAAATTTTGAGGCCATGCAGGGCTTTCATGCCGGATGGCGCAAATCGGGCATTGGCGGTGCCGATGGTAAACATGGTCTGGAGGCCTATCTGCAGACCCATGTCGCCTATCTGCAGGGCCATTAACAAAACGGGCCGCACAGGCGGCCCGCTTAATCTTTCTGTTCGCGACTCACTGACTGATGTCGACCGGATAGAAGATGTGTTTGCCAAAGGGATCGACCTGATAGCCGCTGACCGATTTGCGCACCGGCTCGAAGATCGTCGAGTGCGCAATCATCACCGCCGGCATCTGGTCATGCATCATCTGCTGCGCCTGCAGATAGAGCGCGGTGCGTTTGCCCTGATCCGGTTCGGCACGCGCTTCGGTAATTAACTTTTCAAATGGCTGATAGCACCATTTCGACGAGTTAGACCCGCCCTGCGCCGACGTGCAGCTGTAAAGCGGGCCAAAGAAGTTATCCGGATCGCCGGTCGCAGTGGTCCAGCCCATAAGTGCCGCCTGATGCTCGCCGCTGCGTACCCGTTTCAGGTACTCGCCCCACTCGTAGCTGACGATGCTGGCTTTGATGCCGACTTTGGCCCAGTCCGCCTGAATCATCTCCGCCATGCGGCGCGCGTTAGGGTTATAGGGGCGCTGCACCGGCATCGCCCAGAGCGCGATCTCCGTGCCCGGTTTGACACCCGCCTGCTGCAACAGGGCTTTGGCCTGCTCTGGATCGTAGTCGTAATCTTTCAGATCCTTGTCGGCGCTCCAGACGCCCGGCGGCAGGATATTTTTTGCGACCGTGCCGGTGCCTTTGAAAATCGCCTCGATGATGGCCGGTTTGTTAATGGCCATCGCCAGCGCCTGGCGCACTTTGACATTGTCGGTGGGAGCTTTAGTGGTGTTAAACGCCAGGAAGCCGGTGTTCAGCCCCGCCTTCTGTTCCAGGGTGATGTCGGGGTTAGCGCGCATCTTCTCCAGATCGGCGGGATTAGGGAACGGCATCACCTGACACTCGTTCTTCTCCAGTTTGGCATAGCGCACGGAAGCATCCGGCGTAATGCTGAACACCAGCCGATCAATCTTCGCCTTGCCCTGCCAGTAGTCAGGAAACGCCTTGTAGAGAATGCGTGAATCCTTCTGATACTGCACCAGCTCAAACGGACCGGTGCCAATCGGATTCATATCCACCTTCTCCGGCGTCCCCGCCTTCAGCATGGCATCAGCATATTCGGCTGAGTGGATCGAGGCGAAATACCAGGCGAGATCGGCCAGAAACGGCGCTTCAGGATGTGAGAGCGTAAAGCGGACGGTGTGATCGTCCACCCGGTCGATGCTTTTGATCAGGGTGGAGAGTTCCAGACTTTCAAAGTTCGAGTAGGCGCCGCCAGAGACGTTGTGGTAGGGGTTTTTCGGGTCCATCTGGCGCATAAACGAGAAAATCACATCATCGGCATTAAAGTCGCGGCTGGGTTTAAACGCCTTATTACTCTGAAACTTTACGTTCTGCCGCAGATGGAAGGTATAGACCTTGCCGTCAGGGCTGATCTCCCAGCGTTCAGCCAGACTGGGCACCAGCTCGGTGGTGCCGGGGGTGAAGTCCACCAGCCGGTTGAACACCGGCACGGCGCTGGCATCCACACTGGTCCCGGAGGTGTAGAGCTGAGGATTGAAGTTTTCTGGCGAACCTTCAGAGCAGTAAACCAGGGTTCTGGCGTTCACGCTGCCAGCCAGCGCGACGCCTGCCGTCATCAGCGCTAAGGTGGCTATCTTTGTTTTCATTATCATCCTCGCTTTGTATTGACTTCTGGTGGGCACAATATCTAAATGAATCATTCAGATGCTTCATTGATAGCACGATTCGGCACCATAGCGAACCCTGCCTGTAGCTGACTAATAAGGAATAGTGATGACAGACAAACCTGAGTCGCAGCTCACCGAACGTTTTTTCCGTTACCTCGCCGTCAGCAGCCAGAGCGATGCCAAATCCACCACCCTGCCCAGCACACCGAGCCAGCACGCCATGGCCGCGCTGCTGGCGGAGGAGCTGCGTGCGCTAGGACTGGATCAGGTGGTGGTGGATGAACATGCCACCGTGACCGCCGTGAAGCGCGGCAACCGCCCTGACGCGCCACGCATCGGCTTTATTACCCATATCGACACCGTTGATGTCGGTCTCTCGCCCGATATCCATCCGCAGATCCTCACCTGGCAGGGCGAGGATCTCTGTCTCAACGCACAGCAGGATATCTGGCTGCGCCGCGATGAACATCCGGAGATCGCGCCCTACATCGGTGAGCCGGTGATTTTCAGCGACGGCACCAGCGTGCTGGGCGCAGACAACAAAGCCGCCGTGGCTGTGGTGATGACGCTGATGGCAAACCTCAGCGGCGACCATGGCGATATCGTGGTGGCCTTTGTGCCGGATGAGGAGATCGGCCTGCGCGGGGCGAAAGCGCTGGATCTGGAAACGCGCTTTAACGTGGACTTTGCCTGGACCATAGACTGCTGTGAACTGGGCGAAGTGGTCTATGAGAACTTCAATGGCGCCGCCGCAGAAATCGTGTTTACCGGCGTGCCGGCGCATCCGATGTCGGGCAAAGGGGTGCTGGTAAATCCCCTGCTGATGGCGCACGACTATATCAGCCTGTTTGACCGCCAGCAGACCCCGGAGCATACCGAAGGACGTGAAGGCTATATCTGGTTTAACGAGATTCAGGCCAACGCCAGCCGGGCGACCCTGAAAGCCTCCATCCGCGACTTTGACCTGACCCGCTTTGCGGCACGCAAAGAGCAGTTAGAAGCGGCAGCCAGGGATATTGCGGCGCGTTATCCGACCGGTGAGGTCAGCATCACCATCAGTGATATTTACAGCAACATCAGCAATGCGCTGGGTGAGGATCGGCGGGCGATCGATTTAATCTTCACGGCTTTTGCCGCGCTGGAGATTGAACCCAAAGTGATCCCGATGCGCGGAGGAACGGACGGCGCGGCCCTCTCGGCCAAAGGCTTGCTGACGCCAAACTTCTTTACCGGCGCGCATAATTTCCATTCGCGCTTTGAGTTTCTGCCCATCTCCTCGTTTGTGAAGTCCTATCAGGTCGCGGAGAAACTTTGCCATCTGGCGGCAGAGTAAAGCGGAAAGTCGGGCGCATTTCGCGCCCGATTAAGGTCAGGGTTTCGCGCTGACATCAATGCCAGGGAAATACTTCTCCGCCAGCTTTTTAATGGTGCCATCGCTCTGCACTTGGGCAATTGCCGCATCCAGCGACTGTTTCAGCTGGGTGTCATCCTTACGCAGTCCGTAGCCGATGCCGGAACCAAGAATCGCGTCATCCTCGACCGGTTTGCCGACAAAGCCGAAACCTTTGCCCTGTGGCTTATCGAGAAAGCCGGACTGACCGGCAGCAGACATCACCAGCGTGCCGTCAAGACGCCCCGCGACCATGTCGTTGTAAACCTGGTTCTGATCCTGATAAGAGGTCACCGTCACGCCCTGCGGCTCCCAGTGCTTCTTCGCGTAGGTTTCCTGAATGGACCCCTGCAGAACCCCGATATTTTTGCCCTTCAGACCGTCAGCGGTCGGGGCCAGATTCTCGCCGGTCTTCGCCACTAACATCGTCGGAATACGGTAGATGGGCTGGGTAAAGGCGATGCTTCTGGCGCGCGCTTCAGTAATGTTCATCGCCGAGTTAATTGCGTCGAACTTCTTCGCCTGCAGCGCCGGGATCAGCGCATCAAAGCTGCTCTCAACCCAGTGGCAGGTAAATTTGCCCGCCTGACAGATTGCATTACCCAGCTCAATGTCAAAGCCTTCGAGTTCGCCCTTCGCGTTGCGGCTTTCAAACGGGGGATATTGTGACTCCACGCCGTAACGTAAATCCTGTGCCAGTGCCTGTAGCGATGTCATCATGCCCAGAGCGAGGAAAAGCGCGTTCAGTTTCTTCATTATTAGCCCCGAAAAGTATTATTTACCCGTTTCCCCGGCTTCACGCTGTCGCGTGATTCAGCAGGAAAACGCACTCAGCGCTGCTGCGCCAGCTTCCAGCGTCGCCTCGTCCTTTGCAAAAGAGAGACGAATCAGTTTGTTGTCTGTGCCATCCATATAAAACGCCGACAGCGGAATGGTCGCCACGCCGTGATCGACAATAAGACGTTTTACCATTTCACTGTCGGGTTCGTCACTGAAATGTCCGTAGCTGGCGAGCATAAAGAACGAACCGGCGCTCGGCAGCAGCCTGAAGGGCGAATCCTGCATCAGCGCAATCAGCCGGTCGCGTTTCTGCTGATAGAACGCGCTGAGCGACAGATAATGATCCGGTGTCTGCAGATAATGTGCGAAGCCCACCTGCATCGGCGTATCGGCGGCGTACATCATGAACTGATGCACTTTAACCAGTTCGCTCATCAGCGCCGCCGGGGCCAGACAGTAGCCCACCCGCCAGCCGGTCACGTGAAAGGTCTTGCCAAACGAGGAGACGATGACGCTGCGCGCAGCCAGCTCCGGATGCGTCGCCATCCCGCAGTGCGGGCGGCCATCAAACAGAATGTGCTCGTAAACCTCATCCGAGAGCACCACGATGTCTGTGTTGCGGATTAAGGCTGCCAGCTGGTTCAGATCCTCAGACGTCAGCACCTGTGCGCTGGGGTTGTGTGGCGTATTGATGATGATCATGCGGGTGCGCGGCGTAATCGCAGCCCGTAACGCCTCCCAGTCGATTGCAAAGGAAGGCACCGCCAGCTTCAGCCCGACCGGCTTTCCGCCCTGCAACCGGACGACTGGCGCATAGCTGTCGAAGGCTGGCTCAAAGAAGATCACCTCATCCCCCTGATGCACCAGCGCGGTGATCGCCATATAGATCCCCTGACTGGCGCTGCCGGTGATCAGCACTTCGCTGGCGGGATCGTATTTCGCGCCATAAAGCGCCTCGACTTTCGTGGCGAGCGCATCACGCAGGGCGGGCAGCCCCATCATGGGAGCATACTGATTGTGCCCCTCCTCCATCGCGCGGCTGACGGAGGCGACCAGCGCCGGGTCACAGGGAAAACCCGGTGCGCCCTGCGACAGGTTAATCGCCTGATGCTGCGCTGACAGCTGGCCAATCACGCTAAAAATAGTGGTGCCGACATCCGGCAGTTTTGAGTGAACAGCAACAGGCGTTGTCAGGGACATACTCTCTCCATCAGAAACATAGCCGGTCTGATCCGGTAAAAAACTATTCAACGGGCTGCGGCTTGAGTCGGCAAGCGAAATGTCGTCATAATAGCCATGACAAAAATGCATAGCTGAGGTTTATCGTGTCGCGCTCATCGCTGCCGCTTAATGCCATCCACGCTTTTCTGGTGACCGCCCGCCATCTCAACCTGACCCACGCGGCGGGTGAACTCTGTCTGACCCAGGGGGCCGTGAGCCGCAAAATTGCCGCCCTGGAGCAGTGGCTGGGGGTGACGCTGTTCGACCGTCATGCCCGCGGGCTGCGGCTGACCGCCCAGGGCAGCGCGCTGCTGCCGGAACTGCGTCAGGGATTTGAGATGATGGTGCAGGCCAGCGAGAAGGTGCGGCGCACGCAGGTCAGCATTCGGCTGAAAGCGCCGAGCTGCGCGATGCGCTGGCTGGTTCCCCGGCTGATCGCGCTGGAGCAGCAGCGTCCGGAACTGCATGTGGCGCTGACCACCACGCTGGATCACGCAGCCCGGCTGGGAAACTTTGATGCGGCGATTGTGTATGGCAAGCCACAGCCCGACGGGATCACCCTGTTCAGCGAGTCACTGACGCCGGTCATGGCGGCGGTTCAGCCCGCACCAGACGACCCGGCGGCGCTGGAGACGATGACGTTTCTGCATCCCACAGAGGACAAACGTGACTGGCAGTGCTGGCTGGAGGCGCAGCAGGTGACGCTGAAGATGCAGCGCAATCAGCATTTTTCCACCATGGATTTAGCGATCAGCGCGGCGATTCAGGGATTCGGGGTGGCGATTGCCGACAGCAATCTGGTGGAGAGTGATATCGCCAGCGGCAGGCTGATTAAGCCGTTCGCTGGCGAGGTGAAAACCGGCGCCGTTTACAGTTTACTGCAGCGGGCGCCGCAGGATGCGCCACCCTTCCTGGCGGAACTGGTGGCGTGGCTGTGCCGGGATCAGAAGGTGACCCAGTCGCCATTATCCACAGGTTTAGCCTGAGACACGCTCAGCGCCGGCGCTTTCGGCGCGGTGGGCTTGTGGCTGATGACCGTAGCAGGCTGGCTGGTGCCGGAAAGACGGAACTTCGACACCGACGCCTGGAGCGCTTCCGTCTGCAGGGCGAGCGCACTGGCCGCCGCAGAGACCTCTTCGACCAGTGAGGCGTTCTGCTGGGTCACGCTGTCCATTTCGGTCACTGCCGTGCCAACCTGAGAGATGCCCTTGCTCTGCTCTTCCGAGGCAGAGGCGATCTGTTTCATGATGGCATCCACATCCTGCACCGATTTCAGGATGTTGTTCATGGTGCCACCCGTGGTGCTGACCAGTTCGGCGCCTTTATCCACCCGCTGAACCGACTCTTCGATCAGCGTGGCGATCTCTTTGGCGGCGTTAGCACTGCGCTGAGCCAGACTCCGCACCTCTGAAGCCACCACCGCAAATCCGCGCCCCTGTTCCCCGGCACGCGCCGCTTCAACCGCGGCGTTGAGGGCCAGAATGTTGGTCTGGAAGGCGATACCGTTAATCACGTTGGTGATCTCAGCAATTTTCTTCGAGCTTCCGGAGATGCCATCCATGGTGCTGATCACTTCACTCACCAGCTGACCACCACGCTGCGCTGTCGTGGTCGCGGTCTCGGCCAGCAGGCTGGCCTGACGCGCATTGTCGGCGTTGAATTTCACGGTCGCCGTCAGTTCCTCCATGCTGGCCGCAGTCTGTTCCAGCGCGGAGGCCTGCTCTTCGGTACGGGAAGAGAGATCGTTGTTTCCGGCAGAGATCTCCGCCGCGCCACGGGAGATATTTTCCGTGCCGTTGCGAATCGCACTGACCGCTTCGCGCAGGCTGTCCTGCATGGCACCCAACAGCGGCACCAGTTTACCGACGCAGTTGCGGCCAAAATCGGTCACCGGCTGGCTCAGATCGCCCGTGGCAATGACCGCGAAGTGCGTGCGGATGCTCTCCAGCGGACGCACCAGCATCGCCACCAGATAGCGATCGGTAAACAGCAGAATCAGCAGGCCGATGATCACTGCAATGGTGATAATCGTCTTGGTAATGGAGGTGAGATGATCGACTTCCACGCGGGTGGTATCGAGTTTTTCAGCCGCACCCTGGTTAAATTTGTCGGCACTCACGCCAAAGGCGCGGCTCAGCGGCGGGGTCACGTTGTTCGCCTGCTGGCGATAGGCATCCGGCGACGCCTGACGGGCCAGCTGCAGCTGCGGGGTCACGCCTTCGTCCAGCAGTTTCTGCCAGCTCTGAATCACGCTATCCACCACCTCCGGGTTCATCGGGCCCGGTGCCAGCTGCTTAAAGCGCGCCAGTTGCTGCGTCATGCTGTCCAGCGCCTGCTGCACCGGGGCATAGGCTTCATCCGTTAATGTTTTACCGGCAGCTTTACCTTCCATAACGCGCGACAGGCGCGTCACGACGCGGAAATATTGATCGTTCCCTTTGCTCAGAACCGTCATCTGTTCAACCAGATGACGGTCAACATCGTTGCCTTCGCTCAGCGCGCCAAGCGAGTGGATGCTATAGAGCCCGACGCCGCTCCAGAGTAAGCAGAACAGTCCCAGAATGGAGAGCATCACTGCTCTGATGGTAAAATTTTTAAGCATTCCCATACCAAAATCCTATACACGTTGACCCGCGAGTGTCGGGCATAGGAGGTTTATCGGCATGGAATTGTGAAGATGTAACTGTTTTGTTACCTAATATTTTACAGCGTCCGGATGTCAGATTTCGGTTAAAAAAACGCTACATCAATCAGTTAGGATTAAAAAAGCAGATTTTTTCCATTCGCTTTATTTAATGGTTAGCGAGCTAATCATTAAATCCCCACTAAAGCCTGACCATGCGCGTCATCAGTAACCGGAAGAGGCGCAGACGGGCACGCATAAAGTTTCGCTTCAGCTTCAGGGCGTGCTGGCGGTCGTCACCAAGTGACATTGTCACGTCATTGCCGGGGTGCCACGCGGGCCAGACTACCTCACCGTCCAGCTGATGCGTATATTCCGTGGCGTCGCGGGCAAACCTGAACCAGTAGTCGCTGACCTGCGCCGCAAACGCCCTGTCCGCCTCACTGAACGGCCGGGCTTCGTTGGGATCGGGCATCTGACTCAGCGTATCCAGCACATACGGCACTTCATTACCGTGCCAGGCACCGTGGGGATAGAGGTCGCGGGCGTGCTCAGAGACATAATCAAACCAGTAGCGCCAGCCCGGCATGCCGACACGATACTGCGCCCGCATCACCAGCCACGGCATCAGGCTGAAGGCCATATCGCGCGCCACGGCCCGTCCCAGCAGTCGGTCGTCATGGATGTCATACATCCATTTAAGTGTCCGGTAGGTCAGCCGGTTTTTGTCACGCAACTGATGCAGCACGGCAGTGGCATCCACACCAAAATAGTCCAGCACGCTGGCCTCATCACTGTTGCTGCCCGCCATCAGCGGCAGACGGTGCTGTTTAGCCGCCAGGAAGGTTTTCAGCATCGGCTCAGGCAGAACGGCGTCCCCGGCAATCGGCACCGGCGGGATCGCCAGCGTCCCCTCCAGCGACCAGAAGGCATCGGCAGGCAGCGCGCGCAACTGCTCTGCGGTGACATCAGGCGGCAGGCCAAAGTGTCGTGCCACCGCCACCCCCTGCTGACGCGCCTTTTTCAGCGGGGTATCGGGCAGGCTGTAGGCGCTCTGGACAATGCCCTTGTGAAACAACCCTTCCGCCAGCGGCGAACAGCAGAGTGACAGCACGCTGCGCGCGCCGGCCGATTCACCGAACAGGGTCACATTGCGACGGTCGCCGCCAAAAGCGGGAATATTGCGCTGAACCCACTGCAGGGCGGCGATCTGGTCGAGCAGACCAAAATTGTTCACCGTGCCGGCAACAGGGTATTCCGCATCCAGCGCGGGATGAGAGAAGAAACCAAGATGGCCCAGCCGGTAGTTCAGGGTCACCACCACTGCGCCACGTGACGCCAGGGGTTTGCCGTTATAGGGGGCCAGTCCGCCTGCGCCAATGGTAAAGCCACCGCCGTGCAGCCAGACCATCACCGGCAGCGGTCGGGCTGGCTCCACATCGGGTGTCCAGACGTTAAGATAGAGGCAGTCTTCACTGAACTCGCCGGGATTGCCTCCGCCGACAGCCTCACACCAGGCCCGATTCTGCCAGCCCGAGGCACCAAACTGTGTCGCATCACGCACCTGCTGCCATGGTGTGACCGGCTGGGGTGGCCGCCAGCGTAACGCGCCCACGGGAGGGGCTGCATAAGGTATGCCTTTGAATACGAAAAGGTCATCGTCCATGCTTCCACGTAACTCCCCTTCGGCAGTCATGATCCTCAGACCTGTTTCGTTTTTCATTCCTGATTCCCTGTTTACTCGTTCCTCCATTATTTGCAGGCCCGTCTGCATTGTCCAGGTTCAGGCGGGATTTGCAGAATATGCTGAACAACGCCCGGCAGCCCTCATCATGCTCAGCAGCCACTTGCGGGAGTCAGGGGCGGTTTCCGATTAATTCTGTTTATCTTTAAAATGGCGGGAGAGTGAGGTGACCGCACAGCGCTGAGAGGTGACTGACGGTTTTCCCCGCCAGCCGGCGCGCCGGATCCCCTGATGGCATTAATCAATCGGGGTAATCACAGCGCTAAACCTGTGCAGGCCGGTAAAGCGAGGATTTGCGCTTTACCGGCATGGGTCTGCAGACAACGTGAATCTGCGCTGGATCTATGCCGGGCGTAACCCACACTGCGCCAGCGAGCGCTGCTGGCGCGCTTCGTAAAGCGCCATCTCATCCAGCACCTCACAACCCAGCGCCGCCTCAAAGGCCTGTCGGCTCGCCTGTCCCGCAGAACGCACCTGCGCCTGGTCTCCCAGGTTAGACTGAAAGATCCCCGCCGCACTGACCGGCAGAAAGTCCTCATAGACGATGGGATCGGCCACCACCCGGCCCTGGGCAATCAGGGTATCCAGGGATTCACCCTGAGCGGGCGGTGTCATCATGCCCTTTTCACTCAGGCGATAATGGAACCAGGCCAGCCCCTGCTGACGCAGCGTCGTCTCATCGTCGGGGAAGTCACGGAAAATCGCGGCCAGGTGCTGCTGATGCTGCTCGTTATCCTGACCGCTGCCCGCCTCACTCAGCAGCCGGTCGTAAAGCGCCCGGCCTTTCGGCGTCAGCGCAACGCCTCGCTGCTCAATTTCCCCGAAGCGCGCAGTGTGGGTGCCCGGATGTCCATCCTGAAAGATGATCGCTTCTTCAAGCGCCCTGAAGCTGGTCTGACGCAGCAGGATCGGCACCTGACGACGTGGCGGCCCCTCGATCAGCGTTTTCGGATCGATGCCGCGCGACGGCATCAGCTGCTGGACACGGTCGATATCCAGCGTGCGCGGCGTAAGATGGTTGATGTGGCAGCCGGGAAAGCAGACCACATCGGCGATCAGGCGATGCTGCTGATTAAGCGCCTGATAGGTCTGACTGTCGACAGGGCTGTGAGCGTGCCAGCGAAACGTTTCCAGCGCTTCGGTAACAAAGGCCTCCGCCTGGTCGGCGGTGAAGCCGCCCTGCTCCTGATGCACCCGCAGCAGCGCCCGGCAGCGGGGAGTAAAAATGTCACGCGCGGCCAGAATCGTTGTCGCCTTCTCGCGCAGCGCGGGATCGTCGATCAGTTCAGGACGCAACAGTGAGGTGAAAACCCGGAAGGGATTGCGACGTAGCGCCGCGTCATCGACCGGTCGGAACGCGGTGGAGTGAACCGGCACGCCTGCCTGAGAGAGATCGTAATAGCCCACCGGGGACATGCCCATGACCGCAAACAGCTGGCGCAGCGTGGCGAGTTCATCCGCCGTCCCGACCCGAATGGCGCCGTGACGCTCAATGTTGAGCCGGTCAATCTCATCTGCGGCCGTAAGGCGATCTTTCAGCGCACAGTCTGCGTCCAGCGTGCGTTCGTTGACGGTGGCGACCAGCTGCATCAGCGTGCCGTACTGCGGCACCTCCTGCTGATACATTGCTGACATCGCCTGAGAGAAACGGGTACGGATGCGATCCGCACTGAGAAAGTTTTCCATCTTATCCACCTGACACCGTGAGCGTTGCAGCTAATGTAATGCAACGCGCCGGTCTCAGCGGAAAAAATCACGAATCTGTGATCGGCTTAAAGCCGTAACGGTTTTTCAGCAGCAGCATCAGGGTGGTGATCACCGCCGGTATCGCCAGCAGCAGAAAGATCACGCTGAACGACCAGCCCAGGGACATCATCTCTGCTCCCACGAAAGCGCTCAGGATCGCCCCGACGCGACCCACAGCGTGCATCCAGCTGGAGCCGGTGGCGCGGGCATGGGTGGGATAGTAGCTGGCAGATAACGCATTCATCCCGGTGTTGGCCCCGTTAAAGCAAAAGCCACTGCAAAAAGCGATGGCGCTCATCATACCGACTTCGGCCGGTGAGAATCCCAGGGCGACAATAAACAGGCCGCCACAGCCGTAGATCGCCGCCAGCGCCAGATTGGCGTTGAACCGATCCATCATCCAGCCCGCAAAGAGCGACCCGAGGGTCCCACCCGCCTGATACATCGCAGTAATGATCGCCGCTTCGGTGACCGACATACCCAGGGTGTTGACCAGTGAGGGCAGCCAGCTGCCAATCAGGTAGACCATGAACAGGCCCATAAAATAGCCGCCCCACAGCATCACGCTGCCAAACAGATAGCGGCGCGAAAGCACGGTACCGATTGCGCCCCGCACCGGCACGCTGGCTTCCGGCGCGTGAAAGGCGCAGTCGGGTGCGGTCTTGCCCGGCAGCATCCGCTCCAGGATGGCGTGAATGCGTGCAGCCGGCGCGCCACGACCGATCAGAAATCGCACCGACTCCGGCAGGCCACGGATCAGAAAAGGGAGTACCAGCAGCGGCAGGATACCGCCCAGCAGCAGTACCGAATGCCAGTCATAGCGGGGCAACAGCCAGGAGGCGGCAAAACCGCCGCTGGCCGCGCCGAAGGTGAAACCGCAGAAGACCACGGTGATAATGAAGGCGCGACGACGTTCGGGCGCATACTCCGCGACCAGCGTGCCAACGTTCGGCATCGCGGCCCCCAGTCCCAGCCCGGTCAGAAAGCGAAACAGCATCATCTGTTCGATGTTCTGAGAAAAGGCGGTTGCCAGCGTCCAGAGACCAAAAAAGAAGACGCTGAAGATAATCATCATGCGCCGGCCATAACGGTCAGCAAGCGGCCCTGCCACCATCGCACCCAGTGCCAGGCCAATCAGCGCGGCGCTGATGACGCCCCCCAGCTGATGATTGCTTACGCCCCAGGCTGCTTTCAGCGTTGGCGCGATAAATCCCATAATCGCAATGTCCATGCCATCGAGTGCCACCACGATAAAACAGAGTGCAATAAGCCGCTTTTGCCAGTGGCTGAGCCCCTGCTGGTTGATAAGCTGGCGGACATCTACCGCCTCGACGCTGGTCAATGGACACTCCTCGGGAGTAACGGGATCGGACATCAGTTTAAGTAAAAAAAACGGCGCTTATGATAGCCCATCGTTAACCTTAAGCGGTCAGATTTTTATCGGGTGATGAGAATTCTTCAGTTTCAGCGCGGTAAGTGCCTGATATTACACTGGCGCGTTATGGGCGGTGACGGCGGGAGGGATTGCATAAGTCAGTCAGATCAGTCAGTTAACTAAAGAAAGGCCAGATTTACCCTTTTTGTTAAATAAAATTTGCAGCAAAGTTAACAGATTTCATTTTAAAGTATTGCTTAATGTTGGCCATTCTCATTAAGTATACGCTATGGACAAAAATATCCTTTTCAATCAGCGCATTCGCTTGCGCCACCTTCACACCTTTGTTGCGGTTGCGCAGCAAGGCACGCTTGGACGGGCGGCAGAGACCCTCAGCCTGAGTCAGCCCGCCCTCTCAAAGACCCTGAACGAGCTGGAGGAGCTGACGGGTGCCCGCCTCTTTGAACGCGGGCGGCTGGGCGCGCAGCTGACCACCATGGGAGAGCAGTTTCTGACCCATGCGGTTCGGGTGCTGGACGCCCTGAACCATGCCGGACAGAGTTTCAATGAGCAGCCCGGTGATGCCCCGGCCATTATCAGGCTGGGGGCGCTTACCACGGCGGCGATGGGCATGCTGCCACGTATCCTGGATCGTTTTCATCAGCTGCAACCCAATACCACTATTCAGGTGGCGACGCTGCATAACAACGTCCTGCTGGCAGGCCTGCGCGGCGGCGAGTTCGATATCGGTATCGGCCGTATGGCTGACAGCGACATGATGACCGGTCTCACCTATGAATTGCTGTTTCTGGAGTCCCTGAAGCTGGTGGTGAGGCCGGAGCATCCCCTTTTAAGTGACAATGTCACCTTATCCCGGGCGATGCAGTGGCCGGTGGTGATCTCACCGGAAGGCACCGCCCCGCGCCGCATCGCGCAGCAGATGCTTGATGAACAGGGCTGCACGCTGCCGCCCCACTGTATTGAAACCTCCTCCACCTCACTGGCGCGTCAGCTGGCGCTGCGCTACGACTACATCTGGTTTGTGCCATCCGGGGCCATCAAGGAGGACCTCAGCCACAATGCCGTCTGTGCCCTGCCGATTCACTCCTCCGGACCGGGTGAACCGGTCGGCATCATTACCCGCACCGGCGCGGAACTGAGCCTGAGTGCCGAAGTGTTAATGTCGACCATCCGTAAATTTCACAGCTAGCGGCTGCGTTTGGCATGCCGCTCGCGGTTTTCCAGTCGCGCCTTGTCCGTTTTCCGCAGCCCGACATAGAGCGCCCCGGCGCCACCGTGCCGGGTCTGCGCCACACAGAAAGTCTGAACGTCATCGAACTGCTGCAGCCACCGCGCCAGATAGCTGCGCACGATGTTAGCGTGCGATTCATCATCGCGCCCCTTGCCGTGGATAATCAGCAGATTGCGTAAACCCAGTTTGTGCGCCTGCATCATAAAGTTAAACAGCGCCTGACGGCAGGTTTCGACCGGTTGCCGCAGCAGGTTGAGACTGGCATCCAGCTTATACTCCCCTCTGCGCAGCTTATCGACGATGCCCTGCTGAATGCCGTCGGCTTTATACTCCAGCGGCGTATTGAGCGGAATAATCTCCAGATCGCCCCGGGTAAGAAAGTTCTCCAGCACCGACTCATCGGGTGCTTTGCGTGGCGCTTTGGTTGAGGGGGATTTAAGCCACAGGGTTGTGGTGGTGTCTTTCAGCGGCGTGACATCACCCATGGCATCCCGAAACAGATCGTTATCATCAAGGTTCATGGTTTTCTCACACCTGATTAAAATTGATAGCCTACAAAAACAGGTCTTACCCGATAGCGTAGCAAAAGGTGGAAACACCGGGCCAGCCCACTTTTCTGATTATGACTGGCCGCAGCTTTTCGGGTAACGGATCAAAAAAACGGAAACTTTTCGTGACACTTTTGACGCGCGCGTTCTGAGAAGCCCGTCACATCTGCGTTTAGCGATGTGTGAATCATCCCTGGTTTTTGTAAGTGTAAAACTGCTCGGATGAGTTCCCTTCAGCTCAAAAAATGTTAAAATTGACCCCAGTCAATAATCGTCGAGCGAACCATTATGATCCCTGAAAAACGCAGCATTCGTCGTATTCAGTCGGGCGGTTGTGCCATTCACTGCCAGGATTGCAGCATCAGTCAGCTCTGCATCCCCTTCACGCTAAATGAACATGAGCTGGATCAGCTCGACAACATCATTGAGCGTAAAAAACCGATTCAGAAAGGGCAAACGCTTTTCAAAGCGGGTGACGAACTGAAGTCACTGTACGCCATCCGTTCCGGCACGATCAAAAGCTACACCATTACTGAGCAGGGTGATGAGCAGATTACCGGTTTCCATCTGGCGGGTGATTTAGTCGGCTTTGATGCCATTATGGGTGCCAGCCATCCCAGCTTTGCGCAGGCGCTGGAAACTGCCATGGTCTGTGAAATTCCTTTTGAAACCCTGGATGACCTGTCAGGCAAAATGCCTGCCCTGCGTCAGCAGATGATGCGTCTGATGAGCGGTGAAATCAAAGGCGACCAGGATATGATCCTGCTGCTCTCCAAGAAAAACGCAGAGGAGCGCCTGGCGGCCTTTATCTGGAACCTCTCCCGCCGCTTCGGCCAGCGCGGCTTCTCACAGCGTGAATTTCGCCTCACCATGACGCGTGGCGACATCGGTAATTATCTGGGCCTGACGGTGGAAACGATCAGCCGTCTGCTGGGTCGATTCCAGAAGTCCGGTATGCTGGCGGTGAAAGGCAAATATATCACCATTGAGAACCACGCCCTGCTGGAAGAGTTAGCAGGTCAGAGCCATCAGGCCGCCTGATCCGCCGCCGGATCAATAAATCTTATTTTGTTGATCCGGCAGTAACTTTTTCACTTCTTCCCCTGTGCAACATAGGCTATCTTTATTCCAGTCGCTCTGGTTTAAGGAGAACGCCTCATGTCCCAGTACCAAAATATTCTGGTCGCCATTGATGCCCAGCAAGACGATCAGCCCGCGCTGCGACGTGCGGTCTATCTGAATCAACGTATTGGCGGGAGAATCAAAGCCTTTCTGCCTATCTATGACTTTTCCTATGAGATGACCACCCTGCTGTCGCCGGACGAACGCGCCTCCATGCGTCAGGGCGTCATCAGCCAGCGCACCGAATGGATTCGTGAACAGGCCCGCGCCTATCTGGATGCCGGTGTCGAAATCGACATCAAGGTTATCTGGCATAACCGCCCCTATGAAGCGATTATTCAGGAAGTGCTCGCCCATCAGCATGACCTTGTGCTGAAAATGGCTCACCAGCATGACCGCCTGGAGTCCGTGATTTTTACCCCCACCGACTGGCATCTGTTGCGTAAATGCCCCTGCCCGGTCTGGATGGTGAAAGATCAGCCCTGGCCGGAGGGCGGTAAAGCTATCGTCGCCGTCAACCTTGCCAGCGAAGAGCCGCATCATGATGGCCTTAATCAGAAGCTGATTCGTGAAACGGTGAAGCTGGCCGAAAAGGTCAACCAGACCGAGGTGCATCTGGTGGGTGCCTACCCGATTACGCCGATCAACATCGCGATTGAGCTGCCTGATTTCGACCCCAGCGTCTATAACGACGCCATCCGCGGTCAGCATCTGGTGGCCATGAAAGCGTTGCGACAGAAGTTTTCCATTGGTGAAGAGTTCACCCACGTTGCCAAAGGGCTGCCTGAAGAGGTTATCCCGGATCTGGCTTCGCATCTGGGAGCCGGTGTGGTGGTGCTGGGCACCATCGGACGCACCGGACTTTCGGCAGCGTTCCTGGGTAATACCGCGGAACAGGTGATCGATCACCTGCGCTGCGATCTGCTGGCGATTAAGCCAGACGATTTCAAATCGCCGATTGATCTGGATGATGAAGAGGATGAGGAGGATTAAACCTCCGCAAAAAAAGGGGCGGCTGATTAGCCGCCCCTTTTCTGTTACAGCGCTTTGATAATCGCTTCGACGCTGGCTTTGGCATCGCCAAACAGCATCTGACTGTTCTCTTTGAAGAACAGCGGATTCTGCACCCCGGCATAGCCGGTGTTCATGGAACGTTTGAAGACCACCACATTGTGTGCTTTCCACACCTCCAGCACCGGCATGCCGGCAATCGGGCTGCGGGGATCATCCTGCGCCGCCGGGTTCACCGTGTCATTCGCGCCGATAACCAGCACCGTATCGGTTTCACTGAAGTCTTCGTTGATCTCATCCATCTCCAGCACCACGTCATAGGGCACTTTGGCCTCTGCCAGCAGCACGTTCATGTGTCCTGGCAGGCGGCCCGCCACCGGATGAATCCCGAAACGCACCCGGATGCCGAGTGCACGCAGTCGGGCGGTCAGATCCGCTACCGGATACTGGGCCTGTGCCACCGCCATGCCGTAGCCTGGCGTGATAATCACCGACGCAGAGGACTTCAGCATCTCAGCCGTCTCTTCAGGAGAGATCTCGCGATGTTCTCCTGCTTCCTGACTCTCATCGCCGCTGCTGGCTTCGGTGCCAAAGCCGCCCGCAATCACGCTGATGAACGAACGGTTCATCGCTTTACACATGATGTAGGAGAGGATCGCACCGGATGAGCCCACCAGCGCACCGGTCACGATCAGCAGGTCATTGCTGAGCATAAAGCCGGCCGCGGCCGCAGCCCAGCCTGAGTAAGAGTTAAGCATCGACACCACAACCGGCATATCTGCACCGCCAATGGAGGCAACCAGATGCCAGCCAAAGGCCAGCGCAATGATCGTCATCAGCAGAAGGGCAAACACCTGAGCCGCGGTGCTGCTGGTGTCAACAAACCAGAGCAGCAGCAGGAAGGAGACGACCAGCGCCAGCAGATTGAGCTTATGACGGTGGGGCAGCGTCAGCGGTCGTGAGGAGATTTTGCCGCACAGCTTGCCAAACGCCACCAGTGAGCCGGTAAAGGTAACGGCACCGATAAAGATCCCGATAAAGACTTCGCTGAGATGGATATTCTCCATCGCGGCAGGCAGGCCTGGCGCATGGTCGATATAGCTGTTAATCCCGACCAGCACCGCGGCCAGACCCACAAAGCTGTGCAGAATCGCCACCAGCTCTGGCATTTCGGTCATTTCGACTTTTTTTGCCAGGCGAATGCCGATTGCACCGCCAATCACCATTGCCAGCAGGATCCAGGCCACATTGCCGCTGTCCGGGCCGAAGATGGTTGCGATGAGGGCAAGCGCCATCCCGCTGATGCCGAAAATATTGCCCCGTTTAGCGGTCTCATGACGCGAAAGACCGGCAAGACTACAGATGAACAGAATGGCAGCCACAATATAGGCTGCAGTGACTAATCCGCCAGACATGAATTACCCCTTACGAAACATTTTCAGCATGCGCTGCGTGACGGTGAAGCCACCAAAGATATTGATGCTGGCAATCAGCACGGCAATAAAGGAGATGAAGGTGACCCAGCCACCGTGCCCCATCTGCAAAACCGCTCCGATGACGATGATGCCGGAGATGGCATTGGTCACGGACATCAGCGGGGTATGCAGCGCATGGCTGACGTTCCAGACCACGTAGTAGCCAACCACGCAGGAGAGCGCGAACACGGTAAAATGGGAGAGGAACTCCGCCGGTGCCACGCTGGCCAGCCAGCCAAACAGCACGATTGCCAGAGCCATCAGCAGCGCGGTGCGCCACGGCGAGGCCGGTTTTGCTTCCGGTTTCTCTGCGGGTTTTGCGGCAGCAGGTCTGGCCTGAGGGGCAGCAGAGACCTGAATCGGGGGCGCGGGCCAGGTGATTTCGCCGTCGCGCACCACCGTCACGCCCCGCACCACCACATCCTCAAAATCGACCTGGATTTCGCCATTTTTCTCTTTGCAGAGCAGCCTGAGCAGGTTGACCAGATTGGTGCCATACAGCTGGGAGGACTGCGTCGCCAGCCGGCTGGGCAGGTCGGTATAGCCGATAATTTTCACGCCATTCGGGGTCACGGTCACCTGATCGGCGACGGTCAGCGCACAGTTGCCGCCGGTCTGCGCCGCCAGATCCACAATCACACTGCCCGGCTTCATGCTGGCGATCATCTCTTCGGTGATCAGTTTCGGAGCCGGTTTGCCTGGGATGAGCGCGGTGGTGACAATGATGTCCACCTCTCTGGCCTGGCTGGCGAACAGCGCCATCTCCGCTTTGATAAAGGCGTCGGACATGACTCTGGCATAGCCATCCCCACTGCCCGCCTCCTCTTCAAAATCGAGTTCGAGGAATTCGGCGCCCATACTCTGCACCTGCTCTTTGACTTCGGGACGGGTATCAAAGGCCCGGACGATGGCGCCCAGGCTGCCCGCCGCGCCTATCGCAGCCAGTCCCGCCACGCCAGCCCCAATCACCATCACTTTTGCCGGTGGCACTTTACCTGCCGCGGTAATCTGACCGGTAAAGAAGCGGCCAAATTCATGTGCCGCCTCGACGATAGCGCGATAACCGGCGATGTTGGCCATCGAGCTCAGGGCATCCAGCGACTGCGCGCGCGAAATACGCGGCACCGAATCCATCGCCATCACCGTCACCTGACGGGCAGCCAGCTTTTCCAGCAGCGCCGGATTCTGGGCGGGCCAGATAAAACTGACCAGCGTGCTGCCTGCACGGGTCAGCGCAATTTCGTCGTCATCGGGGGCGTTTACCTTCATGACGATATCGGCCTGCCAGACCTGCTGACGGTCGCTGAGGGTGGCACCCGCAGCAAGGTAACTTTCGTCATCAAAACTGGCGCGTTTACCGGCGTCGTGCTCAAGCGTGACGCTGAAACCCAGTTTGATCAGTTGTTCCACGGTCTTTGGCGTGGCTGCCACGCGCGACTCGTTTGGCAACCTTTCCTTGGGTATTCCAATTAACATAGTGTTTCCTTTCATCGGTTAAAGGATGATGGCCCGAATCCGCACCACGACAGCGCAGCCGAAACGCGGTTTCAGCTGCTTATAGTCGAATTGCAGATATTTCAAAGTGTTTATAACCTACTTAAATTGTGACGCCTGATCCACAGCGGTAACCGCAGATGGAGACATTCACCTGATTATTCAGTATTCGCTTTGAAATCCTGCATTATTACGCTATTAAAACGCGTCATCAGCAGATAATCTGCTATGAAAATTGCGCTCCGGACGAATTAATCAACAATAAAAACCCTTAATTAACAATACATTAACTGTTATAGCGCTAAGTGTTACCGCTTTTAGTGGTAACAGCGCCCATAAATGACGCCTTAAACGCATTTCATGACAGTCAGATGAAAAACAGGGAGTTGAATAACGCGATATCGCGCAAAAAATCGCTGCGACAGTCTGTTTATAACATGCAATAATCAGCGGCTAATCTGTTATACATCAAGAGTCCAGCACGTTTTCGTACTCATTTTTGCGTAAGGCGAAGGATTATTTTTATGAAGCTGAAGAACACTATTCTGGCGTCCACTCTGTTGTCCCTGCTGGCAGCTAATGCATTCGCTGCGCAGGAGTTAACGCCAGAAAAAGCGGCCGCGTTGAAGCCATTCGAACGTATTAATATCACCGGCCGTTTCAACGCAATTGGCGACGCAGCCGATGCGGTCTCTAAGCGTGCAGATGAGATGGGCGCTGCTTCTTTCTACATTCAGGGGATCAACGACAGCAACGGCAACAGCGGCAACTGGCGCGTTACCGCCGACCTCTACAAGGCTGATGCCCCGGCCGCTTCCGAAACCACCCAATACCGTCGCTTTAACGGCGTCAACGAACTGCCAAAGGCTGAAGCTTATAAGCTCGAACCTTTCGACACTGTTTCCGTCAGCGGCTTCTTTGCCAGCCAGCCTGATGTCAACGATGCGATTTCAAAAGCGGCTAAAGAGAAAGGCGCCGCCTCATTCTTTATTGTTCGTCAGATTGACGCCAACAGCGGCGGCAACCAGTACATCACAGCCTACGTCTATAAAGCGGATGCTAAAGCGCGTGTGGTTCAGACGCCGAACGCGATTCCTGCCGACTCAGAAGCGGGTAAAGCTGCACTGGCTGCGGGTGGCGCAGCGGCCGCTCAGGTTGAAATCCCTGGCGTCGCCTCCTCTGAGACACCGAGCAATAAAGTGGGCCGCTTCTTCGAAACCCAGAGCTCAACCGGCAAGCGTTACACGGTCAATCTGCCAAACGGCAAATCCGTGCAGGAAGTGAACGCGATTACGGCCGCGCAGATGCAGCCATTCGACACCGTGACGTTTACCGGTCACTTCGGTTCCCCTACCGAAGTTTCTGAAGAAGTGGCGAAGCGTGCGTCTGATAAAGGTGCGAAGTTTTATCACGTGACCCGTCAGTGGCAGAACCAGAGTGGCGGTAACCTGACCGTCACCGCTGACCTGTTTAAGTAATCTCTTCAGGGCGGCGCCCGCCGCCCTGCTGTTTGCATAATTCCTGCGCGGATTTGCATAGTCACGCATTGCCATCCCCCGCCACACTCCGTAAAATCTGCCGCCTGTTTTGCCGGAGTTTGTCCCTGTTTTCTGCCGCGAGTCTGCGATAACCCAGCGATGAAATCCGATTTATCCAGCCATATATGCTAGCGGGAAGGTTGTTTTGGAGAAAAAATTAGGTCTCGGTGCGCTGACGGCGCTGGTACTCAGTTCCATGCTGGGTGCCGGCGTGTTCAGTCTGCCGCAAAATATGGCTGCGGTGGCGGGTCCGGCGGCGCTGCTGCTGGGCTGGCTGATTACCGGCGTCGGCATCATCTTTCTGTCGCTGGCGATGCTGCTGCTGACCCGCCTGAAACCAGAACTCGACGGCGGCATTTTCACCTACGCCCGCGCCGGGTTCGGTGAACTGACAGGCTTCTGCTCCGCCTGGGGCTACTGGCTCTGTGCTGTCATCGCCAACGTCTCCTATCTGGTGATCGTCTTCTCCGCCCTGAGCTTTTTCACAGATACCCCGGATCGGGTGATCTTTGGGGATGGCAACACCTGGCAGGCGATGCTGGGGGCCTCGGTGCTGCTGTGGCTGGTTCACTGGCTGGTACTGCGCGGGGTACAGACTGCGGCCAGTATCAATCTGATGGCGACGCTGGGCAAACTGGTGCCGCTGCTGCTGTTTATCGTGCTGGCGGTGATGGCGTTTAACTACGATCGCTTCCGGGTCGACTTTTCCGGCGTCACGCTGGGGCAACCCCTGTGGGAACAGGTCAAACAGACGATGCTGATCACCCTGTGGGTCTTTATCGGGGTTGAGGGTGCCGTGGTGGTTTCTGCCCGCGCACGTCAGAAAAAAGATGTGGGACGCGCTACCCTGCTGGCGGTGCTGGCCGCCCTGCTGGTTTATCTGCTGGTGACGCTGCTGTCGCTGGGCGTGGTGCCCCGTGCCGAACTGGCCGGGATGCGCAACCCCTCCATGGCAGGACTGATGACGCGACTGATGGGACACTGGGGCGATGCGGTGATTGCCATCGGCCTGATCATCTCCGTCTGCGGCGCCTATCTGAGCTGGACGATTATGGCTGCCGAAGTGCCGCTGATTGCCGCGCAGCAGGGTGCCTTTCCACGCAGCATTGCCCGGCAAAATCGCCACAACGCGCCCGCCGCCTCATTGTGGCTGACCAACGGCAGTATTCAGGTCTGCCTGATTCTGATCGCCGTGACCGGCGCGGATTACAACAATCTGCTGACCATCGCCTCGGAGATGATTCTGGTGCCCTATCTGCTGGTGGGGTTGTATCTGATCAAAGTCGTGCGGGGACAGCACAAGCCGCTGGCAATGGCGATCGGTCTCGGTGCCAGCCTGTATGGCATCTGGCTGCTTTATGCCTCAGGCCCCCTGCATCTGATGATGTCGGTGGTGCTCTATACGCCGGGCCTGCTGCTGTTTCTCTTTGCCCGCCGGGGAGGCCGCGCGACCTCTGCACTGACCGCACCGGAGCGGATTGTGATGGGATTACTGATCGCGGCGACGCTGCCCGCCGTGTGGCAGCTGACGAGGTAACGCGGAAGGTGCGCTTAGTGTGACTGCACCGGAATCGACACACACAGCAGGTCATCCTGCTGTGTGAGATTCAGCGGCTTGGCATATTCATGATGAATGGCATCCAGCTGCTCCGCCGACAGCGGATAAGGGAGCTGGATATCAAAGCGGCTGATCTGCTGCTGTTCCGCGAGAGTGACCAGGCGCGCGATGTTAATTTCGTCACTCACCTGGGTAGAAATGATTTGTAATGCTAATTCTTTTAACGGGTCGTCACTGCCCTGTAAGCGGTGTGCTGATTTCCGTGTCACCATGCCAAATATCGGCATCACGCCATAAATCGCATCGACAAAGCTCCAGCGTTTTTTGCAGGAAGCGGAAAGAAAGTCACTGTAATTGAAGCAGATGCGGTCAGGGTATATGGCTGATGCCAGCTCTTTATCAGACACACTAATGCTCCTCATAATAATCAACGATATCCCAAACCTGGCGCAAAAAGGCCGCGCTAATGATTGCACATTTTGCCGGTTATATACCAGCAAGCTAAGGATATTTCGTGCGGTAGCGTAGAGCTCAGGACCAGGAAAAGATATGCTTTCGTCCATCCCTGTCTCTGCTTTGTAAACTATGAACAAAATTGTTTATGTAGAAGATGAACCCGAAGTGGGTTCACTGATTGCGGCCTACCTGGGCCGTCATGACATTGAAGTGATTGTTGAGACGCGCGGCGACCGCGCTGAAGCGGTGATTGCCGAACAGCAACCCGATCTGGTGATGCTGGATATCATGCTGCCAGGCAAGGATGGCATGACGATCTGCCGTGATTTACGGGCCAACTGGCAGGGGCCCATTGTGCTGCTCACCTCACTCGACAGCGACATGAACCATATTCTGGCGCTGGAGATGGGCGCGCAGGATTACATCCTGAAGACCACGCCACCCGCGGTCCTGCTGGCCCGTCTGCGCCTGCATCTGCGTCAGTCTCAGCAGACGCAGCCGGAGGATGCGCCCGCAATTCCTGCCGCGAACCGTATGCTGCGTTTTGGATCGCTGACCATCGATGCCCTCAATCGACAGGTGACGCTGTTTGACGAACAGATCGCCCTCTCTACGGCCGATTTTGACCTGCTCTGGGTCCTCGCCAGCCATGCCGGTCAGACGCTTAACCGCGATGCGCTGCTGAAAACCCTGCGTGGCGTCAGCTATGACGGTCTGGATCGCAGTATCGACGTGGCCATTTCCCGTCTGCGTAAAAAGCTGCACGACAGCGCCACCGAGCCATTTCGTATCAAGACCATCCGCAACAAAGGCTACCTGTTTGCGCCTCAGGCCTGGGATACCCGCGTCCTATGAGAAAGCTTTTTATTCAGTTCTATCTGCTGCTGTTTGTCTGCTTTCTGGTGATGGCGCTGCTGGTGGGACTGGTCTATAAGTTCACCGCCGAGCGCGCAGGCCGACAGTCGATGAATGACCTGATGGCCAGCTCGCTCTACCTGATCCGCAGCGAACTGCGGGAGATCCCCCCGCGCGACTGGAACAAAACCATCAAGAGCCTCGATCTTGGCCTCTCGTTTGACCTGCATATCGAGCCGATGAACAAATTCCAGCTCGATGAGACCAATATGCGCCGCCTGCACGCCGGTGAGATTGTGGCGCTCGACGACCAGTACACCTTTTTGCAGCATATCCCGCGCAGCCACTACGTGCTGTCGGTGGGGCCTATCCCCTATCTGTTCTATCTGCATCAGATGCGGCTGCTCGATATTGCCCTGCTGGTCTTTATCGGCATGTCACTGGCGCTGCCAGTGTTTATCTGGCTGCGCCCCCACTGGCAGGAGATGCAGCGGCTGGAAAAAGCGGCTCAGCGCTTTGGTCGCGGTGAGCTGGATGTGCGCACCCATTTTGACAGCACCTCCAGCCTGTTCCGGCTCGGTATCGCCTTTAACCAGATGGCCGAAAACATCAACACCCTGGTCGCCAGTAAGAAGCAGTTGATCGACGGCATCGCTCATGAGCTGCGGACGCCGTTGGTGCGTCTGCGCTACCGGCTGGAGATGAGCGATAACCTCACGGACGCCGAACGGGTGGCGCTGAACCGCGACATCGGCCAGCTCGAAAGCCTGATTGAGGAGCTGCTGACCTATGCGCGGCTGGATCGGCCACGCGTGGATCTCAATCTGAAATCGCAGGATCTCGCCAGCTGGCTGCGCGAGCGCCTCGATGACTTCCGCACCATCAATCCCGATGTCCGGATCGATCTCGACCTGCCACAGCGTGAAAATATCGGGATTTCTGACAGCCGCCTGATGGAGCGGGTGCTGGATAATCTGGTCAATAATGCGCTGCGTTATGCGCAGCAGCGACTGCGGGTGAGCTTATGGTTCGACGGCGCAACCGGCTGCCTGCAGGTGGAGGATGATGGTCCGGGCATTCCGCCAGAAGAGCGGGAACGGGTTTTCGAACCTTTTGTCCGGCTCGATCCGAGCCGCGATCGCGCCACGGGTGGCTGCGGACTGGGGCTGGCGATTGTCCACTCTATCGCGCAGGCGCTGAGCGGCCAGGTCACCATTGAGGCCAGCCCGCTGGGCGGAGCCAGCGTTCGCTTTTGCTGGCCGGTTGATCTACCCTTGCGGGAAATTCCGCTGCGTTAAACACTACAAGGAGTCTCACGTGACCTCAGCGTATCAGCACCTTAGCGCGACCTTCCAGCGCCTCTCCCGTTTCAGCCATGTCACGGCCATCGCCGGCTGTGATATGCAGACCACGATGCCGCCAGGCGGCAGTCAGGCGCGGGGTGAAGCCCTGGCCGAGATGAGCGTTCTGCAGCATCAGATCCTGACGGCTCCCCAGGTCGGAGAGTGGCTGAAGGCCGCAGAGCAGGCGTCGCTGAACGATGTTGAGCGGGCCAATCTTCATGAGATGCAGCGTGCTTACCAGCAGGCCAGCCTGCTGCCTGACGAGTTCGTGGAAGCCAAATCGATTGCCGGTTCGGTTTGTGAACATGCGTGGCGCACTCAGCGCCCGGCTAACGACTGGCACGGCTTTGCCACCAACCTGAAAGAGGTGGTGCGTCTGAGCCGCGAAGAGGCGCAGCGACGCGCCGATGCCAGCGGCTGCTCGCGTTACGATGCTCTGCTCGATCTCTATGAACCGGGCATGACCCGCGCCAGGCTGGATGCGACGTTTGGCGAACTGAAAAGCTGGCTGCCCGATCTGTTACAGCAGGTCGTGGAGAAGCAGGCACAGCAGCCGATCGTTACGCCGCAGGGGCCATTCGCCGTGCCTGCGCAGCGCCAGCTCGGACTGAGCATCATGGAAACGCTGGGCTTCGACTTTAATCATGGTCGCCTGGATATCAGCGCGCATCCTTTCTGCGGCGGCGTGCCGGAAGATGTACGTATTACCACCCGTTACAATGAGGCTGAGTTTCTCAGCGCCATGATGGGTGTGATCCATGAAACCGGCCACGCCCGCTATGAGCAGAATCTGCCGCAGCAGTGGCGGGGGCAGCCGGTGGCGCTGGCGCGTTCTACCGCCATCCACGAGTCACAAAGCTTGTTCATGGAGATGCAGCTCGGTCGCAGCCGCGAATTTTTGCAGCGCATTCTGCCGACCATCATCGCCACCTTTGGCGACCAGCCTGCCCTGCAGGCGGATAATTTCATCCGTCTGACCCAGCAGGTGAAGCCGGGCCTGATCCGGGTGGACGCCGATGAGCTAAGCTACCCGGCTCATGTCATTCTGCGCTACGAAATCGAACAGGCGCTGATTGAAGGGGAGATAGAGGTTGAGGATATTCCGGCGCTGTGGGATGAGAAGATGATGCAGTCGCTGGGTCTGGATACCCGCGGCAACTATCGCGATGGCTGTATGCAGGATATTCACTGGACCGATGGCGCGTTTGGCTACTTCCCCACCTACACGCTGGGCGCGATGTACGCCGCGCAGCTGTTCCGCTCCGTCCAGACCGCCATTCCTCAGCTCAGCGAACTGATTCAGCACGGCGAACTGCAGCCGGTATTCGACTGGCTGCAACAGAACATCTGGCAGCACGGCAGCCGCTTCTCCACCGACCAGCTGCTGATCAATGCGACAGGCGAAGCGCTGAACCCGGCTTATTTCCGCCAGCATCTTGAACAGCGTTATCTGAAGAACTGACCCTACGGGCGGCCATCACGCCGCCCTTTCCCCCTTTGTACAATCGGTTACACGCCGATACCAAACACCCACGGACAGGCTTTGTTGATTTCCCTATAGTCTCTTCACCGGCCCCGCAGTGGGCTACACATGAAAAAAGAGTCCGAGGGATTTGCAATGAAAAAATTATTTGCACTGGTTGTCGCCGCTGCTATGGGTATGTCTTCTGTTGCTTTCGCTGCTGAAACCACAGCTGCGCCAGCCGCTGCGCCAGCCGCAACAGCGACCACCACAACCACCGCAGCTGCACCGGCTAAAACCGTTCACAAAACTGCACACAAGAAACACCATAAAGCAGCACAGAAAGCGCAGGCTGCTAAAAAGACTCACCACAAAAAAGCGGTGAAAAAAGATGCTGCTCAGAAAGCGCAGGCAGCTAAAAAAGTTCACCACAAGAAAGCGGTAAAACCTGCTGCCCAGAAAGCGCAGGCAGCTAAAAAAGTTCACCACAAAAAAGCCACTCAGCCCGCTGCACAGAAAGCCCAGGCTGCGAAAAAAGTTCATCACAAGAAAGCGGTAAAACCTGCTCAGAAAGCGCAGGCAGCTAAGAAAGTTCACCACAAGAAAGTTGTTAAATCAGCGGCTAAATAAGATCGCCCTCAGGCGCACAGCCACGCGATAATGCTTAAAAACACCCGGTTCTGCCGGGTGTTTCTTTACTGGAGTGGATGAAATGGTGCGTCGCTATCGCTTCGAAATTATTCTGCTTGTGATGATCCTGTGTGGCATCGTTGCTGCCAGCTTCTTTATTTAACTGCTGTAGCGTACTGATTAACCGATAAAACTCCCTTTTTTAACGCTCACCGACTATAGTTACCGTTCTTACGTGATAACAATAACGTCTATTTTCTCGCCATTGAGATTTCTATGCGCCTGGCTACCTTGTTAATGGTTGGACTTTTCAGCTTTGCCACGACGGTTCATGCCGATGATGACGATGATTCGCCGACACCGGCTGAAATTAAGATGCTGTTCTTCGGCAAGGATCATCGCCAGGCAATCACGGATATCACCGCTGCTCCCTGGGATGCGATTGGTCAGCTCGAAACAGAAAGCGGTAACCTCTGTACAGCCACGCTCATCTCTCCCCATCTGGCGCTGACGGCCGGACACTGTCTGCTCGCCCCGCCGGGTAACTTTGATAAGCCGGTTGCGCTGCGTTTTATGGCCAGCGACAAAGGCTGGCGCTATGAACTGCATGACATTGATGCGCGGGTTGAGCCCTCGCTGGCCTCCAAGTTAAAGGCGGATGGTGAAGGCTGGATCGTGCCGAGCAGTGCGGCGCCGTATGACTATGGCATTGTGATATTACGCAATCCACCGTCGGCCATTACCCCTATCCCGCTGTTTGAGGGCTCGCGCAGCGACCTGACGGCCGCCCTGAAGCTGACCGGCCGTAAAGTGACGCAGGCGGGCTATCCGGCCGATCACCTGGATACCCTCTATTCCCACAGCAACTGTCTGATTACCGGCTGGGCGCAGCGCGCCGTGCTGTCACATCAGTGCGATACCCTGCCCGGCGACAGCGGTTCACCGCTGCTGCTCAACAGCGACAAAGGCTGGCAGCTGATTGCGGTGCAGAGCTCCGCTCCCGCGGCAAAGGATCGCTATCTGGCGGACAACCGCGCGATTGCGGTCACCTCATTTAAAGATAAGCTGGAATCCCTCGCGCAGTAATTGCGTGCAGCCTGAGTGGTTGTCGGGTGCGCACGCTCCGTGCGCACCCGGCTTTCAGCCCGCTATCTGCTCCATCGTCTGCAGAATACGCTTATCTGAGATTGGATAAGGCGTACCCAGCTGCTGAGCAAAGTAGCTGATGCGCAGCTCTTCAATCATCCAGCGAATGCTGAGCACCTCTTCATCATCCTGACGCTGCGGCGGCAGCTTGTTGCGCCACGCCTGGTACGCCTGTTCCACCGCCTGAACTTTCAGCATCCGCGCCCGATCGCTGTGCGGATCGGCAGGCAGTTTCTCCAGTCGCCGCTCGATACCCTGCAGATAACGCAGCGTGTCGGCCAGTCGCTGCCAGCCGTTGCCGGTGACAAAGCCCCGATAGACCAGTCCGTTTAACTGCGCTTTGATATCGGACAGCGCCAGCGCCATGGTCATATCCACCCGGCCTTTCAGCCGTTTATTGATGTTAAAGACCGCCGTCAGAATCTGCTCTACCTGCTTAGCTATCGTCACCACGGTCTCATTAAGCTCACCGCGGACTTTGTCACGCAGCTGCTCGAACGAGGCCTGATCCCAGGCAGGGCCGCCCGCTTCCCCCATCAGTTTATCGATGCCGCAGGCGATGCAGTCGTCGATCAGCTCCAGCACTTTGCCATAGGGGTTAAAGTAGAGTCCGAGTTTGGCCTTGTTCGGTAACTTCTCGTGCAGATACTTCACCGGCGACGGCACATTCAGCAGCAGCAGACGACGCTGGCCACGCCACATCATTTTTTGCTGCTCCTGCTCACTGTCAAACAGGCGGATCGCGACGCTCTCTTTTTCATCCACCAGCGCAGGCCAGGCTTTCACCTGGTAACTGCCGCGCTTCTGTTCATAGCTGCGAGGCAGTTCGCCAAAGCTCCAGAGATGCAGCCCGCTCTGTTCCAGCCCGTCATCGGCCACTTTCGACAGCGTCTCCTGCACCTTGTCCTTCAGCTGGGCCTTGAGCGCGGTGAGGTCCTTGCCTTCCAGCAGTTTACGGTTGTGCTCGTCGACTACCCGGAAGGTCATTTTCAGATGATCGGGCACCTGTTCCCACTGCCAGTTCTCCCGCTCCAGCGTAACGCCGGTCATGCGGCGAAACTCGCGCGCCAGCGCATCTGCCAGCGGCATCTCCATCGCCGTCACCCTTCCCAGAAACGCCTCGGCGTAGTTAGGAGCAGGCACCAGATGGCGGCGCAGCGGTTTCGGCAGCGACTTAATCAGCGCAATAATCAGCTCACGGCGCACGCCGGGGATCTGCCATTCAAAGCCGCTATCCTCAACCTGATTCAGCAACGGCAGCGGTATATGGACCGTCACGCCATCGGCATCTGCGCCTGGCTCGAACTGGTAACTCAGCTTCAGTTTCAGGTTGCCCTGATGCCAGAAGTTGGGATAGTCGAGCTGACTGACCTTGTCCGCGCCCTCTTTGATCAGCATCTGCCTGTCGAAGTTGAGCAGGTCGGCGTTATCGCGGCTGGCCCGTTTCCACCAGCTGTCAAAATGTCTGGCCGAGACCACCTCTTTGCCGATACGCTGATCATAAAAAGCAAACAGCGTTTCGTCATCGACCAGAATGTCGCGGCGACGGGATTTATGCTCCAGATCTTCCACTTCGCTGCGCAGTTTCTGATTGGCGCGGAAGAAAGCGTGACGCGTCTGCCAGTCGCCCTCGACGAGGGCGTGGCGGATAAAGAGTTCGCGGCTCAGGGTGGGATCGATACTGCCGTAGTTGACCTTGCGCGCGGCAACAATCGGCAGGCCATAGAGCGTGACCTTCTCGGTTGCCATCACCGCCCCCTGCGATTTCTCCCAGTGCGGTTCGCTGTAGCTGCGCTTCGTCAGATGCTGCGCCAGCGGTTCAATCCACTCCGGCTCAATGCGTCCCGCCGTCCGCCCCCAGAGGCGGCTGGTTTCGACCAGCTCTGCCACCATGGTCCACTTCGGCGGCTTCTTAAACAGCCCGGAGCCGGGGAAGATGGCGAAGCGGGTATTGCGCGCGCCGGTGTACTCCTGCTTGTCGGCATCTTTCTGTCCGATGTGCGACAGCAGACCACTCAACAGCGCACAGTGAACCTGCTGTAACGGGGCCGGTTCGCTGTTGACCGGAATACCCAGTTCGCGCACCACCTGCCGCAGCTGGGTGTAGATATCCTGCCACTCCCGCACGCGCAGATAGTTGAGAAAGTCGCTTTTGCACTGGCGTCGGAACAGGTTGCCGGACAGGGCTTTCTGCTGCTCCGCCAGATAGTTCCAAAGATTGACATAGGCCAGGAAATCGGAATCTTTGTCAGCAAAGCGCCGGTGTTTTTCATCAGAGGCCTGCTTCTTCTCTGCCGGACGCTCGCGCGGGTCCTGAATCGACAGGCCCGCAGTGATGATCATCACTTCGCGCACACAGCCCAGCCGCTGCGCCTCCAGCACCATTCGCGCCAGGCGCGGATCGACCGGCAACTGCGCCAGCTGTCGCCCGGAGCCGGTGAGGGTGTAGTGACCCGTCTCTTCATTCAGCGTCAGCGCGCCCAGCTCTTCCAGCAGGCGGATACCATCCTGAATATTGCGCTTATCGGGCGCTTCCACAAAGGGGAACGCCGCGATATCGCCTAGCCCCAGCGAGGTCATCTGCAGGATCACCGACGCCAGGTTGGTGCGCAGAATTTCGGGGTCAGTAAAGGCCGGACGACTCAGGAAATCCTCTTCCGAGTAGAGGCGGATACAGATACCGTCGGAAACACGTCCGCATCGTCCTTTACGCTGATTGGCCGAGGCCTGAGAAATCGGCTCAATCGGCAGACGCTGCACTTTGGTGCGGAAGCTGTAGCGGCTGATACGCGCGGTGCCGGGGTCAATCACATATTTGATGCCGGGCACCGTCAGCGAGGTTTCCGCCACGTTGGTGGCCAGCACGATGCGGCGGCCACTGTGCGACTGAAACACCCGGTTCTGTTCGGCGTTCGACAGTCGCGCATACAGCGGCAGCACTTCAGTGTGCGGCAGGTCGCGTTTATTCAGCGCGTCGGCGGTATCGCGGATTTCGCGCTCGCCGCTCATGAAGATCAGAATATCGCCCCGGCTCTCCTGTCCGAGTTCATCGACGGCATCAAAGATCGCCTGCAGCTGGTCACGGTCGCCATCCTCCGCCTCTTCAACCACCGGCCGGTAGCGCACTTCCACCGGGAAGGTGCGGCCGGAGACTTCGATAACCGGCGCATCGTTGAAATGCCGCGAGAAACGCTGCGGGTCGATGGTCGCAGAGGTGATGATCACCTTGAGATCGGGACGCCGCGGCAGCAGCTCACGCAGATAACCGAGCAGGAAGTCGATATTCAGGCTGCGCTCGTGGGCTTCGTCGATGATGATGGTGTCATATTGCATCAGCAGGCGATCCTGCTGGATCTCCGCCAGCAGGATCCCATCGGTCATCAGTTTGACCTGGGTCAGCTCGCTGACCTGGTCATTAAACCGCACTTTATAGCCGACACAGCCGCCGGGCGAGGTGTTCAGCTCATCGGCGATGCGATTGGCCACGGTGCGTGCCGCCAGGCGACGGGGCTGGGTGTGACCAATCAATCCGGTCACGCCGCGCCCCAGTGCCAGACAGATTTTCGGCAGCTGCGTGGTTTTACCCGAGCCGGTTTCCCCGGCCACAATCACGACCTGGTGATCGCGAATCGCCTCAGCGATATCCTGCTGTTTCTGGCTGACAGGCAGATTGTCCGGGAAGGTGATGGCTGGCGTCGCCGCGCGCCGCTGGGCTACACGCTGTTCAGCGGCGAAAACGTCCTGCTCCAGCTCGCGGGCTATGCCCTGTTGTGCCTCGGGGCTTTTGACTTTTCTGGCCCCCTGCAGACGGCGCTGCAGCCGCTGGCGATCGCGAAGCATTAAGCCGTCGAGCCGGGCCCGGAGCGCGGTCAGTGGAGACGTATCGGGAGATGACATAATAGTGACGTACCTTACTCAGACAGTGTCGCTGCAGAAACAGCGCCCTGGACGCCGGGATAACCAGCTGATTCAGTGAAAATAATTGCGCGCATAATAGCACATTCTGAACTGTTCCGGGGACGCGCCCCGGTTACGCTTATTCAATAAATTCGAACATAGCTCTCGAAATATTGCGCTTTCACCGCGCCATTGATAACCGTAGAGTGTAAACCATTGAGCGGAAACCCTTCCGCGTTACAGACAGGAAATCACCATGAGCAAAGTTTTAGTTCTGAAATCAAGCATCCTCGCAGGCTACTCACAATCAGGCCAGCTTGCTGACTTCTACGTTGAACAGGCAAAAGCCCAGGGTAAAGACGTGACCGTTCGTGATCTGGCGGCGAACCCGATTCCGGTTCTGGATGGTGAACTGGTCGGTGCTATGCGTCCTTCTGACACGCCGCTGTCTCCGCGCCAACAGGAAGCGCTGGATCTCTCCAACGCGCTGATTGAAGAACTGCAGGCACATGACGAAGTGGTTATTGCGGCACCGATGTACAATTTCAACATCCCGACCCAGCTGAAAAACTATTTCGACCTGATTGCCCGTGCAGGCGTGACGTTCCGCTACACCGAAGCAGGCCCGGAAGGTCTGGTTAAAGGGAAAAAAGCGGTTGTGATCACCAGCCGTGGCGGGATTCACAAAGACACCCCGACCGATCTGCTGACGCCATACGTTAAGCTGTTCCTGGGCTTCATCGGCATCACTGACGTTGAGTTCGTGTTTGCTGAAGGTATCGCCTACGGTCCTGAAGTGGCCAGCAAAGCGACCGCTGAAGCGAAAGACGCGATCAAACAGATCGTCACCGCTTAAAAGGCGCTCATCTCAGGATGAGACGCACAATCAACCGGGCCACGCGCCCGGTTTTTTTTGCGGCTTACGGCGTGCCCGGAGCCTCTTTTCTCAGCCACTGACCGTTAATGCCCCGCACATATTCCCCCACCGCCGCCCGGCTCACCAGTTTCTGCCCGGCAATGCTGGCGATATCTGCCGTGGAGAGATTGTTCTGTTCTGCCAGCCGCTGATATTGCTGATGCCGTCCGGCGTTGATGCGCTGCACCAGTGCCTGGGTTTCGCTGTCTCCGGCGCGCGCCGCAAGGTAGCCGGAGAGCGTTTCGCCCACCAGCCCCGACTGCCGGGCCTGATCCAGCGTCAGCGCCCAGGCGGGCTGCATCATCATCAGCGCGAGTAGCAGCGCCGCGCTTTTGCGTCTCATACGTGCTCTCCTCAGAACAGACCGCTCTGGTTTTTCAGTAACGCTTCCACGTCTTTATCCACCTTGATGTGGATCTCATGCTCAATTTTTACGTTCATATTGATGGTGATGGGATCTTTGGGTGCCGTAACCTCAATGCGCGGCACGCAGCCGATGCTCAGCAGTCCGGCTGCCAGAACCAGTAGTGCCCTCAGGCTCATGGTGAAGTGTCCTTGTTCGATGGCAAAGTCGCGTGTTGTTCCAGCCAGGATTGCAAATTATCGCCAAAGCGCAGGCTGCGCCAGAGCTGAAACAGATTTTCCTGATGATGGTAGTTAAGATTCACCGTCTGACGACGGTTGCTGAACCGGCTGACGCCCTGCACCTCTGCCGTCATGCTCAGGTCGCCGAGGTTATCCAGATTAATCGTCGCCCAGCTGCGGGAGATCTCCATATAGCGTAGCCAGTCCAGCGCCGCGCCAGTGGCGACGTTATTACGGGTAATCGCATCCGCCATATCGTTGTCCAGCCGGAAAGTCAGAGGGCCGCTGTTGGCTATCCACCCTTTCTCGACCAGCCAGCGGGGATTATTGAGCCACAGCGGCAGTTCACCGTTAACCCGTCCCGACATGGCGAACTGCTTAGGCTTCAGTGCGGTCACCAGCTCGCTGAGGCTGATTTGACGCAGCGTTACCCGCGCAGGCTCATGCTGTGGCATCTGCAATGCGGGCAGCGTAATCTGCCCGCCGAGGAGTTCCAGACTGACATCCTGCAACCTCAGCGGCGCGGCTTCGCTCCACGGCCAGCTGCCCTGCAGATCGGCACGGATATTCTGCATCGCAAACTGGTTTTTTACCTCGGCAATGCGCAGGGAAACCGGGCCATGCTGACCAAACTGCCACTGCCCGGCCCTGAAGCGAAAGGGCAGTGAGAAGTCGATACCATTGATCTGGCTGTCCGGCGTCCAGACGCTGCCCTGCTTCACCGACCAGTGTCCACCAGCCTGAAAACCCTGCCCGGGGGCAGCGGAAAAGGCGAACTGCGCCTGCAGCTGACCATCCTGAATCTGCATTTTCATGTCCGGGCTGATCAACGGCTGAAACACCCGGAGCGACTGTGACGGCCACCAGGCCTGACCGCGCAGCCGTTCGCCATCCCAGCGACCATTGACCCGCAGCGGGCCAATCCTGCCGGCATTCAGGCTGCCCCGCCAGATAAAGTCGCCGGGGTCACGGCCTTTCGCCTCGAAATCGAGCGTTGAATCAGCCAGCCTGCCGCCATAGCTGAACCGGGTCTCGCCCGCCTGCAGCCGGAAATGGCCATTAAACGCCGGGTGGGCCGCATTGCGCTGCCAGTTAACCGGTTCAGTGAGCGTCAGACGCGGACTGGCGACGTTGACACTGCCGTAGGCCAGTTGATTAAACCCGGTGGAGAGCGTATCCAGATGGATCAGCGTATCGTGCCAGCCGCCCGTGCCTTTGACATCCCAGCGTGCCTGAAGCGGCAGCATCTCGCCTCCGCCCCAGTAGCGCCAGTTCCATTCGCCCTTATCAGGCCAGAAGTCGCTGGCACGCCCATCGAGATGCAGCCGGAAACGGCCAAAACTGGCATCGTGCGCGTTAAGAATCGCCTGCAGACGGCCATCAATTCCCTGCGATGAGAGGCGCACGCCCGCCAGCGGCCAGCGCGCCTCGTCCACCTCCAGCGTGGAGAGCAGGCGGCCCCGCAGGCGCAGCAGCGATTTAGGCTGGAGTTGCAGCTGAGGATCGAGGAGCGACCCGCTGAGCACGCCCGGAATGGAGCCGTAGAGTTGCAGATCCGCCAGCTTACTTTCGCCGGTCAGCTGAAACGGCAGATGGCTCTCTGTCAGGCTGAGGTGGCCGGGGCCGAGACCCAGCACAACGTTGCCCTTGCCGCCGCGCCCCCGGGTCAGCAGATTGAGGCGTCCGCTGATCTGGCTCTGTTCAAGCCCCGACTGCCAGTTCTCCAGCGTCAGATTAACAAAGCCGGAGAGCGGCTGGGCGGTGAACGGCCAGTAATATTCCCCCTTCTCAATCTGAATCTGGTCGCGACTGATCTGCCAGGGCAGACGCAGAAGCGGGCGATCCTGTTCCGCCGTCGTTGCGACAACTACGCCCTGCTGCTGCTGCCAGCTGAGGCTGAGCTGAAGCGGATGCGGCAGCGCAGCCAGCGCCAGTTGTCCGGCCACCTCGCCATTTACCGGCAGGTCACTGGCAAAGGTGGGAAGTTCAAGATGACCCTTGAGGGTGATGGGTTCAGAGAGTGCCGGATGGGTCAACGTCAGATGGTCGACTGCCAGCTGCTGACCGGTCAGCGTTGCCGCCAGCTGCAGATTGTCACCCCGATAAGTCAGACGCTGGCGATCTTTTTCCAGCGTGAGATCCAGTGCACCCGCGTAGGTCTGCCACGGGGCCACCGTCAGCTTATCCAGATGGACATCGGCACCCGGCAGCATTGCCTGCCATTCGGCCAGCGTTCTGGGCGAACCGGGATTGTCGTCGGCCGCCGGCAGTTTTTGCAGGCAGGCGCTGTCCAGCGTCAGCGCGGCCGCGTTAAGTTTCCAGCGCGACTGATGCCAGCCCAGCGAGACGGCTTCTACCGTTGCCAGCGTACAGTCGCCCGCCAGATAACGAATTTCTGGCAACCACAGGCCTCCCTCCCGCCAGCGCGGTGCGCCAGACAGCTCAATGCGTGTCTCCTGCGGCAGCCAGATCCCGACCAGCCGGGGCAGCCATTGTGTCACTGTTAACATCAGGCCGAGCAGCAGCAGAATCAGCGCCAGAATAGCCGCCAGCCGCCGCCGGACTCTCCGTGGCATAAAAGCCATAATCCTTTTCCTCACCCTATCCTGACCATGATGATGGCATGTAAATTGCGCGAGGTGAAGGTCTGCCCCGGACGCATTTCAGCGGTTTCAGCAAAGTCCGTCAGAAAACGTTATCCTTGGTCTATCACCTCTGCAGGAGCACAACGATGAAGATCGCGGTTTACAGCACCAAGCATTACGATCAGAAATACCTTGAGCAGGTCAATCAGCAGTTCGGCTTTGAACTGGTGTTCTTCGACTTTTTACTCACTGAAAGCACCGCAAAAACGGCAGTGGATTGCGATGCGGTATGCATCTTTGTCAATGATGATGGCAGCCGACCGGTGCTGGAAGAGCTGGCCGCGCTGGGTGTGAAGTATATCGCGCTGCGCTGTGCCGGTTTTAATAATGTCGATCTGGACGCTGCAAAAGAGCTGGGCCTGGAGGTGGTGCGTGTGCCCGCCTATTCGCCGGAAGCGGTCGCGGAGCATGCTATCGGCCTGATGATGACGCTGAACCGCCGTATTCATCGCGCCTATCAGCGCACCCGTGACGCGAACTTTTCACTCGACGGCCTGACCGGCTTTAACATGCATAACAAAACGGCGGGCGTGATAGGCACCGGTAAAATCGGCATTGCGACCATGCGCATCCTGAAAGGCTTTGGCATGCGGCTGCTGGCGTTTGATCCCTGGCCGAGCGAGCAGGCGCTGGAACTTGGCGCGGAGTATGTCGATCTGAAGACGCTGTTTGCGGAGTCGCACGTCATTACGCTGCACTGCCCGCTGACGCCGGAAAATCACCATCTGCTCAACGCCGAGGCGTTCAGCCAGATGCGTGACGGCGTCATGATTATCAATACCAGCCGCGGTGGCCTGATCGATTCACAGGCGGCGATTGATGCGCTGAAGCAGCAGAAGATTGGCGCGCTCGGCATGGATGTTTATGAGAACGAACGCGACCTGTTCTTTGAAGATAAGTCGAATGATGTGATTCAGGACGATGTCTTCCGCCGTCTGTCGGCGTGCCATAACGTGCTCTTCACCGGCCATCAGGCGTTTTTAACCGCCGAAGCCCTGACCGCCATTTCTGAAACCACGTTAAGCAATCTCAGTCAGCTCGATCGCGGTGAAAACTGCCCGAACCGACTCTCCGTCTGAGGGTGCGGGCCGGAGCAATCCGGCCTGTCTATCAGCGCGCGCAGTGCCCGCCGATCAGCGCCTGCTCATCACAACGACGCCCGTTCACTAACTGACACATCCCCACCCGGGATCCATCCAGCTGATGCGAAAAAGCCAGGGTTCCGCCTGCATTTTCACAGGTGCTTTCTGCCAGAGAAGACATCACCACGCGGGGCTGAACATGGGCGGCGGTGGCTTGTTGCGGTGGCTCGTTATCATCACTGTGGCTGCTGCAGGCAGAGAGGAATAACGCGGCACCGGCCAGCAAAAAGGTGGCTGCTTTCATCAGTCGAACTCCGGGAATTGGGATAATAGGCTGGCTCAGCATATGTCAGGCAGCACAAGGGGTCGAGAGGTGAAACAGCTTTTTACAAATTTCTGCGGCGTGTTTTGCAAGCAGAATTATCTTGTTTACCTGGTAACACTGAACTGTCACCCTTTTCCGGCCCCCCTTATTTCGGAGTAAAGCCATGTTAATGGATATGTTAATTCGCATTGCGCTGGCCGGTATTCTTGGCGGACTCATCGGCCTGGAGCGGCAGATGCGGGCCAAAGAAGCCGGACTTCGCACCCACATCCTGGTCGGGATCGGCAGTGCGATGTTCATGCTGGTGTCGAAATATGGCTTTGCCGATATGCTGAACAGTGACCATGTCGCGCTGGACCCCAGCCGTATTGCGGCGCAGGTGGTCAGCGGCATGGGCTTCCTGGGCGCGGGTACCATCATGATCCAGAAGCAGGTGGTGAAGGGCTTAACCACGGCGGCGGGTTTATGGGTAACCGCAGCGATTGGCCTGGTCATCGGCAGCGGCATGTATGAGATCGGCATCTATGGCACCGTACTGGCGCTGGTCGTGCTGGAAGTGTTCCGCCGTCTGAGCCACGTTTTAATCGGTAAACACCATACCCTGCTGGTATTCCTGAAGCCGAAGAGTGTACCGCTGGTGCTGCTGGTGATGCAGCGGGAAGGCATCCGCTACGGCAACGTGACGGTGATTAATCGCGATCAGGAAAGCGGACTGTGTGAACTCAGCGTGCAGGTTACGCTGTCGCGCAGGTCAAATGACGCGCATCTTTACGATAAGGTGATGGAGATTAAAGGGGTGCAGTCGCTGGAGATGATGTGAGCATCTGTCCTGTCTCACCGGGCCGGTGCGCCAGCCCGGTGGGTTCAACCCCCCTGAAAATGTCGGCGCAGACGATGGCGCTCCCCTTGCCTGCTGCCAACATTGTTAACAGCCTGATCCACTGTCACCCTTCAGAATGGCCATCCCCTGACCTGACACATGGAGCCGGTCAGAAATTAATGACATAATCCGGTATTATTTATCAGCGAAATGATGACAGCCGGAGACCAATGCGCCCTGACTCTGACCCTGCAGACAATGCCCTGTCCGCTACCGCACGTAAAAGTAACTGGCGCGGGTTAAGCCTGCTGACGATTATCCTGATCGTGGCTGCGGTGGCGATTATCATGATTCTGGACCATCGCAACTCGGTGAATAATGCGCTCGAAACCGGACAATGTCTGGCTGAGGAAGGCGCTGAAAACATTCTTGGCGTACTCAGGCATTTTTTACACCATGCCTATCGCTGGATCTTTAAAGCCTGCGGCTAATTAAATTCAGTGCAGCAGAAAATGGAGTAAGCCGTGCCGGTTCAGCAGCAGCAGAACGCCACCATACATTACGGCGACATAACAGATTAAAAAAAGCAGCAGCGTCATGATAAATTTCACACCAGACTTTTTTATTTTGTGATCGTTATCCGGCTTTCTCATCGCGGTTAATCACCACTCCTTTTTTTAACCTGATTGCACAGCGGGATATTAAACGGTTCCCCTGTTCCGCTGTATTGCCGAAATGTGCGAAACGACGCCCTGGACGTCTGTCTGTTGATTTTACGTTGGATAAAACCAAGCCCGGCGACGTTATGCTTTTTCATCCGGGTGGACACGTTCTCAAGAAACAGACAACTGATTGTTTACTCTCTCTTTTTTTAGAGAATAAAGTGCAGTCTGAAATTAACAGAGAGTTCGATTCAGGCCATTAAACCAGCCTGTCGATGAAGCTGATTATAATCTTTTCCGCTCAACACAGATTAAACCGCGTGCGACTTTCAGATCACTCCGTTTAATCTGTCCCAGCCTGACTCACGCAGAACCCCCGATTTAAAAAGCAAAATATTTAAATTTGATATGGGTCAAATTTCACTCCCGATATAATAGTGCCTGTTTATGTCTGATTGATCTTTACCTGCTCATGCTGGTTAATTTGCTGAACCGGTGGCGTCAATGAAATATCTGTTAATCCTCCCCTTCATTTTTATGATCGCAGGCTGCGCGACAAAGAACGATAGCGCGCGAACCGCGACTGACCAGGCTTCATCCCCCTCCTGCTCCTCGCACAGTGATGAAATCGACTGCCAGTGGAAAGAGGTCCCCGCCAGCTGAGGAGGTAACGCTGACTTTTCTCCGCCGCATGCGCCACTGCGAAATGCTGCAACATCCCTTTCTCTCCCCGTTTGCCTTTACGCAACGTGCGGAAGGTGAACTCTGGCGTCTTAATCCGCGGATTACTTCACTCCGGCACTGGCATTCGCGGCAACAATCCGTACCATACGCTGCATATTCGTGACACCGCAGAGAAGTGGCTGGCTGAATGCGCACGTTGATTTGCCCTCAGGCTACGCTTTCTGGTTTTAGAGATAGGTAAAAATGCAAGATAATCAAACGGTTGACAAGAAAGAACAGTACAACCTCAATAAACTGCAGAAACGCCTGCGCCGTCATGTCGGCGAAGCCATTGCAGATTTCAATATGATCGAAGAAGGTGACCGCATCATGGTCTGCCTGTCGGGCGGAAAAGACAGCTATACCATGCTGGAAATTCTGCGCAGTCTGCAAAAAAGCGCCCCGGTCAGTTTCAGCCTGATTGCCGTTAACCTGGACCAGAAGCAGCCTGGCTTCCCTGAGCATATCCTCCCGGCCTATCTGGAGTCTCAGGGGGTGGAGTACCGGATTATCGAAGAAGATACCTACTCCATCGTCAAAGAGAAGATTCCGGAAGGGAAAACCACCTGCTCTCTCTGCTCACGCCTGCGCCGTGGCATTCTGTACCGCGTTGCCACGGAGCTGGGCTGCACGAAAATTGCGCTGGGCCACCACCGCGATGACATTCTGCAGACGCTGTTCCTCAACATGTTCTATGGCGGGAAAATGAAAGGCATGCCACCGAAGCTGATGAGCGACGATGGCAAGCAGATTGTGATCCGCCCGCTGGCCTACTGCCGCGAAAAAGATATCATCCGCTTCTCGGAAGCGCGTCAGTTCCCGATTATCCCCTGCAACCTCTGCGGTTCTCAGCCAAACCTGCAGCGTCAGGTGGTAGCCGATATGCTGCGTGACTGGGATAAGCGCTACCCGGGCCGTATCGAAACGATGTTCAGTGCGATGCAGAATGTCGTGCCATCGCACCTCGCCGATGTCAATCTGTTCGACTTCAAAGGCATCAAGCATGGCGATGCAGTGGTGGACGGAGGCGATATCGCCTTTGACCGCGAAACGCTGCCGTTACAGCCGGCAGGCTGGCGGCTCGATGATGAAGATGCCCCTGTCACAGGCGCACGTCTGGATGTGCTGCAGATTAAGTAAGTGCCGGAAAAACAGAAGGGCGTGCTGCTGGCAGCACGCCCTTTTTTTATATGTTGCGGTGTGGCGGCGGATCCATTATCGGCGGAAACTCCGGATCCGTCGGCGGATCGGGCTGAGGTTGCGGATGGGGGATCGGGTCAGGAATCGGGGTCGGATCCGTGGGGATCGGCTCGCTGTTATAAATCGCGCTCATGCCGTACTCCTTTTCTTGCGAATGGACTTTAAGCTTAGGTAAGGAACGGCGTTCCAGCCAGCCAGGCAAAAAAAAGCCGGCGCACTGGCCGGCATGTTTCGAATTAAATGTGCTATGCATTAATTCTAAATCAGGAAGTAAGACAATATGGAGCGCAACGCCCATCGCTTGACGTTGCATTCACCTGCGGGAGAGAGTTTGCGTCAACGGCAACATCGGGTTCTTGATATCGATCAGCTTTTGCCGCCTTTCCTCGAATTTCAGCGCCTGGACTGAGATGGTCCCTCCCCGTCGCGCTACAGCCAGTGCCGTTTACGCAGATAACCGGCGACGCCGACAGCCAGAACCACCAGCAGCAGGCAGAAAATGGAAAAGCCGTATCGCCATTCTCCGCCCGGAATGCCGCCGAGGTTGACGCCGAACAGACCGGTCAGGAAGGTGGCTGGCAGGAAGATCATCGCCATAACTGACATGGTATAGGTGCGCCGGTTCATCGATTCGGCCATGGCAGAGGCTACCTCGTCGGCCAGAATGGCGGTTCGCGCCACGCCGGCATCCAGGTCATCCAGCCCGCGTCCCAGCCTGTCGGCAATCTCCTGCATCCGACGCCGCTCGTTGTCATCCATCCAGGCCAGTTTTTCGCTCGCCAGCCGGGCATAGACATCGCGCTGCGGGGCCATATAGCGCCGCATCACAATCAGCTGTTTGCGCAGCAGACCCAGCTCACCCCGCGCGGGCATCCGCTGATCCAGTAGCGCATCCTCCAGCTCAATGATTTTGTCATGCAACTCTTCGATAAATTCGCTGGTGTGATCGGTCAGGGCATCACAGACATCGACCAGCCAGCTGCCGCAATCGATCGGGCCGTTGCCGTTCTGCAGGTCGGTCAGTACTTCATCCACGGCAGAGACTTTGCGCCGGCGGGTCGAAACAATCAGCTTGTCGTTGATAAAGACCCGCATCACGACCAGCTGGTCACGGCGCGCGTCGCTGTTGTGGTTAACGCTGCGCAGCACAATCATGAAGCCATCACCCAGACGGCTGACGCGCGGACGCATACTGTCACCCGCCAGGGCATCACGGACGGCATCGGGGATTTGAGGCGTCGACTGCAGCCACTCTGCGCTTTTACGATGGGTGTAGTTCAGATGCAGCCAGCAGGGCTGCTCGCACTGAATCACCTCATCTTCCGCGATCGGGATCATGCCGCCCTTGCCATCAAGCTGGCAGGAAATGATGGCGTCTGAAACCTGCAATGCTTTTCCTTCAATTACGTCCACACCGTCCCCTCACTATCAAAATCAATACGATACAGTCTAGCGTGGCGGCGATGAGTTGCAATCTCCGGGCTGTGTAGAAAGATGTCAGCCGGTGGCCGGATGAACAGCCACCGGAGGCTTAATGTTTCTCGATCCAGAGCTCGCGGCTGTAGGCGACATCTTCGGGGTTGGTGATGGGATACCCTTTGACCCAGGGTTTAATCAGGCGGCCATTGGTGTACTGATAGATCGGGGCAATGGGTGCCTGATCCGCCAGAATCTGTTCCGCGCGGTTGTAATCGCTGTTGCGCGCCTCGTCACTGGTCTCGCGACTCGCTTTGGCCAGCACGGCATCGTAATCCGCGTTGCTGAAGCGGGGAATGTTGCTGCTGTTGCCGGAGGTCAGCAGATTCAGGAAAGTGGACGGCTCATTGTAATCGCCGACCCAGGATGCCCGGATCACATCGAAATTGCCGCTGTTACGACTGTCGATGTAGGTTTTCCACTCCTGATTTTCCAGCGAGACATCCACGCCAAGATTCTTTTTCCACATGGACGCCACCGCGATAGCAATCTTCTGATGGCTCTCCGAGGTGTTATAAAGCAGCTTAAGCCTGAGCGGTTTACCCGGCCCATAGCCCGCTGCGGTGAGCAGTGCTTTTGCCTGCGCGTTGAGATTGTTCTGGTCATGTTGCTGCAGGAAAGAAGGCAGCGGCCTGAAGCCAGCGGTGACATCCGGGGTAAAGTGCCATGCGGGTTTTTCACCGGTTCCCAGCACTTTTTCCGCAATAATCCGGCGATCAATCGACCAGGAGAGCGCTTTGCGCACCCGCGCATCAGCGGTCGGCCCCTTCTGCGTATTAAACGCATAGTAATAGGTGCCCAGCTGGTCAGGCGTGTAGACCTCACCCGGCAGACTTTTCTTCAGCAGACCATACATCTCTTTGGGAAAAGATTCGGTGATATCGATGTCGTTGGCGCGATAACGCTTGGTGGCACTCGACTCTTCATTGATCGGAACAAACGTCACCCGGGTCAAAACCGAATGGGCATCATCCCAGTAGTGCGGATTGCGCGTCAGGACAATTTTCTCGTTTACCACCCGCTCGCTGAGCTGATAGGCCCCGTTGCCGACCAGTTTACCGGGCGCGGTCCAGCTGTCGCCCTGCTGCGCCAGGGTCTTCTGCGGCACCGGAAAGAGCGCCACGTTAGCCACCAGCGCCGGGAACCACGGCACCGGACGATCCAGCGTGACCTTCAGGCGGCTGTTATCCTGCGCCACCACGCCCAGCTTATCCGGTGTCATCTGACCTTTGGCGATCGCCGCCGCATTCTCAATACCGCTTAAGGCGGCGAACGACGCCGACGGTGAACTGTTTTCAGGGTCGACAAGGCGCTGCCAGCTGTAAACAAAATCCTGCGCGGTGACCGGCTCGCCATTCGACCAGCGTGCGTTGTTGCGCAGCGTAAAGATCCAGGTTTTGTTGTCGCTGCTGCTCCAGCTCTGGGCCACGCCCGGTACGATTTTGCCGTGCGCATCCTGATTGGTGAGGCCTTCAAAGAGATCGCGAATGACCTGAATCTCTGGCAGGCCGACCGCTTTAAGCGGATCGAGCGAAGCGGGTTCATCCTTAATATGACGCACGATCTGCTGCTGCTCAGCCAGCTGCGCGCCAGCGGGTGGATTCGCCGCGAGGGCGGGTGTGAAGAGGCTGCTCAGACTGATGGCGGCCAGCGTCATGCGAAAGGTTTTAACCATAATCACTCCTTTACCTCAAAGAAGCGCTGCACGATGCCGATCGCGATGCAGCTTGTGCAGGGCACTTTAACGCAAATCGCTGATGGATAAATAACTATTTTCCGCCTTCTGCTTTTCCGCTACTTTTAATAAAACCCTTCGAGGAAATCATTATGTCGCCACTTCATCCGCGCCCGCTGCGTGGCAGGCTGGACGTTCCGTATCAGCAGTATGGTCGCTCACTCCTGGGCGCACCGCTGCTCTGGTTTCCGGCTCCGCTGGGCGATTCGGAGAGCGGGCTGATCCTGGCAGGCACCCATGGGGATGAGAATGCGGCTATCGCCACGCTCTCCGCGGCATTGCGGACGCTGCACGATGGCATGCGGCGGCATCATGTGGTGTTAGCGGTTAATCCAGACGGCTGTCAGCTGGGGTTGCGCGCGAATGCCAGTGGCGTGGATCTCAACCGTAACTTTCCGGCCGCAAACTGGCAGTCGGGCGATACCGTTTATCGCTGGAACAGCGCCGCCGATGCGCGCGATGTGGCGCTCTCAACCGGCAATCATCCCGCCTCAGAACCGGAAACCCAGGCGCTCTGCGCCCTGATTCATCAGATCAAACCTCGCTGGATCGTCTCCTGGCATGAGCCGCTGGGGTGCATTGATGACCCGCATCAGTCAGAGATAGGCGGCTGGCTGGCCGACCACACCGGCCTCCCCCGCGTCACCAGCGTCGGATATGACACTCCCGGCTCCTTCGGCAGCTGGTGCAAAGATCTCAGCCTGCCCTGCGTGACCGCGGAACTGCCGGTAATCTCCGTGGATGAAGCGACGGAAGTCTACCTTGAGGTGATGGTTAACCTGCTGCGCTGGCAGCAATGAGTAACTGACCGTTCCGCACGTTAATCGGTGGTTCGGCATCTACTGCCAGCCAGGTCGGGCCATCAAGATCGGCAAAACGAGTCTGCGGCACCAGCGGCAGTGCGGCGCGTATCGCCCGCGAGGTGCAGAGCATGCAGCCAAGCATGACCGCAAAGCCCTGCTGCTGCGCCGCTTCGGCCAGCGCCAGCGCTTCGGTCAGCCCGCCAGCCTTATCCAGCTTGATATTGACCATCTCATAACGGCCGCGCAGCGCTGGCAGGCTGTCACGCGTGTGACAGCTCTCATCGGCACAGATCGGCAGGGGATGAATAAAGTTTTCCAGCGCCGCATCTTCACCGGCGGGCAGCGGCTGCTCCAGCATCGCCACGTCGATATCGGCCAGCAGCTGGCAGCGCGCCGCCAGCCCTTCTGCATGCCAGGATTCGTTCGCATCGACAATCAGAGTGGCTTCCGGCACCGCTGCGCGGATCGCCATCAGCCGCTCGGTAATGAAATTATCATCCAGCTTAATTTTCAGTAGCGTGGCACCATGCTGCCACAGCGCCAGCGCGCTGCTGGCCATCGCTGCCGGTGTGTCGATGCTCACCGTCTGGGCGGTCACCACCTCCGGGGGCGCGATCACGCCATTCAGCTGCCACAGGCTGCTTTTCTGCTGATGAACGGCGAGATCCCACAGCGCGCTGTCGATAGCGTTACGCGCGGCACCGGCGGGCAGCGCCTGCTGCAGTGCCTCGCGCGTCATGCCCTGCTGCAGCGCGGGCAGCAGAGAGGCGATCTGAGCCAGTACAGAGGCCTCGGTTTCGCCGTAGCGGGCATAAGGCGTCGCCTCACCTACCCCCTTGACGCCCGCCTCTTCAATCTCAACCACCACCACCTTCGCTTCGGTTCGGGTTCCACGGGCAATGACAAACGGGGTATGCAACGGCCAGGCTTCGGGATAACTTTTTACCGTTCTCATTTCCACTCCAGAATGAAAGATGCAGTGGCAGACCGCCACAGAGATTTCGACAATTGAACTCGTAAACCCTTAACATTTATGTCATAAACAACGGCTAAGTTTAGCCTTTTTGTATCAGCGCTTTTTTATCATCAAAAGGAATCACTATGTCTCAGACTGTTCATTTTCAGGGTAATGCCGTCCCGGTTGCAGGTCAGTTCCCTCAGGCGGGCGATAAAGCCAAAGCGTTCACCCTGGTGGCGAAGAACCTGGTTAACGTTGCGCTCTCTGAGTATGCAGGAAAACGCAAAATTCTGAACATTTTCCCGAGTGTGGATACCGGCGTGTGTGCGTCATCAGTGCGTAAATTCAATCAGGCAGCCAGCGAACTGAATAACACCGTGGTGTTATGTATCTCTGCTGACCTGCCGTTTGCCCAGTCGCGCTTTTGTGGCGCAGAGAACCTGAGCAACGTGGTGACCCTGTCGACGCTGCGCGGCTCAGAGTTTAAGTATGATTATGGCGTGGAAATTGCCGATGGTGCGCTGGAAGGGCTGACCGCGCGTGCGGTGGTGGTGCTGGATGAGAATGATAAAGTGCTTTACAGCCAGCTGGTGGATGAAATCACCAACGAACCTGATTATGACGCAGCGCTGGCCGCGCTGAAGTAATAAAAAAAGCGGATAACCAGGTTATCCGCTTTTTCCCTTTCGCGCATAGCCTATTCGCTGTCGCTGCGCTTCTGCCCCAGACCATATTCCCGCAGCTTATTGGCAATCGCCGTGTGCGACACGCCGAGCCGTTTTGCCAGTTTTCGGGTGCTGGGATAGGAGAGGTAAAGCCGCGTCAGGATTGAGCGCTCGAAACGGCTGGTGATTTGATCCAGCGTTCCTTCCAGTGCCTCATCACCCAGCGACACATCCAGCGCCTGCTCAGGCAGTATGATGTCCTGAGGACGCAGTTCGTAACCCTCCAGCTGGGTTAACGCCCGGTAAAGCGCATTCTTTAACTGACGTACGTTGCCCGGCCAGGCATAGCGGGTCAGAAACGCGTTGAGCTGCGGAGAGAGGCGTGGACGTGCCATCCCCTGCTCATCCGCAAAGCGGGCAACAAACATCTCGGTCAGCGGCAGAATATCCTGCGGACGGTCGCGCAGAGGCGGCAACTGCAGCGTCAGGACGTTGAGACGATAGAAGAGATCTTCGCGGAACTCTCCGCGCTGTACCAGCTCAATCAGGTTCTTCTGCGTGGCGCAGATCACCCGCACATTCACATGCACTTCATGCTCTTCACCGACGCGGCGGAAGGTGCCGTCATTGAGAAAACGCAACAGTTTGGTCTGCATTCTCGGCGACATCTCACCGATTTCATCCAGCAGCACCGAGCCGCCGTTCGCCTGTTCGAAAAAGCCCTTCTTGCCTTCAAGCGCATTAGGATAGGCGCCGGCAGCATGTCCAAACAGCTCGCTTTCCGCAACGTCGTCAGGCAGTGAAGCGCAGTTCAGCGCCAGGAAAGGATTCTTGCCGCGGGCGCTGCGCAGATGGCAGGCGCGCGCGAGCATGTCTTTCCCGGTGCCGGTGTCGCCCACAATCAGCAACGGCGCATCCAGCATCGCCAGCTTGCGGGCCTGATCCACCACCTGCCGCATTTTCGGCGTCACGGCAATGATGTGATCAAACTCCGAATCGTCGGTGACCACCAGATTCTGCAGCTGACGGCCCATGCGGGCGGTCGACTTCAGCATCACCATCGCGCCGACCGGCCGGTCGCTCTGGCCCTCTTCACCCGGCAGATAGATGGGACGCGCTTCCATCAGAAAATCCCGGCCCTCAATAACGACATGCTGCGCCTGCGCTTCCACCCGATCGCTCTCGAGCCAGCGCATAAAGTTAAAGCCGGTGATCAGATGACCGGCGCTGAAATTGCGCATCTTCTCTTCATCGAGATTGAAGAGGTTCTGTGCCGCCGGATTAGCTAACTCAACCTTACTTTTCAGATCGACAGAGAACACGGGATCGGGCATCGCCACCAGCAGCGCACTCAGCGCACGGTGTTCCCGCTCAGAAGGCATGTACGTGACAGTGCGCACATCTGTCACGCCGGGCGTACGCCGGATTTCAGCCATCAGATTGCTGAAGGCATCAAATTCCAGTGCAGCAAAGTTGAGATAGATGCGCCCAATCGCCGTAATTTCGATACCGCGTAAATCAATATTGCGTGCCACCAGCAGGTCGAGCAGTTCACGCGTCAGACCGATACGGTCCTGACAGAACACTTCCAGACGCATTGCGTTCGCCTTAATCAGGTTCAGATGGTTCAATGATACGCTAAGTCGCGCACTGGCAGAAAGGACTCTGTCAGGAAAAGTTGACACTTCTGGCGTGGATGATGGCGTTTTGTACTGCGCCGCTGAGATCATGATTCTGTCTCAGAGTGTCAGGATTTGTCAGCGCCGGAGTTTTTATCCCATCCGACTTGCTGTATATTTTTCAAAACCGAATAAAAACCACTATAAAATGCTGACTTTCTTCGCAAAATATCTGACGGTAGGTGTCATCAATACCCTGCTTCACTGGGTCACCTTCTTTATCTGCCTTAGCCTGGGCCTTTTCCAGTCAACCGCTAATCTGTTGGCGTTTTGTCTGGCCGTCACCTTCTCTTTCTTTGTGAATGCACGCTGGACCTTTAATCAGCAGGCAACAGCCTGGCGCTATCTTCTTTACGTCCTGTTTATGGGGGCAATGGCCTTTAGCGTGGGTTATCTCGCTGACCGGCTCGGCCTCTACCCTCTGATAACGCTGATCGCCTCATCCGCCCTGAGTCTGGCGTGTGGCTTCCTTTTTTCCCGCTTTATCGTCTTTAAAGGAGAGTCATGAACATCTCTTTGGTGGTACCGGTATTCAATGAAGAAGAGGCTATTCCCCATTTTTATCAGGCCGTGAGAAAAGATGAGGCGCTTGCGGCCTGGCAGGTTGAGATTGTTTTTATCGATGATGGCAGCACGGACGCAACGCGTGCGCTGATTACTCAACTGAGCCAGCGTGATCCGCTGGTGCGCAGCCTGTCGTTTATTCGTAATTTTGGCAAAGAGCCGGCGCTGTTTGCCGGACTGGAAGCGGCAACCGGCGAGGCCATAATTCCAATCGATGTCGATTTACAGGATCCGATTTCGATAATTCCCGAAATGGTCCGTAAATGGCAGGCGGGTGCCGATATCGTTTTAGCCAAACGGATTGACAGAAGTGCTGATGGCCATCTGAAGCGCAAAACCGCCCGCTGGTTTTACAAGCTGCATAACAAAATCAGCTATCCGCAGATTGAAGAGAACGTGGGTGATTTCCGGCTGATGTCGCGGGAAGTGGTTGAGAACATTAAACGGCTACCCGAAAAAAATCTGTTTATGAAAGGCATTCTGAGCTGGGTCGGCGGACAGACTGACATTGTTGAATATGTCCGGACTGAGCGGGTCGCGGGGCACAGTAAATTCGGAGGCTGGAAATTGTGGAATCTGGCGCTGGAGGGACTGACCTCTTTCTCAACCGTACCGCTACGTATCTGGTCTTACCTGGGTTTCCTGGTTGCCTCGCTGGCCTTCCTTTATGGGCTCTGGATGATCGCAGATAAACTCCTGTTCGGTAATCCGGTGCCTGGCTATCCCTCTATCCTGGTTTCCGTCCTGTTTCTTGGCGGAGTTCAGCTGATTGGCATTGGTGTACTGGGTGAATATATTGGCCGCATCTATATGGAAACCAAAAACCGGCCTCGCTATATTTTGCGAAAACCCGTGGAAAATAAATCAAGCCCGCCCGAAAACATCGATTAGATTGTCCGGTAAACGGGCAGAGATAATGGTCAGAATAAAAGGATGACAAATGATCGCCACCGATAACGGCCTGACCCGCCGTCAGGTTTTTTTACTTTTTGCGTTAGTTTTTCTGGTGGCCTACAGCCCCGCCTGGCTGACCCAATACGCCTATACCGATGACTGGACTAATCTCTACTGGGCCAATTTTGACAGGCTCAGTATTTTAAACTGGGACACCCTGTCGGGCAGACCGGTCTATGGCATTATTCAGTACAGCGCCTCATTCCTGGTCGCGAGCATAGAACGCCTGGCACTCCTGCGTGCTGTCGCCATTATTCTGCTTATCTTTACCGGCTATTATCTCTATACCCTTTGCCAGAAATATCAGCTGATGGAAAACCAGGCTCAGCGGATAACCTTTGCGTTATTACTCTGCCTGCTTCCCTCCTTTCAGGTTTATATTGCCTGGGCATCCTGCTTCCCTTACATCGCGGCCATTTTACTGGCAGGTGCCAGCTACCACTTCTCGACTAAACCCGGCGTGACAGGTCGCGTGTCAGCGGTGTGCCTGCTGACCGTTGCCTTTTGTCTCTATCAGCCAGCCGCAATGAGCTTTACCTTTTTTGCCGCGCTGGATCTCTGCCTTTCAGCACGAAGAATTGACAGGAAGCGGGCTGCAATCTCTCTGATTGTACTGGGTGCCGGTATGTTTGCGGCGCTGCTCGCATCAAAGGTTCTCCCGGTCCAGCTTTATGGCCACACGCTGCCGCGCTCCGCCTTCAGCTATGACGTCCCGACTAAGCTCAGCTGGTTTTTCACGGAATACCTTAAGAACGTGATCTGCAATTTTGACCTCGGCGCAAAAACGGTTTCAGTCATCATCTCGTCGATCATTATCGGTTTTGGACTGAAGAAAATTAAGGCAGCCGGTAACGACAAATTTTATCTGATGTTTATCTTACTGGTTATCGCCGCTCTGCCTAACCTGATTGTCAGTGAGAGCATGGCGGCCTACCGGACGCTTATTGCCGGTGCGCTGATGACTACCAGCGCCTTTATTCTGGGTCTGTTTGAACTCAGTAAAAAGCTGAAGTGGAAAAAGACATTCTATGCCCTGCTGGTTATCGCGGCGGCCTCACTGTCGATCAGTCACCTTATCAACGGTTATTCCGTACCTGCCCGCAAGGAGTTTGCCCTGCTCGAACGGGCGATCACGCAGCAGGTGCCGAAAGCGTTCAACGGGGCGCTCTACTATCGCCTGACTGGGGAGTATTTACCGAAAGTCGCTACGCTGCGGAAATATGATGATTTTGGCGGACTGGGCCTGAGCATGTCATGGACCTTTGCCGGGATGGCCCATTTTATCCGCGAGAAAAATGGCATGGCTTATACCCTACCCGAGAATCCGGTTATCACAGATGATGGACATTGTCCGGGTGACTGTCTGATTATCGATTCCCGTCAGGTTATGCGTCAGACACCGTAATCGGCATAAAGGCGGCCTGGCCGCCTTCATGCTTACAGACGCGCTTCAGGAGGATTTGTTGTTGCCCTTCTGCAGCGCCTCTTTCATCTGTCCCAGCAGCTCACGCCGGAAATCGCCCAGCCGGGGCTTATCCTGCTCCAGCCAGGGTAGCGGACGGCAAAGCTCCATCGCTTTCACACCCAGACGTGCGGTCAGTAAACCGGCACCAATGCCCTGCGCGGCACGCGTTGAGAGCCGGGCGGCGATATCCTGCGACATCCAGTCCATCCCCACCTCCCGCACCAGCTCTGACGCCCCGGCAAAAGCCATGTTAAGCAGCACCAGACGGAACAGGCGGATACGGCTGAAATAGCCCAGCTCGATGCCGTAGATGGCGGCGATACGGTTGACCAGCCTCAGATTGCGCCAGGCGATAAACGCCATATCGACCAGCGCCAGCGGGCTGACCGCAATCATCAGGGTGGACTCGGCTGCATGGCGACTGATTTCACGCCGCGCCTGGCGATCCAGCACCGGCTGCACCAGCTGCGCATACAGACGAACAATCTCACTATCGTTTTGGGTTTCATGCAGGGACGCGTGCCAGCGCTGCAAAGCCGGATGCGCCTGGTCCAGTTCCGCCTGCTGCGCTAGCTTTTCACAGAAGGCCCGGCCTTTGCCGATGCCATGACTGTGCAGCAGTTCACGGCCGACATCCCGCTCTTCAGCGCGCTGACGCAGCTGATAGAGACGACGCCACTCCGTGGTCAGGGCACCCACCCCCGCCAGGACGATCAGGCCACCGGCCACACCGCTGCCCAGTGAGAACCAGTCGCGGGTCAGCCAGGCGTCATGGGTCCACTGCACGCCCTGGGCAATGACGCTGACGCCAAACAGCAGTGCGCCTGCAGTCACCAGTTTACGCCACAGGCTGCGCTTCGGTTTCAGCGCGGCCTCCACTGCCCGTTCGCCTGCGCCCTCCTCTTCAACGGCGACATCTTCCTCCTGTACCGCCAGAAAGGCGGCATCGGCCTCTGCATCAAAGGCGTGTGCCGGGCGCAGTGGCGTGGCGCGGCTCTCCTCCAGCGGACGGGCAAAATCGATACGCGGCTTCAGCGGATCACTCATCGCAATTTATCTCCCAACAAAAATTCCAGCGCGGCATCCATGCGGATATGAGGCAGCGGACGATCGACGTCGAGCTGCTGCGGACGGAATTGTTCAAACTGAAAACCCTGCTGCTGCCAGAAGGCATTGCCGGGCAGACGCGGCGGAACGTCGCCAGGATAGACGGTCAGCGGCTCGCCATTATCCAGCCGGTTACCGCGCAGTGCCGGGATCTTTTCGCCACGGTGATCGACCAGCCCGCTCTGCGTCGCCTGAACCGAAGCCAGTCCGATGCATTCCATCGTGATCCCTTCAAACGCCGCGTTCTGCCAGGCATCCTGCACCAGCTGCTGTAACAGCGAAACCATATTGCCATGCTGATCGCTGGTGATGTGATCGGCCTTGGTGGCAGCAAACAGCAATTTATCAATTACCGGCGAGAAGAGCCGGCGAAACAGCGTGCGCTGGCCGTAATGAAAACTCTGCATCAGCTGTGTCAGGGCCAGACGCATGTCGTTAAACGCCTGCGGTCCGCTGTTCAGCGGTTGCAGGCAGTCAACCAGAACAATCTGGCGGTCGAAACGCAGAAAATGGTTCTTATAGAAGCCTTTCACGACATGCTGACAGTAGTAGTTAAACCGCTGCTGCAACATGCCGAAGTTACTGCCCTTGTCCGCCTGCGCCAGCTTCGTCAGCCGGGCCTCATCGGTGGTCGGCCAGGGGAAGAACTGCAGCGCAGGCGCGCCCGCCATATCACCGGGCAGGACAAAGCGGCCAGGCTGGATAAAGTGTAAGCCTTCGGCTTTACAGCGGTGCAGATAGTCGGTCCAGGCGGCGGCGATTTCTGCCAGCCGGGTTTCATCGGCGGGAGCCAGCGGGTCCAGGTTCTCGCAGAGGGCGCGCCACGGCGCGGCCCACTCCGCGCGGTCGCCCTGCAACAGTCCGTTCATCTGCCGGGACCAGGCGAGGTAGTCCTGTGCCAGCATCGGCAGATCCAGCAGCCACTCACCGGGATAATCAACAATTTCCAGATAGAGGGTCGCGGTCTCTTTCAGGTGGCGCAGCAGGGAATCGCTGGGACGGTAACGCAGCGCCAGACGCATTTCGCTGACGCCACGGGTGGGCACAGGCCAGGCGGGAGGCGTGCCGTAGAGCTGTGCCAGCCCTTCGTCGTAGGTAAAGCGTGCGGTGCCCATGTCGCGCTGCGGCACCCGCTTGACACCTAACAGACGCTCATCCCGCACAACGGAAAACAGCGGCAAACGAGCGCCGCTGTGAACGGTTAACAGCTGGTTGACCAGAGAAGTGATAAAGGCGGTTTTACCGCTGCGGCTTAATCCGGTGACCGCCAGACGAAGATGGCGATCGACGCCGCGGTTCATTAACGCCAGTAGTTCAGTTTGCAGTCTTTTCATCTTTCTCCCTGATGAAGCGCGACGCAACCCGATTCATCACCCGCTTCAGCAGTGGCTCCAGCGCCACGGCCAGCAGCAGACGTAACGGGCGTCGCGCTACCGATTTCACCGCCCAGCCCGTCACACCGGCCGGACCATAGGTAACAGCATTGATAATGATGAATCTGGCCGCCGACTTCAATGCAGGTGCCGCGCGGTGACGGAACATTGTGGATCGCGAAAAAGACATAACACCTCCATTGCGTGAACGAACGGGCCTGAAGCGGCCCGGTACAGGCGGTTTCAGATCTGGCGGAAGCGGCTGCGTACGCTGAACGTTTCAGACGTTACGTATCGTTCCACATCGCGCACGCTGCGTTCATCACGCTGCAGTGCGCTTTCCAGCTGGTCCAGCAGTTCGCTGGCGCTGGGCGGGCGTTCCCCGTCTGCGGCCGAGGCGGGCTTCTCATCCAGCACAAACCCCAGCACAAAGTAGGCGATAATCGTAAAAACAAACAGACCAAAGAACAGGGATAACACCACGATGACCCGCAGCAGGCGAACCGGGATGTCGAGATACTCGGCCAGCCCTGCACAGACCCCCATCAGCTTTCCTTCGTCTGGCTTACGCCATAACTTACGGCCTTTCATCATGGCTGCCTCCAGTTAGGATGCTCTGCGTCCAGAATCGCTTCCAGCGCGTCAATCCGTTCGCGCATCCGTTGCGCATCCTGGGTCACACGCTGCAGGCGCTGAAGTTCGCTTTGCGACAGTTCCGAACCGCCGTTGCGTTTGTTGCTGTAATGCAGCCATAACCAGATGGGTGCCACGAACAGCACGAAAATCGTCAGCGGTATGGCGAGAAAAAGTGCGCTCATTGACTCTCCTTAATCACTTTTTGCAACGTCGAAGGTTACTCACTGCGGTTCATTTTGGCTTTCAGCGCGTTAAGCTGCTGGCTGATCTCATCGTCCGCTTTCAGATCGGTAAACTGCTGGTCCAGGGTTTTGGTTTTACCAAAGCCGTGACTTTCCGCTTCCGCTTCCATGTGGTCAATACGGCGTTCAAAGGATTCAAAACGCGCCATCGCTTCATCGATTTTACCGCTGTCCAGCTGACGACGCACATCACGTGACGACGACGCCGCCTGATGACGCAGCGTTAAGGCCTGCTGACGGGCGCGCGTTTCGCTCAGCTTTTTCTCCAGCTCGCCAATTTCGCCCTTCATGCGTTCCAGCGTCTCTTCAACATGAGTGACTTCCTGCTTCAGCGAGGCGATAAGGTCGGTCAGCTTCTGTTTTTCAATCAGCGCAGCGCGGGCCAGGTCGTCTTTATCTTTGCGCAGCGCCAGCTCGGCTTTTTCCTGCCACTCCGCCTGCTGAATCTCCGCCTGCTCAATGCGACGGGACAGCTGTTTCTTCTCTGCCAGCGCCCGCGCAGAGGTAGAACGCACTTCGACTAAGGTGTCTTCCATTTCCTGAATCATCAGCCGCACCAGTTTCTGTGGATCTTCCGCACGCTCCAGCAGCGAATTGATATTGGCATTCACGATGTCGGCGAAACGAGAAAAAATACCCATAATGATGTTCCTCTTTTAAAAGTCTTAAACGGTGTTGCCCTGCCTGATTAATACAAGATGCGTGCCAATTTTACATCTAATTGATTTTAATCATCTTTTAAATTTTACACCCTCTCCCGGCTGCTTTAAGATAGTCAAAATGATTAACGGGTAGCGAAATTCATCATGACCGGAACTAATGATAATCTTCTCGGTGAGTCGAACAATTTTCTGGAGGTGCTGGAGCAGGTTTCTAAACTCGCCCCGCTGGAGAAACCCGTTCTGGTTATTGGCGAGCGCGGCACCGGTAAAGAGCTGATCGCCAGCCGGTTACACTATCTATCCGATCGCTGGCAGGGGCCATTTATCTCGCTGAACTGCGCCGCCCTTAACGAGAATCTGCTGGATTCGGAACTGTTCGGGCATGAGGCGGGCGCGTTTACCGGCGCGCAGAAGCGTCATCTTGGGCGTTTTGAACGGGCCGATGGCGGTACACTGTTTCTGGATGAGCTGGCAACCGCACCCATGCTGGTGCAGGAGAAACTGCTGCGGGTGATTGAGTATGGTCAGCTGGAGCGGGTCGGCGGCAACCACTCCCTGCAGGTCAATGTACGTCTGGTCTGCGCCACCAACGAAGATCTCCCTGCGCTGGCAGCAGCGGGCAAATTCCGCGCCGATCTGCTGGATCGTCTGGCTTTCGATGTGGTGCAGTTGCCGCCACTGCGCGAACGCCGCAGCGATATTCTGGTGATGGCCGGACATTTCGCCATCCAGATGTGCCGGGAGCTGGGGCTGTTACTCTTTCCTGGCTTTACGGCCCGCGCGCAGCAGACGCTGCTCGATTACCAATGGCCCGGCAACGTGCGTGAACTGAAAAATGTGGTGGAGCGTTCGGTCTACCGGCATAACAGCAGCGAGCAGCCGCTGGATAACATCATTATTAATCCCTTCGCTTCGCGCCAGCAACCGGTCGCCAGAATGCCGTTAAACCCGGCTGCGGATAGCGCTGCGCTGCCCGGACTGCCGCTGGATCTGCGACAGTGGCAAAACCAGCAGGAGCGGGATCTGGTAGAAGCGAGTCTGCAACAGGCACGCTACAACCAGCGCCGCGCTGCCGGTCTGCTCGGCGTCACCTACCACCAGCTGCGCGCAATGATGAAAAAGCACGATATCAAAGCCGAGAACTGATCCGCCTGCTGCACGGCTGGTTGTTGCACCGGGGTAAAGCCGGGTTCCCTATCCTGCTTTCTTTCCCACCCGGGCTGCGTCAGGCAAAAAAAAGCCCGCCATCAGGCGGGCAACAATACTGGAAGCAATGTGAGCAATGTCGTGCTCCTCTTCGGCAGAGCCACCGTCGAAGTGCATATGAATAATAATCATTCTTATTATCATCTGTAAAGGTGTAATTGAGAATATTTCTCATTACCCCACCTTCTGTGCGCCCTTTTGCCCCGCAGAGGATGAAAATCAGGCTGACAGCGGTTGCAGGTTTTGGGACAACGCCCGCTTTGCGATACACTCTGTTCAATGCCTCAAAATCGTTGAGTTCTATGTCAAAACTACTAAGTTCGCTGTTGCTCAGCCTCAGCGTGTTGAGTGCCCCTGCATGGTCAGCACCGGCGGGTGATATCCGCCAGTCCGGCTTTGTCTACTGCGTCAGCGGCACGCTGAACACCTTTAATCCGCAGATGGCCAGCAGCGGGCTGACGGTGGATACCCTGGCGGCTCAGCTTTATGACCGTCTGCTGGATGTCGACCCCTATACCTACCGGCTGAAACCCGATCTGGCCTCCAGCTGGGAAGTGCGCGATAACGGCGCGACCTACCGCTTTCACCTGCGGAGTGGTGTCGCGTTCCAGCAGACGAATCAGTTCCGCCCCACCCGCACCCTCAATGCTGACGATGTGGTCTTCAGCTTCGCCCGCATGTTTGATCGCCATCACCCGTGGCATAACGTGAATGGCGGCAACTACCCCTACTTTGACAGCCTGCAGTTCGCCGATTCTGTTCAGAGCGTGAAGAAGATCGATAACCGGACGGTCGAGTTCCGGCTCAACAGCCCGGACGCGTCGTTCCTGTGGCACATGGCGACGCACTATGCGCCGATCCTCTCGAAAGAGTATGCCGATCAGCTGACGGCGCAGGGGCATCAGGAGGAGCTGGACCGGCAGCCGGTGGGCACCGGCCCTTATCAGCTCAGCGAATATCGCACCGGCCAGTACATTCGTCTGGCGCGCAATCCGCATTACTGGAAAGGCGTGCCCCGTCTGCAACAGGCGGTCATCGATCTCGGTTCCGGCGGCACCGGGCGACTCTCTAAACTGTTAACCGGTGAGTGCGACGTGCTGGCCTACCCGGCCGCCAGTCAGCTCAGTATCCTGCGCGATGACCCGCGCCTGCGGATGACGCTGCGCCCTGGCATGAACATCGCCTATCTGGCCTTCAATACCCGCAAGCCGCCGCTGGACCGGCCTGAGGTGCGGCATGCGCTGGCGCTGGCGATCAATAACGAACGCCTGATGGAGTCCATCTATTACGGAACGGCCGAAACGGCCGCGTCGATATTGCCGCGCGCCTCCTGGGCCTATGACAATGATGCGCGTATCACTGGCTATGACCCGGCGAAGTCACGCGAAGCGCTGGCCGCGCTGGGCATCAGCGATCTGCATCTGCGGCTGGTGGTGCCCGCAGCGTCACAATCCTGGAATCCCAGCCCGCTGAAAACGGCTGAACTGTTGCAGGCGGATCTGGCCCAGGTGGGTGTCCGGCTGACGATTGTGCCGGTGGAGGGGCGCTTCCAGGAGGCGCAGCTGATGGCGATGAATCACGATCTGACTCTCTCTGGCTGGGCCACTGACAGTAATGATCCGGACAGCTTCTTCCGTCCGCTGCTCAGCTGCGCGGCTATTCGCTCCCAGACCAATTACGCGCACTGGTGCTCGCCCGCCTTTGATGAAACGCTGCAGAATGCCCTGCTGTCGCAGCAGCTCTCTGGCCGCATCGACAGCTATGACAAAGCGCAGCAGATTCTGGCGCAGGAGCTGCCGGTGCTGCCGCTGGCCTCCTCGCTGCGTCTGCAGGCATTCCGCCATGATATTAAAGGGCTGGTGCTGAGTCCGTTTGGCAACGCCTCGTTTGCCGGGGTTTATCGTGAAAGCGATAAGGAAAAGTAAGTGATTATCTATCTTCTGCGGCGTCTGCTGCTGCTGGTCATTACCCTGTTTCTGCTGTCGCTGGTCAGCTTCAGCCTGAGCTACTTTACCCCCAACGCCCCGCTGGAAGGCGCTGCGCTTTCGGACGCCTGGTGGTTCTGGTTTAAAGGAATGCTGCAGTTCGACTTTGGCGTCTCCAGCACCAACGGTCAGGAGATTGGCCTGCAGCTGCGCGAGGTGTTCCCGGCGACGATGGAGCTCTGCATCCTGGCGTTTCTGTTCGCGCTGCTGGTAGGGATCCCGCTGGGGATCTGCGCCGGGGTGATGCGCAATAAATGGCAGGATAAAACCATCAGTGCGCTGGCGCTGTTCGGCTTCTCCGCGCCGATTTTCTGGCTGGCACTGCTGTTCACGCTTTTCTTCTCGCTGACGCTCGGCTGGCTGCCGGTGTCGGGTCGCCACGATCTGCTCTACCCGGTGCAGAATATCACGGGCTTTGCGCTGATCGATGCCTGGCTGAGTCCTTCGCCCTGGCGTCACGAGATGATCATCAGCGCGCTGACCCACCTGATTCTGCCGGTGCTGGTGCTGGCGATGGCCCCCACCACAGAGGTGATCCGCCTGCTGCGCAACAGCACCAGCGACGTGATGGATAAAAATTATATTAAAGCAGCCGCTACCCGGGGGCTGTCGCGCTTTACGGTGATCCGCCGGCACGTGCTGCATAACGCCCTGCCGCCAGTCATCCCGCGTCTGGGGCTGCAGTTTTCCACCATGCTGACGCTGGCGATGATTACCGAGATGGTGTTCAACTGGCCCGGACTGGGCCGCTGGCTGATCAATGCGATTCGTCAGCAGGATTATGCGGCTATCTCCGCCGGGGTGATGGTGATTGGCGGGCTGGTGATCCTGGTCAACGTCATCTCTGATGTGATTGGCGCGGCAATGAATCCGCTGAAACATAAGGAATGGTATGCCCTTAGATAATATCTATGCCGAGAAACGCCTGCCCAGCGCGTTTCGTCAGAGCTGGCACCATTTCTACGGCAATCCGATTTCGATGGTCGGGTTGTATGGCTTTGGCGCCCTGCTGCTACTCTGCCTGTTCGGCGGGCTGATCGCGCCTTACGGCATCGATCAGCAGTTCCTGGGGTATCAGCTGCTGCCGCCGTCGTGGTCACGCTATGGCGACGTCTCCTTTTTCCTCGGCACCGACGATCTTGGGCGGGATGTGCTGAGCCGCCTGCTGAGCGGTGCAGGCCCGACGGTAGGGTCAGCGATGCTGGTCACGCTGTTCGCCACGCTGGGCGCCCTGATACTGGGCGTGCTGGCCGGCATGACCCACGGCATCCGCTCGGCGGTAATGAACCATGTACTGGATACGCTGCTCTCTATTCCTTCGCTGCTGCTGGCGATCATTGTCGTGGCTTTTCTCGGGCCGCGACTGGAGCATGCGCTGCTGGCGGTCTGGCTGGCGCTGATGCCTCGCCTGGTGCGTGAGATATACAGCGCGGTGCATGATGAGCTGGAAAAAGAGTATGTGGTCGCCGCGCGTCTGGACGGGGCCAGCGGCCGCAACATCCTGCGCTACGCCATTATGCCGAACATTCTGCCGCTGCTGATCACGGAGATCACCCGTGCGCTGTCGATGGCGATTCTGGACATTGCCGCACTCGGCTTTCTCGACCTGGGCGCGCAGCTGCCCTCACCCGAGTGGGGCGCGATGCTGGGCGACTCGCTGGAGCTGATCTACGTGGCCCCCTGGACCGTGATGCTGCCGGGCGTGGCGCTGATGGTCAGCGTATTGATTGTTAACCTGCTCGGTGACGGCATCCGTCGCGCCGTCGAAGCGGGAGTGGAATAGATGCCGTTACTCGATATCCGTAATCTCACCATCGAATTTATGACCGCTGACGGACCGGTCAAAGCGGTGGACCGCGTAAACCTGACGCTGGGCGAAGGGGAAATCCGCGGTCTGGTCGGGGAGTCCGGCTCAGGCAAAAGTCTGGTGGCAAAGGCCATCTGCGGCGTAACCAATGACAACTGGCGCGTGACCGCAGATCGTATGGTGTTTGATGATGTGGATCTGCTGCGCCTGACGCCGCGCGAGCGCCGCCGTATTATCGGGCATAACGTCTCGATGATTTTTCAGGAGCCGCAATCCTGTCTCGATCCCTCTGAAAGTATCGGTCGTCAGCTGATGCAGGTGATCCCGCGCTGGACGTATAAAGGGCCGTGGCTGAAACGCTTCTGGTTCTGGCGCAAAACCCGTGCCATCGAGCTGCTGCATCGCGTCGGTATCAAAGACCACAAAGATATCATGCGCAGCTTCCCCTATGAGCTCACCGAAGGCGAGTGCCAGAAAGTGATGATCGCCATTGCGCTGGCGAATCAGCCGCGTCTGCTGATCGCGGATGAACCGACCAACGCCATGGAGCCGACCACGCAGGCGCAGATTTTCCGCCTGCTGAGCCGCCTGAATCAGAATAACAACACCACCATTCTGCTGATCAGTCATGACCTGCGCACCATGAGCCAGTGGGCGGATCGGATTAACGTGATGTACTGCGGCCAGACGGTAGAAACCGCGCAGAGCGACGATCTGATGAGCACACCGCATCACCCCTATACCCAGGCGCTGATCCGGGCGATGCCCGATTTCGGGCGTGCGCTGCCGCACAAGAGTCGTCTCAACACCCTCTCCGGGGCGATCCCTTCGCTGGAGAGCCTGCCGATAGGTTGCCGGCTGGGGCCGCGTTGTCCTTACGCCCAGCGCAAATGTATTGAAACGCCAAGGCTGACCGGCAGCAAAACGCATCTTTATGCCTGCCATTTCCCGCTCAATATGGAGGGCCAGTAACATGGAAACCCTGCTGGAAGTGCGCAACCTGAGTAAAACGTTTCGCTATCGCACCGGTTTGTTCCGCCGTCAGCATGTCGAGGCGGTGAAATCGGTGAGCTTTACCCTGCGTGAAAGGCAGACGCTGGCCATCATCGGCGAGAACGGGTCAGGCAAATCCACCCTGGCTAAGATGCTCAGCGGCATGGTCGCGCCGACGGAGGGTGAGATTCTGATTGACGATCATCCGCTGACCTTCGGCGATTATGGCTACCGCAGTCAGCGCATCCGCATGATTTTTCAGGACCCCTCCACCTCCCTGAATCCGCGCCAGCGCATCAGTCAGATTCTTGATTTTCCGCTGCGGCTCAACACCGATCTCAATGCGGAAGCGCGCGAGAAGCGCATCATCGCAACCCTGCGGCAGGTGGGATTACTGCGCGATCACGCCGGTTATTATCCCCATATGCTGGCCCCCGGTCAGAAGCAGCGTCTGGGTCTGGCCCGTGCGCTGATCCTGCAGCCCAAAGTGATCGTGGCCGATGAAGCACTGGCCTCGCTGGATATGACCATGCGCTCCCAGCTGGTGAATCTGATGCTGGAGCTGCAGGAAAAACATGGTATCTCCTACATTTATGTGACGCAGCATCTGGGCATGATGAAACACATCAGCGATAAGGTGCTGGTGATGCATCAGGGCGAAGTGGTCGAGCGCGGTGGCACCGCGGATGTGCTGGCCTCGCCGCTGCACGATCTGACCCGACGCCTGATCAGCAGCCATTTCGGCGAAGCGCTGAGTGCCGAAGCCTGGCGACGCGAACGCTGATTTTGCTGCCCGTCGCGGAAATTGCGGGCCGGTTTACCTGATTTATGAGAGACGTGCTAGAATCCGCACGTCGATTAACGTCGGTCGCTTACTTTTTAATCATGCGGCCGCCAACAACAATGACCATAAGGATTACAGCTATGGGTTTTCTTTCCGGTAAGCGCATTCTGATTACTGGCGTTGCCAGTAAACTTTCCATCGCCTACGGTATTGCACAGGCGATGCACAAACAGGGCGCAGAACTGGCTTTCACCTACCAGAACGACAAGTTAAAAGGTCGTGTGGAAGAGTTTGCTAAAGATTTGGGTTCAGACATCGTGCTGCCATGTGACGTCGCAGAAGATGAGAGCATCAAATCTCTGTTCACTGAACTGGCAAAAACCTGGCCGAAATTTGACGGTTTCGTTCACTCTATCGGCTTCGCGCCTGGCGACCAGCTGGATGGCGACTATGTGAACGCCGTTACCCGCGAAGGCTTTAAAATCGCGCATGACATCAGTGCTTACAGCTTCGTTGCGATGGCGAAAGAGTGCCGTGAGATGCTGAATCCAGGCTCCGGTCTGCTGACCCTCTCTTACCTGGGTGCTGAGCGCGCGATCCCGAACTACAACGTGATGGGTCTGGCGAAAGCGTCCCTGGAAGCGAACGTGCGTTATATGGCAAACGCCATGGGCCCGGAAGGCGTGCGTGTTAACGCCGTCTCTGCAGGTCCAATCCGCACCCTGGCCGCCTCAGGCATCAAAGATTTCCGTAAGATGCTGGCGCATTGCGAAGCGGTCACCCCGATTCGCCGTACCGTCACTATCGAAGATGTCGGCAACTCTGCCGCGTTCCTCTGCTCTGATCTGGCAGGCGGCATCACCGGTGAAGTCGTTCACGTTGATGGCGGCTTCAGCATCGCCGCGATGAACGAACTGGAACTGAAATAAGTTCCCTGAGGGCGAGCCTGGCTCGCCCTCTTTTTTTGCCCCCGCCCCTCCTCACTCCATGATTTTTCTGCCGTTATAGCGTAACGCTATTAATTATCACCGATCATTCTTTTGCCCCGGACCGGCCATCAGCGACGATAAGCCTGCCTTTCGGTTTATGCACATTTTCAGATTCTGCCGCCTGCATACCGAACCCGAATCTGCAAAAGGATTGATCATGGAACAACGCCGCTATCCGGGCCATAACCACTGGTTTTACGAGAGCCAGACCAGTCCACGAACCTCTCAGGCCGCGCCGCTGGTGCCCGAGGCCGCCCATATCGATGACCGTTTTCTGCTGGGCTGCCACGCCGATCACGCCGGGATGCACGCCCTGTTGCGATCGCAGCAGGCCGCCCTGCTGGCCGCACGCGATCTGGCGCAGCTGCTGTTTCCCGATCGGGTGACCACGTCGCTCACCCATACGTTAACGCTCTACGACCGCCTCAGCACCGCCCTGACCGTCGCGCAGGTGGCGGGGATCCAGCGGTTGTGTAACCACTACTCTGCCCGCCTGAATCCGCTGCCCGGCCCCGACTCTTCACGCGAGAGTAACAACCGCCTGACCCAGATCACGCAGTACGCCCGTCAGCTGGCGATGCAGCCTGAGCTGATCAACGGCAGCGCCATTACCGCACTGGATGGGGTTGGCCTGACCGAGCCCGATATCGTGACGCTGAATCAGGTGATCGGGTTTGTCAGTTATCAGGCGCGGGTGGTGGCGGGCTTACAGGCACTGCAGGCTCAGCCGGTTCGCTGGCTGCCCGGCAGCACCGCGCCCCCCGATGCAGAGGCAACCGGCTTCGATCAGCCCGCCCGCTGGCAGCCGGTGCTGAAGCCGCTGGAGCTGCGTTATGCCAGCGCGGAGCAGCTCGCAGCAATCACCCGTTGCCAGTCACTGCCGGGTATGCAGGAGGCAGTCTGGGTGCTGGCACACGATCCTGCGGCGTTATATGGCTGGGCGCAGCTGCGTCAGCACCTCTCTGACGAACCTGCCTTGCCAGAGGCGGTCGCCGCCCGCATCCTCGGCAGTCGCTGGCTTTTCCGGCTGCTGGACGGTCAGGCGGGTCTGATTGAAGGGGTCGATGATGCCGGATCACGCGGCGCAGAACAGCAGATTATTGCACTGGCGGCGCAGCTTACCCGCTCACCGGAGCGCTTCAGCGCGGCCCATCTGCAGCCCCTCATGGAAGCGGGCTGGGAGAATGATGCGCTGTTCGCGCTGATTCAGCGTGTCGCGATAGGCAACTGGAACAGTCGCCTCTTTTACGCGCTGGGCGAAGCGCAGTAAGCGTAAAAAGTGCGAGCCTGCCGCCGGTTACATCGGCAGCCGCGCGCGCGCTTCATCGAAAAAGTGCTGGGCCAGCGGGGTGGCACGGCCAGGCTCGGCGATAACCAGCGCCGCCTGACGTGCCATGGGTGGCAGCGTGATGGCGCGCTGCTGCAGCCCCTGAAGTGAAGCGGGCAACAGATGCCCCACTGGTGAAACCAGCAGCCCCAGCCCGACCTGGGCGCACTGCATCAGCTGCATGACGGAAGCGCTCTCGACGATCACCCGTGGCACCAGCCCCGCCTCACGAAAGGCCATGTCGAGATAACGGCGAAAATAGCGGGTCGGCTCCGCCAGGCAGAGCGGCTGTTGCGCCAGATCCGACAGCGCCAGCGGCGTATCACCCACCAGCGCCGGGAAATGGTCAGGATGGAACACCGCTTCAACGCCGCGGTCCGCCAGCAGCTCGGTCTGAAAATGGAGTTCGCGCAGGGTCGCCATCTCAAAAAAGCCGATACCGACATCCACGGTGTGACTGTTGAGCGCATCCAGCAGCTGATCAGCACTCAGCACCGCGATGCGGTAGTCGAGCTGCGGATATCTCTCCTGAACCACTTTCAGCAGCAGCGGCAGGGCCATGCTGCACTGCGGAACCACTCCCACCCGCAGCGTGCCGTTTACCCCATGTTTCAGTGATTCGACTTCCAGCTTCAGCCCCTGATACACCGAAACGATTTCCCGCGCCCATGCCAGCACGCGATCGCCCTCTGGCGTAAATCCGGCGAAGTTATTACTGCGGTTAATCAGCGGCAGGCCCAGCTCTCGCTCCAAGTTTTTCAGGCGCATAGAGAGTGTCGGCTGTGTAACGAAACTGGCTTCCGCGGCGCGCCCGAAATGGCGTTCGCGCTCCAGGTTACACAAATAAATCAGTTGTTTAATGTCGATTTTAATTACCAATCAATAAGTCAGGTGTTAATTAAATTTCCATCTGGTGTTTTACGTACTACGCGATGACCTAAATGAAATTTCACCTCAGATTTCTTTTCTTCTCACATCATACTATGCCTGTTGCTGGTGAGCTTCAAATTGTGGGTCGGTTTGACTCGAACACTGATCAAACTTCAGCTGTAACTTTACCCAGCACGATGATGCCCTGTAGTGCATGAACCTGTATCGTCTCGCCATCAGTAATCCCCTTCTGATAAGTACTGTATTGATAAACAGCAGTATCGATAGATGGATTTAATCAAGGTGAAACAGGAGGCATAATTGCAAAGCTGCGGCTGGTGCTGAATTTATGCTCTACAATACGGGCGCTGCCTCGTTTTACATGGCGAACATACATAACGTGCTCACGCTTCGCTATTGCCATATTCATCACTATCTATTGGACCGAAACACTGTATGGTGCGACTGTCAGCGAATGCTGATACTGAGATTTTTCCTTTTTGTGCCAATTCATGCCTGCGTAACGCGGGCTTTTTTGCGCTCTGATTTCGCTGGATAAACAACCATTAAAAGCGAGACGTAAGAGGTAAATTTTTTCTACGGCCTGGCGATACCTGGCCCGGTCGGCGGGCTTTTATAAGGTAGAGATACTTTGAATTAAGGTATTGTATGACTTAATAGGATAATGTTGTTGCTGATTTGCAGAACGGGAAAGTTTATGAGGATGAAAAAAATGCTGGGCTTGTTCAAAAAAGACAAATCGGATAATTATGTGGGATCAGTCCTTAACATTCCTTCTTCGTCCGAACAATGGCTTCCGGTTTTACAGGTCTCTGTAGGAGGCTTAACGGAAGTTGGCTTTTCCCAACAACAAAATCATTTATTGTTAGTCGTATCATCCTCTGGACGCAGTGTATATAACTGTATTAATGGTGAAAAGCTTGCCAGAGATTACGATGAATATTCAGACTGGTATTCTCCCTTAAGCCTTTCCTGTAAAGGGATTGGCCCTTTATCCCATGAAGACATCTCGATTTGCGGATTATGCGGTGGCGGTTTACCAATGTATAACCGCTATGGCGAAAGTTTAGTCCGTGTAGCTCCGGAATGGCCTATTGAATTACTAATATGGTGTCCGAAAAACAAAGATGCTTTAGCGACTGGTCATCAGGATGGTTGTATCACACTTGCCAGGGACTATTTCATTTGCGCCGGGTTTTCATGGGATGGTGAGTTTATAGTTTCTGCTACAAGTAGTGATTTTACAGTTTGGTGTAGAAAATAATGCTCTTCTTCGTGTAAATAACCTTCAACGCCCTACCTTTTCAAATGTTGCAGTTAGCTCATGCTGATTGCCATTTTTATTTAGTGACCATGATCGGCACACATACAGTCTTTGGAATCCAGTATCAGATGGCGTCCAGCAGAATGCCTCAACAGCCATAGCCATTCGCACTTTCAGTAATGCTTCGGCCTGTTTGGCTATGTCAGGGCGTATGCACTTAGCATCATCGAAGCCTGTTAATGACCTATTGACACAGGTTATTATGATGGGCATTTGCAAAGTTGTGCTGGAGACTTCCAATTGGTCTGCAAATAAGACAAGGAGTGTATGATATGCCTGTTATCCCGCATGAAGTGGAGATGCAGCAGCCTGAGAACCAGCGTGAATATTTCAGGGAGAGATTGCAACATTACAGGAACGTCTCTCTACATTACCCTCGCGACACTGACGCGATCTATCAGAAGGAGGAAGGTAAGTGATCATCCTTTTCATTCCGTCCCTTATCAGCCTGCTTGTCTCTAAAGCCGAGGAGAAAGGCTCTCCTTTGACTAATGAGGAGGTGTTGGCTATTCGTGATAATGCCACGGCTATTGTCACGGATGCTGAAGGAGTTTTAGCTGTGGCTGAGCGTCGTGGGTATCAGGATATCGACCCGGAACATTGCTGGGAGGAATGGCTGGACTTTAATAAGCAGGCTTGAGGTTCACAACATGGGGCCGATGAGTTTTCTAAGGTGAGCGGCCCCGGCTTATCAGATTTTACTCAGCAACTGCCGGGCCATCAGCTTGCCGTCTTTACCGGCCGCCGGAAAATTGCGTTCAGCGCCAGGCAGATCAGGCCGAACCCCACCAGCAGCAGAAAGTCGTAGCTGAGCAGCCTGTAGAGCCCTATTCCGGCTATACCGCCCGCCAGGAATGCGAGTAGCGTCAGCACATGCAGCCGCAGCCGGCTCAGGTAGAGCGGTGCCTCTTTCGGGGAGATTTTACGCCGCAGCACCTCAAACAACATCGCCAGCTCAATCCCGATATCGGTCGCCGTGCCGGAGACATGGGTGGTACGGACGCGGGCGTCCGAAATCCGTGTCACCACCGCATTCTGCAGCCCCATCAGAAAGCTCAGGCTCAGTATTAACACCACGCCCGGCGACAGCGGCGGAAAATGATTTTCTATCACCCCCAGAACCATCAGCGCAGCGCCTTCAGCCAGGATGACAAAGGCATAAATAGTGCGGATGTTTCTGCGGCGACCGGAATTGATAACCAGGGTGGAGAGCGCCGACCCGGCGATGAAGAGGATGACGATGGCGAGAAAAAAGAGGCCGGTTCCCGGATTCGCTTTTGCCAGATGATCGGAGAGCAGCGAGACATTGCCGGTCATGTTGGCAGAAAAGAAACCGACAATCTCAAAGGCGGCGGTGTTCAGCGCCCCCGCAGCGGCCGCCAGCGTACAGGCCAGACGGGTGTCGGCGCTGTGGCTACGGGCACTTTCTGTACTGATTAGCATGACCACCACATATTCAGAGGAAAGCCTTATCATCCGCCGTTTCCCGGCCGGCGACAAGGCGCTGAATCAAACTCTCCCGGCGCACTGACCTCAGGGCAAGCTGCCCGGATAACATGCCTTACCGGCAGCAGGTTCCGCGCGGCACTGGCACCGCGCGGAACCGCCGGTTAATGGCTGGCGAGACGGAACGTGGATACCGACTGCGTCAGGTACTGCACCTGCTCTTCCAGCGAGGCGGAGGCTGCTGCAGACTCCTGCACCAGCGCCGAGTTCTGCTGCGTCACGCTGTCCATCTCGGTCACGGCCTGTTCAATCTGGCCGATGCCGCGACTCTGTTCATCTGACGCGGTAGAGATATGCTCCATCAGCAGGTTAACCTGGCTGACCGAGGAGATAATCGCGCTCATCGCCTCACCCGTGCGGCTGACCTGATCAGAACCGGCGTGAATGATGGCGACCGATTCGGCAATCAGGCTCTCAATCTCTTTAGCGGCCGTGGCGCTGCGCTGCGCCAGGTTCCGGACTTCGCCCGCCACCACCGCAAAACCGCGACCCTGCTCCCCGGCGCGGGCCGCTTCCACCGCTGCGTTCAGCGCCAGAATATTGGTCTGGAAAGCGATGCTGTCGATAACGGTCGTGATCTCTTCAATCTTCTTCGAGCTGGCGTTAATCAGCCCCATTGAAACCACCACTTCCTGCGACACTTTCTCACCGCTTTCGGCATTTTTCACCGCTTCACTGGTCAGGCGGCAGGCTTCAAAGACGTTTTCGGTGTTCTGTTTCACCGTTGCGCCCAGCTGCTCCATGCTGGCGGCGGTCTCGGTCAGTGCGGCAGCCTGCTGCTCGGTGCGTGAGGCGAGATCGATGTTGCCCGCAGCAATTTCCTGTGACGCGGTGGAGACGGAGCGGGTCGAGTCACGAACCTGCAGAATGATAGAGGTCAGCGCGCTGCGCATCTGCTCCAGCGAGCCCATCAGCAGCTGAATTTCACTGCGGGAGTTCGCCCTGACCGGGACGCTGCTGTCCAGCACGCCCGCCGCAATAAGCCTGCAGTGTTCCTGCGCATCATTCAGCGGAGAGAGCACGTAGCGCTTCATGAAGATGTAGATCGCGATGATGATGGCAAAAAAGAGCACGCCAAACAGTCCCAGCAGGGTAATGCCGGTGGTGAAATGACTCTGCGCATCACTGTTGAGTTTTCTGGCGTAGGTTTCATGCTGCGCTAGCACCCGATCCAGAATAATTTCATACTGGCGATCCAGACGCACCACGGTGGCAATCTGGTTTTTGAATCGCAGCTGGTCGTGCGCTTCTGCTGCCTCAATTAACGGCTGCAGGCCCTGCTGGCGATAGGCCTGATAGGCCTGACGATAGGCTTCCGCTTCAGCCTCTTCGCCCGGCAGACGCGGCGCGTTCATATAGGCTTCAAACGCCGCATCCGCCTTACCGGCAACGGTGCGAACGCTGTCCAGCGTGGCCGGGTTATTCGCCTCACTGCCCTCTATCGACTTCATGTACTCCATCAGGCGGACACGCAGTGTACGGCTGTGGTTGATAGGGTCGATCACCGACAGCACAACGCGGATCTCCTTGTTAACCGCATTCAGGGAGTGATTGCTCTGAACAAGCAGCCAGGTACTGATTGCCACGCTGGTAAGAAACAGCGCCAGCAGGAAAGAAAAAATAATCAGGGAGGACTTTTTTAACGACATCGCTACGTTCCGGAAATTGGGAGGATGAGTGGCTATATCGGCAAAAAAAAGCAGCCCATTAGGGCTGAACTTTTTTTAGTTACAATAAGCGGAGCGGCAGCGTGCAGCCTTTCTCCCCCTTTCCGGCAGACCGCCCGCTGATGACCCGAAACAGGCTGTCGCTAAGCCACGCCGAGCGCCCGCTTTATCTCATTGGCGACTTTCTCAACCTGCGGCCCGTAAATCACCTGAACATCATGCTCGCTGACGCGATTGACGCCGTTGGCACCGGTGCTCATCAGCGTCTGATCCACCACCTGATTCATCTCTCTGACCCGGACCCGCAGTCGGGTAAAGCAGCAATCGACATCCTCGATATTGGCCTGCCCGCCCAGCCCGCTGATAATCACCTGAGTGCGCTCATCCGCAGCGACCTGCTGCGGTTTCTCCTCTTCCGATTCCCGGCCCGGCGTTTCGACATGCATCCGGGTGATTACCAGCCGGAAAGCGTAGTAGTAGAGCGGTGCATAGACCGCTCCCAGCGCCAGTGTCCACCACCAGTGCGTTTTCGCCCCGCCCAGCATGCCGAACACCACCAGGTCGATGATGCCGCCCTGCACATTGCCAATCATCAGGTGCAGCATCGACATCAGCATGAAGGAGAGACCGGTCAGGAAGGCGTGCAGGAGATAGAGTACCGGCGAGACAAAAATAAAGCAGAACTCGAGCGGTTCCGTAATACCGGTCGTGAACGAGGTCAGCGCGCCCGCCATCACCAGCGCTTTGACCCGCTGTTTATGCTCTGGCCGTGCGGTGTGATAGATCGCCAGGGCAGCGGCGGGCAGGCCAAACATCATGACCGGAATTTTACCCTGCGCCAGAAACTGCGTGGCGGTGCGCAGCGTCGCATCCGGGATCGACCCCGGGTGGGTCAGAGACGCGTTGAAGATGTTGAGCGCACCGACAATGGTCTGGCCATCCACCACCGCCATACCGCCGATCGGGGTGAAGCGAACGGTTTCGTTGAGGATATGGTGCAGGCCGGTGGGGATCAGAATGCGTTCAAATGCCCCCAGCAGGAACGCGCCATACTGACCACTTTTGCCGATCATCGCGCCGATCCAGGCGATCCCCTGGCCGATGGTCGGCCAGACCAGCGCCAGCAGCACCCCCACCAGCGGCAGGCAGACGACGGTGACGATCGGCACAAAACGCCGCCCGCCAAAAAAGCTGATCGCAGTAGGCAGTTGCTGGGTGTAAAAGCGGTTGTGCAGCGCGACCGTTATCAGCCCGGCAATCACCCCACCCAGCACGCTCATGTTGTAGGTAAAGACCCCCAGCATGCTGATATATTCCGCCGAGGTCATCATCGCCGTCGTCTGATCCATCCCCGCCTGCTGCAGAGCGGCCGGTGTGGTGGTGGCGGCCGTGATCCCTTTGGCCGCCAGAGTGGCGCTGATGCCGACATTCATCACGATGTAGCCAATCACCGCAGCAAACGCGGCGGTGGGCTTCTCCGCTTTTGCCAGCCCGATAGCACTCGCCACGGCAAAGAAGAGCGGCAGGTTTGTAAACAGCGCACCGGCGATCTTGCGGATAAAGCCGATGATGACCTGCGGCACCGCCATCTGGACAAATGCCTCACCGGTCACCGCCGGGTTCTGCATCGCCGCCGCCAGTCCGAGAAAGATCCCTGCAGCGGCGATCACTGAGATTGGCATCATTAGCGCTTTGCCGAACGCGTGGATCTGGCTGGTCAGCTGTTTCATGGTGTCGCGCCCTCTCTGATGATAAAGAGCAAGTATTAGCCCGTTACCGAGAGAACTCCCGTTATCAGCGCGTTAAAACTGGGTAAAATCTGACCAGCATCACACTTCTGGCCGATGCACGATAAACGCCAGCTATCGCACCATTATGTCAATCAATTAGACAAGGTATGACGATAATTGCACACTCCCCTTCACCATCAGGCTATAACCTGATAACAATCATCAAACAATTATTCCTACTATAAAAAGCCTGCACTCAATATGAAATTTAAACGCCAAATCAAACCCTACCGCGCGGCTGCGGGCGGCTGGGGTTCACTGGAAGCCACCACGCGTTTCGTTCTTGACAGCAAAGCGGCCCTGAAAAATATGCGCAACCTGATGCGCATGAACAAAGCACGCGGTTTTGACTGTCCGGGCTGCGCCTGGGGTGATGACAATAAAAGTACCTTCAGCTTCTGTGAAAACGGCGCCAAAGCGGTGACCTGGGAAGCGACGCGCCGGGTGGTTGATACCGACTTTTTCGCCCGCCACAGCGTAACCACCCTCTACACCCAGAGTGACTACTTCCTGGAATATCAGGGTCGTCTGACGCATCCGCTGCGCTACAACGCCGAAACTGACCATTATGAGCCGATCAGCTGGGACGACGCCTTTGCGCTGATCGCGCAGCACATTAAGGCGATGGACAATCCGGATCAGATGGAGCTTTACACCTCCGGTCGCGCCAGCAATGAAGCCTCCTGGCTCTATCAGCTGTTTGGTCGCCTGGTGGGCACCAATAACTTTCCTGACTGCTCCAATATGTGTCACGAAGCCAGCGGCACCGGGCTGAAGCGCAGCATTGGCGTCGGTAAAGGCACCATTCGTCTGGACGATTTTGACCATGCGGATGCGATTTTTGTCTTTGGTCAGAATCCCGGCACCAACCATCCGCGCATGCTGCACAGCCTGCGTCACGCTGCCGACCACGGCGCAAAAATCGTGACCTTTAACACCCTGCGCGAACGCGGTCTGGAGCGCTTTGCCGATCCACAGAAACCGCTGGAAGTGGTGACCTCTAAAGCCGGCACCATCAGCTCCTCCTACTACCAGCCGAATCTGGGCGGAGATATGGCCGCCGTGCGCGGCATGGTGAAATCCCTGCTGGAAACCCACCGTGCCCGCCTGGCGGCAGGTGAAAGCGGCCTGTTCGATCAGACCTTTATCAATGCCAAAACCAACGGCATTGAGGCCTACCTCGACGCCGTAGACAACACCAGCTGGATGCAGATTGTGGCGCAGTCGGGCCTGACGCAGGCGCAAATCCGTGAAGCGGCGGCTATCTATCAGAGCGCTGACCGGGTGATCTGCACCTGGGCGATGGGGATCACCCAGCACAAGCATTCGGTAGACACGGTGCGTGAAATCACCAACCTGCAGCTGCTGTTTGGCCAGCTGGGCAAAAAAGGCGCAGGCCTCTGCCCGGTGCGCGGTCACAGTAACGTGCAGGGCAACCGGACGATGGGCATTGATGAAAAACCGACGCAGGCGTTCCTGGATGCGCTGGGCAACCATTTCGGTTTCGAGCCACCACGTGCCGCGGGCCACAACACCGTTGAAGCGCTGAATGCCATGCTGCGTGATGAAGTCAAAGTGCTGATTGCGCTGGGTGGCAACCTGGCCGCGGCGGCGCCCGATTCACCGCGCACGGAAGAGGCGTTATCGCGCTGTGGTCTGACCGTACACATCAGCACCAAGCTGAACCGCAGCCACCTGGTGCCGGGTCATGAAGGGCTGATTCTGCCGACGCTGGGCCGCACGGAACGTGACCGCCAGGCAACCGGCAATCAGTTTATTACCGTCGAAGACTCGTTCAGCATGGTGCACGCCTCCGAAGGGATCGGCATTCCGCTGGCGGAAACGCAGCGCTCTGAAACGGCCATCGTCGCCGGGATCGCGCAGGCGGTGCTGGGTGATGACAAAGTGAAGTGGCGCGACCTGGCGGGTGACTACAACCTGATCCGCGACCATATCGCCGCGACCATTCCGGGCTTTGCCGACTTTAACGCGAAATGCGATATCCCTGGCGGGTTCTACCTGGGCAATGCCGCTGCGGAGTTACGCTTCAATACGCCGAGCCAGAAAGCGGAATTTAATGCGTCGATGCTGCCGGACTCACTGTTCCCGGCGCTGGATCAGGCGGTGCCGTTTACCCTGCAGACCCTGCGTTCACACGACCAGTACAACACCACCATCTACGGCCTCGATGACCGTTATCGTGGCGTGTTTGGTCAGCGCGAAGTGGTGTTTATCAATCCGGACGATATGGCGGATCTGGGCTTTACCGAAGGCCAGAATGTCGATATCGAAACGCTGTGGAATGATGGCATCACCCGTCGCGTGAGCGGTTTCAAACTGGTTCCTTATAATATTCCGCGCGGAAATCTGGCGGCCTACTATCCGGAAACCAACCCGCTGGTGCCGCTGAACAGCTTTGGTGATGGCAGCGGTACACCGACCTCCAAATCGGTGCCCGTGAAGCTGGAACTCTCCCAGGCGCAGGCCGATCAGCGCATCGCCTGATCCCCTGTCAGCCCCTCTGAAAAGCCGGTTCGTCCGGCTTTTTGCCTTGCCGCGCGGCGTCGATTCGCGTAAAACTGTCAGCCGCATTCAGGCCACGAAACGTAAAAATTATGTTCCAGGATAACCCGCTGCTCGCGCAGCTGAAAGAGAAGCTCCATTCACAGACACCACGTGCAGAAGGCGTGGTAAAAGGCACCGAAAAAGGCTTCGGCTTTCTGGAAGTCGATGCGCAGAAAAGTTACTTCATTCCGCCTCCGCAGATGAAGAAAGTGATGCATGGCGATCGTATCGTCGCCGTGATCCACACCGATAAAGACCGCGAAAGTGCTGAACCGGAAACCCTGGTTGAGCCGTTCCTGAGCCGTTTTGTCGGCCGGGTACAGAAGAAAGACGATCGCCTGTCGATCGTGCCGGACCATCCCCTGCTGAAAGAGGCTATCCCGTGCCGCCCGGCGCGCGATGTCAGCCATGAGTTTGAGAATGGCGACTGGGCTGTCGCTGAAATGCGTCGTCATCCTCTGAAAGGCGACCGCGGTTTTTACGCCGAAATCACTCATTTTATCGTCAAAGCGGATGACCATCTGGCGCCGTGGTGGGTGACGCTGTCGCGTCACAACCTTGAGCGTGAAGCGCCGGATGTCAGCTTTGGCGAGATGATGGATGAGAATCTGACGCGCGAAGATCTGACCGCGCTCAATTTTGTCACCATCGACAGCGCCAGCACCCAGGATATGGATGATGCGCTTTATGTGGAAGCGCAGGCGGATGGCTCGCTCTCCCTGACCATCGCTATCGCCGACCCGACCGCTTATGTCGCGGAAGGCAGTCAGCTGGATAAGCTGGCAGCGAAGCGCGCCTTCACCAACTACCTGCCGGGCTTTAACATCCCGATGCTGCCGCGCGAACTCTCTGATGATGTCTGCTCGCTGCGTCCGAATGTCCGCCGTCCGGCGCTGGCCTGCCGCGTCACCGTGGCCGCCGATGGCAGCCTGGCGGATGATGTCACCTTCTTTGCAGCCTGGATCGAGTCCAAAGCCAAGCTGGCTTATGACGACGTTTCTGACTGGCTGGAAAACAGCGGCAGCTGGCAGCCGGAGAGTGACGCGATTGCAGAACAGATTCGTCTGCTGCATCGCCTCTGCCAGGCGCGCAGCGAGTGGCGTCAGACCCACGCGCTGGTGTTCAAAGATCGTCCTGACTACCGCTTCCTGCTGGGAGAAAAAGGTGAAGTGCTGGAGATCGTCGCGGAACCGCGTCGCATCGCTAACCGCATCGTTGAAGAGGCGATGATCCTGGCAAACATCTGTGCGGCGAAGGTGCTGCGTGACCGTCTCGGCTTTGGTATTTACAACGTCCATGCCGGTTTCGATGCCACCAATGCTGAACAGGCCGCCGCAGTGCTGGCGAATCACGGCATCACCGTGGATGCTCAGGCGATTACTACCCTGGAAGGCTTCCGCGTGCTGCGTCGTGAACTCGATGCCCAGCCGACGCCGTTCCTCGACAGCCGCATCCGTCGCTTCCAGACCTTTGCCGAGATCAGCACCGAGCCGGGCCCGCACTTCGGGCTGGGACTGGAGGCGTACGCCACCTGGACCTCACCCATCCGTAAGTTTGGCGACATGATCAACCATCGCCTGCTGAAAGCGATTATCCGTGGCGAGACGATCGCCCGTCCGGACGATGCCGTGACGGTCACGATGAGCGAGCGCCGTCGTCTGAACCGCATGGCCGAACGTGATGTGGGTGACTGGCTCTACGCCCGTTATCTTGCGCCGTTTGCCGGCACCGATCGTCGCTTCAGCGCCGAGATCATCGACGTGTCACGCGGCGGTATGCGCGTTCGTCTGCTGGAGTATGGCGCGGTGGCCTTTATCCCTGCTCCGTTCATTCACGCGGTGCGTGATGAGATGGTCTGTAGCCAGGAAAATGGCAGCGTTCAGATTAAAGGCGACGTGGTTTATCGTGTGACTGACGTGATTGATGTCACCATCGCCGAAGTCCGCATGGAAACCCGCAGCGTCGTGGCGCGTCCCGCCGTCTGAGTTCCAGCTGACTTACGCCATCTGGCGGGATAACTCCGGTTATCCCGCCCGTTCCCGTCCCCGTTCAGGTTGTAAACAGGTTATATTTGTACCCCGCTTCACACTTCTCCACTGATTAACTTTCACTTACATTCCATTACATTAAGTTTAACTCGTTGTTTTCGATCGCCTTCCTCTCGATCCCTTCAAGGAGTTAGTCATGAAAAACGTCAAAACCAGCGCGATCTGGTTAGTGGTGGCGTTAATCGGCGCAGGCGCTTTTGCCATGCTGGCCCTCAGCCGCGGCGAACACGTCAACGCAGTCTGGCTGGTGATAGCCGCTGTCGCCTGTTACAGCATCGCGTATCGTTTCTACAGCCTGTTTATTGCCCGTAATATCTTCGAGCTGGACGACCGCCGGATGACCCCGGCCGAGCGGCTGAGCGACGGGCTGGATTATGTCCCGACCAATAAATGGGTGCTGTTCGGTCATCACTTTGCGGCGATTGCCGGTGCCGGTCCCCTGGTCGGGCCGATTCTGGCGGCGCAGATGGGCTTTCTGCCCGGTACTATCTGGATCCTTGTGGGGGTAATGCTGGCGGGCGCGGTTCAGGATTTCCTGATCCTGTTTATCTCAACCCGCCGGGATGGTCGTTCGCTGGGTGAGATGGCCCGTCAGGAGCTCGGCGCGTTTGCCGGTGTGGTGACCATGCTCGGCGCCCTGGGTGTAATGATCATTATCCTGTCGGCGCTGGCGCTGGTAGTGGTGAAGGCGCTGGCTAACAGCCCGTGGGGGCTGTTTACGATAGCCGCCACCATTCCTATCGCGCTGTTTATGGGCATCTACATGCGCTTTATCCGTCCGGGTAAAATCGCGGAGGTATCGCTGATTGGCTTTGTGCTGATGATGGCGGCGATTATCTATGGCGGCGATGTGGCGCAACACCCTTACTGGGGCCCCTTCTTCACCCTGAAAGGCACCACGCTGACCTGGGTGCTGGTCATCTACGGCTTTATCGCCTCAGTGCTGCCGGTCTGGCTGCTGCTGGCACCGCGTGACTATCTCTCGACCTTTCTCAAAATCGGCGTGATTGTCGGCCTGGCGGTGGGCATTGTCTTTGCCATGCCGGAGATGAAAATGCCGGCGGTGACCCGCTTTATCGACGGCACTGGCCCGGTCTTCTCCGGGGCGATGTTCCCCTTCCTGTTTATTACCATCGCCTGCGGCGCGATCTCAGGCTTCCATGCGCTGGTGTCCAGCGGCACCACGCCTAAACTGGTGGAGCGCGAAAGCCATATCCGCTTTATTGGCTACGGCGCGATGCTGATGGAATCTTTTGTGGCCATTATGGCGCTGATCTGCGCCTCGGTGCTGGACCCCGGCGTCTACTTTGCCATGAACTCGCCAGCGGCGCTGATTGGTACCACCGTGGAGAGCGCCTCACAGATGATTAACGGCTGGGGCTTTGTGGTGACGCCTGAAATGCTGAGCGGCATCGCCCGTGACGTGGGCGAAGGCTCAATTCTGTCGCGCGCCGGCGGAGCGCCAACTTTCGCCGTGGGGATGGCCCATATCATCACCGAGATCTTTAACAGCCGGGCGATGATGGCGTTCTGGTACCACTTCGCCATCCTGTTTGAAGCGCTGTTTATCCTGACTGCGGTCGATGCCGGCACCCGCGCCTGCCGTTTTATGGTGCAGGATCTCGTGGGCACCGTGGTGCCTTCCATGGCGAACAACCGTTCCTGGCTGGGCAATATGGCGGGCACCACCGTCGCCGTTGCGGGCTGGGGCTTCTTTGTTTATCAGGGCGTGGTGGATCCACTGGGCGGCATTAATACGCTCTGGCCACTGTTCGGTATCGGTAATCAGATGCTGGCGTCGATGGCGTTGATCCTCGGCACCGTCGTGCTGTTCAAAATGAAAAAGCAGCGCTACGCCTGGGTCACCATCCTGCCCACCGTCTGGCTGTTTATCACCTCCATGACTGCAGGCTGGCAGAAAATCTTTCATGAGAAACCCGCTATCGGCTTCCTGGCGCAGGCCAGCAAGTTCCGCAAAGGCGTGGAGGACGGCGTGATCATCGCCCCGGCAAAAAGCGTGGCGGACATGCAGACCATCGTGTTCAGCAATCAGATCAACGCGGCGCTGTGTGCCTTTTTTATGCTGGTGGCCGTGACGATGCTGATCGCCGCGTTCTTTGTTATCCGCAAGGCGCTGCGCAGTGACGAGCCAACCACCCATGAGTCATCGGTGGCGCTGCGTAACAAGGAGGTGCGCCATGTCTGATGCGATTCATCAGTTCCAGCGGCCGCAGGGGAAATGGCAGATTATCGGCTGTCATCCCCTTACCGCCTCTGCTCCTGTCTCGTTCAGCTGGCGCGGCTTCTGGCGCGGCCTGCAGCAGTGCTTTCGCTTAATGGTCGGCGTACAGGATTATCAAACATATCTGCAGCATATGCGGCAGCATCATCCTGGCCAGCCGACGATGAACGAGCGCGATTTCCACCGTTACTGTCTGGATGCGCGCTTCCCGAGTCAGGCGGGAAAACTGGGGAAATGTCCCTGCTGATCATGGCTTAATGCTCCGCACCGTCGGGGCTTTTTTGTGCCATTCTTATCTGGATGGAAAAATATATTTGGTTTGCATCTTGTGCTGGCGTCAGATGATGAATACTGTTGCTAAAATAATGAGATAACGCCTGCAGAGCACTTCCCGGAGGAAGTTTCCATGACCGATGAACAAGGGCAAACCTTGTTGTACACCCTGTTTGGTACAACCAGCCCTCATTGGCGTCTGACCGCGGACAGCGATGCGCTACATTTTGCTGAAGATGAGTCGTCACAGACCAATATTGCCCTGCCGCTGACCCCCGGCCAGGCCGCGATGATTCGCGCGATGCCCGTCATCACGTCAAGCATTAACCTGACCATGACCTTACAAGGCATTGATGTGCCTATGCATTTTGTCGGGCGTAAAGTGAACCAGGCATCCTGGGCAGGCACCGCCTCCGCCTGGGGCGACACCTCGGCGGTTGCACGCGATTTAACGCTGGGACTCTCTTTCGCCGAACAGGTGGTTTCTGAAGCCAACTCGGTGATTGTCATCCTCGACCAGCGCGGCAATATTCAGCGCTTTAATCGTCTCAGTGAAGAATATACCGGCCTGAATGAGCATGAGGTGATTGGCCGCAACGTCTTCCAGCTCTTTATGACCAAACAGGAAGCGTCCCAGTCGCGCCGCAACATCGCGGGCTTCTTTCGCGACGGCAACTCCTATGAGGTCGAACGCTGGGTCAAAACCCGCAAAGGCCAGCGACTCTTTCTGTTTCGTAATAAGTTTGTTCATAGCGGCAGTGGCAAAAATGAAATTTTCCTCATCTGTTCCGGGACCGACATCACCGAGGAGCGTCGGGCTCAGGAACGGCTCCGGGTACTGGCTAACACCGATACGGTGACCGGTTTGCCTAATCGCAACGCCATCCATCAACAGATTAGCCTGGCGCTGGAGCGTTCCGGGGGAGATGAGACCGGTGTGGTTTACCTGGATCTCGATAACTTCAAGAAAGTGAATGACGCCTACGGCCATATGTTTGGCGACCAGCTTCTGCAGGCGGTGTCGCTGGCGATCCTGAGCTGTCTGGGCAAAGATCAGACGCTGGGCCGGCTGGGCGGTGACGAGTTTGTGGTGCTGGCCGAGCACACCAGCCAGGCCGCGCTGGAGGCGATGGCCTCACGCATTCTGGAGCGGCTGCGTCAGCCGTTCCGTATCGGCCTGATCGAAGTCTACAGCGGCTGCTCAATCGGCATCGCGTTCGCGCCGCTGCATGGCGAAGATCGTGAAAGCCTGATTCGTAATGCGGATACCGCGATGTATCACGCCAAAGAGAACGGTCGCGGCAAATTCTGCGTTTTTGCCGCCGAGATGAACCAGCGGGTTTTTGAATACCTCTGGCTGGACACCAATCTGCGCAAGGCGCTGGAACTCGACCACTTGCTGGTCTACTACCAGCCCAAAATCGACAGCGATGGCGAAGTCCGCAGTGCGGAAGCCCTGGTTCGCTGGAACTCACCGGAACGGGGCCTGGTCTCGCCGGCGGATTTCATTCCCTATGCTGAAGAGTCGGGACTGATTGTGCCGCTGGGCCGCTGGGTGATGCTCAACGTGCTGAAGCAGATCATTGCCTGGCGCCAGGAGGGCATTTTTCTGCGCGTCGCCGTGAACGTCTCAGCCCGCCAGCTGATCGATCAAAGCATCTACACCGACCTGAAGCAGGCGCTGCATGAGGCGGGGCTTACCGACTGCCCCATCGACATTGAGCTGACTGAAAGCTGCCTGATTGAGAATGAGACCGAAGCACTGAAGCTGATGAAGCAGTTTCAGGATCTGGGCGCGAAGATTCATCTTGATGACTTCGGCACCGGTTACTCCTCGCTGTCGCAGCTGGCCCGTGTGCCGATTAATGCCATCAAGCTCGATCAGAGCTTTATCCGCAATATTAGTACGCAGCCGGTTTCCCAGTCGCTGGTGCGCGCCATCGTCGCCGTTGCCAAAGCGCTCGATTTGCAGGTCATCGCGGAAGGCATTGAAACCCCGGATGAAGAGTCGTTTGTTCTCAAAAGTGGTGTGGATGGGCGTCAGGGTTACTACTACGCAAAACCAATGCCCGCGGAGCAATTTGGGCATTGGCTGGCTAAGCATCCTGCCCGCGTTTAACGCTGAGTCCGATTATCCCGCTTTACGCAGTGATGCGCTGTGGCGGTTTTGTAACTGAACCAGGCGTTCCATGTAAGCAATGTCTTTAGGTTCGAGCGTAAAGGCGTAATCGACCCAATCCTCGGTGATATCCATCAGCTCGGCGCGTGACAACTGCAGCACGCGCTGACGCGCTTTCAGCATCGCCCGCACGCCATTCAGCTTCGGCCGTAAGGTATCGATAAAGGTGCGGGTGGCACGGTAGCTGTCGCCCGGCTGGAAGACTTTGTCCACCAGACCGCGCGTTTCATACCACTCTGCGCTGTGGGACTCCCCTTCACAGATTAACTCCTCGGCCAGCTTCATGCCGGAACGACGGGCCACCAGCGAGTAACCGCCCATGCCAGGGAACAGGTTAAAGGCGATTTCCGGGAACCCCATCCGTGCATTGTTTTGCGCCAGAATGAAGTGATGCGCCAGCGCCGCTTCAAATCCTCCGCCCAGGGCACTTCCCTCGATCATCGCCAGCGTTACCGCTCCCGTATCAAATCCGCGCGCCGCCGAGTGGATGCAGTCCACGCAGGCACGGGCATAGGCCCGCAGCGCCTCACGGCGGTTATTGCGAATGCACTCGACGAAGAAGCGCAGATCGCCACCGGCGTTGAACATCTGCGGCACCAGTGACCCGGTGACCCAGAAATCGATGGGCAGACCAGAACGCTGTGCGGCGTAGCTCAGATTCATGATCTCCTCAATCAGTTCATGGTTGAAACTCGGGCGCGGCTGCGCACGTAGCATCATCCACATCGTCCGACGCCCTTCTTCGTAATAGGCGACTAACTGCGTGGTGTTGCCGGCTTCGGTAAATAATCTGCAAGTAGGTTGGTTAATTACTGTCATTGTCTCATCCTCTGTTTATATTTGATGCGTTTAATACGCGACATCAGCGTAATGCAGAGTGAGGCCAGACCAAATGAGAGATTGATTTACAACACAAAATCCAGAGTGATCCCTGACAGGCTCGTCAGAAATAGATTAGGCACGTTACACATTGTCAGCATGTGGTCAGGCAGCACCAGGCCGATGCTTAACGCGCACTGAATAGATAAAGCGGACCGGCGTGCAGTCATCCGGCAGTCGTCTTAAAAAGGGGTGGCCGCAGGTTTCGGCTGTTGAAAAGTCAGAAAAAAGCAGAACAGAGAACGTGCCGCCCTGCGTAAAGCGGGTAAAAAAAAGGACGCCGAAGCGTCCTGATGATTATTTCTGTCCGTACCAGGCATTTTCGCCGTGCTTTCGCAGGTAGTGAAGGTCAAGCAGCGGTTGCTGGATGGGCGGCAGGTTTGCTGTCAGCTGCTGGCTGAATAAGCCCATGTAGGCCACCTCCTCCAGCACGACGGCGCTGTGGACAGCCGCGTGGGCATCCTTCCCCCACGCAAACGGGCCATGCGAGTTGACCAGCACCGCCGGAATCGCGGAGGGAGACAGGCCACGCTGCGCAAAGGTTTCAATAATCACCTCTCCGGTGTTCCACTCATAATCGTGCTGAATCTCTTCGCTGCGCATGGAGCGGGTACAGGGGATCTCTCCGTAGAAATCATCGGCATGGGTGGTTCCCCAGGCGGGAATCGGTCGTCCTGCCTGCGCCCAGATCGTCGCATGCCGTGAATGGGTATGGACGATGCCCCCCACCTCCGGCCAGGCGAGATAGAGCGCCCGGTGCGTCGCGGTGTCAGATGAGGGACGCTTGTCGCCCTCCACCACCTCACCCGTCGTGAGATCGACCACGACCATGTCGTCGCGCTTCATGACCTCGTAGCGCACGCCGGAGGGTTTAATCACCAGCAGGCCCTGTTCGCGGTCAATCGCGCTGACATTGCCCCAGGTGAAGGTCACCAGGTTGTATTTGGGTAGATCCAGATTCGCTTCCAGGACCTGTTGTTTAAGGTGTTCCAGCATGCCTCTTCTCCTGCTGACAATCGTCCCTGAATTTTGCGGAGTTGGCCGCCAAAGGGTTATGGAGCGAATAGCTATAAACGCAGAAGGAATGGCTGTGAATGCAAATATGTGCCGTGATTTAAGAATTTTCTATCTTCGGAATTTCCGCAGAACGATTAAAATTCTCTCCGGCAATGCATGGACCTGTTGGGACAGCATGGCTACTCATCCGCTACAAACGGTTTGTCCATGGTGATCACATTTCGATGCCGTCACGGACGCGGCAATGATGCGGCACAAGCGGGCTGAGTCAATATCGGAGCTATACTAAGAGTGTTGCCTCTGTGAGCACATCAAAGGAGAAGTGTATGACAACAACAATGAAACGAATCACTGCCGTTGTACTGGCGACCACCTTAGCCGTCGCACTGAGCGGCTGCTCTAACTGGTCCAAACGTGACCGTAACACCGCGATTGGCGCGGGTGCGGGCGCAATTGGGGGTTCAGTTCTGACCAATGGTAGCGCACTCGGAACAGTCGGCGGCGCCGCTGTGGGTGGTATTATCGGTCATCAGGTCCACTAAGGACCTTATTAAAACTATAATCGGCTACGCTAAGCATCTGCGTTACAATCGGGCTACGTCTGTAGCCCGATTTTTTATCAGCCGCCCGCCAGTTTCACCTTCATGCCTTTGGCTTCCAGCAGACTTTTCAGCAAATCGCGTTTATCGCCCTGAATCTCGATCACGCCCTCTTTAACGGATCCGCCACAGCCGCACTTCTTTTTCAGCTCCGCCGCCAGCAGTGCCAGTGCCGCATCATCCAGGTCAATCCCGCTAATCAGGCAGACTCCTTTGCCTTTACGACCGCTGGTCTGACGCTGGATGCGCACAATACCATCCCCTTTGGGGCGTTCCGCTTTCGGCTGCGGCTGAGCAATTCGGCCGCTGTCGGTTGAGTAAACCAGTGGATTATCATTGGCCATTAGCGTATCTCCAGAGAGTGCAGAATTGCCTGCAGTGCGGCAGCCGGATCGGTCGCCTGGGTAATCGGACGACCAATAACCATATAGTCTACGCCTGCCTGCTTCGCCTGCTGAGGCGTCATGATGCGGCGCTGATCTCCTGCCTCACTGCCTGCCGGACGAATCCCCGGCGTGACCAGCGCGAAGTCGTTGCCCATCACCTCTTTGAAGCGAACGGCTTCCTGCGCAGAGCAGACGACGCCATCCAGCCCGCAGGCGTGAGTCAGTTTCGCCAGTCGCTCCGCCTGTTCAGCCGGCGAGAGCGTGATGCCCAGACCATTCAGATCGTCGGCATCCATGCTGGTCAGTACGGTGACCGCAATCAGCAAGGGGGCATCGTTGCCATAAGGAACCAGCGCTTCACGCGCCGCATTCATCATCCGCGCCCCGCCGCTGGCGTGGACGTTGACCATCCAGACACCGAGATCGGCCGCGGCCGCCACAGCATGCGCGGTAGTGTTAGGAATATCGTGAAATTTCAGGTCGAGGAAGATCTCAAAGCCGCGCTGCTGCAGGGTTCTGACCAGCGACGGGCCAAACAGCGTAAACATCTCTTTGCCCACCTTCAGGCGGCAACTGCGGGGGTCGATCTGGTCGACAAAACGCAATGCGCTGTCGAGGTCATGATAATCCAGCGCTACCAGAATCGGCGAGGCGGTCACGTGGTGGGGTGAAGGCATGGCATTTCCTCTGCAGTAGGCACCCGCAGGCGCAATAGACAAACGGCAAGCATTCTACCTGCGGCTCCGGAGCATCACAATCGCCGTGCCCCTCTGCCAGGCAATAAATGCACGGCTGCCTCTCCCGGTGCCAGCTTACTCTTATAGTATGTTGTAACTATAATGCGATGATTTACACCGGAGTGCGTCGGCCGGATTACTGGCCGTCGAGTCCCCGGATAGGCTTAACGGAAGACCAGGTGCGGCAGGATGGGCAGTGCCAGTAAAGCGCGTGAGCGGTGAAACCACACTTCTGGCAGCGATAGCGCGGCTTGGTGCGAATCTGTTCACCCACCATGTCACGCAACACCATCAGGCTCTCTTTGGCCCGGCCATCTTCGGCTTCAAGCAGGTTGAGATCCATCAGACGATGGAACACCCGCATGGTGGGATGACGCTGCAACTGACGACTGATGTAGTTCTGGGCCGCCTCTGAACCCTGCTGCTGCTCAACAATATCGGAGAGATAGAGCTCCGCTGCCGCACCGGTGTTCTCATCGACGCAGCGCTGCAGAAACGCCGCCCAGGCCTCGGGCTGGTTGAGTCGCTGGTAGCAGGTTTCCAGCATCGCCAGTGTTTCACTGACCAGCTCTTTATCCTGATCCAGCACCCGCTGCAGATGCCCCACCGCACGGGCGAAATCCTCTTTTTCCATCAGGATACGGCCCATCATGATGGAGATGCGGGCGCTGTTGCGATCGGCCGCCTCCCCTTTCTTCAGCAGGCTTATGGCACGATCCAGGTCGTCGCTGCTCATCGCCTGCAACGCCAGTTCACAGTAGAAATGAGCGATTTCGCCTTTCTGTTTCTCTTTGCCGAGCTTAACCAGCCGCTCTGCCACTTCAATCGCCTGCTGCCAGTCGCTGGTGGCCTGATGGATTAACAGCAGCTGCTGCAACGCCCCCACCCGAAAGTCGGTTTCATCGGTAAGCTGTTTAAACATATCTTCGGCGCGGTCATACAGGCCCGCCGCCATGTAGTCCCGGCCCAGTTGCTGCACGGCAAGCAGGCGCTGCTCGTAGCTCAGAGAGGCACTTTCCATTAAAGCCTGATGGATTCGGATGGCGCGGTCTACTTCGCCACGCGACCGGAACAGATTGCCCAGTGTGAGGTGTGCTTCTACGGTGCCGCTGTCCTCTTTCAGCATGTCCAGAAAGAGGTCGACCGCTTTGTCCTGCTGGTTAGAAAGCAGGAAGTTTACGCCAGCAACATATTCACGCGAGAGTCTGTTGGCTTCCTGTTGCTTATCCTGATGCGCGCTGCGGCGGCCCATATACCAGCCATACGCAGCCGCAACCGGCAGTAACAGAAACAGCAATTCATGCATCGGGGATTATTCCCGGCCGGCCGGAGAGGATGGCGTGGTCGCCAGCGCGGTGCTCTGTTCAATCTGCGTCTGCATACGCCTGATTTTACGGTTGGCATTCGCCAGTGCGACGCGGGTACGTAACCAGAACAGGCCGCAGATGACCCAGCCGAGGACAAACCCTGCGCCAAACAGTGATGCCAGTAAGGTCGAGATGCTGAACTCACCCTGCGCCAGCAGATAGTTAAAAGTAATGACCTGGTCGTTATGCGCGCCTAAGGTGACGGAAACAATGAAAATGACCAGTACTACTAAAAAAATCAGCAAATATTTCACAGTGCGTCCTGTTGTGAGGTTGTCAGGTAGAATTATGCCAAAACTACAGCAAAAATGCTGCTCCCAGCAGCATTGGCCGAGTCGCTTTTGCGCAAGACCGATCAATAATATGGGGTCTTCGCGGGGAATTACAATCAGGGCTCCCGCTGTGCCACCTCTTTTTGCTCTTCAGGTGGCAGCGTGAGCGGGCCGCAGACGCGCTGGGCCAGCCAGGTCGCCAGGGTCACCAGTATCCAGGAGATCACGGTGGCCATCGCCAGATCGCGAGGCCAGTGCATGCCCAGCAGCATCCGGCTCGCCATGACGCCCGTGGCCCAGATGAAGATCACCACCACGGTTTTATAGTGACGGCGCGGCCACAGCAGCCCTAAAGCCAGTAGCGCCCAGCTGGCCGCAAACATCGTATGGCCTGACGGAAAGGCAAAACCGGTTTCAAAAGCCCAGTGCCGTTTCAGCCAGCCGGGTATCTGCGTCTCATCGGCGATCAGCGACGTTACCATCTCACCACGCTGTTTGCGCTTCAGTTCATAAAAGGTTTTTTCATCCAGTCCGTGATGCTGTTCCAGCCAGATGACATAGGGACGCGGCTCCTGGATCTGCTCTTTGATGAAAGATTTGGTGTACTGCCCCGCCAGAATAGTGGCATTCATGATCAGCAGCAGCAGGATCGCCGGCTTCAGGCGAAAGCGCAGGCACCAGAGCATCCAGGCGCTCAGCAGCACGCTGGTGACAATGCCCCACGGGCTGGTGACCGTTTCGGTCATGAAGAACAGCGTTTTCAGCAGGGCGTTGCTTTCGCCGGGTTGCCAGCGCCAGCCGCTAAGCCAGACGGTAACGGGCATGATCAGCAGCAGCAGCATTCCCAGGGTGGTACGGCGCGAAATCTTAAACATCTCTTCCCTTATCCCGGTGTCAGGTCACAAAGCATGCATAACTTTAGCTTAAAAAAGAATAACATACCTGTTGCAGATTGGATAATTGTGCTTTATCAATGCAATTGGTATGAGAGATTACCAGCCCGACTCAGGGTTGTGGCACAATATTGCACGTTTGTCAGGCCACACTGGCCTGTGCACTATCATGATGATAGTGCATCCTCTGAAGGTTCTGGAGAGTCACATGCAGCTTAAACGGGTGGCAGAAGCCAAACTGCCCACGCCATGGGGAGATTTCCTGATGGTTGGTTTTGAAGAACTGGCAACCGGACATGACCATGTTGCCCTGGTCTTTGGCGATATTAACGATAATGAGCCGGTACTGGCGCGCGTTCACTCCGAATGCCTGACCGGCGACGCACTCTTTAGCCTGCGTTGCGACTGTGGGTTTCAGCTGGAAGCCGCCCTTAACGCCATCGCAGAAGAGGGTCGCGGCGTCCTGCTCTATCATCGTCAGGAAGGCCGTAATATCGGTCTGCTGAATAAGATCCGCGCCTATGCGCTGCAGGATAAAGGTTACGATACTGTCGAGGCGAACCATCAGCTTGGCTTTGCCGCTGATGAGCGCGACTTTACCCTGTGTGCCGACATGTTCAAACTGCTGGGCGTGAATGAAGTGCGCCTGTTGACCAACAACCCACGCAAAGTGGAGATCCTCAGCGAAGCCGGGATCAATATCGTGGAGCGTGTGCCGCTGGTTGTGGGCCGTAACCCGAAAAATGCGCACTATCTCGACACCAAAGCCGAGAAGATGGGACATCTGCTGCCGAAGTCGTAAGGACTGAGTGCGCTGACGAAGCCACATCCGGGCGAGCCTCACCGCCATGGCTAACGTAAAGCGCAGGGAAGACGGTCAGAAGAGGAAAGCGTCCCGCGCCAGGGACGGCGCGGGCCGAGCGGCCATGGATGGCTTAAGCGACTTTCCGATCTGACCGTCTTCCCTGTGCCGCTCCGGTCTTACAGCAGACTGGAAATTGCTCTTCAGTAAATTAAAGCCGGGTTTCCCCGGCTTTTTTGTCACTCAGTTCAGCATGTTGCGAATCACATAGTGCAGGATGCCGTCGTTGCGGTAATAGGTCAGCTCATTACTGGTGTCGATGCGACAGCGGGTATCCAGCTCTTCCTTGCTGCCATCGGCGCGGGTCAGTGTCACTTTAACGCTGCAGCCTGGCGTCAGGGCCTGCAGATTTTCCACGTCGATGCGCTCTTCGCCCGTCAGTCCCAGGCTTTTGCGGGTCACGCCCTGCGGGAATTCCAGTGGCAGGATACCCATACCAATCAGATTTGAACGATGAATACGTTCAAACGATTCAGCAATGACGACCCTGACCCCCTGCAGACGCGGCCCTTTTGCCGCCCAGTCGCGGCTTGAGCCCGAGCCATACTCTTTACCGGCGATCACGGCCAGCGGGACACCGTCCGCCTGATACTTCATCGCCGCATCATAGATGGCAAGCTGTTCGCCACTCGGATAGTGTCGGGTATAACCGCCCTCCACACCCGGCACCATCTCGTTGCGGATACGGATATTGGCAAAGGTACCGCGCATCATTACCTCATGATTACCGCGCCGCGAACCATAGGAGTTAAAGTCGGTGCGCTCCACGCCGTGAGAGAGCAGATAGCGTCCGGCCGGACTCACCGCTTTGATGCTGCCCGCTGGCGAGATATGGTCAGTGGTGACGGAATCACCCAGCACGGCAAGGATCCGCGCGCCGCGGATATCCTGCACCGGCTTCGGCTCTTTCTCCATATCATCAAAGAAAGGCGACAGCCGGATATAGGTTGACCCTTCGTCCCAGTCGTAAGTCGCCGCCTCGCTGACTTTGATCTGTTGCCACTCCGGCGTGCCGTCGAAGACTTCAGCGTACTCTTTATGGAACATATCGCTGGTGACCTGCTGCACCGCCGTGGCAATTTCTTCCGGGGTCGGCCAGATATCTTTCAGGTAGACCGGCTGGCCCTGCTGATCCTTGCCCAGCGGTTCCGTCTGCAGGTTGATCTTCATATTACCCGCCAGTGCATACGCCACCACCAGCGGCGGTGACGCCAGCCAGTTGGTTTTGATCAGCGGATGAATGCGGCCTTCAAAGTTGCGGTTACCGGAGAGGACAGCCCCGACGGTTAGATCGCCTGCTTTGATAGCGGACTCGATTTCATCTTTCAGCGGCCCGGAGTTGCCAATACAGGTGGTGCAGCCATAGCCGACCAGGTTGAAGCCCAGCTTATCCAGCCACGGGGTCAGCTGTGCCACGGCCAGATAGTCTGACACCACTTTAGAACCGGGAGCCAGGGAAGCTTTGACCCACGGCTGACGTTTCAGGCCGCGCTCAACCGCTTTCTTCGCCAGTAAACCGGCCGCCATCAGCACGCTGGGGTTAGAGGTGTTGGTACAGGAGGTGATAGCACTGATTACCACGGCACCGTCTGAGAGGGTATGTGTTAGGCCGGTGTCACTGTCGGTATAGGTGACATTTTTATGGGGTTTCTGCGCCTGGTTGACTTCCAGCTCGTTGCTGGCATCAAACGCGGCAGGCACATCCCCCAGCGACACCCGATCCTGCGGACGTTTGGGTCCGGCGAGGCTGGACTCCACGTCGTTCATATCCAGCGCCAGAGAGCTGGTAAAGCGTGGCTCATCCCCGGCATGACGCCACAGGCCCTGCGCTTTGGCATAGGCCTCCACCAGCGCGACCTGCTCCGCATCACGCCCCGTCAGCGTCATATAGCTCAGGGTAACATCATCTACCGGGAAGAATCCGCAGGTGGCGCCATACTCGGGTGCCATATTGGCAATGGTGGCGCGGTCAGCCAGGGGCAGATCGGCCAGGCCATCGCCATAGAACTCAACAAATTTGCCGACCACACCGTGCTTGCGCAGCATCTGGGTCACGGTCAGAACCAGGTCGGTTGCCGTGATGCCGGCGCGCAGTTTGCCGGTCAGCTTAAAACCAACCACATCCGGGATCAGCATAGAAACCGGCTGACCGAGCATGGCCGCTTCAGCTTCTATCCCCCCCACGCCCCATCCCAGCACGCCCAGCGCGTTGATCATGGTGGTGTGGGAGTCCGTACCGACCAGCGTATCGGGCCAGGCATACTCTTCACCATTCAGGGTTTCATGCCAGATTGCCTTGCCGAGATACTCCAGGTTCACCTGGTGACAGATACCGGTGCCCGGCGGCACGACGCGGAATTTATCGAACGCTTTTTGCCCCCAGCGGAGAAAGACGTAGCGTTCATGGTTGCGCTCCATCTCCAGCCGGACGTTCTCTTCAAACGCATCATCGTCGCCAAAATGGTCAACGGTCACGGAGTGGTCAATCACCAGATCGACCGGCGACAAGGGGTTCACCTTCGCGACGTCGCCGCCCAGCCGGTTCACCGCTTCGCGCATGGCCGCCAGGTCAACGACGGCCGGCACGCCGGTAAAATCCTGCATCAGAACACGGGCTGGCCGGTAGGCAATTTCGCGATCGGCATGCGCCTCTTTTTGCCAGTCAACCAGCGCCTGGATATCCTCCGCGGTGACGGAGTCGCCATCCTGCCAGCGCAGCAGGTTTTCCAGCAGAACTTTGAGCGATTTCGGCAGGTTATCGATATTGCCGAGGTGTTGAGCAGCGCGGGGAAGACTAAAGATATGATATTTTTTGCTGTCGACCTGCAGTATTTCCTGACTCTGCTCGCGTAGGGTAGACGACATAGCTCCTCCTTTCATTCATGGTCTTTAAACCTTAGAGAGACAAAGGTTTATGTTAAAGATAGTCCACAAATTCGTTAACGTTTTGATTACAACACAAATTGCTACAATCGCCCATAAACGAAAATGCCCCGTGAAAATCACGAGGCATCATAAAAAGGGAGGTAATTCAGATTAAAGCGTTATCCACACCGCCGCAGACCAGAACGCAAAGGAGAACGCATACGCGCTAAGCCAGGACATTTTAATCATATTCATTTGGTTCACTCCTTCGCCGGAATCGGGCGTAAAAGTTTTTGCGGTCACCTTACTCTGGTGACACCCTTGGGTCGTACTGGATGTGGAAAGGGGCATTTAAAAAAGCCCGCCGGAATGTCCGGTAATAAAAGAGCGGTGACTAAAGAGAGTCAGACAACGTTATTTAGTTTCAGGCTGCAGAAACGACTCAATAAAAAGTCGCTGGTTATCACTCAAATCCCATGACTCGGGGATAGACACTTTTTCGTCCTTTGCAAGCGGCTCTTTCGCTTTGCAGCTGACCGGCTTGGTCTGACGCGCCGTCAGAGAACGTTTATGGCTGAGTGTGTTTACCCACATGGCTTTAGCCCCAGATACGCCAAATCATTAACGCGACAACCACCCAGAACAGCGCAGAGGCAGCGAATACGGTTAACCAGGCTTTGCGACGGGTGTTACCAGTACGCTCAACCTTGGTGCTTTTTACCGGGAAACCCGGTTCTACAGTCAGTCGTGTATTCATAGTTTCTGATAATCACTCTCAACAAAATGATTGATAACAACGATTAAGATTTAGGAGGAATCCTAAACGCGTTAAGGCCAAAAATCCAGTTATTTTTATTGAGTAAAACGATTAACGGTATTAATCAATAGTCTTAAATAACGCCAGAAATCATTAACAGCGGAACCACTCTTTAATTAAATGAAGCACTAATCAATTTGAGTTAATTCCATTTCAGATCCATTTAAAACTAAAGAGCAAACCCCAGAGCCTGATGTTTACTGGCTTCCAACACAGGCGGTTAACTGGAGTATGGGAATAATCCTGGCATGTCGCAAAGTGACATAGTTAAAAATGTGTTGTGATTCGCATTTAAGAAAGCCGAACCGGAAAACATGTGATCAATGTTTCATTTACAAAAAAATCATAAAAACTTTCAGTCTCATCTGGCGCTAAAGGCTGGCAACAAAAAAGGCTGCACCAGGCAGCCTTATGTTGTCGCGCAGGGGATAAACCCTATTTAAACGGCAGCTTGATATCTTTAAACATCGCTTCAATGTCTTCGTTAGAGCGGAGCGCAACGGCGGTATCCACCACGTCACGCGTCAGGTGCGGGGCAAAACGCTGGATGAAATCATACATATAGCTGCGCAGGAAGGTGCTGCGACGGAAGCCTATTTTGGTGGTGCTGTTGGTAAAGATATCCGCGGCTTCAATGCGAATCAGATCGGGATCGGAGACCGGGTCAACCGCCATACTGGCGATGACGCCGACACCCAGCCCCAGACGGACATAGGTTTTGATGACGTCTGCGTCGGTGGCGGTGAAGACGATGCGGGGTGTTAACCCGGCGCGGTTGAAGGCGGTATCCAGTTCTGACCGCCCGGTAAAGCCAAAGGTGTAAGTCACCAGTGGATACTCCGCCAGCTCTTCAATGGTCACCTGCCCTTTTCCGGCCAGCGGGTGATCGGCAGTGACCACAATCGCCCGATTCCAGTGGTAGCACGGCAGCATGATGAGATCGTCATAGAGATGCAGCGCTTCGGTGGCAATGGCAAAATCGGCATTGCCTTTGGAAACGGCTTCGGCAATCTGGGTCGGCGATCCCTGATGCATATGCAAAGAGACGCGTGGATAGCGTTCGATAAAGCCTTTGATCACGCCGGGCAGCGCGTAGCGCGCCTGGGTATGGGTGGTCGCCACATAGAGCGAACCTTTGTCGGGCCAGGTGTGCTCACCGGCAACCGATTTAATGGCATCCACTTTGGAGAGCACTTCACGCGCAATACGAATGATCTCTTCCCCGGCTGGCGTGACCTGCGTGAGATGTTTCCCGCTCCGGGCAAAAATCTGCACACCCAGTTCATCTTCCAGCATCCGGACCTGCTTACTGATGCCGGGCTGCGAGGTATAGAGACCTTCCGCCGTCGAAGAGACGTTGAGGTTATGGTTCACCACTTCGACGATATAGCGCAACTGCTGTAATTTCATATCTGTTTTGTCCTGGTAAGTTACAGAGTCGCATCCCCGCTTGACCGACAGTCGCAAGGGTGAAGAAAGGCTATGCATCAGGAAAGGTCGGAAATGCTATAACAACTATATCAGTTTAAGTGTGAGAATAGAACGGATTGATATAAGGCTCAGAAAAAGGCCAGCGAACGCTGGCCTGATAAGATTACTTTTTCGCTTCCTGCCATTTGCCATCAATAAAGAAGGCTGACCAGCCGGTGGCTTTACCCTCTTTTTCTGAGGAGACATACTGCTGTTTAGTCTTGCGGCTGAACCGCACCAGCGTTTTATTCCCTTCCGGATCGGCGACCGGCGCGTCTGCCAGATATTTCAGCTTCTCAGGCAGACGATCTTTGAAGCGCAGCAGCTCTTCCACCAGCGGCGCACGGGTTTCGCGCGATTTCGGGAACGTATTGGCTGCCAGGAAGACGCCCGCCGCCCCGTCGCGCAACACGAAATAGGCATCTGACTTCTCACACGCCAGCTCAGGCAGCGGCACCGGATCTTCTTTCGGTGGCGCCACTTCCCCACTGCGCAGAATTTTGCGGGTGTTTTTGCACTCTTCGTTGGTACACGCCATGTACTTGCCAAAGCGTCCCATCTTCAGATGCATCTCCGAACCGCACTTCTCGCACTCCACGACCGGGCCGTCATAACCCTTGATGCGGAACTCGCCTTTCTCGATTTCGTAACCATCACACTCCGGGTTATTACCACAGACGTGCAGTTTGCGTTCATTGTCGATCAGGTAGCTGTCCATCGCTGTGCCGCACTTCTGGCAGCGACGACGGGCACGCAGGGCGTTGGTTTCGGCATCGTCCCCTTCCAGAATGTTCAGAACTTCGTTTTCCGGAATCAGGTTGATGGTCTGCTTGCAGCGCTCTTTCGGGGGCAGCGCATAGCCGGAACAGCCCAGGAAGACACCGGTACTGGCGGTGCGGATCCCCATCGGACGACTACAGGTCGGACAGTCAATCGAGGTCAGCACCATCTGATTGGGCTGCATGCCGCCCTCTTCAGGATCTTTTTCAGCTTTTTCAAGCTGCTCGGTAAAGTCGCTGAAGAAGTGGTCCAGCACCGCTTTCCATTTCGCCTGGTTATTGGCGACCTGGTCCAGGCTGTCCTCCATGCGCGCGGTGAAATCGTAGTTCATCAGCTCGCGGAAGTTCTCTTCCAGACGATCGGTGACGATTTCACCCATTTTTTCCGCATAGAAACGGCGGTTTTCTACCCGGACATAGCCACGGTCCTGAATGGTCGAGGTAATGGCGGCGTAGGTCGACGGACGGCCGATACCGCGCTTCTCCAGCTCACGCACCAGCGAGGCTTCGCTGAAGCGTGCCGGTGGCTTGGTGAAGTGCTGACCCGGCAGCAGCTGTTGCAGGTCGAGGCTATCCCCCACACTGACCGCAGGCAGCGTGCGATCTTCATCGTTCTTACGCAACGCAGGCATCACTTTAGTCCAGCCGTCGAAGCGCAGAATACGGCCTTTCGCTTTGAGTTTAAACTCACCGGCGGCGGCCGTGATGGTGCTGGAATCATATTTGGCCGGGGTCATCTGGCAGGCGACAAACTGACGCCAGATCAGCTGATAGAGCTTCTGCGCATCCGCTTCCATATCCTTCAGTTTTTCCGCCACGACTTCCACATCGGAAGGACGAATCGCTTCGTGCGCTTCCTGAGAGTTCTCTTTGCTGGCGTAAGTGACGGGGCTGTCTGGCAGATATTTTTTACCGAAGTTGTTTTCGATGTAGCCCCGCGCCATGGCGACCGCATCCTGACTCAGGTTGGTCGAATCGGTACGCATGTAAGTGATGTGACCCGCTTCGTAGAGGCGCTGCGCCATCATCATGGTCTTTTTAACGCCAAAGCCCAGACGGGTGCTGGCCGCCTGCTGCAGCGTCGAGGTGATATAGGGCGCACCCGGCTTACTGCTGGTCGGCTTATCTTCACGATCCACAATTTCAAAGCGCGCTTTTTCCAGCAGCGCCACTGCGGCGTAAGTTTCGTCACGGTTGACCGGGCGGAACACCTTGTCGCCTCGGTGTGTCACATCCATCGACAGCTCATCGCCGTTTGGCGTGGTCAGCGCAGCATTAACTTCCCAGTACTCTTCGGGAACAAAGGCTTTAATTTCACGTTCACGTTCCACTACCAGGCGAACGGCCACTGACTGCACACGACCGGCTGAGAGGCCACGGGCGATCTTTTTCCACAGCAGCGGTGACACCATGTAACCCACCACGCGGTCCATAAAGCGGCGCGCCTGCTGAGCATTAACCCGGTCGATGTTGAGTTCGCCCGGCTTTTCAAACGCCTGACGAATCGCATTTTTGGTAATTTCGTTGAACACCACGCGGCTGAAGCGTGAGTCATCGCCTCCGATCACTTCCCGCAGGTGCCAGGCAATGGCTTCCCCTTCGCGGTCAAGGTCGGTTGCGAGATAGATGTGGTCAGCATTGGCGGCCAGCGCCTTCAGTTCTGCCACCACCTTCTCTTTGCCGGGCAGGATCTGATAATCCGCTTCCCAGCCATGATAGGGGTCAACACCCATGCGGCTGACAAGGGCGGCTTTCTCATCTTTTTTAACTTTTTTGACTTTCTTATCTGTCGAGGCGTCAGCACTTTTCTTTGCGGTTGAACCACTGGTCGGCAGATCCCGGATATGACCCACGCTGGATTTCACCACGTAGTCATTGCCCAGATATTTATTGATTGTTTTGGCCTTTGCCGGGGACTCAACAATAACGAGTGCTTTACCCATATTTACCTTTACCTAATGAAAACATCCTGCTTAACGGGAGAGGATTGGATGCCCAAAAACCCATCGGGTTCAATATTGCTGCGCCTGTCTAACATTTCAAGGCGGAGGGGTCAATCTCAGAACAGATGATCCGGCTAAATGCAACTGCATGATAAAGCATGATTTTTCCATCTGAACTCTTCGCACATCCTGGTGCAAAATCCCTGAAATCGGAATCGCCCACACTCTACCTGATAAAATCTGTTACGCAACTTAATTAGCATTCAGCCCGTCGTTACGCCAGGTTTTCATCGGTCAGGGCGGGTTGTCATGCCAGCAGACTCGTCAGTAATATAGAAAGGATTCGAGTGCTGTCAAAAAAGGAGCAAATAAATGCAGACACCGACCCAGGCTATTTCCCGCCAGGCGTTGCTGGAAAAGGCCAACGCCCTGATTAAAGAACATGATGATTATTTAGCGGGCATGCAGGCGGATGACGTCAGTCAGCAGGGGGATGTGCTGGTTTTTCGCGGCCCGTTTTTTCTCGACGATCAGGGATTACCGACGGCTAAAACCACAGCGGTGTTTAACGTCTTCAAACATCTGGCGGTGGTCCTGTCGCCGCACTATCACCTGGAATAAAAAAACCCGGCACAGGCCGGGTTTCGCATCACAGCAGCGGCTTTTCGCCGCGCTGCCAGAGTTTCAGCAGCAGACGCTCTGCCACCGAGCCCGCGCTCTGAGTAAAGCGATCCATCATTTTACGACGGCGGGCGAAGTGCACCCCCAGCACGTTGAACTGATCCATCTGGCGGATGATTAAATCATCGCTGGTGCCGATCTCATCAATCAGCCCCAGATCCAGCGCCTGGCGGCCATACCAGTGTTCACCGGTCGCGACCTTATCAATATCCAGCGACGGGCGCATCTGATGCACAAACTGCTTGAACAGCAGGTGCGTTTCGTCGAGATCCTGCTGGAATTTCTCCCGCCCTTCTTCGCTGTTCTCGCCAAACAGCGTCAGCGTTCGCTTGTACTGACCGGCCGTGTGCAGCTCGATATCGATGTCATTGCGCTTCAGCAGACGGTTGAAGTTAGGGATCTGGGCCACCACACCGATTGAACCAATAATGGAGAACGGGGCCGCCACAATGCGATCGGCCACACAGGCCATCATATATCCGCCGCTGGCTGCCACTTTGTCCACGGCCGCGGTGATGCGCAGCCCGTGGTCGCGCAGACGCTGCAGCTGTGACGCGGCCAGACCATAGCCATGCACCACACCGCCAGGGCTTTCCAGACGCAGCAGCACTTCATCGCCCGGTTGCTGCACCGCCAGCACGGCTGAAATCTCTTCACGCAGTGACGTGACCTCACTGGCATCCATGCTACCTTTGAAATCAAGCACATAAAGCGTCGGCTTCTCACCCCCGCGCGCGCCCTGCTTCGCCGCCTGCTTTTCCGCTTTGGCTTTCAGCTTTTCGCTCTTTTTATGGTTTTTCAGCCAGACCTTCTGCGCCTGCGGTTTCATTTTTGCCAGCTGCAGATCTTCTTTCATCTGTTGATAGTCATCACCCAGATGGGTCAGGCGCAGCTGACCACTTTGCGAGCGTTTACGCAGTGCCGCATTCATCACAATCATGACAATCGCCGCGACCGCAACCACCAGCGTCACCGCTTTCGCTAAAAAGAGTCCATACGTTGAAATAAAATCCATCAGGTCGCCTTAGTAAAAAAGAATCAAAAACAGTTCGCCAGTTTAGCCGTTTTACCCTGCCTCGTCGCCTGAAATGCCAGCAGCTGGCACAGATTGCGCGGGCTGGCGATTGCACCCATTCGTAAATTCAGGCATAAAGCGGAATCATGCTGTTTTCGCCGGAGGACCCCGCTGTGCATTATCAACCGAAAAGTGACCTGCTCAATCATCGTATTATTCTGGTCACGGGCGCGTCAGATGGCATCGGCCAGGAAGCGGCGCTGACCTATGCCCGCTATGGCGCAGAAGTGATCCTGATGGGCCGCAACCCGGAAAAACTCGAACGGGTCAGAACGTCGATCAATCAACTCAATAAACGTCCTGCTCACCAGGTGGTACTGGACCTGGCCGAGGCCACACCAGAACGCTGCCAGCAGGTTGCCGACCAGCTGGCGCAACAGTTTCCGCGTCTCGACGGCGTGCTGCATAATGCCGGTCTGCTCGGTGAAATCGTGCCGCTGGCTGAACTCGATCCGCAGATCTGGCGTCAGGTGATGGATGTCAATCTGGATGCGACTTTCTTCCTGACTCAGGCCCTGTTGCCGCTGCTGCTGAAGTCAGAGGCGGGTTCGCTGGTATTCACCACCTCCAGCGTGGGCCGCACCGGTCGTGCAGGCTGGGGCGCTTATGCGGTCTCTAAATTTGCAACGGAAGGAATGATGCAGGTGCTGGCGGATGAGTATAAGAGCCAGTCGCTGCGGGTGAACTGTATCAATCCGGGCGGCACGCGAACCAAAATGCGCGCCAGCGCCTTCCCGCAGGAAGATGCAAATAAACTGAAAACGCCTGCCGATCTGATGCCGCTCTATCTCTATCTGATGGGCGATGACAGCCGCCGCAAGACGGGGATGAGCTTCGATGCGCAGCCGGGCAGGAAACCCGGAGCCGCGGAATAATGGCTGACGATCGTCATCAGCAGCGTCAGCAGCGCCTGAAAGAGCAGGTGGATGCGCGTATCGCCGCCGCGACAGCGGTTCGCGGCATTCTGATGGTGTTTACCGGCAACGGCAAAGGCAAAACAACCGCGGCCTTCGGCACGGCACTGCGCGCCACCGGCCATGGCAAGCGCGTGGCGGTGGTCCAGTTCATCAAGGGTGACTGGCCGAACGGCGAGCGAAACCTGCTGGAGCAGCACGGGGTGGAATTTCAGGTTATGGCCACCGGCTTCACCTGGGAGACGCAAAACCGTGAGACGGACACCACCGCCTGTCTGGCAGTCTGGCAGCATGCCCAGCGGATGCTGGCCGATGCGCAGATCGATCTGGTGGTACTGGACGAAATTACCTATATGGTGAGCATGGGTTATCTGCCGCTGGAGGCGCTGATCGCCGCGCTGCAGCAGCGCCCGGCGCAGCAGAGCGTCATTATTACCGGACGCGGCTGTCACCGCACCCTGACTGAGATGGCCGATACCGTAACGGAGATGCGCCCGGTTAAGCACGCCTTTGATGCCGGTATACAGGCCCAGCAGGGTATTGACTGGTGACAGAAAAAGAAAACGCAGCCCGGAGGCTGCGTTTTTTTATCCTGCCGGCATAATTAACCGGAATTGCGTTTGCTGCCCGGATTGCGGCGCGGCGTACGAGGGGTCGAGCTGACTTTACTGTGGCGTTTTACCGCACGACGGATCTGGTTTGCTTTGGTGCGACGACGATCTTTCTCAACGACCAGTTTGGTCACCGTCTCATCATCCATCTCTACCAGGTTACGCAGATAGTTTACCGCCGGCAGATCCAGCTCCGTCCAGCCGCCGCGCGGCAGGCCTTTCGGTAAGGTAATATCGCCATAGCGAACGCGCATCAGACGGCTGACCTGGACACCAACCGCTTCCCATAACCGACGCACTTCACGGTTACGTCCTTCGGTCAGGGTCACGTTATACCACTGGTTGATCCCTTCTCCGCCGCCAAAACGCAGGGTTTTGAACGCAGCCGGGCCATCCTCCAGCTGAACGCCCTTGCTCAGCTGACGAATTTTATCATCATCCACCTGGCCAAAGACGCGCACCGCATATTCCCGTTCCACTTCACGGCTGGGATGCATCAGACGGTTCGCCAGCTCACCGTCCGTGGTGAACAGCATCAGACCACAGGTGTTCACATCCAGACGGCCGACGGCAATCCAGCGTGACCCGCGCAGACGCGGCAGGCGATCGAAGACCGTCGGGCGCCCTTCAGGATCGCTGCGGGTACAGAGTTCACCTTCCGGTTTGTAATAGGCCAGCACGCGGCAGACTTCGGTTGCTGATTCAGCAATCGAAACCAGATGGCCATCAATACGGATTTTCAGGGATTTGCTGCTTTCGACACGGTCGCCCAGGGTGGCGATCTTTCCGTCGACGCTGACACGGCCAGCGGCAATCATTGATTCGATTTCACGACGCGAGCCATGACCGGCACGCGCTAAGACTTTCTGTAACTTTTCGCTCATTGAGCTTCCTCTTTGTCGCCTTCCCAGGCGTCATGGCAGGGTGATAATTCTTTCTTTATCAACAGGTTAACCTATTAACTTGGGCCCATTATACAGGCATTTAACCCCGATGTAACGCCCTTTGTGCTTCTGCAAATAACCACTAAAAAAGCATAGAGACCGGATAATGATATTCCTCATTATTTACATACATGATTAAAATAACAGCAGACTCAGTTAAGGAAATATACTGAATAAAACGCCGGTGGCGAAAACTTTATAGCTGAAGAAAATTAAATTTTTTAAACACTGGCGGGGCAATGAAAAGAGGCCGTAACGATCAAAAACTTAACACTATCTTAAACTTCCAGAGATTTATCTGCGAATCTAATCCTCTGGCTTCTCTCTCAAAGGCAGCATAAAAAAACGTAAGATTATCTTTAGTTAGCCTGATAAGCTGAATAAACGGCCTGGGTAAGATTATTCCTAATGAAGATTCTGTTAAAACCCTATTTTCAGGGGTATTTAATTCTTATTAGCTTTAATAAATTGTCTGACACTATTAAGCTGATACACTTTCTCTCAGCAGCACAATAAAAAAGCAGCACCTGAAATTTCATGGTCCTGCATCATAACAGTACCGCCCTTTGTTATTCGTTAATAAAAATCGTGTTTTCAGATAATCCAATAAACCGGCGCATCCGGAATTGTTGCGTTAATACGGTTCACTGATGAACCTTGCTTGCATGTCATGAGTCTTCACCAGGGATTTTCCGACATGCCGGAATAAAGAATGCCATCATGAGAAACCTGTTTCTGTGCCCGGTGCTGGCTGCACTGGTGCTGAGCGGGTGTTCCGTGGGCCATACTGAGTACAGTCGTACGGCGATGCAGCACGTAGATATGAGCGTGACCGGCATCCCGACGATCCTCGGTTTCGGCACACTGGGCACCAGCATCCCACTGACGCCTGAATATAGCCTTACCGCAGCGCACGTCGCCAAAACCGCCGTGCAGCGCGTGAAGTCTTATCATCCCTATTGCGACCTTGCGATTATTTATCACAAGAATGATGCCACCACCCTGGCAAAATTCCGCAGTGGTGATATTGGCGATCCCGTTAAAATGTACGGATACAGCTTTATTTCCGCGATGCCGGTAGAGTCGACGGGGGTGAATTTAGCCCGCACGGCTATTCGGAATAAATGGAATAAAAGTCCCTGCATTGCGATGGCCTCTAATGCAGGCGTGGTTCAGGGAATGTCGGGCGGCGGTGTTTATAACCGCGATGAAACGCTGAGCGGCGTGATTGTCGGTTATTCCGATGCCATTAAGAATGGCCGTAACGGGAAAGTGATCCTGAAAGACGTTTCACTTTATATTCCCTACGGCCAGTTTAAAAGCTGGTTGCAGTCAAATCTGGCCCCGACACCGACGCGCGGTGTCTGAGCCGGATTGATTACAGGAACGGGCGGGTATCACCCACACCTTCACGCACAATTTCCGGCGTATCGGTGGTCAGATCGACCACCGTGGTCGGCTGCTGCCCCAGCGTTCCGCCGTCGATGATCAGATCGACCAGCTTGCCAATGGTGTGCTGAATCTCCTCCGGATCGGATTCCGTAAAATCGTTGCCCGGCAGGATCAACGAGGTCGACATCATCGGCTGATTCAGAGCTTCCAGCAGCGCCAGCGCCACCGGATTGGACGGCACACGCAGACCGATGGTCTTACGCTTTTCGTTCATCAGACGGCGCGGCACCTCTTTGGTCGCCTTGAGAATAAAGGTGTAGTTACCTGGCGTGTTGTTTTTCAGCAGGCGAAAGGCCGAGTTTCCCACCTGAGAATAGACCGACAGCTCGGAGAGGTCACGGCACATCAGGGTGAAATTGTGGTGTCCATCGAGCTGACGGATACGGCAGATACGCTCCATCGCGCCCTTCTCTTCCAGCCGGCATCCCAGCGCATAGCCGGAATCGGTGGGATAGACGATGACGCTGCCTTTGTTCAGGTAGTCGACCGCCTGGTTGATCAGGCGCGGCTGCGGATTGTCCGGATGAATATGAAACAGTTGACTCATAGAAACCTCGTGTCACCTTTCCGTGATTGCCACTGCGGGAGCGAGGTCCGGAAAGCGTTCCCAGACCGGCTCAACGTCGCCGGGCAGCCAGAGTTTGCGGCCCAGCTCAATCCACGGGCAGGGTTGATGAAAATCTGAACCTTGCGATGCGGCCAGGTCATTCTCTCTGGCGTACTGCGCCAGTTGCGTGCGCTCATTGGGTGGCTGCTGGCACTGTGCCACTTCCATGGCATCGCCCCCCGCTTCGCGGAAGTGGGCGATCAGCCGTTTCAGCCACTTCGCCGATAAACCATACCGGCCCGGATGAGCCAGCACGGCGCAGCCACCAGAATGATGAATCGCATCAATGGCTTGTTTAATTGTACACCATTGTGGCGGCACGTAGCCGGTTTTGCCTCGCGCCAGATAATTTTTGAAAACCTGGGCCATGTCACCGGCTTTGCCCTGCTCTATCAGGAAGCGGGCAAAGTGTCCGCGGGTAATGATGCCGCCCCCGGCCAGTCGGGTCGCCCCCGCCAGTGCGTCGGGAATACGTGCCTTCGCCAGCCGCTCACCGATCTCTTCCGCGCGCCGCTGCCGGCAGGCCAGTTGCCCCGCCAGAAAGGTCACCATCGCCGGATGATGGATATCGATGTTCAGCCCCACGATATGGATCTCATGATTCTCCCACAGGGTAGAAATCTCAGCACCGGCCAGCACTTTTATCGGCAGATCCTGGTCACGGGCGGTCTGCTGCGCCTCGCTCACCCCGTCCACGCTGTCGTGATCGGTGATCGCCAGAACGCCAACCCGCATCTCTACCGCGCGCTGCACCAGCACGGCGGGCGTCAGTAAACCATCGGAGGCGCGCGTGTGGCTGTGTAGATCATAAACCGGGAAACGGGCGATATCGCTCAAGAGAACTCCTGCTGAAACTAAACCGGCCAGCATGATAACGATTTTAACGCTCAGTGAAAAAGTGTATTGACATTTCCGTCCTGAACCCGTTAACTAGTACACAAGTTCACACGTAACGGGTATTTCATCATGGCGATTACAATTACGCATTTACATGGCTGGCGCGATGTTCCCGAAACCGGGCGACATGGTCGTGCACATTTTGCGTAAACGCTGTGCAGATACCTGAGCCCGCCACCGAGCGGGCTTTTTTTTGAGCGAAATTCAGAGAAATCATCATGCCAAATGCGAAACCTACAGTGAAGTTGATTACCGGCACCGCGCCCTACCGCGAAGATCCGGCCGCAGTGTTTCACCAGCTGTGCGGCGCACGTCCGGCAACCCTGCTGCTCGAATCCGCTGATATCGACAGCAAGCGCAATCTGAAAAGCCTGCTGATTGTCGACAGTGCGCTGCGCGTCAGCGCACTGGGCAGCGAAGTCACCGTGCAGGCGTTGTCAGAAAATGGCCGCGCCCTGCTGCCGCTGCTGGATGAAGCCCTGCCCGCGTCAGTGATGAATCAGGTGCGTCCCGATGGCCGTGTTCTGACCTTCCCGCAGAGCAGCGATCAGCAGCAGGATGAAGACTCCCGCCTCAAGGCCCTGTCGGTGTTTGACGCGCTGCGTCTGATTCCGCAACTGGTTAACGCCCCTGCCGACGAACGGGAAGCGGTGCTGCTGGGCGGTCTGTTTGCTTATGATCTGGTTGCCGGTTTTGAAACCCTGCCGGCGCTGGATAATCAGCAGCGCTGCCCCGACTACTGCTTCTACCTGGCCGAGACCTTACTGGTGATCGATCACCAGAGCCGCAGCGCACGTCTCCAGGCCAGCCTGTTCTGTCCGTCCACCAGCGAATTCCAGCGCCTGCAGCGCCGCATTGAGCAGCTGCATGGCCAGATGCTTCAGCCCGCACCTGTACTGCCGGTACAAAAGGTGGAGCAGATGACGCTGACCACCAGCCAGAGTGATGAAGAGTATTGCGACGTGGTGCGCAGCATGCAGCAGGCAATTCGCATCGGCGAAATTTTCCAGGTCGTCCCTTCACGCCGTTTCTCGCTGCCATGCCCTTCACCGCTGGCGGCATATGACACGCTGAAGAACAGCAATCCCAGCCCCTACATGTTCTTTATGCAGGATCAGGATTTCTCGCTGTTTGGTGCCTCGCCGGAGAGTTCACTGAAGTATGACGCCATCTCGCGTCAGATTGAGATCTACCCGATTGCCGGTACCCGCCCGCGTGGCCGCCATGCAGATGGCTCGCTGGATCGCGATCTCGACAGCCGTATTGAGCTGGAGATGCGAACCGACCATAAAGAGCTGGCGGAACACCTGATGCTGGTGGATCTGGCGCGGAACGATCTGGCGCGTATCTGCGTGCCGGGCAGCCGTTACGTGGCAGACCTGACTAAGGTAGACCGTTACTCCTTCGTCATGCATCTGGTCTCCCGCGTTGTGGGCACGCTGCGTGACGACCTTGACGTGCTGCATGCCTATCGCGCCTGTATGAACATGGGCACCCTGAGCGGTGCGCCGAAGGTGCGCGCCATGCAGCTGATAGCCGGGGCGGAACGCACCCGCCGCGGCAGCTACGGCGGTGCGGTGGGCTACTTCACGGCTCACGGCGATCTCGATACCTGCATCGTGATCCGTTCGGCCTACGTTGAAGAAGGCGTGGCCACCGTCCAGGCGGGTGCCGGTGTGGTGCTGGACTCCAATCCGCAGGCTGAAGCGGATGAGAGCCGCAACAAAGCCCGCGCCGTTCTGCGCGCTATCGCGACTGCCCATCACTGCAAGGAGATCTTCTGATGGCCGATATTCTGCTGCTCGATAACATCGATTCCTTTACCTATAACCTGGTTGATCAGCTGCGGACGTTTGGTCACAACGTGGTGATCTACCGAAACAACCTGCCTGCGGAACTCTTAATTGAGCAGCTGCAGCGGATGGAAGACCCGGTGCTGATGCTCTCGCCCGGCCCCGGCGCGCCAAAAGATGCCGGTTGTATGCCGGAGTTACTGCGGGTGCTGCGGGGACGGTTGCCGATTATCGGCATCTGCCTGGGGCATCAGGCGATCGTTGAAGCCTACGGCGGCCACGTGGGTCAGGCCGGTGAGATCCTGCACGGCAAAGCCTCCTCTATTGACCACGACGGCGAGGCGATGTTTGCCGGCCTGAGCAATCCGCTGCCGGTGGCGCGCTACCACTCACTGGTGGGCAGCAACACGCCGGATGAGCTGACGGTCAACGCCAGTTTCAACGGGATGGTGATGGCGGTGCGTCATGAAACCGACCGGGTGTGCGGGTTCCAGTTCCATCCTGAATCCATTCTGACTTCTCAGGGCGCGCGTCTGCTTGAGCAGACGCTGGCCTGGGCGCTGGCGAAGTAACAGGGAGAATGACTATGCAACAGACACTGGAAAAACTTTACCAGGCGCAGACGCTGAATCAGGCTGAGAGTCATCAGCTGTTCAGCGCCATTATCACCGGCCAGCTGGAACCGACGCAGCTCGCCGCCGCCTTAATCGCCATGAAGGTGCGGGGCGAAACGCCGGAAGAGATTGCCGGGGCCGCGACCGCGCTGCTGGAAGATGCCCGCCCCTTCCCGCGCCCGGATTATACCTTTGCCGACATCGTGGGCACCGGCGGCGACGGCAGCAACAGCATCAATATCTCCACTGCCAGCGCCCTGGTCGCGGCGACATGCGGTCTGAAAGTGGCGAAGCATGGCAACCGCAGCGTCTCCAGCAAATCGGGCTCCTCCGACCTGCTGGCGGCCTTTGGCATCAATCTTGATATGCCTGCTGACCGGGCGCGCAAGGCGCTGGACGATCTTAACGTCTGCTTTCTGTTTGCGCCGCAGTATCACACCGGATTCCGCCATGCGATGCCGGTGCGTCAGCAGCTGAAGACCCGCACGCTGTTCAATGTGCTGGGTCCGCTGATCAACCCGGCGCGTCCCCCGCTGGCGGTGATTGGTGTTTACAGCCCGGAACTGGTGATGCCGATTGCTCAGACCCTGAAAGTGCTGGGCTACCAGCGTGCAGCCGTGGTCCACGGCGGCGGCATGGATGAGGTGGCCCTGCACGATGTGACGCACGTCGCCGAGCTGCGCGAGGGGGAGATCACCTGTTATCAGCTCTCACCTGAAGACTTTGGCTTTGGCTTCCACCCGAAAGAGGCGCTGGCGGGCGGCACCCCGGAAGAAAACCGTGACATTCTGACAGCTTTACTCCAGGGTAATGGCCAGCAGGCTCATGAGGAAGCCGTCGCCGTTAACGTGGCGATGTTGCTTAAAGTATTTGGTCAGGAAGACCTGCGTGAAAACGCACAGCAGGCGCTTAACGCCATCCGCAGCGGACAGGCTTATGAGCGCGTTGTCGCACTGGCAGCAAGAGGGTAATCATGAAAGGCACCGTGTTAGAAAAAATTGTTCAGGACAAAGCGATCTGGGTTGAAGCCCGTCAGCAGCAGCAGCCTCTCTCCACCTTTCAGAACAGCATTGAGCCTTCCAGCCGTCATTTTTACGACGCGCTGCAGGGGGCCAGAACCGCGTTTATCCTGGAGTGTAAAAAGGCCTCTCCGTCGAAAGGCGTGATTCGCGAGGACTTCGATCCGGCCGCGATTGCCGGGGTCTACCGCCACTATGCGTCAGCGGTCTCTGTGCTGACCGATGAAAAATATTTTCAGGGTGACTTCGCTTTCCTGCCGATTGTCAGCGCAGCCATCACGCAGCCGGTGCTGTGCAAAGATTTTATTATCGATCCTTACCAGATCTATCTGGCGCGTTACTATCAGGCGGATGCGATTCTGCTGATGCTGTCGGTTCTGGATGATGAGCAGTATCGTCAGCTGGCCGCGGTGGCACACAGCCTGAAGATGGGCATTCTGACTGAGGTCAGTAATGAAGAGGAGCTGGAGCGTGCTATCGCCCTGCAGGCGAAAGTGGTGGGCATCAACAACCGCGATCTGCGCGACCTCTCTATCGACCTTAACCGAACCCGCCAGCTGGCGCCTCGCCTGTCGCATGGCGTGACGGTGATCAGCGAATCGGGTATCAACAGCTATGCGGACATTCGCGAGCTGAGCCACTTCGCCAATGGTTTCCTGATCGGCTCCTCACTGATGGAAGAGACAGATCTTACAGCCGCGGTGCGTCGGGTTACCCTGGGCAGCAACAAAGTGTGCGGACTGACCCGTGCCGAAGATGCGCGTGCCGCCTATGAAGCGGGTGCACTCTTTGGTGGTCTGATCTTTGCTGAAGGATCGCCGCGTCAGATTGATACCGCCACGGCGCAGAGCGTGATGGCCGCGGCCCCGCTGCGTTACGTTGGTGTGTTCCGTAACGCCAGCGTGAGTGACATTGTCACACAGGTCAGCGCCCTTTCTCTCTCTGCGGTTCAGCTGCATGGCGATGAAACGCCGGCGTTTGTCGCTGATCTGCGCGCCGCCCTGCCTGCCACCGTGCAGATCTGGAAGGCACTGCGCATTGAAGGCCATCTCCCGGCTCGCGACTGGCCACACGTTGACCGTTATGTGTTTGACAATGGTATCGGTGGTACCGGTCAGCGTTTCGACTGGTCCCTGTTGCAGGGTCAGACGCTGAATAATGTACTGCTGGCCGGTGGCCTCGGTGCGGACAACTGTGTTGAAGCCGCGCAGCTGGGCTGTGCCGGACTTGACTTCAACTCTGGCGTGGAAAGCGCGCCCGGCATCAAAGATGCCCGTAAAATTGCCGCCGTGTTCCAGACACTGCGCGCGTACTGATTTGCCTGGCCTGCCCGACGGCGGGCCTGAGAAAGGAAGAGAAAAGATGACGTTACTGAATCCCTACTTTGGCGAATTTGGCGGAATGTATGTTCCGCAGATCCTGATGCCTGCCCTGCGCCAGCTCGAAGAGGCGTTTGTCGACGCGCAGAAAGATCCTGCCTTCCAGGAAGAGTTTACCGAACTGCTGAAGAACTATGCGGGTCGTCCGACCGCGCTGACGCTGTGCAAAAACCTGACCAAAGGCACCAAAACGCGCCTCTACCTTAAGCGAGAAGATCTGCTGCACGGCGGTGCGCACAAAACTAACCAGGTGCTGGGTCAGGCACTGCTGGCTAAGCGCATGGGTAAAAACGAAATTATCGCCGAGACCGGCGCCGGTCAGCACGGTGTGGCCTCTGCACTGGCCTGTGCGCTGCTGGGCATGAAATGCCGTATCTACATGGGCGCGAAAGATGTGGAGCGTCAGTCGCCTAACGTCTTCCGTATGCGACTGATGGGCGCGGAAGTGATCCCGGTTCACAGCGGCTCTGCCACGCTGAAAGATGCCTGTAACGAGGCGCTTCGCGACTGGTCTGGCAGCTACGAAACGGCGCACTACATGCTCGGCACCGCCGCGGGCCCGCACCCCTTCCCGACCATCGTGCGTGAGTTCCAGCGCATGATCGGCGAAGAGACGAAAAAACAGATTCTGGAAAGAGAGGGTCGCCTGCCCGACGCTATTCTCGCCTGCGTGGGCGGGGGCTCCAACGCTATCGGCATGTTTGCTGACTTTATCGATGAAACCAGCGTGAAGCTGATCGGCGTTGAGCCTGCGGGTCACGGCATCGAAACCGGCGAGCATGGCGCACCGCTGAAGCATGGTCGCGTCGGTATCTACTTCGGCATGAAAGCGCCGATGATGCAGACGGAAGATGGCCAGATTGAAGAGTCCTACTCCATCTCTGCCGGTCTCGACTTCCCGTCGGTCGGGCCACAGCATGCGCACCTGAACAGCACGGGTCGGGCGGATTACGTCTCGGTTACCGATAACGAAGCGCTGGCTGCCTTCAAACAGCTCTGCCGGGCGGAAGGGATTATTCCGGCGCTGGAATCCTCTCACGCCCTGGCGCACGCCCTGAAGATGATTCAGGAGGAGCCGGAGAAAGAGCAGCTGCTTGTGGTTAACCTTTCCGGCCGCGGCGATAAAGATATTTTCACCGTTCACGACATTCTGACTGCGCAGGGAGAAATCTGATGGAACGTTATAATCAACTGTTTTCGCGCCTGTCAGCCAGCAACGAAGGCGCTTTCGTCCCGTTCGTCACGCTGGGCGACCCCTCACCTGAGCTCTCCCTGCGCGTGATTGACGCGCTGGTTGAAGGCGGTGCGGACGCGCTGGAGCTGGGCATTCCTTTCTCCGACCCGCTGGCGGATGGCCCGACCATTCAGAATGCGACCTTACGTGCGTTCGCCGCAGGCACCACCACCAGCCAGTGCTTTGAAATGCTGGCGACAATCCGCCGCAAATATCCTGACCTGCCGATTGGCCTGCTGATGTATGCCAACCTGGTCTTCACCAACGGCGTGGATGCGTTTTATGCACGCTGTGCCGAAGCCGGTGTCGATTCGGTTCTGGTCGCCGATGTGCCGGTTGAAGAGTCGGCGCCGTTCCGCCAGGCGGCGCTGCGTCACGGCGTGGCCCCTATCTTTATCTGTCCACCCAATGCCAGCGATACGCTGCTGCGTGAGATCGCGTCGCACGGCCGGGGCTATACCTACCTGCTGTCACGTGCCGGGGTGACCGGGGCTGAAAACCGTGCCAGCCTGCCGCTACAGCACCTGATCGACAAGCTGCGCGAATACCATGCCGCTCCGCCACTGCAGGGCTTTGGTATCTCAGAACCTGAGCAGGTGAAGGAAGCGATTGCCGCCGGTGCAGCCGGGGCCATCTCCGGTTCCGCCATTGTCAGAATCATTGAGAAGCACCACGCCGAGCCGGACGTGATGCTGAGCGAACTGAAGAACTTTGTCAGTCGCCTGAAAGCCGCCAGTCGTTAATCCTGTCAGCATGCCTTATCACGCGATAAGGCATGATTTGTTTCCTTTTTTTTCATTCCGCCATTTGCCCTTTTTTCAGAATCTGCACCACAATGACAAAGCGCCGTTACGGTAACGTCGCATCCATTTTGTGACAGGGAGAGAAAGCAATGAAATTCGTTAAACTGCTGACAGGTGCTGTACTGGCGGGTGTGGTTGCGCTGACACTGAGCGCCTGTGCGCCAACGGCAACCAAAGAGGGAACCGGTGGCTACATCGATGACACCGTTGTGACCACGAAAGTGAAAGGTGAACTGCTGAAGGATGACTCGCTGAAATCGACTGAAATCAACGTAGAAACCTTTAAGGGTAAAGTTCAGCTGAGCGGTTTTGTGTCATCGCCACAAATGGCTAATCGTGCTGTTCAGGTGACGCGCAGCGTACCGGGCGTGAAATCTGTCGTGAACAACATGCAGATTAAATAACGTTGTTACAGACACAAAAAAGGCCGCTGAATCAGCGGCCTTTTTCTCATCAGAAGCGGTAACCTGCCCCGAAGAAGAAGACCCACGGATCGATGCGCATATTGATGTTCTGCTGCTCGCCTCCCGCTTTAAACTTCACTTCCGTGTCGATATCCATGTACCACACCGACGCATTCAGCATCCAGTCGCGGTTGATCTGATAATCCAGGCCGACCTGACCCGCCACGCCCCACGAATCCTTGACGCTGAGATCGGTCAGGCCTGCGTCGCGACCGGTCTGGTTGAAATCGGCATCATAGAAGGTGGTGTAGTTGACGCCCACGCCCACGTAGGGACGGGCTTTGCTTTTGCTGTCGAAGAAGTAGTACTGCGCCATCAGCGTCGGCGGTAACTGGCGCACGGTAGCCAGCGTGCCGGTCGGGCCAAGACCCACTTTGTGACGGAACGGCGTGGCGGCGAGAAGTTCCACCCCGATATTGTCCGTCGCCATATAGGTAAAGGTCAGGCCGAGCTGCGTGTCGTTGGAGGCGCTGAACTCCCCCATGCCTAACACATTATCGGAGCCTTCGGTGGGGCGTACGGTTGCACTGCCGGCACGCATAAAGAAGTCGCCTGCTTCATGGGCCATCGCCAGCTGGGGTAAAGCCAGCGCCAGCAGCATCGCGCATTTTGCCAGTTTCATTATCACTCCTTTGCTTAATGTTGATGTCGCGGGGGATTATCATTTTTTTGCTGGCAGTTATTTAACGCGATTTACAGGAAATTGCACTCTGAACGCTTCAGATAAATTGCTTAAAAAACAATGAATTGATTTAGATCAATTTCGGCACGCTTCGGCGCCCGCAAATTCCCCTTGCTGAAAAATTCCGGCGGCCCTATTTTGCTTCTCTTCCTGGTTGATTTTGGTTCGATGCCTCGGGAGGGGCGGGTGATCAAATGAGTGACACATTAAATCCTTGTATCAGCTGTGGCGCCTGCTGCGCCCATTTTCGCGTCTCATTTTACTGGGCGGAAGCCGACGATGCGGGCGGTCTGGTGCCGACCGACCTGACCGAGCCGCTCAGCCTGCTCATGCGTAACATGCGGGGCACCAACGATCGCACCCCGCGCTGTGTCGCCCTGCAGGGAGAGATCGGCGGATGCGTTTCATGCGGAATCTATGAACAGCGTCCCACTCCCTGTCGGGAGTTCTCGCTGTCAGGAGAAGGCGGCATTCACAACGAAGCCTGCGATCGGGCCCGCGCCCGCTATGGCCTTCCCCCGCTTTTTTCGCCATCTTTACCTGTCGTGACAGAAAGTTATGCCACAGCGGGTGCCCGTGAGCTGCCAGAACATGTACAATCGCCGGGTTAATTAACCCGGTTCCTCCAAGGAGTGTACATGTCTATCACGGCAAGCTCGTTATACCGTGACACTGGAAATTTTGCGCGACATCAGCTGGCTACCCTGCTGCTGCTGTCGCTGCTGACCGCTTTTATCACCGTCATGCTGGTGCATGTGCTGACGCCTGGTGTCGATGAGATGGCCATTCTGCAGCAGGGTGACGACAGTGCCAGATCGTTGTTTGAGATAGTGCAGAGCATGTCGCCGGAACAGCAGCAGGTTCTGCTGCGGGCTTCGGCTGCCAGCACCTTCGCTGCGCTGTTGGGTAACACGCTGCTGCTGGGCGGCATGCTCTGCCTGATTCCGATGGTCTCTTCCGGTCAGCGGGTCAGCGCTTTGCGGGCTATCGGGACTTCTGCGCCGCTGCTGCCCAGACTGCTGCTGCTGACCTTTCTGATGACGCTGGTGGCCCAGCTTGGCTTTATGGTGCTGGTCGTCCCCGGTATTCTGCTGACGATCCTGCTGTCACTGGCGCCGGTGATGCTTGCCAGTGAGAAGATGGGCGTGTTTGCCGCCATGCGCGCCAGCATGCGCATGGCCTGGAAGAACGTGAAGCTGATCGCCCCCGCCATCCTGCTCTGGCTGCTGGCGAAAGTGGTCGTGATGCTCTTTTTCGCTTCGCTGACCGTGCTGCCGCTGAATGTTTCGTCGGTCATTTTTACCGCGGCCGGCAATCTGGTTTCAGCCCTGTTGATCATCTATCTCTATCGGCTCTATATGCTGTTACGTTGACGGACGGTGCGCCTGCGGGCGCACTGGCATGCAACCCTGACGGGAATCACTATGAAGCAGTTACTCGACTTTCTCCCCCTGGTAGTCTTTTTCATCTTCTATAAGCTCTACGACATCTTTGTCGCCTCGGGCGCACTGATTGTCGCGACCGGTCTGGCGCTGGTCGTCAGCTGGGTGCTCTATCGCAGACTGGAAAAGATGACCATTTTCACCTTTGTGCTGGTCGCGGTCTTTGGCACCCTGACGCTGGTGTTCCACAACGATGAGTTTATTAAGTGGAAAGTGACGGTCATCTACAGCCTGTTCGCGCTCGCCCTGCTCTACAGCCAGTGGTTTATGAAGCAGCCGCTGATCCAGAGCATGCTGGGTAAAGAGCTTCAGCTGCCGGACGCGGTCTGGCGTCGTCTGAACGTTGCCTGGGCACTCTTCTTTCTGATTTGCGGCCTGGTGAACATCTACGTCGCCTTTTGGTTATCCCAGGCGTTTTGGGTTAACTTTAAAGTGTTTGGTCTCACCGGTCTGACCTTACTGTTTACCCTGCTTAGCGGGCTCTATATCTGGCGACAGATGCCGCAGCAGGAACAAAAATAATCATCCGCCCGGTTCGCCGGGCTTTTTTTCAGCATTCATCTGCATAAGAACGGGAAGCAATGGGCGAAAAACATAAATTACCGCAAGGTGAAATGGTGCTGCGTACGCTCGCCATGCCGGCAGACACCAACGCTAACGGCGATATCTTTGGTGGCTGGCTGATGTCACAGATGGATATGGGCGGCGCGATTCTGGCTAAAGAGATCGCGGAAGGCCGCGTGGTGACGGTACGCGTCGACGGCATGTCATTTCTGAAGCCGGTGGCGGTAGGGGATGTCGTGAGCTGTCATGCGCGCTGTATCCGGACCGGCAACAGTTCGATGACCATTAACGTCGAGGTGTGGATCAAGAAAGTGTCGTCTGAGCCGATTGGACAGACTTATTGTGCCACCGAAGCGGTCTTTATCTATGTGGCCGTGGACAGTGCGGGCAATTCCCGTCCGCTGCCAGCCGGCCGCGCCAATCAGCAGCCCGGCGAATAAAAAACGGGTCAGGCATCTCCGCCTGACCCGGCCTCTTACTCTATGCTGGCCCCGCCTTTAAGCTTAAAGACGATATTCATTGTGAGTCCCTGACCCGGGCGACCGCTCTGGTAACGCCACTTTTTCATCGCCTGCCTGACGTCGCGCTCAAACATATTGCGCGGTTCCGCAGAGAGGATCTGAATGTTCTCTACCCGACCGTCACTGTCCACGTCAAACTTCACCCGCACGCGCCCTTCAACCCGCAGCGCATAAGCGCGCTGAGGATAGCCTGGCTTACTGACGCTCAGCGCTTTCGGGCCGGTTGATACCGATGCTGTCGGTGACGGAGTCGCTTTTGGTGCAGTGGCTGGGCGGGTCTGGGTCGCCGGCGCCTCCTGCCGGAACGGATTATCCTGCGGTTTACTCTCCTGACGCGGCTTCACGTCGCGTACAGGTTTCTCCCGCTTGTGCTCGGTTTTAGGTTTGGGTTTTGGTTTGGGCTTCGGCTCAGGTTTTGGTATCGGCACCGGTTCCGCTTTCGGCGGTTCCGGCGCCAGCTGAGGTTCCGGTTCTGGCTGAGGTTCTGGCTGCGGCTCAGGCTCTGGTGCAGGCGGCTGCACAACAGCCGGAGCAGGCTCGGGCTGAACTTCCGGGGCAACCATGGTGACGCTGATGGGCTGAGAGGCCTTTGGCACTTCCGTCACCTGCTGGAATGACGCATACAGAATTCCGGCAATGACGGCCCCATGCAGAACAACAGACAGCAACATGGAGAGTGGCGTGCGTTTGGGTAAGGGCATAGTCAGCGTGGTCATAACAGTCGCAGTGATTGAATGAAGCAGCGATTTTAAATGCAAATAGCAATCAGTTTCAATAACTCCCGCCTTCAGGCCATCAGAAAAGCGCATTTAGCCCTTTATGCTGCGCCTCCCAGCCGCCGGAGTTTTCGTTTGCACTCTGAAGGGCAATCCCTTAACGTGTGCAAAATTCTGGTTAATGGGAGTTCCTGAGTGCTTTACGTCATTTATGCAGAAGATACTGCAGATTCACTGGAAAAGCGTAACGCCGTGCGCCCTGCCCATCTGGCACGGCTCAAACTGCTTCACGAAGAGGGACGCCTGATTATCGCTGGCCCGATGCCTGCCGTGGACAGTAACGATCCCGGCGTGGCGGGCTTTACCGGTTCCACCGTCATTGCGGAGTTCCCGTCGCTGGAAGCGGCGCAATCCTGGGCGCAGGATGATCCCTATATTGCGGCGGGCGTCTACAGTCAGGTCGCGGTTAAGCCGTTCAAACGCGTCTTCTGATTGCATCTGAATATTAAAAATGGCTTCTGTGCCTGGCGCAGAAGCCATTTTTTTTCGCAAAGAGAGGGAATATGCAGATTGTTATTCTGGCGCTGCTGCTGGTCATCGCTTTACTGCTTGGCAGAGCTATTTATCTCTGGCGGACGCAGGGCTGGCGCAGCAAGAAACAGACGATCGTGATGCTGATTGTGCTGGCAGCAGCGTTGCAGCTGGTAAATGTCACGCTGATGATGACGAAGCCGTTTCATCCCGGCTGACCATAAAGCCGCTGGGGTAAAAGGCATTAAAGAACAGTACAGCTGAATGACTGTCCTGTTCTTCATACTCTGTTATCTTTATATCAGCCGCGATCCAGAATCAGACCAATCAGCGCGTGATAGTGCTGTTCTTCTTCCGGGCTGGTAACATGCTGCAGGCGGCTAATCAGTTTTGAGCAGATCGCTTTGCGGTTCAGGCTGCGACCGGAACGAATAATTTCCGTGACAACCGACCCCAGGATCGCCTGCTGTGAAGGCTGTGCAGCACTGTGCAGATAGGCGGTAATGTCTGAAACTGAAGCGGGAATATGTACGTTAGTCTGCATGATTGTCCCTTAAAGGCGTCGTTAAAGTTACTAAGCGATGCGGTAAAGTTATACAAAAACGCCCCTCCTGTACAGGTATTTAGCGCGAAAAATCACCCAGAGCGTGACATTTTTCATTAAATTCATTTAATACATAGACTTAAAACAATGTAAAGTTGTACAAGTTTCTTCTCGCTTTGTACACATCCCCTGTCAGCCTCCTTAGACCCGCCCCTTTTTCGCCTGATCCTTTTAACTTACGGCTTTTTTTAACCGGCGAGAGGATTTATCTGTTACCTCTGTCTACATTTACTATTCGTGATTTACACCTCTGAATGGATGCACAGCACTGTCGCGAGCTCACTATGAATAAAACCTATCCTGTTCCGGTTCTCACTCTGGCTGACACGCTTTTATCCCGGCTTGCCGCGCTGGCCGATCCTAAAATAGAAGTATTAAGTGGTTATCCGGCGAACTGCTCTGCCTGGCTGACGATCTACTATCAGCGCAAATCAGGCCGGTGGAGTTACGAATGGTACGATCGGGAGGGTTATCGCCGGCCAGCGGCGCTGGGCAGCGCAATGCCCTGTCTGATGCTCGAGGTCAACGATCGGGGAGCGTCGCCTCAGGAGCAGGCTCAGGCGCGCCGGTTACTGGCCGAGCAGGGCTTTTTTGAAGCCTGAGGGTGCCCCGGACAATGCGCAGCCCGCCTGCTGCCTCACAGGGTATCGGCCTACAGGGCGGGCTGAAGAGGTGCGGGATTAGACCATCTGCGTAATGAACAGAATTGATCGGCGCTGCTGCTGGGCCAGCTGGTGGCGGATACAATGGATGCGCTTATAGCGGCGTGAATGCCCTTCCAGCCAGCGTGAACGGCGACGGTGAACCTGTCGTAACATTCTCCAGCGTGCCACTTCATTTCTGCTTCGTTTCATCACTTCCTCTCTGCCATCGTCTACGCCGCCGCATTATAGAGATCTCTGCGACAATACCCAATCTGTTCTCTCATTATTCTCGTCAGGGATAAAGGTTTCGTTAGCCGTCATCTGCACGTAAACTTGCCAGACGGAAGCGCGAACGGGATGTCCACTTTATGACCACTTTTTATACGCTGATCAGTTGGTTGCTGCTGTTTGGTTACTGGCTGCTGATTGCCGGTGTCACACTGCGCATCCTGATAAAGCGCCGGGCTGTCACGTCGGCGATGGCCTGGCTGCTGGTTATCTATATTCTGCCGCTGGTCGGCATTATCGCTTATCTCTCCTTTGGCGAACTGCACCTGGGTAAACGTCGCGCGGAGCGCGCCCGCACCATGTGGCCGTCAACGGCCCGCTGGCTGAATGATCTGAAGCAGTGCCGCGAGATTTTCGCGACGGAACACAGCGACGTCGCGCGCTCGTTATTTGAGCTTTGCTACCATCGGCAGGGCATTGCCGGGGTAAAGGGAAACCAGCTGCAACTGTTAACCAGCGCCGATGATGTGATGCAGGCACTGATTCGTGACATCCAGCTGGCCCGCCATAATATCGAGATGGTGTTTTATATCTGGCACCCCGGTGGTCTGGCAGATGAAGTTGCCGAATCGCTGATGGCGGCGTCGCGCCGTGGCGTCCACTGCCGTCTGCTGCTGGACTCTGCGGGCAGCGTAAACTTTTTCCGCAGCCCCTGGGCGGGCATGATGCGCAACGCCGGCATTGACGTGGTGGAAGCGTTACAGGTGAGCCTGCTGCGCGTCTTCCTGCGGCGGATGGATCTGCGCCAGCATCGTAAAATCGTGCTGATTGATAACTACATCGCCTACACCGGCAGTATGAATCTGGTCGACCCCCGCTTCTTTAAACAGAGTGCCGGTGTGGGTCAGTGGATTGATCTGATGGCGCGTATGGAAGGCCCGGTCGCGACCGCGATGGGGATTGTTTTCAGCTGCGACTGGGAAATAGAGACCGGTAAGCGCATTCTGCCGCCCCCGCCCGATCGCAACATCATGCCGTTTGAACAGGAGAGCGGCCACACCGTGCAGGTGATCGCCTCCGGTCCCGGTTTTCCGGAAGATATGATCCATCAGGCCCTGCTGACCGCCGTCTATTCGGCGCGTGAGCAACTGATCATGACAACCCCCTACTTTGTGCCCAGCGACGACCTGCTGCATGCGATCTGTACGGCGGCGCAGCGTGGCGTCAGCGTCAGCCTGATCCTGCCGCGTCACAATGACTCGCTGCTGGTCGGCTGGGCCAGCCGCGCCTTTTTCAGTGAATTGCTGGAGGCGGGCGTGAAGATTTACCAGTTTGAAGATGGCCTGCTGCATACCAAGAGCGTGCTGGTGGACGGACAGCTGAGCCTGGTCGGCACCGTGAATCTCGATATGCGCAGTTTATGGCTTAATTTCGAGGTGACGCTGGTGGTGGATGATGCGGGCTTCGGCAGTGACCTGGCCTGCGTACAGGATGACTATATCGCGCGGTCGCGCCTGCTGGAGGGTAAGCGCTGGGCAAAACGTGCCTGGTGGCAGCGCATTGTTGAACGACTGTTTTACTTCTTCAGCCCTTTACTGTAAAACGAGCCAGATTGTGTAAATGGCCGCAGGCAGACAGGACAGACTATGGATTTAAATAATCGCCTTACCGAAGATGAAACGCTGGAACAGGCCTACGATATTTTTCTCGAACTGGCAGGTGACAATCTCGATCCGGCAGACATCATTCTCTTCAATCTGCAGTTTGAGGAGCGCGGTGGCGCAGAGCTGTTCGACCCGTCTGAAGACTGGAAAGATCATGTTGATTTCGATCTGAACCCTGACTTTTTCGCCGAGGTGGTGATTGGGCTGGGTGAAGCGGACGGTGAGCCGATCACCGACGTCTTTGCGCGCGTGCTGCTGTGCCGTGAAAAAGATCACAAGCTGTGTCATATCCTGTGGCGTGAATAGACCGTAGATGCGCGGTGACGTGAATGACATCGTGGCGCAGCATCCCACAACAGAAAACGCCGGGCAATTGCCCGGCGTTTTGCTTCAGAGCGGGTCGACCTTGAGACAGGAGACCGCATGGTGGAAACTGCCTTCCAGCAGCGGACGGGTTTTCGCACACTCCGGTCCGGCAATCGGACAGCGGGTGCGGAACACACAGCCTGACGGCGGATTGATCGGCGACGGCAGCTCCCCTTCCAGTAGCTGAATCTGCTTGTTCTTCTCCAGATCGGGATCGGGAATCGGCACGGCAGACATCAGCGCCCGGGTATAAGGGTGCTGCGGATTGCCATAGACCTCGCTGTAGGTGCCCAGCTCCACCGCATGTCCCAGATACATTACCAGTACGCGATCAGAGATATGTTTCACCACGGCCAGATCGTGCGCGATGAAGATCAGTGACAGTCCCATTTCACGCTGCAGCTGCTGCAGCAGATTCACTACCTGCGCCTGAATGGAAACGTCGAGTGCCGACACCGGCTCATCACAGATAATGAGCTTTGGCTCCAGAATCAGCGCACGGGCAATGCCGATACGCTGACACTGGCCGCCCGAAAACTCATGCGGATAGCGGTTAATCAGGTTCGGCAGCAGGCCCACCTTCATCATCATATTTTTGACGCGGTCTTTGACTTCCTGACGCGCCATCTTCGGATGATAGGTGCGCAGCGGCTCGGCGATGATATCGCCGATAGTCATACGCGGATTCAGAGAGGCCAGCGGGTCCTGGAAGATCATCTGAATGTCGCTGCGCGCCTTGCGCCACTCCTCTTCGCTCTGACCGAGCAGATCGCGGCCTAACCAGGCGACACGCCCTTCTGTGGCTTTGACCAGCCCGATAATGGCGCGTGCCAGCGTCGATTTGCCGCAGCCGGACTCGCCCACCACGCCCAGGGTTTCCCCTTCATAGAGACGCAGGCTGACTCCGTCCACCGCTTTCAGGGTCTTTGAAGGTTGCCAGAACCACTGCTTGCCATCTTTGATGTCGAAATGCACCTTCAGGTCGGCGATTTCCAGTAACACTTTCTTTTCAGCTACGGTGCTCATACTAACTCCTCCACCGGCTTAAAGCAGGCACGCAGACGGCCATCGCCAAACGGCTCCAGCGGCGGCGACTGGGTGCAGATATCCATCGCGTGCGGGCAGCGCGGCTGGAACGGACAGCCCTGCGGCAGACGCAGCAGATTGGGTGGATTCCCCGGAATGGTCGTGAGGCTCTCGCCCTCGGCATCCAGGCGTGGTACGGCATTGAGCAGGCCGATCGAATAAGGATGGGCGGGCTGATAAAAAACATCGCGGGCGCGGCCATACTCCATGGTGCGTCCGGCGTACATCACCAGCACTTTGTCGCAGATCCCCGCCACCACGCCGAGATCGTGGGTGATCATGATGATGGCGGTGTTGAACTCGCGCTTCAGATCATTGAGCAGCGTCATGATCTGCGCCTGCACCGTCACATCCAGCGCCGTGGTGGGTTCATCGGCAATCAGCAGCTTTGGACGGCAGAGCAGCGCCATGGCGATCATCACGCGCTGGCGCATCCCACCGGAGAACTCATGCGGATACATTTTCATTCGCTTGCGCGCTTCCGGCATCTTCACCGCATCCAGCATTCTCACCGACTCTTCGAAAGCCTGTGCGCTGCTCATCCCCTTGTGCAGTTTCAGCACTTCCATCAGCTGCTCGCCGACCCGCATATAGGGATTGAGCGAGGTCATCGGGTCCTGGAAAATCATCGCGATCTGCTCAGCGCGCAGCCGGTTAAGCTGGCTTTCCGGCAGATTCAGGATCTCTTTGCCGTTGAACAGCGCAGAACCGCCAATGCGCCCGTTTTTCGCCAGCAGCCCCATCAGGGCAAAGGCGGTCTGTGACTTGCCCGAACCGGACTCACCGACAATGCCCAGCGTCTCCCCTGCACGCAGCGAGAAGTTCAGATTGTTCACCGCGGTGACATCACCATCGTGTGTGCCAAAGGTGACGCGTAAATCTTTGACCGTAAGTAGCTGTTCGCTTCCCGCGCGGGCCGCCATCGCTGGCTGAAATTCATGAATAGTCATCGGGAAACTCCTTAACGATCTTTCGGGTCGAGGGCATCACGCAGGCCATCGCCGATAAAGTTGAAACAGAACAGCGTGACCACCAGGAAGCCCGCCGGGAACAGCAACAGCCACGGCGACACTTCCATGGAGTTGGCTCCGTCGCTCAGCAGTGCGCCCCAGCTGCTCAGAGGTTCCTGTGTGCCCAGACCCAGGAAGCTCAGGAAGGATTCAAACAGGATCATACTGGGCACCAGCAGTGAGGCGTAAACCACCACCACCCCCAGCACGTTGGGCACGATATGGCGCACCACAATTTTCCAGGTCGATACCCCACCCACATGGGCGGCTTCGATAAACTCTTTGCGCTTCAGGCTCAGCGTCTGGCCGCGCACAATACGCGCCATATCCAGCCATGAAACCATGCCGATGGCGGCAAAGATCAGCAGGATGTTACGACCAAAGAAGGTCACCAGCAGGATCACGAAGAACATGAACGGGAAGGAGTTGAGGATTTCCAGAACACGCATCATGGCCGAGTCGGTTTTGCCGCCCAGGTAACCGGCAATGGAGCCATACAGCGTACCGACCACCACGGCGATCAGGGCGGAGGCGACGCCGACCATCAGGGAGATACGGCCGCCGATGGCCACACGCACCAGCAGGTCACGCCCCGACGAGTCGGTGCCGAACCAGTGACCGGAAGTGGTATCCGGCGGTGAAGACATCATCGCCCAGTCGGTATCGTCGTAGGTGAACTGCGCCACCATCGGCGCGATAATCACAAACAGCGTAATGACCAGCAGCACCAGCAGGCTGATCAGCGCGGCCCGGTTATGGATAAAACGACGACGCGCGTCCTGCCAGAGACTGCGCCCTTCTACTTCCAGCTTCTCACTGAACGCATCAAGAGCTTCGCTGTTTTTCTTACTTAACATCATGGCGAACTCCGCAATCAGTAACGAATTTTGGGATCGATGACGGCATAGAGCACGTCGACAATCGCGTTAAACAGGATGGTCAGCAGACCGACCAGAATCGTCAGGCTCATCACCAGCGAGTAGTCGCGGTTCAGTGCGCCGTTAACAAACAGCTGACCGATGCCCGGCAGACCATAGATCGATTCGATCACCATCGAACCGGTGATGATGCCGACAAAGGCGGGTCCCATATAGGAGATGACCGGCAGCAGAGCCGGTTTCAGCGCATGACGCAGCACAATGCGGCGCAGCGGTAAGCCTTTGGCGCGAGCCGTGCGGATAAAGTTGGAGTGCATCACTTCAATCATCGATCCACGGGTGATACGGGCAATACTTGCAATGTAAGCCAGTGAGAGTGCCACCATCGGCAGCAGCATGTAGTTCCACTGCCCGCCATTCCAGCCCCCGCCCGGCAGCCATTTCAGGCTGATCGCGAACAGCAGGACCAGCAGCGGCGCGACCACAAAGCTGGGTATCACCACGCCGGTCATCGCCACCCCCATCACCGCGAAGTCCCATAAGGTGTTCTGTTTCAGCGCGGCGATGACCCCGGCCGTGACGCCGAGCACGATCGCCAGCAGGAACGCGGCCAGACCCAGTTTTGCCGAGACCGGGAACGCGTGCGCGACCAGATAGTTAACCGAATAATCTTTGTATTTAAAGGATGGGCCGAAATCGCCGTGGGCCAGCTGGACCAGGTAATCGACATACTGCTTACCGATAGGATCGTTGAGGTGATATTTCGCCTCAATGTTGGCCATCACTTCCGGTGCCAGGGTGCGCTCGCCGGTAAAGGGGCTGCCGGGTGCCAGCCGCATCATAAAGAAGGAGATGGTAATCAGGACGAACAGCGTCGGAATCGCTTCAAGCAAGCGACGCAGGATGAATTTTAACATTGCCGTACCTACCAGGCTGTTGCTTCACAACATATAAAAAATAGTAAAAAGGCGGCGCGAGAGGCGCCGCCACTGCTGATAGCCTGAACGCTATTAGTGTTTAATGATGTAGAAGTCTTTAGACAGCGTTTTATCCAGCGGATCTTTACCGGTGTAACCACCAACGTAAGGTTTCACCAGACGCGTATTCACGTAGTAGTAAACCGGTACGATGGTGCTGTCTTTATCCAGGATCTGCTCGGCCTGCTGATAGTCCGCTGCACGGCCTTTGGCATCCGGCGCTTTAATCGCGTCACGCACCACTTTGTCAAACGCATCGCTCTTATAGTGCGAGGTGTTACTGCTGCTGTTAGAGAGCATGATGTTCAGGAAGGAAGTCGGTTCGTTGTAGTCCGCACACCAGGCCGCACGCGCCACATCGAAGTTACCCTGATGACGGGTGTCCAGGAAGGTTTTCCACTCCTGGTTTTCCAGCTTGATATTCACACCGATGTTTTTCTTCCAGATCGACGAGGCGGCAATCGCCAGCTTCTTGTGCAGATCGGAGGTGTTGTAGAGCAGGTTGAAGGTCAGCGGTTTATCCGCCGTGTAGCCCGCTTCAGCCAGCAGTTTTTTCGCTTCGGCGTTACGCTTATCCTGTGACCACTTGAACCAGTCTGGCGGCAGGATTTCCATACCGTCGGTGGCTGGCGGTGTGAAGCTGAAGGCCGGCTTCTGACCCTGGGCCAGCACTTTATTCACCATGATGTCACGGTCCAGACCCAGCTTCAGGGCGGCACGAACGCGCGGATCGGTAAATGGCGCTTTCTGGTTATTGATTTCGTAGTAGTAGGTGCAGAGATAAGGATCGACATGCAGCTCTTTACCGTTTTCACGCTGCAGCTTTTTGAACAGCTCGATCGGCAGGTTGTTATAGGTCATGTCGCTGCCGTTCTCGGAGAAGTAACGGTTGACGTCACTGACTTCAGAACTGATTGGCAGGTAGGTAACCTTGTTCAGCACGGTGTGCTCGTTGTCCCAGTAGTTCGGGTTACGCACCAGCGTGATGCGTTCGTTGATGACGTGTGCGTCGAGCTTAAAGGCACCGTTACCGACCCAGTTTTGCGGCTGAGTCCACTGTTCGCCGAACTTCTCAATCGCCGGTTTATAAACCGGTGACATCACGGAGTTGATCAGCAGCTTATCAAAATAGGGAACCGGCTCACTCAGGGTCACTTCCAGCGTGTGGTCATCAATCGCTTTCACGCCCAGATCGGTAATGGGCTTTTTACCTGCGATGATGTCATCAACGTTCAGGATATGACCATACTGAGGATAGCTGGCGTAGGGTGAAGCCGTTTTCGGGTCAACCAGACGCTCCCAGCTGTAGACGAAGTCCTGCGCGGTTACCGGCTCGCCGTTAGACCATTTAGCATTTTTACGCAGGTGGAAAGTCCACACCTTGAAATCTTTATTTTCATAGCTTTCCGCCACGCCCGGGATCGGTTTGCCGTTGCTGTCATTGACCAGCAGACCTTCATAGAGATCGCGCGCCACGTTGTCTTCCGGCACGCCCTCGATTTTGTGCGGGTCGAGCGACTGCACTTCATCGCCATTGCCGCGAACGAGCTCCTGTTTGGCTGCCAGTTCAACGCCTGCAGGCACGGTCGCCGCGAAAGCCGCATTCCCTGCCAGGGCACTCATTGCGGCGAAGACGCCCGCTGCTATCAGGCTTTTTTTCGTGATGTTGTTCATTATTACACTCCAGTTTTATTATCGTCACCGCAGCGCTGTTCTGCCGCGGCGTCCCCCGTTTCCGGGCTCCCTTAACCCGGGAGAGTGACCCAAAAAATTGGTCTGTTTGCTGATGCGCTTCCCGTCTGTCTCGCCAGGACGGCGAGCAGATCAGTGTTTTTTAATAAAATAGTACTTCAGGTCTGTCATATCCTGCGGGTCTTTGCCCGTGAAACCGCCAACCCAGGGCTTCACCAGGCGCACACTGACGCGGTAGTAAACTGGCACAATGGGTGAGTCTTTGTCGAGTTGTGTTTCAGCCTGCTGATAGAGCTCCGCGCGCTGCGCCTCACTGCCCGCCGTCAGGCTCTTCGCCATCAGCTCGTCAAAGGCCGCACTGCTGTAAAAGGCGGTATTGATCGAGGCGTTGCTGATCAGCATGTTGAGAAAGGTTGAAGGCTCATTGTAATCGGCGCACCAGGTGGCTCGCACCACGTCATACTGGGCCTGATGGCGGGTCTCCAGCATCGTCTTCCACTCCTGATTCTGCAGGGTGACTTTTGCGCCGAGATTTTTCTGCCACATTGAAGCGGCCGCAATCGCCTGCCGTTTATTCTGATCGGAAGTGTTATAGAGCAGCGTAAAGGTCAGCGGATTGGCGGCGTTGAATCCCGCCTCTGCCAGCAGCTTTTTCGCCGCCTCATTGCGTTGCGCCTGCGTCCAGGTAAACCAGGCTGGCGGTGTCAGCTTAATACCGGCGGTAAAGGGCGGCGTCAGGCTGTAAGCCGGAATCTGTCCCTGCCCCATAATTTTTCTGGCAATCACCTCACGGTCGAGGGTCATCTTTAGGGCGGCGCGCACCCGTGGATCGGTGAACGGCGCCTTTTTGTTATTGATTTCATAATAAAACGTGCAGAGCAGCGGACTGATCTTCACCTCATTGCCGAGATCCCTGCGCAGCTTGCCAAACATTTCCGGCGGCAGGGCGCTGTTGGTGATGTCCGTTCCGCCACTGCGGTAGCGGTTGATATCGCTGTTTTCAGAGGCGATGGGCAGGAAGGTCCCCTGCTCAATCACCGTATGGGCATTGTCCCAGTAGTGAGGATTGCGCTTCAGAACAATTTTTTCATTCACTACCCAGTCGCTTAAGGTATAAGCACCGTTACCGATATAGTGACCTGGCCGGGTCCAGGCATCGCCCCACTCTTTGATAGCGGGTGCATAAACCGGCTTCAGCGCCGTGTGCGCCAGCATGGATACCAGATAAGGCACCGGTTCAGTCAGCGTAATCTGCAGCCGGTGGTCATCCAGCGCTTTCACGCCCAGCTGATCGGGTGACGCTTTACCAGCCAGAATCGCATCGATCCCGGCAACATGGGCGGCCTGCAGATAGCTGGAGTAAGGCGACGCGGTGGCAGGGTCCACCAGCCGACGCCAGCTGTAGACAAAATCTGCGGCGGTCACCGGCTCACCATTACTCCACTTAGCATCATCCCGCAGGTTAAAGATCCAGACGGTGGGCTGCGGATTCTCCCAGCTCAGGGCAACGCCGGGGACGACCTTACCGAAATTATCGGTGTTAACCAGACCGTCCAGCAGGTTGTGAATAATATTGGATTCCGGCACACCTTCGGTTTTATGGGGATCCAGCGAAGAGACTTCACTGCCATTGTTAATCACAATCTGTTGCTGCGCGGCCAGCGTCGTTCCGGGGGGAACCGTGGCGGCATAAGCCGGCGTAAACGCTATTAACAGTGCGGCGAGAGTCAGCCGCTGTTGCTGCACATTCATCATCCCAGTCATCCGAAACGCCAACCTTTTTTAAGTAACCCGACAGGCTTAAGCAAAAAGCGTTCTCACTTTGCACTTTCGGAGAAAAAAATTCACGCTGGGCCAGAAATTATCAGAAGCCATCAGAGGGCGCCAAAGTAAAATAGCTAAAATGTTAACTAATTCTCTTTTATCACGAGTTGTCACGCAGCGGAAGTGTTAATTTTCGACCTGAAAATATCATATCGATATGAAAAATAGGCGTTTTAGTCGGAAACCCTGTGCAGACGTGCTTTGCATCATGAATACGCACGGTTTTTGGCACTTATCTTCCAAAGTCGGCATCTGGCGTGAGGAAAATCCAGCCTGATGGCTCTCAGGCGGGCATTTATGAGGGAGGAAAGAAACAAAACAGAAGAATATGGTGTGAAAATCGTGACATTATTTCGCTGACAAAAATCTGTGAACCGGCCAGCAGTAATGAAATTTATAATCGACTGAATCTTTTAAGCGTGACGAATAATTGCATTGCAATGGTGCAATAAAACCGTCGATTGCACCATTACGGATCAGGTTTACGCTTCGCTGCCTGAAATAAGTGAGGCGTTAATTGAGCAGTCCGGGAAATATAGACTTCAGGCCGGTAACAACAAACTCAATACCCAGGGCCATCAGTAACAGTCCCATGATGCGGGTAATAACGTTAATGCCGGTCTGTCCCAGTATCCGCACCATTAAAGGCGCGGCCCGAAACAGCAGCCAGCAACATAAGGCAAAAATGGCAATCGCCAGCGTAAAGCCCAGCAGGTTAAGCCAGCTGTGATAGCGCGTGCTCCAGACAATCGTCGAACTGATGGCACCCGGACCGGCCATCAGGGGCAGCGCCAGAGGCACCACGCCAACGCTTTCACGAATGGCCGTTTCTGACTTCTCCTGTTTGTTCTGCTTATCCTCGCCCAGCTTGCCACTGATCATCGACATCGCAATGGTCACGACCAGAATCCCGCCCGCAATGCGGAACGAGTCAATCGAGATGCCAAACACCCGCAGAATCGCATCGCCGAGGAACAGCGAGGTCCAGAGGATAATGGCCACCGCCAGATTGGCGGTTAAATTCGTTTTATTGCGTTCAGCTGCCGCCTGATAGCGGGTCATACTGATGAACACCGGAATAATGCCGACCGGATTAACCAGCGCGAACAGCCCGACAAAGAATTTTATATAGCCTGAAAGATCTAACAGTGCAGGGTTCACGACATGGCTCCGTAACGCAGGGGGGAAATCGCGCCTAATGTAAGTGAAAAGCGGCACAGACGCCAGATGCATACGCCGCTATTTATGCCACTTAAGGCGGAACCCATAGCGGATTCCCCCAGTGTTCCGAATGAGACTGGATTTTGTCGCTATGGCCAGCCGACTTACATGGTGCAAACAGATTCGAAACAAGGTGGCGCAAAAAGCCCGGCTGAAAGGTGTCAGCTTGGGGTTAAATTGATCTGCATCAAAATTACCCTACCCCAAACCAGGTAATCTTTTCGTAACGGAAGTATTAGCAGTCTCAATGAAAATCAGACGGACTGCCTGACAAGACTCTTTCAGTAAACATTTGAAAATCCATGCATTTCGGGCCGATCGGACGCGTTATGACAGCGTGACTATACTCAGGGCGCAGGATTGTTTACTAAAAAAGTTTAACTTCCTCAGGAGAACACCATGGCCGTTACGAATGTCGCTGAACTCAATGCACTGGTTGAACGTGTAAAAAAAGCCCAGCGTGAATATGCCAATTTTTCTCAACAGCAGGTCGACGCCATTTTCCGTGCCGCCGCCCTCGCCGCCGCAGACGCCCGCATTCCTCTCGCCAGAATGGCCGTTGCCGAATCCGGCATGGGCATTGTCGAAGACAAAGTCATTAAAAACCATTTTGCGTCAGAATATATCTACAACGCCTATAAAGATGAAAAGACCTGCGGTGTGTTAGCCACCGATGACACCTTCGGCACCATCACTATCGCCGAACCTATTGGTCTGATTTGCGGTATTGTGCCGACGACTAACCCCACCTCTACCGCCATCTTTAAAGCGTTAATCAGCCTGAAAACCCGCAACGGTATTATCTTCTCGCCACACCCCCGTGCCAAAGATGCCACCAACAAAGCGGCGGACATCGTGCTGCAGGCTGCCATTGCAGCCGGTGCGCCAAAAGATATTATCGGCTGGATCGATGCCCCCTCTGTTGAGCTGTCAAACCAGCTGATGCACCACCCTGACATTAACCTGATCCTCGCCACTGGCGGTCCGGGCATGGTGAAAGCGGCCTACAGCTCCGGTAAACCCGCCATCGGCGTCGGTGCCGGTAATACGCCAGTGGTGATTGATGAAACCGCCGACCTGAAACGGGCCGTCGCCTCGATTCTGATGTCCAAAACCTTTGATAACGGGGTGATCTGCGCCTCGGAACAGTCGGTCATCGTGGTTGATGCGGTCTACGACGCAGTGCGTGAGCGTTTTGCCAGCCACGGCGGTTACCTGCTGCAGGGCGCGGAGCTGAGCGCAGTGCAGAATATCATTCTGAAAAACGGCGGTCTGAATGCCGCCATCGTCGGCCAGCCCGCGTTCAAAATTGCGGAGATGGCAGGCATCAGCGTGCCACCCAGCACCAAAATCCTGATTGGTGAAGTGAAACTGGTGGACGAATCTGAGCCCTTTGCCCATGAAAAACTTTCGCCAACCCTCGCAATGTACCGGGCGAAAGATTTCAACGACGCGGTAGATAAAGCAGAAAAACTGGTCGCCATGGGCGGTATCGGCCACACCTCGTGCCTCTATACCGACCAGGATAACCAGACCGAACGTGTGCACTACTTTGGCGACAGGATGAAAACCGCACGTATTCTGATCAATACGCCCGCTTCTCAGGGCGGTATCGGGGACCTCTACAACTTCAAGCTGGCCCCCTCTCTGACGCTGGGTTGTGGTTCCTGGGGCGGCAACTCGATTTCAGAGAACGTCGGTCCGAAACACCTTATCAACACCAAAACTGTCGCCAAGCGAGCTGAGAATATGTTGTGGCATAAACTTCCTAAATCTATCTACTTCCGTCGCGGTTCCCTGCCCATTGCGCTGGAAGAGGTGGCAACGGACGGCGCGAAACGGGCCTTTATCGTGACTGACCGCTTCCTGTTCAATAACGGTTATGCCGATCAGGTCACCCGCGTCCTGAAATCGCACGGTATTGAAACGGAAGTCTTCTTTGAAGTTGAAGCCGATCCGACGCTGAGCATTGTGCGTAAGGGTGCCGAGCAGATGAACAGCTTTAAACCGGACGTGATCATCGCGCTGGGTGGCGGCTCCCCGATGGACGCAGCGAAAATCATGTGGGTCATGTATGAACATCCGGAAACCCACTTTGAAGAGCTGGCGCTGCGCTTCATGGATATCCGTAAACGTATCTACAAGTTCCCGAAAATGGGCGTCAAGGCGCGCATGGTGGCCATCACCACCACATCCGGCACCGGTTCAGAAGTGACACCGTTTGCCGTCGTCACCGATGATGCGACCGGCCAGAAATATCCTCTCGCTGACTATGCGCTGACCCCGGATATGGCGATTGTCGATGCCAACCTGGTGATGGAAATGCCCCGCTCACTCTGTGCCTTCGGCGGCCTGGATGCGGTTACCCATGCGCTGGAAGCCTATGTGTCTGTGCTGGCGAATGAATACTCAGACGGCCAGGCACTGCAGGCACTGAAACTGCTGAAAGAGAACCTGCCCGCCAGCTACGCGGAAGGTGCCAGAAATCCGGTGGCGCGCGAACGTGTTCACAATGCGGCCACTATCGCCGGTATCGCCTTTGCTAACGCCTTCCTTGGGGTCTGTCACTCCATGGCGCATAAGCTGGGTTCAGAGTTCCACATTCCGCACGGTCTGGCTAACGCCCTGTTAATCTCGAACGTCATCCGCTACAACGCAAATGACAACCCGACCAAACAGACCGCGTTCAGCCAGTATGACCGCCCACAGGCGCGCCGTCGCTACGCGGAAGTTGCTGACCACCTGGGCCTGAGCGCCCCAGGCGACCGCACCGCGCAGAAAATTGAGAAGCTGCTGGCCTGGCTGGATGAGATCAAGACTGAGCTCGGCATTCCGACCTCTATCCGTGAAGCCGGCGTACAGGAAGCGGACTTCCTGGCCAAAGTCGACAAGCTGGCCGATGATGCGTTTGATGATCAGTGTACCGGCGCAAACCCACGCTATCCGCTGATTGCCGAGCTGAAACAGATTATGCTCGACACCTACTACGGCCGTGAGTTTGTCGAACCTTTCTCAAGCGTTGCCGAAGCGGTTGCTGAACAGCCGGTAAAAGAGGTTAAAGCGGAGAAGAAAGCGAAGAAAGTCTGATAGTACCGTTCTGATAACCTGATGAAAAAACCCGCCGCGGCGGGTTTTTTACTGGCTGAAAAATGTGTCAGATGACGGGCGTATGTGCGCCGTGAATCGCCTGCAGCGAGCCCTGCTCTATGGCCTGTTTATAGTGCTTACGGCAGACCGAGATGTAGCGTTCATTCCCCCCGATAACTACCTGCTCACCTTCACTGAAAGGCTTCCCTTCGCTGTCCAGTCGCAGCACCATGCTGGCCTTGCGGCCACAGTGACAGATGGTTTTGAGTTCGACCAGCTTATCGGCCCACGCCAGCAGATACTGACTGCCAACAAAGAGTTCGCCGCGAAAATCGGTACGCAGGCCATAGCAGAGCACCGGAATATCAAGATCGTCGACCACATCAGAGAGCGCTTTGACCTGCTCACGGGTGAGAAACTGGCTTTCATCGACCAGCACGCAGTGAATAGGCTGTGCGGCATGTTCCGCCGCAATGTCGCTGAACAGCGCGGTATCGGCATTATAGAGCAAGGCTGGTGACGAAAGTCCGATACGGGAGCTTACCTGACCGGCACCAAAACGATTGTCGATTTCGGCAGTGTAAACCAGCGAGCGCATGCCCCGCTCCTGATAGTTATAGGAGGATTGTAACAGTGCGGTCGATTTCCCTGCGTTCATCGCAGAGTAATAGAAATAGAGTTGGGCCATAGGAGCGTATCTTCATCAGGACTGAACAGAATGGTGCGCATATTATCACAAAGCACAGCCCATGCGTTGCTGCTGAGAGAGGGAGAATGCCTGACAGATAGCCGGAATTTTCATCAGGAACCGTTTCCAGTGCCGATGGGCTCTGTCGCAGAGTGAAATAGGTTTTTCTTATTTTAACCGCAATAAAAGAGATGACATTATTTGCAGCAACTTAAATACATTAAATTTATTTCATAACGACAGAGGGGAGATTATTTCTTCCGGGCATCGCTTTGATTTTTTATGATCAACATTATTTTTTAATTTTCATTTTATTCGCTGAAGAAATACGTTTGTGATTGAAGTTATTTAATGTCACCACTACTATTAGCGGGCAACACAACTTCTCCCTTATTCAGAGACCAGGACAATGAGCGAAGCACTAAAAGTTCTTAATAATATTCGTACGCTGCGCGCCCAGGCCAGAGAGTATTCCATTGAAACACTGGAAGAGATGCTGGAAAAACTGGACGTAGTGGTAAAAGAACGTCGCGAAGAAGAGTCGCATTTCCAGGCTGAAAATGAAGAGCGCGCGCGCAAGCTGAATCAGTATCGTGAAATGCTGCTGGCTGATGGTATTGACCCTTCTGAGCTGGTCAGCATGCTGACTGATACCCGCGCGACAGCAAAAAGCAAACGTTCGGTGCGTCCGGCTAAATATGGTTATACCGATGAAAAAGGTGAGTCAAAGACCTGGACCGGTCAGGGCCGCACGCCAGCCATAATTAAAAAAGCGCTGGAAGAAGAGGGTAAAAAGCTGGACGATTTTTTACTGTAACGGCGCGTTATTTTCCTGCCCGACGGGCAGCCTGAGGTGGAATAAAAAAAAGGAAGCGTACGCTTCCTTTTTTATTCAGACGCGATAGAAATCACGATACCAGTCAACGAAGCGCTTTACGCCCTCCTCCACACTGGTCTGAGGTTTAAAACCAATCGCCTTAAACAGGGCTTCGGTGTCGGCACTGGTTTCCAGCACATCACCGGGCTGCATCGGCATCAGATTTTTCTTCGCGGTCATCCCCAGTGCTTTTTCAATCGCCTCAATATAGCTCATCAGCGTTACCGGCTGACTGTTACCGATATTATAAACACGATACGGTGCTGAACTGGTTGCTGGCGATCCCGATTCAACCGTCCAGTGATCGTCCTGCTGCGGAATCACATCCTGCAGACGCACAATCGCTTCAGCAATGTCATCAATATAGGTAAAGTCCCGCTTCATCTGCCCCTGGTTATAGACATCAATCGCCTCACCGGCAATCATTGCGCGGGTGAATTTAAAGAGGGCCATATCCGGACGGCCCCACGGGCCATAGACGGTGAAGAAGCGTAATCCAGTGGTCGGCAGCTGATAAAGGTGCGAGTAAGTATGAGACATTAACTCGTTCGCTTTCTTCGTCGCTGCATATAAAGAGACAGGATGATCCACACTGTCGTCCGTTGAGAACGGCATCTTACGATTCAGGCCATAAACGGAACTCGACGACGCGTAGAGCAGATGTTCAATTTTATGATGACGGCAGCCTTCAAGAATATTGAGGTGACCCGTCAGATTGGAATCTGCATAAGCATGGGGATTTTCGATGGAGTAGCGGACGCCAGCCTGCGCGCCAAGATGAATAACGCGCTGAAAATTATACTGCCCGAACAGTGACGCTATCGCGTCACGGTCGGCCAGATCCCGCTCGATAAAAGTAAAGCCAGGTTCAGCATTAATTAAATCGAGACGGGCACGCTTGAGATTTACGTCGTAATAATCATTCAGGTTGTCGATACCGACAACCTGGTGACCGGCGGCCAGCAGACGCTGACTGACATGAAAACCAATAAAGCCTGCGGCGCCGGTGACCAGAAAGTTCATAAATCCCTCGTTAATTATGCAGTTTGAATAGACGCTCCGCGGCCGATTGCATAATAAACGAAACCGCGTTTGCTGATACGCTCTGGATCATACAGGTTACGACCATCAAAAATCACGGCTTCTTTCAGCGCATTTTTGATAACGTCGAAGTCTGGCGCACGGAAGTTCTGCCACTCCGTACAGATGACCAGACCGTCTGCGCCCTGCAGTGCCGCTTCTTTGGTTCCCATAAGCTTAAGATCGCTGCGGTGACCATAGATACGCTGCGCTTCATCCATTGCTTCCGGGTCAAACGCCTGAACAGACGCGCCTGCTTCCCACAGCGTTTCCATCAGCACACGGCTGGAGGCTTCACGCATGTCGTCAGTGTTCGGCTTAAATGACAGGCCCCAGAGAGCAAACGTCTTACCCTTCAGATCGTCGCCAAAATGGCGTTTGATGAAGGTTGGCAGCTTGTTTTTCTGGTTGTCATTGACATCTTCCACAGCCTGCAACAGACGTGGCTGATAGCCAATAGACTCCGCTGTACGGATTAACGCCTGCACATCTTTCGGGAAGCAGGAGCCACCGTAGCCACAGCCAGGATAGATGAAGTGGTAGCCGATACGGGGATCGGAACCGATGCCCTGGCGTACTTTTTCAATATCCGCGCCTAAACGCTCAGCCAGGTTGGACATCTCATTCATAAAGCTGATTTTGGTCGCCAGCATGCAGTTTGCTGCATACTTGGTCAGCTCTGCGCTGCGGATATCCATCATGATCATGCGATCGTGATTGCGGTTAAACGGCTCATAAAGCTCGCGTAACAGCTCGACCACCTCATCGTTGTCGGTACCGACAACGATGCGCTCAGGACGCATGCAGTCATTCACTGCCGCACCTTCTTTCAGGAATTCCGGGTTCGACACCACATCAAAGGTGATGTTGGCGTCACGCGATTTCAGCGTTTCCGCCATCACCGCACGAACTTTGTCTGCTGTGCCAACCGGTACGGTTGATTTGTCGATAACCACTTTGTGATCGTTCATATGCTGCGCAATGGTGCGCGCTACGGCGGTCACATATTTCAGATCGGCAGAGCCGTCTTCATCCGGTGGTGTACCTACTGCAATAAACTGCATAACACCATGGTTTACGCCCTGTGCAGCATCAGTGCTGAACTTCAGACGACCCGCTTCGTAATTGGACATTACCAGCGGGGTTAAACCTGGTTCGAAAATAGGAATGATGCCTTTTTTCAGATTTTCGACTTTGTTTGCGTCGACATCAATGCAGAGAACGTCATGTCCGACTTCGGCTAACACCGCAGCCTGAACCAGACCGACATAGCCGATACCAAATACAGTGACTTTCATCGAGTTATCCTGTGTTTATAAATTACTTTTTGTTGCCAACTGCGCTATCGAGCCATTCAGAGAAATCTTTGCCCAATACCGGATGACGAACACCGTACTCAACGAAAGCCTGCATGTAGCCCAGTTTGTTACCACAGTCATGGCTTACGCCTTTCAGGTGATAAGCTTCAACGGTCTCTTTTTCCATCAGCATGGCGATAGAGTCGGTCAGCTGAACTTCGCCGCCCGCACCCGGAGGCGTCTTCGCCAGCAGTGGCCAGATGTCTGCAGACAGAACATAACGACCTACGACCGCCAGGTTAGATGGCGCTTCGGTCGCTTTTGGTTTCTCAACCACACCCACCATTGGTGCGCTGTCGCCTGGGTTCAGTTCTGCGCCCTGGCAATCGACAACACCGTAAGCGGTTACATCGGCAACCGGCTCAACCATAATCTGGCTGCGGCCTGACTCTTCATAACGGGTCAGCATCTCGGCCAGGTTATCTTTGGTTGGGTTAGATTCATATTCGTCGATGATGACGTCTGGCAGGATAACGGCAAACGGCTCGTTACCGATCAGTGGGTGTGCACACATCACTGCGTGGCCCAGGCCTTTCGCGATACCCTGACGAACCTGCATGATGGTCACGTGTGGCGGGCAGATTGACTGGATTTCATCCAGCAGCTGACGCTTAACACGTTTTTCCAGCATAGATTCCAGTTCGAAGCTGGTATCAAAATGGTTTTCGATGGCATTTTTAGATGAATGTGTAACCAGCACAATCTCGTTGATGCCTGCAGCGATACACTCGTTAACGACATACTGGATTAACGGCTTATCAACCAGCGGTAACATCTCTTTTGGAATCGCTTTGGTGGCCGGGAGCATACGCGTACCCAAACCCGCGACCGGGATTACCGCTTTTTTTACTTTGGTATTATTGGCAGACATTAAGTTACCTCTCTCATAGGCCGTTCAAGTTAATACTTGATATGTCGGTTTAAAATCGAAAATGAGTATATCAGTTAGTATCGAACGGATTTATCCTGGAAGGCATCAATCCGTCGAAATTAAGACTATTACCCAACTGTAAAGCTAAGTTCTGGCCCTGTCCTCAGCGCCAGAATCTTTCCATTTTTGCCGTTTATTCTTCTGCTGACAGCATCAGCCGAATGCGACCACCCGCGCCCCAGACGTGGCACTGCCAGTTGTCTGCGCGCTGACTGATTTGATTGAGGTGGGTGCTACCCATAGTGCCAAGGGGAACACCATTACTGAGCTGAATCTGATGGGTATCAACGTGAAGCGTGGCGTTTAATCCGGCCGAGACCAGGATCAGATTTTTCAGACCACGATGATAGTAGCCCACCAGCAGAGGGAACTGGCCGCTGAGGTTCGCCTGGCGCAGCAGCAGATTGACCTGTCTGAGCAGCCCGTTAAGTTCCGGCAGACGCTGTTTTTGCCCGGAGAGCTGCTCCTGAAGCAGGCCGTTAAACAGCGCACGCAGCAGCAGAGCGGCCAGCACGCCATTATCACCCGCACGGGTGACGTCCAGACAGTAGAAGGCCAGGTCCTTTTCAGAGAGCGCCGCAATGTCGAGCACCAGGCCCGGCTGTTCGGCCATCGTCAGCTGACGATAGTTGACCCGGCAGTTGGCGACGGTCTGCTGCACCGGCGGCTGGAGTTGTTTGAGCAGTTTGGCGGCCGCTTTCGGGTCGCGGACCAGGGCATCCCAGTCCTGAAACAGCTGCTCATCCTCTTCCACCTTTGAGGTGAACATGGAGGGATAGAGACATTCATAGACCGCTTCGCGGAAGCGTTCCAGATTTTTCAGTGGCTTAAGCAGCACATCCTGCACGCCAAGGCGCAGCACATGTGCGATGTCAGACATATTTTCTGTCGCTGAGATAATCAAAATCGGCACAACGTTACCGCGGGTACGAATGTGCTCAACGAACTGAATGCCGCTCATACGGGGCATTTCGAGATCGCTGATGATCAGGTCGACAGTATGCTGTTGTAGTTGTGCAATTGCTTCCAGTCCATCTTCCGCTTTTAACGTTACAGCACCCATCGATAACAAAAATTGGTCCAGCAACGAACGGAAAACAGCCTCATCTTCGACAATGAGTATCTTTTTGCCGAGTAGTGGTTTTTCCATTCTTTCCCCCTGCCTGCCAGATAATTCAATAGTGGTTCATAAAACGCAGTTGCGCCTTCAGAATTGCGTAAAGTCACCGTTTTGAATGAACAACCTGATTATCTGCCACGGACCAGTGGTAACAGTTCATCCATTTTCTTTTCCACGGCGGCCCTGCCTGCCTCAATGGCCTCTTCAGCCCGATGAAAGTCCAGCGTTGAAATCTGCGGACAGACCGGCTGTATTAAAACATCGGGTGGATCGCCTGCCATACGGTTGCGCTTCAGGCGATTTTCCAGCACCTGGATAGAGGTTGACATAATCTCCATCGCACCCGGTGACTGAGACGCACGGCGCTGGGTGAAACTCACCAGTCGCTGACGCAGCTTTCCACCCCAACTCAATGCCGCTGCAGCGGCTTCTTCTTCACTATTTTTAGGCGTAACGGAAAACAGATCCTGCTGCATTAAATGCGCGTCATGCTGCAGGTCAACCGCAATCACAATGTCTGCACCCAGCGCGCGGGTCAGTGAGATCGGCACCGGATTGACGACGGCACCATCCACCAGCCAATACCCATTGTAGCCCACCGGCGGTAATAAACCTGGCATACTGCAGGAAGCGCGAACCGCCTGATGCAGATCACCCTCCGTCAGCCAGAGCTCCCGCCCCGTGCTGAGATTGGTGGCCACCACGCCGAAAGGTTTGCTGCACTGCTCTATCGCATCATTGGGGATCAGCTGGCGCACATGGTTAAAGACCCGCTCACCGCGCAGCAGTCCGCCCCGTTGCCAGGAGACATCCATCAGCCGGATCACATCCCAGTAGCGAAACGCACTGACCCACTTTTCCATCAACGGCAGCCGGTTATTCACATAGGCTGACCCGACTAGCGCGCCGACAGAGCAACCTGCCACGACGTCGATCCCGATACCCGCACGCTCCAGTGCGTTGATCACGCCAATGTGCGCCCATCCTTTCGCTGCGCCGGCCCCCAGCGCCAATCCTATTTTTACCTTTCTCATTTGTATCTGGTCCTGCCGTCAATACGTAGCGTCACAGCGTGGGGTCAGCTAACATAGCGCGCTTATGAAACCGACTCATCATTTTCGGGAGCTAATGTGTCAGAAACCTGCCCATGTTGTAGCGGACAGCAGTATAGCGTATGTTGCGAGCCCTTTCTGCAGGGTAACCAGATTCCTGTTACGGCTGAACAACTTATGCGCTCCCGCTATTGTGCCTATGTTAAGCACAATGCCGAATATCTGGTCGCGACCTGGCATCCTGACAAACGTCATCCGGAGATGTCAGGGCTTTTATCTGAAAGTTTTTCCGGTACCGATTGGCTTAGCCTGAATGTAACCCGTTGTAATCATGGAAGCCATGATAATGAAGCGTTCGTGACTTTTTTTGCGCGATACCGCGAGAAAACGAACATTCATGCCATTCATGAGTGTTCCCGCTTTCTTCGCGAGGATCAACGCTGGTACTATGTTGACGGTTCCGTGCCGCCCGTTGGGCGTAACGATCGTTGCCCGTGCGGCAGTGATAAGAAATACAAAAAATGTTGTGGTTGAGCTGAAGGCTGAGCCCGCAGTTTAACCCCTAATGCTTTGACAGGACTCTGATTGAGATGCAAGCGCAAACCATGCAAAGAAAAGTTTTACGAACCATTTGTCCCGATGCAAAAGGTCTGATCGCCAAAATCACCAATATTTGTTACAAGCACGAACTCAATATCGTGCAGAACAATGAGTTTGTTGATCATCGCACCGGGCGTTTTTTCATGCGTACCGAGCTGGAAGGCATCTTCAACGACAACACCCTGCTGGCCGATCTCGACAGCGCCCTGCCCCAGGGATCAGTGCGTGAACTGCACAGCGCCGGTCGCCGTCGCGTGGTGATTCTGGTCACCAAAGAGGCGCACTGCCTGGGTGACCTGTTAATGAAGAGCGCGTTTGGCGGTCTGGATATGGAGATTGCCGCGGTCATTGGTAACCATGACACGCTGCGTTCGCTGGTTGAGCGGTTTGATATTCCCTTCGTTCTGGTGAGTCACGAGGGACTGACGCGGGAAGAGCACGATAACCGCATGGTGGAAGAGATTGACCGCTATCAGCCCGATTATGTGGTGCTGGCGAAATATATGCGCGTCCTGACCCCTGCCTTTGTGCAGCGCTTCCCGAACCAGATTATTAATATTCACCACTCTTTCCTGCCTGCCTTTATCGGTGCCCGGCCTTATCATCAGGCCTACGAGCGTGGCGTGAAGATCATTGGTGCCACCGCGCACTACGTGAATGACAATCTCGATGAAGGCCCGATCATCATGCAGGATGTGATTAATGTCGATCACAGCTATACCGCTGACGAGATGATGCGTGCGGGTCGTGACGTCGAAAAAAATGTGCTGAGCAACGCCCTCTATAAAGTGCTGGGGCAGCGCGTCTTCGTTTACGGCAACCGTACGATTATTCTTTAATCAGCCAGCGCGCTGAATTGACTGCGGATTCAGCGCTACGCGTAAAAAGTGGGCAAACAGTTCCTGTTTTGCCAGTGGGCGCTTTACACCCTTATCGCATTTGGTATGATGCGCCCCGCTTTGAGAGTGAAAGATTCAGGCCATGGTGGGATTCCCGAGCGGCCAAAGGGAGCAGACTGTAAATCTGCCGTCACAGACTTCGAAGGTTCGAATCCTTCTCCCACCACCATCTGAATCTGAATACGCCTCAAGCCAGCATTATCCCCGGTGGGATTCCCGAGCGGCCAAAGGGAGCAGACTGTAAATCTGCCGTCACAGACTTCGAAGGTTCGAATCCTTCTCCCACCACCATCCTGCATTCAGCACATTTCCCCCAAATCGATACATCAGCTTCCTGTTCTGCGGGGAGAGGGATGAGAACCTTCGACTAAGGTTCGGGTCGAGCATCGCGAGACAACGCGCTACAGCGCGGCCCGCAGGGTGAGGCGCAACGCGCCGAATCATCCTTCTCCCACCACCATCCTGCATTCAGCACACTTTCCCCAAATCGATACATCAGCTTCCTGTTCTGCGGGGAGAGGGATGAGAACTCCCTGCTAACAGAGCACCTCCACGTTTTTCAAACGTTCTGCCCCCTCTTCTGCCATGACTTTTTCAGTAAAAATCGCTACCATCACCGCCTCTCATTTTCTGAACCATGGTTGACCTCATGAAATTTGTTTCATTCAACATCAATGGGTTGCGCGCCCGCCCTCATCAGCTTCAGGCGCTGGTTGAACAGCATCAGCCCGATGTCATTGGCTTACAGGAAACCAAAGTCCATGACGAAATGTTCCCGCTGGAAGAGGTCTCAAAGCTGGGTTATCACGTTTTCTATCACGGTCAGAAAGGCCACTACGGCGTGGCACTGCTCACCAGAATGCAGCCGGTTTCAGTGAGCCGGGGCTTCCCGGGAGAGGATGAAGAGGCACAGCGCCGGTTGATCATGGCGGAAATTCCCAGCCCAATCGGCGACATCACGGTCATTAATGGCTATTTCCCGCAGGGTGAAAGCCGCGACCATCCCACCAAGTTTCCGGCAAAAGAGAAGTTCTATCGCGACCTGCAGCGTCTGCTGACCGAAGATCTGCCTGCCGATAAACCGGTTCTGATCATGGGTGACATGAACATCAGCAGCACCGATCGGGATATTGGAATTGGCGAGGATAGCCGCAAGCGCTGGCTGCGAACCGGTAAATGCTCCTTCCTGCCGGAAGAGCGCGAGTGGATGGATCGGCTGCTGGGCTGGGGCCTGGTTGATACCTGGCGTGAACATAACCCGGAGGTCGCCGATCGCTTCTCCTGGTTTGATTACCGTTCAAAAGGTTTCGATGATAATCGCGGCCTGCGCATCGATCTGGTGCTGGCAAGCAAAAATCTGGCAACACACTGCGTTGAGACCGGCATTGATTATGAGATCCGTGGCATGGAGAAGCCCTCTGATCACGCTCCCATCTGGTCGCTGTTTCGCTTTTAACTGATGATCGCGTGGCAGAGCGCCACGCGACACTTATTTCACGATCTTCCAGATCAGGTTGTTGGTGCCGATGGAGTGCTCATCCCGGGCGCACTGCAGCAGCACCCCTTCCGACTTCACCACCGCGCCTTCACTGTAGTTACGGTTTTCAAAAATACAGCAGCGCAGGCAGTCTGGCTGACGTCGCTCTGCCTGCGTCCAGGCTTCCGGCGGCATATCCACTACCACATCGGTGTTCACACCGTTATTACCGGGTGGCATCGATTGATAGCGACCGTTGGCCTGTACTGCGCTGGTTGCCAGCGACAGGGCCAGCACCATCAATACTGAGTAACGCCTCATTCCGTCTCCTTCACTTTACGTCTGGTTTTGCGCACCGGACGCTTCTGTCCGGTGGAGAGTAATCCCCGAAAGGCATGCGCCGCAGGCTGCTGTCGCGCCTGGTGGATCAGACCGGTTAAGGTCTGGACCAGCGGTTGCATAAATTCCTCATAACGACAGGCCTTTTCGCTGATACGGGTCAGTGTGGACTCCCACTGCGCCGTCATATCCGGGCGGGCAGCCAGATCGGGCAACGAGTGAATCAGGGCGCGTCCGGCCTCGGTCGCGTTGATGTATCGCCCTTTCTTCACCAGGAAACCACGACGAAACAGCAGTTCAATAATGCCAGCCCGCGTCGCTTCCGTTCCTAAACCATCGGTCGCACGCAGCACTTTCTTTAATTCTTTATCCTGAACGAACCGGGCAATACCGGTCATCGCAGAGAGAAGCGTGGCATCGGTGAACGGACGCGGCGGCTGAGTTTGCTTCGCCAGCACCTCGCCGCGCTCGCACAACAGCGTATCCCCTTTCGCCACCACCGGCAGCGGCATGCCGTCATTCTCCTCGTCACGCTCTTTGCTGCCCAGCAGTGCACGCCAGCCCGCCTCCGCCAGGAAACGCGCTTTCGCAACAAATTTTCCCCCGGCAATTTCGAGGTCGATGACGCACTTACGGAACACCGCATCCGGGCAGAACTGCATCAGATACTGGCGCGCCACCAGCTCATAAATATGCTGCTCGTTTTCTGTTAGCTTTACCGCGCCGGCGCGGGCCGTCGGAATAATGGCGTGGTGGGCATCCACCTTTTTATCATCCCAGCAGCGGTTGCGCCGATCCGCATCGAAATCAGCGGGCGGGGTCAGCTGTGACTGATGCGCCTGAATCGCCTTAAGTACTGCATGACGCCCGGCAAAATGCTCTTCGGGCAGATAGCGGCTGTCCGAACGGGGATAGGTAATCAGCTTGTGGGTTTCATACAGCCGCTGACAGGTATCCAGTACCGTCTGCGCACTCAGCCCGTAACGTTTTGCCGCCTCAATCTGCAGGCTGGAGAGGGAGAATGGCAGTGGTGCCCCCTCATTTTCCCGTTTATCGCTGTAGGCCGTGACCGTCGCTGGCTGGCCGGTAATCCGGGCCACCACATGATCTGCCAGGGCGCGTCTGAGCAGACGGCCCTCTTCATCCTGCCACGGCTCACAGGCTTCGCTGGGGATCCAGCTGGCCACAAACCGGGTGCCATCAGGCGTGACGATATGGGCTTTAACTTCGAAATATTCTTTCGGCAGGAAGTTTTCAATCTCTTCATCGCGCCGCACCACCAGCCCGAGAACCGGGGTCTGCACCCGGCCAACCGACAGCACGCCATCATAGCCTGCATTTCGCCCCAGCAGTGTCCAGGCGCGGGTCATGTTAATGCCATAGAGCCAGTCTGCCCGCGCGCGAGCCAGCGCCGAAACACACAGCGGAATAAATTCGCGATTCTCACGCAGACGGTTGACCGCCCGATCCACCGCCTGCGGATTGAGATCGTTGATCAGGCAGCGCTGCACTTTGCTGCGCTTTTCCGCGGGCAGTTTCAGATAGTCGAGCACTTCATCGACCAGCAGCTGACCTTCGCGATCCGGGTCACCGGCATGCACCACTTCTGTCGCTTGTGCCAGCAGTCCCTCGACCACCTTCAGCTGTTTCGCGACCGACGGGCGCGGTTGCAGCTGCCATTTTTCGGGAATAATCGGCAGGTCCGCCAGCGACCAGCGTGCATAGCGGCTGTCATAAGTGTCGGGCTGCGCCTGCTCCAGCAGGTGCCCCACGCACCAGGTGACAATCTGATCGTTGCCGCAGGCAATAAATCCATCACCCCGTCGATGCGGTTTCGGCAGTACATCGGCAATCGCACGTCCCAGGCTCGGTTTTTCCGCAATAAACAAACGCATTGAATCAGCTATTCCTTAACATCAGGGAAACGGAGAGTAACCGGCTCGGCTGTCGGTGTAAATTCAGGGCTATGTTAGCCTGGCAGGCCTGCTGGCGTAAGCATGACGCGCAGTGTTAGCGATCGTTCGCACAGGAACCGTGCAAAAAGCAGGGCTGAGAACGCCCTGCTGCCAGCGGATAAAGAGGATCAGAAATAACGCACGAAAGGCGTGGTGTCAGGCGGGAGAACAGTGGTGCTCGATTTCAGTTGTGGCGTGCCCAGATAGAGGAAACCGACAATGGCATCCTGCTCCCGGCAGCCAAATGCCTGCCGCACCTGCTCGTCATCGGTCCAGGGACCGCTGCGCCAGATGCCGTTGTAACCCTGCGCGACGGCGGCCATCTGCATTGCCATGACCGCACAGCTGGCTGAGGCAATCTGCTCCCAGCGCGGCACTTTATGATGCTCCTCGCAGTGGGCCACCACCGTGATGATCATCGGGGCGCGAAACGGCGACTGACTTGCTTTGTTAATCGCCTTTTCATCCAGCTGTTTTTCCCGTGCCGCCCGCTCCAGCAGCTGGCTCATCCGGTCGCGCCCCTCCTTTTCCACAATGACGAAGCGCCAGGGTTGCAGGGTGCCATGATCCGGGGCGCGCATGCCCGCCCGCAGGATATTTTCAAGGATCTCACCCGCCGGGGCAGGTTCACTCAGGCGTGAGGCCGAACGACGATTTACCAGTAATTCAAGGGCGTCCATGTTTCTCTCCCGATCTCTGTATTGTTGCCTTCATCCTGGCACAGCCAGATTTTTTGTAACAGTGCGCGGTGATTTCCTGCTGACTTTTAACACGGCGCTCTTTAGGATGAGCTCGTCGGGGAAGCCGGGGCCGCGCGGCGGCCACTTCCTGCTACATATTTATGGAGAGTCTGATGCGCACATTGTGGCGAATAATCGCAGGTCTGTTCCGCTGGAGCTGGCGGGTATTAAATTTTATCAGGGAATTCATTCTGAATATTTTCCTGATTTTGTTGATTGTGGTGGGTGTAGGGATCTGGCTGCAGGTCAGTGGCTCAGGCAGCAGCTCAGCCCCCATTCAGCAGGGTGCACTGAAAGTCGATCTCAGCGGTGTGCTGGTCGATAAACCCTCAGTGAGCAATCGCCTCAGCAAAATTGGCCGTCAGTTACTGGGTGCCAGCAGCGACCGTTTGCAGGAAAACTCACTGTTTGATGTGGTCGATGCCATTCGCCAGGCGAAAGATGACAGCAACATCAAAGGGATGGTACTCGATTTACGTGAGTTTGCGGGCGGCGATCAGCCGTCACTGCAATATGTGGGTAAAGCGCTGCGGGAATTTCGTGACAGCGGCAAGCCGATTTATGCCCTGGGCGACAGCTACAGCCAGGCGCAGTACTACCTTGCCAGCTATGCCACCAGAATCTATCTCTCACCGCAGGGCACCGTGGATCTGCACGGTTTCGCCACCAACGGGCTTTATTACAAAACCCTGCTGGAGAAGCTGAAAGTGACCTCGCACGTTTTCCGCGTCGGCACCTACAAATCGGCGGTCGAACCTTTCCTGCGGGATGATATGTCCCCTGCCGCCCGTGACGCAGACAGCCGCTGGATTGGTCAGCTGTGGCAGAACTACCTGAACACCGTGTCGGCGAATCGTCAGATTACGCCGGAACAGCTGTTCCCGGGTGCGGCGGCGATTATTGCCGGGTTGAATGCAGTCAAAGGTGACACCGCGCAATATGCGCTGGATAACAAGCTGGTCGATGTTCTGGACTCGCGCGCGGCGGCCGATCAGGAGCTGGTAAAAACCTTTGGTCTGGATAAGCAGACTAACGATTACCGCAGCGTCAGCATCTATGACTACAGCGTGAAGTCCGCCTCAGCACAGCAGGATGGCAACATCGCCGTGGTGCTGGCAAGCGGTGCCATCATGGATGGTGAAGAGACGCCGGGCAACGTCGGTGGCGACACCACGGCGGCGCAGATCCGCGATGCGCGTCTCGATCCCAAAATCAAAGCGATTATTCTGCGGGTGAACAGCCCGGGCGGCAGCGTCACCGCCTCTGAAGCGATTCGCGAAGAGCTGGCAGCGGCGCAGGCAGCGGGCAAACCGATTGTGGTTTCGATGGGCGGTATGGCCGCATCCGGCGGCTACTGGATTTCAACGCCTGCCAGTTATATCGTGGCGAACCCCAGCACCCTCACCGGCTCGATTGGCATCTTCGGGGTCATCAATACCCTGGAAAACAGCCTGGACAGCATCGGTGTTCACACCGATGGTGTCGCAACCTCGCCGCTGGCGGATATTTCCACCACCAAGGCACTGCCTGCTGAAGTGCAGCAGCTGATGCAACTGACCATCGAAAATGGCTACCGCAACTTCGTTGGCCTGGTGGCGAAGTCCCGCCATAAAACGCCGGAACAGATCGATGCGATTGCTCAGGGCCACGTCTGGACCGGCAGCGATGCGAAAGCCAATGGTCTGGTGGATGCGCTGGGTGACTTTGACGATGCGGTGAAGAAAGCGGGTGAGCTGGCCAAAGTCAGCAAGCCGCAGCTGAGCTGGTATCAGGATGAGCCGGGCTTCCTGGATCTGATCCTGGGTCAGATGAATGCCTCAGTGCAGGCCGTGCTGCCTGCCACGCTTAAGACCTGGCTACCCGCCCCTATGCTGGATGTGATGAGTGCGATGAAAGCCCAGCCGGGTCTGCTGGACCATCTCAACGATCCGCAGAACCGTTACGCATTCTGCCTCAACTGCGGCGAAGTGCGATAAACCTCGCAGCCCGGCCGCTGGTCGGGCTGCTTTTCCCCGCTATTCCCCTTATACTGCGCGTTTTACGGCAAGTCTGAGTGTTTTCATGCAAAAGAAAAATATCTATGTAGCCTACACGGGCGGGACAATCGGTATGCAGCGTTCGGCGCAGGGCTATATTCCGGTTTCCGGCCACCTGCAACAACAGCTGGCAGACATGCCGGAGTTCCACCGCCCTGAAATGCCTGATTTCACGATTCACGAATATCAGCCGCTGATCGACTCCTCTGACATGACGCCGGAGGACTGGCAGTCTATCGCTGAAGATATCCGCCAGAACTACGATCGCTATGACGGCTTTGTGATCCTGCATGGCACAGACACCATGGCCTTCACCGCCTCCGCGCTCTCATTTATGCTGGAGAATCTGGCCAAGCCGGTTATCGTCACCGGCTCACAGATTCCGCTAGCGGAATTACGCTCGGACGGTCAGCAGAATCTGCTGAACTCCCTTTATGTGGCGGCCAACTATCCGATTAGCGAAGTGTCGCTGTTTTTCAACAACACGCTCTATCGCGGTAACCGGACCACCAAGGCGCATGCCGATGGCTTTAACGCCTTTGCCTCGCCTAACCTTCCGGCGCTGCTGGAAGCGGGCATTCATATCCGCCGCCTTAACACGCCGCCAGCCCCTGCCGGTCAGGGAGAGCTGAAAGTTCACACCATTACCCCGCAGCCGATTGGCGTGGTCACTATCTATCCGGGCATCTCTGCGGATGTGGTGCGTAACTTCCTGCGTCAGCCAGTAAAAGCGCTGATCCTCCGCTCCTATGGCGTAGGTAATGCGCCACAGAACAAAGAGTTTCTGGCTGAACTGCAACAGGCCAGCGAACGTGGCATCGTCGTGGTGAACCTCACCCAGTGTATTTCAGGCAAGGTCAATATGGGCGGCTACGCCACCGGCAATGCGCTGGAACATGCGGGCGTGATCAGCGGATCGGATCTGACCGTGGAAGCGGCATTGACCAAACTACACTTTTTACTCAGCCAGGATCTCTCTGCCGATCAAATCCGCGCCCGGATGCAGCAGAATCTGCGCGGCGAACTGACCGAAGACTGACTACGGAGCGAATCAGAATGAAGCGGGCACTCATCATTATTGATATACAGAACGATTTTTGCCCCGGCGGCCCGATGGCAGTCCATGAGGGAGACCAGACGGTCGACGTGGCAAATCGCTATGCGCGAGCCTTTCGCGAGAACGGGGAATGCGTGCTGGCCCTGCAGGACTGGCATCCGGCCGACCATGGCAGTTTCGCCTCGGTCTCCGGTGAGCCGGTCTATACCCTGGGTGAGCTGAACGGTCTGGCACAGATCTGGTGGCCGGATCACGGCATACAGGGCTCGGCCGGTGCAGACTTTCACCCCGGCCTGGATCGTTCGCTGTTCGATGCAACCTTCCACAAGGGTCAGGACCAGGATGTCGACAGTTACAGCGCCTTTTTTGACAATGGTCATCGCCGTAAAACCGAGCTGGACAGCTGGCTGCGCGAGCGTGGCATCACACATCTGGTGATGCTGGGGCTGGCGACCGACTACTGCGTTAAATACAGCGTGCTGGATGCACTGGAGCTGGGTTATCACGTTGAGGTGGTCAAAGAGGGTTGCCGCGGCGTGAATCTGAATCCTGAAGACAGCGAGATCGCCTTTGCGCAGATGACCGCGCAGGGCGCGGTTCTGATTTAAAACAGAGCTGGCAGGACGCCAGCTTTTTTTTAGTGCAGATGAATACGGGTCACATCCGATTCAATGCCGAACTCTTCCTTCAGCTCTTTTTTTGACTTCATCACCATCTCCCCCCCTTTGCCGATGGTCATATGCTGCGGCGCATCGTTGTGTCTCGCCTGCCACATCATGACCAGCTGCAGGCAGTTGTCACGCTGCTCCTGGGTCAGGGCCACGCCGTCCGGCCACTTACCAATCTCCACCGCCGTTGCCAGACGCTGATAGACTTCCGGCGTCATTGACGCCAGCATGGCTTCCAGTTGTTCCTTCATCGCCTTTACCCTCTGGTCTGTTCGCCCTGCTCATCGGTGAAATTCAGCGAGGCGGAGTTTACACAGTAGCGTTCGCCGGTAGGCTGCGGACCATCCGGGAAAACATGCCCGAGGTGCGCGTCACAGCTGCCGCAGCGGATCTCCACGCGCTGCATACCGTGAGAGTTGTCTTCGATATAGCGAATCGCCTCATCACTGACCGGCTGATAGAAACTGGGCCAGCCACAGCCTGAGTCATATTTGGTTTCTGACAGAAAAAGGGGCGCTTCACACACCAGACAGTGATAGATGCCCTCCTGCTTGTTGTGCAACAGGGCGCCGCTGTAAGGCGGTTCCGTTCCGCGATGCTGAGTAACGTAGCGCTGCATTTCAGTCAGCTGCGCAATTTTTGCTTCGGGTGCGGTCTCTTTAGCCATTTTAGGATTCCGGGCAGTGCCATTCTGAAAATTTCGTCTATTATTCTAACAAATGATCAACATAATCCGGGTCTTTTTTTGTGCTCACCCTTTCAGTCTGCCCATCGCAAAGCGGATTTGTGACTTCGATCACCTTTTATCCGGAGCATCCCTATATATTCGGCGATTGATTCAATGAAGCGCGATATCATTGGCGGCGCGCAAGCGGTTGCGCACCGAATAATTCCTCTCAGGCGAATTGATTTGTCGCAACAATTGACACGATTCCGCTTGACGCCTGGTAAGGTTTTTGTAATTTTACAGGCAACCTTTTATTCACTAACAAATAGCTGGTGGAATATATGACTATCAAAGTAGGTATCAACGGTTTCGGCCGTATCGGTCGCATCGTTTTCCGTGCTGCACAGAAGCGTTCTGACATCGAAATCGTTGCTATCAACGACCTGCTGGACGCGGATTACATGGCGTACATGCTGAAGTATGACTCTACTCACGGTCGTTTCGACGGCACCGTAGAGGTTCAGGATGGCGCACTGATCGTAAACGGTAAAAAAATCCGTGTTACTGCTGAACGTGACCCGGCTAACCTGAAGTGGGATGAAGCAGGCGTTGACGTTGTTGCAGAAGCAACCGGTATCTTCCTGACCGACGAAACCGCACGCAAACACATCACCGCAGGTGCTAAGAAAGTCGTTCTGACCGGTCCATCTAAAGATGACACCCCAATGTTTGTTCGTGGTGCAAACTTCGACAAATATGAAGGCCAGGATATCGTTTCTAACGCATCCTGTACCACTAACTGCCTGGCACCGCTGGCAAAAGTCATCAACGACAAGTTTGGTATCGTTGAAGGCCTGATGACCACCGTTCACGCGACCACTGCTACGCAGAAAACCGTTGATGGCCCGTCTCACAAAGACTGGCGCGGCGGCCGCGGCGCATCGCAGAACATCATCCCTTCATCAACTGGCGCAGCGAAAGCCGTTGGTAAAGTTCTGCCAGAGCTGAACGGCAAACTGACCGGTATGGCGTTCCGCGTGCCTACCCCTAACGTTTCCGTTGTTGACCTGACCGTGCGTCTGGAAAAAGCGGCATCTTACAAAGAAATCTGTGCTGCGATTAAAGCTGCTGCAGAAGGCGAGATGAAAGACGTTCTGGGCTACGTTGAAGATGACGTGGTTTCTACCGACTTCAACGGCGAAGTCCTGACTTCCGTGTTTGACGCTAAAGCGGGTATCGCGCTGAACGACAACTTTGTGAAACTGGTTTCCTGGTATGACAACGAAACTGGCTACTCAAACAAAGTTCTCGACCTGATTGCACTGGTTTCTGCTAAATAAGGCAGCCAGACCTCAGTGAGAATAAGGGCGACTTCGGTCGCCCTTTTTTTGATCCGCACAGGAAGGAATCGAACATGCAAGACAAATTGTTTTCTCTGCCGGTGGTCACGCAGATCTCCCCTTACCTCTCGCAGCGCCAGGTGGGTGAATTGCCGACCATTGTCGTCAGCCATCCTAAAGTCCGGGCGGCGATTACGCTGCAGGGCGCACACCTGATCGCCTGGCAACCCAGCGGTGAAAAGCCGGTGCTCTGGCTGAGTGATAAGAGCCTCTTCTCACCGGGTAAAGCCATTCGCGGCGGCGTGCCAATCTGCTGGCCCTGGTTTGGCCCCGCTGGTGAACCGGCACACGGTTTTGCCCGGGTTCAGCCGTGGAAGCTGACCGCGCATGACGAAAATGACGAGGGGGTGATGCTGACGCTGGTGCTGGAGAGCAATCCCCAGACGCTGAAACTCTGGCCACATGAGTTTACCCTGATTGCCCGCTTCCGCCTGGGTGAGCATTGCGAGATTGAGCTGGAAGCCTATGGTGACTATGAGGCCACGGCGGCGCTGCACAGCTACTTCAGCGTGAGCGATATCAGTGGTGTAGAGGTCTCCGGTCTCGGCAACAGCTATATCGATAAAGTGAACAACGGCGAGACCGGCAGCAGCGACGGCAGACAGCGTTATCCTGGCCGCATCGACCGCATCTTCACCGCGCCGGAAAATTGCTCGGTGATTCATGACACAGCGGGTCAGCGTCAGGTCGAGGTTTATCATCACCATCAAAGTGACGTTGTCACCTGGAACCCCGGCGTAGAACTCTCCTGTAGCATGGCCGATATGGCGAATGAGGGTTATAAAACGATGGTCTGCGTGGAAACCGCGCGCATCAGTAAACCGCTGCGCAGTGCGGGCGAGAAACCGGCACGGCTGGCCACGACGTTCCGTCTGAAAAAGAAAGCCGCCGCCAGCGACAAGGCTATCGGCTAAACGATATCCAGCGGTAATTTATGCTGCGGTGCAGGCCAGGCGCGATCGATAAGCTGAAGCTCTTCGTCGGTCAGCACCACCTCCAGCGCCGCAGCATTCTCCTGCACGTGGGCCACAGAGCTGGCTTTAGGGATAGCGATCACGCCAGGCTGACGAATCACCCACGCCAGCAGAAGCTGCGCCACGCTGATGCCTTTCTGCTGTGCAATCTGAGTCAGCAGAGGATCGGTAAAGAGCGTATCCCGCAGCCGACCCGCCTGCGCCAGGGGACAGTAGGCCATCACCGGCACGCCCCGCTGCTGACAGGCTGGCAACAGATCAAACTCAATACCGCGTGACGCCAGATGGTAGAGAACCTGATTGGTCGCACAGTGCTCCCCATTGGGTTCGTCCCACAGTTCGGCCATGTCATCTGTATCGAAGTTTGACACCCCCCAGAAACGAATCTTGCCCTGCTGCTGCAGCGTTTCCATCGCGCGCAGTGTCTCTTCCAGTGGAATATTTCCGCGCCAGTGCAGCAGGTAGAGGTCGAGGTAATCCGTCTGTAACCGGCGCAGACTGCGCTCGCAGGCTTCAATCGCATCCGAATGACCTGCATTCCAGGGATAGACTTTGGAGACCAGCAGGGCCTGATCGCGGCGACCGCGCAGCGCCTCACCGACGACCTCTTCTGCGCCGCCATCCGCATACATTTCGGCCGTATCGATCAGCCGTAACCCGCAGTCGAGTCCGGCCTGCAGGGCAGCGACTTCACGGGCACGCTGCGACGGATTTTCACCCATAAACCAGCTGCCCTGACCAATAACCGGCAGCGACGCATGGCCGGCAAACGTGATTCTGTTGCGCATTCTCTTCCCTTACCCCATTACGGGGCCCTGTAAAAGAACAGAGGGCGGTAAACGCCCTCTTTTAGTGCATACTCAGAAGCTGTAGCTGACGCCGGTCCAGACCGTCGCCTGCCCGCTTTTATCAATCATCGGGCTGTCTTTGATTTCGCTGTCAAAGCGGGTGTAACGCCCTACTACTCCGACGTTCCACTGCGTGTCAATCTGATAGCTGGCGCTTAGCTCAACATAAGGTGACCAGCTGTCATCCGGATTATAACGACTGATGCCGGTCCGGGCGCTCTCATGACCGGAGACACCGTAGTAATAACGGTTCTGATTGGCACTGTTCCACATGGCACCGATGCCTGGCGTCAGGCTGAAGTCGCCCATCTGGAAGCGATAAAGATAGGTCAGGTCCCAGATGACGCCGTTGCTGTTGTTCAGCACATCACCCAGCAACGCGGTGCGGACAATCCCCCAGTCCGCCGTGTGACGGTAAGTGGCACCGCCCATCAGCGTCATGCGGCGCTTATCCAGTCCTTTCATGTCGCCCAGATCGTTGTCGCTGGGTTTGTACTCCTGCGGTGACCCCAGCAGGGTCAGCGACAGCTGATTCTGCGGATCTTTCCACAGGTAGTAACCGCCCTGCAGGCTGCGGAACCAGAAGTTTTCACCTTCGTAGTTGATCACCGGAACCGGAAGATACCGGTCCTGTCCGCCGCGATACGGTGACTCTGCGTAGATGACCGATGCCCCCAGAGAAAGCGGATCGGCACTCGCCTGCCCGGTGAGTAAATAACAGGGCAGAAGGGCAACAAGCGTCTTAAATTTGAATTGGTTCACAATTTATTCATTCCATAAATATAACAATCAAACCCTAAGTCTAACGGTTTTTTACCGCTGGATTAACTTATATCAAAATCCTTTAAGTCAGTTACCGATGCAGGTGGCATTAAAGGTTAAAAGTACGTTAAGTTAATGCTTCAGTCAGTTGAACCCATCTCACAACAAATCAAAATTGCCGTTGATCTTCCCCTCATTCACGCAAACCCACGGAGGAAATTTCTTAGAAGCCATCTACAGTTAGAAGTAACAGCAAAGAGTTTGGACGAGCAGAGTAACCACAAACGTTGTGTATCCCGATAAAAAAGATCAGGTTGGCATAAGGGTTGCTGTACTCAACAGAGAATATCTTCCGGGAGCTGCTACAAGCCTCTAATTACGCTCCTTACCTGTGCTAAAAACGAAAGGACGGGCATCGCTATGAATATATTCGATCACTATCGTCAGCGTTATGAAGCTGCCAAGGACGAAGAGTTCACACTGCAGGAATTTCTTGCCATCTGTAAGCAGGATCGCAGTGCATACGCCAACGCTGCAGAACGACTGTTAATGGCTATCGGAGAGCCGGTAATGGTCGACACTGCTCAGGAGCCACGCCTTTCCAGAATATTCTCCAATCGTGTGATGGGACGCTATCCGGCGTTTGAGGAGTTCTACGGTATGGAGGAGGCAATTGAACAGATTGTCTCCTACCTGAAACATGCCGCCCAGGGACTGGAAGAGAAGAAACAGATTCTCTATCTGCTCGGCCCGGTCGGTGGCGGTAAATCGTCACTGGCGGAACGACTCAAATCGCTGATGCAGCGGGTGCCCATCTATGTGCTGAGCGCCGACGGCGAGCGCAGTCCGGTGAACGATCACCCCCTCTGCCTGTTTAACCCGCAGGAAGATGCGCACATTCTTGAGAAAGAGTATGGCGTACCGCGTCGTTATCTGGGCACCATCATGTCGCCGTGGGCCGCTAAACGACTGCATGATTTCGGTGGCGATATCTCCCGCTTTAAGGTGGTAAAAGTCTGGCCATCCATCCTGGAACAGCTGGCCATCGCGAAAACCGAACCGGGTGATGAGAACAACCAGGATATTTCCGCGCTGGTGGGTAAAGTGGACATCCGTAAACTGGAGAACCACGCGCAGAACGATCCGGATGCTTATGGTTACTCCGGTGCCCTCTGCCGCGCCAACCAGGGGATTATGGAGTTCGTGGAGATGTTTAAAGCGCCGATCAAGGTGCTGCATCCGTTACTGACCGCCACCCAGGAGGGGAACTACAACGGCACCGAAGGAATTTCGGCGCTGCCCTTCAACGGCATCATTCTGGCGCACTCCAACGAATCCGAATGGGTCACCTTCCGCAACAACAAAAACAACGAGGCGTTCCTTGACCGTGTCTACATCGTTAAGGTGCCTTACTGCCTGCGCGTCTCTGAAGAGATCAAGATTTATGACAAGCTGCTGAATCACAGTGAGCTGGCTACCTCGCCCTGTGCGCCCGGTACGCTGGAAACGCTGGCCCGCTTCTCCATCCTGTCGCGTCTGAAAGATCCGGAGAACTCCAGCATCTACTCCAAAATGCGGGTCTACGATGGTGAAAGCCTGAAAGATACCGACCCGAAAGCGAAGTCGTGGCAGGAGTATCACGACTACGCCGGTGTGGATGAGGGAATGAACGGCCTGTCGACCCGCTTTGCCTTTAAGATTCTGTCGCGGGTGTTTAACTTTGACCACACAGAAGTGGCGGCTAACCCGGTCCATCTCTTCTATGTGCTGGAGCAGCAGATTGAACGTGAGCAGTTCCCGCAGGAGCAGGCTGAGAAGTACCTTGAGCACCTTAAAGGCTATCTGATTCCTAAGTATGCTGAGTTCATCGGCAAGGAGATTCAGACCGCCTATCTGGAATCCTACTCTGAATATGGTCAGAACATCTTTGACCGCTACGTTACTTACGCCGACTTCTGGATTCAGGATCAGGAGTACCGCGATCCCGATACCGGACAGCTGTTCGATCGTGAATCGCTCAACGCGGAGCTGGAGAAGATCGAGAAGCCCGCCGGGATCAGTAACCCGAAAGATTTCCGTAACGAGATCGTGAACTTCGTGCTGCGTGCCAGGGCACACAATAACGGTCGTAATCCAAACTGGACCAGTTACGAGAAATTACGCACCGTCATCGAGAAAAAGATGTTCTCGAACACGGAAGAGTTACTGCCGGTCATCTCGTTCAACACCAAGACCTCTACCGATGAGCAGAAAAAGCATGATGATTTTGTCGATCGCATGATGGAAAAAGGCTATACCCGCAAACAGGTTCGCCTGCTCTGTGAGTGGTATCTGCGAGTGCGCAAGTCGTCCTGATAAGAGTCTGTAAGCATGCCGGGTTGTCAGACCGGCACCACAGGTCGGGTTCGCCCGGCCTGCTTACAATGCAGTTTGGGGGAATACCATGGCCTATTTCATCGATCGCCGGCTGAACGGCAAAAACAAGAGCGCGGTCAACCGTCAGCGCTTCTTGCGCCGTTACAAGTCACAAATCAAGCAGTCGATCTCCGAGGCCATCAATAAACGCTCGGTGACCGACGTCAGCAGCGGTGAGTCTGTCTCAATCCCGATTGACGACATCAATGAGCCGATCTTCCATCAGGGACGGGGCGGAAATCGCCATCGGGTCCATCCGGGTAACGACCATTTTGTGCAGAATGACCGCATCGAACGGCCTCAGAGTGGTGGAGGCGGTGGTGGCAGTGGTCAGGGCAATGCCAGTCAGGATGGTGAAGGTCAGGATGAGTTTGTCTTTCAGATCTCGAAAGATGAGTATCTCGACCTGCTGTTTGAAGACCTCGCCCTGCCTAACCTGCGCCGCAACCAGCATCGTCAGCTGAACGAGTATAAGACCCACCGGGCGGGTTTTACCTCTAACGGCGTACCCGCCAATATCAGCGTGGTGCGCTCGCTGCAGAACTCGCTGGCGCGGCGTACGGCGATGACGGCGGGCAAGCGCCGGATGCTGCACGAACTGGAAGAGACGCTTCTGCAGGTGGAGAACACCGAACCGGCACAGCTGCTGGAGGAGGAGCGGCTGCGCAAAGAGATTGCCGAATTGCGGGCCCGTATTGAGCGGGTGCCCTTTATCGACACCTTCGACCTGCGCTACAAAAACTTTGAGAAGCGCCCGGAGCCCTCCAGCCAGGCGGTGATGTTCTGTCTGATGGATGTCTCCGGCTCCATGGATCAGGCGACCAAGGATATGGCGAAACGCTTCTATATCCTGCTCTACCTGTTCCTGAGCCGCACCTACAAGAACGTCGATGTGGTCTACATCCGTCACCACACCCAGGCGAAAGAGGTGGATGAGCAGGAGTTCTTCTACTCGCAGGAGACGGGCGGAACCATCGTCTCCAGTGCGCTGAAACTGATGGATGAGGTGGTGAAGGATCGCTATGACCCGGCGCAGTGGAACATCTATGCGGCGCAGGCGTCCGATGGCGATAACTGGGCCGACGATTCGCCCCTCTGTCATGAGATTCTGGCGAAGCACATTCTGCCGGTGGTGCGCTATTACAGTTATATCGAAATCACCCGCCGCGCCCATCAGACGCTGTGGCGCGAATATGAGCATCTGCAGGCGATGTTCGACAACTTTGCGATTGAGCACATCCGTGAACCGGAAGATATCTACCCGGTGTTTCGTTCACTGTTTCACAAACAGGCCACGGAAGCCTGATTCGCAGACATTGCAAAGTGACGCTCTTTTTTACACGAAGCCGGTTAACCACCGGCTTTTTTATCAGCTGAATAACCTGTTAAAACAACCTGTTTTCCTCCCCTTGCCTGCCAACCCCCTCATTCTTCACATTAATCTGATTCCATATACGTTTAAGCAATTCGTATAATGTGCATTTTCACAATGACAACTCCTTGATAAACCATTATCTTTCAGAGATAGCATGGATATTTATCACCGCTTGGGCATCGCACCGTCATATCTCAGGAGACCGGGTTTGAACCACACTATCGTCTACAGTCTGTTTATCATCGGTTCCGTGCTGGTCGCATCGAGCATTCTGCTCAGCTCTTTCTCATCCAGGCTGGGCATTCCTATTCTGGTCATCTTCCTTGCGCTGGGTATGCTGACCGGGGTCGATGGTATCGGAGGCATCGCCTTTGATAACTATCCGGCGGCCTATCTGATTTCCAACCTGGCGCTGGCCATTATCCTGCTGGATGGTGGCATGCGCACCAAAGCCAGCTCGTTTAAGGTCGCGCTGGGGCCCGCGCTGTCACTGGCCACCATCGGCGTCATGATCACCGCCGGCTTAACCGGTGTGGTTGCCGCCTGGTTGTTTAAGCTGGATATGATGCAGGGATTCCTGATTGGCGCGATTATCGGCTCCACGGATGCCGCCGCGGTCTTCTCCCTGCTGGGTGATAAGGGCCTGAACGAGCGCGTCAGCTCGACACTGGAAATCGAGTCCGGCAGCAACGACCCGATGGCGGTGTTTCTGACCATCACCCTGATTGAGATGATCGAACAGGGCCGCAGCGGACTTGACTGGATGTTTCTGGTGCACCTGGTGCAGCAGTTCGGCCTGGGGATCGTGCTGGGCCTGGGCGGTGGCTGGGCGCTGCAGCAGCTGATTAACCGCATCAGCCTGGCGGGTGGCCTCTATCCGCTGCTGGCGCTGAGTGGCGGCATTCTGGTGTTTGCGCTGACCACCGTACTGGAGGGCAGCGGCATCCTGGCGGTCTATCTGTGCGGCTTTTTACTCGGCAACAGTCCGATTCGCAACCGCCACGGTATTCTGCAGACCTTTGATGGTATGGCGTGGCTGAGCCAGATTGGCATGTTCATTGTGCTGGGGCTGCTGGTCACCCCTTCTGACTTGTGGCACATCGCCGTGCCGGCGATGATCCTCTCACTGTGGCTGATTCTGGTGGCGCGCCCCCTGTCGGTGTTTGTTGGCCTGCTGCCGTTCCGAAGTTTTACCACCCGTGAACGCTTCTTTATCAGCTGGGTCGGGTTACGCGGAGCGGTGCCGATTATCCTGGCGGTGTTCCCGATGATGGCCGGATTAGAAAACGCCTCACTCTATTTCAACATCGCCTTCTTTGTGGTGCTGGTCTCGCTGATGTTGCAGGGAACCTCGCTGGGCTTTGCGGCAAAAAAAGCGAAGGTGGTGGTGCCGCCGACGGCCTCCCCCATCAGCCGTATCGGTCTGGATATCCATCCGGAGAATCCGTGGGAGCAGTTTGTTTATCAGCTCAGCGCCGACAAGTGGTGTATTGGAGCTGCGCTGCGCGATCTGAAGATGCCGCGTGAGACCCGCATCGCCGCCCTGTTTCGTGACAATGTGCTGATGCATCCCAACGGCGGGACACGCCTCAGAGAGAATGATGTGATCTGCGTGATTGGCCGTGAGCGCGACCTGCCAGCCCTGGGCAAAATGTTCAGTCAGTCGCCGCCGGTTTCGCTCGACCAGCGGTTCTTTGGTGACTTTATTCTGGATGCAGAAGCACGCCTGCGCGACGTCGCGCAGATCTACGGGCTGGAACTGGATGAGAGCACCAACGATCAGCAGTCGCTGGGACAGCTGATGCTGGGCATGCTGGGTGGCGCGCCCGTGGTCGGGGATCAGGTTGAATGGAATGAGCTGACCTGGACCGTGGCGGAAAAAGAGGATAATCGTATCGTGAAAATTGGTGTCCGGCCGGCAGAAGAGAAGGAATAATCCTAATCATTCAGCCACGTTATTTTCTGTTGATACGCTAAGCTTACAGCTCTGTGCCAGAAAAAACGGGAGAAATGAATGGGACACGTGGTTAAAATTGGTCGTTATGAGATTGTTGATGCCGATCTTGACGGTGAGCACCCTGACACCGTCAGCATTCCCTGTCACACCAATCCCGGCTTAATTACCCAACTCGACGGCTGGGATCGCGATACCAGCGTACCGGCGTGGATTGATGGAAAACCGGTGGATCTGCAGATTGGTCATTATGATAAAGAGCAGGACCGCTGGATTTTAAAAAGACCCGCCTGATGCCTTATCACTACCGCCAGTCGCGAGATTTGGCGGTAATTCCTAAAAGCGTCTTAAACAGTTTAGTTATAACTGCACCCCTGCTTATTTTATCCATATAGTACATGACGTTAGCCGTTTAAAACTTTAATCACTTTTGTTGTTTTCAGATTTTTTCCGTATTAACGCCGTCAAATATCTCCTGCATACTCATTCTCAATGCTGCAACATTTCGTGAGTACCATCACGCTTTAATCTTCATCTTTTTTGCAGCTGTACTGGCTTTACTGACTGCAACAGACTGAAAATTATTTTTTAATTTTTCGGTGGCTCACTCCTGAGCGCGTCCCTGATTCTGGTCAGGCCATCTTTTACTTAAGAAAGAGAGCAGGTTTTATGGCAAGTACATTGATAATGAATAGCCCGAGCCGCTCATGGAGCGGCACGCGTAAAAATATCATCGTGAAATTCGCCCTGAGCTTTTCCGATCTGATTGCACTCAACCTCGCATTATTTTTATCCGCCGCAACCATTCAGGGTATCTGGGGCGAGCTGGATACGTTTATTCCCCCGCATCAGATCGAATACCGTTTTGTGGCGCAGTTTATTATGTCCGTGATGTGCACCGGCTGGTTCTGGGTTCGTCTGCGTCACTACACCTATCGCAAACCCTTCTGGTTCGAGCTGAAGGAGATTGTGAAAACGCTGTTTGTTTTCTCACTGCTCGACCTCGCGCTGATCGCGTTTTCGAAATGGGACTTCTCCCGCATGGTGTGGGTTTTCAGCTGGACATATGCCCTGCTGCTGCTGCCGCTGATGCGAACGCTGGTCAAACGCGCCATTAACCGGGCGGGCCAGTGGCAGAAAGAGACCATCATCATCGGCTCCGGCCGCAACGCTACCGAAGCTTATGCTGCCCTGCAGAGTGAGGAGATCCTGGGCTACAACGTGCAGGCCTTTATCTCTGTCGACGATGAGCCCTCTCAGCAGAGCGTCAATGGCGTGCCAGTGATCACCTGGAAAGACATTAACTGGCAGACCATTGACCGCGACAACGTGCAGTTTATTGTGGCCATGGAGTATGAGCAGCAGCCGATGCGTGACCGCTGGCTGAAATTCCTGTCGAAGATGAACTGCCGTTCGGTTTCCGTGATCCCGACGCTGCGCGGCGTGCCGCTCTACGGCACCGACATGTCCTTTATCTTCAGTCATGAAGTGATGATCCTGCGTGTCAGCAACAACCTGGCGAAGCACTCTTCGCGCTTCCTGAAGCGGACCTTTGATATTGTCGTCGCCTCCATGCTGCTGCTGTTCCTCGGCCCGATCTTCGCCCTGCTCTGCTTTATGGTGAAGCGCGATGGCGGCAATGCGATTTATGGGCATGAGCGTGTGGGTCAGGATGGCAAAAAATTCAAATGTCTGAAATTCCGTTCCATGGTGACCAACTCTAAAGAGGTGCTGGAGAAGCTGCTGGCGACCAGTGAAGAAGCCCGAATGGAGTGGGACAAAGATTTCAAACTGAAGAATGACCCGCGCATTACCCGTATCGGTGGCTTCCTGCGTAAAACCAGCCTCGACGAGTTACCGCAGCTGTGGAACGTGATCCGCGGTGAGATGAGCCTGGTCGGCCCGCGCCCGGTGATTGAGGCGGAGCTGGAGCGTTACGCCGGCGATGTGGATTACTACCTGATGGCCAAGCCCGGCATGACCGGCCTGTGGCAGGTCAGCGGACGCAACGATATCGACTACGATACCCGCGTCTACTTTGACTCCTGGTATGTGAAAAACTGGGCACTCTGGACCGATATTGCGATTCTGTTTAAAACCGCAGGCGTCGTGTTACGTCGCGACGGCGCTTACTGAGTTAAACCCGCGATGCCTGTAAAAAGCAGGCATCGCACTTTCCGCACAGCTTACGCTTTCTTTTTCCCCTCTGAATCATTACCCTCTTCGGCTCGTTTTTTAACAGAACGTTTACCCTCTGGTTGTTATGCAAAAATTTACTTTATTGTTATTGAGCCTGGTGCTGCTGGCACCCTTAGGCATCGACCTCTATTTGCCCACGCTGCCGCAGATTGCTGAAGGGCTGAATACCCCGGTCAGTCTGGTGCAGACCACCATTCCTCTCTTTCTGCTGGTGATGGGGCTGGGACAGCTGGTGACCGGGCCGCTGGTGGACAATTATGGCCGTAAGCCCATCGCCCTGCTGGGGCTGGCGCTCTACATCGCCGGCAGCGTGATTGCCGCCACCGCCACCTCCTTCCCGCTGTTCGTGATTGCCCGTCTGGTGCAGGGCTGCGGCGTCTGCTGCAGCGCGGTCGTCGCCTTCAGCGGCGTGCGTGACCGCCTCAGTGGCGATGCCGCCGCCCGCGCTTACGGCTTTCTGAATGGCGCACTGAACATTGTCCCGGCGCTGGCCCCGCTGCTGGGCGGCCTGCTGGCCAGCGCCTTCGGCTGGCGCGCGCCCTTCTGGTTCCTCTGCGCCTATGGTGTGGTGATTACGCTGCTGGTGCTGATCGGCCTGCCCGAGACGCGTCCGGCAGATACCCTGCGGGTGAAAGGCTTACCGGTGAAGCAGTACGCCGCTATCCTGCGTCAGCCACGCTTTCTGGCGTTTGCGTTCGCCAATGCCGGTGCACTGGGCATGGTGCTGACCTACGTATCGCTGGCACCTCAGGTGCTGATGACCGAAGGCGGGCTGACGCCGATCCAGTTCTCCTTTGCTTTTGGCGCAAATGGTTTCTGGATCATGTTTGTCAGCATGTTCGTCAATAAAGCGATTCGCAAGGCGGGCCGGCCTTTCTGCCTGGCGATGGGATTCTTCACCATGCTGCTGGGCGCGGTGCTGCTGGTTGCCGGGATGCAGATCTTCCCGGCGGCGATGCAGACGCACTGGGCGCTCTACATGTTCCCGGTGGCGGTTTCTGTTGCCGGTCTGGCCTTCACCGTTGGCCCGGCCACCAGCTATGCGCTGGAGCCTTACCAGCAGCAGGCGGGTGTGGCGTCGGCGTTACAGGGATTTATTCAGATGGCGGGCGGTGCCGCAGGCAGCCTGGTTGTTGTCACACTGCCGGTGGCGGAGAAGCTGTCACTGAGTCTGATGATGCTGCTGGGTGCAGCGCTGGCCTTTATCGCCTGGCGCTGCAGCAGAAAAATGCGCGGCAGTCTGACCGCACTTAGCTGAGAGTGACCGGAACGCGGGGTGCCAGCGCGCACATCAGCTCGTACCCTACCGTTCCGGCTGCTTTCGCCACCTGATCGATTTTCACCTGCTCGCCCCACAGCTCAACCGCTGAGCCGATTCCCGCCTGGGGACAGGGGGTCAGATCCACCGTGATCATATCCATCGACACCGCGCCGACAACCTGGGTCATCACGCCGTCGACGCAGACAGGGGTGCCGGTCGGGGCATGCCGTGGATAGCCGTCGGCATAACCACAGGCGACCACGCCAATCCGCTGCGCGGCGCTGGCATGATAGCGGTAGCCGTAGCCGACCCCGTCGCCCGCCTGCAGCTGCTGCACGGCGATAATCTCACTGCTTAACGTCATCGCCGGTTTCAGGCCGCTGCCCGCGATATCCTGCCAGTCGCCGCTGGGTGACGCACCATAGAGTACGATACCCGGGCGAACCCAGTCGAAATGCGCTTCGGGATGCCACAGCGTACAGGCGGAGTTGGAGAGCGACCGCGGACAGTTGAGTCCTTCTGCCGCCTGCTCAATGCGCTGCATGGGCGCAATCAGTCCCTCGGGGTTTTCGGCGTCAGCAAAATGCGCCATCAGCGTCATCTCGCCTGTGTTGCTCAGCGCACGCAGGCTCTGCCAGGCGCCGCTGACCTGTTCCGGCCGAAAACCGAGCCGGTTCATCCCGCTGTTGACCTTAAGATAGATATCCACCGGCGCTGAGAGTCTGGCGTTCGCCAGCGCTTTGATCTGCCAGTTACTGTGAACGCTGGTGGTCAGGCGATAGCGGTCGATCAGCTGCAAATCTTCAGGTCTGAAAAAGCCTTCCAGCAGCAGAATCGGTTTGTTCCAGCCGCGCTCGCGCAGCAGGATCGCCTCTTCCATATTGAGCAGCGCGAAGCCATCGGTGTCAGACAGCGGCTCGCGTACCCGATCAATACCGTGGCCGTAAGCATTGGCTTTAACCACTGACCAGACGCGGGATGCGGGGGCGGCCTGGCGCACGATAGCCAGGTTATGACGTAACGCCTCCGGGTTGATGGTCGCGACAATCGGACGTGACATCCTCTCTCTCCCTGAATACTTAACGAGTTGCGCTGGCGTTACGCAGCGGCGATGAGGTCGCCGCGAAACCAGGTAAGTAGCGGAATACCGCTAAGTCATCCGCCGCAATCGCCGGCGTTTTACCGGAGATCAGATCGGCCAGTAACTGTCCTGAACCACACGCCATCGTCCAGCCCAGCGTTCCGTGACCGGTGTTGAGCCAAAGATTAGAGATGGGGGTGGCGCCGACAATTGGCGTACCGTCTGGCGTCATCGGACGTAAACCGGTCCAGAAACTCGCCTGTGCAAGATGACCGCCTTCAGGATAGAGATCACTGACCACCATCTCCAGCGTTTCCCGCCGCGCTTCGGTCAGTTTGGTGTTAAAACCAACAATCTCTGCCATCCCGCCAACGCGGATGCGATCGTCAAACCGGGTCACCGCCACTTTGTAGGTTTCATCAAGGATGGTGGAAACCGGTGCGGCATCGGGATTTTTGATTGGAATGGTGAGTGAATAACCCTTGAGCGGGTAGACCGGGATGCTCAGAACGTTCTTCAGCAGCGCCGTCGAGTAAGAGCCAAAGGCCACCACATAGCTGTCTGCTTTGATGATCTCATCACCGCACTTCACGCCATAAATGCGATTTCCGTCGCGCAGCAGATGATCGACCGGAGTGTTGAAGCGGAATACCACGCCCGCCTCTTCAGCCATTTTGGCCAGCCGCTGGGTAAAGAGCTGACAGTCGCCGGTTTCATCGTTGGGGAGACGTAATCCGCCGGTGAGTTTATGCCGGGTTGCCGCCAGTGCAGGTTCCACGCGTGACAGCTCATCGGCCTGCAGCAGTTCATAAGGCACCCCCGCGTCACGCAGCACCGCAATATCCTTGCTGGCGCTGTCAAACTGTTGCTGGGTGCGGAACAGCTGCAGCGTTCCGCCCTGCCGGCCTTCATAGGCGATGCCGGTTTCACTCCGCAGCGCTTTCAGGCAGTCCCGGCTGTATTCGGCAATCCGCACCATGCGGCTTTTATTCTGCTGATAGTGGTTGATGTCGCAGTTGCGCAGCATGTGCCACATCCACTCCAGCTGAAAGCTGCTGCCATCCAGCCGGATAGCCAGCGGTGCGTGGCGCTGGAACATCCACTTCACCGCTTTCAGCGGCACGCCGGGCGCGGCCCAGGGGGCGGCATAACCTGGCGAGATCTGACCGGCATTGCCCGCGCTGGTCTCCATCGCCGCGGCAGGCTGACGATCGATGACGGTGACCTGATGTCCGGCTCGCGCCAGATACCAGGCACTGGCTACGCCGACAACCCCACTTCCAAGAATCACTACGTGCATAGTTTCCCCATCCAACGTCTAAAAGCATAATTCACTGTTCAGAAGATGATAGTCAGCGGATCACCGCAGCGGACACCACCCCGAAATCACAGCATCCATTTCACATCTTTTTCACTTTTCAGGTAACTAAAATCTTGCTGCACGATGAATTTCAGCGCTTTATGCGCCTTATTCCTTAAACGCAGAAATAAATGACAACAAAGGCAGTTAAATCTGCGCATGGCAGGAGAATCATTCAACCTCATACATTCCACTTATAAACAGGATTTTATTCCGCAATCGGGCGTATGGGTCGAATTAAAAACGGTTAAATTCCCTGTTGCCTCACACTTAATGATTTTGTGCCAAAGATTTCATTTGAGTTCGCATTTCGGATAGGCGACAGTGGGCTATCATTGTTGTGTTCGCTCAGTTTTTTTCGGGTTCCCTTTTTCAGGATGAAGCCTTAAATAACCAGAACGGGTTGTCTTTCGGGTCAGCCGGTTTGCCACAAAGAGGTGCGCTATGACGACAATCTTTGACGAAGCCATCAGAGACAGCAAACGACTCAATGACGGACCAGACTGGACATTCGAACTGCTTGATGTCTACTTAGCGGAGATCGACCGCGTTGCGAAGCTCTACCGTCTGGATACCTACCCGCACCAAATCGAAGTGATTACCTCTGAACAGATGATGGATGCCTATTCCAGCGTCGGCATGCCAATCAACTATTCACACTGGTCATTCGGCAAAAAGTTTATCGAAACCGAGCAGCGCTATAAGCACGGTCAGCAGGGCCTGGCCTACGAGATTGTCATCAACTCCAATCCCTGCATCGCCTACCTGATGGAAGAGAACACCATGACCATGCAGGCGCTGGTGATGGCACATGCCTGCTATGGTCATAACTCTTTCTTCAAAAATAACTACCTGTTCCGTAGCTGGACGGATGCCGGATCGATTGTCGATTACCTGCTGTTTGCCAAAAACTATATCAGTGACTGCGAAGAGCGCTATGGCGTTGAAGAGGTGGAGCGGCTGCTCGACTCCTGCCACGCCTTAATGAATTATGGCGTGGATCGCTATAAACGCCCGCAGAAGATCTCCCTGCAGGAGGAGAAAGCCCGTCAGAAAAGCCGGGAGGAGTATCTGCAGAGTCAGGTGAACACGCTCTGGCGCACGCTGCCGCGGCGTGAAAAAGAGGCGGTCACGTTCGAAGCTGCACGCTACCCTTCTGAGCCGCAGGAGAACCTGCTCTATTTCATGGAGAAGAATGCGCCGCTGCTGGAGCCGTGGCAGCGTGAGATCCTGCGCATTGTGCGCAAGGTGAGCCAGTATTTCTATCCACAGAAGCAGACTCAGGTGATGAATGAGGGCTGGGCAACCTTCTGGCACTACACCATCCTTAATCACCTCTATGACGAAGGTAAAGTGTCGGAACGCTTCATGATGGAGTTTCTGCACAGCCATACCAATGTGGTCTATCAGCCGCCCTACAACAGCCAGTGGTATAACGGCATTAACCCCTATGCTCTGGGCTTCGCGATGATGCAGGATATCAAGCGTATCTGTCAGTCCCCTACCGAAGAGGATCGCTACTGGTTCCCGGATATTGCGGGTTCTGACTGGCTGGATACGCTCCATTTTGCGATGCGTGAGTTTAAGGATGAGAGCTTCATCAGCCAGTTCCTGTCGCCGAAGGTGATGCGCGACTTCCGGCTGTTTACCGTGCTGGATGATGACCGCAACAACTATCTCGAAATCGCCGCCATTCACGATGAGGCTGGCTATCGGGCGATCCGCCAGCAGCTCTCTGCCCAGTACAACCTGAGTAATCTCGAACCCAATATTCAGGTTTATAATGTCGATCTGCGAGGTGACCGTTCGCTGACCCTGCGCTATGTGCCGCAGAGCCGCACGCCGCTGGACAAGAGCCGTCGCGAGGTGCTGAAGCACGTGCATCGGCTGTGGGGATTTGATGTGATTCTGGAGCAACAGAATGAGGATGGCAGCGTTGAGCTGCTGGACCGCAACCCGCCGCGAAATACCTCACTCTGACCGCATAAAAAACCGGACGCGATGTCCGGTTTTTTTTATCGTTTATTGCCGAGATCGTCAGGCAGATTCTTCTGCATGCTGTGCCAGATTTCACCGCTGCGGCGACCGTAGTTGCGCACCACCTCCACAATCTCATCCTGTCCCGGCGATGTGTCACACAGCGCCAGCAGCGTCAGATAAAAATCACGCGCCACCTGACGGGCTTCGGGATTTGAGAAGTAGTGACGTCCCACACGAGTGTAGAGCCCTTTCAGGCCGTTAAGGATCAGACCATAAATCGGGTTGCCGGAAGCAAACGCCAGACCGCGGAAGACGCGGTAGTCGAGTTCGGTATAGGCATCCGCCTGGTCGGCCGTCGCATCGACCGTCTCCAGCACCTCACGCGCCTTGTCAGGATGATGACGCAGTGCTCGGCTGATAAAGATGGAAGAGATATTGCTGCGCACTGACAGCAGGTTGTCGATCAGCACCGGCACGCTGTCGTGGTCGAGGCGCGCCAGGGTTTCGAGGATATTCAGGCCAGAGGTCTCCCAGAAATCATTCACCCGGGTCGGTTTACCGTGCTGAATCGTCAGCCAGCCATCACGCGCCAGGCGCTGCAGCACTTCACGCAGGGTCGTACGTGTCACCCCGATCAATTCAGAAAGCTCACGCTCAGCAGGAAGAATCGACCCCGGGGGAAAGCGGCTGTTCCAGATGCTTTCAATAATGTACTCTTCAGCAAATCCCGCTGGACTCTGCGCCTTTATAACCATAGCAATGTGTTCTCGTTGCTTTTCTAATCGTGATGGGCACTCATCATACCAGACGCCCTATAGCGGATATAGCCTGCGCAACCATTAAAACCGGGCGCAGCGCATATTTCAGGTTGCCTCTCCGGTGCTCCTGGGGGCTAACGGAGTAAAGCTGATTGCGCAGCAAAATGCCAGACGCCCCATAATCGCAAAACACGCGGCTTATTTTCACATAACCTGTTCTGGATCAGTCTGAGGTCATGTCCGGATACGATTTTTCGCTGGCCCGGGCTGGTTTGCCCCCGCTTTTGGTTTACACTGCGTGGCATTAACGTTTACAGGGAATGCAATATGTTGCGATATCTGAATCACTGTTCCCGGGGCCGCGGAGCCTGGTTATTACTGGCACTGACTGCACTGGCGCTGGAGCTCACGGCATTATGGTTTCAGCATGTGATGGGCCTGAAGCCCTGCGTCATGTGTATCTACGAGCGCAACGCGCTGTTTGGTGTGATGGCCGCGGGTCTGGTCGGCGCGATTGCGCCAAAATCGCCGTTGCGTCTGGCGGCGCTGGCGTTATGGATCTACAGTGCCTGGGAAGGTCTGCGTCTCTCCTGGGAACACACCATGATTCAGCTGCACCCTAACCCCTTTACCACCTGTGACTTTGCCGCCCGCTTCCCCAGCGGTCTGCCGCTGGATAAGTGGCTGCCGTCGGTGTTTCTCGCCAGCGGTGACTGCGCCGAGCGCAGCTGGACCTTTCTGACGCTCAGTATGCCGCAATGGATGATTGGAGTATTTGCCGCTTATCTACTGGTGGCGGTGCTGGTGCTGATTGCCCAGCCTTTCAAAGCAAAACGGCGCGACCTGTTTGGTCGCTGAACAGAAAAAAGGCTGCCCGTGGCAGCCTTTTTTACATCCTGTCCGGGACAGCGGCACTCAGCCGTTGCGATCGGGCCGATCGATGATGTGATCTTCCCAGTCCCGCACTTCACTCTCGCGAACCGCAATGTAGCGCACCGAAATACGCTGTGCGTGCATCTGCGCTTTCGAACCGGCGCGCAGCGGATGCCAGGCCGGTAAGCCCTTGCCCTCGCCCAGCAACCGGTAGGCGCAGGTGCGCGGCAGCCAGTTGAAGGTGGTCAGGTTTTCACGCGTCAGCTTGATGCAATCCTCTTCTAACTCGAAGCGGCGCTCATAGTTGCGGCACTGGCAGGTTTTGATATTGAGCTGGTTGCAGGCGACGTTAGTGAAATAGATCTCATCCGTGTCGGCGTCCTGCAACTTGTTCAGGCAGCACTGGCCGCATCCATCACATAAGGATTCCCATTCCTCATCGCTCATTTGTGCCAGGCGTTTATGTTGCCAGAAAGGGGTGTCAGTCATGATGATTGTCCGCAGTGTGCCTAAACCGCACCTTATAAAGCCTATGCGGTGGTGATGCAAGTCTTTAGAGCACGCGCGTGCTGATCCCACGCCCCGCCAGAGAGACTTCGAGCTGATCGCCTGCGCGCATCGGACCCACCCCTTCCGGCGTACCGGTCAGAATCACATCGCCGGCGCGCAGGGTGAAGTAGCGACTCATGTGGGCAATCAGCGGCAGAATTTTATGAATCATATCTGCCGTGCTGCCCTGCTGACGCACTTCACCATTCACCAGCAGCTTAAGCTCCACATTCTGCGGATCGTCGCTGAACTCCGCAACCGGGATAAAACCGGAGATGGGGCAGGCATTGTCGAAGCCTTTCGATTTTTCCCACGGCTGGCCCGCTTTTTTCAGCCCGGCCTGCAGGTCACGCAGCGTCAGATCCAGCGCCACACCATAGCCTGCAATGGCCTTCGCCACATGCTCTTCGGTTGCCTGTTTCAGGGTTGCGCCAATCAGCACGGCCAGTTCAACTTCATGATGCACTTCGCCAAACGCATCCGGGATAGAGAGCGGCTGGCGCAGATCACAGAGCGCCGTTTCCGGCTTGATGAAGATCACCGGTTCTGTTGGGGTGGCGCTCCCCATCTCTTTGATGTGTTTTGCGTAGTTACTGCCGACGCAAACCACTTTGCTGACCGGAAAATCTAACAGAGCGCCTTGCCAGTTACGATGCTGATACATGCTCATCCCCTGTTCAGGTTAGGTGTGATGCCAGCACTGCTGGCGGGTTGATGTTTGCTTTTGCGCTGGTCGATCTGCCAGCCTCATGGCGAGATAATAAGATCCTTTTAACGGTCCGGGGTGCGGAATTTGTCAAAAAGCGTAAACAGCACCGCCGAAGTGCTGAATAATCGTACAAATAAGGGCAAAAAGCCGGGCAGGAAATTTAATGAGAGTGAAAACAGATAAGCTGCGCCGTTAATTCTGCGCAGCCTCAGAGCAATATTATCCTGACAAAATCGCGACGGCAGGATTTATATTTACAGAAGAATCCGAGTTAAACTTTTTTATCGGCCTCTAAATGAATTTTCAGCAGACTTTCGATCGGCGGTGGAATCTGCAAATAATAGCCCTGCTCGCTCAATCCCTGCTTAACTTTATTGATATCCGCATTTGCCAGCCTGTCGCGCCCCGCCAGCTTTAGCACCATCGCCAGCTGAGGCTTGCCAAACCCTTTCAGCAATTCCTCCGGCACGCGGGAGAAATCGTCCTTTTTTTCAACATAGAGATAAGTCTGGTCACGTAACGGGCTTCTGTAGATCACACAAAACATATTTTTTACTCGAATTAACCGGGGTTGAGGCTTGTCTGAATATAGCTGTAACTATAACATGCTTGCAGAACTTCGAATATTCACCGTTAGCGCTTCAGTGACGATTTTATCATCGCCTGGCTGACGGTAGTGAAAACAGGACTGAGTCGGGACAGATGTCGCAAACGCCAATCGAATTCAAAGGTAGCAGTTTCACCCTGTCTGTCGTCCATTTGCATCACCATGACCCGGCGGTGATTCGCAAGGCACTTCAGGACAAGATTGACCAGGCTCCGGACTTCCTGAAAAACGCCCCGGTGGTGCTTAACGTTGCCACCCTGAGTGCCGATGTTAACTGGAAGCAGTTGCAGCAGGCGATTCTTGCCACCGGCTTACGTATTGTTGGCGTAAGCGGCTGCAAGGATGAGGCGCTGAAACGTATGATCGCCCGTGCCGGTTTGCCGGTGCTGGCAGAAGGTAAAGAGGCCAGGCCGCAGGCGCAAGCCCCTGCCCCCGCCGCTGTGCCTGAACCGCAGCCGGTGGCAGCGGAAGCGGTGGCCGCGAAAACCCGCATCGTGAACACCCCGGTGCGCTCAGGCCAGCAGATTTATGCACGTGATGCCGATTTGATCATCACCAGCAGCGTCAGCGCCGGTGCCGAACTGGTTGCTGATGGCAATATTCACATTTACGGCATGATGCGCGGTCGTGCCCTGGCGGGTGCCAGCGGTGACCGCAACTGCCAGATATTCTGTACTAACCTGGCCGCTGAGCTGGTTTCGATTGCCGGGGAGTACTGGATCATGGATCAGATCCCGCAAGAATTTTTTGGTAAAGCTGCGCGCCTGTGCCTGCAGGATGGCGCGCTGACTATCCAGACACTTAATTAGGCCCCTTTTCTTTTGTTAAGGAAATCAACATTTATGGCACGCATTATTGTAGTTACATCCGGTAAAGGGGGCGTTGGTAAGACCACGTCAAGCGCGGCCATCGCCACCGGTTTAGCGCAGAAAGGCAAGAAAACGGTCGTGATCGACTTCGATATCGGTCTGCGTAATCTGGATTTGATCATGGGCTGTGAGCGCCGTGTGGTCTACGATTTCGTCAACGTCATTCAGGGCGATGCCACCCTGAACCAGGCGCTGATCCGCGACAAACGCACCGAGCAGCTCTATATTCTGCCTGCGTCACAGACCCGCGACAAAGATGCGCTGACCCGTGAAGGCGTTGAAAAAGTCCTGAACGATCTGGCCGCGATGGAGTTCGATTTCATCGTCTGCGACTCACCGGCAGGGATTGAAACCGGCGCCCTGATGGCGCTCTATTTTGCCGATGAAGCCATCATCACCACCAACCCGGAAGTCTCTTCAGTCCGTGACTCCGACCGTATCCTCGGCATCATCTCCTCTAAATCCCGTCGCGCAGAAAACAGTCAGGAGCCGGTGAAAGAGCACCTGCTGCTGACCCGCTACAACCCGGGTCGCGTCAGCCGTGGCGATATGCTGAGCATGGAAGATGTACTGGAAATCCTGCGCATTCCTCTGGTCGGCGTCATCCCGGAAGATCAGTCGGTGTTACGTGCCTCCAACCAGGGCGAACCGGTGATCCTGGACGGTGAATCTGATGCTGGCAAAGCCTATGCCGATACCGTTGAACGGTTGCTCGGTGAAGTACGCCCCTTCCGCTTTATTGAAGAAGAGAAGAAGGGTTTCCTGAAACGCCTGTTCGGGGGATAAACCATGGCATTACTTGATTTCTTTTTATCCCGGAAGAAGAACACTGCCAACATAGCCAAGGAAAGGCTGCAGATTATCGTGGCAGAACGGAGAAGGGGCGACAGTGAGCCCCACTATCTTCCGCAACTTAAGCGCGACATTCTGGAAGTGATTTGCAAATATGTGAAGATCGATCCAGAGATGGTCACGGTACAGCTCGATCAGAAAGGTGATGATATCTCGATTCTGGAGCTGAACGTGACGCTTCCGGAAACGGAAGACGCGACTAAATGATTCTGACCGCAGCCTGAATTTCCCCTGCGCAGTGGCAGGGGAAATTTATCCGGTCAGCAACCCGCCAGGATCTCATCGATGCCGGGTTTCAGCAGTTCGCCCCGCCATCCGGTCAGTAACTCCGGTGGACGCCCCTGCGGCTTAATGCCCCAGTGCTGACTCAGCACCTGATTAATCTGACGGCGTGACGCCAGCAACTCCTGACTGAAGCCACTCTGCTCACTGACCTGCTGCACCAGCGCCTTCATCGCTTTGAAGACCGATTTGTAATTCGGATGGTCGATCAGATTTCCCAGCGGAGCCGGTAATTCACTCTCCTCCAGTGCCGCCGCTTCCGCCACCAGCGCGACCAGCGTTTTGCCGTGAAAACGAATTTCGTGTCCTGACAGCCCCAGATGATCGAGTTCACCCAGCGAGCCCGGCATAAAGCGCGCCACCTTCCACAGGTTTTCTTCGCGCACCACAAAGTTAACCGCCATATCCTTTTCACGCGCCAGCGTCAGACGCCAGGCCGCCAGACGCTGCAGCGCCGCCAGCTGACGCGGACGCAGTTGCCAGGCGTTGGTGATATCGCGCCACGCCTCTTCCGGGGACAGACTGTCCAGACGGCGCTGACAGAGGTTATCGCACTCGCTGAGTGCGGCGGCCATGTTGCCCGCCTCTTCCGTATTGACCATCAGCTGACGGGCAATCGGCAGCAGGTAGTGAACGTCGGCTGCCGCATAGACACACTGGCGCTCCGTCAGCGGGCGGGCTAACCAGTCGGTGCGCGATTCGCTTTTATCGAGTTCAACCTGAGTGAAGTGCGCCACCATCGCGGCGAAGCCCCAGGAGAGTGGCTGGCCGGAGAAGGCCGCCAGAATCTGGGTGTCGATCATCGGAGTCGGCAGCACGCCAAAACGGTGCAGGAACACCTCCAGATCTTCGCCGCCCGCATGCAGGAATTTGGTTACGGCGGTGTCGGTCAGCAGCGCCACAAAGGGTGACCAGTCGCGGATGTTGAGCGGGTCTATCAGCACCAGTTGTTCGTCGTCAAACAGCTGGATCAGGCCAAGCTGAGGGTAATACGTGCGGGTACGCACAAACTCGGTATCCAGTGCCACCGCCGCGTGCTGGCGCGCTTTCTGGCACACGTCTGCCAGTTGATCATCCTGGTCGATAAGGGAATAGTTCACGTCTGATTTCCACCGCAGCAGACTCCGCGCGGCGCTCCATGTTAAAAACAATAAAAACGCCGGACATGCCGGCGTTCAACCTCAATTCTTATCCGGATTCAGCGGGTGCCGGATTTCACCTCATCACGCAGCTCGCGCCGCAGGATCTTGCCAACGTTGGTCTTGGGAAGCTCATCACGAAACTCAATGATTTTGGGTACCTTGTAGCCGGTCAGCTGACGGCGACAGTGATCGAGCACCTCCTCCTTCGTCAGCGACGCCTCTTTTTTCACGATGCAGACTTTGACCGCCTCACCGGAAAGATCGCTGGGAACCCCGATGGCCGCGGCTTCGCGCACTTTCGGGTGCTGCATCAGCACATCTTCGATTTCATTCGGATAGACATTAAAGCCTGACACCAGAATCATATCTTTTTTACGGTCGACGATGCGAATAAAGCCTTCCTGATCAACGGTAACAATATCACCGCTATGGAGCCAGCCATTTTTCAGGACTTCCGCCGTCGCTTCCGGATGCTGCCAGTAACCCAGCATCACCTGCGGGCCGCTGATGCAGAGCTCACCCGGCTCGCCTGGTGCCACTTCATTTCCCGCTTCATCCAGGATCAGCACATCGGTCGAGGGCACCGGCAGGCCGATGCTGCCGGTATGACAGCTGATGTCGTAGGGATTGACCGAAACCAGCGGCGAACACTCCGTCAGGCCGTAGCCTTCCAGCAGATAGTGCCCGGTCAGCTTTTCCCAGCGTTCAGCCACGACTTTCTGCACCGCCATCCCCCCGCCCGCGGAAAGCCGCAGCGTGGAGAAATCGAGTTTCGTAAACTGCTCATCGTTCAGCAACGCATTAAACAGCGTGTTGACCCCGGTGATGGCGGTAAACGGAAACCTGCTCAGCTCTTTAACGAAGCCAGGAATATCGCGCGGATTGGTGATCAGCAGGTTCTGGCCGCCCAGCTCAAGGAAAAGCAGCCCGTTCACCGTTAATGCAAAGATGTGATAGAGCGGCAGCGCGGTGACGACGCACTCTTTGCCGTCACGCAGCAGTTTGCCGTAGGTCGCTTTCGTCTGCTCGAGATTCGCCTGCATGTTGCGATGCGTCAGCATCGCCCCTTTGGCCACCCCGGTGGTGCCGCCGGTATATTGCAGGAAGGCGAGATCGTCATTCGACACGGTCGGACGGCGATAATTGAGCGTCGCCCCCACGTCCAGAACCTGACGGAATGAGATAGCGCCCGGCAGATGGTATTTCGGCACCAGCTTTTTGACATACTTGACGACGAAATTCACCAGCGTCGCCTTAATGGGGGCGAGCTGGTCGCCCATCCGGGTCAGGATGACGTGACGGACCGCGGTTTCCCCCACCACCTTTTCCAGCGTGTGCGCGAAGTTGGAGACGATAACGATGGCGCTGGCGCCGCTGTCGTTAAGCTGATGCTTCAGCTCTCGCGGCGTGTAGAGCGGATTGACATTGACCACCACCATTCCCGCGCGCAGCACGCCAAACAGGGCCACCGGATACTGGAGCAGGTTAGGCATCATTAACGCCACCCGGTCACCCGCTTTCAGGCCCAGTTCATGCTGGAGATAGGCGGCAAAGGCGCGGCTCTTCTCCTCCAGCTGGCGATAACTCATTTTCTGACCCATGTTCAGGAACGCGGGTTGATCGGCGTAGCGTTTTGCGGCCTGCTCAAACAGATCCACCAGAGAGGTATAACGATCTGCACTTATTTCGGCAGGCACATCTGCCGGGTAGCGTTTCAGCCAAACCTTATTCAAGGATCCACCCCGATAATTATGTTGTATTTCCATCGCCGCCTCAGCCAATCTGGTTTGTTAACAATATTTTAACTGATTGTACCAGTTTGCCTGTTTCGGCATGTTGAGGTTGCGAAGTCCATCACTAAATTTCGTGCTGTGAAAACAGACAAATAAAAAGCCCGGCAGCGAGCACCGCGACCGGGCTGAATAGCAGGTCTTAATGTTACTCGGTCAGTATGGTCTGCACCTCGGTCGGGCCACTGTTAACCATGCCCCAGTAGGGATTGGGTCCCCAGTATCCCCCGCGATGGCGGGTCGGACCGTACCAGATCCAGGGGTCCATCGGCTGTGGCGGGGCGGTCACCTGCTGGGCGAGACGCCAGCGCTGATAACCACGCACATCGATGACGGCAAATTTGTAATCTGCCTCGCCGATTTTGCCCTGCTCCGTGCCTTTCAGCGTGCCCAGCACCGTGACGTACTGATTTCTGACATCCACCGGATCAACAAAACCGTGGATGTCAGCATAGATCCGGCCGACTGACGCCGCGCCCAGACGCGGTCTGGCGCTCTCATCCAGCGGCTGTGCCGCAATCTCCAGACGGGTTTTGCCGTTCAGGTTGGTGACGTTCACCACCTTACCGCCAAAGCGCGACTCCTGGCCGACATAGATAGCAGGGTCATTCATCACCCGCAGCAGATCCTGCTGAGGCTGAGGGGAACTGCCCTGCAGCGTGTCAGGAATAGAGACACAACCCGTTAACACCAGCACACAGGTCAGCAGCAGACCTGAAAGCCCTTTACCACACATTGACGACATAGACGCTCTCCCGTTAGGTAAAGTCTTAGACTGGACGCATAACAATAAGTTGCGTGCGACTTAGCGGCCAGGTAACTTTTTCCAGGCAACTTCATTGCGCAGGTAGGTCGGCTCCGCCGTTTCCGGCAGCAGGGTATCCCCGTCCGCCAGCGCCAGCGTTGCCAGCGGCAGCATATCCTGTGCGGCAGGCAGGGTCACCTCACTGGCGGTCAGCGTCAGTGCGTGCCCCTCCTGCAATGCCGGGAAGGCTTCCCAGCCGGTGCCGGCGGTCATCCACTCACCGGTAAGCGCCTGCATTCTGGCCACCGCCGCCTCGGGCGTCAGCACGCTTTCGCTGGCTTCACCCTGCCAGCGCCCCTGCTCATCCCGCTGATACTCTGCCCAGTAAACTTCACCCATTCGCGCATCAATGGCGGTCAGTACGCGACGGGCGCCGTGCAGACGCCACGCCCCTTCTGCCATCGTCGCCAGCGTCGAGACCGCAATCATCGGCAGGGCTGCGCCCAGTGCCAGGCCCTGCGCAATACCAATGCCGATACGGACGCCGGTAAAGCTGCCGGGGCCGCGCCCAAAGGCCAGCGCGTCCAGATCGGTCAGTTCCAGCTGACCGGCGAGCAGGAGCTCTTCGACCAGCGGCAAAATACGCTGGGTATGATCGCGCGGGGCGATTTCGAATCGGGCATCGATCTGTTGCTGATTCAGCAACGCGGCTGAACAGGCTTCTGTCGCCGTATCCAGCGCTAAAATTCGGGCTGACATGACTACCTCAGAAGAAAGAAAACGGCGCGCATCTTAGCACAGAATTATGCGTCTGGTTCGGGTTGCTGGCGGATAAAGGCGATGGCGCGACGGATGTCCCGGGTGCGCGGCGTCGGCGGCAGACTGTTCAGGAACAGCGCGCCGTAAGGGCGTGACACCAGCCGTTGATCGCAAATCACCAGCACGCCGCGATCGTCGGTGTCACGGATTAACCGTCCCACGCCCTGCTTCAGGGTGATCACCGCGTCCGGCAACTGCACATCCGCAAAGGGATCGCCGCCGCGAATCCGGCAATCTTCCATCCGGGCTTTCAGCAGCGGATCTTCCGGTGAGGTGAAAGGCAGTTTGTCGATGATCACCAGCGACAGGGCATCCCCGCGCACATCCACCCCTTCCCAGAAACTGCTGGTCGCGACCAGCAGCGCATTCCCCTTCTCAATAAACTGCTGCAGCAACTGGCCTTTGCTGGTTTCACCCTGCACAAGCACCGGCAGCGTCATGGAGGCGCGAAATTCGGCCGCCAGCTCACGCATCATCAGGTGTGAGGTACAGAGGAAGAAGCAGCGACCTTTGTTGGCATCAATCAGCGGCTTCATCATCGCGGCCAGCTGGCGGGCGCCCCCCGGACGGTTAGGCTCCGGCAGATTGCGCGGCACGCAGAGCAGCGCCTGCTTCGCAAAGTCGAACGGGCTGTTGAGGATCAGGCTTTTTGCCGCATTGACACCCAGCCGTTCCGAGAAGTGCGCCATCTTCTCATCCACTGCCAGGGTGGCTGAGGTAAAGATCCACGCGGCTTTACGGTTATCCATCACTTCACGAAAACGCTCCGCGACGGAGAGCGGCGTCAGCGCCAGGATAAAGTGACGTGAGGTACATTCATACCAGTAGCTGTAGCCTGGCTCGTTGATGGCCCGCAGCCGTTTCAGCCGGGTACGATAGAGCGCGGCGCGCTCAAAAGCGGCATCCAGCAGGGCTGAACGTCCCAGAGAGAGCTTGATGACGTCGTAACAGAGTTCGAGTGCATCATCCAGCAGCGTAAACATCCGCAGAATGGCGTTGTCGCTCAGCAGCTCACGCAGATTCCCGCGATAGCCGGGATCGCCCAGTGACAGGCGAAAGTCCTGCGCGCACTGCGCCAGACGGTCAGCGGATTTCTGCAGCTGCTGGGCATCGCGCACCTCGGTGCGGTAGGCGATGATGATATCTTTGGCGAGGTCGAGCAACTGACGGCTGGAGAGCTGCTGGCCAAAGTACTGGCTGGCGATGTCGGGCAGCTGATGGGCTTCGTCAAAGATCATCACATCCGCTTCAGGGATCAGTTCCCCAAAACCGCCCTCTTTAACCACCAGGTCGGCGAGAAAAAGATGGTGGTTCACCACCACCACATCCGCGTCCATGGCGCGCTTTCGCGCCTTCACCACAAAGCACTCTTTGTAACGCGGGCAGTCGGTGCCCAGGCAGTTATCGTTGGTGCTGGTGACCAGTGGCCAGACCGGGCTGTCTTCGGTCACGCCCGCGCAGCTGCTGATGTCGCCATCTTCGGTCTGTGATGACCAGCTGCGCAGCGTCACCAGATCGGTGAGCGCCTGCGCGGTGAGATCGCCACCCGCCATCGACTGCTGTTCCATGCGTTCCAGACAGAGGTAGTTAGAGCGGCCTTTCAGCAGCGCGGTTTTGCCTTTAAACCTCAGCGCCCTGACCATGGTGGGCAGATCGCGCCCATAGAGCTGATCCTGCAGCGCTTTGGATCCGGTCGAGACAATCACTTTTTTATTGGCCCGTAAGGCGGGTGCCAGGTAAGCGTAAGTTTTACCGGTACCGGTACCGGCTTCGACGACCAGTTCACCCTGCTCTTTTACGGCTTCAGAGACCGCCTGCGCCATCTCGCGTTGTGCTTCCCGCGGCTTAAAACCCGGGATACCCAGCGCCAGCGCGCCATCCACTGCAAAATCGTCTGCCACATACCCTCACTAAGAACGGCAAAAACACTGTAATTATGTCAGTATTGCTCAGACAAAGCAAAACGGAGGCTTATCAATAATTTATGCAGGAATGGTCAGTTCTCCGACAGCGTGCGTGTTCTCCTGAACGTGCTGTTAGTGCTTCCCCTGCGGCATAAAGTCACATCCACTGAACGTTTAATTCGCGTGTCCGTGAATGCGGGGAAGAAACGGAGAGGAAATAACCCAGTGACGACGGAAGAGAGGCGGGTTTCATTAACGTTATGCGTGCGCAGGATTATTTAAGCCGGGATTGAACGCTATTTTCATCGCACATGAATCTGCTGCGGAAATAAAGAACCGCAAAACGGCGCACAGGCGGTTTTGCGGTGTAAGCAGAGGGGGCGACCGGTGTCAGACATCCCTTACGGTCGGATCGTCTTCCTCATCCTCTTCTTCATCTTCCGGGTAGATCTCAGCATCATCTGGCAATGGCTCATCGTAATCTGGACGTTCAGACATAATTACCTCCGGTGATAAATAGCAGCACTGCTATTTGATCTGATCATAGTTAACCGGCGCCGGAGGCCGCTGAGTTTCCTTGTGAACTGTGAGCCAGGCGTAAGATCGTTGTAACAGATTGAAAACGATCGCGAGGTGACGCCGCGCTGTGCTAGTGCCGGATATAAAACGCGCCCGCCAGCATGGCAATAAACAGCAGAGCAAAGGTGATAAAACCCTGCTTACTGCCTTTAGAGAGACCGACAAAGGCCGATATCACAATAAACAGCAGCGTCAGTGCGCCCGCCATCACCCAAAACAGATACTGCGTATTCGCCATGTGCTCATCCTCATCCTGTGGCGCGATATTTCGCTGATTTATACCATTTTTACGACTGGCCTGTCCTGCATTCCCGCGCCTCGCCAGCCGGCCGCTGCCGCATTCCGTCCCCCGCCTGCCCGCTAAAGCCTGTGACGCAGTCAGCAAATGCAGAGGATAACAGCAGGAAATAACCGCCCGGATTATAATGATTAAATCGGCTTACCGTTGGGATGTGGCACCCGTAAGCTGACGTGCTGAGACTGGCTTAACGTTGTCTTCAGGCTGCGTTAAGCAGATGGCCTTAACCCGACTGCCTGACTCAGGCGGAGGATTGCTATGAATACTTTCCGCATCGGCTCTCTGACTGGCGTGCTGCTGCTCTGCAGCTGTCAGGCCCCCACCCCCGATCAGGCGCGTCTGCAGGAACCCCTCTTTCAGGGCCAGAGCACCCGCACCGTTCCTCAACTCAGCGACTGCATTTATCGCGGCTGGTCCACGACCAGCGTGGTTGCCCGCGATGACACGACCCATACCCGGCCCGGCGGCAGTGCGATCAGCGTCTTTACCTGGGAGGATTCTATCTTTGCGGATGTCTCGCCTCACGGGCGAGGGGCAGAGGTCAAATATTTTACCACCTTCCGGATGGCACCTCAGGTGATGGCAGACAGGCAGGCGATTGTTAAGCGCTGCCTGTGAGGGGTGACAGCGATGCGGGGAATATGGCAGGCTAACTGCCACTTTATTCAGGGAGAAGCCGATGAGTATTACCCGTATTGACCCGGAACACCGTATGTCCGAAGCCGTGATTCACAATGACACGATCTACTACACCAGCGTGCCGGAAAACCTGGACGCCGACGCCGAAGCGCAGACGGCCAATGCGCTGGCGGTGATTGATGCGATGCTGACGCGTCTCGGCAGTGACAAGAGCAAAATTCTTGATGCCACGCTGTTTCTGGTGGATAAGGCTGATTTCCCTGCCATGAACCGCGCCTGGGACGCCTGGGTCTCTCCCGGTAATGCACCGGTGCGCTGTACGGTTCAGGCCGGGCTGTTAAATCCAAAGTACAAAATTGAGATAAAAATTATCGCTGCACGTTAAGCAGAGCGGGCGTTATTCTTCTTCGTTTTCGTCATCTTCGTCGTCGAAGAGCGCCCGGATCTGTTCGCCCGAGTGAGTCTGCCGGATCTCCTGCGCCACCTGGGCGATAGCCTGACCACTCGATAAACCCCCTGCCATCAATTCCTGAATACGCTCGACGGCCTGCTGCTGCTGCTCATGAGAGAGCGCCGGTAATCCTGTAAACATGTTCTGCTCCTGTGTTGGGTCAGACAGTATCCCACGCGGAACTAACAGGTGCCAGTCAGGAAAAAATATGTCAGTCTGACCGCCTCTTTGCTTGCTGATTTTTCTGCCCGATGATTGTTGAAACCCTCACGCTTGATTATACCGCGGATGCGCTGACCCGGCGTTTTGCCCCCATTGCCCATCTGCCCTGGGCGATGCTGCTCTCCTCCGCCCAGGCCAGCCACAGCGATAACCGCTTTGATATTCTGACGGCTAATCCCCGCGCCACCCTGGTGACCCGCGGGGCGATCACCTCGATCAGCGATCGCAGCGGCACCCGTGAATCGGCCGCCGACCCTCTGCTGCTGGTGCAGCAGCAGTGCGATGCGCTGGGCGTGACGCCTGCCGCCAGTGAGACGCTGCCGTTTCAGGGCGGGGCGCTGGGTCTGTTTGGCTACGACCTGGGCCGCCGGTTTGAAACGCTGCCCGCCAGGGCCGACGCCGACCTCATCACGCCCGATATGGCCGTAGGGATCTATGACTGGGCGCTGATTGCCGATCACCATCAGCAGACCCTGACCCTAGTGGCGCTGGAGGCGGCGCAGGCGCGGCTCGCCTGGCTGACACAGTGGCCCGCGCGTGAGGCGCTGCCCTTTTCACTGACCAGCGGCTGGCGTTCTAATCTGAGCTACGCCGACTATGCCGCCCGCTTCGCGGCGGTTCAGGACTATATCCAGGCCGGTGACTGCTACCAGGTTAATCTGGCACAGCGTTTTCAGGCGGCTTATCAGGGAGATGAGTGGCAGGCGTTCTGTCAGCTGAATGACGCTAACCGTGCGCCGTTCAGCGCTTTTCTTCGCCTGCCGGAGAGTGCCATCCTCAGCCTGTCGCCGGAGCGTTTCCTCTCGCTGAATAACCGGCAGATCGAAACCCGCCCGATTAAGGGAACCCGGCCACGCTGCGCGGACCCGATAGCGGATGCCCAGCAGGCGGAGGCGCTGCGCCATGCGGAGAAAGATCGGGCCGAGAACCTGATGATCGTCGACTTACTGCGTAATGACATTGGCCGCGTGGCGCAGCCCGGCTCCGTTACCGTTCCGGCACTGTGTGAGGTGGAACCCTTCCCCGCCGTGCATCATCTGGTGAGTACGGTTCGTGCGCGGCTGCCCGACCCTCTGCAAGCCACCGACCTGCTGCGGGCCTGTTTTCCGGGAGGCTCGATTACCGGCGCGCCCAAGATCCGGGCCATGGAGATCATCGATGAGCTGGAGCCCCAGCGGCGCAATGCCTGGTGCGGCAGCATTGGCTATCTCAGCCTCTGTGGGCGGATGGATAGCAGCATCACCATTCGCACCCTGATTGCCGAGGGCCAGCAGCTCTACTGTGCAGCCGGTGGCGGCCTGGTGGCAGACAGCGATCCGCTCGCGGAATATCAGGAGACGCTGGATAAAGTGAGCCGGATCTTACCGGCACTGGAACAATCGGGAGGTTCAGTTGGCTCTGACGCTTGAGACTTTTCGCTGCCGCTTTCTGTTGCAGCAGCCGGCGCGCACGACGCAGCGCCTCTCTGGCCGGCACGCGGCAGTCCTCGTGCCCATCGTGGCGCGGCCTGAGCCGGGCCTGTTGCTGACACAGCGCTCGCACGCCCTGCGCAAACATGCCGGACAGGTCGCCTTTCCCGGCGGAATGCAGGATGACGACGACGCCTCGCTGATCGCCACAGCACTCCGCGAGGCCCATGAAGAAGTGGGCATCGAACCGCAGCAGGTCGAGATACTGGGTTCGCTGCCTGCGGTGACCAGCAGTACCGGTTTTCAGGTGACGCCGGTGCTGGGGATTATTCCGGCCAATCTGCGTTTAACCCTCAACCCGGATGAGGTGCACAGCGCCTTTGAGATGCCGCTGGCTGAGGCGTTACAGCTCAGCCGCTACAGTTCGCTGGAGGTTCATCGGGCCGGTGTCCGGCACCCGGTGTGGCTGTCACGCTATCAGGATTATCTGGTGTGGGGGATGACCGCCGGAATAATCCGCGCACTGAGCACGCAGATCGCTTTCTGACCCCTTTTCCCGCACGAACCTCATGGAAGCCCGTCAACTCCCTGCCGGGCCCCGCTATAATATTTTCTATCGGTTTTGATAAGTTTATTTCATGCGAAAAGCTGCTCTTTTCCGGTGCATGACCATTACTATTAGCGCCATAAACTGCCCCGGCAGAGTGAGAATAATTGTGAGGAGTGTCACCTGTGATTAGTGTTTTCGACATGTTCAAAGTGGGCATCGGCCCCTCGAGTTCGCATACTGTCGGCCCGATGAAAGCGGGTAAACAGTTTGTGGACTTGCTGTGCGAACAGGGAAAGCTGCAGGAGGTCACCCGGATCGCTGTGGATGTCTATGGTTCCCTGTCGCTGACCGGCAAGGGTCACCATACCGACATCGCCATCATTATGGGTCTGGCGGGCGAATCGCCGGACACCGTCGATATTGATGCGATCCCTGCCTTTATCAAAGACGTTGAGCAGCGTGAGCGACTGCTGGTGGCGAAAGGTGCACACGAAGTCGACTTCCCGCGCGAAGGCGGCATGGTATTTCGCAGTGAGAATCTCTCGCTGCATGAAAATGGCCTGCGCCTGCTGGCTTTTGCCGGCGACCTGCTGATCCTGTCAAAAACCTACTATTCCGTGGGTGGCGGGTTCATTGTTGATGAAGAGCATTTCGGCCAGTCGGCGCTGGATGAGGTCTCGGTTCCGTGGCCGTTCCACTCTGCCAAAGATCTGCTGGCGCACTGCCGTGAAACCGGCCTGTCACTCTCCGGTCTGGTGATGAAAAATGAGCTGGCGCTGCACAGCCGCGACGAGATCCATGCCTACTTCGCCACGATCTGGCAGACGATGCAGGCCTGTATCGATCGCGGTCTGAATACCGAGGGCGTCCTGCCCGGTCCCCTGCGTGTGCCGCGCCGCGCCGCGTCGCTGCGTCGCCTGCTCACCTCCTCAACCAAACACTCCAGCGACCCGATGATTGTGATCGACTGGATCAATATGTTTGCGCTGGCCGTCAATGAAGAGAACGCGGCGGGCGGCCGGGTGGTGACCGCCCCGACGAACGGTGCCTGCGGTATCGTGCCTGCGGTGCTCGCCTACTACGATCACTTTATCGAACCCGTAACGCCCGATATCTTCCTGCGTTACTTCCTCGCCTCGGGGGCGATTGGCGTGCTCTATAAGATGAACGCCTCCATCTCGGGCGCAGAAGTGGGCTGCCAGGGTGAAGTCGGCGTTGCCTGCTCCATGGCGGCGGCCGGGCTGGCAGAGCTGCTGGGCGGCAGCCCGGAGCAGGTCTGCGTGGCGGCTGAGATCGGCATGGAGCATAACCTGGGTCTGACCTGTGACCCGGTCGCCGGACAGGTTCAGGTGCCCTGCATTGAGCGTAATGCTATCGCCTCTGTCAAAGCGATTAACGCCGCGCGTATGGCCCTGCGCCGCACCAGTGAGCCGCGCGTCTCTCTGGATAAAGTTATCGAGACGATGTATGAAACCGGCAAGGACATGAATGCCAAGTATCGTGAAACCTCCCGCGGCGGTCTGGCCATTAAAGTACAGTGTGATTAAGCGAAACGTATAAACGTTCAAATAACGTGCAAACGTAATCAAATCCGCATCCTGCGCTATCTCAGCGCAGGTTTACACGGTAGAGTATTTTCCGCGCAGCCGTCCGGCCTGCGCAGCTATCCAGACCCGCTTTTCTGCATTCCGGCCTCAATATTAATGGGGCCGTGCCGATATTAACCCCGATATTTTTTGCTTTTTTCTGGCTTTAGGGAAGGTGGATACTGATGTATATGGCCCAGCAATTTGTTGGACAATTCAGACGAAAGCGTTTGCTTATTGCACTGTCAATCGCCACCGTAGTGCTGATACTCACGCTGGCCTTTCGCTATATCGAAGAGAAGTCACGTATTGAGCAGCAGGCAATGGATTTTGCCGACAAAGCGATTATGCGCTTTGACCGGATGTTCTCGCCGCTGGAGGTATCCGCCAATAACACGCTGGGTCTGGTCGGCGTCCCCTGTCAGGACGTTCGCTTTCCGCTGATTGAAAAAATCTCTTCCCTGCAGACCGTCCGGGCGATTCTGCTGGTGGATAACGACAGCATCTACTGCTCCAGTATTTACGGGCCTCGCGCCATCCCCTTCAGCCAGACCTACCCCGATTTAGCTTTTAATAACCAGCGCATGACCCTGTCCACCGACCAATACCTGCTGAAAGGCTCGCCGGTTCTGCTGCTGTGGACCCCCAGAAGCCTCGATAACCGCGCCGGGATTCTGCAGGTAATTAACATCGAGATGATGAGCAACTATGTGCTCGAACCGCAGCTGCCCTGGGTGGAACGTGCCGTGTTCAACGTTAACGGCCAGAGTCTGGAGTATGGTAATCCCCTTATTGAGCCGACCGTACCCTCGGAAGATGAGGTGAGCTATGAGCAGGGCTCGCTGCGTTACCCCTTTACTCTGACGCTCTATGGCCCCTCACCGACCCGACTGGCGCTGGCAACCCTCCCCTCGCAACTGCCGCTGGCGCTGCTGCTCAGTCTGCTGATGGGCTACATTGTCTGGCTGGCGACCGCAAACCGGATGAGCCTGAGCTGGCAAATCAGTTATGGCATCACGGCTAATGAGTTTATGGTCTACTGTCAGCCGCTGATCAACAGCAGCAGCGGCGAGTGCGACGGCATCGAGCTGCTGCTGCGCTGGCATAACCCCCGCCAGGGCTGGATTGCACCGGATGTTTTCATCCCGCTGGCCGAACGTCAGAACCTGATTAAGCCGCTGACCCGCTTTGTGCTGAATGAGGTGGTCAGGCAGTTACCCCAGTTACCGGATGACCGCGACTTCCATATCGCTATCAACGTCGCTGCCAGCCATTTCCGGGACCGTGCCATCCTGCAGGATCTGCAGAACCTCTGGTGGCCTGCCAATCCGGTGCCAAAACTGGTGGTCGAGCTGACCGAGCGGGATGCCCTGCCGGTGGTCGATCAGTCGGTGATTGCGCAACTGCATGAGATCGGCGTACGGCTGGCAATTGATGACTTCGGCACCGGTCACAGCTCGCTCTCCTATCTGAAGGATTTGCAGCCTGACGTGCTGAAGATCGACAAGATATTCACGGCGGCCATCGGCACGGACGCGATCAACGCGACGGTGACGGATATGGTGATTTCCCTGGCGCAGCGCCTGAACATCAGCCTGGTGGCCGAGGGAGTAGAAACGGCTGAGCAGGCCGCCTACCTGTGCGAACGCGGGGTGGATCATCTGCAGGGCTACTATTTCGCCCGCCCGATGCCGCTGGAGGACTTTCCGGCCTGGCTGACGCAGCACCGGCTGGAGGTGCGGCAGCCCTCATAACCGGACGCGTCGGAAGCGATGTGCCCTGGCGCTTTGCCGCCACCGATAAAAAAACAGCCGCGGCGGTCAGGCAGCGGCTGTCGGAGAGAGTCAGCGCGGCCTCAGTAACGGACCGCGCATCGAAAAGCGTTACGCCTCTTCATCCTCATCGTGTGGCTTATCTTTGGTAACGCGCACCAGATCGATACGGTAGTCGGTCGCTTCGATAATCTGAAAGTGCAGCGGGCTGATATCGATCACGTCGCCCGGAAGCGGCAACTGCCCTTTCTGCGCAATCAGCAGACCCGCCAGCGAGGCGTGATCTTCGGTCGGATCGACCAGCTCATGGAAGTCGAGCAGCTGCTGCAGCGAGTGCAGATCGGTGCCGCCCTTCACTAACCAGCCATCCCCATCAGCCACGATCTCCGGCGTTTCATCTTCATCCGGGAATTCACCCGCAATCGCTTCCAGCACGTCCAGCGGCGTAATCAGCCCCTGCACGACGCCAAACTCATTGGTGACGATGACGAAGCTGCCACGTGCACGACGCAGCACGCCAAGCAGGTTAATCGGGTCCAGCGTTTCAGGCACCACGATGGTAGGCGTATTCGCTGCAAACGTCGCCACATCCACGCCATGCTCCAGCGCCACCAGCAGCTCTTTCGCCCGCACTACACCGATAATTTCATCCAGCTCGCCCCGGCAGACCGGGAAGAGGCTGTGAGGCGTATCCAGCAGCTGATCGCGAATCTCATCCAGCGGACGGTTCGCATCGACCCAGGAGATCTCGCCACGCGGCGTCATGATGCTGCGGATGGAGCGGGACGCCAGCGTCAGTACGCCATTAATCATGAAGCGCTCTTCATCTTTAAAGGCTTCCTGCGGCATCGCCTCGGCCAGCGCAGACTCTTCGCTGCTGCCTGCATTATTGCTGCTCGCCGTCTGCGCGCGGTTGCGACCGCCCATCAGGCGCAGAATCGCCTCTGCGGTGCGCTCACGCATCGGCCGGTTTGACTGATGGCGGATAAAGTTCCGGCGTGCAATCTGGTTGAACAGCTCAATCAGGATTGAGAAGCCAATCGCCGCATAGAGGTAACCTTTCGGAATATGGAAACCAAAGCCTTCTGCCACCAGCGACAGGCCGATCATCAGCAGGAAGCTCAGGCAGAGCACCACCACCGTCGGATGCGCGTTAACGAAGTTGGTTAATGGCTTGGACGCCAGCAGCATCACACCCATCGCAATCACCACGGCGGTCATCATCACCGGCAGGTGGTTCACCATACCCACGGCGGTGATAACGGCATCCAGTGAGAACACCGCGTCCAGTACCACAATCTGTGTCACCACGGCCCAGAAGCTGGCATAACCGCGATTCCCGCCGCCCTCGAGCTGACGGTTCTCCAGCCTTTCGTGCAGCTCCATGGTCGCTTTGAACAGCAGGAACAGGCCCCCGGCCAGCAGGATTAAATCACGACCGGCAAAGCTGAAACCGCCGACGCTGAAGAGCGGCGTGGTAAGCGTAACCATCCAGGAGATCAGCGAGAGCAGACCCAGACGCATCACAAGCGCCAGCGACAGGCCGATCAGGCGCGCTTTATCACGCTGCTTCGGCGGCAGTTTGTCGGCCAGAATGGCAATAAACACCAGGTTGTCGATGCCCAGGACGATTTCCAGTACGACAAGCGTCAGTAAACCCGCCCAGATTGAGGGGTCGAATAAAAATTCCATTATTTATGACTCCTGAACAGGGAAAAGAGTAAGCCGGTGTCTGTCGGCGCAGCGAGGCGTGACATCCGGGTCGTCGGGAAAACAGAGAAAACGCCGTCAGGCGAAAGGTGACGCGCCAGCAGGCGCAAAGAACAGATTAAGCGACGTCGGTGACGATCCATAAAGGTGGGCTGAAGCCCGACACTCCTGAGTAATAAACAGAAGGCTAATGTATCAGGTCGGTAAATGGCGTCAAAAAATTTTCTTATTTTTACAATCTGCAATGAGGTTGATCGTATGCATAAAACGATTCACTCGTTCTGCCGTGGGGTAAATAACTGACCAATGTCACAAAATTTATTTTTTCGATCACTAAAATAAATCGCGACCTAACCGCCTTAACGGTGTTAACCGATGATTTCTGGCGCTCAGCCAGTCATCGCCAGCACCCTGTTAAAAATAACCGAAACGATTCTGACAGGGCCATTTACTCAGATGAGCTTCTTTAGTGAACGGAGGTAGCACGTGACCATTGCGATTGTAATTGGTACTCACGGCTGGGCAGCGGAACAACTGCTTAAAACGGCAGAAATGCTGTTAGGTGAGCAGGAGAACGTCGGCTGGATAGACTTTGTGCCGGGTGAAAATGCAGAAACACTGATCGAAAAATATGAAACGCAGCTGGCAAAACTGGATACGACGCAGGGGGTACTCTTTTTAGTCGATACCTGGGGTGGCAGTCCGTTTAATGCGGCCAGCCGTATCGTGGTGGATAAACCGCAGTATGAGGTCATCGCCGGGGTCAATATCCCGATGCTGGTCGAAACGCTGATGGCGCGCGATGACAACCCGACGCTTGCCGAGCTGGTGGCGGTGGCGGTTGAGACCGGCCGTGAAGGCATTAAAGCGCTGAAAGCCAAAGAGGAGGCACCCGCACCCGCTGCCGCAAAACCGGCTTCGCCCGCGCAACCGGCTAAGCCGATGGCTCCCGGCGACCATATGAAGATTGGGCTGGCACGTATCGATGATCGCCTGATCCACGGCCAGGTCGCGACGCGCTGGACCAAAGAGACAAACGTTCAGCGCATTATTGTGGTCAGCGATGAGGTGGCAAAGGATCACGTCCGCAAAACCCTGCTGACGCAGGTCGCGCCGCCCGGCGTGACGGCGCATGTGGTCGATGTCGATAAGATGGTTCGGGTGTGGAATAACCCAAAGTATGGTCAGGATCGGGTGATGCTGCTGTTTACCAACCCCACCGACGTTCTGCGCGTGGTGGAACAGGGTGTCGATATCAGGACCGTCAACATCGGCGGGATGGCGTTCCGTCAGGGAAAAACCCAGGTCAACAATGCGGTTTCGGTGGATGAAAAAGATATCGCCGCCTTCCGCAAACTGAATGAACGCCATATCGAACTGGAAGTGCGTAAGGTTTCCAGCGATCAGAAACTGAAAATGATGGATCTGATTGCGAAAGTAAACGCGTAACAGAAGAGCTGCTGCGCCTGCGTTTCCGGGCTCATTTTCGCTATCCTGCTGAGGACAAGAAGTATGATGGAAATAACCTCGCTACAAATTATTCTGATTTTTATTGTTGCCTGTATTGCCGGCATGGGGTCGATTCTGGATGAGTTCCAGTTTCACCGTCCGCTGGTGGCCTGTACCCTGATTGGTATCGTGCTGGGAGATATGAAAACCGGCATTATCATCGGCGGGACGCTGGAGATGATTGCGCTGGGCTGGATGAACATCGGTGCCGCCGTGGCCCCCGATGCCGCTCTCGCCTCCATCATCTCCACCATTCTGGTGATCGCGGGCGGTCAGAGTGTGGGAGCCGGTATCGCGCTGGCCATCCCGCTGGCCGCAGCCGGACAGGTGCTGACCATCATCGTTCGAACCCTGACCGTTGCCTTCCAGCATGCCGCGGACAAAGCCGCAGAGAAAGGCAACCTCACTGCTATCTCCTGGATCCATGTCTCTGCCCTGCTGCTGCAGGCGATGCGTATCGCTATCCCGGCACTGATTGTGGCGATCTCCGTCGGCACCAGTGCGGTTCACGCCCTGCTCAGTTCGATCCCTGAGGTGGTCACCAATGGTCTGAATATCGCGGGCGGCATGATTGTGGTGGTCGGTTACGCGATGGTCATCAACATGATGCGCGCGGGCTACCTGATGCCCTTCTTCTATCTCGGCTTTGTCACCGCGGCCTTTACCAACTTTAACCTGGTGGCGCTGGGGGTCATTGGCGTGGTGATGGCGGTGCTCTACATTCAGCTCAGCCCGAAATACAACCGTGTAGCGGGGGCCCCTTCCGGCCCGGCGACCGCGAACGATCTTGATAACGAACTCGATTAAGGAACAGGTGATCACATGGTTGATATTACGAAAGTCGAAAAGAAACTGACACCCGGTGACGTCCGTGCCGTCTTTATGCGCTCGAACCTGTTTCAGGGATCGTGGAACTTTGAACGTATGCAGGCGCTGGGCTTCTGCTTCTCAATGGTGCCGGTGATCCGCCGTCTCTATCCGGAGAATAATGATGAGCGCAGGCAGGCAATCAAGCGCCATCTGGAGTTCTTCAACACCCACCCTTATGTGGCCGCGCCGGTGCTCGGTGTTACCATGGCGATGGAGGAGCAGCGTGCCAACGGCGCGCCTATCGACGACGGTGCCATCAACGGCCTGAAAGTCGGTCTGATGGGCCCGCTGGCCGGTGTCGGCGACCCGATCTTCTGGGGCACCGTGCGTCCGGTGTTTGCCGCGCTGGGTGCCGGCATCGCGATGAGCGGCAGCCTGCTGGGCCCTCTGCTGTTCTTTGTGCTGTTTAACCTGGCACGCCTGCTGACCCGCTACTACGGCGTGGCGTATGGCTATCGCAAAGGGATCGATATCGTCAGCGATATGGGCGGCGGATTTCTGCAGAAACTCACGGAGGGCGCCTCGATTCTCGGCCTGTTTGTGATGGGCGCGCTGGTAAACAAGTGGACGCACGTCAACATCCCGCTGGTGGTGTCGCGTATCACCGACTCCACCGGTAAGACCACCGTCACCACGGTGCAGTCGATCCTCGATCAGCTGATGCCAGGCATCGTGCCGCTGCTGCTGACCTTCGGCTGTATGTGGCTGTTGCGCCGTAAGGTCAACGCGCTGTGGATTATCGTCGGCTTCTTTGCCATCGGTATTTTTGGTTACTGGATCGGCCTGCTCGGTCTGTAATCTCAACCGGCCGGGCGCGCTGGCGCCCGGCTTTTAAGCGTAGTGAGCTGAGCCACAACCGGCTGAGCTCACCCCGTTTGAGGCCAGATGTTATGTCATTAACTGATGCGCTTATCGCGCTCTGCATTGCCGCCCTGCTGCTGTTCGCCCTTTATGACGAGGTGATTCTGCCGCGTCGACGCGGGCCTGTCCGCTTACGGGTCGCCCTGCAGCGACGGCACAAAATCGACAGCCTGATTTTCATCGGGCTGCTGCTGATTCTGCTGGGAAACAACATCAGCCATCACGGCCCGCAGCTCACCACCACCCTGCTGATGGTGCTGAGCTTTCTGGCGTTCTGGCTTTTCTGGCTGCGCAGGCCCACGCTGCTGATGAAAGCCGAAGGGTTTTTTTATGCTGGTGTCTGGATTGATTACCGGCGGATTCAGGGCATGAATCTCTCTGAGGATGGCATTCTGGTCATTCAGCTGGAGCAGCGCCGGCTGCTGATTGCGGTGCAGCAGCTCGACGATCTGGAGCGCATCTATAATACGCTGGTTGAGGCGCGCTAGTCGCGCTGCCACTGCGTCAGGGTAAAGTCGGCATCACAACTGAACGACTCGCTCTGCTGCAGCGTCTCCCAGACCGCTTCCCGCGCCCGCCACGCAAAAGGCGTCATCTGCAGCAGGGTCGTTGCGGCCCCGCCCGTCAGCGCCATCGGATAACGCAGCGTATGCTGCGCCACCTGCCGGAAGCCCGGGTAGGTTTTCTGCTCTGGCGCATGCAGCTGCACGTCGCGATAGATCAGGGCTTTGAACTGCTGCAGATGATGCGGTCCCGGCGTTACCGTCAGTACCGTGCCGCCGGGCTTCAGGACGCGGGCCAGTTCCGCTTCATTGCAGGGCGCGTAAATCCGCACCACGGCATCCAGCGAGCCATCGGCAAAAGGCAGACGCTGGCTGGAGGCCACGCAGAACCGCACCGCGGGATAACGCTTAGCGGCGAGGCGGATAGCCATTCTGGCCACATCCAGTCCATACACCTGTCCGCCTTCCCCTGCCGCCTCTGCCAGCGCAGCGGTGTAGTAGCCTTCGCCACAGCCGATATCCAGAATCTGGCTCTCCGGCAGGTTCAGCACCGGTTGCAGCAGCGCGACGACCTGCTCACGCAGCGGCTGATAGTAGCCCGCCTGCAGAAATTCCCGTCGAGCCTGCATCATCTCTGCACTGTCACCTGGCTCACGCGACCGTTTATGCTGAACGGGCAGCAGATTGACATACCCCTCTTTCGCCTGATCAAACTGATGGCGATTCTCGCAGGACCAGCTGCGGACATTGAAAGTCAGAGGAGAGTGGCAAAGCGGGCAAATCAACGACATAGGGGACTCCGGCATCAGATAACGCGGCGCAGTGTAACCTTATCGTTTACGCATCGGAAGCATAAAGAAAGCCCCGGCCGACCGGCCAGGGCTTTGAGAATCCATATCAGGGTGCGATGCACCGAGGCGGAGTCGAATCAGATAGCAGTGACGTTAACAGCTGCCGGGCCTTTCTGGCCATCCTGAATTTCGAACTCAACGCTCTGGCCTTCAGCCAGGGTTTTGAAACCATTGCCCTGGATGGCAGAGAAGTGTACGAACACATCTTTGCTGCCGTCTGCAGGGGTGATAAAACCAAAACCTTTAGACTCGTTGAACCACTTAACCTGACCTTTAATCTTTGCCATTTTGCAAATTCCTTTAGATGTTTATTTAGCCCGAAGGCTGTCTTACAGAAAAACCAGAGACGTTACTGCATGAGGCACTAATTAAGGTTCGGCAAGGAAGCGGTATTCAACGTCAACGTCTTTACTCGTACTTCTTCACTGAAGATGCCATGCATAAACAGAACTGTACCTCGTTTAACCCACGAATTGTTATCACATATCCTAAAAACAATGGCAAGCCATTTTTAAAGTCTCAGAGAGGCAGCACGCACAATTGCCAGAAGGCTCACACAGCCTGTTCTGTCGCGGCGCTAAAACCCGGCATAAATATAATGAACCCGCAGGTTCATTTCCTCCGGATGCCTTCTCGTCCGGGCTAACTCAATGGATACCATAAGAAATTAATATTTCACAAATATGGCAGTAAGCGAATTGATAAGCGAAGCGACAGGAAAGCGAAGCAGCAATAACCTGACGTTAATCCTGTACGACACTTTTTATTTGGTACAGGTATCTTCTCTACTGCACCAAAAACAGGAAACTGCTCTGAGCTCTGCTCCAAATAAAAGCAGCCGCGCGACTCCGGCTTATTAAAAATTTAACCATTAATGTGATAAAAAGAGATTTCTGTTAAAAAAAGCCGGTGTAACCGGCTCCCCCGGCTCCAGGATTATTCCTGGGGTGGATTATTCAGGCTGCGGCTTTCGCCTATTCGCCATGGCGTGAAGCTGCCCTGCTCCTCCTCTGCCCGCCGCAGTGCCGCAGCCAGTTCCTGCGGAGGCGCATCCAGTGGCTCATCAGCCAGTTCAAATACGCCCCAGTGAATAGGCAGCGTCAGCGGTCTGCCCGCCGCCTGCCAGAGTGCCACGGCCTGATCGGGGTCCATATGCTGGCCTGCCATGAACCATTTCGGTGCATAGGCGCCAATCGGTAAGGCTGTCACGCTGAAGGGGCCAAGTCGGGCGGGGATGGCCAGCAGGCTGTCGCTGTAGCCACTGTCACCGGAGAACCAGAAGCGCACGGAGGATGAACGTACGACCCAGCCGCACCAGAGCGAACGGTTGCGATCGCGGGGCGACCGCATACTCCAGTGACGCGCCGGAACCGCATCAAAACAGAGATCGCCCACCCTGACCTGCTGCCACCAGTCAGCCTGATGTACCTGCTGCACTCCCCGGGCGCGGCACCACGCAGCCAGGCCCAGCGGCACAACAAAGGTGGCCTGCGGGAAACGCCGGACAATCGCTTTGACCGTCGGCCGATCCAGATGGTCGTAATGATTGTGAGAAATCAGCACGACATCCAGATGCGGCAGGTCGGCAATGCTGAGCGGCGCGGGGGTTTTGCGCTGCGGTCCGGCAAAAGAGAACGGCGAGGCGCGGGATGAGAGGGCGGGATCGATCAGAATGTAACGCTGATTGAGCCGCAACAGCACGGCGGCATGGCCCAGCCACCAGAGGCGATCGTCACTGCCGCTGAGATCGGCGGGTTGCCACCACTCTTCAACAAAAGCGTCATAGCCCTGTTGCGGTGGCATCGGAAGACCCTGCGCTTTTCGCTCCCGACGCCAGCGCCGGAGATCGCCAGGCTGACGCTCTTCCGGCTCCGGGTTACGGAAACCCTCTGGCGTATGGTGCGCTTTGCTGCTGTCATACCACGGATTCTTCCCGCTCATCCCGCCTCTCTGTTCTGATTAACGTTCCGGGATTAACCGGATAAAGTCGCGCTTCTCCCGCTCATCCTCGGGTTTTTTACTCTCCGCGCCAGGCTGCAGCTCAATCAGACGACGCAGCAGCTGATTCTGTTTTTTCTGCTCTTCCAGCAGCGATTCCAGCAAACGAATCTGTTCACCGGCTCGAACGCTGGCACGATTAACGAAGAACCAGGCGATAAACGCCACAATCAAAATGATGACCAGCAGGCCATAGCTGACCAGGGGGCCCGGATTTGCGGCTAACTCATTCATAACTGCCTCATAAAACAAAGTGAAAACGCCAGAACATGACAACCGCGTATTCTACCTGTCGCCATCACAAAAGATAATGGGGTTAACGGCAAAGCAGAATTTGCCGTTTCAGTTATCTCTGATCGATTCCCGCCGAAAAGCCAGGCATGCTGCTATCATTCTGACCGGCAGCACCAGGTGGAGCGCTGAGTTACCTTTCACAAGGAGATACAATGAAACTGTTTATTCGCATGGTAGGCTTGCTGGCGGTGATCTGGCTGGCGATGCTCTTTACCGGTTATGGCGTGTTAACCGGCAGCACTAAGAATGCAGCGGGACTGGGCCTGCAGTGCAGCTATCTTACCGCACGCGGTGTGATTAACGCCCAGTATCTGCACACGGACAGCGGCGTGGTCGGCGTAACCGATTGTCCGCTGCTGAAGAAAAGCGGAGAAGTGATCGATAACTGATGAAAGCGCGGGCCGCATGGCCCGCGCTGTTCAGAAAGGATAGGCGTGAAAGCCCATTTCCGAGGAAATCGTTCGCGCCGCCCGCTGCAGCATCTCCACATAATCCTGACGCGCCTCTTCTGAAAAACGGATCGTGGGGAAAGAGAGGCTGAGGCCGGCAATTACCACCCCGAAGCGATCAAAGACCGGCACCGCGAGGCAGCGTAACCCTTCCTCCTGCTCTTCATTATCTTCGCCATAACCCTGCGCCTTCACCTCGTCCAGCGCCGCCAGCAGGGCGTCCGCGCTCATCAGCGTATTCGGCGTGCTGCGTCTGAACTCTACCTGCCGCAGAATCTCTTCCGTTTCCTCGCGGTCGCGCCAGGCGAGCAGCACCTTGCCAATCGCGGTGGAATAGAGCGGATTGCGGCGACCAATGCGCGAATACATGCGCAGGTTATAGAGCGAGTCGATTTTATGGATGTAGACAATGCTCTCCTCTTCCAGCGCGCCCAGATGCACAGTCTCACGGGTCAGACGCGACAGCTCCCGCATCTGCAGATCCGCGCTGCGGATCAAATCGACATTCTGCAGCGCCTTCGCCCCCAGCTCGAACAGTTTGAGCGTCAGGGAGTACTTTTCGCTCTCACCTTCCTGGGTGACATAGCCCAGCGTTTTCATGGTTTGCAGAAAACGGTAGACCGTGCTTTTTGACATCATCACGCGCTGCGCCAGCTCAGTGATGCTGTGGTCGCGCTCTTCACCCAGCGCCTGCAAAATGCCAAACACTTTCAGCACGGAGGAGACGGAATCGGGCTGTTTGCCATTTTCAGCAGAGGACATCGCGCACCTTGTTCAATCAGTTACAAAAATAAGACAGAACGCCAGTATAGAGTGACGCAGCGGAAAGCGGCAATGGTTTCACCCTGGTGTCGCCGGTCACGCGATCTTTTTCACCTCCGGACGCTGCAATTTCGCGTCAACTTCATTAGCATGATGATATTCACCCTCTTTAGTAATTAACCTATGACACTCTCCCCTCCTCAGGATGGTTTACCCGGCGCTCAGCGCTATATGGCGATTATCACCATCGCGCTCGGACTCACGATGGCGGTATTAGATGGCGCGATCGCCAACGTGGCGCTGCCCACCATCTCACGTGAACTGAACGCCAGCCCGGCGCAGTCCATCTGGATAGTGAACGCCTATCAGATCGCGATTATCGTCTCGCTGCTGTCGCTCTCCTTCCTCGGTGACATGCTGGGCTATCGTCGCGTGTATCAGACAGGGCTGGCGCTGTTTATTGTGACGTCGGTCTTCTGCGCCTTCTCCACCTCACTCACCATGCTGACCTGCGCCCGCGTTCTGCAGGGGCTGGGCGGCGCGGCGCTGATGAGCGTCAATACCGCCCTGATACGCATTATCTATCCGCAGCGCTATCTGGGGCGCGGTATGGCCATCAACTCGCTGGTGGTGGCGGTTTCGACGGCGGCGGGCCCGACGGTGGCGGCCGCCATTCTGTCGGTGGCGAGCTGGAAATGGCTGTTTCTGATTAACGTCCCGCTGGGTGCCGTGGCACTCTGGCTGGCGCTGCGGACGCTGCCCGATAATCCGCAGAAAGCCACTACGCAGAAATTTGATGTGCCCAGCGCCATCATGAACGCCCTGTTCTTTGGGCTGATCATCTCCGCATTGAGCGGTTTCGCGCAGGGTCAGAGTCACCTGCTGGTGCTGTCAGAAGTGATCGGACTGCTGGTTGTCGGGTGGTTCTTCATCCGTCGCCAGCTTGCGATGACGGTGCCGCTGTTACCGGTTGACCTGCTGCGTATCCCGATTTTCAGCCTGTCGATGGGGACGTCGGTCTGTTCGTTCTGCGCGCAGATGCTCGCCATGGTGTCGCTGCCCTTCTTTCTGCAAAACGTCCTGCAGCGTGATGAGGTGGCCACTGGTTTACTCCTGACGCCCTGGCCGCTGGCCACCATGGTGTTTGCGCCGATTGCCGGCCGGCTGATTGGGCGGGTGCACGCCGGGCTGCTGGGAGGCATCGGTCTGGCGATGTTCGCGCTGGGGCTGTTTCTGCTTGCCTGGCTGCCGGCTAATCCCGGCGACGGCGATATCATCTGGCGCATGATGCTGTGCGGTGCCGGTTTCGGGCTGTTTCAGTCGCCCAACAACCATACCATTGTCACCTCAGCGCCCCGTCATCGCAGCGGCGGTGCCAGCGGCATGCTGGGTACTGCGCGTCTGCTGGGTCAGAGTGCGGGAGCCGCGCTGGTTGCGCTGATGTTTAATCTGTTTGATGAGCAAGGCACGCACGCCTCGCTACTGCTGGCGGGCAGTTTTGCCGCCGTGGCGGCGCTGGTCAGCGTGTCACGGATGACGCAGAACCGCGCCTGAGGGCCGAAAAAGAAAAGGCGACCCGGGGGTCGCCTTTTTTATGCCGCTCAGGGCTATTTCAGATACTGGCCGCTGCGCAGGGCTTCAATACGCTTGTCCAGCGGGGGATGCGACATAAACAGCTCGCTGAACGACTTGCCTTTGCCGTTGATGCAGAACGCCATCATGCTGCTCGGCTCCTGCGGTTCGTAGCTGGTTTTCAGACGCTGCAGCGCCGCAATCATCTTCTCACGGCCGACCAGCTTCGCTGAACCGGCATCGGCGTGGAACTCGCGGTGACGGGAGAACCACATGGTGATGATGCTCGCAAGAATACCAAACACCAGCTCCAGCACCATCGACACCGCAAAATAGACCAGCGGGTTGCCGTTGCTGCTCTCTTCGCCATCGTCACGGTTGCCGGACATGAAGCCCGCCGCGATCTGCGCCAGAATACGGGACACGAAAATCACGAAGGTGTTCACCACACCCTGAATCAGGGTCATGGTGATCATGTCGCCGTTCGCGATATGCGACACTTCGTGCGCCAGAACCGCTTCAGCCTCATCGCGGCTCATGTTCTGTAGCAGACCGGTTGAAACCGCCACCAGCGAGGCGTTACGACGTGCACCCGTGGCAAAGGCGTTGATGTCAGGCGCGTGATAGATCGCGACCTGTGGCATCGCAATGCCCGCCTGTTGAGCCTGACGGCCGATCGTCTCCATCAGCCAGCGCTCCGTTTCATTGCGCGGCTGTTCAATCACTTCACCACCCACCGATCGCAGTGCCATCCACTTCGACATCAGCAGTGAAACAAACGCACCGCCGAAGCCAAACAGGCCTGCCATGATCATCAGGCCCTGGACACTGCTTGACTGGATCCCTGTCAGGCTGAGAATCAGCCCGAATACCAACATCACAGCCAGGTTGGTCATCAGGAAAAGAGCAATACGCATCATAATCGTTAATCTTCCTCAGTAGTTCACGCGCCTATACGCGGATAGATATCCTATGTGCATTGGGCCGCTTTTCAAGCGACCTTAACGTTTAAGTGCCTAAAAAGACATAACTTTACATTTTGTCACGCCTGCTGCGCCGACCGTCACGCTGGCACGATTACAGCGGCTAATGATTACGGCGGAATGGCCCTCCCGCAGGCAAAAAAAAAGCACCGCCAGGCGGTGCTTTTTCTCATAGCCGCGGGTTATTTCGCCGCGGGCGCTTCCGGCTGGGATTTCTCCAGTTGCGCCAGATCGTTCGCAATCTTCACCGTCTCATCGAGGTAAGGATCGGGCTCTTTATAATCTTTCGGCAGCTCGTCCAGGTTTTTCAGCGGTTTTTTGCCTTCAGCCTGATAACGCGCGTTGATACGCTCCAGACGTAACGCATCATCTTCGTGATTCTCTTTCTCGCGCTGAGCAAGGTTGAGCGACACAATGTTGCGTTTATCTTTCAGGGCATTGAAACGCGCAATGTCCTTCATGATGTACTGGAACTCACGATCCTGGGCAATACGTTCAGCGTGGTGCTTCGTCAGCTGCGCCACCAGCGGTTTGACGTCGCCGGTTTTGACGTAGGTCGCCGCTTTGATGCTGTCCCACGGCAGTGCGTTATCTTCGAACTTCTCACCGGTTTCAGCCGCTTCCACCCCGGTTGGCATCAGCAGATCGGGCGTGACGCCTTTACGCTGAGTACTGCCACCGTTAATCCGGTAGAACTTCTGAATGGTATAGGAGACGGAGCCTAACGCCGGCCACTCCGGACGCAGCATCTGATCGTAGATGCGGTTCAGAGAGCGATACTGCTGCACGGTGCCCTTCCCGAAGGTCGGCTCGCCGACGATCACTGCACGTCCGTAATCCTGCATCGCCGCAGCGAAGATCTCAGAGGCGGAGGCACTGAAGCGGTCAACCAGCACCACCAGCGGCCCTTTGTAGTAGACCACGCCGTCGTTGTCGCTGTCTTCACGCACCCGACCATTGTTGTCGCGCACCTGAACAACCGGACCACTCGGAATAAACAGACCGGAGAGCGAAACCGCTTCGGTCAGCGCACCGCCGCCGTTGGTCCGCAGATCGATCACGACGCTGTCAACGTTCTGCTTCTGCAGCTTCTGCAGCTGAACCTTCACGTCATCGGTGAGACCGACATAGAAACCAGGAATGTCGAGCACGCCCACTTTCTGTTTACCGACATTCTTGATGCTCATTTTGACGGCGCGATCTTCCAGACGGATTTTCTCACGCGTCAGCGTCACGGTGCGGGTTTTGGTGCCCTTACCGGCTGGCAGGATCTCAAGGCGCACTTTGCTGCCTTTCGGTCCTTTGATTTTCGCCACCACGTCATCCAGACGCCAGCCAATCACATCTTCCATCGGCTTGCCGGGCTGACCGACGCCGACGATGCGATCGCCCACCGTGATGGATTTACTTTTCGCTGCCGGTCCACCCGCAACCATCGAGTTGATGACGGTATAGTCGTCATCCATCTGCAGCACGGCACCGATCCCTTCCAGAGACAGGCTCATCTCGGTGTTGAACTGCTCGGTGTTACGTGGCGACAGGTAGCTGGTGTGCGGATCGATTTCGCGGGCAAAGGCGTTCATCACCAGCTGGAAAACATCCTCACCGTTGCTCTGGGCGAGACGGCGAATCGCGAAGTTATAACGCTTGGTCAGAACGTCGCGAATCTCCTGGTCGGTTTTACCCGCCAGCTTCAGGCTCAGCTGATCATATTTGACCTTGGCATCCCACAGAGCATTCAGCTCGGCTTCATCTTTCGGCCAGGGAGCCTTGCCGCGGTCAATGTCGATAGTGTCATTGCCGCTGAAGTTCATCGGACGCGCCAGCACCGTCAGCGCATACTGATAGCGCTCAAAACGGCGTTTCTGCGCCAGATTATAGAGATCGTAAAAGAGATCCAGCTTGCCACTGCGCAGCTCATCGCCGACGGTGGTTTTTTTGCTGGCAAACTGCGCCACATCCGACGCCAGCAGCACGTTGTGGCTGTAGTCGAGCATGTTCAGATAGCGATCGAAAATCTTCGCTGAAAAGTTCTGATCCAGGTCGAACTGGCGGTAGTGGGAACGGGTGAAGCGTGAGGTGACACGCTCACTTACCGTCGGGTCCTGAGGGTCTTCGTGAAGCTGGGGGATCTGATCGGCGCGGGTGATATTCTCCGCGCCGAACGTTGGGCCTGCTAACAGCAGGCCCGCAATAAGTCCAACTTTGAAAAGGGTGTTCATGCCGGGGTTAGCCTCCGTTTCAGAACTGCAAGTGTTCTGCGCGCACAATCATTGCCATGCCGGAAGCGAGCTGGACCCGAACGCCGTCTTTTGATACTTCAAGAACGGTAGCGTCCATCGCACTTTTGCCTGCTTTAACTTTAATACTCTGGCCGGGTTGCAAAGTTGAGGTATCAGTGATGGGTCGGGCTTCCTGCTCCGGACGTGGGGCTGGTTTGCGATGCTGTGAGGCGGTCGCACGCGGTGCAGCAGTCTGCGGACGCGGTTTGCGTGCGGCGTCGCCCTCGGCAGGCTTACGTGCAGCAGGCTTGCGCGCGCGACGCGGTGCCGCGCCCTCTTCGCTTTCACCCGCTTCACGACGGGCGGCACGCTGCTGATCGCGCTGTGCCTGCACACGCGCTTTCGCTTCTTCAAGCTGCTTACGCGCATGCTCGACGTGCTGCTCATCCAGCACGCCACAGGCGTTACCGTCGAGATCGACACGGATAGCACCGGCTTTGATGCCGTAGAGATAACGCCAGCTCGACGTATAAAGACGCAGCGCGGAACGCAGCTGTGTTTTGCTCAGGCTCATTTCGCCCTGAACACGCTCGACCAGATCCTGAAAGATACCGATTTTGAGCGGACGCGCTTCACCTTCAGCGCTAAAGCAGTGCGGAAAGCGCTCCGCCAGAAAAGTGATGACTTCTTTACTGCTATTCAACTTAGGTTGATTTTCCATGAAATTTCCTGATTACAACGGGTTTGCCGACCAGCGCAGGCATGAACAGGCGACATTATAATGACAACATCGCTAAATGCCATGTGATCCAGTCGATTAGCTGCGCGTCAGCTGCAGATATTTTTCTAAGTCGCTGTTCGCAAGCACTTCACAAAGCCCATCAGTCAGTGTGACCAGCCCTGATTCGTCATCGCTGTCAAAACGATTGTAATCCACGCTGTCGATGTCCAGCACCCCAACCACAGTGCCATTCACTTTCAGAGGAATCACAATCTCAGCGTTGCTGGCAGCGTCGCAGGCGATGTGGCCCGGGAAGGCATGCACATCATCCACACGTTGCACTTTCTCTTCTGCCAGCGCCGTGCCACACACACCTTTACCGACCGGAATGCGCACACAGGCGATTTTGCCCTGGAACGGGCCCAGCACCAGCGTATCGGCTTCCGTCAGCAGGTAGAAACCTGCCCAGTTCACGCCATCGAGACGTTCATACAGCAGCGCGCTAAAGTTTCCCATCGCGGCGAGAAACGCCGTTTCGCCCGCCAGCAGGGCTCGCATATCGCGATTTAGATCGGCGTAAAAGGCAGTTTTGTTCATTATTCAACCGTTACCAATGACATCTGAACGGGTTTATTGAGACCGTTCGTTAAAAATAAGTTTTAATTATCCAGAGCGACAAGGTGAATCATAGCGTTAGTTACTATAACCTTAGCATTCTGTGGATCGAAGCGTGATGCCCGAGACAGGCACACAGACAATGTCTTAATGACCGATATCTGTTACTTCTGACGAGCGAAAATTGCACCACCCTATGAAAATTCACGCTATCAGCCAGACATTGCCTCACGCACGTTATCAGCGTTGCCCGCAATGCGATACCCTTTTTTCCTTACCGGATGTGAAATCGCATCAGGCGGCCTACTGTCCGCGCTGCAACGCCCGGATAGTCAGCGGTCACGACTGGTCGATGACACGTCTGATGGCCATGGCCGCCACCATGATGGTGCTGATGCCGTTCGCGTTTTCCCTGCCGCTGGTGGATATCCGTCTGCTGGGGATGCGCATCAATGCCAGCGTGCTGGAAGGCGTGATTCAGATGACGCAACAGGGGGATGTCCTGACGGCGTCAATGGTGGCCTTCTGTACCCTGGGCGCGCCGATCACCCTGGTGGCCGGCATCTGCTATCTCGGTATCGGTCACCGGCTGGGCATGAACCTGCGGCCCGTGCTGCTGATGCTGGAGAAGCTGAAAGAGTGGGTGATGCTCGATATCTACCTGATCGGCATTGCCGTGGCGTCGATTAAGGTGCAGGACTATGCTTCGCTGGAGATTGGGTATGGGCTGGCGGCTTACATCGCCCTGACGGTGCTGAGCGTGCTGACGCTGATCCATCTCAACATGGAGCAGCTGTGGGAGCATTTCTACCCGCAGCAGCCCGGCAATATGGCGCGTGACGAGATGCAGGTCTGCCTGAACTGTCACCATACCGGCCTGCCGGACGAGCGGGGGCGCTGCCCGCGCTGCCACACACCGCTCGACTTCCGTCGCCGCCACAGCCTGCAAAAATCCTGGGCGGCGCTGATTGCCTCGATTGTGCTGCTGATCCCGGCGAACCTGCTGCCTATTTCCGTGGTGTACCTCAACGGTTCACGGCGTGAGGACACCATCTTCTCGGGCATTCTGTCGCTGGGTGAAGGTAATGTGCCGGTCGCCGCGATTGTGTTTATCGCCAGTATTCTGGTGCCCTTTACCAAAGTGCTGGTGATGCTGACTCTGCTGCTCAGCATCCATTTCCGCTGTGAACAGGGGCTGCGCACCCGCATCCGGTTACTGCGGTTTGTCACCTGGGTTGGCCGCTGGTCAATGCTGGATCTGTTTGTCATTTCGTTAACCATGTCGCTGGTCAATCGCGATCAGCTGCTGGCTTTTACCATGGGACCGGCGGCGCTCTTTTTTGGCGCCGCCGTTATCCTGACCATTATGTCTGTTGAGTGGCTGGACAGCCGCCTGCTCTGGGATGCACATGCAACAGGAAACGCCGACTACACCGACTAACGCCACGCTGCGCAATAAGCGTAAAGTTTCGCCCTTCTGGCTGCTGCCGATTATTGCGATGCTGATCGCCTGCTGGCTGCTCTGGACCAACTACCAGGAGCGCGGCACCACCATCACCATCAATTTCCAGACGGCGGATGGAATTGTGCCGGGCCGTACCCCGATCCGTTATCAGGGTGTGGAAGTGGGCACCGTGCAGGGCATTAATCTCAGCGACGACTATCGCCGCATTCAGATCAAAGCCAGCATCAAGAGCGATATGCGCGACGCGCTGCGCGAAGACACCCAGTTCTGGCTGGTGACGCCGAAAGCCTCACTGGCCGGCGTGTCGGGACTGGATGCGCTGGTCGGCGGTAACTATATCGGGATGATGCCCGGCAAAGGGAAACCCAGCGAGGCCTTTACCGCCCTCGATACCCAGCCGAAATATCGGGTGAACACCGGCGAACTGCTGATCCATCTGCATGCCCCCGATCTCGGCTCGCTCAATACCGGTTCGCTGGTCTACTACCGCAAGATTCCGGTTGGCCGGGTCTATGACTACAACATCAACAGCAAATCCGACGGGGTGGCGATTGATGTGCTGATTGACCGTCGCTTCACCCATCTGGTGAAAACCAACAGTCGCTTCTGGAACGTCTCCGGCGTCAATGCTGATGTCAGCCTGAGCGGTGCTAAAGTGCAACTGGAGAGCCTGGCGGCGCTGGTGAATGGCGCGATTGCCTTTGACTCCCCGGAAAATGCCGGAGAGGCCAAAGCGGAGCAGAACTACCGGCTCTATCCTGACCTGGCGCACAGTCAGCGCGGCGTGCTGATTACCCTGGATCTGCCCAACGGCAATAACCTTAAAGCGGGCAGCACGCCGCTGATCTATCAGGGACTGGAGGTCGGCACGCTGACTAAGCTCAACCTGCAGGATGGCGGCAAGGTGACCGGCGAGCTGACGATTGATCCGTCGGTGGTCGGTCTGATGCGCAGCGGCACCCGCATTGAGATGCACAGCCCGAAAATCAGCCTGACCGATACCAGCCTCAGTGCGCTGCTGACCGGTAACACGCTGGAACTGGTTCCCGGCGAAGGTGAGCCGCAGCAGCACTACACCGTGCTGGCGTCAAATGAGACGCTGCTGCAGAAACCCAACGTGCTGACGGTCAGGCTGAGTGCGCCGGAGAGCTACGGTATCGATCAGGGGCAGCCGCTGATGCTGCACGGCATGCAGATTGGTCAGGTGATGTCGCGCTCTCTGGATGAGAATGGCGTCAATTTCGTGGTCGCGGTGAATCCTGAGAATCGCAGCCTGGTGCACGGGGACAGCAAATTTATCGTCAACAGCCGGCTCGATGTGAAATTTGGTCTCGACGGAATGCAGGTGTTAGGTGCCAGCGCCCGTGAATGGGTCGATGGCGGCATCCGGCTGGAGCCGGGCAGGAAAGGCGAGCCGAAAACCGCCTATCCGCTGTTTGCCGATGCGGAAAAAGCGGAAGAAGGCATTACCGGTGATGGCCCCTCCACCACCCTGACGCTGACCGCCAACAGTCTGCCTGACGTGCAGGCGGGTTCGGTGGTGCTGTACCGCAAGTTTCAGGTCGGTGAGATTGTGAAAGTCACGCCGCGCGCTGACGCCTTTGATATCGCGGTGCACATTCAGCCGGAGTATCGCAAGCTGCTGACCAGCGAAAGCGTCTTCTGGGCCGAGGGCGGCGCCCGCGTCAGTCTTAACGGCAGCGGCCTGACAGTTCAGGCATCGCCGCTTAACCGGGCGCTGAAAGGTGCAATCAGCTTCGACAACATGACCGGTGCGAAGTCGGCCAAAGGGGTCAAGCGTGTGCTCTACCCGTCTGAAACCGCCGCCCGCGCGGTGGGCAGTCAGATTACCCTGCACACCTATGACGCCAGCAAGCTTTCAGCCGGGATGCCGATTCGTTACCTGGGCATCAATGTCGGCCAGGTGGAGTCGCTTTCGCTCAGTAAAGATAACAATCAGGTCGTCGCCAAAGCGGTGCTCTATCCCGAATATGTGGATGATTTTGCCCGCCTCGGCAGCCGTTTCTCGGTGGTCTCTCCAGAGATTTCCGCAACGGGGGTGAATCATCTGGAAACGCTGTTGCAGCCTTACGTAAACGTGGACCCGGGCAAAGGCGGTGCCGTGCGCACCTTTGAGCTGCAGGAGAGCACCATTACCGATTCGCGCTACCTGAATGGCCTGAATATTTACGTTGATGCCACCGAAGCCGGTTCCCTGTCGCTGGGCACCCCGGTGCTGTTCCGCGGCGTGGAAGTGGGCACCGTGACCGGCACGTCGCTGGGCAATATGGCGGATCGCGTGCAGATTGCCCTGCGTATCAGCAAGAAGTATCAGCATCTGGTGCGGAATAACTCGGTGTTCTGGCTGGCGTCCGGCTACAACCTCGACTTCGGTCTGATTGGCGGCGTGGTGAAAACCGGCACCTTCCAGCAGTTTATTCGCGGCGGCATCCAGTTTGCCACCCCGCCAACGGTGCCGCTGGCTCCGCAGGCGACGCCCGATAAACACTTCCTGCTGCAGGATGAAGCGCCGAAGGATTGGCGCAACTGGGGAACGGCAATTCCGTCTCCGCGCTAAGTCAGGTCAGGCGGGCAGTCTGATGCTGCCCGCATAGCTGCTTTGTACCGCAGGCTCAGGGAGCAAACGCCCTCCGCAAAGACGCAAAAACCGCCATCCCTGGCGGGCTCAGCGCGGACCATCCCTGGCCCGCTATGCTTTACTCCGGGCGTATGCTCCCATCGCTTCATCTTTCCGCGGGCTGTATGCCTGAGCAATCTCATCTGCGCAAAACCGCGCCAGACTTATTCCTCCTGAGACGGGCAACCTGGCTGCCCGTTTCCTTTCTGCATGGTACACTGCCGCCTTTGCCTTAACTGGAATGTGCCCGTGTCAGATGCTGCTTCGCTTTTCCCCGCCGATTTTCTCTCTTTAATGCGCCAGAGCCTGCCCGATGAGGCCAGCTTCGCGCAGTTCCTCGCCATCAGTCAGCAGCCGCTGCGCCGCACGCTGCGGGTGAATACCCTGAAGATCAGCGTGGCTGACTTCCTGCGTCTCACCGCTGACTATGAGTGGCAGCTTACGCCGGTGCCGTGGTGCGAAGAGGGATTCTGGATCAGCCGGGAAGATGAGAGCCTGCCACTGGGCAGCGTCGCGGAACACCTCAGCGGCCTGTTCTATATTCAGGAAGCCAGCTCCATGCTGCCGGTCACCGCCCTGTTCGACGCTCAGACCGCGGTCAGCGCCGTGATGGATATGGCGGCGGCACCGGGTTCAAAAACCACCCAGATTGCGGCCAGGATGGGCAATCAGGGTATCATTCTGGCCAATGAGTTCTCCTCCAGCCGGGTGAAAGTCCTGCACGCCAATATTACCCGCTGCGGCGTCACCAACAGTGCGCTGACACATTTCGACGCCCGGGTTTTCGGTCCTGCGCTGCCGGAACAGTTTGACGCCATCCTGCTTGACGCCCCCTGCTCAGGCGAAGGGGTGATGCGGAAAGATCCCGATGCCCTGAGAAACTGGTCGCTGGCCAGTACAGAAGAGATTGCCGCCACCCAGCGCGACCTGCTCGACAGCGCCTTCCATGCCCTTAAACCGGGCGGCACGCTGGTCTACTCGACCTGCACCCTGAATCAGATTGAGAATCAGCAGGTCATCGCCTGGCTGCTGCAGCGTTACCCCGACGCCGTGGAGATCCTGCCGCTCAACGAACTGTTTGCGGGGGCGGAGCTGGCCGCTACGCCAGAGGGCTATCTGCACGTTTTCCCGCAGATGTTCGACAGCGAAGGCTTTTTTGTGGCCCGGTTGCGCAAAACTGCGTCGGTCGACCCGCTGCCTGCACCGGGCTATAAAGTCGGCAAGCTGCCCTTCTCGCACGTCAGCCGCAAGCTGGAGAGCGACATCATTCAGGCCGCCGCCGCCGTCTCACTCCGCTGGGACGATTCGCTGGTGCTGTGGCAGCGTGATAAAGAGATCTGGCTGTTCCCGGAGGCCGTCACCCCGCTGCTGGGCAGAGTGCGTTTCTCAAGAATTGGCCTGAAGCTGGCTGAAACCTTCGCGAAAGGCTATCGCTGGCAGCATGAGGCGGTCATCGCGCTGGCGCAACCGGATGCGAAGCACGCCTTCGAACTGACGGCAGCCGAGGCAGAAGAGTGGTATCGCGGGCGGGATATCTATCCGGAAAGCGAACCCGCCGGTAATGAGATGATTGTCACTTATCAGCAGCAGCCGCTGGGGCTGGCAAAGAAAGTCGGCAGCCGTATCAAGAACAGCTACCCCCGCGAGCTGGTGCGGGACGGGCGTCTGTTCCGCTGAAGTCACTGCAGCTGAACCATCGTCAGATGATGGCCAAACACCGCACCGGTGTCGATATAGTGCAGGTTGGCCACCGTCAGCGGCTCCTTCAGCGGTGTATGACCAAAATAAAAGGCATCTGCCCCGCGGATGCCGCTTTCTGCGCCGGACTGAAGCCCCTCCAGCCGCTGACGGCTCCAGACCACCTGCTCCCAGTCCAGCGGTTTATCCAGGGCGTACTCCGCGGCGGGGTAATCCGCATGGGCAATCACCACGGTGCGCGCACCCAGCTGTAAATGCACGATCAGCGGCAGATCGCGACAGCGCAGCAGCGCGTGACGCGCCGAAATGATAGCACTGCCGCGCAGCCGCCAGAACCAGCCGCCGCCGTTCATCTGCCAGCGCTGCTTTTCGTGACCCTGTAACGCTGAAAGGGCCATCTCCTCATGGTTGCCCTTCACGCTGCGAAACCAGGGCTGCTTCAGCAGCGCCAGGCACCCCAGGCTGTCGGGCCCGCGATCGATGAGGTCACCCACGGCAATCAAGAGGTCCTGCTGCGGATCAAACTGATGCTGCTGTAACCGCGCATCCAGTTCAGCGCGGCAGCCGTGCAGATCGCCCACGACCCAGATATGCCGCCACGCTGACCCCTCCAGAAACTGGTAAGACATTGATCCTCCGCCTGCGTCGCTAAAGCCTCTGCACAGTATAGCCAGATCCGCCTCTGCACCGACACAAGCAACGGCAGCGCAGTGGGAAAGCGGGCAGGCCCCGCGGCAGATCAGGGGCGCGTTTTCGCCGGATACGCCTCCAGCTTCTCCGCCGGACGCACCGGGCGGCGCACCATCTCTCCGCCGCAGTTGGGGCAACGATGTTGCAGGTGTTCGGCACATTCCGCGCAGAAGGTGCATTCAAATGAGCAGATCCGTGCCGCCAGGGAAGATGGCGGCAGGTCACAGTCACAGCGTTCACAGCGGGGGCGAAGTTCAGGCATGGCGGCACTCCTGTCAGGATGATGCGTCAGCTTCGCGCGTGGCGGCCCGGCTGTCGAGTCAGCGGAGAGACAAAGTGGGGTCAGATCGGGACATTCTGCCTCAAGGGTGCAGACCGTGGCCCGGCGCTAGGGCTGCGTCTTATCCGTGGCGCGATGGTCCGGCTCTTTCCCGGCTTCTGGCTGCTCTTCAGATTCATCGCTCTCCTCTTCCGGCTCCTGACCGCCCATTGACGCCTGGATCACCTCCTCTTCCAGCGTCGGGTTCAGGGCCGCACCCAGCGGTGAGGTTGCCAGGCTATCAGGCATTACCACATGCGGCAGCGGCACTTCGGTTGTCGGCAGCGGACGTGGCGTTCGCACATAGCTCAGCCCGCCCGTTACCAGCGCGCAGACGGCAAAGAAGAGATAGAGCATATTGCTGCCCAGCGGCTGCATCAGCGCCCCTACCACCAGCGGCCCGATACTGGCACCAATCCCAAACGCCATCAGCAGACAGGCGGTTAACGACACCCGTCGCTCGGGGGCAACCTGATCGTTCGCCAGCGCAACCTGCAGCGGATAGAGCGCGAACTGCATCATACTGGCCACAAAGGCGATGCCTATCATCCAGTGAAAGGTAAGATGCGGCAGCATAATCAGCGGCACGCAGGAGACGGCAAACAGCAGCGCGATGATAAATAACAGCCGCTGACGGTCGTAGCGGTCGGAAAGCCAGCTCAGCGGGAACTGTGAAACCAGACCGGCAAAAATCGTCAGGCTCATAAAGTAGCCGGTCTGACTGGTGGTGAAGCCTTTGCTGCTGCCGTAAACCGGCGCCAGCCCGTAAAACGCCCCGATCACCATGCCGGTTACCAGCGTGGTGCCGAGCAGTTTGGGAATGGTGCGGATAAAGTAGCCCAGCTCCATCGGCGCGGGGGTCATAGGCCTGACATGGGTACGGGTGGTCAGCGCAATCGGCACCAGACAGAGCGCGAAGCAGAGTGCCACGATCAGCAGCGTACTCACGCCAAAGCCACTCTGCAGGCTCAGCACCACCTGACCGCCGCTCAGCCCCAGATAGGTCGCGACCATATACAAGCCGAAGATCATGCCGCGCTGAGAGGATTCCGCCTGGTCGTTGAGCCAGCTCTCCAGCACCATGTACTGGCACATCATGCAGAGCCCGATGATCAGACGCAGAAACACCCACAGCGGAATAAAGTCGGTCAGCCCGTGGCCAATCACCGAGGCGGTAATGATCCCGGCACAGGCGACATAGGCGCGGATATGGCCGACGCGGGCGATCAGGTTGTGCCCGACTTTGCCTCCAATCACCAGACCAATATAGTTTGCCGCGATGATGGCACCGATAAGCGCCCCGTTCACCTGCTCGCTCGCCAGCCGGAGTGAAACATAGGTGGTGAGCAGACCGGAGCCCAGCAGCATCAGCAGCGTGGTGGTGTAGAGCGGCAGAAACGTACTGAATATTTTTCCCATATGACTCTCTGTCTACACCTTCAGGCATCAGGCCAGTTAAGCCCTAAAGATAGTTGATATCCGCGTCCGGCGCGGCATTGCCTGCCGCTGGCGGCAAAAAAAAAGCCCGCCCGCAGTGTGCGGACGGGCCTGGCATCAGGCGCTCGGGAAACTGATATTGCTGCCCGGTGCCTCACGGTTGAGATGGATGAAGTTCAGGTGCCGCTCGTACTGATCCAGAATGTCGATGATCACCTGCTCTTTGCTGTAGTCCATCAGGTCGTTACCCTGGCTGCCCTCCATCAGGAAGGTTTCCAGCCGGTAGTAAGTCGATTTACCGCTGCGGGCGCGATAGGTAAAGCCCGGAATCGAGTACTGCTGCGGCCAGACCTGATAGATGAAGTCCTGCTCCTCGCCCAGATGCACGCGCAGATCCAGATAGCCGATCGGGTTGGCCGCATCCGGCGCGACGCTCTCCAGCGACACCCGGCCACCCCGCAGCTCCAGCTCTTTCGCAACCTCTTCCATCGCCGGAAAGATGGTTTTTTCCATCATCTGCTGGGTATAGCGCGACCCCGGATAGTTCATCAGCCGCGACAAGCGCTTTTTCCAGGTGCGGCGATCCGTAGCGTGGGCCAGATAGGGCGCGGTGTCACGCGTGGCGCTGGCGCGACGGTGATCTTCAATCTTCAGCGATTTATAGAGCCCCGCCATCACAAAGAAGATCACAAAGCTGAACGGCAGACCCATGATCACGGTGGTGTTCTGCAGGGCCGAGATGCCATTCGCCATCAGCATACTCAGGGTCAGAACCCCGATCGCCACCGACCAAAAGATACGCAGCCAGTTGGGCGCATCGCTGTTGATGTCTTTGAGACGGGAGGTGAAGTTCCCCAGCACCAGCGATCCGGAGTCCGCAGAGGTGACGTAGAAGAGCATACCGGTGATCGTCGCGACAGAGGCGCTGAGTTTAAAGGCCGGATATTGCGCCAGCAGGCTGTAGAAGCCACGCTCTGCATGATTCATCACCTCCTGAGCGAAGCCCGCATTGCCATGAATAATCTGATAGAGCGCGGCGTTACCAAACACCGACAGCCACAGCAGCGTAAAGGTGAAGGGAATGATCAGGGTGCCGAGCACGAACTCGCGGATGGTACGACCGCGTGAAATACGCGCCAGGAAGAGGCCGACAAAAGGCGACCAGGCCACCCACCACGCCCAGAAGAAGAGCGTCCAGCTGTTCATCCATTGTGTCGGACGATCAAAGGCAAAGGTGTTGAGCGTCATGCCCATAAAGCGGTTGATGTAGTCCCCCACGTTCAGCACCAGCGCATTCAGCAGAAATTCGGTGTTGCCGAAGAAGAGCACAAAGAGGATCAGCCCCAGCGCCATCACCACGTTGAGCTCGGAGAGGATACGGATACCTTTATCCACGCCGGAGGTCACCGAAATGGTGGCGATCACCACCGAGAGGATGATCAGCGCGGTCTGCGCGGTCAGTCCTTCCGGGATATCAAACAGCACCTTCAGGCCATAGTTAAGCTGCACCACCCCGATGCCGAGCGTGGTCGCAATACCGAAGATCGTACCCACCACTGCGGCGATATCGACGGTGTGACCAATCGGGCCATTGATGCGTTTGCCGAAGATGGGATAGAGCGCGGAACGGATGGTCAGCGGCAGGTTATAGCGATAGCTGAAGTAGCCCAGCGCAATGCCCATCAGCGCATACATTGACCAGCCGGTCAGGCCATAGTGAAACAGCGTCCAGACCATCGCCTGACGGGCCGCCTCCAGCGTCTGCCCCGCCCCTTCCGGCGGCTGCATATATTGCGTCACCGGTTCAGCCACCGAGAAGAACATCAGGTCGATCCCGATCCCGGCGGCAAACAGCATGGCGGACCAGCTGAGGATGCTGAATTCTGGTTTGGCGTGCTCCGGCCCCAGCTTGATCGAGCCAAAGCGCGAGCAGGCCATGTAGAGCACAAAGACAATGTAGAGCGTGGCAGCCAGCATGTAGTACCAGCCGAAGGTGGCGGAGACCCAGTTAACCGCCTTGAGGATCCAGCTCGCGGCCAGTTCACTGTAGAGAATCGTCACAAGTGAAAACGTCAGAATCAATCCGGCAGAGGTATAAAATACAACGGGATTGAGTCTGTCTTTTTCACCGGCAGGTGGATTATTCATCGATTACCTCTGGTTAATATCCTGAAAATACGCAATGGATAACATTTGCCGCTCACGGGGTGTTCAGGCCGTGCGGCCTCCTATCGTTCTGTTACTTCCTGTTTAAGCGTAACGGCTGACAGTGAGCTTAGCACTCATTGCCGTTTCGCTTACGCTACATTTAAAGAACACTACACTAACAAAGTTTCTTTTTATATTGAACGTGCAATCAAAAAAAGTTTAAATAGGGGTTCAATTTGAGGGCGGAGCCGGAGCGGAGCTATGCCAAAAGTAGGGATGCAGCCGATACGACGTCGGCAACTGATTGATGCGACCCTGAGTACGATTAACGAAGTTGGAATCAATGATGCCACCATCGCCCAGATCGCCCGGCGGGCGGGGGTTTCTACCGGCATCATCAGTCACTACTTCAAAGATAAGAACGGCCTGCTGGAAGCCACGATGCGTGATGTGACGCGGCAGCTGCGCGAAGCGGTTCTGACGCGGTTACGGCCGCTGGCCGATGCCCCGGCTGAACAGCGTCTGTGTGCCATCGTTGACGGGAATTTTGATGAAACCCAGGTGCACAGCGCCGCGATGAAAGCCTGGCTCGACTTCTGGTCAAGCAGCATGCATCAGCCCCAGCTCAACCGCCTGGAGCGGGTCAGCAGCCGGCGGCTCTACTCCACCCTGGCGGTGGAGTTACGGCGTCAGCTGCCGCTGGAAAAAGCGCGTCTGGCCGCGCATGGCCTGGCCGCCCTGATAGATGGTCTGTGGCTGCGCGCAGCGCTGAGCGGTAAGCCTTTTGACCCGGTCATCGCCCGCACACTGACCACCCAGTTCATCCGTCAGCAACTGGCTGGCGAGCACGAATAACGGAAGGAGAAAACATGTCCCGATTCAACGAGCAGAAACTCTACATCGATGGCGCTTATGTGGCCGCAGCGTCTGGCGAAACGTTCCAGACGATCAATCCGGTCAACGGCGACGTACTGGCAGAGGTTCATGCCGCCGGCCAGGAAGATGTCGATCGCGCCGTTGCTGCCGCCAGAAAAGGCCAGAAGGTCTGGGCCGCGATGACCGCGATGGAGCGTTCGCGCATTCTGCGCCGCGCCGTCGATATTCTGCGTCAGCGTAACGATGAGCTGGCCGAGCTGGAGATGCTCGACACCGGTAAACCTTACAGCGAAACCTCCGCTGTCGATATCGTCACCGGTGCAGACGTACTGGAATATTACGCCGGGCTGATCCCCGCCATCGAAGGCCAGCAGATCCCCCTGCGCGACACCTCTTTTGTCTACACCCGCCGCGAACCACTGGGCGTGGTGGCCGGGATTGGCGCCTGGAACTATCCGATTCAGATCGCCCTGTGGAAATCTGCGCCTGCGCTGGCCGCGGGTAACGCGATGATTTTTAAACCGAGTGAAGTGACCCCGCTCACCGCCCTGAAACTGGCGGAAATCTACAGCGAAGCGGGCCTGCCGGATGGGGTCTTCAACGTGCTGCCAGGCCTCGGCGCGGTCACCGGTCAGCTGCTGACCGAACATCCGGGTATCGACAAAGTCTCCTTCACCGGTGGCGTCGTCAGCGGCAAAAAGGTGATGGCCAATGCCGCAGGATCAACCCTGAAAGAGGTCACCATGGAGCTGGGCGGTAAATCTCCGCTGATCGTCTTTGATGATGCTGACCTCGATCTGGCCGCCGACATCGCCATGATGGCGAATTTCTACAGCTCCGGTCAGGTCTGCACCAACGGCACCCGCGTCTTTGTCCCCGCGTCGCTGAAGGCAGCTTTTGAGGCAAAAATCAGCGAGCGCGTTGCCCGCATCAAGGCTGGCAATCTGCGCGACCCGGCCACCAATTTTGGTCCGCTGGTCAGCTTCACTCATCGCGACAACGTAATGCGTTACATCGAATCGGGCATCGCTGAAGGCGCGCGCGTGCTGTGCGGCGGCAAACGCCTGACCGGCGGCGACTTCGATCAGGGGGCCTGGGTAGCTCCCACCGTCTTCACCGACTGCCGTGATGAGATGAAGATTGTGCGTGAAGAGATCTTCGGACCGGTGATGTCGATCCTGAGCTATGACAGCGAAGAGGAAGTGATCCGCCGCGCCAATGACACCGAATATGGCCTGGCTGCCGGAGTGGTGACGCAGGATCTCAACCGTGCGCACCGCGTCATCCACCAGATTGAAGCCGGCATCTGCTGGATCAATACCTGGGGTGAATCGGCCGCAGAGATGCCGGTCGGAGGCTACAAGCACTCCGGTATTGGCCGTGAAAATGGCCTGATGACCTTACAGAGTTACACCCAGGTGAAGTCAGTGCAGGTTGAGCTGACGCGTTTTCAGTCAGTCTTTTAATCACCCTTTAACCTGAGGAACGATGAATGGAATTTGATTACATTATTATCGGCGCTGGATCCGCAGGAAACGTTCTGGCTACCCGTCTGACCGAAGAGAGCAACGTCAGCGTCCTGCTGCTGGAAGCGGGCGGCCCGGATTATCGTTTTGATTTCCGCACCCAGATGCCTGCCGCCCTCGCCTATCCGTTACAGGGCAAACGCTACAACTGGGCCTATGAAACGGAACCTGAGCCTTACATGAACAATCGCCGCATGGAGTGTGGCCGTGGTAAAGGCCTGGGCGGCTCGTCGCTGATCAACGGGATGTGTTACATCCGTGGTAACGCCATGGATCTCGATAACTGGGCCAGCGCGCCGGGGTTAGAGGACTGGAGCTATCTGGACTGCCTGCCCTACTACCGCAAGGCGGAGACCCGCGATATCGGCCCGAACGATTTCCACGGCGGTGACGGCCCGGTCTGCGTCGCAACGCCAAAAGCGGGCAACAACGTGCTGTTTGAAGCGATGATTGAGGCGGGCGTGCAGGCGGGCTATCCGCGCACGGATGACCTCAATGGCTATCAGCAGGAAGGATTTGGCCCGATGGACCGCACCGTGACGCCGCAGGGACGCCGCTCCAGCACCGCGCGCGGCTATCTCGATCAGGCTAAAGGCCGCGCCAACCTGAAGATCATTACGCATGCCACCACCGACCGTATCCTGTTTGACGGTAAGCGTGCGGTGGGCGTGGAGTTTCTGCAGGGCGACAGCAACACCCTGAACAAAGTGACCGCACGCCGTGAAGTGCTGCTCTGTGCCGGGGCTATCGCCTCGCCGCAGATCCTGCAACGCTCTGGCGTCGGTTCGCCCGAACTGCTGAAGCAGTTTGATATTCCGCTGGTTCACGACCTGCCAGGCGTGGGAGAAAACCTGCAGGACCATCTGGAGATGTATCTGCAGTATGAGTGTAAAGAACCGGTCTCCCTCTATCCGGCGCTGAAGTGGTGGAATCAGCCTAAAATCGGCGCCGAGTGGATGTTCAATGGCACCGGTGTCGGCGCCAGTAACCAGTTTGAAGCCGGTGGCTTTATCCGCAGCCGTGAAGAGTTCAGCTGGCCGAACATTCAGTATCACTTCCTGCCGGTGGCGATTAACTACAACGGTTCTAATGCCGTTGATGCCCACGGCTTCCAGTGTCACGTCGGTTCGATGCGTTCACCCAGCCGCGGTCATGTGCGCCTGAAATCACGCGACCCGCGCCGCCATCCTGCCATTCTGTTTAACTACATGTCGCATGAGCAGGACTGGCATGAATTCCGCGATGCGATTCGCATCACCCGCGAGATCATCAACCAGCCCGCGCTGGATAAGTATCGCGGCCGTGAAATCAGCCCGGGCATTGAATGTCAGACGGATGAGGAGCTGGACGAGTTCGTGCGTAACCACGGCGAAACCGCTTATCACCCGTGCGGCACCTGTAAAATGGGCAACGACCCGATGGCGGTCGTCGATGGCGAAGGTCGGGTGCATGGCCTGCAGGGATTACGCGTTGTGGATGCGTCCATCATGCCGCTGATCATCACCGGTAACCTGAATGCCACCACCATCATGATCGGTGAGAAGATTGCTGATAAGATCCGCGGACGCGAGCCGCTGCCGCGCAGCACTGCGGCCTACTACGTGGCCGGAGAGGCGCCTGTGCGCACCACCCCACAGCGCAGCGACTAAATCGTGACATTGTCACTTTAAATCTCGCCGGGCATCTTATTGTCCGGCTTTTTTATTCCCCCATCTCATGCCACACATTGTTTTCCGTAAACCTGCATCCGCAAATCATCAAACCTTAATCAAAATCAAACAAAGCAGCATCTGCTGTTGATTTCACGATATGCCGGATGCTATAAATCCTGCGTGTAGATAACCGGAGGCACTTTCCGTCCACTGATGAGAAGCAACAATGTGGATGCGTTGTAAACTTTATGCGCAAACTTTTTGTGTTTTATTCCCTGATTTCCCCTGCTTTCCTTTCCGCCCGGAACGTCGCTGATAAGCACTGGCGTAACGCCCTGTAGTCCCCTTCCGCTTCGATATGGTTCTGAGTCTGCGCGCAATCACGCGTGGCAGGTCGTCATTTATTCGTTGCTGGAGATCCCCATGTACGCCTGGGTTTTATTATCACTTGCTATCGTGACTGAAATAATCGGTACGCTGTTTATGAAATGGTCCAGCCTCAGCGGCAGCCAGTATGGCTACCTGATGATGCTGGCTATGATTGCCTGTTCTTATATTCTGCTGAGTTTCGCCATCAAACATATCGCCCTGGGCGTGGCTTATGCCCTGTGGGAAGGTATCGGCATCCTGCTGATTACGCTGTTCAGCGTGCAGCTGTTTGGCGAGTCGCTGTCACCGCTGAAAATTGGCGGCCTGATGACACTAATTGCTGGAATCGTCCTGATCAAAACCGGCACCGAATCATCAGCGGAGGTTAACCATGGTCATCACTGATTTTGTCCATGCGGCCTGGCTGGCACTCGCCATCCTGCTGGAGATTGCCGCCAATATATTCCTTAAATATTCTGATGGATTCAAAAAACGTCTATTCGGGCTGCTTTCGCTCTGCTGTGTGCTACTCGCGTTCAGCGCGCTTGCTCAGGCGGTGAAAGGGATCGACCTGTCGATAGCCTATGCGGTCTGGGGTGGCTTTGGCATTATCGCCACCGTCGCGGCGGGCTGGGTACTGTTTGGTCAGCGACTGAACCGCAAAGGCTGGGCTGGCCTGAGCCTGCTGCTGGCCGGTATGCTCCTGTTAAAACTGGCCTGACAGAGGTCCCGGGCTGTAATAATGGTTAAGGGTGTGCGGCTGCGCGCCCTTAACTTTCTGTGCGTTTTTACCCTTTTCAAGTTGATTTTTTCAGCATTCTCTTCTTCAGATTCCTCTTACTTTTGTAAAGGGCCGTTTACATATCTGTTGCCTTGAGGCTTAGTGAGCGCCGAAGGTCGGATAAAAACGAGGAAGAGTTATGTCTGCAACACGAGGTTGGTCAACTGAGCTTGAGGGATTACGCGGCATCGCCTCTCTCTGGGTACTGGTAGGTCATATCAGCCTGCTGATTCACTGCCATATCACACTGATTTCATCCCCTGGCATCGGTGTCGATCTGTTTATTCTGCTTTCGGGCTACCTGATGGCGAAAAACTATGTCGAGCGACAGCAGAAAGAGCCATGGCAAAGCGCCGCAACGATCAAAAAGTTCTGGATCCGTCGCTTTTTCCGCATCGCGCCGCTCTACTATCTGCTGTTAATCATCGCCCTGATTTACGGGCCGTGGTTTGGCGAGATGCGTGACACCATCGCGCATTTCTACTCCGGCACGGCAACCGAGTCGTCACGTTACACCGACCAGTCGCTGGCAAATGTGCTGACCCACTTCAGTTTCCTGTTCGGCATGCTGCCCGAGTACGGCTTTAACACCGTACTGCCTGACTGGAGCATCGGACTGGAGATGCAGTTCTATCTGCTGTTCCCGTTCATCATGCTGGTGACGATGCGGTTTGGCTATGCCGCCTCCCTGATCGCTATCATGGTGCTCTGCTGCGCCGGACGCTATCTGCTGGCCGATTATTATGAGGCATTTGAGATGCCTTCGATGATTCTGATCAAGCTGAACATGTTCCTGTCGGGCATGCTGCTGGCAGAAGCCATCCGCCGCAAATCGCTGCTTTACGTCGCCTTTGCGCTGCTGGGACCGGTTGCCAGCGTGGCAATGGGTCTGGGGTTCATCAAGCTGCAGGTGATTATGGAAGCGCTGATGATCGTCGGTATGACAGCCATTCTCTGGCAGTATCCACAGGGCAGCCGGATGGCGCAGCTGATTGCTCTGCCGCGTAAGCTGCTGAACAACCGTCTCAGCACCTGGCTGGGCGACGTCTCGTTCTCGGTCTACCTGCTGCACCTGCTGATTGTCATTCCATTGATCGCGCTGCTGCTGAATCACACGGATATCGAATTCAAAAGCGATCTGACGCGCTTTCTGATTGTCTGCGTCTCTGCCATCCCGGTGACCTATGCGCTGGCGTCGCTGCTCTACAAATATGTTGAGAAGCCCGGCATCCGCATGGGTAAACGCGTTCTGGCCCCGAAGCTGGCTGACCAGACCAGCTGAGTGACAGATGGATTCAGAAGCCCCGTTCGCGGGGCTTTTTTATGGCCTGCGATGTCGCGACCAGCAGGGAACCACGTCTTACGCCCTGCACTCCTGCCGGAGTGAACTACACTTTCCCGGTCAGCAATCCGACGGAGAGGAAAATCTATGCGCATTCAGCATCTGTTGTTGTCCAGCGACGGTGGCGCGTTAATCATTGAAGCCGATCAACTTGAAAGTGAGCTGGTGATCCCGCCCCATCTGCAGACCGCCACCGGCGGCGAAGCGGACAGCGATACCGGCCACCGCGTTGCGGTGACCCGGCACTACTGCAAAGGACGCTACTACGCTGTCGCCCTCGATCGTCATGCGGCCAGTAACGAGATCGATGATGTGATCGACCTGCTCCATCCCGCACCGCTGGATTAAACCCTGTCATCAGCCCTGACAAGCGCGGCATCACGCTATTCGCCATGCCGGACAGCACGCGACCGATTGCCCGCTTTTAACGCGTTATAGCATCAGAAGGAGAAGCATCATGCAGAAGAAAAAGTGGTTTGTGTCTTACGTCATTAAGCCGGAAGGTGAACATCATGTCACCACGCACGCCTTTATCGAAGGGGATGATGTGGAAGAGGCGCTGGAACAGTTTATGTTCGAAACGAAAAAAAGTCTGTCACTGGACACGGAAGAGCTCACGCTGCTTTCGGTCAGTCTGGTGTAACCCGGTATTCCGCCTCACAGGTGTGGGCTGGGGGTTATCTGTTTATAATATTGATGATTTTCCCTGGTGCTGCATTCAGTTACTTAGTGGGGTAAGGCCAGGCGTGGTCCATACCTGTTGAGGACAAAATCCCGGTGATCGCCAGATACGCCAGTATCAGGACAAACAGCACAATGGCTGCAATTTCAATGGATTTAAGCAGATGATGTTTCGCCATAAATAACCCTCCTTCAGTTGTGTGTAATCCGACATCACCTCTTAAACTATAATGTTACCGGTAAAGTGCAAGCCAAAAAAACATCATGAAACATAAAGCAGTGCTTATTAATGTTTTAACCCTGGCGGTAACTGCGTAACCCGTGGCATTTAACACTTCAGTCACAAAAAAGCCCGCTCGGGGCGGGCTTCAGCATCAGGTAAGGTGCGTCTGATCAGGCAGAGTGACCGGTGAAGTCGATCACCATCCTGCCGCGAATTTTGCCGTGGATCATCTCATCGAAGATGTCGTTCACCTCGCCAATCTTTCTTTTGGTGACTTTAGGCACCACTTTTCCTTCCGCCGCAAACTGGAAAGCTTCCGCCAGATCGTTGCGGGTGCCGACCAGTGATCCCACCACCTGAATGCCATCGAGTACCAGACGCGGGATATTCAGGCTCATCGCTTCCGGCGGAAGTCCGACTGCCACCACCCGTCCCCCGGCTCTGACCGCATCTACCGCCGAGTTAAAGGCCGCTTTGGCCACGGCGGTCACGACGGCCGCGTGCGCCCCGCCGGTTTTTTCCTGAATAAAGCGCGCCGCGTCTTCACTGGCGGAGTTCACCACCAGGTCGGCACCCATCTCTTTCGCCAGCGCCAGCTGGCCGTCGCTCACATCAATGGCGATCACTTTGGCGTTAAAAACATTTTTGGCATACTGCAGAGCGAGATTACCTAACCCGCCGAGACCATAAATCGCCAGCCACTGGCCCGGTTTGACCTCAGAGACCTTCACCGCTTTATAGGTGGTGACGCCGGCGCAGGTCACGCTGCTGGCGGCAAAAGGGTCCAGCCCCTCGGGAACCTTGACCGAGTAATCTGCAACCACGATACACTCTTCAGCCATACCACCATCGGCGGTATAACCCGCATTAACTACCTCCCGGCAGAGCGTTTCATTACCGGAGTTACAGTATTCACAGTGACCGCAGCCCTTGAAGAACCAGGCCACGCTGGCGCGATCGCCCGGCTTGAGAGAGGTCACATCCGGCGCAACCTCCTCAACAATCCCGATACCTTCGTGACCCAGCGTGACACCGGTTTTATCGCCGAAGTCCCCGTTCTTCACATGCAAATCGGTATGGCATACACCACAGCATTCCATCCTGAGCCGAGCTTCGCCGGTTTTGAGAGGACGCAGTGTCTTCTCAACAACTTCAACCTGGTGTTCACTATTTGCTATTGCCGCTTTCATAAACGTTCCTCCATTTGATTGAACGTTCAGAATAAGCCAAACGGCCGTGATAACAAGCTGACCGTTGAGCTTTGGGTGCGAGCCAGTGAGGTTGTGTTGCATTCTGTGAAGGCGGTGCCACATGCGTGGCGCTTATGCATGCCAGCGATGGATGCCGCTGTCAGAGGACGGTGCCGGCGGCGGGCCCATATGCTGAGAGGGGTTCCGGACAGGCGGGGGGCCCATATGCCGGGATGCCGCAGGCGCAGGCGGCGGCCCCATGTGCTGCGACGCATCTGGCATAGCCGGTCGGCCATGATGATGCCATTCAGAAGCGTGACCATAATGATGACGACCACCTTCCGCCATCACACAGCCGGACATAGCTGAACTTGCCAGCGCTAAAATCAGACAGGGTATAACTTTTTTTAAAAACATAACGCATCCTGGTTGAATATCACCGCCTCAGGGTAAGTCTGCTTTTTTATACGCGGGATAAACGCCTTTACGCGTTTGCGGAGGCTCGCAGAGTACATTGACTATGGTCAACGTGAAGCGATTACGGATGAGATTTTGCGGTGCTTCTGACCCTGCTACGTTACGACAATGTGTCCTCTCCGGGTGGTTCCCGGGCTAAGAATCAGGGCGGATTACACGCAGGACGTTATCACTATCCGCGACTGTATCGGATATAGAGATAAGAAATGGTGACAACCCATGCAACACTGAGCAGCGTTGCATGCTGCGGCACAAAGCTAATGAAGAGATAGATGCCCGCCACAATAACGGCAATAGCAATCCAATCTGAAAAAGAGTGAAGCAGCCACAATAATGCACGTTTCATGGGTGTCTCTGATTGCGCTGCATAACGTTCCTTTGATAATGACAGAGCCTTTTTTGTCCTGTCGCTTCATTTAACGCCCTGCCCTGCACTGGAAATCTCTTACCCTGGGGGAAGGCCTGTCTGAAAGGCATCTGAGAGCGTTGCTCAAAGAGAAATGGAACTGAAAAGCCCGCGCGCGGCGGGCCAGAGGCAACGAATCAGTTATCTTCCTGAAGAAGCTGTGCGGGTGAGGTCACCCCGGCCAGTTCATTGAGTGCCTCATGATTGATTTCTTCATCTGCGCCATCAACCGCGCGGGAGATAATCAGTAAATCCTGAAGTTCGCTTAGAAGAAGCGCCGCATCAGACTTGAGCATTTCATCTGAGTCTGCGGAGTCGATTACCGTGTTGATCGCCTTGTTCGCGCCCTCGATCATCTCCGTTACGCCGCCCTGCTTACTTACCGCGAGCACCAACGCACTGATCAACAGAGACTGCGCCTCAACGCGCGCGGTGAGTTGTTTGGTGCTTGCATCTATTTGTGAAATCTTGGCAAGCATACTTAGCACAACATTCTTCATGGTATATCTCCCTGTTAAACCAGCATTTTATAATTCTGCGGATATGGTGAAAATATCATTATTCTGAAAAGGGGGAGTGATTAATGACCTGCGCAATAAAATCAGCAAAAAGCGGCAAATGAGCGAACGGGTCATCGTGAACCAGACAGATTAAGAATGCAGTGACTCCTGCTGGCGAGCATCCGTAGCCGAAAAAGGACGCCGGTGCTGTGCATCACGCATCAGCCCGTCGCCTGCAGTATTCAGGGTGACAGTTCTCTCGCATGAGAGGAAACAGATGTAATGAATAACCAGCCTAATTCTGCCATTCAATCATTTCATCAAGTCGCTTTAAAATATCGGGAAAATAGGTTTCATCAAGGCCAAAACTGCCTTTAACCTGAACACTGTCGGCATGGGGCTCCGGGCGAAGAATAAATTCAATAGTGACACTATCAATACTGTTTTCATTTGCTACTATCATGTCAAGCTGATGAACATCACTCTGATATTTGAACGATTTGATCTTTTGCTGATTAATTATCGCCCGCTGGAAAGCTGTAAATTCTTTTTTCAATAGTTTCAATTCTCCAACGGTAAATTCCGTTTTAAACGCTAAGTTAAGGCCGCTTACCGAGAATTCTACCCAGGACTTTATCCAGTCCCAGTTATGGTTAACAGGATCGACTTCATTCTCCACCACGCGTTCATAAGGCGCGATTGCGAAAGTAAATTCTTCACTCCTGAGATCAAACATGGAAATGTTCCTGTTAGTTAATAAAAATATTTAAAATGAGATATTGTCCAGTCATATTCTCTGACAATCACCTCAAATCTGTACTTCTGATAAACATACTCGCGACGGTGCTTATCGAAGCGCAATTTATAGATATCTGTTTCGTAACGGAACATTCCTTCTCCTTCACGAGGATCTGGCATGCGCTTGCCATAACGAATAGTTTTTTCCTGAATTTGCAAAGGAACATATCGAGCAGGATCGTACATATGCTTTGCGGCTGCTTCCGTCATTTTGAGACTGCGCGCATGCAGACCGAATTTTAACCGCCCTCGCAAAAGAGATACCGTACCCTGACTAATTTTTGCTGAAAGTGCCGCACGTGCCCCTGATTCAAACAGAACTCGTCCCGTTCGAAGAATACGGAAAACCCCTAATCCAAAAAGGGCAATATCAGTTGGATCAAATAATGGTGTTTCAAGTGGTGCTTCTTCCAGCCTGACAAAATGCCCCTGGACATCATAAACCTGCCATAATCCCGGGGCCTGTGCGACCGTGTATCCGATACACATACCACTGGTTTCATCGGTTACAGGCTTTGCGTTTCGGGGCAAACCGCTGGGGCGAAACTCAAAAAAAACGCCCTCAGGCAATGTCGACTCAAAAGTATAGTAACGTCCGGGTTCCTGCCTCGCTGCTGTTCCTGAAGTCATACTCAATCCCTCGTTTATGACAATGGCTGTTTTATAGTGCCACAGGAAGATAAAACGATCATTACCTGATAGCTTATCACCAAAGTTTGATCGCAAACCTTCCCTTTCCCCCCTGAACACCTTTAAAACCAAGTGTCTCTTCTGTCTGATCAGACCTATGTCCTTATCTTTAAAGATGCCTGACTGATGACTTCGTTGTCCGCTGCGGATCGTTCGGGCCGTGCAGCGTCAAGGGGTGAAACGGCTTGAGCCAGCGCAAATAATGTCGGCAGAGATGCTGTGAAGCCATCTTCACCTGTAGTGAGACGGGAGCGTTAGTCGCCTGAACAATTTCTGTCAATACGACAGAGGGCAGAAAGCGGGGCACGGTTATGCCATATGCGTTGAACATTTCACAAAATATTAAGGTCTGTCAGGCGAAGGTATGAGGTGGCAAATGAGGAGTATTTTGCGCAAAAACTCTTCGCTAAAAATAACTTATTATAACGAAAAAGTGTCTCAATATATTAGGTCAGAAATATGTGATGGGTATAGATCGGACAGGACAGATTCGGGATTTATTGCACACTCATAAATACTCCATATTAATTAGCCAAAAACCGAATACTATTTAATGTTGTTTACTTCACAGCGTGTGGTTATTCGGTGGCGATGAAATGGTTTTACTCAACTGAGCACTGTTGCGGTTATTATTTCACCGCCACCTTATTGTGGCTAATCAGCAGTGTGACGTTTAATGAGTCTTGAAGAGTCGATCAGCCTTACAGCAGCGGAAAGATTTACATACGCTAAAAATGCTCCAGCGGATAGTGCATATAAGGCCATACCTATCTTTGCCAGTGCAGAAAAATCACTCAACTTCTCTAAAATAAAATTAGGCAGTAATGCACTGTAAAGCAGCGGCAATAAGAATATTAGCGCCCCGATCGTGTAGAGTGTTACCTTAACAAAAATAGATACAATAAAATAAAACTTATTAGCATACCTCCTTTTTTTCCAAACGAACGCAAGTGGTTCAGTTTTAATATCTAACAACCCTCTGCACTTTACAAACAAATCAATATCATTAGTGGGATTTTCACTTCTGACTAAAGCTTTTCGTTGTTGCTGACTTAGAAAGTTCTCTTTAGTTATTGCAGCATAGCCATACTCAATGGATAACCGCTTTAAATCTTCATCATCAGTTATTTTATAGAGATCGTAACTCAATTTGCTTAGCTTTTCTCTTTCTTCAAATATTCGTCGTTTAGTTAGAAACATTTCTTTGAAAAAAGAAAGAACCGCTACTAAAGCCAAAATAATTGGTAATACTACTTTGACAAATGTTTCAAGTATCTCCGCCATGCAACTTCTCCTTTTGTTAGAAAATGATCTTGCTTCCATTTGAGCAGCCCGCTCAGTAGTAAAAATGGATTCGCCTGTGTCTCGAATGATGATTTCACCTTCGACTCTATCGAGCCTAAATGTCTTGAATTTACGTGAAAACTCGTAACAACACCACCAAGAAAATAAGTTCGTCTTACCCAAACATTGACAGTGCCTGAGGAAATATCCAGAAATTCATAGAGCTACTTTTGTTGTGTTAACATTATGCATCGAGTATACGGCGAAGCACAGATTTTTCCACCATTAGCCATAACTTCATCATAAACAGTCTTACCAGTTAGGTTTGGCATTTCGCATTGCGGATTAGCTTTTTCAAGTTCGCCAGTAACCAGTCAATTAACATCAGCGCCATTATCAAGAGGGCTTTGTAAAATTATATTGCCCGGAACCTAGCCACGCGCTAACTAACTCGCGACATTGCTCTTAGCAACTTCAAGCCTTTCACTTAACTGTTTATGCATGATGAATCCAGACGCTGAGAGGATTCTTTCTAAAACATCGCACGCAACTGCACTTTCAAGACGCATTATTTTCACCAACAAATGCAAAAATATGCTTACAGCTAAAAAAATGCGATATTAAGTGTTGGTACGACACATGCACTAACATAGTACACGTTTAACTAACAAAGATACTGCGTTATTCATACTGAAAATTAAAACAGTTATAACGCATTTGCCTGTCAGTGCTGGAAGAATGGATTGCTAACGGTGTAGTGCTGCTCGCCCCTATCCCATCTTTCGCCTACACGCAGAACCCTACCAATCGTAAGACCGGCGAAGTGGTAGATATCACCATGACGAAACAAGGCAAGCCGCTTATCAATGTTGCTGCTCGGCCTGAGAAGAACTACCAGCAAGCAATCAAATGCCGCTACATCAAACCGTAACTTGATTTTGCAAGTTAAGAAGGAACTAAGCATTTTTGATTTCAAGGTTTCTACCCATACCCATTACGACGATGCCTGTCGTAAATTAGCGTTAGCTCACAATTTATGAGATGTAGCTAAATAGTCTTGCATGCTTGCGCAAACGCTGCGTAATAAACTGAATCCATACCAGCCGCATTAGCTTTACCGTCTTAGACGATTTTAGCCTATACCGATATTACTAAGGGTGCAACTTCTACAGAACCTATAGGGTCATCCCTGTCGACGCGTAGCGTTATCTCTGCAACGTCTGGTAGAAAATCCCCGTCAAAATGCACCGCGAAGAAATCCGCATCTTCAGGGTCAGTGTTGCTAAGCCTCATTATGATGCAATACCGCACTAGTACATGCTCGTGTTTATGCGCCATGAGCAGGCTGATCACGTGCGCGAGAACATGCGCGACTAGCCCTGCCAAAAAGACGGCAGCGAACTGACAGCCGATAAAGCCAGTTTGCATGCCGAGGCTATTGAACCGGACAAAGGTAGCGCGACAGGTTACGTTGCTAAATAAATTTCAAAGAATATCGATGGCTATGCGCTGGACGGCGAAACGGACGACGAAAGCGGCAAAGACCTTAAGAAAACCGCCTTAAGATACCTCATAAATGATAAAATTAGGTTTGTCAGACGATTAAGAATGCTCTCGCTAGAATTTAACTTCATAAAATTTTGCCTATGGAAATTTTCTCTTGCCTATAAACCTGAAATTATATTTAATAAGAAAAATCTCATTTCACTTTTAAACGAAGGAATGTCATGAATACTGGGAATGGTGTTTTCGCACAGTTTAAAGCGCAAAAGGCAAAAATAGTTGACGTAGATCTCTATTTTACGCCATCAAAACCTATTGAAGCATACACGCATCTAAAAGGAAGAGATGACGAAGTAAAACATATCTTAAGTACATTAACTACCGCTGGCCAGCACTGCATGATTTATGGCGAACGTGGGATAGGTAAAAGCTCCCTTGCGTTATCAACCCTTGAAGGTGGTAGAGAAACCGGTATCTTTTCACAGCCCTTTTTTATAAAAAGATGCGATAAAAAAACAAGATTCAAAGATATAATTCAGCAGCCAGCTATATATCTTGATGAAGATTATGCCGCTCAAAAGAAAGAAACAACAACCAAAACCGGCATAGGTTTGAATCTATTGAAGCTATTCCGTGCTGATGTAGCTGTCGAAATTAAAAAAACAATTGAAAAAGAAGATCTGACAGCAAGTAAAGTTAGCCAAGCCTTTGCAGATATGGAAGGAATACTGTTAATAGATGAATTCGATGTTGTTGAGGATAATGTTAAGCACGAAGTTGCGGAATTAATTAAGCAACTAAGCGATAGTAACAGCAAACTAAAGATTCTTTTAGTAGGGATAGCTAGCGATGGTGGTTCGTTAATTGCTGGCCATCAATCTGTTAACCGATGCCTGCATGAAATTAAATTATCCCGAATAGAAGATAAGTATCTCTATGAGATAATAACTACTGGAGAAGCTGGCCTAAACATTACCTTTAACGATGATGTTAAGGATAAGATAGTGGAGATAAGCAATGGCTTTCCTTACTTCACACATCTAATTGGTAAAGAATCGGCAGAGATATCACTAACGGATTACAAAAATCCGATAGACCAAGAGGTATTAACAAAGGCTTTGCAGAAAGCAGTTATTAATACAGAAGGTCTATTAAAAAGGGCCTATGAAGAAGCTGTAACCTCTTCACGAACAGATGTTTATCCATACATCCTATTTGCTGCTGCTAAATTTGCTGACAATAGATTTACCATCCAAGAGTGGATTGTTCAGATTAAAGAGGATACAGGCATACAATACAATAATAATGGTATGAGTAACTACATAGGTCGATTTACCAGAGAGGACAAAGGGAAAATAATAACTAAAGCAGCTCGGGGAGTTTATAGAATTACTGATCCGCGCATGCCCAGTTATATTAGAATGGTTAATAGTTAATAGTATTCAACCGATTATATAAGTATATAAGTATATAAGGCTGAAATTGGATTACTTCCTCTTTCAGCCAGTAAAGCATCTCTTTATATTCTCTCCTGTAATGGCGTTAACTCATTCCTTACAAATATCTGTGCCGCTTTCGCCGCGTCACCGCTCCCCAGAGTTGTCCGGGATAATCCCCTTCATCTGCGGTGGTACGCGGCGCGCTTAACAGATCTTCGCGGCTGGTCTTCTTGATGTAAAAGAAATCGTCTTTCGTTGCGACTTCGCTGATCGGCAGAATATTGATTTCGTCCGGCTTTACGTGGGCACGTACAGAAACAAGTTACGCAGGTTACCTAGGCCTTTCGTGTCACGTATCGCCTGGCGCATCCAGTCTACGTCGCTATTGCTCTGCGCCGCGTCGGTCATATACAGGATGTAACCAGCGGGCGCGCCATTCTGGTAATAGTTGCGTCGGAACAGCGTCGCCGCCTCATTCAGCCATGCAGAATTTAGCGCTAAGGTATTCTGGCAGGCCGCACAGCTTTAATTTTATCAGGTCATTCGCCTGGCAGGTATTCAATTACGGGAAGGCCAGATGAGCTATGTACTGCGCCATAGCTTTGCCAGTCACTTTATGATGGGCGGTGGAAATATCATTGTACTGCAACGCATTCTCGAGCATTCCGACATCAGGGTGACTATGCGTTATGCGCATTTTGCGCCAGATCATCTCGAAGACGCTATCAAGCTGAACCCAATTGCAAATTTTATTTGCTGAGCGAATAATCGGTCATACGTTTATTCAAGATAAAAAAGGTATCAAATGAAACTTGGAAGGTTAGGTTCAGTTTTGGTAGTCATTACTATGCTGGCTGGTTGTGCTACCAACATGTCGGAAAGAGCATCTCGCGTGCAAATAATCTCTGCAGAAGATGCAAAACAATATCAATTTGTCGCTAACTTAACGGGCACTTCTACCCTGACCGGGGTAGCAAGACATACCGGTTATCAAAATGCATTAAATGAAGTATTAGATAAAGCTGCTACAGCTGGCGCGCAATATGTTGTTCTCGATCCTAATAGTGCGCCTTCGTATTGGACAACAAGTGAAGTTGTTAGAGGCACCGCTTACAAGAATAAATAATCGCCATGATAGTTCAAAATAGATGATTACAAGCACGTTCCGCCACTGTTTAATGCCAAACATTGGCGGTTAGAGAGTGACGACAAAATGGCGACTCAGAGTCCAGCAGAGTAGAACAGAAGGTAACAGGAAAGGGTTTAACTGATTGTTTTTTTATAAGTTACTATCTTTAAATGCCAACCAAAAAAAGACCGAATACGATTCCTATATTCGGTCCAGGGAAATGGCTCTCAAGGAGCCGTGCGCTAAAAGTTGGCATTTATGAAGGCGATAACGCCTTGCAACTTAAGATTAGAACAGCGCAGAGGAATTGCCAGCTGAGGCATGGCACAGGGCCATAAACAGGATCAGTTTGTGATCGCAACGGCAAAAAACAGTCGGGCGCAGCGTGATGCTGCACCCGGCAGGCCTACTTACCGCACAGCGCCTGAGTGCGCTCAACAATCGGCTGCAGGCTCATCATCTGGCCCGGATGCGCTTTATCCTCGCTCTGGATCACGCTGATCGGCTGCGCTTTCACCTGGTTGCTTTTAAACAGCGCATCCGCTTTGTCGTTCAGCGGGTATTGCATCAGCGTGCTCGGGTTGATGGCAAACATGGCACCGTCCTTCTCGCAGGTCAGCATCACCTCTTCACGATTAAACGGCCACTTATCTTTACCGATCTCAAAGCGGCTGACGGTAATGATTTGTGCCGCCAGCGCCTGGCCGCATACAGATAATAACAGGATTGCGGGGACCACTTTCTTCAGCAACATAACTGCCCTTTTCTCTCTTAAATCACATTCAGGCTGGCGACAGCGTGGCAAACACGCTGACCAGCCCAACCACGCCACACGCCAGCAGCAGTTCGAGCTGTGTCATGCGGATAAATTTTTGCTGGGTGCCGCTACCCGCGACGCGGAAACGCGGCACCAGCCAGTAGCGGTTAATCAGCGCCACTCCCACCATCAGGGCCACCAGCAGCACTTTCCCCAGCAACAACAGACTATAGCGGGATTCGTGCCACGTCAGCGGCCAGCCCAGGATCATCAGGCTGTTCACACCGCCGGTCAGCAGCGTTAACGCGACCGCCAGATGACCGTAGCGCGAAAAGCGCATCATGGTGCGGATCGCATCGGTGCGGCGTTCGATCTGGCGCGCTTCACGCATCAGCAGCAGAAGCGGAACAAGTCCCCCCACCCAGAACGCTGCCGCAATCAGGTGCAGCGCATGGTTGATGTGATGCAGCAGGCCAGGCCAGCCTTCCCGCATCGCGGCATGCCCCGTCAGGGCCATACAGGCCAGTTGCAGCACGCCTGCCAGCAGTAAGGCCTGCTGGCGCAGTTGCGCGGTCAGTAATAACGCCGACACGGCGAGCACGCTGAACACGATTTCCCACTGCCACACCGCACCGAAATGGGTGCCCAGCACCGCCAGCCAGATGTCAGGCTGAAGCAGATTGGCGCTGTCGCCACTCATCAGCACATTCTGGCAGGCCAGCATCGCCAGCGCGCTGAGCAGGGCCAGCCACGCACTTCCGTTTACCAGCGGATTAAGTCGCCGCGCCAGTTGTGGACGATAACGTTCTGGTGCCAGCAGCGCGCTGTAGCAGGCGCTGGCGGTCAGCAGCATCACGGCAGCAAAATGGAGCGCACGCAGCGCTGGCCAGAGGGTTATCACGACGCTTACTTCACGCTGAAGCGGTAGCTTCCTGCGGTTTTGTGTCCATCCACCGACAGGACATGCCAGTTAACCTGATAGCGCCCCGCTTTCAGTGGCTGAGGCAGGCTGACAATCAGCCGATCTTTGTGGCCGGATGCTACGCGCGCCTTCTCCGTCGCAACAGGCTTCTGATGATCGTCAAGCAGCGTAACGCCGCTGAACGCGGGTTCAATCTCTTCAGTGAAAGTCAGCGTCAGCGCATCGGTAGCGGTTGTTACTTCTGCTTTGGCCGCCGGCGTGGAGGCGCGGAGATGGGCATGCGCAGCGGCCAGCGAGCTGAATGCCATCGCACCGGCTGCTGCCAGCGTAATAACCATGCGGGAAATGTGTTTTTTCTGCATCAGATCATCCTTTTAGCCGCCGCCAGGGCGATAAACGAGGCAAAAGGATACGCTGCTGCATTTGCACTGTCGAGGCCAGCAATGCGATCCTTAATCCTTGATTCAGACCGGCGAAAACATTACTTTTGCCCCCTGTCATCAGGAGAATATTATGAGCCATAACCTTGCCCTGCTGTCCCAGGACGAGAAAGATAAGTTAAATGTCGATTTAGCGGCTGCGGGCGTGGCGTTTAAAGAGCGCTATAACATGCCGGTCGTTGCCGAGATGGTAGTGCAGGAGCAGCCCGAAGCGCTGCGTGACTGGTTTCGTCAGCGTCTGATGCATTACCGCCAGGCGTCACTGAGCCTGTCACGCCTCCCTTACGAACCGAAGATGAAGCAATGATGTTTCGCGTCATAGATACCGAAACCTGCGGCCTGCAGGGTGGCGTGGTGGAAGTGGCCTCCGTCGATGTGGTTAATGGTCAGATTGTGAATCCGATGAGCGATCTCATCCTGCCTGACCGCCCCATCAGCCGTCAGGCGATGGCCGTGCACCGCATCACCGAAGCGATGGTGGCCGGAAAACCGACCATCGAAGAGGCGATCCCGCGCTACTACGGCAGTGCCTTCTATGTGGCACATAACGCCAGCTTTGACCGCCGGATGCTACCGGAGATGTTTGGCGAGTGGATCTGCACCATGCAGCTGGCGCGTCAGCTCTGGCCGGGCATCAAATATGGCAACCAGGCCCTGCGTCATTCCCTGAAGCTGGATGTTACTCCTCCAGCCGATCTGCATGCGCATCGCGCGCTCTATGACTGCTATGTGACGGCGGCCCTGCTGATCCGCATTATGGAGACTTCGGGCTGGAACGCCTCCGAGATGATTGTGCGCTCACAACCGGCGGCCCAGCGCGACGACATTCTGCCATTCGGCAAATACCGTGGTCAGGCGATTGCGGTGGTGGCGCGCAAGGATCCGGGCTATCTGAAGTGGATGCTGGACAACGTCAGCGATCTGCGCCCGCCACTGCGGCAGGCGCTGCGTAAATACCTGACTGAGCCTCAGTAATCCTCTGCCGGGGGCAGGGTGCCCTGCGCCAGCCCCAGCAGGAAGGCATACTCCATCGCGATCCCTTCATAGGCTTTAAAGCGCCCCGATTTGCCGCCGTGTCCGGCATCCATATCGGTGCAGAGCAGCAGCAGATTATTATCGGTTTTCATCGACCTCAGTTTCGCTACCCATTTGGCCGGTTCCCAGTACTGAACCTGCGAATCGTGCAGGCCGGTGGTTACCAGCAGATGCGGATAGGCTTTTGCCTCAATGTTGTCATAGGGGCTGTACTGGCGGATGTAGTGGTAGTACTCCGGATCGCCGGGATTGCCCCACTCATCATATTCGCCGGTCGTCAGCGGGATCGACTCATCGAGCATGGTGGTGACAACATCCACAAAAGGAACCTGCGCCACAACGCCATGGAAGCGCTGCGGTGCCATGTTGATCACCCCGCCCATCAGTAAGCCGCCCGCGCTGCCGCCCATGGCGTAGAGACGTTCCGGATGCCCTATCCCGCGCGCCACCAGCGCATTGGTCACGTCGATGAAATCCGTGAAGCTGTTCATTTTGTTCAGCAGGCGACCGCCGTCATACCACTGCTGCCCCAGCTCCCCGCCGCCGCGCACCTGAATCAGGGCAAACACAAAGCCGCGATCCAGCAGGCTCAGACGGCTGACGCTGAAATCGGCATCCATGCTGCTGCCATAGGCGCCGTAGCCATAGACCAGCATTGGATTCTGGCCGGGCTGATAGTGTCTGCGATGATAAACCAGCGACACCGGCACTTCGGTACCATCGCTGACTTTTATCCAGTGGTGCTCGCTTTTGTAATCGTCGGCGTTGAACCCTTTCACCGCGCTCTGCTTCAGGATGCGGCGCTCGCCCGTGTCCATATCCAGCTCAAACAGCGTGGTCGGTGTGGTCATTGAGGAGTAGCCGTAACGCAGTTTGCTGGTGCGCGGCGTCGGATTGTAAGCCAGCCAGGTGACGTAAGTGGGATCGTCAAAGGCGATGCCACTGGTTTCGCCGCTGGCCCAGTTAATCTGGCGCAGGCTGGTCAGGCCGCGCTGGCGCTCTTCAACCACCAGCCAGTCGCGGAACAGCTGGAAATCTTCCATCACCACATTTTCACGCGCCGGGATGAGCGTCTCCCAGCGGGATTCATCCAGATAACGGCTGCGATAGAGCCCGAAGTTTTCGCCTTCCCGGTTAGACCGGATAAAGAACTGATGCTCGTAGTGATCGATGCTGTATTCATGATCGCGGCGGCGCGGCAGAAACACATGCGGCTGCGCATCAGGGAAATCAGCATCGATCAGCTGAATCTCGCTCGTGTTGGTGCTGTAGAGCGCAATCATGATGAACTGCTTTGAGGTGGTCTTGTGGACGCTCAGATGATAGGTGTCATCCTGCTCTTCATAAACCAGCTGATCATCAGACTGCGGCGATCCCAGCTCGTGTCGCCATACCTGATAAGAGAGCAGCGTCTGCGGGTGTTTCCGCACGTAGTAGAGCGTGCGGGAGTCGTTACCCCAGGCGAAGCTGGAGGAGGCGTTGCTCAGCACTTCAGGATACCAGCTGCCGCTCTCAAGGTTGCGGAAGCGGATGCCATACTGGCGGCGCGAGAGAAAGTCCTCGGCCAGCGCCATCACGCGGTTGTCCGGGCTGATATGCAGCGCGCCCATGGTGTAAAAGTCGCTGTGTGACGCGCGCTGGTTGGCATCCAGCAGCAGGGTCCACTCCGCCGACTCCTCGCTCGCCGCGGGCTGACGGTAATAGGCCGGATACTCATTGCCGCTCTGATAACGACTCTGATAGCGGTAGCCGTTTTTGACATAGGGCACTGAGTGATCTTCCGGTGGCAGCCGGTCGATGATCTCTTTTAAAACCCGGTCCTGCAGCGGCTGCTGTGACGACATGACTTTTTTGCCGTAATTATTCTCGGCCCGCAGGTAATCAAGCACTTCGCTGTTTTCGCGCTTATCGTCGCGCAGCCAGTAATAGTTGTCGACGCGCGTCTCGCCATGCAGCGTCATTTCATGAGGAATTTTTTTTGCAATGGGAGCTTTCATCCATCCGTCTCCGTGAACGTCATGATCTGTAAGCGTAACACTTAAGTGGCGGGAAGCCAGGGGGCAGCGAGGAAGCGGCGGCAGGCGGGGCCTCTTCTGAGGCCCGCCAGGAGAAGTTAACTGGCCGGAAGACGGGCTTTTTCGGCCTGGATATCCTGCTGAATGCCGTCGCGCACATCCTGAGGGATTTTCAGCGCGTCACCCAGCGCAGAGAGGTAGCTGCGTTCCATGAAATGATCGACATCAATGGCGGCGCAGCTGAGGAAATAGAGCTCCAGCGCCTCTTCCTCGTTCTTCACGTCAGCGGCCAGCCACTGCGGGTCCAGCGGGCGATTCATCGCTTTCTGGATCAGCTTTTCCGCATCCTGACCGTAGCCGGACTGATGAATATTCTGCTCAATAGCGGCACGTTCCTGATCGTCGATGTGTCCGTCGCTTTTGGCGGCAAACACCAGCGCCGTGACCAGACGCTCAGCGCGCAGATCGACCGGTGTCTGCGACACGCCGAAGTCCGGTTCGCTCTGATGCGCGTCGCTGACCCGCTGTTTATATTTGTTCCACAGTACCGCACCCGCCGCCGCCCCGCCGCCGATAATCAGCGCCTGGCCGCCATATTTCGTCAGCAGTTTGCGGGAAGACTTACTGCTGATCAGCATCGCGGCCAGCCCCCCCAGCGCGCCTGGTGCCAGCATATCGCTCAGGCCTCCGCCCGATTTACCGTCACCGCCCTTCTTCGCCAGTACCGACTGAATCTGTTGCAACCAGTTGTTCATCATCCGCTCCTGTTCACGATGTCAGCCTGCTATCCTGGCGAAAGGGTTGTCAGGAAACGTCAGAGCGGGAAAAGTAAGGCAAATAGCGGCGTTATACGGACGAAGCGTGAGAACGCAAACGTTTTCGTTTATACTTGCGCGCGAATTTTGACTGCTTAGGTGAATGTATGACAACTCTCGGAACGGCGCTGCGTCCGGCGGCAACACGTGTGATGCTTTTGGGTTCGGGTGAACTGGGTAAAGAGGTGGCGCTGGAGTGTCAGCGTCTGGGTGTGGAAGTGATTGCGGTCGATCGCTACCCGGATGCCCCGGCCATGCACGTGGCGCATCGCAGCCATGTGATCAACATGCTGGATGGTGCGGCCCTGGCTGCGTTAATCGCGCAGGAGAAACCTGACTTTGTGGTGCCGGAAATCGAGGCTATCGCCACGGATACCCTGGTTGAGCTGGAGCAGCAGGGCCAGCGCGTGGTCCCTACAGCCCGTGCCGCACGGCTGACCATGAACCGTGAAGGGATTCGTCGACTCGCCGCGGAAGAGTTATCCCTGCCGACCTCACGCTATCGCTTTGCCGACAGCAAAGCGCGCTTTGATGAAGCCGCCGAAGAGATTGGCTTTCCGTGCATCGTAAAACCGGTCATGAGCTCCTCCGGCAAAGGCCAGAGCTTTATCCGTGACGCCAGCCAGCTCGACAGCGCCTGGGACTATGCGCAGCAGGGTGGCCGCGCCGGAGCCGGTCGCGTCATCGTAGAGGGCGTGGTTAACTTCGATTTTGAAATCACCCTGCTCACCATCAGTGCCGTTGACGGCATCCATTTCTGTGCGCCGATTGGTCATCGTCAGGAAGATGGCGACTACCGCGAATCCTGGCAGCCGCAGCAGATGAGTGATGTGGCGCTGCAGCGGGCCCAGGATGTCGCCGCGCAGGTGGTCAAGGCGCTGGGTGGCTATGGTCTGTTCGGCGTCGAGCTGTTTGTCTGTGGCGATGAGGTGGTGTTCAGTGAAGTGTCACCGCGTCCACATGATACCGGCATGGTCACGCTGATTTCGCAGGATCTGTCAGAGTTTGCGCTGCACGTGCGGGCGTTCCTGGGTCTGCCGGTTGGCGCAATTCGTCAGTATGGTCCGTCCGCCTCGGCCGTTATCCTGCCGCAACTGACCAGCCAGAATGTGCAGTTCGTCAACATCGAAGCGGCGCTGGGTGCCGGTCTGCAACTGCGCCTGTTCGGTAAGCCGGAGATCAGCGGTCAGCGTCGTTTAGGCGTGGCGCTGGCGAGCGGTGAGACGACGGATGAGGCAATTGCGCGTGCCGTTGCCAGCGCAGCAGCGGTGACGGTTCAGGGGTAACAGCGTGCGGTGAGCAGACGCTCACCGCTTCAGCTTACTTCGCGCCTTCAACGGCTTCACGCGCCAGGCGGGTGATGCGATCCCAGTCGCCCGCTTCCAGCGCATCATTCGGCACCAGCCAGGAACCGCCGATGCAGAGCACGCTTTTCAGCGCCAGATAGTCACGGTAGTTTGCCGGAGAGATCCCGCCAGTCGGGCAGAAACGGACCTGCGGGAAAGGCCCGCCAATGGCCTGCAGCGCTTTGACACCGCCATTCGCCTCGGCCGGGAAAAACTTAAATTCGCGCAGACCGTAGTCCATTCCGGTCATGAGTTCAGAGACAGTGCAGATACCCGGAATCAGGGGAACCGGCCCTTCCACCGCGGCCTTCAGCAGTGATTCCGTAATCCCCGGACTGATAACAAACTGCGCGCCGGCATCGGTCACCTGCTGAAGCTGCTGCGGATTGATGACGGTTCCCGCCCCCACAATCGCCTCCGGCACCTCTTTGATCATCGCACGCAACGCCTCCATCGCGACAGGCGTGCGCAGCGTCACTTCCAGCACCCGGACACCGCCCGCCACCAGCGCTTTTGCCATCGGCACGGCATGTTCCAGCTTATTCACGACGATGACCGGCACCACAGGCCCGGTGGTCAGAATCTGTTCAGCACTCATCTTCCAGTTTTTCATCAGTTCCCCTTGATTAATAACACCGGGATAGCAGCCCGGTCACGGAGCCTCGGCTCCTGCCCTGTAATGATGACACTACCATACATGATCGGCTTCCGAAGCGTCCATTACCCTGCTCTCATTTTGAAACAGCAGTTCAGTTTTATCTGCCTGCGCCAGTCGGATGACGGGCAAAAAAAAAGCCCGCGTTGCGGGCTTCTTCATCACTACCGTTACTCGAACTCGTTCCAGGAACGGCCATCGCGGGTGATCATCGCGACTGAGGCCACCGGACCCCAGGTGCCAGCCTGATACGGTTTAGACGAGTCACCATCCGCAGCCCAGGCGTTGATGATGGAGTCGACATAGGTCCATGCCGCTTCAACTTCATCGCGACGCACAAACAGCGCCTGAATCCCGCGCATGCTTTCCAGCAGCAGACGCTCATAAGCATCGGCCAGGTGCGACTGGTTAAACGTCTCAGAGTAGCTCAGATCCAGCTTGGTGGTCTGCAGCTTGTGCTTGTGGTCGAGGCCTGGCACTTTGTTCAGGATTTCGATATCCACCCCTTCGTCCGGCTGCAGACGAATGGTCAGCTTGTTCTGCGGCAGCTCTGAGTAAGAGTCTTTAAACAGGTTCATCTCAGGATTTTTGAAATAGACCACGACTTCAGAACACTTGGTTGGCAGACGCTTACCGGTACGCAGGTAGAACGGAACACCCGCCCAGCGCCAGTTATCGATATCGACGCGAATCGCCACAAAAGTCTCGGTCGCGCTCGATTTGTTGGCGCCCTCTTCCTCCAGATAGCCGGGGACTTTTTTACCCTGTACAAAGCCGGAGGTGTACTGACCGCGCACGGTTTTCTCACGCACGTTGGTCTGGTCGATGCGACGCAGCGAGCGCAGCACTTTAACTTTCTCATCGCGGATGCTGTCTGCGCTGAGATCGGACGGCGGCGACATGGCGATCATGGTCAGGATCTGCAACAGATGGTTCTGGATCATGTCACGCATCTGGCCCGCTTTGTCGAAGTAACCCCAGCGACCTTCGATACCCACCTCTTCGGCCACGGTGATCTGCACGTGGTCAATGGTGCGATTGTCCCAGTTGTTCACGAAGATGGAGTTCGCGAAGCGCAGCGCCAGCAGGTTAAGCACCGTCTCTTTGCCCAGATAGTGGTCAATACGGAACACCTGGCTCTCATCGAAGTATTCGCCAACGCTGTCGTTGATCTCCTGTGAGGTTTCCAGTGAAGTGCCGAGCGGTTTCTCCATCACAACACGCGCCGGTTTGGCGTTCAGTTTCGCCGTGCCCAGTCCCTGACAGATGGCTCCGAAGGTGCTCGGCGGCATGGCGAAATAGTTGATGGTGGTGCGGTTTTTCTGATCGAGCATCTTGCCCAGTTTAGGGAAGTGCGTGGTGTCGTTGACATCGAGGTTGCAGAAGTCGAGACGGTTGCTGAGTTTATCCCACAGCGCTTCGTCAACTTTCTCCTTCATGAAGGTTTCCAGCGCTTCACGTACCACTTTGGTGTATTCCGCTTTGTCCCACTCAGCACGTCCGACACCAATAATGCGGGTTTCCTCATGGATCTGACCCGCTTTCTCTAACTGGTACAGTGAAGGCAACAGTTTACGGCGTGCAAGATCGCCTTTGGCACCGAAAATCACCAGATCGCATGCCTGGGCTGTTTGTGTTACCGCCATTTTCCTCTCCTCGTTGCAGGATAGTCCGGTGGTGATGCATCCTCTGCCACCGGGTCCAGGTTATTATTTTCTTTCCGCACAATGTACTTTTTTCCCTGCGCCAGGTAAACCGACTCGCCGGGCTAACCGCATTAACTCTGTACCGGATAAGCAAAACCGGTGTGATGACGCGTGCGGATTGTCGGTTTTTTCTGTATCCGGGGGTGTCAGTGAAATTTGCCCGGGGTCAAAGTATCCCAAAAAAAATGCAAATCGGCTTGTCCGTCACTGCGCCCGCCCCCCGCTGACGCGATATAGTCTCTATTAATCAGCTCTGACGACAGGGATTTCTGAAATTGCTAAAAATGATAATGGTCATCGGCTTATGAACATGCTGGAAAAAATTGAGGTGCAGCTCGTTTCGCTGAGTAAAGCGGAACAGAAAGTCGCCCGGCAGATTCTGGCGGCGCCGCAGGCGGCGATGCACGCCAGCATTGCCACTCTGGCACGCGAAGCCTGCGTCAGTGAGCCCACGGTAAACCGCTTCTGCCACCGTTTAGGCGCACGCGGTTTTCCCGACTTTAAACTGCAGCTGGCGCAAAGCCTGGTGCAGGGCAGCAACTGGGTGAGCCGGGGTGTGGAGGAGGATGACAGTGTGGAGAACTACAGCCACAAAATCTTTGACTCCGCGCTGGCAGGTTTGCAGCGGGTTCGGGATCAGCTGGAGAGTTCGCGGCTGCAGCAGGCGATCACTCAGCTTGCGCAGGCCGATAAAGTTGCCTTCTTCGGTCTGGGCGCCTCCGCCGTGGTGGCCCATGACGCCTTTACCAAATTCCTGCGCTTTAATATTCCTGTCATCTGGTCTGACGATATTGTGATCCAGCGCATGAGTTGCATAAATAGTCGAGCCGGTGACGTTTTTGTTCTCATTTCACATACTGGGCGCACAAAAAATATGGTAGAACTGGCTCGCCTGGCCCGTGTAAACGGTTCCACCGTTATTGCCATCACCTCTCCCGATTCACCCCTTGCCGATGAAGCCGCCATCGCTTTAGTGCTTGATGTCCCGGAAGATACTGATGTCTATTTGCCGATGGTGTCGCGCCTGGCGCAGTTAACCGTGATCGATGTTTTAGCGACCGGCTTTACCCTTGAACGGGGTGCGCCGTTCCGCGAAAACCTGAAGCGCGTGAAAGAGGCGCTGAAAGCGTCGCGTTACGAAAAGCAGTCTCCAGGGAAAGAGGATGCACCGCAAAAAAATTAACATCGCATTTACAATGTGAGTCGTATCACACGCTGTCGATCATATAGAATAGATAACCATGCTGTGTCCACTGATCCGGACACGCTTAAATGTTTACGGAGTCCCCGATGTCAAGACGTCTCAGAAGAACCAAAATCGTTACTACCCTCGGTCCGGCCACCGATCGCGACAACAATCTTGAAAAAATCATCGCGGCGGGCGCGAACGTTGTACGACTCAATTTCTCTCACGGCACGCCAGAAGATCACCAGCTTCGTGCGGATAAAGTGCGTGAGATTGCCGCTAAACTGGGCCGCCATGTTGCGATCCTTGGCGACCTCCAGGGGCCAAAAATTCGTGTTTCGACCTTCAAAGAAGGCAAAGTTTTCCTGAATATCGGCGACCGCTTCCTGCTGGATGCCACCCTGGGTAAAGGTGAAGGCGATAAAGAGCGGGTGGGCATCGACTATAAAGGCCTGCCGGAAGATGTGGTGCCAGGCGATATCCTGCTGCTGGATGATGGCCGCGTGCAGCTCAAAGTGCTGGAAGTTCAGGGCATGAAAGTCTTCACCGAAGTCACCGTGGGTGGCCCGCTGTCGAACAATAAAGGCATCAACAAGCTGGGCGGCGGCCTGTCGGCGGAAGCGCTGACTGAAAAAGATAAGGCGGACATTATTACCGCCGCCAGAATCAAGGTCGATTATCTGGCCGTCTCCTTCCCGCGCTGTGGCGAGGATATGAATCTGGCGCGTCGCCTGGCGCGTGAAGCGGGTTGTGATGCCCGTCTGGTCGCGAAGGTAGAGCGGGCTGAGGCGGTCGCCAGCCAGGAAGCGATGGATGACATCATTCTCGCCTCTGACGTGGTGATGGTAGCCCGTGGCGACCTGGGCGTCGAAATTGGCGACCCGGAACTGGTCGGCATTCAGAAGGCGTTGATTCGCCGCGCCCGCCAGCTTAACCGCACCATCATCACCGCGACTCAGATGATGGAGTCGATGATCACCAATCCGATGCCGACCCGTGCCGAAGTCATGGACGTGGCGAACGCCGTACTGGATGGCACCGACGCCGTGATGCTCTCCGCGGAGACCGCCGCAGGCCAGTATCCGGCTGAAACCGTCTCGGCGATGGCGAAAGTCTGCCTGGGCGCGGAAAAGATCCCAAGCGTCAACGTTTCCAAACACCGTCTGGACGTGCAGTTCGATAACATCGAAGAAGCGATTGCGATGTCATCCATGTACGCCGCGAACCATCTGCAGGGCGTTACCGCGATCATCACCATGACCGAGTCGGGCCGTACGCCGCTGATGACCTCGCGCATCACCTCAGGCCTGCCGATTTTTGCCATGTCACGCCATGAGCGCACGCTGAACCTCACCGCGCTCTATCGCGGCGTCACCCCGGTCTACTTCGACAGCAACAACGACGGTGTGGCTGCGGCACACGATGCCGTCAATCTGCTGCGTGACAAAGGTTTCCTGGTATCAGGCGATCTGGTCATCGTGACGCAGGGTGATGTGATGGGTGCCACCGGCACGACCAATACCAGCCGCGTGCTGCGCGTGGATTAATTAAGCCCGGATTGACATTGTCAGTGTAGAATCAGTAACGCGACTGCCAGCCAGTCGCGTTTTCTTTTCTGACAAGGAGGCCAGATGGCCCGTTTTCAACCCATCAGCCAGCTGACCGGCCGGATTCTGCTTTTCCCTCTGGCATTAGTGCTGTTTGAGTTTGCCACCTATATTGCTCACGACATGATCCAGCCGGGCATGCTGATCGTCACCAGCGAATTCGCTGTCGGCCCGGAGTGGGTCTCCACCTCACTGACCGCCTACCTGATTGGCGGCGTGGTACTGCAATGGCTGCTTGGCCCGCTCTCTGATAAGTTTGGCCGCCGCCCGGTGATGCTCGCCGGCATCCTGTTTTTTGCCATCGCCTGTATCCTGACCAACTGGGTCAGCTCCATTGAAGAGTTTGTCAGCCTGCGCTTTGTTCAGGGCATCAGCCTCTGCTTTATTGGCGCAGTGGGTTATGCCGCGATTCAGGAAGCCTTTGATGAGGCGCTGGCGGTGCGCATGATGGCGCTGATGGCCAACGTGGCGCTGCTGGCTCCCCTGGCCGGCCCGCTGGCCGGTGCTGCCTGGCTGACCGTCGGCAGCTGGCGCAGCATGTTCTGGCTGTTTGCCGCCTGCAGCCTGGTGGCGTTTGCGGTGCTGTGGCGGGTCATGCCCGAAACCGCGGGCGACCGCAGCCACTCTATCGCCCTGCCCAGCCTGGCGCGCAACTATGGCCGGCTGATGAAGGATCGGCTGGTGATGTCCGGCTCTTTTGCCATCGGCATGGTCTTTATCCCGATCCTCACCTGGGTTGCCCTCTCGCCGGTGATCCTGATGCATGACGAAGGCCTGTCGCGGATGCAGTATGCCCTGCTGCAGCTTCCGGTCTTTATGGCGATGATCGCCGGTAACCTGACGCTGAGTAAGCTGGCGGGACGCGTGCCGATTGAGCAGCCGGTTAAGTTTGCTGCCTGGCCGATTCTGATCGGTCTGAGCCTGGCGCTGGTGGCGAGCCTGCTGAACAGCCATGGCTATCTGCTGATTACGGCCGGTCTCAGCCTCTACGCTTTTGGTGCAGGCATGGTGAACGCCGGGCTCTATCGCCTGACGCTGTACGCCAGCAATGAGGGTAAAGGCAGCGTGGCAGCGATGCTGGGGATGATCAGTATTCTGACGCTGGCGGTGGGGATTGAACTGGCGAAGAGTGGCTACTTCAGCGGTGGCACACTCTGGTTCTGCCTGATCAACTTTATCAGTGGCTTACTGTGGTTTGGTCTGGTGATCCTGTTTATGCGCGAGAGAAAGCGTCGCAGCAAACTGGAAGCGTTATAAAAAAAGGCCGCTTGCGCGGCCTTCAGACTATTTGCGTGGATAGAGCTCTTTGCGCGAGTAGGGTTCGATGTCACCCTCTTTGCGGGTCTTCAGCAGCTTGAGGATCCACGTGTACTGCTCGGGATGCGGGCGGACAAAAATTTCCACCTCTTCATTCATCCGGCGAGCCAGCTGATGATCATCCGCTTCCAGCAGATCATCCATCGGCGGACGCACATAGATTTCAAGAATATGCCGCTCACTGTTATAGACCGGGAACAGCGGCACCACGCGGGCGCGACACACTTTCATCAGCCGCCCGACTGCGGGCAGCGTTGCTTTGTAGGTCGCGAAGAAGTCAACAAACTCGCTGTGCTCGGCGCCATGGTCCTGATCGGGCAGATAGTAGCCCCAGTAGCCCTGGCGCACCGAACTGATAAACGGCTTAATGCCATCATTTCGGGCATGCATCCGGCCACCGAAACGACGACGCGCGCTGTTCCAGGCATAATCGAGCAGCGGATCGCTCTGATTATGGAACATCGCCGCCATCTTCTGCCCTTCTGACGCCAGCAGCATGGCCGGAATATCCACCGCCCAGCCGTGGGGTACCAGAAAAATCACATTCTCCTGCGCGGCTTTCATCTGGTCGATAATTTCACGACCATGCCATTCGACACGCTGACGAATGCGGGCCGGATCGCGCAGCACCAGCTCGGTCATCATCGTCATCGCCTGCGGTGCAGTCGCAAACATTTCGTCCACCAGCGTGGCACGTTGCGCTTCGCTGAGTTCCGGCAGGCAGTAATAGAGGTTAATCAGCGCACGACGACGCGCCCCCTTTGCCAGCTTACCGGCGAACCGGCCTAAGCGGCTTAACAGCGGATCGCGCACTTTTGGCGGTAAATAAGCCAGGCCGGCCAGTGCGCCAATCGCCAGCCAGCTGCCCCAGTATTTCGGTTTGAGAAAAGATCGTTCAAAAACGGGAATGAATTCAGTGTTATTTTTTTTACGGGTTTCCATGCACTCGCCTCAAGCAATGACCGGCTAATGATAGTGGCGGCAAACAAATTTGCAATCATCACGGTCCGGATAACAAAAAACCGACGGGGAAACCGTCGGTTTTTGTGCAACCTGATGAAAATCGCTTACTTAAGGCCCAGCTGCGGCAGCCAGGATTTCACCTGCGCCAGATACTCGCTGCGCTCTTTACCGGTCAGGCCTTCCATGCGCGGCAGTTTCGCCGTTAATGGATTAACCGCCTGATTATTGATCCAGATTTCAAAATGCAGGTGCGGCCCGGTTGAACGTCCGGTATTACCGGACAAGCCGATACGGTCACCGCGCTTCACTTTCTGACCCGGCTTCACCAGCACTTTCTTCATGTGCATATAGCGCGTCATATACTGACGGCCATGACGAATGGCAACATAGTTACCGGCGGCACCGCCATTTTTCGCCACGACGATCTCGCCATCTCCGACAGCCAGTACCGGCGTGCCGATCGGCAGTGCAAAGTCGACGCCCTTGTGCGGCGCAATACGCCCCGTCACAGGGTTCAGACGGCGCGGATTAAAGTTAGAGGAGACACGATACTGCTTAACCGTCGGGAAGCGCATAAAGCCGCGCGCCAGGCCGGAGCCGCTGCGATCGTAGAACTTGCCATCTTCGGCACGGAACGCGTAATAGTCTTTGCCCCCGCTGCGCAGGCGCACGCCCAGCAACTGGCTCTGCGCACTTTTACCGTCCAGCATTTCGCGCGACATGAGAACACTGAACTGATCACCGGCACGCAGCTTGCGGAAGTCCATCTGCCACTGCATCGCTTTGATGACGGCGCTTGCTTCAGCGCCGCTCAGTCCGGCCCGCATGGCACTGGCAGCAAAACTGCCACGCACTTCGCCCTGCATGACACTGTTGCGCCATTCGCCCTTCTGCATCTCCGCTTCCATCTTAAAGCCACCCTTCGGGGTGCGCTCATAGGTGCGGGTTTCACGACGGGAGATTTCCCAGCTCAGGGTTTTCAGACCGCCATCATCATCCAGCGTCCAGCTCAGCTGCTGACCCACCTGAAGATTTCGCAGATCGCGGTCGCTTACCACCAGCGCATTGATGTCAGCGATGTCGATGCCATACTGATTCAGGGCGCTGCTCAGCGTATCGCCGGAAGAGACGGTGTAGTCATGCACGCCTGCCGTATCCGACACGTCGGTGTCGACATCATCTGCAGGCAGCTCTTCGTCCGGTTCCGGTGTGCTCTGATCGATAGGCTCACTGGCTTCTGGCAGCAGCGTACGAAGTTCACTTTTGTCCAGCTCGATCGTTTTGACGATAGGCGTCACGTCATCGGTGGGATGGTAAACATAAGGCCGCCAGACAGCGACGGCCAGAGTGACTACAGTTAAAGAACCCAGCATTACGCGGTGGGGGCGCGGCAAATTATTAAATGCGAGGGCGACAGAGCGGGCTATCTGCTGCACTTTTACCTATTCCTCATGCTCCTTTCAGGCAGCTTTCATACTGGCCCGACAGCTGTGAGAGGAATTTCACATAGCTGTCTTTTGCCAGACTGATGTCTGTCCCCAGCGGGTCGAGCGTGCCTTTATGCACCTGCGTTCCGCGGGCAACAGCATCGATGACTGCTGGCCTGAATTGTGGCTCAGCAAAGACGCAGACCGCCTTTTGCTCAACCAACTGTGTTCGTATCTGGTGTAAACGCTGTGCGCCCGGCTGAATTTCAGGATTCACGGTAAAATGCCCGGCAGGCGAGAGACCGTAGTGCTTTTCAAAGTACGTGTAAGCGTCGTGAAAAACGAAATATCCTTTATTTCTGACCGGAGCAAGTTGTGCGCTAACGCGTTTGTCCGTGTCTGCCAACGCTACCTCAAACTGCTGGAGGTTGGCGTCAAGTTTGGCTTTATCTTGCGGCATAAGTTCCAATAATTTTCCATGGATTGCAACCGCGGTCTTGCGCGCGATCTCTGGCGACAACCACAGGTGCATATTAAACTCACCGTGATGATGGTGATGTGCACCGGCATCCTGTTCTTCAGAATTTTCCGCTGCGTGTTCATCTTCATCTTCACCGCCGCTAATCAATAACGGTTTTACGCCGTCGATGTCGACCATAGCGAGATTTTTTTTGGCCGGAAGTTCAGATGCAGACTTCGCCATAAACGCTTCCATTTCAGGGCCAACCCAGACGACTAAGTCCGCGTTTTTTAAGCGTTTTGCATCAGAGGGGCGCAGGGCATAATCGTGTTCAGAGGCACCATCTGGCAGCAGAACATCAACCGGGGTAACACCATCGGCAATGGCTGCGGCGATAAAACCGACCGGTTTTAATGAGGCGACGACGTTGGCCTCTGCAGGAAGGGTTAACGAAGCTGAAACAGCGAGGGCCGATAAGGCGAAAATTGCGCCTTTTTTATTATGTAACATATTGCGTCATTCCATCGTGACCATGAAGTGGAATGTGATATTATAACATTCGAAATTCTGTGCAACCTGTAAATACTATGACCTCACTTGTCACACTTGATAACGTTTCGATAAAATTTAACCAGCGCAACGTCTTATCGGGCGTCAGCCTGGCGTTGCAGCCTGGCCGTATTCTCACCCTGCTCGGGCCTAACGGCGCCGGTAAGTCTACGCTCGTCCGTGTGGTGCTGGGTTTGCTCGCCCCCACCAGCGGGACGGTTCAGCGCCATGCCGATCTGCGTATTGGCTATGTGCCACAGAAACTGCATATCGATCCGACGCTGCCGGTGACCGTCGAACGTTTTATGCGTCTGACCCGCGGCAGTAAACAGGCGGAGATCCTCCCCGCTCTGAAACGCGTGCAGGCGGGCCACTTACTCAACGCCCCACTGCAGAAACTCTCGGGCGGCGAAACGCAGCGTGTACTGCTGGCCCGCGCCCTGCTCAACCAGCCTCAGCTGCTGGTGCTGGACGAGCCGACGCAGGGGGTGGATGTCAACGGTCAGGTCGCCCTCTATGATCTGATCAATCAGCTGCGCGTTGAACTGAACTGCGGCGTGATGATGGTCTCTCACGACCTTCACCTGGTGATGGCCAAAACCGATGAAGTGCTCTGCCTGAATCACCACATCTGTTGTTCCGGTACCCCCGAAGCGGTGTCACAGCATCCTGAATTTATCGCCATGTTTGGTCCGCGCGGTGCGCAGGAGCTGGCGATCTACCGTCACCATCATAATCACCGTCACGACCTTCAGGGACGTATCGTTTTACGCAAAGGACAGAGTTCATCATGATTGAGTTGTTATTACCGGGCTGGATAGGCGGCGTGATGTTAGCGCTGGCTGCCGGCCCGCTGGGTTCGTTTGTCGTCTGGCGCAAGATGTCCTACTTCGGTGACACTCTGGCACACGCCTCCCTGCTCGGCGTGGCGTTTGGCCTGCTGTTTAACGTTAATCCTTACTATGCGGTCATTCTGGTGACGGTCTGCCTGGCGCTGGGTCTGGTCTGGCTGGAACGGCGCCCCCATCTGGCAATCGACACGCTGCTGGGGATCATGGCGCACAGCGCGCTGTCACTGGGTCTGGTGGTCGTCAGCCTGATGAAGAATGTGCGCGTCGATCTGATGGCCTATCTGTTCGGCGATCTGCTGGCGGTGACGCCAGACGATCTCTGGATGATGGGCGGTGGCGTGGTGGTCGTGCTGCTGGTGATGGCATGGCAGTGGCGTTCGCTGCTGTCGATGACCATCAGCCCGGAGCTGGCGCAGGTGGATGGCGTCAATATTCAGCGCACCCGGCTGATCCTGATGCTGATCACCGCACTGACCATCGGCGTCGCGATGAAGTTCGTGGGTGCGCTGATTATCACGTCGCTGCTGATCATACCGGCGGCGACCGCCCGGCGTTTTGTTCGTTCGCCGGAAGGCATGGCAGCCGTCGCGGTGGTGATCGGGGTCATCGCTGTAACCGGCGGGCTGACCTTCTCCGCGTTCTATGATACGCCAGCCGGCCCGTCAGTGGTGCTGTGCGCCGCCATCCTGTTTATCTTCAGCATGGTGCGCAAGCCCGCCGTTTAATCTTCGCGCGTAATGCCGAAGTGACGATAAGCATGCTGCGTGGCGAGACGGCCACGCGGTGTGCGCTGAATGAAGCCCTGCTGAATCAGGAAGGGTTCAATCACATCTTCGATGGTTTCGCGCTCTTCACCGATGGCGGCCGCCAGGTTGTCCAGTCCGACCGGCCCACCCATAAACTTATCGATAATGGCCAGCAGCAGTTTGCGGTCCATATAGTCAAAGCCTTCACTGTCCACATTGAGCATATCAAGCGCACTGCAGGAGACTTCACCGCTCATCTCACCGTTGGCCCGGACTTCGGCGAAGTCACGAACCCGGCGCAGCAGACGGTTGGCGATACGCGGCGTGCCGCGGGCGCGGCGGGCGATCTCTAACGCACCGTCGTCACTCAGCGCCAGACCGAGACAGGCGGCGCTGCGGCCCACGATGTGCTGCAGATCCTTAACCTGATAGAACTCCAGCCGCTGCACAATGCCAAAGCGGTCGCGCAGTGGCGAGGTCAGTGAGCCGGCACGGGTGGTGGCACCAATCAGGGTAAACGGCGGCAGGTCGAGCTTAATCGAACGGGCTGCCGGGCCTTCACCAATCATGATATCCAGCTGATAATCTTCCATCGCCGGATAGAGCACCTCTTCCACGACCGGCGAGAGGCGGTGGATTTCATCAATGAACAGCACGTCGTGCGGCTCAAGGTTGGTCAGCATCGCCGCCAGATCCCCGGCTTTTTCCAGTACCGGGCCCGAGGTGGTGCGCAGGTTAACACCCATCTCATTAGCGACGATGTTCGCCAAGGTGGTTTTACCCAGCCCCGGCGGACCGAAGATCAGCAGATGATCAAGCGCATCACCGCGCAGCTGCGCGGCCTTGATGAAGATCTCCATCTGCTCACGCACCTGTGGCTGTCCGACATACTCATTCAGCAGCTTTGGCCGGATGGCGCGATCGATAATCTCTTCTTCGTTAACGCTGGCAGCGGAGACCAGACGGTCGGCTTCTATCATCACTTACCTCAAATGGCGGCGCGTAGCGCTTCGCGGATCAGGGTTTCACAATCCGCATCCGGTCGACCGACTTTACTGATCATACGGCTCGCTTCCTGCGGTTTATAACCCAGTGATACCAGCGCTGCAACCGCTTCCGCTTCCGCATCGTTGGTTTCCGCTTCCGGCCCTGGCGTGGTGAGTGTAAAGGCTGAATCACCGCCAAACAGGTCGCCGTGCATCCCTTTAAAGCGGTCCTTCATCTCCACCACCAGACGCTCGGCGGTCTTTTTACCCACGCCGGGCAGTTTCACCAGCGACGCGATCTCCTCTTTTTCCACCGCGGTCACAAACTGCTGCGCCGACATGCCGGAGAGGATCGCCAGCGCCAGTTTTGGCCCGACGCCATTCACTTTGATCAGTTCACGGAACAGCGTGCGCTCCTGCTTACTGTTAAAACCAAACAGCAGCTGGGCATCTTCGCGCACCACAAAGTGGGTAAAAATCACCGCTTCGTGCTGAAGTTCAGGCAGCTCATAAAAACAGGTCATAGGCATGTAAATTTCATAGCCGACGCCGTGTGCCTCAAGCAGCACCAGTGGCGGCTGCTTTTCCAGAATGTTGCCCCGTAAACGACCTATCACCTGAATGCTTCCTTAACTTACGAATGTGGCGGATTTTATAACATAAAAAAGGCTGGATGAATATCCAGCCTGAGAGTGAGACGGTGCCGCGGCCGTTAACCGGATCGCAATCGTCCTCGCGTGAGTACCAGCTTGCTGTCACTCATCCGCGTCGCATTCTGTGCCACGTGACAGTGCGTAATCGCAATGGCCAGGGCATCAGCGGCATCCGCCTGCGGGTTTGCCGGTAACTTCAGCAGGGTCCGCACCATGTGCTGCACCTGGCTTTTCTCGGCGCTGCCGATGCCAACCACCGTCTGCTTAACCTGACGGGCGGCATATTCAAACACCGGCAGGTCGTGGTTGACCGCAGCAACAATCGCCGCACCGCGAGCCTGACCCAGCTTCAGCGCCGAGTCAGCATTCTTTGCCATAAACACCTGTTCAATGGCGAAGTAGTCGGGTGCGAACTGGGTGATGATTTCGCAGACGCCCGCATAAATCAGCTTCAGGCGGGCGGGAAGCTCGGCGGTGTTGGTGCGGATACAGCCGCTGCCCAGGTAGGTGAGCTGGCGGCCAGTCTGACGAATAACCCCATAACCGGTGATGCGTGAGCCGGGATCGATACCCAGGATAATCGACATTACGCCTCTCCGGTTGAAGCGGTGATGGCCAACGCCATTACAGCGTTTCCGCCACCTCGTCGGAGATTTCACCGTTGTGATAAACCTCCTGCACATCGTCGCAGTCTTCCAGCATGTCGATCAGACGCAGCAGTTTCGGCGCGGTTTCCGCATCCATTTCCGCTTTGGTGGTCGGGATCATCGACACTTCTGCGGTATCCGCTTTCAGGCCGACGGCTTCCAGTGCATCACGCACGCTGCCCATCTCTTCCCATGCGGTGAAGACATCAATCGCGCCATCGTCGTAGCTGACCACATCTTCAGCACCCGCTTCCAGCGCCGCTTCCATGACCGCATCTTCATCCTGGCCTGGCGCATAGGAGATGACGCCTTTTTTGTTAAACAGGTAGGCCACGGAGCCGTCAGTTCCCAGGTTGCCGCCGGTTTTGGTGAAGGCGTGACGCACTTCGCCAACTGTACGGTTGCGGTTGTCACTGAGGCATTCAATCATAATGGCGGAGCCACCCGGACCGTAACCTTCATAGATGATGGTTTCCATGTTGGCGTTGTCATCGCCGCCCACACCGCGCGCGATGGCGCGATCCATGGTGTCACGCGTCATGTTGTTAGACAGTGCTTTATCCATCGCCGCACGCAGACGGGGGTTAGATCCCGGATCGCCGCCGCCCAGCTTGGCTGCCGTCACCAGTTCACGAATGATTTTGGTGAAGATTTTGCCGCGCTTCGCGTCCTGCGCCGCCTTACGGTGTTTGGTGTTAGCCCACTTACTGTGTCCTGCCATTTTCTCTTCTCTCCGATCTTTTACAGGGTGCGGGCGATCTGGCTGCGATCCTGTCCTCCGGCGTAGCTCAGACAGGTCGTAACCTGTCAGCCCGTGACGGGCGAGCCTGCGCGTCATCCTCGCGGTCAACCTGACGCGGGTGCCCTCTTGCTGGCGGGGAACATTGTCGCGGCGGCGATGACGCCCGACTGTTTAATAGTGTGGTGTCGTTGTGTTAACACTCACCCGATTCAACTTATCATCTCTCCGTCGCCGGAATAGCGTGCGGCGACAGGTTTTCAGGCGAACTCTTCGATTGCCTGGCGGTTACTCCATGAACGGGTCAATGCTGCCGCCTCCGCCGCTGCCAGCCAGCGAAAGGCCAGATGTTCGGTCAGCCTCACATCGCGCTCCGCTGGCAGTTGCAGGCGAAACCAGTGCTCGTGATTATGGGTGACATCCGGTGCATAGCGATGGCGGAAATGGGGAAAGATTTCAAAGTCGATTTGACGCTGACAATCTTCCATCTCCAGACGCTCAGCCAGCACATCAATACCGACCTCTTCATTCACTTCGCGACAGGCGGTCGCCAGCGGAGACTCACCCGGCTCCAGGCTGCCGGTGACCGACTGCCAGAACGCGGGATCGTCACGCCGCTGCAGCATCAACACCCGGCCAGTATCACGCGCCGAAATCACTACCAGCACTGAAACCGGGTGTTTATAGCCCATTATTTATTCTCAGGCTTTTCTTTTTTAACCACCTGAATGCCCAGCTCCAGCAGGGAAGCCGGGTTCGCTTCGCTTGGCGCTTCGGTCATCATACAGGCGGCTGCCGTGGTTTTCGGGAAGGCGATCACGTCACGGATGTTGTCGGTGCCGGTCAGCAGCATGGTCAGGCGGTCCAGACCAAATGCCAGGCCTGCATGCGGCGGCGTACCGAACTTCAGCGCGTCCAGCAGGAAGCCAAACTTCTCACGCTGCTCATGCTCTTCAATACCCAGAATGCTGAACACCGTCTGCTGCATGTTGCCGTTGTGGATACGCACAGAACCGCCGCCCACTTCGTAACCGTTGATCACCATGTCGTAGGCGTTCGCCACGGCACGGGTCGGATCGGTCGCCAGCTCTTCGGCGCTCATCTCTTTTGGCGCCGTGAACGGATGGTGCATCGCGGCCAGACCGCCCTCTTCGTCCTCTTCGAACATCGGGAAGTCAATCACCCACAGCGGTGCCCAGGCGTTCTCGTCGGTGAGGTTCAGCTCGCGACCGACTTTCAGGCGCAGGGCACCCAGTGCGTCAGCCACTACTTTAGCGCGGTCAGCACCAAAGAAGATGATGTCGCCATCCTGCGCGCCGGTACGGCTCAGGATGCCCTCAACGATCTCCGCAGTCAGGAATTTGGCAACCGGGCTCTGCACGCCCTCCAGTCCATCGGCACGGACATTGACCTTCATCCACGCCAGGCCTTTCGCGCCGTATATTTCGACAAACTTGCCATACTCATCAATCTGCTTACGGCTCAGCTGTGCACCGGTCGGCACGCGCAGCGCGGCGACGCGGCCTTTTTCATCGTTGGCCGGGCCAGAGAAGACCTGGAATTCGACGTTTTTCAGCAGGTCGCCTACGTCCACCAGCTCCATCGGGTTACGGAGGTCCGGCTTGTCGGAGCCGTAGCGGTGCATCGCTTCCGCAAAGGTCATCTGCGGGAACTCACCGAGATCCACACCCTTGACGTCCAGCCACAGGTTGCGAATCAGACGCTCCATGGTTTCCCGCACCTGTGGCGCGGTCATGAATGAGGTTTCAACATCGATCTGGGTAAATTCAGGCTGACGATCGGCACGTAAATCTTCATCGCGGAAGCATTTCACGATCTGATAGTAGCGGTCAAAACCGGACATCATCAGCAGCTGTTTGAACAGCTGAGGTGACTGCGGCAGTGCATAGAATTTCCCTTTGTGAACCCGGCTTGGCACCAGATAGTCACGCGCACCTTCCGGTGTCGCTTTGGTCAGCATCGGGGTTTCAATATCCAGGAAGCCTTCGTCATCCATAAAGCGACGCACAAAGCTGGTGATGCGGGCGCGGGTTTTCAGACGAGCCACCATCTCCGGGCGACGCAGATCCAGATAGCGATACTTCAGACGTGCTTCTTCGCTGTTGGTCTGATTAGAGTCCAGCGGCAGGGGTTCAGAGCGGTTGATGATGGTCAGTTCCTGGGCGAACACTTCCACTTCACCGGTCGCCATGTCGCTGTTTTTGTTCTTCTCATCACGCGCACGCACGGTACCGGTAATCTGGATGCAGAATTCGTTACGCAGTTCAGAAGCCAGCTTAAACGCGTCCTGACGATCGGGATCGAAGAACACCTGTACGATGCCTTCACGGTCGCGCATGTCGATAAAAATCAGACTGCCCAGATCGCGACGGCGGTTTACCCAGCCGCAAAGCGTGACTTGCTGACCCACATGAGACAGATTGAGCTGTCCGCAATATTCTGTACGCATAACACTATCCTTTTAACTTCGCCGCTGCAGCTGACAGCATCCGGCCGCGTTACCTGATGCGATGCTGTCGCAAAAATGGCGGCCATTATAATGGAAAAAGCCAGGCAGGATAAACATATCCGCGCCAAAGCACCGATTTCCTCTGTGCATTTGCCCCCCTGCCTGAGCCTGACAGATAATAGGGTATCTTAACCGGCCGCGAGGAGCGCGCGTGACACTGCGTATTGGCCTGCCCCAGTGGCAGCACTCACACTGGAAACGCTGGGGCATTGAAAGCCTGGCGGACTATGCCCGCTATTTCCATTGTGTGGAGGGAAACACCACGCTGTATGCGCTGCCGAATGCCGAAACGGTGATGCGCTGGCGCGACATGACGCATGAGGCATTTCGCTTCTGCTTTAAGTTTCCCAACACCATCAGCCATCAGGCGGCGCTGCAGCACAGCGACGATCTGCTGACCGATTTTCTGCGCCTGATGGAGCCACTGGCCGATCGCATCGGTCAGTACTGGCTGCAGCTGCCTGCCAGCTTCTCCCCGCCGCAGCTCGATGACCTGTGGCGTTTTCTCGACAGCCTGCCGCGCCGTTTTCACTACGGGGTGGAGGTGCGCCATCCCGCGTTCTTTGCCAAAGGCGAGGCTGAGCGGGCGCTGAACTGCGGCCTGCTGGCACGCGGCATCAATCGCGTGATGCTCGACAGCCGTCCGGTGCATGCTTCCACCTCACAGAGTCCGGCCGCGCTGGCCGCCCGGGCGCAGAAGCCGCGGGTGCCGCCCCACGCGCTGCGCACCGGTTCACAGCCGATGGTGCGCTTTATCGGCAGCGACAGCGTGGAAGAGAGCGTGCCGCTGTTTCAGATCTGGCGCAGCAAACTGGCCGAGTGGCAGCAGCAGGGTGACGCCATGCTGTTTCTGCACACGCCCGATATGGGCCAGGTTTTTCCACTGGTGCAGGCGCTGTGGCCGCAGCTGCAACAGATCGATCCGGCCATCGGTGACGGGCCAGACTGGCCGCAGCAGGCATCACTGTTTTAAACGCCATACGGGACAGCGCGCCGAACGCTGGATAGAATAGCCTCTCTTCTGAATGCGTACCGGAGTGACAATGATAAGCGCGTTATACGTGGTACTGGGTGCCTTACTGATCATGAAATTCACGCTGGACGTCGTGCGTTTCCGCCGTTTTTATCGCGTGGCGTATGGCGACGGCGGCTATCACGACCTGAAAATGGCGATCCGCATTCACGGTAACGCCATCGAAACCATTCCCCTGGCGCTGCTGCTGCTGGTCGTAATGGAGATGAACGGCGCGGATATCTGGATGGTGCACCTCACCGCGCTGCTGTTTTTCATCGGCCGGTTTCTGCACGCCTGGGGATTACGCAACAGCGCAATGACCGGCCGCAAATATGGCATGATGCTGACGCTGTTTTCCCTCTGCGGCATGGTTATTTTTAACCTGATCTATCTCCCCTGGGATCTGGTGCTGTCGCTCCATTAAGCGGGGCGGGGTTAAGGGGTGCAGCCTGCCCCACTTTCTGCCAGAATAGCGCCCTTTCCGTCGTCTCTTCGGATTTTCGATATGTCTGACCGCGATCAACTCTTCTCAGCGCCCATTGCAAAACTGGGCGACTGGACTTTTGACGAGCGCGTGGCTGAAGTCTTTCCTGACATGATTCAGCGCTCGGTGCCTGGCTACTCCAACATCATTTCGATGATTGGCATGCTGGCAGAACGTTTTGTTACCCCGCAGAGCCGGGTGTATGACCTGGGCTGCTCACTGGGCGCAGCCACCCTGTCGGTGCGCCGCAATATTCATGTGCCGGGTTGTGAGATCATCGCGGTGGATAACTCGCCCGCGATGGTGGAACGCTGCCGTCGTCATCTGGATGCCTTCCGCGCCGATACGCCGGTGACGGTGCTGGAAGCGGATATCCGCGATATTGAGATTGAGAACGCCTCGCTGGTGGTACTCAACTTCACGTTACAGTTTCTGGAGCCGCCTGCGCGCCTGGCGCTGCTGACGAAAATCTGGCAGGGACTGAAACCGGGTGGCGCGCTGGTGCTGTCTGAGAAGTTCAGTTTTGAAGATGCGGAAGTTGGTGAGCTGTTATTTAACATGCATCACGACTTCAAGCGCGCCAACGGGTACAGCGAACTGGAAATCAGCCAGAAGCGCAGCATGCTGGAAAACGTGATGCTGACCGACAGCGTTGAAGCCCACAAAGCCCGCCTGAAGCAGGCCGGTTTCCCGCACGCCGAACTCTGGTTCCAGTGCTTTAATTTTGGTTCACTGGTGGCGTTGAAATGATCGACTTTGGCCGTTTTTATCAGCAAATTGCGGTAGGCCCGCTGGCGAAGTGGCTGGAAGTATTACCGGCTCAAATCAGCGAATGGCAGCGGGAAAACCTGCACGGTCACTTCCGGGACTGGTACAAGTCGCTGGAGTATCTGCCGCTGCTCGCGCCCCAGAAGCTGGACCTGCTGCACAGCGTCACCGCCGACCGTGATGACATCAGCGATCGCCATCGTCAGGGCATTGAGAAATTACTGCGTAACCTCATGCCGTGGCGCAAAGGGCCTTACTCCCTCTATGGCACGCACATCAACACCGAGTGGCGATCTGACTGGAAGTGGGAGCGCGTATTGCCGCACATCTCCCCCCTGGCGGGCCGCACCGTGCTGGATGTGGGCTGTGGCAGCGGCTATCACATGTGGCGCATGATCGGTGCCGGTGCGCATCTGGTGGTCGGCATCGATCCGATGCAGCTCTTCCTGGTGCAGTTTGAAGCCGTGCGCAAGCTGCTCAATGACGATCGCCGGGCGCACATGCTGCCGCTGGGGATCGAGCAGTTACCGGCACTGCAGGCGTTTGATACCGTCTTCTCTATGGGCGTGCTCTATCATCGTCGCTCCCCGCTGGATCACCTGTTACAGCTCAAAAACCAGCTGGTCAGCGGCGGCGAGCTGGTGCTGGAAACGCTGGTGATTGAGGGCGATGTGAATCAGGTTCTGGTGCCCGGCGAGCGCTATGCCCAGATGCGCAACGTCTTCTTTATTCCGTCAGCCGAGGCCCTGAAGAGCTGGCTGGAAAAAAGCGGGTTTGTGGATGTGCGGATCGTTGATTTTGCCCGCACCACTACGGAAGAGCAGCGCCGGACCGACTGGATGACCAGCGAATCCCTGGCAGAGTTTCTCGACCCCGATGACGCCAGCAAAACGATTGAGGGCTACCCCGCTCCCCTGCGTGCCGTGCTGGTCGCCACTAAACCCTGACGTCTCAGCGGCGGGACAAGGCCAGTTTCGCCGCAAATCCAATAAACACGCAGCCGGTCAAACGATCCATCACCTTCAGCACCGCAGGTTTTTGCAGATGACCGGCGAAAAAGTGGCTGCCGCCAATCAGCACCGCATTCCAGACCAGCCCCAGCAGCATGTGAGCCAGCGCCATCAGGCTGCACCAGAGCGCCACTGACGCTCCGGCCGGAATGAACTGAGGCAGAAAGGTGACGTAAAAGACCCCCACTTTTGGATTCAGCAGGTTGCCCATCAATCCCCGACTGAAGCAGGCCAGATAGCCCTGCTGGCGAATCGCGGGCTGAGCTACAGCAGGCGACTGCTGGCGCGGGGTGACCAGCAACCTGACGCCGAGATAGCAGAGCCAGGCCGCGCCGAGCCATTTCAGCAGGTTATAGGCGATCTCAGACGCCATCAGCAGCGCCCCCAGCCCCAGCCCGACGGCGATCCCCCAGAGCAGACAACCCAGCGTCACACCCAGCGCTGTCGCCCAGGCGCGCTGCCAGCCCTGCGCGATGGCCGTTCGCAGCACCAGCGCGGTGTCAAACCCAGGCGTGAGCGTCAGAATGGTTATCGCAAACAGAAATGAAAAGAGCGTGGCGCTCATAATGATTCTCCGTTGTTTCTCCCGGTAAGGGGTGTTCAGGCAGCTTAACAGCCCTGACAGCGTAATGCGCGGGATCACCTGCCATGCCGGGCGGATTGTGCCAGGCTGGATCGGGTCGGGCTATTCATATTAAGGAGACGTGATTATGAGTAAATTTATTTTTTCATCACCCCGTAAATATGTGCAGGGCGCAGGTGTACTGGACGAGCTGGGAACGTTGCTGACTGAACTGGGCGATCAGGCTTTTCTGGTGGCGGATGAGGTTGTCTGGAAACTGATTGGTGAACGGACGCAACAGACGTTGCAGTCCGCGGGAGTGAAATTCAGCTGGCAGCAATTTAACGGCGAGGCCTCCAGCAATGAGATCACCCGTCTCAGTGCGCTGGCGAAGCGCCAGGGTTGTAACGTGATTGTCGGGCTGGGCGGCGGCAAAACGCTGGACACGGTTAAGGCAGTGGCGGACGAACTTCAGCAGCCGGTAGCCATCGTGCCGACCATTGCCTCTACCGATGCCCCCTGCAGCGCCCTGTCGGTCATCTACTCTGACAGTGGCGTATTTGAGAGCTATCGCTTCTACAGCAAAAACCCTGATTTGGTGCTGGTGGATACGGCTGTCTGCGCCAGTGCGCCTGCGCGACTCTTTGCCTCTGGCATTGCCGATGGGCTGGCCACCTGGGTTGAAGCGCAGGCCGTGGCGCATTCCCATGCGAAATCCATGGTCAACGGCGATCCGACCCTTGCCGGACTGGCGATTGCCCGTGCCTGCGAAGAAACACTGCTCAAGTGGGGTTACAGCGCCTATATCGCCGTGAGCGAAAAACGGGTCACGCCCGCCGTGGAAGCGGTGGTTGAGGCGAATACGCTGCTCTCAGGACTGGGCTTTGAAAACGGCGGGCTGGCAGCCGCTCACGCCATTCACAATGGTTTTACCGCCATTGATGGTGATATTCATCATCTGACCCACGGCGAAAAAGTTGCCTATGGCACACTGACGCAGATGGTGCTGGAGCAGCGTCCGGACGAGGAAATTGCGCGCTACATCCGTTTCTATCGCTCTATCAACATGCCGACCACGCTCCGCGAGATGCATCTTGAAAATGAAAGCTGGGAGAATCTGGTGAAAGTGGGCGCTCTGGCCAACAGTGAGGGGGATACGCTGAAAAACCTGAATCCTCATCTGTCACCGGAAGATATTGCCAACGCCCTGCTGGCGCTGGATGCCTTTAGTCAGACAGTGAAATAAGCCGCCAACGGGCGATGATCCGATCGCCCGTTACTCCTCCGCCGCAGGCTGATCCCAGTACTCATATTTATAGGCAGAACTGAGGTGGCGTTCGATGGTGCCGCGCGTGAAAATTTCGGTCTCATGCAGGTAGCTCAGGGTGCAGTTACCGACCTCATCCCATGACTGGCACTCGTCCACCGAGCGGATCGTGCTCAGCGGCGTGCTGGCCGTGCCGTTCAGACGCACTTCACGCCATTGCGGATCGTAGGTGTAGTTGTCCGTGCTGCGGGCGGAAGTGGTGCGTGTCACCAGTCCCTTTGGATTCCAGTGATAGTGAAACTCGCCGTTGGTCGTCGGGTCGCTGCCGCGCGCCACGCTCTTCTCCAGGCGCAACTGGCGATCATAGCGATAGGTCGTGTCGGTAAAACCGCTTTTTCCCATGCTGATAAATTTATCAGAGGCGCTGGTGATATTGCCATGCTCCCCTTTCTGCCAGTTAATCGTCCCCTGTCGGTTGTCGACCACGACTTCCTTGCCCTCTTTCAGCACTTTCACCAGCCAGGCATATTCCGCCACCCAGCCGCCCTGCACTCTGGCAATGTGCTGCTCCATACTGAGGATAACGTTGCGCTCATTTTTGTCATAGCTGACGTCAGCCACGGTCAGGTCGCCGCAGGCGTCAAACTGGCCCAGCACCCGCTTTTGAGAATTCACATCCTTACCAAATTCCCCCGCAATCACCTGCTTCACTGCGCCTTTGGCATTGCCGCCGAGCAGAATCAGGTTATTGCTGTTGGTGATGGTTGTGCTCTGCGGCCGGCATGCGCTGGCCGCCACGCTGCCACTGCACAGCGCAGTCAGCAACAGGATGAGAGCGGCACTCTGATTGCGATTCATAGGGTCAGTTCCGGGCAACGTTGCTGTAAGTGTAAACCCTGCCGTGAAAAAGAGCGGCAACCGGTGACGAATTGAAGCTGCCGCCCGGAGTTATGCCTGAAGCGGTGCGGTGATGTAAGCGTAACGGATAGCGCGGCGGTTTGCGTGGCTCTCTGCGGTAAAAGTCCCGGATGGCAGTGAATAATTCATCTGAACGACGGCTGCGCATCGTGCGGGTGGTCTACCCGGCTGATAGGCTGTAAGGGATATGAAAACACGCTGAAGCGGCGGCACGTATTTTCCTCGTCCGGATTCAGCAGGGAAAGCGAGGGAGCCATTCCGTATCAAGCTGGATAGCAAGTATTGGGCTGAAAACCGTCAGACAGTTATTTTCAGGCTGTCGCTATAATCGCCTTTGGCAGGGCTCAACACTTTTGCGTTGCTTAACGGAATTATTTATATTTACCCCAGCTTTTTATCCATACCGGTACTGCCGTCTGTCTGTATTACTCATCATGTCGGGTTTATAACGAACGGAGAAAGGAATCATGGCGCGTAATATTGCCCCCGGATATTGTGTTGTGGAGAGACCCGGAACACTGGAATACCAGGCGCGAGAATTGTTCAGGGACGTTCAATCTCCAGCAGTCAGCCTGTTTATGAAACTTAATGCAGATACCCGCTATCTTAAGCCTGGGCAGATTCTGATTGTCGCTGATCCAGAGACACCCGCTCAAATCACCCTGCAAATGTTGCATTCACTCAGGCAGGCGAAAGACAAGACCAATAACGCCTTTACAGGGATTGATGGTGACGATGCCAGTTTTCTGCAAAAGCATTACGGTCTGATTGCCGCTTTGACTGGCGCGGGAGATAAGATTTTCAGCACAGCAGGCGATGCCGGTGAAAGATACTTCAGAGCCATTGAGCAAACTTTGACGAAAATTGAGGCCAGTTATCAGAATCAGTTCCGTTCGCAGGGAACGCTCATCAGCCAGCAGTTTTTCCTCGAGCGTAATCAGTTGCTAAACCAGCTTAGAGAACTGGTCAATAAGCCACTGTTAAAATCACTATCACGTTCTGTCGTTAAGTTCCGACAGTACGAAAATCTGAAGCGAGCCTTAAATCTTTCCAGTCGTTCAATCGTGCATGAGTGGTCAACGGTGGGCCTGGGCGGCATTCCCGGTTATTCATTCTATGTAGGCAATGCAGCCAGAGCGGCGCGATTCCTCAAATCCGGAGGATATATCGGAATAGGCTTTGCCTTTTTAGGAACCACAAACGAAGTCGCTAATGCCTGCAAGATTGGGCGAGAAGGTGAATGCAGTAAGATAGCATTTAAGGAATACGCTAAATTTGCCAGTGGTACATTTTCTGGCATGGCTGGAGGCACACTGGGTGCATCTGCTGGTATGGGCGTTTGCTTTGCAGCAGGTATAGTTACCGCTGGTGCCGGGGGGGTTGCCTGTGCTGCAGTGGGTTCGCTAGTCGGCGGGACCGCTGCAAGTGCAGTAAACGATTATTTTATGGATATGTGGTTACAATAATATGGAAAATAGGCTTTTTTATCTCGCTATGGGCTGTGCCCTTGTGCCTTTCTTTATTACCATTATACAGTTCGTGATCTTTTCCATTAACAAAGAGAAATATGAATCTTTGTTATCTTTTTACCATGATGCCAGGTTTGAATTACCACCCCTTTACAGGTTTTATGGGTCTATGGGTTTTTTGGGGTCGTTTGGTATGTCCTATTTCTTCTCAAGACTCAGAAAAGGAAAAAAGGTCATTTTTCAGCCCAGACAACACGTCGCTATTACCGAGCATCTGAAAGGCATGAACTACAACCTCACTGGATGGATTGATAATTACTATTACCTTTCACTCTTATCGCTGTTTTTGTATGCCGTTTTTTTAATAATTTCTTTAGTGAAAGCTATCATCACACAATTCTGAAACCCGCCTTTATCAGACGCAAAAAGAGCCAGAAAGTCATACGTGTAATACATAGTCCTGGCCTTACTTGTACAGACTATCCAGCCAGAGACAGGTAGTGCGTTTTAAAGAAACCTCAGGCTTTTACAAAGCCTGAGCCGACGCTAATTTGATCCTAAACCTTAATTTCAGACAAAAAGAACCCCAGCAAGCATACTGGGGTTTGGTACTTGCAAACACCACGTCAATGATCGGCGTGCTGCGCGGCAAAATCTGTTGTAGCTCAGGCGACCCGGACGCTGCTCATCTGCATCACGCTTTTCATCGCCTCAACCACATCGCCGTCGACGCAGTAGCGGCTGAACTCGTCGGTTTCGGCTTCTGAACACATAGAAACACCCGCTTTGCGGTAGCGCATCGGCGAGGCCATCAGGCGGCTGGCCGAGCTGTGAACTTCGCGAATGCCCATATCGAGAAACTTTTGCAGGTTGCTGAGACGAACCCCGGCACCCGCCATAATAGTAGGACCCTTGCTGGTCTCATTAAGTTCCCGGAGTAATGCAATTCCGTTTTCGGCGCTTTGCTGCTGCCCGGAGGTCAGAATCCGTGCCACCCCCAGATCGGTTAATGTTTCCAGGGCGCGCTTAGGGCTGTGACAGAGATCGAAGGCCCGATGAAAGGTGACGCTCAGGCCATCACACAGCGCCATAATCTGACGCATCTGCCCCTGATGAATATGGGCATCTTCATCCAGCATACCAATCACCAGCCCCGGGAAACCGAGTTCACGGATCAGCGCCACGTCCGATTTCATCGCTTCAAATTCACGTGCGGTGTAACAAAAATCGCCCCCGCGTGGCCGGACAATAGGATGAACCGGAATCGAAACCGCCTGACGGGCCACCTTCAGCATCCCCGCAGACGGGGTCAGACCGCCTTCGCGCGGGGCGGCACAGAGTTCAACCCGATCGGCACCCGCCTGTTGTGCGGTCACGGCGCAGTCCACGCCATAGCAGCAAATTTCCAGTGTGGTCATTCTCTTCTCCTTTACATGACTCTGGTTCAAGGCAGATTCATCAGTTAGTCTGGCTGCTGGAATGAGTTTACCGGGAAAGTTAACTATGGCATTCAATTTCGACCAACGGATAGACCGCCGTCACAGCGATAGTCTCAAATGGAACAAATATGCGGACCAGGACATTCTGCCGTTGTGGGTCGCGGATACCGATTTCCGATCGCCGGATTGCATCATCAACGCGATAAAAGCCCGTGCCGAACATGGGATTTTTGGTTACGGCGACACGCCCGTTGAGTTTATCGACAGCGCGATCGCCTGGCTTGCCTCACGCTATCAGTGGCACGTAAATCCGGAGTGGATTGTGGTACTGCCCGGCGTGGTGAGCGGGCTGAACCTGGCTGTCCGTGCCTTTACGGCCTCAGACGAACGCACGATAGCGCCGACCCCGATTTATCCCCCGTTTCGCGGGGCGTCAAAGCTGGCGGAGCGCACTCAGCTGAATCTGCCGCTGACCCTGAACGCGGGACGCTGGCTGCTCGATCTGACGGCAGCTGAGGGTGAGATGACGGGCAGCGAGCGGCTGTTAATGCTCTGCAATCCGCAGAATCCGGGCGGCACCGTCTATCGCCGGGATGAACTGCTGGCGCAGCTCGCCTTTGCGCAGAAGCACGATTTGATTGTCTGCTCTGACGAGATCCACAGCGATCTGCTGCTGGAGCCGGGTGTTCAGCACATCCCGTTTGCCAGCCTGAGCGAAGACGCCGCGCAGCGCAGCGTAACCCTGATGTCGCCGTCCAAAACCTTTAATATTGCCGGGCTTGGCGCATCCATCGCCATTATTCCGAATCCCGAACTGCGCGCGCGTTTTACGCGGTTGCGGCGCGGCATTGTGCCTGATGTCGATATTCTGGCGATTACGGCAGCGGCGGCGGCGTGGCGCGAGGGTGAATCCTGGCTGGACGCGCAGAACCTCTACCTGCGCAGCAACCGCGACTGGCTGGTGTCGCAGGTCAATAAAATGACCGGTCTGTCACTCGCCGCGCCGGAAGCCACCTACCTGGCCTGGATCGACGCCAGCGAACTGGGCGTCGCCAGCCCGGCGCTCTACTTCGAAAAACACGGTCTGGGCTTAACCGCAGGCCGCGAATTTGGCAATGACCAGTTTGTCCGGCTCAATTTCGGCTGCACGCGCGCGCTGCTTGACGAGGCGGTCGCCCGCCTGAAACGCGCGGTCGCCGCCCGGATTTAGTTCTGCTCGCTGGCGACAATCTCTTCCAGTCGCCACGGATGAAACTTGATTGTCGTCTGTCCATCCGTCACCGCCAGCGTCGGATTGGGCAGGCGCTCATTCTCTCCCTTCGGCGCGCTGGTTTTAAACGAAATGCCCGGCTGCGTCAGTGCCGCGTCAGAGAGCAAGGCCATTGCGCGCATGCCCAGCGACTCAGGATCGCCGCGTAACACGACCTCAACGTGTTCCCAGCCTTCATGGCTATAGCGCTTTTCACCCGGCCACGGCAGTTCCACCACATCAATCTGACACCCTGCCACGGTTAAGGGTTGATCGAGCTTAAACAGACAAATCGGTCGCCCGTTGATGACGGCGGAGGAAAATTCTGTGCCCATCTGCTGCAGACCCTTCTGCCAGCGTGCCGCCGTGGTGTCCTGATGACAGCGCACCGCAATATGGTCGATTTCGTGATCGTAAAGAGACAAACCCAGGCGCTGCGCAAAGTTTTGCAACGATTCTTCAAAACGCTCTAAATCTGACTTTAAATCATCCAATTCTGCCGGAAAAGTATGCTTCACAACCCTCATTCCTCTCTCTTTATTTAACTTTTGTGACCAGTCTGCTTTATTGTGCGCCGGGAGTTAAGCGTAATAAATGATAAGATTCATCTTATTTGACCGGAAATTTAACGCAAAACCGCATAATAACATCTTTCATTTCGGATTTATCTCCTGTTTAGGACCATGAGTTCCTTGATGAAGTTATATTAAATATATGATTAAATTAGACTTCTTTATTACAATAAGATAACTCTCATTTCAAACCCAATCAATTGCAGCTCTCCCTGCCTTCCTATAAATTTGACCTAACACAACCAAAAGGAATGGCTCTATGTCTATGCTCATCGTTGTCGCTGTCCTGATCGCACTGATGGGATTTGCAATTTCCCGCCACTGGAAGGTGCGTGAAGATAAAAGCGTTAAGAACCCTCGCCGTCATCTGAGACGTCGTTAATGCCTCCGGGAAACATCTTCTCTGGCTCTGTTTCCCCGCTTCATCCAGCTACTGACGCCCACTGACATTTCACGTATACTTTCCCCCTCATTTTTTTCCGTTTTGTCTGCCTCATCCGTTTCTGCCCGTCCGTGACGCGATGCTGTCAGGCAAGATGATGACAGTCCGGCTTAGCAGGCTCGGGCGTTGTTCAGCTTATGAAGGTAACTCGGTGAATATTCAGGCACTTCTTTCCGCAAAAGTCAGTCAGGCAATGGTTTTAGCCGGCGCACCCGCCGATTGCGAACCGCAGGTTCGTCAGTCCGCCAGGGTCCAGTTTGGAGACTATCAGGCCAACGGTATTATGGCCGTGGCGAAAAAGCTGGGACAGGCTCCGCGACAATTAGCGGAAGCGGTGATCCAGCATCTCGACCTGACCGGCATCGCCAGCAAAGTCGAAATCGCCGGACCGGGCTTCATCAATATTTTCCTTGACCACGCCTGGCTGGCGAAGCATGCCCGTGAAGCCCTGAGTCTGCCGCGTCTGGGCGTGCAGCTGGCTGAGCCTCAGACGATCGTAGTCGACTACTCTGCGCCTAACGTCGCCAAAGAGATGCACGTGGGCCACGTCCGTTCCACCATCATTGGTGATGCCGCCGTTCGTACGCTGGAGTTTCTCGGTCATCGGGTGATCCGTGCGAACCACGTCGGCGACTGGGGCACTCAGTTCGGCATGCTGATCGCGTTCCTGGAAAAGCAGCAGAACGAGAATCACGCAGAGATGGCGCTGGCCGATCTCGAAGCCTTCTACCGTGAAGCCAAGCGCACCTATGACGAAGATCCTGAGTTTGCCGAGCGCGCACGCAGCTACGTGGTAAAATTACAGGGTGGCGATCCTTACTGCCGTGAGATGTGGAAGAAGCTGGTCGACATCACGATGAGTCAGAACCAGAAGATTTATGACCGCATGAACGTCACCCTGACCCGCGACGATGTGATGGGTGAGAGTCTTTACAACGATATGCTGCCTGGCATCGTGGCTGACCTGAAACAGAAAGGGTTAGCCGTGGAGAGTGAAGGCGCGACCGTGGTGTTCCTGGATGAGTTCCAGAACAAAGAAGGTGAGCCGATGGGCGTCATCATCCAGAAGAAGGATGGTGGCTACCTCTACACCACGACCGATATCGCCTGTGCGAAATATCGTTATGAGACCCTGAAAGCTGACCGTGTGCTCTACTACATTGACTCCCGTCAGCATCAGCACCTGGTGCAGGCCTGGACTATCGTGCGTAAAGCCGGTTATGTTCCGGAGTCAGTGCCGCTCGAACACCATGCCTTTGGCATGATGCTGGGCAAAGATGGCCGTCCGTTCAAAACCCGCAGCGGTGGCACCATCAAGCTTTCCGACCTTCTGGATGAAGCTTATCAGCGTGCTTACACGCTGGTGCGCGAGAAGAACCCGGAGATGAGCGAAGCGGAAGTCAAAACGCTGGCGGAAGTGGTCGGGATCAGCGCGGTGAAATATGCCGATCTTTCCAAGAGCCGCACCACCGACTATATCTTCGACTGGGACAACATGCTGGCCTTCGAGGGTAACACGGCGCCCTATATGCAGTATGCCTACACCCGCGTACTCTCGGTGTTCCGCAAGGCGGGTATTGATGCCGATTCGCTGGATGCAGAGATTGTCATCAGCGAAGAGCGCGAAGCCCAGCTGGCGACCCGCCTGCTGCAGTTCGAAGAGATCATCACTCAGGTTGCCCGTGACGGCACTCCCCATGTGATGTGTGCCTATCTCTACGATCTGGCCGGTCTTTTCTCCGGCTTCTACGAGCACTGCCCGATCCTGACGGCAGAGTCAGAGTCAACCCGCCTGAGCCGGCTGCAGCTGGCTGCACTGACCGCGAAGACGCTGAAGCAGGGTCTGGATACGCTGGGCATCGACACCGTCGAGCGCATGTAATCGTCGCGACGGAGAGGGCCTTCCCTCTCCGTCGCTGACCCCGCCTGCCTTATTTCCCCTTCTCTGAGTGGCAGAACGACCTCATGTCTGTAGCAGCGCATCTCATCAGCCGTCACCTCCCTGCGGTAAAGCAGTTGCAATGCTTTCTGGCGGTCGCGCATGAGCTCAACTTTCGCCGGGCCGCCGAACGCCTCAGAATGACGCAGCCTCCCCTGACCCGCCAGATTCAGAGTCTGGAAGATCTGCTGGGGCAGCCGCTCTTCAGCCGGACGCCCCACAAGGTGACGCTCACCGAATACGGGCAGGCCCTGGTTGCTAAAGCGGAAGCGATCCTCATCGCCCTCGAAGCCTTAACCCAGGACGCGGGCCCTGTTGCCTCGCGCCTGCGTATTGGCGTAACCCGAACGCTGAACTTTGAAGCTATCACGCCGCTTAACCAGCAGCTCGTGGCACTTCATGCCAGTGAAGAAATGGAGATGCCCAGCCTGACCTCCGCGCAGCTGCTGCAGAACCTGGCCCGTAACACGCTCGATTTAATCCTCACCGGAGAAAAAGGCGCGGAGGCTGATGAGGCCGTCCATTACGCCTGGGTTTACCGCGAGCCGCTGCTGGTCGTCCTGCCCGCCTCTCATCCTGCCGCACTGGCGGAACAGGTTTCGCCTGAGGCTGTGGCTGACCTGCCCCTGTTCTGGTTTGCGCGCAGTGCCAATCCGCTGTTCTACGACAAATGTGAGCGCTACTTCGCTACGCTTCGCGTGACGCTGAAACGGCAGCGGGAGCCGGAAGATTCACTGCTGATGCTGTCCCATATCGCCAGAGGCAAAGGTTTCGCCCTGATGCCCCGCTCAAAATGTACCTTCAATCAGGCCGGACTCTGCTATCGGCCGCTGAGCGAACGCGCGGCCCGGCACCTGGCAATTGATGTGTATGCCGCTATCCGTGCCGATGAAAAAAACGAGGCGGTTCTCGCAGCGCTGGAAAAATTATCCCCTCAAAAGTAAGCCATTCGGTTAAAAACAGCTGCACTCCATCAGAGAAAATATATTTACGCTGCTCTCAAAAAGAAGCGTTAATTTCCCATTCCCGCCGTTTTCAGTTGTGCAATTAATAACCTCCCCCGTCGCTTATCCGCTTATTTATTCACCTGCCTGATACCTTTCTGGTATTGCCAGAACAGCAATTCATGGCTGCCGGCATGAGTGAAACAATGGCGGCTCACTCACGAGGAGAGACAATGAAAACACGCACGTTATCTCAGGGGCTGGACGTCAGCGCGATCGGTTATGGCGCAATGGGGCTGAGCGAATTTTATGGTCAGACCGACGACCGCCACGCCCTGCAGCTGCTTAACCAGCTACGCGAAACCGGCATCACCTTTATCGACACCGCCGACCTTTATGGCCGCGGCCACAACGAGCAGTTGATCGGTCAGTTTCTCGCCGGGCTGAGCCCGGCCGACCGGCAGACATTTACCGTCGCCACCAAATGTGGCATCGTCCGGCCAGCGGATGAGGCTTATGCCCGCACCATCAATAATGAGCCGGACTACATTATTCGCAGCTGCCACGCGTCGCTGAAACGGCTGGGGGTTGAGCGCATCGACCTGTTCTATCTGCATCGTATCAGTCCGGCGACACCGATTGAGGAGAGCATGGCGTGCCTCAGCAGTCTGGTGCAGCAGGGTAAGATTGCACAGATTGGATTGTGCGAAGCCTCCGCCGCCACGCTGAAGCGGGCGCATGCCGTGCATCCTCTGGCCGCATTACAGACGGAGTATTCACTCTGGACGCGGGACATTGAGGCGGCGATCCTGCCAATGGTGAAACAGCTCGGCATCGGACTGGTGCCCTACTCGCCGCTGGGCAGAGGTTTTCTTACCGGTAAATACCGTAATAACAGCGATTTTACTGCAGACGACTTCCGCAAAAATAATGACCGCTTCCAGCAACAAAATCTCGACCACAATCTCAGCCTTCTTAACGCGATTGCGCCGCTGGCTGAGAAATATCACGCCACCAGCGGGCAGATTGCGCTGGCGTGGTTACTGGCTCAGTATGAAAAAGTGGTGCCGATCCCAGGCACGAAGCAGCTCGTCTGGCTTCATGAAAATGCCGGGGCCGCAGAGATTGAACTGGAAGAGGCCGATGTCCGGCTGCTGAATGGCCTGCATCAGCAGATTGAGGTCAAAGGTGGCCGCTACTCTGAGGAGGGAATGAAGGGGGTAAATGGCTGACCCCGATTAGCACTTGCGCACTGTGCAGCGGTGCACTAAGCTGATTTCAACATGATACAGGGAGGTCATGATGTGGCAACGTTAAGGAACATCGACAGTTTCAGGGATGAATGGCTCAGGGACTTTTTTTTATATGGGAAACATTCCGGAAAAATCCCGATGACACTCTCATCAGCCCTGGCCAGAAAGCTCGATATTATTAATGCCGCGGTAAACTATCAGGATCTGAGATCACCACCAGGCAATCGTTATGAGGAGCTGAACCCACCCCTGAAAGGATATGCGGCAATCAGAGTCAATGAGCAATACCGGCTGATTTTCAAATGGATCGACGGTAAGGCTGTTGATCTCTATCTGGACCCGCATAGTTACAAAAGACACAAATGATAATCACCAGACATCCTGATGTCGGACGCTGCCACCCTGCCGGCAGCTTCATCAGACGCTGAAAGAGATGAAGAGAGCAACGATATGAATCAGGCGACCCGAAAACCGACCACTGTTGGCGACGTGTTACTTTACGAATACCTGGAGCCAGCTGGCCTGAAAATTCTTGATTTAGCAGAGATGCTGAAGGTACACCGTAACACCGTCAGCGCTCTGGTGAACAATAACAGGAAGCTGACACCGGATATGGCTTTCAGACTGGCTGCGGCCTTTGAGACCAGTGTGGAGTTCTGGCTTAACCTGCAGAACAGTGTTGATGTCTGGGAAGTGATGCACGATGCACGCGCTCAGGAGGAGATCAGTCGCGTAACCCCGCTGAAGACGTTTCTGGCGCAGAAAGAGAATCAGGTGGCGTGAAAGTGAAGAATGTCGCCCTGACGGCGCGTTTACAGGCAAATCTTTCAACGGACACCAGGGCCGCGCTGAGCGCGCCCTGATATCACATCTCCCGGACCTCAGGCTTCTTTCAGGCTCTCCGGTAACCGCCCTACTCGTAGTTGACCATCACTTCGCTGCTGACCACCCGCAAACCTGGCGGCAGCGCCCCGCTTCCGGCAAAACCAAACACCATATGCAGCGGTTCATCGGCACTCAGATGGGCCAGCCCGCGCGTCACGCCACTGGCCCCCTCCAGCGTTGCGCAGCGCTGCACGCCGCAGAGCCGCACCTCCAGACCGGAAGGCGCCGGCCGGCTCAGCTCATAACGCCAGCTGATTACGCTGACCTCACCGCCCACACCGGTGGGGGGGGTCAGCGGCTGCGACCGCATCCAGCTGCCCCGGTTTGCCAGCGGTGGCCCGCTGGCACTGCCACTCCAGGCCCCGCCGGCCGCCTGTGCTATCAGCGGCAGCAGCAACAACAGAACAATTGGCCAGCGCATTATTTGCCTCCGATAGTGGCGGTCATGCGGATCTGGCGGTTGTCGCTCAGCTCCAGATTTGAAATTACCACCAGCTGTGGCAGGTTGCGGCGCAGGAAACGCGCCAGCAGCGCACGCAGCGGATGATTGACCAGCAGCACCGGTGGCGCGCCCAGCATCTCCTGACGCTGCAACGCCGCCTGAGCCTGGCTTAACAGCCGATCGGCCAGCCCCGGCTCCAGCCCGCCGCCACCCTGCAGGGCCTGCAGCAACAGCCGCTCCAGCGTCGAGTCCAGCCCGATCACCTGCACCTCATCATTACCCGGGAACCACTGCTGGGTAATCGCACGGCCCAGCGCCACACGAACGACGCTGGTCAGCTCCTGCGGATCGCTCTGCACCGGCGCATGCTCCGCCAGCGTTTCAATGATGGTTCGCATATCACGAATCGACACCCGCTCAACCAGCAGGTTCTGCAACACTTTATGCAGTGTCGTCAGCGTGATCACACCCGGCACCAGATCCTCGGTCAGCTTCGGCATCTCCTGCGTCACCCGATCCAGCAACTGCTGCGCTTCCTGACGACCAAACAGCTCGCTGGCGTACTGACCAATCAGGTGATTAAGATGGGTCGCGACGACGGTACTGGCTTCCACTACGGTAAAGCCCTGAATCTGCGCCTGCTCTTTCAGCGCGCTGTCAATCCAGACCGCCGCCAGGCCAAAGGCGGGATCGACTGTCGCTTCACCCGGCAGCGAGCCAGCCGCCGTGCCTGGGTTGATCGCCATCCAGCGGCCAGGGTACGCATCCCCGCTGCCAATCTCCACCCCTTTCATCAGAATGCGGTAGCGTGCAGGCGGCAGCTCCATATTGTCGCGAATGTGCACGACCGGCGGCAGGAAACCCACATCCTGAGCGACCTTCTTACGGATACTGCGGATACGCCCCAGCAGCTCGCCATTTTGCTGATGATCGACCATCGGAATCAGGCGGTAGCCCACTTCCATGCCCAGCGTGTCTTCCAGCTGCACATCGGTCCAGGAGGCTTCCGTAGTGGCAGGCGTGTCCGCCGCCGCTTTGTTACTGATGCTGCCTGCACTGTCCACTTTCTTCTTCGGCTGCATTTCGCGGCCGCGCAGCCACCAGGCCAGACCCAGTAAGGCCGCGGTAAACAGCAGGAAGACAAAGTTAGGCATGCCCGGCACCAGGCCCAGCAGACCGATTACCCCGGCGCTGAGCATCAGCACGCGCGGATCTTTGAACAGCTGGGTGACCATCTGCTCGCCCACATCCTGATCGGTGGCGACGCGCGTCACGATAACACCGGCCGCGGTGGAGATAACCAGCGCCGGGATCTGGGCGACCAGACCATCACCGATGGTCAGCAGGGTATAGGTTTCTGCGGCATGACCCACATCCATACCGTGCTGCACCACGCCGACCAGCAGGCCGCCGATGACGTTAATCACCATGATCATGATGCCTGCGATGGCATCCCCGCGAACGAACTTACTGGCACCGTCCATCGAGCCATAAAAGTCCGCTTCCTGGGTCACTTCCGCACGGCGACGCTTGGCCTCATCTTCGCCGATCAGACCGGCGTTGAGGTCGGCATCGATTGCCATCTGCTTACCGGGCATCCCGTCCAGCACAAAGCGCGCGCCAACTTCCGCGATACGCCCGGCACCCTTGGTAATAACCATGAAGTTGATGATGACGAGGATGATAAACACCACAATACCGATGGCGAAGTTTCCGCCCACCAGGAAGTGGCCGAACGCTTCCACCACCTGCCCCGCCGCCGCGGCCCCCGTGTGTCCTTCCATCAGGATGATACGGGTCGACGCGACGTTGAGCGCCAGGCGCAGCAGCGTAGAGAAGAGCAGGATGGTCGGGAATGCCGCAAACTCCAGGGTCCGCTGGGTGAACATCGACACCAGCAGGATCATGATTGACAGCGCAATGTTAAAGGTAAACAGCAGATCGAGGATGAATGGCGGTAAAGGCAGCACCATCATCGACAGGATCATCAGGATCAGCACCGGACCTGCCAGCACCTGCCACTGCATCTCTTTAAAGTTGCCCGGTAAACGTAGTTTTGCGGCCAGGTTGTTAGCCATCGTTTTTGCTCTCTCCTGCAAAGTCCATCTCTGCCGGAACCGGCAGGTTTTTTGGTTTGGCTGGGATCAGGCCGCCTTCACGCTTCCAGCGGCGTGACTGCCAGACCCATGCCAGTACCTCTGCCACGGCAGCATAAAGCGCGCCGGGGATGTGCTGACCAATCTCAGTGTGTCGATACAAAGCACGCGCCAGCGGCGGTGCTTCCAGAACCGGGATGCGGTGCTCCGCGCCCAGTTCACGAATTCTCAGGGCTATCTCGCCTGCGCCTTTGGCGACGACTTTTGGCGCACTCATCTTCTTCTCGTTGTACTGCAGCGCCACCGAGTAGTGCGTCGGGTTGGTGACGATAACGTCAGCTTTCGGCACATCCGCCATCATGCGGCGGCGCGCGGCGGCGCGCATCTGCTGGCGGATACGCCCCTTAACGTGCGGGTCACCCTCCTGCTGCTTATGCTCGTCGCGGATCTCCTGCATCGACATCTTCAGCTTTTTGAAGTGGCTGTAGAGCTGCCAGAAGACGTCATACCCCACCATCGGCACCAGCCCCAGCATCACCAGCGAACAGCAGACGGCGATCATCTCCATGCCGTGGATCAGCGCGTTAATCGGGGCTTCGCTGATCAGCCGCAGCATCTCCGGCCAGTGGCTCCAGATGTACCACCAGCCCACGGCACCGACGAGAATGGTTTTGAGCACGCCTTTAAACAGTTCGGTCCAGGCCTGAGCGGCAAACATCCGCTTGAAACCGGCCATCGGACTCAGTTTTTTCAGGTCGAACTTGATCGATTTGCCACTGAACACGATACCGCCCAGCAGCATGGGGGCGGCAATCGCCACCAGCACCAGCCCGCCCATCAGGGGCAGCAGCGCCATCAGCGCCTGGGTGATCAGTCCGCCGATGTGGCTGACAATGATTTTGTCATCTCTGACCATGCCATGATCAAAGCGGAGGCCGGTGGCCACCATCGCGGCCAGCCGGTGCGCCATCATGTTGCCGCCTACCCACAGGATCATGATGCCGGCCAGCAGCATCAGTAATGACGTCAGTTCGCGCGAACGCGGAATCTGGCCCTCTTCACGCGCTTTCTCAAGTCGGTGGGCCGTGGGCGATTCTGTTTTGTCTTCGTCGCTTTCTTCAGCCACGACAAACCTCAGCTGGCAGGAATTCTGAGCATAGGATGCCAAATCTGGCTTAAGTCAAAGCGGAGATAAGATGGGGAAAAAGGGCGTTCTTTCGGGGATGAATCTGGCAATGGGGAACGGGGCCACCGGAGGGTGACCCTGTTTCAGGGGAGTACAGCGCTGTTGCCCGCCCGCAGGCGGACAACATCGGGTCAGAACCCTAAGCTGTCCAGCAGGTCATCAACCTGATCCTGGTTCGCTACCACGCCCGGAGCATCGGCGTGGATCTGCGGCCCGTTCAGCAGGCTGGTGCCTTCCTGGCGCTTCTCTGCGCTGACTTCTGGCATGTTCTCCAGCAGCACCATCAACAGCTGGCGCTCAATCTCCTGGATCACATCCATCATGCGCTTGATCACCTGACCGGTCAGATCCTGGAAATCCTGCGCCATCATGATGGCCAGCAGCTGTTTGTTGGTGAAGGAGGTATGCTCTGGCACAGCGTCGAGGAATGCACGCGTATCCGTCACCAACTCCCGCGCATCACCCAGTTCAATCGGGTTCTCAAACCACTCATCCCAACGCCCTTTCAGCTGAGTTGCCCCGGCTTCCATTTTATCCTGATGTGGCTGAGCTGCTTCAACACAGTTCAGCGCACGGTCGGCGGCCTGCGCCGTCATCTGCACCACGTAATCCAGACGGTCGCGGGCATCAGGAATAGCTTCAGCGGCATCGGCGATGGCTTTATCCAGCCCCAGCTCGCGCAGGCTGTCGCGCAGCATGCGGGTCAGAGACCCGATGCGACTGATGATGTCGTGTGCCGAGGCATCCATAGTTGGTTTCGGAAGGTCGCTCATCACATCTCCTTACATGCCCAGTTTTTCAAAAATTTTACCCAGCTTCTCTTCCAGGGTAGCGGCGGTGAAAGGCTTCACCACATATCCGCTGGCGCCTGCCTGAGCAGCGGCGATAATGTTCTCTTTCTTCGCTTCTGCGGTCACCATCAACACCGGCAGCGTGCTCATCGCCGCGTCGGCACGAATGGTCTGCAGCAGCTGCAGGCCATCCATGTTTGGCATGTTCCAGTCAGAAATGACGAAGTCGAAACCGCCTGCTTTCAGTTTGCCAAGGGCATCCACACCATCTTCTGCTTCTTCTACGTTATTGAAGCCCAGCTCTTTCAGCAGGTTACGGACAATACGACGCATCGTATTGAAGTCGTCTACTACCAAAAAGCGCATGTTTTTATCAGCCATATCTACTCCTGAGTTGTCTCGCCCGGCAGGACGGGCCTGTTAAATACGCAATGCCTGTCCGGCGCTAATTTTCGCCAGCATGTGCTGGCTGATGTTGCTTAAATCCACGACTTCATTCACACCGCCTGTGGCAATTGCCTCACGCGGCATGCCAAATACCACACAGCTGGCCTCGCTCTGGGCGATGGTCCAGGCTCCCGCCCGGTTCATCTCCAGCATCCCGGCGGCGCCGTCGTTGCCCATTCCGGTGAGGATCACCCCCACCGCATTTCGTCCGGCGTTGATCGCCACCGATTTGAACAGCACATCCACCGACGGTTTGTGCCGGTTAACCGGCGGGCCGTCATTGAGCTTCACAACATAGTTGGCACCGCTTCGGGCCAGCTCCATATGCATCGCGCCTGGCGCGATATAGGCGTGACCCGGCAGAATACGCTCGCCATCTTCCGCCTCTTTCACCGTGATCTGACACAGCTTGTTCAGACGCTCGGCAAAGGAGCGGGTAAAGCCTGGTGGCATGTGCTGGGTAATCAGCAGTGCCGGGCTGGTCGCCGGTAACGGCTGCAGCACATGACGGATCGCTTCGGTGCCGCCGGTAGAGGAGCCAATCGCAATCAGTTTCTCACTACTCAGCAGCGGCCCTGCTTTCAGCGTTACCGGGGCCGGCATCGCGGCGCGGTTATGCAGACGGGCACGGGCCGCGGCGCGGATCTTGTCGCCAATCATCTGGCTGTAAGCCAGCATCCCTTCGCGGATGCCGAGCTGGGGCTTGGTGACGAAATCGACCGCCCCCAGTTCCAGCGCCCGCAGCGTAATCTCGGAGCCTTTTCCGGTCAGCGAGGAGACCATCACGACCGGCATCGGGCGTAACCGCATCAGTTTTTCCAGGAAATCGAGGCCATCCATGCGCGGCATTTCCACATCCAGCGTCAGCACCTGCGGATTGAACTGCTTAATCAAATCGCGGGCGACCAGCGGATCCGGCGCCGTAGCGACCATCTCCATATCCGGATGACTGTTGATGATTTCCGTCATCAGTTGCCGCATCAGCGCAGAGTCATCTACGCACATCACGGTGATTTTGCTCATCATCTTTCCTTCGTCAGTCCATAGACGGTTTGTCCGCGCAGCCAGAACTCTTTACTGATCTGACTGAAGTTCTCTGAGTGACCGGCGAACAGAATGCCGCCCGGCTTCAGCAGCGGGACAAACCGACGCAGAATCTTCTCCTGCGTCTCTTTATCGAAATAGATCATCACATTGCGACAGAATATGGCGTCAAACGGCCCCGGCAGCGCCCACTCGTTAGCCAGCAGGTTAAGCTGGGCGAACGTGACCAGGCCACTGAGCTCAGGGCGCGCCCGCACCATGCCCGCATGCGGCCCGGTTCCGCGCAGGAAGAAGCGCTGCATCTGCGCCGGTGACAGCGTGCGCAGCTCCTCCTGGCGATAGACGCCGGAGACCGCTTTTTCCAGTACCTGGGTGTCGATATCGCTGGCGTGAACCTGAAATTTGCCGGGTCCGGTCCCCAGCGTTTCGGCCAGCGTCATGGCGATCGAATAGGGTTCTTCGCCGGTTGACGCCGCGGTGCTCCAGACGCTGAAGTTGCCCTGGCGCTTACGTGCATGCTCCGCCAGAATCGGGAAGTGATGCGCTTCACGGAAGAACGCGGTCAGGTTGGTCGTCAGGGCGTTAATAAACGCCTGCCACTCGGCACTGTTCGGGTCGGACTCCAGCAGCGCCAGGTAGCGACCAAAATCGTCGATGTTCAGCGTGCGCAGACGGCGAACCAGACGGTTGTAAACCATCTCACGCTTGTGATCGGCCAGTACGATACCGGCACGCTGATAGATCAGCTGGCTGATACGGCGAAAATGCGCATCGGAGAGCGGCAGGCGCTGCACCATCTGTGACAGCAGCGTTGTCGTCTCATTTTGATCTAATATCGTCGATTTTTTCATCTCTGCACCTGGCCCGAACTGAATACATTAACTCTGCTGCGATGTCCGGCCGCGAAACGGCGGCCGGACGACGGGCGATTAAAAGGTTTCCCAGTTGTCGTCACTGCGCGCAGCAGACTGACGGCCAACGGCTAACGGCGCATCAAGCTGTAGGGTTTTTGTCGCCGTTGTCTTGTTAACGGCCTGAGCGACAAATTCTTTACCAATATTGAACACTGAAACCGCCTGTTTTAAGTGACTTGCCTGATCTTCGAGCGCCGCAGCGGCTGCCGCTGACTCTTCGACCAGTGAGGCGTTCTGCTGGGTCACGCGATCCATCTCGGTAACCGCCAGGCCAACCTGGTCGATACCGCGGCTCTGCTCGTCTGACGCAGAGGCGATTTCACCCATGATGTCGGTCACGCGGGTCACCGCGCTGACGATGTTGCTCATGGTGTCACCGGCGCTTTCTACCAGCACCGAGCCGGTGTTCACGCGACTCACGGAATCTTCAATCAGGCCTTTGATCTCTCTTGCGGCCTGGGCGCTGCGCTGCGCCAGGCTGCGCACTTCACCGGCAACCACGGCAAAACCGCGCCCCTGTTCACCCGCACGGGCGGCTTCAACCGCCGCGTTCAGCGCCAGAATGTTGGTCTGGAAGGCGATACCGTCGATGACGCTGGTGATATCGGCAATTTTCTTCGAGCTGCCCGCAATCTCTTTCATGGTGGTGACCACGCCATCCACCACTTTGCCGCCCTGCTGCGCGGTTTCCGAGGCGGTCAGCGCCAGCTTGGACGCCTGACGGGCGTTTTCGGCGTTCTGCTTCACGGTGGCCGTCAGCTGCTCCATACTGGCCGCGGTCTGCTCCAGAGAGGCCGCCTGCTCTTCCGTACGCGAAGAGAGATCGTTGTTGCCGATAGCGATTTCGCTGGCACCGGTGTAGATGGCGTCAGAGCCATCACGCACGGTACGTACGGTTCGCACCAGCTCCTGCTGCATGTGCTGCAGAGAAGTCAGTAACTCACCGATTTCGTTTCGCACGCTAATCTCGATCGGCTGAGTCAGATCGCCACGCGCAATGTGCTGGATATGTTCCATGCTCTGACGCAGCGGACGGATCAGCACCGAGCGCATCACATTCCACACCAGGATAATCATCAGCAGCGTGACTGCCAGCGTGGCAACCACGATGGTGATTGAGCGGGTATAGGCCTGCTGGTTAGCTTCGACACCCTGCTTCGCCAGGACCTGGTTGTACTCAAGCCAGGCGGTGTAATCTTTCTGGAACTTGTCCTGATAGCTCTGGGTGGGCTGATCGACAAAGCCCTTGAAGTTGCCGGTGGTGAAGAAGACCATCAGCTCCGCCAGCGCATCGTGATAGGCCTTGTAGTTCGCCTGCAGTGCCAGGACGTTTTCGGCCGTTTTGCCCTTCTCCGACAGGTTATCGTTGAAGATCTGATAGTTGATTTCCGCCTGTTTCAGCTCTTCACCCGCCAGTGCCACCAGCTCTTTCACGCTGGCACCCGATCCCGCCATCTGCGCATCCTGCAGAAAACGAATACCGGCGCGGTTGAGGGTGTTGCGCGCCTGAACAAGCGAAACCCATGAGGTGCCCATAGCCTGCTGCAGCGTATTCAGACGCTGGTTGTAGGCAAAGTTATCTTTATCTGAACTGACAGTTTTGAAGAACATTCCGCCGGAAAACAGCTGCAGCAGCGCAAACAGCGCCAGCACACACAGCAGGCCGGAAACAACGCGTACTCGACTAAACATAAACACCTCATTGGTTGCGATTCGTTTTGTTTATCGGCGCAACGTGAGGGAACTTTATGGATGGCGACGGCTTTACGCCGTCACCAGAGTCAAAGGAAGGAAAATCAGGCGCGGGAAATTTTGAAAACGGAGACCGCCTGCATCAGTACGCTGGCCTGCTGCTCCAGTGCGGCGGCAGCGGCGGCCGACTCCTCAACCAGCGAGGCGTTCTGCTGCGTGACGCGATCCATCTCGGTCACCGCCTGTCCGACCTGCTCAATACCGCGGCTCTGCTCATCCGATGCCGAGGCGATTTCGCCCATGATGTCGGTGACGCGGGTGACCGCCCCGACGATCTCGCTCATGGTGCTGCCGGCGCTTTCCACCTGCAGTGAACCACTGTTGACGCGCGACACGGAATCTTCGATCAGGCCTTTAATCTCTTTGGCGGCCTGCGCGCTGCGCTGCGCCAGGCTGCGGACTTCACCGGCCACGACCGCAAAACCGCGACCCTGTTCACCGGCTCGCGCTGCTTCCACGGCGGCGTTCAGCGCCAGGATGTTCGTCTGGAAGGCGATGCCATCGATCACGCTGATGATGTCAGCAATTTTCTTCGAGCTGCCTGCGATCTCTTTCATGGTGCTGACCACACCATCAACCACTTTTCCGCCCTGCTGCGCGGTTTCCGAGGCGGTCAGCGCCAGCTGAGAGGCCTGGCGGGCGTTGTCCGCATTCTGCTTCACGGTGGCGGTCAGCTGTTCCATGCTGGCTGCGGTCTGCTCCAGCGAGGCGGCCTGCTCTTCGGTGCGGGCCGACAGATCGTTGTTACCGGCCGCGATTTCGCTGGCGCCGGTAAAGATGGCATCAGAGCCGTCGCGCACATTGCCGACCGTCATCACCAGTGACTGCTGCATCTCATGGATGCCTGCGGCCAGCTGGCTCATCTCGTTGCGGCCTTCAACCACAATCGGCTGTGTCAGATCGCCAGACGCGATAGCGCGAATCTGGGTCAGCAGCTGGTGCAGCGGCTGAATCAGCACCTGACGCAGGCCAAACCAGCAGGCGACGATCACGGCAATGACCGTAACGCCAATCGCGCCCAGCAGCCACATCATCTGGGTAAAGGCACGCTGGTTCTGCGCCATGCCCTGATCGGAAAGCTCAGTCTGACGTTCACGCCATGCGCTGTAACTCTCCTGCATGGCAACCTGCTTCTGCTCGATGTTCTGTTTGAACATCCCTTCCAGATCGCGGGCCTGCAGGCTCGCCACCATCCCTTTCAGCCCTTTTTCATATTGCGCATAATCCGCTTCGAGTCTGTCACGCAGCGCCACTTCCAGGCCCGGCGTGGCAGGCAGATCGTAGTAGACTTTGAAGTGACGATCGGCTTCCGCTAACTGACTGTTAGCGCGGTTCATCAGATCATCCAGCTGACCGCCGTTCATCTGCGCCGCCATGCTGGTCTGCAACCGCAGCATGGCGCGGTTCAGTGTGGTGCGGCTGTTGTTCAGAGAGATATAGGCATCCGTCATCGAGGTGACGTTGCGGTTAGAGACCTGCGACAGTGCAAAAGCCGCTTTGTCATTATTCAGAGCGGACCAGAAAAGGCTGCCAGACATTAACTGGAGCGCGCCAAAGATAACCAGTACGGCGATTAAACTGGTCACCACTTTTATTTTTTTTAACATCTCGTTCCCCTGCAGGTTGATTAAGGTGCAGCGGCTATATCGGCGTGATTACGGGATTAATTAACGCTTTTCGGCACCTGAAGACCGAAAATGGCTTTTGTAATTATTTTTATCAGCGCGGGGCTATCAGTTTGACTTTAGTCAGAAAAATCACGGAGGGCGCTGCGCAGCCCGCAGGATGCGCAGCGTTAAATCGCACGGATCGCCAGTGCGTTTCACTGGCGTGTGGCGTTCTGTCAGCGGTCAGAAGGTTTCCCAGTGGGTGTCACTGACCGGTGCCGTCAGGGCTTTACGTGAGACAGGCAGCGCGGTCACGGGGGCGGCGATCGGCACATGCTTCGTCAGGGTCTGTGGGGCAGCGTCGCGTCTGATTTTAAACAGCGATACGGAGTGGCTTAACCGGCTGGCCTGATCTTCCAGCGAGGCCGCCGCGGCCGCAGACTCCTCTACCAGCGAGGCGTTCTGCTGGGTGACACGATCCATTTCGGTGACCGCCTCCCCCACCTGATCGATTCCCCGACTCTGCTCATCAGAGGCCGAGGCGATTTCGCCCATGATGTCGGTGACGCGTGTCACCGCGCTGACGATATCGTTCATGGTTTCACCGGCGGTGCCGACCAGCTGTGAGCCAATGCTGACCCGGTTGACCGAGTCGTCGATCAGCCCTTTGATCTCTTTGGCCGCCTGGGCGCTGCGCTGCGCCAGGTTGCGCACTTCCCCTGCCACCACCGCAAATCCGCGACCCTGTTCACCGGCGCGGGCCGCTTCCACGGCGGCGTTCAGCGCCAGAATGTTGGTCTGGAAAGCGATGCCATCAATCACGCTGGTGATGTCGGCAATCTTCTTCGAACTACCGGCGATTTCACTCATGGTTTTCACCACCCCATCCACCACGCTGCCGCCTTTTTCTGCGGTTTGCGAGGCACTGAGTGCCAGCTGTGACGCCTGACGGGCGTTTTCGGCGTTCTGTTTCACGGTGGCGGTCAGCTGCTCCATGCTGGCTGCGGTCTGCTCCAGTGAGGCGGCCTGCTGTTCCGTCCGGGCGGAGAGATCATTATTCCCGGCAGAGATCTCACTGGCGCCGGTGAAAATCGCATCTGAGCCATCGCGCACCTGGCTGACGGTACGCACCAGCGACTGCTGCATCTCATGCAGACTGGCGGCAAGCTGCGTCATCTCGTTGCGCCCTTCCACGACGATGGTATGGGTTAAATCACCCCGGGCGATATGCCGGATGTGATCGATGCTCTCATTCAGCGGCGTCAGAACGATTTTACGCAGTCCGGACCAGCAGAGCAGAATCACCGCCAGCACGGCGACCAGAATCGTGCCCAGGATCCACATCATCCGGCTGTAGGCCGCGCTGTTCGCCTCTGCGCCCAGCGAAGCCAGGCGATTCTGATCGGCACGCCACTCACGATAGAGGGTTAAAAAGGCACTCTGACTGGGGGCGACCGGAATTTTACCGGCGGCGGTGAGATCGCCCGCCTGCAGCGCCGTCTGCATGGCACCCAGCGCCCCGGCATAATCCGCGTAGCGCTGGTCGAGCTGGCTGTTAAGTTGCTGATTCTGTCCCGGAGTGTCCGGTGTCTCTTTGAACAGCCGGTAAAAGCCCTCTGCCGACTGCTGGAATCCTTTGCTCTCTTCAAACAGCCCCGCGACGTCGGCAGTTTTGCCCTCCAGTTTGCTGGTGGCGAAACGTAACTGAACACGCGTCAGCAGGACCCGGCTCTGATTCAGGCTGAGATAGGCGTCGTTCAGTGCCTCAGTATTTTTGGCCGCCAGCTGGGAGACCGCGAAACTCTGCTTGTCGTGGCTCAGCGCGGAGTAGAAAACAGAACCGGAGATGGCCTGTAAAAGCCCAAACACCAGCAACACCAGCAACAGACTGGTGACAACACGGATTTTCGTTAACATGATTAACCCTGAAAAAAGTAAGTGATTTGAAGTGACGTCTGAAGTATCGGCAGGAGGAGGCAAAAAATCAGAGGGGCAGACGTGTTTATTATCTGAACAGAAAGGGATAATTACCGGTGAGAATGATCACGGGCCGGTTAAGACCGGCCCGTGATAAAGACATTACGCGCGCAGGTTATCGACCAGCGCCATCTCGTCGCTGCTCAGCAGCTTCTCGATGTCGACCAGAATCAGCATACGCTCGCCGAGCGCACCCAGACCGGTCAGGTATTCGGTAGACATGGTGACCGCGAACTCCGGGGAAGGACGGATCTGATCCTGGGTCAGCGACAGCACATCAGAGACGCCGTCAACCACAATGCCGACCACGCGGTTTTCCAGATTCAGCACGATGACCACGGTGTTGTCATTGTACTCCACATCGGGCTGTGCAAACTTCACGCGCAGATCGATGATCGGCACGATAACGCCGCGCAGGTTGGTTACACCACGGATAAAGTCAGGGGTGTTTGCGATACGGGTAACCTGATCGTAACCGCGGATCTCCTGCACTTTAAGGATATCGATGCCGTACTCTTCGTCGCCCAGCGTGAAAACCAGGAACTCCTGACCTACGGTTTCGCCAGCAATTTTTGTCACGGTTGCCATTCCATTCATGTTATTTACCTTTTCGTTTTCAATCAGGCGGCAGCGCCGGCCACACGTTTTTCACGGTTCAGAGATTGCAGGGCGGAGACATCGACAATCAGCGCGACGCTACCGTCACCCAGAATGGTCGCGGCAGAGATGCCCGGCACCTTGCGATAGTTGCTCTCCAGGTTCTTCACCACCACCTGATGCTGACCAATCAGCTGGTCGACCAGCAGCGCATAGCGTTTGCCCGCGCTCTGCAGGATCACGACGATCCCCTGCGTGGCTTCCGTTTTCGCGCCCTGCACATCAAAGACGTTCCACAGTTCAACCAGCGGCAGATATTCGCCACGCACTTCCAGCACGCACTCGCCACCCGCCAGCGGCTTCAGCTCTTCGGCGCGCGGTTGCAGCGACTCCATCACCGCATTCAGCGGCAGAATGAAGACTTCGTCAGCCACACGAACGGACATGCCGTCGAGGATGGCCAGCGTCAGAGGCAGCAGGATGCGAATGGTGGTGCCTTTGCCCTGCTTCGAGGCGATTTCAACGTGACCGCCCATCTCCTGAATGTTTCGTTTCACCACGTCCATTCCGACGCCGCGTCCGGAAACATCTGTCACCTGCTCTGCGGTGGAGAAGCCTGGCGCGAAGATCAGCATGCCGACCTCTTCATCGCTCATGTTCTCGCTGACCGGCAGGCCGGATGAGAGCGCTTTAGCCAGAATACGTTCACGGTTAAGGCCGGCACCATCGTCGGAGACTTCGATACAGATGTTGCCGCCCTGGTGTTCCGCGGAGAGCGTCAGGTTACCGGTCGCAACCTTGCCAGCCGCCACGCGTTTCTCAGGCGTTTCGATACCGTGGTCCAGGCTGTTACGCACCAGGTGCGTTAACGGGTCGATGATGCGCTCAATCAGGCTCTTATCGAGTTCGGTCGAGCTGCCCAGCAGGGTCAGTTCAACCTCTTTGCCGAGCTTGCTGGCCAGGTCACGCACCAGACGCGGGAAGCGGCTAAAGACATATTCCATTGGCATCATACGAATCGACATCACCGATTCCTGCAGATCGCGGGCATTACGCTCCAGCTGACCCATGCTGTTCAGCAGGTCACCATGCGCGACCGGGTCCAGCTCGCCGGAACGCTGCGCCAGCATGGACTGGGTAATCACCAGCTCGCCCACCAGGTTGATCAGCTGATCAACCTTCTCTACCGCCACGCGGATACTGGTGGATTCGCTTGATTTGGCCGGGGCCGCGGCGCGCTTGCTTTCACGCTTCGCCGGTGCCACCGGCAGTTCGGTGACGCTGGCCGTGTGGACTTCTTCCACCACGGGCGCGGCAACCGCCGCCACCGGTGCGGCAACGGCGTCGTCCGCCTCCGGGAAGCGGATCTGGGCTTCGTCGATGACGAAGCAGAGCACCGCCACGATGTCATCTTTGCCCACGCCATCGATGCAGACATCCAGCGTGGTGCTGCCTTTCTGCACGTTGGTCAGGGTGCCGAGATTGCCCATCTCTTCCAGCATCAGATCGACTTCTTTCTCTTTGAGGTCGATCAGCTGAACACGCAGGCCACTGCTGCTGGTGCTGGTGCTGACAGGTTCTTCACTGACAGGCACCACGCTGACCGGCAGTTCTGCCGGCAGACCTTTAGCCTCCAGCGCCAGCTGGCGCAGTGCTTCACAGATATATTTGAAGCTTTCCGCGTTCGGCTCCTGCGCGGTTTTATATGCATCGAGCTGTTCCTGCATAATATCTTTGGTTTCCAAAAACAGGTTGATGATGTCGGTGCTGAGCTGCATCTCGCCGCGACGAGCACCATCCAGAATGTTTTCCAGGATGTGAGTCGTTTCCTGTAATACCGTAAAACCAAAGGTTCCGGCCCCACCCTTTATGGAGTGAGCGGCACGGAAGATGGCGTTGAGCTGTTCAGAATCTGGCTCCTGCGGGTCAAGGCCCAGCAGGTGTTGTTCCATATCCGCTAATAGCTCATCGGCTTCATCAAAAAACGTCTGGTAAAAATCGCTGATGTCCATACTCACGGGAATCACCTCGGCTGTGAGGGGGCTGCTGTATTCACCGCGCTGCCCTGGGGTGCTGGCGGTGCGGTAATTTTTTCAATGGCCGCCGGATCGCTGATCTGGACGGCATCACTTTCTGCGTTCTCTTTTTCTATTGCCGCTTCGGTGTCATGGTTCAACACCAGCAGGCTGATGCGGCGGTTCACTGCATCATTCCCGCCGCGATTTTTCAGGCGCATGGTGTCGGCCATACCCAACACCCGCAAAACTTTGCCGCTGTCCAGGCCACCCATCACCAGTTCACGGCGGGAGGCGTTAGCGCGGTCGGTCGAGAGTTCCCAGTTGCTGTAGCCTTTGTCGCCGCCGGCATACTGGAAGTCATCGGTATGTCCGGCCAGGCTGATGCGGTTCGGGATGTCATTGAGGATCGGCGCTATCGCACGCAGAATGTCGCGCATATAAGGCTCCACCTCGGCACTGCCGGTCTTAAACATCGGGCGATTCTGGCTGTCGATAATCTGAATACGCAGCCCCTCTTCCACCATGTTAATAATCAGATGCGGACGCAGCGTTTTCAGACGCGGATCGGCCTCAATCATCTGATCGAGCTTCTCCCGCAGCCGGTTGAGACGGATCTCATCCAGCTGACGTTTCTGCGCATCCATATCGACCTTTTTGTTCACTTCGCCGATCTTTTTCGTCGGATCATCCCCGCCGCCGGGGATCGGGCTTTCGCTGTCGCTGCTGCGCTGCCCGCCGGTGATCGCCACTTTCAGTGGCGTTTTAAAGTAGTCTGCTATCTGCACCAGCTGCTGCGGGTTTGCGATCGACAGCAGCCACATCACCATAAAAAAGGCCATCATCGCCGTCATAAAGTCGGCGTAGGCAATCTTCCACGAACCGTGGCTGCCTTCATGGCCTTTATGTTTGCGCTTTTTGATCAGCACAATTGGGCGATTGCCGTGTTTCATGAAGCCTCGTCCGAAGTCTGTTTAGCCGGGTTCTTAGCGTTACGCACATGCTCTTCCAGTTCGCTGAACGACGGGCGCTCGGCGGAATAGAGCGTCTTACGACCAAACTCCACCGCAATCTGCGGGGCATAACCGTTCAGGCTCGACAGCAGCGTCACCTTGATGCACTGCATCATCTTGGTGGTTTCCGCACACTTCTGACGCAGAACGGACGACAGCGGAGAGATAAATCCGTAGGCCAGCAAAATGCCCAGGAAGGTTCCCACCATCGCATGGGCCACCAGTGCACCCAGTTCCGCCGCCGGACGGTCGGCCGACGCCAGTGCGTGCACCACGCCCATGACCGCTGCCACGATACCGAATGCCGGCAGTCCGTCACCCACCGCCGCTATACTCTGCGCTGGTACGTCACACTCATGTTCGTAAGTCTCAATCTCTTCATCCATTAACGCCTCAATTTCAAAGGCGTTCATGTTGCCGCTGACCATCAGACGCAGATAGTCAGTAATGAAATCGACTAACTGTTTATCGGCAAGAATGCGGGGATAATTAGCAAAAATTTCACTCTGGCTGGGATCTTCGATATCGCGTTCCAGCGATAACATCCCCTGCTGACGCGATTTGGCCATCAGCCGATAAAGCAGCGCCATCAGATCCATGTAAACCGCTTTGTTGTACTTTGAGCCGCGAAATAACAGCGGCAGCGCTTTCATGGTCTTTTTAATCGACTTGCCGTTGTTGCCGACTAAAAAAGCACCGGCACCCGCGCCGCCGATCATTAATAATTCGGCTGGCTGATAAAGCGCGCCCAGATGGCCACCGACCAGTGCATATCCGCCCAACACGGAGCCTAAAACAACCAGGTAACCTATAATTATCAGCACAAAAAATCCTTACGTCCGTAACGTGTTGGTGGAAGTTAAGCCAGAGAGCCGCAGGCGTTATTCTCAAACCGGAAGCAAAAAAAAAGCAGCGGTATTAACCGCTGCTGGATGGCTTCCACAGTGCGAACAAACTTAAACGGCGTGTTTAACCTGTTCATCCAGCAGTTGTGGAAACATATCGGCAGATTCTGCAGAAAGTTTACGTCTTTTTACGGCACGTGATGGTGGCTGGCACAGGCTGCAGGTAAAGCTGCCAACCGGCTGATGTGCATGGTTAATAAAGCTGCCATTGCAGCATTTGCAGTCAGCCAGTTCCAGCATGCCACTTTCAACAAATCGGACCAGGGTCCAGGCGCGGGTCAGCGCCAACAGCGGGCCCTCGTCCGATTGCGGACACTGCTCAAGGTATAACCGGTAGGCTTTGATGACGGCATCGACGCCACTGCACAGGCCGGTTTTCAGCAAAAATTTCCAGGCGTTACAGAACATGGAAGCGTGGATGTTCTGCTCCCAGGTCATGAACCAGTCCGTGGAGAACGGCAGCATGCCTTTTGGCGGCGGGCTGCCACGCAGTTCTTTATAGAGCTTAATCAGGCGACCCCGGCTCAGCTGGGTTTCGCTCTCTAACATCTGTAAGCGTGCGCCTAACGAGATCAACTCCATTGCGAGCTGAATGTCACGCGCTTCCTGAACAATACTTTTCTCACTCATGACATTGCTCTCTTTTTAGCAGGCAGATCTTCTTTAGACGCATTACGCAGTAAACGGCTGGATAATAAAATGCCGGTATGAATCTGCTGTAAATCATCCACGCGGGATTCCTGCGTCAGGCGATTAATCGTGCTGCTGTCGGTAAAACGAAACTGGCAAACCAGCTGATTGGTTTCCGCCATTTTTACCATTTCAGGCAATGTTAATTCTGATAATGCATTCGCCATTTTTTCGTCAATGCCGAGGCGAAACATTGCAGAAGCTTTATCCTGGTTAATTAAACGCTGCGCAAGCAGTAAATAAGACAAGTTGAGATCGTAAATATGTTTCAGTACTTCAGAGGTGCCCATTATTTTCCATCCTGAGAGATGCGACGTAACTGTATCGCAGAATATGATCTGCGGTTCGAGCTGCTGTTTGATAAATCAAAAGATGGCAAAAAAATTTCACATAAATTTGATGTCACTGTTTTTCGCCTTCTGTTTTTTGTGAGTTTCAGACCCACCGAAGGTCGAAAATCCATGCCATTTTATTTTCGAGTTCCGGACATCTTCCGTGACGCCTTCTTACTTTTTTTAGGACTATTCCGAAAACAACGCAAATCTATATCGTCTGATTTCGGGTTACAACGACAGCCAGGAGAAATTTTAGATAAAGTGTGACGCAGATCACACTTTTAAGGCAAATTTCTTCAGCAACCCTTTACCATTGCTTATCGAGTGGTCATTTTTTGAGCAAAAAAGAGCGATTTTAAGTCCAATTTGTCCTGAGAAAGGTTTAATAGGGGGTAAAAGCAGCGTTATTCGACGGTTTGCGCAGTCCGGAATGAATAATGGGTGTTAATCGTTTTAACACCCTATTTAGAACCATTTAAAGATGAGTAATCAGCATTTTATGCTGAAATACAGGCCGGGTATTTACTGTGAAATTAGTTACTTAAGGGGAGCAACGCTGCGGGTATGTAAATAAATCGTCAGGGTATAACGGCTGTGAGAAGGCCTTCTGACAACCTGGCGTTAACAGTGACAAGGGGTCGCTAAGGAACCGGCACCTGATGTAACAAGGGTTTACATAAGAAAGCCGAATGAGTTGAGGGGTACGCATACGATGGCACTATGAGTATCGGCACGTCGGGCTAAAACTTGAGTTAAAAAGGTAAAGAAAGCGGATAAGCCCCACAGACCGGGATTTCTGCGTGGGTTGCATTTATCGGGCCAGCCTCACGCCCTGATCGGCCTGCCAGAGGCAATGCGCCGAAAACGGCGTATCAGACAAGGTGTGGTGCCTGCAGAAAGGTTTGAAAAGCGGTGGGACGAAAAACGGCGGCGATATCGCAGGGATATCGCCGCCGTTGTTAACAAGGTCAGGCGAGTTTCGGGAAGGTCGCGACCTTATTATCGGTGCCGTGGTCAGCGCTGCGCGGGGAAATGGCTTCCAGGTCTTTCAGGAAGTTTTCACGCCAGGCGGTGATATCGTTCTTACGCAATACCGCCATCATGTCGTTGTAGCGCGAGATCCTTTCCGTCCGCGGCATGGTAATCGCTTTATCCAGTGCCGCCGCCACTTCATCGCGGTCATAAGGGTTCACGATCAACGCTGAGGTCAGCTCGTTGGCGGCCCCGGCAAAGCGGGAGAGTACCAGAACGCCGGGATCGTCCGGGTCCTGAGCGGCGACATACTCTTTAGCGACCAGGTTCATCCCGTCACGCAGCGGCGTGACCAGGCCGACGTCAGTCAGGCGGAAGATTTTCATCAGCAGGCGACGGTCAAAATGCTGGTTAAGGTAGTAAAGCGGGGTCCAGCCCAGCGTACCGTACTTACCGTTGATACGCCCGGCTTCGGTCTCCAGCTGATGACGGATATCCTGATACGCCTGCACATCTCCGCGCGAAGTCGGTGCAATCTGCGAGTAGCGGATTTTGCCGCGGTGCTGCGGGAAATTTTCCAGCAGCGCTTCGTAAGCCAGAAAACGCTCCGGCAGACCTTTGGAATAGTCGAGACGCTCACAGGCGATAATGTTGCGCGCATCGCCCAGCTCTTTTTTCATCGCCGCCATTTTAGGCGGCAGAGGTCCTTCGGCCATCTCTTTAATACTGTCCGGCTCAATCCCGATAGGGTAAACCTCAGTCATAAAGGTATTGCCAAAGGCACGATGCTTTTTATCGCCCTTATTCTGCAACTGCGTTAGCTGGCTGACGCTGTCGAGGAAGGCCACGCGGTCAGATTCGGTCTGGAAGCCGAGCAGATCATACTCGCACAGCATCTCCAGCAGCTCTTTATGCGGCGGCAGTGCATTGAATATTTCCGGGGTCGGGAACGGAATATGCAGGAAGAAACCAATGCGGTTATTAATGCCCGCGCGGCGCAGCGCGGCGGCAAACGGTAAAAAGTGATAATCGTGGATCCAGACAATATCATCAGGCTTAATCAGCGGTTTCAGACGCTGCGCAACCATATCGTTTACGTCACAATACCCTTCCCAGGCTTCACGCTGGAACTGCACCAAATCGAGACGATAATGGAAAGCGGGCCAGATGACGGTATTGGAGAACTGGCAATAGTAGAGATCATATTCGTTCTGGTTAAGCGGGAAGGAGGCATACTCAATACCCTCATGTTCCTGAACGCTGACCTGCTCCTCTTCTTCACCAGAAAACTCGCTGATTTCACCGTTCCAGCCAAACCACAATCCACCCGTGCTTTTCAGGGCATCGAGGATGCCGACGGCCAAACCGCCTGCACTGGTTTTAGACCCATCTGGCATGGCGACACGGTTAGATACAACCACTAAACGACTCATAACCTAAACTCCTTACCGACGTTGTCTTGCTCTAATAGTAATAATGTTTTTTCCAGCCAGCCGTAAACCGCATCGACATCAGTAAGCCGATAATGGGCCTGGCTGGAACCTTCACCGACCTTAATCGAGATGCCCTGCTGCGCGTTAACCGCCACAAAGCCCTTCTCGTCGGTCAAATCGTCACCGATAAAAACGGGGGTACGTCCGGCAAACGGGGCCTGCTGCATAAGGTCGCTGATCGCAGCGCCCTTATCGATGCCTGCCGGTTTAATTTCAACGACACATTTCCCCGGCTGCAGAGCCAGTCCGGGAAAACGCTTCACGGACTGTTCGGCCAGTCGCATCACATCCTGCTCATGCTGCATCGCCTGGCGATAGTGGAGCGCAAAGGCCATGCCTTTTACCTCCAGCTGCGTACCTGGCCAGCCTGCCATGGCATCCTGCAGTTCCTGTCGGAGCGCCTGCTCGACCTCGGCAGGCAGGCTGATGCGATGCAGCTCACCCTGCGCATTGCGGCGCTCTGCACCATGGACGCCCGCAGCGGGTCCGTGCCAGGGCGCGGCCAGCGCATCAAGCTGTGCAATGGGTCTGCCGGAAACCAGCGCGAGGGCGCCCTGACAATGGTCAGAAAGCTGTTGCAGTTGCGCGATGACCTGCTGAGGAATGAATACCGCTTCGGGACGGGACTGTATCGCTGCCAGCGTGCCGTCGACATCAAAAAAGAAGGCGTACTGTCCGCTGCGTAATGCCGGATACGTGGGATGTGTCTCTTCCACCTGGGTCACGTCACTTCTCCTGAAAATCAGATTTAATAAAACATTGAGTTGAAACAAGAATGTCCTGACGCAGTCAGGTCAGCAAGCGGGAAATTCTGATAAAGCGGTGATTGAGGGGCAAAGCTGGGTGAATAGATAGGTCACTCTCCTCAAACGTGCAAACGCGTTGCTGACAATACTGACTCACTGAGAACATCTTCAGATTAAGTGTAGTCATTAATAGGGGTAATGCCAGAAAGATGCACTTTTCATGCCAGCCGCTGCGGTTAATTAAGCAGAAAAGTAGCCCAGACAGGGGGCGTGCTGTTTCCCCCGCTGCCCCGCAGGGCCGTGCTGACCGGAGCTGCGGCCGTTTCGCTTCGGGAATCCGGCGGCCTGAAACGAAGCTTAAGCTTCTTAAGGTATTCCTAATATTGAAAGCGCACTCTCAGCACACTTTCTTTTTCTCGGGTGCCTGCACACATGGCGTTTACACTGAAGAGGCCGCTGATTAGCCGACTGACTCTGCTCCTCCTGGCGGCGATCTATATCGCGGTTTTCCTTAATCTGGTCTATTACCGTCAGGTGCTGGCGGTGATGCCGCTGACGAGCCTGCATACCACGCTGGTGTTTTTATCCATGCCGCTGGTCGCCTTCAGCGTCATCAATATCGTGCTTACGCTGGCCTCATTTTTCTGGCTGGATCGCCTGCTGGCGGCGCTCTTTATTCTGCTCTCCGCGTCGGCGCAGTATTTTATCCATACCTACAACATCGTGATCGATCGCTCGATGATCACCAACATGATGGATACCACTGCCTCCGAGTCTTTTGCCCTGCTGACACCGCAGCTGCTCCTCACCCTGCTCACCTCAGGCGTGCTGATGGCGCTGATGATGTTCTGGCCGCGGATAAAACGGCAGCAGTGGCACGGGGTGCTGGCACGCCTGCTCAGCATTGTGCTGTCAGCGGCGCTGATCGCGCTGATCGCCCTGCTCTTCTATAAGGATTACGCCTCGCTGTTCCGCAACAACCGCGAGCTGGTCAAAGCGCTGAGCCCCTCTAACAGCATCGCCGCCACGCTCTCCTGGTATAAGCATCATGAGTTGCAGAATGTGCCGCTGGTGCGGATCGGTGAAGATGCCCATCTGAACGCCAGCCACAGCCGGGGCAAACCGAACCTGACGATTGTGGTGCTGGGTGAAACCTCACGCGCGCAGAATTTCTCGCTGGGCGGATATGACCGGCTGACCAATCCCCTGCTGGCGAAAGATGATGTGATTTACTTCCCGCACACCACCTCATGCGGTACGGCGACGGCGGTGTCCGTGCCCTGCATGTTTTCCAACATGCCGCGCGCCCACTATGATGATGTGCTGGCGGCCCATGAAGAGGGAGTGCTGGATGTCATTCAGCGCGCCGGGGTCAGCGTGTTGTGGAATGAGAATGACGGTGGCTGTAAGGGGGCCTGCGATCGGGTGCCGCATCAGGATATGACCAGCCTGAACCTGCCCGGCATGTGTATTGAGGGCGAATGTTATGATGACGTGCTGTTCCACGGCCTGGATGAGTACATCAGCCAGCTAAAAGGCAACGCGATTATTGTTCTGCACACCATAGGCAGTCATGGCCCGACCTACAGCCATCGCTACCCGCCACAGTTCCGTCAGTTTGAGCCGACCTGTGACACGAATCAGATTCAGGACTGTTCACAGCAGCAGTTGATCAACACCTACGACAATACGCTGCTCAATGTGGATCACATCGTGGATAAGGCGATTGGCGTGCTGCGTGCGCATCAGGATCGCTTTACCACCAGCCTGGTCTATCTCTCTGACCACGGCGAGTCGCTGGGGGAAAACGGGGCTTACCTGCATGGCCTGCCCTATGCGATAGCGCCCGATACGCAAAAGCATGTGCCGCTGCTGATCTGGCTCTCCCCGGATTATCAGCAGCGTTATGCGGTTAACCGCACCTGCCTGAATAAACTGGCGGCGACAGACGATTTCTCACAGGATAATCTGTTCTCAACGCTGCTGGGATTAACCGGCACCGCAACCCACGAATATGTGCCTGCGGATGATATTTTGACGTCGTGTCGGAGCCAACACGAATGAAGATACTGATAGTGGAAGATGACGCCCTGCTGCTGCAGGGTCTGATACTGGCGCTGGAAGGTGAAGGTTATGTCTGCGATGGCGTCACCAGCGTACGGGATGCGGAAGCGCATTATGCCAGCGGCCTCTACAGTCTGGTGGTGCTGGATCTCGGCCTGCCGGACGAGGATGGACTGCACTTCCTGATCCGTCTGCGGCGGCAGAAGAAGATGATCCCGGTCCTGATCCTCACCGCCCGCGACACCATCAGCGAACGCATTGCCGGACTGGACGCGGGTGCCGATGATTATCTGATCAAACCGTTCTCGCTGGATGAGCTGCTGGCGCGCATCCGTGCGCTGATCCGCCGCCACGTCAATCAGGGCGACAGTCAGGTCAGAGTGGGCGCGCTGGCGCTGGATATGACCCACCGTCAGATCACGCTCAGCGATGAGCTGCTGGATCTTACCCCCAAAGAGTTTGCGATCCTGTCTCGGCTAATGCTCAAGGCCGGCAATCCGGTTCACCGCGAAATTCTCTACCAGGACATCTATAACTGGGAGACCGAGCCGTCGACCAATACGCTGGAAGTTCATATTCATAATCTGCGCGACAAAATCGGCAAAAGCGCCATCCGCACCGTACGCGGATTTGGTTATGCGCTGGTCACGCAGGAGACCCCGCGCGAGGCAACATGACAGGACGATTCGATCACCGCAGTATGCGCTTTCGCCTGATCCTGACCATCGGCCTGATCCTGCTGGTCTTTCAGGTGATCAGCGTGGTCTGGCTCTGGCATGAGAGTAAAGAGCAGATTCAGTTTCTGGTGGAAGCGCAACTGCAGAAGCGCAACATGGACAGCCACGTCAAGCGCGAGGTCCATGAAGCGGTCGCCAGCCTGGCGGTGCCGAGCCTGGTGATGATTACGCTGACGCTGCTGCTCTGCTATCAGGCGGTGAAATGGATCACCCGGCCGCTCTATCAGCTACAGCGTGAGCTGGAAAGTCGGGGTGAAGATAATCTCCATCCCATCACCTGCCACAGTCAGGTTCATGAAATCGAGGCGGTCACCCTGGCGATCAATCAACTGGTAGCGCGCCTTAACACCAGCCTGGAGCGTGAACGTCTGTTCACCGCCGATGTGGCGCATGAGCTGCGCACGCCGCTGGCCGGCTTACGGCTGCATCTGGAGTTAATCGAGCGCAACAGCGATGTGAAAGTGCAGCCGCTGGTGCAGCGACTGGATCAGATGACGCACAGCGTCTCGCAGCTTTTAAGTCTGGCACGCGCCGGCCAGTCCTTTACCTCCGGCACCTACCAGAACGTGGGACTGATTGCAGATGTGATCCTGCCGATGGAGGCGGAGCTGAGTATCATGCTGGAGGCGCATCAGCAGACGCTGCTGCTCGATCTGCCGGAGGAGCAATTTGTGCGCGGGGATGCGACGCTGCTGAAGATGCTGCTGCGCAACCTGGTCGAGAATGCCCATCGCTACAGCCCGGACAACAGTACGATCACCGTCCAGCTGCTCGCGTCTCCGCAACCGATGCTGGTGGTGGAAGATCAGGGGCCGGGCATTGATGAGAGTAAAAGTGGTGAGCTGAGTAAAGCGTTTATCCGCATGGACAGTCGCTACGGCGGCATCGGACTTGGGCTGAGCATTGTCAGCCGCATTGTCCAGTTACACCGGTTTCAGTTTTTTCTGGAGAACCGCCGGGACAGAAGCGGTTGCCGGGCCGTGGTCAGATGTTAGGCGCTGAACCAGGCACTGAGGAACAGAATAAGGGTCGCTGCGGTAATCAGCAGGGCAGCATATTCACTCAGCGGACGCGGAGCCGCAACGGGCAGGGAAGCAGACACAGTTTTCATAGTAACCTCCTCAACAGGAGCCGCCAGTATCGCGACTGCAGATTAAGGAAACATTAAGATCGCGGCGCGGGCGAAAAAATATCCGCGCTGCCCGCCCTCGCCCCTCTGCCTTACCCCCTGCTGCATGCGCTGCGTGCTCTACACTTAATGGCGACATTCCGTTAAAGGAGTTAAGCCATGAGCCAACGCATGCACAAATATGCCTTTCCGGTCAGTAAAGCCCGTAAATATCTCGAACCGGGTCCGGTGCTGCTGCTCAGTTCGCAGTACAACAATGAGCAGGACATCATGACGCTCGGCTGGCATACGGTGCTGGAGTTCTCGCCCTCTCTGGTGGGCTGCATGATTGCCGGTATGAATCACAGCCACGCGCTGATTCGCAACAGTGGCCAGTGCGTCCTCAATATCCCGGCCGCTTCACTGATTGATGAGGTGGTGGCGGTCGGCAACAGCCACGGCGACCAGCTGGATAAGTTCGCCGCGTTCGGCCTGACGCCGGAGCCGGGTCAGGTGGTCAACGCCCCCATGATTGCCAAATGTTTTGCCAGCTTTGAGTGCCAGCTCTATGACGACTCGATGGTGGCTAACTACAACCTGTTTATTTTTGAGATCGTTAAGGCACATGTGGCCGAACAGCCCGAATACCCGGCGACCCTGCACTACACCGGCGAAGGCCGCTTCAGCGTGATGAGCGATAAAATGCTGGATAAGAGCGGAGATTTTAAACCGGAGATGCTGATCTAGTTGAAAGCCCTCCGCTGCGCCCCCATTCACCTCTTTCGACCTGACAGGAGTAAAATATTATGGCAATCGAATACGCAGTTATCGCGGGTGGCTGTTTCTGGTGTACCGAAGCAGTCTTTAAGGATGTGATCGGCGTAGAGTCGGTTGAAAGCGGCTATACCGGCGGCGCGCGCCCGAATCCTACCTATGAGCAGGTCTGTAGCGGCGCGACCGGCCACGCGGAAGCGATCCGCATTGGGTTTGACCCCGAGCAGGTGAGTTTTGGCGACCTGCTGGATATCAGCTTCGTGACGCACGATCCGACCCAGCTTAACCGCCAGGGTAACGATATCGGCACTCAGTATCGCTCTGCCATTTTCCCGGCCAATGCTGAGCAGGAAGCAGAAGCGCGTGCCGCCATTGAACGAGCTCAGGCCGACCATGATGTGCCGGTGGTGACGACCATCGAGCCGCTGAAGGAGTGGTATCCTGCTGAAGCCTATCATCAGGATTACTGGGAAGGCGCGGGTCAGCGCAACGGCTACTGCATGGCGGTCATCCCGCCGAAGCTGCAGAAGCTGCGCAAAAGCTTCGCTAACCGGGTGAAGAGCTGATTTCAGCCATCCGCGGGACGGCATCCGGTTTGAGACGTTGCTCAGGATGTCGTCCTGCCCGCTGCCCTGCTCTGTCTCACTGCGCGGACAGGACGGGAAATCAGCCGGAGAAATGGCCAGTTTCAGGCCGGAATAAATCAATTCGTTCAGAGCTTAAGCGAATAGATCAAAAGAGAAAAATAGTGCTTGACCGTTTTCAGCCGACTCCCTATAGTACCGCCCCGTTGACCCAGCGCGGTCAGCGAAACAAATGTGGTGAGGTGTCCGAGTGGCTGAAGGAGCACGCCTGGAAAGTGTGTATACGGCAACGTATCGGGGGTTCGAATCCCCCTCTCACCGCCACATTCCGAAGAAGAGCCTGAACGAAAGTTCAGGCTTTTTTTTTGCATATTGCACGGAGAGGGGGTGAGAAGCCCCGCCGGGGTTCGACAGCGGGCGCAGCCCGATGGACAGCGGAGCCTGCGACGCTGCCCGCAGGGTGAGCGAAGCGAATCAATCCCCCTCTCACCGCCACATTCTGAAGAAGAGCCTGAACGAAAGTTCAGGCTTTTTTTTTGCATATTGCACGGAGAGGGGGTGAGAAGCCCCGCCGGGGTGCGACAGCGGGCGCAGCCTGCCCTCCATAATAAGAAAACCCGGCCGGAGCCGGGTTTGGGCGCTACACTTCTACTCAATCGAACACTAGCTGTACGCGTGCAGGGTGCGCTGACACAGCGCTGAACGCACACAATCCTCTTTGCCAAAGCGCACAATGCCAACCATCTCGTCCTCTTCAAACCGCGCCAGCGCGTCTGCGAGACCAGAAGGCACCCCAGCGGGCAAGTCGCACTGGGTAATATCGCCGTTAACAATGACCGTGACGTTTTCGCCCAGTCGGGTCAGGAACATTTTCATCTGCGCGGCGGTCACGTTCTGCGCCTCGTCCAGAATCACCACAGCATTTTCAAAAGTGCGGCCTCGCATATAGGCGAAAGGCGCAATCTCAACTTTGGCAATTTCCGGACGCAGACAATATTGCATAAAGGATGCGCCAAGACGTTTAACCAGAATGTCATAAACCGGACGGAAATAAGGGGCGAATTTCTCAGAAATATCGCCGGGCAGGAAGCCCAAATCCTCATCTGCCTGCAGTACCGGGCGCGTAACGATAATCCTGTCGATATCCTTATGAATCAGGGCCTCAGCCGCTTTCGCGGCGCTGATCCAGGTTTTACCGCATCCGGCTTCACCGGTTGCGAAGATCAGCTGCTTCGTCTCTATGGCATTAAGATAGTGCGCCTGAGCCTCATTCCGGGCTTCAATCGGCAGCCGGTCGCGCGCATCGCGTGCCATGCCAATCGAATCCAGTCCGCCCATATGCACCAGCGAAGTGACCGACTCTTCTTCGCGCTGACGATGACTCCGTGAGTCATTGCGAAGCACTCTTCTCGCTTCACGACGCGCTTTGATCACTGCTTTCTGTCTTCCCATAGTGGCACCTTTCAGTTGGTTTCATTTCCCGTGTCAGGCCGGTGGCCCGTTACGATTACGTGAACGCTTTAGAGGTTTCAGTGGCTTCCTTTTAAGCCATGACAGGACAGGATAGTGGGTATGCAGCAGCGCAGAAGCGTGGCTGAACACCGGATAAAAAAGGAAACGGTAAGACAAAAGAGTTGGTTGAAGGAAGGAAGAAATAACGAGGCAGAATGGCCCTCGCGGTCAGGCGCAATCTATTTACTGACAATGACTTTCCATAAAAGACTCGACCCATGCGCGAACTCCAGTGTGATACATCGACACGTCCGATTACGCCTGTTTAATAAAGTGCATCATTTTGCTGAACCTTTGCAACAGTAATTTTAACTGCTGGCAAAGGAATTGCTATTCGCGGGTAAGCCTTTATTTTACCACTGCGTGTAAAAATCAGCTATTTCAGTCAGTTAGATTATTTTAATTCGGCGAAGCCCCGGCTGATTCTCAGTTAAAACTCAGTCAGTCAGGTTACGGGAAAGAAAAGTCGGACGGCCAGAAATCGGGCCGCCCGCAGTGGTTAAAATTTAATCAGGCTTCCAGCAGGGATTGCGCTAAATAATGGCTGGCGTCCGGGACACCCGGCAACGCAAAGAAATAACCGCCGCCAAAGGGCCGGATATATTCTTCCAGCGCCTCGCCGTTCAGTCGCCCCTGCACCGTCAGAAATCCGCGCTCCAGATCGTGCTGATAGCAGACAAACAGCAGGCCCATCTCCAGCTGCCCTGACGCCGAGATCCCGGCGGAGTAACTGTAGCCGCGGCGCAGCATCAGACTGCTGGCCGTCTCTGGCGTGCGGGGGTTAGCAAGGCGAATATGCGCATCCAGCGCAATCACCTGCCCGTCCGGATCGCGGGCATAGTCAGGAACATCATGCTCATGCTGCATCCCCAGCGGAGCTCCACTCAGCTTATCGCGACCAAAGATGGTCTGCTGCTCGCCCAGCGGGGTGCGATCCCACATCTCCACGTGAAAGCGAATCAGCCGCACCGCCTGATAGCTGCCATGACGTGCCCAGACCGGTTCATCCTGATCCGCCGTCACCCACAGCAGCTGATTCATCAGGGCAGCGTCGTGCGTATCCGGATTCGCGGTGCCATCCTTAAAGCCCAGCAGGTTAATCGGCGTCTCCTGCCCCTGACTGCGTGCCGCGTGGTCAGAGATAAAGCCTTCCCGTCGCCAGCGAACCCCAAGCAGGTCGGGGGTGTGCTTGATGATATCGCGCAGGGCATGGATCACCGTATCCTGGGTGTTGGCGCAGATCTGCAGCAGCAGATCGCCATGACACTGAGCGGCATCCAGCGAATCGTTAGGGAAGCGCGTCATCGGCTGCAGTTTTTTCGGCTTATGCGGGGCCAGACCAAAACGCTCATCGAACAGGCTGCTGCCGACCGACACGGTGATGGTGAGATTATCCGGCGCGATCGTCGGGCCGAGAATGCCCGAATCCATTGGCGGCAGCTGCGGGTTGGTGACGACAGGTGCCGGCCCGCCCGCGGTAAGAAAGGCGATGCGCTGGGTCAGCAGCCGGAAGAGCCGCTCCAGATCGGCTTTATCACTGCTGAGCAGGTCAAAGGCCACCAGCATCATCGATGCCTGTTGTGGCGTGATAATCCCCGCCTGATGCTGACCATAAAACGGCTGCTTTTGCTGCCGCGCCTGAGGCGTCACCGTACCCGGTGAAAACGTGTCGGCGGCGGCGGCATGAAACGGGCAACCTCCGGAGAAGGCAGCGGCGCCGCCCAGCAGGCCCAGCCCTTTTAATAAACGACGACGCGCAGGCTGCTGCGCGTCCTCTGGCTTACGACTCATGATTAATCCAGACCCAGCGTGCCACGAAGTAAGGAAAGATCTTCCGCCAGGGCGGTGACAGGCCCTTTCAGCGCATTGCGGTCAGCTGTGCTCAGTTTCTCGTACGATTCGAAACCGGTTTTCGTGCGGTATTTGCTCAGGATCGCATCCACTTTTTTGAAGTTGGCATCGACCTTCGCCAGCAGCTGCGGATTGGCTTTGCTGACCAGCGGGCGCAGCAGATCAACGATTTTCTGAGCTCCATCAATATTTGCCTGGAAGTCCCACAGGTCGGTACGGCTGTAGCGATCTTCTTCGCCGGAGATCTTGCTGGAGGCAACCTCTTCAATCAAACCGGCCGCGCCGCCCACCACTTTGGCCGGCGGGAAGGCCAGTTCACTGATGCGCACCTGCAAATCTTTCACATCTTTGTTGAGCTGGTCGGCATAGCCCGTCATCCCTTTAGTGCTGTTCTCCGCAAACAGCGCTTTCTCCAGACGGTGGAAACCGGTGAACTTAGGATCCTCCGCTTTCTTTTCATAGTCATCTTCACGGGCATCAATGCTGCCATCGAGATCGGAGAAGAGTTCAGCAATCGGCTCAATGCGCTCGTAATACTGGCGGGTCGGGGCAAACAGCGCTTTGGCTTTTTCGACATCCCCGGCTTTGACCGCATCGGTGAAGGCCTGCGTCTGGCTCACCAGCTGATTAACCTGCTCCGTCACCCAGGCTTTGTATTGCGTGATCGGGCCTTCCAGCTGCATCCGCGCGGAGGTTGCGCCGGGCGTCGCGCTCTCCCCCGCCTGCACAATCAGTTGGCCCTTTGGATTGCTCAGCAGACCGCAGGTCATCTCATATTCCCCGGCCTCCAGATTAGCGGTCAGCTTCTGGCTGAAGCCCGGCGCAATGTTTTCACGCTCTTCCACCACCAGCACACCTTTCAGAATCTCCCACTCCAGCGCTTTCTGGCTGTTATTTTTAATCAGAAACTGAGTTTTACCGGCCTTCACCGTTAAGCTCATCGGCTCACACTGCCTGTCGTTGACGCTTACGGTAACCTGAGGAACGGCTGCCGCCGCAGAAGCAGAAATCGCCAGCAGAGGAAGCAGCAGTGCCTTGCGGCGGAAACGCATTGTCATCTCTTTTTCCCTATCACGTTGCGGGCGTAAGATGCGCCCGTTAAAGGTCGTATTACACAGTGGCCGACGCAGCAGGACGCGCAGGCATAAAAAACAGAATCAGGGCCGGGATCAGGTAGACGAAATAAAGGGTCACTTCACTGACGCTGGGGGCCTCCTGATAACCCAGCACGCCTTCCAGCAGGGTGCCAAACAGCGAATGGGTCGATAAGGTATTGCTGAGATCGAAGGCCACATCCTGATAGTGATTCCACAGACCCGCCTCGTGGAAGGCGCGAATCGCCCCTGCGGCCAGACCGGCCGCCACAAACAGGATGAAGACGCTGGTCCAGCGGAAGAAGTGCGCCATGTTCAGGCGGATACCGCCCCAGTAGAGCAGCATGCCCAGCACCACCGCCGTCGCCAGCCCCAGCACCGCGCCAATCGGCGGCGCATAACCGACATCCTGCGTAAAAGCGGCCAGCAGGAAGAAGACTGACTCCAGGCCTTCCCGCGCCACGGCAAGAAAGACCATCAGAACCAGTGCCAGACCGCCCCGGCCCGAACGTTGCAGCGCCTGGTCGACCGCCTGCTCCAGCTCAACTTTGATATTGCGCGCCACTCTGCGCATCCAGAACACCATGGAGGTGAGGATCACGACGGCGATCAGCGCCACAATGCCTTCGAACAGCTCCTGCTCTTTTTGCGGGAACTCGCCGGTGGTGGCATCGATAAACAGACCCAGCCCCAGGCAGAGTGCCGCGGCGACAAAGACGCCTGCCCACATGGCCGGAAACCACTGGGTGCGCTGGGTGCGTTTGAGGTAGCTGGCGATCAGGCTGACAATCAGCGCGGCTTCAAGTCCTTCGCGCAGCATGATGAGAAAGGGAACGAACATTGCCAGCCTCTTGAATGTTAAGCAGCGTCAATTAACGGTAAATTCAGGTAAAGTGTAAACGATACCGATTATCATTATCGCTGCGAAAAAAACAAGTTGCCGATGGAGATAATTGCAATTTTGAGGCTTTTATCTTTGTAACAAAAAGGCCCGCCCCCTGCGGGACGGGCCTTCACTCCTGACGTTCTGCTTATTTGGTCTGGAACTCCGCCTCAGCGGCGGCAAAGCGCTGCTGCGCTTCGGCTGAAGGTTCACGTCCCATCAGGCTGAAGAGCACAATCGCGATGCTGGCGAAGATGAAGCCCGGGATGATTTCATACAGACCCAGCCAGCCATACTGCTTCCACACCAGCACGGTCAGCGCACCGACAATCATACCGGCCAGCGCGCCGTTGCGGTTCATGCGCTTCCAGCAGACGCCGAACAGCACGACCGGTCCAAAGGCCGCCCCGAAGCCCGCCCAGGCGTAGCTGACAAGACCCAGTACGCGGTTTTCCGGGTTAGACGCCAGTGCAATCGCGATCAGCGCCACCAGCAGCACCATCAGACGCCCTACCCACACCAGCTCCTGCTGGCTGGCGTTTTTACGCAGGAAGCCTTTGTAGAGATCTTCAGTCAGGGCACTGGAGCAGACCAGCAGCTGACAGCTCAGGGTTGACATCACCGCCGCCAGAATCGCTGACAGCAGAATACCGGCAATCCATGGGTTAAACAGGATGCGTGCCAGTTCGATAAAGACGCGCTCTGCGTTGTCGTTGACGCCGGTCGCCAGCGTCGGGTTGTTCTTGAAGTAGGCGATACCAAAGAAGCCAACAGCGACCGCCCCCGCCAGACAGAACACCATCCATGCCATGCCGATGCGACGTGCGGTGCGGATTGAGCGATGCGAATCCGCCGCCATAAAGCGCGCCAGAATATGCGGCTGGCCGAAGTAGCCCAGGCCCCAGCCGAGCAGCGAGATCACCGCAACGAAGTTCAGCCCTTTCAGCATGTCGAGATTTTCCAGGCTTTTCGCCTCAATCACCGCCAGCGAATCAGACCAGCCGCCCACCGCGATAATCACAAACACCGGCGTCAGGATCAGGGCGAAAATCATCAGGCTGGCCTGAACGGTATCCGTCCAGCTCACCGCCAGAAATCCCCCCACCAGCGTATAAAGGATGGTGGCTGCCGCCCCCGCCCACAGTGCGGTCTCATAGCTCATGCCAAAGGTGCTTTCAAACAGACGCGCACCGGCAACCACGCCAGAGGCGCAGTAGATGGTGAAGAACACCAGGATCACAATGGCCGAAATCACGCGCAGAATTTTGCTGTGATCTTCAAAGCGGCTGGTAAAGAAGTCTGGCAGCGTCAGCGCATTGTTGTGGTGTTCGGTCTGAACACGCAGGCGGCCGGCGACGATTTTCCAGTTCAGCCAGGCACCGATGGTCAGACCGATCGCAATCCAGCTCTCAGAGATCCCTGAGATGAAGATCGCCCCCGGCAATCCCATCAGCAGCCAGCCACTCATATCTGAGGCACCCGCAGAGAGTGCGGTGACCACACTACCCAGACTGCGGCCACCCAGGATGTAGTCATCAAAGTTTTTGGTCGAACGGTAGGCCACAAAACCGATTAACACCATCCCAAGTATATAAACCACAAAGGTCACCAGCATTGGTGTACTTACACTCATCTGTCTCTCCACTTATTATTTGATATCCCAGAGAAATCGCCAGCTACCCGCCTGCCGGAACGGGGCAGAACGGGCCGATTGTTTTCGTCAGGGCGTCAGTCATTTCCCAGCGGCGCGGTATCCTGCCGGAAAGGCGTGGCGCGCACAATGGATTTAACACAGGCGTTACAGTGATTTCACTAACCGGTTGTGAAAAAGTCTCCAGAGGTTGCACTCGCTCACAGTTATCCGGTTGCACCACTGTGTAACCTGCCGGAAACCCGCATTTTATCGGGTCTGCCAACCTGGCGAGGATCTTGCAGCAATATCCGTGCCGAATTGTCAGATTTAACAATTGGCGATGTCACAGGGGTGTTAACTGGCTCACATTTAACACGGTTGCACAAAGTTGCAACTTAAGTGATAGTGCAGCCCACGCCGTATCGAACCACTATTAAGGAGCCTGGAAGTCATGGGTACAACCACCATGGGTGTAAAACTGGATGACGCGACACGTGAGCGCATCAAACTGGCTGCGCAGCGCATCGACCGCACGCCACACTGGCTGATCAAACAGGCGATTTTTAACTACCTGGGCCAGCTGGAAACCGGGGATGCCGTGCCGGAGATCCCTCTCACTGCACAGGCCGCCGCCGAGTCTGACGACATCCAGCCAGAGGAGCTGCATCAGCCGTTCCTTGACTTCGCAGAGCAGATTTTACCGCAGTCCGTGACCCGTTCCGCCGTGACCGCCGCCTGGCGTCGTCCGGAGACGGATGCAGTGCCGATGCTGCTGGAGCAGGCACGCCTGCCGGCGCCGCTGGCAGAGAAAACCCATCAGCTCGCTTATCAGCTTGCCGACAAGCTGCGGCACCAAAAAGGTGCAACCGGACGCGCCGGTATGGTGCAAAGCCTGCTGCAGGAGTTCTCATTATCGTCTCACGAAGGCGTGGCGCTGATGTGCCTTGCCGAAGCGCTGCTGCGTATTCCCGACAAGCCAACCCGCGATGCGCTGATCCGCGACAAAATCAGTAACGGGAACTGGCAGTCACACCTGGGACGCAGCCCGTCCCTGTTTGTCAACGCGGCCACCTGGGGTCTGCTGTTTACCGGCCGCCTGGTCTCAACCCACAACGAAGCGAACCTGTCACGCTCTCTGAACCGCATTATTGGTAAGAGCGGTGAGCCGCTGATCCGCAAAGGTGTGGATATGGCGATGCGACTGATGGGCGAGCAGTTCGTGACCGGTGAAACCATTGCCGAAGCCCTGGCAAACGCCCGCAAGCTGGAAGAGAAAGGCTTCCGCTACTCCTATGACATGCTGGGCGAAGCGGCACTGACCGCAGGCGATGCCAAAGCCTACCTGCTCTCCTATCAGCAGGCGATCCACGCGATTGGTAAAGCCTCCAATGGCCGGGGCATCTATGAAGGCCCGGGCATCTCCATCAAACTGTCAGCCCTTCATCCCCGTTACAGCCGCGCGCAGTATGAGCGGGTGATGGAAGAGCTCTACCCGCTGCTGAAATCACTGACGCTGCTGGCGCGCTCCTATGACATCGGCATCAACATCGACGCCGAAGAAGCTGACCGGCTGGAACTGTCGCTGGATATGCTGGAGAAACTCTGTTTCGAGCCGGAGCTGGAAGGCTGGAACGGGATCGGCTTCGTCATCCAGGCGTATATGAAACGCTGCCCGTTTGTCATCGATGAGCTGATCGACCTGGCTCAGCGCAGTCGCCGCCGCCTGATGATCCGTCTGGTAAAAGGCGCATACTGGGATAGCGAAATCAAACGCGCGCAGATGGAAGGTCTGGAAGGCTATCCGGTTTACACTCGCAAGGTCTACACCGATATCTCCTATCTGGCCTGCGCCCGCAAGCTGCTCTCCGTGCCGAACCTGATCTATCCGCAGTTTGCCACGCACAATGCCCATACCCTGGCCGCCATCTATCAGCTGGCGGGCAACAACTACTATCCGGGACAGTATGAGTTCCAGTGTCTGCACGGCATGGGTGAACCGCTCTATGAGCAGGTGGTCGGCAAAGTGGCGGACGGGAAGCTGAATCGCCCCTGCCGCATCTATGCGCCGGTGGGGACGCATGAAACCCTGCTGGCTTATCTGGTGCGTCGTCTGCTGGAGAACGGAGCCAACACCTCCTTTGTTAACCGCATCGCGGATACCTCGCTGCCGATTGACGAGCTGGTTGCCGATCCGGTGCTCGCCGTTGAGAAACTCGGGGCCAGTGAAGGCGCGATCGGCCTGCCGCATCCGAAGATCCCGCTGCCGCGTGACCTCTATGGCGAGAACCGCGTCAACTCTGCGGGTCTGGATATGGCCAATGAACACCGCCTCGCCTCGCTCTCCAGCGCCCTGCTGAGCAGCGCCGCCCACCCTTACCTGGCCGAACCGATGATCGATGGCGAAGCGGGCACCGGTGAGCTGCACGACGTGCTGAACCCGGCCGTGCCTGGCGATCGCGTGGGTCAGGTGCGTGAAGCGACAGAGCAGGAAGTGTCTGTGGCGCTGGATGCCGCCGTGAACAGCGGGCCAATCTGGTTTGCCACCCCGCCGCAGGAGCGTGCCGCGATTCTGGAGCGCGCGGCGCAGATCATGGAAGGCCAGATGCAGAAGCTGATGGGCATTCTGGTGCGTGAAGCGGGCAAGACCTACAACAACGCCATCGCGGAAGTGCGCGAAGCGGTCGATTTCCTCTATTACTACGCTGGCATGGTGCGCGACGATTTCGACAATGAAACCCATCGCCCGCTGGGCCCGGTGGTCTGCATCAGTCCGTGGAACTTCCCGCTGGCGATCTTCACCGGTCAGATTGCGGCAGCACTGGCAGCAGGCAACAGCGTGCTGGCCAAACCTGCCGAACAGACGCCACTGATTGCCGCGCAGGCGGTGCAGATCCTGCTGGATGCGGGCGTACCACCAGGCGTGCTGCAGCTTCTGCCAGGTCAGGGTGAAACCGTTGGCGCACAGCTGACCGGCGACAACCGGGTGCGCGGTGTGATGTTTACCGGCTCCACTGCCGTGGCAACCCTGCTGCAGCGTAATCTCGCCGGTCGTCTTGACCAGCACGGCCGCCCAGTGCCGCTGGTTGCGGAAACCGGCGGGATGAATGCGATGATCGTTGACTCCTCCGCGCTGACCGAGCAGGTGGTGGTTGATATCGTTGCCTCGGCGTTCGACAGCGCCGGACAGCGCTGCTCCGCCCTGCGTCTGCTCTGCATCCAGGAAGATGTCGCCGACCATACGCTGAAAATGCTGCGCGGTGCGATGGCAGAGTGCCGCATGGGTAATCCGGAGCGCTTCTCCACCGATATCGGCCCGGTCATTGACGCCGAAGCCAAAGCCAATATCGACCGCCATATTCAGGCGATGCGTAACAAGGGCTTCACGGTCTATCAGGCGGTGCAGGATAATCCGCAGGACAGCAAAGAGTGGAACAGCGGCACCTTTGTCAAACCCACGCTGATTGAGCTGGATCAGGTCAGCGACCTGGATAAAGAGATTTTCGGACCGGTGCTGCACGTGGTGCGCTTCACCCGCAACACGCTGCCGCAGCTGGTTGAGCAGATTAACGCTTCCGGTTACGGCCTGACGCTGGGTGTCCATACCCGTATCGATGAGACCATTGCGCAGGTCACGGCGAGCGCCCGGGTCGGTAACCTCTACGTTAACCGCAACATGGTGGGCGCCGTTGTTGGCGTGCAGCCGTTTGGGGGTGAAGGCCTATCCGGTACCGGTCCGAAAGCGGGCGGTCCGCTCTATCTCTACCGCCTGCTGGCACATCGTCCGGATGGCGCGCTGCGTCTGACCTTCGATCGTCAGGATGCGGAGCGCCCGGCTGACAGCACACTGCGTCACGCTCTGCTGGCTCCGCATCAGGCACTCAGCAGCTGGGCCAAAGATAAACCGGCGCTGGCTGAACTCTGTGAGCGCTATGACCAGCTGGCTCAGGCCGGTGTGGTACGGCTGCTGCCCGGCCCGACGGGTGAGCGCAATACCTTCTCGCTGTTGCCACGCGATCAGGTGCTCTGCCTGGCTGACAACGAGCAGGATGCGTTGATTCAGCTGGCGGCCGTGACCAGCGTCGGCAGTAAAGCGCTGTGGCAGGATGATGAGCTGCATCGCACCCTGCGTGCCTCGCTGCCGGACGCGGTGAAAGCGCGCATTACGCTGGCGCGAGACCCGCTGACGGCGGAGTTTGACGCGGTAATCTATCACGGCGATGCCGATCAGCTGCGCGCCCTGTGCGAACAGATTGCCGCGCGTGACGGCGCGATTGTGTCGGTGCAGGGCTTCGCCCGCGGCGAGACGAATCTGCTGCTGGAGCGTCTGCTGATTGAGCGCTCACTGAGTGTGAATACCGCGGCCGCAGGCGGTAACGCCAGCCTGATGACTATCGGGTAAGGGGGTGGGTTGCCAGCGAGGTCGCTGCGCGGGCGGAGTCTGAGCAGGTTTCGTTCAGCTGGACGCTGGGCTGATGGGGTTTGCTGCGCGAGCGGGCTATGAGAAGGTTTCGTTCGCCGGGTAAACCGGGCAGTTTCAGCTTTGCCTCTGCAGGCGACCGACAAGGGGGCGCCAGTCGCCACGCCCCCTTGACCCCGCGCTCCGGCCTGCCTCACCGCCGCTTCGCGGTCCCTTCGCTTCTTCCGGATTTCTCACGGACCGGCAGGACGCGCCATCCCTGGCGCGACCCTGCCTCTTCGCGACATCCCTGTCGCTCGTCCTGAAATCCCTCATCCGCTCAGCGGTTCAGACGGCCTCCCTCCCCGCTGTTAACCTTTCTATTTATCTGGCTCTCTTATCGCGGAGAGAATTGCGTAGGCGTTTTTCGCTTTCAGGCCAGCAGATAGCTCTGCATCCCGGAAAACATAAGATTTCAAAGGCGGGGGGTGTGGGAGAGGCATCCGGCGCGCTGAGGAGCAACCGGAGGCCAGGATGAGCCGACAGGACGTCGGCGAGAGGACGGCACGAGCCAGGGATGGCGAGTCCGGACGGTCCGTCGGCCGCAGGGCGTGACGAAGGCACCCCGCAACGCGGGGCGCGGAGGCTGCCGGACGCCGGGATTGTTAAGGGGCGGGCGTCCGCCCCTTGACGCGTCCGCCTGCACGGGCGAACTGAAACTCCCTCACGCCTGGCGGGCGAAACCCTCTCAGAGCCAGCCCACCGCCAGGTAATAACTCCCACGCCCGACAGGCGAAACCCTCTCAGAGCCAGCCCACCGCCGGGTAATTACTCCCTCCCCCCGACAGGCGAAACCCTCTCAGAGCCAGCCCACCGCCAGGTAATCACTCCCCGCCGCCAGGCGCTCCCCTTTTACTGCGAAACCGCATTCCGCTGCCGCTTAAGCAGCGTCGGAAACAGAAACAGCGACTGCCCCACCCCACGGTTGGTCAGCGACCAGATCGCCACGGAACAGAGCGAGCAGAGCGCCACGATCACCACCGGATAGAAACAGGCCCAGAAAAATGAAAACCACGCCTGTTCAAACAGGTGATGCCGCTGCGCGAAGAGGATCGCGGACATACCAAAGAACTCGATAAAGATGCGGTGAATCACATAAATCTGCAGGGTATTGCGGCCCACCCAGTTGAGATAACGCATGCTGAAATGCTGATTCAGCCAGCGACAGGCCGCAATGCTGAACAACACCGCCAGCACACACAGGAACAGACTCTTATCCAGACCGAAGATCACATGGATACCCGCCACGGCGGCCAGTATCGCCCAGGGCATGACGTTCTCACGACGCCATTCACTCAGACGCAGCATGGTCTGGCTCCAGAACGCGCCCAACAGGAAGAACAGGAAATACTGGGCCAGGCTCTGTGGTCCCCAGAACGGGATCACTTTCTCGACCGCCAGATAATTAAGCAGGATAGCCACCGCCACCAGGGCCAGCTTATATTCACGGAAAATTTTAGCGCAGAGGAAATAGAGTCCTAAGCCATAGAGATACCAGGAGGTACTCATCGCCATAAAGGTCAGCTTGAGAAACTCAAACAGCGAACCGGCATACGCAGCATTCAGGTTCTGTGAAATACGCTGCCCGGTAATTTCCGTAGAGATACCAATAATGGACCACCACTGAATAAAGCCCCACAGAATATAGAGATAAAAAAGATTGGTAATACGACTGGTAAATACCTGTTTCCAGGGCCGGTTCAGGATACCGTTGGCGGCCAGCAATCCCGAAACAAAGAAAAAGGCTGGCATCCGTAAGGGTGACAGAACCGTATTAAACTGTATCCATATTTCGGCCGGGACCCATCCGGCGGAGAGATATTTTATTGTCCCTTCAAAACCGGGTAACACGGTGTGGTACAGGACCACCAGCAATATGCAGGCACCCTTCAGGGTGTCTACCCACAATATCTGGTCTGATTTCGTCTGGCTCATTAATTGACTCCTGCTGCGTAGGTCAGAATGCGGAAAAGGAAAGCGAGGAAATCTCTGTGGCTTTTATGATTATCCAGCGATTATTCGCCATTGATGCCGCATTGAATGTAGCGAAACTCCTAAAACCCATTATCTGGCCCTGACGTTACCGTTATTTACTTAGCAGAACGTTTCCTTACACTTATTGATTTTCCCTGCTCTGCGCCCGATATCATCCGAAGCGATGAATTAAAGGAAAATAATCTTTGATAATGCTGACGGGGTAAATAAGAGAAAGCGGAAGAAATAAAAACCAGTCAGCCGTTGATGAAAAGAAAAGATTTGTCAGATGTGGCAAAAGGTTTAACCGCTTATCAGCGCATTATGGTACGGCGACCCGAAATAGCATGAGAGCGCGCTATTCCGGATTAAACAGAGAGGAGTAAAAAGCAATGCGGCCTTCCGGAGAAGGCCACTGAATTACTGACTGAGGAACTTGTCGAGGAACTGGCGGGTACGCGGCTGCTGCGGGTTACTGAACAACGCTTTCGCGTCGCCCTGCTCCACAATGCGCCCCTGATCCATAAAGATGGCGCGATCTGCCACGTCGCGTGCAAAGCTCATCTCATGCGTGACGATCACCATGGTGCGTTTCTCTTCGGCCAGTGCGCGGATGGTGCTGAGCACCTCCCCCACCAGCTCCGGATCCAGCGCCGAGGTGGGTTCATCGAACAGGATCACCTCCGGTCGCATCGCCAGCGCACGCGCAATGGCCACACGCTGCTGCTGTCCACCCGACAGACGGCGCGGATAGCTTCCCTCTTTGCCGTGCAGGCCGACCTTCTCCAGCAGCGTGCGGGCGCGTGCGACGGCCTCCGCCTTCGCTTCGCCTTTTACGATCACCGGTCCTTCAATAATGTTCTCCAGCACCGAACGGTGGGGAAACAGATTGAAGTTCTGGAAGACAAAACCGACCTGCTGACGCAGACGACGCACCTGCTCTTTCTGTTTGCTCTGCGCCAGCGCGGCATCCACCGTAATCTCGCCGACCCGGATAGTGCCGCTGTCCGGCACTTCCAGCAGGTTAATACTGCGCAGCAGCGTGGTTTTACCTGAGCCGCTGGGGCCGATAATCGCCACCACTTCACCGGCGGCCACATCAAGATCGATGTCGTGCAGCACCGTCTGGCCATTAAATGATTTCACCAGCTTTCTGACTTCGATGGCACTCATTTCGACTCCGAATCCTGACGGTTAACATGCTGTTCCAGACGACTCTGCAACGCAGACAACACCGTGGCCATCACCCAGTAGATCAGCGAAGCCGCCAGATACATGGTAAAGACTTCCAGTGTACGCGAGGTGATCAGCTGCGCCTGACGGAACAGCTCCGGCACCTGGATGGTCGCGGCCAGCGAGGTATCTTTTACCAGGCTGATAAAGCTGTTGCCCAGCGGTGGCAGTGCGGTGCGCGCCGCCTGCGGCAGGATAACCCGGCGCAGGGTTTGCCAGCGCGTCATGCCGATACTCGCCGCCGCCTCCCACTGTCCGCGCTCAATCGCAGCGATGGCACCACGCAGGGACTCCGAGGCGTAAGCCGCGGTGTTGAGCGAGAGACCAATCATCGCCGAGGGGATCGGGTCCAGCTCAATGCCAAACTGCGGCAGGCCGTAGTAAATCATAAACAGCTGGGCGATTAGCGGGGTGCCGCGAAAAATCGAGACATAGATCCGCGACAGCACGCGAAACGGCCAGAAGTGAGACAGCCTCATCAGCGCCAGCAGAAAGCCCAGCAGCAGGCCGAAGAACATCCCACCGATGCTGAGCTGCAGCGTGAACAGCGCGCCCTTTAATAAAAAAGGTGCTGAATCCAGCACCAGTTGAAGGCTTTCCTGCATTATTTCGTCACGTCCGCGCCAAACCATTTCTGAGACAGCTTGCTCAGCGAGCCATCTTTCTGCATATCAGCAATGGCCTGGTCGATCGCCTTCAGCAGATCGTCGTTGCCTTTACGCACGGCAACGCCCGCTTCCTGACGGGAGAAAGCGTCACCCGCTACCGCCATGGTATCGCCGGTTTTCTTCACCAGATCCAGCGCCGCCAGACGGTCAACCAGGATGGCATTCAGACGTCCTGAGCGCAGATCCTGATATTTAGTCGGGTCATCATCATAGGTACGCACGTCCACGCCCTTGACGTTCTCACGCAGCCACTGCTCGTAGTTAGTGCCGAGACCCACGCCAACCTTTTTACCCGCCAGATCAGCGGGTTTGCTGATGGTGCTGGCGTTCGCCTTCATGGTCAGCGCCTGAATACCGGAGATGGTGTAAGGCGTAGAGAAGTCATACTTCTTCTTACGCTCATCGGAAATGGTCACCTGGTTAATCACCACATCGATGCGCTTTGCGTCGAGGGAAGCCAGCATGCCATCCCATTTGGTCGGTTTCAGACTCGCTTTAACGCCCATGTGCTGTGCCAGCTGCTGCGCAAATTCCACTTCAAAACCGGTCAGCTTGCCCTGCTCATCCTGGAAGCTGAACGGCGGATAGGTGCCTTCCAGACCCACCAGCAGCGTGCCGCGCTCTTTAATCTTGTTCAGCAGATTTTCCGCTGCAAAGGTTTTAACGTTGACGCCAGCAATCAGCGCCACGGCCATAACGCCCATCACCATCTGACGACCTGCACGAGAAAAGGACATATTTACCCCATTTTTGACAGTATTGTGTGTGTGTTTTTATAAGGGCAGCACGGCGAGTCGCTGCCAGTCCAGAATGATAACGCCCGGAGTATAAACTGTTTTATTCGCTTGTCTCAGATCGAAGGATGATAAGCAAATAACGCGGGCGCGCCGCCAGTATGAATAAACAGCAACGGGCCTTCTCGACGGAAGCGGTTCTGACTGATCCCATCAATCAGGCCGGCCATCGCCTTGCCGGTATAGACCGGGTCCAGCAAAATGCCTTCCAGCCTTGCCAGCAGTTTCACCGCCTCCATGCCCTCCTCATTGGGCTCACCATAGCGAGGCGCAAAATACTCATCCCACAGCGTGATCGGGGCTGTTGCCTGCACCTCCAGTGAGGCTGCCAGCGACTGACGCAGCCGCTCAACCAGCGGTAACTGCGCGTCGGTCTGACGTGAAACGGTGACGCCAACCAGCTCGGTTTCCGGCAGCAGCTGCTCCAGGCCGACCGCCAGCCCCGCATGGGTGCCCGCGCTGCCTGATGCCACCACGACGGCGGCAAAATCCACCACGCCTTCGCTCTGATGTGCAATCTCCTGGGCGCACTCCACATAGCCTAGCGCACCCAGCGCATTTGAGCCGCCGACCGGAACGATATAAGGACGGAATCCCTGCGCTTCCAGACGTGTAGCCTCTTCAGCCAGCTGTTCGGCGGGATTATGCAGCGCATCCACGGCGATCACCTCCGCATCCATCAGATCCAGCAGCAGGCGGTTGCCATTGCTCAGGTAGTTTTCAGCGTGGGTACCCATCGGGTTTTCCAGCAGTGCCACGCACTTCAGGCCGAGGCGGGCTGCCACGGCCGCGGTCTGGCGCACATGGTTGGACTGAATCGCACCCGCCGTCAGCAGCACATCCGCCCCTTCGCGCAGCGCATCGGCCGCCAGGAATTCGAGTTTACGCAGCTTGTTGCCGCCCATCGCCACTGGCGTGAAGTCATCACGTTTGATGAAAATATCGCGACCCAGATAGTCGGAGAGGCGTGGCAGGTGTTCTAACGGTGTCGGGGCGCCCAGCAGTTCAAGACGCGGGAATTGGTGTAACAGATGTAAAGACAATGCTGCCTCCGTTCGGGCATTCAAATTATCCTTACAGTGTTGCAGAAGATGCGCAAAGGATCACTCTGATTCAGGTGACCGTCGATGCGGTGAGGAAGCGGCGCCGTGCTCCCCCCTTCTCCGTTACCCGGCAGGCGGATAACAGAGTAACGTGCCGCAGGCACGCGGGGGAGCCCTCGGTGCAGACCAGGGTTACCCCTGCTGCCAGCCTAAGAATTGATCGTACTTGCGCAGCGCAATGCGGTAATTATTATTTCCGGCATCCGGCAGATCGCTTTCCAGACACTGATGCCAGCTCTCTCCCTTAAGCCTGTCGGCGGGGAAATTTTTGGCTTTGAGCATCTCATCCAGCCGACGCAGCCGCACCACATATTCGCGAATCGTGCTGGGGCTCATTTCTGTCTGTTCAAACAGGTACTGTTTGAACGCCATAATGTCGAAATAATTCGGATGAGTATTGCAAAAAATATCGCTGCAGAAGCGACAGAGCGCGGTCAGCTCTGGCTGAAGCTTCAGCCACAGTTGTTCATCAATCATCTGGTCCATCCGAGCGATGGCCTCTTTATTGATGATCTGACCACGAAAAACGAGCGCCATTCGATCTAATACCTTGCCACAATGCGAACAGTTGCTCTGGCTGTGTTTATAGTCTTTAAGATAACGACTTAACGGTCTGGCCTTGGTCTTGGCTCCCATTACTGAGTCCCCGGTTTCTTATATTTTTGAATCGCCAGGAACTGATACTGCTAGCGCGCTCCCGTAAGCCGGGCCCGCAGGCGTTTAATCGCCTGACTGTGCAGCTGACTGACGCGGGATTCACCCACATCAAGCACCGCGCCAATCTCTTTCAGGTTCAGTTCTTCCTGGTAGTACAGTGTCAGCACCATCTTTTCACGATCGGGTAACGCTTCGATCGCTTCAATGACGCGCTCACGCAGACTCCCTTCAAGCAACTGATGAAGCGGATTAGCCTCCTCATGGCCTTCCGTCACCAGCTCCGCACTGTCGCCGTGCTCTTCCCGATACTCGTCGTAGGAGAAAAGTTGACTGTTGTTGGTGTCCAGCAGGATCTGCCGGTACTCCTCCATGGAAACGTTCAGCTGCTGCGCCACTTCCTGCTCGGAGGCGGAACGCCCCAGCGACTGTTCTACCTTGTGCATCGCTCCGGCCACCTCACGCGCGTTGCGGCGCACGCTGCGCGGTGCCCAGTCCCGACTGCGAAGCTCGTCGAGCATTGCGCCACGAATACGCTGCACGGCGTAGGTGGTAAAGGCTGTTCCCTGTAGCGCGTCATAACGCTCTACGGCATTCAACAGCCCTATCCCCCCGGCCTGCAGCAAATCGTCAAGTTCAACGCTGGCCGGCAGGCGAACCTGCAGACGCAGCGCTTCATGGCGCACCAGCGGCACGTAGCGCTGCCAGAGCGAATGCTTGTCCATCACGCCTTCGGCGGTATAGAAATCGTTCACGTTGACTACCCTGCGTTAATGATGTTATCGGCATGATTATCCAATTCTGTAGCGTTTTCGATTGGAGGAATAGGCGGGGTAAAACGAGGCTATTTCACTTTTGTTACTTCAGAATGCAGATCCTTCTGCACTCTTCAGCGGGGATTATCGACGGACGCGCAGCCGTTGCCGCGTGGCGGGTGGCACCGCAGCCCACAGGCTGCAAATCCGGCCATCCAGCTCTTGATACCAGGGCGAAATATGTTGTTGTGCATCCTCGCCGGGATGCACGGTGATCTGTCCCGACTCACCATCAATGCTAATCAATCGGTTAATAAACAACCGCTGCAAATCACTGCGTAAAAACAGGCCGTTATCGATGCTGTTGTCCGCCACCAGCCCGTCATCGCTCTCCTGGGTGTCGATATGGCAGGCTTCGACCCAGGGCCAGCTATGCCGTTCGGTCAGCTCTGTGCCGGTCATGACACAGGCACCGTAGCGGGCTTTTACACCGGCGATAAACTCCGCCTGGCTGGCCCGCTGCAGCACCCGCGCCTTGACGCGTCGTCCGACTTCCGTCCCCGGCATCACCGCCGCAGGCACCTTGTGCTCTGGCGTACTCAGCACCACGATAAACTGGATAGTCTGCGACTGCGGAAAACAGGGGTTCGCCTGCGGGTTAAAGAGCTGCCAGTAGGCCTCATCCTCATCCTGATGCATCATCACCAGTTTATAGCCGCGACTCTGCAGCAGATTCTGCGCCGTGGCAGATTGCGGATCGATCATGGCAAAAACCTGACTGCTGCCCATCACTTTCCACAGGTTGTCGCGCTTTTCGTTCTCGCTGCGGCGGAAATAGAGGAAAGAGAGATTCTGCTTCAGATAGTGCTCAAAGCGGCGCAGGTAATTCTTGCGCTCATTATCACTGGAGATAAACAGCAGATCCTCCAGCGGGCTGTTGCTCTCTTCCTGGGCGAAGACCGCGCGTATCTTCAGGGTTCGCAACCCGGTTGAGGGACTCAGCAGTGCACGTGCCGTCAGCTCTTTTTCATCAGGGTATTGCTGGGCATAACGCCGGGCGATCTCTTCAAACGTCAGCCGCTCACCCGGCAGCAGGTCATAGTTGAAGCGCATAGACACTCCACAAAAGTTAACATCGAAAGTTATAGTGTTCTGTGAAGAGTTATCGGCAAGCGTGGCGGGAACTGTAACGGGCGGGGGAAGTTGTGATGCAGGTACAGGCAGCCTGACCGAGGCTGGTTCTGCAAAAAACCGAAGTCGTCTGAGCGGCTTTGCTACATGCCGCTCCGACGGAATTTATGAGGATTGCGTCTTCAGCCATGCGGGGCGTTCACCCGGAAGATGAATCCAGCATGTATTGACTTCCTCATACAGAGCCTCACCCAGGCTTCGCATCATAGAGGGATTGTTAATCAGTTTATTAATCATAAATCGCCACTGAGACGTTTTATTTTTAATGCGCTTAACACTGACAATCGCTTTGTAGGCCTCATGATCGCTGGCAAGCACCGGATAACCGCAGGCTCCTAACTGCGCAATGACCCGATGGCCTTCTGCCTGGTTAGGAAGTATCTCTGCAAGAGGTGCCAGCGCCAGGTCCAGTTTCAGTGACTGAAACATCGCCGGGAGCCTGCTGTGCGGAACTTTACGATGATATTCGTGGACCGTATGCTTCCAGGCATCAGGACAGGCCCCGTATATAATCCAGTCAACACGTTCGCTCATTTCTCTGATAAGGGTATCAATCAGCATCCAGTCTTCTGTCATTAAATCTGTCAGCACCACCCCCACTCTGGGCTTGCCTGAATGTTCAGACGGACGATCCTCAGGAGGAGCGAGCCGCTGCCATGCTGTACTGAGTTTGTCAGCCTGAAGCACCGCGTGTTTATCACGAAATAGTGTCAGCGCCGCACTGTTTCTGACCAGTAACGTATCAGCATTCTGCAGGCCTTCATCAGGACACTGCCCGTTGCGAAACGACTCTCTGGTGACTTCAACGACGAAACGGGTCTCCGGAAGCACTGCTTTGTTTTTAATCAACTGCGCATGGCGGCTCGCCACGCTATCGCTGAACACAATATGCGCCGGGTTCAGCCGATAAAGTTCAACAGGCGTTGAGCGTTGACAGTCCAGTGCGGCAATCAGGCTGTCCGACGCTGTAGTCAGCCGGGAAAGTTCTTTCACACGCTGAGCTTCGTCATGGTCGTCGGCATTAAACACCCATAAGGCGCTGAGTGGAAAGCCTAATCTGGCGGCCAGCAGCGGACGATTATTTTCCCTGACAACCTCCCCCTCCTTACGGCTGATATTGGGATTCGAGGCGGGGTCGTGGGCTATATATCGAAGCCATTTCTCTGTAAAAAGGCTATTTCCGGAAACTAACGACACATCCGTCAGTACGTCGTCATAACCGACTCTGGAGAGCGGAACCGCTATCTTAACCGCGCCAGGCACTGAAGCCCGCAACAGCAGATCGCTGATGGCCTCAGGAAGAGTCGCATACTGCTCATCCAGCCCTCCTGCCTGCTGACAGGATGAGGTACGGATCATAATACATTCAGTCGTCAGCAGCAGATGTTGCTGCGGAGCAACCCGGTCAGCCTGGCCTGGCGAGTCTGTTGACGATGCGGTTTCAGCCTGACCATATTTCCGGCGAAAGCCGCCATTAATTCGTCCGGAAGAGTAAAGATCTTCACGGTTGTCGACCAGAAAAGGCGCACTGGCGAGGAGTTCAGCGCGGCCACAGTGTTCCAGTAAGGCTTCCAGCCAGCGCGTATGATTAAAATAAATACCCGCAGAGAGGCAGAGTGTAAATTCGCCTCGCGCCACTGAAATGCCATAATTCATGGCGCTGACAGCATTAATTTTTTCGTCTACAAAAAAGACCCTGAAGATAGCGTTATTCATCGTTGCCAGAGAGGAGAGCCACTCTCTGACCGCCGGGTCCGTTGAGCCGTTATCAATAAAAATGATTTCATAGTCGACATCCACAACGGTATCGACAAAGGTCGCTACTGCTCGCTTAGTGCGGTTAATGTCATCTTCCACGAGAAGAATAACGGTTAACTTACTGATTCCGCTGGCGCCGTATCGGACAGTAAAAACAGAGCCCTCTCTTTCAACCGACGCCTGGCTGTACTCGCTGCCCGCGAGATATTCAGCCAGCAGAGATTCCTTTAAAGAGGTATGCTCACGTTCTTTTGATAACAGCTGAATCAGCGGAACCGGAACGTGCCGGATATCGGCAGCAAGGCCAGCACTGACCAGCTGTAATAAAAACGCTGTTTCGACAGTGTGAGGAGAAATATTTCGCGCGCGGACAATCTCCAGGCACAATTCTCGCCTGAAGAAGGCTCCACGGGCAAATCGCTCGGGCAGCGCCAGAAAATAATCCCGATCAAAATCGGGTAAAAACATCTCACACAGGCCGTCAGCCTGCCGGACGACGCGGTCAGAATAAAATGCCAGTGACGCCGCGGTTTGCTCTTTGAAATGCCAAAGGCTGGAAAACAGCTCCGGATAAATGAGGTCACCGGATCGCAGAAATAATACCCATTCACACGGGTCTTCGATAAGCAGTTGATGTAACCAGCCGCTAAAGTGGCCCTTGCCCTGCTCCTGTTCAGCGGAGGCATCAACAGCATAAATTTCAGCCTCCAGTCCCACATACCTCAGTGATGAAAGTATGCTGTCGCACGCAACGGCAGGATTATCGTCCAGAATGATAACGCGAACAGAGAGAGCCGTTTCTGCGCTGCTGTGCGCGTACCTTTTTACCGGGTAATCGGCAAGCCACTTTTGCGTTGAGACAACCTTCTCTTCATTTTTAATACCGGCAGCCGTCTGCGTTTTAATAAAAAAGTGACGAAGCTGCTGTGAGAAATCCGCTTCAAATTTTCTCATGTGGTCACGAACTTTCCAGAGCCGGGCACGCTCGCGCTCTAATTCAGCGGCATCATCACTGAAGCAGACCCCGGCCCCTCCCATATCGCGAATCGACGCCTCCGAGATCGCGAGTTTCTCATACCCCTGTGCAACCATTGAGACGACGGGCGTTCCACAAAGCGCAGCAAGATTACAGGTCCCGGACCATTCAAAGGTGTACATCACGCTGGCCGATTTCAGAATCTCAGCCAGTTCCGCCAGAGGACGGGGATTCTTCACCGATATGATGACGATGTTGTCCGGTAAGGTTGTAAAATCCACCTTCTCTACCGGCACGCGATTCAGATAAAGAAGCGTCGTCGTTTTTGCTCTGCCATCGTCATAAAACAGTTCTAAATCCGGCCCCACCATCGTCAGAAAATCAACGTCAGGTTCATTGATGATCAGTTGGGAGCTATACCAGAAAAAGAGATCCTCTTCGGATTCGTTTAACCGGTTTCCATTGAGTAACCCTTCATGATTTAACATGTAGCGCACGCAGACGTCAGCGTTAAGCGGATTGCCCGAATAGATCTCCGGGTAGACCGCGATGGGGGTAAGCTGAGCTTTTTTATGCTGACGCCAGGTTTCCGCATCCAGTCTGGGCGTCTTCCAGGCGGGATTAATCACATTGCAGTCGACCATCCAGGCGTTACCGCCCTGCAGGTTTATCTGATGGCAGAGCTTGTGCAAAGCCTGAATCCCACCGGATGACTCCCGATAGTCAGGTGAAACAATATAATACGGATGTTTTAATTCAGACATGACCATTCCCGCCTGCCACGTTAATGGCATCTCCAGACCGCGTCACCATGACATTACATCAGGCTATCTGACGTGATAACCCGACATTATCTTTTGCTGAAACTGATTAGGGCCGCCACGCCTGTGCCCATAAACGCAGATTTTCGCCTGTCAGCATCCAGTCTCGCCGGACGATGGCCTGCAATTCTCTGCCCATTTTTGCGCTGGCGTCGGGATCGGCCAGATGCATGCGGATAGCTTCGCGCCAGTCGATAAATTTGTTATTAACCCGCGTGACCGGCAGATCATCCTGCTGGTAGCAGGCCACGTTGCTGCAGATAACCGGCACGCCGCATGCACCATATTCCAGTAACCGCAGATTACTTTTACAGGCGTTGAATATGTTGTCTTCAACAGGTGCCAGCGCCAGGTCCAGATTCAGTGCCGCCAGTGCGGCCGGGTAGAGAGGCAGATCGACGCCACTGTGAATTTCGTGCACATAGGGTCGAAGTTTATCCGGGCACATGCCCATAAACACCCATTCAACCTCTCCCGACAATTCCCGCACGATGTCAAAAATCATCTCAAGGTCGCCCCGATGGCTGATCCCTCCGGCCCAGCCTACACGCGGTTTCCTGCCCTGATTGCGCAGGGATTGCAGTGTGCCCCAGGCTTCTGACGGCAGGCGGTTTTTTACGACAACGATATCCGGATGCATATCCCTCATCGCTTCCGCCAGTGGAGCTGTCGACACCACAAAGCGGTCAAAGAAGCTCAGGCTCTTGCGTATTAATTTTGCCGTCTCCTGCTTGTACGCCTGACGACCATGATGCTTCATAGGGAGGTTAATAATGTAGTCATCCAGCTCGAACACTTTAAAGACGTTGTGTAGTTTACCGACCCGTTCCATCCAGGTGTGAAAAGCCGGTGAATAGCGACGCTGAATAATCAGACTGTCCGGTCTGAACTGCCCCATTTCACTTAACGTCAGCAGCGTCATGCCGCTACTACCCTGAGCGACGCCCTCCGCTATCATCGCTTTAAGCGGTTGGGTAATACGGTAGTGACCGCAGCCGTAGATATCGGCATTGTGCGCCAGGAATGAAGGCAGATTTTCTGCCCTGAGTGGCTGCCAGCTGAACTCATCATTTCTTAATTCAAAATGCCGGCTTCTCAGGGAGAGATTCGGGTTATAGGCAGGATCGCTGGCGATGACCGGCATCCATTGCGCGTAGACCTTATCTTCTTCCAGTTGCTTTAATTTCGTGGAGGCGTGTACCGTTTCATCCGGGAAAGGACTTTTGCGGGCAGCCGGCCGATGCAGTCGGGCATAGGGGGTCCAGACTGTCAGATACCCTTGCTCGCGCGCCTTCAGGCAGAGATCAACATCGCCATAAAGACGTTTGTTGTCGTCAAATCCTCCCAGCTCGTCAAAGACTGATTTACGCATCAGCACCAGATCGCCAGACACCGCACTGTAATTCTGGTCGAGATGCATGCGTCCCAGATAATTGGGTTCATTATCATCGTTGCCACGGAAAACCTCACCGACCGCTCCGTTAACACCGAGAACATAGCCCGCATGACGAATTTTATTGTCAGACGAAAGATGTTTTGCGCCTGTGGCAAACACTTCCGGCCTCTGCCCATGATTAAGAAGATTGTCGAGCCACTCGCCATCAGTAACCGCCATTTCACAATGCATAAACAGCAGATAGTCACCCACGGCCAGTTCAGCGGCACGATTCGCCATGGCACCGTGACTGAATCCGCCGTCGAACATCACCGTTTTTATCCGCTGAGGATCGACGCTGCCAATATCGGACAGCCATCTATCCCGCTCAGGCGTTCCCTGGTTATCGCAGATAATGATCAGTTCATAGCGGTGATAGGTGGTTTTCTCGAGCAGCGTGGTGACACAGCTAATCAGTGAGGCAAGGTGCCAGTTCGCCAGGATAACGATCGAGACGACCGGCTTATCAGGATGGTTATACCGTAAGCGGTAATTGAAAAATTTATCTAACGCCGCCCGCCCATCGGGATAGCCACGGTTCTGCAGATGGCGTTCAAGAATGGCCACATCTTCCAGGATAGATCGGCTTTTAAGCTGCCCTGTCAGCAGCGGCTCAGCCACGTGACCGATGGCCTCGAAACCCTGAGACTCAATCAGTTTAACAATAAGATCAAACTCAGCTGATGACGGATAGTCAGCATCCAGGCCCCCCGCCGCTAAAAGTAATTCGCGCCGGAACAGCCAGTGTTGCGCCATTGTTTTCGGTGAACTGAGTAAGAGATCGAGATTCAAATCAGGCCGGAAAGCGGCCCCCACGGGCGCATTATCAATATAGAAAAACTCATCCGCGTAAAGCGCCAGATAACTGTTTTGCGCGACCAGCCTGGCGCTGAGGGCGGTCATTCCTGAATCATGCATCGTGCAGGAGGCATCCAGAAACATCACCCAGTCATCGTGACGTGCGTCGATAATCTGATTGATCACGCTTATTCGAGTCTGCTGTGTCGCAGCATAGCATTCCGCGTCAGCGGCACAGTCCAGATCCAGCGTCACGATGACGGGTTCGAACCGGACTCCGGTTCTCTCACCTTGTCTGATTGAGTTAAGCAGCGTTTCCAGATCGGCGACATTCTCTTCCGTCACGGTGATGATCACCAACACGCTCACATCATGGGCGTTAGCGGCGGCCATATCCGTTAACCTGTTTTGCTGCATGGCATTCAGCGTGCGCGAACGTCGCCAGGCTGCCAGCACATCCAGCGTAAAATTCTTTTGTTGCTCCTCCGCCAGATTTCTCAGACTAAAGTGATCGGGCTGATCTAAACAGGCCACCTGCGCCAGATGGGGCGCATGGTCAGCCTCCCCGAACCAGCTCTCCTGACGGATTTGCTCATATAAATATTCACGACCGCTTGTAAACAGCTCATCACTTTCGCGTTGATGAGGCTGGCGCTCAACATCTGAAGCACGCACGCAGCACAAAGGCGCAGAAAACCAGAGGAGATGAGTATGACTCAGAAGGCTGTAGCAGAAGGCCAGTGCCGGAATGGCCTGCAGTGCCGGATTACCCTGAGTAAGCAGCGCCTGGTCGATAAGGCTGGCGCTGATGTCGTCGCGGTAAAACAGCGCTGCCGTCAGTTCTCCCGGCAGACTGTATGCTTTCAGCGTCTGATTACGCAGAAAATCTCTGCCATTGATAATGAGATTTTCCTGGCTCAGGGCGGAAGTGGAGAGAAGCCCGTCAAGCCTTTCACCCTGTGGCCCCACCCGCTCACGCCGTGTCAACGCGACCCGGCAGTCAGGAAAGGCTTTCAGTCCAGCAACGCATGTTGAGATATTGTCAGGCTTAAGGAGATCGGCATCAGAGAGAAACTTGATATATTTTCCACGGGCAGCACAGACCGCTGTCTCCAGAAGCTGAACGACCGTACCTTCTGTTTTTAAATAGCGGATAACATCGCAGTGCCGGGGAAGATACCGTTGCAGCGTCTGATGAATGAATTGCGCGTCACTGTAATCAGCCACAATGATTTCGATCGGCTGATAATCCTGATTGAGCGCGCTCTCCAGCGCCTCAGTAAACCAGGTGGCAACGTCTGCGGTAATGATGATGCTGACAAGGTCTTGTTGATGCATTTTGCTCTCTCTCACTGACTCCTCTTAGTCACAGCCGGCTAAGAGCAGCGCATATTTTGCTTTAGCATAGGCTTTGTGCCTGGGTTCAATCGGTGAAGTAAAAGAGCAAAAAGGGCCCATTCTGTCAGAACAGCCAGGCGCTTCTGTTTTACGCCCATAAAAAAACCCCGCCGAAGCGGGGTTTTTGCATCCATTCCTCAGGGGAATGATTAGCCCTGCAGCAGAGACAGAACCTGCTGTGGAACCTGGTTCGCTTTCGCCAGCACGGAGTTACCTGCCTGCTGTACGATCTGCGCTTTAGACATGTTTGAAACTTCAGTTGCGTAGTCAGCATCCTGAATACGAGACTGTGCAGCTGACAGGTTAGTGGTGGTGTTGCTCAGGTTAGTCACGGCTGAGTTCAGACGGTTCTGAATCGCACCCAGTGAAGAACGGAACTTATCCACGCTTGCAATCGCATCATCCAGCTTAGCCAGTGGGTTAGCTGATGCACCTGAAGTCAGGCTGGACAGGCTCATGTTAGTCGTGTCCAGTTTGAACGCTGCGGTGCCAGTAGTGGTTGAGGTATCAGCTGACTGTGGATCTACAGCAACATAGAAAGTTTTAGCATTTGCAGCGCCGCTCGCGATGTCAAAGCCATTTGCTTTCAGGTTGTTGGTTTCAGCATCGCTTGCTGAAGTTACGGTGACTTTAGCAAACATTTTGCCGTTGTCATCTTTGTAGACGGTACCAGAGTCTACAGCCACACCTGAAGCAGCCACACCCAGACGGGTAGACAGCTCATTAGCAGTTGATTCAGCAACAGTTGCGCCAGTTACGTTAGTGGTAGAACCGTAAGCAGCTTTGAACTCAGTTGCGCCAGCTGCAGTCGGGGTACCAGCAGGACCGTTGACGTTGAAGCTGTCCAGACCCAGGGTCTTGGAGTCGATTTTTTTCAGGTCGATAGTGATGGTTTCGCCATCGTTAGCGCCAACCTGGATGTTCATTTTGCCGTCTTTAGCCAGCACGTTCACGCCGTTGAACTGAGTCTGACCAGAAACGCGGTCAATCTCGTCCAGACGTGATTTGATTTCGTCCTGGATTGAAGATTTGTCAGAATCTGAGTTAGTACCACTTGCAGCCTGAACAGTCAGTTCACGGATACGCTGTAAGTTGTTGTTGATTTCTGACAGCGCGCCTTCAGTAGTCTGCGCAGCAGAGATACCGTCGTTGGCGTTACGGGCAGCCTGAGTCAGACCTTTGATGTTAGAGGTGAAACGGTTGGCAATCGCCTGACCAGCAGCGTCATCTTTCGCGCTGTTGATACGTAAACCAGAAGACAGACGCTCCATTGAAGTAGACAGAGCTGACTGGTTCTTGTTGATGTTGTTCTGAGTGATCAGCGAGAGGCTGTTGGTGTTAATGACTTGGGCCATGATAAATTTTCCTGTTAATCAAGTCTTTCGGTTAAGGTGTGGGCTTCAACCCGCCGGCTTCAGCGCCGTCAAAGTTGTTATCGTCTGCCGTCAAACAACCTTTAGAATTTTTTTAGTACCAGGCGAAATTTTTTGCTTCTGCCTGTCACGTTTGAGGTTATCGCCACCCTTTCCGACTTCTTTAGACCTGATTCATTAATTTTCTAACCGCTGAATTACCCTTCTCTATAGTGCCTGTTTAACTCATTACACTAAGGCAAATACCTTTAAACTTTCCGCATTCAAGGCCGATAACCCAGGTATTCATTTTCCCTGTCGACCTTATAAAGGAATTAACATGGCTAGTATTTCCAACCTTGGTGTGGGTTCCGGCCTGCCACTCAGTACCATGCTTGACAGTCTGCAGACCGCTGAAAAAGCCGCGCTGAAACCGATTTCTACCCAACAGTCAGCGTATACCGCTAAGCTCAGCGCCTACGCGACGCTGAAAAGCTCACTGACGACGTTCCAGACGGCGAACAGTAAGCTCAACAGCGCCGATCTCTTTACTGCAACGACGGCGACCAGCAGCTCCAGCGCATTCAGCGCCACCACTTCTGGCAGCACCGTGGCGGGTAAATACTCTATCAGTGTTACTCAGCTGGCACAGGCACAGGTCCTGACCTCAGCGGTGCAGAGCAGCAACACCGCCGCGCTGGGTGACAGCTCCGCGTCCAGCCGCAGCATTGCCATTACCTTGAAAGATGGCACCAGCAAAAGCGTGACGCTGACCAACGAACAGACCTCCCTGACCGGTATGCGTGACGCCATTAACGGTGCCAACGCTGGCGTCACTGCCAGCATCATCAAAGTCTCGGATGGCAGCTTCCGTCTCTCTGTCAGTGCGAATAAAACCGGCAGCGACAATGCGGTATCAACGATTGCCGTGACCGGAGATGACACGCTGCAGGGGATCGTTGGCTACGACGCCTCCGCCAGCAGCAATGCGATGACGCAAAGCGTTACCGCGCAGAACGCTAAACTGACGGTAAACAACATCGCGATTGAGAACAGCAGCAATCAGATCAGCGATGCGCTGGAAGGAATTACCCTGAATCTTACCGCGCAGACGGTAGGCGACCAGACGCTGACCATTACGAAAGACACGTCAAAAGCCTCAAGCGCCATCAGCACCTGGGTCGACGCTTACAATACGTTGCTGGATCAGTTCAACACGCTGACCAAATATACCAAAGTCGACACCAACAGCGATGCGCAGGACTCCAGCAATGGCGCCCTGCTGGGTGACAGTACCTTACGCACCATTGAAACCCAGCTGAAGAGCATGCTGACCAATGCGCAGAGCTCGTCCGCCTACAAGTCACTGGGTCAGATTGGTGTCACCACGGACCCTACGACTGGCTCACTGAAGCTGGACTCTACCAAGCTGAGTGCAGCCCTGGATAAAGATGCCGCTGGCGTCAAAGAGATGATCGTCGGTGATGGTAAGACCGGCATCAGCGCGAAGATAGACAGCAAACTGACTGAATGGCTGGCCTCTAAAGGGATTGTTCAGGCCGCGACCGATGGCGTAAGTAAAACACTGAACAACTTAACCGCCCTTTATAACACCACCAGCGACCGCATCGACGCAGATATCGCGCGCTATAAAACGCAGTTTACCCAGCTGGATCTGGCGATCAGTAAACTGAACTCAACCAGTACCTATCTGACGCAGCAGTTCGATACGTCAAGTTCTTCTGAAAAATCATAGGAGTGACCATGTACACCGCTACAGGCACCAAAGCCTATGCAAAAATTGGCGTCGAAAGTGCCGTGATGAGCGCCAGCCAGCAGCAGCTGGTCGTGATGCTGTTCGACGGCGCACTGAGCGCGCTGATCCGCGCCCGTCTGTTTATGCAGGATGGCAATATTGAAGGTAAAGGCACCTCAATTTCTAAAGCTATCAATATTATCGAAGCTGGTCTGAAAGAAGGGCTTGCTGAAAACAGTGGTGACGAACTGGCAGATAACCTGCTGGATCTTTACAACTACATGACGCGTCGCCTGCTGCAGGCCAACCTGCACAACGATGTTGAAGCGGTCGGGGAGGTCGAAGGCCTGCTGCGCAACATCGCGGACGCGTGGAAAGAAGTGGTTCAATCTAACCTGATTCAGGACGCCGTTTAATGACTACTGCACCGCATCTGATTGCCGTTTACCAACAGTTACTCGATCTCAGCCAGGGCATGCTGCGTCACGCAGCACAGGGCGAATGGGATGAATTGATCAGCAGGGAGATGGAGTATGTCAGCGCGGTGCAGAATTTAGCCCAGTCGACAGATAAGGCCTCGCCATCGGCGCAGACGCAGGAGCAGCTGCGCCCGGTGTTGCGGCATATCCTGGATAACGAAAGTGAAGTGAAACGTCTGCTGCAGGCGCGGATGGATGAGCTGGCCGCGCTGGTGGGTCAGAGCAGCCGCCAGAAATCTGTCATGTCCGCCTATGGTAACCAGGGCGGTGTGGTGATGGTGCCCCGCGAAACCCTCTCCTGATCCCCTGCTCTGCCACGCCGCCAGATTTATTTTTCTGCGCGGCGTCTCTTTTCTGCCGCTTACTCCATACTTGATTTTCATCATCCCCCCTGGAGAGCGGTACATGCAAAACCCAACGTTATTACAGTTTTTCCATTGGTATTACCCGGATGGCAGCAAACTGTGGCCTGAAGTCGCCGATCGCGCGGCGTGGCTCAGCGAAACTGGCATTACGATGGCGTGGTTACCACCGTGTTACAAAGGGGGTTCGGGTGGTTATTCTGTCGGTTACGACAGCTATGATCTTTTTGACTTGGGGGAATTCGATCAGAAAGGCGGGGTTGCCACCAAATATGGCGACAAACAGCAATTACTGGCCGCCACAGAGGCGCTGCGCAGCCATAGCATCGGGGTGCTGCTCGATGTGGTGGTGAACCACAAAATGGGCGCGGACGAGAAAGAGGCGATCAGCGTTAACCGCGTTAATCCGGACAACCGCGATGAAATTGACGATGAGGTCGTCGAATGTGAAGCCTGGACCAAATTCACCTTTCCGGCGCGCGCCGGGGAGTATTCGAAATTCATCTGGGATCACAAATGTTTCAGCGGCGTAGACCACATCGAAAATCCGGACGAAAACGGTGTGTTCAAAATCATCAACGATTACACCGCGGAAGGCTGGAACGACCAGGTGGATAACGAACTGGGTAATTTCGATTATCTGATGGGGGCCAACATCGATTTCCGCAACAATGCGGTCAGAGAGGAGCTGAAATACTGGGCGCGCTGGGTGATGGAACAGGTTCCCTGCACCGGTTTCCGCCTGGATGCGGTAAAACATATCCCGGCGTGGTTCTACAAGGAGTGGATCGACCATATTCAGGAGGTGGCTGAAGAGCCGATGTTTATCGTCGCTGAATACTGGTCGTTTGAAACGGAGAAGCTGCAGGAGTATGTGCATCAGGTGGAGGGCAAAACCATGCTGTTTGATGCCCCGCTGCATATGAACTTCCATCAGGCGTCAACCGCAGGCAGTGCCTACGATATGAGCCAGATTTTTGCCAATTCTCTGGTGGTCGCTGACCCGTGGCATGCCGTGACTATCGTGGCGAACCACGACACTCAGCCGCTGCAGTCACTGGAGGCGCCGGTTGAAGCCTGGTTCAAACCGCTGGCCTATGCCCTGATCCTGCTGCGTGAACAGGGCGTGCCAACCGTTTTCTATCCTGACCTGTTCGGCGCGACGTACGAAGATGAGGGTGGCGACGGTGAAATGCACAAGATTGAGATGCCGGTGATCCCGGAACTCGAAGGCCTGATCCGGGCGCGGCAGCAGTATGGCTGGGGTGTGCAGACCGACTACTTTGATCATCCCAACTGTGTCGCCTTCAGCCGCAGCGGCACGGAAACCCAGCCGGGTTGCGTGGTGATTATGTCAAACGGTGATGCGGGTGAGAAAAGCGTGCCCATGGGTGAAGGCTTTGCCGGTAAGGTGTGGCGCGACTATCTGGGTAACCGTGAAGAGACAATCACCGCCGATGAGCACGGCACCGCAGTGTTTGCCTGCAACGGCGGCAGCGTCAGCGTCTGGGTAGTGGCGGACTGATTTTTTGCTGACCTCAGTATGAAGCCCCGGCAGTCAGAGCATCAGGATGGCTCTGCCCTGCCGGGGCTCTTTTACAGCTGGCGTTATGACTGAGCGTTGTGCTCGGTAATCGATGTACGCAGTAACTGGGGTTCGATATTCTGGATCACCGTGGCTTTAGGTTGCTTTGCCATCTCCTCCAGCGCCTGCTGACACTCAACCGTCGGACGGGCCACTTTTCGCAGCGTCAGGCCATCGTAGCTAAGCTCGCCATTGTCGACATCCAGCGGCATCACACGCAGCTGACGCGTCACGTTAACGTAGTCGCCATTCAGTCGGGTCAGCTTGCCGGGCTTGGCGATCACCCGCTGCCACTGACGGCAATCCAGCGTGCTGCCATCCGCATTAATAATGATGCTGCCTGTCGCCTGGCTGCTGATCAGACCGCTCTGCGGTCCGACGGTTTGCCAGTTGCCCTGCAAATCGGCAGGTGCCGGGGTCTGCACCGCATTTTCATAATCGTTGATTTGCGCACAGCCACCCAGTGCCAGCGCCGCAATCAGCATCCACTTTTTCATGTTTAATCCCTAAAATCGCGTTAATGGCGGCTACGTTATAATTTTTTCCCCGCGCTGCGCAAGATATCTGACGGTTCGGGCTGCTGCTTCCCCCCGGATTGCAGCCCATTTCTCACCTTATCCGTTACCCGGCGTTCCCGGCGCGGCCGTCTGCGGGCGGCCCCCGCCGCGACATTCCGGCGCGACGGTGCCTGACAACCGTAAGACAACCCGTTACACTGGCGCGCTGCAACAGACTTTCAGGAACAGAATGATGAAAACCCCAGAAGCCTACTACGCGCAGGCACGCGAGATGTTTTTTACCGCCCACCCGGACTTTCAGGCTGCCCTTGATGAACTGACTGAAAGCGATGCCCGCGCGGCCAATCTCTCACTGCGAGAGCTGCGCGAATGGCATGCTGAACGCATCTATGCGGCCTTCCTGCGTCAGAAGAATCTGGATGGCATGATTTTTTCTATCCAGCTCGCTGAGCCGGATAAAGCGGTGGCGGCTGAAGCTATCGAGACTTATCTCAAATCCCATGCTGCGTCACTGGGGATGAGCTGGGAAGAGTTCTGCATTAAAAACGAACTCTGATTGAGGCGACCTCTGAAGAAGCGTACCGGTTAACCTTCTTCAGAGGTCATTTTCACCCTGCCCGCGCGTTCAGGGGGTCCTGCCCTTCACCTCAACATAACTGGCCACGGCCAGCAGACGATTAATGTGGGTCAGCAGCAGATCAACATCGGACTGCATAAATTCGGCTGAAGAGCGGGAGGCGGTGACAATCGCATCCTGTACGGTTTCGGTAATGGTCAGGGAGTTATCCTGTTTTGCCTGTACCAGCAGCGCCGCAACCAGCAGCGACTGGGCTTCAATCTGAGCGGTCAGCTCTTTCGCATCCACATCCATTTTCGCCAGCTTAAGCAGAATATCGATTACCAGTTGTCGCATCGCGCAGGCCTCCTGAAGAGTAAGCCGCCATTATGTCGCGATGCGCGCGCATTTTTCCAGCTGAAGATGGCGGCCCGGACGGCATAAAAATTTGCGTCAAAACCGGCGCGCAACCTTGCTACTGTTTTTATTTACAGTATTATAGATCAGCGATTTTGCCCTGAATGGATTGCCATCATGTTTGTTGAATTGATTTATGACAAGCGCAACGTTGCCGGTTTACCGGGTGCTCGCGAGATGATTCTTGAGGAGCTGGAAAAGCGGGTGCATCGGGTCTTTCCTGACATTGAAGTTAAGGTTAAGCCGATGGAGCGTAATGCGATTGACACAGATTTGAGTAAGAACGATAAAGCGACGGTTGCGCGTATCGTGGAAGAGATGTTCGACGAAGCGGAAATGTGGCTGGTGGCCGATTAATCCCTGATCGGCCACCGCATCAGTTAGCGGGAGAGGAATCAGCTCTCCTGCTCACTGTGATTGATTTCAATCTCAATATCCTTAATAGCAGCATCCAGGTCGTCCAGCAGTTTACCCTGTTTATTGAGCAACGCGTCGATTCGGTCAGCGTTGGTCTTGTCTTTATATTCACCGGCATCAAAGGCTAACCAGTGGCTGGAGAGAGTTTCAGTATTGGTCTGCGCATAGTGGCGCATCTCTTTCAGCTGCGACGCTACGTCACGCAGATAATCGTTTTTGGTCTTGGTTTCGGTTGAATCGCTCATGCTAATTTTCCTTCTGGTCAGTTTTCCAAAGTGATTAGGCTTTGCGGTTCATCAACCAGCCAATCAGCGGGCCTGCATTTAAGACAGAAAATGTCGCCCGGAGATTTAAACGTAGTTGATAATAGCGAAGCCGCCCTAGGAATAATCGGAAGTTACGGCTATTGCCCCGTTTCGGCCGAAGGTAAATCGCCCTCTTTCACCACCTCTTTGACTTTGTTGACCGTTTTATCTGCTGTGCGATCGGGCAGCGCATCAAGCTTATGCTGCAACGCCGCAACCTGATCCGTGAGCAGATCGACTTTGTCCTCACGGCGGGCGGCGATGACCCGGTAATCCGCCCGGATCTCCTCGACCCGTTTATTTGCGGTGTTGCTGACATAGAGAAAAATGATGGTCATCAGGATGCAGATCATCGAACAGCTCAGCAGAATCCCGCCAAGAATCACTTTTCGCCGGTATGTCAGAACGGTCAAAGGACTATTTATCGGTGTCATCACTGCGATCCTCCAGAGTTGAGATAAGCCGATCAATTTCATTACGAAACTTATCGTTCTGATCGGTTTCGGTCATTGCCAGTAAAATACCCACTGCGTTTTTGATTAACCGGAGATCGGTTTCAAGCGTGGCAATACGCCGCAGATTTCTGTCGTGCCGTTCGCGTAACTCATCATTCTCCTCCCGTATCAGCGCATTGCTCTCTTTCAGCAACACCACCTGCTCTTTGTAACTGGTAATAATTTCGCCGCCTGCCCGATTACTGGTCACGATTGAGGCGATCCCCGCCAACAACGGTTTCCAGAAAAGTGCTGCGGCGCCCCCACCCAGAACTAACGCCCCCATACTGGTAATCAGACTACTTTCCATGCCACACCCCTTTTTCCGGTAAGGTCTCTGGAACTCACGGCATGCTTAACAGCCACCTTTTCCCCCACGAATTTAAGATTGCTTAAATACCAGGTTTAAGTATACTTAAGTCACTCTTAACCAAAAAGTCAAGCAGATGAAAAACGAAACCCTGGGTGATCGCATCCGACTCCGACGCAAGTCACTGCAGTTAACGCAGAAGCAGCTGGCGCAGCAGGTAAACGTGTCCCATGTGGCCGTTTCGCAATGGGAAAAAGAGGAGACTCTGCCGCGTGGCGAAAACCTGCTCCGGCTCTCTGAAGCACTGGGCTGCGCACCGGCCTTTCTGATAGAGGGTGATGGCCCTGTTTTCAGCGAAAGCGCCTGGGCCGGGCTGCACCAGATTCCTTTGCTGGCGCAGCGCGATGTGGCGCAATGGCTGAGTGATGCCGGTTCTGTCCGGCAGGATCGTCTGATGCATAACGATATGGCGCTGTCTCAGCAGAGTTTTGCCTTTCGGGTAGAGGATCAGTCGATGGCACCGGCGATTCTGCGCGATGATGTGGTGATTATCGATCCCAGCCTGTCACCGCAGCCTGGCGACAGCGTGCTGGCGCTACAGCAACAGGTCGCCCTGCTGCGAACCTGGCGTCAGCGAGGCAGTGAAGAGGGTGTCACGCAGTTTGAACTCGCACCGGTCAATATCAATTTCCCTGAGCTGCACTCCAGGCGCGATAACCTGAAGCTGATTGGTACACTGGTCGAACTGCGCCGCTTTCGTCAGCCATAAAAAAACCCGCCGGGTGCGGGTTATCGGTTCTGCATTTAACCGTGGTGGCAATATGTCGGGAAATCAGAGTGCGTCGGTCAGCCGATCGACAACCACATTGCCCTGCAGGTCAGTCTGCATAATCCGGTAGCTGACCGGCCATGAGCGGCGGGTTGTGAGTTTATCGAACAGCGTGACGCCGCCCTTTTTAATCCCTTCGCGGTTAACAATAATCCACTCGGTGACCTCTTCCTGACCCCGATTTCGCAGGCTCAGCGACCGCTGCTCGATTAACTGGTCTTCCGCTTCAATCTTTAAATGATCTCGTAACATAATCTCTATCTCCTGGTAACGCAGCTCACTATATGCCTTTTATTAATCAGTTCAATCGAATATTTTAATCGAAGTCACTTGCAGCCTGGTGCTGGAGTTGCCCGCAGTGAAGAGAGATCCTTTCACGTCGATGTCTCTGACAGGGCCGGAGGCGAGATCTCAGCGCTGGTCTAGACTTACAGCACTGGGAACCAAAAGGAGCGAATGATGTTTAAGCATAAAACGAACGAAGAACGTAAGCATGAAGGTGATGTGAGCAAGAGTCTGCCGGAAGCAGCGCCGCACGTGGGCAACGCTTATGAGGAAGATGATCACCCTGCGACGGATGCCCCAAAAGATCACGGGGAAGTGCCGCGCAAAAATGATGACAGCCAGGATGATAAAAAAGATCCTTTCAAGGCGCAGTAACTCCTGTGAGGCGCGTCCTCCGGGCGCGCTGGTCTGTCACGCTCTCTGTCGCCCTACCAACTGTTAATTGACCGGTCTGATGCGCTGCCCGCTTTCTCCCCTTCTCTTTTACGACGCCTTAACAGCACACGACCATCGTGATGCAGCCGGATTATCATTGTGTAATTCGCTATTATCTGTCCGGAATGACAGGGAGCCGTTTTCTTTGTCACGACGCAGAGCGTCAGCAACGATGAGAGTATATGGAATGAAAAAAAGCGTTATTTCCCTGAGCCTGATTCTGCTGAGCGGATGCGTGGACATGGGACGCGTCGGACTTCATCCTCAGGTAAAAATGGCGTATTTTGACGGGCATCCCTGGCAGCTTGAGTCTTGCCTGAGTGAGGCGGCACAGAATCAGCAGCTTTACCTGGCTCAGGATGATCCGCTGCCGGGAGGAACAAAAAGATTTAACCTCGAACAGGATGGCGAAACGGTCGCGTGGGTCGAGATTGACAGGTTTAGCCGCAATCAGACCAGTGCCACCTTCTACGCTGACCCGAAGGCGTCTGACGTTCAGGCCGCGATTTCAGATATGGTCACAGCGTGCCGGACATCATATTAGTCTGACCATGATTACAGCGTTTGCATCCAGGCAGCAAAGCATGGCCTGCCCTGGTCCGATGCTGATCAGCGGAAGCGGCGACACGCTGACAGAGGCGGCCAGGGCAGCCCGGCTTACTCCGCCTGTACACAATCGTACGAACCGCGTATCCGAATCTGATTCTGGCTGGTTCGGACGATTTCAGCCCTGAGCTCTGCTTTCCCCGCAAGCGTTGTCTGCTCTAAATCAACCATGCCCGGCGCCCGGGCGTTTTTGGCCCGCAGCTTTACCGTTGCGTTTTCGTAATCCCCCTTCTCCTTACTGAACGTCACTTTCTGCGTTTTCGCACGTTCGCCATTGACGGAGAACCAGTGATTTTTATCCGCTTTCAGATAGAACGGCCCGCACTGCATGGCAGAGAAGGCGGGGGCTGACAAGGCGAACAGACAGGCTATCAGGGTAACTCTTTTATTCATAATGCTGGCGTCCTGCTGGAGCGAAGGGAAACAGATCAGCGATGCAGGGGAAACCGTGTTTCCTCCCTCGCCGCCCGGGATGTGAAGGAGTATAGCGAAGGGTGGCGCGATTGTTGATGCCACCGTTCTCAGCCCCACCCTTCTGTGCAGACCTGGGAGGAAGATCCATTATGCGACCTCAACCTCCACACGCTGTTTTTACCCGTCCAGCCGGTTCAGCTTTGCTACACCTGCATATTCATAATCTCGCTGTACGCCGAGACCAGCTTGTTCCTGACCTGAATCCCCATCTGCATGGAGATAGAGGATTTCTGGAGATCGACCATCACATCATTCAGCGCCACGCCGGGTTTCCCCATCTCAAAATCCTGCGCCTGGGTGCGTGCGGTCGTCTGCGTTTCGCTGATCTTATCCAGTGCGGCTTTCATGGTTGCACCAAAGTCGATCTGATTTGTAGCTTCACTGCTGCGGTTGCTGGCCTGCAGTGAGGTGACCTGAAGCTGCTGGAGTACGCCGTCAATAGCCTGAATAGACATGAACGATACCTTATAAAAGAGGGTGGGATTTTTTCTGTGGGCAAAAGTTAACACGTTGTCAATGAGACAAAGGCGCTAAATGACAGCAAAAAACCTACCTTATCCACGCATCGAATTTTGCTTATCACCTAATAATGCCTGGCATTGAAGTGGAAATTTTATCTACGCAGGTCAGGGAGTCTGTTTTGCCATCTCAACTTACCCGGTCAATTACGTCAGGCAGGAATCGGTCATGAATGCGAGTACAGCCGCCACACCAGATCAAGAAAAGAAAGGCTTCGGTGACCTGCTCGCTCGCCTGCGCGCCAATCCGCGTATTCCTCTTATCGTCGCCGCCGCCGCCGTTATCGCGATTGTCATCGCGATGGTGCTGTGGGCAAAACAGCCCAGCTACAGCGTGCTTTACAACAACCTCTCTGATGAAGATGGCGGGGCTATCGTCACGCAGCTGACGCAGATGAACATCCCCTATCGCTTCGCTGAAAACGGCGGCGCACTGATGGTGCCTGAGGCTAACGTGCACGAGCTGCGTCTGCGTCTGGCTCAGCAGGGTCTGCCGAAAGGCGGCTCGGTGGGGTTTGAACTGCTCGATAAAGAGAAGTTCGGCATCAGCCAGTTCAGCGAGCAGGTTAACTATCAGCGCGCGCTGGAAGGCGAACTGGCCCGCACGATCGAATCACTCGGCCCGGTTAAAAGCGCCCGTGTCCATCTGGCGATGCCAAAACCGACCCTGTTCGTGCGTGAGCAGAAAGCCCCGTCTGCTTCTGTCACCTTAACGCTGCAGCCGGGCCGTGCGCTCGATGAAGGCCAGATTCAGGCCATCGTCCATATGGTCTCCAGCAGTGTCGCCGGTTTACCGCCGGGCAACGTGACGGTCGTTGATCAGACCGGTCGCCTGCTGACCCGCTCCGACTCAGTTGGTCGCGATCTGAATGATGCACAGCTGAAATATGCCTCTGAAGTGGAAGCGCGTTATCAGCAACGTATTGAAGCGATCCTGAATCCTATCGTGGGCCAGGGCAACGTGCATGCGCAGGTCACCGCGCAGATTAACTTCGATACCAGCGAGCAGACTGACGAGAAATATCAGCCTAACGCGAATCCGTCGAATACGGCGATCCGTTCGCGTCAGACCAGCACCAGCGATCAGTCGGGCAGCCCGTATCCGGGTGGCGTGCCAGGCGCACTCTCTAACCAGCCTGCACCAGCTAACTCAGCGCCGGTCACAACGCCAAATAACACTGCGGCCAATGGCCAGAACGCCAATGGTCAGAATGCTAACGGACAGAACAATGCCGGCCAGACCACCAGCACGGCCACAGCCAGCGCGACGCCGACCAACTCACGTCGTGATGACACCGTGAACTACGAGCTGGACCGCACCATTCGTCATACCAAACTCAACGTGGGTGACGTGCAGCGGCTTTCCGTTGCGGTGGTAGTGAACTTCCGTACCGACGACAAAGGCAAAACGGTCGCGCTGAATGAAGCGCAGCTGAAGCAGATTGAAGATCTGACCCGTGAAGCGATGGGTTACTCCCAGACACGTGGCGACAGCATCAACGTGGTGAACTCGCAGTTCAACTCGACTGAGCCGGTGAGCACCGACCTGCCCTTCTGGCAGCAGCAGTCCTTCTTTGATCAGCTGATGAGTGCGGGTAAATGGCTGTTGATTGCACTGGTGGCCTTCATTCTCTACCGCAAGATGGTGCGTCCGCATCTGGTGCGTAAGCAGGCTGCCGAGAAAGCCGCCGCCGAAGCCGTTGCCGCCCGCGCCACGCAGCAGGAAGAAGAGGAAGCCTTTAGTGTGCAGCTCAGCAAAGATGAGCTGGAGCAGGAACGTAAGTCTAACAACCGCATGAGCGCAGAAGTGATGAGTCAACGCATCCGCGACATGTCAGAAAACGATCCGCGCGTTGTTGCGCTGGTGATTCGCGAATGGATGAGTAAAGAGCTATGAGTCTGACCGGAACTGAAAAAAGCGCCATCCTGATGATGACCATTGGCGAAGAGCGCGCCGCGGAAGTGTTTAAACATCTGAACCAGCGCGAAGTGCAGCACCTCAGCGCCGCGATGGCCAGCATGCGTCAGGTGTCACACAAGCAGCTGACCGAGATACTGCGTGAGTTCGAAACCGATGCCGAGCAGTTTGCGGCGCTGAGCCTGAACTCCAACGAATACCTGCGCTCGGTGCTGACCCGTGCGCTGGGCGAGGAGCGTGCCGCCAGTCTGCTGGAAGATATTCTCGAAACGCGGGAAACCACCAGCGGGATGGAAACGCTCAACTTTATGGAGCCGCAGGCCGCTGCCGACCTTATCCGCGACGAGCATCCTCAGATCATCGCCACCATCCTGGTTCACCTCAAACGGGGTCAGGCGGCCGATATTCTGGCGCTGTTCGACGAGCGTCTGCGCCACGATGTGATGCTGCGTATCGCGACCTTTGGTGGGGTGCAGCCTGCCGCGCTGGCCGAACTGACCGAAGTGCTGAACGGCCTGCTGGATGGCACCAACCTCAAGCGCGCGAAGATGGGCGGCGTGAGAACCGCAGCCGAGATCATCAACCTGATGAAAACCCAGCAGGAAGAGGCGGTTATCGAAGCCGTTCGCGACTTCGATGGCGAGCTGGCGCAGAAAATTATCGACGAGATGTTCCTGTTCGAAAACCTGGTGGAAGTGGACGACCGCAGCATCCAGCGCCTGTTGCAGGAAGTGGAGTCCGAGCAGCTGCTGGTGGCACTGAAAGGGGCCGAACAGCCGCTGCGCGAGAAGTTCCTCAAAAACATGTCAGCCCGTGCGGCCGACATTCTGCGCGACGATCTGGCCAACCGCGGTCCGGTGCGGATGTCTGCTGTAGAGAACGAACAGAAAGCAATCCTGCTGATTGTTCGCCGCCTGGCCGAATCTGGCGAGATGGTGATTGGTGGTGGCGAGGAAACCTATGTCTGATGCATTTTCTGCCCGCCCGTGGCAGCTGTGGCAGCCTACCGATCTGGGTCGTTTTGATGAGCCTGAACCGGAGGCACTGCCGGAGATCGCTGAATCTGACGACGGCGTTGATGAGCAGCAGCAGCAGCTTGAACGTCTGCAGCAGCAGATGCGCAAAGAGGCGCAGGGCCAGGGTTACAACGAAGGCTTTCAGCAGGGCGTCACCGAAGGCCAGAAAGCGGGCTACGACGCCGGTTTTCAGCAGGGTCTGGCCGATGCTCAGCAGCAGCAGGCCCCCCTGCAGGCGCGGATGTCCCAGCTGGTCACCGAGTTTCAGAACACGCTGGAGTCGCTGGACAGCGTCATCGCTGCCCGCCTGATGCAGCTGGCGCTGGAAGCCGCGCGCTCGGTGATTGGCCAGGCCACCACGGTGGATGGCACCGCCCTGCTGCGTCAGATTCAGGGTTTACTGCAACAGGAACCGATGTTCAGCGGCAAACCTCAGCTGCGCGTCCACCCTGACGATCTGCAGCGCATTGAACAGACCCTGGGTCCGACGCTGGACCTGCACGGCTGGCGGCTGATCGCTGACAGCACCCTGCACCCTGGCGGCTGCAAACTCAGCGCGGAAGATGGCGATCTGGATGCCAGCGTCGCGACACGCTGGCAGGAACTCTGCCGCCTCGCCGCACCGGGAGAAATCTGATGACCACCCGTCTGAACCGCTGGCTGGGCTCGCTGGACGCCTTTGAAAAACGCATTTCCCAGGTGCAGCCGGTACGCCGTTATGGCCGTCTGACCCGCGCGACCGGCCTGGTGCTGGAAGCCACAGGCTTACAGCTGCCGCTGGGCGCAACCTGCATCATTGAACGCAACGATGGCAAAAACATCAGCGAAATCGAAAGCGAAGTGGTGGGATTCAACGGTCAGAAGCTGCTGATGATGCCACTGGAAGAGGTGGACGGCATTTTACCCGGTGCGCGGGTCTATGCGCGCCAGAGCGGCGACAATCCGCAGGCGGGCAAACAGCTGATGCTGGGCCCCGAACTGCTGGGCCGCGTACTCGATGGCAGTGGCCGGCCGCTGGATGGTCTGCCATCACCGGATACCGGCTATCGCGCCCCGCTGATCACGCCGCCTTTTAACCCGCTGCAGCGTACGCCGATTACCGACGTACTGGATACCGGCGTGCGTGCCATTAATGCCCTGCTGACGGTGGGTCGCGGGCAGCGTATGGGCCTGTTTGCCGGTTCAGGCGTGGGTAAAAGCGTGCTGCTTGGCATGATGGCGCGCTACACCAAAGCGGACGTGATCGTGGTTGGCCTGATTGGCGAACGTGGTCGCGAAGTTAAAGATTTTATCGAGAACATTCTCGGGGCTGAAGGTCGCGCCCGTTCGGTGGTCATCGCCGCCCCGGCAGACGTTTCACCGCTGCTGCGTATGCAGGGTGCCGCCTACGCGACCCGTATCGCGGAAGATTTTCGCGACCGCGGCAAGCATGTGCTGCTGATTATGGACTCCCTGACCCGCTACGCCATGGCGCAGCGTGAAATTGCCCTGGCGATCGGCGAACCCCCGGCAACCAAAGGCTATCCGCCTTCCGTGTTCGCCAAACTGCCTGCGCTGGTTGAGCGTGCCGGTAACGGTATCGACGGCGGCGGTTCCATCACCGCGTTCTATACCGTTCTGACCGAAGGTGACGATCAGCAGGACCCGATTGCCGACTCCGCGCGTGCGATTCTCGACGGCCATATCGTGCTGTCGCGCCGGCTCGGTGAAGCGGGTCACTATCCGGCCATTGATATTGAAGCGTCGATCAGTCGTGCGATGACCTCGCTGATCGATGAGAACCACTATGCCCAGGTGCGCCAGTTCAAGCAGTTGCTCTCCAGCTTCCAGCGTAACCGCGATCTGGTCAGCGTGGGCGCCTATGCCGCCGGCAGCGACCCGATGCTGGATAAAGCCATCCGGCTCTATCCGCAGATGGAAGCTTTCCTGCAACAGGGCATCTTTGAGCGCAGCGATTATGACGACGCCAGCCTGCATCTCCATGCGCTGTTTGGCGCCTCAACCTGATTAACGCGAGGTAATGGCTATGAAAACGGCAAATGCTATCGATACGCTGCGCGACTTAGCGGAGCAGGATCTCGAACGGGCCGCCATCTATCTGGGCGATATGCGCCGCGGCCAGCATGCCGCCAACGAACAGCTGACGATGCTGCTCGACTATCAGGATGAATATCGCAACAAACTTAACGATGACATGTCGAGCGGCATTGCCAGCACCCGCTGGACTAACTATCACCAGTTTATTCAGACGCTGGAAAAAGCGATTGAGCAGCACCGTAATCAGCTTAATAACTGGAATCAGCGCCTGGAGCAGGCGCTGATCAACTGGCGTGACAAACAGCAGCGGCTGAACGCCTATCAGACCCTGATAACGCGGGCAGCGGAAAATGCATTACGACAGGAAAACCGTCTCGACCAGAAACGGATGGACGAATTTGCCCAACGGGCCGCATTGAGGAGAGGCGAATGATTACGCTGCCAAACATTGCCATGAAAGCGACGGCTAAAACCGACGCAGAACCATCAGTCGCAACCGACGCTGCGGCAGGGTCAGATGCCCTGCCACAGGACTTTCTGACCGCGCTGGGAAACCAGCTGCTTGGCCTGGCAAAACAGCAGGGAAAAGCGGCGCAATCCGCTGACGCAAAAGCAGAAATGGCCGATGAGCGTCGACCTGCTTCTCCGCTCAGTGCGCTGCTGGCAACACGGGATAATCCTGCTGCCCTGGCTGCCCTGCTGAAACCGGAAAATATTAAAGCTGGGTCAAAATCAGCCGATGATAAAGAGAGCCCGGACGCGGCATCCTTAAGCGCCAGCGAGATACAGAATGTGCAGGCGCTGTTCGCCATGTTGCCGGGTGCGGCCACGGCAACAGCCAGCGCGCCACCGCCCGTCAGCAGTGAATCGGGTGAGGTGATCAGCCAGAGCGATGGCGGCCGTAAAGCGCTGACCGCGCTGACACAGATGCTGAACACAGCACCGGAGAGCAGCTCATCGCAGAGCACTGCACCGGGTAAAGATGAGAAGCACGAGATAAAAGGTGCGGCGCTGAACGCGCCTGCGGCGAGCAACGCGGCGAGCCAGAGCAGCAGCACCGCGCAGAGCAGCAACAGCAGCCTGAACTTGGCCTCAGACAGCCATTTCCAGCAGGCGCTGAGTGCGATGATGAAGCAGGATGATCAGGCCGCGACGCACAGCAGCGCCAGCGACAGTAGTGTGAACATCAGCGGCCCGATTACGAGCGCCAGCACCCTGCCCGCGCCGGTGACCGCGTCAGCGACCAGCAGCACCCCCTCAACGCCGATGCTGAATGCGCAGCTGGGCAGCGACGAGTGGCAGCAGGCGCTGAGTCAGCAGATTGTGATGTTCAGTCGCAACGGCCAGCAGAACGCGGAGTTGCGTTTACATCCGGAAGACCTCGGCGCTATCCAGATCAGCCTGAAACTGGATAACGACCAGGCACAGATTAGTCTGGTTTCCAGCCACAGCCACGTCAGATCGGCGTTGGAAGCCGCGATACCGCAGCTGCGCAGCGCGCTGGCAGAGAGCGGTATCAACCTGGGCGAGAGTCAGGTGAGCAGTGACAGTTCCGCGCAGAGCCAGAGCTTCCAGAATCAACAGGAGGCGCGCCGCGACGGACAGCATGGCCGCTTCTCCCTCCCCCAGGACAGTGACACCGACATTACGCCGATTGCCGTCCCCGCCGCCCTTCAGGCTCGCGTCAGCGGTAACAGCGCCGTCGACACTTTTGCCTGACAGCGATAAACGCTGAAGGTAAGCGTAAAACCCGCGTCTATTCTGCCCATTGGTTTGACTTAAGACGCGGGATAATCTGTCCCGTGAGCCGAGAGGCTTGCCCATAATTCACAGGAAGTAACTGCAACCATGTCTGATAACGCGAAAGCTAAAGGCCGCAAACGTAAACTCTTAATACCGGTGTTGCTCATTGTGACGCTGGCCGCTTGCAGCGTGGCAGGCTATGCAGTCTGGCGAATGATGAACAAACACGAGGGCGATAAGCCTGAGGTGGCGAAAGTTGAACCGCCTCCCGCTCCGGTCTTTTTTGCACTTGATACATTTACGGTTAACCTGGTCAATCCCGACAACGATCCTGACCGCGTGCTGTACGTAGGCTTTACCCTGCGTCTGGCCGATGAGGATACCCGTCGTCGGATGAATGACTATCTGCCTGAGGTGCGCAGCCGTCTGCTGCTGCTGCTCTCGCGTCAGAGTGCTTCGGCCCTGGCGACAGAGCAGGGAAAACAGGCGCTTGTTGAACAAATCAAACAGGCGCTGACACCTCCGCTGGTGAAAGGTCAACCTCCGCAGGCTGTAAACGACGTGCTGTTTACCGCCTTCATTTTGAGGTGAATCAATGGGCGATAGCATTCTCTCCCAGGCTGAAATTGACGCCCTTTTAAACGGCGACAGTGGCAGCGCGGAAGAAGAAAAGAAACAAAGCGGGCCGGAAGGCGATATTCGTCCTTACGACCCGAACACCCAGCGCCGCGTGGTGCGCGAGCGTTTACAGGCGCTGGAGATCATTAACGAGCGTTTTGCCCGTAGTTTCCGTATGGCGCTGTTTAACCTGCTGCGCCGTAGCCCGGATGTCAGCGTCGGGGCGATCAAGATTCAGCCGTATCATGAGTTTGCCCGCAATCTGCCGGTGCCAACCAACCTGAACCTGATCCACCTGAAACCGCTGCGCGGCACCGCGCTGGTGGTGTTCTCACCCAGCCTGGTCTTTATCGCCGTTGATAACCTGTTTGGTGGCGACGGACGGTTCCCGACCAAGGTCGAGGGCCGTGAGTTCACCCATACCGAGCAACGGGTTATTCGCCGCATGCTGAAGCTGGCGCTGGATGGTTACAGCGACGCCTGGAAGGCGATTTATCCCCTGGACGTCGAATATGTACGTTCAGAGATGCAGGTAAAGTTCACCAACATTACCACCTCACCGAACGATATCGTGGTTAACACGCCGTTCCAGGTGGAGATTGGTAACCTGGTGGGTGAGTTTAATATCTGCATCCCGTTTTCAATGATTGAACCGCTGCGCGAGCTGCTGGTGAACCCACCGCTCGAAAACTCCCGCCAGGAAGATAACCACTGGCGTGACAACCTGGTCAAACAGGTGCAGCACTCTGAGCTGGAACTGATCGCTCACTTTGCCGAAACCTCGCTGCGTCTGTCACGGATCCTGCAGCTGAAACCCGGCGATGTGCTGCCGATTGAGAAACCGGAACGCATTATCGCCCATGTCGATAGCGTCCCGGTTTTAACCAGCCAATATGGCACGATGAACGGCCAGTATGCGCTCCGTGTCGAACACCTGATTAACCCGATTTTGAATTCGCTGAACGAGGAACAGCCCCATGACTGACAGTAATAAACCGTCTGACGATATCTCTGCGGACGATCTGTGGGCTGAAGCGATGAATGAGCAGGTCGGCAGCAGCAGCGCGCCGCAAACCGATGACGTCTTTAAGTCATTCGACAGCCCGAATGTGGCAGGCTCACTGCAGGACATCGATCTGATTATGGATATCCCGGTGAAGCTCACCGTGGAACTGGGCCGCACCAAGATGACCATCAAAGAGCTGCTGCGTCTGACGCAGGGTTCCGTGGTGTCACTGGATGGCCTGGCGGGTGAACCGCTTGATATCCTGATTAATGGCTACCTGATCGCTCAGGGTGAAGTCGTGGTCGTGAACGACAAATATGGCGTTCGCATCACCGATATCATCACCCCGTCTGAACGTATGCGTCGTCTGAGTCGCTGAATATGACCAGCCAGAATCAAACGCTGCAACCGGCTGCACCTCAGGCCCAGGCGATCTCCACCGGCTCGATGCTGGCTCAGGTCAGCAGCGTATTAGCGTTAATTATTTTACTGATTCTGGCCTGCGCCTGGCTGGCACGCCGTGTCGGCTTCGCGCCGAAAAAGGTCAGCAGCCAGGAGCTGAAGCTCACAGCCAGCGTCTCCGTGGGCCAGCGTGAGCGGGTGGTGATTGTGGATACCGCCGATGCCCGTCTGGTGCTGGGCATTACCGCACAGCAGATTACTCACCTGCACACCCTGCCGCCGGGTGAACCGGCGTCAGTGACGCCGGTCAACAGTGCACCACAGGATTTTCGTCAGCTGTTACAGAACCTGGTTAAACGTCCCGGAAAAAACCCATGATGCGTCGACTGCTTCCTTTACTGCCACTCCTGTTACTGGCACCGGTTGCCCATGCCCAGCTGCCGGGCCTGGTGAGTCATTCGCTGCCCAATGGCGGTCAGAGCTGGTCGCTGCCGGTGCAGACGCTGGTCTTTATCACGGCGCTGACCTTTATTCCGGCGGTGCTGCTGATGATGACCAGCTTCACCCGTATCATCATTGTGTTTGGTCTGCTGCGTAACGCGCTGGGCACGCCCTCTGCCCCGCCGAATCAGGTGCTGCTTGGCCTGTCGCTGTTCCTGACCTTCTTTATCATGGCGCCGACCTTTGACCGGATTTATCAGGATGCCTATCTGCCCTTCAGCCAGGACAAGATCAGCATGGATGTGGCGATTGAGAAAGGCGCCCAGCCGCTGCGTGATTTTATGCTGCGCCAGACGCGTGAAGCGGACTTAGCCCTGTTTGCCCGGCTGGCAAACGTGGCACCGATTGCCGGTCCGGAAGCCGTGCCGATGCGCATTCTGCTGCCCGCTTACGTGACCAGCGAGCTGAAGACCGCGTTCCAGATTGGCTTTACCGTCTTTATCCCGTTTCTGATCATTGATCTGGTCGTCGCCAGCGTGCTGATGGCGCTGGGGATGATGATGGTGCCGCCCGCGACCATCTCACTGCCGTTTAAACTGATGCTGTTTGTTCTGGTCGATGGCTGGCAGCTGCTGGTCGGTTCACTGGCGCAAAGCTTCTACTCCTGATCCCCTTTTCTTCCCGGAGCAACACATGACACCCGAATCAGTAATGGTAATGGGACAGGAAGCGATGCGCGTCGCCCTGATGCTGGCCGCCCCGCTGCTGCTGGCTGCGCTGGTTAGCGGCCTGCTGATCAGCCTGATCCAGGCGGCAACCCAGGTCAACGAACAGACCTTATCCTTTATTCCCAAGATTCTGGCGGTGGCGACCACCGGGATTATTGCCGGCCCGTGGATGCTGAATCTGCTGCTGGACTATATCCGCACCGTCTTTACTAACCTGCCTTACATCATCGGCTGATGATTACTCTCGACAGCAGCCAGCTGGTTCAGTGGGTCAGCCAGTTCTTCTGGCCACTGGTGCGTATCATGGCGTTGTTTGCCACCGCACCGATCCTCAGTGAACGTTCCGTCAGTAAGCGTGTCAAAATCGGGCTGGCGGTGATGATCACCTGGCTGCTGATGCCGCTGCTGCCTGCTGTTAATGTCACGCTCTTTTCGCCTGCCGGATTCTGGCTGCTGATCCAGCAGATGCTGATTGGCATCGCACTGGGCTTCACCATGCAGTTTGCCTTCGCTGCCGTGCGCTGCGCCGGGGAAGTGATTGGCCTGCAGATGGGTCTGTCGTTCGCCACCTTTTTCGACCCCGGCAGCCGTCTGAACATGCCGGTGCTGGCCCGCTTTCTCGACATGCTGGCGATGTTACTGTTCCTGACCTTTAACGGACACCTGTGGCTGATGTCGTTACTGGCGGACAGTTTTCATACCCTGCCGATTGGCGGTCACCCGCTGAATGCCAATGCTTTTATGGCGCTGGTGAAATCGGGCGGATTAATTTTCCTTAATGGCATGATGTTAGCGCTGCCCTTAATCGTTTTGTTACTCATGCTAAATCTGGTACTGGGTTTGTTAAACCGCGTTTCACCACAGTTATCGATCTTCGCAATTGGCTTCCCGATTACCTTATCAGTCGGAATTTTAACCATCAGCCTGCTGATGCCCCTTCTCGCCCCGTTCTGTGAGCATTTGTTCGGTGAAGTATTTGATTTACTCGCCCTGTTCCTGACAGAACTATCCCGAACCTGAACATTAACTTTCTAACTATCTTTCCATCACCACACTTAAGTATCGCAAAACCATCCGTGCATTTTCCGAACCATGTTTTCCAGAATGCAACTAAGGATATTCTGATAAATGTGCTGAGAGTCTGAAAATAATTCTTATTAAACCGGGCTTCGCGTATTTTAGTTGGGTGGTTCACAGAAGCTCTCAGACTGTGAATGTGCAGGCAAATCGGTCAAACCATTGAAATTGCGAAGAAAAAAACTTTAACGAATTTTTCTTGTTAAAAAATGTTTTTTCCGGCATTGTCAACGCACGCTGAGACATCACACTTTCGTAAAACAAATGTTTTTGAGAATTGTCCTATCAGAAAACTCCGGGTTTTCAGGGATAGTGACAAGGCTCCCAAAAATTGAGTAATACTTAACCTCCGGCATTTCACTGGCACTCCCCGCCACAGTCGGAGAATGTGTGACGTCAGGGCAGCACAAATTTTTTGCAGAACGGGTCAGGGATGAAGACTTTTACGGGCGATTGCCTGTTACCACACTGCACGAGCAGAATAAAAAAGTACCTAAGAAATCTCTCTCGTATCGCAACGCGTATTCATCGTTGATTTAAACGGATAACAAATTGGTGAGGGTCGCTATTATGCCAACTATTATTATGGATTCCTGCAACTACACACGCCTGGGATTAACAGACTACATGTCTTTGAAAGGAGTTAAGAAGAAAAATATCTCTTCCGTCTCCGACATTGAGCAACTACAGCAGAAATGTGAGCAATTAAATCCTGGTGTCGTATTTATTAATGAAGATTGTTTCATTCATGAATCCGATTCCAGTGAGCGTATCCGCAGCATTATTACGCAGCATCCCGATACACTCTTCTTTATCTTTATGGCGATTAGCAATATCCATTTTGAGGAATATCTCTACGTTCGTAAGAACCTGATTATTACATCAAAATCGATGAAAACGTCGACCCTGGATTCCTTACTCAGCACCTATTTGCAGAAGAAACTCAACCAGTCTGCGCGTATCTCTTCGGGCATGGATGTTCACCCGCTGACGCTGAGCCAGACCGAGTCAAACATGCTGAAAATGTGGATGTCAGGTCATGACACCATTCAGATTTCAGATAAAATGCAAATTAAGGCCAAAACGGTATCGTCACACAAAGGTAATATTAAACGCAAAATCAAAACCCATAATAAACAGGTGATTTATCATGTGGTGCGTTTAACCGATAATGTGACCTCGGGTATTTACGTTAATATCCGCTGATCGTTAAACCAGAAAAACCGGCTCCGATGGGCCGGTTTTTTTTTGCTCAGAATTGGGAGCCACGTCTCACTCTTACTGCTAAGCCTTTACTCTCCTTTGCCGATGCTAAGCCTTATAACAACAGCCCTGAGAGAGCAAGGATATGAACACTGCATTAGATAATGATGGACAAAAAAGCGCGGGCATCTGGCAGAATCTCCGCCTGGTGCCGCTGTTTAGCCTCATCTTCGGCGGCATTCTGCTGCTGTTTGCACTCTGTATTGGCGTCGCCAGTTACTTTCTTACCTTAAGCAATCACTCCCTCGATGATGCCACCGACGAAATTCAGGTTCGTATGGGGCTCGCCAACAGTTCAAACCATCTGCGTACGGCACGTCTGACGATTATTCAGGCCGGTGCGGCTGCCCGCATTGGCGAAATGGATGAGTTTCGCGCGAACGTCGCGGCAGCCGAAAAACGTATCCAGCAGGCCAAAGAGGGCTTTGCGGTCTATGAAGCGCGTAAGGTGAAGTCGCCCTCTGATACCGAACTCGATGCCACGCTGCAGGCACGCTTCAATAACTACATTACTAAAGGCCTGCTGCCGATGATCAATGCCGGTAAGCAGGGCAGCTTTGAGGGGATTATTGCTCAGGAGACGGATGTCACCCGCAAGCTGGATGATGAATATAATCAGGTGCTGCTGAAGGCGATTAAAATCCGGACCGACCGGGCGAATGCCATTACCGCTGAAGCCGATGCGCAGTCACGCATCGGTTTTATTGCGATGGGGGTCGCGTTTGTGGCCGCACTGGTACTGGTTCTGCTGACCTTTGTCTTCCTGCGGCGGATTGTGATCAATCCTTTACGGCAGTCAGTGGAACGCATTGAACGCATCGCGCAGGGCGATCTGACCTCCGCTCCCCTGCCCTGTGGGCGCAGTGAAATCGGTACGCTGATCCATAACCTGCAACTGATGCAGCAGGCACTGGTCACCACGGTTGGAACGGTGCGAGAAGGCGCTGTCGCCATTTATCAGGGATCCAGCGAAATCTCCGCCGGTAACACCGACCTCTCTTCCCGCACCGAGCAGCAGGCCGCCGCGCTGGAACAGACCGCGGCCAGCATGGAAGAGCTTACCGCCACCGTGAAGCAGAATGCGGAGAACGCGCATCACGCCAGTCAGCTGGCTGCCGATGCCTCCGGCAAGGCACGCAGCGGCGGCGAGCTGGTCAGCGGTGTGGTGAAAACCATGACCAATATTTCCGGCAGCTCGAAGAAGATTGCGGAGATCACTAACGTCATTAACAGCATTGCGTTTCAGACTAACATCCTGGCGCTGAACGCGGCCGTCGAGGCGGCGCGTGCCGGTGAACAGGGGCGCGGTTTTGCGGTGGTCGCCAGCGAAGTGCGGAATCTGGCCCAGCGGAGTGCACAGGCGGCAAAAGAGATTGAGTCCCTGATTGCCGAGTCAGTCGCACTGATTAATGACGGTTCACAGCAGGTGGGCGCAGCCGGGAATACGATGGGTGAGATTGTCGAGGCGGTGCGTCGGGTGACCGATATTATGTCAGAGATTGCGGCCGCCTCCGACGAGCAGAGCCGCGGGATTCAGCAGGTCAGCCAGGCGGTGACTGAGATGGATAACGTCACTCAGCAGAACGCCTCGCTGGTAGAAGAAGCGACAGCCGCCGCCGCGTCACTGGAGGATCAGGCGGGTAAACTGACCCAGGCCGTCGCCGCTTTCCGCCTGCAGGCTTCACCGGCGGCCACCGCGATGGCTTCCCGTCCGGCTGCACCGGTCAAAACGGTAGCCGTCGCGCCCCGCCAGGCGCTGGCTGGCAGCAACGAAAACTGGGAAACTTTCTGAGTCATTAAGCGGGGTCGCGGGCGACAGCGCTCAGGGCCCTTCTATGCAAAAAGCCGCCTCCGGGAGCCGGAAAGGCGGCTTTTTTTATGCGCGTCAGGCTCAGGCGTCGTGGTAAGGCTCAACGAAGATCCCATCCGGCTGATGCGTCTCATTAAAAAACCAGATACCCAGCGGATAATCTTCGAGCGCAACCAGAAACATTGTGCCCTCGTTGAACGGCTCCATCGCCAGAATGGTGCCCACGCGACGCGGGCCGCCATCCGTTCTGACGCTGACGCGGTCATTTACCTTCATGTCGGTTCTCCTGATGATTTACTGCGTACAGTCTAACCGAAGAACCTGAGGGATGCAGCGCGTTAGCGGCGGGCAATGACCCATACGGCATGGATAATGCCGGGGATGTAGCCACAGAGGGTCAGCAGGATATTCAGCCAGAACGCGCCGCCAAAACCGACCTGCATGAACACGCCCAGTGGGGGTAGCAGGATAGCGATAATAATTCTTAAGAGGTCCATAACCATTCCTTTAGGTATTGAAAAAAATCAGCTTTATTCTCAACTATAGCTGAATCTGCTCTGTTAACAGGAAAAGTCAGGTAAATCTGAGTAAGGATGCCCTTTTTCGATTCTTTAACAGTGCACGGCAGGATTTCTTACGCGCCTGACCGTTACACTCTCCCTGCTGCATCGCCCCCCCGGCAGCGCAGCATTCCTGCAATAACAAGGATTTTGCCCGCACTCTGCGGGCTTTTTTTGATCTGCGATTAACCCTTCCTCGCCTTTCTCTGCCGCCTTCTATACTTACAGTTCTGTTTGCTCTCAGGAGTCTGAAAATGACAGAGGAAAAGCACGACAGCGCGGCGCAGCCAGCCGAACTCAGAGTGGATATGGAAGGATTACTGGCGGCGATTCAGGCCAGAACGTCGGATGAGATACGGGACGCTATGGAAGCGGGACCGTCGCCACGACGCGAGATTGATGGTCAGTTTATTCGTTCCGGCTCCGAACTGGGGGAGGCGTTTGAGATCGACATCAGTGACTGTCGCGCCTGTGAAGCTAACCGCTGAAATCGATTTCAAAAAAATACCCGGCATGGAAGCCGGGTAAAAATTCAATTCGTTACACCAGGGAATTCTTAACACCGTTGCAGAATACCTGATTGCCCGGACTGAACAAGTATCAGATATGCACGTTTCTGCAACCGCCCCACTCACGCTGACGCGATACAGGTTAAAAACACCGCGCTGCACAGTCACTTAGCCCTGCACAATTCCTGCATCCCCCACTTTCCTGCGGGCCTGTTTTTAAGAATAATCCTGGATTTCTGGCCGGTGTGGCAGGAAAAAAAGTGTGCGACATATTCAACTATAATATTGAAAAATCGCTGCTTTAGCGGCGAACGTGATGAAAGGAGCCTGTTCATGCCCGATCTTCAGCACCCCTTAATGGTAATTACCGATTTGGATGGTTCACTGCTCGACCATCACAGCTATCGCTGGGATGCGGCCACGGAATGGCTGACCACACTCCGGGAGCATGCGGTGCCGCTGGTCATCTGCTCCAGCAAGACCGCAGCTGAAATTGTCCCGCTGCAGAAAAAGCTCGGCATCGCCGGTTCCCCCTTTATTGCGGAAAACGGTGCCGTGGTGCAGACCCTGGATCAGCAACGGATTCGTCTGCCTGATAGCGCCCTCAGCTATGAGGCACTCTGTGAGCGTCTGGCTGGACTGAAAAGCCACTTTCGCTTCACCGGATTTCACGACTTCTCCGATCCGGAGGTGGCCGCCATGACCGGTCTGAGTGAAGCGGATGCGGCCCTCTCCCGTCAGCGGGATGCGTCAGAAGTGGTGGTCTGGCGCGACAGCGATGAGGCCTTTGACCGCTTTCATGAGGCACTGCATGCAGAAGGGCTGGCGCTCACTCAGGGCGGCCGTTTCTGGCATGTGATGCCGGCAGGCAGTGGCAAAGGCGAAGCCCTGCGCTGGCTGCTGGCACACTCTCCCGGCGAGTCCCGCGTCACTATCGGGCTGGGGGATGGGCCAAACGACGCCCCGATGCTGGATGCGGTGGATTATGCGGTCGTCATCAAAGGCTACAGTAAAACGCCGGTGACCCTCAGCCGCACCGATCAGCAGCAGGTTTATCACACCGCTCACCACGGCCCTGAAGGCTGGCGTGAAGGGCTCGACTATTTTTTGACTCAACCTCAATGAGCTGCCCACGGGCATGAAAAGGATGAAGCGATGAGTGACTTTTATCAGAATGGCGTAATCACCAACTTCCATAACCTCACCCACCGCAGCGTGGAGTCGCTGGAAAAAGAGATGGTTCGCTTTGCCCGCAAACGCAAAATGGGGCTGATCCTGCCGTCGCTGTTTTCCGAACTTGAAGGCCCGGCGCTGACCAATATCGTCGATGAGCTGGCAAAAGTGCCCTACCTGGATGAAATTGTGATCGGGCTGGATCGGGCCGACCGCGACCAGTTCCTGTTTGCCCGCGACTTTTTCTCCCGGCTGCCGCAACGCCACCGCATCCTGTGGAACGATGGCCCGCGCCTGAAGGCGATCGATGCGGAGCTGGATAAAGAGGGACTCTCTCCCACCAATCCGGGTAAGGGGCGCAACGTCTGGTTCTGTACCGGCTACACGCTGGCCTCCGACCGCACCAGCTGTGTGGCCCTGCATGACTGCGATATCGTCACCTATGAGCGCGGCATGCTGGCACGTCTGCTCTATCCGCTGGCGAACCCGGCGTTCCAGTATGAGTTCTGTAAGGGCTTCTATGCGCGCGTGGCCGACGGCAAGCTGAATGGCCGCGTGGGCCGCCTGCTGGTCGGGCCGCTGCTGCGCTCGCTGCAGAAAGTCTATGGCCACTCAGAGTATCTCGATTACCTGTCGAGCTTCCGCTATCCGCTCTCCGGCGAGTTTGCTATGCGCACCCATGTCCTCAACGGCATTAAAATTCCTGGCGACTGGGGACTGGAGATCGGCGTGCTGTCGGAGATTTACCGCAACTACACCACCCGCCAGTCGTGTCAGGTTGAGATCGCCGATAACTATGACCACAAACATCAGCCGCTGGCCGAAGATGATGGCACAGGCGGCCTGAAGCGAATGAGCAGCGACATTGTTCAGTCACTGCTGCGTAAGCTGGCCACCATGGGCGTTCCGCTCACCAGCGACTCATTCCGGGTGCTGAAAGCGACCTACTACCGCAATGCGCTGGATATGATGGAGACCTACAACCACGAAGCGGTCATGAATGGCCTGAAGTTCGATCAGCATGTGGAAGAGGCGGCGGTCGAGATGTTTACCCAGTCGATTCTGGAGGCGGGTCAGGCGTTTATCGAGCGTCCGAATGACAAGCCCTTTATTCCGAGCTGGAGCCGCGTCCAGTCAGCGTTTCCTGACGTGCTGCAGCGTATCTATCAGGCGGTAGAGGAGGATAACGATGGTAACGTCTGAGCAGGAGCGGCACAGGGAGTGTGTCCGCGTTCACAAGGAGGAGGCGCAGAGCCTCGATAAAGCTTCAGGATAGAAAAGAGGCCTGCAGAGTGGCAGGCCTTTCAGGGATAAAGCGCCGCAGCCTGACAGGCCCGTTCTTCGCGGCGCGCTGTCTGCCTGCGGGTCAGCTCGCCAGCTGCTGCTCAGGATTCAGCGCGCAGAGTTCATCGCTGCGAAAGGCTTCACGGCGCACCGCATAGCCGTCATACCAGCGACACTCGACCATGCCACTGGCGTAGCCGGTCACCACCATGGTGTGCCCTTCTTCCTTGTGCTGAACCTCTTCACTGATTGCGAAAACCATGCTGCGCTCCTTTTTATTAACCTGAGTGATTATTTTCTTTATAGCAGGCGAATGCGGTTCCTGCCTGTTAAGGCACGCATAAAAAGGGCAAATTCGGAATTAAGCAGATGGATATATTGAAAATAAAAAAAGCGGATAAAAAATATTATCCGCTTTGATGAGGAACCGACGCTGACGTCAGATTTTACAGCCTTCGCAATCGGCTTCATCACCGAGATCGTCCGGCACTTCGCTGGCTTTTTTCTCGGCTTTCGCTTCCGCCTGCTCAAGCTGTGCGTCAATATCAAATTCAAACATATCGTCGTTCATCGTCATTCTCCTGACCGTAAATCGCAGTGCGCTTTATACCGATTTTCCACGCACTCTGGCAATAAGGTTGACCACTAACAGCACGATCGACCCAATGATAAAACCGAGCACCAGGTTCGCGCCATTGCTGAGCAGCGTCGCAATCCAGCCGCTGAAGCCAGCGCTGACCTCTTCAATCAGGTGATGCAGCGGCGCAATGCCATGCACCACAATGCCGCCGCCCACCAGGAACATGGCGATGGTGCCCACGACCGAAAGGATTTTCATCAGCCAGGGCGCCGCCGCCAGCAGCACGCTGCCGATGCCCTGCGCAACGCGCGACGATTTCTCCCGCAGCCAGAAGCCCAGATCATCAATTTTTACAATGGCCGCCACGATGCCGTAGACGCCAACCGTCACCAGAATGGCGATGCCCGCCAGGATAATCACCTGATTGAGCAGCGGTGATTCGGAAACGATGCCCAGGGTAATGGCAACGATTTCGGCCGACAGAATAAAATCGGTGCGCACTGCGCCTTTGATTTTCTTTTTCTCAAACTCTGCCGCGTTCTGCTTCGCCAGTGAATCAAGTCGCTGCTGGCGCGCCTCCGGCGATTTGCTCTGCTTGTCATGCTGCAGGCTGTGCATCACCTTCTCGACCCCTTCATAGCAGAGATAGGCCCCGCCCAGCATCAGCAGCGGCGTAATCAGCCAGGGCGCAAACGCAGAGATAACCAGCGCCAGCGGCACCAGGATCAGTTTGTTCAGAAACGATCCTTTCGCCACGCCCCATACCACCGGCAGCTCCCGGTTGGCTTTCACGCCGGTGACCTGCTGGGCATTCAGCGACAGATCGTCGCCCAGCACGCCGGCCGTTTTTTTCGCCGCCACTTTCCCCATGACGGAAATATCGTCCAGAAGTGTTGCAATATCATCAAGTAAAGTCAGTAAACTGGTTCCCGCCAAAATTGTATCCTTAGTCTGGTTCGTTATGTTGACAACATGGGCAGCGCTCAATTTCCGTTACGGTCATGTCGGCGATGCCCTCACATTCCCACTCCACCCGAATCGTCTCGCCTGCTGTTCCTTCAGCATGCAGGTATTTGCTGACCGGGCTTTCGGTCATGCCGGTGATCTCCTCCGTGGCAATCAGCCTGTCGCCGCTGTAGACCCGCGCAGTGGCGCGGGTATTCACCATCCGCTCGTCGCGAAGCTGGTAAAGGCGTTTTACCGTCAGTTTTATGCTGCTCATCTCAGGCTCCTTCCTGGCCACGGAGAAAAGGTCGATCTAATCAATTATGACTCTGATTAGCAATCAGCGTTGTAATGATGAATGCCCTGATGGTCGATTTCGGCACTCTGCGACATGACCAGCAGCCACTCCTCCAGCCGCTCCAGCAGATCCTGATCCGCCAGCCGCAGTTTGCCGCGCAGCGCGCACTCCCAGATGATCAACACTTTCCAGCCACTCGCCTGCAGCTGCTGCACATAGCGCCGGTCACGTTCAACATTGCTGTTAATCTTGCCCGTCCAGAACTCTGTGCGGGTGGCCGGCAGTTTAAACAGGTAGCAGTGATGGCGATGCCAGAAGCAGCCGTGAACAAAAATAATCGCCTGCTGGTCGTTGAGAACAAAATCGGGCCGTCCCGGCAGGTTTTTATCCTGCACACGAAAGCTGAACCCCCGGTCTTTCAGCAACAGCGCAATACGTTGCTCAATGGCCGTATCCTGAGCGCGAATGGCACGCATATTTTTGCTGCGCGTTTCGCTGGAGTGAACATCAGCCATAGCCTCTCCTTTTTTGCTGGTTCTTCAACTTTAGTCTGCGCCACGAAAAGCGAAAGCTGGCAACCGAACCTTCACAGCGTACGCCGCAAAAACAGACGATTCCGGCGCGCTGGCTCAGGGCACATCGGGGCAATTTCCTCACTGCCTCAGGAGTGATAGCATAGGCGCCTCACTGTTAAGGAAAAACGCATGCATCCCGCCGCCCTCGCTGAACCACTTTCTGCTGCACATTCACTTCCTGAAGCGTCCGATCGCTTACAGCAGGTCCTGGCAATCTATTCGGTTCGTGATCTTACGGCCCGCCTGCAGCAGGCGGGTTTCTCCCGCTGGAGCCCTGCGTTCCTGAACCGGATCCGCCAGGGCAAATGCGCCGTGCCGCCGCTGAGTGAAGCCGAACAGCTTCTGCTGCAGGATCTGCTGCCGGCCCGGCCCGCCCATTATGATAATCCTGAATTTCGCTTTATCGATCTCTTTGCCGGGATTGGCGGCATTCGCAAAGGATTTGAGGCGATAGGCGGCAAGTGTGTCTTCACCAGTGAATGGAACAAAGAGGCGGTTCGCACTTATAAAGCTAACCACTACAGCGATCCGCTGGAGCATCATTTCAATACCGATATCCGTGAGGTCACGCAGCCAGCGGGCCTGAGCGACGATGAGGCGATCTATCGCGCTATCGATGCTGCCATCCCCGATCATCAGGTGCTGCTGGCAGGCTTTCCCTGCCAGCCCTTCTCACTGGCGGGTGTCAGCAAAAAGAACGCGCTGGGCCGCGCACACGGGTTTGAATGCCAGGTGCAGGGGACGCTGTTTTTCGACGTGGCGCGCATCCTTGCCGCGAAGAAACCGCCCTTTTTCGTGCTGGAGAACGTGAAGAATCTCAAGAGCCACGATAAGGGCCGCACCTTCGCCATTATCATGGAGACGCTGGATGAACTGGGCTATGACGTCGCGGATGCCGGTGACACCAGCCCGGATGCCAAAGTGATCGATGCGCGTCATTTCCTGCCGCAGCATCGCGAACGGATTGTGCTGGTCGGGATCCGCCGTGACCTGAAAAAACAGGATTTCACGCTGCGCGATATCCGCCGCTTCTTCCCGGCTCAGGTCCCTGCGCTGCAGAGCCTGCTGGAGAGCGACCCGGATGACAAATATATCCTCTCGCCGGTGCTCTGGCGCTATCTCTATCAGTATGCGAAAAAGCATAAGGCGAAAGGCAATGGCTTTGGCTTTGGCCTCAACGATCCGCGTAATCCGCACTGCTGCGTGCGCACCCTGTCGGCGCGCTACTACAAAGATGGCTCGGAGATCCTGATTGACCGCGGCTGGGACAGCGCACTGGGGGAAGCGGAGTTTCACGATGCCGCAAACATGGCGCGCAGACCGCGCCGTTTGTCACCACGCGAATGTGCGCGGCTGATGGGCTTTGATGTACCGGGCCACGAGCCGTTCCGCATCCCGGTCTCAGACACGCAGGCTTACAAGCAGTTTGGTAACTCGGTGGTGGTCCCGGTGTTCGCCGCGGTGGCGCAGCTGCTGCTGCCCCATATCCGTCAGCTGAAACCCTGATTCCTGAAAAGAAAACCCATCTAATGATGCAGGCCCAGACAAAGCGAGTTCAACAGCAACGAATAAGCTCAACGCGCAGGGAACAGGATCAGAAGAGGAAAGCGTCCCGCGCCAGGGATGGCGCGGGCCGAGCGTGTCAGGGATGACGGTTTTTGCGTCTTTCCGATCTGACCCTGTTCTCTTCGCAGGCACAGTCTCACCACAAAACAGTCCAGCCTAATGCAAAAAAAACCCGTCTGGCGACGGGTTTCATGTTTATTTCTTCTTCTTGCTCTGCTTTTTCAGCAGCAACCGTATCTGTTTCAGTTCGCTGGCGCTTAATCCATCGGCCTGTGCATCAGAAGCGGCTGAGGTTTCCACCGCCGCTTCGGTAATGTCCTGATTATCAATCGCCGGATGCGGATGCGTTTCCAGGCTGGCCTGCAACCGCTGCACAATCTCCTGACTCATGGAAATCTGGTTTTCCAGCGCCAGCTGTTTAATCGTTTCTTTTAATTCAGGATCAATTTTAATCGTTAAATTAACAGTTTCGGTCATCAGGCAGCTCCTTTTTTGTTATTGCTGACACGCTACCGGATGACCGTTTCGATTAACATACTGTCATAAAAATTTAATATTCACTGCGCAGCGGCGTGAAATCCCGCAGTACGGCCTCGTCCATTCCCACCAAATTTCCCTGAAGCTCTGCATAGAGTTTCGCCATGTAGCGCACCAGGAAGTCTGCGTTATGTTCAGCTAGCATCCGCCCCGCTTCCGTGTGCATCGTTTCCGGCAGACGCAGCAGCTTTTTCTGGAAATGATCCAGCGTCCACAGCGCATCATTCAGTTCGCGATCTTTTGCCAGCGGGTCCTGACTGTCGAACAGCGGACGGTTCAGGGCCCCGGCGGTATAGAAAACCCGAGCCAGACCGATGGCGCCCAGCGATTCCAGCCGGTCAGCATCCTGAACGATTTTCGCTTCCAGCGTCTGAGGCGGGATACCGGCGCTGAAACTGTGAGTTTTCACAGCGTGCATTACCGCCTCTATCTTTTCAGCCGGGAAATCGAGGAAATCCTGCTGCAGAATGCGCTGGGTTTCCGTGGCGGCATAGGTGGAGGCCAGATGACGTTCCGGATGATTCTTCGGCAGATTGACCACATCGTGAAAATAGCAGGCGGTGAGCACTACCAGCGGATCAGCAGGAGTACCGTTCAGGATACGCTGTGCGCTCATCCAGACACGGCGCAGATGGGCGATATCGTGCGCGCCGTCGTCATGGATCCAGTTCGCCTGAAACCAGCTTTCATAACGGGATTGCCAGAGTGTAAGTGACATAGTCTATCTCCCTGTGGTGGTCGACAGCTGATTCTCTGTCGTGATCGGTGCGCGAACGTCAGACCATCATAGCGACTGGCTAATGACATTTTTTTTACAGAACGGTTGATAAGAGCGGGGCTGCCAGCGATTTCCGGCAGAAAAATGAGATCTGGATCATCTGTATAGCATCTCTGTCAGACAATAACCGCAATTTCATCGGTTTTCAGTCTTTCCTTAATAAATTGTGGCTAAGAAGATTAGTTTAACGGGGGTAATGTTTAATCTGAACAGGATAGCCTTGCCAGAGGGTACGAAAGAGGCTTTTGTCACGTCATTATTTGTAAAAGTGTGGCCGCTGACAGGGGAAAAAATCTGAAAAGGTTCCCATTTTTACCGTTATAACGTACTGTATCCCGGCTATTCGTCGTCTGGCGAAGGTTGCATGATAAGCTCTGGTGCACTTTTTGCATTTTGCGGAATACTGACTACCTCTGTGACAATTTTAAAGTGACTGTCAGGCGACAAATTATTAAGCAAAATGATTTAAAGCTTTTATGATAGTTATGAGATGTGAAGCAAATGGACGTATACAGCAGTAACCGGGTTTTACTAATAACAAGAGGTATTCCATGAAAGAACGGCCGATTCTTTTTTCCGAACAGCGTGTCCGTGCCCTGTTGGTTGGCCAGCAAACGCAAACCCGGCGCATTATGAAAACTCAGGCTTTTGGTCCGGGTCAGGATCATCATGAAGGCGTACACGCTTTTGATGTCAGTGCGAATCATCTGCACGGCTATAAACTGATGTCGATGAGCGACATCAGCTATCACTGTCCTTATGGTAAACCGGGTGATCTGCTGTGGGTACGTGAAACCTGGCGCGGTCCGATGGTGCCGGAGAACGATCTGGCCGAATATGAGCGTGACCCGACGCCGTTCCGCCTGCCGGAATATTGTCAGTACCGTGCCGACAGCAATGAGCTGGGCCAGCACGCGATGAGCACCCCGGAAGCGGAAGAGTTTGGCTGGCAGACCGCCATCCACATGCCGCGCTGGGCCAGCCGCATCAATCTGGAGATCACCGGCGTTCGCGCTGAGAAGATTCAGGATATCAGCGAAGATGACATTATGGCGGAGGGCGTACAGACCGATTCGCACTTCCTCAATAACTTCTTCACCATGAACGTGAACTCAGAGTCGCCGAAAGAGGCCTATCGCAAAGCCTGGCAAAAACAGTATGGCGCGACCAGCTGGGAAGTGAATCCCTGGGTCTGGGTGATTGAGTTTCAGCGGGTGGGTCGCAACTAGCCATTCAGCCCTGCGCTTTGCGGGCTGTATCACAGACAACGGCCGCGCTAACGGGTTGAATAGACAGCCCTCAGGCCTGCAGCCGGATCAAAGGTGCCAGCATTCGATGCTGGCATTTTTATATCTGGCGCGTCAGGATAGCGAAAGAGTCCGGTTCTGTGCAGGAGTTGCGATGTTTAAATGGCCCTGGAAAACGCAAAACGACACCCTTCTGGCTGCGCTGCCCTGGCAGCAGGGGCTGTCCCAGCCTATCTTCAGCCTGCTCAGTGAAGACGAAAAGCAGACGCTTACAGCGCTGGCGCAACGCTTCCTGCAACAGAAGAAGCTGGTGCCGCTGGAAGGAACAGCGCTGGATGAACTGCGCAGCGTGCGCATCGCCCTGCTCTTCTCTCTGCCGGTGCTGAAACTGGGTCTGGAATGGCTGGACGGTTTTCATGATGTGCTGATCTATCCAGAGCCGTTTAAAGTTGACGATCAGTGGCAGGATGAGGATGGGCTGGTTCACAGTGCGCCTGCCGTTCACGCCGGTCAGAGCTGGACGCAGGGGCCGGTGGTGCTTAACTGGCTCGATATTCAGGACTCTTTCGATCTCTCTGGCTTCAATCTGGTGATCCATGAAGTCGCCCACAAACTTGATGCGCGCGGCAGTGGCTACACCAGCGGCGTACCGGTGATCCCGCTGCGCGACGTGGCGCAGTGGGAAAAGGATTTACATGCCGCGATGGCGGAGATAGAGAGTGAAGTCGAGCTGGTCGGAGAACAGGCGGCGACAATCGACCCCTACGCCGCCAGCGATCCGGCAGAGTGCTTCGCCGTACTCTCCGAATACTTTTTTACCGCTCCGGTTCTGCTGGCTGAGCGCTTTCCGGCCATGTATCAGCATCTGCGTCAGTTCTATCAGCAGGATCCCCTGAGCCGAATCGCCACTGACAGCGTGCAAATTGCTTAAATCGCGATCGCTTTGTGTTAATCCTAGCCAGTTGAATGATAATGTATTTTTTGCTGTTGACACCTCGGGGCGACCCCGTTAATATTCGCCTCGTTCCAACGATTCCTCTGTAGTTCAGTCGGTAGAACGGCGGACTGTTAATCCGTATGTCACTGGTTCGAGTCCAGTCAGAGGAGCCAGATTAGAAAAAGCAGCTATCCCCGGATAGCTGCTTTTTTGCTTTTCAGATGCCCCACTCTTTGTTCACTTCAACAGCCCTGTTCTCTCGCAACGCTGACTAAACCAGAACACCGTAAATGCTCTCTGCCCTGTCAGAAATCCTTTATCACTGTAAGCGGCAAATAAATACCAGCAGGCCACGCTCTGTGAACTGCTGGCTGCTGATTATTCCGGAATAATCAACACCTGACCTGGCACGATGTTATCCGGACTGCTGAGAATATTTTTGTTGGCCTCGAAGATTTTCATATAATGAGAGGCATCGCTGTAGAATGCTTTTGCAATGGCGCTGAGCGTGTCACCGGATTTTACCGTGTAGGTGCGCTTGCCTGCTGCGGTGATATCAGGCTTATTTTCAACATTCTTATTATCGGTATTTAACAACTCCTCACCTATATTTTTAATACTATCCAGAATGCTCATAATTCTTCTCCCGTCGTTTCCGATACGTTTAATTTAATTAAGAAAACACCATTGCCAGATAAAAGGCAGGCGGCGTACGATACACCCGCTTTTAATTGACGAATTAAACCACGGTTAAACACCAATATGATTAATAAAAAATAAAGGATGCAGGATATGGGTCTCTTGTCATGGGTAGTATTTGGGTTGCTGGCTGGCATCATCGCCAGATGTATTATGCCGGGTAAGGAAAATATGGGTATTTTCATGACCATGATACTCGGTATTGTGGGTGCGTTGACGGGGGGGTTAGTCAGCACCTTTCTGGGCTTTGGCAAGGTCAGTGGTTTCAATATTTTCAGCATTGCTATTGCGACAGCGGGATCAGTTATCGTGCTGTTCGTCATTCATAAAATCAGAGCCTGCAGGCAGTCTTGATATATTTTAAATCGGGGATTAACGGAATGGTTTTACTGGACCAGGTGCTGGCCATGTGCGGCCTGAATAATCAGACCAGTCAGGAAGTGAAAGGTGTGCTGGAGTGGGTTGAGCAGCAAGGCGGTTTACACGCGATTGTGAACCATCTTCAGAGTGGTGAATACAGTGAGGTAGTCAACTCCTGGCTTGGCAATGAGCAGAATGTTGCCCTGAGCCGCGACATGGTGCAGAAGATGATTAACTCAGAAGCAATTGAACAGCTCGCTTCACGACTGGGTATCAACACCGATGATGCACTGAATCTGCTGGTGAAATATCTGCCTCAGCTGGTGGATAAGGCTTCAGCGGAAGGTGTCGTTAATAAAAAATTCGATGTGACCGGCGTGATTAGCCAGTTGATGCATTGAGGATGAGATAAAAGGAAGATAAAAGCCTGTTGCGAAAGTATGAGGCTTTTATCTTTTAAATGAGTCAGGATGAATTAAGACAATTACTGAAAAACCCTGCTAAAGGTTAATGAAAGGCATTCATTTACTTTTATAAAAAAATTTTTATCTTATCCTTCACTCTCTGCCAGACGAAATCTATAAATTATTTTACTACCCACCTGAATGAATGATACTGCTTTTTCCTACCTTCTGGTCAGGCACATAATAATATTTAGTTTAGGAACTAATTAAGGCTGACACGCATCATAATCAGTGATATGCATGCCCAAAACCGCCGCCAGCAGATCACGGTCGCATGATTACGCAGTAGGATGCCCGGCTAATAAAGGCCAGTCAAACCCGCTGCCACAGCTGACCATCAAGGGGTGCTGGCTGGAAGCGCTGGGCTTTACGACCGGGCAGAAGATCGAAGTGATCACCGGGCCGGGACAGCTGATTATCCGGCTGGCGACTGAAGGGTAACTGGCTGATAAAAGTAAAATCCCAGCCACAAAAGCTGGGATTTTGTCATTAACGTAACCAGAACGGTGATTCATTAGGCTTTAATACATCGTATTGTTCTAAAGGGCGGTTTTTATCTTCTATATAATAAGGTACGTCGGTCACAGCAATTTTAAGCGGTTGATAAATTCCCCAACTGTTATAGAACATCTTCGCCGACTCGATACATGTTTCTATACCTGACAAATACTTAAGATATTTATCCTCATCAGAGGATAGTGCCAATTTAATATCTTTTATTATCGAATTCAGTTTTTCTAATTGTTCAAGCTTTATATATTTATTATAAAGTCGGTTTGATATCTCAATGTTTTCATTGCCTTCCACTTTTTTATTAAAAAAATCCAAAAAGTCAATCATTTCAGAGGCAGTCCCTAGTTCTACTAGTGAACTCCCCCCCATAAACCCAATATGCCTCATTCTCATTACCTCTTAAATTGAATATCTGTAGGTTTAATTGCCCCGTTGGATTTTTGAACAATCCCTTTAATGATTGCATCTTCCTGAATGGAGGTGACCTTTTGGCCACGGATATCAATTACAACCTCTTGCCGCATTCCAGCAGGTAGATTCTCAGCACGTTGTACCGCCTGTTTTGCTACGTTGTTAATCAGACCATTCTTGTTAGTCGTAATATTATAGTTCTTCACTTCAACACTACAGACATTTCCCTTACACCAGTCAGGGCGAACCCCACCTTTTGTGCCTTAGGGAACTTCTTTACCATCTTTGAAGCTGACCTGTTCGCGCCATCCATCACCGAGATCTTTACCTACATCTATTTCAGACTGTCTGTGGCTTGGGCGTGTAACCGACGTCATCTCATCGCTGGCTTTATTAATCAGCTTCGAGACTTCAGCCACATCGCCTTTAGCCAGCGCTTTCTCTGCCGCTTTCAGCACGCCCGCTGCAACACGCTCTCCCGCTATCAGGGAAGCGGCCACGTTGAGATAATCCAGTGCTGACTGTGCCTCCGCTGCACTTTTTATAGTACCCACGACAGGCACGAAGTCAGCGCCCAGTGACACAGTTTCTTTCAACGCTTCACGCCGTTCCGTGTACATCTTCACCGAGCAGGCTTCGGCGCTCATGCCGCCGCAGTTCGCCTTTTTATAGCGCTCGTTTTCGGCCTCAACGTACTCACCGGCCTTCTGCTCCAGCGTTTTACCTTCAGCCTGCGCCTGCGTGATATCGGCGAGAGAGTTATTCTCAACCTCAGTTCTGCCAGCAAACGCACCGCTACCCACACCAGCGCTGCCATCAACCGTACCGCCTGCTGTTGCGCCCGCCAGCGTTACAATGTTTGCAATCAGCATCTTGTCATCGGTTGATTGTTCCGATACATCTTTACCGTACAGAAGGTAACTGAGTGCGTAATTATAGCTGAGCTTCCCGGTAAGCAGTTCGTACTAAGCTAAAAATGATAGCTAAAGCAAATCAGACGAATATTTCTTCAAACTCGTAATAATTTCACTTATCTCTTTTTTTGGAATAGTAATATCTTCAAGTTTTGGTTGTTCTATGTCCTCCCATGCTCTTCCGTTTTGTCCATCAACTAACTCAGTTATTTTACCCCCAACAATCCTCACTGAACTTTCATTTGAAACAGCAAAAAAATATGCCCCTGACTCATTGATTATTGCAGGAGACGCACAATAATCAAACACTTGCTCAGGATATTCATCATCTTGTGTCGATTCTGGGTAAGTCAGTTTAAATAAGGCATTAAAAGCTTCGATTGTAGTGGCCTTGAAAATATCATCATTGCATGGAAAAGAAAGAAGCGCATTTTTTTCATCAATAACATCATTAACATCAACAGATAACGTTGATGTTCTTAAATCTTCCGGGTACATATGTCCATTTATAAAAAAATAAAAAAAACCATTTTTATATGATTCACTCCATCGAGGAATACACTCTATCCAGATAGCAAACCGATATGGATCACCAAAAATCATATTTATCTCCATTTCCCAGGTAGCCCAAATTCTTTTTTAACATCATTGGGTATGTCGCTCTTTTTGATGGGGACTGATGCATCTTCCGTGCTCCCTGACCAATGCCACGAACCATCATTTGTATTCGTAAACTGATGTACATTACCATTCTCGTCCAATGCATATCTTTTATTCCCATTCTCTACTGAATTACAAAACAACTGAATAGAGTTTGCAGGTTCTGTTCCAGCGTCTCTATGATAACCAACTTGCCCGGGTGTGTGTTTACCATTCGATTTATATACCAGGCCATTTTCAGCCCTTGTCGGGGTAGGAACAGGTATCGCGCTTCCTTTACTTTTCCCGATTCCAGCAGCTATCCCTGCGGCGCTGGTTCCAGCCGCCTGAACGAGCGAGTTTATCGCAAGCTGCTTCGCTTCAGGTGAATCATCAGACATCAATGCGTTATGGATCGCCGCATTTCTGTCCGCCTCAAGCTGGATTACTGTCACATGAAGGATTGAAAGCTCGTTCTGATCTACCGCGCTTAGTCCGCCATTGACTCGCGCTTTTCCAGCAACTCACTGGTGCGATTAGCATATTCAGTCCGCAATATGCTGACTTTTTGAGAATTTCTTTTTTTGAATTCTATTATCGCATCATGGATGAGCTTAGGGTCATATCCTTTATCCAGCATATTTTTTCAATGCATTTCTGTATCGAGACATTCTGCACCACAGAGATCTATTGCATCTTTTTTATCTGGAATGGCGTACTTTTACCACCATAAGTATGGCCCGCCTAATGCACTTCTTTAGGTACTTCAATAGCTGTTGCATTATTGTATAGGTTTTTTTCTTCAGTTGGAGTTAACTTTCTTCCCAACTCGTTTTCTTTTGCCTGACGAATAGCACAAATGATGGGATATGGTCGTGCTCTAATTCATCGCCCAGCGAAGCAGTTCCTTTCAGCTCTTCACGCCGTTCCGTGTACATCTTCACTGATTATAGGCTTCGGTTATCATGCCACTATGGTTGGCCTTTATATAGCGCTCGTTTTCGGCCTCAACCTGCTCACCGGCCTTTTGTCCGTGGGTTTTGCCTTCAGACTCGGCCTGCGCGCCCGCCACCGCACCGCCCGAGCTGTCTCCGGTAGTAATACCACTATTCAGGGCGGTTAACAGCGTCGGGTACTTACGTTGGCGCTGTTAACCGCTCAGGTCGGCACGTTTAACGACCGGTTACAGCTACTGAGCGACGTCATTGAGATTTGTTTCTATATAGGCTCTTGATGGATCTTTCATGCTGTACCACGTTGATTTGCTGGCTCCGATCAATAACCGAATTTTGCCAGGCAACCCACACTGAGACAGGGTCATTTTTTTAGTACGGGATTTTTTCCAGCAATACTCAGCGCATTATTATGAACCCTGCCCGAGACCGGGGTTTTATAAATGACCAGCCCACGTTAATTTAGATTTCAAAGCGTCAGGAACTAAATTGAATAAATCTTTTATGTAAACAAGATGCTGATTGTAGTTTGGTGATATATCTTCATTGCATTTTTCAACATAGCATTTCGCCTGACTATTCAAAAACCATACATCGTGCTCGGTAAAATTCTTATCCAGAATAGTAACAGCCAAATTATGAACAAGCTCAACTTCCAGATAGCAAGATAAACTCAAGATTTTACCTTTCTTTTCGATTAATTGCAGATTGCGTATGTAAGGCAGTGCAAGCCCTAACATTTTCACGTATATTTCACTCTTAGACATATAGTCACCTCTATGATTAACATGATAAATTTCTTCTTTCTTACCGGTATGGAAGAAAATTCATCTGGAACATTTTTAGCCTGAACACATAATCCAGTTTGTATAATATTTACAAGATAAGAAGCACCTCTTGCTTTCGTACATATGCCCTGAGCTTTAATCATCTGACGATTAAATTTATAGATATAATAAACCTTTTACTATCAATATCGTTTCATTTCAGGATATAATCGAAATTATTATCAAATGCAAATTTGACATCCTTTTTTCTTATCCTCCCTCACACTCCCACTATTGAATCAAATGTATCTCCTAAGTGCTGTCGGGATATATCCGAGTTTTTTCATACCAGCGTGACTGGCCGCTCGACGTCAGTGCTTAATCGTTCCCAGATCGCATCAAGGTTTCTTCCATAATAAACACTAAAACCTGGCTTCTCCGAAAGAACACCATGAACATCAGATCCGGTTTATATGTTTAAGCCATCTAAAATATTTTTTTCTCACTTCGATCAACTATTAATATTACTTCTTCGTTGCGGCCAGTAGTAATTTACAACAGATCATCGCTCGAATATAATAATTTTTCCTGGTTAATTGCTTCCCGATATTATATTATTCAATCTTATATCAGCTTCGCGCTATAATCGCTGAGGAGTTTATTAGGACTGACACGTATCAGTAGTCATAGACATCCACAACCGCCGACAGCCAATCACAGGCGCATTATTACAAAGTGGGATACCAGCTGAATGAGGGCCAGCCGGACCTGCTGCCACAGATCACCTTTAACCGCCGCTGGCTGGAAGTGCTGGGTTTTACGACCGGACAGAGGATTGAAGTGATTACCGGGCCAGGACAGTTGATCATCCGGCTGGCGACTTAAGGGTAAATGGCTGATAAAATTAAAATCACGGTTTGATAGCCGGGATTTTAATCAGTAAGCGATTACAGGATAATCACCCTGGCTTGTAGTAATTACATAAGATTCAAAGCCGTTGTTTTCAGGAACGATATACATATTTTTCTCGTTGCCAAAGAATAATTTTAAAATTTCACCATTTAGCAAAGAGCACAACTCAACCCTCTGATTAAGATATGAAAACAGGAGATTACTTGTTGATATATCCTCTCCATGCCCTATATGAAAAGCGTTTTTTTCCTCACATCTAAAGGGACACTGGATCAGTATGCGTGTTCCTGATGAGAACAGCAAAATCAATGACCCTACTCCAACGGTAACCCCAGTTAATATCGCTTCCTCAAATTCATTGAGCTCATTCTCAGTAATCATTTAACCTTCCCTTTTTAGCGGTATCTTTGGCACTGAAGTTTTAGACATTTCCTTTATCTGAGCTTCTCTATACGCGTTAAAAATCCCCGGAGCCATCGGATTTATCGGTATGTTTTTTAATGAATAATCCCCACGCTCCTCTTTCCGCTCATTTTCATCATGTCCGGTCTTGCCCCTCAAAGCATTACTCCCAACAGCATTTTTTCCGGTAGTTCTCCGCAACAATATCTGTAGTGATGTCACTCATTACGCTGCCAGCGCACTGATCGTTTACCACTGCTCTTCTCTCAGGTCGTCACACTTAACGCCCGCATACAGCTGCTGCGCGATGTACTCGCCCATCACCGCGCCCGATGCTCTGGACTGCGCTACGTAGCCCGCCGCATACGAGATTTCCGCGCCCAGCACTGCGTGCGCCATCAGGTCTGCTTCGGTATTCACCTTACCGTTCGCGTCCGTTATCAGAGCATCTATTTTTTCCGCAAGATAAGGTGCCGACGCGCCGCTAATCAACTGCGCCACGTTTCCTCCCGACAGGTTCTGTACCTTCGCCGTCACCGCGCTGGTGCTCAGCTGAAGTGCTGCACCCGATCCGGAACTATCTATCACGGGTGGCCAGCTGGCCACGCTCGAATTTCTACCGACACGCCGATCCGGCTGGTGCTGCGGGATAGCACTCTGTAGGTAACAACCGTGACCGATAAAACAGAGTGGAAAGAACTCTGCGAGCGCCAGGATTCAGGCGCGGGCCGGGTGCAGGAGCTCCCCGTTCTGCTTGCGGTACTGGTACAGGTGACGCTGATAGTGCTCCAGTATCGGTAAGGTGATGTCACGTCCATAGTACAACCTGCGCCCCGCCGCCCACAGGATGAACCGATACTCATGATGGGTTTGCGTCTTCAGCGTGGTCTCCGACCAGTTCCGCTCCCGACGCCACGAACCGCAGCAGCAGCGCATACAGGCTTTTCGGGTCGCTGGCCGGGCCGATGGGCTTTCTGTACACCTCATCCACCGTCAGCAGCGCATCGGCGTGAGGTTTACGGTTGCCCATGGGTCACCCTCGTTTTTCCGACCGCAGGCAGCGGCGCGGATGACGATTTTTCTTTTCCCCTGATTACCACGTCCGGCGTCACCCCGACCGGTTCGGTATCCGGGATCACATTGTTGACTATTTATAAAACAAACTATTTGACTTTATTATTTTATATACTTCATTTGTTATTTCATCTATATATTGATCACCATACAACCCTCGATCAACCATCATTCTAAAATCACCCATGATATGATTATATAAATTTGGAAGGCCATTACGCTGATTGCCCTCAAGTATTCTTAAAGACTTAAGGATTCCCTTATAACGCAAGTCATTACCTTCGTTTTCAACGGCATATGCGATGACCTTATTTAACAGATCTATAAGCCTTGATATATCCTGCATGTCATTCTCTGTTAACATCTAATCACCTTTTATTTGTCACTTGATCAGGAAACGACTTTCTAAATTTATCATAGGTATAAACTTTACCAGTCTTACCGTCACGCAACGACTTTATCCATTCTGATGGATAATTTCCTGGCATAAAAATTTGATCAGCCCCACCATCATATTTCGGTTTTTCAATACCTGGCTTCTGTTGAGCATCCGACTGGCTGAAGTGTAATCGGCAGATAAAAATATCCTGGCTCGATGGCCGGAATTCTTCTAACTTAGGTTATTTTTCTTTTCTTCATAATCTTGCAAGTATTTTTCAATAGGATACGCAGTTCCAAGTTCATGTATTTCACCTGTATCCTTATCTACTAGAAATGGCGAATTACCTGCGAGTTGAGCAGAAAACTCTCCCGTTTCAAGATATTCTCGAGATTGAAAACAAAAAAACCATCCCTCAGAAAAACGGCCTTGAAGAGTAATAACAACCGGAATATCTGTATCTTTTATATATTCTTTCGCTTTTTCTACAGCCTCTACAAAATTAACCATTAATTCGTCCTCAGTAATTGGAATGATTTAAATTGGCTGAGATCAGCAGGCTTACCCGTTTGCCCATCAAGGAATCGGACTGTTCCGTTTTGGTTTACAACATTAAACACATGTCCAGGTTGACCCGGCCCATATGAACCAAAAACAATTCCTCGGGAATCTGAGCCTGCACTATTCATTTGCTGTGTAATGCTTTCGGACGAAGAAATATACTTAAATTTCGTACCGTATTGGATTTCCAAAACGGCCAACGGGATACCGTTTTTATGATTTACAGGCAACGCCGATGCAGGATTTCCAGCCAAAGTAGCACCAGTGGAAACAGAACAGTTCACACAGTTATGTGTTCTGCCTGGTTCCGGGTATCCTGGATTAACATTTTTAATAGAGCCAGCATTCCCCCCCACTTGCTCCTGTACCCTTCATCCCATAAACCGCACTACCTATCGCCGCCGTGGTATGAACGCCAGCCATCGCGATATAGTCGAAGGGCTGAGCATCGAACCCTTTGACCCGGACGCCGCCGGGGGTTTTTGTTTTAACCGAGGGGTGTCGGGGCATCGCCCTGACCGGGTGGTTTTGGTGACACGGCCCACGGGCAGTGGCCACAAAACATTTCCTGTCCGAGGGTTGATGCTTTTTCAGGCAACCCCGCCGATCAGGCTCAAGGACACCATGATGACGGCGGCACGGAGAGTCTGACTGTTAATAACGACGATCCCTGCACGAGGGCTGGGATCTTGCTCAAGGCTGATAATCTTCATACTACCAGGCAAAAACGCGGGAGAGCTTTTACGCTATCTCCATCCAGTCTTCACCTTCACACTGGTCGATATAATACTCATATGGCCGTTACCAACACGTACGCGCTCTCCGATTGCCGGATTTATTTGTATGTTTCAAAATTAGCCTGTATACCCGTTGGGTTTGAATGTGCTGGATCATTTGGTGTTGTATCAGGGTAACGATATCCCCCTAAACCATAAGCACTAATCAACCCTTTTCGATCAGCAACATCGTCAACCCACAGCCGGTTATCGTCATCGTCGAGCGTGGGCGGCTGGTAATTGAGGCGGAAATTAGGATCTAACCGGTCAAAATATCGATCCCGACGCAATGGCCGGGGTCGTTATTACTCATTGAGAATGAAGGATCTCATATCGGTCTATTACATATACGTCTTTCACATCGCACTCTGGGTAAATCCATTTATCCCAGTTATCTATTACCCATTCAACACTGAGGCCTCTAACCTCTGATAAACAACATTCAGCAGGTAATTTAACTAATATCAGACCAGCCTTATGACCGGATGACACGATTAACCCATAAGGTCTGTCAGCATTAGACAAATCAACAACCATAAAATCGACCAGGGCTTCATATGGCCACACAGCAGGAAGGCGAAAAATGTTTCCATGTCTTAACGCTATGTTTTTTATTTCAATTAATTTTACTGGCTCTTGCATATTATTTTACCTTTAAATCATGGCCGCCTGATTTATCCATACTATTACTTATTGGCATCATCCCCATATCAACTTCTCCCTGATGTTTGCCCGTCTGAGCATTCACCCGTTCAAATCGACCATGTGATGTATCTACCGTATATAAGTGACCATCATCACCAGGATAACCATCCCTGTTATTTATCCTGGTCAGTTTATTATTTTTTACCATTCCATTCGATGGCGCTACCTGCTCCACCATTTGCTTAACTAGAGCAGCCCGTTCTCCAGGCGGAAGATCATATAAACTCTCTTCAAAATGATTAACCTGCTGTCCGTTAGGTAATTTTTAAATATTACCACCTTGTTTTTTGAGCCATTCGCACCACCTTTCGATATCCCTTCGGCAGCTCCCGCTTCCGAGACAATCGCCGCGTGGCCCATCACATTGGTGGTTTCCGCCGAGACCTCCACCGAACTACCTATTGTCTGCGCACGGTGCAACGACAGGTTTTTCTGCGAATCTAATTCCGTCAAAGCGCTACGGGCTGCAATCCACTCTTTTTGCTCCGCCTCGCTTAACGAGCCAACTCCTTGTGTACGTGCTTTTTCTGCCAGTGCCGATTCCTGCTGGCTGTACTCTGCACGCATGGACTTCAGCTCCTGCTCAACTGTGTAACAGTCTGCCGCACTGAAACAGGTTTCTACCCGCTGCCGCTGTTCATCCGATTCCGGCCCAAACTCCCGACGAACCTCCGCAACACAAGCTTTGTCGCCATCACATGCAGCCAGTTTCTCTTAACGCTACTGACTACGTTTGGCAGACAAAAGGTTATTCTCCACAGCATTCTTACCGGCAACCGTACCGCTCGTCGCTGTAGCAATGCTGTTACCCGCCAGTCCTGCTGCCAGCGTGCCGAGGAGGCTCAGCTGCTCACGGTCTTCCTGCCCCAGTGCCGCTATCTTCTCCGGCGTGTCCGCGCCCAAGTATTTCTCTGCGATGTACTCGCCCATCACCGCGCCCGATGCTCTGGACAGCGCTGCGTAGCCCGCCGCATACGAGATTTCCACCCCCAGCACCGCGTGCGCCATCAGTTCCGCTTCGGTATTCACCTTACCGTTCGCGTCCGTTTTCAGAGCATCTATTTTTTCCGCAAGATAAGGTGCCGACGCGCCGCTAATCAACTGCGCCACGTTTCCTCCCGACAGGCTCTGTACCTTCGCCGTCACCGCGCTGGTGCTCAGCTGAAGTGCTGCACCCAATCCGGAACTATCTATCACGAGTGGCCAACTGGCCACGCTCGGATTACTACCGATACGCCGATCCGGCTGGTGCTACGGGATAGCACGCTGTCGGTAACAACCGTGACCGATAAAACAGAGTGGAAAGAACTCTGCGAGCGCCAGGATTCAGGCATGGGCCGGGTGCAGGATACCGGCCTGATGAAGGCCAGTCGAACCCACTGGCACTGCTCACCTTCAACAGCCGCTGGCTGGAGACGCTGGATTTTACGACCGGGCAGAAGATCGAATTGATCACCAGTCTGGGGCAGTTGATCATCCAGCTGACGACTTAAGAATAACTGACTGAAAAATCAGCCCCAGCCAACCGTCTGAGGTTTATTTTTAGATTATATTTCATCTGGATCTTATTCCCAAACGGAAGGTTTCTGTTGGAAATAAAGGTTGTAGTATAATTTCATCATTAAAAATAAATAACCTTGGTGATAAAGCTATTACATCATAAATATTTTTAGCTATCAGACTCAAGTTTGTCCTGAAAACCGGAATGCTGGCATCATCAATAAGAACGTATACTTCTGTATTTTTCATGGTAGTTACATTTAATAAATCATAAATGCTTTCATAATCTGCATGTTCAATTTCTTCCCACGAAATAACTCCTTTTACAAAAGAGTAGCTATTAAGAATATCAACAGCTTTTTTCTCATCCTTTCCTTCAAAAATTTCGAAATCGGCACTTAGTGCCTTTTGACACTCTTCAAATAAAGTCATATTCTCTATCTTCTTAGCTGTTTCAATACCTTTCCAAATGCTGTCTCGCCAGCCAAAAGGATATGATGCTGGCGACACCCCCTGCCATGATGGTAGCCCGAATCCTGAACAGCACTCCGACAATCAGCTTTCCAGGTTTGAGAGAAACTCAGCAAGTAAATTGTAATTTAAAAGTCCTTCAGGTTGAAATACAGAACATTTAATTTATTACAATTATTTTTACACTACTACCATTCGGAGTGTCTCTTATTTGTAATGCGATATTAGCTGCGGCTTTCATCAACTCAAGTGACTTGCAAATATGAAGATTATCAAGCTCGTATAAACCTCCAGCAACGAATGGAATTTTCGGAGCCAAACGATATCCTGATGGTATGGGGCCATTTATTTTTTGCCATGAATGAGCCAGTGTGTACCCAGTAATGACTTGATAATCAGATAATACCATCTCGCACCATTCATTTATGGTATTAGTCAATTTCTTGAACTCTGCAGTTTCAGGCTCGAAGAAATAAACACCATCACTCTTCAAACAAAATTGACCACCAAAAATATCCTCAGCAAAATATAGTGCACCAATCGCCATATCTCCATAAGAAGAAATCCAGAGATTTTTGTTATTCCAGTCTACTAAACCGATTTCCTCATGGGTTGTTTGATAGGGAAAAACGTGTAAAGCTGACTCAAACCCATAGCATCCGTTTTTTCTATCTAGCAGAGTATTGAGTTCACAGGATAATGGGGAGCTAAAAAACTTCGAGCAATCTTTAACCCCTTCCAGTGGTGAAAGAGGGTTGCTACAAATTGACAGCAGTTTTTCAACGGAATCATTCATTCTTTATTTTCTCCATCCATTTTAATGATTAAAGATGTAGTCTCTCCTGCTGCAAGCGCATCCTGAATATGCTTAGCAGAATCTGATTTATTTATAATAACCATACCCCCCGACTGCCTGTATATTCTCTCTTTCATCCACGAATTCACTTTTCACCAAATTCATTCTGCAACTCATCATCATCTTTACCCAGTGCATTATGCCCAACAATTTTTAGTTGCTAATAAAAACAATGAGCCATGTTACATACGCTATTCTCGATAACCAAAGAAAAATCGAGCCGAAGGATAGGTCTGCTTTTGTCAAAAAAACCTTAATAAAATAAAATGGTTTCTCATCATCAGTTAATCTTTGGTGAAAAAACTTCCCATACATTGCAAAGAGAAGAAATGAAATCCCGCCGCAAAGATTGGATATTAAAAATAGATTATTAGCCTCTCTTCGATATTCAGCTATTGCTGCAGCAATATATCCAAGAACAAGAAAAACCAATGCGTAGTTTGATAAAGCATTCCGTTTAAAAAAAATATAATTAAAATAAAGCAAGGAATCTTTACCTACCTTAGCCCCACCAAGATACCTATAAACAAAAATAAAAAAACAACCGCCCCATAAAATCAAAAAAAACAACAACATAAAAGATGATACATTTAAAACTAAATCATTTGAAATCATAGTGATATCTTTCCTTAGTGGAGTCACCGTTCAGATCTACTTTTTCGGCATGAGAACCAGTGGCAGAACCTGTAAAACCAATGCCTGGCCCAATAAAAAAGGAAATACCAATACCATCTTTTCCGCCAGAGATTCCTACAGAACCGGGACCAAAACCTGCGTTAGCTGAATAATCATGACTTAAGTCTCCAGACAATTCCGGGAAATATGGATCAAAATTATTACCGATTGAAGCTCCAGCCTTAAAACCAAATTCATTAGTGTATTAACCGGCACGCAGTCTGGCGACGAACCACCTTTTCCCTGTGCTTTCCCCCACTTTCAGCCGCTTATTGCTGTCGCGTTTCAGCTGCGATATCTTTTTGCCCTGACGCGCCCTTTTCTGCCGCGCACGCTACCGCCCCGGCATGGCGCTGCGCCTGCACCCGGTCAACTTTTTCACCCCCGCCACAGCTGTCATTACCCGTTGACCACAGCAGCTCCCTCAGCGCACGGTCACGGACGCCCTGAAGCGTCGTCAGGTTGCACAGGCTGAGTATATCTTCTACCTGCTCCAAGCTCAGGATGGTGCGCGGCAGATGCTTCTTCAGCCGGGGCAGCTCCGGGTCTGCCGCCGGATTTGCCAGTATCAGACTCTGTCACGTCATCCAGCGGAACCAAACCTGAAGTGGCTGGAGCGCCGTCCGCTGTGTCCAGCTCGAGAACGGCTTCAACCTCTCCTTGCGGTACAGGTACAGATACCGCTGCCAGCTCTCCAGTACCGGCATTGTCATCTCCGACGCATAGTGGATGCTCGCTCTGCCGCCCAGCAGATAAACACCGCTAACCATCACCAACTATCTGAGAGTTGATCATGGCTGCGCAAGATACTAAGCCAGAAGTGAGTATTTCCAAGGCGTTACGGCGGCTTTAGATGGGATATACCAGCATCCCTCACGTAGACCGAAAAGACATAACTACCTATTACAGTCGCTGCCCCAGCCTTAACCTGAAGGTGAACTGGCTGGAAGAGGCGGGGTTTATGACCGGTGTGCCAGTGACAGTCACAGTTGAACACGGGCAACTGATAATAAGGCCGCTGGCTGAGTGACAGTTAAAAGATGCCGGCGTAAATCCTGGACCTCTCATTCCTTTTCGTAGACTAATACAAGTTTATTAACTTCATTTAGTAACTCTACATCGTCAAATTCATATTCTTCACGGTCATCATCAGGGTTATACATGTCAGCTGCACAAAAAGTACTGGATAATAACTCACTTAACTTATCCTCATCATTTCCAAGTAAATTACCATCTCTTTCCTGTTTCCATTTACACATGTAATTATCTGCAAATTCGCTTGCTACTATTTTTCCTGATATAAAACTTTTAATGTAATCTTTAAGTTCAAGACTCATCTTAACGTTCCATTTTTAATGAAGTTTTCATATTGCTTTGTTACTGGATCCTTTTCCATCCACTGACAAAATTTCCCGCATTATCAATCACTACAACATTGTTTGTCTGGGGATTATAAAACACTTTCGATTCAGGAACCAACAAATAAGTACCATGTTCATATGTTGATGTATTATCTAAATGAGATTTAATAGCTGTCTGATATTGAGCAATAGTTTCACTATTTTTCTTGGTTGTAACCACTCCAAAATCACCTGCATGCTTAAACTTTTTATCCAGTTGTTTTGAACTAAAGGCAACATTATCAGAAATATTACTAAATGTACCTTTCCCAGTATTCTTCGCCGCATTAGCCGCCACAGCTTCCACTTTCGCCGCCGTGGCTTCTACCGCTGTCTTTCCAACGCCTATAGCGCCAGCAGCACCTTTACCTCCCGGCGTAACAGCTTCAGCAACCTGTAAACCGGCATTATTCAGACAAATTGTTGGGGCGGTTTTACATCCCTCCAAAGCAGTTTTAGCAAGAGCGGCTATTTCTGGAGTAGCAGCAACAATCATTGCTCCTCCGCCTGCTGTACCTACGCCAGCAGAGACAATAAGATTCCCCTCTGCAACACCTTTGGCTATACCGGCCTTACATGCCGTATCACAGTCCGATGTTTTACCCAGCCAGAACCCAAGATCCGAGCCAGCCATTGCTACCAGCGCATTATTCTCAATCGCATTCTTTCCAGCAACCGCCCCCTGAACCCCGCCCTCTATAGAACCGGACGTCACTCCTGCCGATAGTTGTGCTGCCAGCTGGCTGAGCGAGCTGACTACCTGCTTCTCATCCTGCGTCAGGTCGCTGGCCTGCTTGCCAGGATACATCGTGCTGAGGATAGCGCGGGCCATAAGCTTGCCACCTGCCGCACCAGCTGCCCCTGCAGATGTGTTGTTGCCCGCCAGCTGCGACATTCTGCGTCTGCTCCTGACTAAAGCACCGTGATGGTGCCATCCGCTACGGCGGAACGGGCATTATTTACAAAGGGCGTTTTTTCGAGTGTTAACGATATGAATGTAATCAGATGCGGTTGTGAAGGAATATCGACGCAGGATGTCTGATTTAAGTAACAGCGTTGAGGATTGAGCGGGAATTAAATGTTGTCTCGCTCAGGGTTGCGGGCGGAAGTCATTGCCGCTTTTAAAACGCAAAAAGGCCCGCTCAGTAAGCGGGCCTTTAACCAGTAAGACAACAACCGCTATTTTTCATGGTAGCGATGCACCGCCGGGTAATATTCCAGCCCATAGAGCTGGCTCAGCGGCAGCAGCAGTTCGACGTTAATATCGCGCCCGGCGTCATCCGCCGCAGGGCCGCTCAGCAGCTGTTCAAACCAGGCTTTCAGTTTCTGTTTCATCTCAGACTCTCCGCATCAGTTGATGCCCTGAGTAAACCTGCTTATCCGCCGGATCTGAACCAAAAATTTCTGCACTGCTTATGCCGGAACTGGCATAACGCGCCCTGCCCGGCCAGCCACCAACCGGATGGCGCCGCTTTACTGCGCGATGAGCGTAACCCAGTTAGCCCCTTTACCGGCGGGGGCTTCTGACACCCGTTTCAGCTCGCCGCTGGCGGGATCGATGGCGTAGCTGCTTATCACTGCGCTTTTCTCTCCACTGACGATCAGCCATTTTCCCTGTGCATCAATCGCGATACTGCGCGGCTGTTTCTCCACCGGCCAGCTGCCGATCAGCGTTAACTCACCAGACGCTTTATCGACCCGGTAGCCGCTGACGGTGCTGGATGTCCGCTCGGTCACATAGATAAAGTGCCCGTCCGGCGTGATGTGAATGTCTGCCGCCCAGATACGTGGCGTGGGATCGCTGTAGCCCGCCGGGCGCTGCTCGCCGTGCTGCAGGTTATAGCGCTTCGCCACCGCATTCGGCCAGCGCTTCAACGCCGTCAGGGAGCCATCCGCCGCCCGCCGGAACTGGGTGACGGTGCCGCTCATCTCCGCAAGGTTATAGACAAAGCGATTATCCGGTGAGATCACCGAATGCCGCGCCCCGCTGTTTTTCTCGCCCTGAACGAACCCTTTACCCAGCGGGGTGATGACGCCATCGTCACTGAAGGCATACTGCAGCACCCGATCGGTCCCCAGGTTGCCGACGTACAGGGCGTGATTGCTGACGTCGGTGATCACCGAATGGGCATGCGGCCCGGTCTTCACCTTCCCCGTGACCTGCTCCGTCACTCTGCCCTGGCTATCGATCCGGTTGCTGGTGACGATATCGCTGTCATAGGAGGCCGCCAGCAGAAAGTGACCGCGCCGGTCGGTAGTGATCCACGGAAAACTGGCCGCGACCGGTGTCACCGCCATTCTCTGCAGGTCGCCATGGGGACGGGTCACGCGCCAGCTGACGATAGCGTAAGGCGGGCTGCGCAGTGCGCCATAGAGGTGCTGGCCATCCGGGCTGGCCGCCAGCGGCATAATCTTTCCCCCGGCGGGGGTCTCGCCGCGCCAGTGCAGGCTGCCAGTGGCCTCATTAAGCGCATAGCGGGAGACGGTGCCCGACTCCGCATTCGAAACATAAACAAAGGTCGTTGCCCATACTGACGGGCTACAGAGCAGCGGCAGAAGCGCCAGCGCCGTTTTAAAACGGTTCATAAAATCACCTTTCCGATTATCGGGTCCGGGCATCCGAATGACGATAGCCAGGTCGGGCGCGTCGCGCATTGTGCAACTGCCTGAACGGTAGCGTAAAAGTCTGGAGATGTGACGGCGGAAGTGTTTCAGACCGGAATGCGCCACGCCTTCCCCGCACCGGAGAAGGCGTGAGCAGGCCGCTAGCCGATTCTGGCGAGCATCTGACGATAGCGATCGAGCCACTTACCGCTGTTGAGTCGCCACCAGAAGAAGACGCCGCGCACCGTCCAGTCGAGGAACATCCCCAGCCAGACTCCGGTGACGCCCATGCCCAGTTCAATGCCGAGCAGATAGCCCGCGACCACGCGCGCGCCCCACATACTGAACATCGACACGTACATGGTGTAGCGCGCATCGCGTGCGCCCTTGAGCCCGGCGGGCAACACCCAGGAGGCGGCCCAGAGCGGCATGAACAGGGCATTGAGCCAGAGCAGGTGTTTCGTCACGTTTATCACCTCCGGATCGCTGGTGTAAAAGCGCGCCAGCAATCCGGCCAGCGGCACCGTCATCAGCGCTATCGCGCTCAGACAGATCGTCGCCAGCCAGAAAACATGCCGCACCTGGCGCTCCGCCTGAAACACCTGATTTTTACCCAGCCGGGTGCCGGTAATAATGGTCGAAGCAGAACCCAGCGCATTGCCCGGCAGGTTGATCAGCGACGCCACCGAGAAGGCAATAAAGTTACCGGCAATCTCGCTGGTGCCCATCCCGGCGACAAAGACCTGAGTCAGCAGTTTACCGCCGTTGAACAGCACCGACTCGATGCTGGCAGGCACGCCGATACCTAAAACTTCCATCAGGATGCTGCTGTTCCAGCGCCGGAAATAGCTCGACAGAGTGATTTTCAGGGAGGCGTTAAAGCCGATCATCAGCACGTAAATCACGGCGATTGCCCCGATATAACGGGTAATGGTCAGCCCCAGCCCGGCACCGATAAACCCTAAACCGTCCCAGGAGAAGCAGCCGTAGATCAGCACGCTACTGATGATGATGTTAAGGATATTCATGCCGCCGTTAATCAGCATCGGGATTTTGGTGTTGCCTGCGCCGCGCAGCGCCCCGCTGCCAATCAGAGTGATGGCGGCAGCCGGATAGCTCCAGGCGGAGGTCTGGAGATAGCTCAGCGCCAGCGCTTTGACTTTGGGTTCGGCCGATCCCGCAATCGCATCAATAATCAGATGCCCCCAGAACTCGATGGCGATCACCAGTACGAAGGCGAGTATCGTCATCATGGCCAGCGACTGACGCGTGGCGGCGCGGGCGCGCTTGCCGTTGCGTTTAGCCAGGCTGAACGCCACCACCACCGTGGTGCCGAGATCGATGGCGGCAAAGAACGAGATGATCACCATGTTGAAGCTGTCGGCCAGGCCCACGCCCGCCATCGCCTCTTTGCCCAGCCAGCTGACCAGGAAGGTGCTCAGTACGCCCATCAACAGCACACAGGCGTTCTCGAAAAAGATAGGCACTGCTAATGGCGATATTTCACGCCAGTAGAGCGTGCGATAAGCGCGACGTTTCGGGTACCACGCCGTGCGCCTGATCGCCTGCATCACTGCTACGCCGGGATTTTGCAAAGGATTACCAAATCAGAAGAGACTGGACAGGAGTTCTAATGATGATAGTGGGCAGAGAAATATGCAAAGTCTTTCCGGGACAAATTAATCATCGTTACAAACTTTTTCGGGCTGTCACGGCATTTTCTGCCCCGTCGCCCTGCCCGCTGTAGCAATCCTGTTTATTTCCCCGACGTTACGAACGCACAGCGCGCGCGAGCGGGTACCCCTCCTGCCCTCTTTTCGCCTTTATAATGCGGGCAGCGTAAACAAAACCACGGCCTGGATCGTGAAGATTTTCTTATGGGCTTTCAGCGCCGCTGACGGGCGCATCCGGTCACGCTGCTCAGATTATCCGCCGGGTTCGTGCAAAAAAAAGGCGATCACACATTCTTCACCAATCTCTGCAACAAACCCGCTAAGCTTGGGGCAAACTGCGGAAAAAAATGGAAGGAGAAACCATGCCGACATTACGGAAAAACCTGACCAGCCAGCAGGCGCTGGATGAACTTGAACGCCTTTACAGTGGCGCGGTCGATGCACTGCGTGCGGCGATTAAAACCTTTACCGAAAACGGCACGCTGCCCGATGCCGACGCCCGGGAGCAGGGACTGTTTGTTTACCCGGAGCTGCGCATCACCTGGCGCGGTGACGGCCCGCAGCAGAATCGCACGCGCGCCTGGGGACGCTTTACGCATACCGGCAGTTACAGCACTACCATTACCCGCCCGGCGTTGCTGCGCCACTACATTGCGGAACAGCTGGCGATGCTGGAGAAGGAGTATGAGCTGGAGATTGACGTGGTGCCTTCCCGCCAGGAGATCCCCTATCCTTACGTGATTGACGGCTCCGATCTCTCGCTGGATCGCACCATGAGCGCCGGAATCGCACGCCACTTCCCGACCACCGAGCTGTCGCAGATTGGGGATGAGACCACCGACGGGCTGTTCCACGCCGACGCTCAGTTTCCGCTCTCCCACTTCGACGCGCTGCGCACCGATTTCTCGCTGGCCCGTCTGCGCCACTACACCGGCACCAGCGTGGAACATTTCCAGCCGTTTGTGCTGTTCACCAACTACACCCGTTATGTTGATGAGTTTGTTCGCTGGGCGATCGAGCAGGTGCGCGACCCGGAGACACCCTACGACAGCCTGGCCTGCGCCGGGGACGTGGTGCTGACGGCCGACACGGCCGACAGCGAGGCGATGCTCTCCGATCTGGCGTGGAAGAAGCACCAGATGCCCGCCTGGCATCTCACCTCACCCAACCGTCGCGGCATTACGCTGATTAACATCGGCGTTGGCCCGTCGAATGCCAAGACCATCTGCGATCATCTGGCGGTCATGCGCCCGCACGCCTGGCTGATGATTGGTCACTGCGGCGGTCTGCGCGAAAGTCAGCGGATTGGCGACTATGTGCTGGCTCACGCCTATCTGCGCGACGACCACGTGCTCGACAGCGTACTGCCGCCTGACATCCCGGTGCCGAGTATCGCCGAGGTGCAGCGTGCGCTGTATGACGCCACCAAAGCGGTGAGCAACATGCCGGGTGAAGAGGTCAAACAGCGGCTGCGTACCGGCACCGTGGTGACCACGGATGACCGCAACTGGGAGCTGCGCTACTCTGCGTCGGCGCTGCGTTTTAACCTGAGCCGCGCGGTGGCGGTCGATATGGAGAGCGCCACCATTGCCGCTCAGGGATACCGGTTCCGGGTGCCTTACGGCACGCTGCTGTGCGTCTCCGATAAGCCGCTGCACGGTGAAATCAAGCTGCCGGGTCAGGCCAACCGTTTCTATGAAGGTGCGATTTCGGAGCATCTGCAGATTGGTATCCACGCGGTAGAACTGCTGCGCGCCGAGGGTGACAAGCTGCATTCGCGGAAGCTGCGAACGTTTAATGAGCCGCCTTTCCGGTAAGTGTTGCTGCCGGGGGATTCACTACGCGGGTTGAGTCTGAGCAGGTTTCGTTCGCCGGGTGAATCCGGCAGTTTCAGCTTCGCCTCTGCAGGCGACCGACAAGGGGGCGCCAGTCGCCGCGCCCCCTTGACCCCGGGCTCCGGCCTGCCTCACCGCCGCTCCGCGGTCCCTTCGCTTCTTCCGGATTTCTCACGGACCGGCAGGACGCGCCATCCCTGGCGCGAACCTGCCTCTTCGCGACATCCCTGTCGCTCGTCCTGAAATCCCTCATCCGCTCAGCGGCTCAGACGGCCTCCCTCCCCGCTGTTATCTCTTCTCTTAATGTGGCTCTTTTATTGCGGTAAGAGTTGCGATGAGTTTCCGTCACTGGCTTCCGCTTTCAGGCCAGCAGACAACGCTCCATTCAGGAGAAACGAAGATATCAAAGGCGGGGGTGTGGGAGAGGCATCCGGCGCGCTGAGGAGCAACCGGAGGCCAGGATGAGCCGACAGGACGTCGGCGAAAGGACGGCACGAGCCAGGGATGGTGAGTCCGGACGGTCCGTCGGCCGCAGGGCGTGACGAAGGCACCCCGCAACGCGGGGCGCGGAGGCTGCCGGACGCCGGGATTGTTAAGGGGCGGGCGTCCGCCCCTTGACGCGTCCGCCTGCACGGGCAGGCTGAAACTCCCTCACGCCTGGCGGGCGAAACCTTCTCGGAGCAGCCCGCCGCCAGGTAATAACTCCCTCCCCCCGACAGGCGAAACCCTCTCAGAGCCACCCCGCCGCCAGGCCACCATCAGGCGCTCAGCCAGCCCAGCTTAATTACAAACAGAATCGACAGGATAATCAGCGCGGCATTGACCTCTCTGGCGCGACCGCTCAGCAGTTTCACCAGCGTCCAGGTAATAAATCCAAAAGCGATACCGTTGGCGATGGAATAGGTCAGTGGCATGGTCAGCGCGGTAACCGTCACCGGGGCAGCAGTCGTGATATCTTTCCAGTCAATATCCGCCAGACTGGATGTCATCAGCACGGCCACAAACAGCAGCGCGGGCGCGGTGGCATAGACCGGCACGCTGGAGGCCAGCGGTGAGAAGAAGAGCGCCAGCAGGAACAGCACGGCGACCACGATCGCCGTCAGGCCGGTGCGGCCACCCGCACTCACGCCCGCCGCCGACTCCACATAGCTGGTGGTGGTTGATGTGCCCAGCAGCGAACCAAACAGCGCAGCCGCACTGTCAGCAATCAGCGCACGGCCCATCTTCGGCACGTTACCCTGCTCATCCGCCAGACCGGCGCGCTTGGTGACGCCCAGCAGGGTGCCGGTGTTATCAAACACATCCACAAACAGGAAGGCAAAAATCACGCTGACCAGGCCGACGTTAAACGCGCCAGCGATATCAAGCTGCATAAAGGTCGGTGCGATCGACGGTGGTGCAGAGAAGACCCCGGCAAACGGCGACAGGCCAATGCCCATAGAGATAAAGGTTACCAGCAGAATACCGATCAGCACGGCACCGGTTACGCGACGCGCTTCCAGCACCACAATCACCACAAAGCCAAGCATCGCCAGCAGCGGACCCGGTTTTGTCAGATCGCCAATGCCCACCAGCGTCGCCGGGTTATCGACCACAATGCCTGCGCCTTCCAGCGCAATGATCGCCAGAAACAGGCCAATACCGGCACCAATCCCCGCGCGCAGCGGCAGCGGAATACTGGCAATAATCCACTCACGGATTTTAAACAGCGACATCGCAAAGAAAATCACTGCCGAGAGAAACACCGCACCCAGCGCAATCTGCCAGGTGTAGCCCATGTGCAGTACGACGGTATAGGTGAAGAAGGCGTTCAGCCCCATGCCCGGTGCCAGTGCAATCGGGTAGTTAGCGATCAGCCCCATCAGCGCACAGCCAATCGCCGCTGCCAGACAGGTCGCGACAAATACGGCGCCCTTATCCATGCCGGTCGCGCCCAGAATGCTCGGGTTAACAAACAGAATATAGGCCATCGCCAGGAAGGTGGTGATCCCGGCGATAATCTCGGTACGAACCGTCGTGTTATGCGCTTTGAGTTTGAATAGTTTTTCTAACATCATCATCTCTCGATACAGGAGACCGCACCGGTGTGGGTCTCGCTTGCCAAAGGGGGTTGCATGCTGATTATTCTGTTTTCGGGATGCGGATACCGGCCGCTGCATACTGACCTGCCGGAATCGTCTGAAATCCCTGACTGACCCACTGCCCAAAGCAATTGCCATGCCACTTACCGACGCAATCGATTACCTGGCAGAGCCGGATGCGCCTCAGAGAATTCCGAACCAAAACGAGGCGCGATTATGGTGCAATGCACCGATGATGCGCAATCGTTTTCCTGCCTCCCTTTGCCACCCCCGCAAAACTCTGCGCCAGCGCACGCTTCCGCACAGTCACGGGCGAGGCGTGTCACGTTTCAGCACGCTGCCTCAGCGCACTTTTCTGGCCTGTGTAGACTCCTGAATTAACTCTTTCGTAACATTGAGGCCGCGCCATGAAGCCAGCGATTTTGGTGGTGGATGATGATCCTGCTGTCTGCGACGTCCTGCAGGATGCGTTAGGTGAACATCAGTTAAAGGTCTACTGCTGTCATCAGGGAAAAGAGGCGCTGTTGATGCTCAGCACGCACCCGGAGATCACGCTGGTGATGCTGGATATGATGCTGCCCGACACCAACGGACTGCTGGTGCTGCAGCAGTTGCAGCGTCAGCGCCCCGAGGTGCTGGTGATCATGCTGACCGGTATGGGTTCCGAAGCGGAGATGGTGGTCGGCCTGGAGATGGGTGCCGATGATTATATCGCCAAACCCTTTAATCCGCGCGTGGTGGTGGCGCGCACCCGGGCGGCCCTGCGGCGCGGCGCACGTCCTGTCCAGAGCGAAGCGGAACCGGCGGGCTGGCGATTCGGCGGCTGGCAGCTGGACGACAGTCGCTGCCAGCTGTTCAATCCGCAGCGCGAGCTGGTGCCGCTGACCCAGGGCGAGTTCAGCCTGCTGCGGGCGCTGGTGCGTCACGCCCGCAAGGTGCTGACCCGCGATCAGCTGCTGGAGCTGACCCACAGCGAAAGTCTGGATGTGTTTGACCGCACCATCGACGTGCTGATCATGCGCCTGCGCCGCAAAATCGAAATCAACCCGCATCAGCCCGATCTGATCCGCACCATTCGCGGGCTGGGCTATGTCTTTTCGGCTGACGTAATGAAACCTGAAACCGCCCCGCGCACCAGCCAGATCGCCTGAGTCGCGCTGCGTCCTGGCAATGTCGCCGCCGTGGCGGCGGATGTGGGCGATGAAAGTCTGACGCAGTTTACGCGCGAGTACGCACGGCTGTCTGGTGAACCGCCTGCCCGCAGTATAAGAAAGATGAGGCAGTCCGATCCCGGAGACCATGCGAAGGGATGATCAGCGTCCGGGAGGGTCAGGTAAAGCCGCGGGCGTAGTCATTACAGAGCAGCCAGCGCGGCGCTTCATCCTCTTCAAGCGGATTGAAGCGGGCCAGTGGCGTCAGGAACACGTTGTCGTTTTCGTCATCATTGGGCATCGACACCTCGCCCACCAGCACGTCGCCAAAACCCGGTTCGCCCCAGAAGCTGTGCCAGAGGCCCGCCTCAAGGGTCACGCTTTCACCCGGTGAGAGCCGCAGCTGCGAACCCGCAGCGTGGGTCTGGCGCAGACCATCCAGCGACACCGTGACCGGCGAGTCAGCCAGTGCCGCGCCGTCGCGGTTATGCAGTTCGACAATCAGATTCCCGCCGCCGCGATTGATGATGTCTTCCATCTTGCGCGGATGATAGTGCATCGGCGTCAGCTGCCCGTCGCGCACGTGCAGAATCTTCTCCGCATAGGGTTTGTGCCACGGCTGTCCGCCGGGCGAACCGTTGCGCAGCGTAAACAGCGTCAGCCCGGTCTGCAGAAAGTCGTCCGCGCCAAAACTGGTGAGATCCCAGCCCAGCCGCAGTGCCAGAATCTCCGCCATCGCGTCAGGTGACTGCGCCCGCCACTGACCTGACCCGAAATCGGCCCACGGCGGCAGATGCACATCCTGCTGGCGGAAAAATTCGCGTGTCTGCTGCAGGTAGTGATTGACCTCTGAACGTTGCATGGTGGCCTCCTGAGGGTGCTGACAAAGTCTGCCCCGGTTAGCTGCAGGACAGAGCCTGCGCAGGAAACACGGTCAGATCGGAAAGTCGTTTAAACCATCCCTGGCCACTCGTCCCGCGCCGTCCCTGGCGCGGGACGCTTTCCTCCTCTGCCCGTGTTCCCTGCGCGATGAAGTTATGCGTAGCTGGCAGATGCAGTCTGAAGCGGCACCCGGAGGGTGCCGCATTAAAGCCTATTTCACCGTCCAGCCCTGATAGCTGCCGATGTTGTCACGATCGATCAGCTTCACCGGGATCAGCACCGGCTTTTCGGGTGCCGGTTTGCCCTGCAGAATGTCGTAGCCAATCTCCACCGCCTTCGCCGCCATCACCTGCGGGTCCTGCGCCGGGGTCGCGACAAACAGGGAGTTTTTGCGCTTCAGCGCCTCTTCGCCATCCGGCGATCCATCGACGCCGACGATAAAGAACTCGCTGCGCTGCGCCTGTTTCGCGGCTAAATCCGCGCCGATGGCGGTGGGATCGTTAATGGCAAACACCGCATCGATTTTAGGGTTAGCGGAGAGCAGACCGGTCATCACCTCCAGTCCCCCTTCTCGACTGCCTTTGGCATTCTGGTTGTAAGAGAGCAGCTTGATGTCGGGATGGGTTTTCAGTTCGTTCATGCAGCCTTCAACACGGTTCTGCACCGCAGACACCGGCGGGCCGTTGATGATCACGACGTTGCCTTTCGCTTTCAGGCGGTCAGAGATATATTTGCAGGCCATCGCGCCCGCCTGGGTGTTATCGGAGGTAATGGTCGCATTCGCCCCATCGGCCGCCACGTCGACCGCCACCACCACGATACCGGCATCACGCGCCCGCTTCACCGCCGGGGCAATGCCTTTCGAGTCGGCGGCATTGAGGATAATCATGTCCACTTTTGCCGCAATAAAGTTATCGATCTGCCCCACCTGCTGGCCGAGATCGTAGCCGCTGGAGACCAGCGTCACGTTGACCTTGTCCCCCGCCAGCTCACGCGCCTTCATCTCCGCCCCTTTGGTGATCTGCACGAAGAAGGGGTTAGCCAGATCGCCGACCGTGACGCCGATGGATTTGAGTTCTTTTGCCTGAGCCAGCCCGGCGCTGAACAGCGTTGCCGCCAGCAGCCCGGTTACAATCGGATTAAAACGCATAGACCTTCTCCTGCTGTTATCAGAGTGCCAACCGCTTAATGGCGTTTTTACAGAGACGGCGGCGACATCGCGCCTCCGCCTTTCAGCCTTAACTCACATGATGACGGGTACGGTATTTGTCGATCAGGACGGCGATGATAATCACCGCGCCCTTGATCACCAGCTGCCAGAAGTAGGAGACGCCCATCAGCGTCATACCGTTATTGAGCGTGGCGATAATCAGCGCGCCAATCAGGGTGCCGGTGATGGTGCCGATGCCCCCGACGAAGCTGGTGCCGCCCAGGATCACCGCGGCAATCGCATCCAGCTCATAGCCGACGCCGAGGTTGCCGTTGGCGCTGTAAAGACGGGAGGCGCTCATCAGACCGCCCAGCCCCGAGAGCAGGCCGCTCATGCCGTAGACAAACAGCAGCACTCCGCCCACCTTGATGCCGGTGAGTCGTGCCGCCTGAATGTTGCCGCCGACCGCATAGATATGGACGCCCAGCGTGGTGCGCCGCAGGATAAACCAGCAGAGGGCGATCACCGCGAAGGCAATCACAATCAGCCACGGCACCGGGCCGAGGTAGCCGTTGCCAATCCACTCAAAATTGATGTCGGAGTTGATGACCGTGGTGCCATCCGCCAGCAGATAGGCCGCACCACGCAGGGCGGTATAGGTGCCGAGGGTGACGATAAAGGGCGGCAGTCCGGCCCAGGCGACCAGCACGCCGTTGAACAGCCCCATCACCAGACCCGCGCCCAGCGCCATCGGAATGGTCATGGAGGCGAGCATCGGGTCGAGCGAAGCCACCAGCGCCACCACCGCGGTGGTGCCGAGCATCGACCCCACCGACAGGTCGATGCCGCCGGTGAGAATGACAAAGGTCATCCCCGCCGCCAGGACGATATTGATCGACGCCTGACGGGTAATGTTCAGCAGGTTCGCTTCGGTAAAGAAGTTGGGGGTAACGAAGCCAAAAACCGCCACGATGAGGATCAGAATCGGCAGGATCCCCACCGTCTGCAGCAGATCGCCCATCAGGGCGCGTTTCAGCGTGGGCGCGGGGGTGCGGGCCAGTTGTGTCATGGTGATCTCCTCAGATTCCGCCTGCTGCTGCGCTGTGCGCACCGGTTGCCAGCGTCATAATATTTTCCTGACTGATGTGGCTGCCCTCCAGCTCACCGACGATGGTGCCTTCGTGCATCACGTAAACGCGGTCGCTCATCCCGACCACTTCCGGCAGTTCGCTGGAGATCATCAGAATCGCCACGCCCTGCCGCGCCATCTCCTGCATCATGCGGTAGATCTCGCTTTTGGCCCCGACGTCGACGCCGCGCGTCGGTTCATCCAGGATCAGGATGCGCGGGCCAATCGCCACCCAGCGTGAGATCAGCAGCTTCTGCTGATTCCCCCCGGAGAGGCCGCCCGCCCGGACCTGCGCATGCGGCACGCGGATATTCAGGGAGGCGATCGCCTCGCTGGCGATGGTCTGCCCTTTGCGGCGGTTGAGCATGCCGTAACTGGCATCCCGCTCCAGCGTCGCCATCACGATGTTCTCCTGCGCCGCCATCTCCAGAAACAGCCCCTGCTCTTTGCGGTTCTCGGTGAGGAAACCGATGCCGCGCGCAATCGCATCGCGCGGTGAGAGGATGGTGACCTTCTCGCCGTCGATCCAGATCTCGCCCTCCTTCGGCTTGTGAACGCCGAAGATCAGCTGCGCCAGCTCGCTGCGGCCTGCACCGACCAGCCCCGCCAGCGCCACGATCTCACCGGCGCGCACCGCCAGGCTGCTGGGGTGCACTTTGCCGCCGTCGGTCAGGTGATTCACCGCCAGCCGGATATTACCCAGCGGAATCGACCGGTCTTTATTAAAGAGATCGCTGAGCGGCCGTCCGACCATCATCCGCACCAGTTCACTGGCGTTGAGTTGATCGCGCGTCAGGCTGCCGACATACTCGCCGTCGCGCAGCACGCTGACGCGATCCGACAGCTCATACACCTCTGCCATGCGGTGGCTGATGTAGATAATCGCCATCCCCTCGCTGCGCAGCCGTTTGATCAGCGCGAAGAGCTGTTCGGTTTCGCGGTTCGAGAGCGCGGCGGTCGGCTCATCCATCACGAGGATACGGCTGTTGCGCTGCAGCGCCCGGGCGATCTCCACCTGCTGCTGCTCGGCAATGCTGAGGCGGCTGACCACATCCCAGGCGCTGAACTGCGCGCCGAGCCGGTCAATCACCCGCTGCGCCTCCTCCGCCATCTGCCGCCGCTTCACCAGCCCGCCGGGGGCAATTTCGCTGCCGAGAAAAATGTTTTCCGCCACCGTCAGGTTGGGGGCCAGGTTAATCTCCTGGTAAATCAGGGTGATCCCGGCGGCCAGCGCGGCTTTCGGCCCCTTCAGCGCCCGCGGTTTGCCTTCGATCAGAATCTCTCCGCCGCTGGCGCTGTAGGCCCCGGCCAGAATCTTCATCAGGGTGCTTTTACCCGCGCCGTTCTCCCCCATCAGCGCATGAACCTCGCCGGGCCAGACCGTGAGATCCACCCCCTTCAGGGCGTAAAAGTTGCCGAAGCGCCGGGTAATGCCGCGCATTTCCAGTATCGGTGTGGCTGTCATCGCCTCGCTCCTGCGGACTGTGGATAGCCGTCAGTTAAGCAACGCCAGATAAATGGAAAATGTCAGCGGCCATTCATATTTGTCATATTCACCCGGCTGCCCGCTCCTATACTCGGCCCATCGTTGCCGTGATAAAGAGGGCGTGAGATGCAGCGCACCTATCCGTGGCAGGCTGGCGCGCGGGGCCGCCTGTTGATGTTCAACCTGCTGGTGGTCGCCGTCACGCTGATGGTCAGCGTGGTGGCGATCGTCGGTTTTCGCCATGCCGGTACCATTCAGGAGCAGGCACAGGCGCAGACGCTGGCGGACATGAACGGCAGTCTGGCGCTGGCGCGTGATACCGCCAATGTGGCGACGGCAGCCGTGCGGCTGTCGCAGGTTGTGGGCGCGCTGGAGTATCAGAGCGAATCACAGCGGCTTCAGCAGAATCAGCAGGCGCTGCAGCAGTCGCTGAGCCTGCTCGCCAGCGCCCCGCTGGCCGCGCGTCAGCCGGAGCGCATCGCCCGTATCCGCGCCCGCAGCCTGGAGCTGGAGCAGACGATTAACCGCCTGCTGCTCACCGGCCATCAGCGCCACCTGCAGCGCAATAACATGCTGAGTGACCTGTGGCAGTCGCAGATTCTGCTCGGCCACATCAGTCAGCGGCTGCAGCGGGAACCGCAGCGCGCGCCGGATAGCGCCCTGCGTGAGCAGACTGAGCGGCTGCTCAGCATCGCCATCCGTACGCCGTCGCCGATTGCGGTGATTGAGCAACTGCAGCAGGTGATGACGCAGTGGCGCAGCGTGCCGCTGACAGGCGTCACCGGCGAGAATATTGCGCGACTGCTGGCGACCCAGCAGCGCCTGCTGCCGCTGGCGGAGGCGCTGGAACAGAGCGATCTGGCGATCGCCTACGCCACCTACCGGATTAAGGCGCTGGTGGCGATGCTGAATGAGGATATCAGTGCCTCAGTGCAGCAGGTGGCGTTGCAGAGCGAAGCGCGAACCCTGGCGACCCACCGCGAGCTGGATTCCATCATCGGCTTTATCGCCCTTTTCGTGCTGCTGGCGCTGGCGATCACCGGCTATGCCGGGATCTACATCTACCGCAATTTGGGGTCGAGCCTGACGGCGATTGCCGCCGCCATGACGCGGCTGGCACAGGGTGAGCAGAACGTCAGCGTGCCGGGTTTGCAGCGCCGCGACGAACTGGGCGAACTGGCGCGGGCCTTCAACGTCTTTGCCCGCAATACCGCCTCGCTGGCGCACACTTCACGCCTGCTGAAAGAGAAGAGCAGCCAGCTGGAGTCCACCTTTCTGGCGATGCGCGACGGCTTTGCCCTGTTTGACCATCAGGGTCAGCTGGTGGTGTGGAACGCGCAGTATGCCGAACTGCTCGGCATCGCGCCGCGCGAGCTTCATCGCGGCGTCCACTATCAGCAGCTGCTGGCTCCGCTGGCGGGAGATCTGCACGATCCCGGCGAACCGCAGGAGATCCGGCTGGCCGATGGCCGGACGCTGGAGCTGCGCTTCAGCCCGATCCCCCGGCGCGGCATGGTGAACACCGTCCTTGATCGCACCTCGCGCAAAACGCTGGAGGAGGCCCTGCAGCACAGCCAGAAGATGAAGGCGGTGGGCCAGCTGACCGGCGGCCTGGCGCACGACTTCAACAATCTGCTGGCGGTGATTATCGGCAGCCTGGCGCTGACCGAAGGGCAGCTGATGCCCGGCCCGCTCGCCAGCCGGATTGAGCGGGCGCGCCAGGCTGCGGACCGCGCCGCCCAGCTGACCCAGCGGCTGCTGGCCTTTTCTCGTAAGCAGGCGCTGTTTCCGCGCGCGGTGTCGGTGGTCACGCTGGTGGACAACCTGCAGGGATTATTACAGCACTCGCTGCTGCCCGGACAGCAGCTGATTATCGATGCGCAGCGTCCCGGCTGGCCCGCGTGGATCGATGCCGGTCAGCTGGAGAATGCGCTGATGAACCTGGTGGTCAACGCCCGCGATGCGATGCAGCAGCAAAGCGGCGAAATCCGGCTGCGCATCTGGAATCAGCGGCGGATCGAGGGGAGTGAAAAACGTGACCGGGTCACAATTGAGGTGACTGACACGGGCTGCGGCATGTCGGCGGAGGTGCGTGAACAGGTTTTCGAGCCCTTTTTTACCACTAAGGCCACCGGCAGCGGCAGCGGGCTGGGCCTGTCAATGGTCTACGGTTTTGTGCGGCAGTCGGGCGGTCAGATCGAGCTGGAAACCGCGCCGGGCCAGGGCACCACGGTGCGCCTTCTGCTGCCGCGCGCGCAGGAGGCGGTCGCCGCAGCGGTCGCGCCGTCTCCCCCGCCAGCCCTGCCGGCGGTGGCCAGCAACCGGCTGGTGCTGGTGCTGGATGATGAACCGGCGGTGCGGCAGACCCTGTGCGAACATCTGCACCAGCTGGGCTATCTGACGCTGGAGTGCGGCGACGGCGAAGCGGCGCTGGCGCTGCTGCGCCAGACACCCGATATCGACCTGCTGATCAGCGACCTGATGCTGCCCGGCGAGATCAACGGCGCGGAGGTGGTGCGTCAGGCACAGCAGAACTGGCCGCATCTCGCCACGCTGTTAATCAGCGGTCAGGATCTGCGCCACCAGCCGGTCACGCTGCCGCTGTGTGAGCGGCTGGGCAAGCCCTGGCAGCAGGCGCAGCTGGTGCAGGCGTTACAGCGCGCCTGGCAGCGCAGCGAACGACTTAATCGCGCGCAGCAGGCTGCCACAGCGGCACCGGCTTCCCGGTGATATAGCGTTTGCGCAGGCGACTGGAGATCATATCCATGACCATCACCACCCCGACCAGAATCAGCGTCAGGAACATCACCACATCCCAGTTCCAGAGCCGCATATTCTCGGCGTAGACCAGGCCTACCCCGCCCGCGCCGACAAAGCCGAGCACCGCCGCAGAGCGGGTGTTGGACTCAATCTGATAGAGGCTCAGCGCCAGAAACTGCGGAAAGGACTGGGTGAAAATGCCGAAACGGTGTTTCTGCAGGCTGTTAGCGCCCACCGCCCCCAGCCCGCGGCCCGGTGAACGTTCGACCGCCTCATGCCCTTCGGCGTAGAGTTTGCCGAGCAGGCCGACATCCTGCAGGATAATCGCCAGCACCCCGGCCAGCGGCCCCATGCCCACCGCACGGACGAAAATCAGCCCCCAGATCGCCATGTCGATGCCGCGCAGCAGGTCGAACAGCCGCCGCATCAGAAACGCCAGCGGCTTCGCGGCGCGATCGTGCATCACGTTGCGCGCCGCCAGGAACGACAGCGGCAGCGCAATCAGCGAGGCGGTCAGCGTACCGGCAAACACGATCCCCAGGGTGATCCCGACCTGCGACAGATAGTAGCTGAAGGGCCAGTTCATGAAGTCATGCCAGACAAACATCCGCAGAAAGTAGCGCCCCAGCTGCTGGCAGCCCGCCAGCAGGCGCGATCCCTCCAGCCCGAACACCGAAAAGAAATAGAGGTAGTAGAGCAGGAGTGCCAGCGCTATCAGCGCCAGACGCCGCAGATAGCGCGGCTGCGCGGCAAACAGCTCGCGATGCTGCTGCTTCAGCTGCGCGATAGCGGGAACGGAACGGATCATGCGCGCTCTCCTGTGACACGACGACGCAGCTGACCGGACAGCGTATCCAGCAGCGACACCACAATCAGAATCAGCAGCAGGGTGATGCTGACCTGGTCGTAGCGGTCGAGTTTGATGTTGGTCATCAGCTCCTGGCCGATGCCGCCCGCCCCCACCAGCCCGAGGATGGTGGAGGAGCGGAAGTTAATCTCCAGCCGCATAAAGCTGTAGGAGAGAAAGGCGGGTTTTACCTGCGGCCAGAAGGCAAAACGCATCCGCTGCAGTTTACTGGCTCCGCAGGCGGCCAGGCCGCGCACCGGCTTATCCGACGCGGACTCAATCGCCTCATAAAAGAGCTTGGTCAGGCTGCCCAACGTGTGCAGCGCCAGCGCCAGGAAGCCGGGTATCGCCCCGATACCAAACGCCATGACAAACATCACCGCCCACGCCAGTTCCGGCATGGTGCGCAGAAAGGCGACAAAGGCGCGAATCGCCATCCGCACGCTGACCGGCGTCTGCGTATTATCGGCGGCGAAAAAGGCGAGCACTGCCGCCAGCCCCACCGCCAGCAGCGTCGCCGCCAGTGCCAGCTGCAGGGTTTCCCAGATCAGCGGCAGCTGGATCGGCAGACGGTAGCCCCAGTAGGCCAGTGAGCCTTCTGTTTTGCCGTCGGCAAACAGCAGCGGCAGATGCAGCACCGGCAGGATCTCATGCAGGTAGTCAAAGAAGTGCGGCAGCGACTGCCAGACAGTAAGCAGATTAAATTCTGCCACCCTGCCCGCCGCCAGATAGAGCGTGACCAGCAGCAGTGACCAGATAAGCGTGTCACGTTTTTGCTGACGGCGGATGCGCTGGTAATAGTGTTCGAAGTCGGTCAAGGGGGATCTCCGGCGTGAAAGCAGCGGGACGCTGGCCGCGTCCCGCTCTCCCCGCGAGGCGGGGAAGTCAGGAAGGTTCGTCAGCCGCGGCTGCCTTTCATCAGGTCGCGCTTCATATCAATAATGCTCTGATAGTCGGCAACGGTGGCCGGGCCGATATGCTGCTTACCGCCCACCGCTTTCACGAAGCAGTCGTGATCGTCTTTATCCAGCTTTTTAATCGCCGCCACCACTTTCGCTTTAAAGTCGGCAGGCAGTTTGTTGCTGACCAGTACCGGACCGTTGGGGATCAGCGGCGACTGCCAGATGATACGGATCTGCTTCATCAGGTCGGGGTGATCCATGCGGATCAGGCGGCCAAACGCGCCCGAGGTGTAGCCGCTGTTATAGTCGCCCACCAGCGAAGTCCAGGTGACCGCGCCGTCAAACTGGTTGTTCAGCACGCCCAGAATGTCCTGCTCATGGCCGCCGGAGAAGGTGACGCTGGAGAAGGTGTTGTTATATTTGTCATCCACCGAGCCGCCGAACATCTTCTTAAACGCCTGATTCGGCATCAGGAAGCCGGAGGTCGAGTCCGGATCGGCCATGCCGAACGATTTCCCCTTCAGGTCTTCCAGCTTTTTGTAGGGGCTGTCCGCTTTGACGATCACCACTGAGTGGTAGCCGCGTGAGTTGTCTTTGTCATCCACCACGATGCCGACCACCTCCACCGCTTTCGGGTCCTGCAGGTAGACCGAGGCGAAAGAGGCGGGTGACATGCTCAGCACCATATCGATTTTGCCGCCCAGCAGTCCCTGAATCACGCCCGAATAGTCAGAGGCGTTGCGCATCTGAGTATCCACACCCAGCTCTTTATCAAAGAAGGTCTTCACGCACTGATTATCACCAATCTGCTGGGTGGCGTTCTGACCGCCCAGAATCCCCAGATTCAGCTGTTTTGGCGCATCCGCTGCGCTGACACCCGACGCCATAACGCCGATCAGTAGTGCTAAAGAAGTCAGTTTCATTCGGAGTTGTTCTCTTGCTGTGGAAGTTAATGGATCTGGTTAAGTTCATCGCCGTACAGCTGTTGCAGCAGGCTGTCAGTCAGTCGGGAAGGATGACCGTCAAACAGCACCACGCCGCGCTGGATGCCTATCACCCGGGTGCAGTAGCGTTTCACCAGCTCAATGGAGTGCAGGTTGACCATCACGCTGATGCCCTGCTCGCTGACCTGCCGCAGCACATCCATGATGCGCGTCGTGTTTTTCGGATCGAGTGACGCCACCGGCTCATCGGCCAGCAGGATTCGGGGGTTCTGCATCAGCGCCCGGCAGATCGCCACCCGCTGCATCTGTCCGCCGGAGAGATTCTCTGCCCGCTGCAGCGCCTGCGGCAGCATGTTCATCCACTGCAGCAGTTCGATAGCGTGCGCCCGGTCGTGGTCGGAGAAGATTTTAAAAAAGGATTTCAGCGTGCTGGTCTGGCTCAGGCGGCCCAGCAGCACATTGGTCAGCACGTCGAGGCGCGGCACCAGGCAGAAATCCTGAAAGATCATGCCGCACTGGCTGCGCCATTCCCGCATCTGGCGGCTGTTGAGGGTGACCACGTTACGCTCGGCTTCCCCTTTATGCAGGCTGATAATCGCCCCCGCCGTCGCGCTGATGGTGCCGTTAAGCATATGCAGCAGCGTCGATTTCCCGGCGCCGGAGCGGCCGATCACCGCCACCAGCTCACCGGCATGGAGATCGAAACTGACCCGATCCAGCACCGGCGTGTCACCGTAGGTTTTGCTCAATCCCTGCACCGACAACACTTTTTGTCCGCTGAAACTGACCGGAGGCCGATCGTGGTCGACCACCGTTTTCAGAAGTGCCTGTGCCATGCTGTTCTCCGTCATCTCTGATTGCGTTCTGCCGGTTATTAAGGCGTGGCACGATGAAAGCGGGATGACAATCAGATGATCAAACTGTGACAGGCCAGGGCGCGCCGCACAGCAGCGTCTGGCCATCACGCGCAGCCTGCACCCCCTCCGGCAGCGGATTTTCCGCCAGCCAGTTATCCATCTCATGACTGAGATGGGTCAGCCAGCTCTGGCGCGGCCGCAGCAGCGCCACAATGGCCAGGGCCTGGGTGACATCGTTGTGGTTGCGCGCCCTGGCAGACGGCGGGTCGTTGCAGTCGATCACCAGCTGATCCAGCGACTGACCGCGCAGAAAGTCGGCGGTGTCGGGGGGCAGCCCGCAGGTGTCACACAGCCAGGCGAGCCGGTGACCCTGCCAGTCGAACAGATAGCCGTGCGTCAGCTTCGAGTGCTGAAGTGGCAGCGGCGTCACCTGTAACTCGCCAAAGGCGTGTGCCACAAACGGGGTTAAGGCGGGACGAAAGTCGAGCAGGCCGGGATGTTTATAGAGATCGTCACAGCCGCGCGGGTCGGGCGGCCCCCAGACCGGAATCGGTGCCCCCCGCCCCCAGCGCAGCGCAAACAGTCCCTGCACATGGTCCATGTGGTAGTGGGTGAGCAGAATACGCGTCAGCGATCCGGGCGGAAAGCGCAACGCCAGCAGTGGCAGGCCGGCATCCAGCAGGATGCGCTCGCGCCCGGTCTCAATCAGCGCACTGCAGGGCGCACGGGCATAATCGCTATGGCGCTGCGCCCGCTGGCAGGCACGGCAGTCGCAGCCCGGCAGCGGCGCGGCGGTCACCCCACCGGTGCCGAGAAAAGTGAGTTTCATTGCGCCGTCTCCACTATCTGACGCAGCTGCCGGACGGTCTCTGCCAGCGCGCCATCGTTGTTAAGGATCAGGCAGCCATCGGGCTGCGGCTGGGCGGCACGTGCCAGTCGCCGGGCGATTGCCGCCTCATCTTCCCGTCCGCGCTGGCGCAGGCGCGCCGCCAGCACCGCTGGCGTGACCTGCAGGCAGACCGGCAGCAGCTGCGGACCAAAGCGGGCCTGCGCCTGCGCCAGATGCAGCCGCGACCCGTTGACCACCACGTTCTGTCCGCGCAGCAGCCACTGCTCTGTCTCACAGCCAATGCCATAGCTGAAACCGTGCGCCTGCCAGCTCACCGCGAACAGCCCCAGCGCCGCGCGGCGGGCGAACTCCGCCTCAGTCAGCGCCACGTGGTTTTCACCGCCCGCATCCGCTGCGCGGGTGATATAGCGATGGGCGATCAGCAGGCGCGGCGGCGGTGCCACCCGCAGCGCATCCAGCAGGCTATCCTTGCCTGAGCCGGAGGGACCGGTGAGCCAGATCAGCCGCGCCATCAGTAGACCTGCCGGCCTTTGCTCCAGACGTGGCGCACATGCGGGTAGCCATGTGCGGTGTGCGCCAGCACCAGATCGGCGCGACACCCTTCCGCGATCACCCCGCGATCCTCAAGCCCCAGCGCGCGGGCCGGATTGCAGGTGACCAGCGCAATCGCCTGCGCCGTGCCGAGCGTGTTGCGCTCATCCTCAGCCAGCCGGAACGCCGCATCCAGCAGGCTGGCCGGGTAGTAATCGGAGGAGAGAATGTTCAGCAGGCCGTGAGACGCCAGCTCCCAGGCGGCGACGTTGCCGGAGTGCGAGCCGCCGCGCACGATGTTGGGCGCCCCCATCAGCACCTGCATGTTGCGATAGCGCGAGGCGCGCGCCGCCTCCAGGGTGGTGGGAAATTCGGCGATGCGGCTGCCCGCCGCATGGGACTCCTCCACATGCGCGGCGGTGGCATCATCGTGGCTGGCAATGGCGATGCCATGTTCCCGGCAGAGTCCGGCGATCGCCTGACGATTGGGCTGCGACCAGGCCGCCGCCAGCGTGAGCTGCTCGTGCTCAAACTGATCCATCTCCGCGTCATTCAGCTGGTATTTGCCCTGGTAATATTCGCGATATTTTGTCAGCGACGCATACTGCCGCTGCCCTGGCGAATGATCCATCAGCGAGACCAGCGCCAGTTCCGGCGTGCCCATCAGCGCCTCAAACAGCGGCGCGGTGGTCGGGTGCGGCAGTTCACAGCGCAGATGCAGCAGATGCTCGGCGCGGTTCAGCCCTTTGCGGTTGCTGTCGCGGATGGCGTCGATCATCCTGCTGAGATTCTCCAGCCGGTGACCGCCGTCGCGCACATCGCCGACGCCAATGGCGTCCAGCACGGTGGTAATGCCGCTGGAGACCATCAGCGCATCGTGGCTGCTCATCGCCGAATGCGCAGGCCAGTCCACTTTGGGTCGCGGGGTGAAAAACTTGTCGAGGTTGTCGGTGTGCAGCTCCACCAGCCCCGGCAGCAGCCAGGCCCCCTCGCCGTCCAGCGCGCCCGGCTGCTGGCTGCGGGTTTCGCTGAAGCTGCTGATACGCTCATCGCGGAACTCCAGCGACCCGCTGATGACCTCATTTTCCAGCACCAGTCTGACATTGTTGATGATCATGCCTGCGCTCCTGTCTCAATGGGGTGCATCAGATGCAGCCGATCGGCCACCTGCTCGCGCACCGCCCGATCGTGAAAAATGCCAACAATGGCGGCACCCCGGGCGCGCGCCTCTTCAATCAGACTCACCACCGCCGCGCTGTTGACGCTGTCGAGGGAGGCGGTGGGTTCATCCAGCAGCAGCACCGGATAGTCAGCGATAAAGCCGCGCGCAATGTTCACCCGCTGCTGCTCTCCGCCGGAGAAGGTGGACGGTGCCAGCGACCAGAGGCGCTGCGGCACGTTGAGCCGGCTCAGCAGGTCGGCGGCGCGCGCTTCGCAGAACCGGCGGTCGACGCCGCGCTCCAGCAGTGGCTGCATCACAATCTCCAGCGTCGGCACGCGCGGAATGACCCGCAGAAACTGACTCACCCAGCCCAGCGTGTCGCGGCGCAGCGCGATAATCTGCCGCGCCGGGGCCTGCGCCATATCGACCCATTCCCCCTGGTGCGCGACCCGGATATAGCCGCTGTCGGGCTGATAGTTACCGTAGAGCGTGCGCAGCAGGGTCGATTTGCCGCTGCCCGAGTGACCGTGCAGCACCACGCATTCGCCCTCGCCTACCGTCAGGCTGGCGTTGTGCAGCACCGGCAGCGCCGCGCCGTTCTGGTTGTGCAGCACAAAGGTTTTACACAGGTTTCCGACCTGCAGACGCGGATTGATAGTCGTCATTTAATTGAGCACCGAAGAGACCAGCAGTTGTGTGTAAGGATGATGAGGATCGTCAAGCACCCGGTCGGTCAGACCGCTCTCCACCACCCGCCCCTGTTTCATCACCAGCAGACGATGTGCCAGCAGGCGCGCCACGCCGAGATCGTGGGTGACGATCACCACCGCCAGGTTCAGCTCCCGCACCAGGGTACGCAGCAGATCCAGCAGGCGTGCCTGCACCGAGACATCCAGCCCGCCGGTCGGCTCATCCATAAACAGCAGCTGTGGCTGCGTCACCAGGTTGCGGGCGATCTGCAGACGCTGCTGCATGCCGCCGGAAAAGGTGGTGGGCAGATCGTCGATGCGGCCGGGGTCAATCTCCACCGCCTGCAGCCAGCGGCTCGCCGTTGCGCGGATGTCGCCATAGTGCCGCGCGCCGGTCGCCATCAGCCGTTCGCCGATGTTGCCGCCCGCGCTGACCTGCGGACGCAGGCCGTCCATCGGATGCTGATGCACCACGCCCCACTCGGTGCGCAGCAGGTGACGGCGCTCGCTTTCACTCATCTGCCAGAGGTTGCGCCCCTGATAGAGAAGCGTGCCCTGCTGCGGTGCGAGGCGTGCCGAGAGGCTGTGCAGGAGCGTGGTTTTACCGGAGCCGGACTCGCCGACGATGCCCAGCACCTCGCCGGGATAGAGATCAAAGCTGACCTGCTCAAACCCTTTGCCCGGCGCATAAAGATGGGTGAGCTGGCTGACCGCAAGCAGCGGCTGTTCACTGTGCATGTTGCTGTTCCTGCTGCTGGTGGCAAAAGTCGGTGTCGGAGCAGACAAACATCCGCGTACCCTGATCGTCCATCACCACCTCATCGAGATAGCTGTGGCGCGAGCCGCACAACGCGCAGGGTTCATCCCACTGCTGCACGGTAAACGGGTGATCGTCGAAATCGAGGCTTTCGACGCGGGTGTAAGGCGGCAGCGCGTAGATGCGCTTTTCACGCCCGGCACCAAACAGCTGCAGCGCGGGCATCATGTCCATTTTCGGGTTGTCGAATTTGGGGATGGGTGACGGGTCCATCACATAGCGCCCGTTGACCCTGACCGGGTACGCATAAGTCGTGGCGATATGGCCATAGCGGGCGATATCTTCATAGAGTTTCACCTGCATGATGCCGTACTCCTCCAGCGCATGCAGGAGGCGGGTTTCGGTTTCGCGCGGTTCGATAAAACGCAGCGGCTCCGGGATCGGCACCTGGAAAATCAGGATCTGATCCTCCTCCAGCGGCGTTTCGGGGATGCGGTGACGCGTCTGGATCAGCGTGGCATCGCTGGTGCGTTCGGTGGTGGCCGCACCGCTGACCCGCTGAAAGAAGTGGCGGATCGACACCGCATTGGTGGTGTCATCAGCCCCCTGGTCGATCACCTTAAGCACATCCTGATCGCCAATCACACTGGCGGTGATCTGGATGCCGCCGGTGCCCCAGCCGTAAGGCATCGGCATCTCGCGCCCGGCAAACGGCACCTGATAGCCGGGGATCGCCACCGCTTTCAGGATAGCGCGACGAATAGTGCGTTTGGTCTGCTCATCGAGATAACCGTTGTTGTAACCCGTGAGTTCAGCCATGGTTGCGCTCCTGATAGTCATCCTGCAGCTGTTTGAGCAGCGCCAGCTCCGCCTGGAAATCGACGTAGTGCGGCAGCTTGAGATGGGAGACGAAGCCTGCCGCTTCCACGTTGTCGGCGTGCGACAGCACAAACTCCTCATCCTGCGCCGGGCTGGTGATGCGCTCCTGCTGTTCGCGGCTTTGCAGCGCCCGGTCCACCAGCGCCATCGCCATCGCCTTGCGTTCCGCGCGGCCAAACACCAGCCCGTAACCCCGGGTAAAGTGCGGTGCGGCATCTTCGCGGTGGGCCACGCCGTTGACCATCTCACACTCGGTCAGCAGCACTTCCCCAATCTCCAGTTCAAAGCCCAGCTCTTCAGGACAGATGCTGACGCTGACATAGCCGGTGCGGATCTCCCCGGCGAACGGGTGGGTGCGCCCATAGCCCCGCTGCGTCGAGTAGCCGAGCGCCAGCAGAAAGCCTTCGTCGCCGCGCACCAGCTGTTGCAGCCGTGCCGCGCGTGAGGCGGGAAACGCCATCGGTTCGCGGGTAATATCGGTCGGCTCACTGCCGTCATCCTCCTCCGCGGCCGCCAGCCCTTCGCGGCTCATCATGCTGAACATGTGCGGGCAGGTTTCCGCGACCGGCCGATCATCCCGCGGCGCGGCAGGCGTTTCGCCATTGGCCAGCAGCGTGAAGTCGAGCAGACGGTGGCTGTAGTCACAGGTAGGGCCGAGCACCTGGCCGCCCGGCAGATCTTTATAGACCGCCGAAATGCGGCGTTCGATACGCATCGTCCCGGTCGCCAGCGGGCGACTCTCCGCCAGCCGTGGCAATGTGGTGCGATAGGCGCGCAGCAGAAAAATTGCCTCGACCAGATCGCCGCTGGCCTGCTTAATCGCCAGCGCCGCCAGTTCCGGATCGTAAATCCCCCCTTCGGTCATCACCCGATCCACCGCCAGACCCAGCTGCTGCGCCACCTGATCGCAGCCGAGTTCAGCCACGGCCCGATCGCCACGGCGCAGATCGGCCTGCAGCTGGTGGGCATGCGTAATCGCTTTTTCACCCCCTTTTACCGCGACATACATCAGCACACCTCCACAACGGTGGTACGCGGCACGGCCATGATCGCTTCGCCGCAGGTGAAGATGAGATCCACGCCCTGCGGAAACGGATGCGGCCGGGTGCGCAGATAGTCCAGCACGCTCTCCGGCAGCTGCGGCGCAATGGCGCGGGTTTCGCGCAGGCCGGGGCCGGAGAGTCGCAGCGTCAGACCGCCATTCAGCGAGGGCACTTCGATAATCAGCGTGGTGCTTTTTTCCGGTGACAGGTTATCCCCCGCCGCAAACGCCGTCGGGTCGGGCTGCGCCGCCGCATGGCTCAGGGCAAAAGGCGCATCCTGCCGGGTGGTGATCGGCGCGCCGGTATGGAAGCGCAGATTGTTGCGCAGCTGTTCGTTGTCGATTTTCGCATCCAGCCAGACCGGACTCTCCTGATCGACCAGCGTCAGCAGCAGCGCCGTGGCCGCCGGCGAGAGCGCACCCCAGCCCTGCTGCAGCGGCAGCGAGACCATCACGCCCGGCTCACTCATCGCCTTCAGGATGCGGCGAAAGGCGCGCTGCGCGTCCGCAACAGGGTGGTTGAAACTTGCCAGTAAAGTCATCAGTTATCTCCGCGAACCAGCGTAAAGAAATCCACTTTGCTGCTGGCGATTTCGCGCGCGCGCAGCTGTCGCTGCTCTTCACGCCACGCCGCCAGCGGGGTAATAATCTTCTCTTCCAGCAGCGGCCGGGTTTCCGGCTGCTGCAACAGTGCATCCAGCAGGGCGCAGCGCTCAGCGTGCGCCTTGTCGCGTCCTAACAGGTAGCTGTATCCCAGGGTGCCGTCGCTCAGCTGCACCACGGCGCGGGTCACCGTGGCATCACCCATCACAAAGCGTTTCCCGGTGGCCCCCATTCGCGCCTGCAGCCGCGTCATGCCGATTTCGGCCGGGCGGATCAGGGTAAACTCGGGGTGAAGATTCAGCGCCTGCCAGTGCGCTTCAAGCCGCGCGGCGTTGCTGTGTGCCAGCACCGACAGCCAGCGCTGGCGATCCGTTTGCTGTTCCATCAGTGCTCCAGAGTCAGTTCGATCATGTCACCGCGGGTCAGGCTGACGGAGTATTCTGCCAGCGCACCATCTGCGGTTTTGTTCAGGGTCCGCACGCAGAGCAGCGGCGCATGGAGTGCGATATCGAGCTGACGGCACTCCTTCGCCTGCGCCCGGCGGGTGCTGATGCGGGTCTGGGTGCGCACCAGCTGCTTGCCGGTGTGCTCCACCAGAAAGTCGTGCAGCGAGCCGCTGTTAAAGCGCTGAAGCTGCGGCCACCAGCTGAGGTCGGCAAGGAAGTGGTTAATCAGGCAGAGCGGCACGCCGTTGGCGCGGCGCAGGGTACGCAGATGAATGACGTTATCGCCCTCTTTCACGCCCAGCGCACTGGCCACGTCACTGCTGGCCGGACGCAGCACCGCCAGCAGCCGTTCGCTGGTCGGGTGACTTCCCTGCTCCAGCAGGTTCTGACTGAAGCGCGCCTGGGAATGCAGCGGATAGTCATACGGGCGCATCAGCACCAGGATGCCCACGCCGTGACGGCGTTGCAGCAGCCCTTTCTGCACCAGCTCATCGACGGCCCGGCGCAGCGTGTGGCGATTCACTTCGTAGTGGTCGGCCAGCTGCTGTTCGGAAGGCAGATAGTCGCCGCAGCGGTAACGCTCTTTCAGCGCCTGCTCCAGCTGCGCGGCAACAGCCTGGTAGACAGTGGTCGGATGTCTGGATAACTCCATCACGATGAAATCCTCACGGGTTACGGAGTGGGAACGCAGTGAAAAATCACTGCGGGATGGCGTTACCTTGACGGCTTCAGATGACAGCAGCGTGACGGCGGGGTGAAGGTGCGGTGAACGTGGGAATGGGGTGTCAGACGCTGCGGGTCAGTCCCCCATCAATCCGGATATTCTGCCCGGTGATGTAGGCGGCACCTTCGGACAGCAGAAAGGCGATCGTGGCGGCCACCTCTTCAGCCTTGCCGTAGCGTTTCATCGGCACGCTCTGGCGGCGTTCGTCGGTGGCGGGCAGCGAATCAATCCAGCCGGGCAGCACGTTGTTCATCCGGACGTTGTCCGCGGCATAGCGGTCGGCAAAGAGTCTGGTGAAGCTGGCGAGACCGGCGCGAAACACGGCGGAGGTCGGGAACATCTCTGTCGGCTCAAAGGTCCACGCCGAAGAGATATTGACGATGGCCCCGCCACCCTGAGCTGCCATGATCGGTGCCACCAGACGCGCCATGCGCACGGCGCTGAGGAAATAGACCTCCATGCCTGTCTGCCACGCGTCATCCGTCAGGTCGGGAATGTCGGCTCGTGGGCCATGACCCGCCGAGTTGACCAGGCCGTCAATCCGTCCCCAGCGTTGCATGACCTGCTCTACCAGCTGCTGCACATCCGCCTGTGACTGATTGGAACCCGTCACGCCGATTCCCCCCAGCTGCCGCGCCAGCGCTTCGCCCTTACCGGAAGAGGATAAGATTGCGACGCGGTATCCCTCATCCGCCAGCCTGTGCGCGGCGGCTGCGCCCATGCCCGATCCGCCAGCCGTAATGATGGCGACTTTTTCTGCGGTCATCTTCTGCTCCTTTTGCTGTGAAAAACGCATCTTCGCAGGAAAGCGGTGTATTATCGCGCGATAAATAAACCTCTGAGCATGTAGAAAAACTACAGGATAACTATGCCACTCTCACGTCGCGGTCTGCCCTCACTGAATGCCCTGCGGGCGTTTGAAGCCGCTGGCCGGAAGCTGAGTTTCCGGGCGGCGGCGGCGGAGCTGGGCGTCACGCAGGGGGCGGTTGCGCAGCAGATTCGCGCACTGGAAGATCATCTGGGCATCCGCCTGTTCAACCGGCTTGCGCGCGGGCTTTCGCTGACGCCGCAGGGGGCAGCCTGGCTTGCTGACGTGACGCGCGCGTTTGATATGCTGGTCGAATCAACGGACCGATTGCTGGCGCGCCCGGACGTGGTGACGATCAGCGTGACGCCGACCGTCGCCGCCAGACTGCTGATCCCCCGGCTGGGCCAGCTTCAGGCAGATCTTCCTGACATTGAGTTGCGCACCGTCGCCACCGAGGCCCTGTCCGATTTTTCCCGTGACCAGGTGGATATCGCGGTGCGGCTGTCACGAACTGCCCTGCCCGCGACTCTGGAGAGCGCGCTGCTGTTTCGTCAGCATCTGATCGCCGTTGCCAGCCCACATCTGCTGGAGGGGCTCAGCCTGCCGCTGACCGCCCGACAGATCGCGTCGCTTCCGCTGTTGCATGACGCGCATGACGGCTGGCCACGCTTCCTGCAGCAGGAGGGAAAGCTGCCCGGCGCCCGCTTTAACCAGACCACCCTTGCACTGGATGCCGCGATGGCCGGACAGGGCGTGGCGCTGACGAGCCGGGCTTTTGTGCAGGCCGATATCAAAGCGGGTCGGCTGGTCGTGGTGGCTGACGCGGGCGATAGCGCAGGTGACTATTATCTGGTGCGCAAACGTACGGATCTGCCTGGCAGGGCTGCGCAGGCGGTGTGGGAATGGTGCCTGGATCATCTCGGCGAATGTCCCTGAACCGCGCATCGCCACTTAAACGCGTTAACCTTCTGATTATCCGTTGATCACAGATAATCACTGACTCAACAGATGAAATCTGCTTCCCTCTTCTGTCCGTTAAGCGTCAAGTTTTCTTATGAACACCCGATATTATTATCAGGCTTCTTTCACACAACATGGAGAGAGTAATGATTAGCTCAATCGATAACGGGTTTAAAGAGAGTGACGTTTTCAGCAAGCAGGAGAGTATGCCCAAAACTATTCCGCTTGCCCGGGAGACGGTAAACAGGCTGATTGCAGATGCCCCTTCTTCGACCACACAGCTCAGCAAGGAGGCAATAGATAAAAACCTGAAAGAAGTGATTCAGATACGCAACAGCACTATCGAAAAAAACAGCAGCACGACGAACGGCATTACCAACGATATCGACACCTGGTTTTCCGCTTTACAGTCCCACTCCTCTCTTTCTGAAACCGATATGTCCGGACTGATTTCCGATGCCCTGCACTCCTATACCGGCTCCGGTAACTCCACAACGCTTTCAATGGATCTGGCCGTCACCCAGGGCATGTTAAATAAACTGGTTGAGCGATTTGTTCCTGCGGATCAGCAGGCTGAGAGTTACCGTGAAGTAGAAAAGTTTGTGTCAGATAAGGCCTCTGCGCAGGATGCTGTCCTGCAGGATCTGACCCAGCGCTCACTGGATATCGCCCGCCAGTACGGCGACACGGCAGGCATCACGCAGTTTGAGCAACAGCTGGATAGCATCAGTCACGGTGAGCATGCGACGCAGAAAGAACGGGATGCCATGCTCAGCATCACTGACACCACAGCGAGCAGCGCCGGCTGGTTATCCGCCTTCACGCAGCTGGTGCACAACAGCGGTGATAATGATTTTTTCAAACGCATCAGCTATGACCATATTTCACAGCTGGCAACCCGGATCGAGCAGTTCAATAACAAGGCAAACCATTTTGACGCGGGCTTCTCGCTGACGCAGTAACGTGGCCTGAGCCGGGTAACGAGGGGTAAGCCTGACGGGCTTACCTTTTCCCGTTGCCGCTGGTTTTCAGCCGTCACATGCTGTATCTTTTCGAACTATCGTACTAGTTCACAGGTGCACAAATGATGTTCGCCACACTTGAAGAGGTCAGAAAAGAGATTGATCGGATCGATGTTCAGCTGGTGAGCATGATTGCTCAGCGTGCTGAATGTGTGAAAGCTGCGGCAACGTTCAAAGCCGATCACGCCGCAGTGCGCGCGCCAGATCGGGTGCAGCAGGTCATTGATAAAGTCTGCCGACTCGCGGCGGAGAAAGGACTTCCTGAAATCATTATTGCGAAGGTGTACAGGAGCATGATTGAGGCGTTCATAGAGTATGAACTTGCGCACCATGCGCAGATCGGCGACAACCCACCTGACCCGGTGAATTAATCCCTGCGTGCGTGTTATTGCCGGGACAGAGGCTGTCTGATGGGGCGAACATGGCGACAGCTATCAGCAGCTTGATCATTTAATGAAAGGCGCAGAATGAGGCCGGCGAACCGGCCTCAGGCATGATCAGATGGCGCAATAAACGCGCGCTTCACGTGGCGTGTAGATACCAAACGTCACCACGCCCAGTAAGCCATTAACAAAGGTCTGCTGCACTTCAACCCGACTGACTTTTTCCTGGCCGCCGCACACCTGCGCCGCATCAATGCTCTTACGCTGACCGATACCTGAAACAAAGAACGGCTGGCTGGTGGTTTTCGTCGCCGCGCCAACCTGATTCTGTTTCATTACGAAAGTCTGCTGCGCACAGCCGGTTAAACTCAGAGCCAACAGCGCCGCAACACAAAGCTTGTTCATAAATATCCTTATCGTTTGAAATGTACAAATAAATGCTGAGTGAAATCATCACTCAGCCAGCCATCAGGTTATCGACAGCGAAAACGCAAACATTAGAAATATTTTTGAATGCGGACTGTGCTTGTCGCTCGCTCCAGCACAAAAGCTCTGTTCCAGCTCATGTAGCAGCGACGCAGGTTTCCTGCTTATAGCGGATTCTGGCTTGCCGTGGTCTGTTTTGGGCCAGAAGTGGACATTCTGATGACAGGCGGAGATAATCAACAGAGAGCAGGTCAGTTAACCAGACTTTTTCACACAGGAATAAATGTCAGGCCTTGTGATACTCCATGCATAGTTTTCCCGATTAACAGGTTCATAGCCAAATTTTTCATAGAGCCAGGGAGCTGTGGTAGTAAACAACATGATTCTGCGAAGCCGCTCGAAAACAGGATGATGGTGTATGCATTGCATCATCCACCTACCCAGCCCTTCTCCCTGATATTCTTCAAGGATATAAACATCACAAAGGTAGGCGAACGTAGCGTAATCTGTGATTAAACGCGCGAAACCAATCTGAGCGTCATCGTGATAAACACCAAAATTAAGGCTGTTTTCGATTGATAGACTGACAATATTCCGATCAATCCCTTTAGCCCAGGTCGACCGCGTCAGATAACGATGGATGGCCTGCACATCCAGCCTTTTCCTGTCTGTACTTACCAGATAGTTATCCTTGTGCCATTCATACTTCTCTAACGTGCCCACGTTCACTCCTGTTTATGAATTTCCGGGAAACCCGACCTTATCACCTGATGAAAAATCGCACTATGCGTGCCTATTTTAAAACGCATTCCTGAGCGCTTCTCCATGAGATACAGTATCCGTTTTCGCTCCTGCCATACTTCCTCTTTCATTTAATGAATTAACCCGAAATTCACCCTGAATTTGCTCTATTTAACGTTCACTTTTCACTCACAGCGGACACTAGCCTGCCGAATTCCGCGTTGTACCAGAAGCGGACGTGAGTATTTGTGCTCAAGGATCGCGCCGAGGCCCCCTGACGGAGTGCGGCAAGTAGTCTTATGATAAATAACGCTGTCTGGCTCGCAGAAGAGCTCTGGCTGTCAAGAGCCAGCCTGCCCGTTAACTTCTCTATGGAGTAATGATAGCATTGCCCGGTTCAATGGGTTGCCTTATAACTTACAGGGAGTGTTTAATGCAATTAATGAGAATGAGCTACGACGATCTGACTAAGGGCGGTGGCGAGGCAAAGCTGCACGTTTATGGCGTGGGTACCTTTCCGGTCTTTTCCGGCCAAAAGCCCTATACCAATGACCCAAACTGTACCTACAGGCCTGACAGTGCCATTCCGGTCGGGCCCTACTGGATTGTTCCGCGTCCTGAAGGCAGTATCGCTAACCGGATCAGAGGATGAGCCGTCGACACCTGGAACAGCTCAAATCATTCAGAGTGGTTTGCGCTGTTTAATTCGGAAACGATGAGTGATTCCATCTTCATCAATGGCGTTGCCCGCGGCGGTTTCCGCCTGCATCCTCTTCGTCCAGACGGCTCCGGAGAAAGTGAAGGGTGTATCACCTTCGTACGGCGTACTGATTTCTATACGGTAAGACAGGCGCTGCTCCGGAGAAAAAAAATTCGCGTGCCGGGTTCGCGAAACAGCCTGATGGCGCACGGCTATGTTGACGTTCAGGGAGAAAGTAACTTTGCAAACTGCCAAACTCGCTAGAAAAGCAGCGGTTTTTTTCGTCTGCTTTATTGTGGCCTTTATGGTTTCGCGTTACGGGATGCCACTCTATCCGCTGACGGCGTGGCTCGTTGAGCATTCTCACCAAATTTTCAGCAGTTATCAGGATGACGTATACGAAGCTGGTACGGATCCGGTTACGTTCTTTTCCCTTTTAATCGTTATCGCGTTTTACGCTTTAGCCATATATTGGTTAGTAAAAATGGCAATTAAAAAAGTTAAACGTGGATAGGCTAATTGCAGTAAAAAACGGAGGTTTATACTGCCCTGCACTTCTGTCTGAAAATCAACACCAAAAAGGGTTCGCGAGCGGGTTGTTATATTTATTATGGCAGAACGTCCCTGCTACTATCATTTTGACGTCCGCTTCTCGCTCACAACAGCCCCTCACTGATTAATTGTGCCAAATCAACAAAACCTGTCAGCTAAAGTCTGAGCTGATGCACCTCCATGCGAGTGTCAACACGGTCAATATGCAACGCCTACTGATAAATAGCCTGTGGAAGCGAAAGCATTTTGACTGGTCTGGCGTGATGGGGGGTGCCCTGAGTGAATGCTGGAACCCGGTCTGCAGTGATACCATCGCGGAAGACACGGCTGAATTTTATATGCGTCTGCTGCTCCCCCACCCGTCCCGATGTGAAAATTAACGGCTTCAACGGTGGCCTGCTGTACGGCGTACCGGGCGGTTATGAGTTTTATATCGCGCAGTACGGCGTGAAGAGGCCGGTGGGATATGCTCTGGAGGTGACTGATGGCGTGCCGGACTTTCTGGTGGTGGCTTTTGACACCCCTGGTCTCCGCCGGACAACCGGGTGTTTGAAGCCCCTTTTTAAGAAACCTGCCCTTTATCTGAGAAGTCAGCTGAGCCTGCTGTCGGGGGAATATACCGCGAATAATAGAAGAGATAATGGCGATGGCTTCAGGGCTGGCGCTGCCGGAAAGAATAACGCGACATTCCCCCAGGGCAGTAAAAAAGAGGCCGCAACGTTATCTGTTGCGGCCCCCATTAAGATCTTAACTGACAGGTATTACGTCATTCACGAGCTTTTTATCTCTGCACTTAAGCTGCATCGACGCGGAATTGCTGTGCCCGCTGCGCGAGGCGATCAGAGAGTTCACGCAATTGCGTAGCAGAATTGACCTGATGGGCGTTGAGCGCTTCGTTTTGCTGCAGCTGGTTACTCATCTCCACCACTTCTTGCGCAATTTTACTGACGCGATGACTTTGCGCGATGCTATTTTGCTGTAACTCATCCAATTGTGTTACTACCCCCGAAACCGCGCCGCTGATTTGCGTGAACAGCACTTCCAGCGCCTTAACTTTGTCAAAACCATCATTCACATGCTGCTGAGTGTGCTGAATTAAACCATCAATCTGACGTGTTGATTCACCACTCTTTTGCGACAGCAGTCCCATCTCTTTGGCGACAACGGAGAAACTGCGGCCGTACGTTCCGGCGTGAGCGGATTCAATGGCGGCATTTAACGACAGTAATCGGGTTTGCATTGACAGACTATCCAGCATGGCGACAATCCCGGCGATATCGCCCGAGGAAGCAACGATCTGTTGCATTTTAAGTTCCATATTGTCGACTTCCGTGACGCAATTGCGCATCAGAGCATCAGCTGACTGCGCCTCCTGTGTGGCCTGCTGTGAGAGCTGTGCACCAATTTCGACTTCTTCAGACACGCGGTATAAACGCTGTGACAGATAGTGAAAGCTGGCATTCTGCGCCTGATGTTGCTGCATGAACTGTTCGTTATGCTGCTGCATATCTTCTGCACCGGCCGCCACGCTGACCGCAACATTATTAATGTCACTGACAATCTGCTGCAGACCGAAGCGCATCGATTCGATCGACTGAAACAGCTGGCGCGTCTCTAAAGACTGGCGACCCGGCGTGTCATGGTTCGGTACCAGGTCGCCTGTTGCAATCTGTTCCAGCTGTTGGTTGGCTCGTCGAAGCGGCAATAGCACGCCGCGCATCAGCAGGCTGGAGGCCAGCACCAGTAGCGCCATCAAAATGGCACTGACGATCAGCGACATATTGCGGCTCTGCTTCAGTGTACTGAGGGTAAGTTGATTCACGCTGCTCAACTGATGGTTGGCCTGTTCAAGCTCGCTGAACCAGGCATCGTTAAACTGCTGCTGGAATGCCTGCATCGGCACAATAAAAAAGGCATTAATGTCATTGGCCGCTAACCCTTTTAACTGCTCTTGCAAACCCTCCGCTAACATCGCGAAGTCCTGAGCCAGGGGGCTGTCCGCTTTAGCATGGTAGGCGGTGAACAGCGACTGGGCTTTTGTTAACGAATTCCTGGAGGCGGCCGCCAGACTTTTCCAGCTATCGACCGAGCCGCTTTGCTGATCCTGCATTAAATAGATACCGGCGCGGTGGCTGTTATCACTGGCGGTGAGCAACTCGATACGCGCTTTATCCAGCAGGGCCAACCTTTCCCGCAGTTGATTGGCTTGCTCAAGTGAAATTTGCGTCTGATTAACGTGATTACTGAGCAGCAGTACGCCCGCGAACTGCAGTAAACAAAACAGCACGATAAACAGCAAAAACTGGCTGCGAAGGCTGGTGAGCCAAAGCGGCATACGCCAGGTAAGACGCGTGCGTAAACGTAGCGGTAACGAGATTACAGAAAGGAGTGACATCTAACGATCCCAAAAAAATAAAAAAGAGTATTGGGAGTGGGCATGACAATTTGGTGACAGCGGACGCAATTCACCGCAAAACAGCATAATGCGCGGCCTTAAAAAAAATTATGGCCCTGTGGCGCTAAGTTTTTTGGCTAAGATGTTGTTCGATGAGGGGCAAAAGTAGCTGCTCCACAGCAATAAAAACCGGAACCACCATGGAGTTTCCAAACTGCCCGTACGCCTGAGTATCCGAGAGCGGAATAAGGAAATGAGCTTTGTTCCGAAGCCTCAAATTCCATCAGTCCGCTGGCTGAACATTCGGCCAGCGCGGCGCCTTCCCTTGAGGAGCAAGCTGTCCTTCTGCGTCAGGCCGTTGCGATCTTTAAAGCCGGCAGGTCTGACGAAGAACTTACTGAAGTTGTAACCCCTGTAAAATCTGTAAAAAAGACGAGCGTGATGACCACAAAAAGCTCATAGCGGCCGTTGCGGCGCAACGGTCTGTCCAAGACAGAAGCGGATGTTTCCAACAGTGCATTTGCTAATCCGCGTAGAACAGATCTTACCGCGTAGTAATGCAAACATGCCGGGATCATCAGGGACGTCTTTTCAGGATACGGACAGGGAAAGGTGCCGGAAACGGCCGACAGGCAGCAAACAGGCGCTGAGAAGTCTTAATGTAAATGTCACTATTGACGTAAAGCAAGGATATTCAAAACTTGTTTTCAGCATTTGAATACCCCGCCATCTGATTTATTCGTTAAGCGACATATCGAATTAGCCGGTTTTAAATGAATCAACCACGCGATTCAGATTCACGGTTTCACTCTCAACAAGCATTACTGCTGATGAGGTCTCTTCAGCCAGTGCAGAGTTTTTTTGGGTAACAGTGTCAAGTTCAGAAATAGCAATGTTGATTTGCTCAAGCCCCTTGCTTTGTTCATCCGTAGCGGTTCTGATGTTGTGCATTACATCATGTATCTCCAGTATCGCATCATAAACGCCTGAAATTGAATCCTGAGCGACATCAGATAGCTTTGCACCTTCTTCAATTTCCGTTACTGAATCGCTAATAAGATCGCTGATTTCCTTCGCTGACGATGAGCTTTTTTGCGCAAGATTCCTGACTTCTCCGGCTACGACAGCGAATCCTTTCCCGTGCTCGCCCGCCCTCGCTGCCTCAACGGCCGCATTCAGTGCCAGGATATTGGTCTGAAAAGCGATGCTTTCAATAATGCCGGTGATATCGTTAATTTTTGACGATTTTTCCTGCATGGTTTTCAACCTGTCTGACAGTGACAGGACTACGGATTTACCCTGTTCAGACTTTGTTCTGGTGTCGTTAATCAGTTCAGAGACATCAGCAGAGTTTTGCGCGTTATTTTTAACCGCCACAGTCATTTCCTCCATACTGGATGCTGTCTGAACAATGGACGCTGCCTGCTGTTCCGTGCGGGCTGAAAGTTCATTGTTGCCGGAACTCACTTCACTGATACCCTTGACAATATTCAGTGACCCCTCTTTTATCTCGGAAATTACCCTGATAAGGCCTGACTGCATCTCACTGAGTTTAAAGAATAATCCCCCTATTTCAGTTTTGCGAGGGAATTCTGTTTTAACCTCACTGGTAAGATCGCCTGACTGAATACGTTCCAGTTGCGCATACACCTGTGACAGGGGTTGGATAAGCACGTTTTTAAACACCCTGATAAGTCCGAACATAAATATGAGATTGAAAATTATCATTCCATAGAAAAACACAGTCACCTTAGAGTAAGTCTCGCTGCTTTTTTCGGAAATATGGACGCTGATATCTGCCACCCTGCTTCGCCATGCATCATAATCGCTTTGCATTTTATCCTTATAGGGGCCGGCATTAATCGAGAACATAAGATTTGCATCCTTCTTATAGCCATTACTTAACGACTGCTGCAAAATGGCCGAATATGCCTGAAAGCTTTTCTGGAGAGATTTTTGTATATCTTCTGGTACTCCCCTGATATCAGCCAGTTGCTGATAGCTGGAAAAATCTTTTCTTGCCTGACTAAGGATCTTTTCTCCATGGGCAATAAAATAATTTACTTTTTCACTGCCCGGACCATCTTTGATCAACCACAGAGCAATCCGGTTAGTGTCTGCTCTCACCTCGTTTAACTGTGTCCAGATGTCGCTCAAAAGCCGTACTTTTTTACTCACAACGTCAGCGTTTCTGAAATTATCTCTGTCAGACTTTAAATAGTTGAGAAATACTAATCCTACGCAAAGCTGAATAACGATGATGAATATGCCACTGGTGAGAAGTACTCTTGAAAGTTTAAATTTTCTGATGGCCGACATTTTAATCTCCCTCTAAAAGATAAAATTTCTATCGGCAGAGTTACCGGTAACATTAGCTTTTTCTGATGATATGAATGCGCTATTAATTTGAGAAAATGCTGATAAAACAACCAAATTACTTTATTGTTATCTTTAGATTAAATTTGTTGCATTCTTGTCAAAAACAAATGCAAAGGTATCTGCCGTGAAGGCAGGATAAAATTTTGGAGATTTGTTTTTTTACAGTAACCCAACCTCTGAATAATGAAAAATGCTTTAAAATGTAACTAAGATGTGTATTTAAATATCTAGATGTAAGCAGACGTTTACTCTGGGTGGTTTCTGGCAAATTAATAAAATGTATATGACTTCGTTCGAAAGGCGTAGGAAACACTGCCAGAATCTGCTTCTCGCTCATAGCAGACACAACCCTGCCTACAGCACCTGGTCTGTGGCTACGCTTTGTAACACCCTTACAAACGTCCGGTATCCACGGGATATGCATCCGCCTGGTGTGAATTTTCTGCACCGCCACTCAAGTATCGGCACCCGAAGCAACCAGAAGCACAAATGAGCCTGTCAGGGCTCATTTGTGTCATTCAGGGGTGACATTCACCCTCCCTGGAGCGCTCAAAACCACTCAGTCCGCCATGCCTGAAACCTGCTCAGCCACTCCTCTCTCTCCCTTTTCACGCCCGCTATCCGTGAGCGATGCCCTCACCTGCGGCAGGCTTTCCGGATAGTTCTGCTGAATAAACTCGATCATCTTTTCCCGCACGTAGCAGCGTAAATCAAAGGCGATTGGTGAGTTCTGCGCGGTCATCAGCATCCTGATGGTCATGGTTTTCTCGGTGGTATCGGTCACCTGAAGCACCTGAGTTTCCCCATCCCAGAGTCGGGTTTCGCTCAGCACCTTTTCAAAGTGCGTCCGCAGAGGCTCAAGCGGCATTGAATAGTCCACATAGAGAAAGACCGAACCGAGAATCTGAGCGTTGTTGCGCGTCCAGTTCTGGGAAGGATTTTGGGTAAAGTCGGTAATCGGCAGCAAAGATCCCAGATCCGTACCACCACATAGCTCAGGGTAATCTCCTCAATCGAAAAAATTGACCGGGTTAGTATCCGCTTCATCAATGTCAGCCTGATAGCCACTGAATCTGATAAGCATGATCGACAAGCCACGCCGTCTATTCTCTCACTGAACGTCAATATAGCCGTAAACGATGTGATATCCGCTCATTTATTGCTGAAGGAGGGATTGGGCTGTCGGGACAGGGATTAAGCATTGCAGGATATATACAGCTGTTATCATCTGGGCCGGTCTTACGGCGTCATTTATCACTGGCGTTACTCATAAGGTCACCTCAAGATCTTCGCGTTCGCCTGAACTGCCGGTTGCCTGCAGAGGGGTTTCATTGGTGACGGAACATCTCATTGAGGTAATACCTAACATCCTGCGCAAAAAATTTAAACCAGCGCAGCTTATAAGTAATAAACCCTATGCGAATGAATCCTTCATTTTTTAAACTTAAATTGGCACAGGAAGTAGTGAGGCTGCATCCTGAAATGACTAAGTTCTTAGCCACAACTTCATAATATCGCGGATATTTTTCTTTTCCACCATTGATTTCTGACTTAGAAAGCGCGAAATCATGACTTTCTCCCGACTCTGCGTTAGAAAACGTCATAAAAAAGAAGCAAAAAGACGCTACCGACGCTTTCATTAAAGTCTTTTTTATATTACGAATATTCAATCCTTATTTCCCCTCAGCCTCACCTTATGCATATCCATAGAGATACACAAAGAGATATATTTGCATAATACTTCTGAAGAAAGCATCGCTTACTTTTCTATTTCACAACTATTATGATGAATGACTTTATCAAATTTTTCTAAACCCGAAATTTACCTAAAGGCAAAATATTGTCACCCGAAGATAAATAAAGCAACTCAGGCTAAGCGAACGTTGTTCCCTCGTGCTGGTATGATGATCTTTCCACACCAGTCCTGGCTAGCATGACTAAACTGGATATTCTAAAGCTTTACATGCTTGTAAAACAGGGCCATATAACCGGGTATTGATAAAATCAAATGGGCTTCCCTGCCTGTCTCAATACCAGACAATAGAAAAACTTAGCTTAACATCGACACCAGACCTTGATTGAATTAGCCCAGTCTTTTTTGTTTAATTTCGTTAATAATCACCTGCTGAATAGGTAGCGTTTTTCTTCCTAACAGGTTAGAGAGATCATTACTGTCGCTATATAATTCATCCAATTGCGATAGCTTATCTGCTTCAATAACAACATCTGCAATCATTTCAGGTATGTTAACTGATAAAAGCACTTGCTTAAGATCATGATAGGATAAATTGAGATAGTCGATTTTTTTTCCGATCAACTCGCTAACCTGATCAGCTAACTCAGACATGGTGTAAGCATCGCTACCCGCAAGCTCATATAGTTTTCCAATGTGCCCATCCTGAGATAACACTACAGCAGCAGCTTCAGCATATTCCTCTCTGGAAGCAGAGGAAAAGCGTCCTTTTCCTGATGAGCCTAACAGTACACCATGCTGGAAAGCTTTATTAAGATTGTCGGTATGGTTCTCTATATACCACCCATTACGCAGGATGGTGTACGCCATTCCACTTTTTTTAATATAACTCTCCGTCTCTCTGTGACTTTTTGCCAAAGAGAACGACGAAGTATCCGCACGTAACTGGCTGGTATAAGCAATTAAATTAACGCCAGCCTGATGCGCAGCATCGATGACGGCTTTATGCTGCCTGGATCTTTCACTGGGAATCACAGCTGAAATCAATAACAGCTTTTCAATGCCAGTTAACGCTGCTGATAATGTTTCAGGTTTATCGTAGTCGGCTTGTTTAACCTGTATACCTAATTCGATAAGGTCTCCTGCGTCTTGAGGATTTCGCACAAGCCCAACAATTTTTTCTGCAGGATAAAAGGAAAGAAGCTTTATAATGACTTGCTTACCCAATTTACCGTTTGCACCTGTCACTGCAATCATATTTAACCCTTTAAATTTAACATCAACGTATAAGAGAAAAGTGATCTGACCTAAGAGGGTTTAGTTTCACTGGAATCAGATTCGATGATATACAGAATGCAGAACAGGTCAATCAGGCACTTTTTACCTACTAAGTAGCAAACAGGAAACCGGGTTTATGACAACGTCAAATAGAATTGCATCTTGTCCTAATAGGATTATTTTAGACCAGATATCCGATAAATGGTCCGTACTGGTAATATTGACCGTGAGCGAAAAGCCAATAAGATTCAACGAGATAAAGCGTAAAATCGGTGGGATAACTCAGAAGGCTTTGACGCAATGTTTGCGCAAACTTGAACGAAATGGGATTGTGGAAAGATGCGTAGTGGCCACTTCACCTATTGCCGTCGAATACCGAATGACACCCTTAGGTCACTCGCTAGACAAAATTTTTCACACTTTACTTGAATGGACTAATGAAAATCTTGAAGCAGTAATAGCAGCACAGCATGAATATGATAGTCAGTTATCCCAGCCTGTAAGTTAAATTGCCTGAAATTAATAGCCTCATTATTTATTAATGAAATGTTAAAAAAATTGATATCAGGTGACGGTAAGGAGTTTTTCAGGCTTTGACATTTCTTTCAATACTTTAATGACACAGGTATAAATACTATAACGCCAGACAGGCATAGATGAGGTGATTTGTGTTATTTGGCGTTAACACATTTAACATTCACAGCGATTATTTCCGCAAACAGGCGGCTCAGTTAGCCTATGTCATCTCGCTCGGAGCATTGAATGCCATTGACGATTCTCGTCTGCTTCTCGCCCATAGCAGACACTACCCTGCTTACAGTACCTGTTCTGTGGCTACGCTCTGTAACACCCTTACGAACGTCCGGTATCCACGGTATGCGCATCCGCCTGGTGTGAATTTTCTGCACCGCCACTCAGGTCACGGCACCCGAAGCAACCAGAAGCACAAATGAGCCTGTCAGGGCTCATTTGTGTCATTCAGGGGTGACGGTCACCCTCCCTGGAGCGCGAAAAACCACTCAGTCCACCATGCCTGAAACCTGCTCAGCCACTCCTCTCTCTCCCTTCTCACGCCCGCTATCCGTCAGCGATGCCCTTACCTGCGGCAGGCTTTCCGGGTAGTTCTGCTGAATAAACTCGATCATCTTTTCCCGCACGTAGCAGCGTAAATCAAAGGCGATTGGCGAGTTCTGCGCGGTCATCAGCATCCTGATGGTCATGGTTTTCTCGGTGGTATCGGTCACCTGAAGCACCTGCGTTTCTCCATCCCAGAGTCGGGTTTCGCTCAGCACCTTTTCAAAGTGCGTCCGCAGAGGCTCAAGCGGCATTGAGTAGTCCACATAGAGAAAGACTGAACCGAGAATCTGAGCGTTGTTGCGCGTCCAGTTCTGGAACGGATTCTCGGTAAAGTAGGTGATCGGCAGCACCAGGCGGCGCAGATCCCAGATCCGCACGACCACATAGGTCAGGTTAATCTCCTCAATCCAGCCCCACTCTTTCTCTACCACCACCGCATCATCAATTTTAATCGGCTGGGTAAAGGCGATCTGGATACCGGCGAACAGATTGACCAGCGACTTCTGTAGCGCAAAACCTATGATAATCCCCGCCACACCGGCCCCTGCCAGGATGGTGGTGCCAAATTTACGCACGCTCGGGAAACTCAGCAGAATCAGCGACAGGCAGAATAACACCAGAATGACAATAACCACTTTTTTGACGTAGATAATCTGTGTGCGGATTTTACGCGCGCGCAGATTATTAGAGATATTGATGTCGTAGCGGATATAAAGCATATCCTGCGCCACATTGGTCAGGCGTATTAACACTGAGCAAAACGACATAATAATAAAGACATTGATGATGTTGGTAATTAGATCCAGCGAGTCTGGATGGAAGTTAATGTAATTAAGACCCACATTGATCATTAATAACGGGATGAAAAAGAACATCGACCCACTGAGGTGCTTCTCCAGCGATTTGAACAGCTTCCGGTCGCGACTTTGCCAGTAGCGGATAAACGCGAGCAGGATAAGACGGCCCAGGAAACCCAGTACAAATGAAAGCGAGACGAGTAATACAACAGGTACCCACGACGGGAAACCAGATAACTCACCGAATAACAATGGCATTATTTTCCCTTTTAGTAAGCTGACAACACCGGGTTGTCAGATAAGTGACACATGCAGTAACCGTTGTCTTCACGGTCATCCGTCTGTAATACAATCAATGGGTTCAAGTATGAACCATACCTGCAAAGTTGACAGGAAAAGCCTCGCCAGCCCGCGCCCCGGATGCGCCTCTTTTGCCTTTCAGCCGGGACAGGCAACGTGACGGACAGTGACAGAAGTTGCCTGCGGCCCTGGCCGATATCATTAACCTGCCTGATATAACCGTTTCGCTTTTCTGACCCTTTTCGTTCCTTTGGGACAACAAAAATTGCTGCCGGACTCACTATAACCCCCGCTGACTGTAGACGACAGAGTCTTGTCTGCTAATTTTAAACTGTGCCCCGCCGTAGCTGAGAAAAACAACAATATGATTAATAGCATTAAACTTTCTGCTGATTTCCGCCGCAGCTTTCTGCGTGAAGTGCTGGTACCGCTGGTCGCCATCCTGCTGCTCACCTTTGCGGGTGCGGGCGCGGCGCTGTTTATCGGCACCTCTCTCACTAACGCCGAAGCCCGGCAGCAACAGCAGCGGATGATTGAAGCCTCGTTTTCGCAGAGCCTGAATGAACATCTGCGCCAGCTGCACAGCCTGTCGCGCTGGGCGCCGCTTGAGCAGCACCTCTCAGCGAGCAACAGCGACCGCTGGCTGGATGAGAACATCGGTGAATGGCTTTACGAAATGTTCGGACATCAGCTGATTATGGTGCTGGATCAGCAGAACCAGATCATCAGAGTCTGGCGCGAGGGCCAGCCGGTCGCTGCGCCGGATAGCGATCTGCTGGCGGCTGAGGTATTGCAGAGTACGCTGGTCACCGATCCGGCGCGCCCGGACAGGGCCGACTATGCACGGGTCACGAACCGTGCCGCCGCTCTGGCCATCGGCAATATTCAGCAGGAGAACCGCACCCTGCCCCGTTTCCGGCTGGTGAGCCTGAAATTTCTGGATGATGGCTATCTGGCGAGCCTGGCGGAACGCAATCAGCTTCAGGATCTGCACTTCACAGACGGCACGGCGCAGCCAGGCAGCGCGGCGCGCTATCTGCTGGTGGCGCAGGCGGGCGATCCGGTGGGGTATCTGGAGTGGGTTCCCTCCCGTCCCGGTGCGCAGATGCTGCGGACCATCGGCCCCTCAACCGGGCTGGCGGTGCTGGCGATCTCCCTGCTGTGTCTCTATATGGTGTGGCGGCTCTGGCATTCGCTGGTCAGCCTGTCGCAGTCGATGCTGCGGCTCGGCGCCTCTGAGGCGCAGGCACAGCATCTGGCGTTTCATGATGTGCTGACCGGTCTGCCCAATCGCGCGCTGGTTGAAGAGCGCATGACGCAGGCACTGGCGCTGGCGACGCGCCACGATCAGCGGGTGGCCCTGCTGCTGATCGATCTTGACCGCTTCAAAACCATCAACGACACCTATGGTCATCACGCCGGCGATGAGCTGATCATCGCCGTGGCGCAGCGCCTGAGCCGGATCGTGCGCGCCAGCGACACCGTGGGACGCATCGGGGGCGATGAATTTATTGTGGTGATGCCGGATGTCGAAAACCTGGGCCAGGCGCAGAGTCTGGCCCAGCGCATCGTCGACGAGCTGGCCCTGCCTGTGACGCTGTTTGGCAGCGAGGTGTGGAGCGGTGCCAGTATCGGGCTCTCCCTCGCGCCCAGAGACGGTATCGATCGGCTGGAGCTGATGCGCAAAGCGGATATCGCGCTGTATGAAGCCAAAAGCGGCGGGCGTGGCAAATATCGGCAGTTTGAACGGGCGATGGATGAGTCGGTGCGCACCCGCCAGGCGATTGCGGCGGATCTGCGCTCGGCGCTGCAGAGCCGTCAGGGGCTGGAGGTATGGTATCAGCCGCTGATGGATATCGGCGGTCAGCAGATGGTCGGAATTGAGGCGCTGCTGCGCTGGCACCACCCGACACGCGGCCTGATCGCACCCGGTGAGTTTATTGCGATTGCCGAAGAGACCGGCCTGATTATGCCATTGGGTGAGTGGGTGCTCGCTGAAGCCTGTGCCACGCAGCAGCGTTTCCCGACGCTGCTGGTGGCGGTCAACGTCTCGCCCGTGCAGTTCCGATCGGCGGGCTTTGTCGAGCGGATCATGGCGATTGTCAGCCAGCACGGCGGCGACCCGAAGCGCCTGGAGCTGGAGATCACCGAAGGCGTGCTGATTGAGGATGAACGGGAGGCGCGCGCGATTATCGTGGCGCTGCGTGAAGCGGGTTTCCGCATTGCGCTGGATGATTTCGGCACCGGCTACTCCAGCCTCAACTATCTGAGTACCTTCCCGGTCGATAAAATCAAAATCGATCGCTCTTTCACCCAGTCGCTGGGCGTGGCGGAAAATTCCGTGGCGATTGTGGAGTCGGTGGTGAAACTGGGGCATGCCATGGGCCTGATGGTGACGGCGGAGGGTGTCGAGACGCCGGGACAAATGTCGGCGCTGGCGGATGCAGGCTGTAATCAGTTGCAGGGCTATCTCTTCAGTCAGGCGGTGCCCGCCGATCAGCTTGCGGCGCTGATGACCTCCGCCGCGCCAGAGACGACGCCGCAGGCGTAACGGCCGGGAGGATAGCCTGAGCGCGCCGGTGCGCCCGGGCTATCCGTATCAGCAGCAGACCGCTATGCGCCCAGGCTGTCCAGCAGCGCCGCAGACGAGGCGACCGCGCCGAAAATGCCGCCCTGCATATGGATCATGCTCAGCGCCGCCTCGTGGTGACGCCGTTCGGTTGCCGCGCAGCAGTCGGAGAGCACCAGACACTCAAAGCCGCGATCGTTGGCTTCGCGCAGCGTGGTGTGAACGCAGACATCCGTCGTGATGCCGGTCAGGATCAGATTGCGGATGCCGCGACTGCGCAGAATCAGCTCCAGATCGGTGGCGTAAAACGAGCCTTTGCCCGGCTTATCCACCACCACCTCGTCCGGCAGCGGCGCCAGCTCCGGGATAATCTCCCAGCCCGGTTCACCCCGCACCAGAATGCGGCCACACGGCCCCACATCGCCAATCCCGGCATTCATCCGCCGCGACCGCCAGCGCTTATTGGCTGCCAGGTCACTGAGATCGGGCCGGTGCCCTTCGCGGGTATGAATAACCGGAAACTGCCGCGCACGCATCGCGGCCAGCACCTGCTGCAGCGGGGCGATGGGCGCACGGGTCAGGCTGATGTCATAGCCCATGCTATCGACATAGCCACCCACGCCGCAGAAGTCGGTCTGCATATCAATGACGATCAGGGCAGTGTCAGCCGGGGTAAAACGGCCATCGAACGGCCAGGCGTAGGGGGTGGAATTAACGCTGTAGTCGGGCATGACTGTTCTCCATTTCCGGGCGCGGCATGCGCAGTTTGCTAATCAGGCTGTAACTGAGGGCGGCTGTGACCAGGCCGATGACGGCTTCACCGAACTGCGGAAAGGCCACATGAGCGATGACCGCACAGAGGCTGCCAATCGCCCAGGCGGCGAACGCGGTACCGCGGAAACGCTCTGCCGGACGCTGTTCGCTGATACGCGCCATAAAGATCAAATCCACGATCATCACTGCGCCAAACGGCGGCACCACGATGCCCAGCAGGCTCAGCCACTCCAGGAAGTAAGACCAGACCCCCGCCAGTGCCAGCACGCCGCCGATGCCACCCAGAATCAGCGTCCAGAGCCGCATTTTGCTGCTGAAGAGATGACTGAATCCCACCGCGCCGTTGTAAAGACAGTGTGTGCAGACCGATCCGAGGTTAATAAAGACAAACAGACAGGCGACCACCGAGAGAAACGCGCTGTGGCCCATCAGCATCGGCAGGAAATTTCCGCCGTTGGTCAGCGGGTCAACCGCCGCGCCTACCGCCACAATCACCACGCCGAACAGGTAGGAGATCACGTTGGCAACCGGGAAAGCGGAAAAAGCCGCGATCACCGCCGAGCGGCCATTCTTCGACCAGCGGGTAAAGTCCGCGGTCATGGTGCCGGAGTCGGCGAAACCGGCGACCACCATCGTGACCGCGGTGCCCATACTCATGGCACCCGCCGCGCTGGCGCTGCCCTGCCACTGCGTGACGACGGCGAAATCATGATCCCGCCCTATCAGCCACAGCGCCACGATGCCGAGCACCACAAACAGCGGCGCGGCGATCATCCCCAGCACCGACAGCGCCCGCACGCCAAGAAAGGTGATGCCGGTGTAGAGCAGCATGGCAAAGGCCGTCACCGCCAGCGCGTTCCAGCCAAAGGTCTGATTAATCACCGTGCCGGTGAGGCCGGTCTGAAAGGCATACCAGCCGATCACCACCGTCGAGAGAAAACCGGAGACCAGGATATAGCCTTTGCTGCCAAAGGTGCGCCGTGCCTGCAGGGCGAAATTCATGCCGCTGTTGCCGGCGAACCAGCTCAGCGCGCCGACATAGGCAAACAGCACCAGATTCCCCAGCAAAATGGCGATCAGTGCAGGCCAGAAGCCCAGATGCCAGGTGATGATGCCGCCAAATAACGCATTGGTGAGGATCATCGGAAAACCGAACCAGACTGCCGAGACCGAGCGGGTGGAGTGACGATGCGACACTGGCACCGGCTGGTGTTCAAACTCCTGCTCCAGCGCAGGTGAAGACGATGTTTTCATTGTGTGATTCCCGGTTGAAGGTGATTCCACGGCTGAATGCGCTCGAAAGCGGCACTGGCAGCCAGCACTAAGGCATCATCAAGATGCCGTCCGACAATCTGGAGACCCACGGGCAGGCCGCGGGCGGTAAAACCGGCGGGCACCGACGCCGCGGGCTGACCGGTGAAGTTGAACGGATAGCAGAATGAGAGCCAGTGGTCGCTGCGGACCATCCGCCCCGCAATGATTTCCGGCCCCTGGCTTCCCAGCGGAAACGGCGGCACTGCCAGCGTCGGAGTGATCAGCAGGTCGTAATGCTGCATAAAGCGCCACAGGCTGTTGCTGACCGCTTTGCGGACCGCGATGGCGTCAGTGAAGTTTTCCGCCCGCCACTCGCGCTGCAGCATGGCGATCAGATGGGGTGACATGGCGCTGCCCTGCTCCGCCATCATCTGACGCATGCCGGTAAGATCGCTCTCCATCGCCACCAGCGCACCGAAAGCGGCGGCCGGATCGCTGAAGCCCGGATCGGCCAGCTCCAGTTCCGCGCCGGTTTCAGCGGCAAAGCGCTGCACGGCCGCACTGACCACCGCCCGCACTTCCGGGTCCACCGCGACATAACCCAGGTCTGCGCTGAACGCGATGCGCAGTTTGCTGGCTGGCTGCCGGAGCGCGCCCAGCCAGTCAACGTCGCTGCAGGGGATGGAGTGACGATCCCGCATGTCCGGGCCCGCCATCAGTGACATCATCAGGGCGGCATCGCGCACGCTGCGCGTCATCGGGCCGATGTGCTCCAGCGACTCCCAGCTCGACACGCCGGGATAGCGTTCATCGCGGCAGCCGGGCCAGAGCGGTACCCGCCCCATCGACGCCTTGAAACCAAAGATGCCGCAGTGCGCCGCCGGAATGCGAACCGATCCGCCCCCATCACTGCCCAGCGCAATCGGACAGAGCCGCGCCGCAACGGCCGCACCGGACCCGGCACTGGAGCCGCCGGGCGTCATCTCAGGATCCCAGGGATTACGCGGCGACGGAAACAGCGGATTGTGCCCGACCGCGCTGTAGCCAAACTCCGGTGCGGTGGTTTTACCCAGCAGAATGGCATCGGCGGCCAGCAGGCGTTCTACCGTGATGTCATCCTCTTCCGGCACGAAATCCCGGTAAGCCGCCGAACCGGAGGTGGTTCTGACACTGGCCGTGCAGATCAAATCCTTCACCGCCAGCGGCACCCCTGCCAGCGCGCCCAGCGTCTCTCCGCGAGCGCGACGGGCATCCAGCGCCCTGGCCTGCGCCATCGCCAGTTCGGGCGTGGGGGTACAAAAGGCCTGTATTGCCGGTTCCCGTTCCGCCATCCGCTCCAGTGCGGCCCCGGTCAGCTCGCAGGCTGACACCTCCCCGCTGCGAATAAGTGCGGCCATCGTGGTGGCATCTTCGTCTAATAAGGAGTCAAACATGGATTACCTCGCCAGAATTGTACCCGTCAGGTAGTGCATGAACCGTGCCAGCTGACACCAGGCCGGGCGCTCTGAAGCAGGGATGCCAGATGGAATACGGCCTGGGATACAAGATCGAATTCTTATGGTGGCGGACGGGCACGCCTGTTTATTTTTTCAGCACGATGATGGCGCAGGGCTGCGCGATAAGGGGGCGTGAAAGGTGAATGGTTTTGCGGGCTGGCTTACAAAACGGTGTTGTTAATCCGCAACGGCGGCTGAAATGCTGGAATGAATAACCTTATTTTTACCATGGATGTTTGACGGTGCTGCGCAGGAACTGAAAATCGGGTTTCAGGGATTTATAAGTTACGACAGGGATGAGAAGTGCGCATTGAAGAAGATATTTATGAAGTTTGTTTTGACGTCTTTGATGGTATGGAATGCCTGGGTGATTTCCGCCATATCAGCTTTGCAGGATTAGGCAGTGCTGTCGTTATCAAACGCGTACTCCTGGCATTAATGGCACACCATGAAAGCTTCTTTGTGGGCGGTTTTGTTTTCCAGGCTGCATCAGGAGAGATCGTTGACCGCAATCGTCCGACAGCCCTTGAGGAGATCTACGACGCTTTGCCTGGGTTAAAAAATGAACTGCGCTACAATCGCCGGACCGGGTTGCCGAAGAAAGCGCCGCAACCTTTAATCCCGGACTATTTCCAGGCTTATAAAACAGTGACTACAGGGAGAGCTTGCTATGTCGTTTTACGATAAACACAATGGCATCACAGATGCGGCTGATGCCGAGAACAGGGAGTTAAGGGCACTTTTGATTGCTGAGTGGCTGGACAGGCCCGATCTACCCGCCATTAAAGCCCAGTTAGCTCAGGCGAGAAAACGTTCCTCATCTGCCCTGTTGCGCCGTAAGTTAAAAGAACTGAACGCGCGCGAAAGGCAGGAAGCTAACATCCCCGATTAGCGCTTAAAGGCCCATATTCGGGCCTTTCCTGTTTTTAAACCGCTTCTGGTTAAACCGCAGCGGCTTCATGCCACCTGCAACTCACTGCGATTCCGGAAAATCGGTTTCCACCGATGTCTGTTTCCACGCCTCAATCTCCGCCAGCCGCTCTTTGAGTTTGCTGGTCACGGCGTCATGGCCCCAGGCTCCCATCACCAGATGCCGGGGCGGATGATCATGTTCAGTAATTGCGATCATCGCTGCGGCGGCGCGCGCCGGATCGCCCTTCTGCGTGCCGCTGTAGTCGGCAGTGGCTTTCATTCGCGCGGCGGCGGTCTCTGCATAGTCCGGCAACGTGCTTGGCGTCTGATGCAGCGAGCGTCCGGCCCAGTCGGTGCGGAACGGGCCTGGCTCGACGCAGGTGACATGAATGCCCAGCGGCCCGGCCTCCTGGGCCAGCGCATCGGACCAGCCCTCCACCGCATGTTTGCTGGCGGCGTAATAGCCTGAGCTGGCAAAGCCGATCAATCCGGCTACCGAGGTAATGTTGATAACGTGCCCCCTGCGCGCCTGGCGCATCGCGGGCAGCACGGCGCGCGTCAGGGCAAACAGACCGAAGACGTTAGCGTCAAACTGGGCGCGGATTTCGCTCTCCACCCCCTCTTCAATCGAACTCTGATAGCCGTAACCGGCGTTGTTCACCAGCACGTCAATCGTTCCGAACGCACCGATGGCCGCCTGCACCGCCTGATCGATACTCGCCTGCTGCGTGACATCCAGCGCGACCGCCAGCGCATTATCATGACCTTCCACCAGATCGGCCACGGCCAACAGGTTCCGGGCCGTCACCACCACGTTAAAACCTCGCGCGATAGTCTGCTGCGCCAGTTCCCGACCAAAACCGGTCGAACATCCTGATATAAACCAGACTGAGCCTGATTGAGCCGCCATAGTAGGACTCCTGTTGCGTTTGATGAAGCAATAAGACCCGGATACGAACGTATCCGGGGAGAGACAGATAAGGCTAGCGAGGCGCCGTCGCCTGGCTTAGCCCTTCGTGCTTTTATGGAACAGCTGGCTGGCGGTGTCGCTGATGATCTGCGCTGCGCCCCGATCGCCCTTCGCCATGGAGGCCATAAAGGCTTTTGCCTGTTTAAAGGTGATATGCGGCGGTAACGGCGCCACTTCCGGATCGGTTTTCACCTCCAGCAGCACCGGGCGATCGGCGCTGAGCGCCTGCTGCCAGGCCCCTGCGAGGTCGTCAGGGTTATCCACGAAAATCCCGACCATGCCCAGCGAGCGGGCAAATTCCGCGTACTTCACGTCCGGCACCTGCTGCGAGGCGTCAAAGCGGGGGTTGCCCTCCATCACGCGCTGCTCCCAGGTCACCTGGTTGAGATCTTCGTTGTTAAACACGCAGACGATCAGGCGCGGATCGGCCCACTGTTGCCAGTATTTCTGGATGGTGATCAGTTCAGCCATGTTGTTCATCTGCATGGCGCCGTCACCCACCAGCGCCACCACCGGTTTATGCGGGTGCGCAAATTTCGCTGCAATGGCGTAAGGCACCGCCGCGCCCATACAGGCCAGCCCGCCGGAGAGCGAGGCCCGCTGCCCCTGTTTAACGCGATAGTCGCGGGCAAACCATTTGGCACAGGAACCGGAGTCAGAGGTGACAATGGCGTTGTCCGGCAGCTGCGGGGACATCTCCCACACCACCCGCTGCGGATTGACCGGGTTCGCCGGTGCCATCGCGCGCTCCTCCATCAGCGTCCACCAGTCACGCACCTGAACCGCAATCTCTTCCTGCCAGCTGCGATCCTCTTTGTGCTCCAGCAGCGGCAGCAGCGCGCGCAGGGTTTCTGCCGCATCGCCGTGCAGATTCACTTCGCTGGGATAGCGCAGGCCGAGCATGGCGGGATCGATATCGATCTGCACCGCTCGCGCCTTGCCCTCCTCCGGCAGAAATTCGGTCCAGGGGAAGCCGCTGCCGATCATCAGCAGGGTGTCACAGTTCTGCATTAAATCGGATGAGGGCTTGGTGCCGAGCAGGCCAATCGAGCCGGTTACAAAGGGCGCATCGTCCGGCAGCACATCTTTGCCCAGCAGCGCTTTTGCCACACCGGCCCCCAGCACATTGGCGACCTGCACCACCTCGACAGCGGCATTGCGTGCGCCTGCCCCGATCAGAATCGCCACTTTTTTACCGGCGTTGAGCACCTCAGCGGCGCGTTGCAGATCCTCCTCATAGGGGATCACTTTCGGCCGCTGATAGCCACTGCCAGAGTGGGTGAAGCCGTGCAGATGCTGCGGCGGCTGCCAGGCTTCATCCTGAATATCTTTCGGCAGGATCACCACCGCCACGCCATTCTGCGCTTTGGCAATCCGCACGCCACGATCAAGCAGGTGACGCACCTGCGCCGGGGTGGCGGCTTCCTGAACGAAGTTCGCCACATCCGAGAAGATGCGGTCCAGGTTCATCTCCTGCTGATAACTGGCCCCGCGCGCGGTCGCTTCCGCCTGTCCGGCAATCGCCAGCACCGGCGCATGATCCATTTTTGCATCATAGAGCCCGGTCAGCAGATGGGTCGCACCCGGCCCGCCGGTTGAGAGGCAGACACCCAGCTCACCGGTGAACTTCGCGTGACCGGCCGCCATAAAAGCGGCCATCTCTTCGTGCCGCACCTGAATAAATTCGATGCCGTCCCCTTTGGCGTTCGCGCGCTGAATGGCCCCCAGCACGCCATTGATCCCGTCCCCCGGATAGCCGTAAATGCGGCTCACACCCCACTCTTTCAGGCGCTGGACAAAAAAATCACTGGTTTTCATGCTCATCGTCGCGGTTCCCCTTGTAGTCCATGCAGACTTAAAGCGTAGTCGACGATGCGCCATCGCCGTTAATTGTTCGCCATAGCCGGGTAGCGCTGACGCAAATCACTGAATATCTGCGCCATGTCCGCCGTTTCGCCTGCCTCTGCGACCGCCCGGAAAACCTGGGTTTTCAGGAAGTGACGCCAGCTGACCGGCGCGGCGGCAAGAAAGGTGGTCAGTGACTGATAGCGCTGCGGTGTCCAGAGTTTTTCAAAGCGCTGACGCGCCTCGCCATGCTCAAAATGGTGCGTGACCCGCTGCGGCATGACAGCACGCAGTTGCTCAGTCGCGACCCGATCCACGCGGTTATTCACCACTACCACGCCATACTGCGCCCTGGCGGCGTCTAGGCTGAGGTAACCGCAGCGCACATCCTGCAGGACCGCCTCCGCATCTCGCTGTGACGGCAGCCCGTAGCCCCCGGCACCCGGCCCGCGGACTTCGACCACGTCCCCCGGCTGGCAGTGGATCACATCGGTGTTGCCGTGCCGGATGACCTCGCCATTGCGTCGGGTCTGGAAGTGCGAGAGCGCCCCGCTCTGTCCGCCCACAACCCCCGCCGAGGCGAAGACCGAGCGGTTGCGGTTGCGCGCGGTAATCGTGGTGTTGGGCGAGAAGATCTCGAACGCCATCTCTGTCGCCAGGCCGCCGCGATAGTGGCCCGCTCCGGCGCTGTCCTGCGCCAGTCCGTAGCGATGGAAGCGAATCGGCACTTCCGCTTCGTTGATCTCAATCGGGGTATTTTTCAGGAAGGCAGACAGGCCGCCGGAACCGTCGGGGCCGTCATGACGCGGCGTACCGCCCGCACCGCCGCCCACCGGGCCCAGCGAGGCCACCACGCTGCGGTTGTGCGTCTGGGTGCGGATATTCATGATCGAGTTGCCACCGGGCGAGTTGGCGGGCAGACGGTCGGGCATCGCCAGTGAGAAGACGCCGACGGTGGCAATCTGCGACAGCGCACAGGTCAGCGAACGCATGCCTACCGCAGCGGGCGCCTCGCAGTTCATGACCGTGCCTGGCGGCAGAATGGCGCGGGTGGGCCGCAGTGTGCCCGCGTTAAGCAACAGGGAGCGATCCAGCGTGGAGAGCACATAGGTGACGCCGACCAGCGCCAGCGGATGTCGCTCCCGTCCGCCCGTGGGCATGTTCAGCGACGAGGCCAGCTGCGGGTCGCTGCCAGTGTAATCCAGCTCAAGCCGATCGCCCTGCACCCGCAGCGTGACGGCGATGCGGCAGGGATAGCCCCCCTCGCCATCCTCATCGGCGTAGTCGGCATAAAAGTATTCACCGTCGGGAATGGTCGCGATGATCGTGCGCGCCTGCGCCTCGGCGTAATCCAGAATGCCTTCAATGCCCTGCAGGAAATCGTCGATGCCAAAGCGGGCAATAATGTCGTGAATTTTCCGCTCGCCCACGTTGACCGAGGCCAGCTGTGCCTTGAAGTCACCCCAGTTCTGGTCCGGCACCCGCACGTTGAGCCGCATGATGCTGGCGACCTCTTCGTTGAGCTGACCCTGTCGCATGATCTTCAGCGGCGGGATGCGAATCCCCTCCTGCACAATGTCGGTCAGCGAACGCGACAGCGAGGCGGGCACGGCACCGCCAACATCGGTGTTGTGAATATGTCCCACCACGAAACAGACAATCTCGCCCTGGTGGAACACCGGTTTCCAGATGTGGATGTCGGGGGAGTGGGTCGCAACGTTTCCGGCGTAGGCGTCGTTGGTGATGCAGATGTCACCCTCGGCGTACTCCTCTATCAGCGCCAGCACCGGCGCATAGTCAATGCCGCTGTACCAGGGCGCACCAAAACTGCGGGGTGAGGCAAACGCCAGCCCGCTGCGGCTGACAATCTGGCAGGAGAAATCTTCCGTCTCCTTAACGAAGGTGGAGTGCGCAGTGCGCATCAGCGTAAAGGCCATCGCATCGGCGGCGGCAGCGCAGTAGTTCGCCAGGATCTGTAAGTTACGTCCGTCAATCGCCATGTTATGCCTCGTTCGCCGTAATCAGCAGGTTGCCAAAAGTGTCGACCGTGACGCCCATGCCGGGCGGCACACAGGTGGTACAGTCATCCTGAGCAATGATGGCCGGGCCGCTGAGCTGATGGCCGGCGCGCAGCCCGGACCGCAGCACCAGATCAACCTGATGCCAGGCCCCGTCAATCCACGCTTCCGTCTGCTTCAGCACCGGCACCGGTTCCGTCGCCGGGGCCAGCGGGGCAATAACCGGTTTCGGCGTCGGTGAGGTGATCACCAGCCGCAGGTTAATCAGCTGCACCGGGGCCTGCGGATCACAGTGACCAAACAGCTGCTGATGCTGGCGATCAAAAGCGTCATGCAGCGCCGTAAAATCGGCCTGCGTCAGCCAGCCTGCCTCCAGCGGCACGTCGATCTCAAACGACTGTCCCTGATAGCGCATATCGGCGCTGAACTGCAGGCTGTAAGGCATCGCGCTGCCGTGCTCCTCAGTCAGCCAGTTGCAGGCGCGCTGCTGTAATGCCTGCGCTTCCGTGGCCAGGGTGTCGGCCAGGGCAGGAGTCAGATCGCTGTAGAGGGTGCGGATAAAGTCATTACGGATGTCAGCCACCAGCCCGCCCAGCGCCGACAGCACTCCGGGCGTCGGCGGCACAATTACCCCTTTCAGGTTGAGTTCACGGGCCAGGAAACAGCCCATCATCGGCCCGGCGCCTCCAAAGGCGAGGAACCAGAATTCACGCGGATCGAGGCCGAACCGTGACAGCAGGCCGCTGGTGTCGCTGTACATACCGGAGATGGCCAGCTCAATGGCGTTTTGCGCGGTCTCCTGCACCGTCAGGCCGAGGGCATCGGCTAGCGGCTGCCAGGCGGCACAGGCGGCCGCGACATCGACGGCAACAGCGTTGTAGCCCAGCGCGCCATGCCCCATCATGCCGCAGGCGGCAAAGGCGTCGGTGGCGGTCGGCTGCGTGCCGCCACGCCCGAAGCAGACCGGGCCAGGCAGCGAGCCGGCACTGTCCGGGCCCATCTGCAGCACGCCCTGCCCGTCAATCCACGCCAGCGAGCCGCCGCCCTGGCCTACCGAGGTAACGGCAACGGAGGGAATGTAAATCGGGAAGTCCCCGATGATTTCACCGTTGCCCTGCGCCACGTTGCCGTCGATGATCACCGCCACGTCAGCACTGGTGCCGCCGATATCGAGGCTGAGAATGTTGCCGAACCCACAGGCGCTGGCGAGATAGCTGGCCCCGATGACCCCGGATGCGGTGCCGGAGAGAACCATCTGCACACATTCACGTTTCGCCTGGTCGACGCCCATGACGCCACCGTTCGATTTGGTGATGCGCGGCGGCGGCTGCACGCCGAGCCGCTGTAGCGCCTGCTCAAAGGATTCAAGGTAGTGGATCACCATCGGCTGCACGTAGGCGTTGATGGTCGCGGTAATGGTGCGTTCATATTCGCGGATAATGGGCCAGATGTCGGCAGAACAGGAGGTCAGCAGCTCGGGTGCCTCCGCATTGATAATCGCTTTCACGGCCGCTTCATTGTGCCGGTTGCGATAGCTGTGGAGCAGGGAGACCACGATGCCCTGGCAGCCCGCAGCGCGCGCCTGCGCGATAGCGTCGAGTACGCTCTGGCGGTCCACCGGCTGGAGTACCCTGCCCTGCGCGTCCATGCGTTCACGGATGGCAAAAACCCGGTCGCGCGAGATCAGCGGTGCAGGACGCCGCGAAAAGAGGTCATGGATATGGGGAATTTTCAGCCGGGCCAGCTCCAGCACATCGCAGAAGCCCTCGGTGGCGAACAGCGCCAGCCGCACGCCACGCCGCTGGATCACCGCGTTGATGCCGACCGTGGTGCCGTGGGTAAAGTAGCCAATCTCCGCGGGGTCGATTCCCTGACGCTGCTGAAACTGCGCCAGCCCGGTGGTGATTTCACTGCCGGGCTGATCCGGGCGCGACAGGACTTTCAGGGTATGAATCTGGTTCGTTTGCTGATCGAGCACGGCAAAATCGGTAAAGGATCCGCCAATATCCACGCCAACGCGGTATCGCATCTCGGGTTAACTCCTGAGTCAGGGAGGGGGAAATTCCATCAGCGTCCCGGGGTGTTGCACCACACGCCAGCCGAGACGCTGGTAGACCTGATGCGCATCCTGGGTCGACAGCATCCAGCGATGCACCGTTTGCAGCTCCGGATGATCACGGACGCAGGTCGCCAGCCAGCTGCCCAGTCCGTGTCCACGCCAGTTTTCGTCAATGATGACGTCGCACAGCCAGCCAAAGCGGGTGTAATCGGTGATAAGACGGGCGAAGCCAATCTGCGCCTGCTGGTGATAGAGGCCAAACGGCAGCGAACCGGCGATCGCCCGCAGGGTTTTCTCGCGCGGCTGGCCCTGTGCCCAGTAGGACTTCTCCGCCAGCTGGTGGTGTATCCACGCCAGGTCGAGCCGCTGACGGTCGGTGGAGACGGTGAACGCATCGCGCTGCCACTGCTGGTCAGCAATCAGTAATGAGCTCATAACAACTCCTGATAACGGTTAAAAACAGTCTAAGGGGGTTCGCTGATCGGGTGAGGCTGAAGCGCGCCCTGAAACCGGATGCAGCGACTGAATTTTGCGCCGGGAAGAAATTTTATGCTGAGGGGAGTCAGGCCGATGCATGATGCAGAGTGAACGGGCGGGTAAGGGAAAAATCAGGGTAAAGCGTGCAGGTCTGCACATCTCCCGGAGCGCGGTCTGCGCCGGGTGCGGTGAATGGAGATAGTGACCCTCTGCCGTAAAAAGCGCAGAGGATCGGCCCCCGGCTCTGGTCACTACGCCCCGAGTTCGACAGAATTCTGCTTGTCGATAAGTGAACGCAACGGCACGCTGCTTTTCATGATGGGCGATTTGATCACGATATAACTGAAATATTTGTCGATGCCGATCTGCGCATCCAGCATTTTCTCAATCACTTCCTGGTAATGTTCAATGCTGCGGGTAATAAAGCGCAGCAGATAGTCGTAGCCGCCGGTGATCAGATGGCACTCCATCAGCTCATCGACACTGCGCATCGCCGTTTCAAACTTCATAAAATCTTCGCGGCGATGACCCGACAGCGTGACTTCGGTAAAGACCGTCACAGAATCGGTAATGCGGGTGAGATTGATGTGGGCTTCATAACCGGTAATAAAACCAGCCTGTTCCAGACGTTTGACCCGTTGCAGACAGGGGCTGGGGGAAAGGCCTACTGCGTCGGCGAGGTTAACGTTGCTGATACGGCCATCTTTCTGGAGTTGCACCAGAATGTTGATGTCGATGCGGTCGAGTTTCATTAAGCCGTTCATAGCACCCCTCATTGTCAGAGCCTGGCCCATCAGGCGTCAGTATTGCAGGCTGGCAATAACCTGGCCTGACGGGCCAGGCGCTTAAGCAAATGTTCAGAACCTCCGGAAGATATATCACGCTTTACGGTAAATGCGCCAGCGCTTCGCAGTGGTTATACCAGCAGGAGGTTTTTAAATTACTTCAATAAAATCAATGAGGAATCGCAGTTTAACCCAGACGGCCTGTGGCACGCGCCAGCGCGATATCGAAGATATGCAGCGCCTCTTCCAGCTGGGAGTCGGTCGTCACCAGCGGGGCCAGGAAACGGATCGTATTACGATGCAGACCACACTTGATCAGCAGCAGTCCTTCCTGACAGGCGCTGTCGAGGATCTTCTGCGTCAGGGCCGCATCCGGGCGGCCGGTTTCGAAATCGAGGATTTCCACCGCCTGCATAAAGCCCACGCCGCGCACATCACCGATGCAGGCATATTTATCCGCCAGCTGCCGCAGCCGGGCATTGAGCTGTTCACCGAGCTGGCAGGAACGCTGTAGCAGGTTCTCCTGCTCAAACAGATCCAGCACCGCCAGCGCCGCCGCACACCCCAGCGCATTGCCGCCGTAGGTGCCGCCCAGTCCGCCCGGCGCTGGCGCGTCCATGATCTCCGCCCGTCCCACCACACCGGAAATCGGCAGGCCGCCACCCAGGCTTTTCGCCAGCGTGATCAAATCCGGTTTAATGCCCAGCTGCTGGAACGCGAACATGGTGCCGGTTCGCCCGAAGCCGGACTGCACTTCATCACAAATCAGCAGAATGCCGTGCTGGCTGGTAATGCGGCGCAGCGCCTGCATAAAGGCCGGGCCTGCAGGCAGGAAGCCCCCGTCGCCCTGCACCGGCTCGATAATGATCGCCGCCACCCGCTCAGGCAGGATCTGCACTGCGAAGAGCTGCTCCAGCGCCTTGAGGCAATCCGCCTCCGTAATGCCATGCAGCGGATTGGGGAAAGGCAGCCGGTAAATCTCGCCAGGGAACGGGCCAAAGTTCTGTTTATAAGGGGCGGACATGCCGGTCAGGGTGACCCCCAGCAGGGTGCGGCCATGGAATGCACCGTCAAAGGCGATGATGCCGGGGCGCTGCGTGTGGGCGCGGGCAATCTTCACCGCATTTTCTACCGCTTCGGCGCCGCTGGTGAAAAAGACGCTCTTGTAGGCTTCGTCTCCGCCTACCAGCCGGTTCAGCCGCTCCGCTAACGCGATGTAGCCCGGATAAGCCACCACCTGAAAACAGGCGTGCGAGACCAGACCGAGCTGGCGGGTCACGGCGTTGACCACCGCCGGGTGATTGTGACCGACATTGAGCACGCCGATGCCGCCGACAAAGTCGAGATAGCGATTGCCCTCCACGTCCCATACTTCACTGCCTCTGGCGCGCTCGATCACCAGCGGATGCGCGGTGACGACGCCACGCGGCACGTTCTGCTCACGTGCATCCAGTAACAGGTTGTTATCGGAGTATGCTTGCTGCTCTGCCATGACATTCTGCATTTTAAACCCTCATCCACGTAACGTTCGGTTGGCTCAAGTATCGCAACCTGTTGGTTTCCGACGCTGCCGTAATTCCGCAGGCAGCGGCATTTCCTGTCAAAATCCCGCTGCTTTCAGCAGGGAAATTTCTCTGCCAGTGCCTGACGAATCAGGGTGACAAACACGTTAACGCCATGCGGGATCAGCGCATCGTTAAAGTCGTAGGCGGCGTGATGTAACGGTCTGCAGGGCGCAGACCCCAGCCAGAGATAGGCACCGGGCCGCGCCTGCAGCATAAAGGCGAAATCTTCGGAGGTGAGCGCGGGCTGCGGCGCGGTTTCAGCGGCGATGCCCGCCTGTTTCAGCGCCTGCAGGCAGAACTGCGCCTCATCCGGGCTGTTCAGGGTCGCCGGGTAGTAGCGCAGATAGCGCACCTCGGCATGCAGGCCATGCGCGGCGGTGACATGTTCCGCCATCTGACGCAGTCGCGCTTCAATCGTCGCCTGTGCAGTCGGGCTGAAGGTGCGCACCGTACCGGTGATGTTCGCCTCTGCCGGGATCATGTTGTGGGAAAAGCCGCCCTCCATCCGGGTCACGGTGAGCAGCGCCGTTTCACAGGGGTCGAGCGCGCGTGAGACCAGGGTATTCAGCTGAACCACCAGCTCGCTGGTCGCCAGCAGGGTATCGCGGGTCAGGTGGGGCTGAGCGGCATGGCCTCCCCCGCCCAGCACCCGGATATCGAAGCGGTCTGCCGCCGCCATGATCGGGCCGGGCCGGGTCTGCACCTGGCCCAGCGGCAGTTCCGGCCAGTTGTGAATGGCGTAGACCGCCTCACAGGGAAAGCGGCTGAACAGCCCCTCGTCGATCATCGCCTTCGCGCCCGCCAGCCCCTCTTCGGCGGGCTGGAAAATGAAGCAGACGGTGCCGTCAAAACTGACGTCACGCGCCAGTTTTTCTGCCGCCCCCAGCAGCATCACGGTGTGACCGTCGTGCCCGCAGGCGTGACTGACCTGCGTCACGCTGCTCTGCCAGGCGGTGCCGCTCTGATCCTGCATCGGCAGGGCATCCATATCGGCGCGCAGGCCAATCATCCGCTCGCTGTTACCCTTTTTCAGGATGCCGACCACGCCGGTCTGACCGATACCACGATGCACCTCAATTCCCAGCTGATGCAGAAAGTTCGCCACCCTGTCGCTGGTGCGGTGCTCCTGAAAACCGAGTTCCGGGTGCGCATGCAGTTCGCGGCGCAGTGCCACTAAATGTTCCATCTCAATATCCTCGTGAGCGGTCGACCAGACCGTGCAGCGGCTCACCACGCTGATAACGGCGCAGGTTCTCCAGCAGCGCCGCAATGGCGCTCTCATTCTGTGTCTGGCTGGCAATGTGCGGCGTCAGCCACACGGCGGGATGGTGCCAGAAGCGGTGGCCCGGCGGTAACGGCTCCGGGTCGGTGACATCAATCACGGCGGCGCGGAGCTGGCCGCTCGCCAGCGCCTGCAGCAGATCGTCATGATTAAGCTGCTGACCGCGCCCGGCCTGCACCAGTGCCGCACCCTGCGGCATCTGCGTAAACAGGGTGTGATTAAGCAGACCCTGGGTGGTGTCGGTCAGCGGCAGCAGACAGACCAGAATCTCGCTGTGCGCCAGAAAGTCCGCCAGCTCTCCGGCACCGTGCCAGCAGCGCACGCCGGGCACGTGGCGCGGGGTACGGCTCCAGCCAGCGCAGTCAAACCCCAGTGCGACCAGCTGCTGCAGCGCAGCCTGACCGAGTTCGCCCAGCCCCATTACGCCCACCCGCCGCTGAGCCGCAGGCTTCACCTGATGCGGCTGCCACTGCTGCTGGCGTTGCTGATGAAGATAGCGTGGCATGTCACGATGCAGCCCGAGCACCGCGAAGGTGACATATTCCACCATGCCCTGCGTCAGGCCTGGCTCAATCATTCGTATGACCGGCAGATCGGGCGGCAGCGCGCTGAAGTCAAACTGATCGGCGCCGGCGCCGACAGAAAACAGCAGTTTCAGCCGGGGAAACAGCGCCGGAATATCGGCGGGGGGCTGCCAGGCTACCAGCGCCTCAACCTCTGCCGGATCGCCGGTCTCCGGCCAGATATGCAGCTGAATGTCGGGGGCATGCTCCGCCAGCCAGCGCTGCCAGATCCGTCCCCGCTCCGGTTCCGATTTATAGACGATGTGCATCAGGCCATCGCCTGGGTCATTAAGCCAAAGGCCTGCATCCCCTGCGGCGTCCAGGGGGTGCCCCGCACCATCGTGGTCGGCGCATCCACCTGATCCAGACCGAGGGTATTGAGCCAGCTGGCCAGCGGCAGGCTGGCGTCGGTATCAATGCGCAGAAACTGGCCCTGCAGTGGCTGCATCAGGGTTGCCACCAGCGCCTGTGCCACCGGCAGCTCCGCGGCAATCACCGGACCAATCGCCCAGCCGTGCCCAAACCGGCGCAGGCTGGCGAACCCCTGAATCTGCTGCTGATCGTCCTGTAACAGCAGGGTCTCACAGTCGCGCAGCAGATGGTCGAACAGCGCCGGACGATGCATGCCGTGCGCCTGCTGATCCAGCTTCACCAGCGCGGCGTGATCCGCCGGGGTCGCCGGTCGCAGATGCAGTCCGGCCGGGATCACCACGTCGGGCAGTGACGCCAGTGCGCGGGTCTGGTGCTGGCGGATCTCGCCGCAACTGACAAAGCCGAGCTTTTCATACAGCCCTTTGCCCATTTCGGTGGCGTGCAGCCGCACGTTGCCGTCGGGGACTTTTTCCAGCTGCGCCAGCATCAGCTGTTTGCCGAGGCCCCGCCCCTGCTGCTGATTATCCACAATCACCAGTCCCAGCGTGGCGGCGTGTTCGCCCCAGCGCCAGAGCACGGCGCTGCCAATCACTCTGCCCTGCTCTTCAATCACCGTGCCTTCGCCCAGCTGCAGCGCCAGCTGCCAGTCTTCGCGTCGGTGGGGCCACTTCAGCGCCTGCGTCATGCGGTAGCACTGTTCAATATCATCTGGCGTCATTGCACGTAGTGTCAGGCTCATTGCGTTCTCCTTACATCATGCCTGGGGTGTCTAATCCGCTGCCGTCAACCAGACGGCTGTAGCGATAAGGGGTGGGGTCGACAATCGGGGTGGCCCCGGTTGCCAGATCGGCAGCCAGGCGTCCGGCACCCGGCCCGATGCCAAAACCGTGCGCGCTGTAGCCCGCCGAGAGCACCAGCCCCGGCAGTTTCGCCACGGTGGAGATCACCGGAATGGCGTCCGGCGTGCTGTCGATCATGCCGCCCCACGCCTGGGCCAGCCTGAGATTCGCCAGCGCCGGATATTCGCGGCGCATCGCGGCCAGCCCCTCTTCCACGATTCGGCTGTCTGCCGCCGGATCGAGAATGCGCACCCGCTCAAACGGCGACGGGCGATCAAAGGCCCAGCGCCCCATCGCTTCGGGGCCTTTGAAAAAGGGCGACAGGCCAAGGTTGAGGGTGAGATTCTTGCGGCGGCTTTTAAATGTCGGATAGAACTGGCGGGCATAACGCAGCCCCTGCGCACCCGGCTCCAGCCGTCCGCGCCCCGACACCGAGACGGTATAGCTGCCGTCCATTTGCGGGCGGCAGGCGAAGCCCGGCGTATAGAGCGGCATCGCAATCGCCTGCTCTATCGGCTGCGTGCGGAAGGCCGTGCCGATGACATTGCCCAGCGGCAGATCGATGCCGTGACGACGGCAGAACATGGATGTCCAGGCCCCGGCGGCACAGATCACCCGGCTGGTTTTGATCAGCCCGCGTTCGGTCCAGACGCCGCTGACCTGACCCGCGGCGATATCCAGCCCGCGCACTGCACACTGCTGAAACAGCAGCGCACCTTTTTTCATCGCGCCCGCCACCAGGCCCGGCGCCGCCAGGCGGGGTTCCGCATGGCCATCCGTTGGCGCTGAGAGGCCGCCCCGCCAGGCGGTGGTACTGCCGGGCGTCATCGCTTTTGCCTGCTCAGCAGTAAGAATCGAGCTGTTGACGCCATACCCCTTAGCCATCTGGATCCAGGCATCCCAGGCGGCGATGTCTGACTCTTCCCGCGTGGCGTAAACCAGCCCGCTGCGACGGAATCCCAGCTCTTCGCCGGTTTCCGCGTTCAGCTCCCCCCAGCGTTGCAGGGCATAGATGATCAGCGGCAGCTCCCGCTCATCGCGGTTCTGCTGACGACACCAGCCCCAGTTGCGGCTCGACTGCTCGGCCCCCACCAGGCCTTTTTCGATCAGCACAACCTTAACGCCCTGCTTCGCCAGTTCCCAGGTGGCGGCGGCCCCGGCAATACCGGCGCCAATCACCACCACATCGGCGGCGTCGGGAAAGTCCGTACTGTCCTGTACATAACGAATCGGTGCAGGCATAACAAAACGACCTCTGTTGTAAATGAAAAGGAGCACGCCATGACGCCAGCGGCCACCTACTCTGCTTTTAAAATCTCTTCATGCTCATCCAGCCAGCCCTGACGCAGCTCCGGCACAGCGCGTTTCAGCCGCTCAAAGTAGAGCTCGCTGGTGGGCTTGTCGTAGTCGCTGCGGGCCAGCTGGGTCACGATGCGCCCGCTTTTCATCACCACAATCTCGTCGCACACGGCGCGCACCGCATGCATGTCGTGGCTGATGAAGATCACGGAGAGGCCCAGCTCCCGGCGCAGTTCACTGATGAGGTCGAGCACGGCGGCCGCCACCACGGTGTCCAGCGCCGAGGTGACCTCATCACACAGAATCAGATCGGGCTCAGCCGCCAGCGCGCGCGCCAGATTAACGCGCTGCTTCTGGCCGCCCGACAGCGCCCAGGGACGCCGTCCCAGCACGCTGCGCGGCAGCTGCACCAGATCCAGCAGCTGATTGAGCCGCTGCTGACGGGCCGCACCGCTCAGACCATGAAACAGCGTCAGCGGACGCGACAGAATGCGCTCAACGCTGTGAGCCGGATTCAGGGCGGTATCCGCCATCTGGAACACATACTGAATGCGTCGCAGCTCGTTGTCAGGGCGTTTCTGCATATCGCCCGCGATATAGTGACCGTTAAACAGGATGTGACCGTGACTCGGGGCGTTGAGCCCGGCGATGGCGTGCGCCAGCGTGGTTTTGCCCGAGCCGGACTCCCCGATAATGCCAATCGCCTGCCCTTTCCATAGCCTGAGGTTGACGTCTTCCAGGATGCGCACCTTCGGGTGGCCCTCCCTGTCGCGCGGGCCATAACCGGCGCAGAGATCGCGCACTTCCAGCAGCGGCTGAATATCGGCCGCCGCCGGACACCAGCTGCTGGGCCGCTCTTTCTGGCGCGCCGCATCCATCAGCAGGCGGGTGTACTCCGCCTGTGGCGCGCCAATCAGGTGTGCGGTGGTGCCATATTCCGCCATTTTGCCGCGCAGCAGCACCAGAATCCGATCGGCCATCTGCGCCACGACCGCCAGATCGTGACTGACGTAAATGGCGGTGACGCCGCGCTGCACCACCACCCGGCGAAAGGCTTTCAGCACCTCGACCTGGGTAGTCACATCCAGTGCGGTGGTGGGTTCATCCAGAATCACCACGTCCGGGTCGCCAATCAGCGCCATCGCCGTCATCAGACGCTGCAGCTGACCGCCTGACACCTGATGCGGATAGCGGTCACCGATGCTCTCCGGATTGGGCAGCGCCAGCTCACGGAACAGGCCAATCGCTTTTTCCCGCGCCGCTTTGCGGGTCAGGGTGCCGTGAATGACCACCGGCTCAATCACCTGATCGAGGATTTTCATGCCCGGATTAAACGACGCGGCGGCGCTCTGAGCGATATAAGCCACTTTATTACCGCGAAAGGCGCGCAGCTGGCCTGGCGTCAGGCTGCTGACGTCGGTGCCGGCGACGTGAATATTGCCCCCGGCAATCCGGCAGCCGCTGCGGGCGTAGCCCATCAGGGCCATCGCGATGGTGGTTTTGCCCGAGCCGGACTCGCCAATCAGCGCCAGCACCTCGCCCTTCTGCACGGTAAAGTGAATGTCGGAAACCAGGTCAATCTCTTCGCCGCGATCGGTCTGCGCGGTGACGCGCAGTTTATCGACCGAAATCACCGGCATGGCCGTATGGGGTGTCACGTTCATGCTCCCTCCTTCGCCAGCGTCAGCGGACGCATCGCCTGCAGGCTGTCGATAAACAGGTTGGCGCCAATGGTCAGGCTGGCAATGGCCAGCGCGGGCATCAGCACCGCCGGTGAGCCGTCAAACAGGCCCTGCATGTTTTCACGCACCAGCGTGCCCCAGTCGGCATAGGGTGGCTGCACGCCCAGGCCGAGAAAGCTCAGGCCGCTGAGCAGCAGCACGATGTAAACAAAGCGCAGGCCAAAGTCGGTCAGCATCGGGTGCACCATGTTAGGCAATATGTCGTGAATGGCGATATGCCAGCGGCTTTCGCCCCGCAGCCGTGAGGCGCGGACGTAGTCCATGCTGCGCAGCGAGCTGGCCATGGCAAAGGCGATACGGAATGCGCCCGGCCAGTAGGTAAAGACCGCCGTCAGGATCAGCATCGGCAGCGACGAGCCAAAGACGGCGACGATCATCAGCGACAGCACTTTTCCCGGTAGCACCAGCAGCGCATCGTTGACGCGGCCCAGTAACTCCTCCAGCCAGCGTCCCGTTACCGCCGCCAGCAGCGCCAGCAGCGTGCCGACCAGGCTGGCCAGCAGCGCCGCGCTCAGCGCCAGGCCGATTGAGAACTTCGCGCCATAGAGAATGCGGCTCAGCATGTCGCGGCCAAGATAGTCGGTGCCCAGCAGGTTGTCCGCCGTCAGCCCGCCCATCAGCGGCCCGCCGCCGATATCGTCGATGCTGTGCGGGGCCAGCGCGGTGCCGAACAGCGCCATCAGCAGCCAGAACAGGGAGATCAGCAGTCCCATCCGGCCAGACCAGGAGAGTGACTGTAAGAAACGCCAGGGCAGCAGAAGAGTATTCATGCGCTTCTCCATTTCGGGTTAAAGGCGATAGTCAGGATGTCGGCCAGCAGCAGCAGCACCAGATAGCAGGCGGCGAACAGCATGACGCAGAGCTGCACCACCGGCAGATCGCGGTTGCTGACGGCATCCACCAGCTGACTGGCCAGACCGGGATAGCTGAAGATGGTTTCGATGAAGATCACCCCGCCAAACAGATAGGAGAGGCTGAGTGAAATCGCGTTGGCAATCGGGCCAACCGCGTTAGGCAGGGCGTGACGCAGCACGGCTCTGAGCGGTGACACCCCTTTCAGCCGCGCCATCTCCAGATAGGGGCTGTCGAGCTGATTGATGATCGCCGCCCGCGTCATCCGGGCCATCTGCGCCACCAGCACACAGCAGAGCGTCAGCACCGGCAGCGCATAGGCTTTGAGGTAACTCAGCAGGTCGCTGTCCGGGCTGCCGAACGACATCGCCGACACCCAGTGCAGCCTGACGGCAAAAATCAGCACCGCAACCGTCGCCACCAGAAACTCCGGGACGGCGACCGTCGCCATAGTGCCGATAACCAGCGCCCGATCGAGCCGTGACCCGCGATTCATCGCCGCGATGATGCCGATGAGCAGCGCCAGCGGCACGCAGATCAGCGTGGTAATACCCGCCAGTTCAAACGTCGCCGGAATGCGCTGGGCCACCAGCTGTGCGACCGGCAGATGGCTGGCAAACGAGGTGCCGAAATCGCCCTGCAGCATGCCTGTCAGCCAGTGGACGTAACGCATCAGCAAAGGCTGATCCAGCCCCAGCTGCTGCCGTAACGCCGCCACCGTCTCCGGCGTGGCGTTCTGCCCGAGGATCATCTGCGCCGCGTCACCCGGCAGCAGGCTGGTGATGAAAAACACCACCGCCGAGACGATAAGCAACGTCAGGATGCCGGCACCGGTTCGCCGGGCAATCAGGAACAGCATATATCGGTTCATCGGCGTTCTCCTTACTCAGGTTCCGGATCAGGCGGTCAGCCAGGCAAACTCATGGAAGCGATACCCCATCATCATGCCCGACGGCCAGGCTTCCACCCCTTTGACCTTTTTGCTGTAGCCATCGGTGGAGCTGATAAAGGTCGGGATGAGGGTGCCGCAGTGGTCATAGATCAGCGTCTGCATGTCGCCATACATCTGCTTGCGTTTCGCCTGATCGCGTTCTCCCCGTGCCGCCACCACCAGCTGGTCAAACTGCGGATTCTTCCAGCCCGACTCGTTGCTCGGCGCGGTAGAGAGATAAAACTGTGAGAAGAGCATGTCGAGCGTCGGACGCGGGTTTATCGAGCCATATCCCACGGGATCTTTAGTCCAGTGCGACGACCAGTAGCCGTCATACGGCACACGTCGCACTTTGATGTTGAGCCCGGCCCCGCGCGCAATCTGCTGGATCATCTGACCGCCTTCGGTTGCCCCTTCAATGTTGGGCGTGGTTACGATCTCCACCGTTGACCCGGCCATCCCGGCTTTTTTGATGTGGAATTTCGCCTTTTCCACATCCAGCGGGCGCGGTTTCAGGTCGGCGTTGTAGAGCGGATGCCACGGTGGCACCGGGGTGTCATTACTGACGTCGCCGTAGCCCTGCAGGACCGTTTTCACCAGCATTTCGCGCGGCTGCAGATATTTCATCGCCAGCACAAAATCTTCGTTGCTTCCCGGCTTCACGTCGGTGCGAATAATCAGGTTGGTGTACATCCCCGATTTGCTCTCCAGCACGCCGAAGTCGCTGCTGGCTTTGATGCGCTTGCAGTCGGCGGCGGTCATGGCCGCGACGATCTGCAGATCGCCCGACATCAGCGCATTGACGCGCGCGGCACCGTCGGTGACGCCTATCAGCTCCACCTCATCCAGGTGCGGCAGGCCCGGCTTGTAATAGTTGGGATTTTTCGTGCCGATGGCGCGCACGCCGGGCATAAAGGCTTTGCAGATGAACGGCCCGGTGCCGATCCCTTTGCTGAAATCTTTGGTGCCATCCTGCACGATTAAAAACGGCGGCGTGGCCAGCATGTAAGGGACATCGAAGTTGGCGCTGTTCAGCTCCAGCAGCACCTCATTGTCATTGACCGCGGTGAAGGTTTTGAACTGGTCGGCCAGCTTGAAAGCGATGGAGGCGATAGCCGGATCTTTGTGGCGGCTGAGTGAGTAGATGACATCTTTGGCGGTCAGCGGTTTGCCGTCATGGAAGGTCACGCCCTTACGCAGCTTAATATGCCAGGTGACGCCATCGCCCGACTCCACCGATTCCGCCAGGGCCGGTTGCACCATCAGATTTTTATCCAGCTCGGTCAGGCCGCTGTAAAACATAAACTGGCGGGTATAGTCGGCGCTGTTGTTACTTTTGGCCGGGTCGAGTGTGTCGGTGGCCGACGCATTCGACATCGCCGCGCGCAGTTTACCGCCCTTCACGGGCTTATCATCCGCCTGTGCTGCCCCGGAAAAACCGATCAGGCCGCTGCTCATCACCGCACCCGCGGAGAGGATTTTCATCAGGCTGCGGCGTGACAGTGTGCCTTCAGTGATCATGCGCGTCAGTGCCGGATTTACCGCATCAGCGTCGTTATTATCAAATTTACTCATCTCTGTACCCTCAATAGTCAGGCGAACCGGGGATCATTTTCTGACGGTGCTGGCAACCTGGCAGCCAGCCTCCGACGGGGGTTATGAAAGGCGATCCTTTGCTTTGTAATAGAGTCCTGCGAGCGGTAAAAACCATGGCTTACCGTGATAACCGGGCAGCGCGGGCCATGTCTCACGCTGCCAGGGATTGTCCGTCGCTTTTTCAGCCAGCAGGTCGGCCATGACCCGCCCCATCCAGACCGACATCTGGGTGCCGTGACCGCTGTAGCCCAGCGAGTAGAAAACGCCATCCTGTTCACCGGCGTGAGGCAGACGGTCGGCCGTCATATCGACCATGCCGCCCCAGCAGTAGTCCACCTGCGCCTGGCCGAGCTGGGGCAGCATCTGCGTCATCGCCCGGCGCAGGATCTCGCCACTGCGGGAGTCCGAGGTGGGATTGCTGACCGCAAACCGGGCGCGCCCGCCAAATACCAGCCGGCGATCGGCAGTGGTGCGGAAGTAGTTGCCGATATTCAGAGAGGTGACGTAGGTGCGGTCCTGCGGCAGCACCTGTTGCAGCAACGCCGGGTCCAGCGCTTCCGTCACCACAATAAAGCTGCCGACCGGCACGATGCGGCGCTGAAACCAAGGAAAGGGACCGACGTTGGAGCAGCCGGTCGCCATCAGCACCTTATCCGCCAGCAGCGAGCCCTGCGCGGTGTGGACCCGGTGCTGATACCCCTTCAGCCGCTCTAATTTCGTCACGGCGTGATGGGGGAAAATTTTTGCGCCGCTGCGGGCGGCCGCTTCGGCCAGACCGACCCCAAACTTGCCCATGTGCATCTGACCGCCACGCTGCTGCAGCAGGCCACCGTGAAAGTCATCGCTGGCGATCTCGTCACGCACCGCCGTTTTGTCGAGCAGGGCGATCTCCGGGTCAACGGTGCGGCGCATCAGTTCATAAGCCTCCCGCAATCCGGCCATATGTGACGCTTTGCTGGCGAGCTTAAGCTTGCCGCACAGCCGGAAGTCACAGTCGATCGCTTCGTCCTGGATCAGTTGCCGGACATAGCTCACGGCATCGTCAAACGCCCGGTAGAAGCGGCTGGCCTGCTCCAGGCCCTGACTGGCCACCAGCGCGGCGAAGTTCTGCGCCACACCGGTGTTGCAGTGGCCACCATTGCGCGCCGACGCCTGGCTCATAACTTCGCCACTCTCCAGCAGCACAACGCTGATCCCGCTGCGCGCCAGGCTGAGCGCCGCCGAGACGCCGGTGAAGCCGCCGCCGATCACCACCACGTCAGCGTGGGCTGGCAGCGGTTCGCGGGCGGCGCCGGTAAAGGCGGGAGCCGTGGCCTGCCAGAACGATTCCAGTTTCATGGGGGTTCCTCAGAGTCCGACGACGCCAGGCAGGCCGCCGATGTCGTTGATTTCGGTGTACCCATAGTAGGGATTTGCCGGCTCATGGCCGCGATTGACCCAGACTTTGTTTTTGATGCCGAGATCGTGTGCGGTCATCAGGTCATAGCGGAAACTGGAGGAGACGTGCAGGATCTCCTCCGGGCCGCAGCCGAGCTTATCCAGCATGTACTCGAAGCCCTTCATCTGCGGTTTGTAGGCACCCGCCTCTTCTGCCGTAATGGTCATGTGGATGGGCGCGCCCAGACGCGGGATATGATGCGGGATCAGATCTTTCATTGAGTTGGTAAGCAGCACGAGCGGAAATGCTTCGGCGACTTTCGCCAGACCGGCCGGCACGTCGGGATGCGGACCCCAGCTCGCGCAGTCGGTGTAGATAAAGTCGCTGTCGGCTTTCTCCCAGCGAACACCCCATTTTTTACAGGTGCGCTGAATCGCATTGCTGACCACGTCGTAGTAGGGTTTCCATGCACCCAGCACTTCATCCAGCCGGTAGGCTGAAAAGTCCCGGGTAAAGGCGTCCATGTCGGCCGGGTCGACGCGGTCGCTGAAACAGCGCTGCGCGGCGCCGGCCATATCGAAGCGAATCAGCGTGCCGTAACAGTCGAACGTGATAAATTTCGGTTTAAACAGAGCCATGTCACACCCTCATAGTCGTCAGTTGTGCTTAGAAATCGATAAGAACGCTCTTCTGGCGCTGGCAGGCCTGAAACGCCTGACGCCCTAAATCTTTACCAATGCCGGAGCCGAGAAAGCCGCCGGTGGGGATGATGAAGTCGCCGGAGCGGCCATAGCGGTTGATCCAGACGGTGCCGGCGTCAATGGCGCGCATGGCGCGCAGCGCACGCGGCAGGCTCAGCGTGTGTACCCCGGCACAGAGGCCGTAGATCGCATGTGCCGCCATCGCCAGTCCCTGCTCTTCATCATCAAAGGTCTGCACCGTCAGCACCGGGCCAAAGATCTCCTGCTGCACCGCCGGGTTATCCTGAGTGACGTGGCTGAGCAGCGTAGGCTGCCAGAACCAGCCCTCGTCGGTGTCGGCAAAACGCGCGCCGCCGACAATCACCTCGGCGCCCTGCGCTTTCGCCGCCTCAATGACCGAGCTGACTTTGTTGCCCTGGCGCGCATCAATCAGCGGTGCGTAGCGGCTGCTCTCCTGCCAGGTGACGCCCGGTTTCACTTCCCGGCAGAGCTGCGCCAGCCGCTCAACCAGCGGTTCGGCGATGTTGCGCTGCACAATCAGGCGGGTGCCTGCCACACAGGCCTGACCGCCGTTAGCGGTGAAGCCGCGCAGAATGCGCTGGGCCAGCACGTCAATGTCGCCTGCATCATCAAAGACCAGTTGCGGACTTTTGCCGCCCAGCTCCAGCGTGACCGGTTTCATGCCGAACTGTGCCGCGTCGCTCATGATGCGTGCACCGGTCTGCGTCGAGCCGGTAAACGAGACTTTGCGCACCAGCGGGTGTTTCACCAGCGCACTGCCGGTGACCGCCCCACTGCCCTGCACGATGTTCAGCACCCCGGCCGGTAAGCCCGCCTGAATCGCCAGTTCGGCCATGCGCACGGTGGAGAACGGCGTCAGTTCAGACGGCTTGAGCACCACCGCATTGCCCGCCGCCAGCGCCGGACCGCATTTCCACGACGCCATCGACAACGGGAAATTCCACGGGGTAATCGCGCCAATCACGCCATAGGGTTCAGCGATCAGCATGCCGAGGCTGCTGTCGCGGGTGGGAAAGAGATCGCCGCTGTATTTGTCAGCGCATTCGGCATAGAAGCGAATCGCTTCGGCCGTGAAAGGGATTTCGTGCTGCACCACGTCGCTGATGGGTCGGGTCGATCCCAGCGCTTCCAGCTGGGCCAGCAGGGGATCCTGCTCAATCAGATCTGCCCAGCGGCGCAGAACCCGGCCACGTTCCCGTGGCGCGCAGCCTGACCAGCCGCTGGTTTTCAGCGCCTGATGCGCCACGGTCACGGCGTGATCGACATCTTCTGGCGTGGCGTCCCGTAGCTGCGCATAGACCCGGCCGTCTGAGGGGCGTTTAACCTCAGACAGGGCGCCCTGGCCTTGCACGTGCTGGCCGCCAATATAATGGCCAGCCGGAAGAGAAACGTTTTCAGGGTCGAAACTTAACATGGAATAATTCCTTATTTGTTACACCCATCAGTTGCTGGTTAATTCGTTTTTTCAGCCGCCGATTTCTGCGCGGGTAATAAGCTAATGCAGAAAGTATGCCAGCCGGGCAAAAAATAAAAATGCGTTTAAAACAGCGCAAAAAAATTTTCTGCCGTATTGCCGGATGATTTTTTGCGGAATTGCCGAACAATTAAACAGATGATTTACTTCACAAAAATCCTGCGCTCTGCTGGTGCAGCCTGCACGGAAATTGCACCAAAGCGGATATTCCGGGCAAGGCGGGTGATTAACTGAAGCCTGCGCCGCCGGTTTACTGACGCGCTTCACATCCCGGATCATTTCTTATGTTTTAAACCCGATACGTTGACGCCGAAAAAAATTATCCGGAATCGCCTCCAAAAAAAACGCCAGGCGGATGACCCGGCTGGCGTTTAATTACTCTTTATTCACAGACTGCCGATATGAAACGTTTTTTGTTCCAGATATTCGTCAATGCCGTAACGTGATCCTTCCCGGCCAATGCCGGAGAGTTTCACCCCGCCAAAGGGAGCCACTTCCAGGGAGATCGCACCGGTATTGAAGCCGACCATCCCGAACTCCAGCGCTTCCGCGACCCGCCACGCCCGCCGGATGTTTTCGGTAAAGAAGTAGGCCCCCAGACCATAGGGCGTGTTATTCGCCATGGCGATCGCCTCCTCTTCACTGTCAAAAATAAACAGTGGCGCGACCGGGCCAAAGGTCTCCTCATGTGCGATGCGCATCGAGGCGGTCACCTCACCCAGAACCGTAGGCTGTACAAAGGTGCCGTTGCCCTGGCTGATGCCGCCGGTCAGCAGGGTGGCGCCCTGGCTCAGCGCATCATCAATATGACCATTCACTTTTTCCACCGCGCGGTCATTGATGAGCGGGCCGATGGTGCTGTCAGGCGCAAAACCATCGCCGACTTTCAGGGTGGCGACCGCCTCCAGCAGTCGTGCGGTAAAGCGCGCATAGATGCTGCGCTGCACCAGAATACGGTTGGCGCAGACGCAGGTCTGTCCGGCGTTGCGAAATTTGCTGAGCATGACCCCGGCCACCGCAACCTCAATATCGGCATCCTCAAAGACAATCAGCGGTGCGTTTCCGCCCAGCTCCAGACTCAGGCGTTTGATGCTGTCGGCACTCTGCTGCATCAGTAACTGCCCGATCCGGGTAGAGCCGGTAAAGGAGATTTTGCGCACCGTGCGGCTCCCGGTCAGGGCCGCGCCAATCTCCGTGGGCAGGCCGGTTACTACCTGCAAAACCCCGGACGGGAAACCGGCGCGCTCTGCCAGCACGGCCAGCGCCAGCGCGGAGAGCGGCGTCAGTTCTGAAGGTTTGACGATGATCGGACAGCCAGCCGCCAGCGCAGGGGCCACCTTGCGCGTGATCATCGCAATCGGGAAATTCCACGGCGTAATCGCGGCGGCCACGCCGACCGGCTGTTTCAGCACCAGAATGCGGCGGTCATCGCTGGGCGCGGGAATGGTATCGCCATAAATGCGGCGCGCCTCTTCGGCGAACCATTTCACAAAGCTGGCCCCGTACAGCACTTCACCTCTGGCTTCTGCCAGCGGTTTACCCTGTTCGGCGGTCATGATGATTGCCAGGTCATCGGCATTCTCAATAATCAGCTGATGCCACTTCTCCAGCAGCGCGGCACGGCTGGCATTGGGTGTCCTGCCCCAGCTGATGCGTACCGTTTCCGCATAAGCAATGGCCTGCTCCGTTTCGGCGTATCCCAGCGCCGGGATCGTCGCCAGCGTTTCACCCGTGGCGGGATTGGTAACCGGCAGCGTGGCCCCCTGCTGCGCATCCTGCCAGCATCCGGCAAACAGCGCCTGCTGGCGCAGCAGATCGCTGTCGTTGAGTTGAAGTTGCGACATAACATCCCCCTGTAGTGAGCTGCTTCCACTTTATCGCGCCCGGTCAGCGCAGGATGTTGTTTCAGGGTGAGAGAGAGGCTGGCGAAGAGGTTTTAAGCAGGCTTTTGAAATTTTATGCCGTGGGGGAAACCCGGCGCATCCAGGCGGATGCGCGGAGTGATTAAATCTGGAAGTCGATAACCGGCTCGTCGTCGCTGCTGTACGAGAGCGCCTGACGCTTGATCTCCTCCAGTGACAGGTTGGCGTTGCAGAGTTCCAGGAACTGCCAGACATAGTTGCGTTGCAGCTGACCGCGCTTCAGGCCGAGCCAGACGGTACTGGCATCAAACAGATGGGTGGCATCAATGCGCACCAGCTCTTCACTCTCTTCGGTTTCACACGCCTGGTCGGCCAGAATCCCGACGCCTAATCCGAGCTTAACGTAAGTTTTCACCACGTCGGAGTCCTGAGCGCTGAGTACGATGTCCGGTTTCAGACCGGCGCTCTGGAAGGCGCGATCCACCCGGGAACGGCCGGTAATGCCCTGCCGGTAGGTAATAAGGGGATGGCGGCTAAGGGTGCTCAGCGAAACGGGCTGGTTCTGTACCAGCTCATGCCCTTTCGGCACCAGTAAGGCGTGGTGCCAGCTGAACCAGGGAAAGGCCGCCAGGCTGCTGTTGTTGACCAGCATCTCACTGGCGATGCCGACATCTGCCTCTCCCGCCAGCAGCATCGATACAATCTCCTGCGGGGAGCCCTGATTGAGTTCCAGCCGGACATTCGGATAGAGCTGGCGAAACGCTTTGATGATCTTCGGCAGGCTGTAGCGCGCCTGAGTATGGGTGGTGGCGATAGTGAGGATACCGCTGGTTTCATTGGTAAACACATCGGCCAGGCGGCGGACTTTGCCCGCTTCATCCAGGATGCGTTCGGCAATGGTCAGCAGCGCCTTACCCGGCTCGGTCATCCCCAGCAGACGTTTACCGCGGCGGATAAAGATCTCCACGCCAAGTTCATCTTCCAGATCCCGGATGTGCCGACTCACACCCGACTGGGAGGTAAAGAGCGTGTTAGCGACTTCCGTTAAATTAAATTCACAGCGGGCCGCCTCGCGGATAATTTTAAGCTGCTGGAAATTCACGGTATTTACCTCCCTTTACATAATCTGATTCTGTGATGGTAAGAACTATTATTGATAACGGGAAATACTAAAAAATTTGGCTTTATGACTTTAGGGAATAAAGAGGTGGGGTTGTTCGTTGCGTGAATGCGGTGAGAAGACTGGCCTGGCAGGGCGGGCTTGAGTGGTGTTCGTTGCGTGGTGGGGGCACAGGGATTGTTCGCTGCGCGAACGTGCTATGAGCAGGTTTCGTTCGCCGGGTGAACCGGGCAGTTTCAGCTTCGCCTCTGCAGGCGACCGACAAGGGGGCGCCAGTCGCCGCGCCCCCTTGACCCCGCGCTCCGGCCTGCCTCACCGCCGCTTCGCGGTCCCTTCGCTTCTTCCGGATTTCTCACGGACCGGCAGGACGCGCCATCCCTGGCGCGAACCCGCCTCTTCGCGACATCCCTGTCGCTCGTCCTGAAATCCCTCATCCGCTCAGCGGCTCAGACGGCCTCCCTCCCCGCTGTTATCTCTTCAATTTATCTGGCTTTCTTATCGCGGTGAGTTAATGAGACTGCCTTAGCCTTCAGGCCAGCAGACGACGCTCCATTCAGGAGAAACGAAGAGATTAAAGGCGGGGGTGTGGGAGAGGCATCCGGCGCGCTGAGGAGCAACCGGAGGCCAGGATGAGCCGACAGGACGTCGGCGAGAGGACGGCACGAGCCAGGGATGGCGAGTCCGGACGGTCCGTCGGCCGCAGGGCGTGACGAAGGTACCCCGCAACGCGGGGCGCGGAGGCTGCCGGACGCCGGGATTGTTAAGGGGCGGGCGTCCGCCCCTTGACGCGTCCGCCTGCACGGGCGAACTGAAACTCCCTCACGCCTGGCGGGCGAAACCTTCTCAGAGCCGGCCCACCGCCTGGCAGGCAACCCCCCACCATTAACTCACTAACATCAGCTCCCGCTCCTCGTTCAGCGGCGTGTTCAGCAGCGACAGCAGGATGTTTTTCACCGCCTGTGCGGAAGGCGACAGCGGCAACCGCGCGGAGATGTTCAGCGACAGCGGCAGGCTGAGTGAGGGACTGTTGATGCGCGCCATCCAGGCATCCGTCGACCCCACCAGCGAACGGGCGGCGGATTCCGGTAATACGGTTACGCCCATGCCGCTGGAAATGGCGGCGGTCAGGGTAGAAATCGATTCAATCTCACCGATAATGCGGGCGCTCAGGCGACGCAGGGAGAACGCCTCATCAACCCGCTTACGCACCGCACTGTAGTCGCGCGGCAGGAACAGGCTCATCTGCGCCACATCCGCCAGATCGACACTGGCACCCGGGCAGTCGGTGGCGCCCACCAGATAGAGATCCTCTTTCATCAGCGGCATGCTGTTGATCCCGGCTGTGGGCGCGCGGTCGTAGAGCACCGCCATATCCAGCTGACCGGACATCACTTTCTCATTCAGTACGCTGCCGCTGTTTTCGTGCAGGTAGACCAGGACTTCAGGAAACTGATCGCGAACGGTCTGCAGCAGCGGCATCGTCAGCGAAGAGGCCGCGGTGCCTGGTGCCAGACCAATTGAAACCTGACCACTGAGGATCTGACCGGCATTGATGACCGCCGTCTGGGCCTGCTCACACTGGCGCAGAATGGTGCGCGCATGACCGTAGAGAATCTTACCGGCCTCTGTCGGCGTGACGCCCCGCTTGGTGCGGATCAGTAACTGCTGATCCAGTTCATTCTCCAGCGTGGCGACCTGCTGACTGAGTGCAGGCTGGGCGATATGCAGCACTTCCGCTGCCTGCGTCAGACTGCCGATATCGACGATTTTCACAAAGTATTTCAGTCGTCTTAAATTCATCTTGCCTCCGTCACTAGCCCTGAATAGCGAATAGGATCTGCGTCCTTCGCCTGATGAGAGGGATTTTGCAAGATGCAGGCCAGGTTTAAATCTCGCTCCCTGACCAGGCTCAGGATTTTTCCTAACGGCCCGGAAAATAAGCGTTTCTGATTACCTCTTAGGGGTTAATAAGGATCGGGAATGGCTGAGCCGGGAAGCCAGACCGCCCGGACGCACTGTGACAGTGCATTTGCTGCGAGGCGGGTGTGCAGAAAAGTGATGACGGGTTGTACAGTTTTAGTGCAGTGAAAGGGCATGACATCGGCTGAAGGCCTGTCTGGCCTGCATTGCGGCTTAACAGGCCTGAAAACAATGTAACCGCTATCAGCGGGATTTCTTATCATGAAGCGCCGTGATGGATAAACAGCAGGCGCTGCCCTCTCCCTGTCGCTAAAGAGGGCAACGGTTGCCGGTCAGCGTTTTTTGCGGTTGCGATGCATATCGATAGAGACGGCGGCCACGATAATGATCCCTTTAATAATGTCCTGAATGTAGGCATCGACACCCACGAAGGTAAATCCGCTTTTAATCAGGCCGAGGATCACCGCACCAATCAATGTACCCGTGATACGCCCGACGCCGCCCATCAGACTGCTGCCACCGATAACGGCTGCGGCAATGGCGTCCAGCTCGTAGGACATCCCCATGCTTGACTGACCGCTGCTGACGCGCGCCGCCAGAACCACACCGGCCAGACCCGACAGGGCACCCGCAATGGTGTAGACAATGATCAGATACTTATTAACGTTGATCCCGGAGACTTTCGCCGAGGTCATGTTGCCGCCGATGGCATACACATATTTGCCGTAGCGGGTATGTTTCAGGGCGATATGGAACAGCAGCGCGACCGCCAGGAAAATCACGACCGGCATGGCGCCCTGGCCTATGGCGGTAAAGCCGTCAGAGAGGAAGCTGATCGGATTGCCCTGAGTGTAGTACTGCGCCAGGCCGCGAGCCGACACCATCATACCCAGCGTGGCGATAAAGGGCGGAATACCGGTGCGGGTAATCAGCACCCCGTTGACCAGCCCTGCCAGCAGCCCGACCCCGATACCGGCAGCAACCGGGATGACCGCGGGCATATTGACCAGTGAGGGAAACATCGGCGAGAGACTGTCGGAGGTCTGCGCCAGACTTGCAGCCACCACCGCCGCCAGGGCGATCACGGAACCGGAGGAGAGATCGATGCCGGTCGTAATGATGACCTGGGTCACGCCGACGGCAATAATCCCGATAATCGCCACCTGCAGCACAATCAGGATCAGGCGGTTGGTGTTGAGCAGGAAAGACTGGTCACGCACATACCAGCCGAACATTTCAAAAATCAGTGCAATCCCCACCATCACCACAAAAATGCCGGTATCTTTCGGCAGCTTATGACGCAGACTGGCAAAAAAAGAGGGTTGCTGCGGGGCTGCCGGGGTGGCAGTAACTTTCATATTGCTCATAGTGGTTTCGCGCCTCATTCGGATGCCAACGACAGAATGGTTTCCTGATCGGCTTCTTCTTTATCGAGGATGCCGGTTATACGCCCGCCGTGCATGACCATCACCCGGTCGCTCATGCCAAGGATTTCCGGCAGTTCAGAGGAGACCATGATGATCGCCACGCCACGGTTGGCGAGTTCACTGATTAAGCGGTAAATCTCCGCCTTTGCGCCGACGTCAATGCCACGGGTCGGCTCGTCCAGAATCAGAATCTTCGGCTGAGCCAGCAGCCAGCGGGCAATCAGGACTTTCTGCTGATTTCCGCCGCTGAGGTTATTGATGATCTGATCCATGGTCGGGGTTTTGATATTGAGACGGCGGATTTGGTCCATGCAGTCCTGCGCCATCTTCACATGGCTGACAAAGCCGCTTTTACCGCTGTACTCCGGCATATTGACAATGCTCATGTTCTCCATCACCGAAAGCACCAGAAAGAGTCCGGATTTCTTACGGTCTTCGGTCAGGAACGCCATGCCCTTTTCGATCGCGGTGGACGGCGAGTCGATCGTCACCGGTACGCCATCAATTAAGATCTCGCCGCTGTCGAAGCTCTCCATGCCAAACAGACTCTCCATCACCTCGCTGCGACCGGCGCCCACCAGCCCGGCGACGCCGAGGATCTCTCCGCGCCGCACGCTGAAGCTGACATCGGTGAAACGATCTTTGCAGGTGAGGTTTCGCACCGTCAGCACCTCTTCGCCAATGGCGCTGTTAAATTTCGGAAACAGCTGGGTCAGTTCACGCCCGACCATCTGGGTGATCAACGACTGGCGGGTGTACTTCTCCGTCTGATCGCTGGCGATCCAGCTGCCATCGCGGAAAATGCTGACTTCATCGGTGATGGTGAAAATTTCATCCATCTTGTGACTGATGTAGATGATCGCTTTGCCCTGCTCGCGCAGGTCGCGAATGATGGTGAAGAGATGCGCCACTTCGGTTTCCGTGAGCGCGGAGGTGGGCTCGTCCATGATGACGACGTCCGAGTCCCAGGAGACCGCTCTGGCAATCTCGACCATCTGCTGTGAGGCGATGCTCAGTTCGCCCACCATCCGATCGGCTTTCAGGCGGATATTCAGGCGGTTGAGCAGCTCCTGTGTCACCTGATTGAGCCGGGCGTGATCGACAAAACCAAATTTCATCGGCTCGCGGCCCAGCCAGATATTCTCAGCGACGGTCATGTAGGGCACCAGGTTAAGCTCCTGGTGAATCATCGAAATGCCGGAACGCAACGCGTCCATGGTGTCGTGAAACTGCACCGGCTCCCCTTTAATTTTGATGGTGCCCTTATCGGGACGATAGATCCCGATAAGGCACTTCATTAAAGTGGATTTGCCCGCGCCATTTTCGCCCATCAAGGCATGTACCGTTCCCGGACGCACCCGCAACGAGACGTTGTCGAGGGCTTTCACGCCGGGGAAGAACTTGCTGATGCCTTCGGCTTCAAGCGCAAACGCGTTCATACATCACCTCCGTCAGGCTGAGTCGGGAACGATTATTTCAGGTTACGCTGGGTAAACTGTTCCATGTTCTCTTTGGTAATCAGCTGGTAAGGGATGTTGATAATTTTCTGAACCTGTTCGCCTTTCACCAGTTTGATCGCCGTCTGCACCGAGCCTTCGCCCTGCCCCTTCGCATCCTGGAAGACGGTGGCGACCATCTTGCCCTGCTTCAGCATCTGCAGTGCATCCGGTGTACCATCGACGCCAGCAATCAGGATTTTGTTCGGGTTTTTACCCAGTGCCTGCAGCGCACCGATTGCCATTTCATCGTTGTTCGACGCGATAGCATTGATTTCATCACCGGCCGTCATCCAGTTACTGACCACATCCACCGCGTCGTTACGGGTAAATTTGGCGGTCTGCTTCTGAACAATTTTGATGCCAGGATATTTAGCGGCCACTTCTTCCACACCTTTGGTACGGTCGCGGGTCGATTCATTCGCCAGGTCACCCATCAGAATGGCGACGTTGCCTTTGCCGTTCATTGCTTTAGCCAGTGCTTCCATCTGTAACCGCCCGGCCAGTTCTGAATCGGACCCCACATAGGCCATTTTGCCGGTAAGTTCAGCTCCTGGACGGCGGTTAACAAAGATTAGCGGGATACCCGCTTTGCTCGCCTGATCCATAATCGGTTTTACCGCGTTGGTGTCGACCGGGTTGACGATCAGGGCATCGACACCCTGACCGATAAAGTTCTGCACCTGCTGCAGCTGCTGTGAAACGTCGCCTTTTGCATCCTCAACCTGCCCTTTAACGCCATCTTTCTGCATCTCTTTCTGCATAGCCGTGCGCAGAATGGTGAGGAAGTTGTCATCAAACAGCGCCATTGAGACGCCGACCGAAATATCTTTTGCCATAACCGCGGCAGGTAACATGCAGGCTAACAGTGAGGCGACAATCGTTTTTTTGATGTTCATAGGGACCCTTCTTATTTGTTAACTTGCTCAGCGGCTGTGACCGCGAATGAAAAATATCTTTTACATTCACCCAGCCTGTCTGGCGTCTGTTTCGGGAATTTTGAGGTTAGACTTCGGCTTCTGGCTATTTTTGTGATCGACCACTCCTTTTCACAATCACTTGATCTGCAAACAGTTACTTCCGACCTGCCGTTTCAGTTTCCGGGAAAAGTGGCGACCGTAACGCTAAGCAGTTTATTTATTCCATAAAATCTCGTTTTGAAATTTTTATCATAAAAGCACTGAAACGGCTGTTTTGACATCGGCAAAGAACAAAACTTTGACATGCCTCTAACATCTGCAGAGAAATGCCCGCAAAGTGAGATCCTGTTGGCAGTTTGAAAAGCCAGCAGATTCGGGAAAAATTCACCAATCCGCTGCTTTTACGAGCATCCGAACGCATTTCGTTAAACAGGGCTTTGACAAGCGGGATCGGCGCCGCTAATATTCGCCCCGTTCAAGCGATTCCTCTGTAGTTCAGTCGGTAGAACGGCGGACTGTTAATCCGTATGTCACTGGTTCGAGTCCAGTCAGAGGAGCCAGAATTAGAAAAGCCCGCTCAGGGAAACCTGAGCGGGTTTTTTGCTTTCTGTCTATGGGTTACTCCTTCTTTCACGTTCACCCTCGTTCACTAAAAACCACTCGAAGCCCTGTCCTTTGATGATAAAAATGCTGGGAATGCGGGTTCGATTTCCCCTTTAAGCAACAAACGAGGGGGGTTTTCATGTCACTGACTGATATCAGAGCAAAAAATCTTCTCTGTCGGTGTTTACCCTGCTGTTTCACTTGCTGATGCGAGACAATGGCCTGGTGAGGCCACAAGGCTTCTTGCTCAAGGCATCGACCCTGATGCTTAGAATGAAGAGCTAAAGGCCAGATGTGATAAGACACGCTGCTTCGCTATAGTGGCCAAAGCCGGTTTTGACACGAAAACAAAATGGTCAAATGATTCGGGTGATTCCGTATGGAAGCGTCCTGAAACCTGAGTCTTTCCGGCGATGGGAGATAAGGGTGTTGTTCATACAGGGCGTGGCAGAAAATGGAAGCGCAAATGCCCTTAATATGAGTCTGTTATTCTTTCTTTGCGTATCACTCAGCATTTAATTGACCTTTATCAATTAAAAATTGATAAACATTTTACCTTTTAAGGCGACCATGAAGATAATTCCCTCTTTATCCTGACAAGGGAGTTTGTCGAATGGCTGTTCCGGTTTATTTATGGATTGAAGATGATGGTGGAACACTAATAAAGGGTAGTGTTGATGCGAGTGGCAGAGAGGGAAGCATCGAGGTAAGCGAACTGATGCACTCTGTAGAACAACCTATCGATCCCCTGACGGGAAAAGCTACAGCAAAACGTTTACATAGCTCATATGCATTTATGAAAAACGTCGATAGTTCATCTTCTTATCTGTATAAAGCGCTCTCTTCTGGTCAAACCCTTAAAAAGGCCGTATTCAAATTCTACCGAATAAACTATAACGGGCAGGAAGAGGAATATTTCATAACTACACTGGAGAATGTGAAGGTAACAGAAATTGAGCCGTTCATGATGGATATAAAAAATCCTCAGTGGGAAAGACATGATTATTTTGAATATGTAGATTTAGCTTACGAGAAAATTACGTGGCACTATCTGGATGGCAATATTATTCACTCTGACTCATGGAAAGGACGGGCTGCATAATGGCGTGGGAATACGATGTAGCAACACACACCTTCACCCGTAATGGTGAAAAGCACACAGCAGATTACGCAGGTGCAACAGGTTATAAGAATGATAGCTCTCAGGAATGTGTCATTGGTAAAGGTCCACTTCCCAGAGGCACTTATACAATCGGAGCTCCTCATAACTCAGCCCATACAGGAAAATACACGCTCAACCTTACACCCAATCTGAGTAACTCTATGTGTGGACGTTCTGCGTTCCGTATTCATGGTGCAAGTAAAAAGCATCCACTGGATTCATCAGAAGGCTGTATTATCGCCCCACTCAGCGTCAGAAAAAGCATTTGGGCTAGCGGTGACACGGAGCTAAAGGTGAAATGAAATATCTCCTCTTTGCTCTTTGCGTAACATCCTGCGTTGCGACGGCTACGCAGATGGAAGGTTTTGGTGCCAGCTACTACCAGGACGATTCATCCATCTCTGACTACGACACTCACAAAAGCTTAGTGCCGAGTATTATTGTCGGAGATAATGTTTATACGATGGAATTAAGCAGACTTACAGACATGGCAAAAACGACTGGCGTGACTGTTAATCAAGACAACCATGCATCGTGGCTGTGCCTCGCTTCTGAAGGTGTTAACTACTGGTTTATCTCTGATAATGAGATGGGACATGGGGATGTAACATCAATTGCCATTGCCAGGACAGAGCAACAAGGAAACTGCTCTCCTTATAAGGGTCATTTGAGCATTACAATCAAGGGAACGCCTTTACTGGATGCTTCATTTGAAAAGATCTCGTCAATCTTCCTGAACAAACCAGATGGAAATATAGTCCAGTACTGTACTAACACAAAAAACTATGGTGATTTTACTCAAATGAACTGCCTCCAGTATTTTTTTGAAAACAAAAGTATTAAGGGTGTGATTATTAGTCAGATTACATCGAACTAAATATCAGCCTTTCAGAAAAGCCCGCTCAGGGAAACCTGAGCGGGCTTTTTGCTTTCTCTCTCCGGGCAATACGGGAGGTCCTCCAGGGCGGGAGGATTACACCTCAAACCCGTAGTGTGAGCCGTCCGGCAGTTCCACAACCAGGCGCAGTTTACCGCCTGCCGCATCAACATAGCGTTTCAGGGTTGAGAGCTTCAGGTCACGGCCTGGTTTCTCCATTCCGGCAACGGTAGGTTGTCTGATGCCCAGCGCTTCCGCCATTTCAACCTGCGTTTTCTGCACTTTTTCGCGCAGTTCAGCAAGGTATATGTTAAGAAGGATATCCGTTGCCTTCCCCTCAGCGTCAGCAACGACGTCCGGTTTTTCATCCGCAATAAGCTGTTCCAGCGTTCTGCCCATCACGTTACTCCCTATATTTAAAGGTGTTCAGCCAGTGTGTGAATTCCCGATCGGCAATCGGAAGCATCTCCCGATAAAAGCGTTTGTCGCTGCCGGCCTTATTTCCGGCACAGAGCACGACCGCAATACGATTCGGGTCAAAAGCAAAAAATGCCCTGATGGGATCGCCCCGGCTCTGAATACGCAGCTCCTTCATATTGATATAGGCTGAACCTCTGAGCGTATCTGCATAAGGTCTTGCCAGGCCCGGCCCTTTCTCCCGCAATACCATTAATGCAGCCAGCACACAGGCACGGTCGGTGTCATTAAGTAAGCTAAACCAGCGATCAAACCTGTCGGTCGTTTTAACCATCCACACAAGATATCCTTATCAATATAGTTCAGGGGCTATATAGGTGTAAAGCGATAATCGAGTGTGATGAAGAATCAGCCGGAATGCATGCGTCCCTGGCGCGAACAGCGAGAGGTATTCCGCCTTATCAATGAAGAACGCATAATAATTTCACTGTTTTGCGACCCACGCCGGATCAGATAAGGGTGCGGCTCAGGGGATGGCTACACTAAATGAAAAAGCCCGATCGGGCTGACTGAGCGGGCTTATAAATCAGGAAGGTTTGAAACTGGATGGTAAGCGGTTGCAGAATATGCGCCTTCTTACTGACGCTATGCTCTCTCTTAGTCCGGCTTCTGCAAAATGAAGCCGGTTCACTTCAGCGCTTTTTTCGCCAGAACAGAAAAGTTGCCAGCGCGGTCAGTACACCGATCAATGGCATCGTCGCCGCACCGGCAAGGAAGTTATGCTGATCGATATCCTGGTTTCTGCGCATATCTGCCAGCCGTGTCAGTGCCTGCTGCTCATCCGGGGCGCGGACCTCCTCAAACTGTTTTTTATACCCCTGCTCCGTCAGCGCGACGGCACGGGTGACGTCTGATCGATTCACTGCAACCGTGTGTCTGCCCCTGGTGTAAAAGTTATAGTCTGACATTCATGTAAGCTCGCGTGCGTAAAGGTGAGTTTAAAAAATATCGTATATGAGCAAATACGGGTAAGGCTTTTAGACAGAGAGGCGGCAGAAACAACAGGCCGCCTGCGGTGATGAATCCTCTTCCTTATAGCCCCGCCAGTCCCAGATTCTCCCGCAGTGTGGCAAACTCATACTCCTCGCGAAACAGCCCGCGACGACGCAGTTCAGGGATAACCAGCGCCACAAACAGATCCAGCTGCTCTGGCATGATGGCGGGCATGATATTGAAACCGTCTGCGCCGCCCTGCTCCAGCCACAGCTGAAAATCGTCGGCGATATCTTCAGCCGTACCGACAATCACGCGGTGCCCGCGCGAACCGGCAGCAATGGCGGCCAGCTCACGCAGCGTCAGGTTCTCGCGTTTCGCCATATCGGTCATGAGTTTGACGCGGCTCTGATTCCCCTCGCCCAGCGGCACCTCCGGCACTGGCCCGTCCAGCGGATAGTGACTGAGATCCATGCTGAACCGCAGTGAGAGCTGACGCAGCCCATTCTCAATATCCACCAGCGCATTCAGCTCTTTCCACAGCGCTCTGGCTTCCTCGCGCGTGCGGCCAATAATGGGCATTACGCCAGGCATAATAACCACCTGATCTGCGTGACGACCGGCAGCCACCACCTGCGCCTTCTGTGACCGATAAAAGGATTGCGCCTCTTCCAGGGTAGCTGAGGCGGTAAAAATCACTTCTGCGGTCTCTGCCGCCAGCTTCTGACCATCCGCAGAAGAACCCGCTTCAATAATGACCGGACGTCCCTGCGGCGAACGGGTAATGTTTAACGGGCCCTGCACCTGAAAATGCTCACCCTGGTGATTAATTGACCTGATTTTCTCATCGACAAAATAGCTTCCGGTCGTTTTGTCAGGCTGAACGGCGTCCGCTTCCCACCCTTCCCAGAGTTTGTAAGCCACCTCAAGAAATTCCCGCGCCCGGGCGTAGCGCGAAGCATGATCGGGCATATCGCTGCGGCTGAAGTTACGGGCAACGTCAGTGGAGAACGAGGTCACCATGTTCCACGCGGCACGCCCCCGGCTGATGTGATCCAGCGATGAGAAGCTGCGTGCCAGCGTAAAGGGATCGCTGAAAGTGGTGGATGCGGTCGCCGCCAGACCAATACGTTTCGTGTTAACCGCCAGCGCTGCCAGCATCGTCAGCGGTTCAAGACGGGCCATCGTCGACGGCAGACGATACATGCTGGTCGCCAGCGCATCACCCACAAAGAAGAGATCGAACTTACCCGCTTCGGCTTTTTGAGCAAGCGTGATCAGCCAGTCGATGTCGGTGGGATCGCCGAGCTGTTCTGTCAGCCGCCAGCCGCTGACGTGCTGACCCACCGGCTGAACAAACAGGCCGAGCCGCAGGCGACGCACAGACGCTACATCATTCATAAACGGTTCCTGGTCTTTAAAGTGAAAAGGCGCGCCGCAGCACGCACTTAAAAAAGGGCATCGGTTGCCCGGAGCGCCTGTTCCAGCGCACCGGCAGAAACGTTAAACGGCAGGCGCTCTGCGGAGGCAGCGGGAAACGTTACCTGCTGCGCAAGCGTGCGCAAAGCGGTCTGGCGATCGCCCGGTAAGGCCGGCAGACGCAAGGGCATATCGTAGTGGCGTAGCAGGGCCAGCAACTCCGCATCCGCTTCGCCTTCATTTTCCATCAGTGACTGCACCAGCAGGCTGAAACCCACTTTTTCCCCATGCAGCCAGTGATGCAACTCAGGCTGGTGCGTCAGGCGATTATGAATGGCATGGGCGAAGCCCGGCGTCGGCAGGACGTCGCGCACGCTGTTCGACAGCCCGGCGAGCACAATAGTGGCATCAACCACCTTCACCAGCTCCGGCGTCACCCGCTGCTGCTGGCAATGCGCAAGAGCGGCATCGCCCTGCTGCAGAAAAATGTCCAGAGCCTGCCGCGCACTCATCATCTTCAGATCCAGCGCCAGATCATCCGGGTTGTGCTGCTGATAGGGGCGAAACTCATAATATTTTGCCAGCGCATCGACGATCCCCGCTTTCAGGTAGCGTACGTCGCTACGGGCAATCACCTCACTGTCCACCAGCACCTGCTCAGGCATTTTTGCCAGAGGCTGGCTGCGCAGATGCCCGCCTGCCTCGTTGTAAATGATCGCTACCGGTGACCAGGCGGCACAGGTGGCGGCCTGGGTGGCGAAGTTGATTAGCGTCAGCCCCGGTAGCTGGCTGGCCGCGGCTTTCGCTGCATCCAGTACCCGCCCCCCCCCAATCGCGAGTAAAAGTTCTGCTCCCTGCTGTTCGATAGCTTGCTTTACGCTGGCGATGGCCTGTTCAGTACATTCGCCGGGTAAATAGTTCAGCTGGAAGCGAATTCCTTCCGCTTCCAGACTCTGACTTAATTCCGGATTAACGGCCTGCCAGGCATGGGGTGAAGTCAGAATATGAATCTGCGTGGCGAAAGGTTTAATTAACTGACCGACGCGGTTGCGCAGGCCCGCCTCATGCAAATAAGCACGCGGAGAAATAATGGCTAACACAGCGGCATCCTGAGTCAAAGATATAAGAATAAACGTATTATTTACAGCGAGTTAACCAGAAAATTTTATTCATATTTTCTTTTTTAAATAGTACGGTAAATAACAATTTAATCAATCAAAAACCGGTGAATTCATATTCACAAATCTGCATGAGATTAGTTATTTTTCACATATAGAGACCCGGCATTTTACTGTTACTCTCTCATTCTGGCTGAATTAATTAGCCGTCCACTGGGCGGTTTTCCGGTAAAGATTATGCAACTCAATTTTCGTCAGGTCAGAGAGGATGAAGTGGACGTGTATCTGGCGCTGATGCATGCCGCGTACGCGCCCGTAAAAGCTATGGGTATTAACTTTGATGCCGCCACTGCCGACCGCAGCATGGCACAGCAGCATCTCCGGTCTCACGGCGTCTATGCGCTCTATGCCAGCCAGGAGATGGTTGCTTCTGTCACCGTTCGCTATCCCTGGGGGCCGCTGCCGGGTCCCTTTGGGCTGCCGCATATCGGCTGGTTTGGCGCCCACCCCGACCATTCCGGTCACCACTATGGCCGCCAGATTCAGGACTGGCTTGAGCGGGAGATTCTGACAGGTCAGCTGCGCGCGCCTGCGGTCTCCCTCGGTACCGCCGTCCAGCATCCCTGGCTGAAAGAGATGTACCTGAAGCGAGGCTTTCAGCCGATCCATACCCGCGATCTTGGCAAAGGCCACCTCACCCTCTATATGAAAAAAATTCTGGACCCGGCGGCACATGATATCTGGCTTCGCCGCCAGACAGCCGCATAAGGAAAGCCGTTATGAGTCGTGATATCTCTGCAACCCTGGGCGAACAGCTGATCGCTCTTCGCCATGAACTGCACCGTTTTCCGGAGTTGTCGAATCAGGAGTTTGAAACCACAGCCCGTCTGCGTAAACAACTTGAGCAACATCAGATACGTATTGTTAACCTGCCGCTGAAAACCGGGCTGGTCGCAGAGATTGGTCAATCGCCAGGACCGTTAATCGTGCTGCGGGCCGATATCGATGCGCTGCCGATCGAAGAGCAATCAGGCGTCAGCTATCAATCCGAACGTCCCGGCGTAATGCACGCCTGCGGTCACGATTTTCACAGCGCGGCGGCGCTGGGCGCGGCGATCCTGTTAAAACAGCAGGAATCCGCGCTGCCGGGCCGGGTACGGATTCTTTTTCAGCCTGCAGAGGAGACTGGTCAGGGCGCACCTGAAGTGATTGCCAGCGGCGCACTGCACAATGCCGTCGCAATTTTTGGTCTTCACAACGATCCCTCACTGCCGGCGGGCGCAGTCGGCACCCGACCCGGACCGCTGACCGCTGCGGTGGATCGTTTTGACATCGCCATTACCGGGACGGGCAGCCATGCCGCTAAACCCGACCAGGGTAACGATCCGATTGTTATCGCTGCGCAGATCATCTCAGCCGCGCAGACCCTGATCAGCCGCAATGCCCCCTCTGCCGATAACGCTGTGGTCTCCATTACCCAGATACACAGCGGCAGTACCTGGAATGTCATTCCGGAGAGTGCCTGGCTGGAGGGCACGGTGCGTACATTCTCACAACAGACGCGTGAGCAGCTTGAGCTGCGCTTCAGGCGTATTGTAGCGGGTATCGCTTCGGCCTTTGATGCTCAGGTCCGCTTTAACTGGCATGCCGGGCCACCCTCAGTGGTGAATGATGCCCACTGGGCGGCATTTGCATTACGGCAGGCGGAGGAAAGCGGACTCAGCGCACGCGTGGTGGAAGCCAGTCCGATCGGCGAAGACTTTGCCTTTTATCAGCAGCAACTGCCGGGCGCCTTCATCATGGTGGGCACCGGTGAACCTTATGCACTGCATCATCCCGCTTTTCGCGTCAATGATGCGGTATTGCTGCCGACAGCACATTATCTCGCCGACCTGGCAGTGGCAGCACTGATCTCCCCGGAGCGATCACAATGAATCTGAGTGCGGCACTGGCGGACCAACTGCTTAACAGCCAGCCTGATGCGACTGCGCGCAGGCACGCACGTGAAGGCGTGCAGGATTTTCTGGCGGTAAGCTGGCCGGTATTACAGGGTGACGTGCCGGATAGCGGCCTGCCAGCCCTGCGCGCCCTGTATCATGACGGAAGCGTGCGCTCGCAGGCGCTGCTGCTGGGCTATGCCGGGCATGCGCTGGACTACGATGATTTTCATGCCGATTTTCGCGGTCATCCCAGCGTAGTGATCCTGCCAGCCCTTTTCGCCTGGCAGCACGACCAGCCGACAAGCCTGAACGCGTTTCTGGATGCTTATGTCAGCGGCGTGGAGATGGCGGGCCGTCTCGGACTGGCTGTCAGCCAGCAGCACTATGCGCTGGGCTACCACAATACAGCGACACTGGGCACCGTGGCCGCGGCAGCGGCACTGGCTCGTTTGCTGGCGCTGGATAGCGTTGCCACCACGACTCTGCTGGGCATTGCCACGACGCAGGCGAGTGGCTTGCGTGCGCAGTTTGGCTCCGCGGTTAAACCGCTGCACGCTGGCTTCGCGGCAGAGCGCGCAGTGGTAGCGGCTCAGCTGACGCTGGCCGGCATCGATGGCCGTAAAGAGGGAGTGCTGGAGGCCTTTCTGACCGCCACCAGTGCCGGTCAGGCACAACCGGAGAAACTGCTGGAGAACTGGGGTATGCCCTGGCGGATTAGCTCGCCCGGCCTGGAATTTAAACCTTTTCCGACCTGCGCGGGAACGCACAGCGCGGCAGAGGCCGCACGGATACTGCGTCAGCAGTGGCTGGAAGCCGGAAACCCGCTCGATAGCCTGCTGAATCAGATTGAAGCGATCACCGTTGCCTTTCCCCCGGGAGGTGATATCGCCGCGTCGATTCAGCATCCCCTTAACGGCCTTGAAGCGCGGTTCAGCCTGGAATATGTGATTGCCGCTATGCTGATCTATGGCGATCTGCGTCTGTCAGATTTTGCCGAAGGCGCGCTCAATCATCAGATTATGCCACTGGCCGCCCGGGTCCGCCGCGCCCCGGATGACAATGCGCCGCCCGATGCGATCAATCCTGCTCTGCGCTTTCATGACGTCACACTAACACTCAGGGATGGCACCCGGCTTCATCAGCGCCGCACGCGCCAGCAGTCACTGGCGGAGGGCGTCGATGTTAACCGTAAACTGCAACGGGCATTAAAAAGGCGCTCGCCTGACCTGCTGGCCGCCAGTGAACTGCGTTCAACGGCAGATCTGCAGCAACTGGCTCAGGCACTGACTCGCTGAACCGACCCGTGTGGTGGGATGAAAGCCTGCACCGGTGTCACCTCTCCGGCATATTTACGCACCTGAACCACCGTAATCTGCCCGCTGCACCCCTGCGTGAGTGATGATGTCCCGACATCCAGGGTGAGGACATTAGGATTACCGTGACGACAAAGCGGACGGGCCGCCGTGGGATCGATCGGATCGTACCAGGCGCCTGTTGGCAGCTGAACTACGCCGGTCAGGAGGCCATCCGTGAGGCGTGCGCTGGCCAGCACATGGCCCCGTTCGTTGTAGAGTTCAATGATGTCATCCTCCGCGATGCCCAGCGCGGCGGCATCCTGGCGATTCAGGCTGCAGACCTCCCGCCCGCCCCGTTTGGCCCCCTGACTGTAATCGCCAAAGTCGAGCTGGCTGTGCAGGCGTGTCGCAGGCTGATTGGCTATCAGCCAGAAGGGATAGTCGGTACTGGGTTTTTGCTGTGGTTCGCGCCACACCGGATGGCCAGGGCAGTTTTCATAACCAAAGCTGGCTATCTTCGCCGAAAAAATCTCAATTTTACCGCTGGGTGTTGGCAACGGCGCGCCGTCGGGATTGGCGCGAAACGCATTGATCATTCGTCCCCCGTCTTTGAGCTGAGGTAACGTCAGCATGCCCTGCTGCCAGAACTCACTGAATTCAGGGGTCTGCACCTGGTGAGCAGTCAGTTTCTCCCGGAGCTGTTGATAAAGATGCTGCAGCCAGCCACGCGCATCCCGTCCTTCGCTGAACGCCTCTTCCCTGCCGAGTTGCCGGGCCAGCTCACGAAAAATTGTGTAATCATCGCGCGCTTCACCATAAGGCTCAGCAACCGGATGCATGGCGATTAAATGGCGATCGGTGGGGGCGCCGCCAATATCCTCGCGCTCCAGCGTCATGGTAGCGGGCAGAACGATATCCGCGTGACGCGCACTGGCGGTCCAGGCACTTTCATGCACGATCAGCGTATCCAGCTGGCAAAATGCCTGACGCAGCCGGGCCAGATCCTGATGATGATGAAAAGGATTGCCACCCGCCCAGTAAGCCAGACGGATATGTGGATAGGTCAGCCGCTGGCCATTGTAATCAAACGATGCGCCGGGATTGAGCAGCATATCGGCGATACGGGCCACCGGAATAAAGAGGTCGATGCCATTTTTTCCCTGTGGCAGGGCCGGGAAACTGACCAGGTTATGGTGTTTGCCATAGTGACCCAGCGCCCCCAGTGCATAGGTAAAGCCACCACCAGGCAGCCCAGGCTGCCCCAGCGCCGCTGCCAGCACCAGACCCAGCCAGACCGGCTGTTCGCCATGCTCGGCGCGTTGCAAGGCATGGGCCACCGTCACCAGAACGCGCTTACCTGCTAGCTGTCGCGCGAACTGCGCTATCCGGTCACTGCTGATGCCACAGATGCTGGCTGCCCACTGCGCGTCACGCACCACCCCATCCTCTCTGCCGCAGAGGTAAGCCACCATCTGCGGCCAGCCGACACAGTAGCGAGCCAGGAAAGCCTCATCGGTTAATCCCCCGGCGATCAGCACCGACAGCACACCGAGCATAAATGCGGCATCCGTGCCAGGCCGTAGTGCCAGCCACTCGCCCTGCGCCTCCTCAGGCAGATCGCTTTGCAATGGGCTGACTGAGATAAACCGTGTGCCGCGCCGGGCCGCCTGCTGCATAAACCCACGCTCGGTATGTTCACTCAGACCGCCGCTGGCCACCTGCGCATTTTTCAGCGCCAGCCCGCCAAATGCCACGACCACCTCGCTGTGATGCGCAATTTCCTCCCAGCTTACGCCACGTCGCGCGATTTCATTCATGTCGCCGACAATGTGGGGTAACAGTACCGAGGCCGCTCCGGAACTGTAGCTATTCACCGAGCGCACATAGCCGCCCAGTGTTGTGTTCAGAAAACGATGCACCTGACTTTGCGCATGATGAAAGCGCCCTGCACTTGACCAGCCGTAGGAGCCGCCAAAAATCCCTGCAGGCCCATACGCATTTCCGACCCGTTTAAGTTCCTGTGCTACACGTTGCGTCGCCTCTTCCCAGCTGACCGTCACATACTCGTCTGCCCCACGGCGCCGATCCGGGCCGGGTCCGTTTTCCAGCCAGCCGCGTCGAATCATCGGCCGGGCCACCCGTGCCGGGTGGTTCAGCGCACGATGAAAGTTTTGCAACAGCGGACTCGGATCGGGATCGCTCCGGAACGGCTCAATCAGCAGATGTTCGCCACTGCGCTTTGCCTGAAAAGCCCCCCAGTGGGCGCTGTGCATAACCGATTTCTGCGTCATCCTGATTTCTGCCTTTGTAAAAGAAACGGTGCTCAGAGCACCGTTGCAATAAAGTTTCTGACACGTCCATTGTCCGGATCGTCGAGTACCTGCTGCGTCGGGCCAGCCGCCACAATTTTGCCGCCCTCCATAAAGACAATATTGTCTGCAACCTCCCGGGCAAAGCCGATTTCATGCGTGACCACGACCATGGTGATCCCGGAATGCGCCAGCTGCTTAATCACCTGCAGGACCTCTCCCACCAGTTCAGGATCAAGCGCGGATGTCGGTTCATCAAACAACATCACGCCCGGATCCATCGCCAGCGCACGGGCAATCGCCACACGCTGCTGCTGACCGCCAGAGAGATTCTGCGGCCACTCCGCTTCGCGCCCCGCCAATCCTACCTGCTTCAGCAGCGCCAGTGCTTTACTGGTCGCCTGCTGGCGGGACTGCTTTTTCACCCGCATCGGTGCATCAATGATGTTCTGCAATACGGTGCGATGCGGGAAGAGATTGAACTGCTGGAACACCATGCCAATCCCGGCACGCTGGCGCGCAACCGCACGGCTGCTGAGTTCATGCAGCGCCTGGTCTTTCTGTCGGTAACCCACCATCTCGCCATCAATACGGATAGTGCCGCCATCCAGTTTTTCAAGATGATTAATGCAGCGCAGCAGGGTGGATTTACCGGAGCCGGAAGGTCCCAGAATCACCGTGACCGATCCGGCAGGAATATCCAGATTTACATCGTCGAGGATGGTCACACCGGAGAAACGCTTGGTGACCCTGCGCAGGGCGATTGCTTCAGCCATTGCTTACGCTCCTTTGCGTTTTCGGCAGTGAAAAGCGCGGCATAGCCAGCCACGCACGACGCTTTTCACGCCGCGTGACGCTACGCCCAAAGTAACGCTCCACATAGTACTGGCCCACCGACAGCACCGAAGTCATCAGCAGATACCACAGCGTCGCGACCAGCAGGAGCGGAATCACTTCATAGGTGCGCTGATAGATAATCTGCGCTGAAAACAGCACATCCTGCAGAGAGATAACGGACACCACTGCGGTGGTTTTCAGCTGGCCGATGATTTCGTTGCCCGCGGGGGGCAGAATGGCACGCATCGCCTGCGGTAACACGGTGTGACGAAAAATCTGTGCCGGGCGATAGCCCAGCGCGCGCGCAGCTTCAATCTGGCCATTGCCTACGCTCTGGATACCGGCACGCACAATTTCTGCGGCATAAGCGGATTGATGCATCACCAGGGCGATGACCGCCGCACTGAAGGGGCTGACCAGCGCGTTAGACTGCGCGCTCCAGATCTCTCCCAGCCCCGGAATGGCGAGTGCGATTCGGGGGTAGAGTGCGGCAATGTTGTACCAGAGAAACAGCTGCACCAGCATCGGAACGCCGCGGAAAAACCAGGTGTAAGCCCAGCTCACTGCGACCAGCACCGGATTGGATGAGAGGCGCATCAGCGCCAGCAGCGTGCCAAATGCAAATCCCAGCACCACCGAAATTGCGGTAAGCTGCAGTGTCATCAGCACCCCCTGCAGAATAGAGGGAGCCGTAAAGTTTTCTGCTATCACGCCCCACTCAAAACGGGGATTGTTCACCATAGAATGCGCCATCGCCGCCAGGCATAACAGCACGACCAGCGCACTCAGCCAGCGTCCGTAGTAGCGTTTACCGACGATTTTCAGTTCGTTGGTATGGTCCTGAATTTCACTCATTTAAAAATCTCTTCGTTGCGACGGGCTTCGGTCACGGCACCAAAACCGATGCCCCACTTATCGAGGATTTTCCGGTAGCTGCCATCTTTAATTAAGGAGTTCAGTGCGGCCTGCACGGCGGGTTCCAGCGGCGAAGCTTTTGGAAACGCGACAGAGACCGGGGCATCGCTGACGGTGATTTCTCCGCTCATGGTCAGCGGTTTGATGACGTTAACCTGCCACAGCAGTCCTTCATAAGGCCCCAGGAACATCGGAACACGCCCGCTGACTACGGCCTGCACGCCCGCCGGGCGATCCGGGAAAATCGCTACTTTGATCGGCTGTTTACCGGCCGCCTCGCAGGCCTTGCTGGCTTCCTCCAGCCGCGTGACCTGCGTGGTGCCGGATCCCGCCCCCACCTCTTTCCCGCAGACATCGCTGAGCGATTTGAAAGGCGTAATGCCGGCATCTTTTCGCGCAATAATGCCGAGCAGGCTGGCGTTGTAATAACCGACAAAATCGATCTGTTTCAGACGGGTCGGCGTGGCGTTGATGTTTGACAGTGCCACGTCGTATCGTCCGGTTTTCAGACCGGGAATAATATTGTCAAACCCACCAGTGTCACGCCACTGCACGGCAATGCCCAGACGCTCCCCTACCGCATTCATGATGTCAATTTCGCGACCGGCGAGGGTTTTGTTGTCTTCTTTGTAAAATGTTGTCGGCGGTGTATTGGGGTTAGTGCCTGCGATGATGTAGCCACGTTTAAGGAAATCATCAGGTATCAGGCTTTTCAACGCCGGATCGGCGCTGACATGCAGACTGATTTCGGTCGGAACCGAAGGTTCGGCAGCAAAGCTGGTGTGTGCACCGATCGCGAACGCGAAAAGGGTTATGCCTTTTGTAATTTTCACTGGAACCTTTCTCCTGATAATTAAAATGTTCCCCCAGAGGGAAAAATCATCGTGATTTATTGTCAGTCCTGAAGAGCGGATTAACTCTGCTCTTCAGCACTATTATCATCCTCTTAACCTTCTGTTCTCATTCTCAGTGAAGACAGACAGCGATCACAAATGCTTAAAACGGCAATATTTTGCTGAAATCCGGCAATGCAGAGAGTCGGGTGGGTGTGCAGAAAGTGACAGGCAAGGAATAATGGCCAACCGTGAATACCGTAGTGAGTCAGACAGTCAAAAGAGTGAGCATGAACAGCATTGCATTGATCACTGCTGTGCAACAGATTCACCTCTGCTGGTGACTGATACTTTTTAAGGTTTAAATAAATTGATCTTAATCAATAAAGTCTTCTTCAGTTAACGTAAAGAAATTTTGCGCAAACAATTCTGTTTTTAATAATGAAATCAATATTTTTTACAAGCAACCCCAAATTAGCAGGCTTATTATTCCCTTTAAAAACAATGGAACTCTAATTAAGAAGATAAACTGAAATATATAATTTTTATTAAAGCTTCACCCCACCCTGACGATAAGAAGAAGATGACAGAGATTATTTAATCGCCTCTCTCCCGCTTCAGAAACCTCATTAAAGGTGAAACTTATGGGCCTTGCTCAACACATCTCCGGTATTAAAATTGGGAAAAAACTGGGTGCCGGTTTTATCATCGTCATCGCCGCCTCTCTGGCTATTACCTGGCTCGCTTTCGATTGCTTCAGTCGTATCAAAGATAACTCGGCACGACGCACCATCACCGTTCAGATGGTAAACACCTTAAGTAATGCGCGCCTTAACCGCACGCTCTACCAGTACACCAAAGACCCTGAATTTGCTGCCCGTAACGTACACGCGCTGAAGGAGTTGGATACGCTGTATCAACGCCTCAGTGGCTTTCAGTGGGACGAACTCGGTCAGCAGAAAGTCGCGCTGATGGGGCAGTTGCTTAACGATTATCAGAAGCAGCGACAGAAATTTGTCACCGCCGCACAGACCACATCTCACGTCTTTGATGCCATTAAACCGGACGCCCTGATTGCCCTTGCGCATCAGTCGGAGTCGCTGGATCTGGCACTGACCCCTGATGCCGGATTACCGGTCATACGTCTGGCCGCCGCGCTGTTTGATGCCGCAAACATTGAACAGGCGTTCCTGGAAAAACCGTCTGAGGCCAGCAGAGCGTCGGTTGTTGAGGAGTTCACGGCGATCACCACGCTGAGTGAGCAGCTGGACAGCTTTGCACAGCCTGCAATTAACGAGGTGTCCCGCACGGTTCTCAGCACCCTTGCGCAGCAGCGCGAGGCGTTAATGCGCTATGTCGATGCTGCAGAGAAAGAGAAAAGTGAGTCGGCGGGTCTGACCACCAGCGCTGAGCGTCTTAATGCGGCGGTTTCCGATACATTCGCTTTCCAGTCGCAACTCTCTGCGGAATTTATTAAACAGGCAGAGTGGCGCATTGCCTTTGCCGCACTGATTTGTGTGGTACTGAGTCTGCTGATCGCCTGGCGGATCACCCGCAGCATTACCCAGCCTCTGAAAGAGACGCTGAGCGCCGCGCAGCGTATTGCCGGGGGAGATTTAACCACCTCGCTGACCACAACACGTGGCGATGAATTCGGTCAGCTGATGCTGGCGGTCGATGCCATGAACAGCAGCCTGCAGAACATCATCACCAACGTGCGTGACGGCGTCAGCAGCGTGGCACGTGCCTCAGCGGAAATCGCAGCAGGCAATACCGATCTCTCCTCCCGTACAGAACAGCAGTCTGCGGCCGTGGTCCAGACCGCAGCCAGTATGGAAGAGCTGTCGTCGACGGTTAAACAGAATGCGGAAAATGCGCATCATGCGAGTCAGCTGGCGACAGAGGCGTCAGTGAATGCCGGTCGTGGTGGCGAGATCATCCGTGATGTGACGGTGACAATGAACAACATCAGCCAGAGTTCGGGCAAAATTGGTGAAATCATTCACGTCATCAACAGCATCTCCTTCCAGACCAATATCCTGGCGCTCAACGCCGCGGTCGAAGCCGCACGTGCCGGTGAACAGGGACGCGGGTTTGCGGTGGTCGCGGGTGAAGTGAGAAATCTGGCACAGCGCAGCGCGCTGGCGGCCAAAGAGATTGAGACGCTGATCCGTGAGTCACTGGACCGGGTCAGTGAAGGGTCCGGATTTGTAGAACGCGCAGGGTCCACCATGGATGATATCGTCCGCTCCGTCAGTCAGGTGAAAGATATCATGGGCGAAATCGCTGCGGCCTCGGACGAGCAGAACCGGGGGATCTCCCAGATCGCCGTGGCGATGGCAGAGATGGACACGACGACCCAGCAGAACGCCGCACTGGTTGAGGAGTCCTCGGCCGCAGCGAGTTCACTGGAAGCACAGGCAGAGGAGCTGGAAAAAACGGTGGCGGTCTTCCGCCTCTCTGGTGCTCAGCACGCCGTCAGCCGCCCCGCGCCGGCTTCAGCGCCTCGCCTTGTACCGGCCGTGCCGCTTAAGGCTTCTGCAGAGAGCAGCTGGGAAAGTTTTTAACAGGGTATCGTCTGGCCAGTCCTGATCAACAGGGCTGGCTGCGCGATGATCGTTCAGGCTGAGGGGAGATCAAAAGGGTCTGGCGAGAGGAGTGTCGTCCATGACAGTTTCTCCGGCCGGTATACGCTTTCGCGCAACCTGTGAGGTTATTCGCTTCGTCGTTTTCCGGCCGGAGCCGGACTACGTCCACTGGTGTCAGTTCAGTTACAGCTAGTTCAGTTCGTCGTTCAGGCCTGTAAGTGTCTGCAGATACGGCACCTGTTGCTGGGCAATCGCCGGAGACGTAAAACTGCTCAGCCAGCTTCTGGCCTCGGAGATTTGCGTCAGCCGGTCGGGGTTGCTCTCGGATTTCGCCATGTATCCCAGTTGAGTAAAGAGTGATGCGATACTGATTTCTTTCTCACCCAGGGCAAGGCTCAGTGCCGCTTCGCCAATAATTACGTGGCCTTTCTCGTCGTTTTGAATTAACACAGAAAATCCTCCATTGGTACGAATTGAAAACAACCTCACCAGAGACTGTAGTCGTAAAAGGGAGAACTGCCCGAATTTATCACTAAAAATCGCGCAAGTTGCTGAACAAAATACTAAATGTTTTTTTGGCATCCCTTCAGTTTGTCTCTGCCCTGACAGGCCGGGAGTCGTCACTCAACACGCAATCGGTTATGATCCTCTGCCCTTCATCGTCCGGTTTCACTATGTCTGCCATTATCGATACGTTTATTGCTCCGCCCTGCCATGACGAGATCACCTTTCTGTTTCAGGATGATCATCTGCTGGTGGTGAATAAACCCAGCGGGCTGCTCAGCCTTTCCGGTAAGAATCCGCAAAACCTCGATTCAGTGCATCACCGGCTGGTCAGACTGTTTCCGGGCTGTACGCTGGTGCACCGGCTCGATTTTGGCACTTCGGGACTGATGGTCGTCGCGCTGAATAAAGCGATCAACGCGGCGCTCAGTCAGCAGTTCAGCCAGCGCAGCGTGAGCAAAACGTATCAGGCGCTGCTGTGCGGCCATCTGGCTGAGGATGAAGGTGTGATTGATGCCGCCATCGCGAAAGATCCGGCGCAGTTTCCCCGCATGACAATCTGCCCGCTTAAGGGCAAGCCTGCGCGATCGCGCTTCCGGGTTATCGCGCGCGGCCACTGGCAGGGACGAGAAGGAATGGAGGTGGCGGCTACACGGGTTGAGCTGACGCCGGAAACGGGGCGTACCCATCAGCTGCGCATTCACTGTCAGCAGCTGGGGCACCCGATTCTGGGCTGTGATCTCTATGGCGGGCAGGTGCTGCCGGGCGCTGAGCAGGCGGAGAGGCTGATGCTGCACGCCAGTGGATTAGCGTTTACACATCCGGTCAGCGGTGAGCCTCTACACTTCTCAGCCGCCAGCCCCTTCTGACTGCCTCAGTCCGCGGTTACCACATTAAGTCGTCCGGCACTTTGAAATCGGCATAGGGATCATCTTCGTCCTGCACGTCTTCGCTCAGTGCGCTGTTCAGGACGATAGCACTGGCATCACGCTGGGCAATTTTATCCGCCACGCTGGCCGGGATGATGGCGTACTGGCTTTCGCCATTTTTGTCAGCAGTCAGGCGGGCAATGGCGAGACGGCCGTTAATCAGCTGGGTCTGCGTCAGCTTATCCACCACGATTTTTTTAATCAGGTTGTTGTCGGTAAAGTTAAAGCTGATGTCGCCTTTTGCCACCTCGATTTTGTTCATTTCGATCAGCTGTTTGACCTGTGCTTTGTACTCTTTCGACAGGACGGCCAGTTTCTGCTGCTCATTAAGTTGCTTATCGCGCTCAAGCTGCGCTTTTTTGTTGTCTTCGACCGCCGCTCTGGCTTCACGCGCCTGAACCCGGGATTTCTTCGCTGTGCGCTGAACCTTATCCATTTTTTTGCTGGATACCAGGCCTGCTTTCAGCATCTGCTCTTGTAAGGTGAGTTTTGTCATTGTCGTCTCTGAATCTGTTAAATATTGTTCAGGATTATACCTGTAATCTTTCGGGCTGTGCCAGGCTGACGCCGCGATTGCGGGCTACGCCTCAACACTGTGCTACCATTCCCCGGTCAGAATCACCTTATTGAGCACCATGTCCGAAATTACGAAACGCAAAAATGACCCGGAAGGGCTGAAAAAACGCATCATCGCAGGCGCACTGAAAACCTTCGCAGAGTTTGGTATGCAGGGTGCCAGACTGGAGCAGATCGCCGAACACGCTCAGACCACTAAACGCATGGTGGTCTATCACTTCGGCAGCAAGGAGCAGCTCTACATCGAAGTGCTGGAGCAGGTCTATCAGCAGATACGTGCGCATGAAACCGACCTGAACCTGGCCGCCATGACGCCGGAGCTGGCCATGACCCGCCTGGTGGAAGCGAGCTTCGATTACCACGTTGCCCATCCCGACTTTATGCGGCTGGTCTGCAGTGAGAACCTGCTGCGCGGTCGCTACATCACGCAGTCACCGCAGATTAAAGCGCTTAACCGCAGCGCGCTGGATCTGCTGGATGACATTCTTGCCCGCGGTCAGCAGGAGGGCGTGTTTATCGCCGATGTGCAGACCATCGACGTTCATCGTCTGATCAGCAGTATCTGTGTTCATCACGTCTCAAACCGCTACACCTTCAATGCCCTCTTCAGTCCGGATAACAGCGAAGAAGAGAGTATCCGGCGCAATCGTCAGCTCGCTGTCACCGCCACACTGCGCTATATCCGCAAATAATTGCTCACCGCTCTGGCTCCGCTTACTCATGGTCTACGCTTAGTAAACATTCGTCATTAAATTGCCATAAAAGGAACGCTGTTGTGAGCAGAGACGCACGCCTCTATCCGCTTCGCCAGACTCATGTTGAACCCGATGATGATGCGCTCTGGAACTGGGCGCAGAACGCTAAAATCGGCAGCCGTCATCAGGTTCAGCGCCCTGCCAGCGAAGCGGAATTACAGAAGCTTATCCGGGAGTCACGCGGCCAGATTCGGGTCATCGGCAGCAAGCTCTCCCCCGGACGGATGCTGCACGTCAGTGAAGATGATTTACTGCTCGACCTCAGCGCGCTCAGCGGTCAGCTCGCCAGCGATGAGGACAGCGTGACCTTCGGGGGTGCCACCCCGCTGGAACAGGTTTATCGCACCCTGACCCGCATGAACCGCATGCTGGCGTCGTCGCCGGGTGTGATTGCCATTCAGACCCTGGCAGGGGCAATGGCCACCGGCACGCACGGCCAGGGATTGCAGCAGAGTTCGATTGCCGATGAAGCACTGGCCATCCGCATGGTGCTGGCCGACGGCAGCGTGCGCGAGTTTGTCCGGGGCGACGCGGATTTCCCGGCAGCTCAGGTCTCTCTGGGGGCGCTGGGTATTGTCACCGCCGTGACGCTGCGCACCGGGCCATACCGCATCTTCACCTGCCATAAGAATGCGGTCTCTGCCGATACGCTGGAAGAGGATCTGCTGCGCTGGAACAACGACTACCCTCTCAGCAAAGCCTGGTGGTTCGTTGACGACAATCTGATGCATGTCTGGAACGCCCATGAAGCCAGCGAGGAGGAGCGCCAGCGCTATGAGCAGCAGGGGCGCAAAGTGGTCGAGCATGAGGGCGAGGCGGATGACAGTCTGAACGAGACGATCGATCAGACCCTGGCGCACATGCACCGCGATACCCAGATTCAGGGGAAAGGCGGCAAGCAGTTTCGCACCGTGACCCGTTTTCGCGACTTCACGGATGTTACCGGTGACATCTATCAGCTCTTCTGCCGGGGCATTGCGGTGCCACAGATCAACGTGGAGATCGGCGTCCCGCTGGCAAAAACGCCAGCCATCATCCGCCGGATAAAGCAGTGGTATGCAGAGAACCGGCCGCATATGCACTACCCGATTATCCTGCGCTGCACCGGCGCCTCCTCGGCCTGGCTCAGTCCGGCCGCCGATCAGCCCACCTGCTTTTTCGGCTTTGTCGTCTATTACGCCGACGATGGTTCGCTGTCGCAGGAGGGACTGCACTTCCTGACGGAAGTGGAGAAACTGCTGGCCGAAGAGGGAGGACGCCCGCACTGGGGCAAATATTACGATGAAGAACGCTACAACTGGCGTGAGATCTATCCGCAATGGGACGCCTTCCGCGCCCTGCGCAGCCAGCTCGATCCACAGGGACGACTGGGTAACGACTACATCACGCCACTTTTTGACTGAGGAAAGCCATGTTTGCCTGGGTAACGCTGTTAACACAACCCGATTATCTGGTGGGCGTACAAGCGCTGCACCGTTCGCTGCAACAGAGCCACAGCCAGTGGCCACTGGTGGTGATGACGACTCCCGCCATTTCTGAGGCGGACTGTCAGCGTCTGCAGGATGCAGGCTGCGTGATTGAGCCGGTTGAGCCACTCTATCCGCGTGAAGATCTGGATCAGCACTACGCCTCGGCGCAGTTCGGCGAGGTCTGGACCAAGCTGCGCGCCTGGCAACTGACGGACTATGAGCGCGTCGTTTTTCTGGATGCGGACATGCTGGTGCTGCAGAACATGGATGAGCTGTTTACCCTGGATCTGGGTGATAATCTGCTGGCGGCCTGCCACGCCTGCCGCTGCAATCCCAACCAGATCGCCTCCTATCCGCCGGAATGGCAGCCGGAGCAGTGCCACTACACCTGGCAGGCACGCGGTGAGACAGCACCACAGAGCGTGGATCTCTACCTCAACGGCGGTTTTCTGGTGCTGAAGCCCGATAATGCGGTGTTTGAGGCGATGGAAAAACGTATCGCCGCCATTGATGACCTGAGCGCCTATCCTTTCTCGGAGCAGGATCTCCTGAATGAAATCTTTGCCGACCGCTGGAAGCCGCTCTCTTATATCTACAATGCGCTGAAAACGCTGCCGTTTCAGCACCGCGGGCTCTGGCAGGACGATGAGGTGAAAAACCTGCACTACATACTGGCCAAGCCGTGGAAGCGCGATCTTAACCAGCCTGAGAGCCAGCGCGATCGCTTCTATGCGCTGGATAAGCTGTGGTGGGAGAAAAGCGGCCTGATCTGATTTTAAAGGGCGGGAAACTCTCTTCCCGCCTTGTCCCCTTCTTATCTGACAGCCTTCCTGATCTGCCGTTACACTTCCACCCAGCGCCGCTGCTCAGCAGAGTGCGCGATCGCTTCCAGCACCTTCTGCACCTGTAACCCCTCGGCAAAATCGGGCCACATGCGGTCGTCCGCCGCGATACCGTTAATCAGATCGCGGACCTCCACCGTTTTCTGGTCGTTAAAGCCGATGCCATGTCCGGCTGAAACACAGAAGTTCGCATAGTCGGGATGGGCGGGTCCTGTCAGGATCGTTTTAAATCCCTGTCGCCCGGCGGGCTCGTCATGCAGATAAAGCTCAAGTTCAGCCATGCGCTCCTGGGTGTAACGCAGCGTGCCTTTGGTCCCGGTCACAACATAGGTCAGGCCCATTTTCGCGCCGCAGGCGATACGCGAGGTTTCAATGACGCCGTGCGCGCCATTGCGGAAGCGCAGCAGCGCACTGGCCTGATCTTCGTTTTCCACCGGTAACTGACGTCCGGGCGCTTTCGGGTCGGGTCGTGCGGTAATGACCGTCATCATGTCACCGCTGACTTCCGCAATATCACCGACCAGATAGTGCGCCATGTTGACGATATGCGCCGCCAGGTCACCCAGCGCACCCAGCCCTGCCAGCGCTTCCTGACAGTGCCAGTCGAGCGGTGTCTCCGGTCTGGCAAGATAATCCTCGTTATGCGTGCCGTAAAAATGGATCACCTCGCCAATTTCTCCGCGGGCAATGATCTCTTTCGCCAGCTGGCTGGTCGGGTTCTTCATGTAGTTAAAGCCGACCAGCGTTTTCACCCCCGCCGCCTGCGCAGCGCTTACCATCTCCTGCGCATCCGCCACGCTTAAAGACAGCGGTTTTTCTGAGTAGACATGCTTGCCGTGGCGTATCGCCGCCAGCGCCATCTCTTTGTGCAGAAAATTGGGCGCACAGATATCCACCACATCAATGGCGGGATCGCTGACCAGCTCGCGCCAGTCTCCCGTAGAACGCGCAAAGCCAAAGGTGGCTGCCTGACGGGCCGCCAGCTCTGGATTTACCTCGGCCAGCATCTCCCGCACGATCTCACCTTTCAGCGCAAACACGGTCGGGGCCTGAGCATAAGCAATCGCATGGCAGCGCCCGATATAACCACTGCCGATCATGCCAATTCGGACTTGTTTCATTTCAGCTCCGGATATTCATTTCAGGGTTAAAATGAAATCTACGTTTCGTTTTATCTGCTGACAAAGGCGTAATGAAAACTTTGTGACGGCAGTAAAAAACTATCCGGGCAAACCACGCCTCGTGCCGCCTGGCAAGAGAGGCAGAACGGTAAAACACCTCATAAATACCTCAGTCTGCCGCACGGGCTGTGACACCCCTGTTCAGCGTCTGACGGACTTCTTCTGGTTTATTAAACGCCGCACTGGCGACTATTTCAGCAGTCGCGCAGATTTATGAAAAAGAGCTTTGACATGGCTCAGCGTGGCCGTTACTATGCGCCCCGTTCAAACGATTCCTCTGTAGTTCAGTCGGTAGAACGGCGGACTGTTAATCCGTATGTCACTGGTTCGAGTCCAGTCAGAGGAGCCAGATTTAAGAAGCCTGCTTACGAGCAGGCTTTTTGCTTTTCAGCATTCAGAGATCATCAGCACCGGGTTGCTCCGACACCATGCATTAACCTGCCTGGATGCGCAGCGGCGCGGTGGCGGCAATCAGCCAGATGCTGCGCCAGAGTGGTGTTGAGATAACGCATCACAAACTTTGCTTTTCCTTTGCCAGCAGGGAGCGAGGTGAGACGCCAAAGGCTTTGCGGAAGGCGTGGCTGAAATGAGAGAAATCAGAGAAGCCGAAATCCAGTGCCGCCTGTGACACACTTTTTACCTTTCCACGTTCGATAGCCTCGCGGCTTGCCCGCAGTCTCTCCTGCCAAATCACTGCCATCGGCGTTTTTTTATGGCGGGCGAAAGCGCGCGTGACGGTACGAACGGAAACGTGGTGTGCCCGTGCCAGACTTTCGATGTTCAAATCAGGCTCGACAAGTTGCCGCCTGATGTAATTCATCATGCGGGCATAGAGATCGCGCTCAGCACTGACGTTGTCAGGATCCTGCAATTCCAGACTCAACACCAGTAGATCCAGCAGCGTCTGGGAGAAACGACCAGAAATTTCCGGGTTGTCCAGATAGCTGGGCATTACCGTCGCCTGACGCAGCATTTCACGCAGCGGGATCACGCCGGGGCGGCGGTCATCCAACACCACAGCAGTGAGGTTTTCAATCCCCGGCAAACGACCACTCAGCAGATGTCGCGGGACCCGCACCAGATGGTTATCGTGTCCACCCAGACTGAAACGGAAAGTCTGTGCGGCGTCGTAGAGCACCAGACTATCCGCCACCAGCGCCGCCTTGCGTCCACCCTGCTCAAGCTGGCCGTATCCTCCCTACATATAGCCCAGCCACAGATCATCATCGGGGCCTTGTCTCAGATATCGGGCGGTGCGATCACAGCGGTGCAAAGGTGCGGACAACGAACAGATATCCACCATGCCCACGCCACGCACCGCAAGCCGGGCGTCAAAGTCGACCCCTGCTATGGGCACGCTGGCTGCCGGAATGCAGTGACGTAACACGACGTCGTTCCAGTATTCGAAGCGGCGTGACTCGGCAACGCCAACGGTCGAATAGTGGGTGCTGCCCGCAGACTGCATGAAGCTATTCATACTTGCTCACCTCGCGACGTGAATCCCGCATAAACAACAGAAACATGTTCAGAGGCAGCAACTATCGTGTCAGCAGGGCGATTCCCCCTCCCTCTCCCACGCATTTCTTCACTAACTCACTCAAAACAGGCCTTAAAACCTGTCGTCTCAGCTCGCCTGCCATCCTGTTGCTGGTGGCGTCGGAGAGCGGAAGCCTGACTCCAGGCATGTGCATTTGCACTAAGACGGAGCACCATGCTATGGAATTTTCAGGCTTCGCGCCCGTTGTCCCTGCCAGCCAAGGCCTTCTGATTTAGATTGATTATCAGCCAGTTATGGCAAAGTCGATACTGGTCTGGCATCCGCACAAATTTCCCACAACCCATATTCAACAAGTTTTTGTAAGAGTCTTTTCTGTGAATGATATTAAATCCCTTTGTCTGACACCTTTCACTTAAGCATTCTGATTTTCCAAATCTCCTGGTCTCTATCTTTTGATCAATCCCGAAGATCTACGTCTCTGGGAGCTCAGAACTCACACATCTCACGCATGTTGGGGCCGTATGACATCCACGAAGAAAGCCAGCGGCAAATTGCGGTATCGCGGCTTCCAGCCTGACGCATTAAATCAGCATGGACGACTGAACTTTTCCACGTACCGTAACATTGATCTGAGTCGCATCCTGATAATAGAGAGAATTACTCCCAAGCTTATCCATAAATAACATAAGGACATTTTGTTATTTGTTATAGCGTTTGATTGTTAGACACCGGATCAGGGTGAGATTAATTTTCAGTTTTTGTAAATGCACATTGCCATTATATTGTTGAGGGATCTCTTTTGGTCAGTTTAATAAACAAACAAAATATTCAGTTCAGACTTAAAATAGCACTCTTCAGCAGCCTGACAGCCTTCAGCGCGATGACGTTTGCCGAAGACGCCCTTAAAGAAGGCATTACCCCGGCCACCGATTCCAGCCAGATTCCGGCAGCGGCGAAACTGCGCAAAGATACGGTGGTGGCAGGCATTTCTGAACCTCAGGGGATTTTTAACCCTTACTTTTTTGTCAACGGCTGGGATGAAAATGTCACCAACGTTATTTTTTCACGCCTGATTGACTGGAACAGCCACGGCAATCTGGTGCCGGGTCTGGCAAAAAGCTGGACGGTAAGCCCGGATAACAAAGTCTATACCATCAAGCTGCGTCCTGATTTGACGTTCAGCGACGGTTCCCCACTCACTGCCAAAGACGTCGCCTTTACCCTTACCGTCCTGTACGATCCGAAATATGATGGCGACACCGACATCACCCTCGCGAATATAGCCGGGGGCGCGGAATATAAAGCAGGAAAAGCCGACAGTGTCAGTGGCCTGAAAGTCATTGATCCTCTCACGCTACAGATCACCACCACCCAACCTGGCGCAACCACACTGGCAAAAATTGGCGGGCCGGTGCTGTCGGAAGCTTATTACGGCAAAGGCTATCAGCGCGGCAATCTTGACTATCTGCGTACCCTGCATGGCAAACCGCTGGGCAATGGTCCCTATGTCTATGATAAATATATCCCCGGGCAGGAAATTCGCTTTCATGCCAATAGCCACTTTTATCGTGGCACACCGCCGACGCCTCGTTTTATTTATCGCGTCACAAACCCATCAACCAATTTCCAGTTGTTCCAGACCGGTGAAACGGATTACGACGCCTTTACGTCACGACCGGATGATATTGAACAGCTGAAACTGCTCGGCTTTGCCAATATCAACCTCTACGGGTCCAGTGATTACAGCAAGGTCGAGTTCAATGTTCGTCGCCCGGCGTTGCAGGATGTGAAGGTGCGTCAGGCACTGATTTATGGGCTGGATCGTCAGAAGCTGATCGATGTGGTGTACCAGGGGTATGGCAAGGTTGCCGTGGAACCTATCGCACCCATCTCCTGGGCGTATAACCCGGATGGCGTGAATCCCTACAAATACGATCCGGCACAGGCGAAAAAGTTGCTTGATGAGGCGGGCTGGAAACCCGGAGCCGATGGTATTCGTGTGAAGGACGGAAAACGTCTTGAACTGACCTTACTGGCGAGCAAAAAGGTGCTGAACGACGCGCTCATCCCGATCGCTAAAGAGAACTGGAAACAGATTGGTGTGCTGCTGAAACCCCAGGTGGTGGACTTCAACGCCCTGATGGCCCAGCGCAAGGCGGGCAATTACGACCTGGCATCCTTTAGTACCAGCACGCTCAACGATCCGCATGATGGGGTATGGGATTACTACAGCACCGAGGCGAAGGAGTCCGGCTATAACAATCCGCAGGTGGATAAACTGATTAATGAAGGCAACGCGGTGCTGGATGTGGCCCAGCGCAAGCCGATTTACCATCAGCTGTACAAAGTGCTGGCAGATGACCCACCGGTAATTCTGCTCGGCTATCGCCAGATCCTCTCCGCCAGTAGCGCCCGCGTGACCGGCTTTAAACCGGATATTTATAACGGCCTCACCGGCAGTCTGCCGGACGTCAGAATCGTTAAATAACCTTGCCAGCTGTTCAGCCGTCAGGACTGCCTGACGGCTGATATGAGAATACCATGCGAAATTTTATCCTGAGGCGGCTGCTGAACACCCTGCCCATGCTGCTGTTTGCTTCCTTTATCATCTTTATGTTATTTGCAAAGACACCCGGTGACTTTATCGATGGCAACGTGACGCTGACTGCAGCGCGCGCGGCCGAACTGAAAGCGATTTATGGCCTTGACCAGCCCCTGTTCACCCGCTATCTGCACTGGCTTGGCCAGCTGTTAAGGGGTGATTTAGGGTTTTCTCTGCAATACCAGATCCCTGTGACTCAACTGCTCAATCAGTATGTCTGGAATTCATTTCTGCTCGCCAGTGTCGCCCTGGTGTTTTACTGGGGGATCGGCCTGGCCGCCGGTATCGCGTCTGCACTCAGACCCAACGCGTGGTTTGATCATCTGGTCAGCGTGCTGGTGTTTGCCGCGATGTCTTTTCCGACCTTTTTTCTCTGCCTGCTGTTAATCAAATGGTTCGCGGTAGATCTGCACTGGTTGCCGGTCGGCGGCATGACCAATACCGGAAGTGATGACAGCGGCTGGGCCTATATTGTCCAGGTGGCGGCCCACCTGATGTTGCCGGTGCTGGCACTGGTGATGCTGCAGGCGGGCAGCCTGACGCGTTATTTTCGTGCCAGCATGCTCGACGTCATCAAAATGGATTTTATTCGTACTGCCCGGGCAAAAGGTTTGCGCGAACGTAAAGTGATCATGAAACATGCATTACGCAATGCGCTGCTCCCCATCATTACCCTGCTTGGTTTTGAGCTGCCGGGCCTGTTCTCAGGTGCCATTATCACCGAAAAGGTCTTCAACTGGCCGGGTGCGGGGCATATTCACATCGATTCGCTCGCTGCCCGAGACTATCCGGTGCTGATGGGCTTTACGCTGTTTCTGGCAGTGTTAACTATCCTTGGCAATCTGCTCGCCGACGTGCTTTACGCGTGGGCTGACCCACGTATTCGGGTGAAGTCATGATGGTCCGTTCACTTTTTTCCACGCAACGCCGCCTGCGCAACGCGGTGATCCCGGCGCTGGCGCAGGCTACACCCTCACCCTGGCGCCAGGCCTGGCGGGTATTACGGCGCAACCCTCTGGCGATGGTGTGCCTGGTTTTACTGATTATCATGGCGTTCTGGTGCGTGCTGGGGCCGATCTGGTCGCCGTGGCAGGATGACACCACAGATGCGCTGATGATCAACAAACCGCCAGGGGCGCAGCACTGGCTGGGAACTGATTTTCTCGGGCGGGATGTCTACACCCGTCTGCTCCTTGCCGGGCGCATTTCACTGACCATTGGCCTGCTGACGATGTTGCTGTCGGTGACGCTGGGTTATCTGCTTGGTGCCGTGTCGGGCTACGCGGGTGGCCTGACCGACAAGCTGATCATGCGTCTGGCCGATCTGGTCATGACCATTCCCAGCCTGCCGCTGCTGATTGTCGCTGGCGCCATGCTGTCAGAGCTCGATTTCTCCGCGGATGCGCGCATCTATATGGTGGTTATCATGCTGAGTCTGCTGGAGTGGCCCAAACTGGCGCGGCTGGTGCGCGGACAAATCCTTTCGCTGCGCGAGCGTGATTTTATGCTGGCAACGCATGTGCTGGGCCTGTCCTCACGTCGCCGTTTGTTTGGTCACCTGCTGCCGAATACCATCCCGATTCTGGTGGTCATGGCGACAATGGCGGTGGCAAACGCCATTCTGAGCGAGTCTGCGCTGAGCTACCTTGGTCTTGGCGTCGTCCCGCCAACCCCCTCATGGGGCAACATGATGGATGCCGCTAATAGCCTGATCGACTTCCAGCGTCGCCCGTGGCTGTGGATGCCACCGGGCATCGCCATCTTTGTCACCGTGGTTGCCATTAACGTACTGGGGGATGGTTTGCGTGATGCGCTCGATCCCCGCATGAAACGGAGCCTGAAATGAGCCAGCCGCTAATTACCTTTGAGCAGTTATCCGTCTCCTTTGCCTCGGAACATGGCCGTGTGCAGGCCGTGCAGGAGGTCTCTTTTACCCTCTATGCAGGACAGACACTGGGTATCGTGGGCGAATCCGGCTGCGGCAAAAGTGTTACCGCCATGTCGTTGATGGGACTGTTGCCGCCGCAGGCTGCGCGCATTGATGGCGGAGCCATCCGCTTCCAGGGGCAGGATCTGCTCACACTCAATCCTGCCAGGATGGCCGACCTGCGCGGCAACCAGCTGGCAATGATTTTTCAGGAACCGATGAGTGCCCTGAATCCGGTGCTGACTATTGGCGAGCAGCTGTGCGAGCCGTTGATTCGCCATCGGGGGGAATCGCCTGAAGCCGCCTGGCAGCAAGCGATCGCGCTGATTAGCCAGGTCGGACTGGCGCGCGCCGGAAGTCTGATGACCAGCTATCCGCACCAGCTTTCCGGCGGCATGCTGCAACGCATTATGATTGCGATGGCACTCAGCTGCCAGCCGAAATTGCTGATCGCTGATGAGCCAACTACCGCGCTGGATGTCACCGTTCAGGCCCAGATTCTGCGTCTGCTGCGCGATCAGGCCCGTGCCAGCCAGATGGCACTGATGCTTATCACCCACGATCTGGGCGTCATTGCCCGTATGGCTGAGCAGGTAGCAGTGATGTACGCCGGGCGGATTGTTGAATATGGCCCCACCGCAGAGGTATTGCGTGATCCGCTGCATCCTTATACCCGGGGGCTGATCGCGTCCCGACCGGTTCCCGGCGAGCGGCGACGTCGGCTCTACTCCATCCCCGGTCAGGTGCCGGACCTTGCCGCGCTGCCCGCATTCTGCGCTTTTTTTGATCGCTGCGAACGCGCCAGCGAAATTTGCCAGACAGGCATACCGCCGCTGGTGGGGCAAACGCGGCAGGCCGCCTGTTTTCATCGTGAAAAAGTGGAATCTTTCGCATGAGTGATGAGTACATGATTGAAGTGGATGCACTGAAAAAGTACTTCCCGATACGTGATGGCCTGTTTGGTCAGGAAACCGGACAGCTGCGCGCCGTTGACGGTGTCAGCTTTCACATCCGCCCGGGCACCATCTTCGGTCTGGTCGGCGAATCCGGCAGCGGCAAAACCACCGTAGGTCGGACATTGCTGGGGTTATATGATAAAACCGCTGGTACGATTAAGTACCACGGACAGGACCTGTCGACGCTGACGGCGCGGCAAATGCAGGCGCTGCGCCCCAAAATCCAGCTGGTGTTTCAGGACCCCTACAGCTCACTCAATCCACGTAAGCGTATCGGCGATGCCATTGGTGAGGCGCTACTGGCACACAAACTCTGCACCAGAGCGGAGTTATATGACAGAGTGATCGCGGTGATGAAGATTTGCGGACTGGCTCCGCAACATTACCCGCGTTTCCCACACGAGTTCTCGGGGGGGCAACGCCAGCGCATTGGCATTGCCCGGGCACTGATTCTCAACCCGGACTTTATTATCGCCGACGAGCCAATTTCAGCGCTGGATGTCTCCATTCAGGCTCAGATTATCAACCTGTTTTCCGATCTGCGTGATAACCACGGCGTTACTTTCCTGTTTATTTCACATGACCTCGGTGTAGTGGAACATCTTTGCGATGACGTAGCGGTGATGTATCTCGGGCAACTGGTGGAGACCGCCAGCCGCGATGCCCTGTTCAGTCAGCCGCTGCATCCTTACACGCAGGCGCTACTGGCCGCCGTACCAACGCTCGACCCGCAAAATGACCCCCCCGAGGTGATTAAGGGGGAGATTCCGGATCCGTCACGGCCACCCTCCGGCTGCCGCTTCTCGTCACGTTGCCCGCGGGCGGAAGCACAGTGCCGCGAGGCAGTGCCTGAGTTACGAGAAGTGTTACCCGGGCACCAGGTGGCGTGTCATTTAATTTAACAACATCAGACGCGGGATTCAGGAGCCTCTGGCTGTTACCACCCTGTTTTTCTGGCGAATGCCGGTAAGGTATAAAGCACATCCCAGCAGGGCGAACAGAATCAGTAAATAGAAGATGGCAGATGGCGGGATAAGATGACTATTGAGCAGGTAGCCGAACAGAATCGCGTTAGCTCCGCCCCCTAGCATTGCAATATTTTGCACACCGAAATAGGCCCCTTTCATATCGTCTCTGGCAATAGAGTCGATAAAAAGAAACTCCGACGGCACAAGCACCACCTCGCCTAATGAAAAAAGTACGGTACCGACAATCCAGAACAGGGTCAGCTCAGAGACGTGATAGAAATATGAACCCATCACCAGTAATCCGGTTCCGATCATCACGCTAAATACCATATTTTTTCGGGTAATCTTTTTGCCAATAACGTACTGCAACAGAATGACCGTTGCTGCGTTGATACTGACAATCAGCGTAATTAACCTCAGCGCTTCTGCCTCGCTGACCACATAGCCCAGATACTGCGATAAATACGTCGCAAAACGGGCATAGACCAGTGCACTGAACAGCCCCCCCAGGGTAAAAAGCTGCAACCGATAATCGCTGATTAACACGCTGACTGTCTCCCTGAGGCTGGTTTTCGGCCCGTTAACGGGAGAGGTGATGTGCAGATGCGCATCGTAACGTCGGTAATAGAAGCTGAGTATGCAGAGCGAAATAAAACTCAACCCTGCGGACAGCCACATCGGCGCATGTACGGCATAGTGACTGGCAAGAATACCGAGAACCGGCGCACTGCAAAAAGCGATATTGATCAGGGTATAGGTAACAGAAAAGGCGGCGCCCCGTTGGTTCTCAGGCAGTAAGCCTGACAGAAGCGATTTCACTGCGAGGTGCATGGTCGTGAAGGCGACCTCAATCATGACCAGTAAAATAAAAACCTGAATGAAATGTTGGGCCCGCGTTAATAAGCCATAGACAATAACCGAGATGAGCGTCGCCAGAAAAAGCGACCGCTGAGGAGTGAAGCGATCAACCAGCATGCCGCACCAGACACCCGCCACCGTGGCGATCACCAGACTGCCTCCCAGTGCATAGCCTGTCATCAGCGGATTAAACTGCAGCGTCTGTGAGAGATAAATAGGGAAAAACGTGAAGGTGAGTGCTCTGCTGAAATGTAATATGAAATCCAGAATAAAGAGCGGCCATAAAAAGGCAGTCCTGATCATAGTGGCATTGCTCCTTCAGATAATAAGGTAAGACTTTCCAGCGCGGCAACACGGTCAACGGGATGTCCCAGCGTTTCAAGTGTGAGCGCTAATGCATTCACCAGGCGAAAAACATTTTCTGCACGACACTGTTCACCCATCTGACCAATACGTAACAGCGGTGAACCAAATGACGCTGAGATCTCAATCTTATGCTCTACAAGAAGATGTTCAATCAGATCTGGAGAGGCTATCCCGGCAGGAAGAAAAAATCCGACTACCGCATTTAATCTGGTCACTTCCGGAGCTGCCAGAGCCAAGCCCAGCTGAAGCAAAGCGTGTTGCAGGCCTCGTGAACTGTTGCGATGACGAATGATGCGAACAGAAAGAGTTTCGGCGTTTAACAGGCGCAATGCTTCATGCAGGGCAAAGATGGATTCCCCAGCCTGTAGCTGGACTATTCGGGTTAGCGCCACCCAGGCGGTAAGCCCTGTTCCCCCCAAAACACTCAGCCAGGCCCGTAAAGGCACGCCCTCAATGGGTTGGATTACTCTGACCTCATCAGGTTTTACCTGAGCATAGGTGCGCCAGCCCTCTCGATGAAAAACCCAGTCACCCGGCACAAGACGCGGGGTAGCAGACTGGACCACCTGCCCGATCGTTCTGCCTTCCAGCGGCGTATTCAGTTCCCAGTCTCCATCCATGCACTCTCTCATATAAGGGTCGACTGAAAAATGCACATTTTTGACCCAGGCAGCCCCCTCCTCCAGCGGTTCCAGAGGTTGCTCAACAAAGCGAAAATGCTCAGCTAACGGCTCGCCATTCGGGCGAGAAACCTGATAGACAAAGGTGTTCGTTGCTTCATACCGATCCTTACTCATAACCGCACATCCATCAGCTTTGTTAATAATAATGTCACCCTATTCCCTTAAATCTCCTTTTCCAAAATACCGATTAAGCAATAACATTTATGTTTTTTGTTCAACTCTGTTTCATCGCTGGCAGGCTGGTGAAAGATAATGTCCGACAGAAGCTTTGGAATTGCTGTCTCGCAGCTGTTTTCAGACACAAAAAAACCCGCTGACATCAGCGGGTTCAGATTTCACAACATCAACAGCAATCAGAGTTCAAAGCGATCCAGATTCATCACTTTGGTCCAGGCGGCCACAAAGTCTTTGACGAATTTTTCACGGGCGTCGCTGCTGGCGTAAACTTCCGCCGAGGCGCGTAACACCGCGTTGGAGCCGAACACCAGATCGGCGCGGGTCGCGGTGTAGCGGGTTTCACCGCTGACGCGATCGCGTCCGATAAAGGACTCGTTGCTCGCATCGGCAGCCTTCCACTCGGTGCGCATATCCAGCAGATTGACAAAGAAGTCCGTGTTCAGCGAACCCACCTTGTCCGTGAAGATGCCGTGCTGGCTGCCATCGAAATTAGCGCCCAGAGCACGCATCCCGCCCACCAGTACCGTTAACTCCGGCACGGTCAGGGTCAGCTGCTGCGCCTTGTCGATCAGCAGGTTTTCGGTGGTGGTTTTGCCGAAGCCGGTGCCATAGTTACGGAAACCATCGGCACGCGGTTTCAGCAGGTTGAACGACTCAATGTCGGTCTGATCCTGACGCGCATCGACACGTCCTGGCGTAAAGGGCACATCAACGGTCACGCCTGCCGCTTTCGCCGCCTGCTCAACCCCGACAACACCGGCCAGCACAATCACATCCGCCAGCGAAGCCTTGTTCACTTCACGCTGAACCGCTTCCAGCGTCGGCAGCACGCGCGCCGCAACGGCGTTAACGTCCCACTCGCGCTGCGGCAGCAGTGCCAGTCGGGCACCGTTGGCACCACCCCGTTTGTCGCCACCGCGGAAGGTTGACGCCGAGGCCCAGGCAACGGAAACCAGCTCGCTGACGCTGAGACCGGATGCGGCAATCTTCTCTTTCAGCTGCGCAATATCCGCGACGGTCGGATGATAAACCGGTGCAGGCAGCGGATCCTGCCAGATCAGATCTTCCTGTGGTACTTCAGGTCCGATGTAGCGCGCTTTCGGCCCCATATCACGATGCGTCAGCTTAAACCATGCACGGGCAAACGCTTCGTTGAACGCCTGCGGGTCGTTGAGGAAGCGACGCGAAATTTTTTCAAATTCCGGATCAAAACGCAGCGTCAGGTCGGTCACCAGCATGGTCGGCTTGTGTTTTTTCGCCGTGTCAAAGGCATCCGGGATAATTTCCGGCGCATTGACCGCTTCAAACTGGATAGCGCCTGCCGGGCTGCGCGTCTGCACCCACTCATATTTGAACAGGTTCTCGAAGAAATAGTTACTCCACTGGGTAGGCGTCTGCGACCAGATCACTTCCAGGCCAGAGGTAATCGCATCGGCACCTACGCCGCTGCCGTGGCTGTTAACCCAGCCCAGACCCTGCGCTTCAATCGGAGCGGTTTCCGGATCGACACCGACATGGCTGGCCGGAGCGGCACCGTGGGTTTTACCCAGCGTATGGCCACCCGCAATCAGTGCCACGATCTCTTCGTCGTTCATGCCCATGTTGCCAAAGGTGGCACGAATAGCCGGGGCGGCAGAGGCGGGATCGCCACTGTGTTCCGGGCCTTCCGGGTTCACGTAGATCAGACCCATCTCGGTTGCGCCAAGCGGTGACTGCGCCAGCGATTCCGGATGACGGTGTTCCAGCCAGGTCGCTTCTTCGCCCCAGTTCACATCCATATCCGGTTCCCAGACATCTTCACGCCCGGCACCAAAGCCGAAGGTGCGGAAGCCGGAATTTTCCAGCGCGACGTTACCCGCCAGGATGTAGAGGTCGGCCCAGGAGATCTTCTGACCATACTTTTGTTTTACCGGCCACAGCAGGCGGCGGGCTTTATCCAGGCTGACGTTGTCCGGCCAGGAGTTTAACGGAGCGAAACGTTGCTGACCACGACCTGAACCACCACGTCCGTCTACGGAGCGATAGGTTCCGGCGCTGTGCCAGGCCATACGAATAAAGAGACCGATATAGCTGCCCCAGTCAGCGGGCCACCAGGCCTGTGACTCCGTGAGCAACCCTTTGATGTCCGCTTTCAGCGCTGAGTAGTCTAGTTTTGCAAATTCTTTGCGGTAATCGAAGGATTCATCAAGGGGGTTTGAACGGGATGAGTGCTGATTCAGCAGGTCAACGCGCAGCTGATTAGGCCACCAGTCACGGTTCGTTGTTCCGCCGCCCGGCGCCTGATTTGGCTGCGCTGACTTCCCTGCATGAAAGGGGCATTTGCCCGCTGGTGCTTCGCGATCAGCTTCACGGTCGGCTTCGACGATTGGCTTTGCATCTTTTGCATCTTCATCAATGGAATTGCTCATGGTCACACCTCTTTTTGTATTTTCATCGCTACTCTATAGAGGATTTTCAGGCAGGCACACCTGTCTTATCCTATATGATTGATAGCTTATCCCTTTGAATAAGGTCTTATTTAACAGCTCCCAACGATGGCAAACGGCTGTTATCCGCGTCACCTTCAGCGAAACGACACCGTTCTTCATCAGACTATTCTGACAAAACGCGTTTAACAACCGGCTGATGAAAGAGTTGCTGACCGGTGACGCAATCCGGTGCATAAAGCGCGCGTGCTCGGCTGCCAGAACAGCCTGTAAAAGGCGTGGGAATACAGAGAAAAGAGAACAGGCAGAGCGGAAGAGAAAAGAGGTGGGGCTGACGAGGGGATCGGATCAGGGATAAAACCGCAGCGCCCTCCGCAGGAGAGCGCTGCCGGTCATTAACGCCAGCCCAGCTCCGGGGCGACGTACTTCAGAATCGCTTCAATCACATGGGCGTTATAAGCCACACCCAGCTGATTTGGCACGGTAAGCAGCAGCGTATCGGCTTCAGCAATCGCCTCATCCTGCGCCAGTTGCTTAATCAATACCTCTGGCTCAGCGGCATAGCTGCGGCCAAAGATGGCGCGGGTTTTCTCATCGAGAAAACCGACAGAGTCACGGTCGTTGCCACTGCGGCCAAAGTAGGCGCGGTCCATGTCGTTGACCAGCGCAAAGATGCTGCGGCTGACAGAGACACGAGGGGTATGCTGATGCCCCGCCGCTTTCCAGGCTTCACGGTAGGCGCGGATCTGCTTCGCCTGCTGAATGTGGAACGGCTCGCCCGTTTCATCATCTTTCAGCGTCGAACTCTGCAGGTTCATACCCATTTTCGCCGCCCACTCCGCCGTTGCGTTGGAGCCGGAGCCCCACCAGATACGGTCGCGTAACCCTTCAGACAGCGGCTCCGGGCGCAGCAGACCTGGCGGGTTCGGGAACATCGGCTGAGGGTTCGGCTTAGCAAAGCCTTCCCCGCGCAGCACCTCCAGAAACTCCTCGGTGTGACGACGGCCCATATCGGCATCGCTTTCCCCTCGTTTAGGTTCAAAACCAAAGTAGCGCCAGCCATCAATGACCTGCTCCGGTGAGCCGCGGCTCAGACCGAGCTGCAGACGACCGTTGGAGATCAGATCGGCTGCGCTGGCATCTTCCACCATATAGAGCGGGTTTTCGTAACGCATGTCGATTACGCCAGTGCCGATCTCAATCCGGCTGGTGCGTGCCGCGACCGCCGCCAGCAGCGGAAACGGTGAGCTGAGCTGACGGGCAAAGTGGTGGACACGGAAGTAAGCGCCATCGGCACCCAGCTCTTCCGCGGCAACCGCTAAGTCGATCGACTGCAGTAACACATCCTGCGCCGTGCGGGTGGCAGACTGTGAAGAGGGGGTCCAGTGACCAAAAGATAAGAAGCCGATATTTTTCATCTGTCATTCTCCTGACGGGGTAAACGCCCGTGGATGTAAGGCAATTTCTGATAGGCAAAGGTTACGCCCTCCGCGCTGCAACTGATAGTCAATATCTTTCAGCGCTATATTCAGGAATTTCGACATAGCCAGGCTGATTATCTGCTTTGCTTATTTATCCCCTGATGCAGCCCGATCTTCGCGCGGGGGGCTACCCTATCCTGACCGGGAGAAACCTGATGACTAACCGGCTCGCGCTGCCCATGTATGCGATTCACCCGCCCGCCACCCGGGCGCTGATGCAGGCCATTAAGACGCTGCTGGCGCGGCGTGGCATAGAAGCGCAGCCGGTCTGGCCTGACGACCTGCAGGCACACTGGCAGGATGCGCATCTGCTGCTGAGTCAGACCTGTGGCTATCCACTGGTCACCCGGCTTACCGCGGTCCAGCCTGTCGGCACCTTTCACTATCGGGCGCCCGGCTGCAGCGGTCGCGACTATCGCAGCTGGCTGGTGGCGCGGGATAAACAGGCGACGCTGGCCGATTTCACTGACCAGCGGGCGGTGGCGAACAGCCTGGACTCTCACTCCGGCTATAACGCACTGCGGTTTGTCGCGGCGCGTCAGGGCGTCACCTTTTCTCAGCTCATCCTGAGCGGCGGGCATCGCCGGTCGCTGGCTGCGTTGCAGCAAGGCCATGCCGATATTGCTGCGATCGACTGCGTCAGCTGGACGCTGCTGGCGCGTTATAAACCGGAAGCACTGGAGGGCCTGCATATTATCGGTGAAACACCCCTGGCACCCGGACTGCCGCTGATCACGGCAGCGTCAACCTCCTCCATCCGGCTGGCACATCTCCGGCTGGCGCTGTACCAGCTGGTGCAGGAGACGGCCTGGCGTGACGTCTGCGACGACAATCTGATCGGCGGATTCAGCCCGGCAGAGCGGGACGATTATCAGATTGTGCTGGACTGGGAGCACGACGCGGCTGCGCAGGGCCTCCCCCGGCTTTAACGTGTTACGCCCTTCCGGCCCGCCGCTCCGTCAGCGGAAGCCCTGCTCTGCCCGTCGGTGACGACCCGCATCGATCCTTTTCTGCTGACGTCAGCACTGGTAAGCCCGCTCACACCGCTTTAAGGTAGAGGTTTTCAGCAACGGGAGATGCAGATGCGCATTCTGATGGCAGGAGCCGGCGCGACCGGCGGATATTTTGGTGCCCGACTGGCTCAGGCGGGTCAGGACGTCACGTTTCTGGTGCGCGAACGCCGTTTTCAGCAGCTACAGATGAATGGACTGGTGTTACAGACGCCGCAGGGAACGGAAAAGCTGGAGCCGCAGCTGATCCAGGCCCGCTCGCTGAGCGACCACTATGACCTGATCATAATTACCGTAAAGAGTTTTGCGCTTGAACAGCTCATGGAGGATATCGCGCCTGCGGTCGGCCCTGACACGCTGATCATGCCGATTCTCAACGGGATGCGACACATCGCGACGCTGCAGCAGCGTTTCGGTGACAATAAGGTGATAGGCGGCCTGTGCAAAATCAACGCCACGCTGGGTGAGAGCGGTGAAGTGATCCAGATGACACCGCTGCATCAGCTTTACTACGGTGCGCTGGATGGCAATAACGATGCGCGCCTGCAGCGGGTTGACGCCGCCCTGCGCACCAGTCAGGTCGATAACCGCTTCAGCGATAACATTATGGATGAGCTGTGGGAGAAGTGGCTGCTGCTGAGTACGCTCGGGGCGGTCTGCTGCCTGGCGCGTGGCGATACGCAGCAGATACTGACCACCCGCGGGGGCGAAGCGCTGCTGCAGGGGATCTTCAGCGAGATTCTGGCGGTGATTTCCGCCGAAGGGTATCAGCCGCGTCCGGCCGTCACCGCCCGCATTTTTGAACTGCTGAATAACCCGGAGACCCCGATGACCTCCTCGATGTATCGTGACCTGACTCAGGGATTTGATATCGAAGCCGATCAGGTGATCGGTGACCTGCTGCTGCGGGCAAAACGAAAAGGTCTGATAACTCCGCTGCTTAACGCGGTCGATGTGAATCTGCAGGTCTATCTGCAGCAGCGCTAAGCCGGATAGCGATAATCCGTTCTGACCGGGGCCGCATGGGTCCCGGCTGGCAAAAGAGTGAATGTGTAATGAGCAGCAGCAGTGTGGCAGGAAATTTTGTTACACTCGGCGCTTCATCTTTTGGAGAGTGCAATGACTTCCCGCTCCGTGACCCTTGATGATGTCGCGCAACTGGCCGGCGTCTCATACCAAACCGTTTCACGTGTTTTAAACCGTTCTGAACAGGTGTCAGCCCGCACGCGGGAAAGGGTTGAGGCGGCGATGCAGCAGCTCAATTATGTGCCTAATCGCGTGGCACAGCAGCTGGCAGGCAAGGCGACGCGCACGCTGGGTCTGGCTACCAGCGACCTGGCGCTGATGGCACCGGCTCAGATCGCCTCGGCGATCCAGCAACGGGCCGCCGCCGCGGGGTATCATCTGGTGATTGCAATGGAGAGCGGTCATGATGCGGCCGCTACCGTGAATGAACTGCTGGCGCAGCGGGTCGACGGACTGCTGATCAACCTGCCACTGGCGGCAGATGAGGCGCAGCAGATTCAGCTGTTGTGTGGCAGTAAGCCGGTGCTGTTTCTGGATGTCGAACCGCGTGCCGCGGTGGCGCAGTGTCAGTATCCGAACGCCTCCGGCGCGCGCGCCGCGGTTGAACATCTGGTGGCGCTGGGTCATCGCCGGATTGGCCTGCTCAACGGGCCACTGCGGTCGGTCTCGGCGCGTCAGCGTGAAGCGGCCTGGCTTCAGGCGCTGGCTGACCATCAGCTTACCCCGCACTGCTCTCTGCGCGGCGACTGGAGCGCGCAGTCGGGCTATCAGGCGCTGATGTCGCAGCTGCCGGACGCCCTGCCCCAGGCACTGCTGGTGGCGAACGATCAGATGGCGCTGGGTGCCATGCGGGCGCTGCATCAGTATGGCGTAACGATTCCGGGCGAGATCTCAGTGATTGGTTATGATGACACCGCGGAAAGTGCCTGGTATCAGCCGCCGCTGACTACGGTGCGCCAGGATTTGCATTATCTGGGCGCGCAGAGCGTTGAGCGGATGCTGGCCCGTCTGCGCGGCGAAGAGGTTTCTGACGCTGCGCTGGAAACCACGCTGGTTATCCGGGAAACCACCGCCCCGGCAGCCGATAACTCGCTCGATTTAGCTGCGCTGTCCCAACAGCTTCAGGCGATCGCCCGTCGGCTGTCCGGCCAGTAGCACCAGGCTTTCCCGCTGCCATAAAAAAACCCGCGCCACCGGGGTGGATGCGGGTCATCTTCAGTAACCGGAGCCGCTGCGCTCCGTTATCGGCTATCAGGCTTTAGGATGTTCACCCACGCCCATAGCTTTGATCTTTTTCGACAGCTCGCGACGCTCTTTTGAGAGGTCGGCGTTTTTGATGATGTACTCATCCACGCGATCTTCATAATCCACGCGCATGCTGGCAATGATCTCCTGAATAGCCTCAACGCTCATGCCCGGCTTGATGTATTCGCTCAGGTTGTCGAGCAGCAGAACGCGCTTCTGGTTGTCACGAATTTTCTTCTCGTTGTCGACAATTTCACGCTGCAGTTTGTTTTTGCGGCGGAACATACGCACGAACTCCAGTACGTCCTGAAATGACTGCTTGGCATTTTCCATGATGGCACCTTTCTTTAAGCCTGCTGACGCAGGGAGAGAGTCAAAACGATCAGCTTAGCGGCTAGCCCGCCAGGTAAGCAATTTTCACAGCTAAATTCAGACTGGCTCTTATCTTAGCGCAAAGAAACCCCGTTTCACATTAAGTCATTGTCTGAGGTGATTATTTGCGCAGCGCCATCCGCATCAGATCGGTCATCCGCTCCAGCTGTTTCGCCAGTTCCAGCGTCAGCCAGACGTAGCCGTAGATCGGCGTCTCCTCCAGCGCGTCGCTACCCGCCTCCGCAATCAGGCGCCGCAGTTCATCACTGATTTCGGTGAGTTCGTGACTGTTGGCGACCACCTCTTCCGTTTCCCCCTCGATTGCCATGACGGACAGCGCGCGCAGCGTGTTCTCGGTCATCTGCTGGGTGCGGCGTAAGGCGGGTGCGTTGAGCATAATCAGGTGGCTTTCACGCGACGCCCACCAGGCATTAATCTGCATCTCAATGGTGTAAACCATATTACGGTTAATGGTCTGAATGGCTTCCAGCACCGACTTCGGGATGCGCGTCTCTTTGCTGGACGGCTCCAGCAGCGCCCGCATTTTGATGACGCTGCTCAGCAATTTGCCCAGCGGCTTGTTAAGGCGCGGCTTTTCGACCAGATTGGGTGAGAAACCGGCGTGGTAAATTTTTGCCATCTCCGCCAGCGTGTCAGAGAGCTGGATGCGCCAGTGGGTATAGGCGCGCTGCGCCCAGATAGCGGTGAACAGCAGCGCCATCAGCGACCCCAGGATCACATCCCCGCCGCGCCACAGCGCCATCGTGAAGTCACCGGTCGGTGCACCGACGACGACGCTGAGCGTAATCCCGATCAGCAACGCCATATAAGGGTGCTTGCCCAGCGTCAGGAAGCCACTGATGAACATGATCATGCCGCACCAGGCCAGCATCATCGGCATGGAGATCAGCTCCAGCTTCAGCGCAATCAGACCGGAAATCGAGCCGGCTACGGTGCCGCTGATGCGCTGCAGGGCGCGTGGGAAGACGTTTCCCCACGTAGAGATGGGCCCCATCACCACCACCAGCGTGATCAGGGGCCAGGTGCCTTCAGGGATATGAGTGGCCCGGACAAAGATAAAGCAGAGCAAAAAGGCGATGGCAATGCGCACGCCATGAACGGCGCGATAGTGACGGTAAAACCAGAATTCCAGTTTTGAAATGGGTTTATCAGAACGCAAAGTGACTTTCCGGTTGCGGGATTATGTTGCCGCTATCTTAACCCCGAACGGGGTTCAGGCTTAGCCTGCGCCCGCTATTTCCAGACCATTTTGACGTTATCTTACAAATATCAACATCCGGCTCACATTGCCGCCCGTAAATTAAAAACAATTTATTACTGCTCGTTAACCTTGACGGACGCCGGATCAGACGGGAAGCTGCTCCCCTGTAAAAACGGGCAGCTCAGAGGCTGCCCGTTTCAGTGGTGACCCATTGACCGATCAGAACTTCTGTTTGAGATAGTCGGTCAGTCGGGTAATGACACCGGCGGGTTCAACCGCACTCAGCGCCACCAGCGGATAATGGGCGATCTCCTGATCTTTATCCATCACCTGAATTTCACCGATCACCTCATTGGCTTTCAGCGGCGCCTCCAGATCTTTGCGGTCGATGACATATTTCGCTTTCACGTTCTGGACTTCACTGCGCGGCAGCGACAGATAGATATCCTCTGCAGTGCCGACCTCGACCTGATGCGGATTGCCGTACCAGACGTTTTCGCTGCCAATCTTCTTACCGGCGTGGAACAGCTGAACGGTATCGAAGGTGTTCTGGCCCCAGACCAGCAGTTTACGCGCCTGCTCTTCACGCCCTTTCGCGCTTTTCCCGCCCATCACGACAGCAATCAGGCGATGCTTACCCACCACGTTGGAGGCGATGATGTTAAACCCGGCCGTTTCGGTGTGGCCGGTTTTCAGCCCGTCAACATGCAGGTTATTGTCCCACAGCAGACCATTACGGTTGTTCTGGGTGATGCCATTCCAGGTCAGGGTCTTCTCACTGTACATCGCGTAGAAGTCAGGCTCACCGTCAATAATCGCGCGGGAGAGTTTCGCCATATCCAGTGCGCTGGAGTACTGACCCGGCGCATCCAGACCGTGAACCGTTTCAAAATGGGTATTCTGCAGGCCGAGTTTCTCAACGTAGTGATTCATCATACCAACGAAATTTGCTTCGCTGCCTGCGACATAGTCGGCCAGGGCCACGCAGGCGTCATTCCCGGAATCAATGATGACCCCGCGGCTTAAATCCCGGACGCTCAGCTTATCGCCGGGCTTCAGGAACATCAGCGAGGAGCCTTTGAACACCGGATTTCCCGCCGCCCACGCATCTTTTCCCACCGTAACCATGTCGTCACGGCTGATTTTCTTCTGGTCAATGGCGCGGTCGACCACATAGCCGGTCATCAGTTTGGTCAGGCTGGCGGGATTGCGGCGCTCATCGGGATTACCGGCAGTCAGAACCTGCCCGGTCATGGCATCCATCAGCACCCAGGAAGCGGCATCAATTGCCGGCGGCGTCACAGGAAACGGGATCGCATCGGCCTGTGCCAGCGAGGCCCAAAAAACAGTAGCGGTAACAGTGAACAGCAGACGCCTTTTCAACACTTCATCCTTAATTACACGGGAGAGAAAATTTCTAAAACGAAACGGAAACAGCCGCACGTTTTACGGCAAAAGCGTTGTGAAGGTTTGAATAAATTGAAAAAAAGTATGAACTGGGGTGCCTCTGCCTTATTCGGGACAGCCCTTAACTTCTGACGCGTGACAATATGGTTTACCATATAGACAGGCCCGGAACCGCTATAGCGGTTCGGTCACGCTGAATCATTAAGGCGTGTAACAGACAACGATCTTCACTCACCCTGCTGCGTGCAGAGGCGCAGAGAGCAGGTTTATCGCTTTCTGTTTTTTCACCCAGTGAACGCAATGAACGGATATGAAATTTGAAAAACGACCCCGGACAACCTACCTTCCTCTTTCACGATTACGAGACCTTCGGCACCAGCCCGTCGCGCGACCGGCCTGCTCAGTTTGCCGGGCTGCGCACTGACAGTGACTTTAATCCGGTGGGTGAACCCGAAGTCTTCTACTGCCGTCTGCCTGATGACTATCTGCCGCAGCCCGAAGCGGTGATGATTACCGGTATCACGCCTCAGGTGGCGATGACGCGCGGCGTGAATGAAGCGGAGTTTGCTGAACGTATCCATTCCCTGTTTACCACGGAACAAACCTGTGTGGTGGGCTACAACAACGTGCGCTTCGACGATGAAGTCACACGCAATATCTTCTATCGCAACTTCTACGATCCCTATGGCTGGAGCTGGCAGAATGGCAATTCCCGCTGGGACCTGCTCGACGTGATGCGTGCCTGCTATGCGCTGCGGCCGGATGGCATCAACTGGCCGGAGAATGAGGAAGGCTTTCCCAGCTTCCGGCTGGAGCATCTGACCAAAGCCAACGGTGTGGCGCATGAAAATGCGCATGATGCGATGTCCGATGTGTACGCCACGCTGGCGATGGCGAAGCTGGTGAAAGAGAAGCAGCCAAAGCTGTTTGAGTTTTTGTTCACCCATCGTAACAAGAACAAGCTGATGACGCTGATCGACATCCCGCAGATGAAGCCGCTGGTGCATGTCTCAGGTATGTTCGGTGCCGCGCGCGGGAATACCAGCTGGATTGTGCCGCTGGCCTGGCATCCCGATAACCGGAATGCGCTGATCGTGGTGGATCTGGCGGGTGATATGTCGCCGCTGCTGGAACTGGATGCCGGAGCACTGCGTGAACGCCTCTATACGCCGAAAAACGATCTCGGCGATCTGCCGGCCGTGCCGGTTAAACTGGTGCATATCAATAAGTGTCCGGTTCTGGCCCCGGCCAGCACGCTGCGCCCGGAAGATGCTGCCCGGCTGGGCATCGATCGTCAGCACTGTCTGGCGAATCTGGCCCTGCTGCGCCAGCAGCCCGACGTGCGGGAGAAACTGGTGACGCTGTTTGCCGAAGCCGAGCCGTTTACGCCATCAGACGACGTAGACACGCAACTCTATGATGGCTTCTTCAGTGATGCGGATCGCGCGGGGATGAACATCATCCGCCAGACCGCCCCGGCGAATCTGCCTGCGCTGGACCTGACCTTTGAGAGTGCGCGGGTGGCGAAACTGCTGTTCCGCTACCGGGCGCGTAACTTCCCCGGCACGCTGGATGATGCCGAGCAGCAGCGCTGGCTGCAGCATCGGCGTGAAGTGCTTAACAGCGATCGGGTGCAGGCGTTTATGCAGGAGCTGGAGTCGCTCGCCAGTCTGCATGAAGCCGATGCGGAAAAACTCGGACAGCTGAAAGCGCTCTATCTCTACGCGCAGGAGCTGGTCTCCTGAATCCTGAATGCCGCCCGGCATCCTCTGCCGGGTCTGGCACCGGGCTGTGTCGTGGATTACAGCAGCGTCCACGCCAGCCAGGTCAGGGCAAAACCGCTCAGCCCCATTAAGGTGGTCAGTACCGTCCAGGTGCGCAGACCGTCAGCCACTGACAGCCCGAGATAGCGCGTCACCACCCAGAAACCTGCGTCATTGACATGTGACAGTCCCAGCCCGCCAAAGCAGGCCGCCAGCGTCACCAGTACCCGCTGCATGTCCGTTACGCCGGTCACCGCCTGCGTCAGCAATCCGCTGGTTGTCAGGATCGCCACGGTGGCGGAGCCCTGTGACGCACGCAGCGCCAGCGACAGGATGAACGCCGCAGGCACCAGCGGCAGATGCAGCGTTTCAAGCGTGACCGCCAGCGCTTTGCCGACGCCCGACTCCACCAGCACTTTGCCGAAAGCGCCACCGGCACCCGCCACCAGTATCACACTGGCAGACGTGGGGATCGCCCGGCCGGTCAGGTCTTCCAGCTTATCTTTGCTCCAGCCACGTCGTACCCCCAGCAGCCAGGCCGCCAGCCCCAGGGCAATCAGCAGAGCAATGGGTGGGGTACCGATTACGGTCATCACGCTCCGCAGCAGATTGCCCTCATCCATCAGGGTGTGGGACAGCGTGCCCAGCACAATCAGGACAATCGGCACCACAATCAGCCCGCTGATGGTCAGCGCGCCAGGCGGTGCGGGCTCATTCTTCTTTTCCTGTCCCTCGGGTTTTGCCATCTGCAGCTGTTCGAGCACGTCCACTGAAAGATGATAGTGGCGACGGTTCATCACCTTCGCCACGTAGTAGCCGATGATCCCGACCGGAATCGAAATGGCGATACCCAGCATCATCAGCCAGCCCATGTCGGTGTGCAGGATCCCCGCGGCGGCGGCGGCACCGGGATGGGTCGGCAGCGCCACGTGCACCGTCAGCATCACGCCCGCCATCGGCAGGCCAAACTTCAGGGGTGAGACCCGCGCCACTTTGGTAAATCCATAGATCAGCGGGATAACAATGATGAAGCCTACTTCAAAAAAGACCGGGATTCCGAGGATAAAAGCCGCCATGGTCAGGGCCGCCACGGTCCGTTTTAACCCCAGCGTCTTACTGAAACGCTGCGCCAGCGACTCGGCGCCCCCCGAGGCTTCTATGATCGCGCCGAGCATGGCACCGAGAACGATAATAATGGTGATGTGACCGAGCAGCCCCCCCATACCGGTAACAATCGTCTCCATGATTTTTTCGGCCGGGATGCCCGTGGCGATCGCCACCAGCAGACTGACAATTAACAGGGCGACAAACGGATGGACTTTAGCTTTGATCACCAGCAGCAGCAGGATCACAATGCTGGCGGTCGCTATGGCTAACAGCAGTGCGGTGGACATAGTAAGCCTCAGAAAGTGTTATATTTTTTAGGTTATCGGGGTACAGGAAGAGCAGGTGCAGGGCCGGAAAAAGGGCAAGCCGCTCCCTGCCGGTGCCGGAACACCGGTTTTTTACAGCGCGTTAAATCAGGCTTTTATCTTCCAGGGCGAAAACCAGCCCAGCCCCTCGTTAGTGCGACCGCGCGGGATATACTCGCAGCCCACCCAGCCGCTATAGCCGACTTCATCCAGCAGCGAGAAGAGATACGGATAATAGATTTCACCCTCATCCGGCTCATGACGGTCCGGTGCTGAGGCGATCTGCACGTGGGCATAGCGCCCGGCATAGTGACGAATCAGGTGCGTGAGATTGCCATCCACACGTTGTGCGTGGAAAAGGTCGAGCTGAGTAAAGACGTTAGGGCGATCGATCTGTTCTGCCATCTCCAGCGTCTGATACTGGCTGGCGTAGAGATACCCCGGTTTGGTGGTCGGATTCAGGGCTTCAATCAGCAGGTTGATGCCGTGTGGCGCGAAGCGCTCCGCGGCATAACGCATGTTGTGAATGAAGGTGTCGGCATAGCGCTGACGGTCAGCCCCCGGCGGCACGGTGGCCGCCATGACATGCACCTGCGGGCAGTTCAGCGCCAGCGCATAGCTCAGGGCGCGATCGATGTCTGCTCTGGCATCCGCTTCCCGGCCAGGAATAGCGATGACGCCCCACTCTCCCGCTGCGACGTTGCCGGGAGCAGTATTGAAGAGCACGAGCTGTAGCTGATGCTCATCCAGCCACGTTTTGATCTGGCTGGCGGGATAGTCATAGGGAAACATAAACTCTACGGCGCGGAAGCCCGCATCAGCCGCCGCCGCGAAGCGCTCCGCGAACGGCAGTTCCGTAAACAGGGTGGTCAGGTTAGCAGCAAACTTTGGCATTATCGGCTCCTTAATTCCGCCACTTCGGCAGCATTGAGATAACGAATGGGCCGGTCACCCAGCGTAAAGATTAACCGGGCCGTCTCTTCCAGTTCTTCCGTGTTATCGGCGGCTTCCTGCAGTGATTTTCCCACCACCACCGGGCCATGATTCGCCAGCAAAAAGGCGCGATAGCGGGGGGCCAGCCGCGCCAGATCCTCCGCCAGTCGCCCATCGCCGGGCTTATAGTAGGGCACGACCGGCACATCCCCGACACGCATCACCACATAGGGGGTGAACGGCCGGATACAGTTGTCCGTGTCCAGCCCCTGCAGACAGGAGAGCGCCGTCAGGTAGTGGCTGTGCAGATGCACCACCGCCCGGCAGTCGGGATTATTCAGGTAGAGCGCGCGGTGGAAAGCGATCTCTTTGGAGGGTTTGTCGCCAGAGAGCCACTCTCCCTCCGGCGTCACTTTTGCCAGCCGATCAGCCTGTAACTCGCCGAGGCAGGAGCCGGTCGGCGTCGCCAGCAGATTACCGTCTTCAAGCAGCAGGGAGAGGTTGCCCGCCGAACCGGTGGCATAGCCGCGCTGAAAAAATGAGGCCCCCAGCCGCACCATCTCATCACGCGCCTGCTGCTCAGTTAAAGAGAAAGATTCAGTCATAGGTAAACTCCGTTTGCGCGCGGCGGAAAAAGTCTTCGTCGCCAAAATTCCCCGACTTCAGTGCCAGAGAGAGCGGCTGGTGGATATCACGCACCCAGGGTACGCCCGGCGAAATTGTCGGGCCGATGTGAAAGGCGGTCACGCCCAGCGTCTGCGCCACCACACCGGAGGTTTCTCCCCCGGCCACAATAAAGCGCTGCCAGCCGCGCCGTTTCAGCTCCCGCGTCACGGCGGCAAACAGCTGCTCAACGGCCTCACTGCTGCGCTGCGCACCATAGCGCTGCTGGATCGCCTGCAGCTGCTGTGCGTCGGTGGTGGCATAAAGCAGCGGAGCCAGAGAGTGCTGGCTATTGGCTTCCGTCCAGTCACAGAGCTGGCGGGCATAGTCATCTGAATTCTGCATGCAGGGTTCGACCTGCACTTCGCAGGCCGGTGCCTGCTGGCGATAGAGGCTGACCTGCCGGCAGGTCATCTGCGAACAGGAGCCGGACAACACCACGGCGCGCCCACCCTGCGGACGCCCTGCCTGCTCTGCCTGAGCATCCGCCCCGGCTCTCGCCCACTGCCGCGCCAGACCGATAGCCAGCCCGGAACCGCCGGTCACCAGCCGCAGATCGCTGAGGGCCGCGCCCAGCGTCAGCAGATGCTGGTGATGCAGCGTGTCGATCACCACGTAGCTGACGCCCTGCTCTGCCAGCTGATGCATCGCCTGCCGGACGGAGTCGGCGCCCTGGTCGACCTGTGCCGCCGCGATCAGTCCGGCTTTGCCCGTCGTCTGTGATGCCATCAGACGCAGCAGGTTGCTCTCGCGCATGGGCGTAACCGGATGATGACGCATCCCCGACTCCGACAGCAGCTGGTCACCAACAAACAGATGGCCCTGATAGACCGTGCGGCCATTGACCGGCAGAGCCGGACAGATAACGGTCTGCGTCTCACCCAGCGCCTTCATCAGGGCATCGGTCACCGGACCAATATTGCCCTGGGCGGTGCTGTCGAAGGTGGAGCAATATTTAAAATAGAAGCGCTGGCAGCCCTGCTGCTGTAACCATGCCAGCGCAGCCAGCGACTGAGCAACCGCCTGCTCTGCCGGACAGGAGCGACTCTTCAGGCTGATCACCATCGCCTGGGCATCGGTGGCGATTTCACCGCCGGGAATGCCGTTGAACTGAATGGTGCTCAGCCCGTTCTGCACCAGAAAGCTGGCGATGTCGGTGGCACCGGTAAAATCATCTGCGATTACACCAAGACGCATCATCCCTCCTCCTTCGCCTGCGGCAGCGTTATGCCGCTGAAGATCTTGATCACGGCGCTGTCATCCTCACGACCATAACCGGCGTTGCTGGCTTCGGTGAACATAGTAAGCGCGGTGGAGGCCAGCGGCAGCGGAAAATGCAGTGCTTTGGCGGTGTCGGCCACCAGGTTAAGATCTTTCACAAAGATATCGACAGCCGATTTCGGGCTGTAGTCACCGTCTACCACATGCTTCATACGGTTCTCGAACATCCATGAATTACCCGCAGCGTTGGTGACCACTTCATACATCGTTTCCAGCGGAATACCGGCTCGTGCCGCCAGCGCCATCGCTTCTGCCCCCACCGCGATGTGAACGCCCGCCAGCAGCTGATGGATAATTTTGACGGTGGAGCCCGCCCCGATCTCACTGCCCACGCGATAGACTTTGGCCGCGACCGCATCCAGTACCGGTTGCAGCTGGCTAAACGCCGCCTCACTGCCGGACGCCATGACCGTCATCTCACCGCTGGCCGCTTTGGCAGCCCCGCCGGAGACCGGTGCATCGAGCATCAGCAGCTGATGCTGCGCCAGCTGCTGCTCAATCTGCTGCGCGTCGCTGGCTGACAGCGTGGATGAGACCATCACCACGGTCCCCGGACGCAGCTTTGCCGCCAGGCCATTTTCACCAAACAGAACCGCGTTCACCTGCTGTGCATTGACCACCAGCAGCAAAACAGCATCGAGCTGGTCAGCAAAGGCAGATGCCGAGGGCTGCGCATCGCGCGCACCTGCCCGTCGCAACGTCTCAAGTGCGGCCGGATTTAAATCGACGCCCCAGGTGTTGAGACCGGCGCGCAGGCAGGATTGTGCAGCCCCCATGCCCATGGATCCTAACCCGATAACACAGATGTTCTTCGCTGGCACGTTACGCCCCCTGTTAAATTAAGTGATTATTTGTTTGTTACTGTTAATCGTGCCAGCATCCGGCGGCTGAAAATGTGTCACGTCTCACAAAAAACATCACAGCTTCGTCAGAGAACAATTTTTAACACGGTCGGGCTTCCCTTTTATGTCTGGGAATCTGAACATACTCTCAGCCCTGACCCTGTGATTATCTGTTCTGATAAACCATGAAATACACTACAATGTGAAAAAATGGTAAATAGCAGGAGCAGGTATGATTCCGGTTGAACGTCATCAACAGATCCTTGCCTTGGTGGCCGATCGTGGTGTGGTGAGCATCGCCGAGCTGACGGAGCGGCTGGGAGTCTCACACATGACGATACGTCGTGATGTGCAGAAACTGGAGGAACAGGGTGCGGTGCTGTCAGTCTCCGGCGGCGTACGCACTGCCGATCGGCTGGCGGCTGAGCCTTCACATCTCACCAAAAGTACCCTCTTTAACGATGAGAAATATGCGATTGGCCGCACCGCCGCCCGGCACATTCCCCGCAATAGCTGCATCTATCTGGATGCCGGCACCACCATGCTGGCCCTGGCGAGAGAGGTAGTGGATCGTGATGATTTACTGGTGGTGACCAACGATTTCATGGTCGCGAATCTGTTGATGGAGGGCAGTCAGTGCAGAGTGATCCACACCGGCGGAACGGTCTGCCGGGAAAACCGCTCCTGCGTCGGCGAATCGGCAGCAAGAAGCCTGCGTCATCTGGCGATTGATATCGCGTTTATCTCTGCCTCCTGCTGGGGGCCGCGAGGCCTGTTTACGCCCGATGAAGATAAGGTCACCGTGAAGCAGGCGGTCAGCGAGGTGAGCAGTAAGCGCGTGCTGCTCAGTGACAGTTCGAAGTACAGCCGGATAGCAACGTTTCTGGCGTTGCCGCTGGAGAGGTTTGATCAGATCATTACCGACAAAAAGTTGAGTGAAGCGGCGCTGGAACAGTTAAAGGCGGGGAGCTGGGAGCTGGTACTGGCAGGTTAGGTTATTGCCGCCTTCCCGGAAGAGCCGGAAAGGCGGCAACGTCTTCGCGATTAAATCTCTTCGCTGAACTGCGGCACCGGATTACGGAAGCTGCGGGTCACGAAGGCCAGGTAGATAATCCCGATGGCGGCCCAGATCAGGCCCAGCACCATAGAACTCTCTTCCAGGTTCACCCACAGCGCACCGACCGTCAGCGCACCGAGCAGCGGCAGCAGCAGATACTGAACGTGATCTTTCAGCGTGCGGTTACGCTTCTCACGGATCCAGAACTGCGCGATCACCGACAGGTTCACAAAGGTAAACGCCACCAGCGCACCGAAGTTGATCAGCGCCGTCGCCGTGACCAGGTCGAAGTTAATCGCCATCAGCGCAATCGCGCCCACCAGCAGCACGTTGAGCGACGGGGTACGCCATTTTGGATGGATGTAACCGAAGAAACGCTCCGGGAACACGCCATCACGACCCATGACATACATCAGGCGCGAAACGCCCGCATGCGCCGCCATACCGGATGCCAGCACCGTGACCACCGAGAAGATCAGGATGCCGACCTGCAGCGCTTTACCGGCGACGAACAGCATGATTTCAGGCTGTGACGAGTCCGGGTCCTGGAAACGGCTGATGTCCGGGAAGTAGAGCTGCAGGAAATAGGATGCCGCGATAAAGATCACACCACCGATCAGCGCCGTCAGGAAAATCGCGCGCGGGATGGTGCGTTCTGCATCTTTGGTCTCTTCCGACAGCGAACTGATGCCGTCAAAGCCGAGGAACGAGAAGCAGAGGATCGTCGCACCGGTAATCATCGGCACCACGTGCGCATTCTCAGACCAGAACGGTCTGCTGCTCACCAGAGTGCCCGAACCCACGCCGCTTGCCACACCGTAGATCACCATACCGGTGATACCGAGCATAACAACAACCTGCAGCACCACAATGACGCTGTTGAAGTTGGCGACAGTTTTGATGCCCTTCAGGTTAGAGAGCGTCATGAAACCGACCAGCAGTACCACAAAAATCCACGACGGGATGCCGGGCACCAGCGACTCAAAGTAATTTTTTGCCAGCAGGATGTTGATCATCGGCATGAACAGGTAGTCCAGCAGAGATGACCAGCCAACCATAAAACCGACGTGCGGACTGATTGCCTTCTGAGCGTAGGTATAAGCGGAGCCCGCAGAGGGGAAGCGGCGTACCAGCTTACCGTAGCTCACGGCAGTGAACAGAATCGCAATCAGCGCGAAAGCATAAGCAGTGGCAACGTGACCATCGGTCAGACCAGAAACAATACCAAATGTATCGAACAGGGTCATAGGCTGCATGTAGGCTAAGCCCATCATGACGACCGGAAGTAACGTTAGCGTTTTTTTGAGTTGCGCACGCTGCGGTGCGGCGGAGGTATTAAGCGACATGCTTCAGTCCCCCATGTGCGACAACCTGGCTGGGCTGGGTCACAGGGCAACTGCGCATCAAGCGACAGGGAGTAGGGTTAGCGGTTAACGCGGCGCCGTAATCATCACGAAAACGCGTGCCAGCATTGACTGGCAGTGTGGTAAACATCCCCATCTTTGTAATCCTCAATCTCACGCGTGTGCGTGTTTTCAGTGTTTATCTATCCGGGTGCGTGCCCGGCCTCGGTTAAGTCAGCAAAAATGCTCTGTTAAAACTGAATGCAAAAAAAATAACCGGCGCTTAAAGCGTCGGTTATCGTCTGATTTTGCAGGCCGCGTATTCTGCCCAACCACGGGCAGAAATTCAAGCCGTCGGGGCATCATAAGCAAAAAAAGCAATTCAGATTAGCGATTAACGCCCCGGTCAGGCATTTTTCAGCATCCAGTCAATTTCCGTGGCGGTGATCAGCCGTTCAAACTGCATCAGCTCATGGTGTTTGCAGCTGTGCCAGACGCTGGCAAAGCGTTCGCCGAGTAACTTCTGCAGCGGATAGCTGCTGTCAAATTCATACAGGGCATCGCTCTGCCGGATCGGCAGGGCCAGCCCTTCCGCATGATGCCCGTTGCCGGTCACCGGCTGCGGCAGCGGCAGTTGCGTATCCAGTCCGTGCAGCATACCGGCAAGAATAGCAGAAACCACCAGATAGGGGTTGGCATCCGCCCCCGCCACCCGATACTCAATGCGATGATTGTCGATATCTCCACACGGCACACGCAGCGCGACGGTGCGATTGTTATGGCCCCATGAGGCCTGTAACGGCACATACGCATCCGGCACAAAGCGGCGATAGGCATTCACGTTGGGCGCCAGCAGTGCCATCGACGCCGGCATCAGGTCGATCATGCCAGCCAGCGCCCGCTTCATCAGCGGCGAATCACTGCCGTCGTCACAGGCGAAGGCGTTATGATCGGCGGCATCCAGCATGCTGATGTGCACATGCATCCCGCTGCCCGCATACTCTTCATAGGGCTTAGCCATAAAGGTGGCGGTCATACCGTGGTTCTCCGCCACCTGCCGAATCAGCCGCTTAAGCTGCACCGCATGGTCGCAGGCGCGCAGCACGTCGCGGGTATGATGCAGGTTGATTTCAAACTGTCCGGGCGAGGCTTCAGCCAGTGCGCCATCGGCCGGTATCCCCTGCTGACGCGCCAGATCGTCGATATCACGCAGCACATCCGCAAAGTGATCGAGGTTATCAACCGAATAAACCTGGCTCTGCATGTTGCGTTCATCACTGCCCGGCGCACAGGGCGGCTGGATAAACCCTTCAGCATCGCGCTTTTTGTCAACCAGATAGAACTCCAGCTCTACCGCTACCACCGGAAAAAGGCCTCGGTTGCGCAGCTGTTGCCACAGCCGGTTGAGGACATTTCGGGGTTCAACGTCAAAGGGAGTGCCATCTTGGTTGCACATGGTTAACAGCAGCTGCGCAATGTGTTGAGGATCGGAGGCGGAGGGAACTAAGGTGCCGCTGACCGGCAGGCAGAGATTGTCGGGTTCGCCCAGTGACTGGCCAAGTCCCGCTTCTTCCACCGTATTGCCGAGGATATCCATGGCGAATACCGAGGCGGGGAAATAACACCCTTTTTCCAGCTTGGGCAGCGCGGAGACCGGAATGCGCTTGCCGCGAAACACACCATTTAAATCATTTAACAGGATGTCGACATACTGCGTTTCAGGATGGCGCTCCAGCCAGGTTTTCACCTCAAGCTGGAACGCGCTGGTTCGTTTCTCTTCACTGTGAAGCGTGAAGTCTTCCACTTCTACCAGGTTAGTCATGATCTCACCCGCCCCTATAAGGTTTGCGTAATGCTCAAAATAACGGCCACACCACTAACATAGCGCCAACATAAAAAGTGTGCAAATGTAACAAATCTGTTTGAAGAACAAACAGCAGATTGCTAGATTGAAAAAATATTGAACACTTAACCGCCAGACGTGCCCTTTCGGTAGATATTTCGAACAGCGAAGCGAGGACGTGAGATGGGCATTATTTTTGACAAGCCGTTGATTGGCGTAGTGATGTGCCAGAAGGATACCGGCGGTCATCCGACTCAGACGGTGCATAACAAATATTGCGATGCACTCGTTCAGGCAGGAGGCGTACCGCTCGCCCTGCCCCACAGTCTGATTAACGCCCCTCATCTATTAGAAAACGCTATGGCTGTGCTGGATGGTCTGCTGCTGACCGGCAGTCCCAGCAATATCGAACCCTGGCACTATGGCGAGGCCGGTGAGGAGCCGCACGCCGATCCGGGTCGTGACCGCCTCGCCTTTCAGCTGATCACCTGGGCCACCAGCCACAAAATGCCGATGTTTGGCATCTGCCGGGGACTGCAGGAGCTGGTGGTGGCGAATGGCGGCAGCCTGTGGCGGGATCTCAGCGCCCGGCCTGACGTTCAGCGTCATCATGAAGATGAGACGCGCCCCCTGGCTGAGCAGTATGCGCCCGTGCATCAGGTGACTGTCGAACCGGACGGCGTGCTGGCGACGCTGTTTGCCGACAGCTCCCTGAAGGTCAATTCTCTGCATCATCAGGGCATCCGCGAGCCGGGACCGCAGCTGCGCATTGAAGCACGCGCAGCCGATGGTCTGGTCGAAGCCGTGAGCCTGCGTCATCACCCTTTCGCCCTGGCGGTGCAGTGGCATCCTGAGTGGCAGCCGGAAACGACGCCGGGATCGCAGGCGCTGTTCAGCGGATTTATTCAAGCTGCCATTCGTTATCACAGGGGAAAAGACGATGAGTGATGCCACGCTGGCACCGGGACGGCGGCTGGCGGAGATCCGGCAGACGCTGGGGCTGTCGCAGCGCCGCGTGGCTGAGCTGGCCGGATTGACCCACAGCGCAATCAGCACCATCGAACAGGATAAGGTCAGCCCGGCGGTCAGCACCCTGCAGAAACTGCTGAAGGTCTATGGCCTCTCCCTGTCGGAGTTCTTCTCCGATCCCAGGCCGGATGCAGAGCCGAAAATTATTGTCCGGCCCGGCGAACTGCTGGAGATTGGCAGTCAGGGGGTCTCGCTGAAACTGATCGATAACGGTAAAACCCAGCGTTCGCTGGGGATGCTGCTGGAAACTTACCAGCCCGGTGCCAGTACCGGTGAGAAGCTGCGTCATCCTGGTGAAGAGACCGGTACGCTGCTGGAGGGGGAAATTATCCTGATGATCAACGGGCAGCGCTTTCATCTCTCTGCCGGAGAGAGTTATGTGATTGATACCGGCTTACCGCACAGCTTCACCAACAGTGCCGATATCCCCTGTCGCATCGTCAGTGCCCACACGCCCGCTAACTTTTAGGCGCATTCAGGAGGTTGTTATGAATTATGTGGAGAGTTATTACGCGGCAACCGCCAATGCCCATGATCCCTGGCCGACGTTGCAGGAGAGCATCCAGTGTGACGTCTGCATTATTGGCGGCGGCTTTACCGGCCTCTCTGCGGCGCTGCATCTGACCGAAGTTGGCTATGACGTGGTCGTGCTGGAAGCCGCGCGCATCGGCTTTGGTGCCAGCGGACGTAACGGCGGCCAGGTGGTCAACTCCTACAGCCGCGACGTGGATGTAATTGAGCAGCGCTACGGCAAAGAGAGCGCCCGCATGCTGGGCAGCATGATGTTTGAAGGCGCAGCGATCATCCGCGATCGCATTGATCGTTACGCGATTGACTGCGATTACCGGCCTGGCGGCATCTTTGCCGCCCTGAATACACGCCAGATGGCACATCTGCAGAAACAGAAAACCCTGTGGCAGCAGTATGGCAATCACGATCTGGAGCTGCTCGATGAACGGGGGATCCGCCGCGAAGTGGCGACCGAACGTTATGTCGGCGGGCTGCTGGACCGGCGTGGCGGCCATCTGCACCCCCTGAACCTGGCGCTGGGCGAAGCGGAAGCGATACGGCGACATGGCGGACGCATCTACGAACAGTCTGCGGCCCTGAAGGTGATTTATGGCTCACCGAATCGGGTAAAAACCGCCCACGGTGAGGTCAGCGCCACCTTTGTCATCTTCGCCGGTAACGCCTATCTCTCGCCGCAGCTTGAGCCGCGACTGAGCAGGAAAAGCATGCCGTGTGGTTCACAGATTGTGGTTACCGAGCCGCTTTCACCCGATCAGGCGTTGTCGCTGCTGCCTAACAACTACTGCGTGGAAGATTGTAACTACCTGCTGGATTATTTTCGTCTGACGGCGGATAACCGGCTGCTCTATGGCGGCGGCGTGGTCTATGGGGCACGGGAACCGGCAGACATTGAAGCGTTGATTCGTCCCAAACTGCGTCGCACCTTCCCCCAGTTGCAGAACGTCAGGCTGGACTTTAGCTGGAGCGGCAATTTCCTGCTGACGCTCTCGCGCATGCCGCAGTTTGGCCGGCTGGAGAACAATGTCTATTTCATGCAGGGTGACAGCGGTCATGGCGTGACCTGTACCCATCTGTCCGGCAAGCTGATCAGTGAAGTTTTACGCGGCGATGCTGAGCGTTTTGACGCCTTTGCCCGTCTGCCCCATCTGCCCTTCCCCGGCGGCAGACGCTTTAAGGTGCCACTGACGGCGATGGGCGCGGTGTGGTATGCGCTGCGGGATCGGCTGGGGGTATGAGGTAAGTGACGGTCACTGCTGCCTGCCCGACTGAACTACCGGATTTCAGACGGGCACGGTTTTTCCCCTAAATCCTGCTAATAGTATGTTGTAACTACAAAGCAGTCAGAACAGGAGAAGATGCAGCGGGAGCAGCCGGCTCCCGCAAAACGGTGTTCAGCGCCTTACTCCAGCGGCATCTTCACCGGATCGTCATAGCGATACTCAAACCCCAGCTCGCTGCAGATACGCGACCCGTCAATCAGCTTACCGCTCTCTTTCACTGCCTCTGGCGCGAACTGCGGCGGCTGCAGGCCAAGCTGGCGCGTCACCGCCGGGTAAAAGGTGTCACGGGAGGGGTGCTTCGGCGCACAGAGGTTATAGGTCCGGCCCCCTTTCGGCGACTGCAGCAGCAGCGTAATCGCCTCAACCACATCATCGAGGTGCACCAGATTGACGCCCTGCGAACCATTTGCCACATCCTGTTTCCCCGCCAGGAAGCGTCCCGGATGGCGTTTGGGCCCGACCAGCCCCGCCAGACGCATAACATCGACGCTGGTGCCAGGCAGATCGTGCAGCCAGTTTTCCAGTTTCACCAGCGTCTTTCCGGCGACGGTTTCAGCGGTCAGCGGGCTGTTTTCCCGCTTAGGCCCGGAGCTGCTGCCATACACAGAGGTGGAGCTGGTAAAGATAATGCGTGGCACCCTGTAAACCAGCGCGGTGTCGACCACATTCTGCACCGCCTGCAGATAGGCCTCGCCCCCTTCTGCTGTGCGGCTGGCGGGCAGCGTAACGATCAGCGCATCAACATTGAACAGCGGTTCGATATCGGCGGCATCACACACCAGCTCAGGCGTCAGCTCCAGCTGAAAGGCCTCAATGCCGCAGCGGCGGGCCGCCTCAACACCGTCCGGCGTGGTTTTACTGCCTGTCACCTGCCAGCCCCGCGCCGTTAACGCCGTGGCCAGCGGCATGCCCAACCAGCCCAGTCCCACAATCGCGACCTTCTTCATATTGACTCCTGACGTAAAACATCCACCCTGACTTCACCGTAGTTTGCCCCCGGATTGCAAACCAGGACAACCTGTTTCAGTGCTTTCCGAACCGGGTCTATAAAAAAGTGTTGCCAACGGCACGCATCTTCGCTAGGTTAAACCCCACAAATGAATACTCATTCATCGACGAGATTATTATGACACGCGTTCAGTTTAACCATCACCACCACCATCATCCTGACTAGTCTTTCAGGCGATTGGTGCTGGAAGACTTTCAAGATCTTCCAGTGGTGCGAACGCAAGAGAACCCCCGGAAGATCGTCTTCCGGGGGTTTTTTTATGGGCTGACGTAATCACACATTCAGGACAGGATTAAGAGGACAGGAACCATGTTAGATAACACCCGTTTACGCATAGCTATGCAGAAATCTGGCCGTTTAAGTGATGATTCACGCGAACTGCTGGCGCGCTGCGGCGTTAAAATCAACCTTCAGCAACAGCGCCTGATTGCGTTTGCGGAGAACATGCCCATCGACATCCTGCGCGTGCGCGATGACGATATTCCTGGCCTGGTCATGGATGGCGTGGTCGATTTAGGCATCATCGGTGAGAACGTGCTGGAAGAGGAGTTACTCTCACGTCGGGCGCAGGGTGAAGACCCGCGTTATTTCACCCTGCGCCGCCTCGACTTCGGCGGCTGCCGCCTGTCGCTGGCGATGGGAACCGATGACGAGTACACCGGTCCGCAGTGCCTCGACAACGCCCGTATCGCCACCTCCTATCCGCACCTGTTAAAGCAGTACCTCGACAAAAAAGGCGTCAGCTTCAAAACCTGTATGCTGAACGGTTCCGTTGAAGTTGCGACCCGCGCCGGTCTGGCTGACGCCATCTGCGACCTGGTCTCCACCGGGGCCACGCTGGAGGCCAATGGCCTGCGTGAAGTGGAAGTGATCTATCGTTCAAAAGCCGTCCTGATTCAGCGCGACGGCGAGATGCCTGCCGCCAAGCAGGAGCTGATTGACAAGATGATGACCCGTATTCAGGGCGTGATCAAAGCGCGCGAATCGAAGTACATCATGCTGCACGCGCCGAGTGAGCGCCTGGAAGAGGTGATCAGCCTGCTGCCTGGCGCAGAGCGCCCGACTGTGCTGCCGCTGGCGGGTGATGTCAGCCGCGTGGCGATGCACATGGTCAGCAGCGAAACCCTGTTCTGGGAAACGATGGAAAAACTGAAGTCACTGGGTGCCAGTTCGATTCTGGTGCTGCCAATTGAGAAGATGATGGAGTAAGCCATGGCCTTTTCTACCCCGATTGAATGGCAGCAGTGCACCCCGGAACAGCAGCAGGCGCTGCTGTTACGTCCTGCGATTGCCGCCTCTGACAACGTCACACAGACGGTGCGCGACGTCCTGGAGCAGGTGAAGTCCGGTGGTGATGAGGCGCTGCGCCAGTTCAGCGCCCGGTTCGACAAGGCGCAGGTTGACCATCTGCGCGTGACCCCGCAGCAAATCGCAGAAGCCAGCGCCCGTCTGAGTGACGCGCTGAGGCAGGCGATGGCTGTGGCGGTGAAGAATATCGAAACCTTCCACAATGCCCAGATCCTGCCGCCCGTGGATGTGGAAACACAGCCTGGCGTGCGCTGCCAGCAGATTACCCGTCCGGTGAAATCGGTCGGGCTCTATATCCCCGGCGGTTCCGCCCCGCTCTTCTCAACCGTGCTGATGCTGGCAACTCCAGCACGCATCGCCGGATGCGGGCGCGTGGTACTCTGTTCACCTCCGCCAATTGCCGATGAGATCCTTTATGCCGCGCAGCTGTGTGGTGTTGAAGAGGTCTTTCAGGTGGGCGGCGCGCAGGCTATCGCCGCCATGGCTTTCGGCACGGAAACGGTGCCGAGAGTGGACAAAATTTTTGGTCCGGGCAACGCGTGGGTCACCGAGGCAAAACGTCAGGTGAGTCAACGCCTGGATGGCGCGGCAATCGATATGCCGGCAGGCCCCTCTGAAGTGCTGGTGATCGCCGATGAGGGGGCGACGCCCGCGTTTGTCGCCTCTGATCTGCTTTCACAGGCGGAGCACGGCCCCGACTCACAGGTGATTCTGCTGACGCCTTCCCTGAAGCTGGCTGAGGCAGTTGCGGACGCGGTTGAACAGCAACTGGCACAGCTTCCGCGTGCGGCCACCGCCCGTCAGGCGCTGGAGAGCAGTCGCCTGATCGTGGCGCGTGACCTTGAAGAGTGCGTGGCGATTTCTAACCTCTACGGCCCGGAGCACCTGATTCTGCAGACCCGTCAGCCGCGCGAACTGGTGGACACCATCACCAGCGCCGGTTCCGTCTTCCTGGGCGACTGGTCGCCGGAGTCGGCGGGGGATTACGCGTCAGGCACTAACCACGTCCTGCCAACTTACGGTTACACCGCAACTTGTTCCAGCCTGGGACTGGCCGATTTTCAGAAACGCATGACGGTGCAGGAGCTGACGCCGCAGGGTTTCCTGAACCTGGCCGCGACGATTGAAACCCTGGCCGCCGCAGAGCAGCTGGATGCCCACAGGAATGCCGTCACCCTGCGCGTTGCCGCACTGAAGGAGCAAGCATGAGTCAGGATATTGAGCAGCTGGCGCGCGCCAATGTGCGCGCTCTGACCCCCTATATGTCGGCGCGTCGTCTGGGTGGTAACGGCGATGTCTGGCTTAACGCCAACGAGTTTCCGCTGCCGGTGCCGTTTGAGCTGTCGCAGCAGACGCTGAACCGCTATCCCGAGTGTCAGCCGAAAATCGTGATTGAGCGCTACGCCGCCTACGCAGGCTTAACCCCCGAGCAGGTGCTGGTGAGCCGCGGCGCGGATGAAGCCATTGAACTGATCATGCGCGCCTTCTGTGAGCCGGGTCAGGATGCGATTCTGTTCTGTCCACCGACCTATGGCATGTACAGCGTCAGCGCCGAAACCATCGGCATCGAATACCGCACCGCTCTCGCGCTGGACGGCTGGCAGCTGAACCTGCCCGCGATTGCAGAGCAGCTGGAAGGCGTTAAAGTCGTTTATCTCTGCAGCCCCAACAACCCGACCGGTAATTTGATCAATCAGGAAGATATCCGTCAGTTGCTGGCAATGACCGCCGGAAAAGCGCTGGTCGTGGCCGATGAGGCCTATATTGAGTTCTGCCCGCAGGCGACCCTGACCGGATGGCTTAAGGATTATCCGCATCTGGTGATCCTGCGTACGCTCTCGAAAGCCTTTGCGCTAGCAGGCCTGCGTTGTGGTTTTGCGCTGGCGAATAAGCCGGTGATCGACCTGCTGATGAAGGTCATTGCCCCCTACCCGCTGGCGACGCCCGTGGCCGACGTTGCGGGTCAGGCACTCAGCGAGCAGGGTATCGCCCTGATGCGTGAGCATGTGGCGCAACTGAATGCCAGTCGCGGCTGGCTGCTGGATGCACTGGCTCAGCTCAGCTGCGTGGAGCAGGTTTTCCCCAGTGAAACCAACTATGTGCTGGCGCGCTTTACCGATTCGCCTAAAGTCTTCAAAACCTTATGGGATCAGGGCATTATCCTGCGTGATCAAAACAAAAACCCAGGCCTGTCGGGATGCCTGCGCATCTCCATCGGCACGCGTGAAGAGTGCGAACGAGTGATCGCCGCGCTGCAAGCCTTTTCTGTGGAGCAAGCATGAGCCAGAAGACCCTTTTTATTGACCGCGATGGCACCCTCATCTCTGAGCCGCCTGAAGATTATCAGGTTGACCGACTGGATAAGCTGGCATTTGAGCCAGACGTTATTCCGGCGCTGCTGGCGCTGCAGGCCGCCGGTTATCGGCTGGTGATGATCACCAATCAGGATGGTCTGGGCACCGCCAGTTTCCCGCAGGCGGACTTCGATGGCCCGCACAATCTGATGATGCAGGTGCTGACCTCACAGGGTATCGCGTTTGATGATGTGCTGATCTGCCCGCATATGCCTGACGACCACTGCGACTGCCGCAAGCCGAAAACCAGAATGGTGGAAGCCTGGCTGGCGGAAGGCGCGCTCGATACCGCCAACAGCTACGTCATCGGCGATCGCCTGACCGACGTTCAGCTGGCGGAGAACATGGGCATTCAGGCTATCCGCTACGGCGCAGATGGCCAGAGCTGGCAGACCATCCAGCAGCGTCTGACCCAGCGCGACCGCCATGCGCTGGTGCAGCGCAACACCAAAGAGACGCAGGTTCGGGTTGAACTGTGGCTGGACCGCGAAGGCGGCAGTAAGATCAATACCGGCGTGGGCTTCTTCGACCACATGCTGGATCAGATTGCGGTGCACGGCGGTTTTCGCATGCACATTGAAGTGAAAGGCGATCTCTATATTGACGATCATCACACGGTGGAAGATACCGGTCTGGCCCTGGGGGAAGCGCTGCTGAAAGCACTGGGCGACAAACGCGGTATTGGCCGTTTTGGCTTCGTGCTGCCGATGGACGAATGCCTGGCGCGCTGTGCGCTCGATATCTCCGGCCGTCCGCACATCGAGTTTAAAGCCGAGTTCAACTACCAGCGTGTGGGTGACCTCAGCACCGAGATGGTCGAGCACTTCTTCAGCTCGCTCTCTTACGCCATGATGAGCACCCTGCATCTCAAAACCAAAGGCAAGAACGACCATCACCGTGTCGAGAGCCTGTTCAAAGCCTTTGGTCGTACGCTGCGCCAGGCGATTCGCGTAGAGGGTAATACCCTGCCGAGCTCGAAAGGAGTGCTGTGATGAACGTGGTAATCATGGATACCGGGTGCGCCAACCTCTCCTCGGTGAAATGGGCGATTGAACGTCTGGGCTATACCCCGGAAGTCAGCCGCGATCCTGATGTGGTCCTGCGCGCTGACAAACTGTTTCTGCCGGGCGTCGGCACCGCGAAGGCGGCGATGACGCAGCTGGAAGAGCGTGACCTGATCGATCTGGTGAAAGCCTGCACCCAGCCGGTGCTGGGGATCTGTCTGGGAATGCAGCTGCTGGGACGCGGCAGCGATGAAAACGGCGGCGTGCCGACGCTGGGCATTATTGATGAACCGGTTTCGTTGATGGACACGCAGGGTCTGCCGCTGCCGCACATGGGCTGGAACCAGATTACCGCGCAGGCGGGCAATCACCTGTTCCGCGGCATCGACGATGGCAGCTATTTCTACTTTGTTCACAGCTACGCCATGCCGGTCAACGCCAGCACCATCGCACAGTGTCACTACGGCGAAGCCTTCACCGCAGCGGTGCAGAAGGATAACTTCTTCGGCGTCCAGTTCCACCCGGAGCGTTCGGGCAAAGCGGGCGCACAGTTGCTGAAAAATTTCCTGGAGATGTAATGATTATCCCCGCGTTAGATTTAATCGACGGCAAAGTCGTTCGTCTGCATCAGGGCGATTATGGGCAGCAGCGCGATTACGGCAGTGACCCGCTGCCGCGTCTGCAGGATTACGTTCGTCAGGGCGCAACCGTTCTGCATCTGGTGGATTTGACCGGCGCGAAAGATCCGGCGAAGCGTCAGATCCCCCTGCTGAAAACCCTGCTGGAAGGGGTGGATGTGACGGTGCAGGTCGGTGGAGGCATCCGCAGCCGTGACGATGTGCACGCCCTGCTGGAAGCCGGTGCCAGTCGTGTGGTGGTGGGTTCCACCGCCATCAAACAGCCGGAAGAGGTCAAACGGTGGTTTGCCGAGTTTGGCGCTGAGGCGATCGTGCTGGCGCTGGATGTGCGTATCGACGCCAGTAACCGTAAAGAAGTGGCCATCAGCGGCTGGCAGGAAGCGGCTGGCGTGACGCTGGAAGAGGTGATTACCGATTTCCAGCAGGTGGGCCTGAAGCACGTGCTCTGCACGGATATCTCCCGTGACGGCACCCTCAGTGGCTCCAACGTCGCCCTCTATCAGGAAGTGACCGCACGCTTCCCGTCCGTCGCCTTCCAGTCCTCTGGCGGCATTGGCGAACTTAATGATATCGCCGCCCTGCGCGGCAGCGGTGTTCAGGGCGTCATTGTCGGTCGTGCGCTGCTGGAAGATAAATTCACTGTTTCGGAGGCGATCTCATGCTGGCAAAACGGATAATTCCCTGCCTTGATGTGCGTGACGGCCAGGTGGTCAAAGGCGTACAGTTTCGTAATCACGAGATCATCGGTGACATCGTGCCGCTGGCCCAGCGCTACGCCGCCGAAGGGGCTGACGAACTGGTGTTCTACGACATCACCGCCTCCTCCGATGGCCGGGTCGTGGACAAGAGCTGGGTGTCGCGGGTAGCGGAAGTCATCGATATTCCGTTCTGCGTCGCGGGCGGTATCAAAACCCCCGAAGATGCGGCACGTATCCTGGAATTTGGTGCGGATAAGATTTCGATCAACTCACCGGCGCTGGCTGACCCGACGCTGATCACCCGCCTCGCGGATCGTTTCGGCGTGCAGTGTATTGTGGTCGGGATCGACACCTGGTTCGATGAGAGCAGCGGCAAATATCAGGTTAATCAGTACACCGGTGACGAAGCGCGCACCCGCGTGACCCAGTGGGAAACGCTGGAGTGGGTGCAGGAAGTGCAGAAGCTGGGCGCGGGTGAAATCGTGCTGAACATGATGAATCAGGATGGCGTGCGTAATGGCTATGACCTGGTGCAGCTGAAGAAAATGCGGGATGTCTGCAAGGTGCCGCTGATCGCCTCTGGCGGCGCAGGTACGATGCAGCACTTCCTGGAAGCCTTTACCGAAGCCAATGTTGATGGGGCGCTGGCCGCCTCGGTATTCCATAAGCAGATTATTAATATCGGTGAGCTGAAGAGCTTCCTGATCGACAACGGAGTGGAGATTCGCGCGTGCTAACCGAACAACAACAGGCTCAGCTCGACTGGGACAAAACAGAGGGCATGATGCCGGTCATCGTGCAGCACAATGTCTCAGGCGAAGTCCTGATGCATGGCTACATGAATCCGGCGGCACTGGAAAAAACGCTGGCTGAAGGCAACGTCACCTTTTTCTCCCGTACCAAAAACCGTTTATGGACCAAAGGTGAAACCTCCGGCAACTTTCTGCAGGTAGTGAGCATTACGCCAGACTGCGACAACGACACGCTGCTGATCCTGGCCAATCCGATTGGCCCGACCTGCCATCTGGGCACCAGCAGCTGCTTCTCCCCCGCGGCACCGGAGTGGACCTTCCTTTATCAGCTGGAGCAGTTGCTTGCTTCGCGCAAAACAGCCGATCCGGAGAGCTCTTACACCGCCCGCCTCTACGCCAGCGGCACCAAGCGTATCGCGCAGAAAGTGGGTGAAGAAGGGGTGGAAACCGCGCTGGCGGCAACCGTCAACGACCGGCATGAGCTCACCAATGAAGCCTCAGACCTGGTCTATCATCTGATGGTGCTGTTGCAGGATCAGGATCTCGACTTCAGCACGGTGATCAATAACCTGCGCGCCCGCCATCAGTAAATGTGCAACATACTGCTCAGAATCCCGTTTTTATGCGGATTCTGAGCAGGATTCTTCTCACATCCTGCACCGCTCCCCCTTCGTGATCACCGCCCATCTACCCGGGAGAAGACCATGACCACCCATGAAAAGTTAATCGCCCTTCTCGACCAGCATCAGGCACGCTACCGCCTGATGGAGCATGAGCCGACCGGTAAGTGCGAGGCCGTCGCAGCAATACGTGGTACCGAGATCGGTCAGGGCGCGAAGGCGCTGGTCTGTCATGTCAAAGGCAACGGCGTTAGACAGCATGTGCTGGCGGTGTTACCGGCCGATCGGCAGGCCGATCTGAATAAGGTTGCCGACGCGGTGGGCGGACGACGCGCGTCACTGGCCAGTCCGGCAGAAACCGACCAACTGACCGGCTGTGTGTTTGGTGCTATCCCGCCATTCAGCTTTCATCCCGACCTGCTGCTGATCGCGGATCCCAGCCTGTTTGAACGTTACCCGGAGATCGCCTTCAACGCCGGCCTGCTGGCGCGATCGGTGATCCTCAATACCGACGATTACCGGGCGCTGTGCGGCGCCCGCGTGGTGAACATAATCCGCTAATTGCTATCCCGTCTGCCCGGCGTTACTCTTCATGAACCTTCATCACGACAAAATAAGAGAAAAATCATGAACATTTTCACGCAACGCCTGCGTCAGACGCTGGCTGTCACCCTTCTGGCAGGCTGTGCATTTGGCGCGCAGGCAAAAATTGAACAGGTGCGTTTCGCGGTCGACCCGACCTATCCGCCATTTGAATCGAAAACGCCCCAGGGCAAGCTGGTCGGCTTTGACATTGATCTGGGCAACGCACTCTGTAAACAGATGCAGGCGAAATGCGTCTGGGTCGAAAGCCAGTTTGACGGCATGATCCCCGCGCTGAAAGCACGTAAGTTTGATGCCATCCTGTCAGATATGGGCATCACGGAAGAGCGCCTGAAGCAGATTGACTTCACCGTCCCGCTCTACGACACCCACACTCAACTGATTGCCCGTAAAGGCGCCGGCATCCTGCCCACCGTCGAGTCTCTGAAAGGAAAAACGGTTGGCGTGGAACAGGGAACGGTTCAGGAGCGCTATGCCCTGGCGAAATGGCAGCCTCATGGTGTGACCGTCGTCCCTTATGGCGATCAGGCACAGGTAGAAAGCGATCTGGTTTCAGGCAGGCTGGACGCGGTCTTTACCGATGCGGCACAGGCGGCTATCGGATTCCTCAAACAGCCACAGGGCAAAGCGTTTGAGCTGGCCGGTCCGATTATTCAGGATCCGATCATCGGCCCCGGCACGGCGATTGGCCTGCGTAAAGGCGACAGTGAGCTGAAAACCGCGCTGGATAACGCCTTTGCCGACATCAAAAAGAACGGCACCTTTGATGAGATTCAGAAGCGCTACTTCGCCACGGATATCTCTATTCAGCAGTAGTGTCGCGGGCCCCATTTTCGTCCTCACCGCGATCCGGCACTATACTCTAACCTTTTCGGGACGGCGCGCTGTCGTCCTTTGCCGATTAAGGACATTAACACGGTATGCATCAACAACATCATCCACTGTTAAGCGCCTCTTTAGGCACCCAGCGTGAAATCATCAGCTTTCACTTTGCTCAGGAGCATGAGCGTCAGGTCTATATCCAGGCGGCATTGCACGGCGATGAACTGCCGGGGATGGCGGTGGCGTGGTTTCTGAAGCAGAGGCTGCAGGCGCTGGAATCCGCCGGGCAACTCAAAGCCGCCTTTACGCTGGTGCCGGTTGCCAATCCTCTGGCACTGGGCCAGCACTGGCACGGTACTCACCTCGGACGTTTTCATACCCTCTCCGGTCAGGATTTTAATCGCCGTTTCCCCTCACTGGGCACCACCCTGGCGGCCGGGCTGGCTGAGAGCCTGACCCAGAGTGAATCGCAGAACAGAAGCCTGATCCGCGAGGCGATCGATCGCCATTACCGCGATACCGTCCCTAAGACCGAACTGGATGCACAGCGCTACACGCTGATGCGAATGGCCAGCCAGGCCGATCTGATGATTGACCTGCACTGCGACTGGGAAGCCGTACCGCACCTCTACACCACCCCGCATGCGTGGCCGGATATTGAGCCGCTGGCACGCTGGCTGGGCAGTGAAGTGCAGTTGCTCGCGCAAATCTCCGGCGGCGAACCCTTTGATGAAGCCTGCTGCGAACCCTGGCTGACGCTGGCGGAGCGGTTTGGCAAAGCGTATCCGATGCCACGCGGGCTGCTGCCGGTGACGCTGGAGCTGCGTGGCGTGCGCGATGTCTCGCCTGAGCAGGCGGAAAAGGATGCGGATGCCATTATTTCAGCGTTGCAGGAGGGCGGCTATATCGGCTACAGCGAACCTTCGATTTCGGTGGAAGTGGCCGCGCCCGTTATTGGCGGTGATGAGCTGGTCCCGGCGAGCGCAGGCGGGGATGATGTGGTGGCCATCAATGACGGCCCCATCGGTTTAACCGTACCCGATGCGGCTGAAGCGCCGGGAGAAGCAGGCGTGATCAAAGAACGCCATAGTGAGGGTTCCGCGGCCTCCTCCCCAGCCCTGAAAAACCCGCCGACACCTCTGGCTGGCTGTGAATATATTCACTCGCCGGTGTCAGGATTGATTCTGCATCGTAAACCGCTGGGCGCAGAGATTCGTCCGGGAGAAGTGGTGGCTGAGATTGTCGATCCACTGACGGACCACATCACCCCGCTGGTGGCGGAGCATGGCGGTATTCTGTATGCACGGCACTGGGTGAGGTTTGCCACGGCAGGTATGCTGGTGGTGAGGCTGGCGGGAGAGAAAGAGATTCGCAGCGGGGATTTGCTGGTGGGGTGATTCTGAGAAACCTAAAAATTATTAATATGAGACAAGAGAATTCCTATGAATTTTCTTGTCGATTTGTGTGCAAAAATTTACAATGAGCTAACATAAACTTTACATGAGAAATTGTGATGGATTCCCCGAAAAGCGAAATCTTTCATACTGCTGCTAAAAAAACCATAACCTCTCCTACAAAGATACTAAATCTTAATATTGAAATCGGCAGGTCGTTAGCAATAATCAGTGTGATTGTAGTTCATATGTCAATGGGTTACTTCAATAACAAACTGCTAATTGGAACTAGTGATTGGTATATATCTAACTTATTTTATTCAATCACCCGGTTTTGCGTCCCATTTTTCTTAATTACTACGGCCTATATATATCATATAGACGAAGAACAAATTAAAAAACCACTGATTTATAAATTCAAGAGGTTAATTATACCATTTTTATTCTGGTCAGTTGCTTACTATTTTTATGCAGGTTATGTTTCAAACGAGAAAGATATTGGAAGTTTCATCATAATGATGATAACGAGCGGAACAGCATTTCATTTGTGGTTTTTCTACAGCTTTTTCTTTTACTTAATATCTGTTCCAGCATTCAAAATAATTTATGACAATATGACAGAAAGAAACTATAACTTTATATTATATTTTTTGACTATATTCTTAATTATTATTCCATCGCTAACCAACTATTTTGGCATAGACAATGGCATCATCCCTTCATTTGATGGAAACAAAATAAAGCCTGATTTTATTATTTATTCTGCCCTAACACCTTGGGCAATGAAAAAATTCAGCAATACTTCGTCAAAAAAATTGCTGTTCATCTTCATAACAACCTGTGCGATTAATTTTATTGCAACTTCAATTATATCCAATAAAAATTTCCAACCTTACGAGACAGCATACAGTTATACTAATTTACTTGTCCTTATTGGCTCTTATTCTTTATTCCTGTATGTAACAAAAATAAAAAGAAACTTTAGTCTGAAAGAAGAAAAATTAATAATTAATGTAGGTAGAAGTAGCTTTGGAATATACCTTTCTCACTGGATGGTATATATAACGCTTGATCAGGCTGGTTTTTTTATCCATCGAACTGCTTTACCATCAATAATACTCGATAGTTTGTTACTTTTAACAGCTACAATATTGTTAGTACAATTAATGCTAAAAACACCTTACCTAAAAAAAATAATCTAAAAAAAAGCTCCCCAAAGGGAGCTTTTCTATTAACTCAACCACTCGGTGTGGAACACACCGTCTTTATCAATGCGCTTGTAAGTATGGGCTCCGAAGTAGTCACGCTGCGCCTGAATCAGGTTAGCAGGCAGGACTTCTGAACGGTAGCTGTCGTAGTAAGCAATCGCTGCCGAGAAGGTCGGCGTCGGGATACCGTTCTGAATGGCGTAAGAAACGACATCACGCAGCGCCTGCTGATACTGATCCGCGATATCTTTGAAGTAAGGCGCTAGCAGCAGGTTAGCAATACCCGCGTCTGCTTCATAAGCATCAGTGATCTTCTGCAGGAACTGGGCACGAATGATGCAGCCAGCACGGAAAATCTTCGCGATTTCTCCGTAGTGCAGATCCCAGTTGTTCTCTTCTGATGCCGCACGCAGCTGTGAGAAGCCCTGCGCATAAGAGACGATTTTACCCAGGTACAGAGCACGACGAACTTTCTCGATAAACTCAACTTTGTCGCCGGTGAAGGCCTGCGCCTGTGGACCGCTCAGGACTTTAGACGCCGCGACACGCTGGGTTTTCAGCGAAGAAAGATAACGCGCGAAGACAGATTCGGTGATCAGGGACAGAGGTTCGCCCAGATCCAGCGAGCTCTGGCTGGTCCACTTACCGGTGCCTTTGTTCGCTGCTTCATCCAGAATCACATCAACCAGGTATTTACCGTCTTCATCTTTCTTGGTGAAGATATCTTTGGTGATGTCGATCAGGTAGCTGCTCAGCTCGCCGTTGTTCCAGTCGGTGAAGGTTTCAGCCAGCTCTTCATTGCTAAGACCCAGCGCACCTTTCAGCAGTGCGTAAGCTTCAGCAATCAGCTGCATGTCGCCATATTCGATGCCGTTGTGAACCATCTTCACATAGTGACCCGCGCCATTTGGACCGATGTAAGCCACACAGGCTTCGCCATCTTCCGCACGTGCTGCAATCTTATCCAGGATTGGCGCAACCAGCTCATAGGCTTCTTTCTGGCCACCAGGCATGATAGATGGGCCTTTCAGTGCGCCCTCTTCCCCACCAGAAACACCGGTACCGATGAAGTTGAAGCCCTGGTCAGACAGCTCTTTGTTACGACGGATAGTATCTTTGTAGAAGGTGTTACCACCATCAATCAGAATGTCGCCTTTATCCAGGTGTGGAGTCAAAGAGGCAATAGTCTTATCGGTCGCTTCACCCGCCTGAACCATCAGCAGGATACGACGAGGTTTTTCCAGCGATTCGACAAACTCTTCAACGGTGTAAAAAGGAGCAAGTTTCTTGCCCGGGTTCTCAGCGATGACTTCATCAGTCTTTTCGCGTGAACGGTTGAAGATTGAAACAGTGTAACCGCGGCTCTCAATATTAAGTGCCAGGTTGCGGCCCATCACTGCCATACCTACAACGCCGATCTGTTGCTTGGACATTACATACTCCTTTTGAAGGTCTTTTAACAACCACAAATGATTGTGAACGTATAGTCATACACTTTATCTTATTGTGAAACTCATAAGAAAGTAATTAATGCTGTTACACTCCAAAGAAGAATCTCACCAGTTTAAATGCTTATTTTTTTGATGCTTTTTTATACGCACGCCATGCTTTCCTGCTGTAATTATAAATTGATTGATTACGCAACAGTCTTACAATCACATGCTGGACTTTGCCAGCAATGCGATTAGCAATATTAGTAGGTGTATCATTAGACTGATTAACGGAAAGAGAGTTATTTCTGCAAAAAGCAAGCTCAAACCATCTGATTCTTTCAGTAACTTTACTAAGGCTAACTTGCTGCATAGCATCTTCAACTGCAGTAAGAATTTCCTTAGCAGAGCGATTCCATCCATCTTTTTCACCAACTGCCTTATTACCATTCCAGGAAAGGCTAACAGAGTGAATTTTTTCAATTAATTCGTCTAGGCTTTCGAAAAATAATATATTTTCACCACCAACTATTACTTTATCTTGGATCTCATGATAGACGGGTAAATCACGGACAAATATTTTTTTCTTATGCGCCAGACTATGAAGTAGTGGGAAGCCGAATCCTTCGTAATGACTTGGGAAAACAATAGCATCCACTCTATCATAAATTGCATCTATCTCGGCATCAGAAAATTGGCCTGTAGCTATAGAAGTAACATTTGCAAGATCATATTGCTCACCGCCTAAGACGGTAAAATTGTAATTACTAAATGATTTAGAAAGTAATGGCACCGCATACTTCAATGCTTTATGATCAAATTTATTTCCAATTATTAACACTTCAGTATTAACTTTATCGCTTAGTGATTTAACTTCAGCATCAACATCTTTATAATAATCATCCAGCGTGATTGAATGCAATGAAGGTTTAATTACTGATGTATCACTTATTTGATATCTACGTACAAACTGACTCGCAGTAAAAAAAGAATTAGTGAAGATAACATCCGCCCAGTTAAGCATAAACCTCCACAGATTCTCATCAAAATCTAATTTTAAATATCCACAGTCTGCAGCAATCGTATCAAGCATAAAACAACTAGAGACAGGTGCTCTATAGATGTTGTGAGATATAGCTTGTGAAGAAAAAGGCTGACCAATTCTGATGATTGCAGCAAATTTGTCATCAAAATGTTGTGGGTCTGTCCAAGAAACCCTTGAACTTAAACTGCTTTTAAGTTCGTGGAATTCATATGCTGGCTCACTGCAGAGAAGAACAATATCATATTTATCAGGCCACACTTTGTCTGCAGCATGGATAAGTTTCTTTCCTGCCTCGAAAGTACCGTTATGATAGGTCCCTAAAGAAGTAAACTCGAAAGCAATCTTGAGTTTGTTATTACTATCTGGCAATAAGCCTTCTAAAATTGATTCTGCCCTGTACTCAACTGAATTAAAATAGTTACTAATCAGACGAGGGAACTCTGGATAACGTTCATGTAAAATTTTGGCATTTTCTTCTTCTCGTAAATTTCTTTTTACTTCTAAGCCAGAAAAAGATTTTTCACCTTCATGCCATATGAATGCATGATTAGCTAAGACTGCATTATACCCACATCGATTAGCACGCATGATAAAATCGTTTTCTTCATTATAGCCTTTGCCATAAGCATCATCTAAAAGACCAAATTCCTGAACGATTTTACTTTTTATGAAAAGACAAAAACCTACACAGGTAGGTACGAATGTAAATCTGGGGAAAGCAAACCTCAGATTCATATATTGCTGATATGTCTCATCAGGGGTTAAAGAAATATTTTTAGCTTTATGAGGAAAAGTACATATGGTTGCATTGTTGGACCTTGGAGATACAAATCCAATCATCGGGTCGGCATAAGCTACTTCAACAAGCTCTTTAATGACACCGGGAAAAAAAAGGGTATCTGAATTTAGTAATATGATGTCTGAATGTTGTTTTTTTGCATAGAAGATGGCTTGATTCATGGTCCCAATAAAACCAAGATTTTCTGAATTTCTTAGAACGTTAATTTTAAAACCACTATTCATCCCTTCAATTTTTTTAAATTCACGTTCGAGTTCCGGGTCGTCAGGGCTATCGTTATAAAATATTACTTCAACGTTATAGTCGATTAAATCCTGGTAGCATTTACAAAGCGAAGCATAAAGTGGTTCTACTAATTCTGAACTTTTATAAAACGGAACTGCCAAAACAATGTTGTTAGTTTTCCTCACCTCGGCGACATCGAAGTTTGTAGTTTGTAAATTCGGATTAAATCCTTGATAATCCAAAAGCTCTTTATCCTCATAAGGCAATTCTTCAACAAATTGTTTTTTGGATAATAGAACTAGAAAGATATCGTTGGTAGTCGTGACTCGCTTAAAGAGGTAACCACGCATTGCATATACTGCAAATGCTTCCTTTTCAGCAGGCACAAGAACAAGTGAAACTTCAGATGCCCCATTAAAGAAATCATCGCTGCTTTTGTTGAAATTCGTTCCATTATAAGCAGGTATATTAATTACATAAGTTTTATAACCTGATTCTTTAGCCCATCTGAACGTCTCGCTCCCACTAGCCAGATCATTACATTCGCAAAAAATTATTGGCCTGGAATGAATTATAGTGTTTGTACCACCTTGTAAAACTTCAAACTCCATACCTTCTGCATCGATTTTAATGAAATCTACTTTGGTCAGTTTTAAATCATCAAGCTTTTGAATTTCAATTTTTTTACCGCTATAGTGATTTGTAGCTTCATTATCATCAATGACATTCTCATTGCTTATATTTTCTTCATTGTCAGGAATACTGCGACTCTTAGCCATACGATTCTTTAGTGAAAATGAACCGTGATTAAATGATTCAACATCTTCGCCCAGACTGCCATCAACAAATGAAGGCGATGCCCCTAATGCAAAATTGTTAAGAATGGCATTTTCAAGATTGTTAATTGATATAGTATTGCATGTAAGTCTATACGATTCTGAATGAGGCTCAAAACCAATGACTTTGCCTGTTTTGCCAACGAATCTAGCATAGGCAGTTAGATGCGTTCCTAAATAAGTGCCGATATCAAGAACTACATCACCTTCATTTATTAGCTTGCGATGAACATTAAGTTCATTGTCAGCCCATTCTCCATAGAGGTTTAAACTCTTGGTTATAAGATCCTTATCCCCGGAGGTAGTAATGTGGCCATAGCGGGCTAGAACAACTTGCATACTCAGTTCAGAATTCATTTAATTTCCCAATCTATTTTTAAATCATCAAACCCAAGGATTCCATGAACCTGCCGACCTTTGATACATTCGATAGCTATACCATCATGAATCCAATGGATCTGATAATGGTCGTCGCCAATTCCATTAGCAAAGGCTATATCAAGGGTGTAATTACCTCTGATTAAAACAGGCATCTTAAATTTGAAATATATACTAGCATCACTGCCATCTTCAATGACTTTATCAATGGACCTGAAGTGAGGGTCAGTACTTTCCGTGAATAAAAACTGGCCTTTGCTATCTTTAAGTATTATACCTACCGCGGGATTTTCAATAATTTGATCTGCATGGATATCAACCTTTAAAATGACATCATCTCCGGAGCTAATGGAAGTTAGCTGTTCATAGGTTGTATTCAAGAAAGCAACATCGATTATTGCTCCCCCTCCCTGACCAAACGAATCTGCATTTTTATTAAAATCTGAGACATAATAAATTGAAGGGTCAATAGCAGTGCCTTGATAATTAACACTAGCTGCACCAGAAAATTTATTCTTTTCAATGGTTTTAGTAATATTATTCTTAAGCCTTTCAGGATCGGCATACAGATCACGCAAATATTCCTGGCAGACGACATCTGCGCTACCTTTGATGGTTTCAGTTTTACCATCATCACTGCGTCTAATTAAAACCGCCTTATCACATAGAGCCATAACTGCTGAAGTATCATGTGAAACAAACAGTATTGTTCCACCGTTATCCTGAAAATTCCTAAGGAATCTCATGCACTTTTGTTGAAAGAAAACATCTCCAACAGCTAAAGCTTCATCGATCACCAGAATTTCAGCGTCCACATTAACAATTAAGGCAAAAGCTAAGCGTACAAACATACCGCTTGAGTAATTTTTTACGGGCTGGTCAATGAAATTTCCTATATCTGCAAATTGTTCTATCTCATAAAACTTTGCATCTATTTCCTTACGTGAAAGTCCATATATAGCACCTGATATATATATATTTTCTCTTCCTGTAAACTCATTATTAAAGCCTGCACCAAGTTCCAGAAGTGCTGCTATTTTACCAGTTCGATGTATAACTCCGGTTGATGGGGAAAGAGTATCGCAAATGAGTTGTAAAAGAGTCGACTTACCCGCACCATTCCTTCCGAGGATAGCAACTGTTTCACCTTTATGAATTTCAAAACTAATATCTTTAATCGCCCAAAATTCATTATAAAGTTTGAATCTTTCCCCTAAAAAAAACTGATATAACCTATGATTGTTCTTTTTAAAAATCCGATAGGATTTTCCTACGTTTGAAACTTTAATAGCAATAGGTTGTTTGGCCACATCAAAGGACATCAGCAAATCCTTTTTTAGTTTTGGTAAAAAAAGCAAAGCTCAAAATCAAAAACACTATAGATACGAAAGTGTTGACACTCAGGCTCTCAAAATCAAGCATTTTACCCCAATACATCACATCGCGTAGACTTTCAACAGCAGGGGTCAACGGGTTTAATTTCATTACTAACTGGAAACTAACTGGTACCGAACTCACAGGATAGAATATAGGAGATAAAAACATTAAGGCAGTGGCAATTAAACCTGTTAATTGATTGATGTCTTTAATATAGGTTCCTAGTGATGCCAGCAAATAACTTAACCCTAATGAAAAAATCACCAGCGGTAGCATTGCTAAAGGAAAAGCTAGCAGTGTAATTTTAGGTACACCAATAATTAAAAAATAACAAATAATCCAGACCACTAACGTAATTAACGCATTAAATAAAGCAGACATAACATAAACAGCAGGGAGAACGTTTAATGGAAAAACTACTTTTTTCACATAATTTGGGTTACTACTAATAATGGTCGGACTTCTGGTTATACACTCAGATAAAAAATTATAAGCAATTACTCCTATAAATAATATCAATGCAAATTCTGATTTTGGCGCATCATATCCGTGTGTTCCCCACTTTGCTTTAAAAATATTGCTAAAAACAAACGTATAAATTGAAAGCATGAACAAAGGCATCAATACTGCCCAAGCTGAACCGCCAATAGAGCCTTTATATTTAAGAGCAATTTCTCGCTTAATTAATGACAACATTAGCTTTTTATTTCTATATATTTCTTCAAGCGGCGACATTTCATTACCTCTTTCTAATCAAAGCTTATTTAAGAATATGGCCAAATAAAGTCCAGCTTCGCCTAATAAAGTTTGTCTGTAAAGTTTTGCTCTGAATGCGTAATAGAGTCGTTTCGGTAATGATGATCCTCGAATCTTTTTAAAATCACCTATAAGATATTTTGATCTTTCAGTAAGATTTGAGTGGTAGAGTTCAAGTACTTTTAAGTTAGCTTCATTCCATTCAGACATGCTACCTGACAGCATGATTTTGAATCGTAATAACAGATTCCCTAAACCTTTATTAGACCCTATAATGTTATTTTCATGTTGTCGGTATAGGATGGTCGGCTTTTCAGAATATATTACTAATCCGCCACATGCCGCGACAATTTGATATGTTATCCAGTCATGGGAAATCACTTTCATCTCCAGAGGAATTTTAGCGAGAAGCTCTCTGGTTTTAGTATTGAATAACATAGTATTCCCACCGCCAATACTTTGAATTAAGGCATTGTTAAGTGAGGGTTTTCTACTGAAAAGTGGCGAAAATCCGATAAACTCATTTACTTCATTGATTAATTCTGTTCTGGAGAAAAATACCGTAGCTCTATCTTCTTCTTCAGACCTTACACAATTCAGGGCATATGAAATTTTATCTTGCTTCCATACATCATCCTGGTCACAAAATGCGAAATAACTCGCCGAAATATTAAAGTTACGGACTAAATTCAAAAAATTCTGAGCGAACCCTCTTTTTGGTCCTTTATAGACCTTAACTGATTGCACTACGCTACTAGAAAACTCCGCGATTATATCAAGTGTTTTGTCGGTTGAACCATCATCGGTGATATGCAGAGTCCAGTTCGTATAGTCTTGATTTTTAATCGATGCTAATTGTTCCTTAAGATATTTCTCACCATTATAAGTAGCAAGAAATATAGCTACTTCTTCATCACATCTTTCAGAGCTTCTATTCATGAAAATATTCTTATCTAATATCCCGTAAAAACATAGTAAGCAATTTAATTACTTGCAAATTAGCCCCTAGCCTAATAATTTAGGTATGACTTTTTCCAAAGCTTTGTTCCAGTCAGACGTTTTAATACCGAATTTCTTTAACTTTTCACAACTCAGTTGTGAATAGTGAGGTCTTTTGGCAGGAGTTGGATAATCAGCGGTTTTGATGCTTTTTATTATTATATTTTTTGAAGGTTTTTTTAGTTTGTTAAATGTCTTGAATATTCTATCCGCAAAAACTTTCCACGTTACAGCCTCATTTCCACAGTAATGATAAATTCCGCCTGGAACATCCTTTTCTGCACATTCCAAAATAGCAGTCGCCAGGTCTCCGGCATAAGTAGGACAACCTGACTGATCATCAACAACAGATATTTCTTCCTTTGTACTGGCAAGAGCTAGCATTGTTTTAACGAAGTTTTTTCCATACTCACTAAACACCCAGGATGTCCGGATGACTACTGCCTCAGCGTTTGCCGACAGTACATTCTGTTCACCACTTAACTTACTAAGACCATAAATGCTTTTAGGATCAGCAATACTTTCTTCATCATAAGGCATAGATCCATCACCTGAAAAAACATAATCAGTAGAAACATGGATAAATTTTACTTCGTTTTTTTTACAAACCTGCGCAATTATCCCCGGGGCGTTGCTGTTTATTTGATAAGCTAAATGTGTTTCTTTTTCCGCCAAGTCGACAGCAGTGTAGGCAGCAGAATTTATAGCGACATCAGGTTTATATTCTGAGAATAATTTTTCTAATTCACTTAAATCACATAAATCCAATTGTTTTGAATTTAGAGAGATTATATCGTAGTGTTCAGGCACTCTATCCTGGATGCAACGGCCTAACTGCCCGTTAGCCCCTATCAGTAATATTTTCTTTTTCATAGTTCTTCAAGCCTTTTTCCAGCTTTATCTTTTTCAGAGAGTAAAGGATCAAAGTTCGGCCATGTGATGCCTATATCAGGATCATTCCAGATTAGGCATTCTTCTGAAGTAGGGTCATAATAATTAGTACATTTATATTCGAAGTCAGCAATATCACTTAGTACAATAAAGCCATGAGCGAGACCCGGTGGGATCCAGAACTGAACTTTGTTCTCATCTGACAATTCTATACCCTCCCACTGGCCGTATGTTGGAGAATCTTTTCTTATATCAACTGCGACATCAAAGACTGCCCCCCTCACAACACGGACTAACTTGCCTTGTGGGTTATTTTTCTGGAAGTGTAATCCTCGAAGCACGCCTTTTTGAGAGCGTGAATGGTTGTCTTGTACGAAATTTACTTCAGTTCCCAAAATTTCATCGTATTTTCTTTGAGAATATGTTTCAAGAAAGAACCCTCTCTCATCGCCGAAGACTTTAGGCTTAATAATTTTGACACCTTCGATTCTGGAATTAATTATTTCCATAATATTCCTCTGCTCTTCTCATTAAGTATTTTCCATAGTTAGTCTTTTTCAGTATTTCGCCCTGTGACCATACTTTTTCTTTTGTAAGCCATCCTTTAATCAGAGCAATTTCTTCCAGACAGGCAACTTTGAATCCTTGCCGGTTCTCAATTGTGTGAACAAACTGCGAAGCTTCTAATAAGCTGTCATGAGTACCTGTATCAAGCCAGGCAAAACCACGACCAAGCAATTCGACATTTAACAATCCTTTGTTAAGATAAATTTCATTAAGAGTTGTGATTTCAAGCTCACCTCTGGAAGAAGGCTTAACCTGCTTAGCAATATCGACAACCTGATTATCATAAAAGTATAAGCCTGTGACAGCCCAAGAAGACTTGGGATTCACCGGCTTTTCTTCAAGGGAGATGGCTTTATAATCTTTATCAAATTCGACAACACCAAATCTTTCCGGATCCATTACCTGATATCCAAAAACAGTCGCACCTTGATTTGATAAAGTAACTTGTTCCAGTTTTTTCCCGAAACTTTCACCAAAGAATATATTATCACCGAGGACAAGGGCACATGAATCATCACCAATGAATTTATCACCGATGATAAATGCCTGAGCCAGGCCATCAGGACTTGGTTGAATAGCATAATTGAGGTTAATACCAAATTCTGAACCATCTCCCAGCAGTCTCTGAAATGACGACTGATCTTCAGGAGTAGTAATGATAAGTATATCCTGTATTCCTGCAAGCATAAGTACTGAAAGAGGATAATATATCATTGGCTTGTCATAAATAGGGAGCAGCTGTTTGGAGACCCCTTTTGTGATTGGATATAACCGGGTTCCTGAACCGCCGGCTAAAATAATTCCTTTCATGACTTATCCTCTTTTAAACCCAATCTCTCACCTGAATAGCTTCCATCCAATACTGCTTGCCACCAGTCTGTATTAGCAAGATACCATTCAATTGTTTTTCTGATACCGGATTCAAAAGTTTCTTTGGGTGTCCAGCCTAACTCTTTTTTAATTTTCGTTGCATCTATCGCATAACGATAATCATGACCTGGACGATCTTTTACATATGTAATAAGATCGCTGTATTTCCCAACCCCATCTGGCTTAGTGGGTTTTAGTATTTCAAGAATTTTACATATTTCATTAACTACATCTATATTTCTTCGCTCATTGTGGCCGCCTATATTATAAGTCTCGCCAATAGCTGATTTTTTCAAAACAATATAAAGAGCTTCTGCATGATCTTCAACATATAACCAGTCCCTGATTTGCTCACCCTTACCATAAACAGGTAATTGTTTACCATTAATTGCATTAATTATAGTTAACGGAATAAGTTTTTCAGGAAAGTGATAAGGGCCGTAATTATTTGAGCAGTTCGTAATAATACATGGAAGATTATAGGTTCTGAACCAAGCGCGAACTAAATGGTCAGATGCAGCTTTAGATGCCGAATATGGACTGCTGGGCGCATAAGGCGTTTCTTCTGTAAAAAGATCGTCTGTTCCATGTAAGTCACCATACACTTCATCAGTTGAAATATGATGAAAGCGGAAGCTTTCTTTTTTAAATCGTTCTAAACTCATCCAATATTTTCTTGCTACTTCTAGCAGATTGAAAGTCCCATCAACATTTGTCCTGATAAACGTATCCGGGCCATCAATTGATCTATCTACATGGCTTTCAGCAGCCAAATGCATTACTGCATCAGGTTGATGTTCTTCAAATACTCTTTCGATTTCTGTCCTGTCGCATATATTGACTTTTTCAAATGCAAAACGTTCATTGCCCTCTAAATCTTTGAGAGAGTTTAGGTTTCCAGCATATGTCAAACAATCGACGACAACAGCACTGTCCTCAGTGCCGTTAATTATTTTCCTTACCACAGCTGAACCGATAAAGCCTGCACCGCCAGTTACGAGTATTTTCATTTTTCTTCACTAATATAATGTTTGTTGAGAAGCTATAATATCAGATTATATCCTGTAATAAATTTAATAGCTCTAAGGTTTTAGTTTCCAATAATTTTTTATTATTTTTAGTTTCAACATTCAGTCTTATCAGAGGTTCTGTATTCGAACACCTTAAATTAAAACGCCAATCTTCAAATTCTTTACTCAGCCCATCTGTAAGATCGTACTTTGTAAATCCTTTAGCGTAATGGGAATCAACATGTTTTATTCTTTCTTCCGGACGCTCGATTTTTGCGTTAATTTCACCACTGCAAGGGTATGCACTCATTCTTTCCGCAACCAGACTCGATAACGTCATCTTTTTCACTGCCAGAAGCTCTGCCACTAATAGCCACGGAATCATGCCGCTGTCACAGTAAGCAAAGTCACGGAAATAGTGATGTGCACTCATTTCCCCACCATAAACTGCATCTTCCTCACGCATACGCTCTTTGATAAAGGCATGGCCGGTTTTGGACATTACCGGAATACCGCCCGCTTTAGTCACCACATCAATGGTGTTCCAGGTCAGGCGCGGATCGTGAATAATTTTTGCTCCTGGTTCTTTCTTAAGAAATGCCTCAGCTAACAACCCTACAATATAGTAGCCTTCAATAAATTCTGCATTCTCATCAAACAGGAAACAGCGGTCAAAATCACCGTCGAAGGCGATACCTATATCAGCTTGGTACTCACGAACCGCATCAGAGCTATCTTTGCGACACTCGGGCAATAAGGGATTTGGGATACCATTCGGGAAGTTGCCGTCTGCTTCATGATGTAATTTGATAAATGACACAGGCGCATTTGCCTGCTTAAAACGTTTTTCAATCTCATCGATAATATGACCCGCAGCACCATTACCTGAGTTAATCACCAGTTTCATCGGCTTGGTAAAATTATTCAGGTCAATGTAGCCCATCAGATGATCGACATAAGAATCCAGAACTGAAATCTGCTTATAGCTGCCGCGTTTTCCCTCTTCTACTGAAGCAAAATCATTGGCTTCCGCCAGACGCTGAACATCACGCAGACCGGTGTCACCGCTGACCGGGCGAGCACCTTCCCGAACCAGTTTCATCCCGTTGTAGTTCATCGGGTTATGGCTTGCCGTTACTTCAATGCCGCCATCGATACCTAAATAAAATGTGGCGAAGTAAATCTCCTCAGTACCGCTAAGTCCGATATCCAGTACGTTTGTGCCAGCATCCATCAGGCCTTTAGCCAGCGCCATTTTCAGCGCTTCGCTGGTTAATCGGACATCGCCCCCAACAACAATTGTTGTTGGCTTAAGAAATTCACCATAGGCTCGCCCAATGCGATATGCGATATCTTCATTCAATTCTTTGCCTAATTCACCGCGAATGTCATAAGCTTTAAAACAATTAAGTATTTCCATTTTCTACGGCGCCCTTTTAAATACGCTCTATTTGCTTTCTGATGAGAATCAGATCGTCGTCATTAAGGTATGAACCAGACTGAATTTCTAACAATTCAAGGGGAATTTTACCTGGGTTTTCCAGCGTGTGCTGATGACCAATCGGAATAAAAGTTGATTGGTTCTCAGTTAACAGCAATGTTTTATCCTGAATGCTTACTTTGGCCGTTCCAGAAAGGATGACCCAATGCTCCGTCCGATGATAATGCATCTGTAATTCAAAAGATTCGCCTGGCTTGACTGTTATTCGATTAACCTTAAAACGACCTGTATTAACCACTAAGTCACAACGTCCCCATGGCCAGTACGTTTCCCGATGGCGGCGGTATTCGCTGCGGCATTCGCTTTTCAGGAACTCAACCACACGCTTAACATCTTGTACCTGATCTTTATGCGCAACCAGCACTGCATCCTTGGTATTTACAATCACCAGATTTTCAACGCCAATGGCAGCAACCAGCTGATCTTCACTATTGATGTAGCAGTTTTTAGCGTTATGCAGGAAGGTGTCACCCTTCAGGGAATTGCCGTGTTCATCTTTATCATTCACTTCCCACAGCGCAGACCAGGAGCCCACATCACTCCATCCGGCCGCCAGCGGGATAACCACTGCCGCATCGGTCTGTTCCATAACGGCGTAATCGACTGATTCATCCGGACAGGCGATAAAGTCATCTTTATCAATACTGATGAAATCGTTGCCTTCTTTGACGTTAGCCATGGCACGACGGCAGGCTTCAAGGATATCCGGACGGAATTTCTCCAGCTCCTGCAGATAACGTTTAGCCCGGAACATGAACATGCCGCTGTTCCAGTAATACTCACCTGACTCGAGGTACTGCTCAGCAGTGCTCTGATTAGGTTTTTCGACAAAGCGCTGAACCTGATAAGGACCATTTTCTGAGCCTGGCAGCGCTTCGCCACGCTGAATATAGCCATATCCGGTTTCTGGACCGGTTGGCACGATGCCGAAAGTCACCAGCTTGCCCTGTTTGGCATAAGCGGTAGCGACTTTGATAGCCTGATGAAACGCAACGCGGTCTTCAATCACGTGATCAGCAGCCAACACAAGCAGAACCGGATCATCGCCCTGCTCTACAGCGTTCAGCGCAGCCAGTGCGATGGCAGGAGCTGTGTTGCGCCCTACCGGCTCAAGAATAATGTTATGTGATAGCTTGTTGATTTGTCGCAATTGCTCTGCAACCAGGAAACGGTGCTCCTCGTTGCAGATGACCATTGGTGCGCGTGCCTCGACGCCGCTCAGGCGATTGACAGTCTCCTGCAGCATGGAGTGCTCGCCATGCAGACAGATAAATTGTTTAGGGTAAAGCTCGCGGGAAAGGGGCCATAAGCGGCTGCCGGTTCCTCCGGCCATGATTACGGGAAGTAACATTCCACATCCTCTAACAAATTTAAACATGCTATGCATATAAGCGGGTCAATATTTATTCATCATAAATAAACAGCCACGCTACCGCCCCTGGCTTGCAGCAACCAATGCGCTGTGTGATAGGAATTTCGCCTTCACAGGTTAGCTTGTCGATGCGCTGATGATATTTCATTCAATCGCATACGGGTTCCGGGATAACTACAAATAGTACATTTTGTGCAGCAAAAATAATATGCCTAATCTTTCCATGTGGATGACAAAACTTAAGACTGACTAAACAATAATCGTGCCCAGCATGATGAGATGTAAGCACTGGCAAAACAGCATAGTCGCTCAGGAAAAATCACGCATAGTGCCTCTTCACAGAGTCGAACTACACTCTATTGTCATCAGCCTCTCTTTTCGAAAGACCAGGATAATTCTGTATTAAGCGTCGAGACATCCATAAACTGCCAGTAAAGTGAATGAGCGAACCACGAATCTGAAGTTCCTCTTAATGCAGGCATAAAAAAACCCGGTCAAAACCGGGTTTTTTGATTATTACGTCGTCAACTACCGAAACCCATCCGGGTTCTTACTCTGCCAGTTCCACGTATCGCGCATCATTTCATCGATGCCGCGTGTTACGCGCCAGTCGAGCTCACGGTTCGCCAGGGACGCATCTGCCCAGAAGGCAGGCAGGTCGCCGTCACGACGGGGTTTGATTTCAAACGGAATTGCTTTGCCGGAGGCCTGCTCAAACGCCTTGATCATCTCCAGAACCGAGAAGCCTTTACCGCCGCCGAGGTTAAAGGCGGTGTAGCCCTCAACTTTGCTCAGATGGTCCAGCGCTTTCAGGTGTCCTTCAGCCAGGTCAACCACATGGATGTAGTCACGCAGGCAGGTGCCGTCTGGCGTATCGTAGTCACCGCCAAACACACCCAGCTTCTCCAGACGACCAATCGCGACCTGTGCGATGTAAGGCAGCAGGTTATTCGGGATGCCGGTCGGGTCTTCGCCGATTTCGCCTGACTCATGCGCGCCAACCGGGTTGAAGTAGCGCAGCGCAATCGCCTTAAACTTCGGCTCTGCCTTAGCAAAGTCGCGCATGACGAACTCGATCATCAGCTTAGAAGTGCCGTAAGGACTGGTAGTGCCGCCAATCGGGGTCGTTTCCACATAGGGAACCGGTGCATCCGCGCCATAAACGGTGGCAGACGAACTGAAGATGAAGTTCCACACGCCCGCGTTGCGCATCTCTTCCAGCAGCACTACCGTACCCGCGACGTTGTTCTCGTAGTACTCCAGAGGCATACGCGTCGACTCACCAACCGCTTTCAGCGCGGCGAAGTGGATGACGGCGGAAATGCTGTTTGAGGCAAACAGGTCGCGCAGGCAGGCGCGGTCACGGATGTCGCCTTCGACGAAGGTCGCTTTCTTCCCCGCCAGCTTTTCAACGCGGTTGATCGCTTCGCGTGAGGCATTGCAGAGGTTATCCAGCACCACCACATCATCACCGCGCTGCAGCAGCGCCAGTACGGTATGGGAACCGATATAGCCTGCCCCGCCCGTTACCAAAATAGCCATGTGCACTCCTTGTAAGCTGCCGCGCAGTGCGCGGCAAAGTAATTACTGTTGTTTTGCCAGGATGTTCTGAATCGCTTCGCGGAAATCGCGGCCCTGGGCGTTGTTACGCAGTCCGTAAGAGACGAACGCCTGCATGTAACCCAGTTTACGACCGCAGTCGAAGCTGTGGCCGGTCAGCAGTGAAACATCAACAGGTTTGTTTTTGCTCAGGCTGGCGATCGCATCGGTCAGCTGGATACGGCCCCAGGCGCCCGGTTCAGTGCGCTCCAGTTCAGCCCAGATATCCGCAGAGAGCACATAGCGTCCTACCGCAGCCAGGTCAGAGTTCAGCTCAGCCGGATGCTCTGGCTTCTCAACAAAGTTGGTGATACGGCTGATATCGCCTGGGTTGTTGATCGGCTCTTCGGTGGTGATCACGGAGTACTCAGAGAGGTCGGAGGCAGGCATATGCTGTGCCAGAACCTGACTGTGGCCAGTCTCTTCAAAACGGGCAACCATCGCCGCGAGATTATAACGCAGGTGGTCAGCAGTGGAATCATCCAGCAGCACATCCGGCAGCACCACGACAAACGGATTATCACCGATCATCGGACGGGCGCAGAGGATCGAGTGGCCCAGACCCAGCGGCTGTGCCTGACGCACGTTCATGATGGTCACACCCGGCGGGCAGATAGACTGCACTTCGCTCAGCAGCTGACGCTTCACACGCGCTTCCAGCAGCGCTTCCAGCTCATAAGTGGTATCGAAGTGGTTCTCGACCGCATTTTTCGATGCATGCGTGACCAGCACGATCTCTTTAATACCTGCGGCAACACATTCGTCAACGATGTACTGGATCATCGGTTTGTCGACGACAGGCAGCATCTCTTTCGGAATGGCTTTAGTCGCAGGGAGCATATGCATACCGAGGCCCGCAACCGGGATTACTGCTTTAAGCTTGGTCATATTTATTCCGTTTAATAAAATGAAGATGTGGGTCGATTATGCAGGATCGGCCGGAAGAGCAAGTATAATCTTTATCTGAAAAGCGGACAGTAACTCTCTGTCATAACTTAGAAATTCGGCATTTTGCCCATTGCACGCGATACCATAAACTGAGTAAAGACAATCAGTAATCGCAGATTGCTACTGTGATCTGCAGCACTGTTCGTTGCATGGCTGAGACCAGCCATAAATGAAAACGGGCGACCCTTAGGTCACCCGTTAATATCGCTGTGTGATGATTACAGCCAGCCTTCAAACCACTCCGGCATGATGAAGAGATTGAAGTGGTTCACCAGCACCATCAGGCCGACAAAGACCACCGACACCGCCACCCACTGCCGGGCATAGGGCATAAAGCGAATGCCAATCACCGGCTTGATAAAGAACGGGTGGGCCAGCGCCGAGATCAGGATCTGCGAGATGGAGAGCGTCAGCGCCACATAGAGCACGTTAGGCCAGATAAAGGTGGTCGCCAGCACGCCCAGCACCACGATACTCGCCACGATGTTCCAGTAGAACTCGACGTTGGTGCGTCCGTTAGCCTGCGAAATGGCACCGGTCAGTCCCCCCATCGGCCGCAGCATACCGAACAGCAGCATCAGCGGGATCAGGTGGTAAACCTGCTCGTGTGACGCGCCATAGAGTATACGAACGATAACTGGTGAGAAGATGCCAATGACCAGATACATCGCGCTGCTGAACAGCATGATCCCCAGCGTGCCCTTGAGAAACAGCTTTTTCAGCTGCTCGGCATCGTGCTGCTTCTCAGCAAAGCGCGGCAGCGCCAGACGGTTGATGACCGGCGTCACCAGTTTCAGCGGTTGCAGCACCAGCTCTTTCGCCAGCGAGTAGACACCCAGCATCTCTGCGCCCATCACCTTACCGACCACCAGCGCATCCGCCTGGGTGCGCAGCTGGTTAATGGTCTGGGAGCCAAGCTGGTAGCTGCCGTAACGAATCGCCCCGAAGAAGGTCGCTTTGTCGAACTCCCAGGTCGGGCGCCATGACTTCTCACCCAGTGCAATCATGCAGAGGATACGGGTAAAGGCGTTGATAAACAGGCCGAGAATCGCTGCCGCTACGGTCAGTGAGGTGAACTCCAGCATTGCCACCACACAGAGGAAGGCAAACAGCTTGGTGCCCATCTCAATCTTCGCCAGCGACACCATCCGCTTGGTCTTGATGTAGTGCGCCTGATACTGCGACAGATGTCCCAGCACGAGGAAGTTGAGACTGGTCAGCATGATCAGCCCCGTCAGCTCCGGCAGGTGATAGAACCAGGCCACCGGGAAAGCGATCAGCAGCATGATCAGGCCAGTGCAGAGACTGAGTGATACGTTAACCCAGTAGATGGTGCTCTGCTCACGGCGGGTGATGTTCTGGCGATGCACCAGATAACTGCTCATCCCCATATCCTGCAGGACACCCGCCACCGCCAGAATGGCGTTGATGATGGCCAGCAGTCCCAGCTCGTGGGTTTCCAGTTTGCGGGCGAGAAAGCTCAGCTGTGCAACCTGCAGCACCGCAGAAAAGCAGGTGCTGCCAAACAGCCAAATCGCCTGTGACTTAAATCCACTCACACCAGTCGCTCCAGAATCTGTGCCAGTTCGCCATAGGCGATATGCTGATTGAACTCCGTCTCAACTTTATGCCGCGCAGCAGCGACCACCGGGGCCACATCCACTTCGCCCTCAGAGAGCTTAAGCAGCGTCTCTGCCAGCGCCTCGGGATCGTCCTCTTCCACCAGCCAGCCGGAGACGTTGTTCTCAATCAGTTCGGGAATACCGCTGTGGAAGGTGGAGACCACCGGCAGGCCGACCGCCATCGCTTCCATCAGCGCAACCGGAATCCCCTCCATGTCGCCATCGGCGGCAGTTTTGGAGGGCAGCAGGAAGATGTCCGCTTCGCTCAGCGCACGACGGATCTCCTCCTGCGGTTTAAAGCCCGGCATACTGACGCAATCTTCCATCCCCTCGCGGGCGATGAAATCACGCATCATCTCATCCTGATCGCCATTGCCGATGATGGTGTACTGGAACTGACCGCCCCGCTGCTTCAGGATGGCGCTGGCTTTCACCGCCACATCCAGTCCTTTCTTCTCGGTCAGACGCGCCACCGAGACGATACGCAGCGGCTTGTGAAATGCCTGTCGCGGCTGGAAGTTAAACTTCTCTGGCTCAATCCCCATGCGTGTCACATGAATTTTTTCCGGCGGGCAGCCCATCTCAATCAGCTTGTTTTCCCACAGGTGGCTGATTGGCAGCATCAGTTCGCTCTGGCGGAACAGGTTGACGTAGTCGAGCTTGTGCTCTTCCAGAATGTGACGACGGGAAATATCGGCGCCGTGGAACACGGTCGCCTGCTTGCCCTTCAGTACGCCCAGCTCACGCAGCTTGTTCGCCAGCGCACCGGCATAGCCGAAATGCACCAGGAAAACATCCGCAGTGAACGTCTGCTTCGCATTGGCCACGATCGACGGCAGCAGCAGCTTGCTGGACTGCGCGCCATATCGACGCATGTTCAGCGAACGCAGCAGCGACGGTTTGGTCACGTTCGGCAGCACCAGCCTGATGCGCTGGTTGAGCTTATCGACAATCGAGATCTTCTCTTCCGGCAGCAGATAATGCGTCTTCGCCGCCAGACCATACTCATCAAACGCGGCGTGCCGGTTCACTAAATCGCCGGGAAAGACTGAAATAATCTCCACCTCGTAACCGGCATCAATAAAATGGGTTACCTGATTCAGAACGAATGTCTCAGAGGCAACCGGGAAACGCATGGTGAAAAAAGTCAGTTTCATCACATTACCCTAATACTTTGAGAATCTCTTCAGTGATCCGGTTGCCAATTTCCCTTTCATTCGCAACGGCCGTATTGACCTTCAGCTTAATGTTGTCGTAGTCGGCAAGCACACTTTTCACCTTGTCGATCAGCGAGCCATCCATCAGGCTTTTCACATCGGTTGCCATCTGCGGCAGACCCAGCTGGTTCATCACACCCATCGACTTGTGCTCATAGTTGATCGCCACGGCCGGGGTGCCAAAGTTCATGGAGATAATCGCCGAGTGCAGGCGGGTACCAATGGTCAGATGGCAGTGGCTCAGCAGAATGCCCAGCTCCAGGTCATTAAACTCATCCATGATGACATGGTAATGCTCAGGCTGCTCCACGTGATCGCGCAGGGTCAGCGCCACCATGCGGTCATCTTTGGCATAGCTGTCGATGCCGGTACAGGTGGAGAACGCCACGACCTGGTAACCTTCTGCGATCATCGCATTGATCACCCGACCAAAGGCTGCTTCATACTCTTTCTGTGTGACGCCCAGACGTTTATCAAACGGCGCCAGTTCGCGCACGGTGATGGCGATGGTTTTACGGCTGCTGATAATCCCCTGCCAGTGAAGCAGGTTATGGCTCGGATTTTCCACTTCACGCGCGCGCACCAGGAAAGCGGTGTCGACGCCGGCCGCGACTTTCGAGCTGGTCACGCCATCACGTTTCATCAGATCGAGGCTGACCGACTCACGCAGAACCAGGCTGTTAACGCGGTCAAAAACAAAGTTCGCCAGCGCATTGACGCGCGGGTTCTGGAACGGACCCACCGAGTGACCAATCAGGTAAATAGGCTTTTTCGCCATCAGCGCACAGAGCGCGTGGTCAAACTGGGTGACGCCATAGAGATCGACGAAGAATGACCCGCCAACCTGAATAATGGCGTCATATTTCGCCAGGCTTTCGGTAAAGGCTTTGAGGTGCGGTGGCACGGCAAACGACTTAAAGATGCCGCCCTTGCCCAGGTGCGCCATCATGATGTCGGGCATCAGACGGTTCGCGACTTTACGCTTAAACGAACCGACCAGACCTTTGCCTGACTTGCTGTTGTGCAGAAACAGCGCATCCTGCTGAATATCCTGCTGGAGCAGATAACCGGAGCTGGTTGGATAACGGCTAATCACATCAATGTCTAAATCACTGCGTGCAGACTTCATAGAATCAATCAGTCCACGAAGAATCGCGCCATCCCCACGATTCCCACACGTATGGTTACCCACCAATAAAATTTTCATAACAACTCCGAATAAATTTTTTTAATTCTGTAAGCCGCCCGGATCCGTCATGGGCAAAATGAGCTCTGTTCAAAATAATGCTTACGGGATAACGCACCCAAAGGTACCGCTCCTGTTAAAACCGGCCGCCTCCGTTGTGGCGGCCGTCATGCAAGGGTTATGACTTAATGGCAAAGTAAGGCAGGGCAACCTGTTTCCCGTTGATGACCACGGAAACAAAGCCTTCCGGCTTGCTGGTATCGACCTGGTCGGCAGAGAGCGGACGCGACGCCATCAGCAGGTCGCCCTGCTCGTTGGCCCCGACACCCGCTTTGCCGTTGTGCAGACTGAAGCGCTGCGGCGCGCGTTTGGTCTTATCGCCCGCCGGCGGATTGCCTGGCTCCATCCGCGCGTTAACGCGCGCGCAGCGACCGGTAACAAAGCGATCCTTGCCGGTGGTTTTCACCAGCACGGCGGCCGACGGCGTCCAGCCCGCCAGTTTGACGAAGAGGCGAACGTCGGTGTCATGTTCAGCGACATAGCGCACATCGAGGACCGGGCTGCTGCCTTCGGCTGACCAGCTCGCTTCAGAGAGGTCTTTCTTGCGCTGCACGTGGATCACGGCGCGGCCACCGGTGGTTTTGTCGCTGATCAGGTTCATCAGGGGCTTGTCGCCGCTGCCGTTGCTGAACTGCGCCTGACCAAAGATTTCGATCTCCCAAGAGTCGCCCACCGTGGGTGAGTAGAGGCTGCCGAGATCAAACCAGGTCTCCTGGTTGGTATTGTTCTCCAGACGCCAGCGCGAGGTGATGTAGTTGTACTTCAGGCTGCCATCCAGCGCGACGCCGTAAGATTCAACGCGGGTCGACCCCATCTCCCAGATGCTGAGCAGACGATCGCCCTGCATCGAGTTATCGATCCAGCTGCCCGACTGCAGGCTGGTCTGGCGCATATTCAGACGGGTGTTGTGGGCGATCAGCGGGTTCTTACAATCCTCCAGGCTCAGCGCATCAACGATCCACTGACCGTTGGAGAGATCGCCCGGGTTGTCACAGTGCTCAATCCAGCCGTTGTGGATAATCGACTGACCGCAGCGCGGCAGGTTGAGGACTTTGCCCCCACGGCAGTACTGCGCGTTGAAGTTCGACAGCTCGATAGCGGTGCTGTGGTCCCATTTGCCCTGCTTCTGTCCTGACCAGCCCGATTTGATGACGTCGCCGCTGCAGCGGGAGGCGTACCACTGGTCGATTTTACAATCGAGGGTATCCTGCAGGCTGATCGCGGTACCGCCGACGGCGTTAAAGCGCAGGCAGGCACCCCGGAAATATTGTCCGCCCGGGCAGATGTTGTGGAAAAAGCCCTGCTGGTTCGGACTCTTATCGCTGTTGCCGTTAAAGATCAGGTTGGAAAGCTCGACCCGGCGGGCATTCATCTGGAAGACGAACTCTGACTTACCATCGGAAACGAGGGTGGTCGCCGGGAAGTAACCAAAGTTGACCATCGCACCGGACATGCGGAAGAAGTTGAGATACTTGTCGCCCAGGTTGCAGGCGGAGACCATAAAGGTCCCGGCCGGGAACTGAACGCAGATCTGCTGGTTCGCCTGCTGCGACCACTGGAACATCGCCATAATGGCGGGTGCCGTATCGGTTTTCCCATCGGCGATGGCACCGAAATCAAACAGCGTCAGGCGGTTGAAATCGTCTACCACACGACGCCAGTGAAAGCCGTCACCGGCAAAGTTGACGCCGCCATCATTCTGCGCGGGCTGGAAGCTGCCGACGAACTCGCCGCCGCCCACTTCCCGTCCCTCGTGCCAGCTTTTGAGTTTAATCTTGGCCCCTTCAAACAGCGGACGGGTCTTGCGTAACTCCGCCACGGACGGGATCTCGCCAATCAGCTGATAACCCGCTGGCTGTGACAGGCGCTGACTGAAATCAGCGGCACCCGGGCGACTGACATCCGCGATGTTAAACAGGGTCTGCCCGTTATTATCTTCTACCGTCATCGAATGCGAAGGATCGGCAATCAGCGCAGCATTATCCTGGATAAACTGCGCAAAGTTGCCCTTGTTCAACGCGATAGGCTGAGCAATCTCGGAGACCTTACCGCTGGCGTCACGCAGGAAGACCGGAATCTGGTTGCCAGGCTTGCTGGCATCCACACCGGCTTTACCAATCCAGAGCTTACCCTCAAAGCTCTGCCAGAACTGCGGTGGCATCGCGTAAACATTTTCCGGCGTCAGGATCGGCACGTCTCCTTTCGGTACGGCGGTGGCATCAACCGGTTTCAGGGCAATGCCGTTACTTTTAGCAGCGTAGCTGGAAAAGGTGCTCACGGAGAGAGCCCCCACCAGAGCGGAGGCGGCGGTCTGTAACACTTCTCTTCTTTTCATGCATCAATTCCCGTAGTCAATAAGGCCATTGGCCATGGCGGTGTCCCTGAGGCACGTCGCAAGTGAGCGTTTCCAGCTCCGGTTAAACCAATGACAGCCAGCTTTTTTTGATCTGATTACCGTCGAATTTCAGCGCGGTCTGTTTCGTTTTTTCGCTCATGGCATAGAGCAGCGCATCATCTGTCGCCAGCTGCTCCATTCGCGCCAGAAACGTGGCTTTGTCATTCATGGGCACCAGGAAACCATCTTCGCCGTGGTTGATGATCTCCTGAGGCCCGGTCGGGCAGTCGTAGGCGACGACCGGCAGTGACCAGGATTTTGCTTCGAGCAGCACCAGCGGTAATCCTTCATAGCGGGAGGTCATCAGCGCCATGTCGCTGTCGCGATAGTAGTCATTGATGTTGCTGACCTTGCCGACAAACTTCACGCTGTCCGTGATCCCCAGCACTGCCGCCTGATCGTGCAGCTGCTGACGCAGTTCACCGTCACCGGCAATCACCAGCGTCCAGTCCGGGTGTTTTCTGGCAAAGTCGCGCCAGATATCCAGCATCAGGTCAAACCCCTTCTGGTTATCCAGACGTCCGACGGCCAGCGCCTGACGGGAGCGGGTCTGGCGCTGATAGCCTTTGTAAACCACCGGATTGGGGATTTGCATGCTGGGAATGCGCCAGCGGCTGAACACCTGATGATCTTTGTCGGTCAGAACAATCACGCGGTCGTAGTAGCGCAGCAGCAGGAACTTGAGGAACTTAATCGGTTTGCTGAAGGAGTTAATGGCGATATGTTCGCAGGCGTAGGCTTTGCCACGCTTCTTCTTCATCAGCAGCAGATTCCAGAAGGCGAACATCACGCTCAGGCGGCCCATGCTGATCAGGAAGACGGTGTCGAAACCCTCTTCATGGATTCGGGCAACCGCGCTTTTGATAGGGTTGCTCTGCCCTTCAAAGCTGACAATCTCTTTGACATGCTCAAACGGGTAGAAGGTTTTTCCGGTGCCTTCCAGCGAGTAGATGGTGACGTCATGCGTTTCGCCAAGACATTCTGACATAAAGTTACAGATGTTCTCGGTGCCCGCATAGGAGTAAGCATCTTTGATCACCAGGACAATTTTTTTCATGAAACGCTATCCACCTCAAATTTTAAAGACAATCCTGCCGACGGGCTTAACGATGCTTAAGGGTAAACAGCACACCATTCACCATATACCAGGCGTAATAGTAATAGATTTTTAAAGGATTGTTTTTATAGATAATTCTTAATAATTCGAGGTGCCACTGGGCCGCTTTATTCTTATTACGTGAAAGGGAATCCCCTAACTCGTAATAGTTGACCAGAATCGTCTGAATTACGCGTGCCTGCTTGTAGCGGGTGAACAACTCATAGAGAAACAGGAAATCTTCGTGCCCTTTGCGCTGGAAGAAGAGTCCCTGAGGCGGGCGGCGGAAGCAGACGGAAGAGAAGCAGACGCGATACTGCTTTTTCACGAAATTTTCCTGCTGCAGATAAGGTTTGCCGTAGGTGATGTCGTGCTCAGCCTTGCGGGTTTTGTAGTGATACTCGGTAATGACAAAATCATCACCGGCCTCAATGGCGGCCACCTGCTGAGTCAGCTTATCCGCATGCCATTCATCATCACTGTCGAGGAAGGCGATGATCTCTTCCGTGGCCGCACGCAGCCCGACGTTGCGGGTCTCTGCTGCGCCCATGTTGACCGCGTTGTCCAGAATGGTGATGCGCGGGTCCTGGCAGTGCTCGCGCACAAACGCCAGCGAGTCGTCAGTGGATTTATCGTTGACCAGATAGAGGTGCCAGTCGGTATAGTGCTGGTTGATCACCGATTGCACGGCGCGTAATACCGTCTGACGGGCATTATACATAGGCATCACAATGCCAACGGTTCCAACAGAAGTCTTCATCTTCAACCCTGAATTAAATGAAAAGAGAGTGGCTCCTGATATCAGGAGCAGAGCGGGACGCGCCGCGCGTCAGGAGATCGCTTTCTCACCACCGAAACGTGCTCTGACCTTGTCTTTGACCCGGTTCATGAAATAGGCACGGTTATCTTTGTTGGTGAGGAAGAAGTAGCGGGCAAAGCTCAGGCTCGCCATCAGCGACTTGCCATCCATCTTGTAGCGCAGCGGCAGCTTAAAGGCTTTGTAGGTGTGGATATCACGCGGGGTCAGATGCGGCTTCATGGTATCAAGCCAGAACATCGAATATTTCACCGATTCGCCTTTGTGCTTGGAGCCAAATTTGGTGACCAGATGATAGTTCGCCAGCGGCGCGGCAATCATCACGAAGTCATAGCCCATGCGGTCGGCACGAATACAGAAATCATAATCCTGATGGCGGATATAGCGGGTATCGAACTGAATTTTTGCCGCGTCTTCCCGCTTCAGCACGATGGTGCTGGTCTGGATAAAGCCGTAGCAGCCGAACAGATACTCGGCGACGGTTTCGTTTTTGCCTGGTGGCTGCATCGGCATCACTTTCAGGAACGATCCATCCTGATAGATATTGACCTGACTGAAGATGACAAATTTCTGTCTGCCCTGCCCCTCCAGCTGCGCGATTTTCTCGCTCACCTGCTGCAGTTTGTCAGCGGCCCACTCATCATCGGCGTCCAGGAAGCTGACATAGTCGCCGGTGGCCAGCTCAATGCCTTTGTTGCGCGCACCGGCGCCGTTAAGTTTCACCTCAGAGAGCACCAGATTGATATCCAGCTCCTGATAGCGTTCGCTGCGAACAACGTCCGCCAGCGCTGCGGCATCCGCCGACTTATCATCAACGATGATGACCTCAAAATTGCGATACGTTTGAGCTTTAACGCAATCCAGCGTCGTGACAATCGATTCTGACGCGTTATAAGCCGGAATTACGATAGAGAAACGAATGTCCTTCATGGCCAGCACCTCATCAAAATAATTCAAAAATAAACAGTTCAGTCGACAACCGTCGAAGAAAAACCGGGGATCTGACAGGCGGCTGCCTCTCTGGAGAGTCCAGCCACCCGGTAATCAGTGAATCAACCAAAACTCCCGCGCCACTTCATAGCCGGTCACCGCCTGCTTGGTTGAAATGGTGTTGTAGTAGAGGTAATAGAGCAGGAAGAACACCAGCATGCCAAACAGCGCGGGTTTCCATGACCGTCTGGCCTGATAAATCAGCGAGGTCAGGATGATCGGTTCAACCTGCTGCAGATAGTTAGACAGACGCGAACCGGATGGGAAGTTGTACAGGAAGATCCTGATCGCGCCGCCGATGGCAAAACTTAAAATCAGCAGATAGTTAAGACGATACTGGGCGTAATTTTCGCGCTTCAGTTCATCGGTCAGCATGAAATAGAAAAACACAAACACCAGCATGATGTTTTTCAGGTTCGACACCGCCAGGATACTGCCACCCATCGCATAAGAGGGGTCATTGTTATAGCCCGACGCCCTCTCACCCAGCGATCCCAGATGTCCGGCAATCAGGGCAATAAAGCTGGAACCGCCCACGACGGAGAGCGGCAGGCTGGCCACGATGATGATCACCGGCCACCAGCGCCAGTCACGAATAAACAGGAACGGCACCAGCGTCACGACCATGATCCCGGTGTTGTGACTGGTGAATGACAGCACGAAGAAGGCAAACGCCCACCAGTAGCGCTTGAGATAGATCGACCACAGGACGCCAAGGAACAGCGCCGAGCTCAGGCCAAAGCGAATCTGGTTGATGTCTTTGTTGATAAAGATGTGCGCCGAATAGAGCATCAGCGCCAGCACCGGATAGGGTGACATCTTCCGGAAAAAGTAAGTGTTAATGAAAACGGCAATGGCGCAGAAGACAAACAGAAAGATGCTGGCATTGTGCGAAAACAGGCTGGTCAGCCAGGCGATCGCAAAAATCAGCGGTTCATAACGGAAAAATGCGACGGTTTTAAAGAAGCCGTTAATCTCGATACGTCTGACAAAGTCTTCAAAGAAACTCCGGTACTGGAAATCATCCATGCCGGTGCCGAGACCGCGAATCCCCCCGAAAACAATCAACAGTATGGCGGCCACACAGAGCAGCCAGGTCAGAATATGATTTGTGCGTTCGTCTTTTTTTAGCGCGATTTCAAACAGCGCAAGCAGCAGTAAAAAGCCTGATACATACCAATAGGGAGCCATGGTGTGATTCCTTAATTCCACAAGTTCTCATGCCAGCAATCATCCTGCTTCGCCTTCCCGGCCGGCTTTTCCGCGAGCCAGAGAGCACGATCACAAATGACGTGCGGGCGATGCCCTGCTGGAGATGAAGTCTGTTGAGTGACGCTCGCCATGCGATTTATCGTTTTATCGCTTTTCCGGGTCCGGACAGAATAACCTGTGTCAATTGATGCGTGTCGTCATTCAAAGGGACGATAAAAAGGGGCGGTCAGACCGCCCCCTGTTGCTTACTCAATGATCAGCTTTTGTTGGTCTTGCCGTAGTCGTAGGCGTAGTAGTCGTACCCATAGCCATACGCGTTGGCCGCTTTACGCACCACGGCGTTGAGGATCACACCTTTAATCTCAATACCGTTCTGGGCAAAGCGTTTGAAGCTGACGTCCACTTCTTTCGTGGTGTTGGCTTCGAAACGCGCCACCATCAGCGAGGTGCCTGCCAGCTTACCGATAATTGACGCATCGGTAACGGCCAGGATAGGTGGCGTATCGATTAATACCAGGTCGTAGTTCTTGCTCGCCCAGTCCAGCAGCTCACCCATGCGACGATGCATCAGCAGCTCAGACGGGTTCGGCGGCACCTGACCACGAGGCAGGAAGTCGAAACCGTATACCCCCTGCTGAATCAGCGCCGGGCTGAACTCCGTTTTACCGGACAGGACGTTGGACAGGCCTGATTTGTTATCCGCGCCCAGCAGTTCGTGGGTGTAGCCACGACGCATGTCGCCATCGATGAACAGGACACGCTGACCCGCTTTCGCGACCAGGGTCGCCAGGTTGGCACAGATAAAGGTTTTACCAATACCCGGGCTGGCGCCGGTGATCATCAGGATGTTGTTTTTCGCTTCCATCATGGCGAAGTGCAGGCTGGTACGCAGACTACGAATCGCTTCGATAGAGAGGTCGGTCGGGTTACCCAGCGCCAGCAGCGTTTCGTGCGGGTCGGTTTTCACCTTGCTGCCGCGACGCGCCAGGGCTTCGGTATCCTTCTTACGCTGCCAGTCTGACAGAGGCACGCTGGCATAGACATTCATGCCCAGCTCTTCCAGCTGATCCGGGTTCTCGATGCCGTGATGCAGCAGCGCTTTCAGCAGAACCAGACCGACCGACACGAACAGACCCAGAATCAGGCTTGCGGCGATGATCAGCATCTTCTTCGGTGCAACCGGCGCGTTTGCTGTCTGCGCGCTGTCGATGATGCGGACATCACCCACGGTGCTCGCTTTACTGATGCCCAGCTCCTGCTGACGGTTCAGCAGCTGCATGTAGATCTCCTGACCAGACTGAACGTCACGGGTCAGACGCAGGATTTCCTGCTGAGTCTGAGGCATGCCAGAGATTTTCTTGTTCAGCTGAGCCTGCTCATTCTCCAGCGTTTTACGTTTTTCCAGCAGCGCACGGTAGGTCGGGTGATCTTTGGTGAACAGCTGGGAGACTTCCGCTTCACGGAAGGTCAGTTCGTTCAGCTGGCTCTGCACGCTGACAGAGGAGTCCAGGGCAGATTTCGCTTCCAGTGACAGGTCAACCGATTCGTTCTGACGACGGAAGGCGTTCAGTTTGTTTTCCGCATCATCCAGCTTGCTGCGAACGGCAGGCAGCTGAGTGCGCAGGAACTCCAGACTTTTCTCGGCCTGCTCAGACTTGCGCTCAACGTTCTGCAGCAGATAGTTGTTCACGATCTGATTCAGGACTTTGCTGATCTGCTCCGGATCTTCACCCAGGTACTCCAGACCCAGCACGCCGGTATCTTTACCTTTGTCAGCTACGGTCAGGTTGGAGAGAACAGAACGGATCGCCTGCAGGTCGTTCAGCTTGGTGACGGTGAAGCTGGTGCCTTCGTCAGCGTGGATCTCGCTGACCAGCATGGTGACGTCGCCGTGCGACTCCAGCTGACCGACTTTACCTTTAAACAGCTCATCACCATCTTTAGAGACGGTGTAACTCTGCGGGCCGGTCACTTCCAGTTCCACGTTACGCTTGTCGATGGTGCGTGGGATTTCCAGGCGGGAAATCGCGATGCTGGCAGGTTTATTCCCCATCAGGCGCGACAGACCCTTACCGATAACCGGGAAGTAGTTCTGCTCAACCACGGTATCCAGACCCAGATCGTCAACCGTTTTGCCGATGACCATACGGGATTCGAGGATCTCGATTTCCGTATCAGACGCCGGGGTCGGTGGCAGAATGCTGTCAATTTCGTTCAGAACGGTGCTGGCGTTCTTCTGCTCAACCTGAACCAGCGCATCTGCGCTGTAAATCGGTGTCGCAAACAGTGTGTAGAGTGTTCCCGCCAGCATGAAAAAAGCGGTAACGGCAACAATGATCCAGCGATGATCAATTAGCTGTCCCACAAGATGCGCCAGATCCCATCCATTCGACTCCTCTCCCGGCGCGGTTCTGACCTTATTTTTTATATTCATGGATAATCCCAACTATCGGCTTAATACGTTGACCCACTTCTGGGTAGCGTTTTCCAGTAACCCGTAAATCTCTTCAAAGGCCTCACGGCTTTTTCGATACGGATCCGCAATTTCTTTCTGATTGAGCCAGTGCCCAAGCAGCATAGTTTTGCCACGCGCAGCGGGGTCGATGCGATTCACCTGTTCAATCTGTCGCTTTTCCATCACCAGAATCAGATCGGCCTGACGGCACATCTCGGCCGTCAGCTGCTGCGCCTGGTGACCGTCCAGCGACAGACCCTGCGCAGCGGCGACGTCAGAGGCTGTCTGGTCGGCCGGGTGGCCTACCAGCGCCCCCAGGCCAGCAGAACGAACATCCAAATCGGGCAGCGCGCGTTTAAACAGGCGCTCTCCGGTGGGAGAGCGGCAGATATTGCCGACGCAAACGACTAACACGGACGTAATCATGGTCAGACCTTAGTTCGACCAGTTGCGGATACGCAGCGCGCTCTCGCTCACATCGTTGATACCCGCAATGGTTGGCAGTAATTGCGAGATCACACGGTTCCAGCGCGTCAGCGGTGTAGAGGTGACATAAACGATGTCGTAAGGCTGAAGCTGGAAATCGGTGCCCATCACCATGGATGCCGCATCTTTGGTGTTCAACTGATAGATGTTGGCAATCTTGCTGCGATCGGTACCGTGCAGTGGACGGATAACGAAGACACCGGTGGCGTCAGAGGTGGTCTGGTCCATCCCGGCCGCATTACCCAGCGCTTCCGCCAGCGTCATGCCGCTGCGGTCCATTTTCAGGGTCGCCTGCTGCTTCACTTCGCCCATGACGAAGATTTTCAGATCGTCATTACGTGGAACGTAGAGGATATCGCCCGGATAGAGGAGATGGTTCTGGCTCAGGTCACCATTCTGCATCAGCGCCTGCAGAGAGACACGCTGCTCACGACCATTGTGCGTCAGCACGACGTTACGCCAGTCTGCATCGGCAGCCAGGCCGCCCGCGGCGTTAATCGCATCCAGAATCGTCAGCGGCACGTTGGTAATCGGCTGCTGGCCTGAGGTGGTGACAGAACCGGTCACGTAGGCTTTCTGTGATTTGAACGAGGCGATGCTGACATCAACCTGAGGACTTTCGATGTACTGTGCCAGGCGACGGGCGACTTCGTTACGAACGTCGCCGACGGTACGGCCCGCGACACGCACACGACCGATGTAAGGATAGAAGATGGTGCCGTCTGAGTGTACCCAGTTGCCGGTGTCGCTGGCGCTACGATACTGACCGGCTGGGGTGGTCAGCTCCGGGTGATCCCAGACCGTGATGGTCAGGACATCGCCCACACCGATACGGTATTCGTAGTTCTGAATTTCGTTCTGGAGAGTCGGGTTCGCCTGGGCCACCAGTGGCTTAGGACGCATCTTCTCAACCAGTGAAGGGGTTAACGGAAAGACGTTGACGTATTTGTCGATGTCAAAGTTGCTATCCTGCTGCTCAATGACATCTTTTCCCGACGTAGAAAGGCGCTGACCTGGTTCGATCGTACACCCGCTGAGGAATGTGGCGGATACCAGCAAGGGTATCAATTTCATTTTGATTGTAATCATTTAGATCTTCGCTATCAGTTATTTATTGATAGAGGCGAAACCGCCGCTGTGTAAGCGTCCAACAAAAAAAGTAAATCCTGCCTGACTTAAGCTCTGAACCTGTCGTTCATTATCCTTGCTCCACTTGTTATACGTTGTCGCCATCTGTCAGGGCGAATCTGCGTGCCGTGCATCATAGTAGACTAATAATGCACGACGATATCCCTGACGATGGCGCCAACAACGACACGCCTGACAACGGCACAACACCTCTGAGTGCGCGTTAACGCACTCCTTTCGACTCACACTTAATACGCACCGTCACGTTTCAGGACGACACCCACTGTTTTGAACAGAATGGCGATGTCATTCCACAGTGACCAGTTTTTTACGTACCACGAGTCGAAATAGACGCGGGTTTCATAGTCAACATCATTACGACCGCTGACCTGCCACAATCCCGTCATGCCTGGCTTAGCCATCAGGTAATAATCAACATCACCAGCATAACGGCAGAGTTCATCTTCAATGACCGGACGAGGACCGACCAGGCTCATATCACCGCGCACCACATTCCAGAGCTGAGGTAACTCATCCAGACTGGTTTTACGAATGAAGTGGCCCACTTTAGTAATACGTGGATCATTTTTAAGTTTGAAATCTTTATCCCATTCCGCACGTGCAATCGGGTCAGTACGAAGGACCTCTTCCAGCACTTCTTTGGAATTAATCACCATCGAGCGGAACTTCAGGCATTTAAATTTACGGCCATTCATTCCTACACGTTCGTGACCATAAATCGGCGGTCCACCATCACGGCCAACCAGGAAGCCGAGCACCAGCAGCGCAGGCATCAGCATCAGAATAATCGACAGCGCACCGACAATATCGAATGTCCGCTTCAGGAAGCGCGACGTGCGTTTCGCCAGGTTGTTCTGAACACGCAGAATCATCACTTCATGGCTGAAGATGTAGGCCATGTCGGTCCCGTAGAGCGGCACACCGCGCAGGGTAGGGATAACGGAGACGGAACGGCAGTTGTGCATCGCCAGCGACTTCAGCCACATATCGCGGTACTGACTCTGCTCAAACTCCACCGCCACGATGAACTGGGTTTCACTGCTGGCCAGATGCCAGAGTTCCTGCTCGTCGCGCAGCACCGGCACGCCATTCATGATCTCCTGCGGGCAGGTTCCATCAACGTCATAGAAGGCCACTACGTCAAAGCCCATTACCTCTTCGCTTTGCAGCGCCTGCCAGGCTTCGTGGGCATTTTTACTGCTGCCAATAATAATGGTCTGTTTTTTCCACAAGCCATTTTTATTAAGCAGACGTTTTGCCAGGGCGCGACAGGTCGGAATGAAAATCAGCGCCAGTACCCAGGTCAGCAGCCAGACAAAACGCGACATCTGCCACTGCGACAGCGCGGTAATCGACAGGTCAATAACAGAAAATATAAGAATGGTACGAAAAACTTCTTTTAATTCGAACCAGAAAGGTTTGCGGTAAGTGTAGTGACGAAGTCTTACCCAGAACCAGCCGATGCAAATAATTGACAGACAAATGTGCGTGGCAATTTGTAGATTCATTTCTTTTTCAGAAATATCTGCCAGCGGCGAATCTGACTGAACATTAATTAGCATCATCGCTATAAATAAAGCTGCGTTGAAACAAATTAAATCTGAACAGGCCAGCGTTAATTTGGTAATAAGACTTTTAAACGTAAATTGTGTATCGCGCATATTTAACTCTTTATTTTATTTCCTTTAACCCGCAACGGCTATCGCCTGTTTAATCGCTGAACGATGAAGCCTCTTCAGACTGAGCCGTTTCTAAGGGGAGCTCCTGCGGCGTTTACGCCCATGATCTTAACCATAAATCCAATAATATTGTGATGAATACCAACAGATTACTCTGACTTTAATCACCGCCAGCGCTGCTCATTTTATCAACGAAAAACACGATTCAGGCACGCTACCGCCCTTGGCTGTCGCTGCCAATATCGCTGTCATCATTCATATTGCTCCCCATAATGCGTCAGCGTTACCGGAACGCATCATACAGACGTTCGCGCTCAAATTACGCAATCCGGACATTGCGATTAATGTCGAATTGGTACGCAAATTACGACTCTGGGGAAGAGTTTGCTAACTTGTTGCTATACTAGTTATTACTGGCTTGTTTACAAGCAGGTCCCGCTATCCCTGGACTATTTTAGGAAAAAGACTACCAGCGATTAGTATTGAAGCCAGACAGGCAGTGCAATCCTTTCGTAATAATTCGGATTAATGCCATACTCCCGCTGCGATAAATCGCATAAGCCCCGCAGGTGAATATCGTTTTCACGGTGCAGAATGAGTAAGAATTATCTCCCCTCCCCTCTGCAGAGTTAATCAAACCGTCACACCGTTATGCTCATCTTTTGCACGATAAATCCGGGCTATCCGGCTGTAACGCCCCTGCCCTGCCATTTGTACCGGGCTTCGCACTCCACTATCATCAGAGAAAACGCAATTTAAAATATTCAGGTGAACACGAGATGCTGGACGCAATGGCGGATCCCTCGCTCTGGGCAGGATTAGTAACGCTAATCGTTCTGGAACTGGTTTTAGGTATCGACAATCTGATCTTCATCGCTATTCTGGTTGAAAAGCTTCCCGGGCCCCTTCGTGACCGGGCACGCGTGATCGGGCTGCTGCTGGCGCTGCTGTGCCGGTTGCTGCTGCTGGCTTCGCTCTCCTGGCTGGTTACGCTGAAGGAACCCTGGGTTACGCTGGCGGGCCATCCCTTCAGTGCGCGCGATTTGCTGCTGCTGTCAGGCGGGATTTTCCTGCTATTTAAGGCCACAACAGAGTTGAATGCGCGGCTGGAAGGCCATGATGAAGAGAGCGGTCAACAAAAAGGCGGCGCTAAATTCTGGCCGGTGGTGGCGCAGATTGTGGTGCTGGACGCCATCTTTTCACTGGATGCCGTGATTACGGCCGTCGGGATGGTCAACGACCTGCCGGTCATGATGATTGCGGTCACCATTGCCATTCTGCTGATGCTGCTGGCCAGTAAGCCCTTAACCCGCTTTGTGAACAGCCATCCGACGATTGTCATCCTCTGCTTAAGCTTTTTACTGATGATTGGCTTCAGTCTGGTGGCGGAGGGCTTTGGCTTTGTGATCCCGAAAGGGTATCTCTACGCCGCCATTGGCTTCTCGGTAATTATTGAGGCGCTGAACCAGCTGGCTCACTTCAACCGCAGGCGGGTCCTCTCGGCGGGCCGCCCGCTGCGTCAGCGAACGGCGGAGGCGGTGCTGCGACTGCTGCGTGGCGCGGCGGAACCGGCGGAGCTGGACGCAAAGACCTCGTCACTGATTGCAGACAGCGATGACAGCATGCTGTTTAACCGGCAGGAACGGGTGATGATTGCCCGGGTGCTGGGTCTGGGTCAGCGCCACGTCAACAGCATCATGACCTCGCGCCATGACGTCGAACATATCGATCTCAGTGACGACCCGGCAGAGATCATGTCACGCCTCGACCGCAACCAGCACACGCGAATCCTGATTACCGACCACTCCAGCGAACCGCTCGGTGTGGTTCACGTCATCGATCTGCTACATCAGTCACTGCACAACGTGTCGCTCGACCTGCGCGCCCTGATCCGCCAGCCGCTGGTATTTCCTGAACGCCTGACGCTGCTGCAGGCGCTGGAGCAGTTTCGCCAGGCGCACACGCACTTCGCCTTTGTGGTGGATGAGTTTGGTTCGGTGGAGGGCGTCGTCACCCTGAGTGATGTGATGGAAACCATCGCCGGCAATCTGCCGAACGAAGCCGGTGAAATCGACGCCCGTTACGATATTCAGATTCTGGCTGAAGGTCACTGGGTGGCTAACGGCCATATGCCGCTGGAAGATCTGGCGCTCTATGTGAAGCTGCCGCTGGATGAACAGCGCGACTATCATACGCTGGCAGGATTACTGATGGACAAGCTGCAGCACATCCCGCAGGCCGGCGATGCGCTGCAGCTGGGCGACTATCTGCTGAAAACCCTGCAGGTTGAAAACCACCGGGTTCAGAAGGTGGAGATCCTCTTCCAGCCCCCTGTTGTTGAGGAGGTGTAAGATCCTGCGCCCGTTACGTTACGGGCGCAGGATTTTCTTCAGGTTCTGTTTGTTCTCGTCATCTTTCTGGCGATCGATCCACTGATTGAGCCGGGATTTCGCTTCACTCTGCAACCGGTCACGCAGCACGGCATCCACCGGCAGTGAATATTGCAGACTGTCCCAGTCGCCATACATACGCAGCGGAATCGGCTGAGCAGAGAGCGTCTTCACCAGCGCGTCGTCGCCCTGCCAGCCGCTGATTTTCAGACCCAGCGTGACGTCCAGCTGACGCTGCGCCAGATCCACCCTGCCCGCGCCCTGTAAGCCGAGATCCTGACCATTGCCTTCGATGTCGCTGAAGCTGAGCACACCTTTATTCAGGGCGACCTGCGCACTGATCGACTCAATGCCTTCATCGGACTTCTCTGTATTGCTGACTTTGTCGCTCACCCGCGCCACGGCGCGCTGCACCATCTGCTGAAGGTTAATCTGAGCCAGCTTCAGGTTACTGGCGCTGATCGTCGCCCTGCCCTGCCAGCGACGTTTGGCCGCCTCGACATTCAGCGTGTCGCCGGCCAGTTCGCCATCAAGACTCAGATTGCCCTGCAGACTCTCCGGCAGCGCAAATGCCTTCAGCAGCGGCTGAATGGCAATCAGCCGGAGCTGGGGCTTCAGGGCCACCTGCGTCTCCGGCTGACGGATATCAATGCTGCCGGGGATCGAGAAGCTGCCATTGCCCAGTTTGCCGCGCAGGGTGTGCAGGGTCATCAGCCCCTGCTGGTTGCTGGCATCGACGGTGAGGCCGGTGAGCGACAGTCCGCGCCAGACCGCACTGTCCGCCTGTAATTTCAGGGCCAGATCCATCTCGTTCAGCGGGGAATCGGCATTGCGGGTTTCACGCGGCGCAGCAATCACCGGCGACCGTGCGACGGTCGCACGCTGCACGCCGGGCGTCTCGGCAACGGGGGCACCGTTCAGCAGATTATCGAGGTTCAGCGTGGTCGCTTTCAGATCCAGCGCCAGCCGCTGCGGCGGCGCAATATGGCCCTCACCCTGACCGGTCAGCGTGGTGTCATTTGCCGTGAGTTGCAGGTTGCTGAAGGCAAACTGCTGGCGGTCGCCATTCCATTCGCCCTGCAGGGTCAGCGAACCTTTAATGCCCTGAGGCGGGATATCGGCACCGGAAAGGGTGTAATCAAACTGCTGGAGCTGGCCGGTGAGACGATGAGGATACTGGGCGGCATCCAGCTGACCTTTGAGGGTGACGGTGGCGTTACGCTGGTTGCGCATCAGCGTGGTGCTCAGCGCCAGCGTCGCCTGTTTGTTCGCGTCCTGCTCCATGTTCATGTTGAGGTCGCGGAAATTGTATTCGTCGCCGCCTGGCTGCTGCCAGATCAGCAGGCTGTCTGCCACCCGCAGTTTCGCGATGTCAAACGACCAGCCGCCGGAGGGGGCAACCGGATCGGCATCACGGGGTCCCTGGGGGGCATTTTTGCTCAGCCGGGCAGCGCTGTCTGGCGTGACGCGTACCACCGCATTTTTCAGCATCACCTGGCTGACGCTCAGCTGATGGGATAACAGCGGCCAGAGATCCACATCCAGCCGCATATTGTCGGCCGAGACCAGCGGCTGGCTGGCACCCGGCGCGGTCAGACTCATCCGGCCGGAGAGAATGCTGAGCTGCGGCCAGACGTGCCAGCGCAGATCGCTGCTGACCTGAAGCTGATAACCACTGCGTTGTTCGACCTGCTGCACCATATAGGCACGGAAGTCGTTGGGATTGACCAGCAGTACCAGCGCGCTCATTCCCGTTACGACCACCACTAACAGGATGGCCAGCGTGGTTATCACTCTTTTCATCAAATCCTCAGATCAGTCTTTGTCGATACGACTGGCGTCAGCGCCCTGCTGACCCCGATATTTGGCATCTTCACGACGGTTATAAGGGCGTGCAGCCGGGCCAGAAAGCGGCTCGAAACTCAGCGCGCCGATAAGCATACCGGGACGCAGCGCCAGCGGCAGTTTACCGGAATTGTAGAACTCCAGCACGATCCGGCCCTGCCAGCCGGGATCGATGCGGTGCGCCGTGACATGCACCATCAGTCCGAGCCGGGCCAGCGAAGAGCGACCATCCAGCCAGCCCACCAGATCGTCCGGCAGCGTCACCGACTCCAGCGTTACCGCCAGGGCCAGCTCACCCGGATGCAGGAAAAAGGCTTCGCCATCCGCCAGCACGATCTCATCGCTCATCACGCGATCCAGTGCCGCGCTCACTTCCTGTTTCGGGCCGCTCAGATCGATAAAGGCTGCGGTATGACCGCTGAAGGTACGGAACTGATTGCCCAGGCGCACATCGACCGTGGCGCCGTTGATGCGCTCGACCGGCGGACGCGGCTCAATCGCCAGCTTGCCGCTGTCCAGCCAGGCTTCGATATCGCGATCGCATAATCTCATTGCGGTAACTCCATGACATGAGTGTAGCAAACCGGCAGGCGTGCCTGCCGCCGGTCTGCCTCACGTCCTCAGGGACGTGAACTATTCAAAAAACTGGTTGATTTTCGCCTTGAGGATATCGATGGCGATACGGTTCTTCCCGCCGCGTGGCACGATGATATCCGCGTACTGCTTAGACGGTTCGATAAACTGCAGGAACATCGGACGCACGGTCTTCTGATACTGGCTCATTACCGAATCCATGGAGCGGCCACGCTCATTGACGTCACGTTTCATACGGCGCATCAGACAGATGTCGAGCGGCGTGTCCACGAAGATGGAGAAGTTGAGCTCCTGGCGCAGGCGCGCGTCGGTCAGCAGCAGGATCCCCTCAAGGATAATCACCTTCTTCGCCTTGAGGATCTGCGTTTCCTGGGTGCGGGTGTGCTCAACATAGCTATATACCGGCAGCTCAATATCCTGCCCGGCTTTGACGGCCTGCAGATGCTGCAGCAGTAAATCATGATCCATCGCGCTCGGATGGTCATAATTGGTTTTAACCCTCTCTTCCATGGTGAGGTGACTTTGATCTTTGTAATACGCATCTTCCGGGATAACCCCGATATGCTCGCCACCAACCTGATCACGGATTTCACGATAGAGCGTGCTGGCAATTAAACTTTTACCGGATGCGGAAGCGCCGGCAATGCCTACAATCACGCACTGATGGGACTTGTCAGTCATACTTTTTTAAGACCTGATAACTGGAGCCTGCCACTGGTCACACATTACGCGGGCAGCTGACGGGCCGAAATGGAGAGGGTGTGTTCGCGCTAAGTATAGGGATTTCGGCCTTTTGATGCCAGAGAAATGGCGTCTGCGACTTTTCAGACTTTCTCCTTTGGACGCCACTCATTTCACCGATAAACTAGTGTCACCCCCTACTCAGAAAAAAATGGCCTGCGCAGCGGGCCGTTCAGATAACCCGTGTCGCGAACGTGACGACCGAATGATGCATCAGGAGTTGTATGCACTGGAAGACTTTGACCTATTTTGGCGACAGCATGCTGTTGATTCCGACAGCGGTGATTATTGCGCTGATTCTGCCGTGGAAGAGTGATAACCGTCTTACGGTGTTTTACTGGATTGTGGCATTTGGCCTGGCCGGTCTGACCGTCAGCCTCTCTAAAATTCTGTTTCTGGGCTTTGGCATCGGCAGCGCCCGCTTCAACTTTACCGGCTTCAGCGGTCACAGCGCCATGTCTGCCACCCTGTGGCCAGTGATGCTGTGGCTAATCTCCGGGCGCTGGCCTGCGCTGCTGCGAGTGGCGGCGATTGGCGTTGGCTATCTGATCCCGCTGATGGTCGGTTTCTCCCGTCTGGTTATCCACGCACACTCGAAAAGTGAGGTGGCGACCGGTCTGCTGCTGGGCTTCACGCTGAGCACCGCGTTTCTGATCTCCCAGCGACGCACCGCGCTAAAGGGCTTCAGCTGGCCGCAAATCGGGGCCGCGCTGCTCGTGCCGTTTGTCCTGATGAGTCACGGTCGCGTTGCCACTACCCAGCAGTTTCTGGAGCGCTTCTCCGCCAGCCTGGCGGGTCTGGAAAAACCCTACACCCGGGCCGATCTTTTTCGCCAGTAATCAACAGGCTGCCCATCGATATTTCCCTGCCCGTCAATTCGCTGAATAACGGGCAAACTCGATTTCCTCCCTTTTTTCTTTGCCGAATGTGCTAGCATGCAGTCAGAGAATGACCGGTGCCTGATTCGCCATTGCGGAGCCCTGCACCCTGCCGGAAGTCTGCATGACGATTGAGATCTTTGCCCCGCAAAATAGCACACCTGGCCGCTGGCTCTCGGCCCTGCTCCTGGGCTGTGCGGTATTTGTCCTGACGCTGTTCTGTCTTGAACTGATCGTGGTGAGCGTGAAAATTTCACCGCTCTGGTTCCCGACCACCTTCATGACCATTGTGGTGTTTCGCTGCCCGTTACGTCAGCTGCCGCTGCTGCTGACGGCCTGCGTGCTTGGCACCGCAGCCGCTAATGCCATCGTCATCGGCCCTGCCCTCTCTAACATTAAATTCGCCCTGCTCAACCTGGTGCAGGCAGGCGTGGGCGGGATGCTGCTGCGCGCCCTGCTCGATCGGCGTGCGCCGCTGAATTCGCTGCACGACTGGGCACGGCTGGTGCTGTCGGTGGGCATTGTGACCCCGCTGCTCGGCGGGCTGATGGCGCTGTGGATGCTCAGGGTCAGCGGGCATGCGTCGTTTCCCTTCTTCTATACCTGGGTGATCTCTGAAATCATCGGCATGCTGGTGTTAGGCCCGATGTTACTGCTGATGCCATGGCCGCTGCGTCGCGCGCACTTCAGCGATCTGCGTCCGGCGGAGTGCGTGCTGACGCTGCTTATCACTTTAGGCGCCAGCTACCTGGCACTGCGTTTTATGCCGTGGCCCTTTACCTTTATCGTGGTGATCCTCTTCTGGTGCGCCGTTCGCCTGCCCAAGCTGCAGGCGTTTGTGCTGTTCTTCCTCAATGCCAGCTTTATCGCATTATTGCTGGCCTGTAACCTGGTCAGCGTGGTGAATAACAACACCGCGCTGGGCCCGGTTTCCAGCTGGTTACCCTTCCTGCTGGTCCTGATCCCCAGCCATATTATGTCGCTGGTGATGGATGCGTTCCGGCGCGAAAAGCTGCATATCACCGACAGTGAAACCCGTTTCCGTCATGCGATGGAGTACTCCGCGATCGGTATGGCGCTGGTCGCGCCGGAGGGTAACTGGCTGCAGGTGAACCGTTCGCTTTGCCAGATCCTGGGCTACCCGGCGGAGGAGCTGAAGCGGCTGACGTTTCAGCAGATTACCCATCCCGACGATCTGGCCCTCGACCTGCAGCATGTAAACCAGCTGCTGGAAGGTGAGATTGATACCTACACCTTTGAAAAACGCTATTTCCGCAAGGATGGCGAGATCGTCTGGGCGCGGCTGACGGTGTCGCTGGTGCGTGACGGCGACACGGCACCGCTCTATTTTATTGCGCAGATCATCGACATCTCCGAGCTGAAAAAGAGCGAGCAGGTAAACCGGCGCCTGATGGAGCGCATCACGCTGGCGAATGAGGCGGGCGGCATCGGCGTCTGGGAGTGGAACCTGCTGACCGGCGAGATGCTGTGGGACAAGCGCATGTACGCCCTGTTTGGTCTGGCTCCGCACGAGTCGCCCAGTTATGACCTCTGGCTCCATCTGCTGCATACCGCCGATCGCGAATATGCCGCATTGACGGTGCAGCAGGCGATAGAGCTGCGCAGTGCGTTCCATATGGAGTATCGCATCGTGGACGCGCAGGGTCAGCGCTGGATCCGCACGCAGGCGAACCGGCAGCTGAGTAAAGAGGGCCGTATCGAGCGTATGCTCGGCATCTGTCAGGACATTACGCCGCTGCGCGATCTTAATGAAGCGCTGTTTCAGGAGAAAGAGCGCATGGCGATCACCCTGGACTCGATCGGCGAGGCGGTGATCAGTACCGATGAAGCGATGCGCGTAGCCTTTATGAATCCGGTGGCAGAGAAGATGAGCGGCTGGTCTCAGGAGCAGGCCGCCGGCAAGCCGCTGAGCGAGCTGCTGCACATCACCCAGGGACAGACCGGCCCTGAGGTGGAGAATCTGCTACTGTGCCAGTTACCGCCGGAAAAAATCACCCCCGACCTGGATGAAGATCTGGTGCTGCACACCCCGGATGGCGGCCATATCGATATTCACTACAGCATTACGCCACTGCGCTCCGAGGCGGGTCTTGAACAGGGCGCGGTGATGGTTATTCAGGATGTGAGCGAGTCGCGAAAACTGATGAAGCGCCTGAGCTACAGCGCGCTGCATGACACCCTGACACGTCTGCCTAACCGGGCCAGTTTTGAGCTGCAGCTTAAGCGACTGCTGTTTGACGCGGCTGAACATCATCATCAGCACGTGCTGGTGTTCATCGACCTGGATAAGTTTAAAGCGGTCAATGACAGCGCCGGCCATGCTGCGGGCGATGCGTTACTGCGGGAACTTTCAGAGCTGATGCAGCACCATCTGCGCAGCAGTGATTTCCTGGCCCGACTGGGCGGCGATGAGTTTGCCCTGCTGATGGCCGACTGTCAGGTCGACCAGGCGCGTGACGTGGTGCAGCGGATTGTGGCCGCCGTAAACGACTATCGTTTCCAGTGGCAGGAACGCCGCTATCAGGTGGGGGCGAGCGCGGGCGTCACACAGATTTCCGCCGACAACTGCGTCAGCGGTGATGTGCTGTCGCAGGCAGACATCGCCTGCTACAACGCCAAACGCAGCGGGCGCGGACGGCTGGTCGTCTTTGAACAGCACCGCCTGCCGCTGCCGGGCAACCCTCAGGGAGTAGATGCTGCGATGATTGATGCGCTGCAAATTGAGCTGCCCGCCTGGGCTGTCGCCCCACCCAAAACGCCTCAGTCAGCCTTTATCTGGCTGCTGGAGGTCCAGCTATTGACTGCGGAGGGGATACTGGTGGATGAAACCCTGCTGCGTCATAACCTGCCGGATGAAACGCTGCGTCGCCGGCTCGATAGCAATATCATCGAGGCCTTTTTCCGCCAGGACGTCGGGACGCTGAATAAAAAAGGGATCCCGGTCATCCTGCCGCTGAGTGAAGAGCTGCTCGGTGACGCCGCTTTTGTGCAGCAACTCTGTCAGCGCTTTGTCGCCGCAGGTCTCGCCAGCAGCCGCTGTGGTTTTGCTTTTCCGGCCGCCAGCGTACTGAGTAAAAGCGATCGGTTCTATACCGCGCTGCTGCAGCTGCGTGAGTGTGGCTGTCGCATCGCGCTACACCATTTTGGCCGCAATCTGGACGCCTTTAATCTGCTGAGTGACGAAGTGGTCGATTACCTGGTGCTGGCACCGGAATTGGTCGCTAACGCCCACACCAGCCTGATGGATGAGATGCTGCTGACCATCATTCAGGGCCAGGCAACGCAGCGCCATATTTCGGTGCTGGCGGGTCCGGTTTCCGTTCCGGCGGTGCTTAGCACGCTGGCTGATCTTGACGTCGATGGCGTCTGGGGCAGCGCGGTAACCGAGCGTCAGCCGCTCCGTTCCCTGGCGGAAGATCGCCTCTTTGCTATCCGCTGATTCCCGCGCTGGCCGCTTGCCACCCTGCTGAAGCTGCGCTAAAGTCGCCCCCTTTTTTCCGGCATGGGGGCGAAAATGTTCATAGGATTCGATTACGGCACGGCTAACTGCTCCATTGCAGTGAGCGAAAATGGCTCGCCGCGTCTGTTAACGCTGGAAAATGGTCAGCGTCTGCTGCCGTCAATGATCTGTGCACCGACCCGCGAGTCGGTCAGCGAATGGCTCTATCGCCATCATCAGGTGGCAACCCCTGACAGTGAAACCACCGCGCTGCTGCAGCGCGCGCTGCGTTACAACCGCGAAGAGGATATTGAGGTTCAGCCCGGCAGCGTGCAATTTGGTCTGACCGCCCTGCAGCACTACATGGTCGATCCCGAAGATGTCTGGTTCGTTAAATCCCCCAAATCCTTTCTGGGTGCCAGTGGCCTGAAGCCACAGCAGATCGCCCTGTTTGAAGATCTGGTCTGCGCCATGATGCTGCACATCCGCCAGCAGGGTGAAAGCCAGCTCGGGCAGACCCTCGATCAGGCGGTGATCGGTCGCCCTGTCAACTTCCAGGGGCTGGGCAGCGATGAGTCGAACCAGCAGGCAGAGGGTATCCTGCTGCGTGCCGCCCACCGCGCCGGATTCCGTGACGTTGAGTTTCAGTTTGAACCCGTCGCCGCCGGACTCGATTTCGAAGCGACCCTGCAGCAGGAGACGCGGGTGCTGGTGGTGGATATCGGCGGCGGCACCACCGACTGCTCGATGTTGCTGATGGGCCCGCAATGGCGCAACAGAGCCGATCGTCGTGAAAGCCTGCTGGGCCACAGTGGCTGTCGCGTCGGGGGTAACGATCTCGATATCATGCTGGCCTTTAAGACGCTGATGCCGCTGCTGGGTCTGGGTGGCAACACTCAGAAGGGCACCGCCCTGCCCGCGCTGCCGTGGTGGAACGCGATTGCCATCAACGATGTGCCGGCGCAGAGCGACTTTTACAGCGCCGCCTGCGGGAAATGGCTGCGGGATTTAGTGCGTGACGCGGAACAGGGTGACATCGTGGCGCGTCTGCTGAAAGTGTGGCAGCAGAAGCTGAGTTACCGCCTGGTGCGCGCGGCGGAAGAGAGCAAGATTGCGCTGTCAGACGCCCCGGTGCATACCGCCTCACTCGACTTCGTGGCCGCCGCGCTGCAGACAGACGTGAGCGTGGGTCAGCTGCAGGAGGCGATCAGTCAGCCGCTGGAGAAAATTCTGGAGCAGGTGCAGCTCGCCTTAGCCACCAGCCAGATTAAGCCTGATGTCATTTACCTGACCGGCGGCAGTGCGCGTTCGCCTCTGCTGCGCGCGGCGCTGCAGCAAACGCTGCCCGACACGCCGATTGCCGGTGGCGATGATTTCGCCTCGGTCACGGCCGGTCTGGCCCGCTGGGCAGAAGTGTTGTTCCGCTAGGCTGGCACTGTAATACTAAAAACGGCACCTGAGGGTGCCGTTTTTTTTGCGGGTAACGCTGCCCCCACTGGCTCATTCAAACATATCCATTGCTCTGCCCGCGCCGTTCAGGGAAAAGCCTGAACCGGACGCTCTCTTACGGCAGGAACCCTCATTTCTGTTTTCAGCGATCTGCCACACGGACACGCTATTGCAACGTCGTTTAGCCTGTCACAGGAAGCGTTTATCTGTAAGGTCGCTTCGTTTTACCTGTTAAGCCACTATTGCTGGAGCTCTGTGTTCACAGCGAACGCTCCCTCTCCTTCACAGTGGTCCGGCGATCCCGTGTCAGAGAACATCAGACCGCCATAAATAGATAACGTATGGAGAGACTCAGGATGAGTAATCGGTCAGACATTATTGAAGGCGCTCAGGCACCTTATGCAAACAGAGGGCTGGTTTATACCGAAGTGCTGGGCTGGGTAGATTTAGGCCACGCGCAGGGTACAGATATTCGGGAACTGTTGAGGTTAATCACGCAGGGTGAGTCCTCAGGAAAGCACTATTATGAGGTCAGATATTCGCAGGGCATGAGCGGAATCCGGGGCGAGTTTCGATCAGGAAAGATGACGACCTGGCAGATCCGACATGGCCGGCCTGGCTGGGAGCAAAAAAGTATCGCGCTGGCGATGATGATGAGCATAGCTCGAAAATTTGAGGATTTTCAGAGCGCGTTTCCCTATCACCTTGGCACTGACAGCGGTTTTAGTGGCGAAGACCTGGTCTCAGACCTGCTGGGTTTTTATCGTGTCGTGTCGATCCAAAACCCCTTTGAAATGCTACGTCCGGTGAGTAAAAATGAAGCGCTGAAACGCTGGGATTACTACGGTAACATCGGTCGCTGGAAAAACGAGACCTTCAGGCCTTTGCTGTTCCCTGACCCGGAAAAATTCCCTCATTCATCTCCCCGGAGCGGAGTGCTTCCCGCCTTCATGCGCACGGTGATTCCCTATCACGATTTTTTGTCTGGAAACGTCATTTTGCCCCGGCACGATAAAACATTCATGATTTTAGGCTCAGTTGAAAGCAGGATGGGATTATGAGAAGAGGCAGCGCCGTTCTGATGAGCGTCTTTGTCATGGGGATGGTTGTGGTGGCGATGGGATGGCCCTATGTAAGGATGGCTTTTGCCAGTAGCGCTCATTATTCCCAGCAGGATAAGCGCCAGTACAACTATTACACGCCCGATTTACTGAAAGAGATGCCTCGCCTGTCTGACAATTATGAATTCAGCTACAGCAATATCAGTGGTCCACAGGCTTTTGTTTATGGTCTTCAGTTTAAGGGTACAACCGATACCAGCAGAATCCGTGACTATCTGCTCTCCAGAGGATATGAAAAACAAAAGCAGTGCCAGACCAAAGCTGAATGCTGGCGGTCCTCACAAAATCAGGACGTTGTTTCATTTTACAGTCTGGCTGAGTTAAATATGGTGAGTGTTGAACTCTATCGACGCGGACATAATGAGTAAAACGTCAGAAGATAAAAACAGACGCCTGTAGCAAGGTATGGCGGGCCGGGAATGGCCCGCCATAAATCTGTCCGCTATAGCGATTTTGCGTATGGCTTGTGCTCACCGCCTCAGATCGCTATCCCCGTCCAAATCGCCCTTCCGGATAAGGCCTGAGCAGTGGATCAGAAGGCAATATTGGCGCTGATACCGCCGATAAAGGCATCTTTGACTTCACTCACCGCGCCCGGTGCCACCACATACTGCAGGTTAGGCCGCAGTGACATCCAGTTCGTCACTTTGGCGTTGTAGTAAACCTCATAGTTATACTCTGACCCTTCCTGAATCGGCAGATAGGTCGGGCTGTCAAAGCGGCTCTCACCATTAGCCTGATTCTGCTGACGCAGTGAGCGGGTATAGTCGCTGTTCACATGAATGCGTGATGCGCCGACGCCAATCTCATCCTGCGGACGGGCATCAAACGGACCGGTCCAGGTAAAGGCGACAGACTGGTAGTTGTCGGTTTTCGAGGTCTTGTGATCGTTCATCACAGCCTGCACCCGCACGCCCAGACCGCGATTCACATCGCCATCCTGCGCGGTCAGCTGCTGTTGTAACAGCAGATAGCCACCATAGGCGTGAGCCTGATCCTGATAGCCGCCGTTGCGCCAGCTGCCATAAACATCGCCATCCACTGACGAGTAGTAGTAGCCGATGCGGTAGTTACCCGGTAATTTCTCCGGCCCGAACGTCGGTTTCCAGCCCAGTTCGACCGGCACCAGATTGCCTTCAGAGTTGCTGGTATCCAGCCGGAAGCCATCGCCGCGATCGTAGTTGGCGCGGTTCTGGTTGTAGAAACCTACCTGGAAGAACAGCTCGGGCGTCATATTGATTTTTACCCGACCGCCCCACTGCGAGACCGGCCAGTTGAACCAGCGGTCGCCGCGCCAGTTACCCGCCTGGCCGCTGCCAAGCGCCAGGTTCTGGAACAGGTTGCCGTCGAAGTTATCGAAGTCCTCGCCCACGGTGACCCGCCCGGCTTTCAGATCAACCACATCGTTGAACAGCCCTTTGCGCAACCAGAACTGCGTCAGCCGCCAGGTCTGACCGCGACCGTACACCTCCTGAACCGATGAGAGCATACCGGTGCGTTTATCCGCCACCTGCTCAGAGAGATTCTGTCCGTCGCGGTTAGTGACGGTCATCTGAAACTCTGCATCCTGCCAGTTCAGCAGTTTTTCCAGATCGAAGTTGGTGCCAAACGTCCACTGATCGCTGTAGCGCATGGTGGTGTTGGTATCTGCGCCGCCACCCAGATTGGCGGCACTTTCCATGGTGTAGTTAACGTCAAACTTAATCCCTTCGTCCTGCAGCTGCGTTCGGTAACCGTCCCAGTCACCAAACATCCATTCGGAATCCGGGCTCAGAGCGTCAGCCGCCATAGCGGGCGCGGAGAGAATAGCCAGGATCAGGGTGCCGGTTGCCACACGGCGCAGCGGAAAAGCGTGCTCTGCTTGTCTGTTTTGCATGGTGCGTTTTCTTATGTGAGTGACAGGAAGTGACGCGCAGAGGATAGTGCTGGATAAGCTTCAGTTTTTGTAAATACGTGCGCATAATTTCCTGAAACATCAGTTTATTAACGCATTTGTGATCGGGATCGCTGAATGGTTATTCTGCGGGCAGAATGCGCATTTTTTGACAGGCGTAATCGATAAAGGGGCGCTAGCGCCCCCTGAATCAGCGGCTGGCCTCGTCCAGCTGTGCAATCTGCTCTGGGGTCAGGGTCAGCTGTGTCGCCCCCACCAGGTCGTCGATCTGCTGAAGCGAGGTGGCGCTGACGATCGGCGCGGTAATCCCGGGACGGGCAATCTGCCAGGCGAGTGCGACCTGCGTCGGCGTCACCTGATGCGCCTCGCTGATAGCATCCAGCGCGTCGAGAATCCGCAATCCGCGCGGATTGAGGTATTTCTCTACCACGCCCTGCCCCCGTGCGCTTTTTCCGGCATCAGCCGCATCACGGTATTTGCCACTGAGAAAACCGCTCGCCAGCGAGTAGTAGTTGATGACGCCCAGACCCTGTGCCATGACCACCGGCTCAAGCTCCGATTCATAGGGCTGACGGTCGTAGAGGTTATATTCAGGTTGTAAGGTCTCATAGCGCGCCAGCCCCTGGCTCTCACTCACCTGCAATGCCTCCTCAAGCCGCGCCGCACTGTAGTTAGAGGCTCCGATGGCGCGCACTTTCCCTTCACGGATCAGGCTGTCGAAGGCACTCAGGGTGTCGGCCAGCGGCGTATCCTGGTCGTCGCGATGCGCCTGATAGAGATCGATATAGTCAGTCTGTAACCGGCGCAGTGAATCTTCGACCGCCTGGCGAATATATTGCGGCTTCAGCCCGGTTTTCTCGGGTGACAGCTCCATGCCGACCTTGGTCGCCAGTACGATCTGGTCACGTTTACCGCTTTTTTTCAGCCACTCACCAATAATGGTTTCCGATTCTCCCCCTTTGTTGCCCGGTGCCCAGCGGGAATAGACGTCGGCGGTGTCGATAAACCAGAGTCCTTTCTCCACCAGCGCATCCAGCAGCGAAAAGGAGGTCGGCTGATCCACCGTCCAGCCAAATACATTGCCACCAAACGTCAGTAACGGCACCGCGATACCACTGTCACCTAACTGCCGGGTTTGATTCTGACTCATCCTCTGCTCCTTATTTGCCTGATAAAGGGTCTTTATTTCAGCATAGCAAAGGGATTTTCATGGCTTAATGACGATTGTGCTGCGATTAATGAAAGAACAGGCATAATTACGCCGTCCTGACAGATATCCTTAATTCCTTCAATTTCTGCCTGTCAGAGGCGACTACACTCTGTCGTTTGCAGGCTCCCCCTTTGATGCCTGCGCCTGGGACTACGTCACTGCTGGAGAGCATCAACAATCATGAGCACCCGACATCCTGTAATGAAAAAAACCCTGATCGTGCTGGCCCTGATCGCCGTGGCCGCTGGCGGCTATTACGTCTGGCAGCGCCCCGCTGAGCCGCAGAGCAGCCAGAGTGGCTCGCCAGCCCCACGCGGTAAGGGTGGCGATGACGGCGCACGCCGTTCGCTGGCACCGGTTCAGGCCGCTACAGCGACCCGCCAGAGCGTGCCGCAATATCTGAGCGGTCTCGGCACCGTCACCGCCGCCAATACCGCCACGGTGCGCAGCCGGGTGAATGGCGATCTGCTGGCGATCCATTTTACCGAAGGTCAGCAGGTCAAAGCGGGCGAGTTGCTGGCGGAAGTCGATCCGCGGCCTTATCAGGTAGCCCTCACGCAGGCGCAGGGCCAGCTGGCGAAAGATCAGGCGACGCTGGCTAACGCCCGCCGGGACCTGGCACGCTATGAAAAGCTGGCGAAAACGTCGCTGGTGTCGCAACAGGATCTGGATACCCAGCGCTCGCTGGTCAGCGAAACGCTCGGCACGCTGAAAGCCGATGAGGGCAGTGTCGCCAGTGCGCAGCTTAACCTCACCTACAGTCGGATTACCGCCCCCATTGCCGGCCGGGTTGGTCTGAAACAGGTGGATGTCGGCAACTACGTGACCAGCGGCGACACCAACGGCATTGTGATCATCACCCAGACGCAGCCGATCGATGTGGTCTTTACCCTGGCAGAAAACAGCATCACGCCGATTCTGAAAGCGCAGAAAAGCGGTGAGCCACTGCTGGTGGAAGCCTGGGATCGCAGTAACCAGAATCTGATTGCCAGCGGTAAGCTGCTGAGCCTGGACAACCAGATTGATGTCACCACCGGCACCATCAAAATCAAAGCGCGTTTTGACAATCAGGATGACACGCTCTTCCCCAACCAGTTCGTCAATGTGCGCCTCAAGGTCAACACCCTGCAGGATGCGATTGTGATCCCGCCTGCCGCGCTGCAGATGGGCAACGAGGGCCACTTTGTCTGGGTGGTCAACAGCGACAACAAGGTCAGTAAGAAAAGCGTGATGGCCGGGCTGCAGGACAGCCAGAAGGTGGTGGTCAGCGCCGGTCTGGAAGCGGGTGAGCGTGTCGTCACCGATGGTCTGGATCGCCTGACTGAAGGTGCGAAAGTCGAGGTCGTGACCGCCCAGAGCAGTGCACCGGGCAGCAGCCGGGCCACCCTGCCGTCAAAAGGAGAGCGTGAGTAATGCAGGTCATGCCTCCCGATCACAGTGGCGGGCCGTCACGGCAGTTTATTCTGCGTCCGGTTGCCACCACGCTGTTGATGATTGCGATTTTACTGGCCGGGGTGCTGGGTTATCGCTTCCTGCCGGTGTCGGCCCTGCCAGAAGTAGACTATCCGACCATCCAGGTGGTCACGCTCTATCCGGGCGCCAGCCCGGATGTGGTCACCTCTTCCATTACCGCCCCGCTGGAGCGCCAGTTTGGCCAGATGTCCGGCCTGAAACAGATGGCGTCGCAAAGCGCGGGGGGCGCCTCAGTTGTGACCCTGCAGTTCCAGCTGTCGCTACCGCTGGATGTGGCGGAGCAGGAGGTGCAGGCCGCCATTAACTCCGCCACCAACCTGCTGCCCAACGATCTGCCCAATCCACCGGTTTACAGCAAAGTGAACCCGGCCGATCCGCCGATCATGACGCTGGCGGTCACCACCAGCAGCATGCCGCTGACGCAGGTTCAGGACATGGTGGAAACGCGGGTGGCGCAGAAGATTTCTCAGGTCAGCGGCGTCGGCCTCGTCACCCTGTCGGGCGGTCAGCGTCCGGCCGTGCGGGTAAAAATGAATGCCCAGGCGCTGGCGGCGCTGGGTCTGACCAGCGAAAGCGTGCGCACCGCAATCAGCAATGCCAACGTCAACTCCGCCAAAGGGAGCCTGGATGGCCCGACCCGCTCAGTCACCCTGTCAGCCAATGACCAGATGAAATCTGCTGAGGATTACCGCCAGCTGATTATCAGCTATAAAAATGGCGCACCGGTGCGGCTTGGCGACGTGGCGACCATCGAACAGGGCGCGGAAAACAGCTGGCTGGGTGCGTGGGCCAACCGCGATGCGGCGATTGTGCTCAACGTTCAGCGTCAGCCCGGAGCCAATATCATCGCCACCGCCGACAGCATTCGCGCCATGCTGCCAGCGCTGACGGCGACGCTGCCAAAATCGGTGGAGGTGAAACTGCTCACCGACCGCACCACCAATATCCGCGCGTCGGTCAGTGACACACAGCATGAGCTGATGCTGGCGATGGCGCTGGTGGTGATGATTATCTACCTCTTTCTGCGCAATGTGCCGGCCACCCTGATCCCGGCAGTCGCCGTGCCGCTGTCGCTGATCGGCACCTTTGCCGCGATGTATTTCCTCGGTTTTTCGATCAACAACCTCACGCTGATGGCGCTGACCATCGCCACCGGCTTTGTGGTCGACGATGCCATCGTGGTGATTGAGAACATCTCACGCTATATCGAGAAAGGAGAAAAGCCGCTCACCGCTGCGCTGAAAGGGGCTGGCGAGATCGGCTTCACCATCATCTCCCTCACCTTCTCGCTGATTGCGGTACTTATCCCGCTGCTGTTTATGGGGGATGTGATTGGCCGCCTGTTCCGCGAATTTGCCGTGACGCTGGCGGTGGCGATTCTGATTTCTGCCGTGGTCTCGCTGACGCTGACGCCGATGATGTGCGCCAGAATGCTGAGCGCAGAGTCGCTGCGTAAACAGAACCGTTTCTCCCGGGCCAGTGAAGCGATGTTTGACCGCATCGTGGCCGTTTACGGTCGCGGCCTGAGCCGGGTGCTGAATCACCCCTGGCTGACGCTGTCGGTGGCGCTGGGCACGCTGGTTCTGACACTGGTGCTCTGGATGATCATCCCCAAAGGCTTCTTCCCGCAGCAGGACAACAGCATTATTCAGGGCACGCTGCAGGCTCCCCAGTCCGTTTCCTACGCCAGCATGGCGCAGCGCACCCGCGACGTCGCCTCGGTCATCATGAAAGATCCGGCGGTGCAGAGCCTGACCTCCTTTGTCGGCGTGGATGGCACCAACGCCTCGCTGAACAGCGCGCGGCTGCAGATCAACCTGAAACCGCTGGATGAGCGCGATGACCGTATTCCTGAAATCGAGCAGCGCCTGCAACAGCAGGTCAGTCAGCTGCCGGGCGTCCAGCTGTGGCTGCAGGCGGTGCAGGATCTCACTATCGATACGCAGGCGAGCCGCACCCCCTATCAGCTCACGCTGCAGTCGGGTTCCCTGTCGTCGCTCAGCACCTGGGTGCCCGCCCTGCTGAACCGGCTCAGAACCCTGCCGCAGCTGCGCGATGTCAGCAGCGACTGGCAGGATCAGGGGCTGGAAGCCTACGTCAATGTCGATCGCGACAGCGCCAGCCGCCTCGGCATCAGCATGGCGGATGTCGATAATGCGCTCTATAACGCCTTCGGCCAGCGGCTGATCTCTACCATCTACACCCAGGCCAATCAGTATCGCGTGGTGCTGGAGCAGGACAATCACGCCACGCCGGGTCTGCAGAGCCTGGACGCGATTCGCCTGAACAGCACCGACGGCGGCAGCGTGCCGCTGAGCGCCATTGCCCGCATCGAACAGCGCCATGCGCCCCTCAGCATCAGCCATCTCGACCAGTTTCCTTCGGCGACCTTCTCTTTTAATGTCGCTGACGGCTACTCGCTGGAAGATGCGGTGAAAGCGGTGTCGCAGGCTGAAGCAGAGCTGGGAATGCCGGCGGAGATGATGACCCAGTTCCAGGGCAGCACCCTGGCGTTCGAAGCGGCGCTGAGCAGCACCGTCTGGCTGATTGTGGCGGCGATTGTCGCGATGTATATCGTGCTGGGTGTGCTCTATGAGAGCTTCATCCACCCCATCACCATCCTCTCCACCTTGCCCACGGCCGGTGTCGGCGCGCTGCTGGCACTGATGCTCAGCGGTAACGAGCTGGATATTGTGGCGATCATCGGCATCATCCTGCTGATCGGTATTGTGAAAAAGAATGCCATCATGATGATCGACTTTGCGCTGGCGGCCGAACGTGAACAGGGAATGAAACCCTATGACGCCATCTATCAGGCCTCACTGCTGCGCTTCCGTCCGATTCTGATGACCACGCTGGCGGCCCTGCTGGGTGCACTGCCGCTGATGCTCAGCACCGGCGTCGGCGCGGAACTGCGTCATCCGCTGGGGATTGCGATGGTCGGCGGCCTGATTCTGAGTCAGGTGCTGACGCTGTTCACCACGCCGGTGATCTACCTGCTGTTTGATCGCCTGGCGCACGCCACCCGCCGCCGCTTCGGCCGCACGGAGGCCGCAGAGTGAAGTTCTTTGCCCTGTTTATTCACCGGCCCGTCGCCACCACCCTGCTGACGCTGGCCATCGCGCTGGCCGGAATTCTGGGGTTCCGGCTGCTGCCGGTTGCCCCGCTGCCGCAGGTCGATTTTCCGGTGATCGTCATCTCCGGCTCGCTGCCGGGGGCCTCACCCGAGATCATGGCGTCGTCGGTCGCCACGCCGCTGGAGCGGTCGCTGGGACGTATCGCGGGCGTCAGTGAAATGACCTCGATGAGCTCGCTGGGCAGTACCCGCATCATTCTGGTGTTCGATTTCGATCGCGACATCAACGGTGCCGCGCGCGACGTGCAGGCTGCGCTCAACGCGGCGCAAAGCCTGCTGCCGACCGGCATGCCCTCACGTCCGACTTACCGCAAAGTGAACCCCTCTGATGCGCCGATTATGATCATGACGCTGACCTCGGATACCTACAATCCGGGCCAGCTCTACGATTATGCCTCGACGCAGCTGGCGCAGAAGCTGTCGCAGATTCAGGGGGTCGGCGACGTTACCGTGGGGGGCAGTTCGCTGCCCGCCGTGCGCGTGGCGCTGAATCCGCAGGCGCTGTTTAATCAGGGTGTCTCGCTGGATGCGGTGCGCACCGCCATTTCCGACGCCAACCAGCGCCGCCCGCAGGGCGCAGTGGATGATTCACAGCAGCGCTGGCAGTTGCGCACCAATGACGCGCTGCAGACCGCCCGCGAGTATCAGCCGCTAATCGTGCATTATAAAAATGGCGCGGCGGTGAAGCTGTCTGATGTGGCGACCGTGGAAGATTCGGTTCAGGACGTACGCAACGCCGGGATGTCACGCGGTAAACCGGCCGTGCTGCTGCTGATCCGCAAAACCCCTGACGCAAACGTCATTGAGACGGTTGACCGCATCCGTGCCGAGATGCCGCTGCTGCATGAGGTGATCCCGGCCGCCATCGACCTGCAGATTGCCCAGGATCGCTCCCCTACCATCCGTGCTTCGCTGCATGAAGTGGAGCAGTCGCTGTTAATCGCCGTCGGGCTGGTGATTCTGGTGGTGTTCGTGTTCCTGCGCTCCGGGCGCGCCACGCTGATCCCCGCCATCGCCGTGCCGGTCTCGCTGATTGGCACCTTCGCGGCCATGTACCTGTGCGGCTTCAGCCTCAACAACCTGTCGCTGATGGCGCTGACCATTGCCACCGGCTTTGTGGTGGACGATGCGATCGTGGTGCTGGAGAACATCGCCCGCCATGTGGAAGCGGGTATGAAACCGCTGGCCGCCGCGCTGAAGGGCGTGCGCGAAGTGGGCTTTACCGTGCTGTCGATGAGCCTGTCGCTGATTGCGGTTTTCCTGCCGCTGCTGATGATCGGCGGGCTGATTGGCCGTTTCTTCTCGGAATTTGCCATTACCCTGTCGGTGGCGATCGCCATCTCGCTGGTTATTTCGATCACCCTGACGCCGATGATGTGCGCGTATCTGCTGAAGCCTCACGCGCCACGCAGCCAGCCGCGCCGGCGCGGTGCAGGTCGGCTGCTGATGGCGATTCAGCAGGGCTATGGCCGATCGTTAAGCGTGGTGCTGAATCATGCGCGCTGGGTGCTGCTGCTCTTTTTCGCCACGATTGCCCTGACCGGCTGGCTGTTTGTCTCAATCCCGAAAACCTTTATGCCGGAACAGGATACCGGGCGACTCGCCGGGTTTATCTCCGCCGACCAGAGCATCTCGTTTCAGGCGATGCGCAGTAAGCTGCAGGATTTCATGGAGATCGTTGGAGCCGACCCGGCGGTGGACAGCGTAGTGGGCTTTACCGGCGGCATGCGCACCAACAGCGGCTCCATGTTTATCTCCCTGAAACCGCTCTCTGAGCGTAAAGAGAACGCGCAGGCGGTTATCGCCCGGCTGCGCGACAAGCTGGCGAAAGAGCCGGGTGCCAGCCTCTATCTGAATGCGGTGCAGGATCTACGCGTCGGCGGCCGGGAGTCGAACGCCGGATACCAGTATTCGCTGCTGTCGGACGATCTCAACGCGCTGCGCACCTGGGAGCCGAAAATCCGTCAGGCGTTCTCTGCCCTGCCGCAGCTGGCGGATGTGAACTCCGATCAGCAGGATAAAGGCAGTGAGATGGCGCTGACCTACGATCGTGAAAGCATGGCCCGCCTGGGCATCGATGTCTCCGAAGCCAATGCGCTGTTAAATAACGCCTTTAGTCAGCGGCAGATCTCCACCATCTACCAGCCGCTTAACCAGTACAAAGTGGTGATGGAGGTGGATCCGCGCTATACCCAGGATATCAGCGCCCTGTCACAGATGTTTGTGATAAACAGCGAAGGCAAAGCGATTCCGCTGTCGTGGTTCGCTCACTGGCAGCCCGCCAATGCTCCGCTGTCGGTGAACCATGAAGGGCTGTCGGCCGCCTCGACCATCTCGTTCAATCTGCCGGAAGGGGTCTCACTGTCACAGGCCTCTGACGCGATTGAGCGCACCATGACCGCGCTGGGCGTGCCTTCCAGCGTACGCGGCAGCTTTGCCGGCACGGCGCAGGTGTTTCAGCAGTCGCAAAGCAGCCAGCTGTGGCTGATGCTGGCGGCGATTGCTGCGGTCTATATCGTGCTGGGGATCCTCTATGAGAGCTATGTGCATCCGCTGACGATCCTTTCCACGCTGCCTTCGGCGGGCGTGGGCGCGCTGCTGGCGCTGGAACTGTTTGATACGCCCTTCAGCCTGATTGCCCTGATTGGTATCCTGCTGCTGATTGGTATCGTGAAAAAGAACGCCATCATGATGGTCGATTTTGCGCTGGAAGCTGAGCGTAACGGCCAGCTCAGCGCACGGGATGCCATTTTCCAGGCGTGTCTGCTGCGCTTCCGGCCGATCATGATGACCACACTGGCGGCGCTGTTTGGCGCGCTGCCGCTGGTGTTATCCAGTGGCGACGGGGCGGAACTGCGTCAGCCGCTGGGGATTACCATTGCAGGGGGTCTGGTGATGAGTCAGTTACTGACGCTCTACACCACGCCGGTGATCTACCTGATGATGGATAAGCTGCGGCGCAGAAAGCGGTCGCGGTCAGCCGCACCGCAGACGTAACGCCTGAGGCTGCAGCAGGCCACCGGGCAAACCGGCTGAATCGGGGGAAGGGATGAGTACGCAAAGCACGAACGTCCGCTGGCAGCTGTGGATTGTCGCCATCGGCTTTTTTATGCAGACGCTGGACACCACCATCGTGAATACAGCTATTCCGGCGATGGCGCACGATCTGGGCGTCAGTCCGCTGCACATGCATGCGGTGATCGTCTATTACGTCCTCACCGTGGCGGTGATGCTGCCGGTCAGCGGCTGGCTGGCGGATCGCTTTGGCGTGCGCAACATCTTCTTCAGCGCGATCCTGCTGTTCAGTCTGGGATCGCTGCTGTGTGCCCTCTCCGGCACGCTGGATCAGCTGGTGCTGGCGCGGGTGGTTCAGGGGATTGGTGGTGCCATGATGGTGCCGGTGGGGCGACTGACGGTGATGAAAATCGTTCCGCGTGAGCAGTATATGTCCGCCATGACCTTTGTCACCCTGCCCGGCCAGATTGGCCCGCTGCTGGGCCCGGCGCTGGGAGGGGTGCTGGTCGAATACGCCAGCTGGCACTGGATCTTCCTGATCAACATCCCGGTCGGCATCGCCGGCGCGATTGCCACCCTGATGCTGATGCCCAACTACAGCATGCAGACCCGCCGCTTCGATTTTGCCGGTTTTTTTCTGCTGGCCGCCGGTATGGCGACCCTGACGCTGGCGCTGGACGGTCAGCGCAGCAGCGGCGGCTCCGCCCTGCTGCTGGGTGCGATGATCCTTGCGGGCCTGTTCTCGCTGCTGTTCTACCTGATGCACGCGCGCGGCAATGATAACGCGCTGTTCAGCCTGAAGCTGTTTGATAACCGCCTCTACGCTATCGGCCTGCTGGGCAGTTTTACCGGCCGTATCGGCAGCGGCATGCTGCCCTTTATGACGCCCATCTTCCTGCAGCTCGGCATGGGCTACAGCCCGTTCCACGCCGGTCTGATGATGATCCCGATGGTGCTGGGCAACATGGGGATGAAGCGTATTGTGGTGCGCATCGTTAATCGCTATGGCTACCGCAACGTGCTGGTGATGTCGACCGTGGCGCTGGCGCTGGTGGTGCTGCTGTTTCCGCTGGTGGCGATCCTGGGCTGGGTCTGGCTGCTGCCGCTGGTGCTGTTTCTGCAGGGCATGGTCAACGCCATTCGCTTCTCCTCGATGAACACGCTGACGCTGAAAGAGCTGCCGGACACGCTGGCGTCGAGCGGAAACAGCCTGCTGTCGATGATTATGCAGCTGTCGATGAGTATTGGCGTCACCGTCGCCGGGCTGCTGCTGGGCGCCTTTGCCCAGGAGGGCGCAGCCAACAGCGCAGCAGAACATCAGATGTTTATTTACACCTACCTGTGCATGTCACTGATTATTATCCTGCCCGCGCTGATCTTCTGGCGCGTTCCGCCGCAGGTGAGCAGCAACGTCGATTTGCGACGCCGGAGAAAACAATGAGAGTTAACCTGCGCCTGGGTATCGGGGCCAAACTGTTTATGGCGATTTTCGCCACCTGCATGCTGGTACTGATTACCATGCACTGGGGAGTCCGCCTCAGCTTTGAGCATGGCTTCGTCGACTATATCAAGCGCGGCAATCAGCAGCGCCTGAGCCTGCTCGGCGATGCGCTGGCCGATCAGTATGAGCAGCACGGCAACTGGGATTTTCTGCGCCACAACGACCGCCTGGTGTTCACCATGCTGCGTTCGCTGGAGCAGAATCCGGGCAACAGTCAGCTGCCGCCGCATGGCTGGCGCACCCAGTTCTGGATCCTCGACCAGCAGTACAGGGTGCTGGTCGGGCCGCCCACGCCGGTGCCGCCTGAGGGCACGCGACGCAATATCACCACCAGCAACGGTAAGGTGGTCGGCTGGGTTATCGGCTCCCCGCCGGAGCGGCTGACGCGCAGCACCGACATTAACTTCGATCAGCAGCAGCGCCGCACCAGCTGGATTATCGTTGGCCTCTCGACGCTGCTGGCGGCGCTGGCCACCTGGCTGATGGCGCGCGGGCTGCTGGCTCCGGTCAAACGGCTGGTCGACGGCACCCATCATCTGGCCGCGGGCAACTTTGCCACCCGCGTCGAAGTCAGCAGCCGGGACGAACTGGGCCAGCTGGCCGGTGACTTTAACCTTCTCGCCAGCTCGCTGGAGAAAAACGAAAGCATGCGCCGCGCCTTTATGGCGGATATCTCCCATGAGTTACGCACGCCGCTGGCCATTCTGCGCGGTGAACTGGAAGCGATGCAGGATGGCGTGCGCAAACTGACGCCGGAAGCGATCGCTTCGCTGCAGAGTGAAGTGGTGGTGCTGACCAAGCTGGTGGATGACCTGCATCAGCTGTCGCTGTCGGATGAGGGTGCCCTGGCTTACCGCAAACAGGCGACCGACCTGGTGCAGCTGCTGGAAGTCACGGCGGGCAGCTTTGCCGAACGCTACCGCGCGCATGGCCTGACGTTAAAGCTGAACCTGCCCGATGATGCTCCCTTCTTCGGCGATCCCGATCGCCTGATGCAGCTCTTCACTAACCTGCTGGAGAACAGCCTGCGCTACACCGACAGCGGAGGCCGGGTTGAGGTGACCCTGAAGTATCAGGCTCCGCACTGGCGGGTAGAGTTTGATGACAGCGCGCCGGGCGTGGATCGGGAACATCAGGCGCAGATTTTTGAACGCTTCTTCCGCACCGAAGGCTCCCGTAATCGTGCCAGCGGCGGATCGGGACTTGGCCTCGCCATCTGTAAGAACATTGCAGACGCTCACGGCGGCGATATCTCTGCGTCGCACTCTGATTTAGGTGGACTGAAAATCGCGCTACACTTGCGCTATGTTCCCCTTGCGTAGACGCTTATGAGCCTGGAAAACCACGACCCGCTGATTCTGGTGGTCGAAGATGAGCCCAAACTGGCGCAGCTGATGATCGACTATCTGCACGCCTCCAATTACCGCACCCATCACATCGCCGACGGCAACGGCGTGCTGGATTATGTGCGCCAGACCCCACCCGACCTGATGCTGCTGGACCTGATGCTGCCCGGCACCGACGGTTTAACGCTGTGCCGGGAAATCCGCCGGCATTCGGAACTGCCGATTATTATGGTCACCGCCCGCACCGAGGAGATCGATCGGCTGCTGGGGCTGGAGCTGGGTGCCGATGACTATATCTGCAAACCCTTCAGCCCGCGGGAAGTTGTCGCGCGGGTTAAGACCATTCTGCGCCGGGTAAAACGTTCGGCGGAAGAGCCGCAGAGCAGTTCGCTGCTCAGAGTCGATGAGAGCCGCTTTTCGGCCAGCTGGCGTGATAAGCCGCTCGATTTAACCCCGGCCGAGTTTCGGCTGCTGAAAACCCTGTCGCTGGAACCGGGCAAGGTCTTTTCGCGCGAGCAACTGCTCAACCATCTCTATGATGATTACCGCGTGGTAACCGATCGGACCATCGACAGCCATATCAAGAATCTGCGGCGCAAGCTGGAGAATCTCGACAGCGAGCAACCTTTTATCCGTGCCGTCTACGGCATGGGCTATCGCTGGGAAGCGGATGCCTGTCATTTGATCTAGTTTGATCCCGATCAATTTACTTCCCTTTTCTCACTGCCTACAATTCCGCACCTTTTGCAGGGCTTCACGGCCCTGCCTCTGCCGCCTCTGGCGGCATACTGACCTGACATCAGTGAGAACCCCATGAAACCTGAACTGCTCTCCCCCGCCGGGACGCTGAAAAACATGCGTTACGCCTTCGCCTATGGTGCCGATGCCGTCTATGCCGGTCAGCCGCGCTACAGCCTGCGGGTGCGCAATAATGAATTTACCCACGAAAATCTCGCGCTGGGCATCAACGAAGCGCACGCGCTGGGCAAAAAATTCTACGTGGTGGTCAACATCGCGCCGCACAACGCCAAGCTGAAAACCTTTATTCGTGACTTAACGCCGGTGGTGGCGATGCAGCCTGATGCGCTGATCATGTCCGATCCGGGTCTGATTATGCTGGTGCGTGAGGCCTTCCCGGCGATGCCGATCCATCTCTCAGTGCAGGCCAATGCGGTCAACTGGGCCACGGTGAAGTTCTGGCAGCAGATGGGGCTGAGCCGGGTAATTCTGTCGCGCGAGCTGTCGCTGGAGGAGATCGCCGAAATCCGTCAGCAGGTGCCGGAGATGGAGCTGGAAGTCTTTGTTCATGGTGCGCTCTGTATGGCCTATTCCGGCCGCTGCCTGCTCTCCGGCTATATGAACAAACGCGATCCGAACCAGGGCACCTGCACCAACGCCTGCCGCTGGGAATACAAAGTGGCCGAAGGCCAGCAGGATGAGGTGGGCAACATTGTCGGCATCCACCAGCCGGTGACGGTGCAGGAGGTGACGCCAGCGCTGGGCATCGGTCAGCCGACCGACAAGGTGTTCCTGCTGGAAGAGAAGATGAAACCTGGCGAAGTGATGAGCGCGTTCGAAGATGAGCATGGCACCTATATCATGAACTCGCGGGATCTGCGTGCAGTGGCACATGTGGAGCGGCTCAGCGAGATGGGCGTCCATTCGCTGAAGATTGAGGGACGCACCAAGTCCTACTACTACTGCGCGCGCACCGCCCAGGTGTATCGCCGCGCGATTGACGATGCCGCCGCGGGAAAACCCTTTGATGCGTCACTGCTGCTCACCCTGGAGGGTCTGGCACATCGCGGCTATACCGAAGGCTTTCTGCGTCGTCACACTCACGACAGCTACCAGAACTATGAGCAGGGCTTTTCCGTCTCCGATCGTCAGCAGTTTGTGGGCGAGTTTACCGGCGAACGCCGGGGCGAATGGGCCGAAGTGGCGGTAAAAAATAAGTTCATGCTGCACGACAGCGTGGAGATCATGACGCCCGACGGCAACCTGCAGTGCCAGCTCGATGCGCTGCAGGACAGCCGTGGCGAACCGACCGACGTAGCACCCGGCGACGGTCATCGCGTCTGGCTGCGGGTGCCTGAGGCGGTGGATCTGCGCTTTGCGCTGCTGCTGCGTAACTTCGATCACGGCGAAGATACCCGGGCGCCTCATAATCGTTTACCAACGGAAACAAATTGATGAAATCAGAACAGGATCACAGACCCCTGCGCCGGGCTGCTTTATAGTCCCGCCTGCTGCTAACGAGTAACAACAAACGGCAGATTTACCAGGAACCACCTCATTTACCCGCCCGGCTCCCCCGTGCGGGTTTTCTTTTTTCATGCTTTCGCCAATAATCTGGTGCTGGAAGCTGTGTTATACCTTCCCCCTCCTACTCTGTAGATCATCAAGGAACGCACAATGGACAATAAACCGCTTACGCTGCTCATCCTGAATGGGAAAGGCGCCGGTAATGACGATCTGCGCGATGCTATCACGACCCTGCGGGAAGAAGGCTTTGAGATTGCGGTGCGCGTCACCTTTGAGAAAGGCGACGGCGATCGCTATGTCAAAGAGGCGATTACGCTGCGGGCTGCTACCGTCGTTGCCGGTGGCGGCGATGGCACCATCAACGAAGTTGCGACGGCGCTGGCGGCTTCGGAAGCGGAACATCGCCCGGTGCTGGGCATTCTGCCGCTGGGCACCGCCAACGACTTTGCCACCAGCGTCGGTATCCCGGAAGAGATGGAGCCGGCACTGCGGCTGGCGATTCAGGGCAAAGCGAGTGCCATCGATCTGGCCCGGGTCAACCAGAGTCACTACTTCATTAACATGGCGACTGGCGGCTTCGGCACCCGGATCACCACAGAAACCCCGGAAAAGCTGAAATCGGCGCTGGGGGGTGTCTCCTACTTTATTCACGGCCTGATGCGCATGGACACGCTGAAACCCGACACCTGTGAGATCAGCGGTCCCGATTTTGCCTGGCAGGGTGATGCGCTGGTGATCGGCATCGGAAACGGGCGTCAGGCAGGCGGCGGACAGCGACTGTGTCCCTCTGCCCTGATTGACGACGGGCGGCTTGATGTCAGCATCGTCACCGCGCAGGAGCTGCTGCCGACCCTGTTCCATTCTCTTACCGGCGATGATGACAATCCCGGCATCGTCACCACGCAGCTGGAATCACTGACGATCCGATCGCCTCATGAGATGACCTTTAACCTGGATGGTGAACCACTCTCCGGACGCGAATTTGTGATTGAGGTAATGGCAGGCGCGCTGAGCTGCCGTCTGCCTCCGCAGTGTGCCTTACTCTCCTGATGCTGAGGGGGCAGCGCCCCCTTTTTGTTTCTCCCTCCCCTCCTGATGTTACCTTTATTAACATACACCCCTGTTTTCTCACGCTTTTTCTGGCGATAAAAACAGCATGTGACTGGCTTCACAACTCTGCCCTTTTAACTTGTATGGTAGTATTAATGCGCGTACGTTTTCATCATCGAAGGCTGACTCAAGGCAAACAGGATGAAGATTGTAAAGGCAGAAGTATTTGTAACCTGCGCAGGCAGAAACTTTGTCACCGTCAAAATCACCACCGATCAGGGCCTGACCGGCATTGGTGATGCAACCCTTAATGGCCGGGAACTGCCGGTCGCCTCCTACCTGAAAGATCATGTCTGCCCGCAGCTGATCGGCCGCGATGCGCATCAGATCGAAGACATCTGGCAATACTTCTATAAAGGGGCCTACTGGCGTCGTGGCCCGGTCACCATGTCTGCGATCTCGGCGGTCGATATGGCGCTGTGGGATATCAAAGGCAAAGCGGCCAACATGCCGGTTTATCAGCTGCTGGGCGGCGCCTCCCGCACGGGCGTCATGGTCTATTGCCACACCACCGGTCACTCCATCGATGAAGTGATGGATGACTACGCGAAGCACAAAGAGCTGGGCTTTAAGGCGATTCGCGCCCAGTGCGGCGTGCCGGGCATGAAGACCACCTACGGCATGGCGAAAGGGAAAGGACTGGCCTATGAACCGGCGACCAAAGGTAACTGGCCGGAAGAGCAGCTCTGGTCAACGGAAAAATACCTCGATTTCACCCCGAAACTGTTCGCCGCGATCCGCGATAAGTTCGGTTTCGATGAGCATCTGCTGCATGACATGCATCATCGTCTGACGCCGATTGAAGCGGCGCGCTTTGGCAAAAGCGTGGAAGATTATCGTCTGTTCTGGATGGAAGATCCGACGCCGGCTGAGAATCAGGAATGCTTCCGCCTGATTCGCCAGCACACCGTCACACCGATTGCGGTGGGCGAAGTGTTCAACAGCATCTGGGATTGTAAGCAGCTGATTGAAGAGCAGCTGATCGACTATATCCGCACGACCATTACCCACGCGGGCGGCATCACCGGCATGCGACGCATCGCTGATTTTGCATCGCTCTATCAGGTGCGCACCGGCTCACACGGCCCCTCTGACCTCTCCCCGATCTGCATGGCCGCGGCGCTGCACTTCGACCTCTGGGTGCCCAATTTCGGCGTGCAGGAGTATATGGGCTTCTCTGAGCAGATGATGGAGCTGTTTGACGCCAGCTGGAGTTTTGACCAGGGCTATATGCATCCTGGCGACAAGCCGGGCCTCGGCATCGACTTCAACGAAAAACTGGCGGCGAAATATCCCTATGAACCCGCCTATCTGCCGGTCGCCCGTCTTGAAGATGGCACCCTCTGGAACTGGTAAGGAGACCGTTATGAAAAGCGTTGTGATTGAAGAACCGGGCAGGCTGGTCATCGCTGAACGTCCCCTGCCGCAGCCTGCGCCAGGGGAAGTCCGGGTGAAGGTGGCCTATGCCAGCATCTGCGGCTCAGATGTGCATATCTGGCACGGCCATAATCCCTTTGCGAAATATCCACGGGTGATTGGTCATGAATTTTTCGGCGTGATCGATGCGGTCGGTGACGGTGTTGATACTGCCCGTCTGGGGGAACGCGTTGCCGTCGATCCGGTGGTGAGCTGCGGCAGCTGCTATCCCTGCTCGGTGGGCCGCCCCAACGTCTGCACCACGCTGCAGGTGACGGGCGTGCATCGTGACGGCGGCTTCAGTGAGTATGCGCTGACGCCGGCTAAAAATGCCTGGCGCCTGCCGAACACCATTCCCGACCAGCTCGCCAGTCTGGTCGAGCCGTTTACCATCGCGGCCAATATCACGGCCTTTCTCAGGCCGCAGCCGGACGACGTGGCGCTGATCTATGGTGCTGGCCCGATGGGACTGACCGCGATTCAGGTGCTGAAAGGCGTCTATAAGGTGAAAAAGGTAATGGTGGTGGATCGGCTGCCGGAACGTCTGGCGCTGGCTGAACAGAGTGGTGCCGACCAGCTGTTCGACAACAGCGCGATCCCGCTGGCAGCGCAGCTGGAGGGCGTGCAGCCCACGCTGATTATTGATGCGGCCTGCCATCCCGCCATTCTGGCGGAAGCCGTCGCACTCGCCTCACCGGCGGCGCGTATCGGCCTGCTCGGCTTCTCCGGTGAACCCTGCAGCCTGACCCAGCAGAGCCTGACCAGTAAAGAGCTGTCGCTGTTTACCTCACGTCTGAACAGCAACCGCTTTCCGCAGGTGATCGACTGGATAGAAAAAGGGTTAATCCAGCCGGAAAAACTGGTCACACACACTTTCCCCCTGCAGGAGATTGAGCGCGCGATGACCCTGTTCGAAAAAGATCCGCGCACCTGCTGCAAAGTGATCCTGCAGATGGGGTAATGCGTTGCTGAACACCAGGTGTCCTGAGCCAGCGTTCGCGCTGGCACACTTAAAAAGAGAAAACAGATCACGGAGTTTTTATGTTCAAGAATCTGCGCTGGACCCTCGTTTTACTGCTGTTTCTGGTTTACATGATCAATTACCTCGATCGTGTCGCGCTCTCCCTGACGGTTCCGCTGGTTGAAAAAGATCTGGCGATCAATGCGGAGCAGTTCGGCATGATTTTCGGCAGCTTTTTCTTTGGCTACGCCCTGTTCAACTTTGTCGGCGGCCTCGCCACCGACCGCTTTGGCCCTAAGATTGTGCTGGCCGTAGCGGTAGCCGCGTGGTCAATCTTCTGCGGTATGACCGCGCTGGCCACCGGCTTCTGGTCGCTGCTGATCCTGCGCGTGCTGTTCGGCATGGCCGAAGGCCCCATCTGCTCCTCGGCTAACAAAGCGATTAACGGCTGGTTCCCGAAAAAACAGGCCGCAACGGCCATGGGCTTACTGAGTGCCGGATCGCCACTGGGCGGTGCCGTCGCCGGTCCGATTATTGGCTATCTGGCACTGGCTTACGGCTGGCGTCCGGCGTTTGTGATTGTCTGCTGCATCGGGCTGGTCTGGATGACATTCTGGCTCTTCTTCGCGGCGGACAATCCGGCGAAGAGCAAGCGCGTCACTGAAGAAGAGCGGCTGCTGATCGAACGCCTCAAGGCGACCAGCCCGAACGATGAGGTTGACCTGTCAGAAACGGCTCATCCGTTTGGTTACTACCTGCGCCAGCCGATTATCCTGGTCACGGCGTTTGCCTTCTTCTGCTACAACTACATCCTGTTCTTCTTCCTGAGCTGGTTCCCGGCCTATCTGGTGCAGGCACACGGCCTGGATATTAAATCGATGAGTATCACCACCATGATCCCGTGGATCGTCGGTTTCGTCGGCCTGGCGCTGGGCGGCTGGATCTCCGATAAAATCTTTAACATCACCGGCAAGCTGTTGTTGTCACGCAAAATTGTGCTGGTGGTCTCACTGCTGGCCGCGGCAATTTGCGTGGCGCTGGCGGGTACGATAAAAGAGGTCGTGCCTGCCGTGATTATGATGTCGGTATCGATTTTCTTTCTCTACATCACCGGCGCGATCTACTGGGCCATCATTCAGGATGTGGTACATAAGAGTCGCATCGGCAGCATCAGCGGCTTCATCCATCTGACAGGCAGCCTCTCCGGCATCATCGGGCCGATTGTCACCGGCTTTATTGTTCAGCACACCGGCAAATTCGACAGCGCCTTCGTGCTGGCCGGTTGTGTCGCCGCGCTGGGCGCCTTCCTGGTCTTGTTTGTGATTCGCAGTCCGAAAACCCAGGACAAACCGGTTTCGGTCTGAGTGTTGTTCCGCTAACAGAACGCTGACTGGGGCGCTGAGCGCCCCGCTTTTCAAAAGGACGGATTATGTTACAGATTGATCGCCTGCCTGCTGAGGTTAAACGCCCCTCCTACGACCGCAGCAAACTGAAGACCCGCATGGTACACATCGGTTTTGGTGCCTTTCACCGCGCACATCAGGCGATGTGCAGCGACAGGCTGGCCGAAGAACAGGGCAGCGACTGGGGCTACTGTGAGGTCAATCTCATGAACAGCACCGGACTGATTACGGCGCTGCGCCAGCAGGACCTGCTCTACACCCTCACTGAGCTGGCGGATGGTTCTCAGCAGACCCGGGTGATCGGCGTCATCACCAGCGCCCTGAAAGGCGACAAAGACGGTATCGAAGCTGTGATCAACGCCATGAGCCAGCCGGATATCGCCATCGTCTCCATGACCGTGACCGAAAAGGGTTACTGCCATCTGCCCGCCAGCGGCAATTTAAACAGCGATCATCCTGATATCGTCCATGACCTGCAGAATCCGCAAGCCCCCCGCACGGTGCCCGGTGTCATTCTGGCGGCGATCCGCCGTCGCCGCGAGCTGGGATTACCGCCCTTCACCGTGATGTCCTGCGACAACATGCCGGAGAATGGGCATGTGACCCGCAATGTAGTGACCCAGCTGGCGGAGCGTCAGGATCCTGCGCTGGCAGAGTACATTCAGCAGCACATCACCTTTCCTTCCACCATGGTGGACCGCATCGTTCCGGCCATGACCGACACCGCACTGGCCGCGCTGCACAAGCGTCTGGGATGTGAAGATCCGGTCGCGATTGAAGCAGAACCCTTCTTTCAGTGGGTGATAGAAGATAACTTCGTTAATGGTCGCCCGGCGTGGGAGAAAGCGGGTGCGGAACTGGTCAGTGATGTACTGCCCTATGAAGAGATGAAACTGCGCATGCTGAATGGCAGTCACTCTTTCCTGGCCTACCTCGGCTTTCTGGCGGGGTATGAGTACATCAGCGACTGTGTGGCCGATCCCCATTTCCGCGCCGCCGCCCGTTCACTGATGATTGATGAACAGGCACCGACGCTGCGCACCCAGGGCGTGGATCTGAATGCCTATGCCGATTCGCTGATCGCCCGCTATGAAAACCGTGCGATTAAACATCGCACAGGGCAGATCGCCACTGACGGCACACAAAAACTGCCGCAGCGCCTGCTCGACAGTCTGCGCTGGCACCTGCAGCGTGGCAGCCGCTGCGAACTGCTGCTGCTCGGCGTCGCGGGCTGGATGCGCTATGTGGGCGGCGTTGATGAACAGGGCCAGCCGATTGAGATCCGTGATCCGATGCAGAAAAAACTGGCGGAGTGCGTTGCCGCCAGCGAAGAGGGTGAAGCGCGCGTGCGGGCGCTGCTCGCCCTCCGCGAAGTGTTTGGCGATGATTTGCTGCAGAACGACGACGTGGTCGCCCGACTGACGGCCTGGTATCAGCAACTGACCACCCAGGGCGCGCGTGCCACTGTGCATCAGTGCCTGAATCGCGGCTGAAGGCGGGACAATAAAGCGCTGGCGCAGACGCAGCGTGCTGATTAGACTGACACTTTGCCAACGCGCTGGCGTCTGCCAGCCGTAATAGGGATATTGCTGCATGTCGAGCGCCTATACCATTACCACCAGCGAACCGGTCAATCAGCAGATTTACCGTTTTCTGCGCAAAGATATTGTCACCTGCGCGATTCAGCCAGGTTCGCTGCTCTCTGAAAAAGAGGTCTCCGCACGCTTCAGCGTTTCACGTCAGCCGGTGCGCGAAGCGTTTATCAAGCTGGCGGAAGCCGGACTGGTACAGGTATTGCCGCAGCGCGGCACGTTCGTGCGTAAAATCTCCGCTAAGCGGGTCGCGGATGGCCGCTTTATCCGTGAGGCGGTGGAAGTGTCGGTGGTTCGTCGTGCCGCGCTGGAGATTGGTGACTCGGGACTGATGACGCTGGAGCACAATCTGCAACTGCAGCGGATGGCGGCGGAGCGGCATGACAGCCAGGCGTTCCTCACGCTTGACGATGAGTTTCATCGTCTGATCGCGGAAAGCATTGACTGCAAGCTGGCCTGGGAAACAGTCGAGAATATCAAAGCGACGATGGATCGGGTGCGCTTCCTGACGCTGAGTGAAGTCTCACCGCCGGAAAAGGTCATTGAGCAGCATGAAGAGATTTATGCCGCCCTGAAACAGCACGATGCCGATGCCGCCGAAGCGGCCATGCGTCATCACCTGCAGGAGATGATCTTCTCCATCACCCCGATTGCTGAGCGCAACAGCGCCTGGTTTGAAGCCCCCTGAATCCCTCCCGAGGGGTGCCCGCCTCGCCTGATTATCCGGGCGAGACGGGCAGTCTCTCTTACCACCATTGATGAAAATGGTGAACCGGCCCGATGCCCTTGCCGACCTCCAGCGAATCCGCCTGCATCAGCGCCTGCTGCAGCCAGTTTTTCGCTTCCTCAATCGTCGTCTCCCATCCGCCATGACGCGGACGTAATGCGGCCAGTGCCGCCGACAGCGTGCAGCCGGTGCCATGCGTATGACGGGTCTCTACACGCGGTGTGCTGAACCGCTGCTCTGCCGATGGCGTAATCAGCCAGTCGGGACTCTCCGCCGCTGTAAGATGCCCTCCTTTCATCAGCACAGCCTGACAGCCCAGCGCCAGCAACGCCCGCCCCTGTTCGCGCATCTCCGTCTCATCGGTGGCAATGGCGCAACCCAGCAGGGCCGCCGCCTCTGGCAGGTTTGGAGTGATCAGCGAAACCTGCGGCAGCAACCGCTCACGAACGCTGGCAACGGCGTCCGGTGAGAGCAGCGCATCACCACTTTTCGCCACCATCACCGTATCCAGTACCACAAAAGGGATCGCCGCCTGCTTCAGCCGCGCCGCCACCTGCTCCACGATAGCCGTTTCTGACAGCATGCCGATTTTCGCGCTGTCGATACGCACGTCATTCAGCACAGAATCGAGCTGGGCGGCGACAAAGTCCGGTTCGATGCGATAAACAGCCTGCACGCCCTGCGTATTTTGTGCCACCAGCGCAGTGATGACGCTGGTGCCATAAGCGCCCAGCGCCGAGAACGTTTTCAGATCGGCCTGGATCCCTGCGCCACCACTGGGATCGGTGCCGGCAATGGTCAGGGCATTAATGCGTTTCATGATCGCCCTCCAGGGTCCAGAGTGCATCCAGAAACGCCGTGGCAAAGCTGCCCGGCCCATTCGCCTGCCCCGCGGCCTTTTCACCGGCTGTCGCCATCACCTGACAGGCCGCGGCAATATTCAGCAGGCCATCGCCGGGCAGCGCGCTGAACCCGGCCACCACCGCCGAGAGCGCACAGCCGGTTCCCACGACCCGCGTCAGCATGGGAGAGCCGCCACGAATGGCAAAAGTGCGCTGACCATCGGTTGCGTAGTCCACTTCACCGGTGACGATGACCCGCGAGTTCCACTCTTTCGCCAGCTGCCGCGCCGCGTCGAGCGCCGCATCTGCCGGGTGAAGCGTATCCACGCCGCGTCCGCCACTGGCCTGCTGCGCCAGCGCCAGAATCTCTGACGCATTGCCGCGTATCACCGCCGGTTGCTGACTTAATAATTGCTGGCAGAAGTCGCTGCGCAGCGTCAGGGCACCGACTGCGACCGGATCGAGCGTCCAGGGCGTGCCCGCCTCCCGCGCCGCGCTAACCGCTGCCTGCATCGCCCGCTGACGCTCGCGCGTCAGCGTCCCGACGTTAATCAGCAGGGCATCCGCAAAGCCGCTGAACTGTGCCGCTTCGTCAGCATCGATCACCATCGCGGGTGACGCATTGAGTGCCAGCAGGACGTTGGCGGTAAAGTTCTGCACCACGTCATTCGTCATGCAGTGCACCAGCGGTGACTGACGGCGAAAGGTGTGCAGAAGGGGCGCGAACTGCGCGGCAGAAAGGTGTTGAGATGGCTGTATCATCGTAGCTCCCAACCGGCGGACAAGAAGGCGAATGCGGTCAGGCATCAGACTTCCCTACGCTGGCATTATCCAGATCAGGTAATACGGGTATTTCTCAGCCTTCACAAAGAAGGGCACCCCGAGTCGAATTACGGTTTGCAGCATAGGCAAGCCGTTCTCTGAAAGCAAGCAACAGCCGCCAGCGAAATGACCGGAACGGAACCTTACGCATGATCCCGATCAACGTTCCATGGTGCAAAAAAAGGCTTAATGCTGCGGGCCTCAGGGATACCTCTTAAGAGGTACTTCTGCTGTCAGGCCTCATGAGCCCTGGCCATCGCTCGGACTCTGACCATTTCATAATAATTAACCTGCGCGAAACACCGTTGTAAAAAAACACTTTATTTCATGGAGTTATCGACTCCTGAAGCGGAACTTCATACTACTCAGGATGTATGATGCGATTGTCAGCGCTTATTCCTCACCGCCATCGATGGCAGGATATTCAAATCGAACGCCAGGGCGCCATCGCCCCTAATGGCCGACATTACCTTTCCACCTATATTTCGGCCCGTTGTGCGGGCTGCGGCGAAACCATCCATCGTGTTTATTACCGGGACATCAGTGACCAGCAGGCGCGTCGCTGGTTAGGCTGACAGCCCGCCCGACGGCCTGTTCCAAAGCAGGGATGAGTTAACAGTTAGTTAGCGATTTGTTAGTCTGATAACTATCCATGGTTTACCCAGACGCCTCTTATGCCACTGCTGTTTGAAAGCCTGAGCCATCAGATTTACCTGTCAGCCCCGCTGTTTATCCTGATCCTGCTCGGATATGGGCTGACACGCTTCGGAAAATGGCCTGCCAGCATCAGCGAAGGCATGAACCGCTTTGTGTTTAACGTTGCGCTGCCCTGCATGCTGTTTCGGGTGATGAGTACCTTCTCGCAAAGCCCGCCGGTGGATGCGCGCCTGCTGCTGGCCTTCTTTGGCAGTTGCCTGCTGGTGTTTATCGTGGGACGCCTGCTGGCGACGCGGCTGTTTAAGCTTGACGGCGTGGCCGCCTCGGTCTTTGCGCTGGGGGGTATCTTCTCCAACAACGTGATGCTGGGGATCCCGGTGGCTACCGTCCTGCTCGGGCCAGAAGCGCTGCCACCGGTGGCGCTGGTGCTGGTGTTTAACAGCCTCATCCTCTGGACCCTGCTGACCGTTTCGGTCGAGTGGGCAAAACAGGGCAGCTTTTCCCTGACAGGTCTCTGGCGCACCCTGATCGGCGTGCTGAAAAATCCGCTGATCGTCGGCATTCTCAGCGGCACGGCCTGGAGCTTTCTTCAGCACCCCTTGCCGCAGATCGCCGCTGAACCGCTGCGGATGCTGGCCTCGCTGGCGGCCCCCCTGTCGCTGGTCACGCTGGGCATGAGCCTGGCACATTATCGGGTGCGGGAGGGTTTAAAAGAGAGTTATACGATCTGCCTGCTGAAGCTGGTTCTGCAACCGATGACGGTATGGGCTATCGCGTGGCTGACCGGTCTACCCCCGCTGGAGAGTAAAGTGGTGGTGTTACTGGGGTCGATGGCGGTCGGGGTTAACGTCTATCTGATGTCGCAGAAATTCAATGTCATTACCGGCCCGGCGGCGGCCAGTATGCTTTTCTCTACGGTGTTTGCGGCCGTGACGACGCCGGTATGGATGATGCTGATGACGCTGGCGGGCTATTAACAGGCGCATAAAAAAAGCCCCTCAGCACTGGGGCTGAAGGGCTTATTGCCTGGCTGATGAAACTTACTCAGCCGTTTTGGTACGGATCAGATAGTCAAAGGCACTCAGTGACGCTTTCGCACCTTCGCCGCTGGCAATGATGATCTGCTTGTACGGCACGGTGGTGCAGTCGCCTGCTGCGAAGACGCCTTTCAGGCTGGTTTCGCATTTCGCATCGATGATGATTTCGCCCATTTTGTTGCGCTCAACCGCGCCTTCCAGCCATGGGGTGTTCGGCAACAGACCAATCTGGACAAAGATACCGGAGAGCGGCAGCTCATGGGTGGTCTGCGTCGTACGGTCAATGTAGTGCAGGCCGGTCACTTTGCTGCCGTCGCCTTTCACTTCCGTGGTCTGCGCGTTCAGGATCACATCAACGTTCTTCAGGCTGCGCAGTTTATCCTGCAGCACGCGGTCAGCACGCATCTCACCAGCAAACTCCAGCAGCGTCACGTGTTCCACGATACCGGCCAGATCAATTGCCGCTTCCACGCCAGAGTTACCGCCGCCGATGACCGCGGTACGCTTGCCTTTAAACAGCGGGCCATCACAGTGCGGGCAGTAGGTAACACCTTTGGTGCGATACTCTTCTTCACCCGGCACGCCCATGTTACGCCAGCGTGCGCCGGTCGCCAGGATGATGCTGCGTGATTTCAGTACGGCGCCAGAGGCGGTTTCGATGGCGTGCAGTCCGCCCTCTTTCGCCGCCGGGATCAGTTTAATGGCGCTCTGGCTGTCGATGACATCCACATTGTAATCATCAACGTGTGCACGCAGTGAACCTGCCAGTTTTGCACCTTCGGTTTTTGGTACAGAGATATAGTTTTCGATATCGACTGTATCCAGCACCTGCCCGCCGAAACGCTCGCCCATCAGGCCGGTACGGATACCTTTACGCGCGGAGTAGATGGCTGCTGCTGCGCCTGCCGGGCCGCTGCCGATAATCAGAACTTCATATGCGTCACGCTTGTTCAGCTCTTCCGCTGCGCGTTTGTCCGCGTTGGTATCCACTTTGCTGACGATTTCCGCCAGGCTCATGCGACCCTGACCAAACTCTTTACCGTTAAGGTAAACCGCTGGCACGCCCATCACGTTGCGTTCCTGAATCTCATTCTGGAACAGGCCACCGTCGATTGCGGTGTGGCTGATGCGCGGGTTAATCACCGCCATCAGGTTCAGCGCCTGCACCACATCAGGACAGTTGTGGCAGGAGAGTGAATAGTAGGTCTCGAAATGGAGATCGCTGTCCAGCTCAGCAACCTGATCCAGCAGGCTCTGTGCTTCTTTAGACGGATGCCCACCGGTCTGTAACAGTGCCAGCACCAGTGAGGTAAATTCGTGACCCAGAGGTGAACCGGCAAAACGCGGGCCGCTGTTCGAACCTGGGTTAGTGATCAGAAACGAGGGCTTACGCACCTGACGATCGTTCTCTTCGCGGAAGCTGACTTTGTCAGACAAACCGGCGATATCAACCAACAGTTCACGGATCTCGGTTGATTTTGCACCCTCATCCAGGGTGGCGAGCAACTCAACAGGTTTGGTTAATTTCTCAAGGTAAGCCTTGAGCTGCGTTTTCAAATTTGTGTCGAGCATAGTGATATCCTGGTCAAAAAATCGGGTGCCGTGGCACCCGATTGGAGAATGGTCGAAAGGCCGAAGCGGGATTAGATTTTGCCAACCAGGTCCAGAGATGGAGCCAGCGTTGCATCACCTTCTTTCCATTTCGCCGGGCAGACTTCACCTGGGTGAGAAGCAACGTACTGAGCCGCTTTCACTTTGCGCAGCAGGTCAGAGGCGTCACGGCCAATGCCTTCAGCGGTGATTTCGATAGCCTGGATAACGCCTTCCGGGTCAACGATGAAAGTACCACGGTCAGCCAGACCTTCTGCTTCACGCATGATTTCGAAGTTGCGGGTCAGCGCGCCAGTCGGGTCGCCGATCATCGCATACTGGATCTTCGCGATGGTGTCAGAAGAACCGTGCCAGGCTTTGTGGGTAAAGTGGGTGTCGGTAGAAACAGAGTAGATATCTACGCCCAGTTTCTGGAACTCTTCGTAGTGATCAGCCACGTCACCCAGCTCGGTCGGGCAGACGAAGGTGAAGTCAGCAGGATAGAAGAAGAACACACTCCATTTACCTTCAACGTCTTTCTCGGTTACGTCGATGAATTCGCCGTTTTTGAATGCTGCGTTTTTGAACGGCTTGATTTTGGTATTGATAATAGACATCTGTGGCCTCCGTTAAAATATGTGATGCAGGTTACATAATTTTCGGGCCAACATCTAATATGCAGACGTTATCAATCTGATTAACGAAAGCTATCAAACGCTGAGAGCCTGATGCTCTCTGGCCCGCCGGGCAGTGTACAGCGATTTTCATGACATTAAACCCGCTTTGTCTTTCCCCCTTTCTTCCCGAATCGCTGCTAGTTTTGTAAGACCGGATAAAAAGGGAGCAGAGCTGTGGAGATACGTCCGTTTACTGAAGCCGATCGTCCTTTCCTGCGAACGCTGTTTCTGGCGGCGCGACGGCATAACTGGCGCTGGCTGGATGGCAGCGAGTGGCAGCTGGAAGATTTTGATGGGGTGATTTTGGGGGAGACGGTGCTGGTCGCCGAGGCTGAGGGGCAGCGCGTCGGATTTGCCGGACTGCTGGAGAACGACAACTTTCTGCACAGTCTCTATGTCGATCCCGACTGGCAGGGGCGCGGCGTGGGCAGTGCCCTGCTGGAGAACGTCCAGGCGCGCTTCACCTCAACCGGGGCGCTGAAGTGTCTGCAGATGAACAAAGCAGCCCAGGCGTTTTACCTGAAACATGGCTGGAAGATGATTTCGGAAGGCGAAGGGGAGCATGGCGGCTACGTGCTGATGCACTACCCGCTGGCCTCGGCCTATGCCAGCGGGTCGGGTCGGGCTTAGAGTGCGCGGAAGGCGATCTCGCCAGGGATCACCTCACCCTGCCAGTAGAGCTGGGCGGCGACGCGTCCGGCCAGCTGGCGATAGAGCGCGGTAAAATCGCTGTCTGGCCGGCGGATCACCGTCGGTTCGCCTTCATCGAGATCTTCGCGCAGGTCGATGTGCAGCGGCAGCTGGGCCAGCAGCTGCGTCTGGTAATCCTCAACCAGTTTCTGCGCCCCGCCGGTGCCGAAAATCGGCTCGTGATAGCCGCACTGACTGCAGATATGCAGGCTCATATTTTCCACCACGCCCAGCACCGGAACATTGACCTTCTCAAACATCACCAGCCCTTTGCGGGCATCAATCAGGGCAATATCCTGCGGCGTGGTGACCACCAGCGCCCCGGTGACCGGCACGTTCTGCGCCAGCGTGAGCTGAATGTCGCCGGTACCCGGAGGCATATCCAGCACCAGATAATCCAGTTCCGGCCACAGCGTCTCGTTCAGCAGCTGCATCAGCGCTTTACTGGCCATCGGGCCGCGCCACACCATCGCGTTATCATCGGTGACCAGATAGCCAATCGAGTTCGTTGCCAGCCCGTGCGCCATAATCGGGGCCATATGGGTGCCATCCGGCGAAGTCGGCCGCTGGTCCTGCGTGCCGAGCATGTTCGGCACTGACGGGCCATAGATGTCGGCGTCGAGGATCCCGACGCGCGCGCCTTCGGCAGCCAGCGCCAGCGCCATATTTACGGCAGTGCTCGATTTGCCGACGCCCCCTTTGCCGGAGCTGACCGCGATGATATTTTTTACACCGTTCACGCCCGGCTGATTTTTCACCCGCTTCAGGGTGGCAATATCATGACTGAGCCGCCAGTCGATCGCACGCGCGCCGGTCTGGCGCAGCAGTTCGGCGCTGACCTGCTCTTTCAGGGCGTCGAACCCGCTGGCCCAGGCAAAAGGCATCATCACTTCAATGTGCAGCGTACCGTCAAGCTGCGCCACATGATGCAGCGCCTTCAGCGCGGTCAGGTTCTGGTGCAGGGTCGGATGCTCAAAGCGTTTCAGTACGCCAGCCACGATGGCGCGCAGCCCTTCTGGCGTATGCGGTTCCCGGGATTGTGCTGTCATCCCTCACTCCTTATTTCTGCTCTGCTTACGCTGTTTTCAGCGAGGTAACCTCAATGATATCAGAAGCACATGGATTCGCGGCGACTGGCGGGATGAATCCCTTGTGTTTACGCAGGAGAAGCCTTCAGTTACCATCTAAGCCCGTTTTTTCAATCAACAGAAAGCTACGCAAACTATGACTCAAGTCGCTAAAAAAATTCTGGTAACGTGCGCCCTGCCCTACGCGAACGGATCAATCCATCTCGGCCACATGCTCGAGCATATCCAGGCAGACATTTGGGTGCGTTATCAGCGAATGCGTGGCAATCAGGTTTATTTCATCTGCGCCGACGATGCGCACGGTACCCCTATCATGCTGAAAGCGCAGCAGCTGGGGATTGCACCGGAGCAGATGATTGCAGAAATGAAACAGGAGCATGAAACGGACTTTGCCGGTTTCAATATCAGCTATGACAACTATCACTCAACGCATGGCGACGAAAACCGTGAGCTGGCCGGGCTGATCTACGGCCGCCTGAAAGAGAACGGTTTCATCAAGAACCGCACGATTTCGCAGCTGTATGACCCGGAAAAAGGGATGTTCCTGCCGGATCGCTTTGTGAAAGGCACCTGTCCGAAATGTAAGTCACCTGACCAGTATGGCGACAACTGCGAAGTCTGCAGCGCGACCTACAGCCCGACAGAGCTGATCGATCCGAAATCCGTGGTGTCCGGTGCGACGCCGGTGCTGCGTGATTCCGAACACTTCTTCTTTGATCTGCCCTCCTTCAGCGAGATGCTGCGTGCCTGGACCCGTTCTGGCGCACTGCAGGATCAGGTTGCGAACAAAATGCAGGAGTGGTTTGAGTCGGGCCTGCAGCAGTGGGATATCTCCCGCGACGCGCCTTACTTCGGCTTTGAAATTCCGGGTGCGCCGGGCAAATATTTCTACGTCTGGCTGGATGCGCCTATCGGCTATATGGGCTCGTTCAAAAACCTGTGCGATAAGCGCGGCGACATCGACTTCGACGAGTTCTGGCGTAAAGACTCCACCACCGAGCTGTACCACTTCATCGGTAAAGATATCGTCTATTTCCACAGCCTGTTCTGGCCCGCGATGCTGGAAGGCAGCAACTTCCGCAAGCCAAACAACCTGTTTGTGCACGGCTATGTCACCGTCAACGGTGCAAAAATGTCGAAGTCGCGTGGCACCTTTATTAAGGCCAGCACCTGGCTGCAGCATCTGGATGCCGACAGCCTGCGCTATTACTATGCGGCGAAACTCTCTTCACGCATCGACGATATCGACCTGAACATGGAAGATTTTGTTCAGCGCGTGAACGCCGACATTGTCAATAAAGTGGTTAATCTGGCGTCACGTAACGCGGGCTTTATCACCAAACGCTTTGACGGCAAACTGGCGGCTGAGCTGGCCGATCCGGCCCTTTATCAGACCTTCGTGGATGCCTCAGAGAAGATTGGTGAAGCCTGGGCCAGCCGTGAGTTCAGCCGTGCGATTCGTGAGATCATGGCGCTGGCCGACCTGGCTAACCGCTATGTCGATGAGCAGGCACCATGGGTGGTGGCGAAGCAGGAAGGCCGCGATGCCGACCTGCAGGCTATCTGCTCAATGGGTATCAACCTGTTCCGCATCCTGATGACCTGGCTGAAGCCGGTGCTGCCTTCCCTGAGCGCACGCGCCGAAGATTTCCTGAAGTGCGAGCTGAGCTGGGATGCTATCGCCCAGCCGCTGCTGGATCACCAGGTCGCGCCGTTTAAAGCGCTCTACAGCCGCATTGAAATGGCGAAGGTTGAGGGACTGATTGCGGCCTCAAAAGAGGATGCTGCCGCCGCAGCTGCACCGGCCGCAAGCGGCCCGCTGGCAGATTCACCTGTCGGTGAGCCCATCACCATCGACGATTTCGCCAAAGTGGATATGCGCGTGGCGCTGATTGAGCAGGCGGAACTGGTTGAGGGCTCAGACAAGCTGCTGCGTCTGCAACTTGACCTGGGCGGGGAAAAGCGTCAGATCTTCTCCGGCATCCGCGCCGCTTACCCTGATCCGTCAGTGCTGGTCGGTAAAATGACCATCATCGTCGCCAACCTCGCACCACGTAAGATGCGCTTCGGCATCTCTGAAGGCATGGTGCTGTCAGCAGGACCGGGCGGCAAAGATCTCTTCGTGCTCTCCGTGGATAGCGGTGCGGTACCGGGTATGCCGGTTAAGTAACCCGCGGCTGACGGAATCAGTTCCGGACTGAAACCCTTTGCGCCTCTGCGGGTGCGAAGGGTTTTTTTATATCGGTCAAGCACGCTCTCTTCCTGCACAGGTGAACGCGGCCTCCTCTCCTGCCGCTTTCCGGCGCATAAATGTGATCGCTAGCACGCTAAGCGGTTAATGCGTATGATGAAGCTCAGTAAAAACAGGAGCCTGCCATGCTCACCGTGCTGTCTGTCTGCGGGCGCTATCTGCGCGCCTTTATCATCATTTATCTCTGCCTGTATGCCGGAATCGGCATCGCCTCGCTGCTGCCCATTACCCTGCCCGGCAGCATTATCGGCATGTTAATTCTGTTTGCCCTGCTCGCGTCGCAAATCCTGCCGGTAAGCTGGGTGAAACCGGGCTGTCATCTGCTGATTCGCTATATGGCCCTGCTGTTTGTGCCGATCAGCGTCGGGGTGATGAACTACACCGATGTCCTGACCGCGCAGTTTGGCCCTATCGTGATCTCCTGTGTCGTCAGCACCCTGCTGGTGCTCTCGATTGTCGGCGTGAGCGCCCACAAGCTGCACAGCCGGAAGCCGGCCGGGGAGTCGGGCGATGAGTGAAATCTGGTGGTCACTGCCGCTGACGCTGGCGGCCTTTTTCCTGGCGCGCAAACTGGCAATACGGCTGAAGCTCCCGCTGCTCAATCCGCTGCTGGTCGCGATGGCGATAATTATTCCGATACTGCTGCTGTTGCAGCTGCCCTACTCGCGCTATTTCGCTGGCAGCCAGATTCTCAATCAGCTGCTGCAACCGGCGGTGGTGGCCCTGGCACTGCCGCTCTATGAACAGATCCATCAGATCCGCGCCCGCTGGAAATCCATTATCGGCGTCTGCTTTATCGGCAGCCTGACCGCCATGACCTCGGGCACGGCCATTGCGCTCTGGCTGGGGGCAACGCCCGAAATTGCGGCCACTATCGTGCCGAAATCGGTGACCACACCGATTGCCATGGCCGTCTCCGGTTCATTGCACGGTATTCCGGCCATCAGCGCCATCTGTGTGCTGATCGCCGGGGTGCTGGGTGCGGTCTTCGGTCATATGGTGCTGAACCTGCTCGGTGTGAAGTCTAAAGCCGCACGCGGTCTGGCGATTGGCAATGCGTCACATGCACTCGGCACGGCGCGTGCAGCCGAACTCGATTTTCAGGAGGGCGCCTTCAGTTCGCTGGCGCTGGTGATCTGCGGCATCATCACCTCACTGCTGGCCCCCTTTGTTTTTCCGCTGCTGCTGCACTGGTTTGGCTAAAACTTTGCGAGAGATCTCGCAAAGTTGAAACATGCAACACAGGTTACATTGTCAGAGCGACCTGGATCACATATAAACCGGTGACCGGCACGTCGCCCTGCTGAATTTAATGAGGCTCTCATGCAATCCCGTTTCCTCTCCGCTTTTGAGGCATTGCCATCAACGCTGCAAACGGCGCTGGCTCCCCTGCTGGACGATCCTGACTTTGAGGCGCGACTGAGCGCCAGCCAGGTCGCTGCGCTGCAGCAACAGACGCAGATGGACGCCGATACGCTGGCGCTGGCGCTGCTGCCCCTGGCAGCGGCCTGCGCTGTCGCCACCGTCTCCCACTTCAACGTCGGCGCGATTGCCCGCGGCGTCAGCGGTGCCTGGTACTTCGGGGCGAACATGGAGTTTGTCGGCGCCCCTCTGCAGCAGACGGTTCACGCCGAGCAGAGCGCGATCACCCACGCCTGGCTGTGTGGCGAGCCGCAGCTGGAGAGCATCACCGTCAACTACACGCCGTGCGGTCACTGCCGCCAGTTTATGAACGAGCTGAACAGCGGCACCGCTATTCGTATCAGCCTGCCGCAGCGCGCGGTGAGTACACTGGCTGACTATCTGCCGGATGCGTTTGGCCCGCGCGACCTCGACATCAGCACTTTCCTGATGGACCACGTTGATCACGGCTACGTCGCTGCGGGTGACGAACTGGTGCAGGCTGCCGTTGCCGCCGCCAATGCCAGTCACGCCCCCTACAGCCAGTCGCACGCCGGGGTTGCGCTTCTGACCGTAAGCGGTTCGATTGTCACCGGCCGCTATGCGGAAAACGCCGCGTTTAATCCCAGCTTCCCGCCCCTTCAGGCGGCGCTGGTGCGGCTGAACATGCAGGGCGGCGATGTCCGTCAGATAAAAAGAGCGGTATTAGCGGAAGCAGAAAATGCCACGCTGAGCCAGTTTGCCGCCACGCAAGCCACGCTGCAGACATTTGGCTGCAGTGAGCTGCTGCATGTGACGCTGAACAAAGCATAACCGGCTGTCAGAAAGGCCACAGTTTTGTGAGCTTTTATGAACAAACGCTGTACTTCTGCGGGAAATTTCATAGGATCTGGCGCCAGAATTCACGTCATGACAAATTACTCTGAATAATTCAGGTTGCAGGATGGCAGCACGGTCGTGAATTTTCCCGCAGCGGTGACCCTGCCGCTACAGGCCTGCAGTCTGAGCTATAACGGGTAAGAAAACTGGCGCTACCTTTCCGGCGTGACGCCAGACAACACTGCAACCGGAGCATCACCGCATGGAACTCGACTACGAAAGTAAACGCCCGCTTTATATCCCATATGCTGGCCCGATTTTGCTTGAATTTCCCCTGCTGAACAAAGGCAGCGCCTTTACCCTCGAAGAACGTAACGAATTTAACCTCAATGGTCTGCTGCCTGAAGCGGTGGAATCGATTGAAGAGCAGGCAAAGCGCGCCTGGCGTCAGTTCCAGGACTTTAAAAACAATAACGATAAGCACGTCTACCTGCGAAACATCCAGGACACGAACGAAACGCTGTTCTACCGCCTGCTGGATAACCATCTCGAAGAGATGATGCCCATCATCTACACCCCGACCGTCGGCGCAGCCTGCGAACACTTCTCTGAAATCTACCGTCGTGCGCGTGGCGTTTTCATCTCCTACCCGAACCGCGATCGCATCGAAGATATGCTGCAGAACGCCACCAAACAGAATGTGAAGGTGATTGTGGTGACCGATGGCGAGCGTATCCTGGGTCTGGGCGACCAGGGCATCGGTGGAATGGGGATTCCGATTGGTAAGCTTTCACTCTATACCGCCTGCGGCGGCATCAGCCCGGCTTACACCCTGCCGGTCGTGCTGGATGTCGGCACCAATAACCAGCAGCTGCTGAACGACCCGCTCTATATGGGCTGGCGTCATCCGCGTATCACCGGCGAAGAGTATGACGCCTTCGTCAATGAGTTCATTCAGGCCGTTAAGCGCCGCTGGCCGAAAGTGCTGTTGCAGTTCGAAGATTTCGCCCAGAAGAACGCGATGCCGCTGCTGAACCGCTATCGCGAAGAGATCTGCTGCTTCAATGATGATATCCAGGGCACTGCCGCCGTCACCGTCGGCACGCTGATCGCCGCCAGCCGAGCAGCCGGCAGCCGTCTGTGCGAGCAGAAAGTGGTCTTCCTGGGAGCCGGTTCCGCGGGTTGTGGTATCGCTGAGCAGATCATTGCGCAGATGAAATCTGAAGGTCTGAGCGACGACGAAGCGCGTAGCCGGGTGATGATGGTGGATCGTTTTGGTCTGCTCACTGACAAACTGCCTAACCTGCTCGATTTCCAGAGCAAGCTGGTGCAGAAGAGCGAAAACCTGCAGAACTGGGATGTCGCCAGCGACGCAATCTCGCTGCTGGACGTAGTGCGCAATGCACAGCCCGATATCCTGATTGGTGTCTCCGGTCAGCCGGGTCTGTTCACCGAAGAGATCATCCGTGAGATGCACAAGCACTGTAAGCGCCCTATCGTGATGCCACTGTCGAACCCGACATCACGCGTGGAGGCGACGCCAGCCGATATCATCGCCTGGACTGACGGTGCAGCACTGGTCGCCACCGGCAGCCCGTTCTCGCCAGTAAGCTGGAACGGTAAAACCTACCCGATCGCGCAGTGCAACAACTCCTACATCTTCCCGGGAATTGGTCTGGGTGTGATTGCCTCAGGCGCCAGCCGCGTCACCGACAGCATGCTGATGACCGCCAGCCGCGCACTGGCTGACTGCTCTCCGCTGGTCAACGAAGGCGAAGGCCCGGTACTGCCCGAGATCAAAGATATTCAGGGCGTGTCGAAGATCATTGCGATGGAAGTGGGTAAAGCCGCTCAGCTGGCGGGCGTTGCCGTGGTGACCTCAGAAGATGTGTTGTCACAGGCTATTGCCAACAACTTCTGGCTACCGCAGTACCGTCACTATCGCCGTACCTCGATTTAATCTTCAGCCTGCCGGACCTGATAGGGTCCGGCAGTGTTCAAAAAGCGCACAGCCAGCCGGCAGTAACTTGCTTCGCTGCGACGCCTCAAGTAGCCTTGTGCCATCTCAACATTCTGATACCGAGTCTCCAGGCGCATGCTGAAACGCGTTTTCATTGGTCTGCTTTTCATCATCTCACTGATGGTGGCAACTGCGCTCGGCCTCGATCGCTGGATCAGCTGGAAAACGGCGCCTTTCATCTACGAAAATGTCTCTTCTCTGCCGCATCGTCAGGTGGGCGTGGTACTGGGAACGGCAAAATATTACCGCACCGGCGTGATCAATCAGTATTACCTCTATCGTATGCAGGGTGCGCTGAACGCCTACAACAGCGGTAAAGTCAATTATCTGCTGCTGAGCGGGGATAATGCGCTGCAGAGTTATAACGAGCCGATGACAATGCGCCGTGATTTAATCAAAGCGGGCGTCGATCCGGCCGATATCGTGCTCGACTACGCCGGATTCCGCACGCTGGATTCGATCGTGCGTACCCGTAAGGTCTTTGATACCAACGACTTCATTATCATCACGCAGCGTTTTCATTGTGAGCGCGCGCTCTTCATCGCCCTGCAGCTGGGCATTCAGGCGCAGTGTTATGCCGTGCCCTCGCCGAAGAACATGCTTAGCGTGCGCTTCCGTGAAGTGGGGGCCCGGCTGGGTGCGCTGGCAGACCTCTTCCTGCTCAAGCGTGAACCTCGTTTTCTCGGCCCGCTGGTGCCGATTCCCGCCGTGCGAACCGTTCCGGATGATGCGCAGAGTTATCCTGCTGTGACGCCGGAACAGTTGCTGGAGCTGGAACAGAAGTTACGGAAATAGCTCAGTTGCCAGCACCGTGTTGCAGTCTGGCATTCATGTTAAAGGCTCAGTGAATTCTGACAGCAACCACTAAGCTCAACGCGCAGGGAACAGGGTCAGAATAGGAAAGCGTCCCGCGCCATGGACGGCGCGGGCCGAGCGTGTCATGGATGACGGCTTTTGCGTCTTTCCGATCTGACCCTGTTTCCTGCGCAGGCTCCGTCTCAAAGCAATGACCTCAGCCTTTAAGCAGGCCGAGCGTGTCATGGATGACGGCCTTTGCGACTTTCCGATCTTACCCTGTTTCCTGCGCAGGCTCCGTCTCAAAGCAATGACCTCAGCCTTCAAGCAGGCCGAGTGTGTCACGGACAACGGCTTTTGCGTCTTTCCGATCTGACCCTGTTCCCTTCGCATACTCCGTCTCACATCAACCGCCCAGCGCCATCCTCATAAAAAAAGCGACCCGAAGGTCGCTTTTTTCGCAGCAGAGAACGTTACTTCTTACGCGAATACTTCAGTGAATCCAGCGCCACGGCGAAGATGATGATGCCGCCTTTAATAATGTACTGCCAGTAAGGGTTAACGCCGATATAGGTCAGACCGTAGTTGATAACGGTGAAGATCAACACACCGGTTACCACACCCGCCACGCTACCCACACCCCCGGCGAACGAGACGCCGCCGACCACACAGGCTGCAATCGCATCCAGCTCATACATAAAGCCGAGGTTGTTAGTCGCCGAACCGATACGACCCGCTTCCAGCATCCCGCCAAAGGCGTAGAACACACCAGACAGCGCATAAATCAGGATCAGGTTCAGCGGCACGTTCACGCCTGACACTTTCGCCGCTTCCGGGTTACCCCCGATAGCGAAAATGTTTTTGCCGAAACGGGTTTTGTTCCACAGCACCCAGACGAACACAATCGCAATCACCGCGTAGAAGGTGATAAACGACAGTTTAAAATCACCAAACCGCAAAAAGCCCTGTGCGAATTTCGAGAAGCCTGCATCAAAACCGGCAATCGGTGACGCACCCACATAGTCGTAATAGAGTGAGTTAATACCGTAAACGATAATCATGGTGCCCAGCGTGGTGATAAAAGGCGTCACCTTCAGATAGGCAATGATCACACCGTTCACCAGACCAATCACTCCCCCGATCACACACACGGTCAGGATAACCAGCGGAATTGGCACCGTATCCAGCGTCGGGAACACTTTGTTTGCGTTGTCCATCGACTGCAGCAGCGTCGCTGCGACAACCGCCGCCAGCCCAACCTGACGTCCGGCTGACAGGTCAGTCCCCTGGGTCACAATCAGGCCCGCCACGCCCAGTGCAATAATAATGCGCACTGAAGACTGGGTCAGGATATTACTCAGGTTCATCAAACTTAAAAATGTCGGGTCCTGGAAAATAATAATAGCCAGCAATACCAGCAGCACGACATAAATGCCGCCCTCTTTTAACCAGGTTAGCGCATTCTTTTTTGTAGTCGCTTTCATGTTAACAGCCCTTGCTTCATTAAAGGTGTAATGACGCTAAACGCAATATTTCGTTCTGCGTGGTCGTTTTGGTATCAACTATGCCTGCTACCAGACCATTACTCATTACCAGAATACGATCGGTAATGCCTAACAGCTCCGGCATTTCGGATGAGATAATAATGATGCCCTTCTCTCTTTTCGCCAGCTCAGCAATCAGCTGGTAAATTTCGAATTTTGCACCAACATCAATACCGCGTGTTGGTTCATCAAGCATCAGGATTTCAGGCTGGGTCAATAACCAGCGGCCAATAATCACCTTTTGCTGATTACCGCCCGAAAGCGAACCAATCTGCGTATGGTGGCCCGGCGTTTTTACCCGCATGGAATCGATCACCCACTGGGTGTCACTTTTCATGCGTTTATTATCCAGCAGCCCCATACTGCTTTTATATTTTTTAATATTCGAGATAAGGGAGTTAAATCCGATATCCAGATAAGCATAAATACCGGTTGAGCGACGCTCTTCCGTCACCAGTGCGAAACCGTGATTAATCGCTTCATTCGCACTGTGGTTATTAATCGGTTTACCATGCAGTTTGATGGTGCCGCCCGATTTTTCGCGAATGCCAAACAGCGTTTCGACGATATCGGTACGTTTGGCGCCCACCAGCCCGGCGATGCCGAGGATCTCCCCTTTACGCAGATCAAATGAGATGTCACGAATCGAAGGCTGACGCAGAGAGGTCAGATTCCGCACCTCAAGAATGGTTTCCCCCGGCACGTTGGTACGGTCAGGGAAACGCTGGTTCAGTGAACGGCCGACCATCATCGCGATAATCTTATCCATATCCAGCCCTTCCAGCGGCTGAGTCGCAATCCACTGTCCGTCACGCAGAATGGTAATCTCATCACACAGCTGGAAAATCTCTTCCATTTTATGAGAGATATAGACGATGCCGCAGCCACGATCTTTCAGCTTGCGAATAATCGTGAACAGGTGATTAACCTCTTTCTCCGTTAATGAGGAGGTCGGCTCATCCATAATCACAATTTTTGCGTCATAAGAGAACGCTTTGGCAATTTCAATCATCTGCATCTGCGACACAGACAAATTCGCCACTTTGTCGCGCGGATCGATATCGATATCCAGCTCGTCAAAAATAGCTTTGGTATCCTGATACATCTTATCCTGATCGACAAAGAAGCCTTTGCGCGGATAACGCCCCAGCCACATGTTGTCCATCACGGTGCGCTGCAGGACCAGGTTTAATTCCTGATGCACCATCGACACGCCATTTTCCAGCGCCTCTTTGGAGCTTTTATAGTCGATCTCTTTACCCTGAAACAGGATACTGCCGGAATCTTTTTTATAAATACCAAACAGGCATTTTAATAAGGTGGATTTACCGGCACCGTTCTCGCCCATTAACGCATGAACAGAGTGAGGCCGCACTTTTAAATTCACATTATCTAACGCTTTAACGCCGGGAAATGATTTTGAGACATCCTTCATCTCCAGCAGATATTCTCGCTGCGCGGTCGTATTATCACTGGCCATATTTTACCTGGCTAAAAAACGGTGGTGACATAAAAAAGGCGCGACAGGGGTCGCGCCCGGAATCGAACTTATTTCTGGAACTGAGCCAGATTCTCTTTATCAACCGGAACGTAAGGTACGCGGACGATCTTATCTACCATCTTGAAGTTCGTACCTTCGGTCGCGGCTTTGCCGTTAGCCAGGTTGTTGGCGATATCCAGCGTGGCTTTCGCCTGGTTTTCCGCATCGTTCAGCACGGTACCGGCCAGCGCACCCGATTTCACCAGCGCCATCGCTTCCGGCAGGGCATCGACGCCGAAGACCGGGATAGAGGTCATGTTGTGCGCTTTCAGCGCTTCAACGGCACCCATCGCCATCGCATCGTTGTTGGCAATCACGACTTCGATTTTCTTCGCGTTCGGGCCTGACAGCCACGCATCCATCTTATCTTTAGCCTGTGCGGTATCCCACATCGCCGTATCCATCGCTAACTGCTGGGTTTTCAGACCATCTTTGTTCAGCGTATCGATCACATATTTGGTACGGGCTTCCGCATCAGGATGGCCTGGCTCACCTTTCAGCAGCACAAACTGGATGGTGCCATCTTTGTTCAGATCCCAGGCCGGGGTCGCTTTCCAGTGTTTCTCAATCAGCTGACCCTGAATGATGCCGGACTCTTTAGAGTCGGTCCCGACATAGTAGGCTTTGTCATAACCGGCCAGCACTTTCGCGTTAGGCTCTTTGTTGAAGAAGACCACCGGCACGTCATTCGCGCGCGCTTTGTCGACCACCACGGCCGCGGCAGCCGGGTCAACCAGGTTAATGGCCAGCGCTTTCACGCCTTTTGCCATCAGTACGTCAACCTGGTCGTTCTGTTTGGACTGGTCGTTCTGCGAGTCATTCATCAGCAGCTGAATGCCGCCAAGGGTTTTCGCTTCTTTCTCAATGTCTTTGCGCACCATTGACATGAAGTTGTCATCATATTTGTAAATGGTCACGCCGATACGGGTGTCAGCTGCGTGAGCGGTTGCACCAAACATCATGCTGGCAACCAGTGCGGTAAGCGTGAAAACCTTCTTATTCATGGTATCTCCGGTTTTATTATGCAGGGTCTTTTTAGCGCTGCCGCGCGACGTGGCGCGAAAGCAATCGGTAAAACAGATCGGCGGGGCAGTCTGCGCAATTTGCCGCTTACCGCTGACGCCGTCTAAAACCTGACTTCCCTGTGCCTGAACACGTCCGTGAAGAGGGGATGAACCCGTTAACCGGCTACTGAGACCACAACTGATGCCGTTACACTGGCGTTACATAATGTTTCAGTCCGGTAAGACGCTGCCATCATAGTGAGAGCAATGTTAATTAACTGTGAATGTAATCACAGATTGAAAGCGGTTACATGGCTGAATCGCCTGAATTAGTGACGGACTCCACATTTTGCCGCTGCGCGACTGAATGACGCCGCACCAGCGTCGGCATAAAGATGTGCGTGGCGGTGTCATCCAGCAGGCCTGCCGCCCCCTGAAGTGCCAGCTCTGTCGCAATTTTTGCCATAGAAACAATAGGATAACGCACAGTGGTAAGCTGGGGGTCGGTGTAACGCGAGATGGGGATGTCATCAAAGCCAATGACAGAAAAATGCTGTGGCACCTGAATGCCGTTGTCTTTCAGCGCCGTGAGTGCGCCCGCTGCCATACCGTCGTTGTAAGCAAACACCGCGCTGAGATTGAGATTGCGCCCCAGCAGCTCCACCATCGCCGCTTCGCCGCCCTGCATGTCGGGCTCTGCGCTGGCAATCCAGCTCTCATGCGGCCGGATGCCCTGCTCTGCCATCGCCTGCATCCACCCTTCGCGGCGCTGGGCGACATCTTCGATAGGATGACTGGAACAGAGATAGCCGATGCGGCTATGCCCCTGTTGTATCAGGGTCCGGGAGGCCATCAGCGCACCGGCGACGTTATCCAGACTGACGCTGCGCTGCTCAAATCCCGGTATGACGCGGTTGATGACAACCATGCCCGGCACATGCTGCATAAAGTCAGCCAGCTCCGCGTCTGAAAGCGTTTTCGCGTGCACCACCAGGGCGCTGCAACGCTGGCGGATCAGCACTTCAATGGCATGACGCTCTTTCTCTTCCTGATGCCAGGAGTTGCTGATGAGGACATGCTTATGGACGCGCTGCGCCACGGTATCCACCGCTTTAACCAGCGCGCCAAAAAAGGGATCGGAAACATCCATCACCACCACCCCGATGGTGTCGCTGACCTGAGTCGCCAGCGCCTGTGCGTTGGCGTTAGGACGATACCCCAGCGCCTCAACCGCCTGTAACACCGCGTCGCGGGTATCAGAGGTGACGGCGCTGCTCTGATTGAGGACGCGCGATACGGTCGCCACTGAGACGCCAGCCTGACGGGCAACATCACGAATTGTTATCATGCAGCAGTTCCAGAAAGGAAAAAGAGGGCATCACGCCGGGTTGAACACCGGCGCTATTTTGTCAGGGGCGGGCGATGTGCAGCGTGAATTGCGTCACATCAATGAAAACGGTTACATACAATTCTGTAACCTTTGTGATGGCGGTCATTATCTGGCGTGGTCGGACAGGCGGGGTTTTCCGGCTGAGAGCTGGGTAAGCCGCCGCCACAGCCACTCCAGCGGGCCCTGTGCGAAGAAATGTAACCAGATGAGTGAAAAGAGGATATTGATAAGCCAGACCGCAGGCACCATCAGCACCAGCTCCAGCCGGCTAAAGTGCATATAGAAGCCAAAGCGGTAGAACAGCGTGGTACAGATCAGCGACTGCATCAGGTAGTTGGTCAGCGCCATGCGCCCGACACACTGAATGGCATAACTGAACCGCCAGCGTGAAATCTGCGGCCACCAGGCCAGACAGAGCGCCGCATAGCCCAGGCTGATCAGCGGGCTGGCGAGGTCGCGCGGGGTCTGCAGATAAAAGCCGCTCCAGCGGAACTCCCAGTGTAACAGCCACTGCGCAGCGACACCGGCCACCGCGATCGAGAATCCCGCCGTCAGCAGCACGACGGCGGCCTGACGGTAGTGCCGCAGGGGAAACTGGCCCGTCAGCCAGCCACAGCGCAGCAGCGCGCCACCGATCATCATCAGGCCCGCCAGCTGCCAGCCATACTGTGCCGCCAGCGCCATCAGCCCCGATGAGAGGTGATCAAGCCGGTTCTGAATCGCTTCCCAGCCGCCGGCCAGTTTCCAGTAGCGCTCATATTGCAGATCGGCCGCGCCGGGCAGCCAGGAGCGGGTCGGCTCAGGATCGGAGATCGAGCCGAATACCAGCAGCACACCGCAACCCACCAGGTAAAGCAGAATACCGGTATTCATCAGGCTGCGGGTGGAAGGAACATCGCGCACGACCCGCCACACCACCAGCCCGATGATGCCGTAATCGAGCAGGATGTCCCCCTCCCAGAGAAACACCCCGTGCAGAAAACCGATCAGCACCAGCAGTGACAGCCGGGCAGTCAGCCAGCGACTGCCGCGCGGCAGTTGCATCTGCAGACCGGCACCAAACAGCAGCGCAAACAGCGTAAGGAATTTGAGCTGGGCAAAGGTATCGGAGAGGGCCCATGTCCAGGCGTCAGCGAGGGTGACACTCCCCTGCCAGGCCGGATTCAGGTAGGCCGCAGAGGGCAGACCAAAGCCGACGATATTGAGCAGCAGAATGCCGAGAATGGCACAGCCTCGAATAAAATCCAGCGCGTGATAGCGTTGCATGCGGCACCCTGCCCCATTGAGGCGGGCAGCATTATGCGCCCGCCGTTAACTCAACTATGACGTACCGCGCGCAAAAATTCCTGGCGGGTATTCTGACTGGACTTGAACAGGCCGCCCAGTGAGGTGGTGGTGGTCGCGCTGGTGGCATCCTTCACGCCGCGCGCTTTCACGCAGTAATGCACCGCATCAATGGAAACGGCCACGTTGTTGGTGCCGAGCAGGGTCTGCAGGGCAACCAGTACCTGCTGTGTCAGACGCTCCTGCACCTGCGGGCGCTGTGCAAAGAACTGCACGATGCGGTTGATTTTCGACAGGCCAATTACCTTATCTTTGGGAATATAGGCGACGGTCGCTTTACCATCGATAATCACAAAGTGGTGTTCACAGGTGCTGGTCAGGGTGATGTCACGCACGGTCACCATCTCATCCACCTTCATCTTGTTTTCAATGACGGTGATTTTCGGGAAGTTGGCGTAATCGAGACCGGAAAAGACCTCATCCACATACATCTTCGCGATGCGATGCGGGGTTTCCATCAGGCTGTCATCTTCAAGATCCAGATTCAGCAGCTGCATGATTTCGGTCATGTGCCCGGCAATCAGGCTCTTGCGCGTGTTGTCATCAATGTCGCGTGTCGGGGCGCGTAATGGCGTTTCCAGGCCACGCGCCAGCAGCGCTTCATGAACCAGGGCAGCTTCCTGACTTAGGGTGCTCATCGTACTCTTCTCCGGCTGGGTGTTGCGCCCGTCGGCTGTTGCGGCGGGCCCTGTAATCAGGCGCGTATTGTGAAACTTTCTTTGCGGGGAATCCAGCAATCAATCAGATTGGTGAAGAAAGCGTTTATCGGCTCCGCCGCCAGACCAGCAGGCCCGCCCAGATGAGGCTCGCGCCAGCCACCCACAGGGCGGGTTCCAGCCGGTGTAAAAAGGCGGTGGAGAGAAACGAGAGCAGCGGGCCCACCAGTTGTCCCACGGCATAGCCGGTGGTCAGCAGGCCAGCCATATAGCGCAGATGACTGGGGGCCAGCTCACGCGCGCAGAGCAGCGACAGCTGCACCACGCTGAGAAAGCCGCCGCCGACCAGTAATGCGCCCACCAGCAGGCCGCTGAAGCCCGGCAGCAGCGCCGCCGCAAAGACTCCTAACGCCTGCGCCCAGAGCACCAGCGCCAGACGGACGTGGCTGCGCCCCCGGTTGCGCGTGAGGATGCCCAGCAGGATCCCTACCATCGCTGCGCCACCAAAAATCGGCCAGACAAACTGGGCGAATGCGCCATCCGGAAAACGTGCGGCAGCCATCTGCGACAGGAAAGTCGCAGGCAGGATATAGCCAAAGCCCGCCAGACTGTAGCTCAGCACCAGCCGTTTAAGGTTGCGGTCCAGCACCAGCGGCTCCGGGGCCTGATCGGGGCGATGCAGCTCGCCACGCCGGGGCAGATTACGGGCAATCAGCGCCACCAGCAGCAGCGCCAGTGCGCCATAGGCGGCCCAGGCCAGCCCCGCAGAGACCTGCAGCGTGTGCAGCGCCACCCCCAGCAGGCCGCTGACAAAGATGCCGCAGCCTGGCCCGGCAAACACGGCCGCCGACAGCCCCGCCCGGCCATGGCGATGCAGCTGTTCATTGCTCCAGGCGGCCACCAGCACCATCGCCCAGCCACTGGCCCAGCCGATCAGGAAACGAATGGCCCCGTGCAGCCACGGCCCGCTGGCCCAGGCCGAGAGCAGCGTCAGGATCACCGCGCCCCATATGCCCGCCGTCAGGCGCAGCTCCACCCGCTTGTGCGCCCGCATGGCATCGAACGAGCCACAGAGATAGCCAAGATAATTGAGTGCGGCCACCAGGCTGGCGCTGGTGAGGGTCAGCTGGTGCGCCTGAATCATCAGTGGCACCTGCGGCGTAAAGGCAAACCGGCCAATACCCATCGCGACAAACAAAGTTAAAAACGCGCTGAGCGCGACGCGTAACGCCATGGCTGAACTCCTGTGGTTTCGGGCTGGGATCTTTTCTGACTTGCTAACAGCTTGCAGGATGTTTACACTCACGAAAAGTGAATAATCATGACCAACTTGTTTACAGGAAGAGAAGATATGGATTTAGTACAACTACGTATGTTCTGTTCCGTCGCCGAAACGGGTTCCCTGGCACGCGCCGCCGAACAGCTGCACCGCGTCCCCTCTAATCTCACCACGCGGCTGCGTCAGCTGGAAGAAGAATTGGGTGTGGACCTGTTTATTCGTGAGAAGCAGCGCATTCGCCTGTCACCGATGGGCCATAACTTCCTTAATTATGCGCAGCGCATTCTGGCCCTGAGCGAAGAAGCGCTGAGCATGACCCGCACCGGTGAACCGGCGGGTAACTTTGCGCTCGGCTCGATGGAGAGCACCGCCGCCACCCGCCTGCCCGGTTTACTGGCTGCCTATCACCAGCGCTTTCCCGGTGTTGCCCTCTCGCTGATTACCGGCACCTCGGGCGAAATTATCGATCGGGTGCGTGAAGGCACCCTGGCGGCTGCGCTGGTTGATGGCCCGGTGGCGCATGATGACCTGAACGGCTGCATCGCGTTTCGCGAGGAGATGGTGCTGATTACCGGGCTGGATCATGCCCCTATCACCACCGCCCGCGACGTGCAGGACGATACCCTGTTTGCTTTCCGCAACAGCTGCTCCTACCGCGTTAAGCTGGAGAGCTGGTATCGCGACAGCCAGACCGCGCCGGACAATGTGATGGAGATTCAGTCCTATCACGCCATGCTGGCCTGCGTGGCGGGCGGTGCGGGCGTCGCCATGATCCCGGCCTCGGTGCTGAAACAGATGCCGGACCGTTCACGGGTGCAGGCGCACACCCTCCCCCCTGCTTATCGCAATACGGCCACCTGGCTGATGTGGCGACGGGACGCCTTTACTCCCAACGTGGAGGCGCTGAAGTACCTGATTATCGAAAAATTTGACGATCGGCCGCTCAATGATGAGCTGATCTACCCCTTACAGGCGGCGGAATAAGCGTTCCGCGCTATGTTTAAGAGCCTGGCTCTGATTAATCACGACCACCTGGCGCCACCGTGCGTCACAATCTGACTGGAAGAGGGATTGCATGAAAATGATCAAAACCCGTGCCGCCGTTGCCTGGGCTGCTGGCGAACCGCTGAAAATTGAAGAAGTGGATTTGATGCCACCGCAGAAAGGCGAAGTCCTGGTGCGTATCGTCGCGACCGGCGTCTGCCATACCGATGCCTACACCCTCTCCGGCACCGATCCGGAAGGCGTCTTCCCGGCGATCCTGGGCCATGAAGGCGGCGGCATCGTGGAAGCCGTAGGTGAAGGCGTGACCAGCGTGGAAGTGGGTGACCATGTCATCCCGCTTTACACTCCGGAGTGCGGCAAGTGTAAGTACTGTCTGTCGGGTAAAACCAACCTCTGTCAGGCGATCCGTGCAACCCAGGGTAAAGGTCTGATGCCGGATGGCACCACCCGCTTCTTTAAAGATGGCAAACCGATTTTCCACTATATGGGCACCTCGACCTTCTCGGAGTACACCGTCGTTCCGGAGATCTCGCTGGCTAAAATCAGTAAAGAAGCGCCGCTGGAAGAAGTGTGCCTGCTGGGTTGTGGCGTCACCACCGGCATGGGCGCGGTCATGAACACCGCCAAAGTGAAAGAAGGCGACACCGTGGCGATTTTCGGCCTCGGCGGCATTGGCCTGTCGGCCGTTATCGGTGCCAAAATGGCGAAAGCCGGCCGCATCATCGCCATCGACATCAATACCAGCAAATTCGACCTGGCGCGCAAGCTGGGCGCCACTGACCTGATCAACCCGAAAGATTACGATAAGCCGATTCAGGAGGTGATTGTTGAGCTGACCGATGGCGGCGTGGATTTCTCCTTTGAATGTATCGGCAACGTCAACGTCATGCGTTCCGCGCTGGAGTGCTGCCACAAAGGCTGGGGCGAGTCCGTGATTATCGGTGTGGCCGGTGCCGGTGAAGAGATCTCTACCCGTCCGTTCCAGCTGGTGACCGGGCGCGTCTGGCGCGGCTCCGCCTTCGGTGGCGTGAAAGGCCGCTCACAGCTGCCGGGTATCGTGCAGGATTACCTCGACGGTAAATTTGCCCTGAACGACTTCATCACCCACACCATGCCGCTGGAAGAGATCAACGACGCCTTTGATTTAATGCACGAAGGAAAATCGATCCGCTCGGTTGTGCATTTCAACAGGTAATCAGGAGGCGTTATGGCATCCACTTTGGAGCTACTGGAAGAACACCGTATTTTTGGCGGCTGGCAGCAGCGCTGGCGTCATGCGTCGGCCGTGCTGAACTGCCCGATGACCTTCAGCATCTATCTGCCTGAACCGCAGGGCGATGCGCCGCCACCGGTGGTCTGGTTTCTGGCCGGGCTGACCTGCAACGATGAGAACTTCACGACCAAAGCGGGCGCGCAGCGGGTGGCGGCGGAGCTGGGTCTGGTGCTGATTATGCCGGACACCAGCCCGCGCGGCGATGAGGTGGCCAACGATGAGGGCTACGATCTGGGTCAGGGAGCGGGATTTTATCTCAATGCCACCCAGCAGCCCTGGGCCGCGCATTTCCGCATGTTCGACTACCTGAGCAGCGAGTTACCTGCGCTGATTGCGGATAACTTTAAGGTCAGCGACCGTCAGTCGATCATGGGTCACTCCATGGGCGGACACGGCGCGCTCATGCTGGCGCTGCGTCTGGGCAACCGCTTTGCTTCGGCGTCGGCTTTCGCACCGATTGTAAACCCGATGCAGGTGCCGTGGGGTCAGAAAGCGTTTCAGGCCTATCTGGGCGATGACCCGGCGGCCTGGCGGGAATATGACAGCTGTCAGCTGATGGCGGAGGTGGCGCATCGTCTGCCGATCCTGATCGACCAGGGCGACAGCGATCAGTTCCTGGCCGACCAGCTGCAACCGGAGCGGCTGGAAAGCGTGGCCAGTGAGGTGGGATTCCCGCTGACGCTGCGCATTCAGCCGGGCTATGACCATAGCTACTTCTTTATCGCCAGTTTTGTGGAAGATCATCTGCGCTTCCACGCGCAGCATCTTCTGGCGTAAAAAGTTCAGGGCCGCAACTGCGGCCCTGAACTTTTTTGCACGATGCCGGGCCGGTAACGACCCGCCGTTGTGTCAGACCAGCGCCGGACCGGTCAGGCCATCAATCATCACCTGCGGAATGCCGCGCGAGCAGTGCTCGATTCGTCCATCGACGCCATAGACTTTCGCCAGGGTCGCGGGCGTAATTACCTTATCCGGCTGCCCCTGCGCCACCAGTGCCCCCTGTTTCAGCATCAGCGCATGCTGCGCATGACGCAGCGCAATATTGATATCATGCACCACCACCACCGTGACGATGTTGCGCAGGGCGGTTTCGCGCCGCACCAGATCCATCACATGAAACTGGTAGTTGAGATCCAGCGCGCTCAGCGGTTCATCCAGCAGCAGCAGCTCAGGGCGACGGATCAGCGACTGTGCCAGCCCGACTAACTGCTTCTGTCCGCCGGAGAGCTGGTCGAGATAGCGCATCGCCAGATGGGCAATACCCAGCTGCTCCAGCAGGTGCATGATTTCGGCTTCACTGCTGGCGCTGTGGAGGCCGCCGGAGGCGCGCTGTGCCACAATGATCGACTCCAGCACATGCAGATGCACGCCCGCAGGCAGGGACTGCGGCAGATAGACCACGTTCTTCGCCCGGCGGGCAAACGGCTGAGTCATGAGATCCTCGCCGTTGAGCCACATTTCGCCCTGCCCTTTGTTCAGTCCGGCCAGGGCCCGCAGCAGTGTCGATTTGCCGCAGCCGTTGGGCCCCAGCAGCACGGTGATCTCCCCACGCGGCAGCGGCGCCACGTTGAGATTCTCAATCACCTTATGTTTTGGGTAACCGGCACTGAAGCCGCGTAACGTCAGACCCTGTTCCATCACACTGTCCCCCGGTGACGCAGAATAATACTCAGGAAGAACGGCACGCCAATCAGTGAGGTGACGATGCCGACCGGGATGATCACGCCCGGAAGCAGGTTTTTCGACGCGACCGAGGCCAGCGACAGCACCAGGGCACCTACCAGCGCGCTGGCTGGCAGATAGAAGCGGTGATCTTCACCAAACATCATGCGGGCAATATGGGGAGCGACCAGGCCGATAAAGCCAATCGGGCCGACAAAGGCCACGGCCAGCGCCGAGAGAATACTGATGCGCAGCAGCGTCGCCAGACGCAGACGACGCACGTCAATGCCAAAGCTGACCGCCCGATCCTCACCCAGCCGCAACGCCGTCAGCTTCCAGCTGCTCATCATGGAGAACGGTACCAGGATCGCCAGCGCCACGGTCAGGACGCCCAGCTTCTCCCAGGAGGCGCGCGCCAGGCTGCCCATGGTCCAGAAAACCAGCCCCTGCAGGGTATCTTCGCTGGCGATGAACTGCATCATGGAGACCAGCGCGTTGAAGGTAAAGACCAGTGCAATGCCGAAGAGCACCACGCCCGCCGAGGAGACCTGGGTCCAGCGGGTGATGCCGTCCAGCATCAGGGCGGCAAACAGCGCAAAAACGAAGGCGTTGGCGGAGATCAACCACTGGTCAGGAATGCCGGGGATGCCGATGCCGAGGATGATGGCCAGCGCGGCACCAAATGCCGCCGCCGAGGAGACACCGAGGGTAAAGGGGCTGGCCAGCGGGTTATTCAGAATGGTCTGCATTTCTGCGCCCGCGAGGCCGAGCGACAGGCCCACCACAATCGCCATCAGGGCATAGGGCAGACGGATGTCCCAGACGATGACGCGGGTTCCGGCGTCGACACTGTCGGGACTGAGCAGCGTATTCCACAGCGTCTCCAGCGAGAGGCCGGCCGGACCCAGCGTGAAGTCGAGGACCAGCGAGGCAATAATGGCCAGCAGCAGCACGCCGATCCAGATGACGCGGCGACGCAGCACCAGGTGGTAGCTATGCATGCTGTGCTGACGCGTCTCTTCTCCCGCCAGCAGCGAAGTTTCGGTAGTCATGTTTTAACCCTGTGTGGCTATCCTGTCAGAAAACGCAGCCACAATAGTGCAGGTGATAATAATTATCAATTCGTGATGGGAAGCGAGGCGTGAAAAAAGGGTAAAAAACGGTGTTGCAGGCGGGAGAATGGCTCAGGGAGCCTGTGCCTTTCGCAAAGACGCAAAATCCGCCATCCCTGGCGGGCTCAGCGCGGACCATCCCTGGCCCGCTATGCTTTGCTACAGGCACAGGCTCCCATCGCTTCACGATTCCTGCGGCCTGCCAGAACTGCGGCAGGCACCGTGCGCAGGAGTCAGCGCACAGAACTAATCTTTATGAACCGGGAACTCCATCTCGCTGTACTTCACGAAACGGCTGCCGCGCGTCAGCTTGTAGCCGAACCAGATGATCAGGAACAGCGGAAGGCCGATGTAGGTGGCCGCTACGCTGTACCAGTCGATGGTGTCGTTGAGAAACGCCTGATAGTTCTGACCCAGCGTGATGATCAGGCAGAGCACAAAGGCGAAAATCGGACCCAGCGGGAAAAAGCCGGAGCGGTAAGGCAGCGCGTTCAGGTCACGTCCCTGAGCAACATAGCCGCGACGGAAGCGGTAGTGACTGATCGCGATACCGAGCCAGGCGATAAAACCGGTCATGCCTGAGGTATTCAGCAGCCAGAGGTAAACCTCCTGATTGCCAAATTTCGAGGTCAGGAAGCAGAGTCCCGCCACCACCGTCGTCGCCCAGAGTGCATTACGCGGCACGCCGCCTTTAGAGAGTCTGGCGAAAATCCGCGGCGCTTTGCCTTCACAGGCCAGGTTGTAAAGCATACGGGTTGAGGCGTACATGCCGGAGTTTCCCGCCGACAGCACGGCCGTCAGGATCACCGCATTCATCACCGCCGCCGCTGACAGCAGACCGGCATTCTGGAACACCAGGGTGAACGGGCTGACGCTGATATCGTTGATGTCATTGTGCAGCAGCTTGGGATCGGTGTACGGCAGGATCAGGCTGATAATCAGAATCGCGAAGACGTAAAACAGCAGGATACGCCAGAAGATCTGCCGCACCGCACGCGGGATATTTTTTGCCGGATCTTCAGATTCGCCCGCCGCGATACCGATCAGCTCGGTGCCCTGGAAGGAGAATCCCACAATCATCGCCACGCCGATCATCGCCGCAAAACCGCCCGCAAACGGCGCTTCGCCCACCTGCCAGTTATGCCAGCCCGCGTGTTCTGCACCGCGCATAATGCCGGTGATCATCAGCACGCCAACCACGATAAAAATCACCACGGTGGCCACTTTGATCAGCGAGAACCAGTATTCCGCTTCACCAAAGCCTTTGACGGAGATGTAGTTGAGCAGGAACATCAGGCCCAGGAACAGCGCGCTCCAGATCCAGCCTGGCGTGTCGGGGAACCAGTAATTCATCACCAGCTGTGACGCCACCAGATCAACCGCGATGGTCACCGCCCAGTTGTACCAGTAGTTCCAGCCGAGTGCGAAACCAAAGCCCTCTTCGACATATTTTGCGCCGTAGGTGGCAAACGAACCGGACACGGGCATAAATGCCGCCAGTTCACCCAGGCTGGTCATCAGGAAATAGACCATCAGACCGATGAGCATATAGGAGAGAAGTGCTCCGCCGGGTCCGGCCTGAGCAATAGTGGCACCCGATGCGACAAACAGGCCGGTTCCGATGGAGCCGCCGATGGCGATCATAGTGAGATGGCGTGCTTTTAGTGCACGCTGTAACGCAGGTTGTTGTGTTGTATTTGAGTCATTATGCATGTGTAAACGCTACGAAGGGTAAAAATGAGGCGAGATTGTAGCAGCCAGCTCGCCTCTGTATAGCGGAGCCACGCTGTTATTAGTTAAGTTCATGATCGCGCCCGAATTATTAGCGGTCACTCACGGCAGTAGGATAAAAAGCGCGCCAGCGCTTTGGAAATATGCTTCTGTCGGTGATGGATGCGATAGAGCGTCCGGGTCAGGCGCGGCAGCGGAATCGCCAGTTCGATCAGCGTTCCCGCCTCCAGCAGATCGGCGATCACCCGGCGCGACAGGCAGCTGATCCCCATGCCGTGGCGCACCGCATGTTTAATCGCTTCAGAGTTGCCGAGCTCCATCCCCAGCTGAAAGCTCGGCAGGTGAGACAGCAGCAGATAATCGACGATTTCACGGGTGCCGGAGCCGCGTTCGCGCAGGATCCAGGGGGCGTCCGCCAGCGTTTTCAGGGTGACCGGCTGCTGCAGAACAGGCGCATCCGGCGCGGCAAACACCACCAGCTCATCCTCCAGCCAGGGTTCACTGACCAGTTCGGTCATATGGCACGGCCCCTCAATCAGGCCGACATCGACGCGGAAGTCGGAGACCGCCTGAATCGCATCCTGACTGTTGCCTACGCTCAGCTCCAGCGGCAGGCCGGGAAAATCGCGTCGCCAGGCCGCCATCATGCCCGGCAGCAGATAGTTACCGATGGTGCTGCTGGCGAAGATGCGGATGGCCCCGTTGTCCTCTTTGAACAGCTGCTCAATCTCCCCCGCCTGCTCCAGCAGACCCACAGCGCGGGGATAAAGCAGGCGGCCATGTTCGTTCAGCACCAGTCGTTTACCGACCCGATCAAAGAGCTGAACCCCAAGCTGACTCTCCAGATCGGCCAGCGCCGCGCTGACCGCCGACTGCGACAGCGCCAGCAGCTGCGACGCCTGGGTCGTCGAGCCACTCTTGAGCACTTCGGTAAAGACTTCGATTTGCCGCAGCGTAATGTGCATCGTCGATCCTTAAGTCTGTTAATGTCTGACGAGATAGATGATCAGCGCCAGCCAGATCAGCCCCACTACCACCAGCCAGCCTGCGATTTTTTTGCCGCGGGAACGCCGTGATGCGGCCCTTTCGCTGCTGCTGATGCGCACCTCACGCGGCAGCAGGCGCAGCAGCAGCATAACACCGGTCGGAATGATGACCGCGTCATCCAGCAGTCCCACAAACGGGATCACATCCGGGATGAAATCGATCGGGCTGACGCCATAGGCGACCAGGCCCAGCATGCCCAGCTTGTTCCACCAGGGCGTGCGCGGATCGCGAAAGGCGAACCAGAGTACCAGCACATCCCTCTTGATCAGCGTTGCCCAGCGGCGCAGACGCAAAACGCTCATAATGTCGGCCTTATCGTTTATTCCGGTTGATTATAAATATATTATCAATTTCACTTTTAAGCCAGTGCGCGCCATGATCGACACTCACTGAAGAGGAGTGACCCTTATGGCCGAACTGAGCATCGTTAAAACGCACTATCCCGTTGTGCGCCTGTTTCCCGGTCTGCTGCTGACCGCCGCGCTCGCCGCTGCGGCGAACTGGCTGGCGCAACAGCCGTTGATCGCGGGGCTGGGACTGGGTTCACTGACGCTGGCGATCATGCTGGGCATCGTGGTCGGGAATAGCGTCTGTTCCCCTCTCTCATCACACTGCGACAGCGGCGTCGCGCTGGCGAAGCAGAAGCTGCTGCGGCTCGGGATTATCCTGTTTGGCTTTCGTATTACTTTACAGCAGATTGCCGATGTCGGCGTCAGCGGCATCCTGATCGATGCGCTGACGCTGAGCAGCACCTTCTTTATCACCTGCCTGCTGGGTATCCGGTTACTGAAGCTGGATCGCGAAACCGTCTGGCTGATTGGCGCAGGCAGCAGTATCTGCGGTGCGGCAGCGGTGCTGGCGACCGAGCCGGTGGTCAAAGCCGCGCCGTCGAAAGTCGCGGTGGCCATCGCGACCGTGGTGCTGTTCGGCACGCTGGCGATCTTCATCTATCCCCTGCTCTGGCCGCTGGCGCATCATCTGTTTCCGGCTCTGAGTGCTGCACAGTTTGGCGTTTTCACCGGCTCCACGATTCATGAAGTGGCGCAGGTGGTAGCAGTCGGACACAGTATCAGCCCGGAAGCCGAAAACAGCGCGGTTATTGCCAAGATGCTGCGGGTGATGATGCTGGCCCCGTTCCTGCTCTGCCTGGGGACGATGCTGCGCGGCGGGCGTCAGGGCCGCGCCCGTCAGCCGGTGACCTTTCCCTGGTTTGCCTTACTGTTTATTGCGGTCGCGCTGTTTAACTCGCTGCAGCTGCTGCCTGCGGCGCTGGTGGCCTCACTGAATCAGCTGGCTGGCCTGCTGCTGGCGATGGCGATGGCCGCGCTGGGCTTAACCACCCGTTTCAGCGCGCTGCGTGAAGCGGGCGTTAAACCCCTGCTGCTGGGTGCGCTGGTCTTTGGCTGGTTAATCGCAGGCGGTGGCACGATCAATCTGCTGGTGCAACATTTCATGGGCTAACCGCATCGGGTATCATGCCGTTTCATCCGTGCATAGCCCCAGGAGAAAGGCATGAAATATATTGGCGCACATGTCAGTGCGGCAGGGGGGGTGGATCAGGCCGTGATCCGCGCCCATGAATTAGAAGCCACCGCCTTCGCCCTCTTTACTAAAAATCAGCGTCAGTGGAAGGCCGCCCCGCTGACCACTGAGGTCATTGATGCTTTTCGCGCCGCCTGCGAGACTTATCACTTCACATCCCAGCAGATCCTGCCGCACGACAGTTTTCTGATTAACCTGGGCCATCCGGTTGAGGAGGCGCTGGAGAAATCCCGCGCGGCCTTCATTGATGAACTGCGGCGTGCTGACCAGCTGGGGCTGACGCTGCTGAACTTCCACCCCGGCAGCCATCTGCATCAGATCGATGAGGAGAGCTGCCTGAAGCGCATCGCCGAGTCGATCAATATCGCGCTCGACCAGACGCAGAACGTTACCGCCGTCATCGAAAATACGGCCGGTCAGGGCAGTAATCTGGGCTTCCGGTTCGAGCATCTCGCCACCATTATTGAGCATGTCGAAGACAAATCGCGTGTCGGGGTCTGCATTGATACCTGCCATGCGTTTGCCGGCGGGTATGATCTGCGAACCGAGGCAGACTGCGAAGCGACCTTTGCCAGCTTTGAGCGCATCGTCGGTTTTCACTATCTGCGTGGCATGCACCTGAACGACGCCAAGAGCGCCTTCGACAGCCGCGTTGACCGCCATCACAGTCTGGGAGAAGGAAATATCGGCAGGACGGTGTTCAGCTGGCTGATGAAAGATCCCCGCTTCGATGGCATCCCGCTGATTCTGGAAACCATCAATCCCGATATCTGGAAAGATGAGATTGCATGGCTGAAAGCCGAACAGCAGGGATAGAAAAAGGAGCCTGAAGGCTTTCCAGACGGTGATGACATCAAAGCGAGGGAAGCAGGTACCTTATCAAAGCAAACAGGGAGCCATCTGGCTCCCTGTTTATTTCACTTCCGCGTATCAGGCTTTCGCCAGCTGCTCTTCCGGACGTTTCAGTACCGCGTAGCTCAGACCCGCAATCGCGGTGCCGATGACGATCGCCATCAGATAACCGAGTACCGGGGTAATCGCGCCAGGGATCAGCAGAACGAACAGCCCACCGTGCGGCGCCATCAGTTTTGCGCCAATCGCCATGGAGATGGCACCGGTCACCGCGCCACCCACGATGCAGCAAGGCAGAACACGCATCGGGTCGCGGGCCGCGAACGGAATCGCACCTTCAGAGATAAAGCAGAGACCCAGAACCAGCGCCGCTTTGCCCCCTTCCTGCTGACCTTTGTTGAACTTACGACGCGCAACCAGCGTGGCCACACCCATCGCCAGCGGTGGCACCATGCCTGCGGCCATGATGGCGGCCATCGGGGCATACGTCTGCGAGCTCAGTAAGCCAACGCCAAACGCGTAAGCCACCTTGTTCACCGGACCACCCATGTCAGTACACATCATGCCGCCCAGAATCGCGCCCAGCAGAACCGCGTTCGCGGTGCCCATGTTCGCCAGCCAGTGGGTCAGACCATTCATGATGCCCGCAACCGGTTTGCCTACCACGTAGATCATCAGCAGGCCGGTAATCAGACTGGCAAACAGCGGAATAATCAGTATCGGTTTCAGCGCTTCCATACTCTGCGGCAGTTTAACTTTGCCGCTGATCAGCTTCGCCGCATAACCGGCAATGAAGCCCGCGATAATGCCGCCTAAGAAGCCGGCGTTGATGCTGGTGGCGATCATCCCGCCAATCAGACCCGGGGTCAGACCCGGACGGTCAGCGATGGAGAAGGCGATAAAGCCCGCCAGTACCGGTACCATCAGGGCAAAGGCGCTGCCACCACCGATTTGCATCAGGGCAGCCGCCAGCGTGCCCGGCTCTTTAAATGCGGTGATACCAAACGCAAATGAGAGTGCGATGCTCAGACCGCCTGCGACCACCATCGGCAGCATATAGGAGACACCAGTCAGCAGATGACGATACGCCCCTGCGCCGCCCTGCTTTTTCTCCTCTTCTGCGCTGGCGTTACTCTGTCCGCTGGCAGCCGCTTTATAAGGCTTCGCTTCGGCTACCGCTTTATCCAGTTCCTGGGCGGTTTTCTTCAGCGCCAGTCCGGTTGAGGTGCGGTACATCGGCTTACCGGCAAATTTCGCCAGGTCGACTTCGATATCGGCGGCCACGATCACCAGATCGGCTGCCGCCACTTCTTCCGGGGTAATGGCATTACCGGCCCCGACTGAACCGCGGGTTTCAACTTTCACCCACCAGCCGCGACGGGTTGCTTCGGCCTGAATCGCCTCTGCCGCCATAAAGGTGTGCGCCACGCCGGTCGGACAGGCGGTAACGGCAACCACACGTTTCTGCGCGCCAGCCTGAGCCGGAGCCGCAGCAGATGCGCCCGCCGGTGTCGCCACCGCAGCCTGCGACTGCCAGGTCTTGGCTTCTGCTTTCGCGCGGTTCAGGAAGGTTTCCGGCTCACGGACGGCCAGCTGGACATCGCCCTGCCAGAGCGCTTTGCCGTTCAGCGCCGCGTCGTCCGGCACGTTTTTACCCAGCACAATCACCAGTTCAGCATCGGCAGGGTTTTCAGTCAGGGTCAGGCCCGCAGCAGCTGCCGTAGCAGCCAGGCGCTGTTGCGCCATGTAAGCGGAAGCCAGTCCCAGTGTAGGGTCTTTTATCAGCAGCGTTTTCATTATCGCTCTCCTGCTGTCAGTTAACGGGTTGTAAGTCGACACGCGCCATCATGGCGGCCAACTGAGTTCGATCGGATACACCAACATTACTCTGGCTGACGGCCATCGCCGCCACGGCAGTGGCGAGACGCAGCGTATGCTCGCTGGACTCGCGCATCAGCAGACCATAAATCAGGCCGCCCACCATCGAGTCGCCGGCACCCACGGTGCTGACCACATCGCAGACCGGGGGTTTGGCAATCCATTCGCCGGAGGCGTTGACCCACAGCGCCCCTTCTGCGCCCAGTGAAATCACCACATGGGCGATGCCCTGCTCGCGCAGTTCGTGCGCGGCACCAATCACATCCTGCAGCGTCGGCAGTTTGCGACCGGCCCAGATCTCCAGCTCACGGCGGTTAGGCTTCACCAGCCACGGGGCGGCTTTCAGTCCTGCCACCAGCGCCTCACGGCTGCTGTCAAAGATGATGCACGGGCAGTGGGTGCGCAGTTCGGTCATCCAGCGGGTAAAGGCGTCGTGATCGACCCCTTCCGGCAGGCTGCCGCTGACGCAGACCATATCGAACTGGCCCAGCCAGGTCAGGGAGTCGGTGGTGAAGCGATCCCAATCCTGACCCGTCACCTGAAAACCGGAGAAATTCAGATCGGTCACATCGCCGGTCTGTTCGGTGAGTTTCACGTTGATGCGGGTGCGGCCTGGCACCACCTGAAAACGGTTAGCAATACCCAGCTCGCTGAACAGCTGCTGGAAGCCATCCTGATTCTCTTTGCCCAGGAAGCCGCCGACGGTCACGTCAATGCCCAGATCTTTCAGGACTTTGGCGACGTTAATGCCCTTGCCCGCCGCATGCAGTCCGGTGGTTTTCACCAGATTGACTTCGCCGCGTTCAATTTCAGGGGTATAGCCCACCAGGTCATACGCCGGATTCAGCGTAATGGTGGCGACACGTCTGCTCATGCTGCCCCCTCGCCCAGACCACTGCTGATCGCCTCTTCAATGGCGTTCAGCGCCTGCTGAGCATCGTCGCCGCTGGCGGTAAAGCGCAGGCGATGCCCTTTCTTCACGCCCAGCGCCACCACTTTCATCAGGCTGCGACCATTGGCAGGCTTACCGCTGCCGTCGAGGTTGGTCACGGTGATCTCGCTGTTGAACTGCTTGATGACGCTGACCAGCGCCGTGCCCGGACGGGCATGCAGGCCATGTTCGTTGCGGATGGTGAATTCAGCGGTCAGGACGTCAGCCTGCTCATCCACTTCGCTGGTCAGCAGCGCATAAACGCCTGCGGCATCCGCTTTCAGCAGACGATCGGCTTTCCCCTGCTGCAGTAAGGCGCTCAGGTAGCCCAGCACCTCCAGCGGACGTTCATCGGTTGCCGACACGCTGATCAGCATCGCAGCCGATTCGCCCTGATGGTCGAAGGGATGGGCAGCACGGCTGATCGCCACGCCACTGCGCAGGTTGCCCAGGCTGCTGTCACTGAGCCAGATGCCCTGCCCCAGGTTCAGCGGGGAGGCTGAAACCACATCCGCCACATAGCTGGCATCCACAACGCCAGCGGATTGCAGACGACCGGCGTTCATCGCCTGTAGGGTGATCAGGTCGCTGGCCGCGACATCAAGGGTAATTAATGCGGTGTCGAAGCTGAATTCGGCGGCTTGTTTCTCGCCCATCAGCAACGCACGAAGATCTTCAGCAGAGGCGGTTTTCAGCTGTTCGGCAACGGAGTCATCGCTCAGAACGTGGGTCAGCTGACGCAGCAGCGCCAGATGCTCATCAGACTTCGCGGCAATGCCGATGGCGACATAGGCGGTCTGATCGTCACCCCAGGCAATGCCCTGCGGGAACTGAAACACCTGAACGCCGGTTTTCAGCACCAGATCGCGGGTGTCTGTGGTGCCATGAGGGATAGCGATGCCGTTACCGAGAAAGGTGGAGGTTTGCTGTTCGCGCGCCAGCATGCCGTTGACATACCCTTCAGTCACATTGCCCGCCGCGGTTAACGCGGCAGCGACCTGACGAATGGCCTCTTCTTTATTCTGGGCGCTGGCTCCGGTATGGATAGCCTGCAATTCGAGCTGGAACATAATTCTCCTCGCTTGCTGAGATTGAATCGTTTCAGCCGGTGGGGAGATTTTTGCGTCGCACTGTCAGGGACAGGTTGCCGGACCACCGCTGAAACGTTTCAGGGATTGTGGTACAGCGCGATTCTGCAGGCAAGAAAATGCGCAAACGGCGTAGCAGATTTTTGATGTTACGCACATTTCATGACGGTTGTGAGGCAGAAAGGTCGATCCGGCTGAAGCTGTTGCTGTAAGGCAACCACGCCATCAGAAAAACGTCAGCTGCGTCAGCGCCTCAGGGGGCCGTATCCGCTTCCAGCTGCAGCAACCAGGTCATCGCCTGCTCGCGCGAGTCGCCGCACATGCTCGCTTGCGGCTGCAGCCCGGAACAGACGGCGGGACGCAGGGGCGAACCAAAGAGTTTGCAGCGCAGCAGCGCATCAAGCTGAATGCAGGGGGTATTGGCGGGCTTGCCGTCGGGCATACCGGGGATGGGGGATGAGATAGAGGGTGCCGTGCAACAGGCACCGCACTGGCTACGGCATTGCATGCTGAGCTCCGGCAAAGAAAGTCGCGGCGACAATAGCAGTCCGGCGCGACAATTACCATGAATGCGGCGGCCTGATGCAAAATTTCGCACCCGCGATATTGCCAGTTTTCACCGGCGCGAGTAACGTTGCGCGCACTTCACTCTCAAGATAGCGAGAACAGCAATGCCAAAAGCCAACGAAATCAAAAAAGGGATGGCCGTCACGCACAACGGTAAACTGCTGCTGGTTAAGGACATTGATGTCCAGAGCCCCAGCGCACGCGGTGCCGCCACCCTCTATAAGATGCGCTTTACCGATGTCCGCACCGGTTTAAAAGTTGAAGAGCGCTTTAAGGGCGACGAGATTATTGATGCGATTTCGCTCAGCCGTCGCAGCGTGACCTTCTCTTATATAGATGGTGACGAATATATCTTTATGGATGACGAAGACTACACCCCCTACACCTTCAAACGCGATCAGATCGAAGAAGAGCTGCTGTTTATTCCGGAAGGAGGCATTCCGGGTATCCATGTGCTGACGATGGAAGGCCAGGTGCTGGCACTGGAACTGCCCCAGACGGTCGATATGGAGATCGTTGAAACCTCGCCGGGCATCAAAGGTGCTTCTGCCAGCGCCCGCACCAAACCCGCCGGAATGAGCACCGGCCTCTCGATTCAGGTGCCGGAATACCTGAGCAACGGTGACCGCATCCGCATCCATATTGCCGAACGTCGCTATATGGGGCGCGCCGAGTAAGCGAGGGCGGGAAACCGAACGTGATAATGTTATAGTATTACATTATCACGCTATCCCGGCAGGAGCCTTTCCCATGACGCGCGTTAATCTCATCACCGGTTTTTTAGGCAGCGGAAAAACCACCCTGCTCTGCCATCTGCTGGCCGCCAGGCCCGCAGGCGAACAGTGGGCCGTGCTGGTCAATGAATTTGGCGAAATCGGCATCGATGGCGCGCTGCTGGCGGATCGCGGCGCGACGCTGAAAGAGATCCCTGGCGGCTGTCTCTGCTGCGTCAATGGCCTGCCCATGCAGGTCGGGCTGAATATGCTGCTGAAGAACAGGCCTGACCGGTTGCTGATAGAGCCGACCGGCCTGGGGCATCCGCGTCAGGTGCTGGAGATGCTCAGCGCACCGGTCTATCAGTCGTGGCTGCAACTCAATGCCACCCTGACGCTACTCGATGCGCGCCAGCTTGCCGACCCGCGCGTGGTCGCTGATGAGAACTTCCGCGACCAGCTGGCTGCCGCCGACATCATTATTGCCAATAAGCGCGACTGCTGGGAGGACGAAGATCGTCAGCGTCTGACTGACTGGCAGCAGCAGATGCAGCCGCCACGTCCGGTGATAGCGACCGAGTTTGGCCGGATTCCCTCCGGCCTGCTTGATACGCCGCGCCAGCCACGTGACCTTCCCCTGCCACACCATCATCACCATCATCACCCTCATACGACGAAACCGGCGAGCGGTCTGGCCGCCTTACAGCTGGAAGGGGCGGCGCGCTGGCGGCGGGCGCTGAACCACGGACAGGGCTATAGCGCCTGCGGCTGGCTGTTTGATGGTGACACATTGTTTGACGCCGCTGCGCTGCTGGAGTGGGTCCGGCAGGCGCCGGTGGATCGGATCAAAGGCGTGATGCGCATCCGCGAAGGCACAATGCGTATTAACCGTCAGGCAAAAGAGTTGCAGAGTGAGACACTCGCCGCCACGCCATCCGACAGCCGCATCGAGATTATTCATTCTGAGCAGGCTGACTGGAATCGGCTACAATCGGCGTTGTTGAAGTGCCGTTTACGCTAACAGAGGTATTGTCGGCGGTTATTTTTTTAATTGAGCTTACTTATGCGCGCAATTCGTCTTATTACTATCCTGCTGCTGAATGCCCTGGGCGTCGTGCTCTTTCTTTCGTGGTATCTGCCGCCTCAGCATGGCTTCTGGTTCGGCATCGATAAATCGATTTTTTATGGCTTCAATAATCAGATGGTGACCCATCCGCTGTTTGCGCTGATCGTCGCCATAACCAACTTCCGTGGCTTTGATGTGGTGTCACTGCTGGCGATGGGCCTGCTGTATCTGTCGATCTGGCGACATGAAGCGCCTCAGGCACGCCGCCGGATGCTGGCTATCGGTATCACCATGCTGCTGACTGCCGTGGTGCTGAATCAGCTGGGGCATCTGCTGCCGGTGAAACACTCCAGCCCGACCCTCTTCTTCGAAAACGTGCATCGCGTCAGTGAGCTGACCGGCATTCCCGCCAAAGATGCGTCGAAAGACAGCTTCCCTGGCGACCACGGCATGATGCTGATTATTTTCGCCTGCTTTATCTGGCGTTATTTTGGTTTCAGCCGTTTTTTAATCGCGCTGGCAATTGTGGTGCTATTTTCTCTGCCGCGCGTCATGGCCGGGGCGCACTGGTTTACCGATATTGCCGTGGGATCGCTGTCCGTGGTTCTGGTGGGTCTGAGCTGGTGGCTTTTAACCCCTGCCAGTGACGCGCTGGTTAACTGGTTTTATCGCAAATTACCGGGAAAATATAAGCCCGTGATGTAAATGTTAAGCGCGGTCGGTTTATTTGACAGGATGTTAACTGCCCGCGCTAATAAAAAACAGCTCATCATTATTAGTCTGCTAATTAAAATAGCGAGAGGAAAAGGTTATGACCCCGCCAGGTGGTTAAATAGTCGTCACCCGCCGCTGTCAATAAAGAAAATTCCAGAATCCGTTTCTATGCGCCGAATTGGCGCCCCTTTTACCGCTTGTTATCGCCATCATTTCCCCATAATTGTTGCTAAATTAGTCAGCGTGTTACGGTTTGATTTCACATCAAAAAAACCTATATAAAATTGATTAAAAGCACTCGCCACGGCGTGTGTAATCAGTTAACCTCAGTCCCTGTGAGGCATTAGCGGCAGAAAATTCGGATTTTTACCGTGAAAAAATGTGTCCATTAACACATTTTAGTCATTAAGGATTTGTCTTAGTCTGTCTCGCTTATTAATCTCCCTGTTTTGTTATCTGGCTGGCGACAATTCTGTCGTAAGGACATCGAAGGAAAACCCGAATAATGGTCAAGTCTCAACCAATACTGAGATATATTTTGCGGATTGTGCCCGCACTGGCGCTGGCAACCCTCCTCTCAGCTTGTAGCAGTACCCATAGCAGTCAGAACGCGAATAACGAGAATCATGAAGTTAACAACCAGAATGGTTTTTTACTTCAGGCGTCTCAGGATGAGTTTGAAGAAATGGTGCGTAATGTCGACGTTAAGTCGCGCATCATGGAACAATACGCCGTCTGGAAAGGTGTGCGCTATCGTCTCGGTGGCGATACCAAACGCGGAATCGACTGTTCCGCCTTTGTACAACGTACCTTCCGCGATCAATTTGGCTTGGAATTACCCCGCTCCACCTCTGAGCAGCAGGACACCGGCAGAGAGATTACCCGCAGTAAACTGCGTCCGGGCGATCTGGTGATGTTCCGCGCAGGTTCAACCGGTCGTCATGTCGGGATCTATCTGGGCAACGATAACTTCGTTCATGCCTCAACCAGCAGTGGCGTCATGATCTCCAGTCTGAATGATGACTACTGGAAAAAGCGTTACCGTGAAGGGCGCCGGGTACTGAGTCGTAACCCGTCCTGATCCTCAGATTCGATTTTCTCTCAGCCAGAGAACATGAAACGCTGCTTACGCAGCGTTTTTTTTCGTCTTTTGTTTTATCCGCCTTCGCCATAGCAGATAAAAGCATTGTATTTCAGATTAATAACGAGACATCCCCGGCATTCTCGTTATATTCTCGGTCGCTTAAACCGAAGCAGTCGTGTGCATTAACATAATAATAATTTGATCAGGGGAAGCTCCTCATGCCACTGTCGGGGGCGCTACAGCGCCATGCCACCTATCCTCACCGAATCGCATGGCGTAGCGCGATGGTCGGCGGCCTATTCTTTCTCCTGTTCACGCTGCTGGCGATTCATCACACCTGGCATAAGCGCGAGCGGCAACATCAGCGCCTGCTGGAGCACAGCCGGTCGGCACTACAGCAAACGCTCGCCAGCCTGTATAACAGCACCCTCAGTCCCCTGCTCCCGTTTACCCATAATGCCTGCCACACCATCAATCGTGAACTGACCTCACGCGCCGCCTTTGCCGGGAATCTTCGTGCCATCCTGCTGGTGAATAATGGCAATGCCTTTTGCTCCTCAGCCACCGGCAGTTTCAGTCTGCCGATCAATGTGATTTCGCCCCAGAGTGATATCTCGCGCGATACCGATCTGCAGCTGATGCCGGGCACGCCGTTGCAGCCGGATAAACCGGCCCTGGCACTGTGGGTGAAGAATCCCGGCAATCTGCAGACCGGCGTTTTCGCGACACTCAACATCAGCCTGGCCCCCTATCAGCTGATGGCCTCCTGGCATCCGGAGATTACCGGTATGGCGCTGGTGGCACAGCACAGTGCCCTGACCAGCTGGCAGCATGGCGTAACGGAGAATAAGAACCTGCCGATACCGCTGGTTCAGCGGTCGCTGGAAGGCTATCCGCTGCAGTTTGTTCTCTACGGTTCCACTCTCGCCTTCAGCGATTATCAGAACATTGTGCTGAGTGGTCTGCTGCTGTCACTGCTGGTTGCCGGTGGCTGCTGGCTGCTGCTCGCCCACTATCAGCGTCCGGGCAGAGAGTTGATTCGGGGCATGAAGCGCGGCGAGTTTCACGTGGAGTATCAGCCGCTGGTTACCTCTCACGATAGTCAGCCTTATGGCATGGAGGCACTGCTGCGCTGGACGCACCCGACGGAAGGTCCGATCCCGCCCGATGTCTTTATTCAGTATGCCGAGTCGCAAAACCTGATTGTTCCACTGACCCGCCATCTGTTTCAGCTGGTTTCCCGCGATGCACACCTGCTCTGTCACACCGTTCCCCGTTATGCCAGCCTCAGCCTCAACATTTCGCCCCTGCACCTGGCCGACCGCAGCTTCCGTCAGGATGTCCTGAACTGGCTTGAGAGCATGCCGGCCGGCCACTTTAATTATGTGTTCGAGATTACTGAACGCGTCATGGTGCGCGACGAAAATGTCGGCGAGCTGTTTGACTGGCTGCATCAGCAGCAGATCCGCATCGCCATTGATGACTTCGGCACCGGACACAGCGCACTGATCTATCTGGAGCGCTACGCCTTTGATTACCTGAAAATCGATCGCGGCTTTGTGCAGAGTATCGGCACCGAGACGCTGACCTCGCCGGTGCTGGATACCGTGCTGCAGCTGGCAAAAAAGCTGAACCTGAAAAGCGTGGCCGAGGGCGTGGAAACGGGCGAACAGGCGGCGTGGCTGATCAATCGCGGCGTGACTCACCTGCAGGGTTATATCTTTAGTCGCCCGCTGCGGCCGGAAACGCTGATAGACTATTTTCAGCGTCATCGCGCCTGACCGGTCTGGCCCGGGCGGAGCCGAACACTTACTGGAGAGGGCATTCGCTATGCTGCTTCGCGCTGGACTTCTGCTGACAGGCGCCCTACTCAGCGCCCCGCTGCTGGCCGCCTCCGTTCTGCAAAGTTACTCTTTTACTCAGGCCGGGGAAGCGAAATATCCGCCCGGCTTCAGCCATTATGAGTATGCCGATCCCGATGCGCCCAAAGGCGGCAGCATCACCCTGGCGGTCATTGGCACCTACGACAACTTCAACCGCTACGCCTCGCGCGGCAATCCGGGTATCAATACCGGTGCGCTTTATGATGGGCTCTACACCAGTTCAGACGACGAGCCGGGTAGCTACTACCCGCTGATCGCCCTGTCGGCGCGCTACGCCAGCGATTTTTCGTGGACTGAGATTCACCTGAATCCCCGCGCCCGCTTTCACGATGGCTCACCGATTACGGCCCGCGATGTGGCTTTCAGCTTTCAGAAGTTTATGACCGAAGGCGTGCCTCAGTTCCGTGTGGCCTATCGCGGCGTGACGGTGACCGCGCTGAACGATCTTACGGTGCGCATCGACGCCACCAAACCGGACAGAGATCTGCTGATGGGCTTGCTGACGCTGCCGGTCATTCCGGCGTCATTCTGGAAAGATAAGCAGTTTAATGAGCCGCTGAGCGCCCCGCCGCTCTCCAGCGGGCCCTATCGCATCAGCCGCTGGAAGCTGGGTCAGTTTATTGAGTTCAGCCGGGTCAAAGATTACTGGGCCGCCGATCTGCCGGTGAATCGCGGGCGCTTCAATTTTGATCGGATGCGCTACGACTACTATCTGGATGACAACGTGGCGTTCGAAGCCTTTAAAGCGGGGGCTTACGACTGGCGTGAGGAGGTCTCAGCGAAGAAATGGGCCACCCAGTATCGCGGCCGCGCCTTCGACGAGGGCGATATAGTGAAGCAGACCACGCCCAACGAGGCCGCTACTGATACCCGCTGGCTGGCGTTTAACAATGAGAAACCGCTGTTCCATGACCGTCGCGTGCGCCAGGCTTTTTCACTGATGTTCGATTTTAACTGGATGAACAAGGCGCTCTATTACGGTGCCTGGCAGCGCGCCAGCAGCTACTTCCAGAACACAGAGTATGCTGCTCAGGGTGCGCCGGATGCGGAACAGCGGGCCCTGCTGGCACCGTGGCGCGCGCAGTTGCCCGCCGGACTGTTCACTCAGCCCTACCAGCCTCCGGTGAGCGATGGCAGTGGCTACGACCGCGCCAGCCTGTTAAAAGCATATGCGCTGCTGAAAGAGGCAGGCTGGCAGATTAAGAATCAGCGTCTGGTCAATGACAAAACCGGTCAGCCGTTCACCGTTGAGCTGCTGCTGCGCGGTGGCACCAGCACGGAGTGGGCACTGCCGTTCCAGCACGCGCTCTCGCGGCTCGGCATCACCCTGAACCTGCGGCAGGTCGACAGCTCGCAATATCTGCGGCGCTGGCGTGAAGGCGACTATGACATGATCGCCACCCTCTATCAGGCGATGCCGATCCCCACCTCCAGCCTGCAGATCCTGTGGCAGTCGGACTACATCAGCTCCTCCTGGAATACCGCGCGGGTGAAAGATCCTGTCGTTGACCACTTCGTGCAGCAGATCGTGGCGCACCAGGGCGATCCCGCTGCGCTGCGGCCGCTGGCGCAGTCACTGGATCGGGTACTGCTGTGGAATGCGTATATGATCCCGATGTGGTACAACGCTGAGCAGCGGCTGGCTTACTGGGATAAGTTTTCCCATCCCGCCCGCAAGCCTGCCTACAGTACCGGTCTGGATAGCTGGTGGTACGACGCACACAAAGCCGGACGCCTGCCGGCCAGTAAACGCTAAGGAGGCACCGTTGGCCGCTTACTTTCTGCGCAGAGTCCTGCTGATCGTTCCGACGCTGTGGGCGATCATCACGCTGAACTTCTTTATCGTGCAAATCGCCCCCGGCGGACCGGTCGATCAGGCGCTGGCTAATATTGAGTTTGGTCAGACAACCGGCCTGCCCGGCAGCGGCGCCGACAGCGCCGGTTCACATGCCACGCGCAGTCATCTCAATCCCGCCGACAATCAGTATCGGGGCGCACGCGGGCTGGACCCGGAGGTAATTGCAGAGATCAAACAGCGCTACGGATTCGATAAACCCCTGTGGCAGCGCTACGGCGAGATGCTGTGGAACTATCTGCGCTTCGATTTTGGCGACAGCCTGTTTCGCAGCGCCTCAGTGGTGGGGCTGATCAAAGAGAGCCTGCCGGTTTCCATCAGTCTGGGGTTATGGAGCACCCTGATTATCTATCTGGTCTCGATCCCGCTGGGTATCCGCAAGGCGGTGCGCAACGGCTCTGCGTTTGATATCTGGAGCAGCGCCCTGATTATTGTGGGCTACTCCGTTCCGGCTTTCCTGTTCGGTATCATGCTGATCGTGCTGTTTGCCGGGGGCAGCTATCTGGACTGGTTTCCGCTGCGCGGGCTCACCTCTGCGCAGCACGACACGCTGCCCTGGTATGGTCAGGTGCTGGATTACTTCTGGCACATCGCACTGCCGGTGCTGGCGACGGTGATAGGCGGCTTCGCCACGCTGACGATGTTGACGAAAAACGCGTTTCTGGATGAGATCCGCAAACTCTATGTGGTGACCGCGCGCGCCAAAGGGGTGCCGGAGCGGCGTATTCTCTATCATCATGTGTTTCGCAACGCGATGCTGCTGGTCATCGCCAGCTTTCCTGCCACCTTTATCAGCATGTTCTTTACCAGTTCCGTGCTGATCGAGGTGATGTTCTCCCTGAATGGCCTGGGGCTGCTCGGCTATGACGCCACCCTGCAACGCGACTATCCGGTCATGTTTGGCACGCTCTATATTTTTACCCTGATCGGGTTACTGATGAACATTCTCAGCGATCTGACCTATACGCTGGTCGATCCGCGCATCGATTTCAGGAGCCATTGATGCCGCTTTCTCCCCTCACTCAGCAGCGCTGGCAGCGCTTTCGCCATAACCGGCGCGGCTACTGGTCGCTGTGGATCTTTCTGGTCCTTTTTCTGCTGTCGCTGGGTGCCGAGCTGATTGCCAATGAAAAGCCGCTGCTGGTGCATTACCAGCAGCGCTGGATGCTGCCACTGCTGTTTGACTACAGCGAAACGGACTATGGCGGCGTGCTGCCGACCGCCGCCGATTATCAGGACCCGTGGCTGCAGCAGCGCATTGCCCGGCAGGGCTGGGCCCTGTGGGCGCCGATTCGCTTCAGCGACAGCACCCTCAATTTTGCGACCCAGGTGCCCTTCCCCTCTCCGCCGTCGGCGCAGAACTGGCTTGGCACCGACGCCAACGGGGGCGACGTGCTGGCACGGCTGCTTTATGGCACGCGCATCTCGCTGCTGTTCGGTCTGCTGCTGACGCTCTTCTCCAGCGTAATTGGCATTGTGGTCGGCGCGGTGCAGGGCTATTTCGGCGGCAGAATCGATCTGATCGGGCAGCGGCTGGTTGAAGTCTGGTCCGGCATGCCCGCGCTGTTTCTGCTGATTTTACTCTCCAGCGTGATCCAGCCCGGCTTCTGGTGGCTGCTGCTGGTCACCGTCGCCTTCGGCTGGATGAGTCTGGTCAGCGTGGTGCGGGCCGAGTTTCTGCGCACCCGTAACTTCGATTACATTCGCGCGGCGCAGGCCCTTGGCGTCAGCGACGGCCGGATTATGCTGCGCCATATGCTGCCTAACGCCATGGTGGCGACCCTGACCTTTCTGCCGTTTATTTTGTGTGGGTCGATCACCACCCTCACCTCACTCGACTTTCTCGGCTTTGGTCTGCCGCTGGGCTCGCCCTCGCTGGGGGAGCTGCTGCTGCAGGGCAAAAACAACCTGCAGGCGCCATGGTTAGGCCTGGCAGGCTTTTTCACGCTCGCGATCCTGCTTTCGCTGCTGATTTTTATTGGCGAAGCGGTGCGCGATGCCTTCGATCCGGGCAAAGGAGCCTGAATGACGACACCCTTACTGGCCATCAACGATCTTTCGATTGCCTTTCGTCAGGGCGATGCGCTTCGCCCGGTGGTGGAGGATCTCTCCCTGCGCATCAATGCAGGCGAAACCCTGGCGCTGGTGGGCGAGTCAGGCTCCGGCAAGAGCGTAACGGCGCTGTCGGTGATGCGACTGCTGCATGAGGCGTCGGTGGTTTATCCCCGGGGCGAGATCCTGTTTCAGGGTGAAGATCTGCTGCGCGCCCCGGAGGCGCGGCTGCGTGCCCTTCGCGGCAACCAGATGGCGATGATTTTTCAGGAGCCGATGGTGTCGCTCAACCCGCTGCACACCGTGGAGAAGCAGCTGTATGAAGTGCTCTCGCTGCATCGCGGACTGCGTCGTCCGGCGGCCCGCGGAGAGATACTCAGCGTGCTCGATCGGGTCGGCATCCGGCAGCCTGCCGCCCGGCTCAACGATTTTCCGCACCAGCTCTCCGGCGGCGAACGCCAGCGCGTGATGATCGCCATGGCCCTGCTGACCGAACCCCAGCTGCTGATCGCCGATGAGCCGACCACCGCGCTGGATGTGACGGTGCAGGCGCAGATCCTGAAGCTGCTCCGCGAACTGCAGCGGGAGATGAACATGGGCATGCTGTTTATCACTCATAACCTGAATATTGTGCGCCAGCTGGCGGATAGCGTCAGCGTGATGCGTCAGGGTCGCATCGTGGAACAGAACCGCGGTCAGGTTCTGCTGGACCAGCCGCAGCATCCCTACAGCCAGCAGTTACTGGCCGCCGAACCGGAAGGAACCGCGCTGCCGCTGCCTGCGGTCGCCCCGGTGATACTTCGGGTCGAACAGCTTCAGGTCAGTTTTCCGCTACGGCGCGGACTGTTCCGGCGGCAGGCGGCCGAAAAGATCATACTCGCCGGGCTGAGTTTTACCCTGCGGCGCGGCGAAAGTCTGGGCCTGGTTGGCGAGTCCGGTTCGGGCAAAAGCACCACCGGGCTGGCGCTGCTGCGGCTGATTCGCTCGCGCGGGGAAGTCTGGTTTGATGGTCAGCCGCTGCATCAGCTGACGCGCCGGCAACTGCTGCCGCTGCGCCAGCGCATTCAGGTGGTGTTTCAGGACCCCAATTCCTCCCTGAATCCGCGGATGACGGTGCAGCAGATTATTGCCGAAGGCATGGCGGTACATCTGCCCGCTATCGGTCGGGCAGAACAGGAGCAGCGCGTCATCGCGGTGATGCAAGAGGTGGGACTCGACCCGGAAAGCCGCCACCGCTATCCGGCCGAATTTTCGGGGGGGCAGCGACAGCGTATCGCCATCGCGCGGGCGCTGATTCTGGAACCGGAGCTGCTGGTGCTGGACGAACCGACCTCCTCGCTGGACCGCACGGTGCAGAAACAGATCCTGACGCTGCTACGTCGTCTGCAGCAGCAGCGCCAGCTCAGCTATCTGTTTATCAGTCACGACCTCGATGTGGTTCGATCCCTGTGTCACCAGCTTATCGTGCTGCGTCAGGGAGAAGTGGCAGAACAGGGAGAGTGTGAAAAGTTGTTTGCTTCACCTGAGAACGACTACACCCGCGAGCTGCTGCAGTCGTCCCGGCTCAGCCTGCGTTAAAGGTTTCGGCAATCGCCACGCCCTGATTTTTCAGGCAGCAGTTAGTGGCACTCTCGTCACGGCGCTGAATGAACAGGCAGGGCTGCCCTTCACATTCGGCCACTTTACAGTCGACCTGAATCTCTGCCAGCACCTCTTTTAACTGCTGCAGGATTTCCCACGCCGGAATGCCATCGTGGCTGATCAGACGCAGCGCCACGAACTCCTGGTCATCCAGGGCTTCATCAGGCTCAATAGCACTGTGGCGATCGCTGGCCCAGCGGAAAAGCTGCGGCAGGCGATGCACAATTGAAAGTTGCAGCATCGTTTACTCTCCCCGAATGAGTTTATGTCGCAACACACAGCAACCGACGCTGAAAGCTGACCGACAACCGCTGAGTCCGGACGAGTGTTAATCGTCTGCCCGCGCGCATTTTTTGCGACTCTCATCGCACTTCTGGCTATATGTACCGCGTTCACACGCCGTTAACAATCATTTTAGACGCAATATGATTACTTTTTTAGCTAAAGATTTTCACAATATAGAAACATAACAAGAAAGGCCGCTAACAGAGCCAGCGGTAACGGGGAAAACCCCCTGCGCCCGGCTAGCGGGACGCAGGATGGGGACGTGACGCGTAGAGAAAGAGCAGCAGGGAAATCGTCGCGCACAGCGCGATGGTGCCTACCATCGGCCAGGCGCTGTTGAAACTCATCAGCGACAGCAGCGCCCCCACAAAAGCCCCGACGCCAAAACGCAGGGTGCCCGCCAGTGAGGAAGCCGTGCCCGCCATATGCGGGAACGCATCGAGGATCACCGCCATCGCATTGGATGAGACGATCGACACACAGCCGATAAACAGTGCGACACCCAGCACCAGCGGCAAAAAGCCCAGGTCAAAGGCGCTGACCAGCAGCAGCCAGATCCCCATAGAGAACTGGATCAGCAACCCCAGCCGGAACATCGCGACCGGGCCAAAGCGGCGCACGGCCCTGCTGTTAATCAGGGTCAGCACGAAGAGAAACACCACGTTAAGGCCAAAGTAGTAGCCGAAGTTTTGCGGCGAAACGTGATTCAGTTCGATATAAACAAAGGGACCGGCGTTAAGAAAGGTGAAGAGTCCGGCAAAGGAGAAGCCGCTCGCCAGCATATAACTGAAGGCCCGTTTGTGACGAAACAGCGTGACGAAATTACCCAGCGTGGTGCGCAGATGGAATCGCTGGCGCTGCTCCGGCTTCAGGGTTTCGCGGATCTGCGTGGTCACCAGCAGTGTGGTGACTAATGCCGCGCCCGACAGCGCCCAGAAGATGGCGTGCCAGCTCCAGAGCACCAGCAGCCAGCCGCCGATAATCGGCGCCAGCAGCGGCGCAATGGTGGTGATCAGCATCACGAACGACATCATGCGCGAAAAGTCCTCTTTCGAGTAACTGTCGCGCATCAGGGCGTTGATCACCACGCTGGCGGCCGCGGCCGACAGCCCATGCAGAAAGCGCATGGTAATCAGCTGATCAATGCTTTGTGACAACGCACAGGCCGCGGCGGCGCAGGCAAAGATCAGTGTGCCAAGCGCAATCACCGGCTTGCGGCCGTAGCTGTCCGCCAGCGGCCCATAGATGAGCTGCCCGATCGCGAACCCCAGAATGTAGAGATTCAGCGACATCTGCACGCTACCCGCCGACACGCCAAACTCACGCGCAATCTGCGGCATGGCAGGCAGATACATGTCAATCGACAACGGCATCAGCATGGCTAACAGACCGAGAATGACGACCAGACCTGTTGGCGAATTCTTTTCCTTACGCACACTTTCTCCTGCCCTGTGGGACTGGCACGGCCTGCTGGCAGCCCGTCCGCTTATTTAGCCTGTAACTCTTTTGGCAGACCAATACTGGCGATCTCTTCTGCCGTCAGCGGCCGGTATTCGCCCGGTTCCAGATCGGCATCCAGCACGATGTCGCCAATGCGCTCACGATGCAGCTCAACCACCCGATTGCCGACCGCCGCAAACATCCGTTTCACCTGGTGATAACGCCCTTCGCTCAGGGTCAGCAGTACTTCGGTCGGCGTGATCACCTCCAGCTGTGCCGGTTTGGTCAGGCTCTTCTCATTGTGCAGCTGTACGCCCGCCGTAAACTGCGCGGCCGTATCGTCACTGACCGGCGATTCCAGTGTGACGCGATAGGTTTTCTCGCAGTGATGACGCGGCGAGGTAATCCGGTGTGACCACTGACCATCATCCGTCATCAGCACCAGTCCGGTCGTGTCGATATCGAGACGCCCTGCTGCGTGCAGTTTGAAAGACATCGGCTCTTCGAGGAAATAGAGGATGGTGGGATGATCGGGATCGTCGGTTGAGCAGACGTAACCCTGTGGTTTGTTCAGCATAAAGTAGCGTGGACCGGTGAGCATCTGCAGCACGTTGCCGTCATAGGCGACTTCGTGGTCGGGCAGCAGTTTAAACGCGGTATCGCGCACGATCTCCCCGTTCACGGTGACACGCTGGCCGCGGATTTCGCGATGGGCGATGGCGCGGCTGATTTCCAGTTGCTGAGAGATGAATTTGTCGAGTCGCATGAATTCGTTTTGCCTGTTACTGCGGAGGGAATCTGAAACGGCCTGGTTAACCGTTGAAAATGTGCGGGAAGTATAACGTGATCTGCGTCCGCCTGACAGCGCGTTTACCGGACTTTCATGGCATAATTGCCGCCAGTTTTGCAAAAGTGAGCGCCATGTCTTTTACCTTACGCCCCTATCAGCAGGATGCGGTTAATGCCACCGTTGCGCATTTCCGTCGTCATCAGGAACCTGCCGTGATCGTACTGCCCACCGGTGCCGGGAAGAGCCTGGTGATCGCCGAGCTGGCACGGCTGGCGCGTGGCCGGGTGCTGGTGCTGGCGCACGTCAAAGAGCTGGTGGCACAGAACCACAGCAAATATGAAGCGTACGGGCTGGAGGCGGACATCTTTGCCGCCGGACTGCAGCGCAAAGAGAGTCAGCGCAAAGTGGTATTTGGCAGCGTGCAGTCCATCGCGCGTAACCTCGAACAGTTCGACAGCGCCTTTTCACTGGTGATTGTCGACGAGTGCCATCGCATCGGCGATGACAAAGAGAGCCAGTATCAGCAGATCTTCAGTCATCTGCGCCAGCACAATCCTCAGCTCCGTTTACTGGGCCTGACCGCCACGCCGTTCCGGCTGGGCAAAGGCTGGATCTATCAGTTCCACTATCACGGCATGGTGCGGGGCGACGAGAAATCGCTGTTCCGCGACTGCATCTATGAACTGCCGCTGCGTTACATGATTAAGCATCAGTTCCTGGTGCCGCCGGAGCGGCTGGATATGCCGGTGGTACAGTATGACTTCAGTCGTCTCACGGCGCAGTCGAACGGCCTGTTCAGCGAAGCCGATCTGAATCGCGAACTGAAACAGCAGCAGCGCGTAACGCCCCATATCATCCGACAGATCGTGGAGTTCGCTGAGGATCGGCTGGGGGTGATGATCTTCGCTTCCACCGTGGATCATGCGCGTGAAATCCTGCAACTGCTGCCCGAAAACAGCGCGCTGGTCTCCGCCGAAACGCCCGCCCGCGAGCGTGATGCCCTGATCCTGGCGTTTAAAGCACAGCAGCTGAAATTCCTGGTGAACGTAGCGGTACTGACCACCGGCTTTGATGCGCCGCACGTAGACCTGATTGCGATACTGCGCCCGACCGAGTCGGTCAGCCTCTATCAGCAAATCGTCGGCCGCGGCCTGCGGCTCTCGCCCGGTAAGCGCGACTGCCTGATCCTGGATTATGCCGGTAATCCCCACGACCTCTTCACGCCGGAAGTCGGCGCGCCGAAAGGGGCCAGCGACAATCAGCCGGTGCAGGTTTTCTGCCCCGCCTGCGGCTTTGCTAACACCTTCTGGGGCAAGGCGACCGAAGATGGCATGGTCATCGAACACTTTGGCCGGCGCTGCCAGGGGGTGCTGGAAGATGATGAGGGAGAACGCGAACAGTGCGACTATCGCTTCCGCTTTAAAAGCTGTCCCGACTGCGGCGCGGAAAATGATATCGCCGCCCGGCGCTGTCACCAGTGCGATAAAGTGCTGGTCGATCCCGACGATATGCTCAAAGCGGCACTGAAACTCAAGGATGCACTGGTGCTGCGCTGTGCCGGCATGACGCTGGAACAGGGATCGGATGCCAAAGGTGAGTGGCTCAAAGCGACCTACCATGACGAGGATGGCACCAGCGTCAGCGAACGTTTCCGGCTGCAGACGCCCGCGCAGCGGAAAGCGTTTGAGCAGCTCTTTATGCGCCCGCATCAGCGCGCACCCGGCGTACCGCTTGGCTGGCAGACCGCCGCCGACGTGCTGGCGCTGCAGCCGCTGTTGCGTCATCCCGATTTTGTGGTGGCCAGGGCCAAAGGCCAGTTCTGGCAGATCCGTGAAAAGATGTTTGATTATCAGGGCCGCTACCGCCGCGCGAATGAGCTGCGCTGACGCGGATGCGCCGCTGGCAGGCGGCTATATCGTTTGCTCCCGGCAGGGATAACCGCTATACTGCCGCCCGCTTTTGCATGTGCATCAGCGGAATTGAATAACCTGCCTGTTACTGGGTCGCCTGTAGCAGGAATTAAATAAAGAGACGTATTAATGTTCACTATCAATGCAGTAGAACGTAAAGAGCAGGGTAAGGGTGCGAGCCGCCGCCTGCGTACAGCAAACCGTTTCCCGGCCATCATCTACGGTGGTTCTGAAGCGGCTGTTGCCATCGACCTGGATCACGACTCCGTAATGAACCTGCAGGCAAAACCAGGTTTCTACGAAGAAGTGCTGACCCTGGTTGTTGACGGTAAAGAAACCAAAGTGAAAGTTCAGGCTGTTCAGCGTCACCCGTTCAAGCCAAAACTGTTTCACATCGACTTCGTTCGCGCGTAATCGCGAGCCTTGTTGAACGTAGAAGGGCCGGTTGCGAAACCGGCCCTTTTATTTTGTCTGTCGCTGCCAAAGGTTATTGCCGCGCAGCGTCAAAAAAGCCGGGCTGAGCCCGGCTTTTTTATTTGCTGCTGGTGCGGCGCTGTAGCTGGTCACGCAGATTGGGTGGCGTGCCTTTGATTGTCAGGGTGTCCGTTGCCGGGTCCCAGAAAATACGCTCGCCCAGTAACATGGCGTCGAAGTTCAGGGTCAGTCCCCCGCCGCTGCCGGCAAACTTCGTCAGCTGGCGCAGCGTGCTGCGATCCGCCGGGAAGCTCTCCTCAAGTTCGTAGCCCTGCTCCTGGGTAAAGGCCTGAAAGGTTTTTTCACCCACCGGTGGCAGTTCGCCTGACAGATCTTCCAGCGCAATCTCTTCGCCCGCCTGCAGCTGCTCATTGCAGTAGCTGTAGACCTGCTGGCGATAATTCTGCCGCTCCTGCTTATCCAGCCCGGATTCGTTGCAGTAGTCATCCACCGCCTGCAACAGTCCCCGGTTCTGCGCCTTGGTGTCTAATCCCACTTCGGCACCGAGGAAGTCCATGAAGAAGTCAGCCACTTTACGTCCGACGCGGCCGCGCAGGAAGGTCAGATAGCGGGTCGATTCCGGGTTGGTTTCCCATTCGGTTAAATCGATGCGCGCGACGATATCCGCATGATTGATGTCGAGATAGTGGGTGCTGCTGATATCCATCTGCTCGTTGACGCGCATGCTCGACTGGCTGTTCAGCACGGCGATCAGCAGATAGTCTACGGCCAGATAGCGGTAGTGAATAAACAGCACCACGCCGCTTTCGGCGAACGGATATTTCGCCAGTTCGTCACGCAGACGGCCGGTGGCGGCACGGCTAAAGGCGAGAAAATCATCGTTGCCCTTACGACAATTACGCAGCGCTTCTGCCAGTTCACTTTCTGCATTAAACAGGCCGTAGGCTTTGCTTTTTGCGCTGTAAACCCGGTGTAACTCCTCCACCATCGCGTTGACCGTGTTGGTGGCAGGCAGCAGCGAATCGCGCAGCGCCAGCTCAAGCTGGTTTTCATCGCGTTTGATTAACTGATGCAGGGCAATCTGGTCGATATCCAGACTCATGGTAGACTCTCCTTTTAGCTCAGGCGCGTATTCAAACACCGCCGGCATCGGCTTTCAACTCCATACGTAAAGCGGACGCGGTACTTTCGATAAAATTGCGGAAAAAAGTACGCTGTTCCGGTACTATATCGCCTTTTGAAATGAGCTCAGACGACCTTATGCCACAATCATCCCGTTACAGCGACGAACGCGTGGAACAACTCCTCGCGGAAATGGCCCAAATCCTGCAGAAGGATAAGGCCCCCACCGACCTCTCCCTGATGGTCCTGGGCAATATGGTGACTAACCTGATTAACAGCGATGTTGCCCCGGCGCAGCGTCGCTCTCTGGCCCGATCTTTCGCCGATGCCCTGCAGGCGTCAGTGCGTGACGACAACGCTCACTAATTGGCTGATTTGATTTCATAATATGGTAACCAACCGGCAGCGCTACCGCGAAAAAGTCTCCCAGATGATTAGCTGGGGGCACTGGTTTGCTCTGTTTAATATCTTATTCGCGCTGATTTTAGGCAGTCGCTACCTGTTGGTCGCCGACTGGCCTTCTTCACTGGCGGGGCGTATCTACGCCTATACCAGCTGGGTTGGCCACTTCAGTTTTATCGTTTTTGCCGCCTATCTGCTGATCATCTTCCCGCTGACGTTTGTGGTGATGTCGCAACGGCTGATGCGGGTAGTGTCCGCGGTGGTCGCCACCGCAGGTCTGACGCTGGTCATGGTCGACAGCGCGGTGTTCAGCCGCTTCCACCTTCACCTGAACCCGGTGGTGTGGGAGCTGGTGATTAACCCCGATCAGAGCGAGATGGCGCGCGACTGGCAGCTGATGTTTATCAGCGTGCCGCTGATTTTCCTGGTCGAGATGCTGTTTGCGACCTGGAGCTGGCAGAAACTGCGCAGTTTGAATCGCCGGTCGTTTGGTAAGCCGCTCGCGGCCCTGTTTATCAGCGCCTTCTTTGCCAGCCACCTGATGTATATCTGGGCTGATGCCAACTTCTATCGTCCGATAACCATGCAGCGCGCTAACCTGCCGCTCTCCTATCCGATGACCGCCCGCCGTTTCCTGGAGCGTCACGGTCTGCTGGATGCGCAGGAGTATCAGCGTCGCCTGGTTCAGCAGGGCGACCCGGAAGCGCTGGCGGTGGAATATCCGCTGAGCGACATTACCTTCCGCGATGGCGGTACACGCAATAACCTGCTGGTGCTGACCGTGGATGGCCTGAATAACGCCACGATGGCCAGTGCGCTGCCGCAACTCAATCAGTTTGCCAGCGAAAACGTGCGTTTCACGCAGCACTACAGCGCCGGAGATACCCCGGAGAAAGGGTTGTTTGGCCTCTTCTACGGCATCTCCTCCAGCTACATGAACGGTATTCTGGCATCCCGTACGCCGTCTGCCCTGCTGGGCGCGCTGAGCACGCAGGGTTATCAGTTTGGCCTGTTCTCCTCTGAGGGCTTTAATCCGCCGCTCTACCGACAGGCGCTGCTGACCGACTATTCACTGCCGGCGATGACCAGCCAGCCGAACGCCAGCACCGTCGCGCAATGGCAGAACTGGCTGGAGAAGCAGACAGGTTCCCAGGCGCCCTGGTTCTCCTGGATCGCGCTGAACGGCCCTGACGTCACCGGCGACAGTGCCAAAGCCCGTCAGCGCAGTTATCTGCGTCAGGCACCCGCCGTCGATCAGCAGATTCATGCCGTTCTGAGCAGCCTGCAGGCGCGTGATTTGCTGAAGAACACAGTGGTGGTGATCACCGCGCAGCGCGGTCTGGCGCTGGAGGGTAACCCTGACAGCGCAGGCAATCGCCAGACATTGCAGGTGCCATTAGTGATTCACTGGCCTGATACGCCCGCGCAGACCGTTGATCGTCTCTCCGATCATCAGGATGTGATGACGACGCTGATGCAGCGCCTGCTGCATGTGCGAACCAATCCGGTGAACTATTCGCAGGGTGAAGATCTGTTTGCTGCACGTCGTCGCCATGACTGGGTGGCCAGCAGCGAAGAGAACAAGCTGGTGATCACCACGCCGCAGGTGACGCTGGTGCTCAACAACAACGGCAGCTATCGCGCTTATGATGCCGCGGGCAATGCGCTGAAAGATCACAAGCCGGAACTGACGTTGCTGTTGCAGGTATTAACTGAGGAGAAGCGATTTATCGCTAACTGATTAATTATCAGGCAAATAGTCAGCTGGTATCTTGCATTCATGCCGATAACCAGTAGACTAATCCTCCAGTGTTCGGCACGTAGCGCAGCCTGGTAGCGCACGGTCATGGGGTGTCCGGGGTCGGAGGTTCAAATCCTCTCGTGCCGACCAAATTCTCCCAAAGTTTTGTCTGGTGAAGTCCAGAGAGAACCATAAAAAACAGTTTAAACAGTAGGTTGTTGAAACCTGCTGTGTTTCTGTTGTCTAGTGAAATCCTGCTTGATACAGTTGAATCCACCTGATTCAGGCATACTCATGGGCATACGTTTCTAAGACGGCTTTTTGATATGACTAAGCCTTCCGAGGAACAGAATGGAGACTGCTCATGGCAAGACAGACCAAACCCTTAAACAATACCGAAGTGAAGAACGCCAAAGCTGCTGAACGAGCATTGGTTCTTTATGACGGGGACGGTCTGGAACTGCAGGTAACTCCTGGAGGCTCAAAACTCTGGCGGTTTCGTTATTAAAAACCCTTTACTCGTAAACGGGCCATGATCAGCTTTGGTTCATACCCTTCCGTTTCGCTTTCTGAAGCCCGCCAAAATCGTGAATCAGCCTGCGCTCTTCTCAGCAAAGACGTCGACCCTCAAGCGCACAAAAAAGCAGAGCAACTTCGTCAGAAGAGGATGAGTGAAAGTACTTTTGAAAAAGTTGCAGCTGAGTGGTTTAAGACCAAAGAGGCAGCAGGATTAACAACTCACACTCTTAACGATATCTGGCGTTAAATGAGTAAATATGTGTTCCCACATATTGGCTCCATGCCTATTTCCAGCATTACAGCCCAACAGTTCATTGGATCCCTTAACCCAACTCATGCGGCAGGCAGACTCGAAACGGTTAAAAGGTTGAGTCAGCGTATCAATGAGGTTATGGATTACGCTTTGAACTCTGGCTTAGTCACTTCAAACCCAGCGGCAAAAATTGATAAGACGTTCCATAAGCCAAAAGTAAAACACCGCCCCGCCCTCTTACCTGAACAGCTACCTCTACTTATGAAGAATCTCGCATTTGCAAGTATTGGCAGACAGACGCGCTGTCTTATCGAATGGCAGCTCCTTACAATGACACGACCGGCAGAAGCGGCGATGACACGCTGGGATGAAATCAACTTCGAGGCAAAGGAATGGCACATTCCTGCTGGGCGCATGAAAATGAAACGTATGCATATTGTACCGCTGTCTGAACAGGCACTTGCTGTGCTAGAAGTGATGAAGCCAATCAGCCAGCACAGACAACACGTTTTTCCCGGTTACCGTAATCCCCTGAAACCAATGAACAGTCAGACTGCAAACATGGCGCTGAAACGTATGGGCTTCAAAGATATCCTTGTTGCGCATGGTATGAGATCCATAGCCTCAACTGTTCTCAACGAAAAGGGATTTCAACCTGACGTCATTGAAGCAGCATTGGCTCACATTGATACCAATGAGGTCAGGAGAGCATATAACCGTCCTCAGTATCTTGATCAACGAAGAGAAATGATGGCTTGTTGGGGCGGACATGTTGAACAATCAGGAAGTGGCAACTATAGCTTTTCATCAGGATTGGAAAATGATTGAGTCAATCATTATCATGACGTAGAAGTATGAAAACTATTTGCATTTACTATTACACTCAACTAAAAGAATACCAACTAAACCTTAAGATCCAAAGGCCGTGACTAAGCCTAATAATTTCAAAAGGAAATAGCCTAATGATTTATCAGTGTTACTCATGCAGCAAGACATCTTTCGAAATTGTTTGTCCCTGGTGTTCTGGCGGAGTACCAACTGCAACGAATTCATGGGGTACAAAAACGTCCCCCCCTATCACCTCAGAACAAATGATTCCTCTTAACCCCTCTTTTTATCCAGAATTTCAGTATCAGTCAAAAGGAATCATAAAAGACTTATTCGGGAAAAAGAAAGAGCAATCCCAACTCAATGCTCTCCTTCAAAATGTTCTAGATAAATATGCAACGTTTAAGGATCCTTACTTCACAAATTTCATTTACACGACAAAATTTTCACATGATAAGCGTTCAGATAATAATCTGACTGAAGACAAAAGTACATACTCTGATTTTGTTTTGTTTCGCGAAGTACTTGTTCGGAAGGGCTTTGATGAGTTAGAAGAGCTGCCAATGCTTTTGGACAAGCTTTTGCTTACCACATCATTTAACGCTTTATATAGTGGATTTTCTAATGAGATCAAAAGGCATATCAAACCTACACTCACAGAATCTTTAAAATCATGGATTGAAGAAGCAGGAACAACCTTTAGAGCGGATCTATCTTTATTTCTATATTTTGTCTGGAACAATAAAATAACCTTCTCTGCATTAGATTTCAATGAGAATGCTCAAAACACTCCAGGCACACCATTGATATCGATTGATAATGTTAGAAAATATATATCAATCTGTGAAACTATATACTTTGACATTTTAGTCGAAAGATTGGCTACACGCCTTGAGCACTTCAATCCCGATAAATATGTTAATATGTACTCAGTGGATTCAATGAATGGTTTTGAATTTGAAGACTTCTTAGTCAAGATTTTCCAGACTCTTGGGTATGATGTTAAAGAAACCAAGAGAACCCAGGATCAAGGTGCAGATCTATTTGTCACTCGCTTTGACAAAAATATTGTTATCCAGGCAAAAAACTACTCTGGCTCAGTTGGTAATTCAGCAGTACAACAAGCTATCTCCGCTAAGGCATTTTACTCATGTGACGAAGCAATGGTTATTACGAACTCATATTTTACTAATTCGGCTAAGGAACTTGCAGAATCAGCAAAAGTACGTTTAATTGACAGAAATGAACTACAAAAATATTTAGAAGACTATAATCAAAAAATAATAGAAGAATTTACATGATTTTAAACCTTCAAATATTAAAAATATCGTCACTGTTAATTATGTATTGTGTTCTGATTTAAACCAATTAAGTTCAATTGGCTAGATCAACAACATCTAAATTTAGACGTGCGAGAACAAAATGAATAGAGTTAATCAGATAGTTAGCATTCTTAGTAAAATGGAATCACATACTCCATTTGCGTTGATAAAATCCAAGAAAAAAACCTCAATAAAAATACAAAACTACTCTTTGCTTGGATGCCTTCTATGTCTTCTTCTCTTGGGGGCACTAATTATTCTATGCTTAACTTTTAATATTGATAAAAAGAGCGTAGAAATTTACGCTTTATTGCTACTTATAATGAATCATATCTTTGGAATTATATGCTTATCAACACCTATAGTCGCTGATATGAAATTCTTCTTTAATATGCGAAAAGAAGTATTAAACGACTTTCAAATAGAAATCAATCACGATGAGAAGAATGTTGAACAACTCGATCACTATTCTATTCCCGAGTTGGAATATGCAACATATTGGTTAAATCTTAAAATTGAACAATTTAAAGCACGTATATCAGATTTCTTTGGTACTAAAACTGCAATTATATCTATTTTAGGATTATCATACTCTGCTGTACAAGCTCTAGGGGGGCTTGAAAAAGTAGGCAATATTTTATTTAAAGGATTATTCGACACTGACGTTGCCAATATAATTTCGATATTAGGTTTGTTTTTTCTTCTTGGCATTTCCCTTGGAGCCATTGTAATGAAAAATATCATTAATCATTTTGAATACTTAAAAAAAATTCTAGCACTGGCAAAACAGCGAAATAAAGATCTCTCCTAAAAAAACACATCGATTTGAATAATGAATTATTATATCTTTAATCATCAATTAAAATTTAATAGTAGCAGAGTATCTTGAAGCATATCCAAGATAAAGACTATCATTTAGGAAACAATTGAATTGACCATCTTTAATATGGTTCTGGGCTACTGCCTCATGAAAGCGGGTCAGGGTGATATCACTTTCGGTCTGTCATAGGTGTCAGTGGGTATGACAATATTGTGTATAGGCGGCTATGCAATGAGTGCCGCCGGGATACTGTGTTCTGAGATAAAGTCTCTGAAATGCCGGGACTTCGGGATTACCTGCTCAACGACGACTAGCTGGGTTGCCAACATGATAATCGGAGCAACCTTCCTGTCACTTCTGAATAGTATTGTGCCTGCAGAAACATTCTGTCTATATACCGGCTTCAACTTGGTCTTTAGCGTGATAATTGTTTTTCTGACCCCTGAAAATCAAAGGGGTCACTCTTGAACATATTGAAAAGAATTTTATGGCTGGCAAGAAGCTACATATAAAAACAGTAGTATTGTCATTGATTCAATAACTTAACCAGCCGTTCTCGGTCAGAAATGAGTTGCTGCTTAATATGATAATGACCTCTATTCTTATATCTTGCATCAAAAGAATTAAATGTCATCAATGATGATAATCTCTGCAACCTTTTATCTCCTAACTTTTCAGATAGCCAAGCCTGAACTTCAGCATTGAAAATGATATGAACTTCCTGAGACTCTCTATGTAATGCGATAGCATTAACTTCTGTAACCTTAATAATATCCATTACATCTTTATCAAATGTAACAATATTGGCTACATAAAAGGCACTTTCATTTCCATCTACAATAGAATTAGTCAATAAGTCCATCATCCTTACCATACCAAGATCTCTGGCACAATTCCTAATCACATCTAATGGTCTTTTTTTATTTTGCAAACTATGTAATTTTTGTGAAATCCGAGTCTTATTACTTCGAAATAAAACATCGGCACAAATAATCAACTCTCGGAACATTAAGATTGAAAGTTCACTGTTTGCAACATTCAATAGCTCTTCAAACTTATTCTCAGGCGAACGATTAGAACTATACTCAATCAGCTTTGCTTTAATAATGATCAATTCCATTAAGTCGGTTAGCGATTCCATGTGAGAAAAATGTCCAAGTTCAGCTTCTTTAAAGAATTGAGCTAGAAAAGCATCTGCTTCTTTCTTAGAACTCAATTCATATTGAGCTTTGAACTCTTTAGCCCATGAAAGACTCAAAGGATTGCCCATTATTTTAAGAGAAAAAATAGCACTAATTGTTTCTCTAATCTTTTCGATACTTTTTTGTGACTTGTTGTTAATGGCTTCAAATAAATACAAGTAAGGATTAAACCTCTTCATCTCTTCATGATCAAAATTCTCCTCCATACTATGACACCCTTTCATAACTTCATCCGAAGGAGTATCTTCATATGCAAAAGAGCGGATGTAACTTGCAGCGTTTGAATCTAAATATGTTCCCGTGCCAATTTTAAATTCCAAAGTTCCAGGATTCGAAACTACTTCATCATCAATCACCCAAAGCGAGTTACCTCGGAAAACAGTAGAAACAAAACATCCATCTCCAAATAACTGTCTTCTTAGTTTGAAAGGTCCCTCTTCTGCATAATCAGCATAAATGAATCGCCATTCTTTTAATAAATCTCTATTCTCTGTATATCGCTCTAGTGCTTCCGAACGATTTTCCGAAACTCCAACATATTGTAGAGTCGTAATCAGATCGTACTGTTCGCTAGTTCTATTAAAACTCATTGAAAATCACCTTAAATTGACACATTTAATTTTAAATAACTTCACAGCAAAAATATTCAAACTCCTTTACATCTAAAGATTCAATTATGATAATTTAACCTTATTGGTTTTGTTCTACGTTATTTCCTTCAATGAAACTAATTATTTTTTAAAACACTTATTTTTTTGGTATTTAAACACCATTCTATAAGTTAGTAATTATGCAGATTGATTTTCTTTATATTAATTGAAGCACATCTACATCCTATCGTACGAACTGAAATTTAAATACAAAAGCAACGAAAACATGAAAATTATTCATGCTTCAATCAAAAAAGCAGCTTATAATAATTTCATCCGAAATAATTAGCATGATACCAAAATATCAATCATTGCTAAATATCATTCATTTAAATCATAAATCAACAGATTAAAAACTTAACTCTCTAGATATTGAAGAATTGGTATGTTTATTGAATACCAAATGCAAATTTTTTCAGAAAATCTCAGCAATGATACTAATGCTAACCGACTTTTTTGACATTCATTCAGATATAGTTTCCAATAAAATAGGAAAGAGTGACTTTAGGCTAAACCTTAAGATAACAGTACCTAAAAGCTCTGTATAATTCTTGGATAGCATAGCTTGGTGAGAGTAGCTTTCATACATAACCTTTATCTTTTATTGACTTAAATGTTTTCTATATGACTTCATTTAATATTATAAAATAATATAATTTCAGCAAAATTAAATAACACTACCAAAAATTAAACCTTTAGTTTATTGCCGTTATGATATATCTAAACCGTTATAAAGATCTTATATTCTCCTTCGCCTACACGCTTAACTTATAGCAACCAAGTTACTTAAAAGCATTGCCTCCTCATACTTAAAGTGTTCCTCACGATATATGCCATCAGCCTCTTCTTCATTATCAAGGGTATAATGAATCATAAAGCGTAAGAAAAAAGTGATCTCGTGCTCATAGTTAAGGTGCTGAATAGTTCTTAGAGAACTCGATTTTAGAGTGTTTGAAAGCATAGAAATGCTCGTAATCGTAACTAAATTAATTGGCTATTTTACTCCACATATTGAGGAAATAACCCTACCACATGATTTTATGAAACTCTAAGAGAAAGTATAACTTTAATAATTTCTTTATTCATAATTTTGACATAATAATGCAATATTTCTACTCAATACTTCCACACCACAAAATGATAATTAAATGGAATTTATTGATTGAAATGCGGACAGGAAAAATATCATTAAAGATCATCCCAGTGTCTTACTCACTTGAGCACACCATGTCCCACAGCCTCGAACAATACGTGGAGCAAAAACTGCCAGCAGATTTGCTTGAACACGTCGCAGCAAATCGAATACCCATTCGTGTTGAAAACCATGCCGGTACAGACTTTTCACCAGATCTGATCGATTTCAGTTACCGTCATACTCGCAGAGTAGTTAATAGCTTTAGACCGACTTGGCACACGCACATTGACGAGGAACATAAAGAATCTGTCGTCCTTCGCATCCCATCCGGCTATGACTACATTCGGCATTTTTCATCACTGGTTTTGCATTACCTGAAAGCGCGCATATCACGCCCACAGGATTTAATGACAATTGATTATGATCTGCTTAATGACCGCCGATACCCCGCGCGCACTGGGCTTAACATGCTTGATATTAAACCGGGCGCTCAGGTTGTGATTGGTTGCTGTGATTTACTCATTGAGTATATGAAAGATCAGGTTTTTTCTTTTGAAGAGAATGACTTCTATACCTGCTGGAAAGCCCAGAACAATATAGTTTTCCTGGGCTGCAAGTTTAGCTTCTGGGGTAGGCTTTCGGGCAGTATCGTTCGCTTTCTCTGCGAGCAATTTCAGCCATCAGAAATCATTTATTTTGGAAAGCTTGGAACGCTCACGGCACCGGCAGATATCTATCAGGAAATTTTCACACCTTCTCATTATCAGATGTTTAGCGGTCTGACCCAACTGGGTCCCACTATAAAAATGGAGAATAGTTTTACCGCTTTCAACCCAAGCCACCGTTTAGGCATACACGCATCCGTTCCAACGATCATGGAGGAAACGTTCTCTCAACGTCAACGTCTTGCGATGAACGGCGTTGAGTCTATTGACAATGAAATTTCCTTCATTGCTCGTGAAATTCATCGGTTTAACACCCGAACAGGTTCCAGTGTCAGATACTCGCCCATTCATTATGCAACGGATTACCTGCGCGACATGCACGACTGGTCCCTTCAGGTCCGCCATGACCTTTCGCGAGGCAGATCTCCCTCTTACCTACATAAGAAGAAAATCATTATCAGCAGAATCGCTGGAATCATTAAAAACTATCTGTGGTAAATCATGTTTTATCAATTTCTGTCTGTATTTCTGAATGCCAGTTCCATTTTACTGGCTAAGTTCAGTTTCGGTTGGGTTAGTGAAAACGCCTTCCTCATGATTTATGCAGTCACTTTTATGTTGCTGGCGCTGATTCACGCTCGTATGTCTGACATGGTCAGGTATCTGACAACAAGAAACGGAATAGCCACTGCCGTTCTTAACACGCTAGGTACCTGGTGTTTTTATATGGGTCTGGAGAAGCTGACACCCAGTACGCACTCTTTCATCGCTCGCAGCTACATAATCTTTGGCATGATCATATCTGTTCTGTGGTTCCGGGAAAAACTGACGAACGCTAAGGTGCTTGTGCTTGTTACCTGTATTACAGGTGTGGCTCTATCATCGCTGCCAGACACAGAGGGTACAGTTACGCTACAGGCGGTGATTTTTACCCTGCTCTCATCCCTGCTTTTCGCGCTCAACTATGCGGTGCTTAAAAAGAAGACTCAGGATATACACCCCTGCGTGCCACTTGGCGTAAACGGACTGTTCCTGTTTGCATTGGCGATTTTCCTTAGTGCTGGTCAGGGTCAGAAGATTTTTAATGGCCTGGATGTACTGGGAACAACCTGCAGCGTATTGAGTGCAGCATTCATTTTTTATTCGATGTTTTCATATATCAAAACAGCTGGTTCTGTCGACTTTCATGTCGCCACTGCTTTACGTGCGCTATCGCCCGTAGTTGTTACGCTGATTTCACTACCGTTTTACGGCTATCAGTTTGGCCAGTTCAAGCTGACCGGAGAACTGCTCGTCATCGTTTCGATTATTGCGATGGGAATGACACAAACTATCAACAGGAGAGTGAAATGAAAATTGAACGTGAACGCCCCTACCTGGCCATTTATTGTATCGTCCGCGACGGAGATAAAGTACTTATGCTTCAGCGCTCTAATACAGGATATGCAGATGGCAAGTGGTCTTTCCCTGCTGGGCACGTTGATGAAGGTGAGTCCCTGACATGCGCTGCGAGTCGTGAGCTGAAAGAAGAGACAGGACTGGATCTGGCGCAATCAGATTGGATTTTCCGCACTATTATGCATAGACGCACGGCTGACCGCCGAATCATAGACGTATTTATGGAGGCAACGAACTGGCAGGGTCGGCCTGTTAACACTGAACCCTACAAATGCAGTGCGCTGGAGTTCATTTCACCTGCCAACGCCTGCATTGAACTGGTGGATTACATAACCCCCGTGTTTCATTCATTGTCAGAAAATGTGGTTAAAAATTATCTTGAATGGGGTTGGGGCAATAATAATGATTAAGTCGACAGGACCTAAATTCATTTCTGGGCGCATGGCGGAAGCATACCAGAACAGCCTTATGAACTATCGGGACTACTCAGGTACCGCAGCTGCTGTAAGAGACTACGAGCTAAAACTTGAAGCCAGGCTTAATGTTAAACATGTCATCGCCGTCTCCTCAGGTACCGCAGCAATCCACGCAGGGCTGGTAGCTCTTGGCGTGGGTAAAGGTAGCCGTGTCGCTGTACCAGCAGTCTGTGCGGTCATGACCGTATTACCAGTCCTTCAGCTTGGCGCTACGCCTGTTGTGATTGACACAGATGGCGACTCCTTCTGCCTTGATGCCGAACAACTGGAATCCGAACTTAATAATGGACTGGCAGCCATCATTGCCTGTGGTATGTGGGGTAATCCAGGTACGTCAGAAACTATGCTTTTACTCTCCAAACGTTTCAATGTCCCATTGCTAGAGGATGCCGCACAGTCTTTCGGAGCCTCTACTCCTTACGGCCAGGAAGGTCTGAAGGGCCGTGTAGGTTGCTTTAGTACCCATGAATATAAGCTGCTTTCAACAGGAGAAGGCGGTTTCGTATCAACAAATGATACGGATCTTGCTGAGCGTATTCGCGCCTTTATACGCCTGGGCTTTGACGGGAATGGATATGGCAATCAGTTTGGTGTGAACTATAAACTGTCAGGTTATCAGGCTATCGCGGGTCTGCATTCGCTGACGGAGCTGGATAATTACCTATCGTCTCGTGAGGCACTATGCTCATCATGGCTCGATTCACTCTCTTTGCTTCCCCAGCTTAAATCTTTGCCAGTTGCAGAGAACGGTAAAGTAGCGCCCTATGCATGTGCTATGCAGTTCAATGATAATACTGACGGGCTGCGCTTTGCGGCTGCATTAGCTGACCGTGGCCTGCTTACAGATCCTTATCGCTATGAACTGAAACCAATCACCTGCTACCCGGTTTTCGCAGAGTATCATCCTGGAGATGATAAACTGCCTAACGCGATGAAATTTATTCGTAGTCTGCTTATCCTCCCTGTACATGATAATATAAAATTAGCAGATATCGCAGAAGGCTCACGATTGATATCCACTTTGATAAAAGGCTGATATTTTTCTGCCAGGATGGAATTCTTTACTGGAGACTAACCTGGCAATGAGCAATATATGTAAATACCAACCAAAGATTAGAAGATACTCTATCATTTTTCACATCAGCAGCTATACATAAACCTATAACTAATGACTTGCACCCCAAAATTTCATTTTCGTGATGACTATAAAATTAAATAAAAAAATACAATAATATTCTTTAACCAAATAAGAAACTTTAAATACGGGATAATAATATTTATTTACATACATTTTTTAATATTATTGGTGAATTAAATGCTATCATATGGCAATATGCTTAGCTGTCTACTATTTCATCGGAGGAAATGGAATGTCACGCAACCTCGCACCTGCCTACTGCATCATTCAACAACCCGGTAACCTTGATTTCCAGACCAGAATGCTTTTTCGTGATAGTCATTCAGAGTCTGCCCGCATCTTCAAGCAAAACAATGCAGACACTCTTTGGCTCAATCCGGGACAGATAGGGATCGTGATAGACCCAGCCTCTAAGCCAACCCTTCAGATGCTTAATGCTCTACGACAGGCAAAACATAAAACTAACAGAGCGTTTATTGGCGTTAGCTCTGATGAAGCCAGCTTTTTACAACAACACTACGGTTTAATCGCTGCCCTCACCACATCAGGAGATAACATTTTTAGCACAGTTGGAGACATTGGCGAAAAGTACTTTTCAGAAATAGAAAATACCTTAAAAAAGATCGAAACGAGTTATCAGAATCAGTTTCGAATGCAGGGTACACTAATCAGTCAACAATTTTTCATTGAACGTAACCAACTTTTTCACCAATTAAAAGAACTGGTAAATAAGCCATTATTAAAGTCTTTAACCCGCTATACAGTGAAGTTTAAACCTTATGAGGATATGCGTAGAGCACTCAATCTCTCCAGCCGTTCTCTGGTGCATGAATGGTCAACTGCGGGACTCGGGGGCATACCAGGCTATTCAAATTATGTTGGTAATGCAGCAAAAGCAGCAAAATTTCTAAAAACCGGTGGCTACATAGGCATTGGATTTTCGCTTATTGGAACAACAAACGATGTCGTCAATGCTTGTGTTAAGGGACGCGAAAACGAATGCAAAAGAACTGCATTCAAAGAGTATGGTAAATTTGGTGCATCAACATTATCGGGTGTTGGAGCAGGTGCATTTGGCTCAGCGGCTGGACTAGGAGTATGTGCGGCAATTGGGATAGCCACAGCAGGAACAGGGGCAGTAGTCTGTGCAGCTGTAGGGTCTCTGGCTGCTGGCTATGCAGGTGCTAAAGCAAGTGACGCTGCGATGGATACGATTTATCAATATATGGGAATATAAAAATGAAATCGGCCATGATGGTTTTAATCATCCTTCCCTTTTGTTGCCTGGTGATAAGTTTTATTTTATATCTGGTCAACAGATCGCAATATCAACGTCTTATTTCAGACTTCCAAAAAGGACGTACACTTCCTGCACCTTATCTTTTTCAATGTAATATGGGATATCTGGGTTCACCACTAATGACCTGGTTCTTCATCCGACTGAAAGATAAAAAGAAGATTTTCTTTTTAGAGCAGAAAAGCCAGAATTATGACTTCGCCAGTGAGCGTAAAAACCAGGAAAGGATCGACAGCCTGAAACCCCTTTATTACACATTTTTAGCCGGTTTCTTTTGCTGCTTTCTGTTAGCGTTTATTGCAATTCTGATCAGATTCAATGTGGTTTAAGCGCAGAGCAACATTGGGCGGCCTGCGTTTACGTCGTCATGCCGCCGACTTGATCAAATCCCCCTTTCCTCGCGTCCCCGCCAATCCGATCTATACTTAACAGCCTGTGGGTAACAAGAGGAGAGTTTATGACCTTTATTGAAAAAGACGATCCAACAGAAGCACCTGAGTCAGGCGATAAGCAACCTTCCCCGCCAGACCAGAAGTAACCCACCAGGGCCGCGCGTGACGCGGCCTTTCTCTGTACGCGTACTCCCTGTTCGTAACATTCAGATTAATCCTGCCAGCCGTTAACATCATCTCTGCAATCAGCCAGTTATGGCTTGCAGCAGTGGTGGATCCGCCTCACAGAAATCACCTCCCGCTACGCTTTTTCATCAAAGTGAAACAAAAATGTCACAGAAACGCCTTATCCTGAATTCCCCTGAAACTGACGGATAATGTGTATGGCGATTAAAGCAAAGAGCCTGAAAGATGCAGAAACGTTATTGCACTCAGGCATCAGCAAAGTGGAACTGGCGTATGACATCGACAGCGACGATTTCTTTCGCCTGGCAAGCCACTGGTGCGACCGCGGCGCGCGTATCAGCAAAGGTCATCACCATTTTGTTGTTTCTCTGAAAAGTTTTGCCATCCCGCCCAACGACTGATCCCGGCAGGCTGCTTGCCCTGTTTGCATGCACCTGATTTAATGCCGTTTTGGCATCCATCATGGTTCCGCATGCGCTATCCCGACCTGCTGCTGCCGCCTGTTGCAGGCGGCTTTATTCTCTCCTCGCACCTGAGCCACAGCGATCCGCTGCTGGCGGTGAGTCACTTTAATCCGCACGCTTACGATGAGGCACTGGCTGCTGCCTGGGGCATCATGCTGCCTGCCCGCCTGCAACAGGCTGTCAGCAAACGTCGTGCCGAATATCTGGCCAGCCGGATGCTGGTGAGGTCGGTCATGGCAGAGCTGGGCATCCCTGATTTTATCCTGAACAATGCCCCCGATCGCTCTCCCTGCTGGCCGGCGAGTATCCATGCGTCGCTGTCACACAGCGCGGGCGTTGTGGTCGTCGCGGCAACGCGTCAGCCCTGCACTGTCGGGGTCGATGTTGAACAGATCATGCCGGAGACAACGGCGAACGACATGGCCGGGCTGCTGATGAATGCGCAGGAGCAGCAACTGCTGCGGTCGCTGCCGGTCAGCTTCAGTGCCGCCGCGACCCTGCTGTTCTCCCTGAAAGAGAGTGTTTACAAGGCACTCTGGCCCCAACTGCATCAGCCGATGGACTTTCTTCAGGCGGCGCTAATGTCGGTGGATTGTGCCCGACAGCGCGCCACGCTGCGGCTGACTCAGCACTTCAGCGAGCGATTTCCGGCGGGCACATTATTACAGGCGACATTTTTGTGGCGGGAGAATCTGGTGATAACGCAGGTGGTGCATCCGGTTTAAAAAACCGGCTAAACAACGCAGCTTAGCCGGGGGTAAACACAGACGAAAGAAGAAGTTTCAGGATCGCAGAAACCGCTGTTTCTGCTGTCTGCTACAGTAACCGCTTTCAGGCGCGGCCTGCCAATACGCTTTTTTGCTAAGTTTTGCCATCTGCCGCTAAAGGCCGGTGTCGGTGCGTTTTACCGAGTCGAGCGTGGCGAGGTCGCGCTCATTACCGGTCAGCTCGGTTAACTGCCCTTCGCGCATCTCCAGCAGCCGGTCAGCGTGAATGAAATAGTGATCGTCATGGCTGATGGCAAATACCGTTTTGCCCGCCTCCTGCAGCCACGGCAGCAGCTCACGATAGAAGATGCGACGGAAATGGGGGTCCTGATCGGCCGCCCACTCATCCAGCAGCAGCACATCCCGCTCTTCTGCCACCGCCAGCAGCAGTGCCAGGCGCTTGCTCTGTCCTTTGGACAGCCGGAGGTTCAGCACCTTATTACCGGCAAGTTTCAGCTTATCCTGCATCTTCAGCCTCTCCAGCCACTGCTGAACCAGCGCCGGATTGGCCGGAACCCCTTCCCGCCCGATGAGCCGATCAAACAGGTGCAGATCGGTAAACACCGCCGAGAACTGACTGCGCCAGCAATCGAGTTCATCTGCCGTGATCGGCTGGCCATCCAGCAGCAGCGTGCCGGACTGCGGCTGATAAAGCCCGGTCAGCAGCATCGCCAGCGTCGATTTCCCGCTGCCGTTACCGCCAATCAGAAAGACCAGCTCTCCCCGGCGCAGCGTCAGGTTGATCGGCCCGACCTTAAAGCCGTTGTCGCCGTAGTGGAAGGAGACATCACGTAGCTCCAGCGTCTGCCACGCCGCGGTGGCGGCTGGCGCGTGGAAGCCGGGCTGATAAGGAGCGAGATCGAAGGCGTTAAGCTTACGGAACGCCACCTGCGCGCTGAGCAGCGTAGGCAGCGCACCGACCGCCGAGAGCAGCGGCGTGCGCAGAAACAGCAGCGTCAGGGAGAAGGTCGCGGCGACGGCCGTGTCAGCCCAGCCCAGGCTGTTAGCCATAAAAAAGACGATGCCGATAGCGCCTAAGGTCATGATGTTCGACCAGTTAACCGCACTGAGATGATAGGTGTCGGCCCGCACAATATGATGACGCCAGGCGCGGGCATCTTCCTGATAAACCGTGTCGTAGACCTGCTGAGCGCGCGACCGGTTAAGCTGCAGCTCTTTACGCCCCTCTATCACCGTCTGGTAATCGCGATAGAGGCTATCTTCGATGTCCCGCAGCTTCGCCATATGCTGATAGACCCGCGAGACCAGCAGCCAGCCGCCCACCAGCGTGACGGCCATCCAGAGACTGGTCACCAGTAACATCTCCGGAGAGAGCCAGGCGAGATAGATCGCCGAACCGAGGGTAATGATGACGCCCTGAAACAGCTCCGGCAGCCGCACAAAGGCCAGCGTAATGGCGCGCACATCGCTGGTCAGCCCGGCCAGCAGCTGGGCACTGCCGAGTTGCTCAATGCGCTCAACCCGGGTGTCGAGAATACGTTTGATAAATTCACCGCGCAGCCGCCAGACAAACTGATGGCCGAGCGTTGTCAGCGCCAGCTGCGAGGCGAGCGTGACCGCCATCAGCACCACCAGCTGCAACAGGAACTGCGGCAGCACCGCAAAAGAGGTGTTGATGGCGACAATCATTTCGCGGTTGATGAAGGCGATCATCCCGATGCCCAGCACTGCGCTTAACAGCGTCAGGGCAATCACCCCAATGAAAGGCCAGCGGAACTGGCGAAAAACAACGTGTAGCAACGTCATGCAGGCAATCCAGCAGTCAAAAAACAGCCTGCAGTGTAATGGGATGCGGAATGATAGCAATAGTTATTCTCACCACGCCGTTCCGCGCCCCAGGGCTCAGAAGGCGCGGCGGAACGTGAGGTTATAACGCCAGGCGCCCACCAGCGGATGCACGCCGGGCTTGAGCGGCAGGATACCGTGATAACGCAGGCGTGACGGCCCGCCCCACACCACAATGTCGCCATGTTCCAGCAGCACCCGCTGAGTAACGTCGCCCCGCTCAAAGCCGCCAAACTGAAACACGGCCGGTAGCCCCAGCGACACGGAGACAATGGGCTGGCGCATATCTTTTTCATCTTTGTCCTGATGCAGCGTCAGCTTTGCGCCCGGTTCATAGCGATTAAGTAAACAGGCATCCGGATTGAAGCCGGGAAAGCCCGCTTCAAGGGCGGCCTGTTGCGCCAGGGTGCGAAACAGGGGCGGCATCGGGGGCCAGCGGCGGCCATTAAGATTGTCCTGCTGCTCATACTGATAGCCGCGCGAATCCACCGACCAGCCAAAGTCGCCGCAGTTGGTCATCGCGACCGACATGCGGTGCCCGCCGGGCGTAATGCGATGGGCAAACGGATTCTGTTCTGCAATCGCCATCACCTGCTGATACAGCGTTTCTGCATCCTCACGCGCGCGGCGGCGCAGGATCACGGCGCCTTCTGCCAGCGGCTCCTGCCAGGGTTGCTCTTCACTAAAGAGATCTAACATCAGGGTTCTCCGGTCGTTTCAGCGGGGATCAGGAAAGCAGCAAACTGCGGCGACATCCAGCTGACAAATTTATCGCCCTGTTTACTGATCAGATAGACCGCCAGATGCTGTTCTAGTGCCAGCGCTTTGGCTTTCTCCGTGCCGAGTACCATCAGGCCGGTATCCCAGCCATCCGCTTCCAGCGCCGTGGTGGCAATCACCGTGGCGGAAACCAGCTTATGCTCAATAGGCCGTCCGGTAACGGGATCGATGACATGAGAAATCCGTTTGCCGTCCAGTTCATAATAGTTGCGATAGCTGCCGGAGGTGCTGATGCCGTGGCCCTGCAGATCCACGCGCGCCTGAACGGCATTCTCGCGGTCAGTAGGTTTCTGGATCGCCACCCGCCAGGGCTGCTGCTGCGCATTCAGCCCGCGGCTCAGCACCGCGCCGCCCACCGACACCAGATAGTTGTTGATGCCGAGCTGCTCCATCAGCCGCGCCAGATGATCGGTCGCAAAGCCCTCGCCGACGGTTGAGAGGTCAACATAGAGTCCCGACAGATCTTTCTGCAGCCACTGCCCCGCGGCACCCTGCACCACCCGCAGATGCTGCAGACCGGTCTCCGCACGGGCGGCCGCGATCTGTGCAGCATCGGGGGTGTGGACGGGCTGTTTCGTCGGGCCGAAGCCCCACAGATTGACCAGCGGGCCGACGGTGATATCCATCGCGCCACCGGTTTTACGGCCAATCCGCAGTGCGGTGGTGACAATGTCTGCCATGTTTTCACTCACCGGCTGCGGTGTGAGATCGCGGCTTTGGTTAAAGCGTGACAGCGCGGAGTCCGGCTTCCACGTCGAGAGTTCCGCATCGTCAGCATCCAGCCGCTGCTGAATACGCTGCTGCAGTTCCGCCTTGCGCGCCTGATCGACACCCGCAAGGCTCACCCGCCAGACGGTTCCCATCGTTTTCCCTTCCAGCACCAGCGCCGGTTCAGCCGCAGGTTTATCGCAGGCCACTAATGACAGTGCCAGCACTGCTGTAAGCAGCAGATTAGTCTGATAACGCATCCTTCCTCACTTGTAACACTTTATTCCGACCTGCTACAAAGCATAAACTTCGGGTAAAGACGCTTAAAGAGAGTTGAATCTCTCTGTTAAGCCCCTCAAACTTGACCCGTCATCTACCCTCTGCCCGCCTTTAATCAGGCGATCGACATTCATTTAATAAAGGAGCAGCAGATGATCTATCTGATTCTCGCCATTGCCCTGGGGCTGTTTGTTTTCAGCACCTATAAAGTTCTGCACCAGCGTCGTCATCGTCACATGCTCCCTTCCCGGCCGCGCCATTAACAGGCTGCACTGCACCGGCGTGGGGCAATCTGCTCCCGTCGGGCGCAGCAAGTGTATCAAAGCAGGCGTAAAGTCTGTGGCTGTGAGAGCGGTTAAGCTGGCATGAATTCTGCACTGTTGAAACAGTGTTTATCTCTGATGAGAGGTGCAGAATGAAAAATTCCGGATGGCAGGCAGCCTGGCAGCACTGGCTGAGCTTTTCAGCTTTCACCCTGGCGGGTGTAGCCTTTGAAGGTGCGCGATTTGGCAGCGTGGTATCGCCAGAAACCACGGTGGCGGAACCGACAAAATGGCGCAAGGCTGACGCGGTCAGCCCGCAGGGTCACGCAGGAGCGCAGCGGTAACTGCGCTCCCTGTTGACTCAGATCAGAACTGGTAAACCAGACCCAGTGCCACCACGTCGTCGGTATTGATACCGGCTGCGTCGGTGAAGTCGTTGTCGTCCAGCAGGTTGATCTGGTAATCAACATAGGTGGACATGTTTTTGTTGAAGTAGTACGTCGCACCGACATCAACATATTTTTTCAGGTTCTGTTTGCCCCAGTTCTGCACGTCGGTGCCGCGTGAGGTCACGTAGGCCAGAGAAGGACGCAGGCCAAAGTCGAACTGATACTGGGCAACCAGTTCCCAGTTGTCCGCTTTATCGGCATAACCGTAGGCTGAAGAGCTGTCACTGCTGTCGCCGAAGCGGGTGGCGTTGTAAGAGCGTGAGTACATGGCCGCCAGGTAGACGTTGTTGGCATCATATTTCAGACCACCGGTGTAAACTTCTGCCTTATCACCCCGTCCCAGGATACCCTCTGATCCGCCATTCTGGCGGTTCGTGCGATCGGACTGGAATGCGGCTGCACCGATACCGAAACCTGAGCCCAGATCATAGGTGGTGCTCAGACCCCAGCCGTCACCATTCTCACCCAGCACGTCGCGGCCACCAGCCGACTCGGTGTTGTTATCATTTTTGCCCTGATACTGAACCGCAAAGTTCCAGCCATCCACCAGACCAAAGAAGTTATTGTTACGGTAGGTCGCCATGCCGTTGCCGCGCTGGAACATGAAGTTATCAGCGCCATAGGTATCCCCGCCGAACTCTGGCAGCACGTCGGTCCATGCGCCGATATCGTAGGCGACACCGTAGTTACGGCCGTAGTCGAATGAACCGGCATCACCGAACTTCAGTCCGGCAAAGCCCACGCGGGTATAGCTGTCGGCGGTGCCTTCATCCTCGGAGTTGTTCAGCGCAGCCTGATATTCCCACTGACCATAACCGGTCAGCTCGTTGCTGATCTCCGTTTCACCTTTGAAGCCAAAACGAACGTATGACTTGTCACCGTCAGAGCCGTCGTTGTCAGAGAAGTAGTGCAGACCGTCAACCTTACCGAACAGATCCAGTTTGTTGCCGTCTTTGTTATAAATTTCAGCTGCGTTTGCTGATCCTGCTGCTGCCAGTAATGCAGGGATCACCAGGGAGAGAACGCGACGTTTCATTTTATTACCCTCTGTTATGTGCCTTTATAATTTGCCACTGCTAACTGAATGTTTAAAATTCAGCCGGCAGGCCATTGTTCTTTTATAACGGGTAATAATCCACCTGGAAAATGCTACTAAATTTCCAAAAGTGTTACACAAGTCGAAACAGTTATTTCATAATGTAAATTTCGGGGAACTAATAACCAGCACAGATCGATAAAAATTGCCGCACAAATCGCTAAACCCATTCAGATTCATTGATTATCAATGAGTTATTTCAGATCATTCCGAAGCACTGAATGATAAAACTTATGACTCATCTGAGAATAGAATAGTCCCCGCTATCATCATTTATTCCATTATTACCTTCATTCTCCCCGAATGAGATGTACAACTTATTATTTCCCGCCGGACAGTTTGTCCGGCTTTTTTTTGCCTGCGATTTACCGTTTCGCTATATCTGCGTAAACTTTCTTAAGTGGGTTAAATTAACATCCGGCTGTTACCGCACAGAGTGGTAAATTTCGCCCCCTTTTCCCGCCTGAATGCTGAAATAACCGCCATGTTAATTTATCACCGTAATTAAGCAGGCGGTTAGAGTGGCTTCAGAAAAGTCTCAGCGCTCCCGCAGCGATTCTTTGACTTTATTCAGCGGCTTAATCAGATAATCCATCACCGATTTCTGACCGGTTTTGATCTCCACGTTGGCCACCATACCGGGCACAATCGGGAATTTTCGCCCGGCCCGGTTGGTCAGCTCCGCTTTCCGGGTGCGCACGTAGACCCGGTAGTAATATTGATCGCGTTTTACCTCATCCTGCAGGGTGTCCGGTGAGACCGTCTCGACTTCACCCGGCAGGTCGCCATAGATAGAGGAGTCGTAGGCCGTCACCTTGACGATGGCTGCCAGGCCAGGCCGGATCCAGGCAATATCGCGCGGGTTGATGCGCGTTTCAATCAGCAGCTGATCCTCCAGCGGAACGATCTCCATCAGTTTGCCACCCGGCTCCAGCACGCCCCCCACCGTCGTAACCTGAATATCTTTGACGATGCCGCGCACCGGCGAGTAGAGCGTGGCGCGGGTCAGCTGATCCTCTTTGCCAGCGGCCACCTGCAGTTGCGCATCCAGTTCCGCATTATTTTTCACCTGCTCTTCGTGCGCACGAACCAGATAGTCATTGCGCGCCTCATCGATTTTGCCGCGCAGATCGCTGACCTGACGGCGCAGACGAATCACCTCCACCTGCCCGGCCGCGCCTTTAGCCACCAGCGGCTCCGTCAGCCGCAGCTCATCCTGCACCAGCCGCAGCGACTGCTGCAGATTGCTGATCGTTTCGGTGAGGTTGCGACGTCGCGACTCATAGAGCTGGCGTTCCCGCGTCACCAGCTGCGGCTCTTTAAGGGTCTCTGCGCTGAAGGTCAGCGGCGTGCCGGAGAGCTCCGCCTCCAGCCGCTCGGCAGAGGCGCGCAGCGTGCGCACCTTCGCCTGCGCCTCGCCGAAGTTCGACTGAAAGCGCGTAGGATCGAGCGTTGCCAGCACCTGCCCTTTCTCAACGATGTCACCCTCATGAACGTTAAGCTGCTTGACGATGCCCCCATCCAGGCTGTCGATCACCTGTGCGCGGCTGGAGGGGGTGACTTTGCCGGTGCCGACCGTGACCTCATCCAGAATGGCGAAGTGCGCCCAGATGAGAAAAAGGGCCAGCGTGGCGGTGCAGAGCCAGATAATCGCCGATGTGCGGCGCTCATGGCGGGCAAGATCTTTATCAACAATCACCAGGCTCATGCGGCACCTCCTTTACCGGGCGCCGTTGGCGTCGCGCGGCGCAGAATGTCGTTGCGCGGGCCATCGGCCACAATCCGGCCGTTATCCATGACGACAATACGATCGACCATTTTCAGCAGCGCCGGACGGTGAGTCACCAGCACCAGCGTTCGCCCGCTGATCCAGCCCTGCAGCTGCCGGATCACCTGCTCCTCCAGCTGTTCATCCATCGCCGCGGTGGGCTCATCCAGCAACACCACCTGCGGCTGACGCAGGATCATCCGGCTCAGCATCACCATCTGTCTCTGTCCGCCCGACAGTCCGCGTCCCCCCTCATTGATAATGCGATCCAGGCTGGCGGCATCCTGCTGCACCAGCGACAGCGCGCCGCTGATGCGCAGCGCCTGCAGCATCTCCTGCTCACTGGCGTGGGGATTGCCCAGCATCAGGTTCTGCCGCAGCGTGCCAAAGAAGAGGCGGGAGTCGTGTGACAGCCAGCCGAGCTGACGGCGCAGGTCGACGGGATCGATGCGTTCGATGTCGACGCCATCCACAATCACCTTGCCCTGGGTCGCCAGTGCCTGACCCGCCAGGATCTTCAGCAGCGTCGACTTTCCGGCCCCCACCTTGCCGAGGATCGCCACCTTCTCGCCCGGCTTGATCTGCAGCTGCTGCACGCTGAGCACCGTTTTTTCATTCTCTTTGTCATAGCTGTAGTGCACGTTGCGCAGATCGTAATGGCCGGTCAGCGTCGGACAGTGAGCCAGCGTGCTGGCTTCCGGTTGATCCAGCGGCTTCTTCAGCAGCTCATCCAGCCCTTTCATCGCCATTTTGGCGTGCTGCCAGCGTGAGAAGACCATCGTCAGCTGCATCAGCGGGGCGATGGTCCGTGAGGAGAGCAGACTACAGGCGACCAGGGTCCCGGTGGTGATTTGCGAATCGAGCACCAGGTAAACGCCAAAGACCAGCATGCCCGCGTAGGTGAGCTGCTGCACAGTCGCCGCCCAGCCGGTCAGACGCGCACCCCAGAGGCGCTGCTGATTGCTGATTGAAGCGCTGACTTCATGTGTCTGTTCCCACTGGCGCTGAAAATAGGGCTCGGCCTGCAGAGCCTTGATATCCTCAATGCCTTCGATGGTCTCCACCAGCACCGCATTGCGCAGCGCCCCCTCACGCAGCCCCTCTTTCGCCAGCCGCGCCATCGGGATCTGCACCAGCAGACCGGGGATCACGATCAGCGGAATGGCCGCCAGCGGAATCAGAACCAGCCAGCCGCCGACAAACGACATGATAAACAGGAAGAGAATAACAAAGGGGAGATCGGCAGCCGCCCCCACGGTGGTGGAGGTCAGCAGCTCGCGCACCTGGTCAATCTCACGCAGCTGCGAGATAAACGAACCGGTCGATTTTGGCCGCGCTTCATTGCGGATACTCATCGCCCGGGCAAACAGCATGGCGGAGACTTTCAGGTCGATCCGTTTGCCCATCAGGTCCGACACCTGGGTGCGCATCAGCCGGATCAGATACTCGATAGCCGCCGCAATCAGCACGCCGACAAACAGCACCCAGAGCGTCGACTGCGACTGCGCCGGGATCACCCGATCGTAGACCTGCATCGAAAAGAGGATGCCGGCCAGCGCCAGAACATTGCTGACCACCGAGGCCAGCGAAATCTCCGTGATGCGGCGTCCCATGCCACGAAAATTTTTCCAGAACCAGTGCGGCTCATAGGGCTGGATAAACTCATCTATGCGTGCATCCCGGCCCCGCGCCGCGACGCCCGTGACCCCCACATCCCCCTGGGCGCGCGCCAGCAGTTCAGATAACGGGCTTTCCCGCACCACGTCGCCGCCTTCACTCAGCCAGTAGCGCGCGCTGCCCTCTTTATCGATGCTCTCCAGCACCGCCACGCTGGCATTTTCCAGCACCAGCACCACAGGGGTGATCTCCTGACGCCAGCGCAGTTTATTCTGGGGCACCATTGTCAGATGCAGTCCCAGCAGACCGGAGAGGCGCTCCAGCTGCTGGGACACCGGCAGATGTTCAAACCAGCGCATCTGCTGTCGCAGGGTTTTGCCATCGGCCGGTTTACCGAATCGCGCGGCCACGCGCAGCATGGCGGCAATCCAGTTTTCAGTGTTCAGGGTGGCTGTACTCATTATTATTGCCTTATCGCTATTGCAGCGAAGGAAGAAGATCGCCGCTGCTCTGCTGGCGATCAATACCCATGATATCCAGCAGATTGTCGACTGCGGCGGCGTAGCGAACGGTGGCATCCCAGCCATCATAAAGCGCGGTGATCCGCGAACTGTCGGCCTGGAACACATCCTGCTCCACACTCAGGAGATCGTTCAGGCTGCGCTTGCTGAGGCGATATTCGTCGGCGTAGACGGCGCGGGTATGATCGGCACTGGCCAGCTGCACTTCTCCGGCAGCCTGCCGCTGCTGCGCGCCGATCATATCCGCATAGGCCGTTGAGGCGTTCTGATTGATGGCGAGTTTGGCCTGCTGCACGGCCGCCTGCGCCGCCTCCCGATCGCCCTCGGCTGAGGCCGTTTTCGCATTCACCATGCCCCCCTGGTAGAGGGGAGCTTCCACCTGAAGCTGCACTTCATCATCCCAGTAGGACTGGCGATCGTTTTCATAACGGGTCCGGCCCGCCTGCACTTTGATCGTCGGCCAGTGACCCGACTGCGCCTGACGCACCCGTTCACGGGCCGCTTCCTGTTTAGACTGGGCGCTGCGAACCGCAGCGCTGCTTTCATAGGCGATTTTGTCGAGGGTAATCTGCTGTTTCAGCAGCGCCTGCGGCAGTTCCGGCAGCGTGGCGGGCACCACGCCGGTCAGCACGGTCAGCTGGGCCGTGGCAGAGCGCAGCTGGGCGCGATACTGCTCCAGCGTGGCCTGCATGGCGGCGATGCGGGTTTCCGCCTGCAGCACATCGGATCGGGAGTTGAGTCCGGCGTCGGCGCGCAGTCCGGCAATATCCCGCACCCGCTGCAGTGAGGCGATATTGGTGTGCGCCGTTTCAGCCAGCGCCTGATAGCGTTTGACTTCGAGGTAGGCCTGCAGCGTATCTTCCGCCACGGTGGTCATTGCGTCGAACAGGCCGTAACGATAGGCATCTGACAGGGCATGCTGCTCGTCGATGGCACTGCCGGTACGACCAAAGTCGTAGAGCAGCTGACTGAGCGTGACGCCGCCGGAGCCATTGTTGTTCAGGCTGCCTGCGGAGTCGGTCTGATGCGAACGCCCCGCCGCACCCTGCAGTGAGATTTGCGGATACCAGGCACTGCGGGCGGCGTCGAGATCGCCCTCACCGACATGGATTTGTGCCGCGGCTTCCGAGATTTTTGGATTACGGGCGAAGGCCCGGAGGATAGCGTCGCGCAGCGTTAAGCTGGCAATCTGCTCTTCGCTGGGCGCGGCGCGCCAGTTAAACTCCGCCTTCGGTAACGGTGCGGCCCAGGCCGCCGGGAGTGCCACGCCACTCAGGGCGCATATCAGAAAAGTTAATCGTGCTTTGTTCATTATCCATACCAACAGGCGTTCTTATGATCATGGTTTTTTTCCTGGTGAACAAAGCAGGCAGAAAAGGCGTTACGGTGCCCTTAAAGGTTTTATTGCGTTATTTTATTTATGTTTTACAAGCCGGAGCCTGAATAACCCTTAACATTATTAGATCATATTCTGCACCGAGTCCTGTTAAAAACTGATGAAATCTTTCATCTTTCTGCCGATTGCATAAAAAAACGCCATCTTAACAGCCTGAGCCACTCCAGACAGACTGAACAGACCTGTCCGGAAGGCCCTGCCTTTCTTAATGTTTCCGCATCAGGCCAGGGGATGCGCTGCCGGATGCTGTAACAGGTGATCGGCCAGGGTGTAGGGCATGCCAGAGACGATCACGCCTTCGGACGCAGAGGACGCCTGCGCCTCCGGCGCGTGCTCCGCCGTCACGCTGAAACTGTCGAGCAGCCGATCCACCGTCTGCGCAGGCAATGTGCCGGCGCTTTCCATATGGGAGGCCACCCGCACGCTCTGACTGGCCGTGGCCAGATTCCCGGCGCTGTCCTGGCCGCTGACCGTCATCGTGTAGTCACCCTCCTCCAGCGGAGCCAGCTGTCCGGCCAGAATGGTCAGCGCCCAGCCGCCATCGGCCTTCACACTGGCGCTGTAGCGCTGGTCACCAAGCGTCAGCTGCACCAGGCTGCCCGGCTGCAGATGGCTGGAACTGCCCTGAATCAGATGCCAGCTGTTCACATCGGCGGCATCAATGACGTTATCGCCAAAGGCGGTCTCCAGCGTCAGCGTCGGCCGCTGATGCACAGCGACGGTAAAGAGCGCATCCTGGGTCTGGCTGTCGCTGTTGCCATACTGATCCCAGCGATGAAACGTGGCGGCAACCGGGCCATCCGCCAGCGCCATCAGCTCGGCGGAAGTCAGCGTCACCATTCCCCCGCTATCGGGCTGGTAAGTTATGCCGTTGATCTCAACGGTGTTGCATCCCTCAACGTAGAAGCTCAGATCGTGCTGCGCCTCCTGATAGTTAAGCGTCATGTCACCGCCGATATTCATCTCGGTGTAAACCGGGATAAACCCGGTGTGGATATTCAGCACATGCGTGACGTCGGTGTAGTTGCTGGCCCCGTCGATCGACCAGGCGCGGATCTCACCCACGTTGATGAAAGCGTTCACCTCTACAGCCGGGATCACCACCTGCCAGTGCCCGCTTTCGTCCAGTGTGGCAGCGTAATCTTTCTGATTCGCACCGGTGATCACCAGCCGATGACCCGGCATAACCGTTGAGAGAGTCCCACTGAGCAGCAGGTCCTGCTGGGTTTCCGCCAGATTGATCACATCATCCGGCGTCACGTTGTCGAAAGTAATGAGTGGCAGGCTGCTCAGGTGCGTGATCAGCGTCAGATCGTGATAGTCGGTTGCGGTTTTCCCGTTGGGATCGGTCGCGGTCACTTTCAGGCTGTAGACGCCATCCTGCAGCGCCTGCATATCGCTTTCAGAAAATGTGCCAGACCACCTGCCATCCCTTCCCATGGTGGCGGTGGTCGTTTGCGTGCCCAGGGTTAATTTGAGCACGGACCCCACCGGCAGGTGGGTTGCGCTGCCGCTGATCTCAACGCCGTAGATGCTTTCAGCGATATTCACCGCATTGTCACCGCTGACCGTGTCGATGGTCAGGGTCGGACTGAGGGTGCGGTCAGCATAGAGACCAAACCCCACCTCAGTCGTGGTGCTGTAGCCTGCTTTATTGGTCAGGGTCAGCGTCAGCGTGTGATTGCCATCCGGCACCCCTTTCAGCGCCTCCGCCGGCATTGAGGCGTTCCAGTAGCCCCACTTGTTGACGGTGCTGTACCAGCTCTGGTCGTTGAAGGTGAGTGTGACGGTCGAACCTGCTTCGCCTTCGGCCCGGCCGCGCAGATGCACCCGCTTTTGCGCTTCCCAGCCAGCGATCACACCATCGGCAGCGACAGGTTCGTAGGGCCGCAGGGCTGCGGGTGGCGCACTCTCAACCGCACTGACGGTGCGGGCGCTGTCGGCGGTCGCCAGGGTATGGGGTGTTTCAGCGGGCAGCGGGTTTATGGGCAGGTTCAGGCGCGGCGTCGCCACGGGCGGCACAGCGGGCACGGCGCTGTCGGCGACGGCAAAGTCGCTGACTGCCGCCTGGAAAATGGCGTCGAGCCGGGTGGTACGAAACGTATTGCGTGTTGACATCAGTCACCTCAGTTCATAACAGATCAGAAACGCAGAGCAAAACCGTCGGATAACCCGATAGCTGACTCTGACAACGTGGTAGTGAGTCAGCCGAAGCTGCCCGTTTCCGCTGGTCTGAACCGGTTACCCGCAGGTAACAGGGTGTGATGAACAGGACGCGAATAACGCGTCAAATAAGATCAGTAGCGTGATTGACGGCGTGTCGCCGTTTGCTGCGCCTACCCTAAGCTTTCATTCCGCTAATGAATAGTGGCGAAAATCTGGAAAGTGAAATTATCACGGGGCTGACGCAAAAAAAGCGGGTGCTTTCGCACCCGCGCCTCATAACCGCATGACAGACAACGTCGTGGCTACATCACATGGACCTGCAGGTTCTGCTGTACCAGCACATCCCCCAGGGTGTTATCACTGGTCAGCGCCGAGTTGTGGTAGATCTCAAAGACTCTGCCATCAACCGTCCGTTCGCCGGTCACTTCCCAGATACCGCCATTGCTGTTAGCCAGAGTCACCTGACTGCCGTCCGCGCCTTTGATCAGCAAATCGTCACTCTGTTTATCCGTCAGATTGAGTGCCTCATTGAGATCGAGTTTCACCGAGTTGGTGCCGGTTTTACCCAAATCGAGTACTTCAATGTGTTCGACTTTCAGGCCCAGCGCGGTGAGATCCAGAGTGAGGTTCTCACCGTTCAGCACCAGGGTATCGGTGCCTGCGCCGCCATCAATATGGGTAAAGCTGAGGTCACTGACCGTCACGGTATCCGCGCCGCTGCTGCCGGTAACCGAGGCCCCCTGCGCCGTGCTGCCATCCGCCAGCGTAATGACTACCCCGCCGATGGTGTAACCCGCCTCTTCGGCCGGGGCTGCAGCCACCGCGGTGTCACTGACCACGGCGCTCTGGCTGCTGCTGACCGGCGTCGCAACATCCGCGTCGGTCACCAGCGTAGAGGCCACGGCCACATGGGCGCTGCCGTCATCGCTGCTGGTGCTGCTGTTGTGCTGCGTCTCCGTGCTGGCCACCGTGGCGCTGTCATCCACCACCGAGAACAGGGCCACGGACTCGGTAGCGGCCAGGGTGACCGGCAGGACAGAACCCAGCAGCAGGGTGTTGGTGGTGGTATAGCTGTTACCCGCCACATCGGTGATCGACACTTTTGCCAGCGTGTTGAGCGACAGCAGCAGGCCACTTACCGACAGCAGTGACGGTGAGAAGTTGACGGCATAACGCCCCAGCGCGTCGGTGGTGGTATTCAGCGTTGGGCCGTTGCTGCCGTTGGCGAGCAGCAGCGTCACGCTGACTCTTGATCCCTGCGCCGCATTGAGCGATCCGCCCTGCACCACCAGACCGGTGAGCAGCGAACCGACGAGGCTGAGCACCGGATCGACCCCCACGACCGGCTGATTATGCGACAGCGCGGTAAAGCTGCTGGTGCTGGTGGCGGTGTTACCGCCAATATCCGTCACCGTAACCGTCAGAGGACGGCTGCCATCGGGGATGCTTTTCAGCGTCGCTGACGGCACGCTGACGCTCCATGCGCCATTGGCACCAATGGTGGTCGTGAGAATGTTACCCGCCACGTTTACCGTCACCGTGCCGCCCGCCGCGTTGGTGCTGGTGCCTCTGATGGTTTCCGCCGCACTGGCTTCCGCGATATTGAGGTAGCCATCGCCGCCAAAGAAGCTGCTTACGCTGACCGTTGGCGTGGTGTGGCTGACGACACCCAGCGACGCGGAGATGGTGCCGCTGCTGCCCGCGCCGTTGGTGACGCTGGCCGTCACGGTCTGCAGACCATCCGCGATGGCGGCGAGGCTGGCCGCCGGAACCGACAGGCTCCAGTTGCCGTTGCTGCTCACCGTGGTGCTGTAGGTCTGGCCGCCCAGCGTGACCCGCACCACCGATCCCTCGGCGTTACTCGCGGTGCCGCTGATGGTCTGTGCCGTTTTCACATCCGCCGCGCTGAGCGCGCCGTCGCCAAACAGCGAGGTAATCGCCACCACCGGCGTCGACTGGCTGATGACGTTCAGCGAGCCGCTGGCATTCGCCACGTTGCCGTAGGCATCCGTACCGGTCACCGTCACGGTTTTGCTGCCGTCCGTCAGCGCAGCCAGATCCGCTTTCGGCACGCTGATGCTCCAGTTACCGCCGCTGGCCACCTTGGTGGTGTAGGTAATGCCATTCAGCGTGGCGCTGACGGTTGACCCCGCAGAGAGGCTGGAACTGCCGCTCAGCGTCTGGTTTGAGGCCAGATCGGCCGCGCTCAGCACGCCATCGCCGAATACCGTGTTAACTGAGAGGGTCGGCTGAACCAGTCCCAGCGAAACGCCTGCACTGGTGCTGCTGACGTTGCCGACCGGATCGGTGACCGAGGCGCTGACGGTGAAGTTACCGTTCAGCAGCGTCGAGAGCACGGCCGGTGAGACGGTGGTTGAGAAGGTGCCGTCGGCGTTGACCAGCGCGGTCGCGGTGGTGTTACCAATCGCCAGCCTGACGCTGCTGCCCGCGGCCACGCCGGAGACGGTGCCGCTGATGGTCTGCGTGACCAGCGACTCGGCCAGGTTGAGCACCCCGTCACCAAACAGCGGATTGAGCGTCACTTTCGGCACGTTGTGAATGCCGACCAGTGCCCCCGCCGTGGCGCTGCTGGTGTTACCGGCGCTGTCGGTGACGCTCACGCCCACCGTGAGATTGCCGTCCGCAATGCCCTGCAGCAGCGTCGGCGTCAGCGAGACGTTAAAATTACCGTTCGCATCGGTCGCCGTCACAAACTGCTGGGCACCTACGGAGACCACCACGCGCGAGCCCGCTTCCGCGCCGCCCACCACGCCGCCGATCACCTGGGTGACCAGCGCATCCGCCACGTTCAGCAGACCGTCACCAAACAGCGGATTGACGGTGATGGTCGGCAGCAGCGTGTCGACGCGGATGCCGGCGCTGGTGCTGGCGGTGTTACCCGCCGCATCGGTCACCGATGCCCCTACCGTCAGGTTCCCCTGCGCCAGAGTGCCCAGGATATCCGGTGTGACCGTGGCGCTGAAGGCCCCGCCCGCGCCGACGGTAGCCGTCAGCTGGCTGTTCCCCACCGAGAGTGTGACGACACTGCCCTGGGCGACGTTGTTCACCACTCCGCTGATCACCTGCCCGGTCGCGATATCCGCCAGATTAAGCACCCCATCCCCGAACAGCGAAGTCAGCGAGATGGATGGCGTCTGGGTGAAGATGCCGACCGTGGCACTGCCAGAGGCGACGTTACCCGCCACATCCCGGACGCTGACGCCCAGCGTCAGGTTGCCATCCAGCAGCGAGGTGAGATCGCTGGCCGGCAGGTTAACGCTCCAGGCACCGCCCGCCTGCACGGTAGTGCTGTAACTTCTGCTGCCCAAGGTCACGGTGACCTGTGAACCCACCGCCGCATTGTCGATGACGCCACCCACCACCTGTCCGGCTGCGGCTTCCGCGATGTTCAGCAGGTTATCACCGCCAAACAGCCCGGTGAGCGCGCCGACGACCGGCACCGCATCGACAATCGCGGTGACGGTTTCACCCACGGTACGGGTGTTGCCTGCCGCATCCGTCAGCGTGACGTCAACGTCCAGCTGACCATCGCTTAACAGACCCAGCACCGACGGCGGCACCACGATAGCCCATTTACCATCCTGCCCCACGGCTGCCGAGAGCGTCGTACCGCCCAGCACCACGGAGACCGTCGCACCGACGCCCGCCGAGGTCGCCACCCCGGAGATGGTCTGCGCCACCGTGGTATCCAGCGCGCTGAGTGTGCCGTCGCCGAAGACCGAATCGACGACCAGCGTCAGCGCACTGTTGACCACTTTGTTGACCGTCAGCGTGGCATCGGTCTGGTTCCCCGCGGTGTCACTGACCCGCACGCCAAAGACCAGCGCGCCCTCAGCGAGGTTCGTCAGCACCTCCGGCGTCAGATCGATACTCCAGCGGCCGTCGGCTCCGACAATGGCGGTGGCAATCGGCGCGGCATCGCCCAGATAGAGGCCGATGGTCTGACCTTCTGCGCCCTGCGCACTGCCGGTGAGCACCTGCGTGGTCACCAGGTCCGTGGCATTGAGGACGTTATCGCCCGCCAGGGCATCCACCTGCAACACGGGCGCCCCGGTATCCACCGTGACCGTCTGTGTCGCCGTAGTCACGTTGCCCGCCACATCCGCCAGCTGCGCGGTGATCTGCAGCGAACTGCCACTGGTGAGCGCCTGCATATCGCTGGCGGGCACCGTGGCCGACCAGCTGCCATCCCCCTGCACCACCGCGTTGTAGGTTTTGTTGTTAAAGGTCACCAGCACCGTGCGACCGGCTTCGCTGACATCGGCGCTGCCGCTGATGGTCTGACTGGTGGCACTTTCACTGCCGTTGACCTGATTGTCGCCTGCAAACGCATCCACGTTCAGCGTCGGTGGCGTCAGGTCAATCACGATGTTATTGCTGACGCTGACGGTATCCGTGCCGTTCGTCGCATTTACCGTGACGGTCGCGTTGCCATCTGTTTCGCCAAACGCGCTGACCGGCAGGGTCGCCGTTGACCAGTTGCCTGACGCATCCAGCGTGGTGGGGTAGCTCGTGCCATTGATCACCACCGTCACCGTGCCCCCGGTGCCGAGATTGGCCGAGGTGCCACTCACCACCACGCCCCCCGCGACATCCTGGGTGCTGATGATGTTATCGCCCGACACGGTGCCCAGTGTCACCAGCGGGCCTGGCGGTGGGGTCAGATCGACCGTCAGCGGAACGGAGCCGTTGGCGATGTTGCCCGCCAGATCGGTCACCGCCAAGGCCAGCGTGGTGGAAGGCCCGAAGGTGGCCATCTGCTCTGGCGTCAGCGTCAGACTCCAGTTGCCGTTTGCCGCCACTATCGCCGTGCCAAGCGGAGTATCATTCAGCGAGACGGTGACCACTGCGCCCGTCCCTGCTCCCGTTGCGGTGCCACTGAGCGTCTGCGGCTGAATGCTCTCCGCGTAGTTCAGCACGTTGTCGCCGGTGAACGCCGAGGCAGTGAGCACGGGTGGGGTTTTGTCCAGCACAAAGGCGCTGTTAAGCGTCGTGCTGTTACCCGCCGCGTCCGTGGCCGTGATGATGACCGGATAGGTGCCATCCGCCAGCGCGGAAAGCTGCGCCGTCGTCAGCGGCACCGACCAGTTGCCGTTCTCATCCGCAGTCGCGGTATAGACTGTGCCTGCCAGCGTGAGTTGCACCGTCTCATTGACACCCGTGGTGCCGCCCAGGGTAATGCCGCCTGCCACATCAGCCGCATTAACATAGCCCCCGAAGTAGTCCGGATTGAGCACAGGCTGAGGTGCGCTGAGATCGGCGGTGAACGGCAGCTGCGCCGAGGCGCTGTTGCCTGCCGCATCCACCACGTTCACCGTCAGCGTCTGCGCGCCATCATCCAGGGCACTCAGCGCGTTAGCAGGGATCGTGACGCGCCAGTTCCCGTTACTGTCAACGACACCCGAATAACGGCTGCCATTGAAATCAACGGTAATGCTGGCCGCCTGGTTTGCCCCGACGCTGCCGGTGGTGCCGGTCAGGGTCACGCCAGCCGCCGCTTCACTGATGTTAAGCAGGCCGTCGCCGCCAAAGGCATCCGGGCTGAAGGTCGGCACCGGCACCGCCACTTCCGTTACCACACTCAGCGCCGTCGTGTCGCTGTTACCGGCGACATCGGTGGCGGTCACGGTGATGGTGTGCGCCCCGCTGGTGAAGGTGCTTAACTGCGCAGGCGACAGCGCCAGAGACCAGCTGCCATCGTCCTGCACCGTGGCCGTCAGCGGCGCATCGCCGTTAAAGCCTGAAATCAGTACCGAGACCGTCTGCCCGGCACCGGTAATGCCGGTGGTGCCACTGAGCGTCTGTTCACTGAGCGCTTCTTCAGCATTCAGCGCACCATCCCCGAACGGCAGGTTCAGCGTGACGTCCGGCAGCGCGTTAACAGCGACCAGCAGGCTGCCGCTGGTGCTGGCAATGTTGCCGACCTCATCGGTGACGGTCACCGTCACCGGCCAGCTGCCATCCGGCAGGGACTGCAACAGCGCCGGTGACAGCGCCAGCGACCAGCGCGTCCCATCCTCGCTGAGCTGGGCGGCGTAGACGGAGCCATTCACATTTACCGTCACCGACGCCGCGTTATCAATGCTGACCGCGCCGCTCAGTGAACCCCCTGCGGCCGCCTCATCCGCATTGAGCCTTCCATCGGTAAAGGGCGTGTCCAGCGTGGGCGCCGCAATCGGCGTAATCGCCGAGACAAATGTCTGGGTCGTGACGCTGGTATTGCCTGCCCGATCGGTGGTGGTGAGGGTCAGCGTCTCTTCACCCGCCCCCAGGCTGGCGATCACCTCTGGCGTCAGGCTGGCTGTCCAGTTGCCACTGGCATCCACCGTTACGGACAGCGGGATGTTCTGATCGCCCACCGTCACGCTCAGGGTCTGGCCCGGGAGAGGGTCCGATGTCCCGGTGACAAGCTGAACGACACCCGCTTCACTGATGTTAATGATGTTGTCGCCGAACAACGTGCTGTCAAAGGTGGCGTTATCCGGCGCAGCCTGCAGGATCTCAACCCCGGCGGTCACCTGGGCCGGATTGCCCGCCGCATCGATGGCACTCACTACCACGTCGGTCACGCCATCGTCCAGCCCTGACAGCGCGCCCGCGGCCAGATTCAGCGTCCAGTTGCCGCTGGCATTGGTCGTGGTGCTGAAATCCAGCCCGCCAATGGTGATGCTAATCAGGCTGCCCTCGGGCAGATTGGTGCTGTCGCCGCTCAGCGTGAGCGCGCCCGCAGCGTCCGCAGCACTGACCAGCGCATCGCCAAACGGTGTATCCAGCGTCAGCACAGGCAGCGTATTAAACGCCACGTCCAGCGAGGTGGTGGTATCCGTGGTGGTATTGCCCGCCGCGTCGGTGACGGAAACCGCGATCGCGTTAGCACCATCTGCAAGCTGCTGCAGATCGGCTGACGGGATGGTGACGGACCAGTTACCGTCGGCATCGGCCGTGGTGCTGTAGCTGACATTATTCAGCGTCACCGTCACCGGCAGGGCCCCCGTGGTGGAACCGCTGACGCTGATATCCTCCAGCGACTCTGCAAAGTTCAGGGTGTCACCCGTACTGACGGTGATCGCCGTCAGTGCTGGCGGTGTGGTGCTGAACGTCACCGTCTGGCTGGCGGTGGCCGGATTCCCGGCAATGTCGCTGGCGGTCACGGTAAGGGTCTCCGTGCTGCCCGCCGTCACGCCGGCAAAAGCGGTGGAGGGAAGAATCACCGTCCAGTTGCCGTCAGCGTCCAGCGTCGTCTCATAGTCCGTGCCGTTAAACGACACGGTCACCGGGGTGCCCGCGGCCAGCTGGGTGCTGCTACCGCTGACCACCACATCCGCGGCGGCCTCGCTGGCATTGATCACATCATCCCCAGCCACCACGTCCAGGGTCAGCGTTGGCTGCGCCTGGGCGCTGGCCAGCACCACCAGTGAGGCGCTGCTGCTGGCCGGGTTGCCGGAGGCATCCGCAGAGACCACCACCAGCAGCTGATCGCCATCCGGCAGCGCGCCCAGATCGGCGGCCGGCACGGTTACCGTCCAGCTGCCATCCTGTGTCACCGTGCCGCTGTACTGAACGTTGTTCAGCGTCACCGTGACCAGCTGGCCCTCGGCCAGATTGGTGCTGCTGCCGCTGATGCTCAGATCCTGCAGCGACTCAGCCTGATTCAGGAAATTGTCACCGCTGATCGGCCCGATCGTCAGGGTCGGCAGGCCGGCACTGTCTGCATCACGCGTCAGGGTGGCGGTCGCGCTGCTGCTGTTGCCTGCCGCGTCCGTCAGCGTCACGCTGACCGGGTAGCCGCCATCGGTCAGTCCCTGCATCACACTGGCCGGCAGCGTCACCTGCCAGCTGCCATCAGAGAGCACCAGAGTGGTGTAATTACTGTTCTGGAAAGTGACGGTGACCGTCTGTCCGGCATCCTCCGCTGACGCGCTGCCGCTGATGGTGACGGCTTCCAGCACTTCCAGAGCGTTAACAATATTATCGCCACTGATCGGGTCCAGGCTCAGCGCAGGCGGCGTCCGATCCACCGTGACCGCACTGGTCAGCGAACCGCTGTTTCCGGCCCCATCGCTGGCATTCACCACCAGGGTATTCACCCCTTCGTCCAGCGTCTGCACCGCCTCCGGCGTCAGGGTCAGCGTCCAGTTGCCCTGTGCATCCACCGTGGCGGGATACTCTTCGCCACCCAGGGAGACGGTGACCGTCTGCCCCTCACCGGTGACCCCTGTGCTGCCACTCAGGGTCTGACTGACGCCGGTCTCACTCTGGTTCAGATAACCGTTGCCGAACGGGGTATCAATCGTCACCGACAGCGCGCCGGTCGCCAGCGTAATGTCACGGGTTTCCGTCACCGGATTACCCGCCGCATCACTGACCGTTACCGTCAGGGTATAGGCCCCGGCCGGGATACCGGCCAGCGCACCGGCTGGCAGCGTCAGGCTCCAGTCGCCATCCTGAGTCACGGTGGTGGTATAGCGCTGGTTGTTGAGGGTGATGGAGACCGTCTGTCCGGCTTCGGCACTGGTCGTCCCGCTGAGCACGATCGGTCCGGTGCTCTCTGCGATATTCACGATGTCATCATCCGCGACGGCCGCCAGCGTCAGCGTCGGTGGCGTCAGATCCACCGTGACGCTGCCCTGGGTGCTGCCTGTGTTACCGGCGGCATCCTGCACCGTGACGGTGTAGCTGAGGGTTTCTTCCGGCAGGTCAGCCAGCGCCGTCGCGGGAACGGTCACCAGCCAGTTGCCATTGCCGTCGACGGTGCCGGTGTAGGTCACGCCATTCAGCAGCACGCTGACACTCTGTCCGTCGCCCGTTACGCCGGTGGTGCCGCTCAGGCTCTGTGCCGCGGTAACGTCGCTGCTGTTGAGCGCGCCATCACCAAACGCCGAGGCGATGAGCGGTTCCGGCAGGCCGGTCGCCAGCACGCTGAGCGTGGCTTCGCTGCTGAGAGTTGCTCCGCCGCTGTCGGTCGCGGTGACCGTCAGCGTGTAAGGGCCATCGGCGAGCGCCGTCAGTGACTCCGCCGGAACGATAACGCTCCAGCGCCCGCTGGCCGAAACCTGGGCGGTGTAAGCGGTGTCGTTGAACAGCAGCGTGACGGTACTGCCCGCCGGCACGTTTACCGCAGTACCGGTGACAATCAGCGGCTGACTCAGCTCCTGCGCATTGAGGTAGTTATCTTCGCTGATGGCATCCAGCGCCAGACCAGACGCGTTGCTGTTGACGTCAAAAGCGAGGTTGCTGGTGGTGGTGTTACCCGCCACGTCGCTGACCGCCACGGTAAATGTGGCGCTGCCATCGGCAAGCGCAGCCAGCGCGCCGGCTGGCACAATCAGACTCCAGGCCCCGCTGGCCTGGACGGCGGCGCTGTAGACCGTTCCGTCAAGCGTGACGGTCACCAGCTGGCCCGCCTCAACATTGGTTGTCGTGCCGCTCAGCCGCTGGTCGGTGAGGCGTTCCGCGCCATCGACCACATTGTTGCCGGCAAAGGCCTCCAGGGTCAGCGTCGGCAGCGTGCCCGCCTCCACTTTCAGCGCCAGATCGCGGCTGGTGGTGGTGGCGTTGCCGGCCGCATCGCTGGCGGTAACCGTCAGTGGATAGCTGCCGTTAACCAGCCCGCTGTAGACGGTGGCGGGCAGCGTCAGCGACCAGTTGCCGCTGGCGTCAGCGGTGGTGCTCAGGCTGGTGCCGTTGAAGCTGGCGACAATCAGTGCATTGGCTTCGCTGCTGCCGTTCAGCGTCAGCGGCTGCTGACTTTCAGCGGCGTTGATGATGCCGTCGGACGGCGTGACAACGGTCAGCACCGGCGGCAGCGTATCGACCCGCAGCGTGCCTGTCGCCTGGCTGCTGTTGCCCGCCACATCACTGACCACGACGTTGTATGCCGTGTCGCCCTGCGGCAGCGCAGCGAGTGCGCCAGCCGGAACCGTGACCTGCCAGTTACCCGCAGCATCGACCGTGCCGCTGTAGCTGACACCATCCAGCGTAATGCTGACCGTCTGACCGTCACCCGTTACCCCGGTGTTACCGGTGATAGCCCCCCCGGTTGCGGCTTCGCCGCTATTCACAATGCCATCATCAAAGGCCACGCCCGGTGTCGCGACCGGCAGCGCGCTGGCCACGACCGTCAGGGTGGTGTCAGTGGTCGCCAGCGGCTGGCCGTTTGCATCGCTGACGGTGGCGGTCAGGGTCTGCGGCCCATCAGCCACGCCGCTGAAGGTGCCTGCCGGTAATGTCAGGCTCCAGCTGCCATCAGCGTTAAGCGTGGTGGTGAACGGCGTCCCGTTGGCGTCAACGGTGACCAGGCTTCCCGCAGGCAGACCGCTGCTGCTGCCGCTGACGACGACGGGGCCGTTCAGCTCGCCTGCATTCAGATAGTTATCGTCGCTGACGGGTGCCAGCGCAATCGCGGGCAGTGTGTTGTCCACACTGAAGTTAAGCGGCGCGCTGGCGCTGTTACCGACGGCATTGTTCACGCTGACAATCAGCGTCTGACTGCCCTCGCCCAGATCCGCCAGCGCGCCCGCTGGCAGAATGATGCTCCAGTTGCCACTCGCCTCAACCACCCCGCTGTAATCGGTGCCGTTCAGTGAAACCGTGACCTGCTGACCCGGCTCGACGTTGAAGCTGCTGCCGCGCAGGGTAATCGGCTGTAACTGCTCCGCGGCGGTGACGATACCGTCACCGGCAAAGGTGCTGCTGTCGATGCTCAGTTGCGGCTGCACCGCTGGCGAGGTGGCCACATTGAGATCCACCACCTGGCTGCTCTGATTTCCGCTGGCGTCCGTTTCGGTCACCGTGACGGGATTCGGGCCGGACGGCAGCGCTGCCAGATCGCCAGACGCGATCTCCAGCGTCCACTGACCGTTCACCCCGACGGTGGTGCTGTAAGTCTGACCATTAAGCTGAACCGTCACGAGGTCGCCGTTCTGTCCGCTGCCGCTGACCACCAGCGGCTCTACCAGTTCGCCGACGCTCAGCGCGTTATCCTCGCTGATTGGCGCAACCACCAGCGGAGGCGGCGTCGTGTCGACGGTCAGCGAACTGTTCTGGCTGCTGCTGTTACCGGCTGCATCGGTCACCGTCACCACAACCGGATAGCTGCTGCCGCTGGCCAGACCGGCCAGTGCCGCAGGCGGCACGGCCAGAGTCCAGAGACCGTCTGCGCCGACGGTGCCGGTGTAGGTCACGCCATTCAGGGTCAGGCTGACCTGGTCGCCCTCACTGCCTGCCCCACTGAAACTGAACCCGGCCGCCTGTTCAGCAAGGTTCAGCACACCATCACCCGCTGGCGGATTGATGCTGAAGTCCGGTACGCTGGTGTCGACGGTAACCGGCACCGGCGTGGTGGCGACGTTGCCGCCCACGGTGGTTACGGTGACACTGAGATCGTAACGGCCATCGGCCAGCTGACTCAGATCGTCGGAGGGCAGCGTTGCACTCCAGCTGCCATCGGCGGCCACGACGGCGTTATAGGTTTCGCCGCCCAGCAGAAGGCTGACGCTGCTGCCCGGCGCAGCGGTACCGCTGACGATCAGGTCGGCGGCGGCTTCCGCCGCGTTAATGACGCCATCGGTGGCAATCGGGTTTATGGTCAGCGCCGGTGTGCCGGTATCCACCGTCAGTGGTTCACTGATGCTGGTGCTGTTACCCGCGCTATCGCTCACCGTTACGGTAATCGGGTTGCTGCCCTGAGCAAGGGCCTGCAGCGCTTCCGGCGGCAGCGTGACGCTCCAGGTGTTATCCGCCGCGACCGTTGCCGGATAGCTGACGCCGCCCAGAGTGACGCTGACGGCCTGGCCTTCCGTGACGGAACCGGTCAGGGTCTGCGGTGCGGTGACCTCGTTATTGCTGAGGATGCCGTCAGTGAAGGGGGTATCAATCTGCGGGGCTGCCAGCGGTGTGGTTGCCACCAGCAGCGTCTGGCTGCTCTGCACGTCGCCGGAAGTAACGGTCACCGTGGTGTCACCCTGCGACAGGTTCGCCAGATCGGCGGCGGGCACGGTAACCGTCCAGTTACCGTCCGGATCGATGGTGGTGCTGTAAACGGTCCCGCCCGGCACCAGCGTCACGCTGACCGGGCTGCCTTCAGGCAGGCTGGCGGAACTGCCGCTGAGGATCAGATCGCTCTGCGCTTCCAGTGAATTCAGCGCGTTATCTTCACTTATCGGCGCAATCGACAGCAGCGGCGTGTCGCTGGTGACCACGGTGATCAGCCCCTGCGCGGGCTGCGCCGGGTTGCCAGCCACATCGGTGATCGCCACGGTAAAGGGCTTGTCGCCCGCGCCTCCCAGCGATCCGGCAGGCAGCGTCACGCTCCAGCTTCCGTTTGCCTGCACCACGCCATCATAAGACTGGTTGTTGATGGTTACCACAACCGGCTGGCCTGCCGGTACGCCGGTCACACTGCCGGTAATGAGTGTATCAACACGCTGTTCCGCGCTGTCGATCTGGTTGTCGCCGGTCACAGGATCCAGGGTCAGCACCGGCGATGCGGCCGCCAGCACCGTCACGCTGGAGGCGACGCTGCTGCTGTTGCCATACGCGTCGCTGAGCACCACCTCCACCGGATAGCGGGCATCGCCCAGCTGGCTGACGACCGCCGCAGGCACCGTAACCTGCCACGCGCCGCTGGTATCCACGGTGGCAGTGTAGGTTTCGCCATTGAAACTCACCGAAACCGTGTCGCCCTGCACGCCTCCGCGCCCGTCAATCGTCAGATCCTGGCTATGTTCCGCGATATTGATGTAACCATCACTGCCCGGTGTGGAGACGGTCAGCTGCGGCGGCGTGGTCGCAAAGATTGGGGCACTGTTGATCAACGTGGTATTCCCGTCACCATCCGTCGCCACCACTGCCAGCGGCTGTGTCCCGTCAGGAACAGCGGCCAGGTCGGATGCCGGAATGGTGACGCTCCAGCGGCCCCCCTCCGCCACGACGACGGTGTAGGTCTGGTTATTCAGCGTCACGCTGATCGTATCGCCCGCGTCGCCGCTTCCGCTGACGATCAGCGGCTGCTGTGCATCGATGACGTTGATGACGCCATCGTCGCTGATCGCATCCAGCGTCAGCGCAGGCACTGCGGTGGCAACCCGCAGTGACGTGTTCTCTACGCTGCTGTTGCCCGCCGGATCGGTCACGGTGACCGTCACCGGATAGGTCTGACTGGTCAGCGTGCCCAGATCGGCCACCGGCACCTGCGCACTCCAGTTGCCATTTTCGTCAACCAGCGCGCTGTAGGTTTTGTCGTTTAACTCAACCGTGACCTGATCGCCCGGGGTGCCGGTTCCGCTGATCAGCAGCGGCTGGGTCAGTTCATTACTGGTCAGCACACCGTCACCGCCCGGCGCGTTAACTGACACGTCCGGCGACAGGGTGCTGACGGCCAGCGTCTGCGACTGGCTGACCGTATTGCCGCTGGCATCCGTCAGGGTGACCACCAGCGTATAACTGCTGCCCTCAGCCAGCGCCTGCAGATCCTCCGCGGGCAGATCCACCGTCCAGTTGCCCTGTGCATCTGCCGTGGCGCTGTAGATCAGGTTATTCAGCGTGACCGAGACGACGTCGCCCGGCGCGGCACCTGAACCACTGACCGGCACGCCCGCCGCCACTTCAGCGCCGTTAAGAATGCCATCTCCGCCTGCCACCGCCGCCACAATCAGATTCGGTGGCAGGGTATCGACGCTGAAGTCCAGCGTCTGGTCGACACGGTTACCCGCCTCATCAATCGCGGTCAGCGTCAGCGTGTTAGCGCCCTGCGGCAGTAAGGCGAGATCGGCGGCGGGCAGCGTCAGGCTCCAGCTGCCGTCCTCATTCACCGTGGTGCTGTAGGTTTTCCCGTTGAGTTCCAGGGTGACCTGCTGGCCCGGCACGGCTTTACCGGTGTTTCCGCCGATCGTCAGGTCGCTGCCTGCTTCCGCCTGATTCAGAATGCCATCGCTGATCGCACTCTCATCCAGGGTGATTTGCGGCAGCGTGTTCACCACCACATTGAGCTGTGCGGCGTCGGTCAGCAGCGCTCCACTGGCATCGGTGGCCGTTGCGGAGATCAGTTTTGTCCCGTCGGTGATGCCGGTGAGGTCGCTGGCCGGAACGGTGACGCTCCAGAAGCCGTTGCTGTTTACCACCGCGCTGTAGGTATTGTCGTTGAAGGCCACCAGCACCGTCTGGCCGGGATTAACGCCCAGTGCCGAGCCGCTGATGATCAGATCGCTGGCGGCCTCCTGCTGGTTCAGGAAACCGTCGAGACTGAGTGGTTCAGCGATGGTGAGCACGCCCGGTTCGCCTGCGGCAGGCGCGACGTTGATATCCCGGCTGCCGCTGGCTGAAACGCCCGCCGCCGTGGTTACGCTGGCGACCAGGGTTGTGGTGCCCGCCGCCAGTGCGCTCAGCGCAGCGGACGGGATCGGCAGACTCCAGCTGCCATCCGCCTGAACGGTGGTGCTGTAGGTCTGCCCGTTCAGCGTGAGGGTGACCGTCTGGCCCGCCTCTACGTTGCTGGTGCTGCCTGACAGCGTCTGATCCAGCGCTTTTTCGCTGTTGTCGAGCAGGTCGTCGCCGGCAAAAACAGCGATCGTCAGCGTTGGTGCGCCCGGCTCCGGTGAGGCTTCCACCACAATGACCCGATCTTCACTGGCGACCACACCCGCCTGGGTGGTTACGCTGGCGCTGAAGGTCGCGTTGCCCGCCGCCAGGGCGGCCAGGGCGCTGGAGGGGATGGTCAGGCTCCAGCTGCCATCGGCCCCGACGGTGGCGCTGTAACTCTGGTCGCCCAGCGTCACCGTCACCACCTGACCCGCCTCGACATTGCTGGTGCTGCCGCTCAGCAGCTGGTCGCTGGCTTTCTCGTCGTTGCTCAGCACATCATCACCGGCGAACTGATTGAGTGTGATGACCGGCTGGCCCGGTTCGGTCACCGGGGCTTCAACGACGATACCCAGCGTGTCGCTGACAGAGGTACCGGCCGCATTACTGACCGTCACCACCAGTGAGGCCGGGCCTGCTGCCAGTGCGCCCAGCGCATCGGCCGGAATCGCAATATTCCAGCTGCCGTCAGCGCTGACCGTTCCGCTGTAACTCTGTCCACCCAGCGTAACCGTCACAATCTGGCCCGCCTCGACGTTGGTGGTGCTGCCGGAGATGGCCTGCGCCTCCAGCTTCTCCTCGTTGCTTAACACGTTGTCTTCAGCAAAGGCATTCAGGGTCAGCGTCGGGTTGCCTGGTGCGGTGCCCGCGGACTCCACCAGGAAGTCACGCGTTTCGCTGACCTGGTTCCCCGCCGGATCCGTCACCGTGGCGCTCAGGGTGGCGCTGCCTGCCGCCAGCGCCGCCAGTGAACTGGCCGGAACCGTGAGGCTCCAGCTGCCATCCGCGCCGACCGTGGCGGTAAAGGTTTCCCCGTTCAGGGTGACGGTAACCTGCTGGCCCTCTGCGATATTGGTGGTGCTACCGGTCAGCAGCTGATCGCTGGCTTTTTCGCTGTTGCTGAGGATGTCATCCCCCGCAAAGGCGTCAAGGGTCAGCGTGGCGGCTCCCGGCTGCGTCGCCGGGGCGTCTACCGTGATCGGCTGCGTAGCGGTCACGCTGTCGCCCGCCGCATTGCTGGCGGCAACCGTCAGCGTGGTCGTGCCTGCTGCCAGCGCGGAGAGCGCCGTGGCGGGCACCGTGACGCTCCAGCTGCCATCCGGCTGCACGGTGGTGCTGTAGGTCTGGCCGCCCAGTGTGACCGTGACCACCTGCCCGGCTTCGATATTGGTGGTGGTGCCACTGACCGCCTGATCGACCGTCTTCTCGTCGTTGCTCAGCAGGTTATCGCCGGCAAAATCATTCAGAATCAGCCCCGGCACGCCAGGTTCTGTAGCAGGCGCTTCCACCGCAATATCGCGGGTTTCACTGCCGGTTGCCCCCGCGAGGTTGCTGACCGTAACGCTGATGGCATTGCTGCCCGCAGGCAGGCTGCTCAGGGCGGCGGCCGGGATAATCACACTCCAGTTTCCGCTGCCATCCACGGTGCCGAGGTAAGTCTGTCCCCCCAGGGTAACGGTTACCGTCTGACCCGCTTCGACATTGGTGGTGCTGCCTGAGAGAGTCTGCGCCGTGCCTTTTTCGTCGTTGCTCAGGATGTCATCCCCGGCGAACTGATCGATAGTCAGGGTAACGTCGCCCGGCTGTGTCACCGGGGCCTCTACCGTAATCGGCAGGCTGCTGGTCACGGTGTTACCGGCTGCATCGCTGACTGACACCGTCAGCGTGGTTTCACCAGCCGCCAGGGCGCTCAGGGCCGCCTGGGGCAGCGTGACACTCCAGTTGCCCTGCGCATCCACGCTGCCGCTGTAGGTCTGACCGCCCAGCGTGACGGTAACAATCTGTCCGGCTTCAACATTGCTGGTGCTGCCGGTCACGGTCTGATCGCTGGTTTTTTCTGCGTTAGTCAGCTGATTGTCGCCGGTAAAATCATCCAGAGTGAGGGCGGGCGCGCCCGGGACGGCGGGCGTATCGACGCTGATCGCGCGGTTTTCACTGGCCTCAACGCCAGCCTGGGTGGTGACTACTGCAGAGATCGTGACCGTTCCGGCGGCCAGGGCATTCAGCGCGGCGGGCGGCAGCGTAATGCTCCAGTTGCCCTGGGCATCGACCACAGCGCTGTAGGTCTGGTCACCCAGCGTCAGCGTGACAACCTGTCCCGCTTCCACATTGGTGGTGGAACCGCTCAGCGTCTGGGCGCTGTTTTTCTCCGGATTACTGAGAATGTCATCGCCGGCAAACTGATCGATGGTAATGACCGGCGTCCCCGGCTGAGTCAGAGGGGCTGCAACACTGACGCTCAGGCTGCCGCTGGCGGAGGCACCGGCCTGATTCGCGACCGTGGCCGTCACCGTGGTGGTGCCTGATGCCAGCGCTGCGAGCGCATCAGCAGGCACGGTCACGCTCCAGCTGCCATCACCGGCAACGGTGCCGCTGTAGGTCTGACCGCCGAGCGTGACGGTAACAACCTGTCCGGCTTCGACATTGCTGGTGCTGCCGGATAAGGTCTGCGGCGTGGTTTTTTCCGTGTTATCCAGCAGGTTATCGCCGGCGAAAGGATTCAGGCTGATGGCGGGCGTCGCAGGGGTGCCCGGATCGGCAGCAGCCACGGTAATGGGCAGCGACCCGCTGGCGGCGGTGCCTGCTGCGTTTGTCACGCTGACCGCGATCGTGGCAGAGCCGGCGGCCAGGGCCGCCAGCGCGGCAGCAGGCACGGTCACGCTCCAGCTGCCGTCAGCGCCCACCGTCGTGTTGTAGGTCTGGCCGCCCAGGGTCACCGTGACAACCTGTCCCGCCTCGACATTGCTGGTGGAACCGCTCAGCAGCTGATCGGTGGTTTTTTCGGCATTATCCAGCACATTATCGCCGGCAAAGGTGTTGAGCGTGATGGCGGGGCTGCCTGGCGTACCTGGCGTGCCCGGCGTGCCGGGGTCGGTACCGGGATCCGTGCCGGGATTCGTACCGGGATCGCTGCCGCCGTCATTTCCGCCGCCACCGCCTCCGCCGCCCCCCCCCAGACCCACGGCCAGCCCGGCTAAGCCCAGTACGCCGAGACCGCCCGCGGTGATCACACCCATCGAGGCGTTGGTGTTATCGGCCAGCAGCAGCGGCTCGACGCTCTCCAGTGATTCGTAGGTTGGTGTGACGGAACCGGAGGCCAGTTCAGTGCCTTCTGCGGTCTGCGGGAACAGGGCATGTTCCGGTGGATTGACCCCATCATCGAACACCAGCTCACTGTGATTACCCTCGGCATCATCAACAAAAAATTTCTGATAGCGGACGGTGCTGCCGTCACGCATGTGCAGGACCAGGTCATTTCCCTGGCGCTCATATTGCGTGACCAGTTCGCGGGTGCCATTGATGCGCACGACGCTGGGCTCGGTGAGGTTAATGGATTGTGATGAACCGGGAGTGGCCTGCGAGATGAGCGTGCCGTTTTCGCGCGAGATGATGTCTACACGGCCTTGCGTGAGTTCTGCCATTTGTAACCTCTACTCCACCAGATTAGCTAATATACTGAATCCGTAAACATAAATTTATTTTACGTTTACGATATTCACACTTAGTTCCACCCACTGAAAAACAGCGGGCGCGTTAACCTGGTGTATGTAGTAAGGGCAAAGCCAAGCGGCGCCGCAGATCCTGGTCCGGGCAGAAAACAACGCTTTTATTGTTAGATTAAGTTGTACAGACGGACGCGAAACGTAGCGGTTCTGACAAAATAACTTTTATCCTAAACGTGCTGAAAATCAACACCAATGTACAGATTTAATTATGATTTAATCTTTATTACATAAGTCAGTCTTGCTATAAAACGTTCATGAAATAACGCTTTGCCCTTGATTTTTCATGTCTATTTGTGGCGGGATGTTTCCATAAATGTCACAAAACGGCTAAAATATCGCCATTCTGAGAACTTCAGGGCGCTGAAAAGATTTTTTTAGTTATGCGATTCAGCCAGCATTTCCCACCGGGACGACAGCTTCGTTTAAGCAGACAACCCGTTGAAAACGGCACTGAAATTTGAGTTAAGTCGACCTGCGCGGCGTCCCGTCCTGCCAGGAAAGTTCTGGAAAAAATCCGCAGCGCATTAAAAATCGGTAAACTCCCGGTTTTGTCATATTGATGAGGGTGCTGCCCCCCTGCTGATAAGAGGCGCGACGGCCACAGATTGCCGGCCGGTGCTACACTTTTTCGCTTTATCACTGATGAATCTGACCTATGACCGCACTGGACGCTGCACAACAACATCAACAGCAGAGCCGCCTGAACTGGGGCACCCGCACCATCTTTCTGATCAACGGGTTAGGCATGTCAGCCTGGGCACCGCTGGTGCCGTTTGCCCGTGATCGTCTGCAGCTGAGCGGCGCCTCACTGGGTGCGTTGCTGCTCTGTCTCGGCATCGGTTCACTGGCGGCGATGCCGGTCACCGGCACGCTGGTTGCGCGGTTTGGCTGCCGTCGGGTGATGTGCTTCTCCACTCTGTTAGTGCTGATCATGATGCCGCTGCTGGCCACGGCGGACTCTCATCTGCTGATGGCGGCCGCGCTGATGCTGTTTGGTGCCGGGCTGGGCATGCTGGATGTCGCCATGAATTATCAGGCGGTTCAGGTTGAACAGGCGGCGGGTAAGCCGATGATGTCCGGCTTTCATGGCTTCTTCAGCCTTGGCGGCATTCTGGGTGCAGGGACGGTCAGCCTGCTGCTGAGCCAGTCATTCTCTCCGCTGGCCGCCACGCTGGTGGTGATGGCCGTGATGCTGCTGCTGTTGTTATGGCGCATCCCGGTATTAATGAATGAGCGTCTCCATCAGCCCGACCAGCCCTGGCTGGTGATACCCCGTGGCTGGGTGGCGTTTCTCGGCCTGCTCTGCTTTATTCTCTTTCTGGCAGAGGGCGCGGTGCTCGACTGGGGCGCACTGCTGCTGCTGCAGAACCCGGCGATGTCAACGGCCTATGCCGGCCTCGGCTATGCCACCTTCTCTGTGGCAATGACGCTGGGGCGGTTCAGCGGCGATAAAATCATCCAGCGCTTTGGTCGCTATCCGGTGATGATAACCGGGGCGCTGACCGCCGCAGCGGGCATGACGCTGGCGGTGTGGCTGCCGTGGCCGGAGATCGCCCTGCTGGCTTTCCTGCTGGTCGGCTTTGGTTTATCCAATACGGTGCCGATGTTGTTCAATGCTGCCGGGAATCAACAGGATATGCCCGCGAACCTGGCGATTTCTGCCATGACAACGCTGGGATATGCGGGTATTCTCTCAGGTCCGGCTTTAATCGGATTCATTTCGCAATGGATCAGCCTCAGCGGCGCGTTTTTAGTGATCGCCCTGCTGCTGTTAGTGGTAGCCGCCAGTGCGCGAAGAGTTGCGCGATAATTCAGGTACCTGACACGCTATGTTGTATAAGTTTCCACTGACATCCGGCAATGTCACCCGCTTTTTTGTGGTTTTCAATCTGGTGCTGCTGCTGGCGCTGGGCTTTATGGTGCAGAACTCCGTGAATGCCTGGCTCACCGGAAAACGCTATGCCATGGACGATCTGGCCCGCGACGTTCAGAAGCGTATCGACGCCTATCGCTTTGCCACCTGGCAGATCTATGAAAACCTCTCCACCAGTGCGGCAGGAACGCCTCCGGGCAGCAGCCTGCAGGAGACGCGCCTGCGTCCTGACGTCTACTATCTGGAAAAAACCCGCCGCAAGACCGAAGCGCTGATCTTCGGATCGCATGACAGCAGCACGCTGGATATGACCATGCGGATGTCCAACTATCTGGATACGCTCTGGGGCGCGGAGAACCCGACCTGGTCGATGTACTTTTTAAATGGTCAGGACAATAGCCTGATCATGATCTCCACGCTGCCGCTGAAGGATATGGCGACGCGCTACAAAGAGAGCGCCATCAGTTCAATGGTGGACAGCCGTCGCGCTGAAATGCTGCAGCAGGCGAACGCGCTGGACGAGCGTGAGAGCTTCTCGCCCCTGCGTCACCTCGCCTTCCAGAACGATCACTACTTCACGCTGCGCACCACCTTTAATCAGCCGGGCCACCTGGCCACCGTGGTCGCCTTTGATCTGCCGGTGAACGATCTGGTGCCGCAGAATATGCCGCTGGAGAATTTCCAGCTGCGCCAGGACAGCTCACTGCCCTCTGCCAGCAGTGAACAGCAGGAGGTGGAAAATACGCACATCTCGCTGGTTAACCCGAACGTCGAGATTGCTGCCACGCTGCCCAGCACCCCGCTGCAGCTGGTCTATCAGGTGCCGATTACCCGCCTGATCGTCGACACGCTGCACAACCTGCTCTGGCCGCTGCTGATCAACCTGCTGCTGTTCCTGCTGTCGCTGGGCGGTGTGATGCTGCTGCGTCAGCAGTCCCTGCGCCCCAGTGAGAACCAGAGCGCGGAACTCGACTCGCTTCGGGTACTGAATGAAGAGATTGTGGGCAGCCTGCCGGTGGGCCTGCTGGTCTATGACTTTGCCAGCAACCGCACCCTGCTGAGCAACAAAATTGCAGAGCATCTTCTGCCGCACCTCAATCTGCAGAAGATTATTAATATGTCCGACCAGCATCAGGGCGTTCTGCAGGCTACCATCAATAACGAAGTGTATGAGATTCGCCACGCCCGCAGCGTGCTCTCACCCCATACCCAGCTGTTTATGATGCGTGACCAGGATCGCGAACTGCTGGTGAACAAGAAGCTGCAGAAAGCGCAGCAGGTTCTGGATCGCAACCATCAGATGCGGCAGCAGCTGCTGCACAATCTCGGTCATGCGCTGAATCAGCCGCTGGAGAAGATCGTGGCGCAGCTGGTGCAGCTCAGCCAGCGGGATGCCGATGAATCCGTGCTCGACCTGCTTGATGAGAGCCAGGGGCTGGCGCGGCTGGTGGATGATATCGTGCTGCTGAACCGGCTGGAGGCGCACGACTGGTCACCGGATGCCACCATCTTCAACCTGCAGGAACTGCTGGATGAGATCGCCCTGGAAAGCCTGCCGCTGATGCGTCGCAAAGGGTTGTCACTGGTGGTCAATAACCATCTGGCCAATGATGAGATGCGCTTTGGCGACCGCCGCGCCCTGCGTAAGGTGCTGACCACCCTGATGCACTATGCGCTGACCACCACCCGCTGGGGAAAAATTACCCTGGAAGTTAAGGTTGCGAATAAACAGGCCGATAGACTCATCATCGAACTGGTTGATACCGGCGCGGGCCTGACCGTGGATGAGCTGGCGAATGTCGATTTCCCGTTCCTGGGCGACACCAGCCAGGATCGATATGGTCAGGCGTCAGGCATGGCCTTCTTCCTCTGCAAACAGCTCTGCAAGCAGATGGGGGGCAGTCTGGATATCGTCGCGAAGGCAGATATCGGCACCCGCTATAATATGCAGCTGCCGATGGCACTGGAGCAGAAGCAGGAAGAAGAAGAGGAAAAAATTCTGGATGGGGTCACCGCCCTGGTGGAGATCACCGTGGAGGACGTCCATAAAATCGTCTGCCGCCATCTGGAAAACTGGGGAGCGCGCTGTCTCACCCCGGACGAGCGTATTTCCGGACAGGATCATGACGTGCTGGTAACCGACGATCCGTCGAAGCTGAGCGGCTGGGCACTGCTGCTGGCGGAAGATGAGCTCGGTCATCATGCACTGAACGACCAGCAGTATCGGGTCAATTTCAATCTCAGTAATGCGCTGCTGGATGCATTACTGGCCCTGATTGAGAAGCAACTGTCGCATGATGTGATGGATAATGACAGGGAAGACGACACAGCCACGCCATTGATGAGCGGCGGCTATTTCCAGCTGTTTACCGAGACAGTACCGGTTGATGTGAAGAGACTGTATACTGAGTCAGCAGAAAAGGACTACGACTCGCTTGCTCAGACAGCGCATCGCCTGAAGGGCGTGTTTGCCATGCTCAACCTGTCTCCCGGCAAACAGCTTTGTGAAGAGTTAGAACACCACATTAAAGCGTGTGACGATTCAAACATTACAAATACCACCAGTGATATTGACGCTTACGTCAATCAACTGCTGCAGCAAGGTAACCAATAAGATGAATAACTTAAATGTAATTATTGCCGATGACCATCCAATTGTCCTTTTCGGTATCCGAAAGTCTCTGGAACAAATTGAATGGGTCAACGTTGTAGGTGAGTTCGAAGACTCAACAGCACTGATCAACAATCTGTCCAAGCTGGATGCTAACGTCCTGATCACCGACCTCTCAATGCCTGGTGAGAAGTATGGCGACGGCATCACGCTGATTAAATACATCAAACGCCACTATCCGGATCTCTCCATTATTGTTCTGACGATGAACAATAACCCGGCGATCCTGAGCTCTGTGCTTGATCTCGACATCGAAGGCATCGTGCTGAAACAGGGCGCGCCAACCGACCTGCCGAAAGCGCTGGCAGCCCTGCAGAAAGGCAAGAAATATACGCCGGAAAGCGTGGCAAAACTGCTGGAGAAAATCAGCGCGGGCGGTTACGGCGACAAGCGCCTGTCACCGAAAGAGAGCGAAGTGCTGCGTCTGTTCGCAGAAGGTTTCCTGGTGACAGAAATTGCCAAGAAACTGAACCGCAGTATCAAAACCATCAGCAGCCAGAAGAAATCAGCGATGATGAAACTGGGCGTGGATAACGATATTGCCCTGCTGAACTACCTCTCCTCTGTCAGCCAGACGCAGGTCGAAAGAGACTAATCGATCGCTGAGGCGGTGCAGCCTGCACCGCCTCCCCTCTGCCCTACTTCATGCGCGTTTTACGCACCCGCTCAGCATAGATTGCCAGCGTACTTTTCAGCACATCTAACGTCACCGGTTTCGACAGGCAGTTATCCATGCCCGCGTCCATACAACGCTGCTTCTCTTCGGCCAGCGCATTTGCCGTGACGCCAATGACCGGGAAGAGATGCCCCAGCTGACGCAACCGCTGCGTCAGGCGATACCCATCCATGTTCGGCATGTTCACGTCGGTCAGTACGATGTCGATCTCATTGCGGCTCAGCACGTTAAGCGCATCGACGCCATCCTGGGCGGTTTTCACCTGATACCCCAGCGTGCCGAGCTGTTCTGAAAGCAGCATGCGGTTAATCGGATGGTCATCAACGATCAGAACCATGATGTCATCGTTGTGAATCTTCTCTTCCACCGGGCCAGCCAGCAGCAGCGCATCCGCCGCGTCGTGGCCGAGGGAGATGCGATAGATTCGCGCCAGCAGCGCCGGCACCTCATGCAGTGTGGCGGTCGAGTGAACCCAGCGTCCAGGCTGACGTTCACGCGGCATATCCACATGCGATCCATCAAATGTGACCAGCGCCCGCAGCGGTAAATCGATCTCCAGCTCATAATCGGTCATCACCACATCGTCGGGGCCCGGTCTGCCGTTATAATCCGCAACCTGAATCCCCTGCTGCTGCATCTGACGTGTGATAAACGCCGCCAGGTAATCATTGCGCATCGCCAGCCAGATTTTCTTCTCCTGCAAATCCTCCAGCAGCATCAGCGACGGCTTCTGCCCTTTGTAGACGGGAATACGCACAATGAACTGACTGCCCATGCCCGGCTCTGAGTCGACCTCAATGTCGCCGTCCATCATATTGATCAGCTTTTCACAGATCGCCAGTCCCAGCCCGGTGCCCTGGAAATTACGCTGCACGCCATTCCCGACCTGGAAGAAGGGATCGAACAGGCGCGGCAGCTCTTTCGCCGGAATCCCGACCCCGGTATCGCGCACCCGGAAGGCCAGATAGCCCTGCGAGACGTAGGCGTGCAGGATAATACAGCCGGTGTGGGTGAACTTAATGGCGTTGTTCAGCAGGTTGGAGATCACCTGTTGCAGACGCAGCGGATCGCCATCCAGCACCTGCGGAACATCATGTTCGATAAAGCAGTAGAGCGTCAGCCGCTTCTTCACCACCAGCGACAGATAGTTGCCGACGATGTGGGTCACGATTTCACGCGGTGCAAACGGACGCGGTTCGATCTTCAGCTGCTCTGACTCGATTTTAGAGAAGTCGAGGATATCGCTGATGATTTTCAGCAGCAGGCTGGAGGAGTTGTTCATCGCCGTCACCAGCGAGTCGATCCCGCTGGGCAGTTGCCGGGTCTGCAGCAGATCGAGGTTACCGATAATCCCATAGAGCGGCGTGCGCAGCTCATGGCTGACGGTGGCAAGGAACATCGACTTCGACTGGCTCGCCTGCTCTGCCGCATGGGCCATCTCCTGCAGCGACTGCTCCATGCGAACACGGGCCGACACGTCCACCAGTACACAAATCGCCACGTTTTCATTGCGATAGCGCGAATGGACAAAGCTGATTTGCAGGTTGGTGTTACTGCCGGTGAGCACATCGACAAAGTTAACCTGCTGGCCGCCGATAATCTCATTCAGCCGCAGGCGATCTTCCTGGGTCAGCAGGGTCAGGTAATTGTGCGCCAGCTCGTTACTCAGAATATTGGTGCCGTCGCTGGTGCGTAAAATACAGATCCCCACCGGCGCCGAGGCCACAATCTTACGGTTGAACTGCTCATGCTCCTCCAGCCGGTGCGCATTCTCCTCGGCGGGCAGGAACATCCGGCGCTCAAACAGCCAGGCCAGCGTAAACAGAATAATGGCGCTGAACACATTGAGCAGCAGCGCATTGATGATCATCAGCTTCAGCTGATCCATCATCACGTCAGTGGGTATCGACCACACCACGTTGAGATCGGAAGGCGGCAGCGGCTTTTTCAGCACCAGCTGACGGTAACCATTCAGATAACCGAACCAGGTTTTGTCATCGGGCAGACTGTCGAGCGAGAAGCCCAGCCCGCCACGGCGCGAATTGAGCAGTGGACGATAATTTTCGTCGGTAATTGAGGCGATGATCGGCAGACTGCCCGGCTGAATAAACTCATCCAGGCGGATATTCTGTTCGACGCCCAGCAGCGCCTGCAACTTGTTGGCCACGTAGACCGGCACCACCATATAGAAGGTGCCGACACCCGGCTGAGCACTGCTGTTGATCCAGTACATCGGGTTGCGGCGCTCTTCTTCGTTGCTGTTACGGTAGCGCAGCACATTCTCACGCAGCGATTTCAGGCTGCGCTCCCGATCGGCGGTGCTGCTGCCAATCGTAAAGTCAGCCAGACACTGGCTTTCCCCTCCGATAAAGAACACCCGGTTCAGCTCATACGAGGAGGCGAAGTTGCTTTTCCAGTAGTTGATGTAATAACTGAGGGAGTCGAGCGAGTTGCGCCAGGTGTTGCTCATGGCGGTGCAGTCGCCATCTGAAAACAGCGGCGTAAACTGCGGCTGGGTCGTTTTACCCGGGATCATGCCGGTCAGCGCATCCATGCCGTTGCTGGCATTCGTCAGCCGGTTCTCCGTGATATATTTCAGCTCCCGCATCATGTCGGCGGAGTGCCGCACATACCACTGTATCGTGCCGTAATTGCTGGCAAACTCCTGACGAACCTGCGTCTCTTTATTATGCAGCACGCTGATGATGTAAAACGCGGTAAGAACAGCGCCCAGTGTCCAGATTAGCAGCGCCAGCGCGCGGAAAAGATAGCGCGAGATGCGAAGCGTAGTGCGGAAAGAGACAGGATATTTCAAAGGGAACTCGCAGTTGGCAAGGTTAGTCGCATCATCAATTTTTATTGCCCATACACTAGCTTCATCGGGCGAAAAAAGCCAGCCAGCGGAAGGCCCGGCAGGCAGTTTGGGACGCTTTTCGGACAGCTTTTGCCGTCACGCCTGACATCCCCCATCCCCCGCCTGAAGCGAAACCGTATCCCGGCAAGAAAGAGCTGAAGCAACACCTTATCCCGGCGAGAAAGGCCTGCCATGACCGAAGAGCAAAGCGTCCACGCCAGGGATGGCGTGGCCGATCCGCAGGGATGCGGGAACCCTTTGCGGTCGGGCATGGCGGGCCTTTCGATCGCAGCGGCCTCACCGCCGCCACAGGCTACCTTGCACACCGCATAAAAAAACGGCAGGCCGGGTTTCCCCTGACCTGCCGTTTCTGCAACGCTCAGCTTATGCCAGACAACTTACTCGTCGTCTTCAGCCGCGTCGTCTTCGTCTTCCGCTTCCGGTGCAATCTCTTCATCGTCAGAATCCGCTTCAGGCGCGATATCATCCTCGCCTTCCGCCACGCTGCCGTCGATTGAATCCAGCTCTTCCTCTTCAACCGGCTCGGCGACACGCTGCAATCCGACCACGTTCTCATCCTCTGCGGTGCGGATCAGAATCACACCCTGGGTATTACGACCCACGACGCTGACTTCTGAAACGCGGGTACGCACCAGCGTACCGGCATCGGTGATCATCATAATCTGATCGCTATCCACCACCTGAACAGCGCCAATCACCGGACCGTTACGATCGGTCACCTTGATTGAAATCACACCCTGCGTCGCACGCGACTTGGTCGGGTATTCGCTGTTGGCGGTACGCTTGCCGTAACCATTCTGCGTCACGGTAAGAATCGCACCCTCTTCACGCGGCACAATCAGAGAAACTACGCGATCGCCTTCAGCCAGCTTGATACCGCGAACACCTGACGCGGTACGGCCCATGGCACGCACAGCGCTCTCGGCGAAGCGCACCACTTTACCGGCGGCGGAGAACAGCATCGCTTCGTCATTACCGTTGGTCAGCGCCACACCGATCAGCTCATCGTCGTCACGCAGATTCACGGCAATAATGCCGGCGCTGCGCGGACGGCTGAACTCTTTCAGCGCGGTCTTCTTCACGGTGCCCAGCGCGGTCGCCATAAAGATATTGAAGCCTTCGGTATACTCGCGAACCGGCAGAATCGCCGTAATACGCTCGTTCGCTTCCAGCGGCAGCAGGTTGACGATTGGACGTCCACGCGCACCACGGCTCGCTTCGGGCAGCTGATAAACCTTCATCCAGTAGAGACGGCCACGGCTGGAGAAGCAGAGAATCGTATCGTGAGTATTAGCCACCAGCAGACGATCAATGAAGTCCTCTTCCTTGATGCGTGCCGCTGACTTGCCTTTACCACCACGACGCTGCGCTTCGTAGTCACTCAGCGGCTGATACTTCACATAGCCCTGATGCGACAACGTCACCACCACGTCTTCCTGATTGATCAGGTCTTCGATGTTGATGTCCGCGCTGTTCGCGGTAATCTCGGTGCGACGATCGTCACCAAACTGATCGCGCATCAGCTCCAGCTCTTCGCGGATCACTTCCATCAGACGCTCAGCGCTCGACAAAATCAGCAGCAACCCGGCGATCTGATCCAGCAGTGCTTTATACTCATCCAGCAGCTTCTCGTGCTCAAGGCCGGTCAGTTTCTGCAGACGCAGATCCAGAATCGCCTGAGCCTGCTGCTCGGTCAGGTAGTACTGACCATCGCGGATGCCAAACTGCGGCTCCAGCCACTCCGGACGGGCGGCGTCATCACCGGCACGCTCCAGCATCGCTGACACGTTACCGAGATCCCACGCCTGCGAAATCAGACCCGCTTTTGCTTCTGCCGGCGTTGGCGCACGGCGGATCAGCTCGATGATCGGATCGATATTCGCCAGCGCAATCGCCAGACCTTCAAGGATATGCGCACGGTCACGGGCTTTACGCAGTTCAAAAATGGTACGGCGCGTCACCACTTCACGACGATGGCGAACAAAGGCTTCCAGAATCTCCTTCAGCGCCATAATCTTCGGCTGACCCTGATGCAGGGCAACCATGTTGATACCAAACGAAGTCTGCAACTGAGTCAGTGAGTAGAGATTATTCAGCACCACTTCGCCGACCGCATCACGCTTAATCTCGATCACGATGCGCATGCCGTCTTTGTCAGACTCATCGCGCAGCGCGCTGATGCCCTCGACACGCTTCTCTTTCACCAGCTCTGCAATCTTCTCGATCAGGCGGGCTTTGTTGACCTGATAAGGCAGCTCGTGAATGACGATGGTCTCGCGGCCCGTTTTGGCATCCGCTTCCACTTCGCCACGCGCACGAATATAAATCTTACCGCGTCCGGTGCGGTACGCTTCTTCAATGCCACGGCGGCCGTTGATGATGGCGGCGGTCGGGAAGTCAGGTCCCGGAATGTGCTCCATCAGCCCTTCAATGCTGATGTTCTCATCTTCAATATAGGCCAGGCAGCCGTTAATCACTTCGCGCAGGTTATGCGGCGGAATATTGGTTGCCATCCCCACGGCGATACCGGAGGAACCGTTAACCAGCAGGTTAGGGATTTTGGTCGGCAGAACTTCAGGGATCTGCTCTGTGCCGTCATAGTTCGGCACAAAATCGACGGTCTCTTTTTCCAGGTCAGCTAACAGATCGTGGGCGATTTTTGACATGCGGACTTCGGTATAACGCATCGCCGCGGCGGAGTCGCCATCGATGGAGCCGAAGTTGCCTTGTCCGTCCACCAGCATGTAACGCAGGGAGAAAGGCTGGGCCATACGTACAATGGTGTCGTAAACGGCGGAATCACCATGCGGGTGATATTTACCGATAACGTCACCGACGACGCGGGCAGATTTTTTATAGGGTTTGTTCCAGTCGTTACCCAGTTCGCTCATCGCAAAGAGTACGCGACGATGCACCGGCTTCAGGCCGTCACGCACATCGGGTAAAGCTCGGCCAACGATGACCGACATGGCGTAATCGAGGTAAGAAGTCTTTAATTCTTCTTCGATATTGACCGGTGTAATTTCTCTCGCAAGGTCGCTCATGGAGCCGCTATCCCTCTACTTAATCCCGGATTTTAAAGGTGCGAAAGTATATCACACTGCAATGCTCTGGTGAACGTTAACCACCGATTTCACCCGCTTTTCCTTGTGCCTGAAAGGTGTGCCATCGGCGGTTAAGCGTTTATACTGTGGGGACATTTTGTCAGGAGTTACGATTCAATGAATGCACAACCGCAGAATCATCAGCAGAACGTCGATGCACAGGAAATTGCCAAGTTTGAGGCCGTTGCCTCGCGCTGGTGGGATCTGGAGGGTGAATTTAAACCGTTGCACCGCATTAACCCGCTGCGCCTGAGCTATATCGCGGAGCACAGCAACGGTTTGTTCGGTAAAACCGTGCTCGACGTCGGCTGCGGCGGCGGCATTTTAGCCGAGAGCATGGCGCGCGAAGGTGCGGTAGTGACCGGACTGGACATGGGAGCGGAACCTCTGGCGGTCGCACGTCTGCATGCCCTTGAGAGCGGCGTCACGCTGGACTACGTGCAGCAGACCGTAGAAGCGCATGCGGAAGAGAACGCCGGAAAATATGATGTGGTGACCTGCATGGAGATGCTGGAGCACGTTCCGGACCCGCGCTCGGTGGTGCACGCCTGTGCGCAGCTGGTTAAGCCGGGCGGCGAGGTCTTCTTCTCCACGCTGAATCGCAATCCCAAAGCCTGGCTGCTGGCGGTGTTCGGCGCAGAATATGTGCTGCGCATGGTGCCACGCGGCACCCATGACGTGAAAAAGTTTATCCGTCCCTCTGAGCTGCTCGGCTGGGTCGATGAAACCACCCTGCGTGAACGTCACATCATTGGCCTGCACTACAACCCGGTGACCAACCGCTTCAAACTGGCACCCGGCACCGACGTCAATTATATGGTGCACACGCACCGCGCCCGCTAAGTCTCTGGCCCGCCTCTTTCTCCGGCGGGCCTTCTCCCCGCTCAGACCGCCACGCCATTCACATATCTGCCAGTCACTTAGCTCAGGCTGGCCCTGACAGATTTCACCTGCCCGCCCGCCTTTTCTGCCAGCGCCGCTGAGCGCTAGCGGCTTTTGCGCAATTTTCATCCCTTTTTCTGCGCACATCTGAGGATTGAATAAGAAATACGCGTCCGATCAAATTAACAAAAAAAAGTGTGATCGGGTTGACAGGGTGTCAGGCCTTATAAGGCGTGGGCTAAGAATTTTCGCCAGAATTACAACCCCTCCCGTCATCATTTTTTGCTCTTGTTAACCCGCCGCAAAATACTAAAATATGCCTCCATGTAGTTGCAGGTTTTCCCATCACCCCCTAGATGTTGTGTTTATCCACATATTATTCACAATGAATATGCTGTGTATAAACCGGGATTTCTTTTAATTTTTGGATACTCACGCAAAGGTAAAAACGCGACATGAACCAGAGTCTGCTCGTTACTAAACGCGATGGCCGCCAGGAGCGCATTGATCTCGACAAAATTCACCGTGTGCTGGACTGGGCAGCTGAAGGGCTGAACAACGTCTCAGTGTCACAGGTGGAGCTGCGTTCCCATATTCAGTTCTATGATGGCATCAGGACCTCTGACATTCATGAGACCATCATCAAGGCCGCAGCAGACCTCATCTCTCGCGATGCCCCTGACTATCAGTACCTGGCTGCCCGCCTGGCAATCTTCCACCTGCGCAAAAAGGCGTATGGTCAGTTTGAGCCACCAAAGCTCTATGACCAGGTCGTCAAAATGGTGGACCTCGGCAAATATGACCGCCACCTGCTGGAAGATTACAGCCCGGAAGAGTTTGCGCAGATGGACGAGTTCCTCGACCACTGGCGCGACATGAACTTCTCCTATGCTGCCGTAAAGCAGCTCGAAGGCAAATATCTGGTGCAGAACCGCGTCTCCGGTGAAATCTACGAGAGCGCGCAGTTCCTCTACATCCTGGTCGCCGCCTGCCTCTTCTCTGGCTATCCGCGCGACACCCGCATGGATTACATCAGACGTTTCTATGATGCGGTTTCGACCTTTAAGATCTCCCTGCCGACACCCATCATGTCGGGCGTGCGTACCCCGACGCGTCAGTTCAGCTCCTGTGTCCTGATCGAGTGCGGCGACAGCCTGGACTCAATCAACGCCACCTCCAGCGCGATCGTGAAATATGTCTCTCAGCGTGCCGGTATCGGCATCAACGCCGGTCGCATCCGTGCGCTGGGCAGCCCGATCCGCGGTGGTGAAGCGTTCCATACCGGCTGTATCCCGTTCTACAAACATTTCCAGACTGCGGTGAAGTCCTGTTCTCAGGGCGGCGTTCGCGGCGGTGCCGCCACGCTGTTCTACCCGATGTGGCATCTGGAAATCGAAAGTCTGCTGGTGCTGAAAAACAACCGTGGTGTTGAAGGCAACCGCGTGCGCCACATGGACTATGGCGTCCAGCTCAACAAACTGATGTACCAGCGCCTGCTGAAAGGGGAAGAGATTACCCTGTTCAGCCCGTCTGATGTCCCGGGTCTGTATGACGCCTTCTTCGCCGATCAGGATGAGTTTGAGCGCCTTTACACCAAATATGAGCAGGATCAGAACATCCGCAAACAGCGTGTCAAAGCGGTCGATCTCTTCTCTCTGATGATGCAGGAACGCGCCTCAACCGGCCGTATCTACATTCAGAACGTCGATCACTGCAACACGCACAGCCCGTTTGACGCCAGCATCGCGCCGGTTCGCCAGTCTAACCTCTGCCTGGAGATCGCGCTGCCGACCAAGCCGCTGGAAGATGTGAACGACGAAAACGGTGAGATCGCCCTGTGTACGCTCTCTGCGTTCAACCTGGGTGCGATTGACAGCCTCGACGATCTGGAAGAGCTGGCAACCCTGGCGGTGCGTGCGCTTGACGCCCTGCTCGACTATCAGGATTACCCCATCCCGGCGGCGAAGCGTGGCGCGATGGGTCGTCGTACCCTGGGTATCGGCGTGATCAACTACGCTTACTACCTGGCGAAGCACGGTGTGCGCTACTCCGACGGCAGCGCCAATGGCCTGACGCACAAGACCTTTGAAGCCATTCAGTATTACCTGCTGAAAGCCTCAAACGCGCTGGCGAAAGAGCAAGGTGCCTGCCCGTGGTTCAACGAAACCACCTATGCGCAGGGCATCCTGCCTATCGACACTTACAAGAAAGATCTGGACGCGATCAGCAACGAACCGCTGCATCTCGACTGGGAAAGCCTGCGTGAAGAGATCAAAACTCACGGCCTGCGCAACTCGACGCTGTCAGCGCTGATGCCATCTGAGACATCATCGCAGATCTCCAATGCCACCAACGGCATTGAGCCGCCACGCGGTCACATCAGCATCAAAGCCTCGAAAGATGGCATCCTGCGTCAGGTGGTGCCGGAGTATGAGCGTCTGAAAGATCAGTATGAGCTGCTGTGGGAAATGCCGAACAACGATGGCTATCTGCAGCTGGTGGGTCTGATGCAGAAATTCATCGACCAGGCGATTTCGTCTAACACCAACTACGATCCATCCCGCTTTGCCAACGGTAAGGTGCCGATGAAGCAACTGCTGAAAGATCTGCTGACGGCGTACAAATTCGGCGTGAAAACGCTCTACTATCAGAACACCCGTGACGGTGCGGAAGATGCTCAGGATGACCTGGCACCTTCTATCCAGGATGATGGCTGCGAGAGCGGCGCCTGTAAAATCTAATGGCCAGGCGGGAGATTCTCCCGCCTCATTCATTTCACGAGGCCACTTCGCTTCCTCTTTTTTTGGACAACTTTTATGGCTTACTCCACCTTCTCACAGAACAAAAATGATCAGCTGAAAGAGCCGATGTTTTTCGGTCAGTCGGTCAACGTGGCGCGCTTCGACCAGCAGAAATATGACATCTTTGAAAAGCTGATCGAAAAGCAGCTCTCTTTCTTCTGGCGTCCGGAAGAGGTCGACGTGTCCCGCGACCGTATCGACTATCAGGCGCTGCCGGAACATGAAAAGCATATCTTCATCAGCAACCTGAAGTATCAGACGCTGCTGGATTCGATTCAGGGCCGCAGCCCGAACGTTGCGCTGCTGCCACTGATCTCGATCCCTGAGCTGGAAACCTGGATCGAAACCTGGGCCTTCTCCGAGACGATTCACTCCCGTTCTTACACCCACATTATCCGTAATATCGTGAACGATCCGGCGCTGGTGTTTGACGATATCGTCACCAACGAGCAGATTCTGGCGCGCGCTCAGGATATCTCACGCTATTACGACGATCTGATTGAGATGACCAACTACTGGCATCAGCTGGGCGAAGGCACGCATCAGGTCAACGGCAAAACGGTTGTCGTCAGCCTGCGCGCCCTGAAGAAGCAGCTTTATATCTGTCTGATGAGCGTCAATGCGCTGGAAGCCATCCGCTTCTATGTCAGCTTCGCCTGTTCATTCGCCTTCGCAGAGCGTGAACTGATGGAAGGCAACGCCAAAATCATCAAGCTGATCGCCCGCGATGAAGCGCTGCACCTGACCGGCACCCAGCATATGCTGAACCTGCTGCGCAGCGGTGAAGACGATCCGGAGATGAAAGAGATTGCGGCAGAGTGCCGTGATGAGTGCTTCGAGCTGTTTAAGAAGGCCGCCGAGCAGGAGAAAGAGTGGGCAGACTATCTGTTCAGCGGCGGCTCAATGATCGGCCTGAATAAAGATATTCTCTGCCAGTACATTGAGTACATCACCAATATCCGTATGCAGGCAGTGGGCCTTGATTTGCCGTTCCAGACGCGGTCAAACCCGATTCCGTGGATCAACTCCTGGCTGGTGTCTGACAACGTTCAGGTTGCGCCACAGGAAGTGGAAGTGAGCTCCTATCTGGTGGGTCAGATTGACTCTGAAGTGGGCGCTAACGACTTCGACGACTTCCAGCTGTAATCATGAGCCGCAACGTTGTTATTCTGCGCAGCTCCGGCACCCGGCTGGAATGCACGGACGAGCACACGAATCTGCTGACGCTGCTGGAAGCCAACAATCTCTGCGTGGAGTTCCAGTGCCGCGAAGGTTACTGCGGCTCCTGCCGGATGCGGCTGCTGAAGGGTGAAGTGCACTACCCGCAGAAGCCGCTGGCCTTTGTGCAGCAGGATGAGATTCTGCCCTGCTGCTGCAAAGCCAAAGGCGAGATTGAGCTTGAGTTGTAACTGAGATAGCTATCTCTCTGACTGCGACGCTGCCTGAATGCGGGTGAAACTCACCGCAATGGCAATGTAAAAGCGCAGGGAACCCGGTCAGAAAAGGAAAGCGTCCCGCGCCATGGACGGCGCGGGCCGAGCTGTCAGGGATGACGCTGTTTGCGTCTTTCCGATCTGACCGGGTTCCCTGCGCAGGCTCGATCTGGCAGCCATCTGGGCTAATCTGGCCAGCAGCCAGAATAAAACGGGCGCCTCAGGCGCCCGTTTTATTTTCCCTGTTCTCACTGTCTGATAGTTTCAACCACATCAATCCAGCCGTGACCGGTGCTGACTTCGCTGCCGTGCAACCAGCGGCGCAGCATGTTCATCGCCATCATTGCCACCACCTTCTGCCGCGTCTCCAGGTTATGACGGCCGGTGCTGAATTTCACCCGCTGTCCGACACTGCCTTCCGGAGTATGCAGGGCAATCGCTATCTCTTCCTGATCCAGACTGCCGACAGAGAGCGCCAGCGCCGCCTGCTGCTGCGCGGCGAGCTGACCGGTGCGGGCAACCTGCTGCTCAAGCATCTCAGGACGGGAAGGCAGAATGTCTGCACCGCGCAACGGCACACTGGCAGCAGCCAGTTGCCAGTAGAGCAGTCCGGCGGTGTACTGCTCACTGATCGCCAGCGCTGCACCGCGCTGCGTCAGTTCACGGGCCAACAGGGCCGGTAAACCTTCGGTGCCTTCAAAAATGGTGCATTCCGCCAGCAACAGCCGAACCTGCTGCCACGCCTGCTCCATCGCCACACGCTGGCTTGCCGGGCCGGTGAGTTTGATCTCGATAATCGGCATGGAGGAGCGATAACCCATCACCACACCCTCGGGCAGCGGCAGCGACTCCAGTTCGGCGGCGATATCACTTTCGCCGCGACCAAAGGTTGTCAGTCGCAGACAGACCGGCGGCTCGGGCGGCGTAAACTTCGCCTTCAGGCGCGGAATGATCTGCTGCTCCACCATAACTTTAAACTCAGAGGGAACGCCGGGCGTGAAAAACATCCAGCAGCGATTGAGCTGCAGGGCAAAGCCACAGGCGGTGCCGACCGGATTATCAATCAGTTCTGCATTGGCCGGGATCTCGGCCTGCTTGCGATTACTCGCCGCCATCACCCGTCCCCGGCTGGCAAACCAGGCTTCCATCTGCTCCAGCCACCCCTGCTGCATCTCCAGTTCCACGCCACAGGCCTGAGCCGCCGCCAGCGCACTGAGATCGTCACTGGTCGGCCCCAGCCCGCCATTCACGATCAGCACATCCGCCTCGTGACTGCGCGCCTGCAGCGTCGCGATCAGCGAATCGAGAGAATCCCCGACCGTGGTGCGGCTGGTCATCGGCAGGCCGTGCTGAAATAGCACATCCGCCAGCCAGGCCGCGTTGGTATCGACGATTTGGCCATGCAGCACCTCATCCCCGGTTGACAGCATCTCTACTCTGATCACGTCGCATTCTCCTTTTTAACGTTTGCTTTACTTTAGGAACTCCATCAGAGAAACACAATGCGCATTCCCCACTGAGAGCACAGGGCGCTTCAGGCCGGAAAGAGAAAAACGAGGATTTGCGGAGGCGGGCCGTGCGTTCAGGAAAAACAAAAACGGCGGGTGAGACCCGCCGTTTGATGACTGTCAGGACGTCGCGATTAACGACGCGCCAGCAGCAGCCCCAGGATCAGACCGGCGGTAGCGCCGATGCCAACACCCTGCCAGGGTTTTTCGTGTACGTAATCGTCGGCGCGGTAAGCGGCCTGTTTTGCACGATAGTAGTAGCTATCGGACGCCTGGCTGACACGGGATTTCACATCGTGCAGCGCCTGTTCGGCTTTGCTTTTAAGCTCGATGTACTTCTGGTCAGCCGGATCACCGGATGCCTTCAGTACTTCTTCCAGCGTTTCCGTCAGTAACGCAATATCGTCATCGAGGCCCGTTTCGAATTGATTTGTCTGGTTTACCATCGTTTCCTCCGTGTGAATTGCAAAGCAGTTCATTAACTATAGCCACAATCTGACGCTCTGCCGATTTCCTGCGCCAGGAATCACCTGATTTTTCATTTGTTAACCGGGGCAGCGTCAGGCAGCGCGCCCTTCCCTGTGCAAAGATGCGTAAGACGCAGCGGCAGAGACGCAATTTCGCTTCGCTTCTTTGATTAATCTGATAAATTTTAACGGAACTGAATTTTCCAGTTACCCTGCTGTCGTACCCCTCTGTTGCCTGTGATTATCGGGCCATGAAAGTGCATTTTGCACGACAGTCACGACACCCTCGAACAGCTAAGGAATGATCTCTGGCATGAATCGAAGAATGTTTATGAAAGCGTCAATGGCCTTCTCCGCCGTCAGCGGCATGACCGGCCTGTCAACGCTGTTTGCGCAATCCGCCTGGGCAGAAGATGGCATTGCTGACGGAACCGCAGTACGCTTCGATTTCGACGTATTGAAGAAAAAAGCGGCCGCGCTGGCGAAGCAACCCTGGGGCGGCGCACCAGGCGCACTGCCGGAGACACTGGCAACGCTGACGCCACAGGCGTACAACGAAATTCAGTATGACGCGAATCACTCGCTCTGGAACAACCTGCCCGACCGTCAGTTGGACGTGCAGTTCTTCCACGTAGGCATGGGCTTTAAGCGCCGCATCCGCATGTTCTCGGTTGACAGTGCCAGCCGCGAGGCGCGCGAAATCCACTTCCGTCCTGAACTGTTTAACTATAACGATGCGAAGGTCGATACAAAGCAGCTGGAGGGTAAAACCGACCTGGGCTTTGCCGGTTTCCGCGCCTTTAAGAAACCGGAACTGGCTCGCCGGGATATCGTCTCCTTCCTCGGCGCAAGCTACTTCCGTGCGGTTGACGATACTTACCAGTACGGCCTCTCGGCACGTGGCGTCGCGATCAACACCTTCAGCAACGGTCAGGAAGAGTTCCCCGATTTCACGGCCTTCTGGTTTGAAACGCCAAAAGCGGAAGATACCACCTTTACCTGCTACGCCCTGCTGGATGGCGCGAGCGTCACCGGTGCCTACAAGTTCATCATCCATTGCGAAGAGAAACGCGTGGTGATGGAGGTGGAAAACCACCTGTTTGCCCGCAAAGAGATCCGCCAGATTGGCATCTCGCCCATGACCAGCATGTTCAGCTGCGGCACGAATGAACGCCGCATGTGCAACACCTACCATCCGCAAATCCATGACTCCGATCGCCTGGCGATGTGGACCGGTAAAGGGGAATGGATTGCCCGTCCGCTGAACAATCCGCAGCGACTGCAGTTCAACGCCTATGAAGATGAGAATCCGCGTGGCTTTGGCCTGCTCCAGCTTAATCACGACTTTAAAGATTATCAGGATGTGATTGGCTGGTATGACAAGCGTCCGAGCCTGTGGGTGGAGCCGGTCGGCAAATGGGGCAAAGGTGCGATTAACCTGATGGAGATCCCGACGACCGGCGAAACGCTGGATAACGTGGTCTGCTTCTGGCAACCCGCAGAACCGGTCAAAGCGGGCAGCGAGCTGAACTTCTCCTACAAGCTCTACTGGAGTGGTCTGCCGCCGGTGCGCAGCGGTCTGGCGCGCGTTGACGCCACCCGCACCGGTATCGGCGGTTTCCCGGAAGGCTGGGCGCCTGGCGAACACTTCCCGGAAACCTGGTGCCGTCGCTTCGCCATTGATTTCATCGGGGGTGATTTGCAGGCTGCCGCGCCGAAAGGCATCGAGCCGGTCATTACCGTGTCATCCGGTAGCGTGAAACAGGTCGAGATTCTGTATGTCGATCCGCTGAAGGGTTATCGCATTCTGTTTGACTGGTATCCGAACAGCGACTCGACCGCGCCGGTCGAGATGCGCCTCTTCCTGCGCACCAAAGAGGAGACGCTGAGCGAAACCTGGCTCTACCAATACTTCCCGCCTGCGCCGGATCAGCGGAAATATGTCGATGACCGCCAGATGACGGTCGGCTGATGTCAACAGGCGAGGCTCCGGCCTCGCCTTTTTTATGGCGCGACCTTCCGCATATCGACGTGGGGGATCCCATCTTCCAGATAGACCTCCCCTGTCGCCACAAAACCATGCTGCCCGTAGAAGTTCTCCAGATGCGCCTGCGCAGAGAGAAACAGGTCGCGGCCCGGCCAGTGCTGCTGACAACGGCTGACCGCCTGCTCCATCAGACGACGTCCCAGCTGCGCACCGCGCACCCGATCGGACACGATCACCCGACCGATTTTTACCGGTCCAGAGGCCTCCTCCGGAGACAGCAGGCGCGCATAGGCCACCAGCTGGTCACCGGCCATCCCCAGCAGATGGCGGTTTTCTGCCTGTAAATCTCTGCCATCCACATCCAGATAGGCGCACTGCTGCTCCACCACAAAGACCTGACTGCGCAGCGCCAGCAGCGCATAGAGTTCGGCGGGCGTGAGTTCACGATGGTGTTTATCGAGCCAGCAAATATCCATGATTTCTCCTGAGAAGGCCGGATGGGTTATAGCGACGAGGTCATAACGTCGCGGTTTACAGATGACAGGTCAATGGCAGACAAAAAAAAATCAGGCCCGGAGGCCTGATTCGTCAGAGTGTCAATCCGCTTACATCAGCGGCTGAGCCATCATCACCAGTCTGATCAGGGGCTGCGGGTAAACCCCTAACAGCAGCACCAGAATGGCGGAGATCAGCACGACCACACCACCGGCGGTAAACGCCCAGTTAGCTGGCGTATCGCGGGTGTGCAGCTCCGGCGGGCTGAGGTAAAGACTAACCGTGACGCGCAGATAGTAGTAAAGACCAATCGCACTGCCCGCCACCACAGCGCCGGTCAGCCACCACAGGTGGGCACTGACGCCGGAAGCGATGACGTAGAATTTACCGATAAAGCCCAGCGTCATCGGGATACCCGCCAGCGACAGCATCATCACCGTCATGACCGCAGAGAGAATCGGACGATGCCAGAACAGGCCACGGTAAGAGTAGAGCGAGTCCGCATCCGGGCCACGATACGGGCTGGACATCAGACTGACCACACCAAACGCGCCCAGGCTGCTGAACAGGTAACCGGCCAGATAAACCCCGGACGTTTCCATCGACAGCTCATGATCTTTCACCGCAATCAGCGCCACCAGCAGATAACCCAGGTGGGCGATGGAAGAGTAACCCAGCAGACGCTTGATGTTGCTCTGCGAAATCGCCATCAGGTTACCGAACAGGATCGATACGAAGGCGATCAGGCCCAGTACCGTGCGAACGGCCTCGCTGTCGGTCACCGGCGCATACATGAAGAGACGCATGATGACACCGAAGATGGCGATCTTGCTGGCGGTCGCCAGGAAGGTCGACACCGGCGCCGGCGCACCCTGATAGACATCAGGCGTCCAGAGGTGGAACGGAACCAGCGAAAGTTTGAAGCCCAGACCGATGATCATCATGCCCAGCCCAACCAGCAGCAGGGGCTCCTGAATCATGCTGTCGGTCAGACTCTGACCCAGCGCAACGAAGCTCAGGTTGCCGGAGTCGGCGTAGATCAGCGCGATACCAAACAGCAGGAACGAGGAGGCCGCCGCGGAAAGAATGGTATATTTCAGCGCTGCTTCCAGCGAACGTTTCTGGCGGAACGCATAGCCAATCAGACCAAACAGCGGCAGCGACAGCAGTTCAATCCCGATGAACAGTGCCGCCAGATGGTTGGCACTGGCCAGCACGATGCCACCCAGGGCCGCAATCAGCACCAGCAGGTAGAACTCATCTTTGTTGTCCGGGAAACCGGCCAGCCACGGATAGGCAAAGGTGCAGGTCGCCAGACTCGCCAGCATCACCAGCGCGGTGTAGAACATCGAATAGCCATCGACACGCAGCAGCGGCGTGACATCCATTGCGCCGACCTGACCGACAAAATAGAGCGACAGCAGCGCCAGGTTCAGGCCAACGACCGTTAGCGTGGCGTTAACGAAGTGGTTGCGTCGCCAGGCAATGGACAGCATCACAACCACCACCGTCAATCCGACGATTAACAGCGGCAGCAACGCAATCAATTGGTGAGGAGTTATTGTCATGGCGAATTACGGCCTTGTAGTTGAAATTGAAGCGGTAAACCACTGCTGAATATTGCTCATGGCAGCGTGCGAAGTATCCAGAATCGGCTGTGGATAGACGCCCAGCAGCACCAGCAGGACCACCAGAACCCCAATGGTCATGAACTCACGCGGCGACATACCCGGCAGCGGATCTTTTGATTTCGCTTCGCCGTAGTAGGCGCGCTGCATCATGACCAGCGAGTAAACGGAGGCGAACACCAGACCAAAGGTGGAGATGATGATAATCGTCGGCACCACCTGGAAACTGCCCGTCAGGATCATGAATTCGCCGACGAAGTTACCGGTACCCGGCATCCCCAGGTTGGCGACAGCAAAGAACAGCGACAGGCCCGGAATCCATTTGATGCGTGACCAGAGTCCACCCATCTGACGCATATCACGGGTATGCAGACGCTCATACAGCTGACCACACAGGATGAAGAGCGCGGCAGCCGAGAGACCGTGCGCAATCATCTGGATCACCGCACCCTGCAGCGCCAGCTGGCTGCCGGTGTACATAGCAATCAGCACAAAGCCCATGTGTGAAATCGAGGTATAGGCAATCAGACGCTTGATATCGGTCTGAGAAAACGCCATCCAGGCACCGTAGAAGATCCCGATGATACCCAGCCACATGGCAACAGGCGCAAACTCCGCCGAGGCGTTCGGGAATAGCGGCAGGCTGAAACGCAGTAAGCCATACGCTGCGGTTTTCAGCAGGATGCCCGCCAGGTCAACAGAACCCGCCGTCGGCGCCTGACTGTGCGCGTCCGGCAGCCAGCCGTGCAGCGGCACCACCGGCATTTTCACCGCGAAAGCGATAAAGAAGCCCAGCATCAGCAGATATTCAACACCGTGTGTCATCGGCGTCTGCAGCAACTGCTCATAGTTGAACGTCCAGACGCCGGTTGCGTTGAAGTGGACAAACACCAGTCCCAGAATCGCAATCAGCATCACCAGACCTGACGCCTGGGTATAGATGAAGAACTTGGTTGCAGCGGTGATACGGGTTTTGCCGTCGGAGGCTTTATGACCCCAGAGCGCGATGAGGAAGTACATCGGCACCAGCATCATTTCCCAGAAGAAGAAGAACAGGAACATATCGATGGAGAGGAACACACCGATGACGCCGCCCAGGATCCACATCAGGTTGAGGTGGAAGAAGCCCTGATACTTTTCAATCTCATTCCAGGAACAGAGCACCGCCATCAGACCGAGCAGACCGGTCAGCACCACCATCAGCAGCGACAGACCGTCGATAGCTAAATGGAAGCTGATGCCGAAGCGTGGGATCCACGGAACGGAGAAACTTGACTGCCACTGCGGAATGCCCGCTGCCTGCGTCAGTGAATAGCCTCCCTGCAACCAGAGTTGCAGTGAAAGCGCCAACGTCAGCCCCATGGTGATCAGCGCGATCCAGCGTGGCACCTTCGCGCCGAGGCGCTCGGTCAGCCAGCAGATCAGACCGCCGACGAAGGGTATGATAATTAGCCAAGGTAATAACACGGCACACTTCCCTTTTCTTTGTCTTAGTTCGGGCTATCTTACTGGCCACTTTGCTTCCCGGCAGTGCTCGCAATCCTCACATACTTCAGTATGCTGCGGTTGCTGCGCGCTGGCGGAAACCAAACTGGCTGCGACGATAACGCCCTTGCTCAGGACAATTTTTGACATTCTCAATGGGCAGATTAACTAACCTGCCCCGCTCATCAATCTTTACATCACCAGCAGCAGAGCCAGCACCAGCACGGCACCCACGCTCATTGACGCAACGTACCAGCGCAGGTAGCCATTCTCACTGACGACCAGGCCTTTGTTGGCAATACGTGACAGCAGTGCAGGCAGGTTCATCAGGCCATTCAGTGGGTCGCGCTTCAGCAGCCACGCAATACCCAGGTAAGGTTTGACGAACACTTTATCGTAGAGCCAGTCGAAGCCCCAGGCTGCAAACCACCAGGTACCGAAGAAACGGCCAGGTGCACTGTTTGCAATCCGGGTAACCAGCTCACGTTTGCCCAGCCACAGCGCGGCAGCGATCAGAATGCCGACAATCGCGACAACGCCTGAGGTGATTTCCAGTCCCACTTTGCCCGCTTCGCCGAACTCACTGGCTGGCAGGACACCCGCCAGCGGTGGCGTGATCAGCGCACCAATAAAGGTGGAGAGCAGCAGCAGCACAATCAGCGGCAGATGATGGGTAATCCCCTTACCGGCATGCGCATGAATTTTCTCTTCGCCGTGGAACACGATAAAGATCATGCGGAAGGTATAGATTGAGGTCAGGAATGCCCCGACCAGTCCGGCCACCATCAGATTGATGTGACCGTTAGCCAGTGCGCCAAACAGGATCTCATCTTTACTGTAGAAGCCCGCGGTGACCAGCGGCAGGGCTGCCAGGGCCGCGCCACCCACCAGGAAGCAGGTGTAGACCAGCGGAATACTTTTACGCAGGCCGCCCATTTTGAAGATGTTCTGCTCATGATGGCAGGCCAGAATGACCGAACCAGAGGAGAGGAACAGTAACGCTTTAAAGAAGGCGTGCGTCATCAGATGGAAAATCGCCGCATCCCACGCCTGAACACCGAGTGCCAGGAACATGTAGCCGATCTGGCTCATGGTGGAGTAAGCGAGCACGCGTTTGATATCGGTCTGTACCAGCGCAGCAAAGCCCGCCAGCACCAGGGTTATCGCCCCGACAATGCCCACCAGATGCAGCACTTCCGGCGTCAGCAGGAACAGACCGTGGCTACGGGCAATCAGATAGACGCCCGCGGTGACCATGGTCGCGGCGTGGATCAGTGCTGAAACCGGTGTCGGACCGGCCATGGCGTCTGCCAGCCAGGTCTGCAATGGCAGCTGAGCCGATTTACCGACCGCGCCACCCAGCAGCATCAGGGTTGCCCACTGCAGCATGTGGTTGTCTGCGGCAAAGTGCGCCGGTGCCAGCGCCATCATCTCACGGAAGTTCAGCGTGCCCAGCTCGTTGTAGAGGATGAACAGGCCGAATGCCAGGAAGACGTCGCCCACGCGGGTGATGATGAACGCTTTCATCGCCGCTTTGCCATTTTCCGGATTGCTGTAGTAGAAACCGATCAGCAGATAGGAGCAGAGCCCTACCCCTTCCCAGCCCAGATACATCAGCATCAGGTTATCGGCCAGCACCAGAACCACCATGCTGGCGATAAACAGGTTGGTGTAGGCGAAGAAGCGGGAGTAACCCTCTTCACCCCGCATGTACCAGGAGGCGAACATGTGAATGAAGAAACCCACACCGGTTACCACAGACAGCATCGTCAGCGACAGGCCATCCAGCGCCAGGTTCACCTTCATGTCGAAGTTGCCGACATGCATCCAGGTCCAGAGCGACTGGGTATAAGCCTGCTGACCGTTAGCGAAGAAGTCGAAACCGATCATCGCTGTGGTCAGGGCCGCCAAACCTACCGATCCCATACCAATCGTGGCCGACAGGTTCTCTGACCAGCGACCGCGGGAAAACGCTAACAGCAGAAAGCCGATTAGCGGAAACAAGACAGTTAAATAGAGAAGATTCATCCGCGCATCTCGCTCACAGTATCAATGTTCAGCGTCTGACGACGACGATAGAGCTGAAGCAGCAGCGCCAGACCAATACTGGCTTCCGCTGCTGCCAGGCTGATGGCCAGGATATACATCACCTGTCCGTCGGCCTGACCCCAATAGCTCCCGGCAACCACCAGGGCTAACGCGGCGGCGTTGATCATGATTTCCAGGCCGATCAGCATAAACAGCAGATTGCGGCGGATAACCAGCGACGTGAGTCCAAGGACAAACAGCACGGCAGCCAGAATCAATCCATGTTGTAACGGGATCATGCGCTCTCCTTTTTCGCCTGTGCGGCGTCAGCAGGACGGTTGCTCAGGACTTCACCCTGGCGCTCTTCACGACCGATATGGAAGGCCACGACCAGACCGGCCAGCAGCAGCATCGACGCCAGCTCTACCGCGAGGACGTAGGGACCAAACAGGCTGATACCGACCGCTTTAGCGTCGATGATCGTGCCGTCAATACCCTGGTCATTGGCGGTCAGGATGGCGTAGACCATCACTACCAGCAGCAGCAGCGACACCAGGCCCGGACCGATCCAGAGTGAGGGACTGAGCCACTCGCGCTCCTGTTTCTGCGTCTGTTTGCCCAGGTTCAGCATCATCACGACGAAGACGAACAGCACCATGATCGCGCCGGCATAGACGATGATCTCCAGTGCACCCGCAAAATAGGCTCCCATTGAGAAGAAGACGCCGGCGATCGATAACAGCGAAACGATCAGGTACAGCAACGCATGTACCGGATTGGTGTGGGTAATGACGCGCAACGTCGTCAGCACCGCCACCAGTCCGCAAAGATAAAACGCAAATTCCATGCCTTGCTCCTTAAGGTAATAAGCCTTTGACGTCGATTGGCTTCGCTTCGTTTTCCGCTTCGCCTTTATCTTTACCGTCAATCGCCATACCTGCCATGCGGTAGAAGTTGTACTCCGGATATTTACCCGGTCCCGAAATCAGCAGATCGTCCTTCTCATACACCAGATCCTGACGCTTAAACTCGCCCAGTTCAAAATCGGGCGTCAGCTGAATCGCGGTGGTCGGACAGGCTTCTTCACACATGCCGCAGAAGATGCAGCGTGAGAAGTTGATGCGGAAAAACTCCGGATACCAGCGGCCATCTTTGGTTTCCGCTTTCTGCAGCGAAATACAGCCCACCGGACAGGCAACCGCACACAGGTTACAGGCCACGCAACGCTCTGCCCCATCCGGATCGCGCGTTAACACGATACGGCCGCGATAGCGAGGTGGCAGATAAACCGGCTCTTCCGGGTACATCTGCGTTTCACGTTTGGCAAAGGCGTGCAGCCCTATCAGCCAGATACTGCGAACTGTCGTGCCAAAACCGACGACAATATCTTTCAAAGTCATTTGTTAACCCCTTACGACGCTGTGTAGAGAATCACTGCGGCAGTCGCCAGCAGGTTCAGCAGCGTCAACGGCAGACACACTTTCCAGCCGAATGACAGCACCTGGTCGTAGCGTGGACGCGGAAGCGCGGCGCGGATCAGGATGAACATCATCATAAAGAACGCCGTTTTCAGGGCGAACCAGATGAACGGCGGCAGGAAGGGTCCATGCCAGCCACCAAAGAACAGCGTGACGATCAGGGCGGAGACCGTGGTAATCGCCACATACTCGCCGACGAAGAACAGGCCGAACTTCATCCCGGCGTACTCGATGTGATAACCGTCAGCCAGTTCCTGTTCCGCTTCTGGCTGGTCAAAGGGATGACGGTGACACACCGCCACACCTGCAATACAGAAGGTCACAAAACCGAAGAACTGCGGGATGATGTTCCAGAGATGCGTCTGGCTGTTGACGATGTCGTTCATATTGAACGAGCCCGCCTGCGCCACTACGCCCATCAGCGACAGCCCCAGAAACACTTCATAGCTCAGGGTCTGCGCCGAGGCGCGCATCGCACCCAGCAGCGAGTATTTGTTGTTACTCGACCAGCCGGCAAACAGCACCGCATAGACCGCCAGACCTGCCATCATCAGGAAGAAGAGCAGACCGATGTTCAGGTCGGTCACCATCCAGGTCGGTGAAACCGGCACGATAGCAAAGGCCAGCAGCAGCGAAACAAAGGCGATAACCGGTGCCAGAGTAAAGATAAAGCGGTCGGTAAACGGCGGGACCCAGTCCTCTTTAAAGAACATTTTGATCATGTCCGCCACCAGCTGCAGTGACCCGCCCCAGCCTACGCGGTTCGGTCCGTAACGGTTCTGGAACAGGCCGAGCAGACGACGCTCGGCGAAGCTCATGAACGCGCCGCAGGCCACGACCACCAGCAGAATGACGATGGCTTTAACAATGGCCAGCAGAATGTCGATAACGTCCGGTGTTAACCAGCTCATTGCGCCGCCTCCTGCAGAGTGTCGATTTTACCGTTCGCCAGGAACGGCGGAACGCCTGGCATGCCCAGCGGCAGACCAATCTGTCCCGCCTGCAGTGACGCCGAGAAACGCACCGGCAGACGCACGGTCTCACCGGCACAGCTGAACTCGACGGCTGCGCCATCGTTGACGCCCAGCTTCGCCGCATCGTCCGGGTTGATCACCAGAGCAGGCTGCGCCATACGCTGCTGGAAAACCGGGGAACGCTGCGACATCTCCTCACTACCAAACAGCTGGTAGCACGGCGCCACACGCCACTGCCCTTCACTGACAAAGGCCTGAGGGACACGGGTAAACCAGGGTAACTGACCGGCGCTGGCTTCAAACAGGCGCACGCCCGGATCGCCATGACGCAGTTTGCCGCCCACTTCGGCCTGGAACTTGTTCCACGCCTGAGGGGAGTTCCAGCCCGGTGCCCAGGCAAACGGGATCTGAGAACGCGGGGCCGACGGCTGGTTGTTCCCTTCCATCGAGAAGGCAAACATCGTGTCCTGATCCTGCGGCTGACGCGGTTCGTGGACGCTGATGTTGGCGCGTGCGGCAGTACGTCCACTCGCACGGATCGGCGAACGTGACAGTTTCTGGCCCCGGATACGGAAGCTGGCGTCAGGCGCCGCCTCTTTGATGCCGGCCAGCTGCGGCAGACGGGTGACTACGGCATCGATAACGTGATCGAGCTGAGTCCAGTCCACGTGACGGCTTTCCAGGGTGCTGTGCAGCGAGTGCAGCCAGCGCCAGCTCTCCAGCATCACGACGCTGTTGTCGTAATAAGCGGGATCGTAAACCTGGAAGTAACGTTGCGCGCGGCCTTCATGGTTAACAGAGGTGCCATCGCTTTCGGCGAAGCTCGCGGTCGATAAGACCAGACCCGCCTTCTCCACGGTCGCGGTGCGCTGATGATCCACCACGATCACGTTCGTGGTCTGAGCCAGCGCCGCATCCACCAGCGCTTTGGGCGCATGGCGATAGAGATCGTTTTCCAGCACCACCAGCGCGTCGGCTTCACCGCCTGACAGCTGCTCCAGCGCGTGCTCCAGTGGATTGCCGCCGATCAGGCCAAGTCCGACACTGTTAGCGTGGCCGGCCAGCAAGGTAATGCCGACATCGGCGCCACGCGCCTTCAGGGCTTTGGCGACGTTTGCGGCGGCTTCAATCATGGCGCTGCTGCCGGAATGGGTACCGGAGATGATTAATGGCTTTTTCGCGCCCGCCAGTGCCTGAACCACCACATCCATTCTGGCGCTAAGTGCGCTGTCAAAATCGGTCACCACAGGCGCGGATTCATCCAGCGCACTGGCGATGGCGAAACCGAGACGCGCCTGATCGTCAACCGGCGCACGATAGCTCCATGCGGCGATATCATCCAGACGGGTTTCATCAACGTGGGTGACAAACAGCGGATGTTTCGCATGCTGACCGATGTTCAGGATCGCGGCGATCTGCCAGTCTGCCACCTTCTGTGCCGCGGCCATATCACGCGCTTTGCCTTTCACCGCCTGACGGACGGAGAGCGCCACACGTGCGCCGACCTGGGTCAGATCTTCACCCAGCACCAGCACCGCATCGTAGCTTTCAATCTCACGCAGCGAAGGGGTGTAAATCCCCCCCTCACGCAGCACTTTCAGCATCAGTTCAAGCCGGGCCTGCTCTGCTGCCGGTATACCGGTTGAGAAGTTCTCCGCCCCGACCAGTTCACGCAGGGCAAAGTTACTTTCAACGCTGGCGCGCGGTGAGCCGATACCGATCACTTTCTTCGCCTGGCGCAGCAAATCAGCCCCGGCGTTAACTGCCTGCTCGGCGTTCAGCGTCACCCAGTCGTTGCCACGCAACAGCATCGGCTGACGCGGACGATCTTTACGGTTCACATAGCCATAGCCAAAGCGGCCGCGGTCACAGAGGAAGTAGTGGTTAACGGTGCCGTTGTAACGGTTTTCGATACGGCGCAACTCACCATAACGTTCACCCGGGCTGGTGTTACAGCCCACGCTGCACTGCTGGCAGATGCTCGGCGCGAACTGCATATCCCATTTACGGTTATAGCGTTCGGAGTGTGTTTTGTCGGTGAACACGCCGGTCGGGCAGATTTCGACCAGGTTACCGGAGAATTCGCTTTCCAGCGTGCCATCTTCCGGGCGACCGAAGTAGACGTTGTCATGTGCGCCGTAGACGCCCAGATCTTTGCCATCGGCATAATCTTTGTAGTAACGCACGCAGCGATAGCAGGCGATACAGCGGTTCATCTCGTGGGAGATGAAGGGGCCGAGATCCTGATTACGGTGGGTGCGCTTGGTGAAGCGATAGCGGCGGAAGCTGTGGCCGGTCATCACTGTCATATCCTGCAGGTGACAGTTACCGCCCTCTTCACACACCGGACAGTCGTGTGGGTGGTTGGTCATCAGCCACTCCACCACGCTTTCGCGGAACTCTTTCGCTTCGCCATCGTCGATGGAGATAAATGTGCCGTCAGAGGCCGGCGTCATGCAGGACATGACGAGACGACCACGGGTATCTTCGGCATTCTGGAATTGCTTTACCGCACACTGGCGGCAGGCCCCGACGCTTCCCAGCGCCGGATGCCAGCAAAAGTAAGGAATATCAAGGCCCAGAGAGAGACACGCCTGTAGCAGGTTGTCCGCTCCGTTCACATCATACTCTTTACCGTCTACATGAATTGTAGCCATAGTGACATGCTTCCGTAAGGCTCGTCAGAGACGAGCGTTAATCATATTCTTGCCCCGACGCACGACATTGTCGGGGCGGCGGCACCAGGCCTGTTCCGTGTGCGGCGGCGAATTACCAGCGCGCTTTCAGCAGGTTTGGCTGGATCCCGCCAATGGAGCGGGTATTGCCAAAGACCTGCGGCGCCATGCCGGCTTCAAACTCTTCACGGAAATATTTAATCGCACTCTGCAGCGGCTCGACCGCACCCGGGGCATGCGCACAGAAGGTTTTACCCGGACCGAGCTGACGGCAGAGTTGCAGCAGGGTTTCGATATCCCCTGGCTGCCCCTGCTTCTGCTCCAGCGCGCGCAGAATTTTTACGCTCCACGGCAGACCGTCACGGCACGGCGTACACCAGCCGCACGACTCACGGGCAAAGAACTCTTCCAGGTTGCGAACCAGCGAAACCATATTGATTTCATGGTCGACGGCCATCGCCAGGGCGGTGCCCAGTCGGCTGCCAGCTTTACCGATGCTGGCAAATTCCATCGGCAGATCCAGATGCTGGTCTGTCAGGAAGTCGGTGCCTGCGCCACCGGGCTGCCAGGCTTTGAACTTCAGTCCGTCGCGCATGCCGCCCGCGTAATCTTCGAGGATTTCACGCGCGGTAATGCCAAATGGCAGTTCCCAGACGCCAGGATTTTTAACCCGCCCGGAGAAGCCCATCATTTTGGTACCGGCATCTTCACTTTTTGAGATGCTCTTGTACCACTCTACGCCGTTGGCCAGGATCGCCGGGACGTTAGAGAGGGTTTCCACGTTGTTCACGCAGGTCGGCTTGCCCCACGCTCCGGCACTCGCCGGGAAAGGCGGTTTGGAACGCGGGTTGGCACGGCGGCCTTCCAGGGAGTTAATCAGCGCCGTCTCTTCGCCGCAGATATAACGTCCTGCGCCGGTGTGGACGATCAGCTCAAAGTCGAAGCCCGTGCCAAGAATATTTTTGCCGAGAAAGCCCGCTTCGGTCGCTTCGGCAATCGCGCGGCGCAGATGCACCGCTGCTTCAATATATTCACCACGCAGGAAGATATAGCCACGGTAAGCCTTGAGAGCGAAGGCGCTGATCAGCATCCCCTCGACCAGCTGGTGCGGCATCTGCTCCATCAGCAGGCGGTCTTTATAGGTGCCCGGCTCCATCTCATCGGCGTTACACAGCAGGTAACGGATGTTCATCGACTCATCTTTCGGCATCAGGCTCCACTTCAGCCCGGTCGAGAAGCCTGCACCGCCGCGCCCTTTCAGGCCGGAATCTTTGACTGCCGCGACGATCTCATCCTGCGACATGGTTTTCAGCGCTTTTTCCGCACCGGCATAGCCGTTTTTACTGCGGTATTCGTCCAGCCAGACCGGCTGCTTGTCGTCGCGCATCCGCCAGGTCAGCGGGTGAGTTTCAGCAGTACGAATGATCTGTTTGATTGTCATTGATACTGCTCCAGCAAAGAGGGAATGCCTTCCGGCGTCAGATGAACATGGGTATCTTCGTCCACCATCATGGTCGGCCCTTTATCGCAGTTCCCCAGGCAGCAGGTCGGCAGCAGCGTAAAGCGGCCATCGGCCGTGGTCTGACCCGGTTTGATATTCAGCTGCTGCTCCAGTGCGGCCTGGATGCCCTGATAGCCGGTGATGTGACAGACCACGCTGTCGCAGTAACGGATCACATGACGCCCCACCGGCTGACGGAAGATCTGGCTGTAGAATGTCGCCACACCCTCAACATCACTCGCCGGAATCCCGAGGACATCGGCGATCGCGTTGATGGCACCATCCGGTACCCAGCCACGCTGTTTCTGCACGATCTTCAGCGCTTCAATGGAGGCTGCACGCGCATCTTCATAGTGGTGTTTTTCGTGCTCAATGGCGTGATGCTCTTCCGCACTCAGCACGAAGACCTCATCAGGGTCGATCGTTTTAATGGCAATGTGTTGATCGTGCATAATTAGCGGTCCACGTCTGACATAACAAAATCGATACTGCCCAGGTAAACGATCAGGTCGGATACCAGGCTGCCACGGATTACCGAAGGAATCTGCTGCAGATGCGGGAAGCTCGGCGTACGCACACGGGTGCGGTAGCTCATGGTGCTGCCGTCGCTGGTCAGGTAGTAGCTGTTGATCCCTTTCGTCGCTTCAATCATCTGGAAAGATTCATTGGCTGGCATCACCGGCCCCCACGACACCTGCAGGAAGTGTGTGATCAGCGTTTCGATGTGCTGCAGCGTGCGCTCTTTCGGTGGCGGCGTGGTCAGCGGGTGATCCGCTTTGAACGGTCCCTCTGGCATGTTGTTGAGGCACTGCTCAAGGATGCGCAGCGACTGCCACATCTCTTCCATCTTCAGCTGGACACGGCTGTAAGCATCGCTGACGCCGGAGCCGACCGGGATCTCAAAATCGAAGTTTTCGTAGCCAGAATAAGGACGCCATTTGCGCACATCAAAGTCGAGACCGGTGGCACGCAGACCGGCACCGGTGGTGCCCCATGCCAGCGCCTCTTCCATGTTGTAAGCGGCCACGCCTTTGGAACGACCAACCAGCACGCTGTTACGCAGTGCGGCTTTGTCATACTCCTTCAGGCGTTTCGGCATCCAGTCCAGGAAGTCACGCAGCAGACGCTCCCAGCCGCGTGGCAGATCGTGGGCAACCCCGCCGATGCGGAACCAGGCCGGGTGCATACGGAAGCCGGTAATGGCTTCAACCACGTCATAAATTTTCTGGCGATCGGTAAAGGCGAAGAACACCGGTGTCATCGCACCGACGTCCTGAATAAAGGTCGAGATATAGAGAAGATGACTGTTGATGCGGAACAGCTCAGAGAGCATCACGCGGATCACGTTTACGCGATCGGGCACCACGATCCCGGCCAGTTTCTCAACGGCCAGCACATATGGCATTTCATTGACGCAGCCGCCCAGGTATTCGATACGGTCAGTGTAGGGAATGTAGCTGTGCCACGACTGACGCTCCCCCATCTTTTCGGCACCACGATGGTGATAGCCGATGTCCGGTACACAGTCGACAATCTCCTCGCCATCCAGCTGCAGAATGATGCGGAACGCACCGTGCGCTGACGGGTGGTTAGGCCCGAGGTTGAGGAACATAAAATCTTCGTTGGTGGTGCTGCGCTTCATGCCCCAGTCTTCAGGCTTAAAGGTCAGCGCCTCCATCTCTAAATCTTCTTTCTGCTTCGTCAGCGTGAAAGGATCGAACTCCGTGGCGCGCGCCGGATAATCTTTGCGCAGCGGATGGCCTTCCCACGTGGGGGGCATCATGATGCGCGTCAGATGCGGGTGCCCATCAAAGGTGACGCCAAACATCTCCCAGGTTTCACGCTCATACCAGTTGGCATTCGGGAAAAGCCGGGTAAGCGTCGGCAGATGCATATCGTTTTCAGATAAGGCCACCTTGAGCATGATGTCACGATTGCGTTCAATCGACAGCAGGTGGTAGAAAACGGAGAAATCCGCAGCAGGCAGGCCTGCACGGTGGGTACGTAAACGCTCATCCACACCATGCAGGTCATACAGCATGACGTAAGGCTTCGGCAATTTACGCAGGAACTCGGTAATTTCCAGTATCTGTTCACGCTTTACCCAGACAACCGGAATTCCGGTACGGGTAGGCTGAACAGTGAAGGCGTCCGGCCCAAAACGGTTACGCAACTCGCCGATCACCGGATCGTCCAGGTGATCACGGGTTTGCCATAGCGGCTGAGCGAGATCTTGCGTGGTCAAATCTGTCATACGTTACTCACCATTCCGGCCTGATCTCAGGCACTCAAATGAAGGCGTCAGGATGGGGCCATGCATTAAATTGTGATGTTCTGCTGCAGGCGCGATTTTCCATCCGTACGGTTTTAGACTTCGTCCGGGCTGCGCAGGTTAGTGACGGCGATGCGCTCGCCGCGCTTTCTTTCCCGCTCGGATTGCATGTTGGCGCGATAAACGCCCTGATCGCCGACAACCCATGAGAGAGGACGGCGCTCTTTACCGATCGACTCCTGCAGCAGCAGCAGTGCCTGCATATAGGCTTCAGGACGAGGCGGGCAGCCAGGAATGTACACATCAACCGGCAGGAACTTATCTACACCCTGCACAACGGAATAGATGTCATACATGCCGCCGGAGTTGGCGCAGGCACCCATGGAAATAACCCATTTTGGCTCCAGCATCTGATCGTACAAACGCTGAATGACCGGGGCCATTTTGGTGAAGGGGGTACCGGCAATGACCATAAAGTCAGCCTGACGTGGCGAGGCACGCATCACTTCCGCGCCGAAACGGGCCACGTCGTGCACGGCCGTGAACGACGTTGTCATCTCTACATAACAGCAGGAGAGACCAAAGTTGTAGGGCCAGAGGGAGTTTTTACGTCCCCAGTTCACCATGTCATGCAGGGCATTTTCGAGTTTGCCCATGTAGACGCTGCGATGAACGTGCTGCTCCAGCGGATCGCTGACGATTTCCTGCTTTTGCAGAGGATAACGGTCGTTCTCACCACCGTTCGGGTCTATGCGGGTGAGCGTATAGTCCATCTTATTGCCTCTCTTTTACTGCTTGTGAGGTTTGGTGTGGCTGACCGTAGTGGTTTTCACCACTACGCGACGGCGGGCAGGCGCCCAGTCCAGCGCGCCGATGCGCACCAGATAGACCAGCCCCGCCAGGAGCACCAAAATGAAAATTGCGGCTTCCGCAAAGCCGATCCATCCGCTTTCACGGATTGAGGTCGCCCATGCGTATAAAAAGAGGGCTTCGACGTCGAAAATGACGAAAAACATCGCAACCAGATAAAATTTCGCCGAGAGGCGGATATGGGTATCACCAACGGATTCGATGCCTGATTCGAATGGCGTGTCTTTGTAGCGGGCGCGTGCTTTGCCGCCGAGCAGCCATCCTCCGGTCAGCATGAAAGCACACAGGCCAAAGGCAATAACGATAAATACGATAAACGCCCAGTGCTGAGCGATGATTTCGGTGGTAGTTGACATACACATTGCTTACTCATCAAAAGTGGCGCTGGCATCCTGCACGCGTTTCCCGCAGCAAACTGACCACATCGATTCAAGGGAAGGGTAAAAACCTTTTAAACGTCGCTGTTATTTGTCAATAAGCAGCAATTTTATGGGGTTTTTTACTCCTTTCTATAACCTTTTGTCAACTTTGACAAAAGTATCCAAACATTATTTCACACCTGCATCATATTATTAACAAATGATGCCCCGCTTTCCAGCTAAATCGCTTCAGTCTGTAGGGTTAATTTTAGTGTAGCGGGTATACACACGCATGGATCGTGCATTTAACAATCATATTTTGACAGGTCTCACGCTGTTTTCCTTCCCCTTACCAGGGGTATTTTCTTGATCAGGAACACAGTTTTGCCCTTTTTGCCGCAATTTTATCCACCTCAAATGAGACATCATGGAACAAAATAGCGGGTTTATGACTGGCAGGTTTCAGTAGAGAGCGGTGTGAGGCCGAAAAGGACGTGAATCAGCGGGACAGGACGTGTGCGGAGGGGCGTCTGAGGTGCATCAGACAAAAAAAAGCCTCTCGTCCGGTTCGGAAAGCGAGAGGCGATTTATAAGCGTTTATTAAGACAGTCACGCTGGCATGGAGTGCAATACGTAAGCGAAACTACTCTTCGTCATCCAGCAACAATGCACCGTCGGGATTATTGCTCAGATTGTAGGGATCGTTAGTGGACTGCATGGCATTGAAGATCGCCAGTGCCAGTTCGTTATCGCTATCCGGATTGCGGCACAGCAGGTATTGCGTATCCGGCAGCACCGGCAGCCCTTCCGCCGCACCCATCACACGCAGTTCCGGACTCATCATCTCAACCGGACGGGCTGTCACACCCAGACCCGCTTTTACCGCGGCGCGTACGGCAGCCAGGGTTGAAGCGACATAGGAGATCCGCCACGGAATACCGGCTTCGTTAAGATGGTCGATGGCCATATCACGATAAGGACTTGGCTCATCCAGCAGCACCAGTGGAATGGCTTCACCCCGCTGGAAGATATAATCCGCAGCGCAGTACCATAAAGTCGGTGATGTCCGCAGCACCTGATAGGTGAAATTACCCGGGCTGGAGGTCGTCACAACCAGGTCCACTTCACCCTGGTTGAGCATTTCCATCATGAAAGGGTTACGTTTAACCCGCACATCGATAGCCAGCTTCGGATACACCGAGGTCACACGGTTCAGCAGGAATGGCAGGATCGTGTCTGAGGTGTCATCAGAGGCACCGATAGTCAGTACGCCCTGAATGTTGCTGTACATCAGTGAGGTGCAGGCTTCGTCATTAAAACGCAGAATTTTTCTGGCATAGCCCAGAAGCTGAATTCCATGCTCTGTTAACAGTTTGTTACGTCCATGTCTGGCAAACAGCTCTTTACCTACCAATTGTTCCAGACGTTGCATCTGCTGACTGACTGCTGACTGGGTTCTGCAGACCGCTGCAGCGGCGGCTGCAAAGGTATTCAAATCCGCAACGGCAACGAAAGTTCTCAGCAGATCGAGGTCGAGATTCAGTATCGGACGATTTGCATTAGTCATGTTTTTTTCTTCACTTATAAGATTTTACGAACTACTACCCTGGTGTTATTACAAGCTTATCAAAGTGATAAGCAGTAATGGTGCTTAATGACAGTCCTGTGTGAAGACTGGCACAAAAAATCTCTTGTGCGGATTCCGCACGGCTCACTCACCTGATAGGTCACACGCTGTCGTGAAAAAGACCACGTCTGAACCGAAAGCGCGGGGCGCGCGAATGCAGGAAGCTGCGTCATAATCGTGATCCTGCCGAAAAGAACCGGACAGGACGAAATTCACACTTTACGGGCTAGCGGGACAAAGCGGTAAAGTGCATTAAATAATAAATTATACTTAATCATTTTTGACTTCAAAATGGAAATGATTTTGTGAAAACCGCTGTAAATTTTGCGGCAAAGGCATTTCCAGACCCTTATGCCACATTATTGATCACTTTTTAAGCCTTCATCGCTCTGAAATTTAGTGAGAAACTGTTAACTGCTGCCCACAATAGTTCAATCTGATGCCTCTTTTACCCTCTGCTTTTGGACCTTTTCCGGCGATCACAACACCTTAAACCGGATACTCTTAAGCAGCGTTAAGGCGTAAGTATTAACGAGGCCGCAAAATCGTCCACAAAATGAGCATTCATAAAATATCCTTTAACTATTTCTCCTGGGGTATATTTCCGCGGCGGAAAAATGACCGCTTCAGATTATTTACGGTCCGCTTTGAGAAAACGCGCACCGCAGCCCTGCCCCTGCCACGCTATTCATCAGTTTAAAAACCTGACCTTATCCTTATTTATGGTTTTAATGACCAGCTAAAGCCGTGGTAAATAATTTTTACGCTATGCGCCGGGCAAAAAGGTGTTGAACCCGCCAAAACCGGACGGCACCCTTCTTTTGTTATCCTGAGGAGAGTACATTGTGCTGGTTTGATTTCTGTGGCAGCCAAAAGGATTCTGCCCATTAAGGCGGTAACAATGACTTTTCAAATTGATAAATCCGGTAAACTCGACAATGTCTGTTACGACATCCGTGGTCCGGTACTGAAAGAGGCAAAACGCCTCGAAGAAGAAGGCAACAAAGTTCTTAAGCTGAACATCGGCAACCCGGCGCCTTTCGGCTTTGAAGCGCCGGACGAGATTCTGGTCGATGTGATTCGTAATCTTCCCAGCGCCCAGGGCTATTGCGACTCTAAGGGCCTCTACTCTGCCCGCAAAGCGATCATGCAGCACTACCAGGCGCGCGACATGCGCGACGTCACGGTAGAAGATATCTACATTGGCAACGGTGTGTCAGAACTGATCGTGCAGGCGATGCAGGCGTTACTGAACAGCGGTGACGAAATGCTGGTCCCGGCTCCCGACTATCCGTTATGGACGGCGGCCGTCTCTCTCTCCAGCGGGAAAGCGGTGCACTATCTTTGTGATGAGTCCGCAGGCTGGTTCCCCGACCTGGATGACATCCGCAGCAAGATTACGCCCCGCACCCGCGGCATCGTCATTATCAACCCGAATAACCCGACCGGCGCGGTCTACAGCAAAGAGCTGCTGCTGGAAGTGGTTGAGATTGCCCGTCAGCATAACCTGATCATTTTTGCCGACGAGATCTACGACAAGATCCTCTATGATGAGGCACAGCATCACAGCATCGCCGCGCTGGCACCGGATCTGCTGACCGTGACCTTTAACGGCCTCTCCAAAACCTATCGCGTGGCCGGTTTCCGTCAGGGCTGGATGGTGCTTAACGGGCCGAAGAAACATGCTAAAGGCTACATCGAAGGGCTGGAGATGCTCGCGTCTATGCGTCTCTGTGCTAACGTGCCGGCCCAGCATGCGATTCAGACGGCTCTGGGCGGTTACCAGAGCATCAGCGAATTTATCATGCCTGGCGGACGTCTCTACGAGCAGCGTCAGCGCGCCTGGGAACTGATTAACGATATTCCGGGCGTCAGCTGTGTGAAGCCACAGGGCGCGCTCTATATGTTTCCGAAAATCGATGCTAAAAAATTCAACATCTTCGACGATCAGAAGATGGTGCTGGATTTCCTGCTGCAGGAGAAAGTCCTGCTGGTTCAGGGCAGCGCATTTAACTGGCCCTCGCCCGATCACCTGCGCATCGTCACGCTGCCGCGCGTGGACGATCTGGAAATGGCCATCAATAAATTTGGCCGTTTCCTGCAAGGCTATCGTCAGTAATCCCGCCCGCGTATACTGAAGCTATTTGGGGAGAGCCTGTCTCTCCCCTGCCGGCTAACAGGAACGCGCATGACTCAAAGTCACTTCTTCGCCCATCTCTCCCGTCTCAAGCTGATCAATCGCTGGCCGCTGATGCGCAACGTGCGCACCGAAAACGTGTCTGAACACAGCCTGCAGGTTGCCATGGTGGCGCACGCCCTGGCCGTGATCAAAAACCTTAAGTTCGGCGGATCGCTGAATGCCGATCGCATCGCCATGCTGGCGCTCTATCACGATGCCAGCGAAGTGCTGACCGGCGACCTGCCCACACCGGTCAAGTATTACAACGCGCAGATCGCGCATGAATATAAAAAAATCGAGAAAATTGCGCAGCAAAAGCTGATTGAGATGTTGCCGGAAGAGTTTCAGGCGATCTATCGCCCGTTAATCGATGAGCATCTGCACAGTGAAGAGGAGCAGGCCGTCGTCAAGCAGGCCGATGCGCTCTGCGCCTATGTTAAGTGTCTTGAGGAACTCTCTGCCGGGAACAATGAGTTTTTACTGGCGAAAGCGCGACTGGAGACAACGCTGGCGCAACGGCGTTCGCCTGAGATGGATTATTTCGTTGAGGTCTTTATTCCGAGCTTCAGCCTGTCGCTGGATGAAATCTCGCAGGATACGCCACTCTGAGCCCGGCGGCGTGGCCGCCGGCCCCTTCCTTACGCCTGCTGGCTGAAGGTGAAACTGCCGTCAGCTTCCCGGATCACGTCCAGTGATGCCAGTGAGCTGAGGCGAAGCGCCACCTCATCCAGCCGGGGGGTGTCCGCCGGAGCATTAATGGCGATCACCGCGCAGCCTGCGTTTAGTCCGGATACGATGCCGGCGGGGGCATCCTCTGCCACCACACAGGCTGCGGCGTCTAAGCCCAGTTTCTCCGCCCCGAGCAGATAGGGATCGGGTTCCGGTTTACCTTTTGCCACCTGCTCCGCAGTAATAAACACCGCAGGTTTCGGCAAGCCTGCGGCTTTATGTCGGGCATGCGCAACCGGCACCGAACCGGAGGTGACAATGGCCCAGGGGATCTGCAGCGCGTTCAGCCTTTCCAGCAGCACTCTGGCACCCGGCAGCGCCTGCACGCCATCGGTGTCTGCCGCTTCCGCCTGCTCCAGCGCCACAAACTCCGCCTGAATCGCCTCTTCCGGCTGGCCTGCCATAAAATGACGCAGAGAAGTAATGGCCTGTTTGCCATGAATGAAATCGAGGATCTCATCGGCGGCAATACCATGACGCGCACCCCACTGGCTCCAGGCGCGTTCTACGGCGGGCAGCGAATCGACCAGCGTGCCGTCCAAATCAAAAAGAAAACCTCTGTAGGTCACGCGCTTCTCCTCATCATGCATTAATAACCTGTGCAATCTCGTTGGCACTCAAATGGTACTGGCGCGGACAAGTCTGCCATAAAGCCAGCATGCGTTGATACTTTTCCCACATCGGGGTCTGCGCGTTAAAGCCGTGGGTGCCGGAATCGAAGTGGGTGTAGCGCCCTTCCGTGTTGACCATGAAGCGCACATATCCCAGCAGGCGGGCTTCTGTCGCGGCATCAAAACCGAGAAAAGCGAGACGGCGCTCATCCGTCTGACTTTGCTCTTTCAGGTTTGACCAGGAGACGTGCAGCGCGTGATGCATTTCCATAATGTCGATCACCGTCCGGCAGGTTGCTTCGCTGAGTTCGCCGAACTCTTTATCCAGCTCCCGCATCTGCAGCGCATAACCGCGCTCAATGATGGTCTGGTAACGGCGAAAACGTTCAGCATTTTCCGGCTCCAGCATCGCCATGATTTTGTACTGGTTGGTTAGAATTAAACGCTGTGCATGGGTCATTTCCATGATTCACTCCCGGTCGGCGACCGCTCAGTTAATCGACAAGGAGGAAATGATTGCATAGCGTTAGCGATACGGAAATCGCCGTATCGCCTTTCTTTGATTTGGTTGCGGGTTAGCGGTAATTAAATTACCGCCCGCCTGAAGAGGGTCAGAGATCGTCGAGGAACGTGCGGTCAAGCTGTTTAAACGCGCGTTTCAGCAGGTCGGCCAGCGCCTGATAGGTCGGTTTGCCTTCTACCGGCGCGATAGCCTGTCCCGCCTCTTCCAGTCGGGCGCGGACTTCATGAAACCAGCTCAGCAGCGTCGGCGGCAGCGGTGTAACAGAACGCTTACCGAGCCACCACAACCCCTGCATCGGCAGGCTACAGGCAAACAGCGCCGTCGCCACGGCCGGGCCAAGCTGGCCACCCATCGCGATCTGCCAGGTCAGGGTAAAAATCGCCAGGGGAGGCATGAAGCGAATGGCAAAGCGCGTCACGGATGAAACACGGTTTTCCGGAAACACGGGGGCCAGGCGCTTATCAGCAGGCCAGGTCTTCATGTAGTGCTGACCGCGCTGAAACATCTGAAACCAATTGGTACTGCCAGATTCATTCGCCATGGCTCACCTCAACTAATCCTGCAAACATTAAAAAAAAAGTTATAACCACACAACTTTACGTGACATCCTTCAATTTTTTTTGTCTTTAAAGATGACTCCAGCTATTCTGACGCCGTTTCAACACCTTTCCGGGCGCGGGATGCCGTTGGGAAGAGGCTTGAGCCATGTTTCGACAAGGCGATCTTCAAATTTTTGCGTAAGATTACCGAAATTTTTTGCGGAAATGCAGATTTCTGTCTACCGCATGATGTTTGTCATTAATCTACCAGCTTTCATGGGCTACGCTGTTAGTCTGATTGCGTTTTATTTAGCCACTCTCAAAAAATAGGTACTTCCATGTCGAGTAAGTTAGTTCTGGTTCTGAACTGTGGCAGCTCTTCCCTTAAGTTTGCCATCCTCAACCCTGCCAGCGGCGAAGAGTTCCTGTCGGGCCTGGCAGAATGTTTCCACCTTCCAGAAGCACGTATTAAATGGAAACTGGACGGCGAAAAACAGGAAGCGCCTCTCGGTGCCGGTGCAGCGCATAGCGAAGCGCTGAACTTCATCGTTAAATCCATTCTGGCACAAAAACCAGAGCTTTCGGCACAAATTGCTGCAATCGGTCATCGTATTGTTCATGGCGGCGAGAAGCTGACTCAGTCCGTTATCATCTCTGAAGAGGTGATTCAGGGCATCAAAGACGCCTCCTCCTTTGCCCCGCTGCATAACCCGGCTCATCTGATCGGGATTGATGAAGCGATGAAAAACTTCCCGCACCTGTCAGATAAGAATGTCGCCGTATTCGACACCGCTTTCCATCAGACAATGCCGGAAGAGTCTTATCTCTACGCCCTGCCCTACAAATTGTACAAAGAGCACGGCGTGCGTCGCTACGGCGCGCATGGCACCAGCCACTTCTATGTGACACACGAAGCGGCCAAAATGCTCAATAAACCGCTTGAATCACTGAACATCATCACCTGCCATCTTGGTAACGGCGGTTCTGTCTCTGCCATCCGTAATGGCGAGTGCGTCGATACCTCCATGGGGCTGACGCCACTGGAAGGGCTGGTGATGGGCACCCGCAGTGGCGACATCGACCCGGCGATTGTTTTCTTCCTGCACGACACCCTGGGCATGAGCGTTGACGCCATCAATAAACTGCTGACCAAAGAGTCTGGCCTGTTAGGTCTGACCGAAGTCACCAGCGACTGTCGCTACGTGGAAGATAACTACGCGACGAAAGAAGATGCGAAACGTGCGATGGATGTGTTCTGCCACCGCCTGGCGAAATATATCGGCAGCTACACGGCGCTGATGGACGGTCGCCTTGATGCGGTGGTCTTCACCGGCGGCATCGGTGAGAACGCGGCGATGGTGCGTGAACTTTCACTGAAAAAACTGGCGCTGCTGGGCTTTGAGGTTGATCATGATCGCAACCTTGCAGCGCGCTTCGGTAAATCTGGCTACATCAATAAAGAAGGCACCCGTCCGGCCCTGGTGATTCCGACCAACGAAGAGCTGGTCATCGCCCAGGACGCCGCGCGTCTGACTGCATAACCCCTTCTCTCCGTCAGCTCAGGCTGACGGAGTTGTTTTTGACACCCTGCCATTACTGAGAGGTTCAAACGTGTCACGTACAATTATGCTCATTCCGACCGGCACCAGCGTCGGCCTGACCAGCGTCAGCCTCGGCGTTATCCGCGCCATGGAGCGCAAAGGCGTCCGCCTCAGCGTCTTTAAGCCGATTGCGCAGCCGCGTGCCGGCGGCGATACCCCGGATCAAACCACCACCATCATTCGCAAGAACTCCTCGATTCCTGCGGCTGAACCGCTGCAGATGTCCCGTGTGGAATCACTGCTGGGATCGAACCAGCAGGATGTGCTGATGGAGGAGATCATCTCCCGCTATCACGCCAACACGCAGGATGCGGAAGTGGTGCTGGTTGAAGGTCTGGTGCCGACCCGTAAGCATCAGTTCGCCAACGCACTGAACTATGAAATTGCCAAAACGCTGAATGCCGAGATCGTCTTTGTGATGGCGCTGGGTAATGACTCACCGGCCCAGCTGAAAGAGCGCATTGAGCTGACCCAGAGCAGCTTCGGCGGTCAGAAGAATAAAAACATTACGGGCGTAATCATCAATAAACTGAACGCGCCGGTTGACGATCAGGGACGTACCCGCCCTGACCTGTCAGAGATCTTCGATGATTCGTCGAAAGCCAGCATCGCCAATATCGATCCTAAGCAGCTCTTCTCAGACAGCCCGCTGCCGGTTCTGGGCTGCGTGCCGTGGAGCTTTGATCTGATTGCGACCCGCGCGATCGACATGTGCCGCCACCTGGGTGCGCGCATCATCAACGAAGGTGAGATTCAGACCCGCCGGGTGAAATCGGTAACCTTCTGCGCCCGCAGTATCCCGCACATGCTGGAACATTTCCGTCCTGGCTCTCTGCTGGTCACCTCCGCAGACCGCCCGGATGTGCTGGTCGCGGCCTGTCTGGCCGCCATGAACGGCATCGAAATCGGCGCTATCCTGCTGACCGGAAACTACGAGATTGACGATCGCATCGCCCGTCTTTGCGACCGCGCCTTCCAGACCGGCCTGCCGGTATTTATGGTGAAAACCAACACCTGGCAGACCTCCCTGAGCCTGCAGAGCTTCAACCTTGAAGTCCCGGCTGACGACACCCAGCGCATTGAGAAAGTGCAGGAGTATGTTGCCAGCTACATCAACGCTGACTGGATTGAGTCGCTGACCGCCACGTCAGAACGCAGCCGTCGCCTGTCGCCACCGGCCTTCCGCTATCAGCTGACCGAACTTGCGCGTAAAGCGGGCAAACGCGTCGTTCTGCCAGAGGGCGATGAGCCGCGCACCGTTAAAGCGGCCGCTATCTGTGCTGAACGCGGTATCGCCACCTGCGTGCTGTTAGGCAACCCGGATGAGATCCAGCGTGTTGCGGCGGCTCAGGGGGTTGAGCTGGGCAAAGGGGTTGAGATCGTTGACCCGGAACAGGTTCGTGAAAATTATGTGCCGCGCCTGGTTGAGCTGCGCAAGAATAAAGGTATGACCGAAGTTGTCGCGCAGGAGCAGCTGGAAGATAACGTGGTGCTGGGCACCATGATGCTGGAGAGCGGTGAAGTGGATGGTCTGGTATCCGGTGCGGTTCATACCACCGCCAACACCATTCGTCCGCCACTGCAGCTGATCAAAACCGCGCCGAACAGCTCACTGGTTTCATCGGTGTTCTTTATGCTGCTGCCTGAGCAGGTGCTGGTTTACGGTGACTGCGCGATTAACCCGGACCCTACCGCTGAGCAGCTGGCCGAAATCGCGATTCAGTCCGCCGATTCTGCCAAAGCCTTTGGTATCGACCCGCGTGTGGCGATGATCTCCTACTCCACCGGCACCTCCGGTGCAGGTAGCGACGTGGAAAAAGTGCGTGAAGCCACACGGATTGCACAGGAAAAACGTCCTGACCTGGTGATCGATGGTCCGCTGCAGTATGACGCTGCCATCATGGAAGATGTGGCAAAATCAAAAGCGCCCAACTCACAGGTTGCGGGTCGCGCCACCGTGTTTATCTTCCCGGATCTCAACACCGGTAACACCACCTACAAAGCGGTTCAGCGTTCCGCCGATCTGATCTCGATCGGGCCGATGCTGCAGGGGATGCGTAAGCCGGTCAATGACCTGTCGCGCGGCGCGCTGGTCGACGACATCGTCTACACCATCGCGCTGACCGCCATTCAGTCCCAGCAGGCTGAAGGCTAAGCGCCAGGTGAGAACAGAAAAGGCATGCCCCGGGGCATGCCTTTTTTTTAGTCCGCAAATGTGCGATTCGGCGCTGCCCGTTGAGGCAAGGCGCCGGAAGCGTCTCAGTCGCGGCTATCGCCGTTACGACTCATCCACAGCGACAGCGCTTTCAGCGAATCGTCAGTAAACTCATCGCAGCGGGCGGTGATCTCGTCGGGCGTCATCCAGAAAATCTCATCGACTTCGGACTCCTGCATCGCGAAAGGCCCGTGGGACACGCAACTGAACAGGCCACCCCAGACGCGGCAGTGCTGATCTTCAAAGTAGAATTTGCCATGCTCAGCAAAAGGCACGGCGGCAATGCCCAGTTCCTCTTCAGCTTCGCGACGCGCAGACTCCAGCATATCCTCACCGCTCTGCACCACGCCACCCGCCGTTGCGTCGAGTTTGCCCGGCATGAAATCTTTTGTTTCCGTGCGACGCTGAACCAGAATCTTGCCCATACCGTCATGAACCACGATATAGGTGGCGCGGTGACGCAGGCACTGAGCGCGCATCTGCGCACGTGTCGCCTGAGCAACGACTTCATTCTCTTCGCTTACAATATCGACCCACTCGATGCCGTCACCCGCAGTTTGATCCACCATCCGTAACCCTTTCCTGTTTGGCGTGCCCAGATGCACGCAGTTTGCCACTTGTTATTTTAATGTGGCGTAAGGTAATCACTTCCGTCAGCCTGAGCAAGCCCTGACAGTTATCGATTTTTACCACTTTCTGCTAACCACAGCTGGACTGAGGCTCGCTGCCATTGAAATTCAGCATAGTGCTGCAAACGTGTCGGTAAGGGATCGCCATGCAATACCAGCCGGTTGAGCATCACCGCCAGATCGGTATCCGCGATGGACCATTCGCCAAACAGGTTCTGCTGCCCTTCCGGCAGCAGACGCTCAACGGCTGCAATCAGTTTAGTGACCGCCTGCTGTGCTGACGCCGTCAGTGGCGCAAAACGTTCACCGGCAAACAGCACTTCCGTCGGGCGCTCCTGGCGGATCCACATAAAGTCACTGCGCAGCCAGGCCTGAATCTCTCTGGCGCGGGCGCGCTTCTCGCGGTCATGGGGATAGAGCCGCTCAAATTCAGGCGCCGGAAAACGCTCTTCCAGATATTCGCTGATGGCGGAAGACTCGCTCAGCAGAAAGCTGTCAATCTGCAGCGTTGGCACACGGCAGGTCAGTGACAGCGCCCGATAGGCCTCCGCATATTGCTGATTCTGCGATAAATCGACGCGTTTCAGCTGAAAAGGCACCCCTTTTTCGGTAAGAGCAACATAGGCGGACATGGCATAAGGACTGAAAAATGATGAATCTGACCACAGGACAATGGGCGGATAATTCATCGGTTACCTCGATTGGCTGTCAGGGTTGCATCATGTTTACCGACTTTTTTTTGGGAAGGCAACGCTGAGCTGCTCCGACCTCTCACGCCGGAATAACAAAGCGCGACGCGACGCACTTCAGAGTGGCTCCGCTCTTCTATGCTGAAAGGAGCAGATAACAAAAACACAAAGGGAGCCGCAACATGCACATTCTTATTACCGGTGGCACGGGACTGATTGGGCGTCATCTGATTCCACGGCTGCAACAGCTGGGGCATCAGATCAGTGTCGTGACGCGGGATATCGTCAGCGCACGCGAAAAACTGGGCGAGAGCGTGGCGCTCTGGTCAGGTCTGGCGCAGCAGACAAACCTCAATAACATTGATGCCGTGATTAACCTGGCGGGCGAACCCATTGCCGATAAACGCTGGACAGAGCCCCATAAACAGCAGCTCTGCGAAAGCCGCTGGCAGATCACCGAGCAGATTGCCTCACTGATTAATGCCAGCGCAACACCACCCGCCGTCCTGATTTCCGGTTCGGCAACCGGCTTCTATGGCAATACCGGCGATCTGGTGCTGACTGAAGAGGATGAGGGCCATGATGAGTTTACCCATCAGCTCTGCGCCCGCTGGGAGCAGCTGGCACTCAGCGCCGCGAGTGAACGTACCCGCGTCTGCCTGATACGCACCGGCGTGGTGCTGGCTCGTGAAGGCGGCGCACTCAGTAAAATGAAACTGCCGTTTAAGTTTGGCGCGGGCGGGCCGATCGGCAGTGGCAAACAGTATATGCCGTGGATCCATATCGATGACATGGTCAACGCGATTCTCTGGCTGCTGGATCATGAGGATCTGCACGGCCCGTTCAACATGGTGGCTCCTTACGCGGTGCGCAATGAGCAGTTTGCCGCCACGCTGGGGCGGGTGATGCATCGTCCGGCCTTTATGCGCACGCCTGCCAGCGCCATTAAGCTGATGATGGGGGAGTCGTCGGTGCTGGTGCTGGGCGGTCAGCATGTGCTGCCGAAGCGGCTGGAAGCCTCTGGTTTCGGCTTCCGCTGGTACGATTTGCAGGAAGCCCTGCAGGATGTCGCAGGATAACCCTGCAGCGGCCCAGGGCCGCCGCAGGGGTAATCAGCTTCGCTGTCCGGCGACCCGCGACTGCATCGCCTTCTCTTCCCGCGTGTGCCCCGGTTGTGGCACGCGGATAATGAAGGTCAGCACGCCAGCGAACACATACAGCGCGGTGTAGGCCCATACCACTCCGACGATGTCGAAGAATGGCAGCATGACAGAGGCGATAGCCGGTGCCACAAAGTTACTGAGTCCCGCGGAGAGATTGTAAATCGAGACCGCTGCCCCTTTGTGATGCGGCTCCAGCGTCGGAAAGACGGCGGTCATCGGCACAAACGCGGCGACAAAGATCCCCAGCATGACCGCAGGAATTAATGCCACCCAGAAATTATGTCCTACATACAGCGGCAGGTAATAGAAGGTCAGGCTGGAGATAGCCATTCCCAGGCAACCAAACCAGCGTACCTGACGGATCCAGCCCAGCTTCTCACCGGTGAGGCCCCAGAAGATATTCGTAAAGATGGTAACAAAGAAGAACACCGCCCAGATCTGCAGCCATTCAGAGATGGTAAAGCCGAGACGATCGACAAATAGCAGTGGCATGATAATGGCGAAACCAAACAGCGACAGCGTGTTGATGATGCGAATCAGGCAGGCATAAAAGACATGCTGATTGGTGAACAGGATGGTCACGGCACGCGACATCTCTGTCATCTTGTCACGCATCGGCAGATTCACGCGGGAACGATCTACCGGCACGTTGCGCAGGCTGAACCAGGCAAGAATCCCGCCACAGGCTACCCAGATGATAGCCAGCCACAGCGTTCCTGTCTCCCCCAGCATCGGAATGGTCAGACTGGGCAGATAGCTGCCCACCACGCCAATGCCGATTGAATACATCGCCCAGAACCAGCCGGTCGCCGCCGCCAGTTTCTCGCGCGGTAAGACCTGCACCAGCATCATCATGAAAGAGTAGATAAACAGCGGATAAGCCAGCCCGCGAATGCCGTAAAACAGCACCATGAGGGGATAGTTACGCAGCCCAAGCCCAAGTGACATAAACAGGGCATGCATGACGATCCACAGCACAAAGCCAATCATCATCGCGCGCTGCGGCGTGATTAGCTCGGCGACCACGCCCGAAGCCCAGGCTGCCAGCGCGGCTGCCAGACCATAGAAGGTGAACACGACGGCAGACTGCGCGGGCGAAAAGCCCATATCGGTAATATGGCGCGACAGAAACGCCATTTCAAAGCCATCACCCGCCATAAAGATGGCGATAGCGAGGAAGCCCCAGAACATCTTTTTCGGTAAGCCAAACCAGTATTCGTTCGATTGCATCACAATCACCTTCTGTTTGGTTAGTCGTCAGGCAGGCAGCAGGTTACGCACCTGTTGCTGCTGGATGTAGAGTTCCCGGAACAGACGCAGCCGCTGTTGCAGCACGGCTGCGCGAGCGTCGTCCGGTTGATAGCGCGCCTGGACTGGCGGCTTCAGACACACCTCATGCTCAGCACCGCCATCAGCCAGCCACGCCAGACGTGCCGCCCCCAGCGCGCCAGAGGCGCTGGCCGGGTGAGTAACAACCGGCAGTTGCAGCACATCGGCAATCAATTGCGCCCACAGCGTGCTGCGCGCGCCTCCACCGGTGAGGCTGTATTGCTGAATGGGGTGCCGGGCCTCGCCGAGCGCCTCTGCCCCATCAGCCAGTCCGAATGCCACGCCTTCAATCACCGCATAGCCCAGCAGGGCGCGCGGCGTTTCATGGCGCAGATTGAAGAAAGCGCCAGAAGCGTCAGGATCGTTGTGAGGGGTGCGCTCCCCGGAGAGATAGGGCAGAAAAATCGGGGCACTGCGCAGCTGTTTATCACTGAGCTGAGACATCTCCTCCATCAGCTGGCTTTCACTCACTGACAGCAGATTGCACAGCCAGCGCAGACAACTGGCGGCGCTGAGCATCACACTCATCTGATGCCAGCGGCCCGGCAGCGCATGGCAAAAGGCGTGCACCCCGGATTGCGGATCCGCCTGCAAGCGGTCATTGACCACAAAAATCACCCCGGACGTCCCCAGTGAGATAAAAGCATCCCCGGCGTTCACCGCGCCTACCCCGACGGCCGACGCGGCATTGTCCCCGCCACCGCCTGCCACCGTGACTGAGGTGGATAAGCCCCACTCGCTCGCCAGTGTCGCCTGCAGATGTCCACTTACTGCACTGCCTTCCACCAGTTCAGGCATGGCGGCACGCGTCAGTCCGGTGATGGCCAGCAGTTCGTCCGACCAGTCACGCCGGGATACATCGAGCCACAGCGTTCCGGCAGCATCCGAAGGCTCAGTGACAAAGCGTCCGGTCAGACGCCAGCGCAGGTAATCTTTCGGCAGCAACACCTTATCGATACGGCTGAAGATCTCTGGCTCATGTTCCGCGACCCAGCAGAGCTTCGGTGCAGTGAAGCCAGGCATAATCATATTGCCGCTGATCGCTATCATCCGGGGATGCTGCTTCGCCAGCCTTTCACACTGTGATGCGCTGCGCGTGTCGTTCCACAGGATACATGGACGCAGCACCCTGCCTCCGGCATCCAGCAGCACGGCCCCGTGCATCTGACCGGACAATCCTATCGCGCGAATCTCAGCCCAGGCCTGAGGAGACTGATGACGCAATCCCGCCAGAACCTCACAGCAGGCTTGCCACCAGCGTTCAGGCTCCTGTTCTGCCCAGTGAGGATGCGGACGCTGCACGCTGAGCGTGGCGTGCTGAGACGCCACAATCTCACCCTGCGTGTTCACGATCAGCGCTTTAAGCTCGGAGGTACCGATATCAATACCGAGATACATGATTACACCGCCGCCAGTTCAGGCTGCTTCAGCCACTGCTGCAGATTCGCCACCTGGCGCGTCACCAGCTCATGAAACGCCTTATCGGACGCCAGTTCCGCAAACAGCGCGCGATCGCTCAGGAACGCACGGAGCGGATCGGCGCTGGCGAACTGTTTACGCAGCGTTTCGGCCTGAAGCGCACCATCCTGATAGGGATAGGGTAAGTCGTCACTGGCCCAGCGCTGCATAAACAGGAAGAAGAGTGCCGGGATCACCGCCGTTGCGGTCGGCTGCACGCCGCGCTGGTAACACGCCTGCAGGGTTGGCGTCACCATGCCGGGAATTTTGGACAAGCCATCGGCACCGACGCGCTGATTGGTGTCCTGAATATAGGGATTACTGAAGCGGGCCAGCACCACATCGCGATAATCCGCCAGATCGAGCGGGCTGGGTGACAGTGAGGGAATGACATCCTGGGTCACGTAGTCGTGCGCCAGTTGATAAATGGCCGGATGACGGGTGCTCTCATCGATATAGTTCAGCCCAATCAGCGTACCCGCCCAGGCAATCGCGGCATGGGTCGCATTAAGGATGCGAATTTTCGCCTCTTCCCACGGCAGCACCGATTCCACCAGCTCAACGCCCACCTTTTCCAGTGCCGGGCGCCCGGCAATGAAATCATCCTCAATGACCCACTGAATAAAAGATTCGGCCATCACTGCGGCACCCTCCGCCCTGCCGGTCGCCGCCTGCACGCGTTCGGCCACCTGCGGGGTGGGTCGCGGGGTGATGCGATCGACCATGGTATTCGGTGAGCGGGTCTGTGTACGCACCCAGTCGGCCAGCGCGGTATCGCCTTTGGCCGTCAGAAACGCCAGGAAGGCGTCACGAAAACGCTCGCCATTGTGGCGCAGATTATCGCAGTTCAGCAGCGTGACCGGTGCCCCGCCCCCGGCAACCCGCTGTGTCAGAATGCGGCTGAGTGCGCCGTAGAGGGTGCGGATATCGCCACCCAGATCGGCCTTCACGTCCGCCTGACTGAGATCCAGCGTAAACGCGGGCGTCAGGTAGTAGCCCGCTTCTGTCACGGTGAAGCTAATCACACGTGTTTCCGCACGGGCGCCCTGCTCAATCAGCGCGCGGATGTCGCTGTCCCAGGGCAAAATTTTGCGCAGCGACGTGATGGTTTCATAGTCGCGCTCACCTTCGGGCGTTACGGTTTCCAGCACATATTCGCCCTGCTGCCGCGCGAGCTGATCAAGCAGCGGCGCGGCGTCCTGACGGATATTGCCCAGCGCGATGCCCCAGCTTTCGTCGCCCTGCTTACGCAGCTGATGCAGATACCACGCCTGATGTGCCCGATGAAATGATCCTGCGCCGATATGCATCCACACGGATTGATTGGTCATAATCGCCTCAATTAAACATTTGCCACAGTGAGGGGCATTTGCCCGATAGCCGTTAGCATAGTGTTCATTACGCGGATCCTTCTGCGAGCTCTGTCACAAATAATACTTTTGCTCTTTTATTGGGCTTTTGCCCGGTTAGCGCTTTTTGCCCAGCTCGCGTTAAGATGTCTCTCTGAATTCGACGGAACAGCGTGATGAGCAGAGAAGAGAAAAAGCAGGAGCTGGCCGCGCGTGCCGCGTGGATGTATTACGTTGCGGGCGTGACACAGCAGGAGATTGCGCAGGCACTGGGGTTATCGCGCCAGGTGGCGCAGCGTCTGGTATCCAGTGCTCGTGAAATGGGCATGGTGAACGTAAAAATCGATCACCCCGTCACGCACTGTCTGCAGCTGGCGCGTGAGGTCCAGGAGAAGTTTGGTCTGGAACTCTGTCGCGTCGTGCCCTCGGCCAGTCTGAACGAGGAGGCCATTCAGCAAATGCTGGCCGTCGAAGGGGCGGCGGTAATGGCACAGTTCATCAGTGAGGAAGCGCCACAGGTCTTTGGCATTGGTTCCGGTAAAACCTTACGCTCGATCATCGACGCATTGCCCTGGGTGGATCGCCCGCAGCATCATTGCGTTTCGATGATTGGCGCCATCGCGCGGGATGATTCCGGGACACGTTATGATGTCCCGCTGAAGATGGCCGAAAAGATGCAGGGTAAGTATTTCTTTATTCCGGCCCCCCTCTACGCCGACACGCCTGAAGATAAAGCGATGTGGGTGCAGCATAAGGTGTATCAGCGCGTCACCAAACGCGCCTTACGGGCAGACGTAGCCTTTGTCGGGATTGGCGAGGTAATGCCAGGCTGTCCGCTGAACGCCGAGGGATTTATTACCGATGCGCAGGTTGAGGCGCTGAATGCGCGTGGCGTCGCAGGCGAGATGCTCGGTCACTTTTTCAATCAGGAGGGTGAACGCGTGTGGGGGGAAACGGATGAACTCCTGACCAGCGTGCATCTGGAAAGCCAGACACAGCGCAAAATCATTGGCTTTGCCGGTAGCGAACGCAAGTATCCGGCGATCCGGGCCGCCTTACAGGGCGGCTGGGTATCGGGTCTGGTGACCGACGAGGACACGGCGCTGAAGTTACTGCAGACGTGACGCAGCGGGCAGGCAGCGTACCGGCGCAGGGCACGTCACGCCGATGCCCTGCTTCCCGCACCTGTCCGCCCCGCTATCCGTTACTTCAGCGATCCCTTGAGGAACTGCTGCAGTCGCGGGCTTTTCGGGTTACCGAACAGCTCCGCAGGCGCTCCCTGCTCTTCGATTTTGCCCTGATGCAGGAATATGACGTGGCTGGAAACGTGGCGGGCGAACTCCATCTCATGGGTAACGACGACCATGGTTTTTCCCTCCTCAGCCAGCTTCTGCATGATGCGCAGCACTTCGCCTACCAGCTCCGGATCGAGCGCCGAGGTCGGCTCATCAAACAGTAACACTTCCGGCTCCATGGCCAGCGCACGCGCAATCGAGACACGCTGCTGCTGACCACCCGAGAGATGAACCGGATACTTCGCCTGTGCCCGTGCGTCAATGCCGACTTTATCGAGATAGCGGATCGCCCGTTCACGCGCTTCCGCCTTGCTCAGTCCCAGCACCTGAATCGGCGCTTCCATCACGTTTTCCAGCACCGTCATGTGGCTCCAGAGATTGAAGTGCTGGAACACCATGGTCAGGCTGGTGCGCAATGCGCGCAGCTGCTCTTTATCAGCCACTTTCAGCTGACCATCTTTGTCACGGACTAAGTTGATCTGCTGGTTGTTGACGACGATGCTGCCTTCACTCGGTTTTTCGAGAAAGTTGATGCAGCGTAAAAAGGTACTTTTCCCTGAACCGGACGATCCTATGATACTGATCACATCGCCCGCTTTAGCAGTTAACGAGACCCCTTTCAGCACTTCATGTTCACCGTAACGTTTATGCAATTCGGTGACGCTTAATTTATTGTCAGCCATAGTTCTACTCAATGCGATGAAGAGGGTTTCACGTGAGCCAGCCAGCGGCGTTCCGCCAGGCGGAACAGGCTGATCAACACGTAAGAGATAATCAGGTATAACACCGCCGCCAGGCCGAAGGCGGTGAACGGCTGATAGGTCGCGGAGTTAATATCCCGCGCGATTTTCAGCAGATCCGGCACCGTCGCGGTGAAGGCCAGCGCCGTGGAGTGCAGCATCAGAATCACTTCGTTGCTGTAGGCTGGCAGCGCCGTACGCAGCGCCGACGGCAGAATGATGCAGCGATAGAGTTTAAAGGTCGAGAAGCCATATGCCCGCGCCGCCTCAATCTCCCCGTGCGGCACCGAACGAATGGCCCCGGCAAAGATCTCCGTGGTGTAGGCGCAGGTGTTAAGCGTAAAGGCGAGTAACGTACAGTTCAGGCCACTGCGGAAAAAGGCATTCAGCAACTCCGTGCCTTTCACAATCTCCAGCGTGTACATCCCGGAGTAAAACACCAGCAGCTGCACGTAGAGCGGCGTGCCACGGAACACGTAGGTAAAGAGCCAGACCGGAAAACTGATAAAGCGATTAGGGGAAACCCGCGCAATCGCCAGCAGAATTGCCAGGCATCCGCCAATGGCGACCGAGAGGATCAGTAGCCAGAGCGTGATCGCCACGCCGGTAAAGCGATAACCGTCTGTCCAGAGCAGCGATTTCCAGTATTCCTGAATAATATCAATCATAAGTCGCCCTCTTCACGCCTACCGTATAGCGCCGGTTCAGCCACCACAGCACGCCATTCGACAGCGTGGTGAACAGCAGGTAAATCACGCCCGCCACGATGGCGAAATAGAACGGCTGCCAGGTGCTTTTTCCGGCCAGCTGCGTCGCCTTCACGACATCTTCCAGTCCGAGCAGCGAGACCAGCGCGGTGGCTTTCAGGATCACCTGCCAGTTGTTACCGATGCCGGGCAGCGCATAGCGCATCATGGCCGGGAACAGAATGCGGCGAAATACCTGCGCACCGGTAAAGCCAAACGCGGTGGCCGCTTCAATCTGCCCTTTCGGCACCGCCATAAAGGCACCCCGGAACGTTTCAGTAAAGTAGGCACCATAGATAAAGCCGAGCGTGATGATACCGGCGACCATCGGGTCGATATCAAACTGCGCCATGCCCAGCGCATCGGTGATCTGGTTGAGGACAATCTGCAGACCGTAGAAGATCAGCAGCATTAATACGAGGTCGGGCACGCCACGGATCAGCGTGGTGTAGCCTTCAAAAATCATCGCCAGAGGCCGGCTGCGCGACAGTTTCGCGCCTGCGCCGATCAGCCCCAGCAGCACTGCCAGCACGACGGAAGTGAGCGCCAGTTCCAGCGTCACCAGTGTGCCCCTGAGAATTACATCAGAATAGCCATACAGCATCGAAAGGGTCCTGTCGTGGGGTGAAAACAAAACGCTGCCCGCCAGACATCGACGGGCAGTTTAGCTTTATCACTCTGGCGTCTCTGCCATCCGCCCCCAAGGCGCAGCGGTGTTAAGCCGTCCGTTCCGGCGGGCTTCAGCATCCAGAGGATAAAGCGACAGGATGGTTAGTCGCCGTACACATTGAAATCGAAGTATTTCTTCGCAATCTTGTCGTAGGTGCCATCTTTACGCATATCAGTAAAGGCTTTGTCGATAGCGGCCTTCAGCTCGCTGTCATCTTTACGCAGCCCCATGCCTGTTCCGACACCAAAGATCTTGTCATCTTTTACCGCCGGACCGGCAAACGCGTAGTTCTTGCCCACCGGCTGCTTCAGGAAGCCTTCGCTGGCCTGGACTTCATCCTGGAAAGCGGCATCAATACGGCCCGCATTCAGATCCTGATAGACCAGATCCTGGTTCGCATAAGGCGTAATCGTCACCCCTTTTGGCCGCCAGTTCTCATTGGCATAGGTTTCCTGTGTGGTGCCCTGCAGCAGACCGATGTTTTTGCCTTTCAGCGATTCAATCGTCGGCTCGATTTTTGATCCCTTCGGTGCCACTAAACGTGCGTTGGCGGCGTAGAGTTTTTCTGAGAAGGCGATCTCTTCCTGACGTTTTGCTGTGATGGAGAGTGAGGAGATGATGGCATCAATTTTCTTCGCTTTCAGTGAAGGGATCAGCGCATCGAAATCACTTTCGACATAGGTACATTGGGTATGGATACGTTTGCAGATTTCGTTAGCGAGGTCGATATCGAAGCCCACTAACTTGCCTTGCGCGTTTTTCGACTCAAACGGTGGGTAAGTTGGATCTGTACCGATGCGGATCGACCCCGGAACCGCTGCAAAGACGCTGGCAGCACTGGATAAGCCCAGCATCAGGGAAAGAGCCAGAACACGCTTTTTCATAGATTACCCTCAAGTGAAGTGCTTTTTGTTATGTGGTTCGTGATGTGAATGCGCTAATTAATCTGCATGTTTCATGCCAGATCTGCAAGTTATCCACGCAGTTAGCGTGACGCCAGTGCGGTGAAAACCGCCTGTTTATAGGGGGGAATATAGCAGTGAAGTAAAAGAGAAAAAGCGATGATGTTAACTTTTGGTGCGTCAGATGCACGAAGAGTGATCCGGGGCGCGCTTATGCACTAATTAAGTGCGCCCGCGGAACTTTATGCACCCTGCCAGCGCATAAACAGATCTTCCGGCAGGTCGATATCAAACTGATCGATAACGCGATTAACGGTCTGGTCGATGATCTGCCCGATGGTATCAGGACGGTGATAGAACGCCGGGACGGGCGGCATGATGATAGCCCCCAGTTCGGCCGCCGTGGTCATCATGCGCAGATGACCGACATGCAGCGGGGTCTCGCGCACGCACAACACCAGTTTACGCTGCTCTTTTAACACCACGTCCGCTGCCCGGGTCAGCAGGGAGTCACTGTAGCTGTGAACGATGCCCGACAGGGTTTTCATCGAGCAGGGTAAGATCGCCATGCCCAGCGTTTTAAACGACCCGGAGGAGATATTCGCGGCAATATCGCGCACATCGTGCACCACATCGGCCAGCGCCTGTACGTCGCGAACCGAGTAGTCGCTCTCCAGTCCCAGCGTCTGTCGCGCCGCCTGACTCATGACCAGATGCGTTTCCACCTCTTCCACCTGCTGCAACACCTGCAGCATGCGCACGCCGTAGATCACCCCGCTTGCGCCAGAGATGCCAATGATGAGTCGTTTCATAGTCCAACCTTGTCTCCGCTAATGCACCATCATAACGCGGCCGGACGATTTCTGAAAACAAACAGGGCGGGATTGCTCCCGCCCTGTTCTGTGCTGTCCGCCTGTCGGGGATATCAGCCTTCGTTGTGCAGCTCGAGGTTCTCGACTTCGTTCTGGCGCTGAAGCGCTTTCGCGTCATCATTACGCAGCGACTCAAGATACTCCAGATACTGCTGATCGACATCTTTGGTCACGTAGACGCCGTTGAAAACCGAACATTCAAACTGGGTAATATCCGGATTCTCTTCACGCACCGCTTCGATCAGATCGTTGAGATCCTGGAAAATCAGCGCATCCGCTTTGATCAGCTGACGGATCTCTTCCACTTCGCGGCCATGGGCAATCAGCTCCGTGGCGCTCGGCATATCGATGCCGTAGACGTTCGGGAAGCGAATTTCCGGGGCCGCTGACGCCAGGTAAACCCGTTTTGCGCCCGCTTCACGCGCCATCTCAATAATCTGCTCGGAAGTGGTGCCACGCACGATGGAGTCATCCACCAGCAGCACGTTTTTATCACGGAATTCCGCGCGGTTCGCGTTGAGCTTACGACGTACTGCGCTGCGACGTAACTGCTGACCCGGCATGATAAAGGTGCGGCCGACGTAGCGGTTCTTCACGAAGCCCTGTCGATAGGGCTTATCGAGAATACGCGCAATTTCCAGCGCGATATCGGTTGAGGTTTCCGGGATTGGAATCACCACGTCGATATCGAGATCTTCCCACTCGCGGGCAATTTTTTCACCCAGCTTGGTGCCCATACGGACACGGGCGCTGTAGACCGAAATCTTGTCTAGGAACGAGTCGGGACGTGCAAAATAGACATACTCGAACAGGCACGGATTGCTTTTCGGGTTTTCAGCACACTGACGGGTCGACAGCTGGCCCTCTTCAGTGACATAAACCGCTTCACCCGGCGCCACGTCACGGATGAACTCAAAGCCCAGCGTATCAAGCGCCACGCTCTCTGAGGCAACCATATATTCGGTACGGCCGTCAGCGATGACGCGCTTGCCGAGGACCAGCGGACGAATGCCGTTAGGATCGCGGAAGGCGACCATGCCGTGTCCGATGATCATCGCCACGACGGCGTAAGCGCCGCGCACCTGCTGATGCAGGGCTGCAACCGCAGAAAAAATGTTGTCGGCTTCCAGCGGATCGTTCTGGAAGCGATCCAGTTCCTGCGCAAAGATGTTCAGCAGGATTTCAGAATCTGACGTGGTGTTAACGTGACGGCGACCCTTTTCGAACAGGTGCTTACGCAGTTCATGGGCGTTAGTCAGATTACCGTTGTGCGCCAGAGTGATGCCATAGGGCGAGTTGACGTAGAAAGGCTGCGCTTCAGAGGCACTGGAGCTTCCCGCCGTAGGATAACGCGCGTGACCAATGCCCATGTTGCCCTGCAGACGCTGCATGTGACGTGCTTCGAAAACGTCGCTGACCAGGCCGTTTGCCTTTCGCAGGCGAAAACATTTCAGCGCATCGATAGTACAAATGCCTGCGGCATCCTGCCCGCGGTGCTGGAGCACCGTTAACGCGTCATAGATCGACTGGTTGACCGGCATGAAACCGGTGATTCCGACAATACCGCACATGTTGTCATTTCCTCATTAAGCCGCACTCCCGGTCACATCACCGGGGTAAAAAACTCGACGTGCTTTTCAGGTAATCAAAAAACCACCTGATGATATAACTGAACTCGGGAATGAGTTGAGACTGTTGCCAGTCCGGACTTTTGGAAAAGCCAGTGAATGTATCAAGGAAGAACAGCAAAGCGGCCACAATCAGCACACCACGCAACGCCCCGAAACAGACTCCCAACACCCGGTCGGTTCCCGACAGGCCGGTTTTTTCCACCAGCGTGCCGATAACGTAGTTCACTATGGCCCCGACTATCAGGGTTGCCACAAACAGCACACCGATGGCGATACCGTTACGAACCAGTTCGTCGTCAAAACCTGTAAACCAGACTGCAAGGTAGGCGTAGTAATGACTGGCGACAAAAAACGCGCATCCCCAGGTAACAAGAGATAAGGCTTCCCGGACAAACCCACGAATCAGGCTGACCAGAGCCGAAAAACCAACTACCGCAATAATGACGTAATCAATCCAGATCATGAACTCTTCCAGCGCCAGTGCAATTGCACCCCTGCATCCAGTTCGGGGCGCATTCTAACAGAAAAAGAAAACGTTTGCGTAGCGGTTTTCCTTTTCTGCATCCATAAAAAAGGCGATAAAAAAATTCGCTATCGCCCGGGTGATTCTCAGCCGTTCATGCCGTTGAAAATCGTCACTTTTTCCGTCACGCTGCGCTATAAATGAACGCGCCAGCCGGTAAAAGACGCTGCCTGTTACTGCTATCGGCAGCGCCAATCACCCGATTAGCGGGCGCTGTAGGGTTTCACTACACCGCCCAGTCCGGAGATGTTTTTCAGCTCGCCCACTGCGCTCTGCATTTTAGCTTTAGAGGCGTCCGGCCCGACATAAATACGGGTAATCTGCCCCTGCACCGGCGTTGACGGCACGGTAAAGGCGCGATAACCCGAGAGCCGAAGCTGTGCCACGATCTCGTTCACTTTGCTGGCGTTTTTCAGCGCTCCCAGCTGCACCACATACGCCTGTCCTGCCGGCGCGGTGGTTTCTGCCGCTTTCGGTGCCGTCTCTTCCTTCGGCTGCTCAACCGCTTTAGGCTGTTCAGCTGGCTTCGGCTTCGGCTGCTCTGTCACTTTCGGCTTCGGCTGTTCCACAGGCTTCGGCTTAGGCTGCTCGGTTACTCTGGCTTTCTGCTGCTCGGTGACCTTCGGCTTCGTGACCGTCTGCGCAGGCGCAGACTGATGAACCGGCGGCGGCGAGACCACAGCCGGATCGCTCTCCTCTTCCGGCTGGGTGCGACCCTGTTCCGCCGTCACGTTGGTTTTACCGCTGCCGTTACTGCTGCTCACCGCATTGCCCGCCCCTTCCGGCGGCTGCGACGGCAGCGACTGCGTGACCGGCGGCACCATTTCGCTGTCCTGCTGGTCGTCCGGTTTTGGCACCAGCGGAATCGCCGCGAACTCCTCTTTATAATGCTTTTTCTGACCATCCAGCAGCCCTGGCAGGACAATCACGCCAACGGCGACCAGAATAATCGTGCCGACTAAACGGTTCTGAAACTTACTTGCCACGTCCTTTCTCCGTTTCAATCGATTCCATGACCTGCGCCACGGTGTGGAATGACCCACAAACCAGCACAACGTCCTGCGGCGCGGCCTGCTGACGCGCCTGCTGCCAGGCGAGTTCAACCGAGCTGAACGCCTCGCCCTGCGGCAGGCTGCTCAGCAGCTGCTGCGCCGTGGCACCGCGCGGGCCATCGAGTGGCGCGCAGTACCAGGCATCCACCACCGGAGCCAGCGCCGCCAGCGTTCCGGCGATATCTTTATCATGCAGCATACCCACAACCGCGTGCACTTTGCCGCGTGCCGGCAGGGCGGCCAGTCGTGAAGCCAGATAGCCCGCCGCATGCGGGTTGTGCGCCACGTCCAGAATCACACGCGGGGATTCACTGATGGTCTGAAAACGTCCTGGCAGCATCGCCAGCGGCAGGCTGGCGCGAATCTGCGCCTCGCTGACCGCCAGCCCGGACATGCGCAGGGCCACCAGTGCCGTCGCCGCGTTGGGCAGCGGCACCTGCGGCAGGGGCAAATCGTTCAGTTCACCGGCCGCATCCCGCAGCGACCAGCTTTCCGCCTGCGCATGAAAGGACCATTCACGGTCGCGCTGCATCAGCTTAGCGCCCTTTTCCTGCGCCACCACGGCAATACTCTGCGGCATTTCCGGCTCACCCACCACCGCCGGTTTGCCTGCCCGGAACACACCCGCTTTTTCCCGCCCGATGCTTTCGCGATCCGGGCCAAGCCAGTCGGTATGATCCAGAGCAATGCTGGTGACGATGGCGACATCAGCATCAACGATATTGGTGGCATCCAGTCGTCCGCCGAGGCCCACCTCAAGGATCACCACATCCAGCTTCGCCTGGCGAAACAGATTGAGCGCGGAGAGCGTGCCAAATTCAAAATAGGTCAGTGAAATGTCTGCCCGTCCCGCTTCAATCTCGGCAAAGCTGGCGCAGTGCTGCGCTTCGCTCAGCTCCTCTCCCTGAACCCGGACGCGCTCGGTGTAGCGCACCAGATGGGGTGAGCTGTAGACGCCAACCCGGTAGCCTGCGGCCATCAGCAGGGTTTCCAGCGTGCGGCAGGTGGTGCCTTTGCCGTTGGTACCGGCGACGGTAAAAACAAAGGGGGCGGGTTTCAGCAGGTCGAGACGTTGTGCCACCTGGCGAATGCGATCCAGACCCAGTTCGATCGCCTGGGTATGCAGGTGCTCAAGATAATAAAGCCACGTGGCCAAAGGCGACGTGGCTTGAGGAAGGTGAAGATTGTCCATATGTCCCGTTTTGCTTATTGATACCCGGCAGACTGCTGCTGCGGTATACGGTGCATTGGTAAGAGGCGCGGTGGACGCGCCTCTCTATCTCCTGTCAGGCCTCGTTGCTTTCCGATTCAGTCGGCGCAGGGGCGGACTGTTCACCGTCATGCAGCGGTGCCGGCAGGTTCATCATTTTTGCCAGCAGGCTTGCCAGTTTGTAGCGCATTTCCGGACGGCGGATGATCATGTCGATCGCGCCCTTTTCAATCAGAAACTCACTGCGCTGGAAGCCTGGCGGCAGTTTTTCACGCACGGTCTGTTCGATAACGCGTGGGCCGGCAAAGCCGATCAGCGCTTTCGGTTCCGCCACGTTGAGGTCACCCAGCATGGCAAAACTGGCGGAAACGCCGCCCATGGTCGGGTCAGTCAGCACGGAAATGTAAGGCAGACCGCGCTCCTGCATTTTCGCCAGCGCCGCACTGGTCTTCGCCATCTGCATCAGCGACATCAGCGCTTCCTGCATACGCGCACCGCCACTGGCGGAGAAGCAGATCAGCGGACAGTTATCTTCTAACGCCTGCTCAACCGCACGGACAAAACGCGCGCCGACCACAGAGCCCATTGAACCGCCCATAAAGGCAAATTCAAAGGCGGCCGTAACAACCGGCATGCCGTGTAGCTGACCTTTCATCACGATCAATGCATCTTTTTCGCCGGTGTCTTTCTGGGCGGCGACCAGACGATCTTTGTACTTCTTGGAGTCGCGGAACTTGAGCAGATCTTTCGGCTCGAGTTCACTGCCAAGCTCAACCATGGTGCCCTGGTCGAGGAAACTGCCGAGACGCTCACGGGCGTGCATACGCATGTGATGGTCACACTTCGGGCAGACCTCGAGATTACGCTCCAGCTCGGCGCGGTAGAGAACCTGGCCACAGCTGTCACACTTGGTCCAGACCCCTTCCGGGATACTGGCTTTGCGCGCAGGCGTCGTGGTGCTTTTATTAAGAATTCGTTCAATCCAGCTCATTGATGACCTTTCTGTTTAAAACTGACCTGGTCCAGTCGTCTTGATACTGCTGAAAACCGCTTCAGCAGACGGTAAATGTCGCTCATTAAACCACAACCTGTTCAGACTGTGGATAAAAATCTGGTCTTACCCCTGAGCAAAGTCTCAGGGCAGCTTCTGCTGTTTAGCCTGACGGCGATGACGCCAGACTTCGATGACGCCCGGCAGGACGGAGACCAGGATAATGCCCACAATCAACAGCTTCAGGTTTTCCTGCACCACCGGCAGATCGCCAAACAGGTAGCCCGCATAGGAGAAGAGCAGGACCCATAACAGCGCACCGGTGACGTTGAACAGCGCGAAGTGGCGATAGGACATATGGCCCATACCGGCAACAAACGGCGCAAACGTGCGGACAATCGGCACAAAGCGCGCCAGGATGATGGTTTTTCCGCCGTGACGGGCATAAAACGCATGGGTTTTATCCAGATAGCTGCGGCGGAAAATCTTCGAGTCCGGGTTACTGAACAACCGTTCGCCAAACAGCCGGCCAATGGTGTAGTTCACCGCATCGCCCAGAATCGCGGCGGTCACTAACAGCGCCACCATCAGATGCACATTCAGATCGTTCCCCGGCAGGGCTGCCAGCGCGCCTGCGACAAACAGCAGGGAGTCGCCCGGCAGGAAGGGCGTCACCACCAGTCCGGTTTCGCAGAACAAAATCAGGAACAAAATCGCGTAAATCCAGACGCCGTACTGAGCAACCAGCTCGGCAAGGTGCACATCAATGTGCAGAATAAAATCAACCAGAAAATGGAGGAACTCCATAGCGTGCCCTTTAATGTCCTGAAAGTGAATTAATCCGCGAGGAACAGGGGTCCCATCGGCGGCTGTGGTAACGCAAAGTGGGATGGATAATCCACCGCCACCAGATACAACCCTTCTGCCCGGGCTGTAGCGGCCGCTAACGTCCGATCTTTCGCCGCCAGCAGCGTTGCCATCCATGACTCCGGCTTGTTGCCGCAGCCTATCTCCATCAGGCTGCCCACGATATTGCGCACCATGTGATGCACAAAGGCGTTGGCTTTGATATCCACAATCACGTAAGGGCCCTGACGCGTCACGTTGAGGTGAATCACGTTGCGCCACGGCGTACGCGACTGGCACTGCACCGCGCGGAATGAGGTGAAATCATTCTCGCCCAGCAGGCATTGCCCGGCGCGCTGCATCTTTTCCGCATCCAGAGGATGGTAAAAGTGCGTCACGCCCTGCGCCAGCACCGCCGGACGCAGACGCTGATTGTAGATCAGGTAGCGATAGCGGCGGGCGGTGGCGCTGAAGCGGGCATGGAAATCTTCCGGCACCGCTTTCACCCAGCGAACGGCTATGTCCGGTGGCAGATTGGCGTTGACGCCCAGCGTCCAGGCGCCGTCAGGCCGCTGCGCCGTGGTGTCGAAATGGACCACCTGCCCGGTGCCGTGCACGCCGGCATCTGTCCGGCCGGCACAAAAGATGCTGACCGGATGATCGGCGACTTTCGACAGCGCACGCTCAACCTTCTCCTGCACGCTGCGGACTTCATTCTGGCGCTGCCAGCCGTAGTAACGGCTGCCGTCATACTCAATGCCGAGCGCCAGTTTTTGCATCTGACCTTCGGACATGGTTACAGGTACTCCTGAACCAGTTTCTCTGCGGTTTTCACCGCCATAAGCGCGCCGCCGAAACGGATGTTGTCCGCCACGGACCAGAACTGCAGCAGCTCCGGGATGCCGTAGTCGTTGCGCACAGCGCCGATGCTGAGTTCGCCGTTGCCTGATGCATCCGTAACCGGCGTCGGCACCTCATCTTCTTCGCTGAGACGAATGTCAGACGCCAGCGCCAGTTCGGCACGTGCTTCCTCCGCCGAGAGCGGACGCAGGTTTTCAATGTGCACGATCTGCGCATTTCCGTAGAAGACCGGCGCCTGAACGCTGCTGACCGCAATTGGCAGGCCTTCGTCCTGCAGCACTTTACGCACCTGCTCAACCATCCGGCGCTCACTCTCAACGCTGCCTTCCGCATCCGCCTGTTGCGGCATCAGGTTAAACGCCAACTGACGACCAAAATGGTGATCGTCGGCCGGGATGCCATTCAGCAGGCGGGCACTTTCACCGGCCAGCGCATCGACCGCCACTTTGCCGTAGCTGGAGACCGAGATCAGATTGGTCACCTGCAGGCGGCTCAGTCCGGCCGCATCGACCAGCGGTTTAATCGCGGTCAGCAGCTGGCTGACCAGATTATCCGCCACGCTGATGATATTGCGATTACGGTAATCCGCCAGCACGTGCGGGTTCACATCCGGTACCACCAGCGGCACATCCGGCTCCAGCGCAAACAGCTCGCTGCTGTCGATGACCAGACACCCGGCGTTGGCCGCTTCCTCCGCAAAACGGGCTGAGGCGTCACGTCCCGCGACGAAAAAGGCCAGCTGCGCCTGCGACCAGTCGAACGTCTCTGCATTTTCGACCCGCAACGTGCGGCCCTCGAAACGTTTGTTTTCGCCCGCGCTATTTTCGCTGGCCAGCAAATACAATTCACCAACCGGGAACTGGCGTTCCGCCAGCAGTTCCAGTACAGCGTTCCCTACTGCGCCTGTCGCGCCCAGTAGCGCAATATTCCAGCCGTCAGACATGTTGGTTTACTCCAGACAATGACATAAAAACAGAAGGCGGTGATATTCACCGCCCAGGGATTCAGATTTATCCCCCTCCTTAACCCGGCACGCGGCAGCGCCGCCTGCGTTCACTGCGGCATCGCGCGCCGGTTACGCCGGAGAGTGGATTGCGTTAAAGCCCAGCTGATTCAGCATCTCAGCCGTGGTGGCGTCATTACACTTTACCTGCAGCGATGACCACTCACGGCGCTCCAGATATTGCTTACGCAGGCGATCAAATTCGCCGGGCTGCGCCGCCACTTTTCGCAGGGGGGCATCATCGCGGCGCACATCATACACCAGATGCGCCAGGCGTTTCAGCGTTGGCTGATCCAGCGGACCATTCAGGGTGATTTCACTGAATTCCGGCTCCGGCAGCAGGGTGCTGAGCGGCACCTGCTGCGGCTGACCGATAAAGTCACACCAGGCTTCGAACACCTGGGTCGTGCCGCGAGCCTTGCCTTCCAGCGTGTAGCCTGCAATGTGTGGCGTGGCGATGTCGACCCTGTCCAGCAGCGCCAGAGAGAGGTCCGGCTCCGGCTCCCAGACATCCAGCACCACGCTAAGGTCGTGCCGCATTTTCAGCACCTCCAGCAGCGCGACGTTGTCGACCACCGGGCCGCGACAGGCGTTAATCAGAATGGTGTTGGGCTTCAGCGCCATCAGCAGCGCGGCATCGGCCAGGTGCCAGCTCTTATAAGGCCCCTCTTTGAACAGCGGCGTGTGGAAAGTCAGGATATCGGCCTGCGCAATCACCGCCTCCAGCGACAGGAAATCCCCTTCGTCACCGCGATCGGCACGCGGCGGATCGCACAGCAGGGTTTTGATGCCCCAGGCTTCCAGGCGCTTCTGCAGCCGTCCACCGACGTTGCCGACACCCACGATGCCGACCGTACGATCGCGCAGCTGGAAACCATCACGTTCCGCCAGCAGCAGCAGCGCGGAGAAAACGTACTCCACTACCGCAATGGCGTTGCAGCCGGGCGCCGCAGAGAACGCAATGCCGGCCTGCTGCAGCCAGGCCTCGTCGATATGATCGGTGCCCGCCGTGGCGGTGCCGACAAATTTCACCGGCTTGCCCGCCAGCAGCGCCTCATTCACCTGCGTCACTGAGCGCACCATCAGCCCGCTGGCATCGGCCAGTTCATCCACCGGCAGCGGACGTCCCGGTACCGCGACCACGTCGCCGGTCCGGCTGAACAACTCACGGGCATAAGGCATATTTTCATCGACCAGAATTTTCACCACGGCTTTCCTGTCTGTTGCATGAGAGGCAATTATTCTGGCACAAAGCACCGCGTTAGCCTAACCGGGCGCGGTAGCGCTCCGGCGTAGTGCCCGCCTGCTGCTGAAACATCACAATCAGCGCCGAGGCGGAACTGTATCCCAGCTCATGGGCGATACTCTGCACGCTTTCGCCCTGCTCCAGCAGCACGATGGCGCGCAGAAAGCGCAGCCGCTGCCGCCATTCGCCAAACGTCATGTGAAGCTGCTGCTGGCAGCGCCGCGCCAGCGTCCGTTCGGTGGTAAAGACCCGCGCCGCCCAGCCTGCCAGGGTGGTGTTATCCCCCGGGCAGGCTTCAAGCGCATGGAGCACCGGCGCAAGAAATTTATCCTGAGAGGTGGGCAGATAACTCTCCTGCACCTCCGCCAGCAGCAGGCGATCGCGCAGTACCTCACACAGCCGCCACTGCGCTTCGGTTTCGGGCTGTTCAAGCTGTTGATCGGCAAAGGTATCCAGGATGGCGTGTGCAATGGCGTCGATTCGCATCAGGCAGGCCTGCTGCGGCAGACCAGCGCAAAGCGGGGCCGCCAGATTAAAGGTGCGGAACTGCGCCTGACGATGGTTATAACTGCTGTGCTGCTGTCCCGGCGGGATCCAGACCGGCATGTCAGCCGGAGTCAGCAGGCGTTCACCCTCTACCTGCATCTCCAGCACGTAACTCTTTACCAGAATCAGCTGGCCCCAGGCATGGGCATGCGGCAGATATTCCGTGCGGGCATTGGCCTGTTCATAGCGCATAAAGTAGCTCAGCTGCGAGACGTCGGCGGGCGGCTGGTAGGTCACTTTCAGGGTCATTCTGTCCGCTCTGTTAAAATTTTTGTCCGATATTAACTATCTGGATAAAACCGGACAAGCGTACACTGCGTCGCATTATGATTCAGGAGAGTCCGTATGTTTTTTCTCTATCCGCTCGGTGCGGTGATGATCTGGTCGATCAACGCGATCGTCAGCAAACTGTCGGCCAGCGCGATCGATCCGGCAGCCATCTCATTCTATCGCTGGCTGCTGGCGCTGCTGGTGCTGACGCCGTTTGTGCTGCCCGGTGTGTGGCGCGCCCGTCAGGCGATTAAGCCTCATCTCTGGCGGCTGGCGATACTCGGTCTGCTTGGCATGGTGCTCTATCAGAGCCTCGCCTATTACGCGGCGCACAGTGTCAGCGCCCTCTTTATGGGGATCATCGGCGCGCTGATCCCACTGCTTACCGTCCTGCTGAGCGTGGTGATCCTGCGTATTGCGCCAACATCCGGCATCCTGTTCGGCAGCATCCTCTCCTTTGGCGGTCTGGTGTGGCTGGTCAGTGAGGGCAACGTGATGCAGCTGCTGCATCACGGACTGGGTAAAGGGGAGCTGATGATGCTGGCGGCTTCCACCGCCTATGCCCTTTATGGCGTGCTGACTAAGCGCTGGGCGCTGCCGCTGCCCATCTGGCACAGCCTCTATGTGCAGATTCTGGCTGGTGTCCTGATGTTGCTGCCCGGCTTTCTGCTGGCACCTGATGTCTCGCTTGACCGGCATAACCTGCCGCTGGTGATGTTTTCTGGCCTGTTCGCCTCCCTTATCGCGCCATTTTTGTGGATCCACGGGGTACAGCGCCTCGGCGCGAGCACCACCAGCATCTTTATGAATCTGACGCCGCTGTTTACGGCACTTATCGCCGTGCTGTTTCTTCATGAGCAGCTGCACAGCTACCACTGGATCGGCGGGGGGCTGACGCTGGGCGGGGTGATCCTGGCGCAGCGACTGCGCACGCCCTTAACCCGGTGTAAATCGGTTAACCTGCGTGAGTTTTAAATAAGATGGTCACCCGCAGTCCGCCCAGGAGCGGACTGCGATCCAGGTGCATGGTTGCCCCATGCCAGGCACAGATATCCTGCACCAGTGCGAGACCGATACCGGCTCCCGGCTGGATACCGACATTGTCCAGCCGCTGAAATGGCTGTAACGCCTTCTGCTGCTCCGCCCCCTCAATGCCCGGCCCGCTATCCTCAATTTCAAGGCCCCCCACAATCACCCGCGCGGTGACAATGCCGTGACAGGGGGTATATTTAATCGCATTGTCCAGCAGGTTGGCGCACAGTTCGCCAATCAGCACGCCATCGCCCCTGACCAGACAGCTCTCTTCCCCTTCGAAGCCCAGATCGATCTGCCGGGTACGAGCCGCCATATAGCGGCTGAAACAGGCATCGCGCACGATAGCCGCTAAATCAACCCGCGCCATCGGTTTATCCTCGCCATGACGCGCTTTGATACGGGCTAACTGTAACAGTCGATCGGTCAGAATAATGGTCTCATCCAGTGTATGACGCATCCCGAGCAGACTCTCCTGCCAGGCTTCAGGACGCTCACTGCTGAGCGCGACGCTGACCTGCGTTTTGAGGATGGTCAGCGGTGTGCGCAGCTGATGTGCCGCGTCAGCACTGAAACGATCCTGGCGCGCCAGCAGTCCCCGCAGTCGGGCAAGATAGCGGTTAAAGGCGATGATAAGCGGTTGCAGTTCTGACCACGGCAAGGAGGGAAGAGGCGTTAATTCGCCACCGTCGCGCTGCAACACGATGCGCGACAGCCGCCGTAGCGGGCGCAAAACCCGACGCAGCATCAGGCTGGCCAGCAGCAGTGTCATCAGAACCAGTCCGCTCTGGCTGATCAGCGCAGTTTGCATTAACTGGCGGGCAAACTCCTGACGTGAGTTGATGGTTTCCGCCACCAGCACCAGCGCCATGCCATCCACTCCCGCTTCGCTCACCGGCTGCCATAATGCCGCAACGCGAATCCGATGCTGGTGATAGCGTCCATCATAAAAATGCACCAGTGCGGGATAAGCGTTCGACATTTTGCTGGTGATGGGTATGGGCGGCAGATCGTTATAGCCCGATAACGTTTTTCCCTGCGGTGAAATCACCTGATAAAAGAGCTGATCGTTCATGTTACGTTCGAAGCTGTCGAGCACAACCCACGGCACATCAACCTCCAGATGCTGTTCCCGCACCACCAGCCGCTCTGCCACCGTTCGTGCTGACGCCAGCAGCGAACGGTCATAAGCCTGATTAGCGGCCGACAGCCCGCTCTGATAGTGGGTATAGACTGAGAGCGCCCAGAGCAGTAAAAGTGGCAGGCCAAACCATGCCAGCAGCTCACCCCGCAACGAATGAATCAGCCGCATGAGAGCGTTTCCAGGCTGTAACCCAGCCCGCGCAGGGTCACGATCGCCACGTTGCTGCCTGCCAGCTTTTTACGCACCCGATGTACATAGAGCTCGATACTCTCCGGGCTGGCTTCATCTGACAGGGTAAAGGTCTGCTCGTACAGTGACTGACGCGAAACCGGCCTGCCCTGCCGCTGCATGAGTGTCGTCAGGATGCTTGCTTCCCGCGGCGTCAGCGCCAGGGGTCTGTCTGCCAGCAGAAAATAGCCTTCGCCATCCAGCACCAGCTGACCCAGTGACTGGTTTTGCGATGTGTGACTCTGACTGCGTCGCAGCAGCGCCCGTAACCGCGCTTCGAGTTCATCCATTTCAAAGGGTTTCGTCAGGTAGTCATCTGCCCCCAGGTTCAGACCCCGAACACGATCGTCCAGCGCACTGCGTGCAGTCAGTAGCAATACCGGCACACTTTGTCCGCGTCGCCGCAACCGTGCCAGCACCTCCAGTCCATCCATGCGTGGCAGTGAAATATCGAGCACGACCAGTGCATAGGCTTCACATTGCAAAGCATGGTCGGCCGCCGTTCCATCGGCGACCCGGTCGACGGCGAACCCTTTTTGTGTGAGGGCTTTTTCCAGCCAGCGTGCCAGCTCTTCCGTATCTTCAACCAGTAAGAGACGCATATCACATCCTGCTATTAAATCCGCGCACTGAAAGGTAAATGAAAGGTAACTGTTTTAACAATTCGGTAACGCTGATGTTTCAGCGGCAATCACACTCTGGAAGAATGAATGGAGCATAAGATGAAAAAAATCATCCATACCGCCCTTGCCACTACCCTGCTGTCGCTGATGGCAACACCCACCTTTGCCGCCGGGGAGCCCGGTCGCACCGAATGTATCGCGCCAGCTAAACCGGGTGGCGGGTTCGATCTCACCTGCAAGCTATTGCAGGTCTCTCTTCAGGAAACCGGACAAATTAAGACGCCGATGTGTGTCACCTACATGCCCGGCGGTGTCGGCGCGGTGGCCTACAACGCGATTATTGCCCAGCGGCCGGCTGAAGCGGGCACCGTTGTCGCCTTCTCTGGCGGCTCACTGCTGAACCTTTCACAGGGTAAGTTTGGTCGTTATACCGTGGACGACGTTAAGTGGCTGGCGGCGGTGGGTACCGATTACGGCATGGTGGCCGTTCGTGAGGATGCACCGTGGAAAACGTTAGGTGAGCTGATGACGGCGATGAAAGCCGATCCGACCAAAGTGGTGGTCGGTGCCGGTGCGTCAATAGGCAGTCAGGACTGGATGAAAACGGCGTTGCTGGCGCGCGAAGCGGGAATCGATCCACGCAAAATACGTTATGTCGCCTTTGAAGGCGGCGGTGAGCCGGTAACCGCCCTGCTCGGAAACCATATTCAGGTGGTCTCAGGTGATATGAGTGAGATGGTGCCGCATCTGCAGGGCGGCAAAATGCGGGTGCTGGCCGTGATGTCCGATCAGCGTCTGCCGGGTCAGCTGGCCGGGGTACCCACGGCAAAAGAGCAGGGTTTCAATATCGTCTGGCCGATTATTCGTGGCTTTTACCTCGGTCCAAAAGTCAGTGATGCGGATTATCAGTGGTGGGAACAGGCCTTTAAAAAAATGGCTGAGACGCCGGAGTTTAAAAAGCAGCGTGATCTGCGCGGACTGTTCGAATTTAACCTGACAGGCCAGGCACTCGACAGCTACGTGAAGAAGCAGGTGGCGGATTACCGTGAGCAGGCCAAATCCTTTGGTCTGGCCAAATAACGGGAGCAGATGATGAGCGATCGCATTTTTGCCAGCCTGTGGCTGGCGCTCTGCCTTGGCGGCATGGTGATGGCCTGGCAGATTCAGAGTGAATACAGCTACGAACCCGTGGGGCCGCGTCCATTCCCGATGGCGATCCTAGGCCTGATGGCCATCTGCGCCCTGCTGATGCTCTTTCGGAAACCGGACACCATTCAGTGGCCCGCAGCTGGCACGCTGAAACGGCTGGTAGCGCTGGCGCTGATGATGATGCTCTATGGCTGGCTGTTTGAGACGCTGGGCTTTGCCATCTGCACGACGCTGCTGACCTTTGGCATCGGCCTGCTGTTTGGGGCGCGCTGGTGGGCCGCCGCGCTGGCCGGGCTGGTGATGGGCACCTCGCTGTTTTACGCCTTTGACCGTCTGCTGGAAGTCACCCTTCCGGTCGGCAACTGGCTGAGTTAAGGAGAGCATCATGGATACCTGGTCCTTTTTAATGCAGGGCTTTGCCGTCGCCATGACGCCAGAGAATCTGCTGATCGCCCTGATCGGCTGCTTTATCGGCACCATTGTTGGCCTGCTGCCTGGCCTGGGGCCAATCAATGGCGTAGCCATTCTGATGCCGCTGGCTTTTGCGCTGCACCTGCCGGCCGAGTCGGCGCTGATTCTGCTGGCCACGGTTTATATCGGCTGTGAGTATGGCGGGCGCATCTCCTCCATTCTGCTCAACGTTCCGGGCGATGCCGGCGCAATCATGACCGCGCTGGATGGGTATCCGATGGCGCAGCAGGGCAAAGCGGGCGTCGCGCTCTCCATTTCGGCGGTCAGCTCGTTTGTTGGCTCTACGATTGCCATCGTCGGCATTATTCTCTTCGCCCCGCTGCTGGCCAGCTGGTCACTGGCGTTTGGACCGGCAGAGTACTTTGCCCTGATGGTGTTTGCCATCGCCTGCCTGGGCAGCATGATGAGCCACAATCCGCTGAAATCTTTTCTTTCGGCGCTCATTGGCCTGGGCATGGCCACGGTCGGGGTGGATGCCAATACCGGCGTCTATCGCTTCACGTTTGACAGCGTTCATCTCTCTGACGGCATTCAGTTTGTGGTTGTCGTCATTGGTCTGTTCTCGGTCAGTGAAATTTTGCTGATGCTCGAGTCGACCAGTAGCGGCCAGAAAGCGGTGCGGGCAAGCGGCCGCATGATGTTCAACATGAAAGAGGCGGCGATGGCCACAGGCGCCACGCTACGCTCCTCTTTTCTGGGGTTCTTTGTCGGCGTTCTGCCTGGCGCCGGAGCGACCATTGCCAGCGCTATCGCCTACATGACGGAGAAAAAAATCAGCGGCAGTGAACAGTTCGGGAAAGGGGATATTCGCGGTGTGGCCGCACCGGAAGCGGCAAATAATGCCTCAGCCTGTGGTTCCTTTATCCCGATGCTGACGCTGGGTATCCCCGGCTCCGGCACCACAGCGGTGATGGTCGGCGCTTTAACGCTCTATAACATCACGCCAGGTCCGGCGATGTTTGTTGAGCAGCCAGATATCGTCTGGGGTCTGATCGCGGCACTGCTGATTGGCAACGTTATGCTGCTGGTGATGAACATTCCGATGATCAATGTTTTCGCCCGGATGCTGAGCATTCCGCTCTGGTTCCTGGTGCCGGCCATTGCCGCCATCTCCGCGGTGGGCGTCTATGCCGTGCACAGCACCACCTTCGATTTGCTCCTGATGGTCGGCCTGGGAATCTTTGGTTATATTCTGCGCAAGATGGACTTTCCGATGTCGCCGCTGATTCTGGGCTTTGTGCTGGGTGAGATGCTGGAGCAGAACCTGCGTCGTGCCCTCTCAATCAGTAACGGTAACCTGGTTATTCTGTGGGAAAGTCCTATCTGCAAAGTGCTGCTGGTGCTGGCGATTTCGGTGCTGGTTCTGCCACCGATCTGGAAACGCTGGCGTCGCTATCGCCTCAGACTGGCTGAAGAGTAAATCTCACGCTGAACTGTGCGTCCCCCGTGGGATTTCGCGGGGGCTTTTGCTATCATGGCCTATTCTTTTTCCGGCGCACCCGACGCTGTTCTGTTTTCCCAAGGAATCCGCCATGCAACCTCTCAGCGGCCCCGGTGTGCCGGTCGGCGATCGTTCATCTCTTAATCCGCAAACCGGCGTAACACGTCACGGTTCTGTGGCGGGTGAACAGCCCCTCTCCCCGGCTCAGCGCACGACATTAGAACGCCTGATCGTGCGTATCTTATCGCTCAGCAATCTGAAGGCACCTGAACTCTGGGCGGGCGTCCGGCATGAGGTGGGCGTGAAGAGTGAGGCGGAGCTGCAGTCGCGTCACTTTCCGGCTGCGGAGCAGTATCTCAATGGTCGTCTGACTCAGGCGCAGAATGGCCATGCCACGCGTCAGTTGATGACTCAGCTCACAGAACTGCTGCCGAAGGGCAATAACCGTCAGGCGGTGAGTGACTTTATCCGCCAGCAGTTTGGTCAGACCGTTCTGAGCTCGCTGAGCCAGGACCAGCTGCGTCAGGTTCTGACGATGCTGCAGAACGGGCAGATGGCGATCCCGCAGCCGCAGCAGAGCCGCGTCAGCGATCGGACCCTGCTCCCGGCGGAGCATCAGACGCTCAATCAGCAGGTGGTCCGACTGGCCGCCGCCACCGGAGAACCGACTGGCAAACTCTGGACGGCGGCGCTGAAACTGGTCGGACTGACCAGCGGCGATCCCATCCCCTCGCGCCATTTCCCGCTGCTCACCCAGTATCTGCAGGTACGTCAGACGCTGAGTCAGCACAGCGCACCGACCTTACAGCTGCTGGAAGCCTCGCTGAAACAGCCGCTGGATCAGCACGAGCGGCATAGCCTGGAGGAGTACAGCCAGCAGCGTTTTCAGGCCACACCGCAGACGGTGCTAACCGTGACGCAGACGCAGGATCTGCTGAACTTCCTGTTCAGCCGTCGCGCCGATCGTGCCGAGAAAGTTCACGAACAGCCGCTGGCCGCCAGTGAGATCAAACCGCAGCCAATCTGGTCGCCCTTTGTCGCCTCGCTGCCGTCACCGCTGCAGCCCCTGGCGCAGCGTCCCCTGCTGGGTCTGTTTGTTGCGCTGGTGGTGATCACCCTTCTGCTCTGGCTGGTGCTCTAGGTCAGCAGCCACAGGATGCATCGGGTGCGGTAACGGGCCATTCGCCCGGTGCCGCCCCCCAGGTCAGCGGATGACCTTCCCGTTTCCAGAAATCCAGCCCGCCAGTCAGCTCCTTCACCTGAAATCCCAGTTCCGCCAGCTTCAGAGCCGCTTTCGTCGAGCCGTTACAGCCGATGCCGTCGCAATAGGTGACATAAACGCGGTCGCGGTCGAGCGGCTCGCAGCTGGAAGCATTGATCTCACGGTGGGGAAAATTAATCGCGCCGCTGATATGGCCGGCGCGATAAGCCGCTGGTGCGCGCGCATCGATCACCTGAATGCCAGGCAGATTCCGGGCCAGATCCTCCGCCAGATCCCAGGCGTCTGTATAATAAGCGAGTTTTGCCTGCAGATAGTCGAGGCTTTGCTGCGGCGTGGCGGCGGGAAAATGTAATACAGATGACATCGCGATTCTCCTGTTGAAGTGAGCGTGCAGTTTACGGCAGAGTGGACTGCCTGCTGATACCCATTTTGCGCCAGGAATAAGACCCATATGAGTTCTCCACTGTTGCAGCTTTTCCAGCATCAGGCCAGCGGCGGCGTGCGTGAGCGCCTCTGCACCACCCTGCGGCTGGCCATTAACCGGCATCATCTGCACGCCGGTCAGCAGCTGCCCTCCAGTCGCCAGCTGGCGCAGGATCTCCGGATTTCACGCGTCACGGTGGAAGCCGCCTATGGTCAGCTTGAGAGCGAAGGCTATCTGCGACGCGAGATCGGTCGCGGAACGTTTGTGGCCATCACGATTCCCGCAGGCACCGCTTCAGCGGCACGCGTTCAGCCCGCCCGTTTCTCAGCGCGGGGTCAGCAGGTGCTGGCAACCGGAGGCTGTCAGGATCCCCCGTTTCCTCACGCCTTTGCCGCCGGTTCCCCGGAGTTACGCGCTTTTCCCCATGACAGCTGGCGACGCCTGAGCAGCAGCGTGCAGCGTTCGCTGGGCAGCGCCGCCATGGGATATGGCGATCCCTGCGGCTACCTGCCGCTGCGCAGTGCGATTGCTGATTATCTGGCGCTCTCGCGGGGTATGCAGTGCCAGCCGGAGCAGGTGATTATCCTGACCAGTTCGCAACAGGCGCTGCAGTTGCTGGCGATGATGTTCGTCGATCCTGGAGATGATGTGTGGATAGAGGAGCCAGGCTATCCCGGCGCACGAAACGCGCTGCTCGCCGCAGGCGCAAAGGTGCACGGGATAACCGTCGATGCCGAAGGCGCAGTGCCGGGTCACGGCAGTGCAAAGCTGATGTATCTGACGCCTTCACACCACTATCCGACCGGGGTAACGCTGAGCCTGCCCCGCCGTCTCGCCTGGCTCGCCTGGGCGCAGCGCAACCAAAGCTGGCTGATTGAAGATGACTACGACAGCGAGTTTCATTATGACGAGCGCCCGATTCCTGCGCTGCAGGGACTGGACCGTCATCAGCGGGTCATTACGCTCGGCACCTTTTCGAAATCGCTGTTCCCTTCACTGCGTCTGGCGTGGATGGTGGTGCCTCCTGCGCTGATTGCCCCTCTGGGCCAGGCGCGCAGCGTGCTGGATGGACACAGCGCCCTGCTGCCCCAGGCGATTACCGCGGCCTTTCTGCAGCAGGGACATTTTGCCACTCATCTGCGGCTGATGCGTCAGCTCTATCACAGCCGTCGCGATCGATTGCTGGAGCAGATTGCGCAGCGACTCTCACCGTGGATCACGCCCATCGTCAGTGGCGGCGGACTCCAGCTGACGGTGACAGTAGAACAGGATGAAGCGCGCTTAACCGCGCTCGCGGCACAACAGGGGTTGCTGTTGCCTCGTCTCAGCCCGCTCTATGCCGGCTCCGCGTCTCAGCAGGGCTGGATACTCGGCTTCGCCGCGCTGACGCCTGATGAGATTGTGGCAGGGTGCGATAAACTGCTGAGGCTGCTGCAGCGGGAGGGATAAATCTGGCCGGCGCCGGTTTACCGCAAGCCAGAAAACAAAAGGGCCGGCAAAGCCGGCCCTTCAGCGTGCTGACGTAAAAGATTACGCCTGATATTTACGCATGGTCAGCGTGGCGTTGGTGCCACCGAAACCAAAGCTGTTAGACATCACGGTCGTCAGCTCTTTTTCCATCGGCTCAGTCACGATGTTCATGCCGGTGGCAGCTGCATCCAGTGAGTTGATGTTGATGCTTGGCGCGATAAAGCCATGCTCCAGCATCAGCAGCGAGTAAATCGCTTCCTGCACGCCAGCCGCACCCAGTGAGTGACCGGTCATCGCTTTTGTTGCTGAAATGTAAGGGGTTTTCTCGCCAAACACTTCACGAATCGCACCCAGCTCTTTCACGTCGCCCACTGGCGTAGAGGTACCGTGGCTGTTCAGATAGTCGATTGGCGTGTCGACGCCGTTCATTGCCATCTTCATGCAGCGCACCGCACCTTCACCTGAAGGCGCAACCATGTCTGCACCGTCAGAGGTCGCACCATAGCCGACGATTTCGGCATAGATGTGTGCACCGCGAGCCAGCGCATGCTCCAGCTCTTCAACCACCACCATGCCACCGCCACCGGCGATAACAAAACCGTCGCGCTCGTTGTCATAGGTGCGTGACGCTTTTTCTGGTGTGTCGTTGTAACGGGTAGAGAGCGCGCCCATGGCGTCGAACTCACAGGCCATTTCCCAGCAGAGCTCTTCGCCGCCGCCGGCAAAAACGATATCCTGTTTGCCCAGCTGAATCTGCTCAACGGCGTTACCGATACAGTGCGCAGAGGTAGCACAGGCGGAGCTGATCGAGTAGTTTACGCCATGAATTTTGAATGGCGTGGCGAGACAGGCAGAGACGCCAGAAGCCATCGCCTTAGTGACCACGTAAGGGCCAACCGCTTTCAGGCCGCGTGGGCTGCGCATTGCATCAGCACCAAAGACCTGGAAGCGCGGGGAACCACCGCCTGAACCTGCAATCAGACCTACACGCGGGTTGCTCTGATACATTTCATCAGTCAGGCCGGAATCTTTAATCGCTTCTTCCATGGAGAGATAAGCATAGATGGACGCATCACTCATAAAGCGCACAACTTTGCGATCGATGAGGCCGGTGGTATCTAATTTGACGTTACCCCAGACGTGACTACGCATGCCGGAATCTTTCATCTCTTCAGAAAAGGTGATGCCAGAGCGTCCTTCACGCAGAGATGACAGCACTTCCTGCTGGTTATTACCAATACTGGAAACGATCCCTAAGCCAGTAATCACAGCACGTTTCATTCAATCTTCCTCATCCACTTCTTCGTAATTGGCATGCACTCTAGCGTACACTTGTACGCCGAACAAGTCCGATCAGCTATTTCCTTTTGTAAATTTGCGTCATGTGACCTGGGTCGTTAAAATCGCGCCACTGCCTGAAAAACGAGCCTTTCCCGTGAAATTAACCCCGGTTAAACATGCGCAGCTAAACTGGAATGAACAGGGTACACCTGTTTCCCGAGCGTTTGGCGACGTCTATTTCTCTAACGACAACGGTCTGGAAGAGACACGCTATGTGTTCCTTGGCGGCAACGGTTTCCCGCAGCGTTTTGCGGCGCATCCGCGCGATCTGCTGATCGTGGCGGAAAGCGGGTTTGGTACCGGCCTTAATTTTCTTACTCTGTGGCAGGCCTTCGACGCCTTTCAGCGTGAACAGCCTGGTGCGACAGTAAAACGTCTGCATTTCATTAGCTTTGAGAAATTTCCGTTAACCCGCGCGGATCTGATCGCGGCGCATCAGCACTGGCCCGAACTTGCCCCCTGGGCAGAAGCGCTGCAGGCCCAGTGGCCGGCTGCCCTGCCCGGCTGCCAGCGACTGCTGTTTGACGGCGGGCGCATCACGCTGGATCTGTGGCTGGGCGATATCAACCTGCTGATGGAAAAGGTGGATGAGAGCCTGCATCGTCAGGTCGATGCCTGGTTCCTCGATGGCTTCGCGCCCGCAAAGAATCCCGATATGTGGACGCCTGCGCTGTTCAGCATGATGGCGAAGCTGGCGCGTCCACAGGGGACTTTCGCGACTTTTACTGCTGCAGGTTTTGTGCGGCGCGGTCTGCAGGAGGCGGGATTTGACGTCACCCGCCGCAAAGGATTTGGCCCGAAACGCGAAATGCTGTGCGGCAGCCTGCAGGATGCGCCTCTGCTATCCGGCACGCAGCCCTGGTATCATCGCCGTCCGGCGGCGCAGCGGGAGGTCGCCCTGATTGGCGGCGGCGTGGCCAGCGCGACCCTGGCGCTGGCGCTGCTGCGCCGAGGCTGGCGGGTAACGCTCTACTGCGCCGATGCGGCGCCCGCGCTGGGTGCCTCGGGTAACCGGCAGGGCGCACTCTATCCGCTGCTCAATCAGCACGATCCGGCCCTCGCCACCTTCTTCCCGGCGGCATTCAGCTTTGCCCGGCGACTCTACGACCAGAGCGGGGTCACCTTTGAGCATGAGTGGAGTGGCGTGCTGCAACTGGGCTGGGATGAAAAGAGCCGCAAAAAGATCGAACAGATGCTGGCGATGGACCTGCCTGAAACCCTCGCCCGCGGCGTCGATGTCGCAGAGGCGGAAAACCGGGCGAAGGTAGCGCTGGGCTGCGGCGGCATTTTCTATCCGGAGGGCGGCTGGCTCTCACCGGCTGAGCTGACCACCGCGCTGCTCGCCCATGGCGAGACACAGGGCTTACGCATTCACTGGCTGCACCGGGTAAGCGGGCTTTCTCAACAGGAGGATGGCTGGACGCTGACCTTCAGCGACCGCCCGGCGGTTCACCATTCTGCGGTGGTCCTGGCAAACGGTCACGCGATCGCCGACTTTGCGCAAAGCGCCCCGCTGCCAGCCTACCCGGTAGCGGGTCAGGTGAGCCATGTTCCCGCCACGCCTGCCCTCAGCGCACTGCAGACCGTGCTCTGTTACGACGGCTATCTGACGCCGGTCAGCACCCAGTTTGGTACCCACTGTATCGGTGCCAGCTACCATCGTGGTGAAACCGCAACGCGTTATCGCGAGGCGGATCAGCAGGAGAATCGCAGTCGACTGCTGCACTGTCTGCCTGACAGCCGCTGGGCGGAAACGGTGGATGTCAGTGAGGGAGAAGCCAGAATGGGCGTGCGCTGCGCCACGCGCGATCACCTGCCGATGGTGGGCGGCGTGCCCGATTATGCCGCGACGCTGGCACAGTATGCGGATTTACCGGCCCGGCTTGCGGCAGGCGGTCAGATTGGTGACGCGCCCGATCTGCCGGGACTTTATCTGTTTGGTGCGCTGGGTTCGCGCGGCTTGTGCAGCGCACCGCTGGCAGCCGAGGTGCTGGCCGCCCAGCTGGCGGGTGAGCCACAGCCGCTGGATGCGACCACGCTGGCGGCACTCAATCCGAATCGCTACTGGGTCAGGAAACTGCTGAAGGGAAAAGCGGTATAAAGCGGGTCTGCAGGGCGGCGCTTACCGCCCTGTCACATCATGCGGAAAGCTGGCGCGCCTGAACAAACAGGTTGTCCCACATGCCGACCACCAGCGCCTGGTCGCGCGGCGAGAGTTCGCCTGCGGCAATGGCGTTCTGCAGGCTGCGGGTCACCTGAACCTGCAGCGCTTCTGGCGTATGCTCATCCAGCTGCTCCACTTCAGCGACCGCCAGGGTCAGATGCCCGCGCAGATAACCGCTGGCGAACAGTTCATCGTCACTGGCATGCTCGACCATGTCGTCAATCAGGGCCAGGATACGCGCTTCAAATTCTGCGATCATCTCAATTCCTCTTTTGATAATGTCATCCTGCATCACAGATCGTCCGGCCAGGGAAACTGCGCCGCTGTTAATGAAGGCCTGCCATAAAATTCCGCCAGGGCGGTAATAAAACGCGCGGGACGCGCGGGAATACCCGCCGTCAGATAGCTCATGACCTGAGCATGTACCTTACGCTGAAACGCAATGCGATCCGGCTCACAATCTCCGTCGAGATTGTCACAACTGACGTTGAAGGGAAAGCCCGCCGCCATACAAAACATCCACTCCAGCGCCTGTGGCTTCACTTCAACGGCTTCAAACTGGCTCTGGGTCAGCGCATCGCGGCCATCCGGGCAGTACCAGTAGCCAAAATCGACCAGTTTACGGCGTGCCTCACCGGCGATGCACCAGTGAGAGATCTCATGCAGGGCGCTGGCGTAAAAGCCGTGGGCAAAAACCACCCGGTTCCACGGCGACTCTGCATCAGCAGGAAGATAGATCGGTTCATCGTCGCCTTTAATCAGGCGTGTCTGAAATTCATCGCTGAAGCAGCGATCGAACAGCGTAATCAGCTGTTCATAATGATGGGTCGGGTTCATGACGTTATCACGTAAAAAGTTACGATTGCAGTGTGGAGAGCCACGCCATCACGGCGCTGCCATGGCTGTCCCACAGGAGTTTTATGCTCATTACGGCAGAGACAATCACCACCATCGGGCGGATCAGTTTCTGCCCGCGGCTCAGCACCAGTCGGGCGCCCAGACGCGCGCCGCAGAACGCGCCGAGCATCATAATCAGGCCGGTTCCCCACACCACTTTGCCGCCGAACATAAAGAACAGCAGACTGCCCACGTTAGAGGTGAAGTTGAGAACTTTGGCATGGGCTGTCGCCTTCGCCAGGTTGTAACCGCAGAGCGTGACGAAGGCCAGCGCATAGAAAGAGCCCGCGCCCGGCCCGAAAAATCCGTCATAGAAGCCCACGGCACCGCCCCCGACCAGCGCATAGGCGAGGCCGTGCAGGCGACGCGCCCGGTCTTCTTCACCGAGACGCGGCATCAGCAGAAACCACAAGCCAATCGCGATCAAAAACAGTGGCAGCATCTGACGCAGAAAGTCCGCCTGCAGGCGCTGGATCAGCACCGCCCCCAGCACGGACCCCAGCAGCGTCATGGCGATATTCAGCCACTGCTCACTCAGATTAACTGCGCCGCGTCGCACAAAGTAGAGGCTGGCGGAGAACGACCCGCCGACCGATTGCAGTTTATTGGTCGCCAGCGCCTGAGCCGGTGAGAGACCCGCCGCCAGCAGCGACGGCACCGTCAGTAACCCCCCGCCACCCGCAATTGAGTCAATAAAACCGGCGAGCATGGCAATCAGAAACAGCAGCCCGACCAGCAGCGGACTGACCACGAACCACTCCATGGAATCCCTTACAGTAGATGTTTATCCAGCAGAGCCTGACAGGCAGGCGGTAACGGCGGCGGTTCACGTTTCACCGGCGCGCCCGATCCGGGCTGCTTCGGCAGGAACCAGCTCTGCAGTTCTGCGCCACAGCCATCGCCCGGAGGCGGTGGCGGCTGATCTTCACAGCCGATACTGCCGGTCGGGCAGCGCAGCCGCACATGCATATGCGCCCGATGCGCGAACCAGGGGCGCACTTTGCGCAGCCAGTCACGATCGGCACCGGCATCCGCACAAAGCTGCTTTTTAATCGCCGGGTTGACGAAGATGCGCGTGACATCATCGTCTTTCGCCGCCAGTTTAATCAGGCTGTCGATTTCCGGCTGCCAGTGGCGCGCAATCACGTTTTTATCACCCGGCCCGACCAGATCCAGCGGCTGCGGCTTCAGCAGCTGCTGCGCGGTCCAGCGGGTTTTCGGCAGTTGCAGCCAGATATCGACATCCAGGCCGGTCTGATGGCTGGCGTGACCGCTGCTGAAACGTCCGCCAGCCGCCATGCCCATATCCCCAATCAGCACATTACCCAGCTGCAGGTTGTGCACACGGGTCGTCAGCCGCTGAATAAACGCAATCAGATCGGGATGACCGAAATAACGACGCTGATCCTGACGCATCACCTGGTAGTCAGGTGAATTGAGCGGCAGTGCCCGGGCGCCAATAATACAGCCATTTGCAAAGCCACCGATGGACTGCGGTGCGCCGCTGATGGGCTGCTGAATACGCTGCCACGGCGTCGCCGCCAGGCTGGAGGCGCTGAACAACAGCGCGCTCAGAGTAAGCAGAAGTGCCTTCATGCCATCACCAGCGCGGCACGGTGCTGTTAACGTCACCGTTCTGCGCCCGCTGGCGCAGCAGATGATCCATCAGGACGATCGCCATCATCGCCTCGGCGATCGGCACGGCGCGGATCCCGACGCAGGGATCGTGGCGGCCTTTGGTGATCATCTCCACCTCTTCGCCGTCGCGGGTAATGGTTTTACCCGGCACGGTGATGCTGGAGGTCGGTTTCATTGCGAGGTTGGCGCTGATGGTCTGGCCGCTGCTGATGCCGCCCAGAATGCCGCCGGCGTGGTTACTCTGGAAACCATCGTGACGGATTTCATCCCGATGCTGGCTGCCGCGCTGGCTGACCACCGCGAAGCCGTCACCGATCTCCACCCCTTTCACCGCGTTGATGCTCATCAGCGCGTGCGCCAGGTCGGCATCCAGACGGTCAAAGACCGGCTCACCCAGGCCAGGCGGCACGTTGTCAGCCATGACCGTGACTTTAGCCCCGATGGAGTCGCCCTCTTTTTTCAGGCCGCGCATCAGTTCATCCAGCGCCTCCAGCTTCTCCGCATCCGGGCAGAAGAAGGGATTCTCTTCCACGATGCTCCAGTCTTTCAGCTCACAGGCGATATCCCCGATCTGCGCCAGATAGCCGCGCACCACCACACCATGTTTCATCTGCAGATACTTCTTCGCTATCGCACCGGCGGCCACGCGCATCGCGGTTTCACGCGCCGAAGAGCGGCCACCGCCACGGTAGTCGCGCTGACCATACTTCTGCTCATAGGTGTAATCGGCATGGCCGGGACGGAAGAGATCTTTGATCGCGCCATAATCCTGCGACCGCTGATCGGTGTTCTCAATCAGCAGGCCAATAGACGTGCCGGTGGTCACACCCTCAAACACACCGGACAAAATTTTCACCTGATCCGGCTCGCGACGCTGCGTGGTGTAGCGCGAGGTGCCAGGACGACGACGGTCGAGGTCATGCTGGATATCCGCTTCGGTCAGGGGGATGCCCGGTGGCACCCCATCAACGATGCAGCCCAGCGCAAGACCGTGGGACTCGCCAAAGGTAGTTACTCGAAAAAATTGTCCGATGCTGTTTCCGGCCATGCTGTTTCCTTGTCAGGGTTCGGCGGGCGAGGCTTCGCCCCACTTTTAGTCTTTGTAAAAGGAGAAATGGTGTTGTGCGTCGACGATCTGCTGGCGCGTCAGCGTAAAGACACCGTCACCGCCGTTGTCAAATTCCAGCCAGGTAAAGGGCACATCGGGATACTGCTCGATCATATGCACCATGCTGTTACCGACTTCGCAGACCAGAACGCCCTGCTCGCTGAGATAATCAGGCGCGCAGGCCAGAATGCGGCGCACCAGCTTCAGGCCATCGCTGCCCGCCGCCAGCCCCAGCTCCGGTTCGTGGCGATATTCATTGGGCAGATCGTCCATATCTTCCGCATCCACATAAGGCGGGTTAGTGACGATCAGGTCATACTTCAGCGGCGGCAGTTCGCGGAACAGGTCGGCACGAATCGGCGTGACCTGATTGATCAGGCCATGTTCTTCAATGTTCTGCTCGGCCACCGCCAGCGCACCGGTCGAGATATCGACGGCGTCGACCTCCGCTTCCGGGAAGGCGTAAGCGCAGGCAATCGCGATGCAGCCGCTGCCGGTGCACATATCCAGAATATGCGCGGGTGGCGTGCTGATAAGACCGGCAAAGCGGTTCTCGATCAGTTCGCCAATCGGTGAACGCGGCACCAGCACGCGCTCATCAACAAAGAATTCGTGACCGCAGAACCAGGCTTTGTTGGTCAGGTAGGCGACCGGAATACGCTCGTTAACGCGACGAATGACGCGCTCGACAATCAGAAGACGCTCGCTGGCGGTCAGACGCGCGTTGCGCATATCTTCCGGAATATCCAGCGGCAGCCAGAGAGACGGCAGGACCAGTTGAACGGCTTCGTCCCAGGGATTGTCTGTGCCATGTCCGTACCAGATTCCGGCAGCGGAAAAGCGGCTTACCGCCCAGCGCAGCATGTCCTGAATGGTGTGCAGTTCGTTCACTGCCTCATCGACGAAAATTTTGTCCACGTAGCCCTCCGCAGGCCTTTTGCTAAATCGGCCGATAGTGTGCCATGAAGCCGGGGAGAATTCAGCGCAGCGAGGTGAAAAAGCTGACAATTAATGACACTTAACGGTAAGGTATCGGCTCTGCTGTGTGACAGCCTTTTCTGATAAGACTGACCTGCCATGAGTAAAAAAACACCGCTAAGCCCGGATGATGAGGCGCTGTTTCGCCAGTTAATGACGGGGACACGTCAGTTAAAACAGGACACCTATGTCCATAAAGCGCCGGTAAAAACCCGCGAGATTCCGGTAAAACGTCTGCTTTCCGAGCAGGCGGACAACAGCCATTACTTTTCGGATGAGTTTCAGCCCCTGCTCTCGACCGAAGGGGCTACCCGTTACGTGCGCGCCGATGTCAGCCATTTTGAGCTGAAAAAACTGCGCCGGGGCGACTATACCCCGGAGATTTTTCTCGACCTGCACGGCTTAACGCAGATGCAGGCCAAGCAGGAGCTGGGCGCACTGATCGCCGCCTGCCGCCGTGAACATCTGTTCTGCGCCAGCGTCATGACCGGACATGGAAAACATATTCTGAAGCAGCAGACGCCGCTGTGGCTGGCCCAGCATCCGTGGGTCATGGCGTTTCATCAGGCGCCGAAAATGTTCGGCGGTGATGCTGCGCTGCTGGTGCTGATTGAGATTGAGGAGTGGCAACCGCCTGAGTTGCCCTGACAGGGCCGGTGTCATCGGCCCCTCGTCGTCAGATGGCTTTCGCCAGCTTCTTCGGACTGACCTGCCACAGCAGTTTACCGGCACTCTCTGCCGGATCGAACTCGACGCAGGCAATGGCGGAAGTGGCAAACATCGGTGGAGTTTCCTGCGGGCAGAGTTCGGAAACCAGGTAGCCCACCAGGGGCAGATGGGAGATGACCAGCGCCGATTTCACCCCTTCGTTCGCCAGCGCCTGCAGATAGCAGCCGACCAGACCCGGATCGCCACCCGGCGTTAACTCCGGTAACACGTCCTGGCCTTCCGGCAGGGGATAGGCTTCACGCACGGTAGCGAGCGTCTGCTGCGCGCGTAGATAGGGACTGACCAGGACACGCTCGATGTCCGGCGTCTGGCTGTTAAGCCAGTGGGCCATCTGACGCGATTCATCACAGCCACATAAAGTTAAAGGCCTGACTGAATCACTTGCTGCTTCCAGAGCCGCATCGCCGTGACGCATGATAAAAACTTGCATAAAGCACCGCTGTTGTTTGTCGATATCGCCCGACGCGACGCGTCAGACTCTTCACTCTGCGAATGAACGCTGTGTTTTACCCTAATGGCTTCAGTATAGTCAACCGGTTGTTTATTAAATAAGCACTTCTCAGATTCATGCTGCGCCGCACACGCGGGCGGCGCTTTTCTAACCCGCTGAATCGGAGCCGTTATTCCATTTCACAGAGAAATGTAAAATTTCGTCTGTTCCGCAGCCGCCTGAATCAGCGCCTCACAGGGGGCAAATCGCTCACCGTGCTGCTGCGCGAGACGGTTTAGCCGGCTGACCATTTCCGCCGCGCCCAGTTTATCCATGTAGTGGAACGGCCCGCCCAGGAAAGGCGGAAAGCCGATGCCAAACACCGCCCCCACGTCGCCGTCCCGGGCGCTGCGAATTACCTGCTCATCGAGACAACGGGCGGCCTCATTCAGCATCATCATCACACAGCGTTCCGCAATCTGTGCCCCACTCTGCCGGGCCTGCGGCGTGACCTTCAGCAGGCTGTAAAGCGAGGCGTCCGGTTTTTTACGCTGCCAGCGCGGCAGGTCATAACGATAGAAGCCCCGGCCATTTTTACGACCCTTACGGCCATCCCTGATCACCGCCTCAAACGCGGCCGGTGCGGCAAAGCGTTCACCATAGGCCTGATGCAGAATGGGGCTGATTTTGCTGCCGACATCAATGCCGACCTCATCAAGCAGCTGAATCGGACCAACCGGAAAACCAAACTTCACCAGCGCCCGATCGATGTGCTCAATCGGCTCCCCCTCCAGCAGACAGCGCATCGCTTCATTTATATAGGGGGTCAGGATGCGGTTGACATAGAAACCCGGCTTGTCTGCGACGACGATCGGCGTCTTGCCCTGACTGCGCGCCAGTGCCACAACGGTAACCAGCGTCGTGGCCGAAGTATTCAGATGCGGGATCACCTCCACCAGCGGCATTTTTTCCACCGGACTGAAATAGTGCAGCCCGATGACATTCTCAGGACGCTGCGCCCCGGCGGCGATATCCGCAATCGGCAGCGAAGAGGTGTTGGAAGCAAACAGGGTATGCGGCTGACAGTGTGCCTCGACGTCGTGCACCATCTGCTGCTTCAGGGCAAGATCTTCGAACACCGCTTCGATCACCACGTCGCGCTGCGAGAATCCCTGATAATCGATGCCACCTGTGATGCGCGCCATCTGCTGCTGGCGCGCTGCCGGGGTCAGCTGACGACGACGGACCTTTTTGCTGAGCAGATCCCAGCTGGTTTTCAGCGCATGGCTGACGCCTTCCAGGCTGATATCTTTGATGCGCACCGGCAACCCGGCGTTGATCGCGGTGACGCTGGCAATACCGCCGCCCATCAGCCCACCGCCCAGCACCGCAACACGCTTCACGGTCGCGGGTTCAGCTTCACCGCCCCGCTCCTTTTTCATCGCCGTGGTGGCAAAGAAGAGTCCGCGCAGCGCAACGGACTCCGGCGTCATCGCCAGTTCGCCAAAGGCGCGCGCCTCCGCATCATGGCCGGCGCGGCTGCCCTGCTCCAGCCCGATGCGCACCACCTCAATCAGCCGTCTGGCGGCCGGATAATTATCCTGCGTTTTCGCCGCGGTCTGGCGTGTCGCCAGCGCAAACAGCGCCTGGCGGGCGACCGGACCATGCAGCAGCCGATCGCGCAGCGGCAGGACGCGTCCGCTGACCTTGCCCTTTTTCACCCGCGCAATTGCGGTCTCCAGCAGGATCGGGCGGGGAACCGCATCATCGACGACGCCGAGCTTTCGCGCCTGCTTCGCGCGCAGACTTTTGCCGGTCAGCATCAGCGGCAGCGCCTGCTGAACACCGATTAAACGCGGCAGCCGCTGCGTCCCGCCAGAGCCAGGCAGCAGGCCGAGCTGTATCTCCGGTAAGCCGAGGCGGGTTTTATCATCCAGCGAGCAGATGCGCGCATCACAGGCCAGCGCCAGTTCCAGTCCACCGCCCAGGCAGGCCCCGTGAATGGCCGCCACCACCGGAAAAGGCAACGCGTCGATCATCGCCATCACTTCCTGGCCCTGCTTCGCCAGCGCTTCAGCTTCCTGCGCACTCTGGCAGCGGTCAATCATGCTGATGTCCGCGCCCGCGATAAAATTGTCCGTTTTGCCGGAGATCAGGACCAGTCCCGCCAGTTGCGGATCGCGTCGCGCTTCCGCAATGATGGCGGCAATCTGGCCAGCAAATTCCGCTTTCAGGGTGTTCATCTTCTCGCCAGGGACATCAATCGTGATAATGCCGACGTGATCCTGTCGCATCGTCAGTTGAAAGGCATTCTGCTCCATTATTCGGCCTCCAGAACCATTGCCGCACCCAGACCACCCGCCGCGCAGGCGGTGACCAGTCCCAGCCCGCCACCACGGCGGCGCAGTTCATTAAGCGTCTGGGTAATCATACGCGCGCCCGTGGCGGCAAAAGGATGGCCATAGGCGATGGAACCGCCCAGCACGTTGAAACGCTCTTCGTTGACCTCGCCCAGCGCATGCGGCCGGTTCAGCACCTCACGGGCGAAACGTTCGTCACGAAACAGCTGCAGATTGCTCAGCGTCTGGGCCGCGAATGCCTCATGCATATCTATCAGCGTCAGATCGGCCAGGCTCACCCCGGCACGATCCAGCGCCAGCGGCGAAGCATAGGCTGGCCCCAGCAGCATGTCCTGCTGGACATCAATAGCGGTAAACGCGTAGCTGCGCAGGTAGCCCAGCGGCGTGACGCCCAGTTCCCTGGCGCGCCCTTCCCGCATCAGAATGACGGCTGCCGCGCCATCCGTCAGCGGCGTGCTGTTGGCGGCGGTAACGCTGCCGTGCTGGCGGTCAAAGGCGGGACGCAGTCGGGCGTAATCCTCTGCTTTAGCGTTCATCCGCACGTTATTGTCCTGATCGATTGCGGCTTTCCACGGCGGTACAAAGGCTGCCATGACTTCCTGGTTCAGTACCCCGGATTGCCAGGCTCTGGCGGCATGCTGATGGGAGCGGAGGGCCAGCGCATCCTGAGCCTCACGGGTGATACCGTAGCTTTTCGCCATCTGCTCGGCCGTGTCCCCCATCCGCAGGCCGGTCGAGTACTCCGCCACCGCAGGCGGCACCGGCAGCAGATCGCGCGGACGCAGCCGTTTAAGGATATGCAGTTTCTGCCCCAGACTGCGGGCCTTGTTGAGATCCACCAGCGCGCGGGCCAGCGTTTTAGTGACCCCAATCGGCAGCACTGATGAGGAGTCTGCCCCGCCAGCAATAGCAGCAGAAACCGTACCCGCCATCAGGCTCTCTGCCACATTCGCCACCGCCTGAAAACTGGTGGCGCAGGCACGACTGACGCTGTAGGCGTCGGTATTCACATTCAGCCCGCTGCTTAAGACAATTTCACGCGCAATGTTTGGCGCTTCCGGCATCTGTACTACCTGACCAAATACCAGCAGCTCAATCACGTCAGCCGGTAACTCACTGCGCACCATTAATTCGCTGACCACCATCCGTCCCAGCTCGATGGCGGGAATGCCATGAAAGCCAGTCGCCTGGCGTAAGAAAGGGGTTCGTAACCCGTGGGTAATTGCGATGCGTTCGCCATCACGCGTCAGCAGCGGCTGCGCTTTGCTCATTGTTCTCACCTGTAGCCGGGACTGTGGCATCATTGCCTGAAGAGGTCTGACCTGATCAGTGTTAACCACAAGCGGGTGAGCCGCCAATAGCAGAAAGGAAAAAGTGCGAAGGGAAACACGAAATTGAAAAACGCCGCGCTGAGGCGGCGTAAGAGGCGCTAACGCAGGCCGAGCTGGAAAATCAGGGTTTCAGCCTGGCAGCTGAAGGTGAAATCGATATCCAGCTGCACGCCCTGATCGACATCGCTGAACCGGACGTCAATCACACAGGGTTCCGATTCCACCTGACGGGCACGCTCAGTCAGCCGGGCGGCTTTGGCTTCCGCATCCTGTCGCTGCGGAAACCACTCTGACCAGCTGGCGGTGCAGTCGGTATTATCCATTACGGTGCCGACATCAACGCAGCAACAGGCAGCGGTTTCGGTCGCACTGCATTTTTTAATGGCATCAGTCATCTTTCTCTCCTGCCCCGGCTTCGGGTGAGTTAAGCGATTTTATGGCCGGAATTTTACCCGCTTGCGATAAGATGCGCCACGCGACTGTGGCTAAGTGACGAATATCACAATAAAAATTGATCCAGAACAAACTGGAATCGGTATGCTGTCTTCATCAGGGTGCTTTTTGTTATGCAGATCGAATTTTAAGCGATCAACTCTGAAATATTTTAAAAACAATATTGCAACTTGCACACAGGTCGGACCTATACTCTCCGCACTGGTCTGATATGTGCGTTTACCGTCAGTCCCTACAATCCGCCGTCCTTTGTTACGCGACGTTATAGCGTTAAATAATAATTCACATGAGGTTGTGGTCATGAACCATAAGAACCTGTTCGCAAAGTCAGCCGTGGCGGCTGCAGTGGCGCTTGTCTCTTCACACGTTTACGCAGCTGGGTTTCAGTTAAATGAGTTCTCTACGATTGGTTTAGGTCGCGCCTACTCAGGCGAAGGGGCAATGGGCGATACGGCGGCATCCGCCAGCCGTAACCCGGCAACGATGGCGTTAATGGATCGCCCGGAGTTTTCCATCGGTGCGGTTTATATTGACCCGGATGTGGATATCACGGGCCGCAGTCCGACGGGTCGCAGCCTGGATGCCAGCAACATCGCCCCGAATCAGTGGATACCCAATATTCATTACGTTCAGCCCATCAACGATCAGTGGTGGATTGGCGCATCGGCAACCTCTAACTATGGCTTAGCGACAGAGTTTAATAATGGTTACACCGCTGGCGGCTACGGCGGTAAAACGGACCTGATGACCGGCAACTTAAACCTCAGCACCGCTTACCGGTTTAATGAGCACTTCAGCGTGGGCGTCGGTTTTGATGCGGTTTATGCCAAAGCGAAAATTGAACGCTATGCCGGTGAATCAGGCGCGAGACTGGGCGTGCCGGCTGATACACAGGTTGCCCATCTGAAAGGCGACGAGTGGGGCTACGGCTGGAATGCCGGTATCCTGTATGAAGTGGATGAAAATAACCGCTTCGGCTTCAGCTATCGTTCAGAGGTGAAGATCGACTTTGATGGCGATTACAAAAGTAATCTGTCCTCCCGTCTGAATGCGGTCAACAACCCGGAAGTGTCAGGCGTGCCTTTTGGTACCAACGGCACGACGGTTCCGGGCGCGTTAACCCTGAATCTGCCGGAGATGTGGGAAGTGTCGGGCTGGCATAAAGTGGCTCCGCAGTGGGCGGTTCACTACAGCATGGCGTACACCAGCTGGAGTCAGTTCCAGGAGCTGAAAGCCACCGGTTCTCAGGGCCAGACACTGTTCTATAAAGATGAAAGCTTCCACGATGCCTACCGTATCGCGCTGGGCACCACCTATTTCTACGACAGCAACTGGACGTTCCGCACCGGTATCGCATTTGATGACAGCCCGGTGCCAGCCGATAAACGCTCTATCTCCATCCCGGATCAGGATCGTTTATGGCTGAGTGCGGGTACGTCGTACGCCTTCAACGATAACGCCTCGGTCGATCTGGGCATCTCCTATATGCACGGACAGAAAGTGACGGTGAAAGAAGGTCCTTATACCTTTAACTCAGAAGGCAAGGCCTGGCTTTACGGCGCGAACTTTAACTACAAGTTCTGACCGGCGGGTGGGATTCAAAAAGGCGACTCGGATGAGTCGCCTTCAGACTGCTGACCTATTCCAACTGATGCCCCGCAGGCGCGGGGGTACACGCACACAACAGAAGATTAAGGGTATCAGATACCCTTGTTAAAACCTCTGTTACCGAACTGATGCCCGAAGCATTTGCCGGTGTTCACATCGACGTAAATATTCACGGGAGTAGAGGTCTCGATTTCCATCCATGATTTGTTTTCCGCATCTTCGCTCGATGTTTCGACGATATAGCATTCAACGCCATCAAAAGAAGACGTTTTAATGAAAGTGAATTTCTCACTCCATCCCAGTTTATGTCGGAATGCGTAGTCGCGTGCGGCATCCTTTGCATCTTCTGCGTTGATCATTGCTGAATTCCATAATAGACATTGTACATTGCCCCGCCGACAACAACCGGCCCCAGAAGCACGCCAGCTGCTTCATGTCGCAGAGCGGTAAAGGTGATCTCATAGTTGTTGGTCAACGGGAATTTGAAACCGTCAATAACGTAACGGGGTGACATCCCTTTCGCTCTCATTAACCCAACCAGCTCTGCAAATGCCTCTTCCAGATACCGTAAGATATATGATTTGTGATAGGCGCTAACATGCATGAAAGCTCTAAGCTCGCGAAGCAGATAAAACTTCGGCGCAATGGATGAATGCACCCGCTCATGATATAGGGTCGCCAGAACATCCTCAGCAGCCTGTTCTGCTGTTTTTACCGTACGGTCGTAGGCACGGCCAATGGTAATGTCACCCCACATGTTAGTTGAGCCTAATCCGGCGCTTTGCTTATCAGTAAAGCGAATTTTAGGGCGATACCGCCAGGATGGAGAACTGTTCCGGGGGCCATTCATTGCGCGTCCCACTGATGCGCTGTATCTGGGCATACGAATATTTCGGTATGAATGCCTGAAGGCGTCACGAGGGTTCTTTTTCAGTAAAATCGCCATCACAGTATCGACGCCAATTAGGGTGATGGCTGCAGCTAAACAGGCTGCTGCTTCATCCAGATCACTTTCAGTTCTGGCGCTGTATGTGGTCTTAACGAATTCATAGAGTTTTTTTGAAGCCTCAACAGCCACACCACCAACGGCAACCCACCCCGCCACTATCAGAATAAGATCAGCTAACTCTCCTATGCCAAAAAGTGTGCGCCTGCCCAAACCCCCGTAATCGCTGCCATTGTAGCCAGAGCTGATGGAGTTAGCATTGCCAGCAATTGTTCACCAACATCACCCGGCAGTAGTTTTGCCGCCTTGATTATGGCAAGTTCAAGTTTCTGATGCATATCCATATTTGAGACATTCATCTAATCACCTTCGAGGGCTATTTAGCTCCATGTAGTTCAGGAATATATTACTCCTGACTCGTTAGTGAAATAAGAAATGACAGTCAGACCTGTTGCCTTCAAAAATGCGATATTCCGGGATCTGACGAAATATCCTGACGGCCTGATCGGTGTGATTATCGAGGATGCCTTTTATCACAGACTCAGGTAAGTACTGGCTCTGCCTGCCGGTTTACGGGCAGCCCTGCCATAGATAGTCACAATCCCACTCTTTAAGCCTGCCAGTACAGCAGTTTTTAATGGAATCTTTCTTCATCACGCCGGCGTCGGTAATTGGCAAAATGAGTATCATATGACTTACTGTTGATCCGGGTTTTACATGCGACTATGACAGCCGTAGGCTGCTTATCACTCACTACCGCCTGGCAGTGAATTCAGGATAAGTAGCGGTTTATCCCCGCTCGCGCGGGGAACACTCTAAAAATATCCCGCTGATTACACAGCGTTTTTCACATCAGAATTTTCCGCCGAATTTTACACCCGGATCTGCCTCATATAAACAGTCATTCTCTGACACCAGATTTGTTTAAAACAGGCTCATAACGGAAGGCAGGAAGCTAATAGCAGACCTGGACAGGAAAAAGACAGGGCGTGACGGATCAGGTCAGAAGTAAGGACAGAGGAGAAAAACCGGCCCGAAGCAAAAACGAGGCAAACCGGACAGTCTGGGAAAGGCATAAAACGCTTATTTACGCTGACCCGGTCTTGAAGCAGACCGGGTCAGGCGCAGTCAACAAACTCAGAACAGTTTATGTGACACGGCTTCTTGAGGATCTCATAACGTTACTGCGCGTCGATATCCTTCAGGTCATCCTGAATCGCAGCGGCGTTTGGATTCTCTTCCGGCTTGAGTTTGCCGCCACGCGCCAGGAAGTCGTGACGCTGGAAGTAGGCGTTACGGATAAAGGCGTACGGATCGCTCTGCTGCTTCAGGATCGCATCGGAATCCAGCAGTTGCGCGCGGGTCTCAATCCCCTCCAGCGTCCACTTACCAATCGACATCGGCCAGGTCAGCCAGCCGAGGATCGGATAGAGGGTATCAACGTAGTCACCGCCATCCTGCCGTATAGTGAAGCTGCCGTAAGCCGGCAGCTCAACGTAAGGACCATAGCCGACACCATAGTGGCCCAGCGTGGTGCCGAAACGGTGCGGCTGTTCACGCGCCAGTTCCGGATTGGCTTTACCGGCGACGTCAATGAAACCACCCAGACCCAGCACACTGTTCAGGAAGAAACGGGTGAAGTGGATACCCGCATCGCGTCCGTCACCGACCAGAATGGCGTTAACCATGCTGGCGGGCTCTTCCAGGTTGCCGAGGAAATTGCTCAGGCCGGTTCGTGCAGGCACCGGCACATAGTCGCGCCAGGCGACAGCGACCGGACGCAGCACATAGGGATCCAGCACATTGTAGTTAAAGTTAAACATCGTGCGGTTAAAACCTTCGAACGGATCGCTGCGCTGCGCAGGATCGCTATTTGCCGGCTTTGAACTGGCACAACCTACCAGAAGGACGCTGGCCACAGCCAGGCTGGTCAGGCGATAATTCATTCCAATCTCCCTGTGCGGATGAAAAAGGGCTACCCATCGTTCAGGCACAGCCCGGCGTCGAATCGGCTTACCCGATGAGCATAGCTGACTTTATGCCAGAGGCAGCAGGCAATGGCACGCAGCGACCTGAACAGGATCGTTGATGACGTTCAGGGAAGCTGCTGATTAATCTCTACCACGATCGGCTGATGACCATCCCAGGGCGTCACGGCGCTCTCACCCAGCCAGTCACCCGGCTGCGGGGTGGCGCTGCCGTCGCGGGAGATACGCACCCGAACCACGACCTGATGCTGCGCCGACAGCAGGCGATCCGGCATCATGGCATTGCTGTCATCCAGCGTCAGCGACAGCGGGAAGTGGCTCAGCGGCATGCGCTTCACCGCCACCGGCACCGGTGACGTCCCGTCAGAAACCGAAATATACAACACTCCGTCCTGCGGTAACATTTTTTCTGCCTGCGGGGTCAGCCGCACGGTCAGTGCCAGCTGACGGCTCTGCTCTCCGGCATCACTTCTCGCCTGCTCAATGCTGCGGGCGATCATCGCGCGTCGTGAGTCACCGGCAGGCAGCACGTTCAGCAGGGCCTGCCAGGCTTCAATCGCCTGATCGTACTGCTGCTGGCCGTAGGCGTTAAATGCCATCAGGCCAAGCGTACGCGGGTTTTGCGGCTCCGCTTTCAGCAGGGCGCGCAGCAGCAGTGACGCCTGACGGTTATCCTGCGGATCGGGAGAGCGCGTCAGCACCTCTGCATAATCCTGCTTCAGCGTCATATCGTTGGGTGAGAGCTGTAACGCATGCTCAAACGCCTGACTGGCAATATCAGCCTGATTCAGCACCATGCCAAGCCGCCCCAGCATGGTCCAGTCGGCCAGATTATCCGGTTCCGTTTGCAGGGCGGTACGCAATCCGAGCTCTAAACGTGCCAGCTCCTCCATGCTGAGCGGTCTGGCGCCGGGGTCCATCAGCCGCGCACGCAGCGCAGGGTACGCCTGCTGCACCTGCATCCAGCCGGTGTACTGCGTCAGTCCACCGGTTTTCAGATAGGTTCCCAGCGATACCCCAATCAGCACGAGCAGGCCCGGCAGCAGAATCCAGCGGCTGCTGCTGTGGGACGGGAGGCTCTGCGCCGGCGGAATATCGGCCAGCAGCGTCTGCTGTAACTCGCGCTCCATTACTGGGCGCTCAGCAACAACGCCCTGCTCTTCATCCTGCGCCAGCTCATCGATCCGCTGATGGTAAAAGCGCTGATTGAGGCGATCGCGGTCGCCCGGGCTGGCCTGACGCTGCCGCCAGCCTGCGGCCAGGAACAGCGTGCAGGCCGCCAGCAGTAACAGAAAAAGGGTAATCCAGAATGCACTCATGACGGCTTCCTGTCTGACTTCAGTAAGGCATCGAGACGCTGTTGCTCAGCGTCATCCAGCGCACTGTGGGTGTGACGCCGACGGCTGCGCAGAATAATCACCGCGCCACCCAGCAGCACAAACAGCGCCGGGCCAGCCCACAGGATCAGCGTTGACGGGGTCAGCGGTGGCGAATAAGAGACGAAGTTGCCGTAGCGCGCCACCATGTAATCAATGATCTGCTGGCGGCTCTGCCCCTGCTTCATCAGCTCATAAACTTTCAGCCGCATGTCGGCGGCAATCATGGCATTCGAGTCGGCGATGCTGTTGTTCTGACATTTCGGACAGCGCAGTGATGCGGTGAGGTCACGGTATTGCGCCTCCTGAGCCGGAGAGTCAAATTGCAGTGTGTCGATGGTCGCCCACAGATTGATGCTGAACAGCAGGCCACAGACCAGTAACAGCGATCTCATGATCCCGCCTCCGCACTGTATTTCATCCACAACGGTTTCACTTCCTGCTCCCAGACGCGCGCGTTGAGATCGCCGGCGTGGCGATAGCGGATAATCCCTTTACCGTCGATCAGAAAAGTTTCCGGTGCGCCATAGACGCCGAGGTCGAGTCCCAGCATGCCGCTGCCATCGTAGAGACTCAGGGCGTAGGGATTACCCAGCGTGTTCAGCCAGTTAACCGCCTTATGGCGATCGTCTTTATAGTTCAGGCCGACCACCCGAATGCCCTGCTCCGCCAGCGTATTCAGATAGTGATGTTCGGCGCGGCAGGTCGGACACCAGGTTGCCCAGACGTTCAGCAGTATCGGCCTGCCATCGGTCAGCACGCGCTGGTCGTAGATTTTGCCGGGCTGGTCGAGCGCTTCCAGCCGGAACAGTGGCACCGGTTTACCGATCAGCGCCGACTCAAGACGGGTCGGATCGTCGCCATCCGCATTGCGGGTCAGCTGCCACAGCAGCGCCGCTGCCAGCAGCAGAAACAGCACCAGCGGGATAAACAGGATTTTCTTGTTCATGCGCGCTCCTCACGTGCGGCTTTTTTGCGCGAGCGATAGCGGGGATCCCACAGGCAGAACAGGCCCCCCAGCGCCATCAGTACGCCGCCAGCCCAGATCCAGCGGACAAAGGGTTTGTAGTAGATACGCACCGCCCAGCCGCCATCCTCCAGCTCCTCGCCCAGCGCTGCATAGAGATCGCGGCTGAAACCCCCATCAATCGCCGCTTCGGTCATCATGGTTCGGGCCGCGGTATAGAAGCGTTTTTCCGCCTGCAGCGTCGCTTCCGGTTTCCCGTTGCGCGTGACATCGATAATCCCCATGCCCCCGCTGTAGTTAGGCCCCTGCAGGTTCTGCACGCCACGGAAGACAAAGTGATAGTGATGGATGTCCACGCTATCCCCCGCCCGCATCCGCACGTCGCGCTCCACGCTGTACTGCGTGCTGAAGGCGATACCGATCACCGTGACCCCGACGCCAAGGTGGCCCAGCACCATGCCCCAGTGGCTACGGGAGAGGTGACGCAGCCCGGTCAGAAACGGATGGCGATGCGTGGCGCGTTCGTGCAGTTCCAGCAGCGTCAGCACAATGATCCAGAGGGACATCAGTAAGCCCACCACGGTCATCGCCGCAATGCGATCCTGCAGCCACCAGGGAATCATCATCGAACAGGCCAGGGTAACGAGCAGCGCCAGCGCCAGCCGTTTGGCCAGTTTCTGCGGTTCATCGCGACGCCAGCGTACCAGCGGCCCGATCCCCATCAGCAGCGCAAACGGCGCCATCAGCCAGCTGAACATCGTATTGAAGAACGGCTCACCCACCGAAATGCTGCCGAGTCCCAGCTGCTTGTGCACCAGCGGCAACAGCGTGCCAAGCAGTACCACCAGCATGGCCGCAATCAGCAGCACATTGTTGCCCAGCAGAAAGGATTCCCGTGACCAGGTTTCGTTCTGTACCCGGCTCCGCACCTGCCCCCCTTTGATCGCATAGAGCAGCAGCGAACTGCCGATGACAATCACCAGAAACGCGAGGATAAACATGCCGCGCGCCGGATCGGAAGCGAACGAGTGGACCGACACCAGCACGCCGGAGCGCACCAGGAACGTACCGAGCAGGCTGAGTGAAAAGGCGGTGATCGCCAGCAGCACGGTCCAGGCCTTAAAGGTGCCACGCTTTTCGGTGACAGCCAGCGAGTGGATCAGCGCCGTGCCCGCCAGCCACGGCATGAACGAGGCGTTCTCTACCGGATCCCAGAACCACCAGCCGCCCCAGCCCAGTTCGTAATAGGCCCAGGCCGAGCCCAGCACAATGCCGATAGTCAGGAAGACCCAGGCCGCGGTGGTCCAGGGACGCGACCAGCGCGCCCACGCGGTATCGAGCCGTCCGGCCATCAGCGAAGCGATGGCAAACGCAAAGGCCACCGAGAATCCGACATAACCCATATAGAGCAGCGGCGGATGGAAGATCAGGCCGATATCCTGCAGCATCGGGTTCAGGTCGTGCCCGTCTACAGGGAAGTCGGGCAGCGTGCGGGCAAACGGATTCGACGTCAGCAGGATAAACAGCAGGAAGCCGAGATTGATCATCCCCATAACCGCCAGTACGCGCGCCAGCGCGTCCTGTGGCATACCGCGACTGAAGATCGCCACGGCTAAGGTCCAGGTGCTGAGCAGCAACACCCACAGCAGCAGCGATCCCTCATGCGCGCCCCAGGTGGCGGCAATGCGGTAGTAGACCGGCAGCAGGCTGTTGGAGTTGGTGACAACATAGGCCACGGTAAAATCGTTGCAGATAAAAGCCCAGACCAGCAGCATAAAGGCCGCAGCGATGCAGACAAACAGCCCGCAGGCCAGCGGGCGCGCCATCGCCATCAGCCGCGCATCCTGACGAATTGCGCCCCAGAGCGGATAGCTGCTGAGCAGCAGCGCCAGCCCCAGCGCCAGACAAAGCAGAAAAGTCCCGGTTTCCGGCATCATGATGATTTATTTCCCGCCTGATACTGTGACTGCGGGCCGTTGTGATTGCTCTTCATCGCGTCTTCTATCTCCGGCGGCGTATATTTCTCATCGTGTTTGGCCAGCACTTCTCTGGCAACGATCTGGTTACCGTCCGCCAGCACGCCCTGCGCCACGACGCCCTGCCCTTCCCGGAACAGATCCGGCAGGATGCCTTCAAAACTGACGCTGACGACGCCGCGCGCATCATAAAGTTTAAACGTTACCGCCAGGCTGTTCGGGTCCCGGTGCACGCTGCCGGGCATCACCATGCCACCGACGCGCAGCCGCTGGCCCGCCTCCGGCTTCTCATGCGCCTCGCCTTTGCCATAGAGGATTTCACCCGGGGTATAAAACAGATCGATGTTTGAGCGCAGCGCATACATCACCAGCGCGGTGGCCAGGCCCAGGCCAAGCAGAATCGCAACGGCCGCACAGAGGCGATTGCGTCGACGGCTATTCACACACTCTCTCCTGCCGCTTCAGCCGCGGCTTTTCTGGATTTAGCTGCCCGGATGCGACGTTCACGCGCATCACGCTGGCGGATCTCCGCCAGCAGGCGGCGGCGCAGTAACAGGGTATGCAGCGTCAGTCCCGCCAGCGGAAGCAGCGTGCAGGCCACCGCCAGCCAGACGTAAAAGGCGTAGCCGCCCATGGCAAAAAAGGCGTGCCAGGAGGAAAAGGCCGGCGTCATTTCTGCTCTCCCCGTTTTGCGACGTCAAGAGCCCAGGGGCGATGGCGTTCCGTTAACAGAATCAGGTTGCGCAGCCGCATCAGCGTCAGCGTGATAAACAGCAGCAAATAACCGAGGATGGCCCAGCGCAGCGGCGTTCGCATCACCGGCGCAATCGCCTGCTGAAGGATGCCGGACGAGCCCTGATGCAGGGTATTCCACCACTGCACCGAGAAGTGGATGATGGGCAGGTTGACCACGCCGACCAGAATCAGGACGCCGGCGGCCCGGCCTGCGGTGCGGCGGTCATCGAACGCGTGCCAGAGTGCAATCACGCCCATATAGAGGAAAAGTAACACCAGCTCCGAGGTGAGGCGTGCATCCCAGATCCACCAGGTTCCCCACATCGGTTTGCCCCACGCGGAACCGGTGACCAGCGCAATAAAGGTAAAGACCGCGCCCACGGGTGCCATGGCGGCGGCAACCAGATCGGCCATTTTCATCTGCCACACCAGACCGGTAAACGCCGCGACGGCCATGGCGGCATAGATGCCCATCGACCACATGGCAGCGGGCACATGGATATACATGATGCGAAAACTGTCGCCCTGCTGATAGTCAGCGGGAGCAAATCCAAATCCCCAGATCCAGCCCAGCAGTAATGTCGCCACGCCTGCTATCGCAAACCAGGGCACCAGGCGCCCCGAAAGCTGATAGAGCCGTTCGGGCCGGGCCAGCTGATGTAACGCTTTCCACATATCAAATGCTCACATTAACGATAAAAAGGCCGCGTCTTTTAATGCGCGGTTACTGCAACGTAATCCGTAACGCCGCCGCCGTGGCAAACGGCGAGAGCGTGGCGCTGCCTGCCAGCATCGCGCCAAGAATCGCCAGATAGCCCCCCATCGGCAGGCCCTGACTGGCGGCTTCCATCGCAGCACTGGCGAAGATCAACACCGGAATCGCCAGCGGCAACACCAGCAGGCTGAGCAATACCCCACCCCGGCGTAATCCCACCGTCAGCCCGACGCCGATGGCACCGAGAAAACTCAGGGTGGGCGTGCCGAGCAGCAGCGTCAGGGCCATCGCCCGCCAGCCATTGAAATCCAGCGACAGCAGCAGCGCCGCCAGCGGCGACAGGATAATCAGCGGTAGACCGGTGATCAGCCAGTGCGCCACGACTTTGCCGATGACCGTCACCGGCAGCGGCGAAGGCAACAGCAGAAGCTGCTCCAGCGAACCGTCGCTGAAATCGTCGCGAAACAGGCGCTCCAGCGCCAGCAGCGACGCCAGCAGCGCAGCCACCCAGGCGACACCCGGCGCAATGCGCGCCAGCTGCTGCGGATCAGGTCCGATGCCCAGCGGAAACAGGGTAATCACAATCAGGAAAAACCACAGCGGATTGACCACATCAGCGCCGCCGCGAAAGGCGATACGCAATTCACGCTGAATCAGGCGAAACAGCATCAGCTTGCCTCCGCATCGCCAAGGCGAATTTTACGCACCCGCGCGGCCGCAGCGGGTAGATCCTGGTGAGTTGTCAGGATTACGGCGCCCCCGTTATCGGCATGGGCGGCAAATCTGGCCATTAATTTTTCAACCCCCGCTTTGTCGATGGCGGTCAGCGGCTCATCCAGGATCCAGACGCGGGCCTGGCTGAGCCAGAGACGTGCCAGCGCGACGCGACGCTGCTGACCCGCCGACAACCGGCTTACCGGCACCTCTTCGTCACCCGTGAGGTCGACACTGTCAAGCGCAGCAAAGATCTGCGCGTCACTGCAGTCAGGATGGTAGAACCGCAGATTTTCCAGCGGCGTGAGGACGCCTTTGACGCCGGGATGATGGCCCAGATAAAGCATCGCCTGATGCCAGGCGTCGCGCTGCCGCAGGATCGGCTGCTGCTGCCAGCGTATCTCACCCTGCTCAGGACGGCTCAGCCCCGCCAGCAGTCGCAGTAGCGAGGTTTTACCGGCACCGTTGGGGCCTTCAATCTGCACAATGTCACCGGCAGAGACGCGAAATGAGAGCTGCTGAAACAGCGCGCGTTCATCGTATGCACAAGTGAGCGTAATGATTTCCAACATCGAGGGGGGAATCGCACCAGCTAAAAGTGGCCGGGATATTACCACAATGTTGCTAAGGGCCGAAGTCTGAGCCGCTGCTCAGGCGCGCTGTCAGGGGTTTATTCGTGCGGTCTGGCGCTGAGTCTGAATAAAAATGCAGGTATGAAAAAGCTTGTTACGCTTATTCGCATCGCTCGTTACATAATTGGCAAATAAAAAACAGCTACGCTTATTACGCCACAGCACTATCACCAGGAGAAAATATGAAGCCTTCATCAGGTAATGAACAGGGTCCTAACGACGTCGATAGCGAAGAGAAGGACAAGGGCACTGACATCGAAGTCGATGAGGAGGCATTACCCTCCCGCGCCGCGGCGATCCATGAAGAGATCCGTCAGGATGGGGAGAAAGAGCTGGAGCGGGACGGGATGGCCCTGCTCTGGTCAGCCATTGCCGCAGGCCTCTCCATGAGTGCCTCACTGATGGCGAAGGGGATATTCAAGGTCCACCTTGATGGCGTGCCGGGTGCATTTCTGCTGGAAAATCTCGGCTACACCTTTGGCTTTGTCATCGTCATTATGGCGCGCCAGCAGTTATTTACCGAAAACACCGTCACGGCAGTGCTGCCGGTCATGCACAAACCGACCTGGGGTAATGGCGGTCTGCTGTTACGGTTATGGGGTATTGTCCTGCTGGGTAACCTGATCGGTACGGCACTGGGTGCGCTGGCCTTCAACGAGATGCCCATTTTTGACGAGGCGACCCGCCAGGCCTTTACCGACATCAGCATGAAAGTGATGGAGAACTCGCCCGGCTCGATGTTTGCCAACGCCGTCATTTCCGGCTGGATTATCGCCACCATGGTCTGGATGTTCCCCTCTGCGGGCGGGGCCAAACTGGTGGTCATTGTCATGATGACCTGGCTGGTTGCGCTGGGCGATCTGGCGCACATCGTGGTGGGATCGGTAGAGGTGCTCTATCTGGTCTTCAATGGCAGCATCAGCTGGCATGAGTTCCTCTGGCCGTTTGCCCTGCCTACCCTGCTCGGCAACATCACCGGCGGCACCCTGATTTTTGCGCTGATCAGTCACGCACAGATCCGTAATGACATGAGTGAAGCGGCGGTCGCCAAAGCGAAGGCGGAAAAGCGCAGGCAGGAGAAGCGTCGTGAGCGTGAAGAGCGCGGAGAAAAAGAGGAAGGTGCTGAATAACCGTCGTCAGGTAAAAAAGTGCAGCGCAGAAGGATTTGCGCTGCACGTGTTATCTGGCCCCTGCATGAAAAAAGTGGTCTCAAAAGAGAGGCTGAACAGCGACATTGCTGACGTAATGAGCAAACGCGCGGCGACCTGATGAATCTCATCGCCTGTTTCGCTATACTGCGTGCCGCTGTCCCCTTAGTTAAATGGATATAACGAGCCCCTCCTAAGGGCTAGTTGCAGGTTCGATTCCTGCAGGGGACAATATCTGCCCTCCCTTTTACACCTGCCCGCATTACAACACCTGCTTTTTACCGGCGCGATAAATCCTCACTGGTTAACCTGATCAGAGTGCTGTCCATGACGTTTCGTCACGCAACGAGTCTGACCCGGTAATACGATTTCCGGAATGTCTTTCGGGCAGGCATTGAGCAAAGTCTGCAGAACATTCATCCGCGCTGACTGCATCGCGGTCGCCATGCTTATAGCGGACTTAATCACACCGCACTTTCGCGTCTGCGACTACTCTGCGGCATTCTGTTTTATTTCAGCATAGCTGGCTGTTAACTGTTTCAGATGTATCTCCAGCTGCGCGCGGGCTGCGGCAGGCAAAGGCGCACCAGCCGGTTGTTGTGACAATACGCGCAGTTGTTCTTCAGCGGGTATCGATCTGTTAAATGAGTGCATTGCAGTAAAAACGATGGATTTCAGCTCACTCACCGTGATGTATTTGCCTTTCTGCTGATCCAGCCCGTTCAGCCTGTTGCTCAGATTTTTTAGCGTTGTCATTCCCTGATCCCAGCCATTGCGCTGTTCTGGCGATAATACGGCCGCGTTAAGGTTTTGCTGCCACTGATCTGCCAGGGATTTGCCCTGCTCCGGCCACAGCGCCTGAGCCTGCTCTGTAAGTGTCCGGCTGTAGGCGATACTCCAGTCAGGAGGCAATCTGTCCAGTCGGGCCAGCTGCTGCTCCGTTTGTGTAATGAGAGACTGGGGTAGCGGCGGTTGCCGACGTAACCGATCCAGATCTTCCGGCGCAAGCGGTGAAGGTAGCGGTGCCAGCGATGCGGCAAACCGGACCTTCAGGGATTCGGACCGGTTCAGAGAATGCCATGCCCACCCTGCCACCATGCATATCATCAGCATGGCGCACATCCCGGCAGCAAAGAATATCCATCTGTTAACCGGGACGGGCGCAGCGGCCAGCACGTCCACGTTCGGCTGCGGTTCCGATTGCGCGACATATATCCACTTCACTGCCCTGCCCTGAGCATCATCAGACCGGCAACCGGCAGGCTCCTTTGAGGCGGCTGTCGCCTCCTTCATCACGGTGGCAGGCAATACGGTATCTGGCTGAGTGTCCGGCGCGGTGCAGGCCGTGCCATCACTATTTTCCAGCCGGACAGCACTCATGTGCATCTGAGTACGCAACGTATCGAGCTGACTCAGATGCTTAAGCTCCAGACGCTGCAGTACCTCTCCCAGTCCGGTAAGCAGTTGCTCCGCCCGGTAGAGCTGGCTGAGGTCGCTGTAATTTAACGGGAGCGAGCGCATTCGTTGCTGCAAACGCTGACTCAGACTGCTGAGGATTTCCATACGGGCATGGACTGGCTTAGGCCACAGCGCCCCCCACTGATGTCTGACCAGGGCCTCGATTATCGTCAGCCCTTCATTGAGCCCGAATAAGCCAGCCAGTTGCGCACGCGCAAGCGTATACCAGGCTGCCGTTTGCAATTCCACGCCGTTCTGCTCAAACAGTGAAAGGCAGAGCTTTTCGACATACTGCCAGTTCACATCCGGGCGCGCCGGATGTGTCAGCTTACCGAGTTCATCACGCAGGGCGCTGTAATCCGGCAGCGTGCGCGGATCACCGCCGGTTTTGATTTTTCGCGGGGAAGTGTCATTCATGACCAGTTGTCCATTGGGTAGATCTGAAGGGATGAAAGATGTTCGTTTAAATGGCTGGGAGGATTTCAGGCAATTAACAGGTTAAAAAAACACGCACTCTTTTACAGCCTCAGACGCTACTGCAGGAGCGCAATAATCAGGCTAAAAAATGTGCTCTCGTTAAACCCCTCCCCTGAACGGGAGAGATCACCAGACGGAGCAAAGGTCCAGTCGTTCACCGAAACTGATCGCATGAATAGTCGTCCCAATGGCGTCACCTGCTCGCCATCCCTGAAGGTCACCTCCACGCATCCTGTTACGCCCTGACCGTACAGGAATACCGGCACAAACTTTACAGACCGGTTGTCGATATGGAGGGCGATGCTGGCAATCTCAAACGCTCCGCCCCCGACCAGCAGGTCCGTGACGGACACGACCTGCGTTTCAACATGCAGGCCGGTATCTGTCAGCCATATGTCCATCTGCTCCTGAAGCTGTGTCATTCGCAGGCGGAATGCCGCTATGTCAGCCTGCGTTTTACAGGTAAATGAGACCGGGCCACGTTGCCTGTCCTGCAGTTTTTTGAGGAACTGTGATTTTAGAGACATGGTGCTTTCTGGCCTCAGATCCGGGTTGTGGTGTCGAGATAGTGCTGTTGCTTCAGATGCCTCAACAGCACCCGCCCCTCGGGCATAAACTCAGTGCCGTAGCGGACAAGTCCGACGCCTTTCAGCTCTGCATCAATGGCATAGCGCAGTTCGCCGGGCACGTGCTGCTCAAGCAGAACAACGTCTATCTTTTTCAGGCGGGGCTCATATCTGAGCAGCAGCGTCGAAAGCGTGCCCATCAGTTCATGAGCAGTACCTGGCATGCCCTGCAGGATTCGGGTCATATCCGGCAGGCCGTAGTCGGGCAGATGCGCCAGCGTACCGGCACGGCAGTTGAGGATACGCTGCATATTGTCCAGTACGGACAGAATCAGCTGGTTCTCCTCGCTGACCTGATGGAGATCGAGGCCACCAGTGAAGTTGCCCGTCAGCATTTCATACAGCGAAGGCGTATTGTTTCCCTGTGGCATCAGTCATCCCTGAGCGGTTGCAGCGTCAGATGGTTGTTACCGGCTTCAAGAATGCGCGGCTTATCCGGGTCAAGATCTTCGCGCTCAATCACCAGCTTCCAGCTGTTGTTAACCCGGTCCGGGTGGCGGAAGAGCCCAGCCACCGCGACAAACTGTGCATCGGCCTCCATCGGCATATTCAGATCCGCATCACCGCCCGGCTTCAAAACCACATCACGGCTCGCCAGCAGGTCAGCTTTCAGAATGGTCTCCCCCTCTTTCAGCAACTGCTGGTAAACCGTTTTGTCGAAAGTTTTGCGATCTCTCAGCTGCCAGACACGAATAATCACCGGCTCGGACAGCGAATTACTCTCGCGGGAGTCGGTGTTAAGCGCCTCACGGGCAGTGAAATCCAGGTGCAGCACCTTAATCTTTTTGTAGAACACCGCGTTAAATGCTGATTTGGTGCCATCGCTAATGCCCTGCGTCACCCCGCAGCCCGCCAGACTGAATGTCAGCAGGGGTAACAGCCAGCGCGCGGTCTTAGTTAAACTTGTACGTAACACGTCGGTTTCCTTGTTGTGGTGTGGCGGGCTTCATGCCGGTGTAATAGCCCAGTTCTGTCGTAAAAGTCTGCGGGATATCGTCCGGGAGGGCTTCGTCTTCCGCGCCCAGCACGCCATTCATCCCGAGCCAGAAGGGCCCTTCGCCGAGCGGCGGCGCGGCCAGCAGTCGGGTTCGGGTGGTCAGGGTGATTTTTGCCTTAAAACGCCAGCCAAGGTAGACACGCAGCATCACCAGAAAGTCCTGATACAGCAGACCGTCCGGTTTCCAGCCCTGCGACTCCTGTTCGTTTTCGGTGGACAGGGCAATCAGCAGCTGGCTGCTGGCATCCATCGCCTCGTCACCCAGCGGCGTGTTGCCATCCAGCAGAAAATCGTCGTCTCCGTAAAAACCTAATGGCTGACTGATTTCCACCGGACGCAGGCAATATGGGCTGACACTGACGGTGGTATCCGGGGCAAGCAGCGTCACCAGCGCCTGCAATCCCTCCTGCGTTTTTCCCGGCTGGCGAAGTACACCAAGCAGCGCCAGAAAGCGCGATACCGGCGTGGCAATATGCTTCGCCGTCCCGGGAATACCCAGCCCCACCAGGCCAAGCAGCGACTGCGAAATCGCATCAGTACCGCCTAGCTCAAAGGTGGCCGGATACGAGTACTTACGCCAGATGCGATAAAATTGCGTCAGGATGCGGTGGCTGAAGATATCCAGAAAGCCCTGCGGCGCCTCATGCCCTTCCCTGCACTGGGCGATGTCATCAAGATAGGCGGTCGGCAGCGGCGAATCCACGCCATACATGCCCATAAACGTGGTGCGAATGAGCGGTGGTTTGCTGCCATTCTCTTCGTCATACCCGACGGCTTTGAGTTCGCCAGCCGGAAAGCCCATTCCGGGATGCGGCGCAAAACGCACCGGATCGTCAGAAGGATGGCTGGTTGAGCCTATCAGCGGCCTGCCCGGATTCTGCTTCTCCAGTAACTGGCAGAAACGGTAAAAGTTTATCCGGTTAAGGTCAGCCTCCAGTCGTGGGGTCAGCCGGGAATACGGCGGTTGTGCTTCTCTTTCCATTCCAGACGCTCTCCGGTCGGTTGCAGGATGATAATCAGGCGGTTGAACAGATAGATATCGGTATACAGCGCGAAGAAGCGACTCAGCATCTCACCAAACAGGCAGATGTCACCGCGCCCGGCAAAGCCGTGGCTGTCGAGCGTCACGTCAATCTGCACGCCGCGCACCAGGTAGCCCTGTTCGAAGCGCTCCGTTTCGCTATGCTTCACGTCGATAATCGCCTCCAGACGACGACGGTTCATCTCACTGTCCGTCCACTCATATAGCGCCAGGGTGCCGCGCAGCACGTCGGCATTATCCATCATCGACAGGAAGCCGCTGCCAAGGTGGCTAAGCACGCGCCAGTGGAAGCGATCCTGATCCGGTGGGTAACAGGGTAATGTCGGTGCACACAGGTTGCGGACGGCAATACTGGCTGAGGTGGTTTTCATCACCGTATCCAGGACGGTGCTTTGTAGCGCGCGGCGTGGTAACTGGCCGTTGGTACCGGTCAGCGTGAGAGACAGGCTTTCATTTTCCGGAACGGTATGGTTATCAAAAGCTTCGCCACCGAGGACAAGCCAGGTGTTATGCAGCCCGGACGGGCCACGTCGCACGCGGGTGTGGTAATAATATTCCGGCGCCTCATGACGCATCATGCCGCCTTTATGGCGGAAGCTTGAGAACGGCACGTAGGTATGCTGGCTTGATGACATCACAGAATCCACCGCGTATATCTCGGTATGGCCATCCTGAACGCGCATCGGGCGCAGCATATATTCGGTCTGCAGGGAGTTGACCGTCAGTGGGTCAGATTCCAGCGGAAACAGGTTGATCACCGGCACACAGTTCAGGCGCAGATGCTTTTCGGTAAAGCTGAAGTCATGCTCCCAGCGCTCCGTCAGCACCACGTCGATTTCAAACCAGGGGAGCTCAGCCGGAAAGACGACAGTTTCCAGCCCACGCAGGCCCGCAAACATGAACTTCTCGCGGAAGGTGAAATACTCCAGCAGCAGCTGATAGCCGCTAAAACTGCTGCTCCCCTTCGGCCACAGGTCGTCATCATCGCCAAAGCCCAGCGCAGCGAAATAGCCGTCCAGCGGTTTTCTGTCCACATCGCCTGGCATGCGCAACCACAGATGCGCCATGTTCATGGTAAAAGCTTCATGCATGGCGCAGGCCAGCGGCGCGTCGGCATTAAAATAGAACGGGATTTGAGTGAGATCGACACGACTCCAGTCGGCAAGGTGGCTGCAGTTAAAGCGCAGGCTGATAACCGAACGTCCGTCAGAGTCAGTCGACAGGCGGGCGTGCTCAAGCGACAGTGGCTGTAGGGTGATCGCTTTGGTGGTGGTGTAGCGGCAACGCGTGCCCTTCTCACCGATCGGCCTTGAGTTCACCTCAAAGCCTTTGACGATTCGCATCGGCTCTTTCATTTCGCGCCAGTCAGGGGTGAATTCCACCACTGACATCGACGGAATGGTGCGCAGGTAATGCGGCCAAAGCAGGCTGACCAGGCCTTCGGTCAGTTCAGGCAGGTCGTCATCGAGCTTCTCCCGCAGGCGGCCCATCAGGAAAGCAAAGCCTTCGAACAGGCGTTCCACAAACGGGTCACGTGCAGCTGCCTTGTCGAGATTGAGCATTGCTGCCTGCTCGGGATGCGCACGGGCAAACTCTTCACCGGCTTCCAGCAGGTAGCGCATTTCAGCGTCATAATAACGCAGGGTTAAATCATCCATATTTATTCTGCTTAGTAAATTGCTGCGTGTTAAACACTGAAGCAGACTCCGGGAGTCTGGCACGAGTAATCATAGAGAAAAGAGAACCATCAATGCTGAGTACAAAGGGACGGTTCTATGGCATATTTTTTTGCCATACCAGGCATCCAACCCGAAGGGATCCCCTGATATTCTGTGTAACCTTTATGCATTAAAGATGCTGTGTATCTTTCTGAAAAGATAGACATTCCCAGGACAGTTAACCCTAAGATGATAAACGTGGTTTTCAGTAATTTCTTACCTGATGCAATGGTTATCTGCTTCCCGGTAAAAATAACGGGAAAAATCATCGCCAATAACGGTGAGAAAAAAAGAAAAATGCGGCAGAAAAAGTTACCCAAATAGAGAAGTTAACGACATCGGGGTAAGCAAGGTATTCTCGCAACTTAAAAATACCGAGATATGAAATCCCGACGGAAATCACCAGGAAGAATACCACCCCGAAAAATGCGATGACTCGTTGTTTAAAAGGATACATTGTATTTACTTGTCACTTACATTGCACAAAGACGAATCACGGACATAACGAGTTGCCGTTCCAGGCATCCATCCTGACGGGATGCCACTACACCGGAGATATCCTTTTTTTACCAGAACTGTTGGGTAAAAAAATGAATACATAACCCCAATAATTACTAAAGCAATACAGACCCATTTTAAATATACCACATACGCATCCATCGTTTTGAATGCATATTCTTTACCTTTTAGTAAAAGCAAAATGAAATATATAAATGGAAATATCATTACCACAGGTAAAGCGATAAAATAAACCGACAACCACGAAAAAACGATGTTATCACCAAACGAAAAATACTCATTAAATGTATCGTTCCCGAGGTAAACACTAAGACTACACAACCCCAGCATGAGCAATATAGCTAAAACAGGCCTCACCTTAGTTTCAAAAATCAATACAAACTCCGCTGAACACTCATTAAATATTTTCTGATATAGCGTTGAGTTTTTCCACAACAACTTCCTTACCGTTTTCAAGAAAATCCCTTTAAGTACATTAAACTCACATTGCCAAATGCACTTCTAAAAAATCACTTATCACAAGTCACAGGAGGCATTACATATTTTGTTGCCATCCCAAAAAACCAAGCATTAGGAGTGGTTTGACAGGCAACATATCCTTTAGCCTCAAGCTTATTTGAAAAATAAACTTTAAATCCAATCTGAAAGGCGACAGTAATAATAAACATCGCAATCATGTATTTGGTTAAATACCTTTGTATTTCAATTGAAACTCTGCGCCCCAAAAAAATAGGCCATAAAGAAAAAAATGCGACAGGAGTCAAGATAAATACAGCAGAAAAACCATAAACAAAAAAAGATGAGAATAATAATTCAGATGGAAATGCAAAATATTTTTCAAGCGTAGTTAAGGAAAGCAACCCACCGCCTAAGATCAGGGGCACATAGAGACACAGCATCCCTAAAAACATTCCAACCCTGCGTTTAAATGGAAAGTCCTGCATTAAAACCACTCCTTTGAGAAATTGTCTAATGATTGTCTAATGTATTTTTTTACCTCGTATTCAACAACCATTTTTCCACGAGTAAGCATACCATCAACATACATTGCTCCCAAATCCCATATGCCTTTCTCCATTTCTTTTGCTTTCTCAACAAATTCCTGCTGCGCCGATTCAATGAGAGAAATGACTTTGTCTGTAATTTTATACTCATCATCTAATTTATTGAGTCCCCATGCGGATAACGCACCAGCAACCAGTACAACAACTATTGGCGCTGCAATTGTTGAGAACACCCCTATAGCATACGCCCCAGCCCCCCAAGTAATCGCTGACGAAATACCAACTTTAACCACATCAACAGCCCACTTTCCTATAAATTTTGCCAACGTAGTCTCATTATTAAAAATAAAGTCTACGGAATCAGCCACTGATACATAAATCAGACCAAAAAGAAAACCTTCTTTTATAGCATTATTCAACCCATATTTCCCTATTCCATATTTGATGATTTTAGGATTTTTTGCAGCGAACACTGGAGCATTTAATATTTTCCGAACTCCTGCATAACCACTTATTTTTATTAGCTCTGTTCCCTTGTGGTTAACATACACAGTTGCAGTTATACCAAGGCTACCTAACTGATATAATACTTTCGAGGTGGAATAAGCATCTTTTATACTTGTGCCATAGTTAACAACAAATTCACCGGGTTTGCTTTGGGAAATAAATGACCACCCTGACTTATAGAATCCCATAGATGTCAAATACTCAAACACCTCCCCCAACGTAAGTAACATGACGTTATTGTTATTCGCATTCAACATTGCCCTCAAATTGCCGTCAGGTAGATCATGTGTATTCCTTAACACAGGATAATCAGGCACAAACCCTGTCGGCTTTTGCTCACCGGTCAGATAACCTGGCAATTCAGGAGAAGTCTGCGTCGGAGCCGCTGTAAAGCCTGCTGCCGATTCTCCAGTGGAAGATCCACTGCTCTTCTCGTACGTATCATCCATCATTGATGGAATAAACTTCGCCTTACAGGGGCAGGAGCTGTAACTGTCGAGAGTGCCAGCCATGCGCCGGCCATGAATGGTATCGTTGTCGATGCCACCGACTATCCTGAAAAGTCCGGCATGTTTACCGCAGGTCACGCTGTCCTGTTCCCGGGCAACCGGTTTATCAAACAGCGTGTGATCCTCTGCGCCCGTGGTGATTTTCCCGCCGCAGGTCGTCTTGTCGCCCTGCACCAGGTAAAAGCCTTCTGCTGCCATATTTTTCCCTTTAGCTGAATTCTGTCCGGGTTATCCGCAAAGCACTGCACTGCTTGCCGGATCGAGCGCAATCAGACTGGACAGAAGCAAATCCATCTCGGGCTGAAGTCGTAATTTATCGGTTTCACTGCGTGTGGCTTTCATGCGCAGAAGTCTGAGGCGGCGTGATTTCACTTCAAACAGCAGTGCCGGCGTCCACTGCGTGAGGGTAATGGACTGTGCGGCACTATCGAGCTCACCCAGCAGATGCAGGGCCAGTTCATTTTTGCCCTTCTGCTCTGCTACGCGGGCCATCAACAGACGCAGCAACCATTTGTCTTTTGTGGTGTCAATGCCCGGGCGGGTCTGCAGCCAGTGAAGTGTGGCATCCAGACCGTCACTATCCGCTTTATCCAGCGCTTCCGGCTCGAGAGACAGAATATCGTTATCTGTCTCACCGACGCTGACCGGCTCATTCCGCCAGCCGGACATATCGTCCAGTACGCTCTGGTTTATCCAGTTCAGCGTCACTTCATCAGCAAACGGCGTTCCGTCATTAAAGGCCAGGGTTTCAAGCCCGGTAAGGCGGCGCAGCAACCCTTTCAGGTCTGCGGTGATGATGTCGGCCAGTACATCCTGCCCTGATTTCATCAGGGCCTGGTGGATATACCACTGTAAATCCAGCCAGAGGTGATTTGCACCGCGCGAGAAGGTATTGTCCGCTTGTTCCAGAATCTCCAGCCAGCTCTGCTGGAGATATAGCCGTTTGAGCATGGCTCGCTGGTCAGCCCGTGGCGGTTCGATGCGCGTTTTCCCCTCAGCATCCGGGGCCGGAATAGTGTTCAGCGTGTCATGACGCAGACTCTTCATCAGCCGATGCGCCGCAAGCCAGCCACCGGGCTGTTCACGCAGATACCCTGTCAGGATGCGCGCTTGAGCCAGTAAATCCTGACCAGAGGTAATGCGGCTCAGTATCGGCGCGTCAGGCTCTGTCGCGTGTAAGGTCTGTGACTGACTCTTGTTACTGACATTCTGAGGTACCACGGCATCCACACCCCCGGCCTTCATCAGGCGGGATTCCAGCGCGCTGTACAGAGCATTCAGCGCCGGCCGTGACGCCTCCGGCTCTCTCTCCAGGCTGTCCGTAATGAGCAACAGCGCCCCGGCGGTACGCTGTGCATCCTCGCGGACGACCTCCGGATACAATGACAGACTGTCCAGAACACGGGTACCGCCGAGCCATTCGAGCGCGGCCCTGCGGCTGCGATCCCGCTGCGGGTGAAGCTGCATGCCGAAGCGCTGCAGTAATCCCGCCAGCAGTTCAAGCCCTTCGGCAAAGCCAGCCTCGCCATCCTGGTGCAGGCGCGCCCAGCAGTAATACGTCGCCACCCGGATATCTTTCGCCCCGGTGATCAGTAACTTTTCGGCAAGCGTACATATCAGCCCGGTATCGATCCCGGTGAGCTTATTGACCTCTTCGCGGATACGCTGAAAATCATCATCATATCCCGGGTCTTCACCGGTCAGACTGCTGCCACTTATTGGCGTAAGCCAGCCCTGCCAGTTTTCCATGCGCGCCTGCGCCTGTTGTCGCAGCTGAGTTTCGTCTGCCTGACAGGCGGCAACCAGATTCTGCAGTGTACTCATTATTCGACTCCCTCCCTGTCACTGTTTCCGGTACTGGCCATCAGCGCCTGCGCGGTGGCCGCACTGTCGACACTGAATATCTGATCGGGCAGCGTGAAACCGCGAAGGTCCAGCAGTGCCAGCGGACCTTTGCCGAGTTGTGAGCGCAGCACCCACTGCAAAGTGCGACTGTCCGGGGCGGTAAAGCTCATCATCCACTGGCTGCGGTCAAGCTGCCGGCGTTTGCCCTGGTCCAGCCAGCGAATAAAGCCCCAGGTCCCGCTGTAATCCCCGAACAGGCGCGCACCGGCGTTGACCGTAGTCCAGGTCAGCATCGTCCCCGGCCTGTAAGTCTCTCCCGGCCAGCGGAAACTCTGCCAGTCGGCCATCTGGTTGAAGTAATGCAGCTTTTGCCCATCAATGGTCAACTGCGTCTCCACCACCTGAGGTACAGGACGCGCCTGCAGCTCAAAGCTGATGCCCTGGCTGCCATCGGTAAACAGAATGTCCGACAGCTGGCTCAGCTGGTTAACTGCACGCAGGAAGGCCGGGTTAAAGCTCAGGCCCTGGCTGTTAATCTTATCCGGCACCCACTGGCTGCCCTCTTTGTGCAGCACACCGCTGAGCTCCGTCGTCAGGAAGCGCTCGATACGTCCGCTATCCTTACGCACGAATTCAGCCAGCATCGGCAGGGAGGCATCACTTTTACTCGCAGTAAACGGGAAGCGCCCGTCAAAGGCGGTGCGCCAGTTTGCGACAACGGAACGACTCCACTTATCGTTCAGGCTGGCTGCTGAGGGCTGAAGTACGGTCTCCCAGGCCTGGGTCAGCGGCTGCACAAACATCGTGTTGCCAAAACCACTCCACTCTTCACCCAGGCTGGCGGAAATCAGGCTGCCATACTGTTGGGTATCAGTAAGATCCACGCTTTTACCCTGAAATACGGTCTGCGCCAGGGTCTGCATCATCTCCAGCGGATCAGAGGCGCTGGCCACCTGTTGCAGACGCAGACGCACGCGGGTGATACGGGTCAGCCAGGTCTGCAGGCTCAGGGAGTTGTCAGCGGACATGACGTTGCTGCTTTTGTTTTTACCCAGCAGCTGAAGCAGCGGGCCAAAGGTTTCATCCAGCGGACCCTGCGGGCCTGCCGCCGACTGGTCAATCGCCGGTTTATCTTTGCCGCCCACCAGCTCTTTAGCCGACTGGATGATCGAGTCCGACAGACCTTCGCGTTGCTGACCGGTCTGTCCCTGCCAGGCGAGCGTATTCATCAGGGCAATCAGTGGCGACTGACGGACATCACTCATCAGCGTCAGCTGGTCGGTGACGTCGGCGATATTGTTTGCCGGGTTCCAGTGCAGGCTGTTAAGAAAACTCAGCCAGCGACCAGCAAAGTCGGTGAAGTACCTTTGCGTCAGACGGGCTTTCAGGGCTTCCGGCGACAGATCGGCTGAGGCTGCTTTATGGGAATCGCTCAGCACCCAGTCGATTTCATCCCGGCGGGAATTTGCCGCTTTTTCGATAGCGGGCTGAATGCCCCCCTCCCAGGCCTGGCGCGTGAACATGCCCGGCACCACATCTTCAGTCGTGAACAGACGACGGGCATCGGTACCGCCGGTCATGTCCTCCAGAGAGAGATCGGCGAAGTTACGCCGCACGGATTTGAGCATGTTCTGGTACAGCGTGCTTTCAGCATTACGCCGTCCAATCTGCTGCAACAGGACCTGGCGGCTCTGGCTAACCAGCTGCGCATCCGGCGTGATTTTCCACTGTGGCTGCTCTGGCAGTTCGGAGATATAGAACGCCCACAAATCCGGCGACAGGCTCTGCCACAGGCCGGCTGAAATACCTATCCGCGCCGGCTGCACGGTTTTCATAGCCTGCGCATAAAAGGCACTATCGGCTTTATCCGGACGAGCCATCATCAGCCAGGCTTTAAGCTGGTCATAACCCGGTTTAGCAAGCGCAGCGCGCTGGTCACTGTTGGGAGCTGAATTCACCAGCGCACTGAGTTTCTGCATCAGCGCCTGATTTGCCGGGTCGCGTATCAGGCGGTTGTTTGCCACGCCGTACCAGGGCAGCATCGCGTCAAGCAGCTGCGGGTTATGGTCCAGACCAAAGCGCTGATACCAGGGTGCGCCGTCTTGAATACGGTGCTTCAGGCGGCCGGCGTCATTACGCAGCGTATGCAGCGCCGTGAGCTGGTCATCCGAAACAGAGGGATGTTCTGCCAGGGCATGCGCCTGCCCGGCAACAGAAACGATCTGCTGACGGTTGACCGCGAAAGACAGCAGCGTTCCCGCGCCCCAGATACCGATAAGGGCCATCAGCGTCCAGGCAAGCGTCTGTTCCCATGCCATACCGACACGGCGGCCACGAACACGGACGCAGTCATCCACGATGCCCTGCCAGGGTGCTGGCAGGGTCAAGGCGTGACGCTGTGATTCGGGGATATATTTCTCAGCGTCGGCAGGTGCAGCACCTGCTGCTTCTCCTGCGATAGCGGCGGGTTTATTCTCCGGCAGGCTGAACATCAGGCCACGCAGCGGAATGCGCTGCTGGGAGGCTGCCAGCCATGGCACCAGCTGCTGAGCCCAGCGGGCGATACCGCCGTTTTTGAGGTGCTGGCCCAGTCGCAGCAGAAAGTCGTGGCTGTTGTTCTCAGCGACCTGACTCATTCCCTGGGTTCGTAGTGTTGGCAGCATCCGTTCAAGCTGGCGGGTAATGTCGTCAGGCTGGGCACGCAGCGGGAAAGTAGTCCCAACCGTCTGTTCATTACGTTTTGCCTGCGACCAGGTGCTGTCGCACAACTGCCATAAATAAACCGGGGCAGAATAACGCAACAGTTCGCTGATTTTTTCCAGACCGCGTAGGTCGTTGTCGCTGATTTGCGGGGTAAGATTAAACGACTGCGGCATGACACGGACAATCCCGTCCAGCGGACGCCCGCGGCGCAGTTTACGCAGCGCGATGTATTTTTCTTTGTCTGGCTCAGCAATCAGACTACCGCCATAAATCAGCACGGTACGGTTGCCTTCAAGCCACTGCTCCTGTTGCAGGCCGGGCACCAGTTGTTCGATTGCCGCCTCATCGCCAGTGATGAGCAACAGACGGGTTTTACGACGCCAGTAAAGGCCAATACGGGAGCAGAGATGAACCCGAATCTTGTTACACATGGCCACCGCAGGGTGAACAGGCGCTTTATCATTTTCCCGCTTTTTTTTCTCATCATCACCGTTGATGCTGTCAACAAGCGCATTAAACTCCTGCTTACCGGCATTGCGTACCGCCGCCAGAAGCACTACGGATACGATAAGGGCGCAGCCTGAAATGCATCCGCCGGCGATAAGCCAGTAAATTTGTTGCTGACTGCCGCCTTCCATCCCGGCTATATCCGGGTGTTTCCAGACCATGAACGTCATAACGGCTAACAGCAAAAAGAAAATAACTGCGACAGCAAGATAGCGGCCTTCCGTAGTCTTCGGTGCTAAAGGTAGCTTCACGGATCCATCTCCTGTCGGGAAGCAATCGGGGTAATGAGCGTGCTCCACAGCACATTCTGTGTGGTATCACCGCAGATAATCATCTGTGGTAATTGAGTTTGTCGGGCGATTTCGGTGGCGGCAGCAATAGCCAGCCAGGGGGCCGCGGCACCGGCATGTCCCATAGATGTATCGAGCGAAATGACGGCTTCGTCCTCTACAAACTGCGCAGGGTGCGCATTCTGGCACGCAATAACTTCTGCACGCTGCTCACCCGTCAGCCCGGCAAGCCATAAATTTTTGACGATGTTTTCTTTGAGCGGGACGTTCCAGGCAGCCATGTTCATCCCCTCCCTCAGCTCACCGGTTGGAGCAGCATCTGGCCGGTGCAGCAACGCGAGAGGTTCGAGAGCCTCCTGGGTCAGGCGGTTGCCAAGAAGCAGTGCTACACCGGCTTCAGCTGTGTTGTCAGATTCGGCAGGCTTTAACTGGAGACCCACAATCAGTAACATCGCTTGATCTTTAATACGTTCATTCAACCAGCGGTCGATTACACTGAGCCCACTCCCCTCACCATATTCAACAGGAAGAGTAATATTGTTTTTATGCCAGGTCTCATCCCAGTAATGGCGAATACTCTCCAGAGGCAGCGATGTTGTTACATCAAAAAATACCACCAGTGGTACTTTGTCAGGGATATGTGCGAAAGGAATGCCAGCAATCAGCTTCGAAAAAATATTCGTTATCACGAATTTTAGCGAGTCCTGCGGGCTGGAAGAAATTTGGCTCATCCTGGAGCTTTCATAACCATCCCGGTCGACCTGCGAAACAATAATGCTATCGTTATTTTGCATCGCAATAGCTGTATCTTTCTGAGCAACTGATGAGTGGCCGGTAATGAATGTTGCATTCAGCACCTGCAGTGCACGACGTGCCTTACGGGTTTCTCGAAGAATCCATTGTTCTCGCTGTTTGTCGAAAGCATTTGCTTTGCTATCCTGCAATGCCCACAAAAGCAGACAAGAAGCAAACGGAACACTCCACAAAACTATAGGCACACCTAAAGCAATCTTCCAAAAATACAGATTTTCAACATAACGCCCAAATATACGCATTGATATAACACTGACCGAAAGCATGGCAACCAGAGCAATAAGCCAACGTGAAAGTTTTAGAGATCTAGGTCTGGGGTAGCATTCTGGCAAATGTTTAAGTGTATATGACATGATTATTTCCTGCTTACTTAATTCTCTAAATGATCAAAGTCATCTATACTTTTTGACTTGCTATGAATTATGCCCAGTGCATAATTTAAAATCATTACCGCTCACAGAATCAAAGTCTGTTCTAACCACAATAAAATGCCCATTGTGTCATCTTCAATAAGTTCAACATCAACCGAGCAAGCATTTAATGAAATCATAGAAAGAAAAAGAACCCTTCTAAATAACCCCCACCTTTAAAATATCGATAAACTGAATAAACCGTCAGTTGATTTATAAATTTAAAACATATGATTTAATTTATTTTTGTTGTGGAAATAGACTTCCATTTTCCTATCATGTATTTCAGAAGGGATTTGTCATTCTTGAAATTGAAATCAGGTGCTGGAGCCTTCTCTCATCCGAAGCCATCACTACCAACAATAACATGCTCCTCTCCCCTTAATTAATATTTCACCCCATCTTTAAAAGAGAAATATTTTACAGCTACAGGGTCAATCCCACCAACACACCCTATTTTGTAGGCAAATGAAACGGTTTCTACACCATCCGAAAATATTTTATTAACCTCAACGGAATCAGGTACAATATCTAATTTCATATCTTCACCACAATTCCTAACAAAATCCTGAAGGGACCAATCGTTGCTATTCCCTGTGACTTGCGTAACAAGCAAGGTCACTCCTCCTTCTTTGCTATCAAGCTTTTTATCTATAGTTAGGGTATGTATACCGGAACTATCATTCCATGCTCTCTGGAATATTTCAGAACTTGCAAAAGCCGCTTGAGACAATACGAATGCAAAAGCAATAATTGAATTCAAAATCACCGCAATTGCCACTTTCATTCTGACCTGCTATGTTGACTAAGTGTTTAATTAAAAACAATCATTTTAGAATAACTGTAGACGCTTTACTCCAGTTACTTGTCATATAATTATATAATAGGACGTTGTTTTTCAAATTAGCATCAGACACCGGCTTAACATTATCATCAATTACCCCATCTGGCGTAACCATCCGCTCTTCTCCTCGAAGAGAATGCTTCATGCCATTTACATAAGCAAAATATTTTACAGTAACTGGATCAAGTCCCCCTACACAACCTATGGTATAAGAAAACAATACAGCATCAAATGAGCCATTAATTTTCTTAATCTCGAAGGAATCCTTAATTAAAGCCATGTTTATATCAAGCGGACAATTATTCACATAATCGACAAGACTCCATACCTTTTTGTCCTTTACATGTTCCGAAGCGGTAATTTTTGAATTTTTAGTTTCACCATTATTTTCTTCGTAAATATCAATTTTCACCTTATGAATACCATCCGGGCGTTCGAACTCCTTGGTAAAGGTAGTTGCAAAACTACTCATCACAGGTAAAACCATCAAAGCTAATGCAAGGGTTATTTTTGTTTTTAGAATCATCTTGTACTCTCATGCCCAGTTGTTTTTGAATGAATACCAATCATTTCATTGAGTTCATTTACATCAAAGATATCTAATTCTTTATGTACATTTGACTCATAATACCCTTTGTATGCCACTGGTAAAAAAAACCTCAATCCATTAAAGGGGGAAAATTTTATTGTATCGCTCTGATTCCCTCCCAAGCAAATTAATGCCCCAGATTTTGTTTTTCCATACACAAAGGTTGCGTGATGTCCTGATGATGCGGCACATCCATAGATAGGTTTTTTGATCTCAAAAAAATTGGTACTATCTCTAAAAAAAGAGATAGCGCGATATGGGTCTGGGGCTGTTTTATGATACCCACATTCTTGAAAACAATAATTTACAAAAGACGAACACCAAGCATTTAATGTCCCAACTAGATTTTTTATCCACCCATGACCTATTAATGCATGGTAATTACTAGTAATATGGTCTTCCTTAGTCCCATGCCATTTTTTTGCCTCACTCAGTGCTATATTCATCCATGGAGTCTCTCTCTGGTCGTGTGGAAGTAACGCAATCGGATTGCCAGAATTTTTTCCTCCAACTGAATCCAGCGCTTTTTTATTCGTATTGATTACACTATTTTTTTCAGGTTTTTTATTATCTGGTTTTGAGGCTATCGGAATTGCAACTGGCCTTTCAGTCTGACCAGACGTCACATTGCCACTTTTGTCTATAGAAATTGATTGTCCCGGGTATATTTTATCAGGATCTGATATATTATTCTGCCGCGCAATATCTTCAACATTCACACCATTTTTTTCTGCGATCTTCGCCAAAGTGTCCCCTGGAGCAACGGTATAGACCGTAGGGCTATTAGCATTGACACCATAGATCGTCAAATGCTGTCCGGGAAAGATCTTACTCACATCTTTTATATTATTGTTTTTGGCTATTTCATCAATGCTTGTCTTATAACGTTCGGAAATTTTTGATAGAGAGTCTCCTGGCATGACTATATACTCTATTGGTTTCTGAGCGCTCTTCTCACGAGGCACTTTGGGAGTCTCGGCAAGTGTTTTTGCAAAGAATTGAGAAAAGTTTCGCGTGAGCAGTATATTCTTTGTTTCATCCCCAGAAACTTCTGAATAAACAACATCCTCTTTTCCAGCAGAATTAGTATATTTGACGACAATAGCCATTCCTTGTTTCATATGGACGATTGTCTTGAGCTTGCCGTATGCGTCTGTTTTCCACTCGTAGCTGGTGCTTCCTAGTGTCACTTTAAATGGCACATCAGCAACTGGTCGCGAGCCATCAGAAACAGTCACATTTGTCACATACACCCATTTTTCGGTGCCCGGCTTCAAGCCACCTTCCTTTTTGCTAATTGCCTTGATTACCTTACTGAATTTTGTGTCGTCAAGATCTCCTACTTTCTCTCCCTGAGCGACCCCACTTTCAGACATGATAAAATTAGCATAAGCTTCAGGGTTATTACCATCATTCCCCGGCGCATATTTTTTCATCATTTCTGGAATAGTATAATCTTTATACTTCCGTTTAAGCAGAGACCGTTTTGCATTCTCACCAGCATCTATGCTTGAAAATATTGCAAAAGAATGTTTGTCTGGATTGTAGACAACTCCAACACCGATTTTTCCTTGCTGATTTTTTACAGAAATGAGATTTCCTGGGTTATTGAATCGCCAATTCAGTGAGCCCCCAGTTTTTAACAATCTTGTGCCATTCGATGACTCATACTCTACCGTTTTTGTCGATGCATGATAAATAGCATTTATAAAGCGCATTTTAATTAATCCTCTTTGCTATTTTCCTGCAACTTCAAACTTGGCATCATCTAATAAAACAGACGTCATGTGATATCCGGTCTCTGCAAGAAATATTACGCCATCAATACTGATATTTTTCCCAAGAAGATTTTTATTTACTTTATAGTCATTACTATCACGCATTATCAACTGAATGTCCTGATTCCAGTTTTGGTTGTCAGTATCTGCGTCTGTTACACACGTGAGTGGCTGTTTTAAATGCAATATCCACTCATGTAGTTTCTCATCATTCGCTTTATCCTCTCCCCAGCCAGGAGGGCCGTAGTATAATTTTTCGCTAACAACTCCAGTCAGAATTACTTTATCCCCTTCCTTTAGGCAAGTAGCAGATGTACTAACGCTAGAAAGCACGATTATAAAGCAAAAAATAGACTTCCAAATTTCCTTTAACATAGTTCACCCTGTCGTAGTTAAATTTAATAGTTTTGCAATCATTGATTCTGTTAGCGCGGAAGTATGATCTTCTGCTGTCTCGGTATCATCCGAATCACTATCAGGCTCCAGTGATTCTATATCTTCCGCACTATCTACCTCATCCTCTTCGACTGATGTTGGAAGCTCCTCTTTACTCCAAGTCTCTCGCCCAATGATTAAGTTTAATATATCGCTTTCAGGCAGCACTATTTTCGGGAAGCGACCTGAACTGTCTACCGTGCCGGTCGACAGGATTTTCCCATTGCTGTCAGTAATGTTGTAGGGCTGATTTGTCAACCAGTTCATACTTTGGCTGACACTATCGGCACCAGGGAAAGCAAAACGTAAGCTTTGTTCGCCAGGTTCCATTACCGGAAAAACAGGCAACGTGACCTTTTCTGATGCGCTTGCCTTGCGCCCATAATGTCCTGCTTTCGTACGATATTCACCTGCAGTAGCAGATTCAATCGCACTTGCATCAATCCTGATATAGCTTCCACCACCATTCAGAGTCAGCTTCTTCTTCGCGATGATTTTGATTTCATCCTCCGTGCTGACAATGCTGATTTCTTTACGTGCCAGCAATTCCATCAGGTCGTTCTGCGCCTGTACCTGCACCGGCCCCTGGTTCGCGATGAGCTTGATCCCCAGCTTACGAACAAATACGCTCAGGGCATTACCTACCCCGACGAACAGATTTTTCACCACGCTGACGTCGGCATTTTTACCGGCCGTAGCTATCAGGTTCTGCCCGGCAGATACCTGCAGATGTTGTCCGCTGGTCAGCGCCATTCCATCCGGTGCACTGAGCAGCAGCACTGATTTTTTGAGGTCTGTCAGCTGCTGTTCCAGCAGTTTGATTTGCGCCTGGAGATCGGCCGGGTTCGCGGTCGCCTTCTGCGCATCATCGGAGATAGACGTCATCTGCTCCCGGGCATCACCCAGATTGCTGATCGCTGGCCCCATCTCCAGCATCTGCCCCTGCGCTCTGGCCTGCCCGTCTGCGCTGATAAAAATCCCCTTCTGCGCCCGTATCGCGCCCCAGCTGTCGGTCCTGAGCTCAAACCCTTCGCCGCGCTGCTGTTTCTCACTGTCGACCAGGTGCCCGAGATTCAGCTGACTCTTGCCGCCATACTCCGTCGACACCTTGATATGCTCTTTTCCGCGCTCGTCATCGAGGCGGATTTTGTTGTTCGCAGGCGTCCGCAGGACGTTACGTCTGTAGTTGCGGATGGTGACGTGGTCGCCGTGCGCCGAGTCGTGCAGCACGCCGGCAATGTACGGCCGGTCCGGGTTACCGTCCTCAAAGCCAATCGCCACTTCGGTGCCCGCCAGCAGCGGCAGGTGCAGGCCGTACGTATCCCCTGCGTACGGGCGGGACTGGCGCACCCACAGGCTCTCAAATCCGGTTTCCCAGCTGTCACGGTCAAACAGCATATTGACGCGGTAACGACCGTCTTTATCGATGTGGCCGTAGGTGTCATTTTCAGTGGTGCTGGTGACGCGGGCCGGCAGCGTCCCGGCCATGACAGGACGTGAGCCAGGCTCAGGACGGAAACCAAAATCGGTGTTATCAGGAATGCCGTCAAAATCAACGGCAAAGTCCTTATCTCGGCGGGCATGCGTGCGCATCGCCGTGATGACCACACCCGCGCTGAACACCTCTGCCACTTCGTACCCGCCGGTGACTTTCAGCACCTGGCCCGGAAAGAGCGTCGCACAGCTGGTAATGCCCTGCGTCCGGGTCTGGCCATTCAGGTAGCGCTCATGACGAATGCGGGCATAAAACGCCCCGGACTCCGGGGCCGGATTGCGGTCGTATGCATCACCCCGGGTAAGGTAGTTATCCCCCCAGTGGTAGGCATCGCCACAGGTAGTGCTGTCGCCCTGCGTCGCGTCCACCTGCGTGTTCATGTCTTCCGTGGCCTGACGGTAGTTGTAGTCACGGGTGCTGACCTGCTTCTGCACCACGTTGTGGTGGCACGCCATGCCCCAGACCGAATCCACCCCCTTTGAGTGCTGGCCCGACGGCGGGACTGACGGCAGGGTCAGGCCTTTCTCATACCCCTGCTGGCTGTCGTAAAACTCCACGACGTCGATGTTCAGGCGCGTGTCGGTGGTGAAGCGAAACCAGATGCCCACCTCACCCAGCAGGCGGGTGATAAAGTGCAGGTCATCCTCACCGTACTGCATCACCTGCTCACGGCGCGGGTACTCTTTTGACAGCGAGAACAGAAAATCCTGCCCGCGCATGTTGTGACGCTCGCGCAGGATTTTTTCCACAATCTGCGGGACCGACATGTCCTGATAGATGGCGTTCTGGTGCGAACGGTCAAGCAGCGCCAGGCGTGGCCGGAGCGTCAGGGCATAATGGGTTTCATCTTTTGATGTGCTGAGACGTTCAAAGCCGGTCACTACTCCCTGAAGGGTGCGCACGGCCTGCTGCACTCTGATGCCGTAACCCTGGTCCACCGGGGCCTGCAGCGTCAGCGAGCCGGTTTTCATCAGCATCATCTCTTTGCTGATGGCATGGTCAGAGCTTGTGAATTCAATGCGGTAGCTGAACGGTTTACTTAAGGCCTCATCGCCCTCAAAGGCCAGCACGTCAGGTTCCGCCGTACAGCCTTTCACTGCCAGCAGGTGGTGATTGTGGCTGAATCTGATCGGGGGATGACTGCTCATACGTTCTCTCCTTCAACCCGGTTAAAGTCCAGCGAGATACCTTCTTCGTCGCTCCAGCCGAGCGTCAGGGTGTGTGGTTTCTGCTTCGCGGCCATGTGGGTCAGCAGTTGCTGGCTCAGCACCGGCAAAATCTGCTGGTTGAGCAGGCTGTCGACGTTGCGTGCGCCGGTATCCGGCAGCAGGCAGGCGGCGGTGAGTGCGTCGTACAGGCTCACATCAATATGGGTGGTCAGGCCGTAGTGACGGTTCAGGCGCTTGCTGACCTGGTCGAGCTTCATTTCCACGATGGTGCGCATGGCCGCTTCGGCCAGCGGTCGATAGATCACGGTCTGGAAGCGGGCCAGCAGCGCCGGCTGGAAGTGATCGCGCAGGATCGGGCGCAGCAGTTCGTGCAGGTCGCTTTCGGTGGCCTCCGGCTGCTCATCCAGCAGCTGCATCAAAGGGTCGCTGCCGAGGTTCGAGGTCATCAGGATAACGGTATTACGGAAGTCGATTTCGCGGCCTTCGCCGTCGCGCATAAAGCCGCGGTCGAACACCTGATAGAACAGATTCATCACCTCACGGTGTGCCTTTTCCACTTCGTCGAGCAGCACCACGCTGTAGGGACGCTTGCGTACCGCTTCGGTGAGGATGCCACCCTGGCCGTAGCCGACGTAGCCCGGCGGTGAGCCTTTCAGCTGCGACACCGTGTGCGGCTCCTGGTACTCGGACAGGTTGATGGTGATGAGTGACTTCTCACCGCCGTACAGCATGTCCGCCAGCGCCAGCGCGGTTTCAGTCTTACCGACGCCACTCGGGCCAACCAGCAGGAACACGCCCTGCGGCCCGTCCCCGGACGTAAGGCCGGTTTTCGCCGCACGCAGACGCCGGGCGATGGCAGTCAGCGCCACATCCTGGCCAACCACGCGTTTGCCGATTTCCTTCTCCAGGCTCAGGAGTTCGGTCTGTTCGTCTTTCATCAGCGAAGAGAGCGGCACGCCTGTCCAGTCGGCAATGACGGTGGCAACGGTGCGCACGTCCACATCGATCGAGAGCAGTGGATTGCTGTGCTGCATTCCGTTCAGTTGCTGTTGCAGCGCGTGAGTTTCGCCCTGACGGGAGAGGTCCTGGCGGCTTTGCAGCAACTGCTCTGCGACTTTCAGCTCCTGACCGTGCCGGGTTTCCAGCTCATCAAGTTTGAGGATCAGTTGTACTTCTTCCTGCCCGATAAGCGTCAGACGCTCGCTGTGGCTCTGACTGCCAAAAGCAATATCTTCCAGCAGTGCCTGCTTCTCCATTTCAAGCGAAGTAATCTGCGCGCGAATGCGGGTCAGCTGCTCCGGAACGGTATCAAGGCTCATGCGCACGCGGGCGGCGGCGGTGTCGAGCAAATCGACCGCTTTGTCCGGCAGCTGGCGACCGGTCAGATAACGGCGGGAGAGCGTGACCGCAGCGCGCACTGCATCATCGGTGATATGCACGTTATGGTGCTCGGCATAGCGGGATTTGAGACCGCGCAGCATCAGGCAGGCGGTCTCATCATCCGGCTCGTCGACCTTTACCATCTGAAAGCGACGCTCCAGCGCGGCATCGCGCTCGAAGTACTGTTTGTACTCGCTCCAGGTGGTCGCGGCGAGAGTGCGCAGTTCGCCGCGCGCCAGCGCCGGTTTCAGCAGGTTGGCGGCATCCGCGCCACCCGCCTGATTACCGGCACCGATAATGGTGTGGGCTTCGTCGATAAACAGCAGAATCGGTAGCGGAGACTGCTGCACCGCGTCGATGATGTTTTTCAGACGCTGTTCGAACTCGCCTTTCACGCCCGCGCCCGCCTGCAGCAGCCCCAAATCCAGGGTGCGCAGAACAACCGGCCTGAGAGATTCCGGCACGTTGCCTTCGGCTATACGCAGCGCCAGGCCTTCCACCAGCGCGGTTTTCCCCACACCCGGTTCGCCCACCAGAATCGGGTTGTTCTTGCGACGGCGCGAGAGAATGTCCACCATCTGGCGGATTTCCGTATCACGGCCAAACACCGGGTCGATTTTGCCCTCTTTCGCTTTGGCGGTGACGTCGAGCGTAAATTTATCCAGCGCGTTCTGCAGCGCCGGGCTCAGCTCGCCTTCTTTCAGCTCGGCACCCACCGGACGGCCGACAAATTCCATCCCGCCGCTGTGGCTCTGCGCAAGTTCCGCTTCCTGCTGCAGTTCCGGGCGTTCGTCCGACTGTGCATCGAGCAGCGGACGCAGACGTTCCAGCTGACTCTGGCCCAGCGTCAGGAGTGGCCACAGCCCGTCACAGCGCACCAGTTTCTGTTTATCTGCCAGCGCCATTAGCAGATGGACGCTGCGGATTTGTTCCTCACCGTTCAGAGAAGCAATCAGCCAGGCTTGTTGCAGCAATGTCTGAATGGTGTCAGACAGTTGAGGACGCTGGCGTACTGAGCGCGGCTGCTTATCAAGCCAGGCAAGCAAATCCTGCCAGATGGCGTCCATATCCCACTCATAGCGGCGGGCCAGCACCGTCAGATCACCTTCACCCTGCTCCAGCAGTTTCAGCAGCCAGTGCTCCGGCAGGATTTCAGCATGGGCGCGAATCTGACACAGGGAAGCTGCCCCTTCCATCGCACGGGCGCAGTAAGGGTTGAGACGTCGAAGAAGGATTGCCGGGTTTTCCATATTTGCTTGCTCACTGTTGAGGACCGTTCAGGCACGCTACCGCCCCTGGCCGTTACCGAGGCCCATAAGGTCTGTTTCCGGGATGTGATGTTTTTGCTGAGCGCCCGCACAGGCAGACGCTCAGCAAAAAGAGCGGACAGAGAAGCTCTGCCCGCTCGTGACTTATGCGGTGGCGCGTTCGTTCCAGGAGTCGGAATGAATGATGTTGCCGTCTTTGTAGGTCCAGGTGATTTTTTCGTAGCGCAGTTCAATCTGCTCAAGATGATTATGCTTCTCGAAAGCCGGGTTTTTGATGTCGTGCATCACCGGGTTCACTTTCACCACCTTCACGTTTTCCAGTCTGGTGTTGAAGTACTCCACTTCCTGGCCCGCGTCGTTGATCCTGTACCATTTGAATTCCGCAGACTTGAGGGTCTGCCCGGTGGTCACTGCCTTGTACAGATAGGGGCTGGAGGAGTCGATCTCCTTGGTAAACAGGAACGGGGTGTGAATACGGGTGCCGGTCAGCTTGCCGGTGTTATTGTCGGTCGGGATGTAGAGGTTATGCTGCTGTGCCACCACTTCGATGCTGCCGTCTCGATCCTGAACGTCCACGGACCCTTTGATGTCCGCGCCGCCGTCGTCTTTCAGCCAGAGATAAACAGGAATTGCCATGAAATTACTCTCCATTGTGTTGTGATGCGTCATCATCCTGCGATGACGCCTGGGTGTGGCCCGGTATCTGACAGGCACTGGCCTGCGGTACCAGACTGATTTCGACACGGCGGTTGAGCGCACGCCCCTCCGGGGTGTCATTGGTTGCGATCGGACGGCTTGCGCCATAGCCCTGCACCGCAAAACAGCTTTCCGGCACGTCACCTGTGTCACGCATCCAGTCGCGTACCGCTGCGGCACGCTCGAGTGACAGCGTCTGATTCAGTTTTGGGTTACCGGTGTTGTCTGTATGGCCGGACACGACAATCAGCCAGCCCGGCTTCGCTTTGATGCCGACCAGTGAGTTCACCAGCATTCTGGTGGAGCCCGCTTTCAGCGCAGATTTGCCGGAATCAAACAGCGACATGCTGTCGAGACGGATAATTTTGGGTACCGGCTCAGGTTCCGGCTGCGGTTCAGGCGGCGGCGGTGGCGGCACATACGAACGGATCGCCTCCAGCACCGGCATTCGCAAACGCTCTCCCTGATAGAGACCCAGGCTCATCCGAGCCGGTACACCATTGCGCGCCTGATCATCCAGTTCTGCCGCATCGTTACGCAGGACAGCCACGGCATCGGCTTTGGGGCCGAAATCCTGCATCGGGATACGGTCATAGCGGGCAATATCGAAGCTCACACGCTGCAGCAGCTGGCGATTGTTCCAGCTACTGCTGAGCAGGGCAGCAATGGCGGCCAGCGTGAAAATCCCGAGCGCATAACGCCAGGCTCGCCCACGTGGCGTCAGGCCTCGTCCTTCAGGGAGCAGCGGCAGAATAAAATCCGGGAAGGGGGAAACCACCGTGCTGTCCGTTCCCACCGGCTGCCAGCCCGCAACCTGCTGGATTGCAGTGTGACGGGCTAGCCATGCAGTCCAGGCAGATGTGGCCAGACTGCCGGCAAGGATCGGTCCCATTCCCCACAACACCGCAACAGGTGCGATGACCGGAACATCGGGATTCTCATCCATAAAGCGCGCAGTGACATGCTGCTGAAACCACGCCATCAGGCTGTTTATCAGCACCTGCTGCTGCATCGCTGGCGACCCACCGGTGGTGATCCATTCAGCGATTGAACCCGGCGCCGAAGACGCCCGCCAGACCCTCACGCCTTCACCCGGAATAGCCGCCTGCCAGAGCAGATCATCCGTCATCGCGCTGCCAATCTGCCCCTTCAGAACCAGTGGCACACAATGACCCGTTTTTTTACGCAACTGGCTGATTTGCCAGCGCAGGGCCAGCAGACGACGGGTCAGCGCTTCGCTGTCGGCATGTTTCTGCGGACAGACGCTGACCATCACCGATAGCTGGCGACCCCAGTCAGGCCGCAGCGACAGAACCTGTTGAGCGACCTGAACCAGATCCTGATGATCCGTCACGCGGATCCAGCATCCCTGCGTGCCAGTGAACACCGGTGACGGCTGTCGGCATGTCAGCGGCAGATCGCCACAGAACAGCACCACAGGCTGACGCCAGGAAGCTTCCGGGAGGTCATCCAGACGCAGGGTAACGTCATGCTCCGCACGACGACTGGCGACCGTCCGGAACGCCAGGATACCCCCCAGAACGATAAGCAGAAGGAGCACAGAAACCAGTCGGGATACCGGCAGGAAATTCAGGCAGACCACGGCACTCAGCAGGGCGGCCCACAGTGCAAGCACGCGCTGTTGTGCAGGACTCATTTCACGGCTCCCGGTAACAGGCTCTGCAGCATCTGATCCAGCCAGTGATCCAGTCCCCACCAGAGTGCGGCCACCACCACGACGCTCAGGCCGATACGCACGGGCCATGAGTCCAGCCAGCGCCCCATCCCCCGTCCGGCACCACTTTCTGCCAGAACCGGAAGCGTATTGGGATAGCTGAACGGTGAGACCTGTTCACTCAGTGCGCTGACAAGTTTCTGACGCTCCGGATCGTTCAGAGCGCGAAAGCTGCCCAGGAATCCCAGCATCATGACCCGCTGGAAGCAGGTCAGGACGGCCCGTTCGGGCGATGGGTCACGCAGCACTGCGCGCATCCGATCGCACAGCGTGTCACCCGCGTCCATGGTGCCAAGGAAGTAACCCTGCAGGGGAATGCCATACCACTGCACACAGGCATCATCCTCCACACCGCGACCTTTGACCGCCTCATCAAGCAGCGCACACTGTGCCGTGAGAATATGCTGACAGCTGGCTTCATCAAGGTCGCTCGCTTTAAGTTCGCGCTGGACCCGTTCGACATCCGCAATGCAGCGCTCCCATAACATGCGCCCTTCTCCCTCCTGAAATATCGGGCCGTAACGCAGGCTGATTACCTGTAGCCAGGTATTCTGCAGGAGAGCATCAATATCGATAGATGTGGAAACACCGCGTTCAGGCTTACTCATGTTCTCAGTACCGCAAAGAGTTCAAGTTCAAGCTCGCCGAGCATGCCCGGCACGTAAAACATACAGGTACCGCTCTGAAGCATTTCAGTAGCCAGAGGATGAGAAACATCAAGGCTGAAATACTGATTTTCCAGACGCAGCGGAATGGCGGCTGGCACATGACGCAAGGGCGTCAGAGGAATACCTACCCGCGAAGAATTGACGATACTTCTGACATGATCAGGCGTGCCGACCTTACACTGGCGCGGGAACTGTTCCTGCAGTTGTGCCACCGGTATCGGTGAACGCACGGAGAGGTAGTAATCCGCCCCTTCACGCAGACGTGGGTCATGCAGACGAGCCTGCCAGACGTGAAGCCGGGGATCCTGTTCAAGCTCAATTGCCACCACCCGTGACGGCAGGCTGGCTTCCAGCAGATCACTCAGCAAATCAAACAACGGCGGGAATACGTGGTTCAGTTGCTCATGCTGCCAGATCGGAATCGCGCTCACCTGATGCTCCAGCGAGAAGGTCAGCAGGCTGCCCGCCAGCCGCGCCAGTTCCGGGTACAGACGCTCCGGCGGGCTTTGCGGGTGGCGCTGAAACTGACCCAGTACTGGCTCGGCGCTGTTCAGGGCATTGAGCAGCCAGAAGAGTGACACGTCGGCTACGGCAAAATCCGCCATACGCTCGTTACTTTCCCGGCGCATCGCCATCAGGCGACTCAGACGAGCGCGGAGCTGTGTCATCAACTGCTCCAGCTGATTCACCAGCCAGCGGCTGCCCTGCAGAGCGAGCAACGGGGGCAGCCATGCATCATCGCGTGTCCAGCGGCCCTGCGAATCCTGCTGCAGGCGGGCGACCGGGCAGGTCAGGTAATCACTGTTGTTCTGATGAGCAAAACGCAGCGTCAGCGCGGGCTGCATCACCGCAATCTGACGGGTATCTTCCCCAAAGAGGTTGCGAACATCCCGCCAGCACTGACGATAACGAACCGGGCGATCGGCTACCTCATCAGGCTTAAGACAGTTGCCCCCGTTTGCCCGCATCAGCGGAAGCGCCAGAACCACCCCGACATCCCGGGATTCCCCTTCAAGCGCCAGCACCGGTGGCAGGTCATCCCCCCTATCCGTGTCGACAAGCGTGCCGTCGGGAAAGCGGAGGTGCAGATGACTGGCCTGCAGGCGGCCCAGTTTTAATGCGTCAGGTTCAAAAGTTGCCTCAATCACCCCCCAGGGATGGGAGAGCCCCAGTCGGGCGATGCATTCCGCTGACCAGGCCGCATACGCGGCCTGCTGCTGGAAGTGCTGGGGTGAGATCATCTGCCCCCGGCCCCATAACGGCTGTTCCGTTTTCATTGGCTTCCTGCCTTAGCTTACGATTTGGCCTTAGGCATCTGAGAAACCAGTGAGAGGTTGACGTCCATCCCTTCCACCTGGAAGTGCGGCACGGCATAGAGCTTCACGCGGAAGAAGCCGGGGTTATCCTCAATGTCTTCCACCACCACTCTGGCGTCCCGCAGCGGGTGAGAGGCCTGCAGCTCGTCGCCCGGGTCGGTCATTTCCGTGACCAGACTGCGCACCCAGGTATTCAGCTCCAGCTCCAGCAGACGACGGTCTTTGGTGGTGCCGATGTTTTCACGCTGAATCAGCTTCAGATAGTGGGCAATACGCGAAAGCAGGAAGATGTAGGGCAGACGGGCATTGATACGGCTGTTGGCCGTCGCATCCGCGGTATCATAGAGTGCAGGTTTTTGAGTGGAGTTCGCCGAGAAAAAGCACGCATAGTCGCGGTTTTTGTAATATGACAGCGGAATGAAACCCAGGTTGGCAAATTCAAATTCGCGGGTTTCCGGGATCATGACCTCGGACGGAATTTTCACCTGATTGCCGGTGCCAAGGTCATACAGATGAATAGGCAGATCCTGAACCGCACCACCGGCCTGCGGGCCCCGAATCTGTACACACCAGCCGTTATTGATAAAACTGCGCACCATGTTTGCGGCAAAAGCAAAAGAGGCGTTGGTCCAGAGATATTTGTCGTGATCCGGGCCTTTCACTTCCTCAACATAATTGAAGCTGCGAACAGGCACGGTGTCCGGGCCATAGGGCAGACGGCCCAGCACACGCGGCATGACCAGACCGATGTAGCGGGAGTCATCCGTCTCGCGAAAGGATTTCCACTTGATGTACTCCGCGCGATCAAAGTAGTTACCGATATCCTTGATAGCAGCCACTTCTTCCATCGAATCTTTCAGGAAGAATTTCGGGCCAGCCGAGCCGATAAACGGCATATGTGCTGCGGCAGAGACTTTGGAGATGTTGCGCAGCAGCGCGACATCCTGTGCAGACGCATCAAACTCGTAAGCGGAAATCAGCGCGGCAATCGGTTCGCCACCCGGTGTATCATACTCTTCAATATAGGTTTGCTTATACAATCCGCTCTGGATGATTTCCGGGCTGTCTTCGAAGTCCTGACGCAGCTCTTCTTTTGACATATCCAGCAGTTCAACCTTCACGTTCTGACGGAAATCGGTTTTATCAACCAGGGATTTCACGCCGCGCCACAGGCTTTCCACTGCCTGGAATTCTTCGCTATGCATCACGGCATCAAGCTGGCGGCTGATCTGATAGTCCAGTTCCGCGATATGGTGGTCAATCAGGTTTTTGTCGAGCTTTTCGACTTTTGAGCCCGACTTTGTCAGGCATTCCAGAAACACCTGCATCCCGGCAGTCAGACGCTCATCCGCGGTCGCATCTGACATCGCCTGCGCGTCCTGCCAGATGTCCAGCGCACTCAATTCAGACACCGGGTTCAGGTTGATTTTTTCAAACAGGGAGGCATATACCCCACCGGCAGCAGGACGTTCCAGCACGACACTCTCGCCACCCGCGGCATTCTCATTTTTTACAGACATCAGCATCTTCCTTATTAATCCGTTAAAGCATCGTGATCGTTATGGCTGTTTCGGGGCCAGGGCGGAGAGTTCAGCTCTGAGTTCTGCGCTCAATGCCGGATCGAGCAGAATCTTTTCCAGCTCTTTTCGGAATGCCTGGTTGTCCAGCAGGTTGGCTTTTAAATCGCGAAGTAAATTGCGCATGGAAAGCATGGCTTTCAGCTGGGGTATTTGCCGTGAAACCTGTTCCGGGGTGAAATCCTTCATGCTCTGGAATGTCAGCGTGATATTTTCCTCACTGCCATCACCGGCAAGTGTGTTTTTAACGGTCAGATTGACGTTTGGGGAATATTCGGAAAGCACTGCGTCAAAGTTATTTTTGTTGAGATTAACTTTCTTACGCTCAGACAGGGGTGCAGATTCCTGACCATGACTGAAGTCACCCGCCACCAGTAATTTCAGGGGGAGTTCCGTTTTCTTGCTTGCGCCCCCCGTATGCAAATCGAGTTTCAAATTAATACGTGCCTTCGGCACTTCACTCTGGAAACTATCCGACATCTCATCATCCCTCAGATTATCGCTACATGAATTTTTCAGACTAAAGCTATAGACGCACGATAATAGAATAATGATCGAGATAAGATCAAATATTAAGATCATTACGCTATTTACTAAACATATTAAGAATTTTCTGCTGAATTTTAATAGCGGTGATTGTCGCCATACCAGCGATTTGAGCCAGAATTGAGCAATTAAATAAACATTTATGTCGCTGCAGTGAAAACGAACGAAAAATTACGCGTAAATGGTTATGGCATTGATTTGCATCAATACAACCACACCAAAAAGAGTCATTGACTGACTGAAGGAGCATTCTGGAACAGAAGATATAAAGGCGGAAAGAAACGTCGGACGTTATAACGCGGGCTGACAGGAGAAACTGTGGAATATTCCTAAGAAAGATTTCCAGAATGACATCGAATTTTTATTAAGACAAAGCGTGCCTGATTTAATGCAATAATTGCAGGAACCGCTGGTGAGAATAGATTTAAACCCTCCCCCACACCCAGCCAGCGCGGTGATTTACGCCACCAGAAGATACCGATTCACGCACTCTTTAAAACGCGGCCGGATATCATTTAAAACGTTTTTAAAAACCGCCTTCAGCTCTGCGCCCGACGGCAGGCGGAGGGCGTCATGCCATAAACCTGGCGGAACCGATGGCTGAAATGCGCGGAAGAGTGAAAACCACACTGAAAGGCAATTTCAGTCAGTGTCAGATCGGGACGTGCCAGCAAAGCGTGTGCGCGTGCCATCCGACGCTGCATCACAAACTGGTGTGGCGCTGCGCCGGTGGTGTGGCGGAACATGCGGGCAAAGTGAAACTCGCTGAGCGCCGCTTCCTGTGCCAGCACCGCCAGGGTTAAAGGCTGGTCGAGATGCGTTTCAATAAAGTCCAGCACCCGCCGTAACACCGCCGGTGCCAGGCCGCCCCGCACCTGAGGCAGCTGCCACTGCACGTCGCTGTAGTGCTGCAACAGGTGGGTCAGCAGTAAGGTGGAGGCGCTGCTCAGCATCACCTGACTGGCAGGCTGCTGCCAGTCGCAGCTCAGCAGAAAGTGTCGGTAAAGCTGCGTGATACGGTCGTCAGCAGAAAAGATTTTCTCATGCAGGGTTAACTGTGCCGGGCTGCGATCCCATACCCGCTCAGCCAGTTGTCGCAGCTGCGTCTCACTGCAGTAGAGATGGACAAAGGCGAGATCGGCCCGCAGGTCCCAGGTCGACTCGGTGCCGGCAGGCATCAGACAGAATCGATCCGGTGCCCCACCGTTACGCCAGCCATGCGCAGTTTTGTGCCAGGTGTCATATCCCCCCGCGACATAGAGGCTCAGCGTGTGGTGATCGCTGAAGTTGGTGACACGATCGCCACTGTTAAACCAGGCGGCCAGCTGAATGCCGCTGTGAAGCTGCACCTGATCACGCAGTTGGGCTTTCTGGCGCTGCAGCATTTCAAAAGTCTGATAAACAGGCATCGGGGTCGCATTTCAGGTTGAACAGAGCGCCAGTTTACGGACAACGCGGGACAGAAAACAGGTCACATCGGGACGGCACAGAAAAATGCGCAAGATTTTGCAAACTCCGCGCAATCCGCTGTAAGACCTGATTGCCGTACCGGTGCAGACTCCGCGTTTTAACGTGGAGATTCAGGCCATGAACCTGTTTTTATATCTTTCTGTGGTGGTGATCTGGGGCACAACCTGGATTGCGATTTATGCGCAACAGTCTGCGGGCGCCAGCGCGGTCACCGTCGCGGTTTTCTGGCGTTTTTTACTGGCCTCGGTGGTGATGCTGCTTCTGCTTAAGCTGATAAAGCGGCTGGATAAGCTGACCCTGCGCGATCATCTCTTCTGTCTGCTGCAGGGCTGCTGTGTGTTTGGCTTCAATTTTGTCTGTTTCTATTACGCTTCGGGATATATCAGCAGTGGTCTGGAGTCGGTCATCTTCTCCATGGCGGTAATCTATAACGCCATTAACAGCTGGATATTTTTCCGTCAGCGCCCTTCCGCGCGACTGCTTCCAGCCATGATACTGGGCATGGCAGGCATTGTGGCGCTGTTCTGGCACGATCTGCGCAACACAGAGACCTCTGCGGGCCTGCTATGGGGCATTGGATTAAGTGCGCTGGGCACGCTGGGATTCTCATTCGGCAATATGATCAGTCAGCGGCATCAGCGTCTGCATCGTGACGTGCTGACCACCAACAGCTATGGCATGTTGTACGGCGCGTTAATGATGGCGCTGGTTTCACTGCTTCAGGGGGTATCCCTGCAGCCGACGTGGAACGCGCAGTGGACAGGGGCGGTAAGCTATCTGGCGATTGTGGGATCGGTGATAGGGTTTGGTGCCTACTTTACGCTGGTGGGTCGCATCGGTGCCAGCCGGGCGGCCTATACGACAGTGCTGTTTCCGCTGGTCGCGCTGGCACTGTCAACCCGCTATGAGGGATATGAGTGGCACGCCAGTGCCATCCCTGGCCTTGTCATGATTTTGCTGGGCAATGTCGTGATGTTTGCCCGCTGGCCGCTCAGCGTAAGCCGGGCGACCGTCTGACAGAGATACGGGCGTAGCGCCCGCATGGGCTGACTGTTATGCCCACGACTGCGGGAGGAGTTGCTGCGGCTGATTGATCGCTTTGCGCGCAATCCAGTAGAGCAGAACACGCTCATCGTCACCGTCGCGGTCAGCCATCGACAGCAGCTTGAGTGCCAGCGTCGATTTCGTCACAGGCTGCTGTTCTGTACTGAGTTCAACCACGGCCTGACCGATGATGCAGCAGACTTCGTCTTCACTGGTAGTGGATTCATATGTCCGGTCTTTCATATTTCCTCCTGTTGAGTGAACCCCTATCCTGGCAAAAGATCCGGAAACCTGCTTACAGAAACAGCAGTGTGAAACATTATCTTACCGCTCATTACGCTTACTCATCAGGTTGCCGCTTTGGTTACCTTCAGCGCGACCTCACAGAGAGTGCACAATGCCATTCATACCCGCTGAATGGCATTTCATTCCCTGATCCGTTCCGTTCATGCGTTTGCTACGCCTGCGCGCGCGTTACTGCTTTATTCTGACCGCAGTTTCCAGATTCCCGGACGGGAGAGATAAATGATGAACCAGACGCAGCAGGCTTCATACCAGCGTTCCCGCTGGCTTACATTGTTCGGCACCGTAATCACTCAGTTCGCGCTGGGGTCAGTCTACACATGGAGTCTTTTCAACGGCCAGCTCTCCCACAAGCTGAATGCACCGATCAGTCAGGTGGCTTTTTCGTTTGGCCTGCTGAGTCTGGGGCTGGCAATTGCCTCGTCACTGGCCGGTAAATTACAGGAACGTTTTGGCGTGCGCCGCGTCACAATCGGAGCCGGTGTGCTAATGGCGGTCGGCTTCTGGCTGACCGCGCAGGCTGATAACCTGATGATGCTCTATTTCAGCGCCGGGTTGCTGGTGGGTCTGGCCGATGGGGCGGGTTACCTGATGACGCTGTCAAACTGCGTGAAGTGGTTCCCGGAGCGCAAAGGGATGATCTCTGCCTGTGCCATTGGCGCATATGGCCTGGGCAGTCTTGGGTTCAAGTTCATCTGCGGCGCTCTGCTGGCTTCGGTAGGTCTGGAGCAGACCTTTATGATCTGGGGCGTGCTGGCAATGTCGATGATTATCATGGGGGCTTTGCTGATGCGCGATGCGCCTTTGCAGGAAAACAGCAGCAGCCAGCGAGGCCAGCAACAGGCGCGTGATTATACGCTGGCACAATCGGTGCGTATGCCGCAGTACTGGATGCTGGCGCTGATGTTCCTGACCGCCTGCATGAGTGGTCTCTATGTTATCGGGGTGGCTAAAGACATTGGTGAAGGCCTGGTGCATCTGACCACTCAGACTGCCGCCAGTGCCGTCACCGTGATCGCCATCGCTAATCTGAGCGGTCGTCTGGTGCTGGGCGTGCTGTCAGACCGGATGATGCGCATCCGGGTGATTTCACTGGCGCAGATCGTGTCGCTGATCGGGATGAGCGTGCTGCTTTTTACCCGGATGAATGAGAGCACTTTCTTCCTGTCACTCGCCTGTGTGGCCTTCAGCTTTGGCGGAACCATCACGGTATTCCCTTCGCTGGTCAGTGACTTCTTCGGCCTCAACAACCTGACCAAAAACTATGGCCTGCTCTATCTCGGTTTTGGCATCGGCAGCGTACTGGGCTCACTGGTTGCCTCACTGTTTGGCGGTTTCACGGTGACATTCAGCCTGATTATGACGCTGCTGGTCATCTCCCTGTTCCTGTCACTCACTATCCGTCTGCCACAGCGTACGGTTGCGCCAGCACCGGTATTGCAGCGTCACTGATCCTGTCGGGCCGTGTTGCCACGGCCCGTTCATCCTCAGCCGCGGAAACGCGGCTCTGCCACACCCGCCACGGCCACGTCCACAGCAAAGAGATCGCCCGACAGGGGATAGCGCGCCAGCTCCTCCTCCGTTCGATCTTCCCGTGAGCTGGTGATAAACAGCGTTTTAAGGTCGGCGCCGCCAAAGGCCACCATGGTTGGCCACTTCACCGGCAGCAGGATCTCATCGACGATTTCACTGCTCTGCGGGTCGATACGCACCACACGTCCGCCATCGAACTGGGCTGACCAGTAAAATCCTTCGCTATCCACCGCAGCACCATCCGGTAGTCCCCCTTTCGCATCGAAGCGCCGGAATACCGTACGTTCGCCCGGTTCACCCTGCTCATCTAAAGGATAGCGATAGAGGGTCTCGTTCGGCGTGTCACTGTGATACATCCAGCGCCGATCGGGGGAGAAAGCCAGCCCGTTAGAGATTTTGATGTCGCGCGCTTTCACCTCCAGCGTCAGGTCGGGCGTGACGCGGCAAAGCAGGCCGCCATTTTTATCCTGCGGCTCCCACAGGCTGCCACACCAGAAATTGCCCCAGGGATCGACGCGTCCATCATTGAACCGGCTTAACGGCGCGTCACCCGGATTTTCGGCAATCTTTTTTTCAGGCCGGCCCTGTGCGTCCAGCAGCCAGACACCGTTACGCAAGGCGGCGATCAGTCCACCCTGCTCGCGCAGACCAATGCAGCCTACCTCTTCCGCCTGCGGAAAAGTCTGCAGTTCACCGCTGGCCGGGTCGAAACGGTGAATCGCCGGTGCCAGAATATCGACACTCCACAACACCTGTTCTTCCACTGACCAGAGCGGACATTCGCCCAGCTCAGCCTGTAATGCCAGAATATGTCTTACTTCATGTGCCATGTTTTTCTCCCGTTAAACTGACCTGCTAATAATGTAGTGATAAAAACGGTCAGATGAGAATTATTTTCGCTTGATTTTAAGAAGATTCTCTCTGATAGTGTTTATTATTCAGCCCATTCTGATTTCTTTATTTTCAGCCGCCGCAGAAAAGATTGCGCTGAAATATTCCGTCATATCTGTTTAAATAACTCTACAAAGCCTGCATTCTCACTCCACTTTTCCGTCGTAATGTCATAGTCATTGGAAAAGAGGAGACGCTTCCGATGAAGAGATTAATTAAAGTCGCTTCGGTGGTAACGCTGATGACCTTATTAAGCGGTTGTATCATCAGCCCGAGGCACGACAACGGCTGGCACCATGGAGGTGGCGGGTATCACGGAGGCTATTACGGAGGTCATCACGGAGGGTATCATGGCGGTCACCATCGCCATTAACGGGCAAAGATGTCACACAGCATAAAATAAAATTATAAAATCGTCAGGGCGGGATAATTATCCCGCCCTTTTTTATTTAGCTTTTTATAGCGTAATTACACTGGAACCACGCTTTCTTCAGCCCCGGAATATGACTTTCCTGTGCCGGCAGCGCCTCCACTTTATCAAATCCTTTGTTGCTGCAGTAATTCGCCAGGTCAATATCCATCGCATCACGATTGACCTTCAGCGGGTCAAACCGATACTGAACGGTATTTGAGCTGGGATCTTCGTCAACACGTTCAAATGCCCCGGGTTTGCTGGAGGTACATCCACTCAGCAGAATAAGCGCCAGTGCGCCGGTAATTAATTTTTTCATTTCGTTGTCCTCACTTTGCCGCGCAGTGTATGACGCGGCCTGTCACGCATCCATAGGATTAATGCGCGAAAAATTGAAACCTTAGAAGATTTTGCCAATTAATGCGATACGATTAAACGGCTATCTCTATCGTACCAGACATGTCAGGATGCAGTCAGACCCAACGAAAGACTGCACCACACCAGGAAATGCCAAAAATAAGAATCTGTTCCTCTCTTCCCTGCCCGCGCTTAGCGGGCTTTTTTTTGCCCGCTTCCGGCCATCCGTTACTGACCGGTCAGGGCAATCATTCTACGTAGCAGATTAGCGGCGCGCTTGTCAGGTAATGCCAGAATGGCACTGTAGAGATCGATGGACATGGCACACAGCGATGAACGGTCTACCGCCGTGTCGGCAGGCATATTCAGCTGCTGCAGCTTTTCGCCCCACTGCTGATAGAGGCGACCGACGATGTTCTGCAGATCCGCCTGTGCCAGCAGCTTATCCAGTGGCTGATCGGGCGGAGGACTGTTCAGCAGCAGCTGTTCCATCGCATCCGCCTCCTTGCGATTCAGGGAAGGTGGCAGCGTGGTCAGCAAATTGATGCCTCCGCTCACCTGCGGATAGAGATAACGGAAGCAGAGGCCCGGATCGAGTCTGTTCAGCGCCTTCATCTCTTCAACTGAAACGCGGATATAGTTAACAACCGCCTGATCCGTTCCGCGCATCAGCCGCTGATTAATCACCTCGATCAGCCAGCCGCGCAGTTCGCCCGTCGCCTGCTCAGCCGGTTCTCCGGCCCGGATGCGGCGAGTCAGCTCCTGGGTCAGCAGCAGCCACAGCGCCGGTTCCTGCGTCTGCAGCACCCGGTAGCCCGGCATTGTTGCCAGTTGCTTCACCGCCTGCTCATGCTGGCTGGCCTGCAACCGATGCGGGGCGACCCAGCTGAACCAGACCAGATTCGCCAGTATCAGCGGCAGCAGAAAGAGAACCAGCCCCTGCCACAAACGCAGCCGGGTCGTTTTGATCAGAACAATAATGATCAGCGCCAGCAGCGCAAACGCCGCCAGCGTAATAAAAAGCAGCCCATTCATGCGGCGGGATTAATCCTTACGCGCATCGATCAGCACCGGACAATGCGCACGTTCAATGACCGACGCGCTGACTGAGCCTTTCAATAACCGGTTAAAAGAGGAGAGATGGCGACGCCCCATAATGATCATGCTGGCCTTGAGCTGCTGCGACTGGGCAACGATAGACTCTGCCGCGTCACCGGCCAGAATCATGCCTCGGGCCGTAATGCCGGCGCGCAGCAGCGGTGCCAGCGCATGGCGCACCACCAGCTCCGCAGTGTTCTGCTCATCCTGCGCAGCCACAAAATCGGCCGGATCTTCACCCGCGTCGATTTCCATCGGCTGATTGCAGGCGGAGTAGGCAGGATCTATACAGCACAGCACCACCACTTCCGCACGATGTGCCAGCGCTTCTTCAATGGTTAAGGCGACCACTTTCTCCGCTACCGGAGAGTGATCAATGGCCATCAGCAGGGTTTTCATCAGATGCTTATCCTTCTATCGCGGCAACTTTGCCGATTTCACGTACCAGTGCCTCTTTACACTTCAGCATCTCGTCACGAAAGCGGGCTTCGTGTCGCAGAAAACGTGCAGAGGGCACCAGCAAAGAGACAGAAAAACGACCAAACAGCGTATCCAGCGCAAACGCCATGGTAGAGACCCCTTCCAGCGTTTCGCCCCGATCCACGGCAATGCCGGTTTCGCGAACCTCCCCGAGCAGCTGCAGCAGCTGCGGCAGGGTTTTCACGGTCATATCCGTTAACTCCTGCCACTCATCGCCGACAATCGTTCGCACATCTTTGTCACACTCGAGCGCCAGCAGTGCCCGCCCCCCGGATGTGCTGTAAAGCGGCAGATTAAGCCCCATATGCGGAACGACACGAAGCTCACGCGATGCCACCACGTGATGAACAATCGCCAGCTGGCTGCCACTGGCGCGTGCCAGTGAGACGGTTTCGTTGGTATCGGAGGAGAGTTTTTCCAGCAGCGGGCTGACCAGATCTACGACATCGGTATGGACGCTGGAGATGAGTTTCAGCAGTGCCGGCCCCAGCCGCAGTCCGCCCGCCCCGCTGCTGCGCACCAGCTCTGCGCTGTCGAGCGCGGCGACAATCCGCTGCACCGTTGAACGCGGCAGTTCGACCGCCTGCGCGATCTCGCCGAGGCTCATGCCGCCCGGCTGCTGGCCCAGCGCATTAAGAATTTTTGCCGCACGGGCGATGACCTGTATACCGCTCGTTTTTTCATCCTCGCGGCTGGAGGGGTGATGTGCCATAGCGTCGTCCTGTTTGAGCTGCCTTACTGTAACCCGATTGCCGCACTTTTTACAGCCTGTACCACATTGCAATACAGCATACCGGGATGTAATATTACCGGCTGTATCACATCGCAATACACTGCATCATAATAACGAGATCGCCTGCTATGAATGCCAGGTCCGCCGCTGTGCCGGCCCCCCACCCTTTTACGCTGCGTCTGGCGCTGGGTTTAGTCGGTGTCCTGATCGCCGCCCTGACCTCCGGACTGAACGATCGCGTCAGTGATATTGCGCTGGCCGATATTCGTGCCGCAATCGGTATCAGTGTCGATCAGGGTAGCTGGATTATTTCCGGTTATCAGGCGGCTGAAGTCGCTGCCATGATGATTGCGCCCTGGTTCGCCGTCACGCTGTCGCTGCGACGCTTCACGCTCGGCGTGTCAGCGGGCTTTATGCTGACCGGCATTCTGCTGCCGCTGGTGCCTGACCCTACGCTGTTTATCAGCCTGCGCGTTCTGCAGGGACTTTTTGGCGGCGCATTACCGCCGATGCTGATGACGGTCGCCCTGCGCTTTCTGCCGCCCCCGTTTAAACTCTTTGGCCTGGCAGGTTATGCCCTGACCGCCACGTTCGGTCCCAACATGGCGGCCTCGCTCGCCGCGTTGTGGACCGATCACGTCAGCTGGATGATGGTCTTCTGGCAGGTGGTGCCCGGCATGCTGATTGCCATGCTGCTGATCAGCCGCGGGATCCCGCAGGACCCGCTGCGTCCCGAACGCTTTCAGCAGATCGATCTGTTCGGCATGGTGACCGGCTGCAGTGGGGTGGCGCTGCTGGTGCTGGTGTTGACCCAGGGGGAGCGACTCGACTGGCTCAATTCGCCGCTGATTACCGGGATGCTGCTGACGGCTCTGCCGCTGCTGCTGGTCTTTCTGATTAACGAGTGGTTTCACCCGCTGCCGCTGTTTAAGCTGCAGATGCTCCGGCGGCCCAATCTGGCGCATGGCTTGCTGGGCCTGGCCTGCGTGCTGATCCTGGGACTCTCAGGTTCTGCCCTGCCCTCCGCCTATTTTGCTCAGGTCAGCGGATTTCGCACCCTGGAGTTTGCCCCGCTGGCGCTGACGGTCGGCCTGCCGCAGTTGCTGATCGCGCCGCTGATTGCCGCCCTGCTGAATATTCGCTGGGTCGACTGCCGCTGGATGCTGACAGCGGGCGTCGGCCTGCTGGTGGTTGCCTGTCTGCTGGGCACACAGATCACCAGCGACTGGGCGCGACAGAATTTCTGGCTGCTGCAGATCCTGCAGGCGTTCGGACAACCCATGATCATTCTGCCGATTCTGATGAGCGCCACCAGCGTCGTGGCGCCACCCGAAGGCCCCTTTGCCTCGGCGATGTTTAATACGGTGCGCGGCTTTTCCAGCATCGCAGCCTCCACACTGGTTGAAGTATTCCTGACTCACCGCGAGCAGTTTCACTCCAGCGTGCTGATCGACCAGGCGGCCAGCCGCAGCTGGCTGATGACCGCACCGACCGCCGCTCAGGCCAGCAGCAGCCTGCCGCTGTTGCCTGACGGCAGCCTCAGTACCAGCGCGAATCTGAGTGGATTCGCCACCCTGGTGCGGCATCAGGCAACGGTGCTGGGCCTGAGCGACAGCTGGCTGATGCTGACAGGCTTTGCCGCCTGCCTGCTGGTGCTGACCGCCATCCTGCCAAAACGGGTCTGGCCGCCGCAGACTCTGATTCAACCCCCTTCCCGGAATAACTGAATATGCGTGCTTTTGAAATGAAAAGAACCCTGCTGCTGACTCTGCTGCTGCTGATTTTGCTGGTCATGGCCTTTGTCGTCTGGTCACTGATGAACGGCAACGATCACCGCACCAACGATGCTTACATCAATGCCGATTACACGCTGGTGGCGCCGAAAGTCCCGGGCTATGTCAGCAGCGTGCAGGTTCAGGATAATCAGCAGGTTAAAGCAGGCCAGCTGCTGGCCACGCTGGACGCTCGTGACTATCGCGTGGCGCTGGAGAGCGCCACCGCTGACCTGCAGGTGAGCCAGGCGAAGCTGCTCAGCAGTCAGGCGCAGCTTGAGCAGCAGCAGTCCGTGATCGATCAGCAAAAAGCCAGCGTAGCGGCCAGTCAGGCGTCAGCACAGTATGCCGGTCAGAGCGCGGAACGCTACAACCGCCTCTACAAGAGCGGCACCGTCGCAGCCGACGATCAGCAAAAAGCGAGCTCAACTCAGCGCTCAGCCCTGGCGGCGGTTCACCAGAGTCAGGCCGCGCTGGCGTCAGCCGTTAAACAGGTGGGGGTACTCCAGGCAGCGGTGCGGTCGGCGGAAGCGGATGTGGCTGCCGCGAAGGCCAGCGTCGATCAGGCCCGGCTGAATCTCTCCTACACGCGTATTGTCGCCCCGGTGGACGGCATGGTCGGTCAGCGTGCGGTGCGGACAGGCGCCTATGTCTCCGCCGGAACCCGTCTGCTGGCGGTGGTCCCGCTGCAGCAAACCTACGTGACCGCGAACTACCTTGAGACGCAGCTCAGCGATGTGCGTCCCGGTCAGCGGGTGCAGATCCGGGTAGATGCCCTGCCTGGCAGGACGTTCACCGGTCACGTGGACAGCATTGCACCGGCAACCGGCGCAACTTTTTCCGCTATCTCTCCCGATAACGCTACCGGCAACTACACTAAAGTGGTTCAGCGTTTGCCGGTCAAAATTGTGCTGGATAGTGACCAACCCAATCTGGCCCAGTTGCGTGTCGGCATGTCTGCGATCCCGGACATCGACGTACCGTAATATTGTGAGCAATATCTCAGAACGGACCTATTTCATTTGGGCGGGATTACGCGTAAATTAGCGCTCGATCCTGTTCTGAGTTATTCAGATCGACCCGGACAAGAGAAGACCCTGCCGCTTATGGCGCTCTCTTTTCCACATCTGTTCGCGTTGCACTGGTTTGGGATCGCCATCATCGTAACCGCTCAGAGGAGTTGCTTTGTGAAATATGCCTTGATGGGAATTTCTTTTTTCGCATTACTTTGGTTCGGAACCTTCGTTCTGCTGCTGAAGTAACGGCGTGACAGTGCCGCCAGAGGGCGACGATAACGTCGCCCTTGCTGGCTGTCAGCGTTCTTCTTCCTGCAGTTTCATGCTGCCCGGCAACACGCCGTCGGCACGAAACATCGCTTTTATCCCCCGCACCGCCTGACGTATGCGATCGCTGTTTTCAATCAGCGCAAAACGCACGTGCGTATCACCGTAGTCGCCAAATCCGATACCGGGCGAGACACAGACTTTTGCCTCCTGAAGCAGATGTTTGGCAAATTCCAGCGATCCCAGATGCGCATAGTGGTCCGGAATTTTTGCCCAGACGTACATGGACGCTTTCGGATTCTCCACCATCCAGCCCGCTTCATGCAGGCCTTTTACCAGCACATCGCGACGGCGTTTGTACTGCTCGGCGATGTCGCGCACGCACTGCTGATCGCCCTCCAGCGCAGCAATCGCCGCCACCTGGAGCGGTGTGAACGTGCCGTAGTCGTGGTAGCTTTTGATACGCGCCAGTGCGGCAACCAGCTCTTTGTTGCCCACCATGAAACCGATGCGCCAGCCTGCCATGTTGTAGCTTTTCGACAGGGTAAAGAATTCCACGGCGACATCACGCGCCCCCGGCACCTGCATGATTGACGGCGCTTTCCAGCCGTCGTAAACGATGTCGGCGTAGGCCAGATCGTGGATCACCAGCACGTTGTACTGTTTCGCCAGCGCAATAACCCGTTCGAAAAAGTCGAGTTCCACACACTGGGCGGTGGGGTTGGACGGGAAGCCGAGGATCATCATTTTTGGCTTGGGATAACTCTCGCGGATGGCGCGTTCCAGCTCGTTGAAGAAGTCAACGCCCGCCACCAGCGGCACTGACCGCACCTGCGCACCCGCAATCACCGCGCCGTAGATATGAATCGGATAGCTGGGGTTCGGCACCAGCACGGTGTCGCCGTGGTCCAGCGTTGCCAGCATCAGATGCGCCAGCCCCTCTTTAGAACCGATAGTTACAATCGCCTCCGATTCCGGATCGATTTCAACCTGATAGCGATCGGCGTACCAGCGGGAAATGGCCCGGCGCAGACGCGGAATGCCGCGGGAAGTCGAGTAACCGTGGGTGTCATCACGCTGTGCCACCTGGCAGAGCTTTTCGACGATGTGCGGTGGGGTCGGACCATCGGGATTGCCCATTGAAAAGTCGATGATATCTTCGCCGCGCCGGCGCGCAGCCATCTTCAGTTCAGCGGTGATATTAAAAACGTAAGGGGGTAAACGTTCAATACGCGAGAAACGACGGGGTGTGCTGTTATCAGCCATAGTGTCCTCTGGATTACGTAAGCGCCCGGACCGTCCGAGCGACGCGGGTCACTGCGGTGACCCGTTATGAACATAACGTGGTGAGGATCATTTTGTCGAGCATGGCAGAAAATATTTTTATTGCTGCGGATTCAGTCGTCCCAGCAGCCAGTCGTTCACCCAACAGCCGTTCAGCAGATAATTATCCCGCAGCGTCCCCTCCAGCTGAAAACCGTTCTTCTCCAGAATACGGCGCGAGGCCCAGTTACCTTCCACCACCAGCGCCTTAAGTTTATGGAAATCAGCCTCCAGTAAAAACTGGCACAGGGCCGCCAGCGCCTCGCTGCCATATCCCTGACCGCAGTAGCGATGCAGCAGCATGTAGCCCACTTCTGCCTGCCGATGCGGCTCCCACTCCGGGCTGCAGCCAAACAGGCCAATCGGCTCCCCGTTATCCCGCCGCCGCGCAACCAGACAGAGCATATGAAAGCTCCCGGGCTGCCAGGGGGCCAGACGCGACGTGAAACGCTGGCGGATATCCGCCTCATCAGGGATTTCACTCACCCAGGCCATGGTGTCGCGATCTTCATGGACGGCGCGGAACAGCTGCCAGTCTTCTGGCTGTAATCGGGTGAGGGTTAAACGGGTGGTGACAAGTTGCATCTGCTGCTCCCGGGTGATGCGGTTTACCGGCGATCGCTGGCACGCGTTATCGCGCAACATAGCAAAATGGCCTTCCAGCGACCAGCGTTAACCGGCAGGAAAACTGTTCCCCTTTATTGCGCTCAGGCTTTCCTCTTTTAGCTGCATCCCCTTAAAAATTGACCTGCAGCAGGAATACCCGGCACGATTCACCAGGAGGCTGGCGGTTCGCGATCACATTTTTTATCATAGGGTCACTTTCCCTTGCCGACGAGCCGCCTGTGCCCTCCCACTTCACGATGTTGCTGGCCGTTTTTGACCGCGCCGCCCTGATGCTGATCTGCCTGTTTTTCCTGACGCGCACCCGTCCGTTTCGTCAGCTGCTGCAGAAAGATGAACACACCCGCGCAGAGAAGATAGCGGTCACCGCGATCTTCTCCCTGTTTGCCCTGTTCAGCACCTGGTCGGGGGTCAATGTGGATGGGTCGCTGCTGAACGTGCGGGTGATCGCCGTGATGGCGGGTGGCATCCTGTTTGGTCCCTGGGTCGGTATCGCCACCGGCATCATCGCCGGCCTGCACCGTTTTCTGATCGATATCCACGGCGTGACCTCTGTTCCCTGTCTGATTACCAGCATCATTGCCGGTGTTGTGGCGGGTGGCATTAACCGCCGGGTCCTGAAAGAGCATCGCTGGCGTGCCGGTATCGTCGGCGGGATGCTGTGTGAAGCCCTGACGATGGTGCTGATTGTCTTGTGGGCGCGCCCCACATCGCTCGGCCTGGCGATAGTGTCCGAAATCGCCCTGCCGATGATCCTCGGCGCCTCCAGCATCGGCCTGATTGTGTTGCTGGTGCAGAGCGTTGAAGGGGAAAAAGAGGCGATTGCCGCGCGTCAGGCCAAGCTGGCGCTGGAGATCGCCAATAAAACGCTGCCGCTGTTTCGTCAGGTTAACAGCGACTCACTGCGCAACATCTGTGACATTATCCGGCGGGAAATCAAAGCCGATGCGGTGGCGATGACCGATAAAAAGCAGATTCTGGCCTATGTTGGCTATGGCGAACATAATTATCAGCACGGGGATGACGGTATCAGTCCTACCACCGCGCAGTCGATCGCCAGCGGTAAAATTATCATCAAAAACAATGATGAAGCCCATCGCACCAAAGACATTCACTCTATGATTGTGATTCCGCTGTGGGAAAAGGGCAAGGTCACCGGCACGCTGAAAATCTACTACCGTCGTGCGCATCGTATTACCGGCTCGCTGAAAGAGATGGCGATCGGTCTGTCACAGATTATCTCTACGCAGCTGGAGGTGTCGCGCGCCGAGCAGCTGCGCGAAATGGCCAATAAAGCGGAACTGCGCGCGCTGCAAAGCAAAATAAATCCCCATTTTCTGTTTAATGCCCTGAACGCGATCTCCTCCTCCATCCGGCTCAATCCCGATACCGCCCGCCAGCTGGTGATTAACCTGTCGCGCTATCTGCGCTACAACCTGGAGCTGAACGACGATGAGCTGATCGACATCCGCAAAGAGCTGTGGCAGGTCAAAGATTACATTGCCATAGAGCAGGCGCGGTTTGGCGACAAGCTGACGATGATTTATGACGTCGATGAAGATCTGCACTTTCTGCTGCCCAGCCTGCTGATTCAGCCGCTGGTGGAGAATGCCATTGTGCACGGTATCCAGCCCTGTAAAGGCAAAGGCGTGGTGACGCTGAGTGTGCGGGATCAGGGCGACCAGGTGCGGATTTCGGTGCGGGATACCGGCAAGGGGATCAGCGAGGAGGTGATGGCCCGGGTGGCGCGCAACGACATGCCCGGCAATAAAATCGGCCTGCTCAACGTACATCACCGGGTGAAACTGCTGTCGGGTCAGGGATTGTGCATTGTGCGGCATGAGCCGGGCACGGAAATCTCCTTTACGCTCAGTAAACATGGCCAGCGGCTGGCGGAGAATCTGTTATGAAAGCCATTATTGTGGAAGATGAATTCCTGGCGCAGCAGGAACTGAGCTGGATGATCCAGCATCACAGCAAAATCGAAATTGAAGCCTGCTTTGATGATGGCCTCGACGTGCTGAAGTATCTGCAACAGCATCGGGTGGATGTGATCTTTCTCGACATCAACATTCCTTCACTGGATGGCATGCTGCTGGCGCAGAACATCCATCAGTTTGCCCACAAGCCGCTGATTGTCTTCATTACCGCCTGGAAAGAGCATGCGGTGGAGGCGTTTGAGCTGGAGGCGTTTGACTACATTCTCAAGCCCTATCAGGAATCACGGATTGTCACCATGCTGAACAAGCTTGAAGCCACGGCACAGGCGCAGCAGGCGGTCAGCCACCTCAGTGCCACACCCGCCCCGCAGACGGTAAATCTGGTCAAAGATGAGCGCATCATCGTCACGGACGTGAATGATATTTACTACGTTGAGGCACATGAGAAGCTGACGTTCGTCTACACCCGGCGTGAATCCTATGTGATGTCGATGAACATTACCGAGTTCTGTTCCCGCCTGCCGGAGCAGCAGTTTTTCCGCTGCCATCGCTCTTACTGCGTCAGCCTGAACAAAATTCGCGAAATCGAACCCTGGTTTAACAATACCTATCTGCTGAAACTGCGCGATCTGGAATTTCAGGTGCCGGTCAGTCGCAGCAAGGTCAAGCTGTTTCGACAGTTAATGCGGCTCTGACGCCGGGGAAAAGCGTGTCCGGGAAGGGAGTCGTAAGGCGGATAAGGCGTGCCTGAGCCCGCCCCGATCAAGCCGGGAATCCGCTCGCGCGCAGTCAGATGCCGTGCACGAGCGGAAGCCGGATCAGATTTCGCGACCCAGGGTCTGACGCAGATGCGCGCCCGCGCCCAGCAGGCCAGGCTGATCGTGCGTAATCATATAGACCGGAATGCTGGCCACATAGTCGCGGAAACGCCCTTTGTCTTCGAAAGCAGCGCGGAACCCGGACGCCTTAAAGAACTCCAGGAAGCGAGGCACGATGCCCCCTGCGATGTAGACGCCCCCGAAGGTGCCGAGATTCAGCGCCAGATTGCCGCCAAAACGGCCCATGATGACGCAGAACATCGACAGCGCACGACGGCAGTCGGTGCAGCTGTCATCCAGCGCACGCTGGCTGACATCTTTCGGCTTCAGGTTTTCCGGCACGCGCTTGTCCACTTTAACAATCGCGCGATAGAGGTTAACCAGACCGGCACCCGACAAAACGCGCTCGGCGGAAACATGGCCGAGCTCTTCGCGCAGCACTTCCAGAATCTGATCTTCTTCTTCGCTGTTGGCCGCCAGATCGACATGGCCGCCCTCGCCCGGCAGGCTTACCCAGCGCTTGTCCACATGCACCAGATGGCTGACGCCTAACCCGGTACCGGCACCATAAATCGCGATAGGTTTATCTTTTACCGGTTCAGTTCCGCCGAACTGAATCACGTTGTCAGCGGTCAGCATCGGGATCGCCATTGAGACGGCCGTGAAGTCGTTAATGATTTCCAGGTGTTCAAAACCGATGTTCTCTTTGAGCTTGCGCGTCGAAAACGCCCAGTCATGGTTGGTCATTTCAACCCAGTCATCGGTAATCGGGCAGGCAATGGCAATACAGCCATCTTTAACATCCTGCTGTTGTTCATCAAGATAGTGGCGGATGACAGCTTCGAGGCTGTCGTAGTCTGATGTTGAGAATGTTTTGGCCTGGGAGATGCTGCCGCTTTCCACCTCACACAGGGCGAGGCGCGCGTTAGTCCCGCCGACATCGCCGACCAAGGCATAGGTTGTCATTCTTCTGTTGCTCCGCTTGGGGTCTTAAGAGTTGGAGGACACTATAAAATTCTGCCCATAAAACAACAACGCTCACCGGTGCGATTGGTGAGCGTCTTACTCAGGTGTGCTACAGCCTAACCGCGATAGTCAACCCTGCACAGCGGCAACTATCTGAATCTTAGCCGCCGTTGCGTTGATTCAGGCAGGCCGTGACTTTTCGTAACAGCGGCGGCAGATCGTCTTTCGGCATCACCACCTCAACCAGCGACAGCCATTGAGGCCGTGAGAGCCGCGCCATCACCTCGTTTAACTGCACCGTTTCACTGATGCGCCAGCTCTGCGCCTGGCCCTGCAGGCTGAAAGCGTGCGGTAAGGCGGTCCAGTTCCACTGTGCAATATCATTATAACGTTGAGTTGCACCATGAATCGCTCTTTCGACGGTATAACCTTCATTATTCAGCAGAAAGATAATCAGCGACTGCTGGTCACGCAGCATTGAGCCCAGTTCCTGAATGGTCAGCTGCGCCGAGCCGTCACCGATGATCAGGATAACCCGGCGATCCGGCGCGGCCGTCTGCGCGCCAAAGGCTGCCGGAAGAGTATAGCCGATCGAGCCCCACAATGGCTGCACCACCAGCTGTGCCTGTGAAGGCAGTCGCAGGGTCGCTGCACCAAAGGCTGCCGTCCCCTGTTCGGCCAGAATCAGGTCGCCGGGTTGCAGGAATGACTGCATGGCCTGCCAGAACGCCTGCTGACTGATGATCGCCGCTGGCGCTTCGGGCTGCGCGACGGTGGGCGTGTCACCACTCTGCCACTGCTGCCCATATTGCGCGAACAGCGACTGGAGCTCGCTTAACGCATCGGCCATCGACAGCGGCGCAAACTGTTCCGAGCCTGCACGGGCGCTGTGCGGCTGCAGGTCAATACATTTCTTCGGGACGAACTGCTGCGTGAAGCCCGCGGTGATCGTATCGGTAAAACGGACGCCGACGCAGATCGCCACGTCCACCTGCTCAATCTGTTCACGCACCTGTCCGGCGCTCGCCTCACCGGCATAGGTGCCGACGTAACCCGGCTGCTGTTCATCCAGTACGCCTTTACCCATCAGCAGCGTGGCGCAGGGTATCGCACGCTGTTCACGCAGCGCGGCCAGTGCCGCCTGCTGCTGCCAGCGCAGCGCAAGGAAATCCGCCAGCAGTGACACGCGCTGCGCCGAAGCCAGCATCCGCTCCGCCGCAGCGCGGAAAGCACGGCGGACGTCGGGCGAAGAGGTTTGCCGGATAATCAGCGGCCGGGCGGGTGGCGGGACTTCCGTCGCCGCGACGTCAACCGACAGCGAAAGATAACCCGGACGACGAGCCTGCAGCGCATGGGTTATCACCCGGTCAATCTCAGCCGTGGCGTTGTCCGCGGTAAGCCGGGCGGTTGCGGCGCTGACCTCCCCGGCCATACGAATAAAATGCTGAAAATCGCCATCGCCCAGCGAATGGTGAACGCAGTCACCCTGCGACTGTGCGCCTGTCGCAGGCGCACCCACGATGTGGATGACCGGCAGATATTCAGCATAGCTGCCTGCGACGCCGTTGATTGCGCTCAGCTCGCCGACACCAAAGGTGGTCAGTAGTGCCCCTGCGCCGTTGCAGCGCGCATAACCATCTGCCGCATAGGCTGCGTTAAGTTCATTGGCGCACCCCACCCAGCTGAGAGTGGGATGGGCAATGACCCGATCAAGAAACTGGAGGTTATAGTCGCCCGGCACACCAAACAGATGCTCTATACCAATCTCCTGCAGACGGCTTAGCAGGTAATCGCCAACGGTAAATGTAGACATCGCGCATTCCTTTCAGGGAAGAGTCGACTTAAGTATCTGACAGCCGTTGAAATTAGCGAGAAAAGGGGTGGCTTTCAGCCGCCGCAATGTGCGGAAAGCGGGCGTTACGCTGGCGGAATATTCTGTAAAATTGCGAACTGGTGCGCATTGCCACTAAGTGTAACCGTATACACTGATAGACTTTTGGCACATCTTCCCGTTTTTACTCAGGAGCGCTGAATGTCCTCTTTCCCCCATCCCGACCGTTATCAGCAGATGGAATACCGGCGCAGCGGCCGCAGCGGCATTAAGCTGCCCGCCATTTCGCTGGGGCTGTGGCATAACTTTGGTGACAGCACCCGCGTCGATAACAGCCGTGAACTGCTGCGCCATGCCTTTGACCGTGGCATTACGCACTTCGACTTAGCGAATAACTATGGTCCGCCGCCCGGCTCGGCAGAGGAGAACTTCGGCCGGCTTCTGCGGGAAGATTTTCGGGCCCACCGCGATGAGCTGATTATCTCCACTAAAGCGGGTTACACCATGTGGCAGGGGCCTTATGGCGACTGGGGATCGCGTAAGTATCTGGTCGCCAGTCTGGACCAGAGCCTGAAACGAATGGGACTGGAGTATGTAGATATTTTCTATCATCACCGCCCCGATCCGGACACCCCGCTGGAGGAGACGATGCGCGCGCTGGATCATGTGGTGCGTCAGGGCAAAGCGCTCTACGCCGCCCTCTCGAACTATCCGGCCGGGCTCGCGGCTGACGCGATAGCGATCCTGCGCGATCTCGGCACGCCCTGTCTGATCCACCAGCCGCGCTATTCGATGTTTGAACGCACACCGGAGCAGGGACTCATTCAGACGCTCGGCGAGGCGGGCGTCGGCTGTATCGCCTTTTCCCCGCTGGCGGGTGGTGTCCTCACCGATCGCTATCTGCAGGGCATCCCGGCCGATTCGCGTGTGGCCAGCGGCAGCCGCTTTCTGGATGAGAACCAGCTGACGGAGGAGAAAATGGCGCGGGTGCGCAGGCTGAATACCCTGGCGCAGCAGCGCGGGCAGAAGCTGGCGCAGATGGCGCTGGCGTGGGTGCTGCGCGATGAGCGCGTCACCTCGGTACTGATTGGTGCCAGTAAAACGGCGCAGATTGATGATGCCGTGGCGATGCTGGCCCGCCGTGAATTCAGCGATGACGAGCTGGCAGCCATTGACGCGGCCCTGATGTGATGCCTGCCCTGCCCGGTGCTCACCGGGCAGTTTCAGGGCCAGAATTGTCTCAATCCCCTTTCTCTCCCCAATTTCCTCACAATCTTCCGACACAATGATACGGTAACAACAGCAATCCGCAGGCACAGACTGCGCCGCAACAGCATCAGACTGTTGATGAGGAGAAAAAAATGAAAAGAGCCCTGATATTTGCTGCCCTGCTGGCCCTGTTGTCGCCACTGGCACACCAGACCGCCCAGGCCTCTGGAGCCTCTATTACACTGGCCCCCGGCGTAACCCTGAACCTGGGTGACCGCGATCGCCGTGGCTACTACTGGGATGGCGGTCGCTGGCGTGAACCGCGCTGGTGGAACGATCGTTATTCTTATAATGAACGCCGCTGGTGGCGCCACGAAGAGTGGCGTCGTCATCAGCAGTGGGAGCGTGAACGTCGCTGGCATGAGCGCGACCGTGAGCGTCGCTGGGAACATCAGCATCGCCGCGATCGTGACTGGGATCATCATGACCGTCGTGGTCCGGGGCCGCATGGGTTCGGGCCTCACGGACCCGGCCCGCACGGCCACGATCGTCACTAAACAAAACGCCCGGCATAACCGGGCGTTTTTGTCAGTCAGGCGCGTTACAGCCCCAGCGCCTCTCCCACCAGCAAATAGAGGTTCAGCGTAATCACCAGCAGCACAATCAGGCGGCCGGTGTTCTGCATCAGGCGGGAGTTAACCATATCCTCCCCCATCAGCTCGCGATTGCCGGTAAAAGCCAGCAGCGGGATCAGCGCCAGTGCAATTCCGAAACTCAGCAGCACCTGACTCATCACCAGAACCCGGGTTGGGTCCCAGCCTGCCGCGATGACAATAAACGAGGGCAGCATGGTGATGGTGCGGCGTAACCAGAGCGGAATATGGAAGCGGATAAAGCCCTGCATCACCACCTGTCCCGCCAGGGTGCCCACCACGGTCGAGGATAATCCCGCGGCGACCAGACTCAGACCGAAGACCGTCGCCGCTGCCTGACCCAGCAGCGGTTGCAGCGTCAGGTAGGCCTGATCGAGTTCCGCAATTTTACTGTGACCGCTGAAGTGAAAGGCGGCTGCCGCAGTCGCCATCATCGCCAGATTGACGAATCCGGCAATCGTCATCGCAATGGCCACGTCCAGCTTGGTCGAGGAGTAACGCTGACTTTTGCTGTCCTCACTTTTACCCTGCGTCAGGGCTGAGTGCAGATAGATAACGTGCGGCATGATGGTGGCGCCCAGCACACCGGCCGCCAGGAAGACGGCATCGGATGTCGGCAGCGCGGGCAGTGCCATCCCGGTCACCAGCTCTTTGACGTCAGGCTGAGAGAAGAAGAGTTCGACGATATAGGCCGCCGCCACAAACAGCAGCAGTCCTCCTATCACCAGCTCCAGCGGCTTTTGCCCCCGGCTCTGCAGCATCAGGATCAGGAACGTGGCGACACCGGTCAGCACCGCGCCCTGCATCAGCGAGATGCCGAGCAGCAGTTTGAACCCCAGCGCGGCCCCGATAAACTCCGCCAGGTCGGTCGCCATCGCAATAATTTCTGCCTGCACCCAGTAGAACCAGACGGCGGGCCGGGGAAAACGATCGCGGATATGTTCAGCGAGGTTTTTGCCCGTGGCGATACCCAGCTTGGCGGACATCAGCTGGATCAGCATGGCCATGACGTTTGCCCACACCACGACCCACAGCAGCTTATAGCCGTAAGCGGCGCCCGCCTGAATATTGGTCGCAAAGTTGCCCGGATCGATATAGCCGATAGCGGCGATAAAGGCGGGCCCCAGCAGTGCGAGTTTGACTTTTCTGACTCCGCGAGCGGCGCGCTCGGCGGTACGACTTTCAAACATATCCGGTACCCTGTCTGAACATGTGCCTGCCCCGGCAGCTTAGGGGTTGGCATGAGCAAGTGAAATTCGTTTATTGTTATCAGTGTAATAGATACTGCTATAAAGTATAGCCATTGCTATACATTACAGCAAAGGAAGTGACTGCTAAAAATGTGAGCAAGCATGTCACTTTACGCTCTGTGTAAAATATAGACAATAATTATGTGGTTATAAGAGGTAAATGATTTGTAAACAGGACGTGATCACGGAAACTTTTCTGGAAAATATAGCGATAGCGAATACTTATATTGTGGTTCAGATCTCGTTTTTAAGTAACGCGTTACATAGAATACGCAGCAAAATACAATCCTCCTCAAATTTGGAGCAACTATGTCCCATATTTTGCAGTTTATTTTAGCACTGGTGGTGGTCGGGATACTCTCCCTGCTGGTCAGTCACGATCGTAAAAGCATTCGCATCCGCTACATCATACAGCTACTTGTGATTGAAATAGTCCTCGCCTGGTTCTTCCTGAACTCAGAAGCGGGACTGGGCTTCGTTAAAGGTTTCGCTGGCTTCTTTGACCATCTGCTGAAGTATGCTGCCCAGGGAACCAACTTTGTCTTTGGCAACATGAACGACAAAGGTCTGGCCTTCTTCTTCCTGAACGTCCTCTGCCCTATCGTCTTTATCTCTGCGCTGATCGGCATTCTGCAGCATTTCCGTATCCTGCCGTGGGTGATTCGCGGTATCGGCACCGTGCTGTCGAAAGTGAACGGCATGGGAAAACTGGAATCTTTCAACGCCGTGAGTTCTCTGATTCTGGGACAGTCAGAAAACTTCATCGCCTATAAAGATATCCTCGGCAAGATGTCTAACCGCCGCATGTACACCATGGCAGCAACCGCGATGTCGACCGTCTCGATGTCTATCGTCGGTGCCTACATGACCATGCTGCAGCCAAAGTATGTGGTCGCGGCGCTGGTGCTCAACATGTTCAGCACCTTCATTGTGCTGTCGCTGATTAACCCTTATCGCGTTGAGAACGAAGAAGACCTCCAGTTGCAGGATCTGCACAAGGGTCAGAGCTTCTTTGAGATGCTGGGTGAATATATTCTGGCGGGGTTCCGCGTCGCGATTATCGTTGCGGCCATGCTGATTGGTTTTATCGCGCTGATTTCAGGGCTGAATGCGCTGTTTGACCTCATCTTCGGCGTCACCTTCCAGGGCGTGCTTGGCTTTGTCTTCTATCCGTTTGCGTGGATGATGGGCGTGCCGTCCGGTGAAGCGTTGCAGGTTGGCAGTATCATGGCGACCAAGCTGGTCTCCAATGAGTTTGTTGCCATGATGGATCTGCAGAAAATTGCGGGTCAGCTGTCGCCAAACTCAGAAGGTATCCTGTCGGTGTTCCTGGTGTCGTTTGCTAACTTCTCATCCATCGGCATCGTGGCCGGTGCGATTAAAGGGCTGAACGAAGAACAGGGCAACGTGGTCTCCCGCTTTGGCCTGAAGCTGCTGTACGGCTCTACGCTGGTCAGCGTGCTCTCCGCCGCTATCGCCGGGCTGGTGCTGGCATTTTAAGTTTCAGAGGGCGAGCCGGTCTCGCCCTTCTCTTCTGCCTTACCCTTCTTTTCCCTCCATCGCTTTAACTTATCTCCTTCGCTCGCCTTCCGCCTGCCTGCTCAGGCCTGTTCTCTTCGTTTAACCGCCGTGCAGAGGCCGCGCAGCATGGCGCAGAACAACCCTGATGGCGGAAAGCGTTAACGAGGGCATAGCGGGAGAAACAGCAACAGAAAGTGAGACTCGCAGAAAAGGCGAAGAATGCGTACTACAGAAAGGATGTTGACAGCGATGTGTCAGAAAATGGTGGAGATAAGCGGGATCGAACCGCTGACCTCTTGCATGCCATGCAAGCGCTCTCCCAGCTGAGCTATACCCCCACATCTGGAATCGTTTTCAGTACCAAACTTTTGGGAAGAAGTTTGGTGGAGCTAAGCGGGATCGAACCGCTGACCTCCTGCATGCCATGCAGGCGCTCTCCCAGCTGAGCTATAGCCCCGAACCGAAAAACTGTCGTGTTAAGCGACGGACGGCATAATATGAAACCGTCCCCGGGGTGTCAACGGCAAAATCACATTCTCGGTTTGATCGCTGAAAAAGGCGGCAACCTGCGAAGTTTCAGCAGCATGGCGCAGCGGAAAACCGTGATGCTGACCTCATACGGGGACAACGGCTGTTATTTACCCTGAGGTCAGGTTAATTCATGGTTAAATATGTTATAGGAATTTTCTTGTCTTCATCTTTTACGCATGCAAAACTTAGCCCGCTAATTTAGCGGATGCCGGGACCCTCTCCCGCGCGCCGCGCGTCCACCAGGCGTTTATCGTCCCATTATTCATAAAAAAACTACTGAGATACTATGTCGCTGCATACACCTAAAGAAATCGCACAACTGGCGATCCAGGCAGGCGTGGCTAAAAGCCGTGTGCCTGTCAGCATCCTTCTGATTCTCGGCTTTTTGGCGGGCGCGTTTATCGCGACCGGCTTCCTGCTGGATCTTCATGTCATTAACTCCCTGCCTGCAGACTGGGGCTCCTTTGGCGGCCTGCTCGGTGCAGCCGTTTTCCCGGTCGGATTGATTCTGACCGTACTGGCCGGTGGTGAGCTGCTGACCGGTAATATGATGACCCTGCCTGTCGCCTGGTTCGCCCGTCGCATCAGCTTTATGAGCGTGGCGCGCAACTGGTTCTGGGTAACCCTGGCTAACTTCCTCGGCAGCGTGGCTGTCGCCTGGTTCTTTGGCCACATCCTGGGCATGACCGAAGGCGATTATCTGAAGAAGACCGTGGCCATCGCCTCGGCAAAAGTTCACGCCGATTTCCTGCACGCCTTTATTTCCGGCATCGGCTGCAACTGGCTGGTCTGCCTGGCGGTCTGGCTGGCGTTTGCCAGTAAAGATGTGGTGGGCAAAATCTTTGGCATGTGGTTCCCGATCATGGCGTTTGTGGCCATCGGCTTCCAGCACGTCGTCGCGAACATGTTCATTATTCCGGCCGCCATTTTTGCCGGTCAGCTGAGCTGGGCGGAATACTTCCCCAACTTCGTTGCCGTCTTCGCAGGCAATGCCGTAGGGGGCGCCGTCTTCGTCGGCCTGGCCTACTTCCTTGCCTTCCGTCCTGCCGCTGAACCTGCCAGCAACCCGCAATAATCCTCTTTTGCCTTTTGTCGAGCGACAAAAGGCAATTTCTGCTTCAGTTACTTTCACGCGTTAGGTTTTGCTGTAATATGTACCGCTAATGTATTTAACAGGGATAGCATCGTGAAAAAGGAATGGCTTACTCCCGAAGAGCTGGCTGCAGAAACGGGTTACAGTCGGCAAACGGTGAATAAATGGATTAAGCGTGAGAACTGGACGACGACACCGAAGCCCGGTGTGCAAGGCGGCAAAGCGCGTCTTATCCATATTGATGAGCGTGTGAAAAGTTTTATACAGTCTACCCGCAATCTCCACGAACCGGTGGCAACCTACGGTGCCGCAGCCAATTCGTTACCTGCGTTATTAATAAGTTCCGTCCAGCAAATGAGTCAGGAAGAGCAGGATCAGTTCACTGCGTTAATCTTACGTGAAGGGATAAAAGGCGTTCTGCAGCGACTGGGCATCAGCCAGGAGTAAAGAAACCGGAAGCGTGAAGCTTCCGGCTGTGTGAATTAAGCCTGCGCTTCCCGCTCACTGATAAAGGCCAGAGCCTGCTCAATGCGCGCCACGCTGCGGTTGCGGCCAATCGCCTCCACGGTGACATCCAGACCCGGAGACTGACCAGCACCGGTCACCGCAACACGCAGCGGCATGCCGACTTTGCCCATCCCGACTTCCAGCTCATCTGCCGTACTCTGAATAGCCTGATGCACGTTTTCAGCGTTCCATTCAGCGATTGCGGCCAGCTTATCACGCACCACTTCCAGCGGCTGACGCGCCACCGGACGAAGATGTTTCTTCGCGGCATCCGCATCAAATTCGGTAAAGTCTTCATAGAAGTAGCGGCACGATTCCGCCATCTCTTTCAGCGTTTTGCAGCGTTCGCCCAGCAGGCCAACCAGCTTCGCCAGTTCCGGGCCGGTGCGGGTATCAATGTTCTGCTGTTCAATATGCCACTGCAGATGGGTCGCCACATATTCAGGCGGCAGCGCGTTAATATAGTGATGGTTCAGCCACTGCAGTTTCTCAGTGTTGAACGCACTGGCAGACTTGCTGACCGCATCCAGGGTAAACAGCTCGGTCATTTCAGCTACGCTGAAAATTTCCTGATCGCCGTGTGACCAGCCAAGACGCACCAGGTAGTTCAGCAGCGCTTCCGGCAGGTAGCCATCATCACGATACTGCATAACCCCTACCGCACCGTGACGTTTGGAGAGTTTTTTACCGTCATCGCCCAGGATCATCGAAACGTGCGCATAGACCGGAACCTGTGCACCGATCGCTTTAAGGATGTTGATCTGGCGTGGCGTGTTGTTGATGTGGTCTTCACCGCGAATAACGTGGGTGATACCCATATCCCAGTCATCCACGACGACGCAGAAGTTGTAGGTTGGCGACCCGTCGGTACGACGGATGATCAGGTCATCCAGTTCCTGGTTGCTGAACTCAATCGGGCCACGGATCTGGTCGTCAAAGATGACCGAGCCTTCCTGTGGATTGCGGAAGCGCACGACGCAGGGCTCATCATCGGCATGATGTTCATGGCTGTCACGGCAGCGGCCGTCATAACGCGGCTTTTCATTATTGGCCATCTGCGCTTCACGCAGCGCTTCCAGACGCTCTTTAGAGCAGTAACATTTATAGGCGGTGCCCGCTTCCAGCATTTCATCAATGACCGCGTTGTAGCGATCAAAACGTTTAGTCTGGTAGTAAGGGCCTTCATTCCAGTCGAGGCTCAGCCAGTTCATCCCATCCATGATGGCTTCAATGGCTTCCGGCGTGGAGCGCTCCAGATCGGTGTCTTCGATGCGCAGCACAAACTCGCCCTGGTTGTGACGGGCAAAAAGCCAGGAGTAAAGTGCGGTACGAGCGCCACCGACATGTAAGTAGCCGGTCGGGCTGGGCGCGAAGCGTGTTTTGATTTTCATTGAGTATTGCCTTAGATGCGCGGGTTCGTTGTCTGGATGACAAAAAACAGGTTAGACGCGAAAAACAGTGGGCACATTCTAGCATCTGCCCATGAATCCTCAATGGATGCCGGCCGGTTGCCGGCCGTGAAAAGGCGCTTTTCTGCCAGTAAAACCAGCATATTGGCTAAAAGCGCGACAGGATGTTTAAAAATAAACCGAACGAACATTTATGTTTTAAAAAGCGTTGACTCAAAATCAACTATCCCTATAATGCGACTCCACACAGCGGGGGTGATTAGCTCAGTTGGTAGAGCATCTCCCTTACAAGGAGGGGGTCGGCGGTTCGAACCCGTCATCACCCACCACTCTTAACAGGGTGCCCGCAGTGAACAGGTATGAAGATATGGGTGATTAGCTCAGTTGGTAGAGCATCTCCCTTACAAGGAGGGGGTCGGCGGTTCGAACCCGTCATCACCCACCATATCTTGCCTGTTAGCACTACTGAAGTACGAAGTGGGTGATTAGCTCAGTTGGTAGAGCATCTCCCTTACAAGGAGGGGGTCGGCGGTTCGAACCCGTCATCACCCACCACTTCGGGTCGTTAGCTCAGTTGGTAGAGCAGTTGACTTTTAATCAATTGGTCGCAGGTTCGAATCCTGCACGACCCACCAATTCAGAGAAAAGCGCCTTTCAGGCGCTTTTTTCGTTTCTGTGCTTTAGCCGCTTATGCGTTTCAGTCCTCCCCTTCACTTATTCTGGCTGCCTGAGTGCCACGTTTATTTTACTGCGCCAGGCTCAGCCTGAATGACGACTCCCCTCAGAAAGGGGCTTTCAGAAGAAGAATCTGCTTTTTTACTCCCCTGCTCTTTTTGACACTTCAGTTATTCCTGCCTGCGCCGATAACCTTATAGACGAACTACAGGGAGAAAATGATGTCCTCAATAGCCGGAGTTTTAAAAGTTATGTCAGGTGGCGGTGACAGCGGCGGCGGCAGTATCGCCTCGCAGATCGCCGCACTGAATAAACAGATTCAGAGCGTGATGAAAAAAGTCAAAGAGCTGGCCGACAACCACGATCTTGACGAAGACCAGAAATCTAAAATAGCGCAGATGTACCAGTCGCAGATCACCATGCTGGAAGCGCAGATTGCTCAGTTGCAGAAGAAGCAGGCTGAGCAGGCCGAAAAGGCGCAGCAGAAAAGCGACAGTGTTAATCCGGTCAGTGAAAGCAAGGCGAACGGGATTAACCGCCCGACTGACAAAAATAATGTCGATGTCTATATCTAAAACGCGGGCGTAATGGCCCGCTGTTGCGCCAGCAGCGCCGCCTGCTGGCGCACCTCCTGCCAGATGGCTTCGGCGGCGGGCGTCAGCGAGCGGTTTTTGCGTTTAATGAGGGTCAGACTTCGATTGATCTCGGGATAAAGCCGCCGCACGGTCAGCGCGCGATCCGCCGGCAGAGGTAATGCCAGCGCGGGCAGAATACTGATACCAATCCCTACCTGCACCATCGGAAACAGCGTGGCAGGATGACCAATCTCCTGCACTACCTCTGCCTGAATATTCTGCTGCTGCATGGCTGCATCAATCAGTACCCGGCTGCCGGATGCATAATCCTGCAACACCAGCGTGCGCCCATCCAGCATCGACCATTCCGCCCTGTCCACCCGCGCCAGCGGATCATCATCCCGGCACAACAGTAAGAAAGGCTCATCGAGAATGGCAATCGTGTCAAAATCGCTGTCGCGCAGCGGCCCGATTACGATGCCAAAATCGACTTCGGCGTTTCGCACACTTTGCAGCACCCACTGCTGCGCGCGGTCGTGCAGTATGACTTTAATGTCGGGGAAGTGCTGCTGGCTGGCCGCCAGACACTGAGGCATCAGATGCGCGGAAATCGTCTGGCTGGCTGCCACCCGCACGGTGCCGCTACGCTGTTCGCCAAAACTGCGGATATCCAGTAGCGTGGTATTAATCTCCTCCAGCAGACGTTCCATGCGGGATGCCAGCTGTTTTCCTGCCTCGGTCAGCATCACCTCGCGCGTGGTGCGATCCAGCAGCCGCACGCCAGTTTCCGCCTCCAGCTCTTTGATGCTGTGACTCACCGCCGACTGGCTCAGGCCTATCGCCTGCCCTGCCTGGCTGAAACCACCGTAATGTGCCACCGCAATGAAAGTCCGCAATTGACGCAGGGTATAATTCATCGATTATGCTCATAGATTAATGCAATAAATCAATTTTATTTCTAAAAATGATTCCCGCACAATCGGCCTATTGAAAAATTTACCGGATTTTAACAATGGGATTTTTAAAACTTGATCCGATGATGGTTAAGCTCATCATCACCGTGCTGCTGGCCACCTTCCTGCCTGCCAGAGGGATCTACGTCGATATCTTCAGCTACCTCGCCACCGCGGCTATCGCACTGCTGTTCTTTATGCACGGTGCCAAGCTGTCGCGGGAGAAGATCATTGCGGGAAGCAGCCACTGGCAGCTGCATCTCTGGATCATGTTCAGCACCTTTGTGCTCTTTCCGGCGCTGGGCATGCTGCTGGTCTGGTGGCATCCGGTTGATGTCGGTCCGGAAATTTATACCGGCTTTATCTATCTCTGTATCCTGCCTGCCACCGTGCAGTCCGCCATCGCATTTACCTCGATGGCCGGCGGTAACGTCGCCGCCGCCGTGTGCAGCGCCTCGGCATCCAGCCTGCTGGGGGTCTTCATCTCCCCGTTGCTGGTGAATGTGGTGATGGATATCCACAGCAGCGCGCCGACTGACGGTCTGGAGCAGATCGGTAAGATTATGCTGCAACTAATGGTGCCGTTCATACTGGGCCATCTTTCACGCCGCTGGATCGGCGGCTGGGTTGAAAAGCACCGCAGCCTGATTGGCAAAACTGACCAGACCTCGATTCTGCTGGTGGTCTACAGTGCCTTCAGTGAGGCGGTGGTGAACGGCATCTGGCATCGCGTGGGCGTGATTACCCTGCTCTGGATTGTGGCAGGCTCCATTCTGCTGCTGGCCACCGTGCTGATTATCAACCTGCTGGCTTCGCGCCTGTTCCGCTTCAAACGCGCCGATGAGATTGTGGTGCTGTTTTGTGGATCGAAGAAGAGTCTGGCGAATGGGGTACCGATGGCAAATATCCTGTTCCCGGCCAGTACCGTGGGGATTATCGTGCTGCCTCTGATGATCTTCCATCAGGTTCAGCTGATGGTCTGTTCGTTCATCGCCGGACGCTACAAGAAGAGCGGTGAGAAAAAGCAGGCTTTAGAGGTGAAAACCTCCGTGATGGAGTCGCAGAAATAGTCTGCATGGCCCGCCTGTGCGGGCCATGTTATTTCCGGGTCTGAAGCGGCTTCACCAGCCCTTCCAGACCTTCGATTTTTATTGTCAGCGTGAGCTGCATCAGATCACCCAGCTGGCCGGAGGGGAAGTCGCCACTGCGGGCAAACCACAGCAGGTAGGGTTCAGGCAGATCGATCAGCATCCGCCCTTTATATTTCCCGAACGGCATCGCCGTGTTCGCTATCGCCACCAGCTGATGCTTATCCATCTCAGGCACCCAGCAGACGGATCATTTCAGCTTCATCGATCACCTCGATGCCCAGCTCCTGCGCTTTCGCCAGCTTGGAACCCGCCGCTTCACCGGCAATCAGCAGATCCGTTTTCTTCGACACGCTGCCGCTGACTTTAGCTCCCAGCGCGATCAGCTGTGCTTTGGCATCGTCGCGGTTCATCTGCGACAGCGAACCGGTCAGCACCACGGTTTTCCCGGCAAACGGACTGTCAATCTCTTCGGCTTTCACCACCACAACAGCCGGCCAGTGAACACCAATATCGTCCGTCAGCTGGCGGATGACCTCGCGGTTGCTCTCCTCTTCCATAAAGTTGCGAACGTGCGCGGCGACGACCTTACCCACATCCGGCACGGCAATCAGCGCCTCCAGATCGGCATCCATCACCTTCTGCAGCTCACCAAAGTGGTTTGCCAGATTGGCGGCGGTGGCTTCGCCCACTTCACGGATCCCCAGCGCATAGAGGAAACGCGCCAGCGTCGTCGACTTCGCTTTTTCCAGCGCATCCACCACGTTCTGCGCCGATTTTGGCCCCATGCGATCCAGCCCGGTCAGCTTACCCGCCGTGAGACGGAAGAGATCGGCGGGGGTCGAGACATACTCTTTCTCCACCAGCTGGTCGATAATCTTATCGCCCATGCCGTCAACATCGAGCGCACGGCGCGAGACAAAATGCTTCAGCGCCTCTTTTCGCTGCGCGCCGCAAATCAGACCGCCGGTGCAGCGCGTGACCGATTCGCCTTCGACCCGTTCCACCTCAGAACCACAGACCGGGCAGTGAGCGGGAAACACCACTTCACGCGTCTCTTCAGGACGTTCAGCGGTGACCACATTCACGACCTGCGGGATCACGTCGCCTGCACGGCGAATCACGACCCGGTCCCCGATGCGCAGTCCCAGCCGCGCGATTTCATCGGCGTTATGCAGCGTGGCGTTGCTGACAATCACACCCGCTACCTGCACCGGCTCCAGGCGGGCGACAGGAGTGATAGCCCCGGTCCTGCCAACCTGGAACTCGACATCCCGCACCCAGGTCAGCTGCTCCTGCGCCGGGAATTTAAAGGCTATCGCCCAGCGCGGCGCACGCGCCACAAAGCCCAGCTGTTCCTGCTGCGCCTGTGAATCGACTTTGATGACCACGCCATCGATATCAAATCCGAGACTGGGGCGCTGTTGCTCAACGTCGTGATAAAAAGCCAGCGCCTCTTCCGCATTATGCACCAGCTTAATGCGGTCGCTGACCGGCAGCCCCCAGGCTTTGAACTGCTGCAGGCGTGCCATGTGACTGTGCGGCATCTCACCGCCTTCCAGCAGGCCGAAACCGTAGCAGAAGAAGGTCAGCGGACGTTTTGCGGTGATGCGCGGATCAAGCTGACGCAGCGAACCTGCCGCTGCGTTGCGCGGGTTAGCAAAGACTTTGCCGTCCGTGCGGCGCGCTTCCTCATTCAGCTTTTCGAAGCCGCGCTGCGTCATAAAGACTTCGCCACGCACTTCCAGCCGCGCCGGAATGTTGTCACCTTTAAGACGCAGCGGAATAGCGCGAATGGTGCGCACGTTGGCGGTAATATTCTCACCGGTGGTGCCGTCTCCCCGCGTTGCGGCCTGAACCAGCAGCCCGTTTTCATACATCAGGCTGACCGCTAAGCCATCGAGTTTAAGTTCACAGCAGTAGGTAATCTCTTCACTGCTTTTCAGCCGATCGCGCACCCGCTTGTTGAAGGCCATAAAGGTCGCTTCATCGAAGGCGTTGTCCAGCGACAGCATCGGGACTTCATGGCGAACCTGTTCAAACACCGTCAGCGGCGCAGCGCCGACGCGCTGGGTTGGTGAGTCCGGCGTAATGAGATCGGGATGATCCGCTTCCAGCTGGCGCAGTTCACGCATCAGGCGATCATATTCGGCATCCGGCACTTCCGGTGCATCCATGACGTGATAGAGGTATTCGTGATGACGCAACGTAGTGCGCAGTTCGGTGATGTGATCCTGGACGGATTTCATAAAGCCCCATCAGATAAAAAACCCCCGACATGCGGGGGTTTGTTTTAACAGTTCAGATAGCGGTTTGCGCCGTGGTCAGACACCGACCACATCGCGAATACGCGCCTTGTAAGTTTCCAGCTTCTGCGGCGTCATCATGCGACGTTCATCATCCAGCACTACGCCGCCAACGTCATCAGCGATGCGCTGTGCCGACTGCAGCATCAGCTTGAAGTTCTGATTCGCATCGCCATAGGAAGGCACCATCATAAAGATAGAGATACCCGGCGTGCTGAAATCTGTCATCAGGTCAGGGTTAAACGAGCCAGGCTTGACCATATTGGCCAGACTGAACAGGACCGGACCACTGCCTGCCGGACTGAGATGGCGATGGAAGATGTTCATCTCGCCAAACTGGAAACCCGCCTGCAGAATCCCCTGGAGGAGAGCCTCACCATTGAGTTCGCCACCCGAGTGTGCGGCAACGTGCAGAACCAGCACCGCTTCTTTCGGCTTCTCTGCCGGTGCGGCAGGTGCAGACGGCGGAACGGGAGTCGGTTCCGGCGCCTGAGTGATTTCAGGCTGCGGCTCGGGTTCAGCCTGGTACTGCGGTGCGGGCTGCACCGATTCCAGCGGGTCCAGGTCCAGCAGCGGATCGGCCTGCACAGGCGGTGCGACAAAAGCAGGCGCAGGCTGTTGCTGCTGACGAGCCGGTTCCGGACGCGGCTGAGGAGCAGGGCTGAAAAGCGGATCGCTTTCCGGTTCGGCTTGCGGAGCAGGTCGTGGCGCTGGCTGGCGTACAGGCTCAGCAGGCGCGGGCTTACGCGGCGCAACCGGCTGGGATTCGCGAATATCATCGAAACGCGGTTCCTGATGGTTGCTGCGCTCAGCGCGAACACGAACCTCGCCGACGCCATCATCTTCGTCGTCGATCAGGTCCGGCTCATCATGTTCATCACGTTGTTTCAGACGTTTGTGCGGGCGATCGCGGAACACTGACGAACGCTCTTTACGGCTGGTCCACAGTCCGTGAAGAAGGAGCGCTATTATGGCGATCGCGCCAACAACGATTAATATCAGACGCAAATCCTGCATCATTGTATTCTCTGTTGTTCCAATACCTTGCCACCGCGGCAAACTTTATCCTCTAACTGTATTTGCCCTGCTACACAAGTGCAAGTCTGTGCACTATTTTCTAACAAATAAGATAGGCAACCCACGCTTTTTTGCTGTTTTTTTACCCAAACGGCACCTGGCCTGGGGAAAAAGCCAGGTTATAGTGGGCCCGCCCTATTACCTTCAGGAGAATTGCCTATATGGCCCTTGAGAAGTCCGTCTCAGATTTTAACGGCATACACTACTTCAGCCAGGGCTGGAAACTGATGCGTTTGCCTGGCATTCGTCGCTTTGTAGTCATGCCGCTGCTGATCAACATTCTGATGCTGGGTGGCGCATTCATCTGGCTTTTCTATCGTCTGGGTGACTGGATCCCGCGGCTAATGGCCTCGATTCCGGACTGGCTGCAGTGGCTCAGCTATCTGTTATGGCCACTGTCGGTGATTGCGATTGTGCTGGTCTTCAGCTACTTCTTTTCCACCCTCGCTAACCTTATCGCCGCACCGTTTTGCGGCCTGCTGGCCGAGCAGCTTGAGGGACGCCTGACCGGTAAACCGCTGCCTGACAGCGGCTGGGCGGGTCTGATCAAAGATGTGCCGCGCATCATGAAGCGCGAGCTGCAAAAGCTGGGCTACTACCTGCCACGTGCGGTGGGACTGCTGCTGCTCTACTTTATCCCGGGTTTCGGCCAGACGGTTGCGCCCGTGCTGTGGTTCCTGTTCAGCGCCTGGATGCTCGCGATCCAGTATTGCGACTACCCCTTCGATAATCACAAAGTGCCTTTTCAGCAGATGCGTAACGCCCTGCGTCGGCATAAAACCGCCAATATGCAGTTTGGTGCGCTTACCAGTCTGTTTACCATGATCCCGGTGCTGAACCTGGTCATCATGCCGGTAGCCGTCTGCGGGGCCACAGCGATGTGGGTCGATCGCTACCGGCAGCAACTGGCACGGCAGGAAGTGCGCTGAACATATCAGCGCGCCTTATGCTCTTTTTAACAAGGCTTATTGCCGGGTGACATATAGATATGCGATTTCTTTCCTTCCGCCCCCAGGCAGAACAGGTATGCTCATAGGGTTCCCAATAATTCATACAGTTAAGGACAGGCTATGAGTAAGATCTACGAAGACAACTCTTTGACAATTGGTCATACGCCATTGGTTCGACTGAACCGCATCGGTAACGGCCGCATCCTTGCGAAAGTTGAATCCCGTAACCCGAGCTTCAGCGTAAAATGCCGTATCGGTGCCAATATGATTTGGGACGCAGAGAAACGCGGTATTCTGAAACCGGGTATTGAACTGGTTGAACCGACCAGCGGCAATACCGGGATTGCCCTCGCCTATGTGGCCGCCGCGCGCGGTTATAAACTGACCCTGACCATGCCTGAGACGATGTCCGTTGAGCGTCGTAAACTGCTGAAAGCGCTGGGCGCGAATCTGGTCCTGACTGAAGGTGCCAAAGGCATGAAAGGGGCTATCGGCAAAGCTGAAGAGATTGTTGCAAGCGACCCGGATAAATATGTCCTGCTGCAGCAGTTCAGCAACCCGGCTAACCCGGAGATCCATGAAAAGACCACCGGCCCGGAAATCTGGGAAGATACCGACGGCGAAGTGGATGTCTTTATTGCTGGTGTCGGCACCGGCGGTACGCTGACCGGCGTGAGCCGCTACATCAAGAACACCAAAGGTAAAAAAGATCTGATCACCGTCGCGGTGGAGCCAACCGATTCGCCGGTCATTGCTCAGGCCCTGGCAGGTGCGGAGATCAAACCTGGCCCTCACAAAATCCAGGGGATCGGCGCAGGCTTTATTCCGGGCAACCTCGAACTGAATCTGGTTGATCGGGTTGTGGCCATCACGAATGAGGAAGCGATCAGCACTGCGCGTCTGCTGATGGAGCAGGAAGGCATTCTGGCCGGTATCTCCTCCGGTGCTGCGGTCGCCGCCGCACTGAAGTTGCAGGAAGAGGAAACCTTCGCCAACAAGAATATCGTGGTGATTCTCCCCTCCTCAGGTGAACGCTATCTGAGTACCGCTTTGTTCGCCGATCTCTTTACAGAAAAAGAGCTGCAGTAGTCGGGGCAGAAAGTCTGAAAATGCCGCAAAAAGCACCCGACCGGGTGCTTTTTTGTGGCGCAGATCTCACTTTCACCACCCGGCAGATTGATTTCAGTGACGCCGCTCTGGTATTTAGACTGCCAATTATTTCGATGCCTGAAATTAATCCGCGTTTGAAGTGGATCAAGCTGAATCGATTTACGGATTCAGTGAAACGGCGAATCACGGCATAATTAACCGGTGACGTGTAGAATCGGTTTTACGACGCAACGGAATGTCGATTTGACGCATGCGCGTCCTGGGTCAGCATGAAGCTATACCCGCGCACCGACACAGGCTAAAGTGAAGGCTCCAGGCTAGACTTTAGATCCATAACACTCATTCTGATAACGTTGGGGAAATAGAATGTTCCAGCAAGAAGTTACCATTACTGCACCAAACGGTCTGCATACTCGCCCAGCAGCGCAATTCGTTAAAGAAGCCAAAGCTTTCCAGTCAGAAATCACTGTGACCTCTAACGGTAAATCTGCCAGCGCCAAGAGCCTGTTCAAGCTGCAGACACTGGGTTTAACGCAGGGAACCGTTGTGACCCTGTCAGCAGAAGGCGAAGACGAACAGAAAGCAGTTGAGCATCTGGTCAAACTGATGGCTGAACTGGAGTAATCTCCGCTCAGCTCTCCAGCCAATCGACTCCTCTGCGCCATTGAGTGCAAACATCTTGATCGCGGACAATCTGTCCGCGTTATTGCTTTCGTAGAGTACGTGTCCCGCGACAATGGCACCGCAAAGAGTCCCATCAGCCATCGTGATTAAAAGGTAGCGTTATGATTTCAGGCATTTTAGCATCACCAGGTATCGCTTTCGGCAAAGCACTGCTGCTGAAAGAAGACGAGATCGTCATCAACCGTAAAAAAATTTCTGATGACCAGGTTGAGCAGGAAGTTCAGCGCTTCCTCGATGGTCGCGGTAAAGCGGCACAGCAACTGGAAGCGATTCGCGTCAAAGCGGGTGAAACCCTCGGTGAAGAGAAAGCTGCGATCTTCGAAGGCCACATTATGTTGCTGGAAGATGAAGAGCTGGAGCAGGAAATCATCGACCTGATCAAAAAAGATCACGCCTCTGCCGATGCTGCTGTCGACTCGGTTATCGATGGTCAGGCGAAAGCGCTGGAAGAGTTAGACGATGAGTACCTGAAAGAGCGTGCGGCTGACGTGCGCGACATCGGTAAGCGTCTGCTGCAAAACATCCTCGGTCTGCATATCGTTGACCTGAGCGCCATTCCGGATGAATCCATTCTGGTAGCAAAAGATTTAACGCCGTCAGAAACCGCACAGCTGAACCTGAAAAAGGTGCTGGGCTTTATTACCGATCTGGGTGGCCGTACCTCACATACCTCAATCATGGCGCGCTCGCTGGAGATCCCAGCCATTGTCGGCACCGGCAATGTCACCGTCACGGTTAAAAACGGCGACTTCCTGATCCTGGATGGTGTGAACAATGCGATTCACGTCAATCCTTCTGACGCCGTTCAGGAAGAGCTGAAAGCCGTACAGAACCAGTATCTGTCGGAAAAACACGAATTAGCCAAGCTGAAAGACCTGCCTGCGGTCACGCTGGATGGTCATCAGGTTGAAGTCTGCGCCAACATCGGCACCGTGCGCGACGTCGCCGGCGCAGAGCGCAATGGCGCAGAAGGCGTGGGTCTTTACCGCACCGAGTTCCTGTTCATGGATCGTGACGCGCTGCCGACCGAAGAAGAGCAGTTCCAGGCGTATAAAGCCGTCGCTGAAGCCATGGGTTCACAGGCCGTTATCGTCCGTACCATGGATATCGGCGGTGACAAAGATCTGCCTTACATGAACCTGCCGAAAGAGGAAAACCCTTTCCTCGGCTGGCGCGCTATCCGTATCGCCATGGACCGCAAAGAGATTCTGCATGCGCAGCTGCGTGCTATCCTGCGCGCCTCCTCCTTCGGCAAACTGCGCATTATGTTCCCAATGATCATTTCCGTTGAAGAAGTGCGTTCGCTGAAAGCGGAACTGGAACTGCTGAAAGCGCAGCTGCGTGAAGAAGGCAAAGCGTTCGACGAGTCCATCGAAGTCGGTATCATGGTGGAAACCCCGGCGTCAGCGGTGATTGCACGTCATCTGGCGAAAGAAGTCGACTTCTTCAGTATTGGGACAAACGATCTGACGCAGTATACTCTGGCGGTCGATCGTGGTAACGATTTGATTTCGCACCTGTACAATCCAATGACGCCGTCTGTGCTTAACTTAATTAAGCAAGTCATTGATGCATCTCACGCTGAAGGTAAATGGACCGGCATGTGTGGTGAGCTGGCAGGTGATGAACGTGCTACACTACTGTTACTGGGAATGGGGCTGGACGAGTTCAGCATGAGTGCCATTTCTATCCCTGGCATCAAGAAAATCATTCGTAATACTAATTTTGAAGATGCGAAGGCATTGGCAGAGCAGGCACTGGCTCAACCGACAGCGGAAGATTTAATGAACCTGGTGAACAAGTTCATTAAAGAAAAAACGCTCTGCTAATCTGCATGATGCTGGCCCCAAATTACTGCTTAGGAGAAGATCATGGGTTTGTTTTCTAAACTTTTTGGCGAAAAAACGGATAGCGCTGGGACAATCGATATCGTAGCGCCTCTGTCAGGCGAAATTGTGAATATTGAAGACGTACCAGATGTGGTGTTTGCAGAAAAAATCGTGGGCGACGGTATCGCGATCAAACCGACTGGCAACAAAATGGTTGCGCCGGTGGATGGCACTATCGGTAAGATTTTTGAAACCAACCATGCTTTTTCAATCGAATCGGACAACGGCATTGAGCTGTTCGTGCATTTCGGTATCGATACGGTTGAACTGAAAGGTGAAGGTTTCAAACGCATCGCTGAAGAAGGCCAGAAGGTCAAAAAAGGCGACGTCGTTATCGAGTTCGATCTGCCATTGCTGGAAGAGAAAGCGAAATCAACCCTGACTCCGGTTGTTATCTCCAACATGGATGAAATCAAGGAACTGATTAAGCTCTCTGGCCAGGTCACCGTCGGCGAAACGCCGGTGATTCGCATCAGAAAATAAGGCTTTGTTCCTGCTCTGACGGCACCTTCGGGTGCCGTTTTCGTTTCTGCTCTCTGCGCTTTTCAGGAGGGCCAGTGCGGCAGCCGCAGCGTCAGTTCCAGCCCTCCTTCCGGCCGGTTCCGTGCCTCGACTTCACCCTGATGCGCCAGCACCACTTTGCGGACGATCGCCAGCCCGAGGCCATAGCCCTTTCCCATCAGCGGTGAGTTGACCCGCACAAACGGGTCAAAGATGCTGGAGAGTTTCTCTTCATCGACACCCGGCCCCTGATCGCGCACCTGAATTTCCAGCCACTGCTGCGCGGTGCGCAGTTCAACCTCGATCCGCTGGCCTGGCAGGGAAAAGCGCAGCGCGTTGCGTAACACATTCTCGGTGGCGCGCCGTATCAGTTCGGCATTGCCACGCACGGTGTAGTCGGCCCGATTGTCCACCTGAAACGCCACCTGCACACCGGGGAGCTGCGCTTCATAGCGGACATCGGTGATCACCGCCTCCAGCAGGCCGGTGAGGTCAAAGTACTGCTCATCCGGAATACTTTCATGCTCAGCGCGCGACAGCGTCAGCAGTTCACCGATCATCTTATCCAGCCGGCGCGCCTCTTCGTCGATACGATCGAGCGAACTGTGCACATTTTCAGGCGTCTGCCTGGCCAGCCCGGTCGCCAGCTGCAGGCGCGCCAGCGGTGAACGCAGCTCGTGTGAGATATCGTGCAGCAGCTCTTCGCGCGCGTGGACCAGGGTCTCCAGCCGCTCAGCCATGGTATCGAAGGCCCGGGCGACATCAGAAATCTCATCATGCCGTTTACGCATCACCGGAAAAAGCCGCACGCTTAAATCGCCCTCTGCGACCCGGGAGAACCCTTCGCGCAGCTGACGCATGGGTCGCGTCAGATTCCAGGCAAGCAGCAGGCTGAAGAGTAATCCTACCGAACCGGCGAAGACAAACATCGGCTCAGGGATATTGAGGAATCTGCGCGGCATGCTGTTCATCATGCTCTCTTTTCGCATGCCATCAATGTCATAGCGCAGCTGATACCCTTTTCCATCGGCGCCGCGCACCCAGCGCTCACTTTCGGCGGGCCGATGCGCCTCCCCATCCGGGTTAGCCTGTGCAGGCGACGGTTGCGCCTGTGGCAGGATGTGGAAAAACTGCCGGTCACGTTCGTCCCAGCCCGACAGCATCGCGTTCAGCGCCTCAGGCCCGTTCTGCGCCAGCACCGTCGCCGCCGAGGTGAGTTGCAGATCGGCCACGCGGCGGACCGCCACCAGTTCAGGCGGCTCGTGTCGTCTACCGGAGAGCGAAAAGCCGAGCCAGATAAGCTGACTGATGATGACAAAGACGATCCAGAAGCCGATAAAGATCTTCCAGAACAGGCGTCCACGGTAGTGCCTCATCGAATGCGATAACCGATACTGCGAACGGTTTCGATCGTGATGCTGTCAGCGGTTAAGGCACTGAGCTTCTGACGGATGTTGCTGATATGCACATCGACGCTGCGATCATACGCCTCGCGCGGGCGACCAAGTCCCTTCTCCGACAGCTCATCTTTTGAGACCACCCTGTCCGGGGCGCGCATCAGCAGTTCCAGCAGATTAAATTCCGAGGCGGTGAGATCGAAGGCTTTCTCCTGCCATTCACTGATACGGGTGGCGGGATTGAGGGTCAGCGCCCCCCAGCGCAGCGGCTCCTGGCTATCCGGCTGCGGAGCCTGCTCTTCGAAACGCCGCAGCACCGCCCGCAGACGTGCCACCAGCTCGCGCGGATAGCAGGGCTTGGGCATATAGTCATCGGCCCCCATCTCCAGACCGATTACGCGGTCAATGTTATCGCCTTTGGCGGTCAGCATGATCACCGGTATACGGCTGTTCTGACGCACCTGCCGCAGAACGTCAATGCCACTCATGTCGGGCAGCATGATGTCCAGGATCATCGCGGTGAACTGGCCGGAGAGCGCGCCCTGAATCCCGGCGCTGCCGGTCAGCACCAGCTGAGCATCGAAGCCTTCCGCAATCAGGTACTGGCTTAACATCGTGCCGAGCTCTACATCATCATCAACAAGCAGAATTTTCATGGTCATTTCTCCGGAGAACGGGCGCTATTTTCACCTGTGCGGCTGAACGGCGCAGCCTGATTTACGTGATCCTTACAGATTCACACTCGCTGGCACAGTAAACCGGGCAAAAAAAAGGCCTGTGGGCAGCAGACGCTTCACAGGCCAGGTTTCGCATCCACAGCGGTTACGGGTGATAGAGACCGGTCGAAAGATAACGATCGCCGCGATCGCAGGCGATCGCCACCACCACGCTTCCCGGATTTGCCTCGGCGATGCGCAGTGCCCCCGCCACCGCGCCGCCTGAACTGACGCCACAGAAGATGCCCTCACGGCGTGCCAGCGCCCGCATGGTCTCCTCCGCTTCCTTCTGCGTCATATCGATGACGTCATCCACCAGATTGGGACGGTAGATCCCCGGCAGATAGGCCAGCGGCCAGCGACGGATGCCCGGAATGCTGCTGCCCTCGCTGGGCTGTAAGCCAATGACCTGCACGCCGGTGTTGTGCTCTTTCAGGTAGCGTCCCACGCCGGTGATCGTGCCGGTGGTGCCCATACTGGAGACAAAATGGGTCATACGCTGATTCGACTGCTGCCACAGCTCCGGGCCGGTGGTCTGATAGTGGCCCAGCGGATTATCGGGATTGTTGAACTGATCCAGCACCCGGCCCTCGCCGCGTGCCGCCATCGCCTGCGCCAGATCGCGCGCCCCTTCCATTCCCTGCTCGCGCGGCACCAGTATCAGCTCTGCCCCATAAGCACGCATCGCATCCTGCCGCTCCTGACTCATGTTGTCCGGCATCAGCAGGCGCATACGGTAGCCTTTCATCGCGGCGATCATCGCCAGCGCAATGCCGGTGTTGCCACTGGTGGCTTCGATCAGCTGATCGCCGGGCGTGATATCTCCGCGCAGCTCCGCCTGATTGATCATCGACCAGGCCGCACGATCCTTGACCGAACCCGCCGGATTGTTGCCTTCCAGCTTAAGCCAGACCTCACTGCCGTTAGCGGGCGTCAGGCGCTGTAACCTGACCAGCGGGGTATTGCCGATGGTATTTTCAAGAGTCGTCACGGTAAGGTTCCTGGCTTAATGCAAACAGAAGGCAAAAAAAAGGCGGGAGTCACACTCCCGCCCGGTGTTGATCAGAAAATATCAGGCGCTCTGGGCAAAGGCAACAGCGCGCAGCGGGGTATCACCCTTATAGAGACGCGCCTGCTGCAGGCCAACAAACAGGCGTTCGCCACGAATCGGGGCGGTCTGTTCACCTTCAAATACCAGCGAAAACGGCTCGCTCTGCCAGCCAGCGGGCTGCACCACCAGCTGCCAGAAGTGTCCACGCGGACTCACTTCCAGCACCTGCACCGGCAGCGGGGTTTCCAGGCTGCTGTGGCGGGACACATCGATTTCCCACGGACGCAGGAACAGCTCAACCGGGCCCTGATGTGCCGAGGTATACCCCAGCGGCCAGTGATGCGCGCCGACATGGAACTGCGACCCGTGGATCTCACCATCAAAGCGATTCACTTCACCCAGGAACTCCAGCACAAAGCGGGTTGCCGGATCGCGCCACACGTCATCTGGCGTGCCGACCTGCTCGATATTACCCTGGCTCATCACCACCACGCGGTCTGCCACTTCCATCGCCTCTTCCTGGTCGTGGGTCACAAACACGCTGGTAAATTTCAGCTCTTCATGCAGCTGACGCAGCCAGCGACGCAGCTCTTTACGCACCTGCGCATCGAGCGCGCCAAAAGGTTCATCCAGCAGCAGGATTTGCGGTTCTACCGCTAACGCACGCGCCAGCGCCACACGCTGTTTCTGCCCGCCCGACAGCTGAGCCGGGAAGCGGTTCGCCAGATGGGCCAGCTGCACCATCTCCAGCAGACGGGTAACACGCTGTTTGATCTCGGCCGCAGAAGGACGTTCCCGACGCGGCAGTACCGTCAGGCCAAAGGCGATGTTGTCGAACACCGTCATATGGCGGAACAGCGCATAGTGCTGGAAAACAAATCCAACCTGACGATCGCGCGCATGCAGACGGCTCACATCGTTGCCATGAAAACGGATCTGGCCGCTGTTCTGATGCTCCAGCCCGGCAATAATGCGCAGCAGCGTGGTTTTACCGGAGCCGGATGGGCCAAGCAGCGCCACCATTTCACCCGAGGCAATATCCAGAGAGATATCGTTCAGCACCGAGGTGCGACCAAAGGATTTGTTGATCTTGTTAATCTCAATGCTCATGATTTCCCTCCTGTTGCAGGTGCTTGTGCTGTTGCTCCAGACGCCACTGCACAATACTTTTCAGAAACAACGTTACAATGGCCATCAGGGTCAGCAGCGCGGCAGCGGTGAAGGCGCCGACCGTATTGTAATCCTGATGCAATAATTCAACCTGAAGCGGCAGCGTATAGGTCTCACCGCGAATCGATCCCGATACCACCGAGACCGCACCAAATTCACCAATCGCACGGGCGTTGGTCAGCACGATGCCATACAGCAGCGCCCAGCGAATGTTCGGCAATGTCACACGACGGAACATCTGCCAGCCTGAAGCGCCCAGCAGCACTGCCGCTTCATCTTCGTGACTGCCCTGGCTCAGCATCACCGGCACCAGTTCGCGCACCACAAACGGACAGGTCACAAACACGGTCGCCAGCACCATGCCCGGCCAGGCGAACATAACCTGGATGTTATGCGCATCCAGCCAGCCGCCCGCCGGACCGTTGACGCCCCAGAACAGCAGATACATCAGACCGGCCACCACCGGCGACACGGCAAACGGAATATCAAGCAGGGTCAGCAGCAGCTGACGCCCCGGAAAGGTAAAGCGGGTCACCAGCCAGGCGAGCAGCGTGCCGAACACCAGGTTAACCGGAACGGTGATCAGCGCCACCATCACCGTCAGCCAGATGGCGTGCAGCATATCGGGGTCAGCCAGGTTGCTCAGGGAGACCAGCAGCCCCTGATTCAGCGCCTCCCAGAAGATGGAGACCATCGGCACCAGCAGCAGCAGAATCGAGAGCAGCGCACCGATACCAATCAGCAGCCATTTTCCCCAGTTCACCGGCTGGCGATCCGCATGATTCAGTTGTGAGACCTCAGCCATTAGTGACCTCCCAGTCGACGGCCAAAGCGGCTCTGTAAGGTGTTAATCGCAAATAACAGGATAAGCGAGGCGGCCAGGATCACCGAGGCGATGGCGCTGGCGGCCGGATAGTCAAACTCCTGCAACCGGACAAAAATCATCAGCGAGGTCACTTCCGTTTTCCAGGCGATGTTACCGGCAATAAAGATCACCGCACCAAACTCCCCCAGGCTGCGGGTAAAGGAGAGCGCCGTGCCCGCCAGCAGCGCCGGGGCGACTTCCGGTAACACAACCCGACGGAAGCTCTGCCACGGTGTGGCACCCAGCGTTTCCGCGGCTTCTTCATACTCCGGGCCTAACTCCTCCAGCACCGGCTGTACCGTGCGCACCACAAACGGGATGCTGGTGAAGGCCATGGCGATGGCGATGCCGATCCAGGTGTAGGAGATTTTGATATCGAAATGGGCAAACCACTGTCCATACCAGCCGTTGACCGAAAAGAGTCCGGCCAGTGTCAGGCCCGCGACGGCGGTCGGCAGCGCAAACGGCAGATCCATCAGGCCATCCAGCAGCGTGCGGCCCGGGAAGCGGTAGCGGGTCAGGATCCACGCCATCAGCATGCCGAACACCGCATTAAACAGCGAGGCGACACCGGCGGAGAGCAGCGTAACCTTGTAGGCCGCAACCAGCTGCGGGTTGGTCACCACATCCCAGTACTGCTGAAGGGTCATCTGTGACAGCTGCATGATCACGGCGCTGATGGGCAGCAGCAGAATCAGGCAGGTAAAAAGCAGGCTGGTGCCCAGGCTCAGTCCAAAGCCGGGCAACACGCGTTTATGACTTGCTGCAAACATTATCCACGCCCCGCCGCTAACAATTTATCCAGCTCACCGCCGCTGGCGAAATGCGTTTTCATCACGTTGTCCCAGCCGCCAAAGGCCTCTTCAACCCGGAACAGGCTGGTCTGCGGGAAGCGATCCTTCTGCTCTGCCATCAGCTGCGGATTGTTCACGCGATAGTAGTAGTGCGTAATAATCGTCTGCGCTTCCGGTGTGTAGAGGTAGCGGAGATAGGCACTGGCCGCATCCGCGGTATGGTTAGCGGCAACGTTTTTATCTACCCACGCCACCGGGAACTCCGCCAGAATGTTGGTTTTCGGCACGATCACCTCATACTCATCTTTGCCGTACTGATTGCGGATATTGTTTACTTCCGACTCAAAGCTAATCAGCACGTCGCCCAGACCACGCTCAGCGAAGGTCGTGGTCGCACCACGGCCCCCGGTATCGAAAACTTCAACGTTTTTCAGAAACTGCGTCATAAAGGCACGGGTTTTAGCCTGATCGTTACCGTCCGCTTTATCAGCAGCCCCCCAGGCGGCCAGATAGGTATAGCGACCATTGCCGGACGTTTTCGGGTTGGGGAAAATCAGCTTCACATCGTTACGGGTCAAATCTGACCAGTCATGAATCTGCTTTGGGTTTCCTTTGCGCACCAGAAACGCCATGGTGGAATAGAACGGTGAACTGTTATTTGGCAGACGGCTTTTCCAGTCTGCGGCAATCAGGTTGCCTTTATCATGCAGGACCTGCACATCCGTCACCTGGTTGTAAGTGACAACATCGGCGCGCAGTCCCTGCAGGATAGCCAGCGCCTGTTTAGATGAACCGGCATGGGACATTTTGATGGTCAGCGGGTCGGCAGGATGGCTGGCATCCCACTGTTTAACGAAAGGGGCATTCAGGGCAACAAACAGCTCCCGGGACACATCGTAAGAGCTGTTAAGAAGTTCAGTGGCATTGCCTGCGCCAGCAAGGCTCAGCGACAACGCGATACCGCTCACGACTTTTTTCATCGCTTGTAATGTCATTTGGCACCCTGAAAAAAATTTGATGCGGATCTCACCCGCTGAAACATCAGTTTATTTATAACTCAGGGAAAACCAGTAACGGTTTTATATATCGTTTGATGATTTCAAAGTCGAAAAAAGCATAAGACAGCGGCAGAGTTTATGCAGAAATCAGCAAAAGCCGCAGAGAGGATAACCCCCGCCGAGTACCAGCCTGCGGGGGTGACCAGGCGCGTCAGCGCATGGCGTTTAGCAGGCAGAGTTAACGCTGCCAGACGATTTTGCTGAGTTTCCAGGTTTTCAGCGTGTCATCAGAAGGCATCAGTCCTTCCGGTCCATGCCAGTCGCCATGGTAGAGATAGGTGAGATGCTGACTGCCAGGGGCCCGGCATGCTATGTCTCGCGCATCCGTTCCGCTGGCCAGGGTGCAGTTGCTGAAGGCTTTGGTGAACTTATTGCTGAAGGCATCGCCCACTTTACTGCCGTCGCTGCTGGCAATCTGGCTGTCCATCACCTCAATGCGTTCAACCTGCGACTGCCCGTAAATCACCAGCTTCACCTTGTCGTCATCCAGCGCCTGCCAGAACGCAACCACCTGACCGTTTTCGCCACGCATGCCCTGACGCAGGGTGTAATCCCCGTTAAGGCCGGCTTTGATCGCCTCCTCTTTCATGGCCGTCGAGGCGGTCAGTCCGCCTACGCCCTGCTCCGTCGCGGTGAGCGATGAACCGAACCAGTTCCACGGCAGCGCCGAGGACCAGTGATACGTCAGCGGATTCCACCAGCTGGCCTGCTGGCTGCTGTCAGTGCCGGAACCCGAACTGGCACAGCCGCTCAGTGCAACGGCGGCGATCAGTAGCGTGGAACGAACAGCTTTCATGAGAACTCCTGTAAATACGATGCCGGAAGGCGGAACTGATTGGAGTCGCAAAGCGCCAAAAAGTTTATTTAAGATGATGTTCAGGCAGAAAGCAGTCGCGGCAGCGACGGTCAGTCTGCAGCCAGATGAGTGCCAGCAGGTCAAACAGCGTCAGCAACAGGGGCAGCGGCGAACTGAGCAGATCACCCTGCACAAACTGCAGTCCCTGCCAGATGAGATTCACTAAAAACGACAGCGACAGCACGCTGCGCCAGTGCTGCCAGAGTCGCGGCAGCCGCAGCCGGTAACCGGTCAGCAGCAGACCTGCCAGCGCCGGTAACCCCAGGGCAAGACCGATCCAGAACGCCTGGCGATCCGGATAGAAGAGCGCCAGCAGATCGTTGCCCTGCTGCCGTGATGCCCCGGCCATCACCAGCAGTAGCCAGGTGCGCGCCTGCAGTAACAGGATCAGCCAAAAAAGAAACGGCAGCCGCAGCTGCCCTCTGGCGTCATAGTGGTCCGGCTGATAGTCAGGGGACGGTTTAGTATTCACGATCTTCGATCAGACGTTTGCCAAACAGCAGTACATCGACCGGCTCATAATCGAGCTTCTCGTAAAAGGCCACCACCTGATCGTTCTCTTCGCGGATCATCAGATGCAGCTTCGGACAGCCGCGAGCGATGAGCTTCTTCTCCAGACGATTCATCAGCGCATTCGCAAAACCGCGTCCCTGATAGTCAGGATGCACCGCCAGATAATAGGCCGCACCGCGATGACCATCGTAGCCCCCCATCAGGGTGCCGACGACCACGCCGCCGACTTCAGCGACCAGAAAGAGATCGGGGTCGTGATGCATTTTGCGTTCGATATCCAGCTCCGGATCGTTCCATGGCCGTAACAAATCGCAACGTTCCCATAAGGTGATCACTTCTTCAAAATCTTCCTGGCGGAAGGCGCGGATTTCCATCTTCTTCACCTGCAATTAAGCACAATTTGCTGATTATCACGCATTCTCTGCCGCACGCAACCCTCGGCTGAACGGCGGCAAATAAAAAAGCGCAAATTTTCTGTTCGCGGCCTGCAATACAAAGTAATGCCCTGAAATGGTTATGTGATCGCAGACAACAGAGCCTTAGGCTATAACACCGGCAGGATTTCTGTTACCGGACCCGCACATGCACCTGCTTAAACGTTTGATTCATCGCCGTCAGTTACTCCTTTCCGGTCTGGCTCTGGCCGTTTTATCGCCGCGCGCGGTTCAGGCCAGAGAGCCTTCAGCGCTTACAGGAACAGGCCGCCATGCACGCCCTGCTCCGCCAGCCAGTAACGGAAAGCGCATTGTGATGATTGATCCCGGCCACGGGGGCATCGACTCCGGCGCGGTTGGCGAAGAGGGTTCAGAAGAGAAGCACATCGTGCTGGAGATTGCCGGTAACGTGAAACGGCAGCTGCAGAGCCATCCGCGCATCGAAGTGCGTCTGACCCGCGACAGCGACCACTTTATTCCGCTCTACCAGCGGGTGGAGATTGCTCATCAGCATGGCGCGCATCTGTTCATGTCGATCCATGCCGACGGCTTTACCAGCCCCGATGCCAGCGGCGCCTCGGTATTTGCCCTCTCTAATCGCGGTGCCAGTAGTTCAATGGCGCGTTATCTCTCTCAGCGTGAGAACGATGCGGACAAACTGGGCGGCGTGAAGGCGCAGCAGCAGGATCACTATCTGCAGCAGATCCTGTTCGATCTGGTTCAGACCGACACCATCAAAAACAGCCTGACGCTGGGCAAACATGTGCTGGATCAGATTCGACCGGTTCATCATCTGCATAGCCAGCACACGGAACAGGCGGCTTTCGCGGTCCTGAAGTCGCCCTCCATCCCTTCGGTGCTGGTTGAAACCTCCTTTATTACCAATCCGCACGAAGAGCAGTTGCTCGGCACCACGGCGTTTCGTCAGAAAATTGCCGCCGCCATTGCCAGCGGCATCGTCAACTACTTTGATGAGTTTGATCGCCGTAATGCCTGATGCGGAAAGTAACAATGACTCAGTGCAGAAGCTTGAATAAACGCATGTGAACCTGAGAAATGCTCCATCCGACGTAACGTTCAGGCGAAGCGAACGGCGGAATGGTCATTGTGAATTAAGTTTTAAGTAAGGCCGTATTAACGGCCTTCTGTCTGCCTCTCTGCCGGAAGTTAATCGTGGCAGAGGGTTATCGGCGGTCAGACTTATCCGCGATAAGATAAGTCAGCCCATAAATCACCAGACCAGCAACAAGCACCAGCAGCGGCCCGACAATACGCATCGCCCCTTCATTCAGCGTTGCGGTCAGAAATATGCCAATCACTATCGCCATAAGCACAAGTCCGCCTGACACCTCGGCTATCAGCTTCCGGATCAGCCTGATAATTTTCGATAGCATTAATAAACTCCTCCGCGGCCGATGGATTTTTGCACAGCGCTTCACCCATTTTTATAAAATTCTGCAAGGTTCTTCAGACATGAAAATTTCCCATTGTATGCCTGCCTGGATAGCCGCACTCATGCAAGCAGCCCGATTTTGCGTATAATCGCCCTAAATTAAAACCGACGATAAGCGAAAAGATGGCTGATATTTCCCGCGTAAAAGCATTCCTGCTCGCTCTGCAGGATGAGATTTGTAACCAGCTGGCGGCTGAAGATGGCGGCGCAGCGTTCGCAGAAGATAGCTGGCAGCGTCCTGGCGGCGGCGGCGGTAAGAGCCGCGTACTGCGAAACGGTGCGGTGTTTGAACAGGCAGGCGTAAACTTTTCGCACGTGCATGGCGATAAGATGCCGGCCTCGGCTACGGCGCACCGTCCGGAACTGGCGGGCCGCAGCTTTGAAGCGATGGGCGTGTCGCTGGTGATCCACCCGAACAATCCCTATGTGCCCACCAGCCACGCCAACGTGCGCTTTTTTATCGCGGAGAAACCCGGTGCCGATCCGGTGTGGTGGTTTGGCGGCGGGTTTGATCTCACGCCGTTCTACGGCTTCGAAGAAGATGCACTGCACTGGCATCAGACTGCCGCCGACCTCTGTCAGCCTTTTGGCGACGACGTTTATCCGCGATATAAAAAGTGGTGTGACGACTATTTCTATCTGAAACACCGCGATGAGCAGCGCGGCATTGGCGGCCTGTTTTTTGACGATCTCAACACGCCCGATTTTGAGCAGAGCTTCAGCTTTATGCAGGCGGTGGGACGCGGCTTTATTGATGCCTACCGGCCGATTGTGGCACGCCGCAAAGATCATCCGTGGGGCGATCGCGAGCGCCAGTTCCAGCTCTACCGCCGCGGGCGTTATGTGGAGTTCAATCTGGTGTGGGACCGTGGCACCCTGTTTGGCCTGCAGACCGGCGGCCGCACGGAATCGATCCTGATGTCGATGCCGCCGCTGGTGCGCTGGGAATATGATTATCAGCCTGAACCAGACTCGCCTGAAGCGGCCCTCTATCGCGACTTCCTGCCGGTGAAGAACTGGCTCAATCTGCCGTCATAATCCCCCGGACCGCAACGTGGCTCTCTGCCTGCGTTGCGGTTCATTACGCTGTCTCAACCGCCTGAAACCGTTCATCTTCCTGCCGCTCCCACCCGACCTGATAACCGATAAAAAGGGTTCAGTTCCGTTTGTTTCTCATTCATTAGTGCCCTGAATTTCATTGATACACTAGGCCATATTCAGGATAAGGACACCAATGATGGCTTCATTCACAGACCCCGATAAAAACCTTGAAACACGGAGTTTTGCGGAGATAGCGGAACGGCTTAACATCGAAATATACAGTGGTTTCAAACCCGACCTTTCTCCCTGGCTGGGCAGAAATATTATCTTCGACGACATCATCGCAAAGAGAGCGGCGACTGAAGGACACTACGAAGATCAATGCTCCGGGAAATATTACTTTGATATTTTTAATACCATTAAGTCGGCACTGGGTGAAGTCAGCAGAATCGTTGAAGTGGGCGTCTTTATGGGAGGCAGCACCTCTGTTCTGGCTGGCTGTGCACACTATCTGGGTATTGAACTCGATTTGATCGACATCAGCCCGGACCATTTACAGTTCGCCAGAGAGCGCGCAAGAAGAGCCTATCCGGAAACCGTCGAAAGCCGGGTCAGGATGTACCATGGCACCCTTCCGGAGTATGTCAGGGATGTGCTGATGAAAGAAGAAGGCGGAAACGTCATCATTCATCATGATGGCGCGCACGATTTCGAACAGGTGATTCGTGACCTCGGCAGCCTCTTTTATATCAAAGATAAACTGCACAGCTTACTGATTCAGGATACCCATCTGCGTGGCGTTCCGGAATCTTTCAATTTTGTCGATGCCGCCGTCTATTCTATTTTCGGTCGGGATGTCACTTATGCGCCGCTGGGCACCGTCTATCACGACGGGCCGGTTTGTGAACCGAACCGCTGGCAGGGCAACTATTTTATGCCGGGTGAACCCGAAGGGATGTATATCCCGCTGACGCATAATAAATTTTACTACCCGCACCCCAAAATAACGCTGGCGCAATTTTTTGAGAGGCAATAGCGCAGCGCGGAATTCGGGCCGCCTGTACTCTCATCGCGGCCTGTTTTAAAACGCCTTTCCCGGGGAGGCTCAGACATCCCCCCTGTTTAGCATTCAGCCTGCCCCGCCACATTTCACTGTGGCAGCGCTTTTACCGTCCCCGCGTTTTTACTTTCCGATTCACCGCACCGTTATCTGCTCCCGGCGTATGACGAGAGTGAGTGTCGTCACGCCGCTTTGATGCGGAGAGGGCACGGATTGCTACAGTGTTGCCTGCGTCATTTTCCCCGACTGCTATGCTTAAGGGTGGAATATGGCGCACCCCTCGGGTTACACCGCATGACGGCTCCTTCGCACCGCCTCGCAGCGCAACAATCAGAGAAACCGCATTTTCATCAGAAAGTGTCTGTTGCAATGTTATGGGTTCGCGTTCCCGCTAGCAGCACATGCCACAGACCGGCTGCGAGGCCTGAGGTGATCCCTGTTCGCTTTCATTTTTCTTTTCAAGGAGTTTAGAGATGAACCAGCTAGAAGCCCTAAAACAGTTCACCACCGTGGTGGCGGACAGTGGCGATATCGAATCGATTCGTCATTACCACCCGGAAGACGCCACCACCAACCCTTCACTCATTCTGAAAGCATCCGGTCTTGAAGGGTACAAACACCTGATGGATGACGCGATTGAGTACGCTAAAAAACAGGGCGGCAGCAAAGAGACCCAGATCATCAACGCCAGCGACAAAGTGGCAATCAATCTCGGTATGGAAATCCTGAAAAGCATACCGGGCCGTGTTTCGACCGAAGTGGATGCGCGCCTCTCCTTCGATCGTGGCATGTGTGTGACCAAAGCAGAAAAACTGATTCGGATGTACGAAGAGCAGGGTATCGACCGCTCGCGCGTGCTGATTAAGCTGGCTTCAACCTGGGAAGGTATCCGCGCTGCAGAAGAGCTGGAGAAGAATGGTATCCACTGCAACCTGACCCTGCTCTTCTCCTTCGCGCAGGCGCGTGCCTGCGCGGAAGCGGGCGTGTTCCTGATCTCGCCGTTCGTGGGTCGCATCTACGACTGGTATAACTCACGCAAGCCGATGGAACCCTACGTGGCAGATGAAGATCCGGGCGTGAAATCCGTGCGTCGCATCTACGACTACTACAAAAAGCACCGCTACAGCACCATCATCATGGGTGCCAGCTTCCGTAAAGTGGAGCAGATTGTGGCGCTGGCGGGCTGCGATCGCCTGACGCTCTCCCCTAACCTGCTGGAGGAGCTGCAGAACAGCGACGCGCCGCTGGAGCGCAAGCTGGAGCCGTCTACCGAAGGCTTCCATCAGCCATCACCGCTCTCCGAGGCGGAGTTCCGCTGGGAGCATAATCAGGATCCGATGGCGGTTGAGAAACTGTCTGATGGTATCCGCCAGTTCGCTGTTGACCAGCAGAAGCTGGAAGATGTATTGGCCGCACGTCTGTAGTCCTCATTTTAGTCGGGCGGGACTTTCCCGCCCTGATGCATAACAAGGGAGAACTTTATGTCCTCACGCAGAGAGTTGGCAAACGCGATTCGTGCACTGAGCATGGATGCGGTTCAGAAGGCAAATTCCGGCCACCCCGGTGCGCCCATGGGAATGGCCGATATCGCCGAAGTGTTGTGGCGCGACTTCCTTCAGCACAATCCGACCAATCCCGCCTGGCTTGATCGCGACCGCTTTATCCTCTCCAACGGCCACGGCTCAATGCTGCTGTACAGCCTGCTGCACCTGAGTGGCTATGACCTGCCGATTGAAGAGCTGAAAAACTTCCGTCAGCTGCACTCTAAAACGCCTGGCCACCCGGAAATCGGCTACACGCCAGGCGTGGAAACGACCACCGGCCCGCTGGGTCAGGGTCTGGCGAACGCCGTTGGATTGGCGATTGCAGAGCGCACGCTGGCCGCGCAGTTTAACCGTCCGGATCATGAGATTGTCGACCACCATACCTATGTCTTTATGGGCGATGGCTGTCTGATGGAAGGGATTTCGCACGAAGTCTGCTCCCTGGCGGGCACCCTGGGTCTCGGCAAACTGATCGGCTTCTATGACCATAACGGTATCTCGATCGATGGTGAAACCGAAGGCTGGTTTACCGACGACACCCATAAGCGCTTTGAGTCTTACAACTGGCACGTCATCGGCGACATCGACGGCCATGACGCGGACGCCATTCGCGAGGCGATCAAAGAGGCGCAGAGCGTTACCGATAAGCCTTCGCTGATTATCTGCCGCACCATTATCGGTTTCGGTTCCCCGAACAAAGCCGGTAAAGAGGAGTCGCACGGCGCAGCGCTGGGTGAGGAAGAAGTCGCCCTGACCCGCAAGCAACTCGGCTGGAACTATCCGGCGTTTGAGATCCCGGCTGAAATCTACCAGCAGTGGGATGCCAAAGCCGCCGGTGCGGAACGGGAAAAAACCTGGGATGCAAAATTTGCGGCCTATAAAGAGGCACATCCTGAGCTGGCGAAAGAGTATGAACGCCGTATGAATGGCGAGATGCCGTCAACGTGGGAAAGCGAAGCCACCCGTTTCATTCAGGAGCTGCAGGCTAACCCGCAGAAAATTGCCAGCCGCAAAGCCTCACAAAACTCGCTGGAAGCCTACGGCAAATTACTGCCGGAGTTCCTCGGCGGTTCTGCAGACCTGGCGCCCAGTAACCTGACGATCTGGTCTGGCTCCAAATCGATCAAAGAAGATCCGGCCGGCAACTACATTCACTACGGCGTGCGTGAGTTCGGGATGACGGCGATTGGTAACGGTATCGCACACCATGGCGGTTTCGTCCCCTACACGGCCACCTTCCTGATGTTTGTCGAATATGCGCGTAACGCAGCACGCATGGCGGCGCTGATGAAGGCGCGACAGATTCTGGTCTACACCCATGACTCCATCGGTCTGGGCGAAGATGGCCCGACTCACCAGCCGGTTGAGCAGATCGCCAGCCTGCGTCTGACGCCCAACATGAGCGTATGGCGCCCGTGCGATCAGGTGGAAACGGCTGTGGCGTGGAAAGCGGCTATCGAACGCCATCATGGCCCGACTGCGCTGATCCTCTCCCGTCAGAATCTGCTGCAGCCGGAACGTACCCCGGAACAGATCGAGAACATCAAACGCGGCGGCTATGTGCTGAAAGATTGCGACGGCACCCCCGAAGTGATCCTGATTGCCACCGGTTCAGAAATTGAGATCACCCTGGGTGCAGCCGATAAGCTCACTTCAGGCGGTCACAAGGTGCGGGTGGTTTCACTGCCTTCAACTGACCTGTTTGATGCGCAGGATGCCGCCTACCGCGAATCCGTTCTGCCTGTCGGCGTGAAGGCGCGCGTGGCGGTGGAAGCCGGAATCGCCGACTACTGGTTCAAGTATGTGGGTCTGGAAGGCGCGATTGTCGGTATGACCACCTTTGGTGAATCAGCGCCAGCCGGCAAGCTGTTCCCGGAGTTTGGCTTCACGGTAGAGAATATCGTCAGTCACGCTGAAGCATTACTCAAGCCGGTGTAATGCTTTTGCCCTTCCCGGTGCACCGGGAAGGGCCATTTCATCACATAGCCCGAAACAGAAAAAAATCTCGTCTCCCCTCTTCACGCCCCGCACAAACTGATTACTATAGAGCCGTCATAGTTAATGCTGCCTGCGCCCTGGCTGCCCGCCTGTTCCTGCTGCTCTTCTGCCGGAATAACGCGATGTGCTGGCCGCGTCTGTCCGATGCGTGAAGGCAGATCTCCTCCGATCTCTATAGCGAAGCCATTTCCGTTGAACATGCGCACACCCTATTTTCTGGCCCTGATGGTTTCACTGCTTCCATTAAAAAGCATGGCGCAGGTCGCGCCCGATCCGCTGCTCGCCTCTCAGATTGTTGACCGCTATGCGGAGCATATCTTTTATGGCAGCGGTGCAACCGGTATGGCACTGGTCGCGATTGATGGCAATCAGCGGGTCTTCGCCAGCTTTGGTGAAACCCGGCCAGGCAACAATGTGCGCCCGCAAAAAGATTCGCTGATTCGTATCGCTTCGCTGAGTAAGCTGATGACCAGTGAAGTGATGGTCAAGCTGGCGGAGCGCGGACAGATTCGCCTCGACGATCCGCTGAGTAAATATGCGCCGCCGGGCACCCGCGTGCCTGCTTATAACGGACAGCCCATTCGTCTGATCAACCTCTCCACCCATACCAGCGGACTGCCGCGTGAACAGCCTGGCGGCAAGGCGCAGCGGCCGGTGTTTGTCTGGCCGACGCGCAGTGAACGCTGGACGTGGCTGTCACGGGCGAACCTCAAAGCCGCACCGGGCAGCAGTGCCGCCTACTCCAACCTGGGTTACGATCTGCTGGGCGATGCGCTGTCGCGCGCGGCGGGCACGCCCTACCCGGCCCTGTTTCAGCAGTTGATCACCCGTCCGCTGGGTATGAAAGACACCACCTTTACGCCTTCGCCTGAGCAGTGTGGTCGCCTGATGGTGGCTGAGAAAGGGGCCAGCCCCTGCAACAACACCCTGGCGGCGATTGGCAGCGGCGGCGTTTACTCCACGCCGGATGATATGGGCCGCTGGATGCAGCAGTTCCTTAACTCGTCGGTTAACCATCGCACCCCGCAGATCGATCGGCTGCAAACGCTGATCTATCGCCGCGATCAGCTGACCCGCGTGGAAGGCATGGATGTGCCAGGGAAAGCGGATGCGCTGGGGATGGGCTGGGTCTACATGGGACCAAAGAATGGTCGTCCCGGGATTATTCAGAAAACCGGCGGTGGCGGGGGTTTCATTACCTATATGGCGATGGTGCCGCAGCATAACGTGGGCGTGTTTGTCGTGGTGACGCGCTCGCCGCTGACCCGCTTTACGCCAATGAGCGACGGCGTAAACAACATGCTGGCTGAGCTGGTCGGCAACCAGACCGGCTCTCCGATGATGGTGCAGGTCATCCGCTAACGCTGCTGGACGCCACCGTCTGACTGGCTGACCCACAGGGTTGGCCAGTCATCACTGCTGTGCCAGGCATCGCAGGTCGACTCCTCCGCATATTCCGCCAGCACAAAGCGGGTACCATCAAACTGCCAGCGTGTGGCACTGCCGCAGTCACCGAGCCCTCGCCCCTTGCCAAAAGTATAAAGCTGGCCGCTGGCCGCATCATACTCAGCGTTAATCAGCTCAAGCTGGCGGTCACTCGCCCGCGGCGGGGTAAAGGGCAGCGTCAGCGTGATGCCCCGGGCCACGTAGGGCGGGCTGCGCGTCACTTCAAACGCCAGATCGATGACGTTATATGCCCCCATTTCACAACTGACCAGCAACAGCGCATGCTGATCGGTGAGAGGCGCAACGCTGACCTCACGCCGCAGCGGGTCGAGTGAGCAGGAGTCGGTATTGATGCGCCAGGTGCCGTAATCAATTAATCCGCTGGTCTCTTCGCGCGTCAGGGGCGCAGGCGGCCTTACGGCGGGAGGCAGCTGTGGCAATGCTGGCGGCGGCGGAACCTCCCAGCTGGCGCGGTCGCCACGTTTAATCCATGCGCTCATGCTGTTCACCCGCCCCTGCCTGTCATCCATCAGCAGCAGTGCAGCTTTCATACCGCGCAGGGAGATCGCGGCACTGGCATCGTAGGTCAGTTGCAGGGTTTTGGCTTCCATCACCAGATCAAGAAATTCATCAATGGCGATAGCATTGCTGGTGGCGAGATGGTGCGGTTCTGCCGTCCAGTGTTTGAGGTCCGGTTTCAGACGCCGCTGGTCGAGCAGCAGATTATCCTGCAGCGGGCCGCCAGGCAGCGCGCCGGTATAGGCACTGCCGTAGTCGATACGGAGTAAGGGGCGATCGTTGACGCCCGCATGGCGCGAAATCGTCATCACCAGCCCTTTATCGCCGGGGATATTGCGGGCCACGCAGAAGGCTTCGTTGTTGCAGGTGATTTGCCAGTCGTTGAATGACTTTTGCAACGGTTCCGCCTGAACACAGGTCACCCATAAAGACGTCGACAGCCACAGCGATTTCATCCAGTACGACATTAAGAAAATCGATCCCCAAAAACCCAGAGTGGAGAGGATAGCGCATCAATGGGCCAGACAGAGTTCGCATTCTGTGAACCCGTGCAAAAAGCGCAGTTAACTGCTTAAAAAGCGTGCATAACCTGGAGACAGTGTCCGCATTGCATCCCGGGCTGTCGCGCGGCGGGCCGTTCAGGGCACGATTATGGTGTCAGCCAGCCTGCGATACGGGCATGCTGCAGCAGCATAATAGTTTTACCGTCGCGAATGCGGCCATCGGCGACCATCGCCAGCGCATCCGGGAAGCGCAGCTCCAGTACATCAATCGACTCATCATCAACGCCCCCGCCCGCATTGTCACGCAGCGCGTCGTGATATTCCGCCGCGAAAAAGTGGATCAGCTCGGTCACGCCGCCCGGTGACATGTAGCAGCTATAGAGTTTTTCCACCTCACCCACGGCGTAGCCGGTCTCTTCGATGGCCTCTTTGCGGATGCAATCTTCCGGCGTGTCATCATCCAGCAACCCCGCGCAGGCTTCGATCAGCATGCCGCTGTCATTACCGTTGACGTAGGTGGCGATGCGGAACTGGCGCGTCAGCACCACACTGTTTTTTTCACGGTTATAGAGCAGGATGGTCGCCCCGTTGCCGCGATCGTAGACTTCACGCTTGTGGCGGATCACCTCACCCTGACGGTCGGTTATCTCATAGGTGTAGTTGCGCAGCACAAACCAGTTTTCAGACAGGAGTTTATCTTTGATGATGTTGATCTTAAACGACATGCAGACTCCGCTACCGCATAAAGGGAGCCTTTCATCATAGGGGCAAGGAGGCGGGAAAACTATCCTAATTCGCGGCGCCGGTTTGCGCCCAAAAAAAAGCCAGCCCGGAGGCTGGCCTGATGACGGCAATGGCGATCAGCGGGAGGATTCATCCGCCAGCTGGGTCGGCTTTGCCTCCTCTTCATGATGATCATGCTCGGTTTCGGCGATAGCGTTAACGCGCTTACGCACGCCAAACCATCCCAGCACCAGCACCACGGCAATCAGCGGAATAGAGGCGATGGTATAGGTGCCGTTCGGGTAGTCGAACGCCATCAGCACCAGCACGCTGAACAGGAACAGCAGGGTCAGCCAGGACGTAAACGGCGCGCCCGGCAGCTTGAAGCTCACATCATCCGCCTTGCCCTCTTTGATCGCCTTACGCAGACGCAGCTGGCAGACCACGATAAAGGCCCAGGAGGAGATAATGCCCAGTGAGGCGACGTTCAGGACGATCTCAAACACCTGTGACGGCACGTAGTAGTTAAGCACTACGCCAATGACATAAACGCCGATGGTGACCAGAATCCCGGCATACGGCACCTGCTGACCGTTCATCTTAGACATGAACTTCGGTGCAGAACCGCCCATCGACATGGAACGCAGAATACGTCCGGTCGAATAGAGTCCGGAGTTCAGGCTGGAGAGCGCCGCGCTCAGCACCACGATGTTCATGATGCTGCCGATGTAAGGTACGCCCAGCTTTGAGAAGAAGGTCACGAACGGACTCTGACCGGCCTGATAGGCGTTCCACGGCAGCAGCAGCACCAGCAGGACCACCGAACCGACGTAGAACAGACCGATACGCCAGATCACGCTGTTAATGGCTTTCGGCAGCATGGTCTGCGGATCTTTACATTCGCCCGCCGCCGTTCCGACGAGTTCGATCGAGGCAAAGGCGAACACTACCCCCTGAATCAGCACCAGCGCAGGCAGTAAGCCGTGCGGGAAGATACCGCCGTTGTCGGTAATCAGATGGAAGCCGGTGCTGTTGCCATCCAGCGGTTTGCCGGTGCCAAGGAACACCACGCCCACCACGAGGAAGACCACGATAGCCAGCACTTTCACCAGCGCGAACCAGAACTCCATTTCGGCAAACCACTTCACGCCGATCATGTTCATGGTGCCAACAATCGCCAGCGCACCCAGGGCGAAGACCCACTGCGGCACATCACCAAACGCGCCCCAGTAGTGCATGTAGAGCGCGACGGCGGTGATATCCACGATACCGGTCATGGCCCAGTTGACGAAATACATCCAGCCCGCCACGTAGGAGGCTTTCTCGCCGAGGAACTCACGGGCGTAAGAGACAAAGCTGCCGCTGCTGGGACGGTGTAACACCAGCTCACCCAGCGCACGCAGAATAAAGAAGGAGAAAATGCCACACACCAGATAGATGATGGCTAAGGCGGGGCCCGCAGCCTGCAAACGGCCACCTGCGCCCAGGAACAAACCGGTGCCGATGGCACCACCGATTGCGATCATCTGTACGTGCCGGTTACCCATAGCCTTCTGGTAGCCCGCGTCATGAGAATTGAGCCAGCGTCGTTTCGCAGCGCGCAACTCGCCTGGGGTTTTCTTTTTAGATTTCATAGCTTTCCTGTTTGTCCTGACCATCAGTCGTCGCTTCCCCCATGCAGGTGTCATGCCCTGAGTTATGGGGTATTTTCCTCTGTGCGCTTGCCTGTGAGTGAGTGCCAGGCAAGGCGGGAATTTACGGCGATGAATCCTACCCGTTATGCAGGAACGAAGCAAAATATACCGGGCGGATGCACAGGCTGATTTGTAAGAATCCGTCATGATGCACAAAAATAAAAAAACCGGCCATTTTCAGGCCGGTAAGAGCTACAGGGATGGAAACAGGAGGGTATAGCTAGCGATAAATCTCTGCGGTGCCGCTCCACAGGCTGGAGTCGCCTGGGTTATCGACGCCGATAACACGGTAGTGGCTGGCGCCCATCTCTTCCGCTTTTTGCGACAGATGGCGGCTGGCATCATCCAGCGAGCCTCGCACGCCGGAGACCGAGACGCTGCCGATGCTCTGGAGGTTCTGCGCCTGGGCCTGATCGACCGGTGCAGCAGCGAAAGTGGTAAATGAGGCGGTAGTCAGTAAGGCGCCCGCCAGAACAGCATTCAGTTTTTTCATGGGATGCTCCTTAATCTGTAATCGGGGGTAAGTCAGTGACTGGAAGAATTATTAGCGCTGCAATGAAAAGCAACATCGGGGCGGTGTAAAGCTGTTTGTTTTTTGACCACAGAACCGTCGTCGATCCTGGGAACTGTCAGTTGCGGTCATTTTTTGTTCGGTCCGACACGACGGGTGCGATAAACCGCAGCAGGATCATTTGCGTCAGGGGATTGCTCTTTTATAATCCCGCACTCACCACAGGGCCATTCATGTGATTGTTAAACGTTCCGTAACTCAAAGCATCGCGCAGGCGCTCAGTGCAATTGTCCTGCTGTCGCTGCTCACAACAGGTCTGGCCCTGGTCACGCTGCTCAGCAGTCAGCGCGACGCAGAGGCGATCAATCTGGCCGGTTCACTGCGTATGCAGAGTTACCGCATGGCCTGGGATGCCAGCCGTCAGCCGCAGAATCTGCCGCAGCATCTGGCGCTCTATCAGCAGACGCTCGACTCCCCGGTGTTACAGAAGCTGGATCGCCCCTGGGTTCCGCGTGAAGTCAGTACTCGCTATCAACGTCTGCGCGCCGCCTGGCCCGACCTGCAACAGCAGTTGCTGCAGGGCGATACCGTCACCTGGCAGCATCAGATCCCGGTTTACGTCGCCGAGATCGACCGCTTTGTGCTGGGCTTACAGCGTTACACCGAACTGAAAATGCATCTGGTGGCGGGCAGCAGCCTGGTGGGGGTGATTGCGATTGTGGCACTGGCGCTGATGACGATTCGCTTTACCCGTCTGCAAGTGGTACGGCCTCTCAATGCGCTGGTCACCGCCAGTCGCTACGTTGAGAGCGGCAATTTTGCTTTTCCGCCGCTGCAGGTCGAACAGCAGAATGAGCTGCGGGTACTGTCACACGCCTTTAGCGGCATGGCGGCTCGCCTGCACTCGCACTATAAGCTGCTGGAAAGTACGGTGCGTGAAAAGACCGAGGATTTAACCCAGGCGAACCGCACCCTCTCCCTGCTCTATGACAGCTCACAGATGCTGACGGCCAGCCCGCTGCATCCGGCCCTGTTTGAAGCCGTTCTGAGCCGCGTGCTGACGCGTGAAAAACTGACGGCTATCCGGCTCGACAGCGATCAGTTTCAGTTCTGCTCCGGTGATGAAGAGGCCGGGGGTCAGTGGCAGCGGCTGCCGGTCCGGCAGGCCGACCAGCCAATGGGCGAGCTGCGCTGGCAGACAGCCGGTGCCTCTCCCCCGGATGAGCTGATGCGCAGCCTCGCGGCGATGCTCGGACGCGCTATCTGGATCTGGCAGGCGCAGCAGCAGTATCAGCAGATGCTGCTGATCGAAGAGCGCACCACCATCGCCCGTGAACTGCATGATTCGCTGGCGCAGTCGCTCTCCTTTTTACGCATTCAGCTGACCCTGCTGCGCCGCACCGTCGATAAAGAGGATAGCGCAGCGCACACTATCATTGCCGACTTCGATCGGGCGCTGGCTGATGCCTACCGGCAGCTGCGTGAACTGCTGACCACCTTCCGCCTGACCATTGAGCAGGCAGATCTGGTCGCGGCGATGCAGGCGATGATCGCCTCGCTGCAGGAGAAGAGTGGCGCAGAGATACAGTTTCACTATCAGACCGGGCTGCTGAGTCTGGAAGCGCAGCAGCAGGTGCATGTATTGCAGATCGCCCGTGAGGCGCTGCTGAACGCGATACGTCACGCCAGCGCAGAGGTCATCCGGGTGGAGTATCAGCACAGTGAAAAAGGTGAGCACTTACTGACGATTACGGACGACGGTGTGGGCATGAACAGCACCGACGACCCCCCCGGCCACTATGGCCTGACCATTATGGCGGAACGCGCTCAGCGCCTGGGCGGCAACCTGACCATCCACGCGCAACCGCGGGGCACCCGGGTCGAACTGCGCTTTCCGCCGCAGCCTGCCCGCCCGCTGGAGTAACGGGCCGCCGCCTGGTTTACTCGCCAGAACAGACTGTCGGTTTCACTGAACCGATAAACGGAGAGACTATGCAACAACCCGCATTAACCCTGATGATTGTGGATGACCACCCGCTGATGCGCCGCGGTATTCGTCAGCTGCTGGCGCTGGAGCCGCAACTGACGGTGGTCGCCGAAGCGAATAACGGCACAGAGGCGCTGGCCGAGGCGCGCCGTCAGGAGCCCGACATCATTCTGCTCGACCTGAATATGAAAGGCATGTCCGGGCTGGACACGCTGAAGGCGCTGCGCCATGAAGGGATCAGCGCCCGCATTCTGGTGCTGACCGTTTCTGATGCCCGCAGTGACATTTTTGCGATGGTGGATGCCGGTGCCGATGGCTATCTGCTCAAGGACAGCGAACCGGAGATCCTGCTGGCGCATATTCTGCAGGCTTCGCGTGGCGAAAAAGTCTTCAGTGAAGGCGTCGCCAGCTATCTGACCAATCGCCAGCACAGCGCCGATCCGCTGCGTCAGCTCACCGATCGCGAGCGGGATGTGCTGCAGGAGGTCGCGCGCGGCCTGTCGAACAAAGAGATTGCCGCTATTCTGCACATCTCGGAAGAGACGGTAAAAGTGCATATCCGTAATCTGCTGCGCAAGCTGGATGTGCGTTCGCGCGTCGCCGCCACGGTGATGTGGCTGGAAAGCCGCAAATAGCCAACGAATTTACACTTTCTCCTCAATTTCTCCACGATTTCCCCCGCTGCCGCACGTAGAGTGAATGGCGGCGGCGAATCGTGGCAAAGCACATCCGATTTGTCTGTCAGTACGCCCGTAGCGGGCAGGCCTGGTCGATTTTAACTGTCGTGAGGAGTGTCGGTTTAATGTCGAATTTCTTTATCGACCGCCCCATCTTTGCCTGGGTGCTGGCGATTCTGCTGTGCCTGTGCGGCACGCTGTCGATCAGGTCACTGCCCATTGAGCAGTACCCCGACCTGGCCCCGCCCAATGTCCGCATTACCGCTAACTATCCGGGCGCATCGGCCCAGACGCTGGAAAATACGGTCACCCAGGTGATCGAGCAGAACATGACCGGCATCGATAACCTGATGTACATGTCCTCCAACAGCAGCAACACCGGCCAGGCGCAAATCACCCTCACCTTTACCGCCGGAACCGATCCTGATGAAGCGCGTCAGCAGGTGCAGAACCAGTTGCAGTCTGCGCTGCGCAAATTGCCACAGGCGGTGCAGTCACAGGGCGTCACGGTGAACAAAACCGGTGACAGTAACATTCTGATGGTGGCTTTCGTCTCCACCGACGGCAGCATGGATAAGCAGGATATTGCAGACTATGTCGCCAGCAACATTCAGGACCCCCTGAGCCGCATTGATGGCGTCGGCCAGGTGGACGCCTACGGCTCGCAATATGCGATGCGCATCTGGCTCGATCCCAACAAGCTTATCGCCTATGCCCTGACCACCGGGGATGTGGTCAGCGCTATTCAGTCGCAGAACACACAGGTTGCCGTGGGTCAGGTCGGAGGCCTGCCCTCGGTGGAGAAGCAGGCGCTGAACGCCACGGTCAATGCGCAGTCGATGCTGCAGACCCCGGAGCAGTTCCGGGCCATCACCCTGAAGAACAATCCTGACGGTTCCGTGGTGACGCTGGGCGATGTCGCCAGCGTGGCGCTGGGGGCGGAAAAGTATGATTATCTGAGCCGCTACAATGGTCAGCCCGCCTCGGGGCTGGGGGTAAAGCTCGCCTCCGGCGCCAACGAGATGAACACCGATAAGCTGGTGCGGGCGCGCATTGAGGAGCTGTCGCACTACTTCCCGCACGGGCTGGAAGCAAAAGTGGCCTACGAAACCTCGCCGTTCGTCAAAGCGTCAATTACCGATGTGGTGAAGACGCTGCTGGAGGCGATCGTGCTGGTGTTTGGCGTGATGTATCTGTTCATGCAGAATTTTCGCGCCACCCTCATTCCGACCATTGCGGTGCCGGTGGTGCTGTTTGGCACCTTCAGCGTGCTCTACGCCTGCGGATTCAGCATCAACACCCTGACCATGTTTGCCATGGTGCTGGCGATCGGGTTACTGGTGGATGATGCCATCGTGGTGGTGGAAAACGTGGAACGTATCATGCGCGAAGAGGGACTCTCGCCGCGGGCCGCCACCCGGAAATCGATGGGCCAGATTCAGGGCGCGCTGGTCGGTATCGCGCTGGTGCTGTCAGCCGTGTTTGTGCCGATGGCATTTTTTAGCGGAACCGTCGGCGCGATTTACCGTCAGTTCTCCATCACCATCGTGTCGGCGATGGTGCTGTCGGTGCTGGTGGCGATGATCCTGACACCGGCACTCTGCGCCACGCTGCTCAGGCCGGTGGCACAGGGCGAACAGCATGCGGCGCGCGGCTTTTTTGGCTGGTTCAATCGTCACTTCAACCGCAATGCTGAGCGCTATGAGCGCGGGGTCGCGGCGATTCTGCGCCGCGGCGGTCGCTGGCTGCTGCTCTATCTCGGCCTTATCGGCCTGATGGCCTTTCTGTTTCTGCGCCTGCCCACCTCGTTTCTGCCGCTGGAAGATCGCGGCGTATTCCTGACGCAGGTGCAGCTGCCGGCGGGCTCGACGCTGGAACAGACCGCTCGCGTGGTCGCCAGGGTGGAGCACTACTATCTGACTCAGGAGAAAGCGAACGTACTGTCGGTCTTCTCCACCATCGGTGCAGGCCCGGGCGGCAACGGACAGAACGTCGCGCGTCTGTTTGTGCGGCTGAAAAACTGGGAGGAGCGGCCCGGTGACGATCGCACCTCCTTTGCGATTATCGAGCGCGCGACCAAAGCTTTTCAGCAGATCAAAGAGGGCCGGGTGATAGCCAGCAGTCCCCCCGCGATTACCGGTATGGGCAGCAGTTCCGGCTTTGACCTGCAGTTGCAGGATCACGGTGGCATCGGTCATACCCAGCTGATGGCGATGCGTGACAGGCTGCTGGAGATGGCGGGCAACGATAAGGCGCTGTCGCGGGTGCGGCACAATGGCCTGGATGACAGCCCGCAGTTGCAGATCGATGTGGATGCGCGCAAAGCGCAGGCGCTGGGCGTGTCACTGGATACCATCAACGACACCCTGACCACCGCGTGGGGCTCCAGCTATGTCAACGATTTTCTGGATCGCGGCCGGGTGAAAAAGGTCTATGTGCAGGCCGCCGCTCCGTTCCGCATGCTGCCGGACGACATTGACAAATGGTATGTCCGCAACAGCAGCGGCAAAATGGTGCCCTTCTCCGCCTTTGCCACCAGCCGCTGGGAGACCGGTTCGCCACGCCTTGAGCGTTATAACGGCTACTCCTCGCTGGAGATCGTGGGCGAAGCCGCCAGTGGCGTGAGCAGCGGCGCTGCCATGGATGAGATGGAGAAGCTGGTTAACGCCCTGCCGCTGGGTGTCGGCTTCCAGTGGAGTGGCGCCTCTTATCAGGAGCGCCTCTCCGGCTCACAGGCCCCGGCGCTCTATGCCATTTCGCTGCTGGTGGTCTTTCTCTGCCTGGCCGCGCTCTATGAGAGCTGGTCGATTCCTTTCTCGGTGATGCTGGTGGTGCCGCTCGGCGTCATCGGGGCGCTGATCGCCACCTGGCTGCGCGGGCTGGAAAATGATGTCTATTTTCAGGTGGGCCTGCTGACAGTGATCGGCCTGTCTGCGAAAAACGCCATCCTGATTGTCGAGTTTGCCAGTGAGATGAACAGCAAAGGGCGTGAGCTGTTGGAGTCTACGCTGGAGGCGTCGCGTCAGCGCCTGCGGCCCATCATCATGACGTCACTGGCCTTTATCTTTGGCGTGCTGCCTATGGCGATCAGTAGCGGAGCAGGCTCCGGCAGCCAGCATGCCGTGGGAACCGGCGTGATGGGCGGCATGATCTCCGCGACGCTGCTGGCGATCTATTTCGTGCCGCTGTTCTTTGTGCTGGTACGCCGTCGCTTCCCGCTGAAAGAGAAGCCGCATGAATGAATGCGGAGCCAATAAAAAGCGGCCCCTGAGATCAGCGGCCGCCTTATTTCTGTGTGTGGTAAGAATGTCAGCAAGCGGGAATGTCCTGCTTTAATCTCCACGTGTTACTTGTTGCGTAACATCGCTTCGATGAATTCTTTCCAGGTTCCCATTTCAGTGTCAATCATAATGCCCTCTCTTATTGTGCTGGCAATATTACGCGTTTTTTTTCGCCAGGTGAATACGTTTACACCTGTTATCACTATCGGCAGCAGCGATGAAAACATGAATATTGCGGATTTTGTAAGCTGACGCACATTTCAGCAACCTCCTAACTACGCAGGAAATATTTCGCGATTAACCCAGCGGTAGACGATTTTTTCAACATGGCGAAATTCTTAATCGCGAAATGATGAGCAGGGTAATGATTGCCCGCTGAATTGATAGCGTTTACCCGGGAGGAAATGATCCTCTGCCTGATACTCGCTTTACGCACTATCAGCCGTCAGGGCAGATGCCGCAACGGATCACACTATGCTAAACTCGCGCTTTGGCTGCTTTTTCAACTTAACGCGCTTCATAACAATAAGGATCAGGCGATGTGCACGCAGTGGGTGATGTTCGGGATAAAAAATTGCGACACCATAAAAAAAGCCCGGCGCTTTTTAACAGATGCAGGCGTTGATTATCACTTTCACGATTACCGGGCCGACGGCCTGAGCGATGCACTGCTGCAGGAATTTATCGATGCGCTGGGCTACGAAGCCCTGCTCAACACCCGCGGCACTACCTGGCGTAAACTGCCCGAGGCTGACCGCGACGCGGTGACCGATGCCCACAGCGCCAAAGCGCTGATGCTGGCGCATCCCGCCATGATTAAGCGTCCGCTGTTGCGCGCCCCGGATGGCAGCCTGCTCGCCGGTTTCAGCGAAGCCACCTATCAGAATGCTATTCAGGAGAAGCCATAATATGTTTTGCCCGGTCATTGAGCTGACGCAGCAGCTTATTCGTCGTCCCTCTCTCAGCCCCGATGATGCCGGATGTCAGGCTTTGCTGATCGCCCGTCTTGAAGCCATTGGCTTTCAGATTGAGACGATGAACATCGACGATACCCTGAACTTCTGGGCCACCCGTGGCGAAGGGGAAACGCTGGCGTTTGCTGGTCACACCGATGTGGTGCCGCCGGGCGATGCCAGCCGCTGGATTAACCCGCCGTTTGAACCCACCATCCGCGACGGCATGCTGTTTGGTCGCGGTGCGGCCGACATGAAAGGATCGCTGGCGGCCATGGTCGTCGCGGCCGAGCGTTTTGTGGCAGCCCGTCCCCATCACAGAGGGCGACTCGCCTTTCTGATCACCTCTGATGAAGAGGCCAGCGGTGCCAACGGCACGGTAAAAGTGGTGGAACGGCTGATGGCGCGCCGGGAACGCCTCGACTACTGCCTGGTCGGTGAGCCTTCCAGCACCGAAGTAGTGGGTGACGTGGTGAAAAATGGCCGACGCGGCTCGATCACCGCCAACCTGATGGTACATGGCGTGCAGGGTCACGTTGCCTATCCGCATCTGGCTGACAACCCGGTTCACCGCGCGATGCCTGCCCTGAATGAGCTGGTGGCGACGGAGTGGGATCAGGGTAATGAGTTCTTCCCGGCCACCAGTATGCAGATTGCCAACGTCCAGGCGGGCACCGGCAGCAACAATGTGATCCCCGGCGAGCTGTTTGTGCAGTTCAACTTCCGCTTCAGCACCGAACTCACCGATGAGATGATCCGCCAGCGGGTCGCAGAACTGCTGGATCGTCACCAGCTGCGTTACACCATTGAGTGGAAACTTTCAGGTCAGCCCTTCCTGACCTCACGCGGAAAGCTGGTTGATGCCGTCGTGAAAGCGGTAGCGCACTATAATGAAATTAAGCCGCAGCTGCTGACGACGGGCGGCACCTCCGATGGCCGGTTTATCGCCCGGATGGGGGCGCAGGTGGTGGAACTGGGGCCGGTGAATGCCACCATTCATAAAATCAATGAGTGTGTGAAAGCTTCCGACCTGCAGATGCTAAGCCGGATGTACCAACGCATCATGGAACAACTGATCGCCTGATGGCGATGTTAAGGAGCAGCAAATGGAATTTATCAAAGATTACTGGTGGATCCTGGTGATCCTGCTGATGGTTGGCGTGCTGATGAATGTCTATAAAGATCTGAAACGGATCGACCATAAAAAATTCATGGATAACAAACCTGACCTGCCGCCCCACCGTGACTTTAACGATAAGTGGGATGACGAAGACGACTGGCCGAAGAAGAAGTAACGAAAATGCCCCTGCTCTGCAGGGGCATTTTTACATCATCGCAATGACATCATCGTCACCGGGTTTTGCCCCGCTTAACGCTTCATCGAAGTAGCGTTTTGGCACCGTGTAGCGCAGATGATTCAGCGCCAGCGTCATGCTGCGGTCATCAATAGCGTGCGCCAGATCGTCGACGATATCGAGCGTGACGTCGCCCCCGCTGGCGGTGAGTCGCTGCTCCGCCTGCTGCGCATGAAACACCGGAATCTGCTCATCATAATCACCGTGGATCAGGTGAACCGTGGTACGGGTGCTGGCTTTCTCCGGCAGGGTAATAAACCGGCCGTTGAACACTACCGCGCGGCCGGCCAGATCGGAATGGGCTTTCACCCCTTCCAGCACCATACTGCCGCCCTGGGAAAAACCGATTAACGCCGTCGCTTCCGGGCGCACACCGCTTTTTTTCTGCCAGTGACGCACAGATTCCACAAACTGTGGCATCGCCGCGTTAACCCGCTGCTGTAGCGTCATATCGTGCAGTTCAGCCTCGCTGAACCACTGACGGCCCGCAGCCGGCGAGCCAACAGAAACCACCAGCGCCTCAGGAAATGTCCGGGCAAACCAGCTGCCAATCTCACCCATAGAATCCGGGTTATCGCCTACGCCATGGTAGAGCAGAAACAGCTGAGCCGTGGTGGCAGGCTGTTGAACGATTACATATTTCAGTGTCATAGTGACCTCCGTTATTCACTCTACGCCAGCTGGCAAAGAATGATATGAGGATTATTTGAACCCGCTGGTCGAATTATTTCAACGACGGGTGCAGCGCATCCTGCCGAATGCCCAGACTTTCCAGTGCGGCTGCCGCCTGCTGACGCAGTACCGAAATCAGCGCCTTGCGTCCGCTTATGCCCGCCTGGTGTGCCAGCCCGCTTAACGCATCCGGTGTGCTTACCGCTGCGGCCAGCAGTGAGTCTGGTGCCGCACTGGCCGCCACCAGACGCTGCAACACCGGCAGGCTCGCTTCCAGTGGGCGCTGCGCCCAGGCAAAACCCGCGGCCAGCGGGATGTCCTGCGCACGCCATCCATCATCACACCTCGCCTCAAACTGCAGCTCCAGCGCGATGTGCTGACGCAGCAGCGGCCAGTCACGCGCCAGCTGGTCTGCCGCGCGACGCTGCAATGCCTCGCCGGCTGCAGAACAGGGCAGGATGGCCATCGCCGCATAACAGCCGCTGCTGGCCTCACGCTGACTGCCAATCCGTACCAGCGTAAAACCGCAGGCGCGCCAGAATGACCAGAGAGATTCAGTGTAGCCGAAGCTGACCGAGAGGTAGTCGCGACCGGCGGCGGCGCGGGCTGCGGCGGCCACGAGCTGCTGTCCCATCCCCCGACGGCGGCTCTCCGCCGCCACGGCAATCCGGCTGATGCGCAGCGAGCGCAGGATTGCCGCCTCAGCCAGACCCGCGTGTGCGGCCAGCGACTGCGCCACCAGATTGCCGCGCGGTCGCCGGGTACCTGCCCAGACCGCCTGCGCCAGGGCGGGCTCCAGCCCGCCCTCCTCCACCAGCCAGAGCGCCCCCTGCAGACCCGGCGGCTCCCCTGCCCGCCACAGCTGCATACCCGGTGCATCCAGCAGGCGGCGCAGATCGAGCGGTGAGGTGCGGTAGTGCGCGCTGGTCAGCAGACGATAGGCGGCCTCCAGCATGGGGAAATCGTGACGCGGGACCGGGTGTGGCGTCACGGCAGAAGCGGGCGTGGTGGCAGCGGCATCCTCAAACAGCAGCGCCGCATTCAGCCACTGCTCCAGCGGATCGTGACGCGACCAGCGCAGCGGCTCATCCAGCGTGAAGTAGCGTGCCTGCGGCAGCCCGGCACAGAATTTAAGGATAAACCCGCGCCCGCTCCCCTCGTAGCCCTGCACGGTGGTAGTCAGCAGGACGCGGGGATAGCGGCTGACCAGTGCCTGCAGCAGCGGAGCCGGGATGGCCGCCGCTTCATCCACGATCAGCCACGACGCCGCTGGTAGGGGATCAGACGCCAGCAGAGCATCCGGGGCCATAAAATGGAAAGCCTCAGCAGCAAAGGTCGCCAGCACTTCCGTGGAGGCTCTGGCCGGGGCGGTCACCAGACACTGCCCGTTCTGCCGGGCCAGCATGCCCGCCAGCGCCGATTTACCCCGTCCGCGAGCGGCCGTCAGGACCGCGACGCCGGAAGGCATCGTCGCCAGCTGATCGAGTATCGCCTGCTGCTGTTGCGGTGCCTGACAGTGCCAGTGTGGCCAGTCCGGTGGAGGCGGAAAACGGTCAGGCTGATGCTGACGCGCCAGCAGTACCTGCTTATCGCCGATTATCAGCTGTTGCAGATGGCGAACAAAACCGGGCGTCGCGATCGGTTCCGCAACATCTGCCCAGCGCAGGCTATCGGCGTCAGGCTGCTGCGACCACTGCCCCCAGGGTGGCACCAGCAGTAACAGCCAGCTACCGGCGCTGAGCGTCCCCGCCAGCGCAGCGAAAGCCTCGGCATGAAAGCCCTGTCGGGCGTCAAAAATGGCGTGATGAAACTCGCGGCCAAGCAGCGTTCGCAGCGCTGCGGGCGGTTTATGCAGTTCGGGAGCGTCAGAGGGACCTGTAAACAGCGGTTCAGGACTCACCTGCAGCCAGTCGCCCGGGAGCGTTTCACGCCACTCTGCGGCCCGCCTCACACACCAGGCCGGGTCGCCGCTGATCACCGCCAGACGACGGAAACCGGCCTGCTGCATTAGCTGCGTCTGCTGTGGCAGAGACATCAGTTGCTGGCGAAGGTGTTGCACTGTCCCGGATCGCCACCATCAAATCCGCGCTTGAACCAGGTGTAGCGCTGCTCAGAGGTACCGTGGGTAAAGCTGTCCGGCACCACGCGCCCCTGACCTTTCTGCTGCAGGCGATCATCACCAATCGCCTCGGCAGCATTCAGCGCCTCCTGCAGATCGCCCGCTTCCAGGATGTTTTCCTTCTGCATGTAGTGTCCCCAGACACCGGCAAAACAGTCAGCCTGCAGTTCCATTTTAACGGAGAGCTGATTGACCTGTGTCTGACTGGCGCCCTGCTGCATTTCACGCACTTTTGGCTCAATGCCCAGCAGCTTCTGCACGTGGTGACCCACTTCATGAGCGACCACGTACCCCTGAGCAAAGTCTCCGCCCGCGCCCAGTTTCGTCTTCATCTCGTCGTAGAAGGAGAGGTCAATGTAGACGGTCTGGTCAGCAGGACAGTAAAACGGTCCCATCACTGACTGGCCGGTGCCACAGCCGGTGCGGGTTGCGCCGCGATACATCACCAGCTTCGGGGCCACATACTGCTTGTTCATCTGCTGGAACAGTTTGCCCCAGGTATCCTCAGTGGTAGCCAGAATTACCTTCGTGAATTTCGCCGCCTCATCATCATTGGCGCTGACGCTGCGCTGCTGCTGACTGGTCGGTGCCACGTCGCCGCCGGTCAGCAGTCCGGTAAGGTCGTAACCGTAATAGCCTGCTACCGCCACCACAATCAGCAGCACGATGCCGCCTTTACCACGTGGCAGACGAATCTGGCGTCCGCCGCCGCCAAAACCGGATGACCGATCGCGACGGTCCTCTACATTGTCGCTCTCGCGACGCCCTTGCCAGCGCATGCTCTACTCCCTTTGATAATCTTCAGATGGCATGATTTTAGTTGTGCGACGAAGCAATCACCAGCTTTACGCCAAAATGAAAAAAGGAGAGCCGGGGCTCTCCTTTTTATCTTCTGCACGGTCGTCAGACTCAGTCGAGTTTAACGCCCAGTCGCTGTGCCACCGCCTCATAGGCTTCCACTACACCCCCCAGGCTCTGGCGGAAACGGTCTTTGTCCATTTTATCCAGCGTCTCTTTGTCCCACAGGCGCGCACCGTCCGGGGAAAACTCATCGCCCAGCGTCACTTCACCGTTGAACAGACCAAACTCCAGTTTGAAGTCGACCAGAATCAGACCCGCCTCGTCGAACAGCCTGCTCAGCACCTCGTTAGCTTTAAAGGTCAGCTCCTGCATCCGCGCCAGGTTCTGTTTACTGACCCAGCCAAAGGTTTCGCAGTAGGATTCGTTGACCATCGGGTCATGCTTTGCATCATCTTTCAGGAAAAGATCAAACAGCGGCGGATTAAGCACCATGCCCTCTTCCACGCCCAGACGTTTTACCAGCGATCCTGCGGCGCGGTTACGCACCACACACTCTACCGGTACCATCTCCAGCTTCTTGACCAGCGCCTCGTTATCGGACAGCAGCGCTTCCATCTGGGTCGGGATACCCGCTTCCTGCAATTTGGTCATGATGAAGTGGTTAAACTTATTGTTAACCATTCCCTTACGATCAAACTGCTCGATTCGGGCGCCATCACCTGCTGACGTATCGTTGCGGAATTCGAGTATCAGCAGATCCGGGTTATCGGTGCTGTATACGGTTTTCGCTTTACCGCGATACAACTCAGCTCGCTTTTGCATCTTGTTCACTCCAGACTTGAAATAACGGGTGTTCAGCGGCCAGCGCCGCTGCGGCGATTGCCTTGACGCAATCGTTTACTTCGCCGCGCGCTATTATGCCAAAAACAAAATAAAAAGGCCGGAGAATCTCCGGCCTGAGGCAACTTTATTTGTTCAGCGCCGCCTGGAACACGGCCACCAGCGCATCGTTCTGCGACTGGGTCAGCACATGCCCTTTCGGGTCGATGAATTGCAGACTGGTGCGGTTGTCGAGATCGCCGACCTGCACTTTGTAATCGCCGTTCGGCAATTCCGGATCTTTCGCGCCCACGGAATCCCAGTCGCTGCTGCTCAGAGACTTGTAGGTCACCTTCATGCTGCCGGTGGAGCGGGTAGTGTCAGTCACCTCCATGCCAACGCGTTTCATTGCGTCTGGCAGACGCTGCCAGGCCACGTTGTAAGGCGTTCGCAGGATCAGCATAGGCAGACCGGTATCATCGGCACCGCTCTGCACATCGATCGCGCCGTTCACCCGACCGGATGCCGCGTTTTCACTGGCGGTATCGATCTTGTCCATGCCGGTGCTGATGTCATTCAGCATCTGCGCGGTGTAACGCTGGATCTGGGCAGGTGAAGTGATGGTTTTCCCATCCTGTTGCAGCTCCAGCAGACGCACGGTCAGCAGCTGCTGATAGCTCTGCGACTGCACGCTGATCTGGTAGCGACCGCGGTACTGCTGATCTTCATCCGCACGGTTCCACTGAACCCAGTCGGTCGTCAGCTGCTGACCGGCATCATTGCGGGAGGCGATCGGGAATTTGTAGGACTGCACCACATTGACGACCTGCGACCAGACCGAGCCACGGCTGTTGTCAATGATCAGCGCGCCGGTGTTGTTACTGAACTGCGCGCGGGTGCCGTTCATCAGTGCCAGCGGCTGTGCTGGCGGACGGATGTCCAGCTGCTTGCCGGTAGGGCCCTGACTGGCGGTGCGGGGCACATCATAGTCGCCACGCTGCACCGGCAGGATCATCCCGGCAGGCGCTTTCAGCTCATGCAGTTCACTGGCCTGAAGATAGGATTCGTCGCCGCTGACCTGGCGCTTATAACGCTGATCGGTTGAACAGGCCGACAACAGCATCAGGGTAGAAAGCCCCACCACTGTGGCAATTGTTGACCGCTTTACTGAGTAATTCATTCAAACTCCCTAAATTATCGCAAACCCGCTTTCACCAGCGCCTGTTCCACTTTCGGCTGGCTGGCTGCTGTCAGTGGCGTCATTGGCAGACGCAGCGTGTCGTTAGCGATTAATCCCAGCTGCTTCGCTGCCCATTTCACCGGGATAGGATTGGGTTCACAGAAAAGCGTCTGGTGCAGGTGCATCAGACGCTGATTCAGGCGGCGTGCCTCGACGAAATTGCCCTGCTGTGCGAGCTGGCAGACTTCCGCCATTTCGCGCGCAGCTACATTCGCGGTCACCGAGATGACGCCTTTGCCGCCCAGTTGCATAAAGTCCAGTGCCGTCGCGTCATCGCCACTCACCAGAATGAAATCTTCATTAACCAGCTCTTGGATCTGACTAACCCGCGATAAGTTCCCGGTTGCCTCTTTGATTCCGATAATATTTTTGATTTCGGCCAGGCGGGCAACGGTTTCCGGCAGCATGTCACAACCGGTACGTGAGGGAACGTTATAGAGCATCTGTGGCAGGCTGGTGCTGTCAGCAATCGCTTTAAAGTGCTGGAACAGCCCTTCCTGCGTCGGGCGGTTATAGTAAGGGGTGACGGTCAGGCAACCCACCACGCCGGAATGTTCAAAACGCTTCGTCAGGGAGATGCCTTCAGCGGTGGCATTAGCCCCGGTTCCGGCAATCACCGGAATACGGCCATCGGCCAGTTCCAGGGTCAGCATCACCACATCGCCATGCTCTTCATGACTCAGGGTGGCAGACTCGCCTGTGGTGCCGACGGAAACGATCGCCGCGGTGCCGCTGGCGACGTGATAATCAATCAGTTTTTTCAGACTCGACCGGCAGACATTACCGCTGTCATCCATTGGCGTAACGAGTGCAACAATACTTCCCGTAAACATTGGCGATCCCCTCGACAAACAAGTGCTTCATGGTACGTTTTACGCTTAGGGAAAAGCAAGCAAGCCACGCCATTCCCGCGCTTGTCAGCAGTTTTTTTTATGTTTACCTTATGGTTATTAGCGAAAGCAGAGGAAAAGCCATTTTGTCGCAATCTCAGCCCCATCATCTGGTGATCACCGCCCTCGGTGTTGACCGTCCGGGTATCGTCAACACCATTACCCGACACGTCAGCAGCTGTGGTTGCAATATTGAAGACAGCCGTCTTGCCATGCTCGGGGATGAGTTCACGTTTATCATGCTGCTGTCCGGCAGCTGGAATGCGATCACGCTGATTGAATCGACGCTGCCGCTGAAAGGGGCAGAGCTGGAGCTGCTGATCGTCATGAAGCGTACCAACGCGCGGTTACGCCCGCCGATGCCTGATACCGCCTTTATCCAGGTTGAGGTCGCCGATTCACCGCACATCATCGAGCGCTTTACCGATCTCATTGATAAGCATCAGATGAACGTGGCCGAACTGGTGTCGCGCATCACCCCCGCGCAACAGGGTTTGCCGCCGACACTCTATATTCAGATGACGGCACACAGTCCGACACGCACCAGCGGCACCACTTTTGAGCAGGCGTTCAATGCGCTGTGTCAGGAGCTGAATGCCCAGGGCACGCTGCGCCTCTACAGTGTGTCAGACGCCGACAGCAGCGAATCTGTCAGCGCGGTGCGCTAAACTTTGCAAATAAACCGGAGTTATTTCTCCACATTACTGCCACTGAAACGTGACCGGCTATGTGGTGAAATACCCCCTGATGGTAACGTTCCCTCTGGTTGTTTTTCGCTGGATGGTGTATTACCCACAGCCTGAATAAAAAAATGGAGAGATGTGATGAATCCACTGAAAGCCGGTGACACCGCACCCGCATTTAGCCTGCCCGATCAGGACGGCGAACAAGTGAATCTGACCGACTTCCAGGGACAGCGCGTTCTGGTCTACTTCTACCCGAAAGCGATGACGCCAGGCTGCACCGTGCAGGCGTGCGGTCTGCGTGACAACATGGATGAGTTGAAAAAAGCGGGTGTGGAAGTGCTGGGTATCAGCACCGACAAACCGGAAAAACTGTCACGTTTTGCGGAAAAAGAGCTGCTGAACTTTACCCTGCTCTCAGATGAAAACCATGAAGTCTGCCAGGCGTTTGGCGTCTGGGGTGAAAAAACGTTTATGGGTAAAACCTATGACGGCATTCATCGCATCAGCTTCCTGGTGGATGCAGAGGGCAAGGTTGAGAAAGTGTTTGATAACTTCAAAACCTCGAATCACCACGACATGGTGCTGGATTACGTCAAGTCCGCCTGATCGTAAGGGCGCGGTAGCCTGGGTGCCGCGCCCTTCTTCTTTCTCCTTCCCCGCCCTCCCCGCTTCCCGAACCGTTAAGATCGGACCACGATAACGCAGTTGCGCCCGGCATTCTTTGCCTCATAAAGCGCGGCATCCGCCTGTTTCAGGCTCACTTCCAGCCCGGCATCCTGCGTTCCTTTCCAGGCCGCGACGCCGATGGAGAGGGTAATCCGCCCCACATCCCTGAGCCAGGCTTCTGCAATGCCCTGCCGCACCCGCTCTGCGATGACCTGCGCTTCATCCAGCGACGTTCCTGGCAGCAGCATCAGAAACTCCTCTCCGCCGTTGCGGCACACCACATCCGAGTGACGGGCGCTGGCACGCAGCGTGCTGGCCACCTGCTGAATCACCCGATCACCGACGTCATGGCCCCAGCTGTCGTTAACGTTTTTGAAATGGTCGATATCCAGCGCCAGCACCGCGAAAGGCTGGCGCAGCGTGCGGTAATACTCCAGGACCGCGTTCAGCCCGCGGCGATTCAGCAGCTGGGTGAGCGGATCGGTCTGCGCTTCCGAGCTGAGACGGCCGATTTTATCCTGCACCAGGCCGATACCGGTGAGCAGCGCGCGCTTCACCTGTGCGGCCTCAAAATACCAGGCGCTGATACCGCCAATCTCCTTAGAGACGCCCTGCGCATCCATCCGGCTGGCTTTGCGCGCCAGCTGAAACAGCGGGCGGGCGATCAGTCGCGCCAGCACCACAGCCACCAGCAGGGTCAGCAGCGCAAACGGCACCGAGTTTTTCAGCACTTTCATTAACAGCCCGGAAAGCGGATCGAGCGTGGCATTGATGGGCTTCAGGGCCACCACCGTCCAGCCGGTGGTCGGAACGACGGCATAGCCTGCCAGCTGCGTGGATTCTCCCGCACCGGTCATCATCAGCGAGCCGTTGGTCTCCTCACCGTTGGGACTGACGATGGCAGGCAGGGTTTTGCCCACCAGCTGACGATTCTGGTGATACAGCACCTCATTATTACTGTCGAGCACATAGACCGTGGTGCCATCGCGGTAGAACTGTTCACCCAGCAGCGCATTCAGAATACTTTTCTTTTTCAGATAGATGGTGCCGCCGACGTAGCCCAGATAGTCGCCCTGTTCGCTCCAGATCGGCCACGAGACAAAAACCAGCAGATTGTTGGCCGGTGACAGCGTCGGTTTGCTGATTGCCGGCTGCCGCAGCGTCAGCGCTTCGCGCGAGGCATCACTGGTGAGATGCATGCCTTTCAGGGTCAGGGACTCAGGCGAGATCGCTTTGACCACGCCCTGCCCATCCACCACCACCACCGAGTTAAAACTGGTGGTCTGCTCACGCAGGCGGTTGACCTCACTGCTCAGCAACGCATCATTATTGAAGTCACGGCTGAGCTGATTGGCGCTGAAGTGCAGCTGTGACTGCGCCAGCTGGAAGAAGATTTCGCTGGTAGAGGCGAGCTTGGCGGCATAGGCGCGGTTAGCTTCAAGCGTGGAATCGATCAGCACCTGACGCTGCACCCGCCAGGTGGCGTAAAGTGTGTTGGCGAGCGTAATGACAATACTGACAATGACCAGCAGGGCGATGAGATTGCGCAAATCGGCTTTAGGCCGAAACAGCTTTAGCATGGCGTTGCCGCCCCGAAGAAGGAAGTCATGTCATGAATGCCTGATTATTTTTTTAATGAAAGCCAGCTGATAATCCGGGCTTAAGTCTACACCCTGCTGGCCTTTTTGAGCAGCATTAAGACAAATTTCAGCCGACTAAATACAAATTATCCTGGCACTGATTTAATGATCAGGGCTTCTCTGCTGACAGGGAAAAAGCACGATAGATAGTGGTCCCGAACCCCGGTAAACATGACGTTTTATCGTAGGAGCCGCGGCAATTAAGGCCAGCCTGAAGCGACAGGGCGCATCCGGTGAGAAGAAAGGAGTAAGGCCGGTCCGCCTTACAGGAAAAGCAAAGCACAGCAGATGACAGCGGCGATGACGCCGCTGTCAGGAGGATCAGAGCATCAGGAAGGCGTAACCGCTGTTTTCCAGGGTGGCGACTGTTGTGCCGCTGGAGATCGTGTGGGTGACCATCGGGTCGATCCAGTCACGCTCCAGCTGATGAAACGCCACTGACTGGTCACAGATAGTGACCTGCACACCCGCTTTTTTCAGTTCGCTGATTAATTTCAGGTTCGGGTTATCGACACCGTAGGCTTTGCTGAACTGCGCATTATTCAGGGCAGATGAAACCGCGTCGCCGTTAATGGATACCACAAATTTCAGCTGGTCGAGCGGAACACCCGCCGCATAATAGAGGTTGGTTACACGCGCGACGCGCTCCAGACCGAGATTCGGTTTACGGATATCGCCTTCACTGCGGTTGATCTGAAAGACGATTTTATTACTCAGGCCTGTCGTTGTGCCGGGTTTAAAGGCTGGCGTATCGACATAATGTATTTTGCCATACCCCTCAATTGCCGGTGTACTCCAGAAGTCGGCAGGCTCGGTTTTATTCTCCGCCAGTTTATCGCTGGCCTTACCAAATAAAGCGGGCAGCTGTAAAACATTGCCGCCAATAAATCCCGCGACGGCTGCCACCACCACTAAAGCTGCTGGACGCATCAGATATTCTCCCGATTAAATAAAACGTTAATTACATTGCCAGCCACGCATACCCCTGGTTTTGCAGCGTTGAGACCGTGGTTGGACTGGAAAGCGCGTGCACAACGGATTTATCAATCCAGTTGTTGGGATAGTGGTGGAAGGCCACCGACTGATCGCACACGGAGACTTTTACGCCCGCCTGATTCAGCTCGTTAATCAGCTTCAGGTTGGGATTGTCGATGCCATAAAACTGTTTGAAATGGGCGTTATCCAGCATGGCGGGGGTCGCGTCACCGGTAACCGAAACCACAAACTTCAGCTGATCGGCCGGAACGCCAGAGGCGATATAAAGATTCACTACCCGCGCGACGCGCTCCAGTCCCAGATTGGGTGCGGTCATCGCGCCATCGCTGCGGGTGATCTGAAAAACAATTTTATTACTCAGACCCGGCACCGGCTTAAAAGCGGCATCAGGCTCATAATGAATTTTGCCGTAGCCTTCAATCGCTGGTGTACTCCAGAATCCGGCGGGTTCCTGAGGCTCTGAGGCAAAATGGCGTGTGACTTTGTCATAAATAGTGCCACTCTGTGTAACAGCCGCACCCACTACGCCACCGATAATGGCGATTAACGCGTACGAAATAGCTGAACGCATAACACTTCTCTCCGGCAAATAATCTCTGGCCGATTCAGGACTGAATCAGGTCGGCTATCTATATCACAGCGCGGACGTGATTCTCTCCTGAAGGAAAGTCGGGCAGGCACGCTGCTGATGACAGCAGAAATGATTCACCGCCTGAATTAATCGAAAAATTTCATTAGCAACTAAAAACCGTCTTTTTATCACTGGCCCGCGATAAGGTCCGCCTGATTTATGGCGACAGGGGAAAGATTTAAAAAATAACAGCCAGCGTTAAATAGAAAAAAACAGATATGGCCGGAATAACGATTGAATTTATCAATGTAAAAAAAGGATTAAACCCATGCGTTTCGCTGTTTTTTTCAGATTTGGCCTGGAAAAAATCATGCCATATTCAGTTTTTTTGAGTGAATTTACATAACTTTAAAAAGGAAAGCGGATTAACGTCAGAAGACCGACAGAAGATTCTGCTTTATTCATGCCGGACTCAATCAGCAGCGTAAATAAGCCGTTGTATAATTGCGCGCCGCCGCGGGCAATCCCCTGCCCCGGCTTATCCGTTTAACTACGGTTTAGGTTTCAGGAATGTTCAAATTTTTTCGTCATATTCGCTGATCTTGCACAAACCGCGCCGCCGGCTGGCCCCGAAAACAGCATTTCTTTCTTTTCGGGCACTGGTTAAGATAGGCGCAAACCGTCGTTATCTGCGGAAAAGGGAACCTACCCGCTGCGCACCTGTCTCTTTTCAGAGCCTCTCTACAGGATTAAGGCATGTTGAACCGGTTAAAAAAAACGCTGATCGCCGCGCTTCTGCCGACGCTCATTCTGTCCACGCTGTCACCGGCTTACGCTGATGTCAGTGATTCTCTTCCCGATATTGGCACCACGGCCGGTTCGACGCTGTCGATTAATCAGGAGCTGCAGATGGGCGACTTCTATGTCCGCCAGCTTCGCGCCAGCGCACCACTGATCAACGATCCGCTTCTCAATCAGTACATCAATCAGCTCGGCCAGCGCCTGGTTGCGCACGCTGACTCGGTGAAAACGCCGTTCCACTTCTTTCTGATACAGAACGATGAGCTGAACGCCTTTGCCTTTTTTGGCGGCAATGTGGTGCTGCACTCCGCGCTGTTCCGCTTTACCGAGAATGAAAGCCAGCTGGCGTCGGTAATGGCGCATGAGATTTCTCACGTTACCCAGCGCCATCTGGCGCGCGCGATGGAAGATCAGAAGCGCAATGCGCCGCTGACCTGGGTCGGTGCGCTGGGCTCTATTCTGCTGGCGATGGCGAGTCCGCAGGCGGGCATGGCAGCACTGACCGGTACGCTGGCGGGCACCCAGCAGGGGATCATCAGCTTTACCCAGGGCAATGAGCAGGAGGCAGATCGCATCGGGATTCAGGTGCTGCAGCGCGCCGGATTCGATCCGCAGGCGATGCCGAACTTTTTGCAGAAGCTGGCCGATCAGAGCCGCTTCTCGTCAAAGCCACCGGAAATTCTGCTGACGCACCCCCTGCCCGACAGCCGTCTGGCGGATGCCCGAAACCGCGCCAACCAGATGCGGCCAGTGGTCGTGCAGTCGACGGAAGATTTTTATCTGGCGAAGGTACGGGCGCTGGGCATGTACTCCACCGGGCGCAATCAGCTTACTGACGAACTGCTGAGCCAGTATGCCAGCGGCAATTCGCGTGAGCAGCTGGCCTCACAATATGGCAAAGCGATACAGTTTTTGCAGGCGAAGAGTTTTGCCGACGCGAAGCGGATTATGACCCCGCTGCTGGCGAAGCAGCCCGGTAATGTCTGGTTCCTCGACATCATGTCCGATATCGATATCGGTCTGAACCAGCCGCAGCAGGCGATTGCCCTGCTCACCGCGGCTACCGGGGCGAAAAACAGCCCGGTGGTGCAGCTCAACCTGGCGAATGCCTATGTAGAAGCGAAACAGTATGCCAGCGCCAGCCGCATTCTGAATCGCTACACCTGGGCAAACAAGGATGACCCCAACGGCTGGGATTTACTGGCGCAGGCTTCTGCTCAGCAGGGGCTGAATGATGAGGAGCTCTCGGCGCGGGCCGAGAGTCTGGCACTGAATGGTCAGCTCGATCAGGCGATTAGCGCACTGAGCAGCGCCAGCGCCCAGGTGCCGCTCGGCAGCCTGAAGCAGGCGCGCTACGATGCCCGTATCGATCAGCTGCGTCAGTTGCAGCAGCGTTTCAAACAATATCAGAAAGGCTGAGCATAACAGCCGGAAAAGGAGAGCCTGACATGGTGACGATTTACCACAACCCGCGCTGCAGCAAGAGCCGCGAAACTCTGGCCCTGCTGAACACCCGCGGCCTTGTACCGGAAGTGGTGCTCTATCTGCAGACGCCGCCTGACCGCGAGACGCTGCAGAGTCAGCTGCAGAAGCTGGGGATGCAGAGCGCACGCCAGCTGATGCGGACGAAAGAAGCGCTCTACAGCGAACTGGCGTTGAGTGATAAAGAGGAAAGTGCGCTGCTGGACGCGCTCGCCGCCCATCCGCAACTGCTTGAAAGGCCGATTGTGATCAAGGGCGATCGGGCGCGAATCGGACGTCCGCCGGAAGCGGTGCTCGACATTCTTTAAAGGCCGAGCGTCTCTTTAACGAAGGGAATGGTGAGTTTGCGCTGGGCGCTGATCGAGGCACGATCAAGCCGATCCAGCGTTTCAAACAGGGTGCGCATTTCACGATCCAGTCGCTTCAGCAGGAAGCGTCCCACATCTTCCGGCAGCTCAAAGCCGCGCAACCCGGCGCGCAGTTGCAGCGCCTGCAGTTTATCTTCATCGGAGAGCGGCTGCAGGCGATAGATCTGCCCCCAGTCCAGGCGCGAGGCGAGATCCGGCAGCTGCAGATTCAGCTGGCGCGGTGGACGATCGCCGGTGATGAACAGCCGCGTGTTGCCGGTTTCCAGAATGCGGTTGTAGAGATCGAAGATCGCCATCTCCCACTCCGGCTCACCGGCAATGCACTCAATGTTATCGATGCAGACCAGTGACAGCTGCTCCATCCCCTCCAGCACTTCCGGTACAAACCAGGTGCGTTTGTCCAGCGGCACATATCCCACCGCTTCACTGCGAGCGGACATTTCGGCGCACGCGGCGTGCAGCAGATGACTCCGCCCGCCGCCTTCGCGTGACCAGAAGTAGAGATAGCTGCCATGTTGTTGGCTGAGAGCGCCTTTCAGCGCGGCAATCAGCGACGGGTTCTCCCCCGGCCAGAAGCTGGCGAAGGTTTCATCGTCAGGTAAATAGAGTGGCAATGACAATTGTGCCGGCGTGTTCAGAAGCACCTCAGCAAGAGAACAAGCAAAAAATCGGGGGAAGTCTACCACAGTTTTCAGAAAGAGATGAATGGGGCGTCCCTGCCCCGATCCTGTCCGTTACGATGCGATCAGGGCTCGCGGGATTCTTCGGCGTCCAGCACCACTTCTTCCGGACGCAGCAGCGAGATCACCCGGAAGATCAATGAGAGTCCGACGCCCACGATCGTCGCTAACGCCATGCCCTTCAGCTCTGCCGCGCCGATGTGCACCTTCGCGCCGCTGACGCCAATGATCAGGATCACCGAGGTCAGGATCAAGTTTTGCGCTTTGTTGTAATCGACTTTCGATTCGATCAGGACGCGGATACCCGAAGCGCCGATCACGCCATACAGCAGCAGCGACACGCCGCCCATAACCGGCACCGGGATCGCCTGGATCACCGCCGCCAGTTTGCCGACGCAGGAGAGCAGGATCGCCAGAATCGCCGCACCGCCAATTACCCAGGTACTGTAGACACGGGTAATCGCCATGACGCCGATGTTTTCGCCGTAGGTGGTGTTCGGGGTGGAGCCAAAGAAGCCGGAGATCACCGTCGATAAGCCGTTGGCGAACATTGAGCGATGCAGGCCAGGGTCGCGGATGAGATCTTTCTTCACGATGTTAGCCGTGACCACCAGATGCCCGATATGTTCGGCAATCACCACCAGCGCGGCGGGGAGAATCGTCAGCATCGCCACCCATTCAAAGCGCGGCGTATAGAAGGTCGGCAGGGCAAACCAGGGGGCACTGACCACGCCGCGCCAGTCCACGATGCCCATAAACGCGGAGAGCAGATAACCCGCCACCACGCCGACCAGGATAGGGATGATCGCCAGGAAGCCGCGGAACAGCACCGAACCAAACACCGTGACGGCCAGGGTCACCAGCGAAATCAGCACCGTTTTACTGTCGGGTGCACTGCCTTCTGCCGGCAGCAGGCCCGCCATATTGGCCGCTACGCCCGCCAGCTCCAGACCGATTACGGCGACAATCGCGCCCATCGCCGCTGGCGGAAACATCACGTCCAGCCAGCCGGTTCCCGCGCGTTTAACAATCAGCGCCACGAGGCAAAAGAGTACCCCGCAGAGGATAAATCCCCCCAGCGCCACCTCATAGCCCAGCGGCAGTAACAGCAGTACCGGCGAGATAAAGGCGAAACTGGAACCGAGATAGGCGGGGATTTTGCCCTTACAGATAAAGAGGTAGATCAGCGTGCCGACGCCGTTAAACAGCAGAACCGTCGCCGGGTTGATGTGAAACAGAATCGGCACCAGCACTGTGGCACCAAACATGGCGAACAGGTGTTGCAGGCTGAGTGGAATGGTTTGCAGTAACGGCGGTCGTTCAGTGACGCCAATGGCGCGACGAGTCATCATTTATCCCCTTATGTTATTTTCCCCACGGGTGCGCGCTTCAGGCACAGCCTCAGGCACGCGGGTCAGCCCTGCGGCAAACCCGCCCCGGTCGGAGAGCTTTTTTTTGCAAAAAAAAGCCGACTCTCTGGTCGGCTATGCGATTTATTTGGTTCCGAAAATCTTGTCCCCGGCATCGCCGAGTCCGGGAATGATGTAACCCTTCTCATTCAGTCCCTGATCCACGGACGCCGTGTAGAGCTCAACGTCAGGGTGTGCCTTCTCCAGTGCAGCGATCCCTTCCGGGGCGGCAACCAGTACCAGCACTTTAATGCTGGTGCAGCCCGCTTTTTTCAGCAGGTCGATGGTGGCGATCATTGAGCCCCCGGTCGCCAGCATCGGGTCTACCACCAGCGCCAGGCGCTCTTCGATGTTAGAAACCAGCTTCTGGAAATAGGGAACCGGCTCCAGCGTCTCTTCATCACGGTAAACCCCAACCACGCTGATACGGGCGCTGGGAACGTGCTCCAGAACCCCTTCCATCATGCCAAGACCGGCACGCAGAATCGGCACCACCGTGATCTTTTTGCCTTTGATCTGATCGATTTCAACCGGGCCGTTCCAGCCCTCAATGGTGACGCGCTCCGTTTCCAGATCGGCGGTCGCTTCGTAGGTCAGCAGGCTGCCCACTTCAGACGCCAGCTCACGAAAGCGCTTTGTACTGATATCATGCTCACGCATCAGGCCCAGTTTATGTTTGACCAGCGGGTGTCTGACTTCCACGATCTTCATTGGTGTTCTCCCGGAATGAGTTGAGCTAAAAAAAAATCGCGGGATTATACCGCCTTTTCCGCTCTGCGCCACCTGTCCTTGCGCAAAGCCGCGAGTCTGGCCGGGATAAAACAAGGATTAATGAAAATTGTCCGATGCGCAATCCCGGACTCGCAAACGTTTGCCTGCACTGTTAGAATTGCCGCGCTTTATTTTAACCACCAACCGCAACTCGCGTGGGGACCTCGCAGTGACCGACAAAACCTCTCTCAGTTACAAAGACGCCGGTGTTGATATTGATGCTGGTAATGCCCTGGTTGACCGTATTAAAGGCGTAGTGAAAAAGACGCGTCGCCCGGAAGTGATGGGTGGACTGGGCGGTTTTGGTGCGCTTTGCGCGCTGCCGCAAAAATACCGTGAACCCGTGCTGGTCTCCGGCACCGATGGCGTTGGTACCAAGCTGCGTCTGGCGATGGATCTCAAACGTCACGACGCCATTGGTGTTGACCTGGTGGCGATGTGCGTTAACGACCTGGTGGTGCAGGGTGCTGAGCCGCTCTTCTTCCTGGATTACTACGCGACCGGCAAACTGGACGTGGACACTGCCTCTGCGGTGATCACCGGCATCGCCGAAGGGTGTCTGCAGTCAGGGTGTGCGCTGGTCGGCGGTGAAACGGCCGAGATGCCAGGCATGTATCACGGCGAAGATTACGACGTGGCCGGTTTCTGCGTGGGCGTGGTGGAAAAATCAGAAATCATTGATGGCAGCAAGGTGCAGGATGGCGACGTGCTGATCGCTCTCGGCTCCAGCGGCCCGCACTCCAACGGCTATTCGCTGGTGCGCAAGATTCTGGAAGTCAGCAACACCGATCCGCTGACCGAACAGCTGGAAGGCAAACCGCTGGCTGATCATCTGCTGGAACCGACCCGCATCTACGTGAAAAATATCCTGAGCCTGATTGAACAGGTCGATGTGCATGCTATCGCACACCTGACCGGCGGCGGCTTCTGGGAAAATATTCCTCGCGTGCTGCCCGACAACACCCAGGCGGTGATTGATGAGAAGAGCTGGCAGTGGCCGGCCGTCTTCAGCTGGCTGCAGCAGGCCGGTAACGTCAGCCGTTTCGAGATGTACCGTACCTTTAACTGCGGCGTCGGGATGGTCATCGCCCTGAGCCCGGCCGACGCGGATAAAGCGATCGCGCTGATGGAAGCGGCCGGAGAGAAAGCCTGGAAGCTCGGCGTGATCAAAGCGTCAGAGGCGGAAGAGCGTGTGGTCATCAACGGATGAAAAAGCTGGTTGTACTGATCTCCGGCAACGGAAGCAATCTTCAGTCCATCCTTGACGCCTGCGCCAGCGGGCGCATTCACGGCAGCGTGGCTGCCGTGTTCAGCAACCGCGCCGCTGCCTTTGGCTTAACGCGGGCGCGTGAGGCGGGCATCCCGGCTCACGCGCTGGCCGCCAGCGATTTCACCGACCGGGACGCCTTTGATCGCCAGCTGATCGCTGAGATTGAAGCGTACTCGCCCGACCTTGTCGTCCTGGCGGGGTATATGCGTATTCTCAGCAGCGCATTCGTGGCCCATTTTCACGATCGCCTGCTGAATATTCACCCTTCCCTGCTGCCGAAATATCCGGGCCTGCATACGCACCGTCAGGCGCTGGAGAACGGTGATAGCGAGCATGGCACGTCGGTGCATTTTGTCACTGACGAGCTGGATGGCGGGCCGGTGATCCTGCAGGCAAAAGTGCCGATTTTTGCCGACGACACGGAGGCGGAGATCACGGAGCGGGTGCAGCATCAGGAGCACGCCATCTATCCGCTGGTCATCGACTGGTTTGTTGAGGGACGGCTGGCGATGCGTGACGGTAAGGCCTGGCTGGATGGCGAACCGCTGCCGCCGCAGGGCTATGCTAACGACTGATAGACGGGAAGTCACACAGACAGCTGTTAAACCTGAAGCGATGGGGACCTGTGTCCGGAGTAAAGCATAGCGGGCCATGGAGGGCCCGCGCTGAGCCCGCCATGGAGGGCGTCTTTTGCGTCTTTACGCAGGACACAAGCCCCCTGAGCCGGTGTGATATCCCGCAGAGCGCCCCTTTCCCGTTGCGGACTCAGCCGTAACGCCCCGTAATATAATCTTCGGTCCGGCGCTGTTTCGGCGCGGTGAAGATACGGTCGGTCTCATCAAACTCCACCAGCACGCCCTGATGCATAAACGCGGTGTAATCTGACACGCGAGAGGCCTGCTGCATGTTGTGCGTCACCAGCACCAGCGTAAAATGCTGCTTCAGCGTGGTCATCAGCTCTTCAATCACCAGCGTCGAGATAGGGTCCAGCGCAGAGGTCGGCTCATCCAGCAGCAGAACCTCCGGTTCAATCGCAATAGCGCGGGCAATCACCAGCCGCTGCTGCTGTCCGGTCGAGAGCGTCAGCGCATTCTGAGACAGCTGATCTTTCACCTCGCCCCAGAGCGCCGCCGCACGCAGCGCACGCTCACAGGCTTCGTTCAGCACCCGCCGGTCGCGTACCCCCTGCAGGCGCAGCCCGTAAACCACATTCTCATAGATCGACTTGGGAAACGGATTCGGCCGCTGAAACACCATCCCGACCCGACGCCGCAGCGCGGAGAGATCCTGCTCCGGTCGCAGTATCGGCAGCGAGCCCAGCAGCACCTCTCCCTCAACCCGGCAGTGATCGATCACATCATTCATGCGGTTAAAGCAGCGCAGCAGCGTCGATTTACCACAGCCTGAGGGACCAATCAGCGCGGTGATCCTGTTTTTCGGCACCTGCATCGAAATATCCTGCAGCGCCTGGCGCTCGCCATACCACAGCGACAGATGGTTAACGGTAAGCGCCATATCCGTGTCGGACGTCATAGTCATAGCCTGTTATTGAGTCATAAGGCGATAGCGTTCACGCAGACGGTGACGCAGGGCCATCGCCAGCAGATTAAGCGACAGAATAATCAGCACCAGCAGCAGCGCGGTGGCAAACACCAGCGGCCGGTCAGCTTCAATATTCGGGCTCTGAAACGCCAGATCGTAAATCTGGAAGCCCAGATGCATAAACTTGCGATCCAGATGCAGATAAGGAAACACCGCGTCTACCGGCAGCTCCGGCACCATTTTTACTACCCCCACCAGCATCAGCGGTGCGGTTTCCCCGGCCGCCCGCGCCACCGCCAGGATCAGACCGGTCAGCATCGCGGGCACCGCCATAGGCAGCACCACATTCCACAGGGTTTCCGCCTGCGTTGCGCCCAGCGCCAGCGAACCCTGTCGCAGACTGTTGGGAATACGGGACAGCCCCTCTTCGGTCGCGACAATGACCACCGGCAGCGTCAGTAACGCCAGCGTCAGTGAGGCCCACAGCAGCCCTGGCGTGCCAAACGTCGGATTGGGCAGTGCGCTGGCGAAGAAGAGCTGGTCGATCGTGCCGCCCACCAGCCAGACGAAAAAGCCCAGGCCAAAGACGCCATAGACAATCGAGGGGACGCCCGCCAGATTGACCACCGCGATCCGCACCAGCCGGGTCAGCGCATGACGTCCGGCATATTCATGCAGCCAGATTGCCGCGATCACGCCCAGCGGCATCACCACCACCGACATCAGCAGCACCATCAGCACGGTGCCGAAAATGGCCGGAAACGCGCCCGATTCACTCTCGCCCTCCGCAGGGGAGTCGCTGACGAAGCGCCACAGCTGATGCAGGAAATGCAGCATTTTGCCGCCTGCCGTCATCGCATTGGGCTTCCAGCTGTCCACAATGTCGGTCAGCGGAATCGCATGTTCGGTGCCGTGTACATCCCGCAGGATCAGCAGATCGCGCTGACTCTGCTGCTGCAGAGAGGCCAGCGTCTCACTCAGCTGATTGAAACGGCGCTGCAGGGCGGCCTGATTGGCCTGAAATTCCGACTCGGTCTGCAGATCAAAGCGTCCGGCGGCCCGTCGTGCCTCCGCCTGCTCGTCTAACTGTTCCCGCTGGCTGTTGAGACGCGCCATATCGACCCGACGGATCTGGCTGGCCTGGCGCACCAGGGTCTGCACCTGCCCGAGCCGTTGATGCAGCAGCGCATCCGGGTCTCTGGCGGTTAACTCTTCATTGTCTTCACGCAGCCCGACAAACCAGCCATAGGCCTGACCGTGGCCGCGCCGCTGCAGCACCATGACATCGGCGGGCTGAGTGATCTGCGCCGCCTGACGGCTGTAAACCACGCGGAAATCGGGCGCGTCCCACTCCCGGTTACCGGTCTTAATCAGATAACGATGAACCTTCTCCCCCTGATTGCCCTGCTCATCGGCCGGGGCGGGAAAGTGCCGCTGATGCTCCAGCGTTTCACCCAGCAGGCGCGTCTCGCCGCCCTCCGGCTGGCTGAAGCTGTAAAGGTCAACGCGCTGCGGCCAGAAGGCACGCACTCCCTGCCAGGCCAGCAAACCAATCAGCAGCGTAAAGGCGAGCAGGCAGACGGCTACCGCGCCGGCGGTTAACCACCGCCAGCGATCGTTCTGGCGCATCACCTTCATGCCTGCTCCTCCTGCTGACTGTATCGCTGACGCAGCCGCTGCCGGATCAGCTCTGCAATGGTGTTGATAACCAGCGTAAACAGCAGCAGCAGCAGAGCGCTGAGAAACAGCACCCGGTAGTGGGCACTGCCCGCCGCCGCTTCCGGCATCTCGATAGCGATATTGGCGGACAACGCGCGCAGGCCGCTGAACAGGCCCCCTTCACTTTGCGGCGTGTTACCGGTCGCCATCAGCAGAATCATGGTTTCTCCCACGGCGCGCCCCAGACCGACCATCAGCGCGGCAAAAATACCGGCAGAGGCACCGGGCAGCACCACGCGGGTCAGCGTCTGCCACGGCGTCGCGCCCAGCGCCAGCGAGCCCTGTCCCAGCGCCGCAGGGACGCTGAAGAGCGCATCTTCCGAGAGGGTAAAGATCAGCGGCACCAGCGCAAAGCCCATCGCCAGTGCGGCCACCAGCAGATTTCGCTGCTCATAATGCGGCAGCCAGTCGCCGGCATCCGGCATAAACTGAGCGGGCAGCCACAGCGTCAGCAGCGTCACTGACAGCAGCAGCGGCAGCAGAATCAGCACTTCGCGACCGGGCTGACGCCAGCGCGGCGGTAAGCGGGCGCTGAATACCCCGCACAGCAGCAGCGCGCCCGCCAGGGTGAGCGGCAGTAGCAGCACCCCCAGCAGGGCCTGACCAATGTGCGGCGCCAGCCAGAGTCCGGCAATCAGCCCGACCACCACACTCGGCAGCGCCCCCATCATCTCTATCGCCGGTTTCACCCAGCGTCGCAGGCCGGGGGCCATAAACCACGCGGTGTACATGGCGGCGGCCAGCGCCAGCGGCGTGGCAAACAGCAGTGCTAACCCGGCCGCTTTCAGCGTGCCCGTCACCATCGGCACCAGGCTGAACTTTGCCTGATAGCCGTCGCCCGCGGCGGTCGACTGCCAGACCCAGTCCGGCGCGGGATAGTTCTCATACCAGATTTTCTGCCAGAAATTACGCCACGTGACGTCGGGCCACGGGTTATCGAGCCGCAGCATCTGCCAGTGTCCTGGACGCTCAATCAGCAGGCTGTCGCCGCGGGGTGAAAACTGCGCCTGTACGATGCCAGGCGCCAGCTGACGCTCCAGTATCGGGCCGCTCTGCTTGCTGGCGAACAGCCGCAGCAGCCCCTGCCTGCTGAGTGTGGCGAACACGCGACGGTGCGGCTCCGTCACCAGAAGCGTCTCACCGTCGCTCTGCGCGAAGGTCTTTATGCGCTGCAGGCGCGGCCCCTGCTCGCCGGCCACAGCAAACCACTGTGTCACGCCGCTGCGATCCTGAATCAGCAGGCTTGCACCGCCCACCAGCAGGTGCAGGCTTTGCGGCGGCTGCGGCAGGGTGTGCGTTTCGCGTAATGAGGCCTGTGCATCACCCAACTGCCAGACGCGCAGCAGATTGCCTTCCGTGGTGTAGAGCAGATCGCCTGTCGGTGAAAGCGCCAGCAGATCGAGCTGACGCTGAGGCAGCGAGAGAATGGAAGCCTGACGATCGGTGCCAATCGTCAGCACCTGAAGCCCGGCCTGGGTGAGCGCCGCGATGCGCCATTGATCGGCATGGCGGGTTGCCAGCGCCATCTTCGTCACCGCGCCAGCGGGTATATGAAAGGGTTTGTCGCCCAGGGGAAAGCGCCACTGCTGGTCGGCTGTAGGCTGCAGCAGCGTCAGCGCTCCCTCAATATTGAGCAGCAGCGTCTGCCCGTCGGCACTCTGCACAATCGCATCCGGTGGCGGCGTCAGCGCCAGTGCCGGTTCTGCGGGCTGCCCATCCAGCGGAATAAAGCGCGCCGCGCCGCGATCGCTGATACGCCAGCCGACCTTGTCCTGATTGCCCATCGCTAATGCAGGCGCACGATCCCAGAGTTGCTGGCTGGAGGCGATTTGCAGACCCGGCGCCGTAAACAGCGGCAGTACCACTCCTATCAGCCAGCAGAACAGCAGCAGCATCAGCAGCAGGATCGCCACGCCGCAGCAGGTGACCAGCCGCCGCGTCAGGCGGTCAATGGCACGACGCTTACGATCGCTGAATTGGACAGGAATGTGGTTTACGCTCATGCGGTTCCGGCAGCAGGCTGAAATAAGCCGCTATGTTGCCCGTAGCGGGTTGATAAGACAACTCCTGGCGTTGGACAACGCTGCCATACTCTCGCCATAATGTTCAGGGACACTGGATCTTCAGTCCTGCAACCGCTAAATGGAGTGAGAATGGGTCAGGTAAAGCTTTATATTGAAAAAGAATTGAGCTGGTTATCCTTTAATGAACGGGTTTTGCAGGAAGCGGCAGATAAAAGCAATCCACTGATTGAGCGGATGCGCTTTCTGGGTATCTACTCCAACAACCTCGATGAATTCTATAAAGTGCGTTTTGCCGACCTGAAACGCCGTATTCTGATTGGTGAAGAGCAGGGTTCCGCCAGTACGCCACGTCATCTGTTTAAGAAAATTCAGCAGCGGGTGATGAAGTCCGATCAGGAGTTCGATGCCCTCTATAACGAGCTGCTGCTGGAGATGGCACGCAACCAGATCTTCCTGATCAACGAACGTCAGCTGTCGCCCAATCAGCAGGCGTGGCTGCGTCACTACTTTAAGCATGAGCTGCGTCAGCACATCTCGCCGATTCTGATCACCCATGAAACCGACCTGACCGAATTTCTTAAAGATGACTACACCTACCTGGCGGTCGAGATTATCCGGGGTGACGACATCCGCTATGCGCTGCTGGAGATCCCGTCCGACAAGGTGCCGCGCTTTATCAATCTTCCGGCGGAGCCACCACGTCGCCGTAAGCCGATGATCCTGCTCGACAACATTTTACGTTACTGCCTGGATGATATTTTCAAAGGCTTTTACGACTACGACGCGCTCAACGCCTATTCCATGAAAATGACGCGTGACGCCGAGTACGATCTGGTGACGGAGATGGAGTCGAGCCTGCTGGAGCTGATGTCCTCCAGCCTGAAGCAGCGACTGACGGCAGAGCCGGTGCGTTTCGTCTATCAGCGCGATATGCCGGAGGCGATGGTTGAACTGCTGTGCCACAAGCTCTCTATCTCTAACTTCGATTCGATTCTGCCCGGCGGTCGCTATCACAACTTTAAAGATTTCATCGGCTTTCCGAACGTCGGCAAAAACAACCTGATAAATCGTCCGCTGCCGCAGATCCGCCACATCGGCTTTGACGGCTACCGCAACGGCTTTGATGCGATCCGCGACCGCGACGTGCTGCTCTATTATCCTTATCACACCTTTGAGCATGTGCTGGAGCTGCTGCGTCAGGCGTCGTTTGACCCGAGCGTGCTGGCGATCAAAATCAATATTTACCGCGTCGCCAAACACTCGCGCATCATGGATGCGATGATCCACGCCGCCTATAACGGTAAGAAGGTCACGGTGGTGGTTGAGCTGCAGGCGCGCTTCGATGAAGAAGCCAACATCTACTGGGCTAAACGCCTGACCGAAGCCGGTGTGCATGTGATTTTCTCCGCCCCTGGCCTGAAAATCCACGCCAAGCTGTTCCTGATTTCACGCCGTGAAGGGGAAGAGATTGTGCGCTATGCCCACATCGGCACCGGCAACTTTAACGAGAAGACTGCCCGGCTCTACACGGACTACTCCCTGCTGACCGCCGATGCGCGTATCACCAACGAAGTGCGTCGGGTGTTCAACTTTATTGAGAACCCCTACCGGCCCGTAACGTTCGATCACCTGATGGTGTCTCCGCAGAACTCACGCCGGATGCTGTATGAACTGATCGACACCGAAATCGCCAATGCCCAGCAGCAGAAGCCCTCCGGCATTACTCTGAAAATAAACAATCTGGTGGACAAAGGGCTGGTTGATCGGCTTTATACAGCCTCCAGCGTAGGGGTAAAAGTCAATCTGCTGGTGCGTGGCATGTGCTCACTGATCCCGGATCTGCCGGGGATCAGCGAGAACATTCGCGTCATCAGTATTGTTGACCGCTATCTGGAACACGATCGCGTCTATATTTTTGAGAATGGCGGCGATAAGAAGGTGTTCCTCTCCTCCGCTGACTGGATGACGCGTAATATTGATTACCGTATCGAGGTGGCGGTGGCGATTCTCGATCCGCGCATCCGGCAGCGCATACTCGACATTATTGCCATTCAGTTGAGTGATACGGTGAAAGCCCGCATCGTCGACAAAGAGCTGAGTAACCATTACGTCCAGCGAGGCAATCGCCGTAAAGTGCGCTCGCAGCTGGCCATCTATGATTACATCAAGAAACTGGAACAACCTGACTAAATCCTATGCCAATTTCTCATAAAAGTACGCCTAAACCCCAGGAGTTTGCGGCGATTGACCTGGGCTCGAACAGTTTCCATATGGTGATTGCGCGGGTCGTCGACGGTGCGATGCAGGTGCTGGGTCGCCTGAAGCAGCGCGTCCATCTGGCTGACGGGCTGGATGCTCAGCACAAACTCAGCGAAGAGGCGATGGAGCGCGGCTTAGCCTGTCTGGCGCTGTTTGCCGAGCGCCTGCAGGGGTTCAGCCCGAGCAACGTGACGATTGTCGGCACCCATACGCTGCGTGAGGCGGTAAACGCCGAAACCTTCCTGCAGCGGGCGGCTGAGGTGATCCCCTACCCGATCGAGGTGATTTCAGGTCATGAAGAAGCGCGTCTGATCTTTATGGGCGTGGAGCATACGCAGCCGGAAAAAGGCCGCAAGCTGGTGATCGACATCGGCGGCGGCTCAACCGAGCTGGTGATTGGCGAGGATTTTGAACCGCAGCTGGTTGAGAGCCGCCGCATGGGCTGCGTCAGTTTCGCCCAGCTCTATTTCCCTAAGGGAGAAATCAGCCGTGAAAACTTCCGTCGTGCCCGTTTAGCGGCCGCGCAGAAGCTGGAAACGCTGGCGTGGCAGTATCGTCTGCATGGCTGGAAATATGCGCTGGGGGCGTCCGGAACCATCAAAGCCGCCTGTGAAGTGCTGCAGGCGATGGATGAGAAAGAGAAGCTGATCACCCCTGAGCGTCTCGACAAGCTCTATGACGAGGTGATGAAGCATAAATCCTTTGCGGCACTGAGCCTGCCGGGCCTCTCTGAAGAGCGCAAAAACGTCTTCGTGCCGGGACTGGCGATTCTCTGTGGCGTATTTGATGCGCTGGCGATCCGCGAGCTGCGCCTCTCTGACGGTGCACTGCGTGAAGGCGTGCTCTATGAGATGGAAGGCCGCTTCCGCCATCAGGATATTCGCAGCCGGACCGCACAGAGTCTGGCGAATCACTACGCCATCGACAGCGATCAGGCGCGACGCGTGCTTGACACCACCGAGCAGCTTTATGTGCAGTGGAGCGAGCAGAATCCTAAGCTGGCCAATCCGCAACTGGCTGCGCTGCTGAAGTGGGCGGCCATGCTGCACGAAGTGGGCCTGACCATTAACCATAGCGCGCTGCAGCGCCATTCCGCCTATATCCTGCAAAACACCAACCTGCCCGGTTTCAATCAGGATCAGCAGATGCTGCTGGCTGCGCTGGTCAGATTCCATCGCAAAGCGATTAAACTTGATGAGTTGCCGCGCGTCACGCTGTTCAAGAAAAAGCAGTTTATTCCGCTGATTTTCCTGCTGCGCCTGGGTACGCTGCTCAATAATCAGCGCCAGGCCACGACGCGCCCGGATGCGTTAAGCCTGAAGTGTGATGACGGCCACTGGACGCTGACCTTTCCTACAGGCTATTTCAGTCAGAACAACCTGGTTCAGCTCGATCTCGAACGTGAGCAGGTTTACTGGAATGACGTGACGGGATGGAAACTGATCCTTAAAGAAGAAGCCTGACCTTACGGGCGCCAGGCGCCCTTTTAACTGAACTGATGACTATGACACAACCAACCACACTGCTTTCAGGCGCAAACTACTTCGCCGAAACCTATGGCCTGACTCCGCCTCACTCTGAAGTGGTTGCGGCTCTGCCCCAGCTCACCGTCGGCAAGGCGCTGGATCTTGGCTGTGGCGTGGGCCGTAACACGCTGTTTCTGAATCAGCAGGGATTTGACGTAACGGCGTGGGATCACAATCCACAAAGTCTGGCGCGCCTGCAGGAGATTGTGACGCAGGAAAACCTCAGCGGTATCCACACCGCGCAGCATGACCTGAACACGACGCGCTTCAATGGCGGCTATGACTTTGTGCTGTCGACCGTGGTGATGATGTTTCTGCAGCCGCAGACCATTCCACAGCTGATTGCGGACATGCAGGCCTGCACGGTGAAATATGGCTTTAACCTGATTGTCGCGGCGATGAATACGGACGATATGCCCTGCCCGGCTGATTTCTCTTTTGCGTTTAAATCGGGTGAACTCAGTCACTACTATCGCAACTGGCACATCGTGAAGTACAACGAGCATCCCGGCCAGCTGCACCGTAAAGATGAAAACGGCCAGCGCATCACCTGCCGCTTTGCCACGCTGCTGGCGCAGAAAGCGAGTTACTGATCATTATCTGCTGTTTTTTTCAACAGCGATTGATTTCATCGGGCGACTGTGACTAAATATTGCAATCGCCCCGATGAGGGTCACTACAGGAACCACCCCGCGTGAACAGCGCTATTTCTCCCCGAAGACGTCAGAAAACCGGCACCATGACCCGCATCGTGTTGCTGATCAGTTTTATCATTCTCTTTAGTCGCCTGATTTTCATCCTGCCTGCTGCCTTCGAACATCATCAGCAACAGAAAGCGACGCCTGGACCGGTTACAGTGACATCAGGCGATACCCGCTAACGCACAGTCCCCTTCTGAACTGAATTTAAAACCTTATCCGACCGATCGGACGCTTTTTTGCATCCCTTTTTCAGGCGAAACGCTACACTTCGTGCTGGTGCTTTCAGACTAAAGGGATCCAATGTGTCTGCCTCTCACTCTCAACGTTTAAGTGAAACCCGTCATCGCATTCTGACGCTGCTGCTCAATGAACACGATCTGGTTGATGCCCTGCTGGAGAAATCCGGCGATCAGCCGCCTGAACAGCAACGTGAAAATGCGGCCCAGCGTGAAGCGCTGGAACAGGATATTCTTCAGCTGCATGCCGCTGACCTTGCCGATATTCTCGAAGCCCTGCCGGAAGAGGAGCGCCAGGCGCTGTGGCGGCTGGTGCCAAACGAGCGGCGCGGTCACGTGCTGGTTGAAGCGTCAGAAACGGTCTGGGCCAGCCTCACGGAGGAGATGAGCGACCGCGATATTCTGCGCGCCATCCAGCCGCTGGATATCGACGATCAGGTCTGGCTGGCGCGCTATCTGCCGCGTGACCTGACCGGACGCCTGCTGGCCACTGTGGAACCTGGCCTGCGCGCCCGGATGCTCAGCATGGTGCAGTTTGACCGCGACCGCGTCGCCAGGGTGATGGATTTCAACATCCTGACGGTGCGTGAAGATGTCACGCTGGCGACGGTGCAGCGTTTCCTGCGCAAGCGCAAAAGTATGCCGGGCGGCACCGATAAGCTCTTCATCACGAATAAAGATAATCAGCTGCTGGGTGAACTGCTGCTGACCGATATCCTGCTGAATAAGCCCAAAACGCTGGTGAGTGAAGTGATGAACGCACGCCCCACCACCTTCCAGCTTAATGACAAGGCAGAAGACGCCGCCAGCGCCTTTGAACGTTATAACCTCATCTCTGCCGCCGTTACCGATGCAAAAGGCAAACTGATTGGCCGTGTGAGCATTGAAGATATCATCGACCTGGTTAATGCCGAAAACGAAAGCAATATCCGTAAGATGGGTGGTATCAGTCAGGAAGAGGATGTCTTTGCCCCGGTGCATAAGTCAGTCCGTAAACGCTGGGCCTGGCTGGCGATCAACCTCTGTACCGCCTTTGTTGCCTCACGCGTTATCGGGCTGTTTGAAGGGACCATCTCGCAAATCGTCGCCCTCGCGACACTGATGCCAATTGTGGCCGGGATCGGGGGCAATACCGGTAACCAGACGATCACCATGATTGTGCGCGCGCTGGCGCTGCATCAGGTGGAGCCGGGTAACTTCTCGTTTCTGATCGTCCGTGAACTGGGCGTGGCACTGATCAACGGCCTCTTCTGGGGCGGCATCATGGGCGGCATCACCTGGCTGATGTATGACAATATGGCGCTGGGCGGCGTCATGATGCTGGCCATGGCGCTTAATCTGCTGCTGGCGGCGCTGATGGGCGTGCTGGTACCGCTGGTGATGACCAGACTGAAGCGCGATCCGGCCGTCGGCTCCAGCGTTCTGATTACCGCCATCACCGACACCGGCGGATTCTTTATCTTCCTGGGACTGGCGACGCTGTTTCTGACCACGCACTGACCCTCAGGCGTGCAGACCGTAGCGTTGCAGTGACCCGCTGAGATTACGCTGGCGCGTCACCTGCGCCAGTTCCCGGGTCGCCACCGGCAGCACATAGTTACCGCGCTGGTTCAGCCACTCCAGCACATCTGACAGGTGCCAGATGGCGGTTTTGCCATCATGCACCGGCAGCGGAAATGGCGGGCGGTGGCTGAGCATCAGCTTGCGCATGTTCTGGCGCGACATGCCGATCAGCTCGGCTACGTCAGTCAGTCCCACAAAGTCAGGCGCCGCTTCCACCAGCGTAGCACCCGGTATCGCGCGCAGGACCGCCGCTTCTGCCTCTGCCAGTGCCTCCGTCGCGGAGCCTGACTCCCGGGTAAACTCCAGTGCGATTCGCCCCGGCATCCCCAGACCGATCAGCGCATCGTCACAGCCGGCTGCGGCCAGCCCTTCCATCATCTCATCTGCCGGCGCATGCCCTTCCGGCAGGCTGAACCGTAATGTAAAACAATATTCCATATGCCTCTCCTTTCGCACGTCCTCCCTATCCTCCCGCCGGATTAACAAGTTGTCAAATGACAACTGATAAAAATATTGTTGTCCGGCTGAGCTTACGCAGACTTTTTCACACAGTAAAACGGTCAGGATCTAAACTGGAAAACGTTACTTAAAAAATGTCAGCGCGATGCTGGCAGCAATCACGACTCACGACGGAGAAACTATGTTTAAAGCAGAGGATTTTGTTCAGTCGAAAACCGGTGGCCCTAAAATGCAGGTATTGCGCGTTGAAGGTGACACCCTGTATTGCGCGAGGGTGGATGATGCGACCAAAAAAGAGATTGAAGTGAAGGCAGAGAGCGTCAACCTCTATCACGAAGAGGGCGATTTTGGCGTGTGCTGAAACAAACCGGCCCCGTTAGCGGGGCCAGACGATCAGGGCTTATCCTGCTGCAGGTTGTCGTTACCCAGCCCGCCAATAAACGGCAACCGCAGGCGGAACGGGGTAAAGTCGAGGCCCATGTTCAGACCCAGCAGATTCACTTCGAACCCCTCTTCCGCTCCGAGCGTGACACCTGCCACACCCAGAACCGATACCTGCAGACCTCGCCCGGATGGCGGCAGCCCGACCGGACGCCACAGTGGCCGGTAATCTTTGCCCAGGGCATTGGCAGGCAAATCGAGTTTTAAGGCCGGGACTTCGCGACCAATGTGCGCCAGGAAAGTATTGCTATTGGGCCCCGGCCACGCGTGATAGGTCGTCGGCCAGGGATAGGATTGAATGGCCGCTTCAATCTGCGGGATCATCGCTTCTGCCTCAGGACCGCGATGGTTCACCAGCAGCCGCGGTTTTGCACCATACCAGTAGCCATCGGGAAGATTGGTATTGTGACGCACTTTATCGCCACTGCCCCAGCTGATCACTTCATAGCGATTGTAGTGCGTTTCACCGGCACGTTTGAAGATAATCCAGGGATGCACCGCGACCCGCCCTTTCCAGCCATAGGTGGGCGCGGCATAGACCTGCACGATAGCCAGATTAGCGAAGGCGCGCGGGTCGGGCGCCATACCGGCTGAATCGCGTCGCGCCGACCACCAGCCGCCCCGCTCTGCGGTTTCGCTGTGACGGGTCGCCTGGGCGATACTGGCTCCCAGAGAGAGCAGCAATACGACAACAAAAAACAGGCTGAACACTTTGAGTGAGAGCATGACAACATTCCTGGTGGCGTCAGAATCAGGAAACGCCTGCGGTGCGGGCGGTTTCCGTAAGCGGCGGCTTTGAGACATGGATAATCGGTAAAAGCGGCGAGTCAAAAGCGGGCGTCAGACAGGAAACCCGACGTGCTTTTGCTGACCAGCAGAATAGCGCAATTTGCGGCAAAGTGAACAGAAAATCACCAGGTTCGGGTGCGGATGTGCTGAAAGGTTAAAACGGCGGTTCGGCGGGCAGCCAGGGCAGAAAAAAGCCCGCTGAGAAGCGGGCTTGAACATCGTCAGGGTTAACCGGCTACAGGCTGATTACTCCCACTCAATCGTCGCCGGTGGCTTACCGCTGATGTCATACACCACGCGGGAGATCCCGTTGATTTCATTGATGATGCGGTTAGAGACGCGGCCCAGGAAATCATACGGCAGATGCGCCCAGTGAGCGGTCATAAAGTCGATGGTTTCCACCGCGCGCAGTGAAACCACCCAGTCATATTTACGGCCATCGCCCATCACACCGACCGAGCGAACCGGCAGGAAGACGGTGAACGCCTGGCTGACTTTGTTGTAGAGATCCGCTTTGTGCAGCTCTTCGATGAAGATAGCATCGGCACGACGCAGCAGATCGCAATACTCTTTCTTCACTTCGCCCAGCACGCGCACGCCCAGACCCGGGCCCGGGAACGGATGGCGGAACAGCATGTCGTACGGCAGGCCCAGCTCCAGACCAATCTTACGCACTTCGTCTTTGAACAGCTCTTTCAGCGGCTCAACCAGGCCCATCTTCATCTCTTTCGGCAGGCCGCCAACGTTGTGGTGCGACTTGATGACGTGCGCTTTTCCGGTGGCTGACGCCGCCGATTCAATCACGTCCGGATAGATGGTGCCCTGCGCCAGCCACTTAACGTCTTCCAGCTTCAGCGCTTCTTCGTCAAACACTTCCACAAAGACGCGACCAATGGTTTTACGCTTGGCTTCAGGTTCATCAATACCTGCCAGTGCGTCCAGGAAACGCTGCTCAGCCGGAACATGGACGATATTAAGACCAAAGTGATCGCCAAACATATCCATCACCTGCTGCGCTTCGTTCAGACGCAGCAGACCGTTATCCACAAACACGCAGGTCAGACGGTCGCCAATGGCACGGTGCAGCAGCATCGCCGTTACCGATGAATCTACACCGCCAGACAGACCGAGGATAACTTTGTCATTTCCTACCTGCTCACGCAGACGTTCTACCGCATCTTCGATGATTTTGGCTGGCGTCCACAGGGCTTCACATTCACAAATGTCGATGATGAAGCGCTCAAGCATCCGCAGGCCCTGACGGGTATGGGTCACTTCCGGGTGGAACTGCACGCCGTAGAAACGCTTCTCTTCGTTCGCCATGATGGCAAACGGACAGGTTTCGGTGCTGGCAACGGTTACGAAGTCAGCCGGGATAGCGGTGACTTTATCGCCGTGGCTCATCCAGACATCCAGCAGCGGTTTACCGGCCGCGCTGATCGCATCTTCGATATCGCGAACCAGAGCGCTTGGCGTGGTCACTTCAACCTGCGCATAACCGAACTCACGTTCGTTTGAACCGGCAACGGCGCCGCCCAGCTGCATCGCCATGGTCTGCATACCGTAGCAGACGCCGAGGACCGGCACGCCAGCATTAAAGACATATTCCGGCGCACGCGGGCTGTTCAGTTCGGTGGTGCTCTCCGGGCCACCGGAAAGGATGATGCCGCTTGGGTTGAACTGGCGAATCTGCTCTTCGCTCACATCCCATGCCCAGAGTTCACAGTAAACGCCAAGCTCGCGCACGCGGCGTGCCACCAGCTGAGTATATTGCGAGCCGAAATCGAGAATCAGAATGCGATGCTTATGGATATTTTCCGTCGTCATTGAGGGGGTTCCAGAACGGTGACTTAATAAATAAAAGCGCCCGGCTTAAGCCGGGCGGGAAATCGGAATTACGAGCCCATACGGTAGTTCGGTGACTCTTTGGTGATGGTCACATCATGTACGTGACTCTCATTGATGCCAGCGCCGCTGATGCGGACAAACTCCGCTTTGGTGCGCAGGTCATCAATGGTCGGGCAACCGGTCAGGCCCATACATGAACGCAGTCCACCCATCTGCTGATGGACGATCTCTTTCAGACGGCCTTTATAAGCCACGCGGCCTTCGATGCCTTCCGGCACCAGTTTGTCAGCGGCGTTATCAGTCTGGAAGTAACGGTCTGAAGAGCCTTTGGACATCGCGCCCAGTGAACCCATGCCGCGGTAGGATTTGAATGCACGACCCTGGTAGAGTTCGATCTCGCCCGGAGACTCTTCGGTGCCCGCCAGCATTGAACCCACCATGACACAGGAGGCTCCCGCCGCGATCGCTTTGGCGATATCACCGGAGAAACGGATACCGCCATCGGCGATGACCGGAATACCGGTGCCTTCCAGTGCAGTCACGGCGTCAGAGACGGCGGTGATCTGCGGAACACCGACACCGGTGACGATACGGGTAGTACAGATAGAGCCAGGGCCGATACCGACTTTGACCGCGCTGACGCCGGCCTCAACCAGTGCCAGTGCGCCGGCACCGGTAGCAACGTTACCGCCGACAATTTCGAGGTCCGGATATTTAGCACGGGTTTCACGGATACGGGAGAGCACGCCTTCAGAGTGACCGTGAGAAGAGTCAATCAGCAGCACGTCAACGCCCGCAGCAACCAGCGCATCGATACGCTCTTCGTTGCCTGCACCGGCACCGACAGCGGCACCCACACGCAGACGGCCCTGTGCATCTTTACAGGCGTTAGGCTTACGTTCGGCTTTCTGGAAGTCTTTAACGGTGATCATGCCCAGCAGATGGAAGCTGTCATCCACGACCAGCGCTTTCTCTACGCGCTTTTCATGCATTTTGTGCAACACGACATCACGCGCTTCACCCTCTTTCACCGTCACCAGACGATCTTTCGGGGTCATGACCGCAGAAACAGGCTGGGAGAGATCGGTCACAAAGCGCACGTCACGACCGGTGATGATACCAACCAGTTCATTGTCGCGGTTAACCACCGGATAGCCTGCAAAGCCGTTGCGCTCGGTCAGCGCTTTGACGTCAGCCAGTGGGGTGGTCGGCAGTACGGTCTGCGGTTCAGTCACGACGCCGCTCTCATGTTTCTTCACCTTGCGCACTTCGTCCGCCTGGCGTTCAATCGACATATTTTTATGGATGAAGCCAAGGCCGCCTTCCTGTGCCAGCGCAATTGCCAGACCCGCTTCGGTCACGGTGTCCATGGCAGCGGAAAGCATAGGAATGTTTAAACGGATGTTTTTGGTCAGCTGTGTGCTGAGATCGGCCGTATTAGGCAGGACGGTGGAGTGAGCAGGAACGAGCAGAACGTCGTCAAAAGTGAGTGCTTCTTTAGCGATTCTTAACATGGCAATACTCCACCTCGGGTGATTGAGATTAGATAAAATATTGCCGCGGCATTATACAGGCCGTAATCGATTGCCTCCACTATTATTTACGAAAAACTCTTGATCCGCACTGGCAGCCCTGTAGTATCGGTGAATTAACCTGCTGATTTGGAATTTGATCTTCGTCACATGTCGCTGCCATCCAACGCCAATATTTTTACCGTCAGCCGTCTCAATACGACAGTGCGTCAGCTGCTGGAGAAAGAGATGGGCCTGGTCTGGATCAGCGCCGAGATCTCCAATTTCACTCAGCCAGCTTCCGGTCACTGGTACTTCACGCTGAAAGATGATGGCGCGCAGGTGCGCTGCGCCATGTTCCGCAACAGCAATCGTCGCGTCACTTTTCGTCCGCAGCACGGCCAGCAGGTGCTGGTGCGCGCCAGCATCACCCTTTACGAGCCTCGAGGCGACTATCAGCTGATTGCCGAGAGTATGCATCCGGCGGGCGAAGGGCTGTTGCAGCAGCAGTTTGAACTGCTGAAGGCAAAACTGTCGACCGAAGGATTGTTCGACCCGCAGCATAAGCAGCCGCTGCCGGAACCGGCGCGTCAGGTCGGGGTGATCACCTCGGCGACCGGCGCCGCCCTGCACGATGTGTTACGCGTGCTGCATCGCCGCGATCCCTCCCTGCCCGTGGTCATCTATCCTGCTGTCGTGCAGGGTGTCGATGCGCCTGCGGCTATCGTCCGGGCGATTGAAGTCGCTAACCTGCGCAATGAATGCGACGTGTTAATTGTCGGGCGCGGCGGCGGTTCGCTGGAAGATTTGTGGAGCTTTAACGACGAACGGGTAGCGCGCGCAATTTTTGCCAGCCGCATTCCCATCGTCAGCGCAGTCGGACACGAAACCGACGTCACCATTGCCGACTTCGTCGCAGATTTACGCGCGCCCACACCGTCGGCCGCAGCAGAAATTGTCAGCCGCAATCAGCTTGAATTGCTGCGTCAGCTGCAGTCACAGCAGCAGCGGCTGGAGATGGCGATGGATTACTATCTGGCGCGCCAGCAGCGGCTTTACAGCCGCCTGGAGCATCGCCTGCAGCAGCAGCATCCGCAGCTGCGTCTGGCCCGCCAGCAGACTGCCCTGTTCCGCCTGCAGCAGCGTCTCGGTGATGCGATGGAAACCCGCCTGCGTCACGCTACCCGTCAGCAGGATCGCCTGCAGCACCGGCTCAGTGCCCAACAGCCGCAGCAGCGCCTGTTCGAAGCGCAGAAGCAGCTGCAAAGCTGGCACTACCGCCTGCAGCAGAGTATGACCACTCAGCTGAGCAGCGGAAAACAGCAGTTTGGTCAGCTGGTAGCGCAGCTGGAGGGCGTCAGTCCCCTGGCCACGCTGGCACGCGGATTCAGCGTCACGACCGACACCACCGGACAGGTGGTGAAAAAAACGGCGCAGCTGCAGAGCGGCGACCTGCTGCGCACCCGTCTGGATGATGGCTGGGTCGAAAGCCAGGTCACACAGTTACTGCCTGAGAAAAAGCGTCGCCGCAAAACCGCCTCCTGACCAGTTCCGCCCTCATCACCCTTCCTTTCCAGTTATGGCTGGTCTCATTTACCGCGTGCATTCGCCGTGACCGGTCTATACTTTCTGGTACATCTCTGCTGCCAGAGCGTTTCAGATGGCCTGTCAACGTGGTCTGTCTGACGGGTCTGTACTCTCCGGTACATCTCTGCTGCCAGGGAGTTTCAGATGGCCTGTCAAAGTTGTCTGCCTGACGGGTCTATACTCTCCGGTACCTCTTTCTCAGCTGCCAAGGAGTTTCAGATGGCTTACTGCGTTATTCCTCCCTATATCCTTCGTAAGATCATTGCTCACGGTTCCGGTCACCAGCAGGCGCAGGCGCGTCGCACCCTCACCCACGTTCAGCACCTGATGGCAGAACACTGGCAAAAACCCGCCGTAGCTAAAACGGCTGCGGGCGGCCATGTGGACCGGGAAATTTATGATGCCCAGGGCAGAGAAACCCTGCCCGGTAAGCTGATTCGACAGGAGGGCCAGCCCACCAGTGATGATGTAGCGGCTGAAGAAGCCTGGGACTACCTCGGCGTGACCTATGACTTTTTCTGGCAGGCTTATCAGCGTAACTCGCTGGATAATCAGGGGCTGAAGCTGCTCGGTACCGTCCATTACGGGGAAAAATATCAGAACGCCTTCTGGAACGGTCAGCAAATGGTATTTGGTGACGGTGACGGCGAAATTTTCAATCGCTTTACCATTGCGATTGATGTGGTGGCACATGAACTCGCGCATGGCGTCACGGAAAATGAAGCCGGATTGATCTACTTTGAGCAGGCGGGCGCACTGAATGAGTCCCTGTCTGACGTCTTTGGCTCCCTGGTCAAACAGTACAGCAAAAAACAGCGCGCCGAAGAGGCGGACTGGATTATCGGTGAAGGCCTGCTGGCAAGCGGCATCAATGGGCGCGGTTTGCGTTCAATGTCTGAACCCGGCACCGCCTACGATGACCCGATGCTGGGTAAAGATCCGCAACCAGCGCACATGGATGACTATGTGAAAACCCGTGAAGATAATGGCGGAGTTCACATCAACTCCGGTATTCCTAACCGGGCATTTTATCTGGCGGCCACCGCGCTGGGCGGCTTTGCCTGGGAGCAGGCAGGCTACGCCTGGTATGACACCCTGTGTGACGACGAGCTGCCTCAGGATGCGGACTTTAAGACCTTTGCCCGCTTCACCGTTCAGCACGGTGAAAAGCGTTTTAATTCGTCGGTCGGCCGTGCCATTGAACAGGCGTGGAAGGAGGTTGGCGTGCTATGAGTGAACTGCCCGAACTCACCGATGACGCTACGGTCATTGTCGCGCGTGAAGGCGGCATGGCCTTTATTCCGGGGCTGCGCGCCGAGCGTCGCTTTATGCTGGGCGATCTGCCACCGCCTGAAAAACAGCGCGTCTGCCATGCGCTGGAACAGGCGATGCCGCTGGGCGAACCCGAGGAGAAAGCCGCGCAGGTGGGCAGTGGCGATCAGCGCTATTTTCGCATTCAGATCCAGTACGCGACCCGCCGTGAGGTCGGCACCATTGTGCTGCTGATCCCGGAACAGGTCGCCCCTCCCGAATTGCAGGCGCTGTGGCGCGACGGCAAATAAGCAAAAAAAGGGCCGACAATGTCGGCCCTTTTCCTTATGCATGGTTACTTGCTGTCTGGCAGCGCGTAAGCAATCACGTAATCACCGCGGTCCGGTGACTGACGTGCGCCACCTGCCGAGATGAGGATGTACTGCTTACCATCTTTCGGTGAAACGTAGCTCATCGGGCCACCCTGACTGCCGACCGGCAGGCGCGCTTTCCACACCTCTTTACCGGTTGAAGAATCAAAGGCGCGCAGATAGTAATCCTGGGTACCGGCGATGAAGACCAGGCCACCCTGCGTTGCCAGCGTTCCGCCCAGCGTCGGCATACCAATCGGCATTTTCACGCCCATTTTGATACCAAACGGTCCGGTGTCCTGCACGGTACCAACCGGTACCTGCCAGACGATTTTCTGGGTTTTCATGTCAATCGCCGACAGCGTACCAAATGGCGGCTTCTGGCAAGGGATGCCCAGCGGAGACATGAAGCGGTTTTTGTTTACGGCGTACGGCGTGCCTTTCAGCGGCACTGCACCCATACCGGTGTTGATCGCTTCGCCACCGTTGCTGCCACGTGAAATGCTGTTGGTGTCAGCCGGGATCATCTGCACCCACAGGCCGAGACGCATATCGTTAACGAACAGCAAATGGTTGTTAGGGTCAGTCGACATGCTGCCCCAGTTCATTCCACCCAGCGAGCCCGGGAAGCTCAGCGACTTGTCGGTGTCCGGCACGGTGAACAGGCCGTTATAACGCATCGATTTAAAGGCAACACGGCAGGCCAGCTGATCGAACGGCGTCGCTCCCCACATGTCAGACTCTTTCAGCGTCTGGTTGCCAATCTGCGGCATGCCGGTCGAGTGTGGCTGAGTTTTGGTGTACTGCTCGTTCGGGATATGGCCCTGCGGCATCGGCAGCTCTTCGACTTTGGTCAAAGGCTTACCGGTCATCCGGTCGAGCACAAAAATCATGCCGGTTTTACCGCCGATCACCACCGCTGGCGTGGTGCTGCCATCTTTCTGCGGGAAGTCGATCAGGCTTGGCTGCATCGGCAGGTCAAAGTCCCACAGATCGTTATGCACGGTCTGATAGACCCACTTCTCTTTACCGGTGGTGGCATCCAGCGCCAGGACGGATGCGCCATATTTGTGATCCAGTGGGGTACGGTTCGCGCCCCAGAGGTCAACAGAGGAGCTGCCCATCGGAATGAACACGGTGTTCATGGTCGGATCGTATGACATCGGAGCCCAGGAGTTCGGCGTACTGCGGGTGTACTCCTTGCCCGGCATCAGGATCGCATTCGGGTCAACGTTGCCCGGGTCAAACGCCCAGCGCATCTTGCCGGTGATAACGTCGAATCCACGCAGCACGCCGCCCGGCATATCGGTCTGTACGTTATCCGCCACGCGTCCGCCAACCACGACAGTGGTGCCTGCCAGCGTAGGAGCTGAGGTCAGCTGATACTGCGGGTCTGGTGCCTTACCGATGCCGGCTTTCAGATCGACAATGCCGTGATCGCCAAAGTCTTCACAGAACTCACCGTTGTCGGCGTTGATGGCAATCAGACGCGCGTCGATGGTGTTCATCAGAATACGACGCTGACAGGTGTCACCGGCAGGCAGGGTAACGGCCGTTACCGGAACTGACCCCGGCTTGTCCGGCTGTTGCAGCGGTTTCGTCGCGTCAAAGTAAGCCAGACCACGGCAGCGCGGCCAGACTTCAGCCTGCGCATTAATTTCGCGTTTCCAGATCTGCTTACCGCTGTTCGCTTCCACCGCAATCACATTATTGTGTGGGGTGCAGAGATAAATCGTGTTGCCAATCTGCAACGGCGTCTGCTGATCTTCTGCGCCGTTACCGGTCGGGCTGATCGGGGTGTCACCGGTGCGGAAGGTCCAGGCAACTTTCAGATCCTTCACGTTGTCGCGGGTAATCTGGTCCAGCGCCACAAAGCGGCTGCCCTGCGGCGTATTGCCGTAGTTATCCCAGTCTTTCTGCTGTTTGGTTTTATCGACCGGAATCAGCGGCAGCTCTTCACCATTACCGGCCACGGTAGGATGCGGCTGGAACATCTGCACCAGCGTGACCACCATGCCTGCGGCCAGCAGTACGGAGAAGGTATAGGAAGGTTTTGCCAGTGAGGGCTTACCTTCATGCTTACGCAGTGAAGGCCAGATCAGGAAGGCCAGCAGTGTCAGTCCGGCTGGCACCATCAGGCGTGAGACCAGCGGCCAGAAATCCAGCCCGGCATCAAACAGCGACCAGATCAGCGTGCCGATAAAGACCAGCAGGAAAAGAACCGCTGCCGACGATTTGCGGCGGAAGAACTGAATTGCGGAAAGTACGATGACAATCCCTGCAATCAAAAAGTACCAGCTGCCGCCAAGCGCAACCAGTTTGCCGCCACCGATTGCAAAGAACAGACCGGTAGCAAGCAGCACCAGTCCGAGCAGCACGGATGCGATTCCCAACCCCCTGGCGGAGCGGGAGGATGTTTCAGCCATAAACTATCTCTCCTGAATAAACAGAACGTCCGGACAGGTACCGTCCGGACTCCGCGCCTTAAAACGTTCTGCGCAGAGCCCCGTTCTGTTTCAAATCAATTATAAACAGACCCGCGTCCGTAAGAATCTGAGGGCCGGAAGCCTACAGATGTGGCTGGCCCCTCCCACGACGCGGCAGGATTGTACCACCTGGTACATAACCGAGTGAACATATACAACTCATTTGTTACGACGTAATAGCATTTTTGCTACAAAACGGCGGGCGGGCCGGGTTCACCGGTACGTTTAATCATAGCCAAATCTTACGGTGTGGACGGCTGAAACTGCACCCGCCTGCGCGAGATCAATCCGTGGCCATGTTGACAAAAATAGTCGACCGCACCGCAGGCTTTCAGTACCGTCAGTGGCTGGTGACAGTCCGGACAGACGGGCTGCGCCGGATAGTGCGCACTGCAGCGGTCACAGATAAATTCGCCGTCGCTGAGCCGCAATGGCTGCTGACATTTTTCGCAGTGAATAGTCACTTTCTCCTCCTGAGCAGCGTGTTCAGCACAAAAAAAAGAGGGCCTCATGGCCCTCTTCTCATTAACGCTTATTCTTTTTCATATGCGCCATCAGACGCTTACGTTTACGCTGCTGAGTCGGCGTCAGCAGGTTACGCTTGCCTTCATAAGGGTTCTCACCCTCTTTGAACTGAATACGGATTGGCGTTCCCATCACATTCAGGGATTTGCGGAAATAGTTCATCAGGTAGCGCTTGTAAGAATCTGGCAGATCTTTCACCTGATTCCCGTGGATGACCACGATGGGCGGGTTGTAACCACCGGCATGGGCATACTTAAGCTTAACGCGACGGCCGCGCACCAGGGGTGGCTGGTGATCGTCTGCCGCCATGTTCATGATGCGCGTCAGCAGCGAAGTGTTTACGCGCCGGGTCGAACAGTCATAGGCTTCAGTGATCGATTCAAACAGGTTACCCACCCCGCTGCCGTGCAGCGCAGAGATAAAGTGGATGCGGGCGAAATCGATAAAGCCCAGACGGAAGTCCAGCGTCTCTTTCACTTCGTCACGCACTTCCTGCGACAGGCCATCCCATTTGTTAACCACGATTACCAGCGAGCGTCCACTGTTGAGAATAAAGCCCAGCAGGGAGAGATCCTGATCCGAGATACCGGCGTGGGCGTCGATGACCAGCATCACCACGTTGGCATCTTCAATCGCCTGCAGCGTCTTGATCACCGAGAATTTCTCTACGGTGTCAGAGATTTTGGCGCGCTTACGCACCCCGGCGGTGTCGATCAGTACGTAATCACGTCCGTCACGCTCCATCGGAATATAGATACTGTCGCGGGTGGTGCCGGGCATATCGTAGACCACTACGCGGTCTTCACCGAGGATACGGTTAGTAAGCGTTGACTTACCTACGTTAGGACGCCCCACGATGGCCAGCTTGATAGGTAAACCTGTCGGGTCGAAGTTTTCTTCTTCCTCGGCGGCTTCCTGCTCAGCGATCTCCTCGGCGTCCAGCGCCGCCCAGTAGGCCTGGTTCTCTTCTTCTTCGGTCAGTTCGACCGGCTCAACCGTCTCCATCCACGGCAGCAGCGCCGTTTCAATCAGACTGGTGACACCACGACCGTGCGACGCCGCAATGGCGTGGATCTCGCCCAGGCCGAGTGAATAGAAGTCGATAACCGCCTGATCCGGATCGAGCCCGTCAGTTTTGTTCGCCACCAGAAAAGTGGCTTTCTGGCGGGAACGCAGATGTTTAGCGATTTGCTGATCGGCGGCCATCATGCCCGCACGTGCGTCAACCATAAACAGTACGACATCCGCTTCTTCAATCGCCAGCAGTGACTGCTCAGCCATCCGCGTTTCAACACCCTCTTCGGTGCCGTCGATACCACCGGTATCAATAACAATAAATTCGCGCCCTTCCACTTCGGCGCGACCATATTTGCGATCGCGAGTCAGTCCGGGAAAATCCGCTACCAGCGCATCACGAGTGCGGGTTAAGCGGTTAAATAGCGTAGATTTTCCCACATTGGGACGCCCAACCAGCGCGACCACAGGTACCATAACAAAATGCCTCAATAAAAAATGAATCGCCCGAATGGCGTGATTATAACGGCTCTGGCCGTTAAGTTCAGGCTTAAGGCGCAAAGAATACCATGCCTGACTAAAAACGAAACGGCCCCTGATTAAATCAGGAGCCGTCGGAACGGAGGATTTCACCTGCCGGACGTTTACCCGTTAACGGGTAATCGCATAAACCTCACCATCTTTCGACTGGATCAGCAGCTTGTCGCTGGCGACCACGGGCTCGGTCTGGAAACCGGCACTGTCCAGCTTCTGCTGCGCGACAAAACGACCGTCGGTGGTGTTCAGCCAGTGCAGATACCCTTCGCTGTCGCCGACCACCAGATAGCCGTTGTAGAGCACCGGTGAAGTCAGGTTGCGATGCAGCAGATCGCTCTGACGCCAGATAGCGACGCCACCGTCCGCGTTCAGGGCAATCACACGGTCATCCTGATCGACCAGATAGATGCGGCCTGCATCAACAATCAGATCTTTCACACCGCCGATTTCGCGTTTCCACAGAATCTGGCCGGAACGCAGATCCAGCGCTGTCAGGTCGCCGTTGTACGCCAGCGCGTAAACCACGCCGTTAACGATAACCGGGGTCGTATCGACATCGTTCAGACGATCGATTTCGGTTGCGCCGCTGACCTGAGAAATACGCTGCTGCCAGATCAGTTGTCCCTGGTTCAGCACGACGGCACTGACGCGGCCGTTGTCACCACCGACAATGGCCCCGCCAAACGCAACAGCCGGAGCCGATTCACCGCGCAGTGATAGCGCAGGCATATCCAGGTTAACGCTCCACTTCACCGCCCCGCTGCTCTGGTCCAGACCCTGCAACATGCCGTTGCTGGTATGGATCAGCACCAGGCCATCGCTGACCACCGGACGTGACAGCGCTTCACCGGCGACTTTCGTCTGCCAGGCCAGGCTGCCATCGCTGCTGTTCAGGGCATAAACCTGACCGCGCTCGCTGCCGACATAGATCCGATCGCCATCCGCCGTCAGGCCGCCCGATAACAGGGCTGAGCGATTTTTCGAGAAGAAGCCGGTTTTCTCAGAGAGATCGACTTTCCATTTTTCTTTACCGTCTGCGGCATCCAGCGCTTTCACGATACCAAAGCGGTCGGCTGCGAAGACCGTATTGTCCTGCCAGGCAGGATGCAGATTGGAGTAGAAATCACCCACGCCATCGCCGACCGAGGTGCTCCACACTTTCTCTGGCGTAAACTGATTTTCCACCTTCGGCAGCGGGGCCATTTTCACTACATCTTCTTCGCCGCTAAACAGCGAACAACCGCTGAGCAAAGTGACTGAAATCAGTCCCGGCAGCAGGTATTTACGTAATTCCATGCGCTCTCTCTTGACTGGCTTAGCTTAAGTTATTCATCTTCATCTGCATCATTTGCTTCAATGCCGGAGAGGCGTCAGATTCCACCCCTTTACTCCAGGCATCGCGCGCGCCCTGCTTGTCGCCTTTGGCCAGCAGCGCTTCGCCGCGAATATCGGCCACAATGGCTGTCCAGCCATCACCCTTCACACCGTCAAGGGTTTTAAGCGCCGCATCCGCTTGATTCTGTTGCAGTTGAATGCGAGCCAGACGCAGGTTAATGACCGCCTGCAGATTGGCATCTTTGGTATCTTTCAGTCCGTTTTGCAGCAGTGCTGCGGCTTTATCAAGCTGACCGGCATCCACATACTGCTTCGCCAGATCCATCGCCGCCAGCGCACCATAAGTGTTGCTGTTTTCGCTGGCAAACCGGTTGACCGCTTCCAGCGTCTCAGGTTTGCCCGCCTGCATGGCGGTGGTCAGTTGCTGATATTGGGCCGATACCGTTTTCGCAGTATCGTCCTGATGACTGCTCCAGTAACGCCAGCCACCCAGCGCAGCAATGCCGATGACTACGCCAATGGCTAACGCCTTACCATTGCTGGTAAAAAAGTTGCGCAGCGCTTCGGTCTGCTCGTTCTCATTGCTATACACTTCCACGCAATCCTTCTCCTTTCTATGGTTGGTGCTGTGTTACGCCTGTAACAGCGTGCGCAATACAGCAGCAGCCTCTGCCTGATCCAGCGTTTGCTGCTCGCCACGGCGCAGATCTTTCACCACGACCTGACCGGCTTTGACTTCATCCTCGCCCAGCACCAGCGCGACGCGAGCGCCCCACTTGTCAGCGCGGGCAAACTGCTTCCTGAAGTTGCCGCCGCCAAAGTTAGTCATCAGCCTCAGCTCTGGCGCTTCATCGCGCAATTTCTCAGCCAGCTGCATCGCAGCGGACTGCACGCCCTGACCGGAAGCGATAACATAGACATCCACATTGCTCGTCGGTTCAAATTCCGGATTCACCGCCTGAACCAGCAGCACCAGACGCTCCATGCCCATCGCGAAGCCTACCGCAGGGGTGGCACGTCCACCGAGCTGCTCTACCAGGCCGTCATAGCGACCGCCGCCGCACACGGTACCCTGTGAACCCAGGCTGTCGGTGACCCACTCAATCACGGTGCGATTGTAGTAATCCAGGCCGCGCACCAGACGCTGATTGACGGTGTAGCGGATGCCCGCGTCATCCAGCAGGGCACACAGGCCGCTGAAATGGTCGCGTGATTCGTCATCAAGATAGTCGCCGAGCTGCGGCGCATCATTCAGCAGCTGCTGAATATCGGGATTTTTACTGTCGAGAACGCGCATCGGGTTGCTGTACATGCGGCGTTTGCAATCCTCATCCAGCACCTCTTTGTGCTGTTCGAGGAAGGCGACCAGTGCGTCGCGGTAGTGCGCACGCGCTTCCAGTGAGCCGATGGAGTTGAGTTCCAGGCGAACGTGGTCGGCAATGCCTAAGGCTTTCCACCAGCGGGCGTTGAGCATAATCAGCTCCGCATCGATATCCGGTCCCTGCAGACCAAACACTTCGACGCCAATCTGGTAGAACTGGCGATAACGGCCCTTCTGCGGACGCTCATAGCGGAACATCGGCCCCATGTACCACAGGCGCTGCTCCTGATTGTAGAGTAAACCGTGCTCGATACCGGCTCGCACGCAGCCTGCGGTTCCTTCCGGACGCAGCGTCAGGCTTTCGCCATTGCGGTCCTCGAAGGTGTACATCTCTTTTTCAACCACATCGGTGACTTCACCGATGGCGCGTTTAAACAGTGGGGTCTGCTCCACCAGCGGCAAGCGAATTTCGCTATAGCCGTAGCTCGCCAGCGTCTGCTTGAGTACGCCTTCAATCCGTTGCCAGAGAGCGGTATCCGCAGGCAGGTAGTCGTTCATCCCGCGAATCGCCTGAATATTCTTCGCCACGTTAAAATCTCTTAATGCAAAAAAACCTGTCCGGCATCATACCTTATGAGGATGAAACCGCACAGGTTCAGTCAAAAAAGTCACGCACGCAGGCTGCGCACGCCATTATTTTTCCAGCTGCTGCACGTCAATACGGCGGCTGGCATCCAGCATCGACGCTTTGGCACGAATGCGCGCTTCCAGCTGATCGATCATGTCATGGTTATCGAGACGATCACGCTGACGCACGCCATCCTCGTAGAAACCACTCTTCTTGCTGCCACCGGTCACGCCCAGGGTCGAGAGCGTCGCTTCGCCCGGTCCGTTGACCACACAGCCGATAATGGAGACATCCATCGGCGTGATGAGATCTTCCAGACGCTGCTCCAGCGCGTTGACGGTGCCGATCACGTCAAACTCCTGACGTGAACAGGTCGGGCAGGCGATGAAGTTAATCCCGCGCGAACGGATGCGCAGTGATTTCAGAATATCGAAGCCGACTTTGACCTCTTCAACCGGATCGGCCGCCAGCGAGATACGCAGCGTGTCGCCGATCCCTTCTGACAGCAGCAGACCCAGCCCAATCGCCGATTTGACTGCGCCAGCGCGCGCCCCGCCCGCTTCGGTGATCCCGAGATGCAGAGGCTGATCGATCTGTTTTGCCAGCAGGCGATAAGATTCCACCGCCAGGAAGACGTCAGAGGCTTTTACACTGACTTTAAACTGGTCGAAGTTGAGACGGTCGAGGTGATCGACGTGACGCATGGCCGATTCCAGCAACGCCTGCGGCGTCGGCTCGCCATACTTTTCCTGCAGATCTTTTTCCAGCGAACCGGCGTTAACGCCAATCCGGATCGGAATATTGTTGTCGCGCGCGCAGTCAACCACCATACGGATACGCTCATTGTTCCCGATATTACCGGGATTGATGCGCAGGCAGTCAACGCCATATTCGGCGACTTTCAGGGCGATGCGGTAGTCAAAATGGATGTCTGCAACCAGCGGCACGTTCACCTGCTGTTTGATCAGCCTGAACGCTTCTGCGGCATCCATGGTCGGCACCGAGACACGAACGATGTCGACACCGACGCGCTCAAGGGCTTTGATCTGATTTACCGTCGCTTCCACGTCAGTGGTGCGGGTGTTGGTCATCGACTGGACGGCAATAGGTGCGCCGTCACCGACCGGCACCTTGCCGACGTAAATGCGTCTGGATTTACGACGGATAATGGGTGCTTCGTTATGCATATTTCTTCTCCACAATTGCCCGGTACGCGATACGCTGTTATTGCGCACCCAACGTCAGGCGAGCAACCTGGTTATTACGGATAAAACGACTTAAATCAACGGGCTGATTCTGATATTGCACCTGAACCGCGGACGGCGCGCCAATTTTCAGACGATACGGAGGTGTGCCCGCGAGGCTCAGTTTACCACCACTACGCTGAATGCCGCTGAACAGTTTTTTGCCGGTGGCATCGCTCACTTCCAGCCAGCAGTCGGCGGTGAAGTTCATGACCACCGCATTCGGATCGGCCGCCGGTTCACTGACTGCGGCAGCGCCGACCGGCATCTGTGGTGTCGTGCTGGTTGCAGGGTTAGTCGTGGCCGGTGCTGCCGATGTGGTGTCCTGTGGCGCCTGGCTCGGTGACACGACAGCATTGCTGCTGTCGGTCTGCGTTGTGGCTGGGGTAGTGGTCGTGCTGGCAGCCGGCGCAGAGGTGGCTGGCGTGCTGGTCGCGCTGTTGTCGCTGGCGGCCGTATTACTTTCGTCAGGCGCGGCTGGCGCCGCGCTGTCACCGCTGGTCTCACCCAGCGGAATCGACTGGCCGCTATCGCCGCTGCTGCCGTTCTGGTCGGTCATCGGCACCAGATCGTCCTGCGACGCTTTGTGATTCTGCCACCACCAGGCGCCGGTCAGGCCAATCACCACGAACACCACCAGCCAGGTAAAAATCATTAACCAGCCGTCGCGTTTCTTGCGGCGCTTGCCCAGGGAGAAACTTTGCATCGGCTCGATTTTTGCCGCCCGGACCGGCGTCTGTTTCGCCATCATCGGCAACAGTTCCTCTTCAGGAATGTGCACCAGACGCGCATAAGAGCGGATGTAACCGCGCAGGAACGTTGAGGCTAAATCGGCAGGCGATTTGTCCTCTTCGATGTCACGCACGGTAGAGAGTTTCAGACACAGACGTTCAGCGACGTTCTGCTGTGACAGCCCCATCTGCTCACGGGCCAGACGCAGGCGATCACCTGTTGAATGTAATGCAGAGTTTTCTTGAGTGGCTTCAGTATTCATTAGCTAAATAACGCTGGTACTGTATCGATTGCGGAAAACGTCGCGCTAACTGGTCGCCATAACGTGAAACGTCTGCGGCATTTCCCTGTAGCGCGGCGAAACGTAAGTGTAACGCCAGACTGCGTGCCGTTTCGGGCAACTGTAGCTGGTAAACGTCGAGCAAAATCTGCACCCTCGCCAGATGGTTTTCAGCCATCTGCTTTTCAGCCTCCGCCAGCAGCGAATCAGCTTTTCGCCTGTCGGCTTCAATGGCCCGGCGTAGCGTCCTGCGGGCGGCAACAACATCCCCCGCCTGCAGGTAACAAAAACCTGCCAGTTCAAGCGCGTCGTTGCGTGCATCAGACGACGGAGCGGTTTCTGCCCGACTAAACTGTTGATGCGCTTCGTCATACTGCCCTAAAGCGCAGAGAAACGCACCGTAATTGTTAGCAACAAAACCATTATCCGGGGCCTGCTGCTGTGCCAGTATAAACCCTGCCTGGGCTGCTGTCTGATTGCCCTGCTGTTGCGCCAGTCGTGCCAGCGCAAGCGAGACCCGGTAATCTTCTGGCGCGGCGGCCTGCGCGCGCAGAAAGTTTCGCTCAGCAGCGGCATAATCACCCGCCGCCAGATAGTGCATCCCTAACTGCAGACGCACCTCTTCAGCACCGGATGAGTGCGGCTGGCTGACACACCCGCTTACAACAAACAGCGCCAGTACACTGGCGGGTAATCCGTTACGCACGATCGTTTCCCTCTGCCTGACATTGACAGGCTGCAGCCTGCCACGCGTCTTCACATCAGGAAACGTTCTCTGTCACGCTTCTAGAGCGCCTTCACAGAGATGGCTTCACCCGCCATTTTTTTACGCAGCGTACGCTTGGTGCGGTCGATCACCTCACCCGCTAACTGACCACAGGCGGCATCAATATCGTCGCCACGGGTTTTACGCACAATGGTGGTAAAACCGTAGTCCATCAGCACCTTGGAGAAGCGGTCGATGCGGCTGTTTGAGCTGCGGCCATAAGGTGCACCCGGGAAGGGGTTCCACGGAATCAGGTTGATTTTACACGGTGTTTCTTTCAGTAATGCGGCAAGCTCATGCGCATCGTCGGTGCTGTCATTGACATGATCCAGCAGGACGTACTCAATGGTCACGCGTCCCTGGTTGGCGTTAGATTTGCCAATGTAGCGTTTCACCGCTGCCAGGAAGGTTTCGATATTGTACTTTTTGTTGATCGGAACAATATCATCACGCAGCTTGTCGTTAGGCGCGTGCAGTGAAATGGCCAGCGCCACATCAATCATATCGCCCAGTTTGTCCAGTGCAGGCACCACACCTGAAGTAGAGAGGGTCACACGGCGCTTGGAGAGACCAAAGCCGAAGTCATCCAGCATGATCTCCATCGCCGGAACCACATTATTGAGGTTGAGCAGTGGCTCACCCATGCCCATCATCACTACGTTGGTGATAGGACGCTGGCCGGTGATTTTTGCTGCGCCGACGATTTTCGCCGCACGCCACACCTGACCAATAATTTCTGACACCCGCAGGTTACGGTTAAAGCCCTGCTGTGCGGTCGAACAGAATTTACACTCCAGCGCACACCCCACCTGCGAAGAAACACACAGCGTGGCGCGGTCGCCTTCCGGGATATAGACCGTTTCCACCAGCTGATCGCCCACACGGATGGCCCATTTAATGGTGCCGTCAGTGGAGCGCATCTCTTCAGCCACTTCCGGTGCGCGGATCTCCGTCAGCTCCATCAGCCGGTTACGCAGCTTTTTATTGATGTCGGTCATCTGCTCGAAATCGTCGCAGCAGTAGTGGTAAATCCACTTCATGACCTGATCGGCACGGAACGGCTTTTCGCCCAGCGACTGGAAAAACTCGCGCATCTGCTGACGGTTGAGATCCAGCAGGTTGATTTTCTGGCTTTTAGGGGAAACGACAATGGGGGATGCGGACGCGGACGTCACAATCTGTTCGGACATAATATTCTCTGGCCTCGTTGTTACACGTTATGGCGCTGTTCAGGGATAGGTGAAAAAAATTGCGCCTTCATTAAGCGAAGTCAATGAAGGCGCAATATTGTACAACATCTGCGGCCTGATAACAGGCGGGAGTGGCTCCCTCAGGCAGATTTTTGTAAAGCCGACCTGCTGTTTATCGCCAGGCGATTAACGGGTACGTGGGCAGATTTCGTTTTCGCCGAAGAAATAGGCGATTTCGCGGGCGGCGGATTCAGCAGAATCTGAACCGTGCGTGGCGTTTTCGGTGAAGCTGTCTGCATAGTCAGCACGCAGGGTGCCAGCCAGTGCGTTTGCCGGGTTAGTCGCACCCATCAGGTCACGGTGACGCTGAACGGCATTTTCACCTTCCAGTACAGAAACGACAACCGGGCCAGAGGTCATGAATTCAACCAGACCATCAAAGAATGGCTTGCCCTGGTGCTCAGCGTAAAAACCTTCAGCCTGCTCTTTGCTCAGCTGCAGCATTTTTGCACCAACGATTTTGAAGCCAGCGCTTTCAAAACGGTTGTAGATAGCACCAATCACATTTTTAGCGACGGCGTTTGGCTTGATGATAGAAAAAGTACGTTCGATTGCCATGATGACCTCTGTCTTGACGTCCTGAAGAAACCGGCGGCGCAGCCCCCGGCCAATAAACGGCGCCGATTATAGGGGCTGAGTGCGGCATTGCCTATCAGAGATCCCTAATTTGTTGAAAATTCTTGATCTGAGTCGACGCAGACGCCTCTCCGTTATGATTTTGCCTGAAAAAGCGCCGGTGCTGCGGCCCTGACGGACGATTCCTGAGCAGCACGCCAGGCTTTTTCTCCTCCCCTGCCCCATTTTATTAACGCATCGCTTGAGATGGTTTCCACATTCCCCGACACTGCTATCACAGATTGCAGAGATGAGGTTGTTATGACGACGCCACTGTTTGTGTCCGCCGACTGGTTACAAGAGCACTATGACGATGAGCGGCTTCAGGTACTGGATGCGCGCATGTTGCCACCCGGCATGGAGGCCGTGCGTGATATTCAGGCCGAATATCTGGCGGGACACTTACCCGACGCTCCTTACTTCGATATCGAAGCGCTGTCCGATCACACCAGCCCCTATCCCCATATGCTGCCGCGCGCCGAACGCTTTGCCGTGGCGATGCGCGAGCTGGGCGTCAGCAGCGATAAACACCTGGTGGTCTATGACGAAGGCAATCTCTTCTCCGCGCCACGCGCCTGGTGGATGCTGAAGACCTTTGGGGTGGCGCAGGTGTCGATCCTGGCGGGCGGACTGCAGGGCTGGAAAGCAGCGGGCTTTGCGCTGGAAACCGGCGAGGTCAGCCTGCCGGAAGGCGAGTTTGAGGCTCAGGCGGATGAAAGCCGGGTGAAACGTCTGACGGATGTGCTGCTGATCAGCCATGAAGGCGGCGCACAGATCGTGGATGCACGTGCGGCCAATCGCTTCAACGCGGAAGTGGACGAGCCGCGTCCCGGATTACATCGCGGGCATATTCCCAACAGTCTGAACGTGCCGTGGAACAGTCTGGTAGAGCAGGGAGAACTGAAGCCGGAGGCGGCGCTGCGCCAGCTGTTTGCTGACGCCGGCGTCGATATCAGCAAACCGGTAGTGGCCAGCTGCGGCTCTGGCGTCACGGCGGTGGTGGTAATCCTCGCGCTGACGGCGCTGGGAGCGCGGGATGTCACGCTGTATGACGGCTCCTGGGGTGAATGGGGCAGTCGCGACGACTTACCGATTGCGAAATAAAAAACAGGCGGCCCATGAGCCGCCTGTTTTTAACTGCGTCAGATAATCCGCTCGCTGCCCTTGAAGTCACGCAGGAAACTGCCCCAGCGACGTTCATAAAAGGGCGTGATGTGCGCGGTAAAGAAGTGGCTGATACCGCGGTCCTGCAGGGTAACTTCGCAGATATCAATCGGCGCATCGTCCGGCAGCGTATCCGTTGCCACGCTGCCCGCCGCCTGAATGATCGCCTCAATGTTGCTGTCCGCTTCGATACCAATCAGCAGATTAGGCGCTTCGTCGGCCTGCTCACGAATGCTGGCAACAAAGGCGCGCCGTACCTCTTTGTGCTTGCTGAACAGCTGCGTCAGCGAGTCGATCATCTGCGCAGGCGGCTCGGCCACCTCAGAGAGCAGCAGGGCGTGCCCGCCTTCCAGCACGGTCTGCTGACTCAGCGCACTGCCCTGCTCCGCCAGCAGATGCGTAATCTCTGCCGGGGTAAACTCTTTGCCGGATGGGAGTTTTGGATTGAGAAACAGCGTTTCGCCGCGCGTAATCTCAAACAGCGTCCGCACCGGCAGACGCAGCCAGGCCTGTTCACCCGTGACGGCTTCGCTCATCGCCTGTTCCGACGTGAAAAAAGGAATGATGCTGCTGCCATCCTCTTTTTCCCAGTGCTGCAGATCAACCGGCGTAGTGGCATCGAGCTGTGGCTGGGTGCTTTCACCCGGAACCCAGACATCGGACTCCAGCAGCAGTTGAAAAAATTCGGGCCGATGGGCTGGCTCAGTTGCGGCCAGCTTCAGCACCTCTTCAAGACGGTTCATAGTTGCTCTCTGCATCGCGGTGGCATCGGCCACCGCTGGGGTCAGCTTATTTCAGTAACAGATTGGCGATAGTGCGCACGCCCAGGCCGGTTGCGCCTGCGGCCCACTGATCGACCGCGCCTTTGCGATAGGTCGCAGAGCAGTCAATATGCAGCCAGCCCTGCTGATAGTGGCTGACGAAGTGGGACAGGAACGCTGCCGCGCTGCTGGCACCCGCCGCATGGGAAGGGCTGGCGATGTTGTTGAGGTCGGCGAAGTTAGACGGCAGGTGGCTGCGATGGAATTCTGCCAGCGGCAGACGCCAGAAAGGTTCATTCTCGCTCACCGCGCTGCCCATCAGCGACTGCGCCATTACGTCGTCAAAGGTAAACAGCGCATGGTAATCGTTACCCAGCGCCGTTTTGGCTGCGCCGGTCAGGGTGGCAGCGTCGATCAGCAGCGTCGGATTCTGTTCGCTGGCATCGATCAGGCCGTCGGCCAGAACCAGACGCCCTTCCGCATCGGTGTTCATCACTTCCACCGATTTACCGTTGCGATAGCGAATGATATCGCCCAGTTTAAAGGCGTTGCTGCTGACCATGTTGTCGGCACAGCAGAGGTAGAGTTTGACGCGCTTGTTGAGGCCACGGGAAATCGCCAGCGCCAGCGCGCCGGTGACGGTCGCCGCTCCGCCCATATCTGACTTCATCGAATCCATGAAGCCGCTCGGCTTCAGGCTGTAGCCGCCGGTATCAAAGGTAATGCCTTTACCGACCAGACAGGCATAGACCGGCGCACTCTCATCGCCGGTCGGGTTGTAATCCAGCGCCAGAAAGACCGGCGGGCGATTTGAGCCACGTCCAACGGTGTGCAGGCCCATGTAGCCCTGCTCGCGCAGATCGTCACCTTTAGTAATGCGATAGCTGACGGCGCTGCCGCCCACTTCACTGATCAGATCGATCGCCATGTGTGCCAGCTGTTCCGGCCCCAGATCTTCTGCAGGCAGGTTGATGACGTTGCGGACCCAGTCGATCGCTTTCAGACGACGGTCAAACTCCGCCTGCTCATGTTCGCCCAGCGCCGGCCACTCCACCTGACGCTGCCCTTTCGGGCCACGGAAGCCCTGCCAGAATGCCCAGCACTGCTCAAGATGCCAGCCTTCGCCGGTGAGCGCCACGTGGCGGATCCCCTGGCTGTCGATTTTGTGCGCCGCACGCTGAATGGTATTCAGCGCATCCGCGCCGGTCAGATGCAGCGTCATGCCGCTGTCGTTGCTGCTGAGAATCGCTTTTTCGCCCCAGCGCGCATCGGCGGGCTGGCTGCTAAGCGTGATGTTCATCGGTTGTGTGGTCATCGAAAAGCTCCATAATCGTTATCTGTTTCATCCAGCCTGATTGTTATAACGGCTTTAATAAGATGTTAAATGCAATCCGCAGACAGACCTGATAACAGATTCCGTCGGGTGATGCCAGCGAAGTGCAATGACAGGTGCCGTTTCCGGATTCTGACCGGGTGTCAGGATTTCATTAATGCCCGCAGACGCGTCACGGATTTCTGCACCAGCGCGATGGCATAGTCGATCTCTTCATCGGTGGTGAAGCGTCCCAGCGAAAAGCGCAGCGAACTGTGCGCCAGCTCTTCACTCAGCCCCAGCGCCCGCAGAACATAGGAAGGCTCCAGGCTGGCGGAGGTACAGGCCGAGCCGGAAGAGAGCGCCAGATCTTTCAGCGCCATGATCAATGATTCACCCTCAACGTCAGCGAAACTGACGTTGAGAATATTCGGTGCGCTCTGCTGAGGATGGCCGTTAAGGGTCACGTCCGGCAGTGCGCTGATGCCCTGCCACAGACGCTCACGCAGCGCCTGCAGACGCGCCATCTCGGTTTCGCGCTCTTCAGCTGCGATGCGAAAGGCTTCCCCCATCCCGACAATCTGATGAACCGGCAGGGTGCCGGATCGCATACCGCGCTCGTGCCCGCCTCCGTGGATCTGGGCGGCGATCTGCACGCGCGGTTTCCGCCGCACATAGAGCGCGCCGATGCCTTTCGGGCCATAGAGTTTGTGAGCAGAAAAGGACATCAGATCCACCGGCAGCACGCCGAGATCGACAGGCAGCTTGCCGACGCTCTGGGTCGCATCCACATGAAACAGAATCTCACGTTCGCGACAGAGTTCACCAAAGGCGGCGATATCCTGAACCACGCCGGTTTCATTATTGACGTGCATCAGGGTGACCAGAATGGTGTCGTCGCGCAGCGCCGCCCGCAGCTGGTCAGGGGAGATAATGCCGTCAGTGCCTGGCGTAAGCCAGGTGACCTCAAAGCCTTCACGTTCCAGCTGCTGACAGCTGTCGAGTACCGCTTTGTGTTCGGTCCGGCTGGTGATGATATGTTTGCCGCGCGCCTGATGAGCGTGGGCCGCGCCTTTGATCGCGAGGTTGTCAGATTCGGTGGCGCCTGAGGTAAAGACGATTTCACGCGGATCGGCATTGACCAGTTCGGCGATCTGATTACGCGCAACATCGACCGCTTCTTCAGACTGCCAGCCAAAACGGTGCGATCGCGAGGCCGGGTTACCGAACGTGCCATCCAGCGTCAGAAACTGCATCATTTTGCTGGCCACACGCGGATCGGCCGGCGTGGTGGCGGCGTAATCCAGGTAAATCGGTAATTTCATTGCGCTACAGCTCCGTATAAAAAATCATACGTCTTTATAGCAGATTCGGCCCTGACCGCGTTAGCAGTAAGGGCCGCAACAGGGGGGATTACGAGGCGCGCTGATTGATGTTGATTTCCTGAGTACGCGGGCTCTGGAAGCGGCGATTATCAATCGCATTCTGCCGGTCGGCGACATCCAGGATCTCCTGATTGTTCACCAGCTCAGCCAGCGTGATGTTATTCAGGAAGTCACTGATGCGCACGCTCAGGTCGCGCCACAGTACGTGGGTCAGGCAACGTTCGCCGCCCTGGCAACCCTCTTTCCCCTGGCACTTCGTTGCATCAACAGACTCATCCACGGCGGTGATCACTTCACCGACAGAGATGGTATTGGACGCTTTGCCCAGCAGATAACCGCCGCCCGGTCCCCGGACGCTGGAGACCAGATCGTTTTTACGCAGCCGCGAGAATAACTGCTCCAGATAGGAGAGCGAAATGCCCTGACGCTCTGAAATATCAGCCAGCGGGACCGGGCCTTCATGGGAGTGAAGGGCAACGTCCAGCATTGCGGTAACGGCATAACGTCCTTTGGATGTCAGTCTCATAGCATACGACCTCAATAGCGTCCGGTTATCGGAGGATTAGCAACAGATGCTCTGAAGTCTGACATTCCCGAGTAAATTGGTCAACTATTTAACCTGGTAAAACACTCAACTATTTAACCTGGTAATTCAGTCAACTATTAACCGCTTATTTTTTATCGCTTTTTGGCTTTTCAAAGGAGGAAAGCATGCCGCGCAGAATGTTGAGTTCATCGCGTTCCGGACGCGCGCGGGTATAAAGACGGCGCAGTTTGCTCATCACCTGACCCGGATTGGCTTCACGGATAAAGCCGCTGTTCAGCATCATCTGTTCCATATGCTGATAGAAGCGCTCCAGGTCGTCGACCAGCGGATAAGGCGATTCTTCATACTTCGGTGGCGGGCTGGCCTGCTCCTGCGACTGTAACCATGCCATGCGCACTTCATAGGCGATAATCTGCACCGCCATCGCCAGGTTCAGCGAGCTGTACTCCGGATTCGCCTGAATCGCGACGTGATAGTGACACTTCTGCAACTCTTCGTTGGTCAGGCCGACGCGCTCACGCCCAAAGACCAGCGCGACCGGTGCCTGCTGGCCCTCTTCCACACTTTTCACGCCGCACTCACGCGCATCCAGCATTGGCCATGGCAGTGAGCGGGACCGGGCGCTGGTGCCCACGACCAGGCTGCAGCCGGCGATCGCCTCATCCAGCGAGTCGACGATTTTCGCGTCGCCGATAACGTCGCTGGCACCCGCCGCGAGTGAGATGGCCTGTGAGTCGGGCTTGACCAGCGGATTCACCAGATAGAGGTTGGTTAAGCCCATGGTTTTCATGGCGCGCGCAACGGAGCCCATGTTACCGGTGTGAGAGGTCTCAACCAGAACAATACGAATATTTTGCAGCATGATTAGGGATACTCAGAAACGGGTCAGTAAAATCAGTGGGGAGAATCCTAACATAAAGCAGGACATTTACCGAACACACTGCTATACTCCGCGCCGTTTTCCCCGTTCTTTAACATCCAGCGAGAGATACCGATGCATCCAATGCTCAACATTGCCGTGCGCGCAGCGCGCAAGGCCGGAAATTTAATTGCCAAATATTATGAAACCCCGGACGCCGTCGAAGCCAGCCAGAAAGGCAGCAACGACTTCGTAACCAATGTTGACCGTGAAGCAGAACGCCTGATTATCGAAATCATTCGTAAATCTTACCCGAAACACACCATCATCACCGAAGAAAGCGGTGAGCTGGCGGGCGAAGATCAGGACGTTCAATGGGTTATCGATCCGCTGGATGGCACCTCAAACTTCATCAAACGTCTGCCCCACTTCGCTGTCTCTATCGCTGTGCGCATCAAAGGCCGCACTGAAGTCGCGGTCGTTTACGATCCGATGCGCAATGAGCTCTTCACCTCTTCACGCGGTCAGGGCGCCCAGCTGAACGGCTATCGTCTGCGCGGCAGCATTGCCCGCGATCTGGATGGCACCGTGCTGGCAACCGGCTTCCCGTTCAAGATGAAGCAGCATGCACCGGCTTACATGAACATCCTGACCAAACTCTTTACGCAGTGCGCCGATTTCCGCCGCACCGGTTCAGCTGCGCTGGATCTGGCCTACGTGGCCGCCGGTCGCGTGGACGGTTACTTTGAAATCGGCCTGAAACCGTGGGACTTTGCTGCGGGTGAACTGCTGGTTCGTGAAGCGGGTGGTCTGGTGACAGACTTCACCGGTAACCATGGCTATATGCACTCCGGTAATATCGTTGCCGGTAACCCGCGCGTGGTGAAAGCGATGCTCTCCTCCATGCGTGATGAGCTGAGCGAAGCGTTAAAGCGCTAAGTCTCAGACAGAAAAAAGGCGGCTTCTCAGCCGCCTTTTTTATTGCCTGTTACAGGGGATTAGCGACGTTCGTGCGCCAGCACCTGACGAGGCTGAGTGCGACGACCCACCATACCCATCACACCCGCCAGCACGGCTTCGATGATCAGCAGAATCAGGGCATACCAGCTCGCTTTTGCAGTGGCAGCGGCCGCTTTTTCGCCGGCTTCACGCGCTTTCTGCTCAGCCTGCTGTTTCAGTTCCTGATACTTCTGAACGGCCTGCTGATAGCTCTGCTCGGTTTTGGCAACGATCTGATCCACTTCCTCATCGCTTTTACCGGTACGCGCCTTGATAATATTTTTCAGCGCATCACGGTCAGCCGCCTGCAGCGTATCGGAATGACGGTCCATCACACCTTTTAACCAGTTAGCCAGATCGGTATCGGCCGTCTGCGGATGGTTTGCGGTATTGTTCGCCTGATTCTCTGCATTCTGCGCTTCGTTATTCGCATCCTGTTTTAAATTCTCTGGCTGTAATTCCGGCTTACCGGTCTGACGCAGCGTGGTTTCCAGTTCGCTCTGCAGGTTATCCAGATTAATATTATTTTCCTGCAGCTTCTCTTTTGCCATTTGCGTTACCGAAGGTGCCGCTGCGGAAATACCGTTACCCAGCGCCTGGAAGCCGGAGCCTACAATATTCATCGCGCCGCCTAATACACTGGAAGCCAGCGTAACCGCCAGGTAAATAGTGAAAATTGTGCTAAGGCCAAACATCAGTAAACCGTGCATGGCGCCTTCGCGCTGCGCCAGGCGTCCTGCCACATAGCTACCCGCCGCAATGGCAACCAGCATCTCAATCGCCGTCCAGACCAGTGCGCCCGTACCAAGGCCATCCAGAGGATTCTGTTCTTTCATCGGATCAATGGTGGTAGCACCGATCGCCGTTCCCAGCAGCGTCAGAATGATATGAACGATAAGCGCGCAGATAACACCGGCAAATACGGCGCTCCAGGAAATACGCTTTAACGGTAATCCTGCGGGCCCGGTCGCCAGCGTTTCGGTATAACCATTATTAATACGGGTATCAGCCATGAAATATACTCCTCACAAAAAAGAAAGCTGCTTTGATCTTTTATCATCCCGACGGCGACGTGCCGATTTGGTATTAACAGCGTAGACAGGAAATAGTCACTTCTCCACTAAAGCGGCGTGAGAAAATAATAAAGATGTGAATTTAAAGCGGATTAGCGAAGAGAAGAACGCAGCGGCTATTTTATTCCCGCTGCGTTTTTAATTCAGAAAGGGCGGATACCACCGCCCAGCGTCAGCTGGGCTGATTGCCACAGGGCGAGACCCGCGACGATTAAAATCAGACTGCCGGTCAGGGTCAGCAGCGGGATAAGCAGCCGCGCCCTGCCCGCCGTTTCGCGGGGCTGCGCCAGCCGTTGCGCCACCGAGCGCGCCTGCTGAACCAGCACGCCTATGGCGGAAATGGTGAGGGCCGTGCCGAGCGCCATCACCGCAGCCGAGAGCACGCCCCAGCCATACACGCCGATCACTTTGGCAAACAGCAGCATCATGATCGCGCCGGAACAGGGGCGTAATCCCATCGACACCACGACCAGCAGCTGAGTCTTCAGGCTGACACTTCCCTGCATCTGCTGCGGTGTCGGCAGGTGCGCATGTCCGCATCCACACTGCGCATCATGCTGATGATGGGGCTGGAAGGCGCGAAACAGTGGCGCAGGCCGGGGACGCAAAGCCCGCCACAGGGCACGCAGCGCCCGATAGCCCATCAGCACACCCAGACCGATCACCAGCAGATAGCTGCCCTTCTCCAGCCAGAAACTGCTGAGGTGCAGCTGGCGCGACGAGGTTTGCAGTATGACCAGCATCACCGTCACCAGCCCGATAGCCACCGAGCCCTGCAACAGTGAGGCGAGCAGCGTCAGCCTGATACTGGTTTTCACTCTGGCAGGATGGGTCGCCAGAAAGGTGGCGATCACCACTTTTCCGTGGCCCGGCCCCAGCGCATGCAGCACGCCATACAGCAGGCTGAAAATCACCAGCGACAGACCGGCCTGGTGGGGTTGCTCAGCCACCTGCTGCAACAGCTGCGTCATCTGCCGGTGCAGATCTTTCTGCCACAAGACGCTCTGCAGCAGAATCTGTGACCAGTAGATCCAGACCAGCAGTCCGCCGCTCAGCAGCAGCGCCGCCATCAGCCAGAGTGGCCAGAGCCGCGATCCCCGTCCCGGTGTGGACATTACTGACATGTCAGCCCCACCGTCTGAGCAAACTGGCGGCCCAGATCCATCTCCTCTGCGGGGGCATCGGCTTTATCCAGCGACAGCGCATACTGCTTCAGCGAATCATTGGGTTTCGGTGTCGTCAGGGTAAAGCGGCAGCGCCCCTGCAGTGCAGGCGGCAGTGTTAAGGCGCCGGGATTGTCATAGAACATATCGACGAAGTAGGTGGGATCGAAGGTCAGGATCTCAAAGTGCTGTCCGGTCAGCGTCGGCGGCTCCGCCAGCGGCAGAATAAATTCGAGCACCGCCTTGTGGCCATTGCGTGACAGATTGTATTCCGTTGGCAGATTCAAAAACTTTACCCGCTGTTTGTTATGCCAGACTTCAGAAAAGTAGTGCTGGCCAAGAACGTTCGCCATCACGCCCGCCGCCAGCTTTTTCCACACTACGCTGCCCGGTCTGGCGTCGCCTGCATCATAAAGCAGATCGGCGGAGGTGATTTCATCCATGGTCCAGGTCATCTTTAAACCGGTAAAGGTATCACCCTGTGCCACCAGCGCGGTTTTCATGTCGATGAAACTGTGAGGGTGAGCCACGACAGCCGGACTTAGTGCCATCAGTAAGGTTAAAAGTGCGCGTTTCATAATGTTATAAAGTAACGTTCCCGATGAAAAGAATCTATAAGTAACAAAATTTTGTGACCCGCCTTAAACCTCCGGCAAATAAACCGCGCAAAGCGCACAGGCGCTGACGCGGTTGACTATTCTTAGCTCAAAATAGCCTGCTGGAAATCTGATTGATGAGTTCTGCTACCCCTTTGGCACCACTCTTCACCCGTTCACAGCGTCAGTGCCACCTTTTATTGCTGCTGTTTCTGCCATCATCCGCGCTCACACTTGAGAAAGTCTGCCAGCTTAATGGCGTCGATCCTGCCGTTGCCCGACAGGATATCGCGGATGTCGGTCATGAGATACAGCGATATCACCAGCTGGAATTGCACCAGATGGTGGACGGCAGTTTTCGTCTTCATGGCACAGAGCTGAATCGGCGACTCTGTCTGCTGCACAACCTGCGGCGCAGTCTGCGTCTGTCGCAGGAGTTTGTCTGCGCGCATTTTGCCGCCCCGCTGCGCCAGCGCCTGAAGGTGATGAAGATTGAGAAAGCGCTGTGGGATGAGACCAATCTGCAGGCACTGATCCAGCACTGTGGCCTGCGCCTGAAGCGGGATTTCAGCGAGCGTGACCGCCTTTTTCTGCAGATTTTTATGAAATATGGCTTATGCGAGCGCCAGCCGGTGCTGTTCAGTGAGGCGCAGCGTCACTGGCTGCTGCATAAGGCAGAGCGGCAGGCCGCCGAGGATGTTATCCACCACTGGCGCAAACGCTGCCACCTGGCCCCGCCGATCAGCGAAGCGGATTTCTGGACGCTGCTCTTCAGCCAGATCCATACGCCGCTGACCCATGCCATTCATCATCCTGCCGAGCAGCAGTTAATGACGGCGACGCAGCAGTTGATCAATGACTTCGAACAGTGCGCCGGTGTTACCTTTGCTGACCGCGACGGATTGCTGAACCAGCTCTACCCGCATCTGGCCCAAGCGCTGGAGCGCACCCACTTCCAGATCGGTATCGACAACAGCGTCGCGCTGGATGTCAGCCGCCTCTATCCCCGTCTGCTGCGCACCACCCAGCAGGCCTTACAGCCGTTTGAACAGCACTACAGTGTCGCTTTTACGCCGGAAGAAGTGAGTTTAATGACCATTATCTTCGGTGCCTGGCTGATGCAGGAGAGTGCGTTGCAGGAGAAGCAGGTGCTGATTCTGACGGGGGATGATACGCAGCTGGAGCAGGATGTGGAGCAGCAGATCCGCGAGATCACGCTGCTGCCGATCAATATTACCTATCAGGATATCAGACAGTTTCAGCAGGAGGGCGCACCGCGTGATGTCGATATCATCATCTCGCCCTACCCTACTTCGCTGCCTCTCTTCTCGCCGCCGCTGGTGCACGCCGAACTGCCGCTGACGTTACACCATCAGCAGCGTATTCGTTACTTACTGGAGTCGTAGCCGGGACGAAGGAACAGTGCGGGCAGCGCCACCAGCGCCATGACCCAGAAAAGGTGGCCCTGCAGATGGGTAAATAGCACGCCACAGATCATGGTCATTACCGCTATCCCGCCGCCCATTGCCAGGGCGGAGTAGAGCGACTGCAGCCGGATCACTTCGGCTCCCTGCCGCGCCGCAATAAAGCGCATCGCCGCCAGATGACAGACGGTGAAGCTGCCACAGTGGAGGATCTGCGCCACAATCAGCAGCGGCAGTGCGGTGGTGGCTCCCATCAGGCTCCAGCGGATTAGCGCGCAGATACCTGAAAGCAGCAGCAGATCCCGGGCGCTCCAGCGACGGAACAGGCGGTTGCTCAGGGCAAAGACCACGACTTCCGCCACCACGCCCAGCGACCAGAGATAGCCCACCGTCGAGGCGGAGTAGCCGCTCTCCTGCCACCAGATAGCACTGAAGCCGTAATAGGCGGCGTGCGCCCCCTGCAGCAGCGTCACGCAGAGCATGAACCGCCAGACGGCGTTCTCACGCAGCAGCGCCCGCCACGCCTGCCAGCCTCCACCTGCGGCGCCCTGACGCTCATCGCCCTGTGGCTGCGTGACGGGGGTGAGCATCATGCCGGCCAGCATACTGACCGCGCCCAGCGACAGCAGCAGCAGAATCGCCTGGGAGGTCCAGGCGCTGACCAGCACACCGGTTAACGCTGAGCTGAGCACAAAGGCCAGCGATCCCCACAGTCGCACCGGTCCATAAGCCAGACCAATCTGCCGTGTCCAGGTGGCGGCCAGCGCATCGCTGAGCGGCACCAGCGGGGAGAAAAAGAGGTTGAAGCCAATCATCACCGCCATCAGCCACATCCACTGCTCACCCACCCAGAATCCGATGATGAACAGGCAGGTCATCAGGGCCAGCAGCCGCAGCGCCGTAATCAGCCGGGCAGGATTTCTGACCTGAGACGCGATAAGCAGGCTGCCGACAAAGCGCGCCACCATGCCACAGCCCAGCAGCAGGCCGATTTTTTCTGCATCCAGACCGGTGCCTTTCAGCCACACGCCCCAGAATGGCAGGTAGATGCCGTAACAGAAGAAGTAAGTGAAGTAGCCCAGTCCGAGCCATCTGGCGGAGCCGATTGCCATATTCCCTCCAGCAGGTTTGCTGCCTTGCAGCACAGGTGGGCGCTACTCTGGCAGAGCGCCACCGAACAGGCAATAAAAAAGGATGGCAGATGCCATCCTTTTTGTGGTGTCTTACAACAGGTTAGCGATTAAGCGTAGACCGGCAGACGACCGCAGATTTCCAGTACTTTCTGCTTCGTGCGCTCAATAGTCGCTTCGTCGTTGACGTTGTCCAGCACGTCCGCGATCCAGCCAGCCAGTTCACGCACGTCTGCTTCTTTAAAGCCACGACGCGTGACGGCCGGGGTACCGATACGGATACCCGAGGTGACAAACGGGCTCTTCGGATCGTTTGGCACGCTGTTTTTGTTGACGGTGATGTTGGCACGGCCCAGTGCGGCATCCGCTTCTTTACCGGTCATGTTTTTGCTCACCAGATCGATCAGGAACAGATGGTTATGGGTTCCGCCAGAGACGATGTCGTAACCGCGCTCAATCAGCACCTCTACCATCGCTTTGGCGTTTTTTGCCACCTGCTGCTGGTAGGTTTTGAACTCCGGCTCCATCGCCTCTTTGAAGGCTACCGCTTTACCGGCGATAACGTGCATCAGAGGACCACCCTGACCGCCCGGGAAGACCGCAGAGTTGAGCTTTTTGTAGAAATCTTCGTCGCCGTTCTTTGCCAGAATGATGCCGCCACGCGGACCCGCCAGGGTTTTGTGGGTGGTGGAGGTGACGATGTGCGCATGCGGAACCGGGCTCGGATAGACCTCAGCCGCGACCAGACCGGCAACGTGCGCCATGTCGACGAACAGCCAGGCACCGACGCTGTCGGCGATTTCACGCATTTTTGCCCAGTCGCAGACGCCGGAGTAGGCAGAGAAGCCGCCCACGATCATTTTTGGCTTGTGGGTCTGCGCCAGTTCAGCCAGCTCGTCATAGTCGATTTTACCGGTTTCATCGATGCCGTAAGCAACCACGTTATAGAGTTTGCCGGAGAGGTTAACCGGTGAGCCGTGAGTCAGGTGTCCACCGTGCGCCAGGTTCATCCCAAGGATGGTGTCGCCCGGCTGCAGCAGCGCGGTGTAGACGGCGAAGTTTGCCTGTGAACCGGAGTGAGGCTGCACGTTAGCGTAGTCGGCACCAAACAGCGCTTTTGCGCGATCGATCGCCAGCTGCTCAACGATATCAACGTATTCACAACCGCCGTAGTAGCGTTTACCCGGATAGCCTTCAGCGTATTTGTTGGTGAGCTGAGAACCCTGCGCCTGCATAACACGCGGGCTGGTGTAGTTTTCAGAAGCAATCAGTTCAATGTGCTCTTCCTGACGCACTTTCTCCTGCTCCATCGCCTGCCACAACTCGGCATCATAATCGGCAATGTTCATATCACGCTTTAACATCCGGATCTCCTGACTCAGCTAACTTTCTGACGGTATTTGCTCCCTCTGGGAGCGAAGGCCAACAGTGTAAACCGTTTTAACAGGTGAAGGTAGGGTGAACCGCCTCTTTTTACGCAAACGATTGGCTGACGGGTGGCACTGCTTTTTTACACCTTTTCTCCCCTCTCCGGCCCGCCGATTCCGCGTCTGATAACAGGCGCTTTTTTCCGGATGCACGGAAAAGTTGCCACCGGCAGCCGGTGAAAACTGACCGGCGGGTTTACAGCAGAAGCGAGACGGTATTAAGATGCATTTAAAATGCAACTTTAAAGATGAGGTCACTGATATGCTTGATGCACAGACAATCGCCGCTGTTAAATCGACCCTCCCTGCCGTCGCCGCCTGCGGTCCGAAGCTGACCGCGCACTTTTACGAACGCATGCTGACCCGCCACCCTGAGCTGAAAAACGTTTTCAACATGAACAATCAGCGCAACGGTGCTCAGCGCGAAGCCCTGTTTAACGCTATCTGCGCCTATGGCGCGAATCTGGAGAATCTGGCCGTGCTGCTGCCCGCCGTAGAGAAGATTGCGCAGAAGCACACCAGCCTGAATATTCAGCCTGCGCAGTACGCTATCGTCGGGGAGAATCTGCTGGCAACGCTGCGCGAGCTGCTGAATCCGGGTGAAGAGGCGCTGGCCGCGTGGGGACGGGCCTATGGCGTGCTGGCAGATCTGTTCATCCAGCGTGAGGAGGAGATTTATCAGGCGACAGAGAACCAGCGCGGTGGCTGGCGCGGCACCCGTGCGTTTCGCATCAGCGTGATTGAACAGCAGAGTGAGGTGATCAAAAGCTTTACCCTGACGCCGGTTGGCGGGGGGCCGGTAGCGGCCTTTAAACCGGGTCAGTATCTGACCGTTCATCTGCAGCCCGCCTCTTTCGACCATCGTCAGATCCGTCAGTATTCGCTTACTCACCTCAGCAACGGCAGAGATTACCGTATCGCGGTGAAACGTGAAGCCGCGGGCAGCGTCTCCGGCTGGCTGCATCACCATGCCTGCGAAGGTGATGTGCTGCAGCTGACTGCGCCGCACGGGGATTTCTTCCTTGAAGTCACCCCTGCTACGCCGGTGGCGCTGATCTCCGCGGGCGTGGGTCAGACGCCGATGCTGGCGATGCTGCATGCGCTGGCCGCCGGTCATCATCGCGCGCCGGTCAGCTGGCTGCACGCGGCAGAGAACGGCAGACAGCATGCGTTCCGCAATGAAGTGGCCGCGACAGGCGCACAGCTGGCCGATTTCACCCACCGGGTCTGGTATCGTGAGCCCGCAGCTGAGGATGCCAGGCACTATGATGCTCAGGGCGTGATGGATCTCAACGCCCTCTCTGCACGGCTGGCCTCACCCGCTACCCACTTCTATCTCTGCGGTCCGCTGGCTTTTATGGAGCACGTGGTGGCGCAGCTGCGGGATGCCGGCGTGGCAGACACACGCATTCATTACGAAATGTTTGGCCCGCATAAAGGCATGTAATGAGCGTGAAAAAGCCCGCAGCGCGGGCTTAATCTGTTGAACGATGCAGGGTAATGCTGGCAGCAGCGGATAGACGCAAGGCGCAGGAGGACATCAGATTGCCTCTTCATCCTCTTCGCCGGTACGGATTCGCACAACGCGCGCAACGTCAAAGACAAAGATTTTACCGTCACCGATTTTGCCGGTCTGCGCCGTGCGCATAATGGTCTCGACGCAGGTATCAACGATATCGTCGCCCACCACCATCTCGATCTTCACTTTCGGCAAAAAGTCGACCATATACTCTGCGCCGCGATACAGCTCGGTGTGCCCTTTCTGGCGACCAAAGCCTTTAACCTCACTCACGGTCATCCCGGTGATGCCCACTTCCGCTAAGGCTTCACGAACATCATCGAGCTTGAATGGTTTGATAATCGCATCAATCTTTTTCATGTCAGACCCTTTTTCACTCCCTCCATGGTCAGAGGGTTTATCAAGTATAAATGTTGCTGGCGCTGTCGGGCGCTAATATCCGGGATTCTTCAGGTTGCCGCAAGCGCTGTCAGCGCCGGGAGCGTGCCCGGCCACGATCCCGGCCTCAGCAGGCAACCTGCCGCTCGCCCGTCTCAGCCTGCCCTACTCTTTGAAATCACTGGCATCCAGCTCATGACGGGAAAGCAGCTTATAGAACTCCGTGCGGTTGCGTCCAGCCAGTCGCGCGGCGTTGGTCACGTTGCCCTTCGTCATCTGCAGCAGCTTACGCAGATAGTTCAGCTCAAACTGATTACGCGCCTCGGCAAAGGTGGGCAGCGCACTGTTTTCACCGCTTAACGCCTGCTCCACCAGCGCATCGCTGATGACCGGCGATGAGCTCAGCGCCACGCACTGCTCAATCACGTTAACCAGCTGACGCACGTTGCCAGGCCAGCTGGCGGCCATCAGACGCTTCATCGCATCGACTGAAAAACTGCGCACCTGCGGTTTATGGCGTTCCGCAGCCTGACGCAGCAGATGATTAGCCAGCAGCGGAATATCTTCGGTGCGCTCATGCAGCGCCGGAATTTTCAGGTTCACCACATTGAGACGATAGAAGAGATCCTCACGAAACTCCTTTTTCTCCATCGCCTTCGGCAGATCGCGGTGGGTGGCGGAGATAATGCGCACGTCGATCTCGCTGTCGTGATCGCTGCCCAGCGGCCTGACCTTGCGCTCCTGCAACACCCGCAGCAGCTTGACCTGCAAGGGTTGCGGCATGTCTCCAATCTCATCCAGGAAAAGCGTGCCGCCGCCCGCGGTTTTGAACAGTCCTTCGCGGGCGCTGACCGCGCCGGTGAAGGCACCTTTGGCGTGACCGAACAGCTCTGACTCCAGCAGCTGCTCCGGCAGCGCGCCGCAGTTAATGGCGACAAACGGCTTGCCGTTGCGCGGGCTGGCGGCGTGGATCGCCTGCGCCAGCATCTCTTTACCGGTGCCGCTCTGTCCGTTAATCAGCACGCTGACGTCCGACTGCGCCACCATATGGGCCTGCTCCAGCAGCCTTAACATCAGCGGGCTGCGGGTCACAATCGCCTCCCGCCAGCGGTCATCACTGACCGGCGCCTGCTGAGCCAGCGCCTCATCAATCGCTTTATAGAGCGCATCGCGATCGACCGGCTTGGTCAGGAAGCTGAATACTCCCTGCTGCGTAGCGGAAACCGCATCCGGAATCGATCCATGTGCGGTCAGGATAATCACCGGCAGACCGGTATGGCGTTTCTGAATCTCGCCAAACAGCGCCAGGCCATCCATCTCATCCATACGCAGATCGCTGATCACCAGCTCAATCTTCTCTTTCTGCAGCAGGCGCAGCGCCTCTGGTCCACTGGCTGCGGTGGTGACCTGATAGCCTTCGCTGCTCAGACGCATGCCCAGCAGCTTCAGCAGGCTGGGATCGTCATCCACCAGCAGCAGTTTTGCCGCTTGTCTGACCATTATTGCTCCTCATCCTGTGGCAGCGCGGTGCCATGGCCGTTTTCAGAGACATCCGGGGCTTTGCGCGAGGAGAGCTGACGCTCAATGTCCGTCAGCCGCTCCAGCTTATGCTGGGTATCGCTGAGCTGCTGCTGCTGTTTAACCATCTGCTGGCGGAGCGTCTCCTGCTGAAGGTCGCTGCTCTGTTGCAGATGCGCATAGCGGGTGCGCGCTTCGCTCAGGTCAAGCTGCGCGGTCTGGTTACTGCGCCACAGCTGAATCAGCGGGCGCACGGACGGCGGAAAATCACTGTTGTAGCGATCCAGGGTTGCCACATAGTCACGGCGCTCTACGGGGGTCACGTTGCCATTGGCCATCAGCACGCCCTGCTTGAACGCGCGCGACCAGCTCTCTGCCGGCCAGCGGTGGGCTTCGGCTCTCGCTTCGGCGGGAGAGAGGCGTTCCGCGCAGTCAATCGCCCGCATCCAGTAGAGGGGATTGCTCAGCGCCGCGCTCTTCTCTATCGGCCACAGATCGTTACAGCGGGTCGCCAGGTAGTCAGCGACCGTTACTTCCGGTTCCGCCACCTGATGACCAGACGGCAGTGAAGAGGTGGCCGGTGCGGTGGTGCATCCGCTGAGCAGCAGCGTCGCCAGCGTGCTCAGCAGCAAAGCGGGTAAATATTTCATCAGTCAGACGTTCCCGGCTGTGGTGTTCAGTTCAATTCGAAAACAGACATCCGCCTGTTCACAGGCAACCAGCGTCAGGTCGCCCTGCATCCGGCGCAGGCAATCTTTGGCAATGCTCAGACCCAGCCCGCTGCCCTTGACCGGCCCTTTACGCTGCTGGCTGCCCTGATAGAACGGCTCAAAAATCATGGCCTGCTCCTCCGGCGGGATCGGCGTGCCGCTGTTGGCGACATCAATCCAGATCCGATCCCCCTGCTGCTGACTGCGCAGCCAGATGGTACCGGATTCGCTGCCGTAGTTCACGGCGTTCGAGTAGAGGTTATCGATGACCCGCACCAGAAGCGTGGGTTCAGCAAGACAGTGGCTGACTTTGAGGTCGACTACCGTCTGCATCATTCTGGCATGGGCCGAGAGTGCATGCGCGTTCACCACCGACCCGACCGCATCCACTACGCTGACCGGCTCCAGCCGAATCGGGCCATCGGCCAGTTTGCGGTTGTAATCAAGCAGCTGTTCAATCAGGCGCTGCAGATGGCGACTGCTGCCGTCGAGGATAGCGACCACCTCTTTCTGATCGGCATTCAGCGAGCCAGCCACCTCATCCGCCAGCAGTTCCGTGCCTTCGCGCAGGCTGGCCAGCGGCGTTTTCAGTTCGTGAGAGATATGGCGCAGAAATTCATGGCGCTGCGTTTCCAGCCAGGCCAGCCGTTCGCTCAGCCAGACGATGCGCTGTCCCAGCGACCGCAGCTCGCGCGGGCCACGAAACTTCACGCTATTCCCCAGCTCCCGCCCTTCCCCCAGCCGGTTGATCATCCGCTCGATACGCTTGACCGGTCCGATAATCATGCCGGTGAACAGCGTCATCAGCGCGAGGCTGATGATAAACAGAATCAGCGCCTGCCAGCCGAAAAACTGGCCGCGATCGGCAATTTCGCGCTGCAGCTGTAAGCCGCGCGCAAACACCACTTCACGCGTGTCCTGCACCATCTGCGCGTTGGTGGCTGAAAAGCGATCCAGCGCCTCTGCGGCAACCGGCACCGGATTGCCATTGTCACATTTCAGTGGCGTCAGCAGCGGCAGGGTGGCCTGCAGCGTCTGAAAGACGGGCAGTTCCGGCAGGCTGGCGCTGTGCGAACTCAGCATCTGACTGTAGCGGGTGTGCTGGGTCTGATAGAGGCGGGCCAGTGAGGCATCGTCCAGCACGCAATACTGACGATAGCTTCGCTCCAGCTCCACCGCCGTGCGCGCCATCGCCTCACTGCGGCGAACATCGGTAAACGTATTGCGGTTGGTGTCAGCGGCCTGCTCGCTTAGCGCAGAGAGACTTTCCCACGCCTGCCAGGCCAGCACCAGTAAAGGCAGCAACACCAGCACGAAAGCCATCAGCACCAGCTGACGCAGAGAACGGGGAAATAAACGCCATTTTTTCACGCGGCCGCTTCCTTAAAAGAGTGCTGACAGGATGCTAGCGGACTCTGCTGACGGAAGAAAGGGGAAGAAAAGAAAACGGCAGGCTCAGTGGCCTGCCGTGGACACGACGCGCAATGCCTCGTGTAAAAATGGGTGGAGCCTTACTCAACGTTACGTCCGGTGTTTGATAACGCAAGCGATTATCGGTCAGTTGGACGGCAGGCTCCGTTTGGTGCGTCATTCGGGCTTTATGAGCTCTTTTCCGCCAGGCGGGGCAATCATAAACAGGTGAATGAGCAGCTGCAGGATTATAGCAAGTTCCGTGCCAGAAAATAAATGATTATATTTTTCAGCATATTGCCTGCCTTAGCCCGCCTCCCCGTGCGAAAAGTCTGATGATGACAGGGGCGGAGTGTCGTCCGAAAGCGACACAAAATCACCCCCGTTCAGCAATCTAATAAAATCAGCAGGATAGATGTCGTCAGAAAGCGACACCACACTTACCGCTCTGTCGCCTTTTGCCAACAGGGAGCAAAAAAAGAGGAGGCCCGGAGGCCTCCTCTTTATTGCAGCGGATGAAATTAACCCAGCTGTCTGCGTGCGTTGCGGAAAATACGCATCCACGGGCTGTCTTCGCCCCACTCTGCCGGATGCCAGGAGTTGCTGACGGTACGGAATACGCGCTCCGGATGCGGCATCATGATGGTGACGCGACCACTTTCGTTCGTCACGGCCGTGATACCGTTTGGCGAGCCGTTCGGGTTAGCCGGATAGGTTTCGGTCACCTTGCCAAAGTTATCCACGAAGCGCAGCGCCACCAGACCTTTCGATTCCAGCGCGGCCAGATGCGCCGCATCACGCACCTCAACGAAGCCTTCACCGTGGGAAACCGCGATAGGCATGTGCGAGCCGGCCATGCCGTCCAGCAGCAGTGACGGACTGGCGGCCACTTCGACCAGGCTGAAGCGGGCTTCGAAGCGCTCAGACTGGTTACGCACAAAGCGCGGCCAGAGATCGCTGCCCGGGATCAGCTCACGCAGATTCGACATCATCTGGCATCCGTTACAGACGCCCAGCGCCAGGGTCTGCGGACGGTGGAAGAAGGTTTCGAACTCATCACGCACGCGCGGGTTGAACAGAATCGATTTCGCCCAGCCCTCGCCCGCGCCCAGCACGTCACCGTAGGAGAAGCCACCACAGGCAACCAGCGCCTGGAACTCTTCCAGACCGCGACGACCGGCCAGCAGGTCGCTCATGTGCACATCAATGGCGGTGAATCCGGCCCGGTCGAAAGCCGCAGCCATTTCCACATGGGAGTTGACCCCCTGCTCACGCAGCACGGCGACCCGTGGACGCGCACCCGTGGCGATCATCGGTGCCGCCACATCTTCCTGCGGATCGAAGGTCAGATTAACGTTCAGGCCCGGGTCGCTGTCGTTTTTCTTCGCCTCATGCTCCTGATCGGCGCACGCCGGGTTGTCACGCAGGCGCTGCATCTGCCAGGTGGTTTCTGCCCACCAGGTCCGCAGCGTGGTCCGGCTTTCGCTGTAGACGGCGCTCTCGCCGGCACGGATCACGAAGCGATCGCCCGGTTGCGCGCTGCCCAGCAGATGCGTTGAGGCGGCAAGGCCGTGATCGGCAAGGATCTGCTCCACCGCAGCACGATCGGCGGCGTTAATCTGGATCACGGCGCCCAGCTCTTCAGTAAACAGCGCGGCCAGCGCATCGTTACCCAGCGCGGCGATGTCAACGTCGATGCCGCAGTGACCGGCAAAAGCCATCTCGGCCAGGGTCACCAGCAGGCCCCCGTCTGAGCGGTCGTGGTAGGCCAGCAGTTTCTGCTCAGCCACCAGCGCCTGAATGGCGTTAAAGAAGCCCGCCAGCTGAGTGGCATCGCGCACGTCCGCAGGCTTGTCGCCAAGCTGACGATAGACCTGAGACAGCGCGGTTGCGCCGAGGGTATTTGCCCCATTGCCAAGATCGATCAGCAGCAGCAGGTTATCCCGGTCGGCCTGCAACTGCGGCGTAACGGTGCGGCGCACATCTTCGACCCGGGCAAACGCGGTAATCACCAGCGACAGCGGAGAAGTCATCTCACGCTGTTCGGTGCCTTCCTGCCAGCGGGTTTTCATCGACATCGAATCTTTACCGACCGGGATGGTGATCCCCAGCGCCGGACAGAGCTCTTCGCCGACCGCTTTCACCGCCGCATATAAACCGGCATCTTCACCCGGATGACCGGCTGCAGACATCCAGTTTGCCGAAAGCTTCACGCGCTTCAGCGAGCCAATCTGGGTTGCCGCCAGGTTGGTCAGCGCTTCACCCACGGCCAGGCGGCCCGAGGCGGCGAAGTCGAGCAGTGCAACCGGCGAACGTTCGCCGAGGGCAAAGGCTTCACCGTGATAGCTGTCGAGGCTGGCGGTGGTCACGGCACAGTTGGCGACCGGGATCTGCCACGGTCCGACCATCTGATCGCGCGCCACCATGCCGGTCACGCTGCGGTCACCGATGGTGATCAGGAAGGTTTTTTCCGCCACGGCTGGCAGATGCAGGACACGATTGACCGCATCAACCAGGGTAATGCCGTCACGCTGCAGTGCGTTGCCCTGCGCCTGCTGCGTCACCACATCGCGCGTCATCTTCGGCGTTTTACCGAGCAGAACGTCAAGTGGCATGTCGATCGGCTTATTATTGAAATGCGAATCTTCCAGGCTCAGGTGCAGCTCTTCGGTCGCTTCACCAATCACCGCGAATGGAGCGCGTTCGCGCTGGCAGATCGCTTCAAACTGCGCCAGCTGATCCGGGGCGACGGCCATCACATAACGTTCCTGTGATTCGTTACACCACACTTCCAGCGGGCTCATGCCCGGCTCATCGCTCAGGATGTCACGCAGATTAAAGCGGCCGCCGCGTCCGCCGTCGCTGACCAGCTCTGGCATCGCATTGGAGAGGCCACCCGCGCCCACGTCGTGGATAAACAGAATCGGGTTCTCATCGCCCAGCTGCCAGCAGCGGTCGATCACTTCCTGGCAGCGGCGCTCCATTTCCGGGTTATCGCGCTGAACGGAGGCGAAGTCGAGGTCAGCATCAGACTGGCCCGAGGCCATTGATGACGCGGCACCGCCGCCCAGACCGATGTTCATGGCCGGGCCGCCCAGCACCACCAGTTTGGCACCGACGCTGATTTCGCCTTTCTGCACATGGTCGGCACGGATATTACCGATGCCGCCTGCCAGCATAATCGGCTTGTGATAGCCGCGCAGTTCGGTGCCGTTGTGGCTGGTGACCTGCTCTTCGTAGGTACGGAAGTAGCCATTCAGAGCCGGACGACCAAATTCGTTGTTAAACGCCGCCCCGCCCAGAGGACCGTCGGTCATGATCTCCAGCGCGCTGACGATGCGAGCCGGTTTACCGAAGTCCTCTTCCCACGGCTGCTCAAAGCCCGGGATGCGCAGGTTAGAAACGGAGAAGCCGACCAGGCCCGCTTTCGGCTTGGAGCCGCGTCCGGTTGCGCCTTCATCACGGATTTCGCCACCGGAACCGGTCGCTGCGCCTGGCCACGGTGAGATGGCCGTCGGGTGGTTGTGTGTTTCCACCTTCATCAGGATGTGCGCCGCTTCCTGATGCCAGCGGTATTCGCTCTCTCCGGCGTCAGCGAAGAAGCGGCCCACTTCGGAACCTTCCATCACGGCGGCGTTATCTTTATACGCAGAGAGCACGTAGTCCGGCGTCTGCTCCATCGTGTTTTTGATCATCTTAAACAGCGACTTTGGCTGTTTTTCGCCGTCGATAATCCAGTCGGCGTTAAAGATCTTGTGACGGCAGTGCTCAGAGTTCGCCTGAGCAAACATATAGAGTTCGATATCGTTGGGGTTGCGCCCCAGCGCGGTAAAGGCCGTCACCAGGTAGTCGATTTCATCATCCGCCAGCGCCAGACCCAGCGTGGTGTTCGCCTGAACCAGCGCCTGACGGCCCTCACCCAGCAGATCGACACTCTTCACCGGCTGCGGCGTATGGTGCGCGAATAATTGCTCAGCCTGCGCCAGATCGCTGAAGACCGTTTCCATCATCCGGTCATGCAGCAGTGTGCTCAGCGCCTGCCACTGCGTTTCGGTCAGCTGCGGGGCCTGCACATAAAAGGCCAGGCCGCGTTCGAGGCGGCGAACCTGCGGCAGGCCGCAGTTGTGGGCGATGTCGGTGGCTTTGGATGACCAGGGCGAAATCGTACCGGGACGCGGGGTCACCAGCAGCAGACGGCCCTGCGGGGCATGTTCAGCAAGAGAGGGACCATATTTCAGCAGGCGCTGCAGACGGCTCTGTTCGTCTGCGCTTAACGGCGTGCTGACATCAGCAAAATGGATGTACTCGGCGTAAATATCACTCACCGGCAGATGAGCGTCCTGAAAGCGGGTCAGCAGTTTGTTTACACGAAATGCCGACAGGGCGGGCGAACCACGCAGAATTTCCATTACATAAGTCTCTCGTCAGGGCGCCGGGCGACGCTTGATTGGGCGCAACAGGGAAAACGGGGCGTATTATAGAGAAAGCGCCTTCGCGACGAAACCGTTTGCGCACAATTTTTGGCGACACGGATTTGCCTGAAATTTGCGCAAAAGCTGCTATAAAAGTTGCTCAGCGTCATTTTGTTGCGCAAAATGCCCCTCGCTCTGGGAGTTCAAAGAAGACAAATACTGCCTTTAAAAGACAGAGGCCTTAGAGCCAGCGAGAGATAACTATTTGAAACGCCTAAAATTTAATTATCTGTTTATCGGTCTGGTTGCCGTGCTGTTAGCGTTAGCGCTGTGGCCATCCATTCCCTGGTATGGGGGTGGGCAGGACGCGATTTCACAGATTAAATCACGGGGAGTGCTGCGCGTCAGCACCATCAATTCCCCCCTGACTTACTACACCGTCAATCAATCTCCGGCCGGTATGGATTATGAGCTGGCAAAACGTTTTGCTGATTATCTGGGCGTAAAGCTCAAGGTCACGGTGCGCCCTAACCTGAGCGATCTGTTCGATGACCTGGATGATGGCAAAGCCGATTTGCTGGCCGCTGGCCTGAATTACAACAGCGAACGCCTGACCCGTTATCAGACCGGGCCGGGTTACTACAACGTATCGCAGCAGCTGGTCTACCGTGTGGATAAGCCTCGCCCCAAAAACCTCGGTGACTTAAAGGGGCGGTTAACGGTCGCGTCCGGATCGGCTTACCTCTCCACGCTGAAGAGTGCCCGTTCCAATCAGTTCCCCGACCTGGACTGGGCCATCTCCACCGACCAGAGCCCGAAAGCCCTGCTGGAAGCGGTGGCAGACGGCAAGCTCGACTACACCATTGGTGACTCCGTCACCATCGCCCTGCTGCAGCGTATCTATCCGCAGCTGGCGGTGGCGTTCGACGTGACTGATGAGGAGCCGGTCACCTGGTATGTGCGGCACAGCGACGATGACAGCCTGAATGCCGCGATGCTCGACTTCTTTAATGGCATGGGTGAAGAAGGCGCGATGGCGCGACTGGAGGAGAAGTATCTCGGCCACGTCGGCACCTTCGATTATGTCGATACCCGCACCTTCCTGCGCGCGATCGACAACACGCTGCCCGACATTAAGCCGCTGTTTGAGAAGTACGCCACCAGCATTGACTGGCGGCTGCTGGCGGCGATCTCCTATCAGGAGTCACACTGGAATCCTCAGGCCACCTCCCCTACCGGCGTGCGCGGCATGATGATGCTGACGCGCAACACCGCAGAGAGCCTGGATGTGGGCGACCGCACCGACCCTGAACAGAGCATTCGCGGTGGCAGTCAGTATCTGCAGGATATGATGTCGAAAGTGCCACAGACCATCCCGGAAGATGAGCGCATCTGGTTTGCGCTGGCCGCCTACAACATGGGCTACGCCCATATGCTGGATGTGCGTAAACTCACGGCCCGTCAGGGTGGCAATCCGGACAGCTGGGCGGATGTGAAGCTGCGGTTACCGATGCTGAGCCAGAAACGCTACTACACCCAGACGACTTACGGCTATGCGCGCGGGCATGAGGCCTATAACTATGTGGAGAACATCCGCAAGTATCAGATCAGTCTGGTGGGCTATCTGCAGGAGCAGGAGAAGCGCCTGGCACGCCAGGCGGCGGAGGCAGCCGCCGAGGCCGAACTGGCCAAAGGCTATCCGGCGGTGGAGCCGAAGATCGCCATGAACTAACTCTGGCGTTGCGCCTGACGCAACGCTTTTTTCTCTTCGCGGCGCATACGAAAGAAGTCGCTCAGCATCGCAGCACACTCTTCCGCCAGCACGCCGCTCGCTAACTCAACCTGATGGTTCATGCCGGGGTGACCCAGCACATCCAGCAGCGAACCCGCCGCCCCGCTTTTCAGATCGTGCGCGCCATAGACCAGCCGGGTGATCCGGCTGTGCACCATCGCCCCGGCGCACATGACGCAGGGTTCCAGCGTCACATAGAGGGTAGTTTCCAGCAGACGGTAATTTTCCAGCACCTTGCCGCCCTGGCGCAGAGCCATGATCTCCGCATGGGCGGTGGGATCGTGCTGGCCGATGGGCCGGTTCCAGCCTTCGCCGATCACCCGGTCATTCTGCACCAGCACCGCCCCCACCGGCACTTCGCCCTGCTCCCAGGCCCGGCGTGCCAGGCTGAGCGCATGGCGCATCCAGTATTCATCTTGTTGTTTCATGCAGACCACTCCGGGCGACAGAAAAGCGGCGCATTATAACGGGTGCCGAAACTTATTCCAGCTGTTGCAGCTCACCTGCCGGTGTCACGCGCCAGCGATGCTGGCAGAAAAACAGCAGCGGGTTATCCTGTTTGCTGTCGCTGTAGCCGCTGTAAAGCTGCAACGGCGTGCCGATTTTCTCTTCGAGCTGGGCGACTTTCTCATGGCCGAGGCAGCGCATGGCCAGCACCCGTCCCCCCCAGCCGCGCCGCATCTGACTGGCAATCAGCTTCACGCGCGGCAGAAAGGCGGAGTCATAGTAGACCTGCTCCACCAGCGACTGAGGCGATCCGGTGATCAGCCAGACATCGGCGTCATCACTGCCGAGGTAGTCGGTCAGGCGCTGCTGCACCACCGGAAAGGCGGTAACCCGCTGGCGAAACCACCGGGCAAACTCCGCCTCAAGACGCAGCAATGTCTGCTCTGAACGGCCGAAGGTAATCGACCAGAGCAGCAGGCTCATGGGCCAGCGGGCCGCCCGGCCTTTAAACAGCAGGCCGATCCCCACCACCGGCAGGAGGGGCACCACCAGCAACAGATTAAGCGGTCGCCGGCGCAGCAGATAGCGCATAAAGGTGCCGAACATGTCCTGCTGGTGCAAAGTGCCATCCAGGTCGAAAAATACGATGCGACGTTGTGTTCCCCTGGTCAAACAACTCTCCTTCGGGTCTGGTTCCGGAATCATAAAGAGTAGTGTAGCCATCATCAGGCGTAACGGCGATGAGTGTCATTTTTAATTCCGATGACTACAATGCCTGATGAATAGTTTATTCTTCTCCGATTATCCCCTGAATGATGAGGATTGGGCATGAGTTCATTGCTGCGCATTCGCCAGCTTTATCCACGTCTGGCACTGAACGAGCGTCGGCTGGCCGATTTTTTACTGTCGCAACCTGACAGGGCGCGTCATCTCAGCTCGCAGAAGCTGGCGGAGGAGTCCGGCGTCAGCCAGTCGAGCGTGGTGAAGTTTGCGCAGAAGCTGGGATACAAAGGATTTCCGGCGCTGAAGCTGGCGCTGAGTGAGTCACTGGCGGACAAGGATGCGATCACGGTGCATAACCATATTCTCAGCGACGACCCGCTCAAAATGGTGGGTGAAAAACTGCTGACCGAAAAGCTGTCGGCGATCCGCGCCACGCTGGATATCAACAGCGAAGAGAAGCTCAATGATGTACTGCAGCTGCTGAAGAATGCCCGGCGTATTCTGCTGGTGGGGATTGGGGCGTCAGGTCTGGTGGCAAAAGACTTCTCCTGGAAGCTGATGAAGATCGGGATCAATGCCGTGGCGGAGCAGGATATGCACGCCCTGCTGGCCAGCGTCCAGGCAATGGGGCCGGGCGATGTGCTGCTCGCCATCTCCTATACCGGTGAACGGCGCGAGATCAATCTGGCCGCGCAGGAGGCCGCTGAGGTGGGTGCGGATGTGGTCGCCTTTACCGGCTTTACCCCGAATACGCTGCAGCAGAGCGCCAGTTACTGCCTCTATACGGTGGCGGAAGAGCAGAGTACCCGCAGCGCGGCGATCTCCTCGACGACGGCCCAGCTTGCGCTGACCGATCTGCTGTTTATGGCACTGGTGCAAAACGATCCGGAGCGCGCTTCCAGCCACATTCGCCACAGCGAGGCGCTGGTGAAAAAGCTGGTCTGATCAGCGGGAGCGCGTATAATACCCGCGCTTTTTCTGTTGTTATCAGGTGGGAAACATGGCGTTATTGATTACGTCCAGATGCATTAACTGCGATATGTGCGAACCGGAGTGCCCGAATCAGGCGATCTCACTGGGCGAGGCGATCTATGAGATAGATGTCAGCCGCTGCACCGAATGTGTCGGCCATTATGAGACGCCAACCTGTCAGCAGGTCTGCCCTATCGATAACACCATCATCGTTAACCCACAGCACACCGAATCACGCGATGCGCTGTGGGAGAAGTTTGTGCTGCTGCACGGCTAGCTTTCGATAATCACCGTGGCGCAGGCGTAATGCCGTTCATCTGCCAGTGTCACGTGTACCCGGCTGACGCCCAGCTGCTGTGCCACTTCCGCCGCGTGCTGGAAGAAGCGTAATCCCGGTTTTCCCAGCGCATCGTTGTAAACTTCAAACTGATTAAACGCCAGGCCACCGCGAATGCCGGTGCCAAAGGCCTTGGCCGCTGCCTCTTTCACCGCAAATCGCTTGGCGAGAAAACGCACCGGCTGCTGATGGGCCTGATACTGCTGCCATTCGGCTTCGCTCAGCACCCGACGCGCCAGACGATCGCCGGAGCGCTCAATCACCCCGGCAATGCGTTCAATCTCAACGATGTCGGTGCCCAGTCCCAGAATAGCCATCAGCGACGGGCTTCACGCAGCAGCTGTTTCATCTCTCTGACCGCTTCCGGCAGGCCACTCATCACCGCACGACCGATAATGGCATGGCCGATATTCAGCTCATGCATCTCCGGCAGTGCCGCAATGGGCAGGACGTTGTGGTAGGTCAGGCCGTGACCGGCATTCACCTTCAGCCCCAGGCTGGTGGCAAAGGTCGCGGCGTGGCGGATGCGGGTCAGCTCCGCCTCGCGCGCCAGCCCTTCCGGTGCTTCGGCGTAGGCGCCGGTGTGAATTTCGATATAGGGCGCGCCGCTGGCAACGGCGGCTTCGATCTGACGGTGGTCGGCATCAATAAACAGCGACACCAGAATGCCCGCATCACTCAGCAGTCGTACCGCCGCAGTGATCTTCTCCTGCTGCCCTGCCACATCCAGGCCGCCTTCAGTGGTGACTTCCTGACGCTTTTCCGGCACCAGGCAGCAGAAATGGGGCTGAATATCGCAGGCGATACCGATCATCTCATCGGTCACCGCCATCTCCAGATTCATACGGGTCTGGATGGTGTCGCGCAGAATACGCACGTCGCGGTCAGTGATGTGGCGGCGATCTTCCCGCAGATGCACCGTGATGCCATCTGCGCCCGCCTGCTCAGCAATAAACGCCGCCTGCACCGGATCGGGATAATTTGTCCCACGGGCGTTTCGCACCGTGGCAATGTGATCGATATTGACGCCTAACAGCAACTCAGCCATGACTATCCTCACTTCTTTTCCATCGGGGTGTTGAGTGTACCGCGCCCATCTCAGCAGGCGGTACGACCAGCGCTATTCATCTGTCTGTTCGGGCTTCTTCTTCGGGATAAACTGACGGAACAGCTCCTGACTCTTCAGCGGCTTGCCGCCCAGATAGGGCTTCAGGGCGATGCGGGTAAAACGCTTCGCGGCGCGCAGGCTCTCCGCATCGGGAAAGTCGCGTTCATAGAGGGCACGCAGTTCCCGGCCGGTAAAGCTGCGCTGATTGAGCACCAGGCTGGCGATAAAGCCACGCTCTTCGCGGTAGCTGTAGGTCATGTTATCCGTAATCGGCTCGCCGCTGCCTGCGCAGTGCAGGAAATCGACGCCATAGCCCAGGTGACCGAGCAGCGCCAGCTCAAAACGGCGCAGGGCCGGTTCGGGCTTGCCGTGCGTTGAGGCTAGCGCCTGCAGACAGTGAAGGTAGTCGAAGAAGAGTTCCTGGAAAGGCGATTCCTGCTGCAGCACGCGAGAAACCAGCTCATTCACATAGAGACCGCAGTAGAGGGTAATGCCGCTGAGCGGCAGTGCCAGCGACACCGCTTCGGCGTTGCGCAGGGTTTTGACTTCACCCCGCCCGCTCCAGCGAACCAGCAGGGGGGTAAAAGGCTGTAACGCGCCCTTCAGCTGTGAGCGCCGGGAACGTGCGCCCTTGGCCAGAACCCGCACCCGCCCTTCATTTTCACTGAACAGGTCGAGCAGCAGGCTGGTTTCGCTGAAGGGGCGACTATGCAGCACAAAAGCGCGTTGCCAGCCTTCCATCAGATCAGAGATCGTCTGTATAACCCAGGCTGCGCAGAGCACGTTCGTCATCTGCCCAGCCGGATTTCACTTTCACCCACAGTTCGAGATGCACTTTCGCTTCGAACATCTCTTCCATATCCCTGCGCGCTTCGGTGCCGATGGTTTTGATTTTGGCCCCTTTGTTGCCAATCACCATCTTCTTCTGCCCTTCGCGCTCGACCAGAATCAGACCGTTAATGTCGTAACCGCCCCGCTCGTTGCTCACGAAGCGTTCAATCTCCACCGTGACGGAATAAGGCAGTTCAGCCCCCAGGAAGCGCATCATTTTTTCACGGATGATTTCAGACGCCATAAAGCGCTGTGAGCGGTCAGTGATGTAATCTTCCGGGAAGTGGTGATCGGCCTGCGGCAGATGCTTGCGGGTGATCGCCGCAATGGTATCGACGTTTTTGCCGCTTTCCGCAGAGATCGGCACGATGTCGAGGAAGTTCATCTGCTGGCTCAGGAACTGCAGATGCGGCAGCAGCACGCTCTTGTCCTGGATATTATCGACCTTGTTGATCGCCATGACGACCGGCACTTTGCCGTCACGCAGCTTGCCTAATACCATCTCATCGTCTGGCGTCCAGCGGGTGCCTTCCACCACGAAGATCACCAGCTCCACGTCGCCAATAGAGCTGCTGGCGGCGCGGTTCATCAGGCGGTTAATCGCGCGCTTCTCTTCCATGTGCAGACCGGGGGTATCGACGTAGATCGCCTGATATTCGCCCTCGGTGTGAATGCCCATGATGCGGTGGCGCGTGGTTTGCGGCTTACGCGAGGTGATCGACACCTTCTGCCCCAGCAGCTGGTTCAGTAAGGTGGATTTACCGACGTTAGGTCGGCCAACAATCGCGACAAAGCCGCAATAAGTAACGTTTTCGCTCATTCGAATCCTGAGTTATTCAGCGCCTGTTGCGGCGCCGAAAGAGTGCAATGTGTCTTGGCGCATCCGGCGTCCGCAGACGCCGGTATGCCGGAGTGCTATTCGAGGCCCAGCTTGATCAGCGCCTGCTCAGCGGCAGCCTGCTCAGCTTTACGACGGCTGGAGCCGACGCCGACAACCGGCTCGGCCATGCCACTCACCTGACAGTGAATGGTGAATTCCTGGTCGTGGGCTTCGCCACGCACCTGCACCACCAGATAGCTGGGCAGCGGCAGGTGTCGTCCCTGCAGATACTCCTGCAGGCGGGTTTTGGGATCTTTCTGTTTATCGCCCGGACTGATCTCATCAAGGCGTGTCTGGTACCAGTCGAGGATCAGCTGCTCTACCCGTTCGATACTGCTGTCGAGGAAGATGCCGCCAATCAGCGCTTCGACCGTATCGGCCAGAATCGATTCGCGGCGGAAGCCGCCGCTTTTCAGCTCGCCCGGCCCTAAGCGCAGGCATTCACCGAGGTCAAATTCGCGCGCCATTTCAGCCAGCGTATTGCCGCGCACCAGCGTGGCGCGCATGCGGCTCATGTCACCTTCATCAACCCGCGGGAAGCGATGATAAAGGGCATTCGCAATCACATAGCTAAGAATAGAATCGCCAAGAAATTCCAGGCGTTCGTTGTGCTTACTGCTGGCGCTGCGGTGTGTCAGGGCCTGCTGTAACAGTTCCGAATGAGTAAAAGTGTAGCCCAGTTTGCGCTGAAGCTTATTAATCAGGATGGGGTTCATGCGATTCCAGTTCTTTGTTGCGTCTGTGACTCTGCATACCAAACGGGGCTGGCTTTCCAGCACGTTCCGTTTGGTGTGCAGTGGCCTCCCAAAGGAGGCCACCCGTTTTGCCTGTTAATCAGACAATTTTATCAGTGAATGCCGCCGATACGACTGAATCGTACGCCGGTTGGCCACTGGCCTTCCTGTTTCTCAAAGCTCATCCAGATAGCGACCGCTTTACCGACCAGGTTACGCTCCGGGACAAAGCCCCAGTAGCGGCTGTCGGCGCTGTTATCACGGTTGTCGCCCATCATGAAGTATTGCCCTTTCGGCACCACCCAGGTCGCCTGCGGCTGGCCCGGCTGCTGATAATACATGCCTGCCTGACTCTGCGCTTCGTTTACCAGCAGAATGTCATGCGTTACGCTTCCGATGGTCTCTTTACGGGTGCCCAGGCGCAGTCCGCCGCGCAGGGTATCGCCCTGCGGCACCTGATAAAAACCGTTGCCGGTTTCGTTGCCATCAAAGCCGCTGAAGGTCTGGATAAACTTGCTTGGCTCAACGCTGGTGTAGGTCACCGGCAGCGCAGAGTCACAGGCTTTGCCCTCATCGCAGGCCGGTTTCACCGTCAGCGTCTTACTGTAAGGATCATAGATGACTTTATCGCCCGGCAGGCCGATCACGCGCTTAATGTAATCCAGGCTCGGATCTTTCGGGTATTTAAAGACCGCGATATCGCCGCGCTTCGGCTGACCGGTTGGGATCAGCGTGGTCTGGGTGATCGGATCTTTAATCCCGTAAGCAAACTTCTCCACCAGGATAAAGTCACCGATCAGCAGGGTTGGCATCATCGAGCCAGACGGGATCTGGAACGGTTCGTAGATAAACGAACGCACGATGAACACCACGGCCAGCACCGGGAAAACAGAGGCGGTGGTTTCCACCCAGCCAGGCTGTGAAGAAACCTTCGCCAGCGTTTTGCTGTCGAGTGCGTTGCCGGTCTGCGCCTGCGCCGCGGCCTGCTTTGCACGGCGCTCCGGCGCCCATTTGAAACGATCAATTACCCAGACGATGCCAGTAATCAGCGTCGCTATCGCCAGAACCAGGGCGAACATATTAGCCATTGGAAATCCTTATTTGCTGTCCTTACCGACATGCAGAATGGCGAGGAACGCTTCCTGTGGCAGCTCAACGTTGCCAACCTGCTTCATTCGCTTCTTACCATCTTTCTGCTTCTGCAACAGTTTCTTCTTACGGCTGACGTCACCGCCATAACATTTGGCGAGAACGTTTTTACGCAGCTGTTTAACCGTTGAACGTGCGATGATGTGGTTACCAATGGCGGCCTGAATCGCAATATCAAACTGCTGACGCGGGATGAGATCTTTCATCTTCTCAACCAGTTCACGGCCGCGATAAGGGGCGTTATCGCGGTGCGTGATCAGCGCCAGCGCATCCACACGCTCAGAGTTGATCAGAACGTCAACGCGCACCATGTCAGAGGTCTGGAAACGCTTAAAGTTGTAATCCAGCGAGGCATAACCGCGCGAGGTCGACTTCAGACGGTCAAAGAAGTCGAGCACCACTTCTGCCATCGGAATTTCGTAGGTCAGCGCGACCTGGTTGCCGTGGTAAACCATGTTGGTCTGCACGCCACGCTTCTCAATACAGAGCGTAATGACGTTGCCCAGATACTCCTGCGGCAGCAGCATGTGACATTCCGCAATCGGTTCACGCAGCTCTTCAATGTTGTTCAGTGGCGGCAGCTTAGAGGGGCTGTCGACATAGACCGTATCACCGCTTGTGGTCACGACTTCATACACAACCGTCGGCGCGGTGGTGATCAGGTCGAGATCGTATTCACGCTCCAGACGCTCCTGAATGATCTCCATGTGCAGCAGACCCAGGAAGCCACAGCGGAAACCAAAGCCCAGTGCCGTTGAGCTTTCTGGCTCATAGAACAGCGAGGCGTCGTTCAGGCTGAGCTTGCCGAGCGCGTCACGGAAGGCTTCATAGTCATCGGAGCTGATCGGGAACAGACCGGCGTAAACCTGCGGCTTCACTTTTTTGAAGCCAGGCAGCGCTTTGTCAGCCGGGTTGCGGGCGGTGGTCAGGGTATCGCCCACAGGCGCGCCGAGGATATCTTTGATGGCGCAGACCAGCCAGCCCACTTCACCGCAGTTCAGTTCGGTACGGTCGACCTGTTTCGGGGTAAAGATACCCAGACGGTCCGCGTTGTAGGTCTGGCCGGTGCTCAGAACTTTAATCTTGTCGCCTTTGCGCATGGTGCCGTTTTTCACACGCACCAGTGAGACCACGCCCAGGTAGTTATCAAACCAGGAGTCGATAATCAGTGCCTGCAGTGGCGCTTCCGGATCGCCTTCCGGCGGTGGAATATCGCGCACTAAACGTTCCAGCACGTCAGGCACGCCAACGCCGGTTTTGGCAGAACAGCGCACCGCATCGGCGGCATCAATGCCGACGATATCTTCAATCTCCTGCGCCGCGCGCTCAGGGTCGGCAGCCGGCAGGTCGATTTTGTTCAGAACCGGCACTACTTCCAGATCCATCTCAATCGCGGTGTAGCAGTTCGCCAGTGTCTGCGCTTCAACACCCTGACCGGCATCCACCACCAGCAGTGCCCCTTCACAGGCAGCCAGTGAGCGGGACACTTCATAGGAGAAGTCTACGTGGCCCGGGGTATCGATGAAATTGAGCTGGTAAGTTTCGCCGTCTTTCGCATGGTAGTCGAGTGTGACGCTCTGTGCTTTGATGGTGATGCCACGCTCACGCTCCAGATCCATAGAGTCAAGAACCTGTGCAGCCATTTCACGGTCTGTGAGGCCACCGCAGATCTGAATAAGGCGGTCAGAGAGCGTGGATTTACCATGGTCGATATGAGCGATGATGGAGAAATTTCTTATGTGCTTCATTTATAGGGATATCTTCGCTTAAAATTCAGTTGAAAACCTGAGCACAGACACATTCAGGAAGATCGCTCTTTACCCACAATCCTGTCAGCCTCATTAATGACGACGCATATTACACTGTTAACGCCGCGCATAAAAGAATGGAACGAGGTGGAAGCGAAACAGATATCTGCGCAGGGCAGAACGGACAAAGGCCGCGGAGTGCGCGGCCTGGACGTGCGTTACGCTTCGCTTTCGACACGCAGCGCATCGGGAGGTAACGCGATATTGAGGATCACCGGCTGAAAGGCTTCGCGATCGCCAAATTTCAGTGAAACGCCTTTCGCGATAATAAAGCCGCCAACGCCGCCCAGCAGCGCACCGCAGGCCGCCGCCAGATCGCTGCTGAACAGCGACTGAAACAGACCCGCCACCAGAAAGAGGCCCAGCAGCGGCGTCATGTAGACCAGCAGCGCCGAACCGAGCAGGCTGCTCTCTCTGATGCCCAGTTCGATGCGCTGCCCCGGCTGCAGTGGCTCGCTGCTGGCGATCTGCATCACGTGAGCATTTTTCGGGCCGAGTTTATTCAGCATATGACTGCCACAGCCTTTGCGCGCCTGGCAGCTGTTGCAGGAGGTTTTTGCTTCAGTGTGCAGCGTGGCGATGCCATCCTGCCATGCCACCACGGTGGCCCATTCTCTCATCATTTCTGTGATCCCAGGTCGATGCTGTCCGCGATACGTTTAGCGGTTGAAGGCGGTATCTCGCCAATCACCGCAATCTCGTAATTATTGCGCACAACAGTCTGAACCGTACGACGCCCAGTGCGCAATGTCTGGGTAAGGCTGGTTTTATCCGCCGGCGTCACGTTGATCGCAAAACTGAACAGGCCGTCGCTGTAGAGCTTCGATTCCATATTTTTGTTCAGCGCCGGCAGCGAACGGCGATTCTGCGACACCAGTGACATCCCGGCAGGTATCCAGCCTGGCTGCCAGGTGAGCGTGACCGCATCCCCTTTTGGCACCGACAGCGACGGCGGCAGATTGGCCTTCTCCAGCCCCTGCATCAGGTTACGCACACCCTCATCCACCGCAAAACTGATCACGCGGAACTGCTCCAGCGTTTCACCATCACGGTCAAGCAGGTCAATGCGCAGCGGCAGTTTGGTATCGACATCCAGCCAGACCACATAGCTGTAGCGGGTGCCATCCCGTGAAACGATACGCAGCACATCACACATCTGATCGGCAATGCGCGAACGTCCCACGGTAATGAAATCGTAGGCGCTGGCCAGCTTGCTGAAGTCAGCAAAAATCACAGACGGCAGTGCGTCAATGATGTGATTGCCGGGAAGCGAAAAGGGATCGAGGCCAGGTTCGAAGTAACTGATATCGTTGCCGCGCTGGATCACTTCCCGACGCGGCCCGTCCATCTGCAGCAGCTGAGCGAATATCCGGTTATCGATCACAGCATGTCGATAGCGCAGCGATTCGATGCCGATGCGGGAGACGTTGATATAGGCGAATTCGTAGTTGAGGTTCTGGCTTGCCTGTTCCATCTGCTGCAATAGCGCCCCGGACGCCGAAGTTTGCGCCGGGGCGACAGATGACCACAACAGGCTGCCTGCCAGCAGGCTAACAGCATACCAATGCGGCTTCATTACTGCTGCTGCTGTCCTAAAGATTGGTTTCCGGGAACATCCACCTGTGCCTGTTTAGGGGCATCGGTTTCGAATTGCAGCTGATCAGCGTGCAGACGACGCTGCAGTTCATAATCCTGCAGCATCGCATTGACGCGACGGCGCTGATCCTGAACCTGCTGATTAGAACTGTTGGTGTCAAACGCATCAGACGGCACGCCCAGGCTGACCGGCGACGCTTTACCCATCATCGGCAGCGTATTGAACACCGGCGAGTCAGAAGTCTGTGTCGCGCTGCCCTCAGGCTGATTGTAGTGCTGAACACCCACGATGACGGCCAGTGACACACAGGCTGCCACACCCACCTGCGTCAGCTGAGCTGCCCACGGACGCGCTTTTTTCCAGAACGGCATCTTTTCCCAGCGGGAAGGTTCTGGCTGAGCTTCAGGGATCAGCGTTGTGACAGAACGCAGCGGTTCTTTTTCGATAGCAGCAGCGACGCGCGCAGAGATATCGAAATGCAGGTGCTCACTCACGTCACCGCGCATGGTATCGCGGATGAGGTGATAGCTTGCCCAGCTTTTCTGCAGTTCTGCGTCCTTCGATAAGGCGGAAAACAGCTCGTTATCTAAGGTCTCACCATCCATTAAAGCGGAAAGTTTTTCTTTCTGCATGCCTATGTACCCTTCCAGTAGCCGTTATCACTGACGTTGGATAAGCGGTTGAACTTTGTTATCAATAGCCTCTCGCGCACGAAAGATACGTGATCGAACAGTGCCTACCGGGCAATCCATAATGACGGCGATCTCTTCATAGCTCAGGCCGTCCAGTTCCCTGAGGGTGATTGCCATACGCAAGTCCTCGGGTAGCGCCTCGATGGTACGAAAGACAATTTGTTTCAATTCGTCAGACAACATTAAGTTCTCAGGGTTCGAAATTTCTTTTAATGCACCCGCACTTTCGAAATTTTCTGCGTCAATCGCATCCACGTCGCTGGATGGCGGACGACGCCCCTGAGCAACCAGGTAATTTTTCGCTGTATTGACCGCAATGCGGTACAGCCAGGTATAAAAGGCGCTATCGCCACGGAATGAATCCAGTGCGCGATACGCTTTGATAAATGATTCCTGTACGACATCAGGCACATCGCCTGAAGGTACATAGCGTGAAACCAGGCTCGCCACTTTGTGCTGGTAACGAATCACCAGTAAGTTGAAAGCTTTTTGATCTCCCTTCTGAACCCGCTCGACAAGAACCTGATCCGTTAACTGCTCGCTCATCCGAGGTAATGTCTCCCCAAACTTTTCTTACGCATAAAGTAACTGCCAGCACATCTCATTGGTTCTGAGCAAGCATGCGCTTAGAGTTGTGATGTGGTGCGAAGTTCACTTCCCGACCTGATATTTGCCGCTCCGGAATTGATTACACAGGTTGTTCGTTTTCGTTCAGTGTAAGGAGCGCAAATCGCAGGCAGAGTAACCTATGACAACAGCTTTTTCATCATTAAATCCTCCGCCGATAATAAGTTTGGTATAGAAAACAGAGCTCAAATTGTACTGTTTATAACTTAATGATTATCGGTGATTTTTCTGAATTCACACCGTGGATCTGCGAACTTTTGTTTAAAATACTTCACAGTGACCGGCTCAGGGCTTATGCTCAGGGCAATCTTTGTTTAGTAAATTAAACATCATGACAAATGCGAATCCGGATTATCAGTGTGATGTATTGATTGTGGGCAGCGGTGCGGCGGGCCTCTCTTTAGCGCTGCGCCTGGCGAAACAGTATCAGGTCACGGTGCTCAGCAAAGCGCAGGTCAATGAAGGCTCTACGCTTTATGCTCAGGGCGGCATTGCGGCGGTGTTCGATGAGACCGACAGTATTGAAGCGCATATAGAAGATACGCTGATTGCCGGCGCCGGACTGTGCGACCGGGAGGCGGTCTCGTTTATCGCCAGCAATGCGCGGCACTGTGTGCAGTGGCTGATCGACAATGGCGTTGCCTTTGATCTCGATCCGCAGGCCTCAGGCGAGATGCGCTATCACCTGACGCGCGAAGGCGGACACAGCCATCGCCGCATTCTGCACAGTGCCGATGCCACCGGTCATGCGGTTGAAACCACGCTGGTAAGCCAGGCGCTCAGCCACCCGAACATCCGCATTCTGGAGCGCACCAACGCGGTCGATCTGATTCTCTCCGATAAAATCGGCCAGCCTGGCCCGCGCCGGGTGGTGGGTGCCTGGATCTGGAACCGTAACCGCGAGCAGGTGGAAACCTGTCAGGCGCGGGCGGTGGTGCTGGCGACCGGCGGCGCCGCCAAAGTGTATCAGTACACCACGAATCCTGACGTCGCCTCCGGTGACGGGATTGCGATGGCCTGGCGTGCGGGCTGCCGGGTCGCCAATCTCGAATTTAATCAGTTTCATCCCACCTGCCTGTTTCATCCCCAGGCGCAGAACTTCCTGCTGACTGAAGCCCTGCGCGGAGAAGGCGCCTGGCTGGTGCGTCCCGATGGCAGTCGTTTCATGCCCGATTTTGATGAGCGCGCCGAGCTGGCTCCGCGCGATATCGTCGCACGCGCCATCGATCATGAGATGAAGCGGCTGGGCGTGGACTGCATGTATCTGGATATCAGCCACCAGCCGGAAGAGTTTGTGCGCGCCCACTTCCCGATGATTTATGAAAAGCTGCTGACCTTTGGCTTCGACCTGACCCGGGAACCGATCCCGATCGTGCCTGCCGCCCACTATACCTGTGGCGGCGTGATGGTGGATCAGCATGGGCAGAGTGACGTCAGCGGCCTGTATGCCATCGGCGAGGTGAGCTACACCGGCCTGCATGGTGCGAACCGCATGGCCTCTAACTCGCTGCTGGAGTGCCTGGTCTATGGCTGGTCAGCCGCCGAAGCGCTGATCCAGAGCCTGCCAGACATAGAGGCTGTGACCACCCTGCCCGCCTGGGATGAGAGCCAGGTCGATGATGCCGATGAGCGCGTCGTCATCCAGCACAACTGGCATGAGCTGCGGCTCTTCATGTGGGATTATGTCGGCATTGTGCGTACGACGCGGCGACTGGAGCGGGCTTTGCGCCGCATCACCCTGCTTCAGCAGGAGATCGATGAGTATTACCGTCACTTCCGCCTCTCCAATCATCTCCTGGAGCTGCGGAATCTGGTTCAGGTGGCGGATCTGATGGTGCGCTGTGCGCTGGAGCGAAAAGAGAGTCGCGGACTGCACTATATTCGCGACTACCCGAACCTGCTGCCTGAGGCGCGACCGACAATTCTGACGCCGCCCGGCTACATAAAGAGATAGAACGCCCGCGTCAGGCTGCACCACTCATCCGAATAGTGGGTGTCTGCTGCGCGGATAGCGAGCCGCTCCAGCAGGGTTTCGCCTGGCTGCGGCGAAAAGCCCAGCACTACCCGGTGCGGCGGACGATGGGCATACTCCGCCACATCCAGGCGCGAACGCAGATGCCAGCCATCCGCCTCTGCCAGCGCGATAAAATCCTGGCCGATGGCGGCAGGCAGCACCACGCAGAACATCCCCTCCTCCTCAATCAGTAACGCCGCGCTGCGCAGTAACGTCTGATGGTCGAGCGAGGCTGTGGCGCGGGCGCTGTCCCGCGCTGGCGTAGAACAGGCCACGCCAGGCGCAAAGTAAGGGGGATTGCTGACGATGAGGGAGTAACGCGCGGTGGACTCCTCTGCCCAGCGGGCGATGTCGTGCTGATGCACCCGGATTCGTTCAGGCCACGGCGACTGCTGCACATTCTCCTGCGCCTGCTGCGCGGCCTCAGGCTCTAATTCAACCGCATCGATCAGCACCTGCGACGGTGTACGCTGCGCCAGCATCAGGGCAATCAGCCCGCTGCCGCTGCCGATATCCAGAATGCGCCTGACCCCGGCCACCGGTGCCCAGGCCCCGAGCAGAATGGCATCGGTTCCCACTTTCATCGCACAGCGATCGTGCGCGACAAAAAATTGTTTAAAGGTAAAACCGTTCTTGTTTAACTGTGGCCGTTCACGCGGCTTATCCTGCATCATTGTTCACTACCATCGTTTTTTCCTGCCGTCCGGCAGCGCATGAGTGTAACGTGGCAACAGAGGGAATTCACGCGGCAGACAACCCCAGGCGCAGCGGAAACGGATTAACAGATGAAGATTCAGTCTGATCTGTCTATAATCAGCGCCCCAAACTGAGGTAGACCATGACAGTAACCACATTTTCCGAACTCGAACTCGACGAAAGCCTGCTACAAGCGTTGCAGGAAAAAGGCTTCACGCGTCCAACAGTGATTCAGGCTGCTGCAATTCCGCCCGCGCTGGAGGGCCGCGACGTTCTGGGTTCGGCACCTACCGGGACCGGGAAAACCGCCGCCTATCTGTTACCGGCGCTGCAGCACCTGCTTGATTTTCCGCGCAAGAAATCTGGCCCGCCACGCATCCTGATTGTGACCCCGACCCGCGAACTGGCGATGCAGGTCGCCGAACACGCGCGTGAACTGGCGAAACATACCCATCTGGATATCGCGACCATCACGGGCGGCGTGGCCTACATGAACCACGCCGAAGTGTTCAGCGAAAACCAGGATATCGTGGTCGCGACCACCGGTCGCCTGCTGCAGTATATTAAAGAAGAGAACTTCGACTGCCGCGCTGTGGAAACGCTGGTGCTGGATGAAGCGGACCGTATGCTGGATATGGGCTTCGCCCAGGATATCGAAACCATCGCGGCTGAAACGCGCTGGCGCAAACAGACCCTGCTCTTCTCCGCCACGCTGGAAGGCGACAACATCCGCGATTTCGCCGAACGTCTGCTGAACGATCCGGTTGAGCTGGAAGCGGATCCGAGCCGTCGCGAGCGCAAAAAGATCCAGCAGTGGTACTACCGCGCTGACGATCTTGAGCACAAAACCAAACTACTGATCCATCTACTGAAGCAGCCGGAAGTGACACGCAGCATCGTGTTCGTGCGCAAGCGTGAGCGTCTGCATGAGCTGGTGAGCTGGCTGCACGAAGCGGGGATTCGCACCAGCTATCTGGAAGGCGAAATGGTGCAGGCGAAGCGTAACGAAGCGATCAAACGTCTGAGTGAAGGACGGGTGAACGTGCTGGTTGCCACCGACGTTGCGGCGCGCGGCATCGACGTTGAAGATGTCAGCCACGTCTTCAACTATGACATGACGCGCACCGCCGATACCTATCTGCACCGTATTGGCCGTACCGGTCGCGCCGGTCGTAAAGGCATCGCCATCTCGCTGGTCGAAGCGCACGATTACGTCCTGCTGGGTAAAATCACCCGCTACGTTAATGAGCCGATTAAAGCGCGCGTCATTGACGAACTGCGTCCGGTGACCCGCGCTCCAAGTGCGAAAACCACCGGCAAACCGTCGAAAAAGGTGCTGGCTAAGCGCGCAGAGAAGAAAGCGAGCGAAACTGAAAAACCCCGCGTGAAAAAACGCCATCGTGACGCCAAAAATATCGGCAAACGCCGTAAGGCAAGCGGCACCGCGTCCGCTAACGAGAATGCGGAATAAAACAGCGCTTAAACAAAAAAATCGCCTCTGATGAGGCGATTTTTTTTAGCTGACAGCTGTTAACAGCCTTTTCACACCATTTTACCTGCCTGATCGCGTTGCTGGCGATACTCACTGACCGGCTCGCTGTACATGACTCTCTATCTTGCTGATGATGCTGATAAAATATGCTGTGTGCGCTTTGCGTTTATTTTCAGCGTCCAATCACTCAGGCCACTTAAAGACTTTCGGTAAAAGTACGGGCAATCACGTCACGCTGCTGTTCAGGAGTCAGTGAGTTGAAGCGCACGGCATAGCCCGACACGCGGATGGTCAGCTGCGGGTAGTTTTCCGGGTGCTTCACCGCATCTTCCAGCGTTTCACGACGCAGCACGTTGACGTTCAGATGCTGACCGCCTTCAACACGCACCTGCGGTTTGATTTCTACCGGAACTTCACGATAAGCAAATTCGCCCAGCTCGCTGATAGCCACAACCTGGTCTTCTTCATAACCCCCGGCGGCACACAGGCAACGCGCCTGGGCTTTCTCTTCGTCCAGCAGCCAGAAGGAGTTCAGCAGGTTGGCATGGTTGGATTGAGTGATCTGGATTCCTGTGATCATCTTTGCATCTCCCGAATAATAGGTGAATAAATCAAATTTAAGGCTCCGGTATACCACCCATCCTTTCGACCGGCCTTGACCTGCATCAATCTTCACCCGGCGCTCCGTGGCCATTCAGGCTAACCCGTTGATCTGAAAATGCATTGCTTCTTAACTTTATTTGTATTTTTCAAATTTATTTTACCTTCAGCTGGGCGGCAGGAACGGCTAAGCTTACGGCACTAACGGAAAGGGAGTTGAACATGGCTGAAAAGCTGACTTGGCACGACGTGCTGGCTGAAGAGAAACAGAAACCCTATTTTGTCGAGACGCTGAAGCTGGTCGCCGATGAACGCGCTGCGGGGGTCACCGTCTATCCGCCGCAGAAAGATGTCTTTAATGCCTTTCGCCTGACGGAACTGGGCGACGTCAATGTCGTCATCCTCGGTCAGGACCCCTATCATGGCCCTCACCAGGCACACGGCCTGGCCTTCTCTGTGCTGCCAGGTGTTCAGGTGCCGCCATCCCTGCAAAATATCTATAAAGAGTTGCAGCAGGATATTCCGGGCTTTGAGAAACCCAGTCACGGCTTCCTGGAGAGCTGGGCGAAACAGGGTGTGATGCTGCTGAACACCGTTTTAACGGTCGAGGCGGGCAAAGCGCACTCCCATGCGCGATTCGGCTGGGAGACGTTTACCGATAATGTGATTGCAGCGATCAATCAGCATCGTGAAGGGGTGATTTTTCTGCTGTGGGGATCGCATGCCCAGAAGAAAGGCAGCATCATCGATCGCCAGCGCCATCATGTATTGCAGGCGCCGCACCCTTCGCCGCTCTCTGCGCATCGCGGCTTTTTCGGCAGCCACCATTTCTCAAAAACCAACGAACTGCTCAGCGCGGCCGGCAAAAAACCGGTGGACTGGACGCCGGTATTACCGGACTGACGCCAGAATGCACACGGCCGCGTCAGTGCGCGGCCGTGTAGCGGGATTCCGGTGCTGAATCAGCCTTTGGCTTTGGCAACGGCAACCATCGCCGGACGCAGCAGGCGACCATTCAGCGTATAACCACGCTGCATCACCAGCATGACATGGTTAGGCTCGAACTCTTCCGACTCCATCATCGACATCGCCTGATGCACTTCCGGGTTAAACGGCACGCCGGTTTCGCCGACCACTTCAACACCGAATTTACGCACGGCACCCAGCAGACCTTTCAGAGTCAGTTCAACCCCTTCGATCATAGGTGCCAGCTGTGAATCTTCTTTGTTCGCCACTTCCAGCGCGCGCTCAAGGCTGTCGATAACCGGCAGCAGTTCGTTGGCAAATTTCTCCAGCGCAAATTTGTGCGCCTTCTCAACGTCCATTTCCGCACGACGACGAATGTTTTCGACTTCAGCCTGCGCACGCAGCTGAGCATCACGCACGCCGGTCTGAGACTGCGCTAATTCAGCTTCGAGCTGAGCGATACGCTCATCACGCGGATCCACCTCTGCCGCTGTCTCCGCTTCCTGAGGTTGCTGCTGATCCTGCTGAATTTCGTCTGAGACTTGCTCGTTTGGGGTGTTCTGTTCTTTACTACTCATGAATTTCTCCGCGTTTTGCACATTCATTTCGCTGGTTGGCTTATTATGGGGATTGAAATAGCGGTTTCAAGGGAACCTGTCACATTGCCTTGCCGTTTTGGCTTATAAGGAACACCGACCAGATGAACAAACACTTTAACTGCATTGGTATTGTGGGTCATCCACGCCATCCCACCGCGCTAACCACGCATGAGATGCTCTGGCGCTGGCTGACAGCCAAAGGTTATCAAGTGATCGTCGAGCAACAGATTGCGCAGGAGCTGTCGCTTCACGATGTGCAGACCGGCACGCTGGCGGAGATTGGTCAGCAGGCCGATTTAGCGGTGGTGGTAGGCGGTGATGGCAACATGCTGGGGGCTGCACGGGTGCTGGCCCGTTACGACATCAAGGTGATTGGCATTAACCGCGGTAACCTGGGCTTTCTTACCGACCTCGACCCCGACAATGCGCAGCAGCAGCTGGATGAGGTGCTGCAGGGCAACTATTTTGTCGAGAGCCGCTTTCTGCTGGAAGCGCAGGTGTGCAAATCGGCCTGTTCGCCGCGCATCGGCACCGCCATCAACGAGGTGGTACTCCATCCAGGCAAAGTCGCGCACATGATCGAATTTGAGGTTTACATCGATGAGGTGTTCGCCTTTTCGCAGCGCTCTGACGGACTGATTATCTCCACCCCTACCGGCTCGACCGCCTACTCGCTCTCTGCGGGTGGCCCGATTCTGACACCGTCGCTGGAAGCGATCGTGCTGGTGCCGATGTTCCCGCATACGCTCTCGGCGCGGCCGCTGGTCATCAACAGCAGCAGCACCATCCGCCTGCGCTTTTCGTCCCGCCGCAGCGACCTGGAAATCAGCTGCGACAGTCAGATCGCCCTGCCGATACAGGAAGGTGAAGATGTTCTGATCCGGCGCAGCAATCATCACCTCAACCTGATTCACCCTAAAAACTACAGCTATTTCAACACGCTGAGCTCTAAACTGGGCTGGTCAAAAAAATTGTTCTGAAAAGGGGTGCAGCCTCTTTACTGGATAAAAAACCAGTTTATACTGTATGGAAAACCATATGTGTTTATTCGTACAGGTGAACCTATGCTGGCCCAACTGACCATCAGTAATTTCGCTATCGTTCGTGAGCTCGACATTGATTTCCACCGCGGCATGACAGCCATCACGGGTGAAACCGGTGCCGGTAAGTCCATCGCGATTGATGCGCTGGGATTATGTCTTGGCGGTCGTGCTGACGCCGACATGGTGCGTCAGGGANCAGTTTATACTGTATGGAAAACCATATGTGTTTATTCGTACAGGTGAACCTATGCTGGCCCAACTGACCATCAGTAATTTCGCTATCGTTCGTGAGCTCGACATTGATTTCCACCGCGGCATGACAGCCATCACGGGTGAAACCGGTGCCGGTAAGTCCATCGCGATTGATGCGCTGGGATTATGTCTTGGCGGTCGTGCTGACGCCGACATGGTGCGTCAGGGAGCCAGCCGGGCTGACCTGTGTGCCCGCTTCCAGCTTAAGGCCTCCCCTTCAGCCCAGCGCTGGCTGCTGGATAATCAGCTGGATGATGGCAACGAGTGTCTGCTGCGCCGGGTGATCAGCGCCGATGGCCGTTCGCGCGGCTTTATCAACGGCACCGCGGTCCCGCTCTCTCAGCTGCGCGACCTTGGTCAGCTGCTGATTCAGATCCACGGTCAGCATGCCCATCAGCTTCTGCTCAAACCCGATCACCAGAAACATCTGCTGGATGCCTATGCCGGTCATGATGATCTGCTGCAGCGCATGCGTGCCAGCTATCAGACCTGGCATCAGAGCTGCCGCACCCTGGCGCTGCATCAGCAGCAGGCGCAGGAGCGCGAAGCGCGCCGTGAACTGTTGCAGTATCAGCTCAAAGAGCTGAACGACTTTGCCCCGCAGCCGGGTGAATATGAGCAGATCGACGAAGAGTACAAGCGTCTGGCGAACAGCGGCCAGCTGCTGTCAACCAGCCAGCAGGCGCTGCAGATGCTCTCCGACAGTGATGACACCAATCTTAACAGCCTGCTCTACAGTGCCCGAGAGCTGATTTCTGAGCTGACCTCGCTGGATGAGAAGCTGAACGGCGTGCATAACCTGCTGGAAGAGGCGGCTATCCAGCTGAGCGAAGCGAGCGATGAGCTGCGTCACTACTGTGACAGTCTCGATCTGGACCCTAATCGCCTGTACGAACTGGAAAAACGGATTTCGCGCCAGATTGCCCTGGCGCGTAAGCATCACGTCACGCCAGAAGCGCTGCCTGAACTGCATCGGCAGCTGCTGGATGAAGCGGAGCTGCTGTCACAGCACGAAAGCGATCAGGAGAGCCTGCAATCGCTGGTCGGTGAACACTATCAGGCGGCCCTTAAGAGCGCCGAAGAGCTCCATCAGCAGCGCAGCCACTTTGCAGATGAGCTGCAGCAGCTGATAACCCAGAGCATGCATCTGCTCTCAATGCCGCACGGCCAGTTTAAAATCGCCCTGACCTTTAACCCGGATCAGCTGACGGCTGACGGCGCGAGCCGCGTCGACTTCCAGGTCACCACTAACCCTGGTCAGCCGTTGCAGCCGCTGGGTAAAGTGGCTTCAGGCGGTGAGCTGTCACGTATCGCACTGGCGATTCAGGTGATCACCGCGAAGAAAATGGAAACGCCGGCAATGATTTTCGATGAGGTTGATGTCGGCATCAGCGGCCCGACCGCCGCTGTCGTAGGTAAACTGCTGCGTCAGCTGGGTGAATCGACGCAGGTTATGTGTGTCACGCACCTGCCGCAGGTCGCCGGTTGCGGTCATCAGCACTTCTTTGTGAGCAAAGAGACCGACGGCGCAATGACTGAAACCCACATGCAGCCGCTGGACAAGCGGGCGCGCCTGCAGGAACTGGCTCGTCTGCTGGGCGGCAGCGAGGTCACCCGCAACACCCTGGCGAATGCAAAAGAACTTTTAGCCGCATAGCAGCGCACTTTTTTAACCTGACGGGGTCATATGCTTGCTCTGCAGAGGTTTCCAACAGCGAAAAGGTTTATTATCATCGGCACTTATGTCGCCAGAGTAATAAAGCCTGCCGCAGGCAGAGTTCAGATTTTGATGGCAATAAAATCGCCTGTTGAGGCGTTTGGCCCCGGAAAAGGAATGTATAGATGCGCTGTAAAACGCTGACTGCCGCGGCAGTGGTAATGTTGATGATGACCGCCGGATGTTCCACTTTAGAGCGCGTGGTCTACCGTCCTGATATCAACCAGGGCAACTATCTGGTTGCCAACGATGTGGCCAAGATCCATACCGGTATGACACAGCAGCAGGTGGCTTACACACTCGGCACGCCGATGATGAAAGACCCGTTTGGCAGCAACGTCTGGTATTACATCTTCCGTCAGGAACCCGGCCATGAGCGCGTCAAACAGCAGACGCTGACCCTGACCTTTGATGGCAACGGTGTGCTGACCAACATCGACAATAAGCCGAATCTCTCTCAGAACAGCGATTAATCACACGGCATAGAGTCTGAAAAAAGCAGCAAAAAGGCGCACCGAGCGCCTTTTTTTATGTCCGTTATCTGCAAAGCCAGACAGAACTTATTTTTTGCTCACCGCAGCCCGCTCTGCACGCTGGCGACGAAGCTCTTTAGGATCGGCAATCAGCGGGCGATAAACTTCGATACGATCGCCCTCATTCACCTCATCATCCAGCTTCACCGGCCGACTGTAGACGCCGACCTTGTTGCTGGCGAGGTCAATTTCGCGACGCAGCTCCAGTAACCCTGATTTTACGATGGCCTGTTCTACCGTGCTGCCCTGCTCCACTTTGACATAGAGCTGATACTGCTTTTCAGGCAACGCATAGACCACCTCAACGGCGATGTCAGGCACTGTAGACCTCTTTGGCACGCTGGGTGAAAGCCTGCACCATGCTGTTGGCAAGCTCTTTGAAGATGCGTCCAAAGGCCATCTCTACCAGCATATTGGTGAATTCAAACTCCAAGCTTAATTCGACTTTGCAGGCGTCATCGCCCAGCGAAACGAACTTCCATCCGCCGGTCAGCTTACGGAACGGGCCGTCAACCAGCTGCATATGGATGCTCTGGTTATCCGTCAGGGTGTTACGGGTGGTAAAGGTTTTGCTGATACCCGCTTTCGAGACATCCACAGACGCCGTCATCTGATTCTCTGACGCATCCAGCACGCGGCTTCCGGTGCAACCCGGCAGGAATTGCGGATAGGCATCCACATCATTTACAAGTTTGTACATCTGCCCGGCACTAAACGGGACCAGTGCCGAACGACTAATCTGAGCCATAATGGTTCCTGTTCATCAAGAAACCGCTGAATAATAGCATTTTCAGCGATCAAACAAAAATGTCCCTGGTAAAGGGTGTGCTAGAATATCCCGTTTCCTGCTGCCCCGCTGGACTGGGGATGCGATAACCGACTAAGTGATGTAAAATACGCCTCATTATGACAAAGAAAAAAGCACACAAACCCGGTTCGGCCACTGTTGCCATGAACAAACGCGCCCGCCACGAATACTTCATCGAAGAGGAGTATGAAGCGGGATTATCGTTACAGGGATGGGAAGTCAAATCACTTCGTGCTGGTAAAGCCAACATCAGCGACAGCTATATTCTGCTGCGCGATGGCGAAGCGTTCCTGTTCGGTTCAACCTTTCAACCCTTAGCGGTTGCGTCCAGCCATGTGGTCTGTGACCCGACCCGTAACCGTAAGCTCCTGCTGAAGCAACGCGAACTCGACTCCCTGTATGGACGCGTTAACCGCGAAGGTTACACCCTCGTGGCGCTGTCGCTTTACTGGAAGAACGCCTGGTGCAAACTGAAGATTGGTGTGGCACGCGGTAAGAAAGAGCACGACAAGCGCGACGACATCAAAGATCGTGAATGGAAATTAGACAAAGCCCGTATCATGAAGAATTCAGCGCGCTAAGCACTGGATTTTATGCTGTTTAATTGCTAATATTTGAAGTTCTGGGGCTGATTCTGGATTCGACGGGATTGTGAAGCCTTAGGAGCATGCCGAGGGGCGGTTTGCCTCGTAAAAAGCCGCAAAAAAATAGTCGCAAACGACGAAAACTACGCTTTAGCAGCTTAATAACCTGCTCTGAGCCCTCTCTCCCTAGCTTCCGCTCTTAAGACGGGGATCAAGAGAGGTCAAACCCAAAAGAGATCGCGTGGATGCCCTGCCTGGGGTTGAAGCGTTAAATCCAATCAGGCTAGTCTGTCAGTGGCGTGTCTGTTCGCAGCTGACCGGCGAATGTAAAAACTGACTAAGCATGTAGTGCCGACGGTGTAGTAATTTCGGACGCGGGTTCAACTCCCGCCAGCTCCACCAAAATTCTTCAATGATGGTTCCAGAGCCATCCGTAGAAGTCCTAGAAGCCCGCATGGCACAAGCCTTGCGGGCTTTTTTGTGTCTGTAGCCTTCCGAGAAGATCCGCCTAAATCCAGTGATAATTGGTATACGTATTGGTATACGGTAAGATGTATCCTAAAAACGTATACCAATTTTCGTAGGAAAGCCCCGTATGGCAAGGACAACGCGCCCTTTAACCAACACTGAAGTGCTTCGCTCAAAAGCCATTGATAAAGATTTAACGTTGCATGATGGCGACGGACTTTTTATGGTTGTAAAGACCACCGGCAAGAAGCTATGGCGCTTTCGCTATCAGCGGCCAGTCACAAAGCAGCGCACTATGATGGGCTTGGGTGCCTTTCCTGCTCTATCGCTGGCCGATGCCAGACGCCTGCGTGCTGATTACCTCTCCTTACTCGCTAATGGTATTGACCCACAGACCCAGGCTGAAAAAGTAACAGAACAGCAGCAGATCGCTTTAGACAGTATTTTTTCAACTGTAGCCTCTAACTGGTTTACCTTGAAGCAAGCAAGCGTTACCCCGGATTACGCGAAAGATATCTGGCGCTCTCTTGAGAAAGATGTTTTCCCTGCCATTGGCGAGATTCCCGTGCAGGAAATCAAAGCACGTAAGCTTGTAGAAGCACTTGAGCCGATTAAGGCCCGTGGTGCTCTTGAGACAGTACGCAGACTGGTACAGCGTATTAACGAGATTATGATTTATGCTGTTAACACGGGTTTGATTGATGCTAATCCTGCTTCTGGGATCGGTATGGCTTTTGAAAAGCCTAAAAAGCAGCACATGCCAACTTTAAGACCTGATGAACTGCCTATGCTGATACGTTCTTTATCTATGTCCAATCTATCGATTCCGACTCGCTGCCTGATTGAGTGGCAGCTTCTTACACTTGTGCGTCCCTCTGAGGCATCCGGTACACTTTGGTCAGAATTAGATTTTGATGCAAAACTATGGATAATCCCTGCAGAACGGATGAAGGCTAAGCGACCTCACATGGTGCCGCTCTCGAACCAAGCATTAGACATTCTTGAGATAATGAAGCCCATAAGCTTTCACCGGTTACATGTTTTCCCGAGCAGAAATCACCCTTTGCAGTCATTAAACAGCCAGACTGCAAATGCTGCTTTAAAACGTATAGGATACAGTGGAAAGCTTGTCGCACATGGCCTCCGGAGCATTGCCAGCACCGCTTTAAACGAAGCTAATTTCGATAAAGATGTAATTGAAGTTTCTCTCGCTCATGCCGATAAGAACGAAGTGAGGAGAGCCTATAACCGTTCAACTTACCTTGAGTAAAGAAGAGTAATGATGGATTGGTGGGGCAGCTTTGTTTATAAAAGGTGAAGCTTAAGGAGATGAAATGTTACGTGATATGATAGATTGCGCCGATGATAAAAGTCTAACTCAAGGTACAATCTTCAACTGTGCTTATTGTGCCTCATATCCCAACCATGAGACCTTAGGCTTAGTAATTACAGCGCGGTGTGATATTGCAAACAAGGATAAAGTAAAATTTTATAACTTCCTGACAGCCGTTCCATTTGATATATGGAAGAACAAAGATTTACTTCCTTTAATTAAGAAAAAAAATTTAACTAGCCTAATTTCCCAACTATCAAATTTGATTCTAAGGGCTGGTTTTTCTAAAGCAAACCTCGATACCTTCGGATATAAAAAAGTATATGAATTCATAGTATCTAATAAAAAACTCAAACCAAGAGAAATAACTCAACTTGATACATTGCAAAGTAAAATTGACTGTTTAACCAACGAGTCATGCTATAAAGACATTCACATTCACTTCTCAGATGAAATCAAAAGGGAGCTGAATGATATAATTCAAAATAAAAATTCGGACTACTTTTTCATTGATGAGATCCAAGGTTATAGATCAGTGATTGTGAATTTGCGAGAAATATATGAGCTTGAAGTATCAATTGCATCAAAAATACCGTATGGGATTGAGCTTGATGACGGGAGACAATACCCGGGACTAAATCTTAACGTTTCAAATAAATTTTGCAGCATCGTCGGTCAAGTGAGATCACCTTATATTGAGCTACTTTTACAACGATTTGCCAATAACTTTGTGAGAGTGGGTGTAAATAATCCACATCCACTTTTATCTTCTTCAATCATGGAGGTTGAGAAATGAATTTCATTGCTATTGATAGTAATGCAGCAAGAAAAATAGTATCTGAAAGGATGCTTCAGTCAGCTGATTATGACAAAGGACTTCTCTTAGCGAACCTATTGAAGAATGGAGTCATCAGTGACTTCAGTAATGATATAAAAGCTGTAATTGGAAGTTCTGGCATATATTTACTAAGTAAAAACCCCTCAAAGAAGAACTTCTTAATATTTGATACAACCACCTTTAACGGGTTTCAAAAAAGTAGTAATGAAATAATAACCATTATACAAAAATCATGTAGATTAGCCATTAAGCTTTGGGACAAAATCGGGCATAGCCCATGCGAAAAAATAATAAGCGGCACATCATTAATTGCTTTACTGCCTTTATCTTTTACAACGGGGAAATCTTACAAGATCTTTCTTGATAAATCCCCTGATAAAGATAGACAAGAAAAACGCAATGAAGCCAGCTTCCTTATTTTCCATGATGGTTATGAAACAGCAGGAATTGAGCCTAAGCTTTCAAATTTCCGCAAGGCAAAAGAAGGAATTCATGATTTAGACACCATCAATTTATTTACTGCAAAAGATAAAAAAGAAGTTACTACCACCTCATATTTAAATATCAATGAGGTTGACACTAATAATACACTCTCAAACCCTCACATGGGATTAGATTATTGGTCAAAGAACTTAACTGAAAATCAAAAAAGATTTGTATATAGCGAAAGCTACGGCCCCGACATTTTAAAAGGTGCAGCCGGAACAGGTAAAACCTTGAGTTTAATTCTGCGTTGTGTTGTTCAGCTAAATAATGCAAAAAAACTAGATTCACCTTTGCGCTCTATTTTTATAACTCATAGTATTGCTACTAAAGCAAACATTGAGAACCTGATCACCTCAAATGGTGGAGCAGAGTTTATCAATTCTGAAGATCAGCAATCTGTTGTTGTAACCACTTTGCAAGAATGGTGTATTCAAAATCTTGGAAACCGCATTTCAGCTACTGAATATTTAGATAACGACGCTCTTGAATCTAAACAATTGCAATTGTTATATATCAGTGAAGCATTAGATGAATTTTTAATAAATGACTATGCTGGGGCAGTTAACTTCATTTCGAACGATTTGAAAGTTTTCTTTGGCAATAACGACCCTTGGTCCATTTCAATGCTATTACAGGAAGAAATATCCACCTATATCAAAGGCCGCGCCAGCGACGATCTAAAGACTTACATTGCCCTTCCAAGAACTAAAAACACCTTACCTTTAAGTACTGAGGATGATTTTAAAACAATATTCTCTATTTATAGCAAGTATCAAGATAAACTCATTTCTTTAAATTTATTTGACAGTGATGACATAACACTATCTGCACTAAAGGAAACTTCGACTCCTATCTGGAAAAGAAGACGAATGAATAGCGGCTTTGATATAATGTATATTGACGAAACCCATTTATTCAATATAAATGAATTAAGCTTATTTCATAACCTCTTAAAACCAAATTCCAATCATATTGTTTTCACCATGGACAGAAGTCAGGCGACCGGTGATACCGCTATTACTAAAGATGATGTCACTAAGGAACTCGACGCCAAGCTAGCTAATGAGCATGGATTAAACGCGGTATTCCGCTCATCTGAACACATTATAAACCTGGCTAGCTGTGTACTAGCTTCAGGAGCAACTCTCTTTCAAGAACTTGAGAACCCTTTATCAGAGTCAATGACAGGACATACTTCACTCATTGAAGAAAAATGTAATGTCCCTTATATAATTACCAAACAGACTTCAGAAGAGGTTTATAAGGCCGCTTTTTCATTAGTTGACTACCTATCTGATTCACATAGCATTTCACGAAGTGATATCCTTATCGTACCGTGTACTGATAGTTTATTGACTGAACTCAAAAAACATGCTGATTCAAACTCGAAAGATTATATTTCAATTGAAAGGCGAGGTGATAATCTAGCCGTTAGCAATGCTGCTAGAAATAATCAGTATATCATTGGCGGCATGGATTACATCGGAGGCCTTGAGTTTTCGGCTGTAATAATCATTGGAGCTGATGCTGATAAATTCCCTGAGCAGTCTACATACTCTGGTGAGTCACCTCATTTTATTAACTATTCATCGTTCAACAAGCTCTATGTTGCTATAACTAGGGCAAAGTACCAAGTTGCCTTTATCAGTGAAAAGACACAAAAAATATCCCCATTGCTTGAAACGGCTCTTGGTGAGGGACTTCTAATTCATGATGATGAGTTAACTGAAAAAATATAAAAATAGTTTGTGCGTTAACACCTCTTCGTTTAGCGCACATTCTTTATTCTCTAGAGCGTTGGCGCGCGCTCGTAGCCCCGCCACGCCTGCCCGCTTTATGCAGCGGTTTTCATGCACCTGCATGATTAGGCCTGATCCGCGCCGCAGCTGGCCTTATCTGCCGTTCCGGGGTGTCGGAGACTCATGCGTTTTCATTCAGCATAGACATGCACTCACGCAGCGGACGTAAAAAAGCCCGGCACGGGCCGGGCTTCGGTGAGTTTCTGAGCCTGCAGCTCAGAAAAGTTTACGCTTGCGGCGGTCGGTTCTGGCTCCCCGGAAAGGATGCGCACCGCTCACGCTCAGCACGTCATCACGGAACATCAGCGGCTGATTTACGCTCGTCCATCGCTTAATCAGGTTCTGGATATATACGCGGTATAGCGTGTCGACATCGTTCGCACCTTCGATAACCCCCGGTGCATGCGTTGAGCCATTACGTTCAAACTGGCTGTACTTCATCCTGAGCAGGCTGCTCAGCTCCGCGCCATGAATGATAAAGAAGTCATCAATCAGCGTATCAATGCGCTCATCCGTAATGCCCTCATGACAGAATACGTAAACGTTAGCCTTGCGCCCGGTCACGTCTGCCAGCACCGGCAGCTGCTTTTCCTTTTCGGCAATCAGCCCGGCAAGGTCTGATGCCGTTTCCTGCTGCTCCAGATACTCCGCGCGCAGCGTCTTCATCTCCGGCGTGACGGTTCCGCCATTCTGTCCCAGCAGCTCACGGAAGCGTGCCCGGTTGTCCCGGCTTGCCTGCTCCATTTCGGCCTTACGCTGGCGCAGCCCGCTGAGATTTTCAGTGGCGGTCTTTTCAGTCTGTCTTGCCTCCAGCCAGGCCAGCATCTTTGTATTGAGGTCTTCAATACGCAACCGCCACTCAGAGGACAACCCCTTTACCAGCTCGGTGGTGTGGCTGATAACGTCGGCCTCGGGTAACCGGAGGAGCCATCCGGCTTCCCTAAGTGGGCGCTGTGCTCTGGCCTGCGCCGTACCGATACGGTTACCGGCGGCCTGAATCTGTTCGTCGGTCATGTTCTGCTGTGTCATGCTGTTTTTCCTCTCTGTCAGGGCTGTGCGTGGCGGTCTTTGCGGGCGCTGGCTGAACCATAGCGGCCCAGCGTCTGCGGCTGGCGAACCGGCACATCATTCTGCCGTTCCGGCTCTACTAATGCGGGCCTGTGGGGCTTCATGATGATTTTCTCGACGCTCTCCAGCGCGGTGAAGGTGCAGGAGCAGTCGAGGTTCTGGCACTGGTACCAGGTACGCTTTACGGAGGGCGCTTCATAAGCGCTGGTGCGGGTGTGGGCTACCTGACCACATTCGGGACATTTCAGGGCCATCTCGTTTCCTGTCGGCTGGTTTCAGTAAGTCAATTGTGCCGGGTCTGGCACAGCGGCTTCTACCGGAGGGCGTTGTATGACGGACCAGACAAAAGCATTACTTCTGGCGAGCCAGGAAAAGGTCTCACTGAAGCCTGTTATCAGCTTTCAGTTTTATATAAATCCTTCACTATTCTTCACCAGAGAGAAAAAAATAGTAAATACAGTAAATTAAGAGGTGAAGAATGAAAAAGTAATCCTTCACCCTCTGTTCACCATTGTTCATTGCCGGGAATCCGGCCTTATTCGCCCTTTAGAATGAGTAGTTTTTAAAATTCGACTGAAGCAAACTTAAAGTTATTGGATAAAACCTTACTATCCCTCTTTAGTACTATTTAGCACTATTCTCGTACACCCATGCTTTATGTGGTTTTAGTGCGACCGGTCAGGCAGATTTCTGTTGTTGTCACCGACAAAAATATTCGCAAAATAAAGAGCTACCCGATGCCGTACACACCTGTGCGGCACTTCACGGACACATAAGAGGTAGCTCATGCACACGACTTTAAACGCTCATTTATCCGCCCCGGCGGCACCAGCCATGCCGGTATCATTCCCGGTTCAGGAGCGCTTTATGCGCCTGCCGGAAGTGATCCACGTCTGCGGCCTGTCCCGCTCAACCATCTATGACCTCATCAGCCGCAGTGCTTTTCCGGCGCAGGTATCGCTTGGCGGCAAGAATGTCGCGTGGCTTGCCAGCGAGGTCAGCGCCTGGATGAATGCACGCATCGCAGCACGCGGTCAGGAACGTGCAGCATGATCTCCACCAACTCTTGAGATTTTACGCCATGCTGCATTTTCCTGTGTCCCCCGGCTTGCGCGCCGGGGGCATTCCCTGGTACAGTCTTTCTGCTGTCGCAAAATCGGCAGCCGGGATTGGCGTCCTGAATATCTCAATGGCGACACCAGACGCCCCATGCGTCTTTTTTTGTGTCCATGCCTTAGTGCAACCATTTTTCGGGCTGCGGCGTTATTGCCGTAGTGCCGACTGTGTAATGGTGGCCCGGGCGGGGGCTTCTCACGAAGCGCCGGTATCCATTGAGGCCGGTTACGCCAACCCCGTCCGGGCTACCACCAGTGAAATTGGCGTTTCCGGTGGTGGCGATAACCGCTACTCAATGGAGACTGCCATCATGGCTACGGTCCTGAATTCCCCATACCCTCAGTTTATTTTCGTCTTTGCCGCCGTGCGCCGTACCGAGCGCCAGCAGCGTATCCACATGCTCCGCACAGTTGCCTCTGACGAACGCGCCGCCCGCCTGCCGCTGGCCCGCGATTACGTGCTGTCACTTGCCGCCCGCCTGCCGGTACGAGAGGTGCGCGCATGACTCACGCCACCATTTCCCACGCAGACCTGTTACGCCTTGAACACCTGCGCAACGCCGGGCGCTTTATCAGCGACATGACCCTGCTTCAGGAGTGCCACGAACAGCCACCGGCCACACAGCAGGCGCAGCTGAACTCGCTGATTTTCCTCATCACCGAGCAGCTGGACGGGGTGGTAAGCCGCTGTCAGGACGGCTGGATGAACGGGGAGGTTAAGCCATGAGCACACGTACCCTTTCCCCCGAACTGCATTCCGCGCTGTCCCGCCGCGCGGTGGCCTGCGCCTGGCTGACCGTCTGCCGCGAACAGAAGCGCTATCCCGGCCTGACGCTGGCGCGCCTTGAACACGCCATTGAAACCGAGCTGGAAGGCTTCTATCTGCGCCAGCACGGACGCCAGCGCGGTCAGGAAATTGTTTGCGCGCTGCTCGACGACCTGCTGGCCACCGGGCCGCTCAAGTCGGTTCCGTGCCTGAGCTTTCTGGGACATGTGGTGATGGATGAACTCTGCGGGCGTCTCAAAGACGCGCCGGTGCTGCACTGAGGGAGAAAAGAACAATGAAAATGACCGTATCAGACGCGGCAAAAGCCGCGCGAGGCCAGTGGCCCCGCATCCTGCCCGCGCTGGGCGTGAAGGTGGAGAAGAACCGCCATACCTCCTGCCCGGTATGCGGCGGAACCGACCGCTTCCGCTTTGACGACCAGGAGGGACGCGGCACGTGGATTTGTAATCAGTGCGGTGCCGGTGACGGCATGGACCTGGTAAAAAAGGCCCTATCACTGAGCCTGATCGAAGCCGCTGCGCGCGTTAACGGCCTGGCCGGCTGCCTGCCACCGGTGGACAACACTCCTGCCGCCAGCGCGTGCGGAGATAACGAAGCCGCCCGTGCCGCAGCCGTTAAGCAGGCCCGGCAGCTGGTCAGCACCGCGCAGCAGGCAACCGGCAACGCTTACCTGTCCCGCAAGGGCTGGCCGGAGCAGTCCTGCCTGACGCTGGCGAAGCCGCAGAAAGTCGCGCTCACTGCCTACCGTGCTGGTGATGTTATCGTTCCCCTGCACGATACGGGCGGCCAGCTGGTGAACGTGCAGCTGATTAACGCCGCGGGCGAAAAGCGCACGCTGAAGGGCGGCCAGGTAAAAGGCGCATGCCACGTTCTCAGCACCGGCAAACCGGCAGCGCGCATCTGGCTGACGGAGGGCTACGCCACCGGCCTGACGGTGCACAACCTGACCGGGGATGATGTGTGGATTGCCCTGTCGTCCGTCAACCTCCTTTCTCTGGCTGGCCTTGCCCGTGAAAAGCATGCCGCGCTGCCGCTGCTGATTGCCGCCGACCGCGACCTGAACGGCGACGGCCAGGCTAAAGCAAAGCAGGCCGCCGAAGCCAGCCGCGCAGCCGTCGCCCTGCCTCCGGTGTTCGGCGACTGGAATGACGCTTTCATGCAGCACGGTGAGGAAAGCACCCGGCGGGCGCTGGCTGAAGCCGCCACGCCGCCCGCCGCCAGTCCGTTCGACGTGATGAGTGAGGCGGAATTTTCGGCCATGAGCGCCAGTGAAAAGGCGGAACGCGTGGCGGAGCACTACCGCAGCGCGCTGGCCGTGGACGCCAGCGGGGAAATTCTGTCCCGCTACCGTTCCGGCGCGTGGAAGGTGATTTCCGGGAAGCAGTTCGAGCGCGACGTGGCAAAGCTGTTTCAGCGCCTGCGCGCGCCGTTTTCGGCGGGCAAGATTTCGGGCGTGGTGGACACGCTGAAGCTGATGCTGCCGCAGCAGGCCGACCCGGCGCGCCGTCTGATTGGCTTCCGTAACGGCGTACTGGATACCCGCACCGGCAGCTTCAGCCCGCACAGTAAAGACTTCTGGCTGCGCACGGTCAGCGAGGTGGACTACACGAAGCCCGTTCAGGGTGAAACGCTGGCAGACCACGCGCCGCACTTCTGGCAGTGGCTCGACCGCGCCGCCGGACGCGACCCGGCCAAACGCGATATTATTCTGGCCGCGCTGTTTATGGTGCTTGCGAACCGCTACGACTGGCAGCTGTTTCTGGAGGTCACCGGCCCCGGCGGTAGCGGTAAAAGCATCATGGCAGAAATCGCCACCATGCTGGCCGGAACGGACAACACCACCTCAGCCACCATTGAAACTCTGGAGTCGTCACGCGAACGCGCGGCGGTGATTGGGTATTCGCTGATTATACTGCCCGATCAGGAAAAATGGAGCGGCGATGGCGCGGGCATCAAGGCCATCACCGGCGGCGATGCGGTCTCCGTGGACCCGAAGTACCGCGACGCCTATTCGACCCACATTCCGGCGGTGATTCTGGCAGTGAACAACAACCCGATGCGCTTCACCGACCGCAGCGGGGGCGTGTCGCGCCGCCGGGTGATACTGCACTTCCCGGAAATTATCCCGGCAGACGAGCGCGACCCGCAGCTGAAGGAAAAAATCAGCGGTGAGCTGGCCGTTATCGTGCGCCAGCTGATGCAGCAGTTCAGCCAGCCGCAGCAGGCCCGATCGCTGCTTCAGTCGCAGCAGAACTCTGACGAGGCGATGCGCATTAAGCGCGATGCGGACCCGATGGTGGACTTCTGCGGCTACCTGTTCACCACGCCGGAGCCAAACGCGCTTTATATGGGGAACGCCAGTATCAGGCCGCTTCAGCCCAGGCGTTACCTTTATCACGCCTATCTGGCCTATATGGATGCCAACGGCTATAAGAATCCGCTCAGCATGAAGATGTTTGGCCTGTCGCTGGAGAGCATCATGCGGGAGTACGGACAGCACTACATGAAGCGCCGTACAAAGCTGGGTATGCAGACGAATCTTGACCTGACGGAAGAAAGCAGCACCGACTGGCTGCCAAAGTGTGATGATCTCACCGCTATATAACTAACCAAGACCGGCGAAAGCCGGTTTTTACAATCAGACTTCCTGTAGTTAAGGAAACTCGTCTCCTCAAAGCACCGTTGATCATTTTACCGCATCCATTTTTAATGAAAACAAAATGGATGAAATTAAGAAATTCATTCTGATAGAATATTAATTAATTTTAAAATGACCTTCAATCATCCAAATGAAAACTTACAGCTTCAAGCAGATCTTCAAGATATTTAATTCTATCTGTATAAATTAAGCAAGTAGCATGAGCTTCTATATTCCTCATGGCATTTCCGGTTAATAAACCATGCAACTCGAGCCGAAGATTAGACTCCGCCTCATGATAACTTTCAAAGCATTCAACTGATTTATCAAATAAGGCTTTTAATTTAACCCCATCTTCTCTTACCAAAGTTATTTTGTCACCAATAACACTTTGTAAATCTTGACATGCAAGATAAATTTTACCTGCTTCAATCTTATGTTGAATTGATGAATTAATGCCTTGCCTTGAAACACCGGGATTAATTATTTGCTCTACCAATTCGAACAAAGCATCTAAAAACAACTGAGCACTTTGGATGTAACCCTCTAATTTTTCTTTATCAACCACATCAAAACTAGCTTCATGAGCAACAATATGTCTAGTCTCGAAAATATTGCCAATATCACTGAGGATCTTAACCGAATCAGTAATTATAAAACCTCTTTTTTCATTACGCTCATTATCTTCATCACTATTTTCATCAAAAAGATCAGGCTCAACAAACGGTTGAATCCCTGAAATAATCGAGTCAAACTTCAATTTAGTTTTATCAGTTGATAGTAGCTTTTCGAAATGAGATGATATATTTTCCAACTTACTGACAGACACTGAATGAGATACCAAATCCCCAAAGGTTATATAGCCTTTACTTAATGCTTTAGTTAATGAGAAATCAAACTTCTGAATTAAACCTTCAGAGTTTGTAAGGTATGGCTCCCCTGAATCAACTAATTTTTTTATAGCCTCCCTCACACTAACTTCAATACATGACGCAATACCTATGATAATTAATGAAAGTGCTGTTGTATTATCCGTTGAATTCAGTAACATCTTTAGGCTGTAAATTTCCAAATGTCCGTGAAGATACTTATCGTTGGATCTTTCATTTTTTTCCCTTATTTCAGAAATCAAATCTCTCTTACTCATACATACTCCAAATTATAATTAAAACTCAATTCAACACTTTCTATAACCGTCACTAACCGTTTTAGGCCCATGCTTCACCCACAGTGAATGATTTCACTCTCCCTACATTGATTCGTCATCAGTCACCCCCTTGTATAATATGGATAAATAACAAAGGTGAACAGTGTGAACGATTGATTTCCAAAAAAAATTTTTTCCGTATCATGAATGCATGATTCGAGATGGAATGACTCAGATGGAAGCTACAAAGAAATTTATCTTAGACGGTTTAGCAAACTTCGGTTTGAGTGATCTGCCGGGAAGACCTTACGATAGTTCGTTTCAACTTTTAGCCTCTCCACCACAAAGAAAACGCGTGATTATAATGGGATTCAACGGCTCACTCGTTGATGCACATATCACCAATGCCCAATCCATCGAAAAGGATTTCGAATCACCCTACATATCTAATGTTCAAAACGGGATCGAAGGGGCGTGGGGGATAACTCACCTTGCTAAGCGGTTGCAACAGATTCCAACGGGGCTTGGCTATGATTGGCAGGATGTCCTTTATACCAATGCTCTCATGATGTGTTCAAAGAATGCAGCATCACTAAAAGTAGAAGCGCTTGCGAAAAATCAATCTTTAGAAGAGATTACGATAAATTCTATGCGATTCTTTGAGAATGTAACGCTGCCCCTTTGCAATCCAGAAGTAATCATCGCTTATAGCAATGGTTTATCTTCATTGTCCGCTGCCAGCTTATTGCTCAAACATTTTGGCGACGTAAGTACATTGAAGTATTCACATCCTAAAGGGTATTACACCACTTACGCCTTTTATGCTAAATTCCACGGCCAACGGGTTCCTGTTGTGTGCGTGCGGCATATGTCGAGGTTCAAACCTCATGATGAGTACATAAAATCAGCGATTTCGCTAATGAAATAAGATGGATAGATTTCAAGTTTAAACCTGTTACATTCCTGAATTGGTATACGTTTAGGTATACGAAGGAAAAGTGAATTGAATAAAACACTTTATTTTCATGATCTTATATTTCTTATTCAGACTCCGCCAGCAATTGATGATTACCAGAGTCATCCGTTGAAGCCCTAAGAGCCCGCACGGCGTAAGCCCTGCGGGCTTTTTTGTGTCTGCGGCCTACGTACACCCAGTCAATAATCGCGACGATTATTCATTCCTGATGCTGACAGATTTAGCTTTTGCAGTGGTGACATCGGCACGTTCACCTCACACCGCCGCGACCAGTAGTTGCGCAAAGTAAGCAGCGTGGACTTCACCGCCCTGCTTCTGAATGAAAACAGCGAGTCCGACTGACCACCCACATGCAGTCATTACCCCCCGCAGCAACCAAACCGGTTCAGGCCGCTTTTTTTTAGTTCCAGCCAGAAGTGATTACTCCATATGTACAACAATGTACACGCAGCCCTTATCCCTTCAACACCTAACAGAATGATTTAGAATACTTAAATCTAAAATGATCAGTGCAAATCCTTTTCACTATGATCATTTCTGGCTCTGAAATGATTGGTCATGTCAGAAAAAAGTTTAGAATAATCCTGTTTGTCTTCTAAACACATGAGGTTGCATTATGGATGATGGCATAAAGATCGCGATGTCCCCTATTCAGCTTGCTGCCGCGCTCTCTGACAAAACAGTGACAGAAGCGGAAACGATGAGTAACCGCCTTATCGGAGGACTGGGACTTGTCATGGGTTCACTTGAGCTGGCTGGCGCCACCGCTCTTTGTATCGCACCTGAACCAACTGGTTTAACAAAAGCAGGATGTGTAGTTGTTGGCGCACATAGTCTTGATAGCATTCACGCTGCTGCAAACCAGCTTATTGTGGGTAGAGACACCCGCACGGCAACTTACGAGGCAGCAACAGCAATTGCTAGATCCTTTGGAGCAGATGACGATACGGCGATGAAAATCGGGCTGACTGTCGATATTGCTGTTCCAATAGGATTTGCACTTGGCATCGGCGCAAGCCGGGTAGCAGCAGTAAAGGCTGGCCGCATTAAACTCAGTGAGCATGAGTCAATGACGGGTTTTAAACCCGGCGGACACACGCTTTCCACACATGTTGGCAAAAGCGATACAGAGCTATTAGCCCGCTTTGAAGCGAATAAACGTTTGCAGTATTCCACCACCTTTAGCAATGTGCATGTTGCAGAAGAAGCCATATCGAGAGCGCTCTTTGCTAATCGGGGCGTTATAAAATCCGTTCTTGGCGGAGGCAGGCAGGGAGCCAGGCTTACTATTCGCTATGCATCTGGTAAAGCGATTGGCTACGGTTTCAGGCGCGGGAATAACCAGCGAATCGTCATGACAAATGTGAGAATTGTTATCGAGTTTCAGCAATATAACGGCAAACCTTATTACATTCTCACCGCGTTCCCGGATCTATAGGTACAAAATGCAAAACTTCCACTTTCTTGACCAGCTTATTTTCGGTTATTTCAACCAAGACGCCGACATCATCAATGATGGCGAGGATACGATTGAGGGCATCATTCGACTATTCAAAAGGTCAGCGCCAGACTGGATGCTCAAAGATCTCGTCGAAGAAGTTGATGATTTTATCTGCACTTATGGTGATGGTGTCGAAGAGGAGTTCAGGAAACGATACGAGTTTGATTTTTCGCCTGAACTTTGGGAAACCAGCGCTCATGGATTCCTGATGACTGTGCGTCAGATTTCGTCAGAGAAATGACGCTTTCAGGGGTACATTTCCTGATGAAAAAATAATTGGTACAAGTAAGAAAACTGAATCAGACGAAAATAATAGTTTGCGATAGTTATCCAGACTCTGCCAGCTGCCCCTCTCCCCCCTGAAATCCCGCCACCCTGCCAGCTTTTCGTCTCCTTCATTCTTCCTGTAACCTCTTCAGCACACCCTCTTTAAATCAGTCACTACCCGCGCCCATCCCATTCCTGCGCACCAACTCAGCGCACTCATATTTTGCACTGCATCGCACTTATCACTTTGCCCTCCCTTTTAACCCCTGATTTTGAAGAATTTTTAGATTGGCACACTTCCTGCAAACTTCTCCAGTCACGTCGTTCCCCAGGGATGATGATCTTAAAGATTTGGTATCAGCCGTTAACCGCCCGGATATCTGCGACGCCATAAGAGTGGCATACAGAGCGGGTGGAATCTGGCTGCATTACAGAACGTACTTCCGGAGAGAGCCATGACCTCAATTAGCGAACCAGTGGTAATAGCGAAACACAGCAAGTGGGTACAGCTTCTGCTTGGCTTAATCTGCATGGCGGCCATTTCCAGCCCGCAGTACGTCTGGACGCTGCTGACAAAACCGATGATGGCCAGACTCGGCGTCGGGCTGGCGGAACTGCAGGTAACGTTCTCAGTGCTGATTATTCTGCAGACCTTTTTCTCACCCTTTCAGGGTCGGCTGGTGGAGCGTTTTGGCCCGCGCCTGCTGATCTCGATAGGTACGGTGATGGCTGGCTTCAGCTGGGTCATCGCCGCCCGGGTCGATAGCCTGGCCGCACTTTATCTGGTTTATGGCTGCCTCGGCGGACTGGGCACGGGAATTGTTTATATCGGCGTCGTGGGGCTGGTGATGAAATGGTTTCCACAGCAGCGCGGTTTTGCCGCCGGAACTGTGGCGGCGGGCTACGGCATGGGCGCGATTTTTACCACCTTCCCCATTTCCATCTCTCTCAACAGCTACGGTCTTGAACAGACAATGACGGTTTTTGGCCTGCTCTTCGCCGCGGTAGGTCTTCTCGCCAGTCAGAACTTAAGGCTGCCCGGCACCAGCATGACGCCGCCGGTCAGCACACCATCCGCACCCGTAGTGAGTCAGCGCCAGTTTAAATCCGGGGAAATGCTGCGTCAGCCGCTGTTCTGGCTGATGTTTATGATGATGACGATGATGTCGACCTCGGGTCTGATGGTGACGTCGCAGATGGCGATTTTTGCCGAAGACTTTGGCATCAGCAAGGCGGTCATTTTCGGTATGGCCGCGCTGCCTCTGGCGCTGACCATCGATCGCTTCACTAACGGCTTAACGCGACCGCTGTTTGGTTTTATCTCTGACCGCTATGGGCGTGAAAACACCATGTTTATTGCCTTCGCACTGGAGGGCGTGGCGATGACGCTGTGGCTGGCGTGCCGTGAAGATCCGTTGCTGTTCGTTCTGCTCTCAGGCGTCGTCTTCTTTGGCTGGGGTGAAATCTTCTCGCTTTTTCCCTCCACACTCACCGACACCTTCGGCAGTGAAAATGCCTCAGCTAACTATGGCTGGCTCTATATCTCTCAGGGCATAGGCTCGATCTTTGGCGGCCCGCTGGCGGCGCTGATGTATCAGCACACTCATAACTGGCACCTGGTCTTTGGCTGCGCGATTACCTTTGACTTTATCACGGCCGGGCTGGCGTTATGGGTTCTCAAGCCGTGGCGGGCACGCTTTATGCGCCGGTAAGTCTGCCGCTGGCGACGCAGAATATAAAGTGTACAGCCGGGACCCGAAGTCCCGGCCAGAAAAGCAGCGCCATCCCTCACCATGCCCGGAATCGCCGTACGACTCTCACCCTCCGCCCGCTTTCAGATGGACCAGTTCCCTTCATGAAAACGTTAAAGCGTAAGCTTAAACGGTCAAACCCACATAAACGGTCACAAACAGTCATGCCTTTCCCGTAACAGCGGTATAGTCTGTTCAGCCGGTATTTTATTTTCACCGGCCCTCACCGCGAAAATATGTGAGGGGAATCACTTTTACCTGCAATTAATTGCATGGCTTTGCATGTTTTATTTCGACTTCATCACTTAATAAAGGGCGTCACTATTTGCCCGCGTGGACTCCTGCCCAGTCCACATTTTCCCATGTTCGCTTCCAGTAATTTATCTCCATCGGAGGAAAAGTATGTTGCCGATTGAAAGACAGCAAAGAATTATTAATGAGATTAATATTAATGGCCGGGTAATTGTCTCAGAGCTGGTCACGCTGTGTCAGGTTTCACAGGAAACCATTCGCCGGGATTTAAGCCAGCTGGAAAAGCGCGGTTTATTACAGCGCAGCCACGGCGGCGCTGTACTGATAAAAAAACAAAGCACCGGCACGCCGGGAAATAACAGAATCGCTAAAGAGAACGAATTATCCTTCCGGCAGCGAATTAATGAGCACGCTGATGAAAAAATGATCATTGCCAAGCGTGCGCTCGACTTTATCAGCCCCGGCGACTGCATCCTGCTGGATAGCAGTACCACCTGCTGGTATCTGGCGCGACAGCTGCCGGACATTGAGTTAACGGTATTAACCAATTCGCTGCGTATCGTGCAGACGCTGGCGGCGCGCGGCAGTATCCGCACGATCTGTTTGGGTGGGGAATATTCCGATCGCGATGAAGATTTTCACGGCGTGGTGGCCGAGCAGCCACTGCGTGAATTTCAGATTAATAAAATCTTTTTTTCCTGTAGCAGTCTGGGCAACGACGGATATTTACGTGAAGGCAATGAAAATAATGCGCACCTGAAACAACAGATGCTGCTGGCCGCAGAAAGAAAACATCTTTTAATGGATGGCAGTAAATTCCTGCGCCCCTCTTTTGCCCGAATCTGTCACTACCGTGATGTCGATTTTCTTATTACCGACCAGTTAAAAGATAAAGAGCTTGAACAGGAACTGGCATGGAATGGTGTCAACGTCATCGTCTGTTCTCAGCGTTATCAATCCATGCAGCTAATTAAAAATTAATCCGGAGTCTGTATGAAAAAACATCTTATCGCCTGCTCTCTGCTTGCCCTGTTTGCCGCCTCCGGTGCGCAGGCCGCAGATAAATTACGTATGGGTATTGTGGTCAAAATAGGCGGTATTCCCTGGTTCAATGCCATGGAGACGGGCATTAAAAGTGAAGCGGCTAAACGCGGTATCGATGCGTGGATGGTGGGGCCGACCGCCGCGGACCCGGCGCTTCAGGTGCGCGCCATTGAAGATTTGATTGCGCAGAAAGTCGATATCATCGGCGTGGTGCCCAACGACCCGAAAGTGCTGGAGCCAGTGCTGAAACGGGCCCGTGACGCCGGTATCGAGGTGATTACCCATGAGTCACCCGGCCAGCAGGGGGCCAACTGGGACTTCGAACTGGTCGATGCGACCACTCACGGCATCAACCATATGAAAGCGCTGGCGAGCTGCATGCATGACGAAGGCAAATATGCCATGTACGTCGGCAGCCTGACGGTGCCTCTGCATCAGCAGTGGACCGACGCCGCGCTCACTTACCAGAAAGAACACTATCCCAGAATGCAGCTGGTCACCGACAAGTTTGGCGTCGGCGAATCGCTGGATGACTCCATCCGTACCACCAATGAGCTGATGTCAAAATATCCCGATCTGAAAGGGATCCTGGCGTTTGGTTCACAGGGACCTATCGGCGCCGGGCGTGCGGTGATGAACCGTAAAAAAATCGACCAGGTCTGCGTCATTGGCTCTTTCAGTCCGGGCCAGGGTGCCTCGCTGGTGCAGCGTAACGCCATCAAAGGGGGCTACATCTGGAATCCGGAGACCGCGGGCGAAGTCTTTGTCCGCATCGCCGACATGATGCAGAAGAAGGAGCCGATCACCGATGGCATGACGATTGAAGGGCTGGGCAAAGTCAAAGTGGATGAAGCCACCCACACCATTCTGGGTAACAGCACCGAAAGTCTGGATAAAGCCAACCTGCCAAAACTGGTAAAAATGGGGCTCTGATATGCAAGAGGTCACTCCACAGACATTGATTGCGCTCGGGAATCTGTCGAAAACATTTGGTGGTAACCGCGCACTCAGCGATATCTCCCTGACTCTGCGGGCAGGCGAAGTGCACTGCCTTGCGGGCACCAACGGCTGTGGCAAGAGCACTCTGATCAAAGTTATCTCCGGGGTGCACGCCCCGGACAGCGGCAGCCGCATCACGCTGGGCGACGGTCCGACGCTGCCGCGCCTCACTACCCGGCAGGCGCGCGACTTCGGTATCCAGGTGATTTATCAGGATCTCTCGCTGTTCCCCAACCTCAGCGTGGCAGAGAACATCGCCTTCGAGCATAACCTCAACGGTCTGCTGCGCTGGCACCACCGCGCACGTCTGCGGGAGAGCGCGCGCACTATCATTACCGAACTGAAGTTCGATCTCGATCTGGATGAGAAAGTCGCGGCGCTCTCTATCGCGCAGCGTCAGCAGGTGGCGATCTGCCGTGCGCTGGTCGCCGATGCGCGGCTGGTGATCATGGATGAGCCGACTGCCTCGCTGACCCGCACTGAGGTCAATCAGCTGCTGCGTACCGTGCGCTACCTGAAAGATAAAAACATCTGCGTGGTGTTTGTCAGCCACAGGCTGGATGAGGTGCTGGAGATCTCCGACCGCGTAACGGTGATCCGCGACGGACGCAAAATGGGCTGCTGGCCTGCGCGGGAGATGACGCCGCACCATCTGACAGAGCTGATGACCGGCCTGAAACTCGACTATCAGCTGAAAGCCCCGACGCGCAACAGCGATCGCGCCATTCTGGAGATCGAGTCGTTAACCCGCGCCGGTCAGTATCACGACGTCAATTTTAAACTCTATGAAGGTGAGGTGCTCGGACTGTGCGGGCTGCTCGGTTCCGGCCGTACCGAGCTGGCGCTGTCGCTGTTCGGCATGACACGTCCCGACAGCGGCAAGATCTGGCTCGACAGCAAGCCGGTGCGCTTTCGCGGCCATGAAGATGCGATCAAAGCGGGCATCGGCTACGTCTCGGAGGATCGGCTGACGCTGGGCCTGGTGCAGCAGCAGTCGGTGGCAGACAACATGGTGCTGCCGATCCTCGACAAGCTGCAGAACCGCTTTCACCTGATCGATGAGTACCGTAAGAACAAGCTGATTCTGCAGTGGATCCAGCAGCTTGGCGTGCGCGTCGCCGATCCAAATCTCGCCATCTCCACCCTCTCCGGCGGTAACCAGCAGAAAATTGTGCTGGCGAAATGGGTGCTGACCCAGCCGCGCATTCTGATCCTCGACTCTCCCACCGTCGGCGTCGATGTGGGTGCCAAGGCCAGTATCTATCAGCTGATCCATGAACTGGCGAAAGAGGGTCTGTCGATCATCCTGATCTCTGATGAGGTGCCGGAGGTCTGGTACAACTGCGACCGGATCCTCCACTTCCGCGATGGCACGATCCATGCCGAATACCAACCCGATAGCGTCGAACAGCAGCAGCTGGCGGAGGTGATCAATGCCTGACTTTTCCCGTTTCCGTCCGCACTCCAGTCAGGGCTGGCTCGCCTGGGTGCTGCTGGCGTTCATTCTGTTTTTCTCGCTCGCCAGCGACCAGTTTCTCACCATGCAGAATCTGCTGGATCTGGCGGAGAGCTACGCCGTTACCGGCATCTTTGCGCTGGGCCTGTTTGTGGTGCTGGTCACCGGCGGGATCGATATCTCGTTTGCGGCCGTCGCCTCGGTGGTGCAGTACCTGCTGGCGTCGCTGTTTGTACAGTTCCAGTTCGACAATGCGCTGCTCAGCATTCTGCTGGCGGTGATGTGCGGCACGCTGTTCGGGGTGGTCAATGCCCTGCTGATCACCACGCTGCGGGTGGTCTCCATCATCATCACCATCAGCATGCAGTCGCTGCTGTTCGGGTTGCTGATGTGGGTTACCGGCGGCCGCAGCCTCTACTCGCTGCCGGAGTGGTGGATCACGCTGCGCAACGTGCTGCCGTTCAGCTGGCAGGGTGAGAGCTTCCAGGTCGGGCTGCCGCTGGTCACCATGCTGCTGATCGCCGCTGTCACCGCCCTGCTGCTGAACAAAACCAACCTTGGACGCCAGCTCTACGCCGTTGGCGGCGATGCGGAGTCGGCCCGTCGTATCGGTATCCGCGTCGGTCTGATTCACGTGTTCGCTTATGGCTGGCTGGGGGCGATGGCGGCCATCGGCGGGCTGGTGCAGGTCTATCGCATGGGCGAGGTGGTGCCCAACGCGCTGGTTGGAGGCGAACTGGACGTGCTGGCCGCCACGGTGCTGGGCGGTGCCAGCCTGATGGGAGGCAAAGGCACGGTGAGCGGCACGCTGATGGGGGTCTTCCTGATCGCCATTCTCAAGAACGGCCTCAACCTGGTCGGCGTCTCGAACTACTTCATGAATATCGTGGTAGGCGGCGTCATCATGATTGCGATCGCCGTGACCCACTACAAAAAACGCAAAGAAACTGACGTCAGTTTCGTGTGACCGAGGGCACTGATGATGAAATCACTGACTGCATTGCGACCCGACGGGACCAACATCGGCCTGATGCTGCTGATTGCGCTGGCGCTGGCCACCTTCACGGTGATGCTGCCGGGGCGCTTCCTGACCGACTCCACCTTTATGAGTATGGCGTTTCAGCTGCCGGAACTCGGCTTACTGACGCTGGCGATGTTTATCGCCATCCTCAGCGGCGGCCTGAACCTTGCGATTATCGCGACCGCTAACCTCACGGCGCTGTTTATCGCCTGGACGCTGATGAGCGCCCTGCCCGCCGGTGCCGGGATGGCGCTGCAGCTGCTGTGGCTCTTTATCGCCATCCTTGGCGCCATGCTGATCGCGGCCGCGATCGGCGTAGTGACGGGCCTGATGGTGACGCGCATCGGCGCACATCCGATTCTGGTGACGCTGGCGACGATGATGACGCTGAACGGCATCGGGATCTGGCTGACCCACGGTGCGGCCGTCAGCGGCATGCCGCCGGTGGTGCAGGCGCTGGGGGCTGACACGCTGCTGGGCATGCCGCTGCCGCTCTGGGTGTTCCTGGTCGCCGCCGCGCTGCTGGCGCTGTTCCTCGGTAAAACCCGCGCCGGTAAATGCATCTATATGGGCGGCAGCAACATCAACGCCACCTGGTTCAGCGGTATCAATACCCATCGCATGGTGATGCTGGTCTATGTGATCTCCAGCCTGCTCTGCGTGCTGGCGGGGTTAATCATGATGGCGCGCTTCAACTCCGCCCGTATGGGCTACGGCGATGCCTATCTGCTGCTGACGGTGCTGGCCATTATTCTCGGCGGCACCGACCCCAACGGGGGCTTCGGCCGTGTGACCGGCGTGGTGCTGGCGCTGATTGCGCTGCAGGTGCTCTCCACCGGTTTCAATCTGATGAACATCAGCCAGCACGTCAGCCTGGCCATGTGGGGCGCGGTGCTGATTGTGGTTCTCGCCTTCAAACAATTCAAAACCCGATTCAACGAACACCGTGCCGTAAAGCTCAGCAGGCTGGCCGCGGTGCTTAATCCTCTGACTGAAAAGAAGGAAGTATGATGCGTACTCAAATCTCCCCGTCACTGATGTGTATGAACCTGATGGAGATCAAGCACCAGCTGCAGATCCTCGACTCGCGCGCTGACTTTCTTCATGTGGATATCATGGATGGTCACTACGTTAAGAACATCACGCTCTCTCCCTTCTTTATTGAGCAGATCCGTCCTTTTACCCGCGTGGCGATTGACGTGCATCTGATGGTGGAAGAGCCAACCGATTTTATCGAGGCGGTCGCCAGAGCGGGTGCTGACTATATCTGTCCGCACGCGGAGACCATCAATCGCGATGCGTTTCGCGTCATTAACCTCATCCGCAGCTTCGACAAAAAGGTGGGCGTGGTGCTGAATCCGGCGACGCCGGTGTCATACCTTCAGCACTATATCCATCTGCTTGATAAGATCACCGTGATGACGGTCGACCCCGGCTACGCCGGACAGCCCTTTATTCCGGAAATGGTGGAAAAGGTGCGTGAGCTGAAAGCGCTGAAGGAGCAGCACGGCTTTCACTATCTGATCGAGATCGACGGCTCCTGCAACACCCGCACCTATCACCAGCTGATCGGCGCAGGCGCGGAAGTGCTGATTGTCGGCACCTCCGGCCTGTTTAATATCCATGACGATTTAGCCACCGCGTGGGAGATGATGCGCGACAGCATTGATGAGGCCCAGGGGCTGGCGAAGGTGTCCGCATGAGATCACGCTGGCTCGGTATCGATATCGGCGGCACCGGTACCCGGCTGCAGCTGATGGAAGAGGGGGGCGTCTGGAGCAGCTTTCGCAAGGTGCCCACCACCAGCTGGGCGCAGCAGCCCGATGCGCTGCAGGCCCTGGCACAGCTCATTGATGAAACGCTGGAGCAGCAGCCGGTCAGCGGCATCATGCTGGGGCTGCCCGGCATCCTCAGCCGCGACAGGAAACAGGTGATCTCGCTGCCCTTTATTCAGGCGCTGGATCATCAGCCGGTGGCGGCGCGTCTGGCGGCGCAACTCGGCGTGCCGGTAGCGATGGACAAAGATGTGAACCATCTGATGCTCTGGGATCTGCTGCAGCTGGAGCAGCTGCCGGCTAACGCCGTGGGCCTCTATCCCGGCACCGGGATGGGCAACAGCCTGTGGCTGAATGGCCACTTTTATCACGGCGAGCATGGTGGTGCAGGTGAACTGGGCCACGTGCCCGTCGCCGGAAACGACCTCCCCTGCCCGTGCGGCAATCGCGGCTGTGCGGAGACCCTGACCTCGGGCCACTGGCTGAGTCACTGGGCCGCTCTGAACGCCGCCGACACGCCTATCGCCGCGCTGTTTACCCGCCACGGGGAGCAGCCGGAACTTCAGGCGTTTGTGCGACGTCTGGCGCAGCTGATCGCCACCGAGATGAATATACTCGACCCGGAATATCTGATCCTTGGCGGCGGCGTGCTGGCGATGGCTGATTTTCCGCTGGCCCTGCTGCGCAGCCAGATCCAGCAGCATCTGCGGCCACCGGTCACACGCGAAAACCTGAAGATTGTTTTCAGCCACTCAACCGACTACACGGGCTGTCGCGGTGCCTGTCTCGCCGCCGAACGCCTGTTCAGGAGCGCAGGATGAAAGGAAAAGTGTGTGTGTTCGGCTCTTTTAATCTTGATGTGGTCGCCGTGATGCGCCGCTTTCCGCTACCGGGTGAGTCGCTGACGGCGCACCACAGCATGATGGGTGCGGGCGGAAAAGGGGCAAATCAGGCCACAGCGGCGCTGCGCGCAGGTGCGCGGGTACACTACATCGGGAAAGTGGGTAACGACGATTTCGGCCTCTTTGCGCGTCGTCATCTGGAGAAAACCGGCTTTGACGCCATTACGCTCTTTACCTGTAAGGAGAAGCCCACCGGTAACGCCCTGATCTATGTTGCAGGCGATGATGCGGAAAATATGATTTCGGTTTATCCCGGCGCCAATACCACCGTGACGGCCGCAGAGGTGACGCGCTGTCAGCCGACGGTAGCCGCCGCAGATATCCTGCTGGTGCAGCTCGAAAATAACCTCAGCGCCATCCAGCGCATGATCGATAACGCCCGAGCCAGCGGCACCTTTGTGATCCTCAATCCGGCCCCCTGGCAGAAAGTCAGCGATGCGCTGCTGGCAAAGATCGATCTGCTGACGCCCAACAGCACCGAGGCGACCCAGCTCAGCGGCGTGACCGTCACCGATTTCGACAGCGCCCGCCGCGCCGCCGCGGTGCTGCATCGTAAAGGAGCGCGTCAGGTGATCATCACGCTGGGCATCGCCGGAGCGCTGCTGTCAACGCCTGCGGAGCAGCAGCGCATTCCGCTCTTCCCGGCGCAGCCGCGCGATACCACCGGCGCGGGAGATGCATTCAATGGCGCGCTCGCCGCCCGGCTCGCTTCGGGCGATGACCTGCCGCAGGCGGCGCGCTTTGCTGCGGCATTTGCCTCACTCTGTGTCGAGCGAGCTGGCGCGGCCGACTCCATGCCCTCCTACGCCGAGGCGCTGGCACGCCTGCAGGCGCACCCGGAGTGTATTGTCGAGCCGATTGAGAGTATCACCGCCTGACGCAGACAGCCCGATTACGCGGCAGTGTCATCTGCCGCCTCTCCCCCCCCTTTACAGCCCCCGTCCAGACACGAAATAATAGCGCCACACGCCAGGCCCCCTGGCAGCCTCTGAACCGACGTTAATCCAGCGGACCCCATTATGACCAACGAAATCCCTCTTAAGTATTACGATGTCGCCGATGAGTATGCGACCGAGTCCGCGAAGCCGGTGGACGAAGCGGAACGCACCCCGCTGGCGCACTACTTCCAGCTGCTGATCACCCGTTTAATGAATAACGAGGAGATCAGTGAAGCGTCGCAGCAGGAGATGGCGCGTGAAGCGGGCATCGACGAGCAGCGTATTGATGATATCGCTGAATTCCTGAACCGCTGGGGCAATGAGTAACGGCGATTGATCCTCAGGCGGGCCTGCGCTTTCCGGCAGCCCGTCTGGTGCGCCTGCCCGCTCACTGCGCTGCAGAGCACGGCGCCGGACAGCCTGATATCCCCGCCTTCCCCTTTTCCGCCCCGCTTTTAACCCCGCCGTCTGACGCGCCGCCGTGCCTGGCACGCCGGAAAATTATCGTCCAGACTGATATAGTCTGCGCAGGCATTGTGTTTTACACTGCGCGCTGTAAAAACTGAGCAGAGTAAGCAGGCAAGAAAAATGGCGATGAACGGAACAATCACAACCTGGTTTAAAGATAAAGGATTCGGCTTTATCAAAGATGAAAACGGCGATAACCGCTATTTTCATGTGATTAAGGTCGCCAATCCTGATCTGATTAAGAAAGATGCGGCGGTAACGTTTGAGCCAACCACCAACAACAAAGGCTTATCCGCCTATGCGGTGAAGGTAGCCCCGGAGAGTAAATATATCTTCATCGCGGGCGAGCGGCTGAAAATCACCTCGATCAAGTCTTACCTGGTCTACAGCGAAGAAGTGCCAGCGGATACCGGTATCGACAAAGAGAACGCGGTGCTCTCAGTAGGTCTGCTGCTGAATAACATCCGGCCTAAATCGGACGCGAAACCGGGTGAGATGCGCTCGCTGAAAAAGCTGGCGGTCACCACTTTCCAGGGCTCGACGCTGATCTTCTCCGAAGATGAGATCGACATTGAAAGCACGGTCAAAGTGCTTAAGTCCCTGAAGTAATCCCGCCGCAGGGCCGGATGCCTGTGCGCCGCCGCACCAGGATACCGGCCCGCTGCCCCTCTCTCCCTGAACCTGTCCCGTCGCTTCGCATCTGACGCCATGCTCCCTAGGTTTCTCTGTTGCGCCACGGGGCCGCGCGCATCCCCTTCTGCTTCAGCACGCCACCCTCTGACGGCCTGCGGAAAAAAACCGGTCAGAAACGCGGGTCAGGCAAGGATCATCCCCCTGAAGCGTTTTCCAGGGTAGAATTACAGACTTTGTTCACGCATGGCTCAGGTTTTCCATCAGCGCAAATTGATACGAAAAGCGGGTGAAATAAGGTATAAAGCCGCATGAAAATCCCAAACAGAATTCAGCCCCTGGTCGATGACGGCCTGATTGACGATGTGCTGCAGCGCCTGAAAAGCGGCAAGGAAGCAGACGTCTACACCGTGCTTTGCGGTGACAAAGTGCAGTGCGCCAAAGTCTATAAAGAAGCGACCCAGCGCAGCTTTAAGCAGGCGGTTCAGTATCAGGAAGGCCGGAAAACCCGTAACAGCCGTAACGCCCGCGCCATGCAGAAAGGCTCAAAGTTTGGCCGTAAGCAGCAGGAAGAGTCCTGGCAGACCGCCGAAGTCGACGCCCTGTTTCGCCTGGCTAACGCCGGTGTACGCGTGCCTCAGCCCTATCTCTGCATCGACGGGGTATTGCTGATGGAGCTGGTCACCGACGCCAATGGTTCGGTCGCGCCGCGCCTCAGCGACGTGACGCTCTCCGAAGAGGAGGCGATCACCGATTTTAACACCATGATCCGCAACATCGTTCGCATGCTCTGTGCCGGTATCGTTCATGGTGACCTGTCGGAGTTCAACGTCCTGCTGGATGATCAGGGACCGGTCATCATCGACCTGCCTCAGGCGGTGGATGCAGCGGCCAACAACCATGCGGAGTCGATGTTCGCGCGTGACGTGAATAACATCACCGCCTACTACGGGCAGTTCGCCCCGCAGCTGTTAAAGACGCGCTATGCCGGCGAGATCTGGCAGCTCTATGAAGAGGGTAAGTTAACCCCGGAAACGACGCTCACCGGCCAGTTTGTGGAAGAGGAGCGTGACGTGGATATGGATTCCCTGCTGGATGAGATCATCACCGCTGAAGATGAGTATTACGAGCGTCAGCGCGCCAGCCGGGAGCGCGACCAGGAATAGGTGCCCCGCCAGTAAAAACGGCAGCGAGTCACCTCGCTGCCGCACGCTCATTCTCCTGTCACCGCACCAGAACCGTCAGCGCAATCAGGGTGACGCCGATAATCATGACGCTGACAAAAACGCGATCCAGCCTGCTTTTTTTCATCTTCCCCTCCTCAGAACCACTGACCGAAACGACGGATGTAGAGACGTTTCATGCCCTGCGCCACCAGGCAGTAGCTGAACAGCGTCAGCACCAGCCAGGGGAAATATTGCCAGGGCAGCGGCACCAGTCCGACCATCGCGCCCAGCGGTGAGAACGGAATCAGGATGCCCAGCGCCATAATCGCCAGCGTCGTCAGCATCACCGGCAAGGTGGCGCGACTCTGGATAAACGGAATCTTCCGGGTACGCAGCATATGCACCACCAGCGTCTGCGACAGTAGTCCCTCAATAAACCAGCCGGACTGGAACAGTGACTGCACGCCCGCATGGTTCGCGCTGAAGACAAACCACATCAGCGCAAAGGTGGTGATATCAAAAATCGACGAGGTTGGCCCCATCCACAGCATAAAGCGTTTGATGTTGCCGGCATCCCATTTGCGCGGCTTGTTCAGGAACTCACGGTCAACCTTGTCCCACGGCAGCGCCAGCTGGGAGACGTCATACATCAGATTCTGAATCAGCAGATGAATCGACAGCATCGGCAGAAACGGAATAAAGGCACTGGCGACCAGCAGCGAGAAAACGTTGCCGAAGTTCGAGCTGGCGGTCATGTTGAGATACTTAATGATGTTGCCAAAGGTCTCACGTCCCTTTAATACCCCCTCGTTCAGCACCTGCAGATCTTTCTCCAGCAGGATGATGTCTGACGAGGCTTTCGCCACATCCGCCGCGCTGTCTACGGAAATCCCGGTGTCGGCCGTCCGCAGCGCAGGCGCGTCGTTAATACCATCGCCCAGAAATCCCACGGTATGACCGTTCTGCTGCAGCAGGCGCACCAGACGTGATTTCTGCAGCGGCGTCAGCTTGGCAAACAGGGTGCAGCGTTCCGCCTCCAGTGCCAGCTGCGTGTCGTCCATCGCCTCAATCTGTTCGCCGGTCAGCATCGCCGGATCGGTCAGCCCGACATCGGCACAGACCCGCTGCGTCACCAGGGGGTTATCCCCGGTCAGCACTTTCACCGCCACGCCGCTGTCGCGCAGGGCTTTAATCGCCTTACCGGCGCTGGCTTTCGGTGGATCGCGGAAGGTCAGCATTCCCTGGATAACCAGATCGCGCTCATCACTTTCGCTGAGCGGCGCGTGCAGTTCATCATCACGGGTCGCCACCAGCAGCACCCGATAGCCCTGCTGATGGTAGCGTTCGGTCTGCGCCAGCAGCGCCTCGCGCTGTGCCGCATCCAGCGCGACGACTTCATCGCCCTGCCGGACGGCGATGCTCACCGCCAGCATCTCTTCCACCGCCCCTTTGCAGATCAGCTGTGAGCAATGCTGCGCCAGATCTTCCACCAGCACCGAAACGCGGCGGCGGGTAAAATCGAATGGCACCTCATCGATCAGCTGATACTGGCTGCGCCGGGTCTGTGAAATAACCTTGTCTCCGGCGCAGAGCACGGCGCGATCCATCAGGTTTTTTGCGCCACTCTGGCTGCCGCTGTTGAGCCAGGCCAGCAGCAGCACCTCCGCATCCTCCGCGCCCCGGGTGTCCAGATGATGCGCCAGCAGGATGGTGTCCTGGGTCAGCGTGCCGGTTTTGTCGGTGCAGAGCACATCCATCGCCCCCAGGTTCTGAATGGCATTGAGCTTTTTAACGATCACTTTGCGGCGTGACATCGCAATGGCGCCTTTTGCCAGGTTGGCACTGACAATCATCGGCAGCATTTCCGGGGTCAGCCCGACCGCCACCGCCAGTGCAAACAGCGTCGCATCCATCCAGTCGCCTTTGGTAAAGCCGTTGATCAGCAGCACCACCGGCACCATCACCAGCATAAAGCGGATCAGCAGTTTACTGACGCTGTTAACACCGCGATCAAAAGCGGTCTGCGGACGGCTGCCGGTCAGCGAGGAGGCCAGTGAGCCAAACCAGGTGTCGCCACCGGTCGCCACCACCACGGCACTGGCGGTGCCGCTGGCCACGCTGGTACCCATCAGACAGATGTTGGCTGACGCCAGCAGCTCCTGATCGGTTCGGTCATGGGCGTCGATACCGGCATCCATACTCTGTTTCTCCACCGGCAGAGACTCTCCGGTCAGCACCGCTTCGCTGATGAACAGATTGCGTGAACTCAGCAGCCGGACATCCGCGGGCACCTGATCGCCGGTGCTGAGCAGAATAATATCGCCCGGCACCAGCTCGCTCATATCCACATCCTGACGCTGTGCGGTTTCACTGCCCGCCTCGCGCCGCAGCACGGTAACCTGGCTGCGCACCAGAGACTGCAGTGCCTGCGCCGCGCGGTTGGTGCGGAACTCCTGCCAGAAACGCAGCAGGCCACTCAGCGTCACCATCGTGCAGATGATGATCACTCCGGAGAGATCGGTCTCCTGACCGGCGCGCAGCGGCAGTATGTAGTCGGTAAACAGGCTGACCAGCGCCAGGACCAGCAGAACATAGATAAACGGGTTATTAAACGCCATCAGAAGCTGCACCAGCGCCGGTGGCGCTTTCTCATGGGCCACTTCATTGCGGCCATAGGTGGCCAGGCGTTTTGCCGCTTCAGCCTGGGTCAGCCCCTGGCGATGCGTGCGCAGATTCGCCAGCGTCATCTCAACGTGCTGACCTGCCTGCCGGGTCACGGCAAATGTTTTTTTACTTTTTTTATCGTTGCGGTTGCCGGAAGCGAGGATGGCAGCCTGTTCCAGTTTCATGTCGCTCATTTCGACATCTCCCTGTTTTAAAGCAATGGTTGTCCTGCACGCAAAATAACGTGCATGGATAAAACCTGGCGTAGCCGGGTTATTTAATGAGGCGACCCTGGGAAATGAACACGCGTTTCTGACTGCGCAGAAAATAATGTCGCGCGCAGCGAAGCGTGACGCTGTTTAAACACAGCGTAATCCGGGTCTGATATCAGCGGTCGGGCGCAGCCTGAGCTACGCCAGACGAGGCGGAGGAAAAAGGGCTAAGATAAACAGCAGCATAACGCGCACTCCCACAGGCAACGGGAAATTATTAAGGAGCGCAATCGGGAATTAAAACGGGGGATCGCTGCTCGCCGGTTGGCAAGCAGCAGAGAAAATTCAGCTTGCCAGAATAATCGTTAATTCAGGGTGACTGTCCAACGGAATACTCCAGTAGTGAGATGCCGCTATTATAAGAAGAGCGGGATTATGGTAAAGCCGTTTCGCGGGAAATAACCGCTTCGTTGAGGTTCTGTTTCTGCTCGGCCTGCCGCTTCGCTAACAACGCCGTTACGCTGTTATAACCACAACCCATCGCTTATAACTTTAAGGCATATGATTAGCCCATATTCGACTATTCTTCACATCGGCCCTTTCGTAAACTCGCGTAACTTTCTAAGGCAAGGAAATTTCATGAAAACTATAATTCCATCACTGCTGGCGCTGACGCTGGCTGCCTCCTTCACAGCCCAGGCCGCCACACCCAAAGATACGCTGGTCATCGCGCAGTCCACAGACGATGCAGACAGCTTTGACCCGGCAAAAGGCTTTGAACTGACCAGCGTTCAGGCCTTTACCAACATCTATCAGCGCCTGGTCCAGTCTGACCCGCAGAACCCGGTGGATCTGAAGCCGACGCTGGCGACCGCCTGGCAGCCTGGCAGCGACAACCGCAGTCTGACCTTTGAACTGCGCAAAGATGCGAAGTTCTCTACCGGCAACCCTGTACGCCCGGAAGATGTGATCTTCTCGCTGGGCCGCGTGGTCAAACTGAACCTGGACCCCTCTTTCATTCTGACGCAGCTCGGCTGGACCAAAGATAACGTCGATGGCTTCCTGAAAAAGGTCGATGACAACCATGTGCAGATTAGCTGGACCGCCAACGTCAGCCCGACCTACGTTCTGAGCCTGCTCTCCGCCCCGGTCTCCTCGATCGTCGATGAGAAAACCGCGATGGCGAACCAGAAAAATGGCGACTTCGGTAACGCCTGGCTGGCCACCCACTCTGCGGGCAGCGGCCCGTATCAGATCCGTAAAGTGGTCATGCATCAGGTGGTGCTGCTGAGTGCCAACCCGACCTCACCGGCGGGCGCACCAAAAATGAAAAACATCCTGATCAAAAACGTGCCGGAACCGGCCGCGCGTCGTCTGCTGCTGGAACAGGGTGATGCGGATATCGCCCGTAACCTGGGCGCTGACCAGATTGCCGCGCTGAACGGCAAAGCGGGCGTGAAGACCGAAGCGATCCCGATGGCGTCGCTCTACTATATCCAGTTCAACATCGGCGCGAACGACACGCTGAAGAACCCGGCCTTCTGGGAAGCGGCGCGCTACCTGTGGGATTACAAAGGCATCGCCAATGAGCTGCTGAAAGGCCAGTTCGACGTGCATCAGTCCTTCCTGCCCAAAGGCTTCCTGGGCGCGATCAACGACACGCCTTACAGCTACGATCCGGAAAAAGCCAAAGCGATTCTGAAGAAAGCGGGCCTGACCAACGTGACCTTTAAGCTCTCCACCAGCAACCAGCCGCCTTATCTGGATATCGCGCAGGCGCTGCAGGGCAGCTTCGCCAAAGGCGGCGTGAAGGTCGAAGTGGTGCCGGGCCTGAGCTCCGAAGTCTCCACCAACGTGAAGGCGCATAAGTATGAAGCGACGCTGAACGCCTGGGGCTCCGACTATTTTGATCCCAACACCAATGCCGCCTCCTTTGCCTACAATCCGGAAGATGGCAGCAAAACCATTGCTTACCGTTCAGACTGGCACATTCCTGAGCTGAACAAGCAGGTGATTGCGGCGACCGCCGAAAGCGATCCGAAAAAACGGGTGGCACTGTATGAAGCGATGCAGCGTGAAGTGATGAAGAACTCACCTTACGTGATTGGGATGCAGGCGAAGAACCTGATCGCCCTGCGCGACAACCTGAAAGGCTATGTCCAGGGCATCAACCCTGACATGGTGTATTACTCGCAGGTCACCAAGTAATGGCTCAGTCTGTTCCTTCAGCCGGGTTCGCCCGGCTTTTTTGGCAGCGGGGCGGGCGTCTGCTCGGCAGCGTGCTGTCGCTGCTGGTGACGCTGCTCGGCCTGCTCGCCTTTACCTTTATGCTGTCGCATCTCTCACCGATCGATCCGGTGCAGCAGATCGCGGGCGATCACGCCAGTGAAGCGACCTATGCGCAGGTGCGTCACGACCTCGGTCTTGACCAGCCGGTGCTGACACAGTTCTGGCGCTACATTGAACATCTGGCGCAGGGCGACCTCGGTGTCTCCCGCCTGACGAATCAGTCGGTCAGCAGCGACCTGATGTCCACCTTCCCGGCCACCATTGAGCTGGCCACCTGTGCGATGATCTTCGCGGTTATCTTCGGCGTCACGCTGGCGCTGCTGGCGGCCTGGAAACCGGGCAGCTGGATCGATAATCTCGCCCGCTTTATCTCCCTGCTCGGCTACTCGGTGCCGGTGTTCTGGCTCGGCCTGCTGGGTCTGCTGCTCTTTTATGCGGTGCTGCACTGGTCTGCCGGACCGGGACGGCTGGATGACATCTGGGTCTATACCCTGGAGCCGAAAACCGGCTTTGTGCTGATCGACAGCTGGCTGTCGGGTGAACCGGAGATGTTCCGCAACGCGATTGCGCACCTCTGGCTGCCGGTGGTGATTCTGGGCCTGCTGGCGATGGCGGGCATTACCCGCCTGCTGCGTGCCGCGCTGCTGGAAGAGAGCAGCAAAGAGTATGTGGTGCTGGCGCGAGCCAAAGGCGCGGGTCGGGTGCGCATCCTGCTGCGTCACATCTTCCCCAACGTGCTGGGGACGCTGGTGACGGTTATCGCCCTCTCCTACGCGACGCTGCTGGAAGGCTCGGTGCTGACCGAAACCGTCTTCGCCTGGCCGGGTGTGGGCCGCTATATGACCAACGCGCTCTTCTCCGGCGACGTGCCAGCGATTCTGGGCTCAACCCTGTTGATCGGCGGCTGCTTTATTCTGATTAACACCCTGGCGGATGTTTTAACCTGGTTAACCGATCCGAGAACCCGATGACGCAACAACTCTCTGAACTCGAAACGCTGCGACCACGCCGTCGCCGTCAACGCGTTACCTCGTTAACCGTTGGGCTGACGCTGGTGGCGATCCTGATTCTGATGGCGCTGTTAGCCCCGCTGATTGCGCCGTTCGATCCCAATCTGCAGACCATGTCTAGCCGCCTGCTGCCGCCTTCGGCGCAGCACTGGTTCGGCACCGACGGCTTTGGCCGCGATCTGCTGTCGCGCGTGATTTATGGCGCGCGTCCTACCCTGCTGCTGGTGTCGCTGATTCTGGTGCTGACCATTCCGGCCGGGCTGTTGATCGGCATCACCGCCGGGTATGTGGGCGGCTGGACGGAGCGCGTGCTGATGCGCATTACCGATATCTTCCTGTCGCTGCCGAACCTGGTCATCGCGCTGGCGCTGGTGGCGATTCTCGGCCCCGGCCTGATGAACGGCGCGCTGGCACTGGCGCTGACCAGCTGGCCGCCGTTTGCCCGCCAGGCGCGCGCGGAAACCCTGGCGCTGCGCCGCAGCGACTACCTGGCCGCCGCGCGGATGCAGGGCATTACCGGCTTTCGCCTGATGTTCGGTCACATTCTGCCGCTCTGTCTGCCGACCGCCGTGGTGCGCGCCGCGCTGAGCCTCGGCGGGATCATTCTGGCCGCTGCCGGCCTCGGTTTCCTTGGCATGGGCGTTCAGCCGCCGACGGCAGAATGGGGGTCGATGGTGGCCGAAGGCAGTAAAGTGATCTTCGATCAGTGGTGGGTAGCTGCCGCACCGGGCGCGGCGATTCTGTTTGCCAGCCTGGCCTTTAACCTGACAGGCGATGGCCTGCGCGACCGACTGGATACCCGTCATGCAAAATAATCTGCTCTCTGCTGAGGGGCTGACCATTCGCAGCGATGATGCGCTGCTGGTCGATAACATCACCTTTTCCGTGGGCCGCGAACGCGTGGCGCTGGTCGGTGAGTCCGGTTCCGGTAAGTCCCTGACTGCCCGCAGCCTGATGGGCTTACTCTCTCCGGCGCTGCATCTGCAGGCCAGCCAGCTGCAGGTCGCGGGCGAAAATGCGCTGACGCTGAGTGAGCGTCGCTGGAGCCAGCTGCGCGGTAACCGCGTGGCGATGGTGATGCAGGACCCGAAATATGCCCTGAACCCGACGCGCACCATCGGCTGGCAGGTGGAGGAGCCGCTGATCCTGCATCGCCGCCTGAGCCGTGCCGAGCGCAAAGAGAAGGTGTGTGAGATGCTGGATGCGGTCGGCCTGCCCGACCCGCGTCGCCTGATACAGCACTATCCGCATCAGCTCTCGGGCGGCATGGGCCAGCGCGTAATGCTGGCCATCGCCCTGATCACCGATCCCGACTTCCTGATTGCCGATGAACCCACCTCCGCGCTGGATCATGCGATGCGCGATCAGGTGCTGGCGCTGATCCGCGGTCTGGTGGAGGCACGCAACATGGGTCTGCTGCTGATCAGCCACGACCTGCAGCAGGTGTCGGAACACTGCGAACGGGTGATGGTGATGTACAAGGGCCGGCTGCTCGATACGCTGCCTGCCGCTGACCTGCCCCGCGCGACCCACCCCTACACCCGCACGCTGTGGGCCTGCCGGCCAGGCAAGGCGACCCACGGCCAGGCGTTACCGGTGCTGGACCGCGCTGCACTGGAGGCAAATCATGATTGAGCTTGCGAATTTAAGCGTCGCCCATAAGCAGGGCTACGAGCTGCGCACCGTGGTGCATGAGGTTAACCTCACGGTCAGAGCGGGTGAGTGCTTTGGCCTGGTCGGCCCGTCCGGCTGCGGCAAGTCGTCGCTGCTGTGGGTGCTGGCGGGGCTGAACCCGCACTGGCAGGGTCAGATGCAGCTGGCCGGTCATCAGGTCCAGCCAGGCAAAGCCTTCACCGGCGCGCTGCGGCAGGAAGTGCAGATGGTGTTTCAGGACCCCTATGCCTCACTGCATCCGCGGCACCGTCTGCGCCGCACGCTGGCGGAGCCGCTGAAGCTGCTGAAACGCGATAACATCAACGACCGTATCGATCAGGGTTTCCGTCACGTCGGGCTGGACCCGGCGCTGGCCGATCGCTATCCGCATCAGCTTTCGGGTGGTCAGCGTCAGCGCGTCGCCATCGTGCGCGCCCTGCTGCTGCAGCCGAAGATCCTGCTGCTGGATGAGCCGACGTCGGCGCTGGATATGTCCGTGCAGGCGGAGATCCTCAACCTGCTTAACGATCTGAAACGGCAGGATGGCCTGACCATGGTGCTGGTCAGCCACGATCCCGATGTGATCGATCACATGTGCGATCGCGCCGTGCGCATGGCGCAGGGTCGTATCATCGAAGAGATCACCGCCTGATCGCCGGCCGGACGGCACCGCTCCGTCGTCCGGCCCCTCCTGCTCCGCCTCTGCCCGCCTTATCGTCTCCCCGGCCATCACGGCTCGCGCTTCCCGCCTGCTCAGGCTCTGCCGTTGCGGTATACTCGCGACGACGTTTTTAACAAGGAGTCTGACGATGACGGTAAAACTGCGTCCGCTGGAGCGGGAAGATCTGCATTTTGTCCATCAGCTGGATAACAACGCCAGCGTGATGCGCTACTGGTTCGAGGAGCCCTATGAGGCGTTTGTGGAGCTGTCCGATCTCTACAACAAGCACATTCACGATCAGACCGAACGTCGCTTTGTGGTGGAGCATGACGGCCAGAAAGCGGGACTGGTGGAGCTGGTTGAGATTAACCATGTGCACCGCCGCGCCGAGTTTCAGATCATCATCGATCCGGCCCATCAGGGCAAAGGGCTGGCCACACAGGCGGCGAAACTGGCGATGGATTACGGCTTCTCGGTGCTGAATCTCTACAAGCTCTACCTGATTGTGGATCAGGAGAATGAAAAGGCGATTCACATCTACACCAAACTCGGCTTCGAAATCGAAGGCGTGCTGAAGCATGAGTTCTTTATCAACGGAGAGTACCGCAACACCATCCGCATGTGCATTTTCCAGCATCAGTATCTGGAACGCCACAAAACGCCAGGCGGAATGGTGAAGCCGACCGCGCAGTAATCAGCCGCGCGCGCCAACCGGGTTCATAAAGGGACGCGGATGTTCCGGCTTGAGGTCATACATGCCGCCGTAGAAGGGGTCGACCAGCAGCCAGCCGGGGAAACCGCCCAGCGGAATGTTGCCCAGCAGATACCAGAGGTTAGCGCGTGCTTCGATAGGCACCGTGACCGGCACGTAGCCCGGACTTTCCAGCATCAGCAGGTAGTGCTTTTTGCCGAAGTAGCGGCCGGTGGATTTGGCCAGTTCAACGGTCTGGGGCGTGAACCCCTGCGCCACCGCATAGCCGCGCTCATCCTGCACGGTAAAACGCGCGCCCTGCGGCAGAGAGTCAATGCGCACCAGTTGGGTTTCATTGCCGACAATGGTGGCGCAGCCGCTGAGCAGCAGCGCGGCGGCCAGAGCCAGAATTCGCTGTTTCATAGAGGGGGTCCACAGAGTGATCAGTGATCAGAGTGTAGTCTCCCCTCTCCGCCTCAATCGGGCTATCATCGCCCGATTCCGGCAGCTTATTGCGGTTGACAAGTGCGGGCGATGGCCGCGATGTCGCCAGGTGAGGTGCGGCAGCAGCCGCCAATCAGCCGGGCACCCGCCTGTTGCCACTCGGCCAGCTTGTCATGCAGGGTGCAGCCCGACGGCGCAGAATGCCAGGTTTTGCTGCCGGCATCATACTGCTCGCCGGAGTTGGGATAGACCACCAGCGGTTTGTCGGTCAGGGTCTGCAACTGCTGCAGGGCGGGCGTTACGCTCTCCAGCGCCACGCAGTTCACCCCCAGCGCTACTACCTGTGGCTGCTGATTCAGCCAGCTCACCACCTCTGCCAGCGGCGTGCCGTCGCTGATGTGTCCGGCGTCACGCAGCGTAAACGAGAACCAGGCGCGGGCGTCAGGGAACTCAGCCAGCAGTTTCACCAGCGCCTGCGCCTCGGCAAAGGAAGGCAGGGTTTCACAGGCCAGCAGATCGGCTCCTGCCGCCAGCAGCGCCTGCACGCGCGGGCGGTGGAACGCCATCATCACCGCTTCCGGCAGCGCATAATCCCCGCGATACTCCGACCCGTCCGCCAGGAAAGCGCCATAAGGCCCCACCGAGCCTGCCACCAGCAGCGTTTTCGCATCGGGCCGCACCGCCAGATAGTCGTGACGGGCGCGCTGTGCCAGTTCAACACTGCGGGCGATCAGCGCCAGGGACTCATCCTCACTCAGGCCACGCGTGGCAAAGCCCTGCGGGGTCGCCTGGTAGCTGGCGGTGATGGCGCAGCAGGCACCCGCCACAAAGTAGTCGTAGTGCACCTGATAGATCAGCTCAGGATCCTCCATCAGCACTTTGGCCGACCACAAGGCATCGGCAAGCTGACAGCCGCGCGCTTCCAGCTCGGTGGCCAGCGCGCCATCCAGAATCAGCAGCGGTGACTCTGTTAAAGCCTGCGCGACAGGGTTATACGACATCATTGGCCTCCTCAGGCTTCGGGGATGATTTGTGGGTCAGATGGTACGCGGCGTAGCAGAACAGTACAAACGGGATGCCACACCACAGGGCGATGCGCTGTGTCGGATCAAACGCCAGGCCGACGCACGCCAGCAGGCAGAGCAGAAAGCCGAGGACAGGCGTCAGCGGATAGAGCGGCGCGCGGTAGGCGAGATCGGCCAGCGATTTGCCCTGCTGAAGGTGACGGCGACGGAACACAAAGTGTGAGGCACAGATGCTGAGCCAGACCGCCACCACTGCAAAGCCGGAGATGGCCGACAGCGCCACAAATACCGTGTCAGGCGCGACCACACTGGAGATCAGCGCCAGCAGGCCGCCGATCATGCTGACGGTCAGCGCCAGCAGCGGCACGCCGCGCCGGTTCACCTTCGCAAAGGCGCGTGGCAGCGTGTTCTCATTAGCCAGCGACCAGAGCATACGTCCCGACGCATAGAGGCCGGAGTTGGCCGCTGACAGAATGGCCGTCAGGATCACAAAGTTGATGATGTCCGCAGCCCAGGGCACACCGATCTTTTCAAACACCAGCACAAACGGGCTTTTCACAATACCGGCCTGATCCATCGGGATCAGCGCCGCCAGCACCAGCACCGTACCGATAAAAAAGAGGATCAACCGGGCCACCGTGGTGCGAATCGCCAGCGGCAGCACCTTCTGCGGCTGCTGGGTTTCACCGGCGGCAATCCCGATCAGCTCGGTGCCGGAGAAGGCAAAGTTCACCGCCACCATGGTCATCAGGATAGGCAGCACGCCGTTGGGCAGCCAGCCGTGCGCCGTGAGGTTACTCAGACCGGGTGCAGGCGTGCCATCTTTCATCGGGATAAAGCCAAACATCGCCGCCGCGCCGAGCAGGATAAAGGCGATGATGGTGACCACCTTGATCAGCGAGAACCAGAACTCCCCTTCGGCGAAGAAGCGGGCAGAAACCACGTTCAGCAGATAGATGGCGCAGCAGAATACCAGGCACCAGCCCCATACCGGCACCTGCGGGAACCAGTACTGCATACAGAAGCCCGCCGCCGTCAGGCTGGAGCCCAGCGCCACCGTCCAGGTCAGCCAGTAGAGCCAGGCCACGGTGTAGCCGGTCGCCGGACTGAGATAGCGCGCCGCATAGACGTGGAACGCGCCCGTTTCCGGCATCGCCACCGACAGTTCACCCAGACAGACCATCACCAGCCAGACCACCAGCGCCCCAATCAGATAGGCGAGCAGCGTACCTGCGGCCCCGGTGGTGGAGATGATATAGCCGGTGTTGAAAAAGAGGCCGGTGCCGATGACACCGCCCAGCGATAGCATCACCAGATGGCGGACTTTCATGGTGCGTTTAAATTGTTGCTGCGGGGAAGTTGGCTGTTCGCTCATCAATTTTATCCGTATGGACGTCTAAACATCTATAAGGGACAAATTTATACGCGTCACAGCCGGGAATTGCAACGGCAGGAGAACAGGGAGCGGGGTCATGCGCGTCAGTGCCCCGTCGCCGCGGGGCCTGATGCCTCAGCCGAAAACGCTCTGAATGTAGCGTTCCAGCGCCATGCGGGAACTGAATCCGTGCGGGATGCCGTAATGTTCCTGTGAATCACCCGCCAGGTAGAGAGGGAATTGGGTGTAGTGATCGCAGGTTTTCATTTCAGACGCCGGCTCAGCGAACGGCTGGCTCTTCTCTTTCAGGGTCGGATGAATCACTAATGCCATGCGCCCCATACGCGCTTCGCGATTCACATAGACATAGTTTTCCCCCCGGCGATAGCCATAGGCCCGTGGGGTAATCTGATCCATTTCGAAACCCGCTTTTTCCAGTACGCGCGCTACCTCATCTGGTCGTAAATACATGCTCGATCCTCTCCTCTTTCAAAAGCTTCGCAACCTTACATCAGCATGACAGAGCGGGCATTCGGAATTTTCCCTAAAGCCCCCTCCCGCGTCTCGTTTATCTCAAGGTCGTCTACACTAGTATTACGTTTTTAAATCAAAGGGAGCCAAAAAATGTTTAATCGCACTGTAAAAAACGATGACATTGATATCAATCAGGACGTTAACGAACTGGCCGATTCACTGGAAGCGCTGTTGAAATCTTACGGCAGTGATGCCAAAGACGAAGTGGACTCTGCCCGCAGTCAGGCAGAAAAACTGCTGAAGCAGACCCGTTCTAAACTGAATGGTGGCAGCAACCGTGTGACCCAGGTTGCCCGTGATGCCGGTGCACAGGTTGATACCTATGTACATGATAAGCCGTGGCACGGTGTCGGTATCGGTGCCGCTTTCGGTATCGTGGTGGGTGTCCTGCTGGCCTCACGCCGCTAAGCGCGAAAAATCTTCTGAGCCCTGCCCCGTGCGGGGCTTTTTTTTGCCTGTCATCCGGCCCGTAAAATTTACAAAAGATTTTTTCCGCGTCGCAGGGCGCACGCCTGCTGGCTTTGGCCGTGTTGCGCAAATGCAAATCATAAAACCCTATATCTGGTGGGCTTGACCACCAAAACCACTACATCTAGTATTTAACCCATCAGTCTGACACACGATGTCCGCCAGAATGAAGCCCGTAAATCAGGCGGGCGGCGTTATTGCCGGGCACCCGAACCGCATACAGAGGGAAATACGAATCATGCGCATTATTATTTACACTAAAGATAACTGTGTCCAGTGCAATGCCACGAAGAGTGCGATGGATCGTCAGGGTCTGACCTATCAGCTCATCAATCTCGACAGCCAGCCCGAGGCGATCGACAACCTGAAATCTCTCGGTTATCGCCAGGTGCCGGTGGTGATGGCGGATAACGATCACTGGAGCGGCTTCCGCCCGGACAAAATCGCCTCCCTGCGCGCGCTGTCCGCTGTCGGGGGATAAGCATATGTTCCCGCTGGTCTATTTTTCCAGCCAGTCGGAAAACACCCACCGGTTTGTGACGCGCCTTGGCCTGCCAGCCCGGCGCATCCCGCTTGATGCCCGTCAGACGCTGCATATCGACCAGCCCTATATTCTGGTCGTGCCCAGCTATGGCGGTGGCAGCAGTCGCGGTGCCGTACCCGGTCAGGTGATTCAGTTTCTTAATGATGAGGCCAACCGGCGGGAAATCCGTGGCGTCATCGCCGCCGGCAACCGGAACTTCGGCGCCGGTTACTGCATGGCGGGCAGCATCATTGCAAAAAAATGTCAGGTTCCCCTGCTCTATCGTTTCGAGCTGATGGGAACCCCGGACGACATCGCGAACGTTAAAGCGGGAGTAACCCAATTTTGGCAACAACAGACACCCTCAACGGCGTGACGCTCGACTATCACGCGCTCAACGCCATGCTCAACCTCTATGACGCGGAGGGGCGCATCCAGTTCGACAAGGATCGCGAAGCGACCCGTCAGTTTCATCTGCAGCATGTGGAGCCGAACACGGTGAAGTTTGCCAGCTGCGCCGAGCGTTTACGCTATCTGGTGGCGGAGAGCTATTACGAAGCTGAGGTGCTGAACCAGTACGATTTCGACTTCCTGCTTGCGCTGCATGAAGTGGCGGAGACGTGGGGATTTGAGTTCAAAACCTTCCTGGGCGCCTGGAAGTACTACACCAGCTACACGCTGAAGACCTTCGACGGCAAACGCTATCTGGAAACCTTTGAACAGCGCGCCTGCATGGTGGCGCTGACGCTGGCTCAGGGCGATGAAACCCTGGCGCGGGCGCTGCTGGAGGAGATCCTGAGCGGCCGCTTCCAGCCTGCCACTCCCACCTTTCTCAACTGCGGCAAGCAGCAGCGCGGCGAGCTGGTCTCCTGCTTCCTGCTGCGCATTGAAGACAACATGGAGTCCATTGGCCGTGCCGTGAACTCCGCGCTGCAGCTCTCAAAGCGCGGCGGCGGCGTTGCTTTTTTACTCTCCAACCTGCGTGAGTCCGGCGCGCCCATCAAGCGTATCGAAAACCAGTCGTCGGGCGTCATCCCGGTCATGAAGATGCTGGAGGATGCCTTCTCCTATGCCAATCAGCTGGGCGCACGTCAGGGCGCGGGCGCGGTATGGCTGAACGCGCACCATCCCGATATTTTCCGCTTTCTCGACACCAAGCGCGAAAACGCCGATGAGAAGATCCGCATCAAGACCCTGTCGCTGGGCGTGGTGATCCCCGATGTCACCTTCCGGCTGGCGAAAGAGAACCAGCCGATGGCGCTGTTCTCGCCCTACGATGTTGAGCGCATTTACGGCCAGGCCTTTGGCGATATCAGCATCAGCGAGAAGTATGACGAGATGCTGGCCGACGATCGCATCCGCAAAACCTGGATTCAGCCGCGTGACTTCTTCCAGACGCTGGCCGAGATTCAGTTTGAATCGGGCTACCCCTACATCATGTATGAGGACAGCGTGAACCGCAGCAATCCGATTGCCGGTCGCATCAATATGAGCAACCTCTGTTCAGAGATCCTGCAGGTGAACAGCGCCAGCGAGTACTTTGATGATCTCAGCTATCGCCGGGTCGGCAAAGATATCTCCTGCAATCTTGGCTCACTCAATATTGCCCACGCCATGGATTCCCGCGACCTGGCGCGCACCGTGGACGTGGCGGTACGCGCCCTGACCTCGGTGTCGATGATGAGTGAGATCGCGTCGGTGCCGTCGGTCGCCGAAGGAAACCGGCGGTCGCACGCTATTGGCCTGGGTCAGATGAACCTGCACGGCTATCTGGCGCGGGAAGGCATCGTCTACGGTTCGCCGGAAGCGCTCGATTTCACCAACCTCTACTTTTACTGCATCACCTATTACGCGCTGCGCACCTCTAATCAGCTGGCACAGGAGCGTCAGCAGACCTTCGACGGTTTTGCTGATTCGCAGTACGCCAGCGGCGTCTATTTCGACAAATATCTGCAGCGCGAATGGCTGCCGCGCACCGAACGGGTGGCAAAACTGTTTGCCGACGCCGGCGTGATGCTGCCGACCCGGGCGGACTGGCAGGCGCTGCGCGATGCGGTAATGCAGCACGGGCTGTTTAATCAGAACCTGCAGGCGATCCCGCCGACCGGTTCGATCTCCTACATCAACCACGCCACCTCCAGCATCCATCCGATTGTTTCGCCGATCGAGATCCGTAAAGAGGGCAAAACCGGACGCGTTTACTATCCCGCGCCGTTCATGACCAATGAGAATCTGCATCTCTATCAGGATGCGTATCAGATTGGGCCGGAAGCGATTATTGATACCTATGCAGAAGCGACTCAGCACGTTGATCAGGGGCTGTCGCTGACGCTCTTTTTCCGCGACGACGTCACCACCCGTGATATCAACAAAGCACAGATTTACGCGTGGAAGAAAGGCATCAAAACGCTCTATTACATTCGACTGCGCCAGATGGCGCTTCAGGGCACGGAGGTTCAGGGCTGCGTCTCCTGCTCCCTGTGATAAAAACTATGCAACTAAAACAGATTCAGGCCATTAACTGGAACCGTCTTCAGGATGAGAAAGATCTTGAGGTCTGGAACCGCCTCACCAGCAACTTCTGGCTGCCGGAGAAAGTGCCGCTCTCCAACGACCTGCCTGCCTGGCAGACGCTGGATAAACAGCAGCAGCAGCTGACCATCCGGGTTTTTACCGGTCTGACGCTGCTGGATACCATTCAGAACGTGATCGGTGCGCCGGGACTGATGGGCGATGCGATCACCCCGCATGAAGAGGCGGTGCTCTCGAATATCAGCTTTATGGAGGCGGTGCATGCCCGCTCCTACAGCTCCATCTTCTCAACCCTGTGTAACACGCAGGATGTGGATGCCGCCTATCAGTGGAGCGAAGAGAATGCGCCGCTGCAGAACAAGGCGCGCATCATTCTGGAACACTATCAGGCCGACGATCCGCTGAAGAAGAAAATCGCCAGCGTTTTCCTGGAGTCGTTTTTGTTCTATTCCGGCTTCTGGCTGCCGATGTACTGGTCGAGTCGCGGCAAGCTGACCAACACCGCGGATCTGATCCGCCTGATTATTCGTGATGAGGCGGTGCACGGTTATTACATTGGCTACAAGTTCCAGCAGGCGCTGGCGACGGTGGACGATCAGCGCCGCGAAGCGCTGCAGCAGTTCGCGTACGATCTGCTGCTGGCATTGTATGAGAATGAAGTGGCTTATACCGAAGCGCTGTATGGTGATGTCGGCTGGGTGGAGGAGGTGAAGACCTTTCTGCACTACAACGCCAACAAGGCCCTGATGAATCTCGGCTACGAGGCGCTGTTCCCGGCGGAGCTGACGGCGGTGAATCCGGCCATTCTGTCAGCGCTGTCACCCAACGCGGATGAGAACCACGACTTCTTCTCCGGTTCGGGCTCATCCTATGTGATGGGTAAGGCGGTTGAGACGGAAGATGAGGACTGGAACTTCTGATGGCGGGCAGGTCGTCCTGATCTGAAAGCGTTTCTTCATTCAGACGGCACCAAAACTCAAAGCGATGGGAGCATACGCCTGTAGCAAAGCATAGCGGGCCAGGGATGGCCCGCGCTGAGCATGCCATGGATGGCATCTTTTGCGTCTTTGCGAAAGGCGTATGCTTCCTGAGCCTATTCGCATAACGTCACCCGTAAATCCTCTACCGAGGTTTAAACCTCTTGTTATGACTGGTCTGGCCTGCTAATAAACATGCGTGTGAAATAGTTTTTTGAGTTATTATTAACCTCATATGATTATTAGCGAACGACACAGTTTATGCCTGCGCCCCGTCAGGGTCTGACGCCCGTTTCAGTGCTCCCGCTGTCGGTAGCCACCGGCCTCTGCGTGGCCAGCAACGACGACGTTCAGCCCCTGCTCATACGATTGCTCAGCACTCTTCCCTCTCTGTCAGCCTCGCCGGAGCACTCTGTCACGTCTCAGAGGGTGAAATCGGCCTGCCGGGTCGGGTGGGGGCCGCCGGATCGCATGCTGAACCCGAAAAATTCACTGAACTCTGTCCGGAAAGCGGATTGCATCTGGTCACAAATGGTTAGGTTTGTTATGGTTAGCAGCAAACCTATTCACTTCAGTTATTTTTCCTCGCGATATTATTAAATTTGCCCCCTTTTTGATAACGCTCTGGCACTGCGGCTGCCGCCGGGCGGACGGGTTTTTGACCCAGGGCCAGGGAATGGCCTGGAACACCTTTAATGGTGCAGCGTGCGTCGGTCAGCGATCACCTGCCGAAAAGTGACTACGCTTAGCCTGTCACCATAGTTATTATACAAGTTGCAATTAGTGAGGTTTTTTTTAATGGAAAGTTCGTTTACTCCCATTGAGCAGATGCTAAACATCCGTGCCAATCGCCATAAGGATTTTCCGTTACAGGAAATTATCCTGACGCGTCTCTGTATGCATATGCAGGGTAAACTGCTGGACAATCGTAATAAGATGTTGAAAGCACAGGGGATCAACGAAACCCTGTTTATGGCGCTGATCACGCTGGATGCTCAGGAAAATCACAGCATTCAGCCTTCGGAACTCAGCTCGGCACTCGGCTCGTCACGCACCAATGCTACGCGCATTGCTGATGAGCTGGAAAAACGCGGCTGGATTGAGCGTCGCGAAAGCGATCACGACCGCCGCTGCCTGCACCTGCATCTGACCGACAAAGGCATGGAGTTCCTGCGTCAGCTGCTGCCCCCGCAGCATCAGAGCCTGCAATATCTCTGGTCTTCTCTGTCGGTTGATGAGAAGTCGCAGCTGGAAGGGATTACCCGCAAGCTGCTTAATCGCCTCGACAAAATGGATGAAGATCAGCTGATCGCCTCACTGTCCCGCTGATAGCAATAAGTGCGACACAATCACCTGTCGGAATCGTTATTTTAAGTTCCTTTTTTATCTGGCCAGCGCTCAGTCGCTGGCTTTTTCGACTCGGGCGCCGGCGGACAGGGATCCCTGCCCCTCCCCGACTCAATGGAATACGTGGAGAAAGACATGAGTGCAACGGCAGAAGCACAAAGCCCGCAACCGTCAGCCAGCAACAAAAAGAAGAAGCGCAAAGGTGTGCTCATTGTGCTGGCGCTGATCTTTGTGCTGATTGGGATTGCCTGGGGTGTTTACTGGTTCCTGGTACTGCGCCATTTTCAGGAAACGGATGATGCCTACGTTGCCGGTAACCAGGTGCAGGTGATGGCCCAGGTCTCCGGCAGCGTCAATAAAGTCTGGTTTGAAGACACCGACTACGTCAAAAAAGGCGATGTGCTGGTTTCCCTGGATAAGACCGATGCCGAGCAGGCGTTTGAAAAAGCGCAGACGGCCCTCGCCACCAGCGTGCGTCAGACGCATCAGCTGATGATCAACGGTAAGCAGTATGAAGCCAGCATCACCCTGCAGCAGACCGCTCTGGCCCAGGCGCAGGCTGACCTGAAACGCCGGGAGCCTCTGGGTGCCGCTAATCTGATTGGCCGTGAAGAGCTGCAGCATGCCCGCGACGCCGTGGCGACCGCCAAAGCGCAGCTGGACGTCGCCGTTCAGCAATACAATGCCAATCAGGCGATGATCCTCAATACCACGCTGGAAAATCAGCCTGCGGTGCAGCAGAGCGCCGCTGAACTGCGTGACGCCTGGCTGGCCCTGCAGCGAACCGACATCCGCAGCCCGATGGACGGTTATGTCTCCCGCCGCAGCGTTCAGGTGGGTTCACAAATCTCCACCAGCACCCCGCTGCTGGCCGTTGTGCCGGCAACCAATCTGTGGATCGACGCCAACTTTAAAGAGACACAGCTGGCCGGCGTGCGTATTGGTCAGCCCGCTACCGTAGTCGCTGATATTTATGGTGATGATGTGGTCTATCACGGCAAAGTCGCCGGTCTGGATATGGGCACCGGCAGTGCCTTCTCGCTGCTGCCCGCCCAGAATGCCACCGGTAACTGGATTAAGGTGGTTCAGCGCCTGCCGGTGCGAATCGAACTGAATCAGGACGATATCGCCAGACATCCGCTGCGTATTGGCCTCTCAACGCTGGTGAAGATCGATACCACCAGCAAAGAGGGCATTACGCTGGCGAACAGTGTCCGGCAGCAGGCCGCTTACAGCAGCAACGCCCTGGCAATTGACCTTGCGCCGGTCAATAAACTGATCACCGATATCGTCCGCGCCAACGCCGGATGATGGCGCGGAGGCTGTAATGGCACAAAAACCGCTTGAAGGGATGCCGCTGGTCCTGATGACCGTGGCGCTGTCGCTGGCCACGTTCATGCAGGTGCTGGACTCGACCATCGCCAACGTGGCTATCCCCACCATTGCCGGGAACCTGGGCGCGTCTAACTCGCAGGGAACCTGGGTGATCACCTCGTTTGGCGTAGCCAACGCGATTTCGATCCCCCTGACCGGCTGGCTGGCCAAACGCATCGGTGAAGTGAAGCTCTTTACCTGGGCAACCATTCTGTTTGCTGTCGCCTCCTGGGCGTGCGGCATGTCAGAGAGCCTGGAGATGCTGATCTTCTTCCGTATCCTGCAGGGGATCGTGGCGGGTCCGCTGATCCCGCTGTCGCAAAGTCTGTTGCTCAGTAACTATCCGCCCGCTAAACGCAGTATCGCGCTGTCGCTGTGGGCGATGACGGTGATCGTAGCGCCGATCTGCGGCCCGATTCTGGGCGGCTGGATCAGTGACAACTATCACTGGGGCTGGATCTTCTTCATCAACGTACCGATTGGTGCGGTGGTGGTGATGCTGACGCTGCAGACGCTGCGAGGCCGGGAAACCAAAACCGAAATCCGCCCCATCGATACGGTCGGTCTGGTGCTGCTGGTCGTCGGGATCGGCTGTCTGCAGGTGATGCTCGATCGCGGGAAAGAGCTCGACTGGTTCAGCTCGACGGAGATCATCGTGCTGGGGGTAGTGGCCGTGATTGCGCTCTCCGTGCTGCTGGTGTGGGAGCTGACGGACGATCATCCGATCATCGACCTGTCGCTGTTTAAGTCGCGCAATTTCACTATCGGCTGCCTGTCGATCAGTCTGGCTTACATGCTCTACTTTGGCTCGATTGTGCTGCTGCCGCAGCTGCTGCAGGAGGTCTACGGCTATACCGCGACCTGGGCCGGTCTGGCCTCTGCGCCGGTGGGGATCATCCCCGTGATCCTGTCGCCGATTATCGGTCGCTTCGCCCACAAGCTCGACATGCGACGGCTGGTCACCTTCAGTTTCATTATGTATGCGGTCTGCTTCTACTGGCGCGCCTGGACGTTTGAACCGGGTATGGACTTCGGCGCTTCCGCCTGGCCGCAGTTTATTCAGGGCTTTGCCGTGGCCTGCTTCTTTATGCCGCTGACCACCATCACGCTGTCGGGCCTCCCCCCGGAGCGTCTGGCGGCGGCATCCAGCCTGTCGAACTTCCTGCGAACCTTTGCCGGGTCAGTGGGTACGTCGATTACCACCACCATGTGGACCAATCGCGAGTCAATGCATCACAGCTATCTGACGGAGTCGATTACCCCGTACAACGTCAACTCGCAGCAGATGTACAGCCAGCTGGAGGGCATGGGGATGACGCAGCAACAGGCGTCGGCCTGGATCGCGCAGCAGATCACTAACCAGGGCCTGATTATTTCAGCGAATGAAATTTTCTGGGCGTCGGCGGGGGTGTTTCTGATCCTGCTGGTGCTGATCTGGTTTGCCCGTCCGCCGTTTGGCGCGGGCGGCGGTGGCGGCGGCGCGCACTGATGAGACAAAGCAAAACGGGCCTTTCGGCCCGTTTTTTTATGCGTTCTGACGCCACCATTCGGCGAGCAGCACGCCGGTAGCAACCGAGACGTTAAGGCTCTCGACGTTGCCGGTGCCGCCAATCGACACGCTCATATCCCCCTGCTGAAACGCCGTGTCAGAGAGACCTTCGCGCTCCTGACCTAACACCAGCACCATTTTTTCCGGCAGCTCAGCCTGAGCCAGTGGCGTACCCTGATGACTGGAGGTGGTGACGATGGTGTAACCCGCTTTGCGAAACGCTTCCAGACCTTCACTGAAGGTGGCACCGCTGATCGCCTGCACATGCTCGGCTCCGCCCTCTGCGGTACGCACCGCCGCACCGGACTCCAGCAGAGAGGCGTCGTTGACCAGCAGACCCTTCACGCCAAAGTGCGCGCAGCTGCGCATGATTGCGCCGAGGTTATGCGGGTTGCTGACATCTTCCAGTGCCAGTACACAATCTTTGGCATTCGCCTGACCCAGCCACTCAGAAACCGCCATACCCATGCGCTTTTTGATCAGGAAGCAGACGCCGCCATGATGCTCAGTGCCGGAGGCTTTGGTGATCTCTGCATCTTCAACCACATGATAGGCTTTGCGGTTGGCCGCCAGCCAGCGCAGGGTTTCGCGGAAACGCGGTGTCACTTCCTGCACAAACCAGGCGCGGACAATCGCTTCCGGACGGCTCTGGAACAGGGCCTGACAGGCGTTCTCACCATAGACGCGCGTCTCTTCGTTACGCTGACGGCGAATCTGCTCCGGATCGACGAAGCTCTTGCCGCTGATGCCGCCATGATCCGGCTTGTCGCTTTCTGACGCCGCGGTGCGATCGGCAGAAGGCGCGCGTGACACGGTCCGCCATGGAGAGTCGCTGCTGCCGTAGCTACGATCGTCGGAGCGCTCGTTGCGACGGCCTGAACCCTCACCCGAGCGGCGTGGCGCACCCCGTCCGCCTTCGTCGCGGCGCGCTGAACCGCTGCGTCCGCTGTCGTCGCTGCGACGACCCGCAGAGCGGCCGCCTTCCTGGCTACGTTCTGTGCGGGAACCCGATGAACGACGATTATCATCCTGGCGGGCGGCAGCGTAACCACCTTTGCCTGTACGAGGATTAGATGTGCTCTTTTCATCCTCGCCACGCACGTACATCACCTTAACCTTACCGCTTTTGCCTTTAAATTCGTCGTTCATGTCTTCCTCCTGCATTGAGAGCGCGCAGATTACCTGATGTGCCGGCGCTTAGCTATCAACTATTGAACCTATAGAGCGATCCAGATTGAGGGTAAATCGCTCCCCTTTCATAATGGACAATAATTACCAGACTGACACTTTCCAACTTCAGAGGTTCCTATGAATACGGTATGCGCTTCCTGCCAGGCAACTAATCGCGTTCCCGAAGAGCGCCTTGCCGATGCGGCGAAATGCGGACGCTGTGGAAGCGAACTGTTCGACGGTGAAGTGGTCAACGCCACCGCCGCGACCTTCGACAAATATCTTCAGGACGACCTGCCCGTCGTGATTGATTTCTGGGCGCCGTGGTGCGGTCCGTGCGTCAACTTTGCGCCGGTCTTTAAAGATGTCGCCAGCGAGCGCAGCGGTAAAGTGCGTTTCATTAAAGTGAACACCGAAGCGGAACCGGCGCTGAGCGCCCGCTTCAACATTCGCAGTATCCCTACCATCATGCTGTTTAAAAACGGCGAGCGGGTCGACATGCTGAACGGTGCCATGCCCAAAGCGCCGTTTAACGAATGGCTGGACGAATCCCTTTAATCTTCCCAGGCCAGCCCGGCTGGCCTTTTCCTTTTCGCCTGCGCTTCGATTACACTGACGTTTTTCCTGCCCTGAATACTCATGTCTGATAATGCTGTTTTGCGCTTGCGCACCCAACGTCTCGCCCGCGCGACCCGTCCTTTCCTCGCGCGCGGAAACCGGGTCATTCGCTGCCAGGGCTGCCTGCTGCCCGAGGCCAGCTGTCTCTGCAGCCAGATCGTCCCGCAAGCCGCCCGCAGCCGCTTTTGTCTGGTGATGTTTGATACCGAGCCGATGAAGCCGAGCAACACCGGCCGTCTGATTGCCGATATTCTGCCCGACACCCAGGCCTTCGGCTGGTCACGCACCGAGCCCGATCCGCTGCTGCTGGCGGCTGTGCGCAACCCCGATTACCAGCCGCTGGTGGTCTTTCCGGCCAGCTATGCCGATCCGGGCCGGGAGGTGCTGACCTCGCCGCCCGCGCAGGGGAAACCGCCGCTGTTTATCATGCTGGATGGCACCTGGACCGAAGCGCGCAAAATGTTCCGCAAAAGCCCCTGGCTCGATGCCCTGCCGGTCATGTCGCTGAATGTCACTACCCCTTCGCGTTACACGCTACGCGAAGCCCATGGCGCAGGTCAGCACTGTACCGCCGAAGTCGCCGCGGCGCTGCTGGAGCAGGCGGGAGATAGGCTCGCGGCAGACGCGTTATCTCACCATTTTGATCGCTTTCGTGCCGCCTACCTGGCGGGCAAACCGCATCATGCCGGGCAGGATTAACCGGCCCCGCTTCTCACCGATTGTCTGAGGCCTGCGCGGCCGGATGCTCAGGCTGCGATCTGCCCGAAAGCACGGCCCGCAAAAAGCGTTTACAATCACGCAAATCCCGAACTCTGGAGGACGCGATGAGTCAACGTGGGCTGGAAGCGCTGTTACGACCTAAATCGATTGCGGTTATTGGTGCCTCGGTGACGCCGGGGCGCGCCGGCTACTTTATGATGCGAAACCTGCTGGCGGGCGGATTCAGCGGACCGGTGCTGCCGGTAACGCCGAAATATAAGGCGGTCAGCGGTGTCCTGGCCTGGCCCACCATCGACAGCCTGCCTTTCGCGCCGGATCTGGCGGTCATCTGCACCCATTCAAAGCGCAACCTTGCGCTGCTGCAACAGCTCGGCGAAAAAGGCTGCAAGGCCTGCATCATCCTTTCGGCCCCCGCCAGCCAGTCTGCTGAACTTAAAGCGTGCGCCAGTCAGTGGCAGATACGCCTGCTGGGACCAAACAGTCTTGGCCTGCTGGCCCCCTGGCAGGGATTAAATGCCAGCTTCTCACCGGTGCCGATAGCCAAAGGCCGACTCGCCTTTATCTCCCAGTCCGCCGCCGTCTCGAATACCATTCTCGACTGGGCGCAGCAGCGTAACCTCGGGTTCTCCTGGTTTATCGCACTGGGTGACAGCCTGGACACCGATGTCGACGACCTGCTCGACTTCCTGGCGCGCGACGGTAAAACCAGCGCCATTCTGCTCTACCTTGAACACCTCAGTGACGCACGCCGTTTCGTTTCCGCCTCGCGCAGTGCCTCCCGCAACAAGCCGATTCTGGTGATTAAGAGCGGTCGCAGCCGTGAAGCGCAGGCGCTGCTCGGCACCCACAGCGGCCTGGATGCGGCCTGGGATGCCGCCATTCAGCGTGCCGGGTTGCTTCGGGTGCAGGATACCCATGAGCTCTTCTCTGCGGTGGAATCGCTGAGTCATATGCGGCCGCTGCGGGGTGACCGGCTGATGATCGTCAGTAATGGTGCCGCCCCTGCTGCGCTGGCGCTGGATGAACTCTATGCCCGCAACGGCAAACTGGCACAGCTCAGCGAACAGACCCGTCAGCAGCTGGAGGCGCTGTTGCCCGCAGGCGCGGGCCGGGGCAATCCGCTCGACTTAAAGGATGATGCAACGCCCGCCCGCTATGCCGCCTGTGTGGAGATCCTGCTCGACAGTCATGACTTTGATGCGCTGATGATTATTCATGCGCCAAGCGCGGTTGCGCCCCCTACCGAAACGGCCAGCCACCTTATCGAAACCCTTGCCCGTCACCCGCGCGGTAAGCGGGTAACCCTGCTGACTAACTGGAGCGGAGAGTTCTCTTCGCAGGCGGCACGACGCGCCTTTACCCAGGCGGGAATCCCCACCTGGCGCACGCCGGAGGGCACCGTCACCGCGTTTATGCATCAGGTTGAATACCGGCGTAACCAGAAGCAGCTGCGCGAAACCCCTGCCCTCCCCGCGACGCTGACGCAGGATAGCGCGCATGTTCACCAGTTACTCTCCCAGGCCCTGGCGCGCGGGATCACGGCGCTGGATACGCACGAAGTGCAGCCGGTTCTTCAGGCATACGGGCTGACCACGCTGCCGACCTGGATTGCCAGCGACAGCGCGTCGGCCGTAACGATTGCCGACCAGATTGGCTATCCGGTCGCGCTCAAGCTGCGTTCACCCGATATCGCGCATAAGTCGGAGGTGCAGGGGGTGATGCTCTACCTGCGCAATGCCAGCGAAGTGGAGCGTGCCGCCGAAGCCATTTTCGATCGGGTCAGGCAGACGCTGCCGCAGGCGCGTATTGAAGGGCTACTGGTTCAGGGCATGGCAAGCCGTGCGGGCGCACAGGAGCTGCGGGTTGTGGTCGAACAGGATGCACTGTTTGGTCCGATCATCATGCTGGGCGAAGGCGGCGTCGAATGGCACGCTGACAAACAGGCCGCCGTTGCGCTGCCGCCGCTCAACATGACGCTGGCGCGCTATCTGGTGATTCAGGCGATCAAGAGCGGAAAAATCCGCAGCCGCAGCGCCCTGAATCCGCTGGATATCGCCGGGTTAAGTCAGCTGCTGGTGCAGGTCTCAAACCTTGTGGTCGACTGTCCGGAAATCGATCGGCTCGATATCCATCCGCTGCTGGCGGCAAGTAGTGATTTTACCCTGCTGGACGTCACCCTGACGCTGGCCCCCTTCCACGGTGACAATGAAGCCCGGCTGGCTATCCGCCCTTATCCGCAGCATCTGGAAGAGCAGGTCGAATTAAAAGATGGGCAGTTCTGCCTGTTCCGTCCCATCCTGCCTGAAGATGAACCCCTGCTGCGCGACTTTATCAGCCAGGTCACGAAAGAGGATCTCTACTACCGCTACTTCAGCGAAATCAATGAGTTTACCCATGAAGACCTCGCCAACATGACGCAAATCGATTATGACCGTGAGATGGCGATTGTGGCCGTGCGTCAGCATCAGGGACACCCTGAGATCATCGGCGTCACGCGCGCTATCTCAGATGCCGATAACATCGACGCCGAGTTCTCAGTGCTGGTGCGTTCAGACCTCAAAGGGCTGGGTATGGGGCGCCGCCTGCTGGAAAAGATGATCCGCTATACGCGCCATCACGGCTTGCAACAATTAAACGGTATCACCATGCCCCACAACCGCGGCATGATTACGCTGGCACGAAAACTTAACTTTCATGTTGATATTCAACTGGATGACAGTATTGTCAGCCTGAAATTGCCTTTACAGGAGGGGATCAACTAACCTTGTAGAGAAAGGTAAAAAAGGTTCGGGTCGACGGAGTTAATGTTATTATTTATGGTTATAACCCTGATTTGATGGCAAAAGGCCATGCAATGAACAGAGAAGAAGTGCACTGTGATGTTGTCTAAATTCAAACGTAATAAACACCAACAACACCTCGCACAGTTGCCGAAACTGTCACAATCCGTTGCGGATGTGTCGACACTTTACTCGCCTGCCGAATTTCGTGAGACGCTGCTGGAAAAAATTGCGGCAGCGCAGACCCGCATCTGTATCGTTGCGCTCTATCTGGAAAATGATGACGCCGGGCGCGCCATCATGGATGCGCTCTACCGTGCGAAGCAGGCGCGTCCGGAACTGGATATTTCAATTCTGGTTGACTGGCATCGTGCACAGCGTGGACGCATTGGTGCCGCGCGAGGCGTCACTAACGCTGACTGGTATTGCGAAATGGCGACCCGCCATGCCGACATTGCGATTCCGGTGTATGGCATCCCGGTTAATACCCGCGAAGCGCTGGGTGTGCTCCATCTGAAAGGCTTCATTATTGATGACACGCTGATCTACAGCGGAGCCAGCATTAATGATGTCTATCTGCATCAGCATGATAAATATCGCTATGACCGCTACCAGATCATCCGCAATGCTCAGCTGACCGATACCATGTATGCCTGGATCGATCTCAATCTCAAACCAGCAGAAGCGGTCAACCGGCTCGACGTGGCAGAACGCCCTTCCAGTCCTGAAATCAAAAATGAAACGCGTCAGTTTCGTCAGGATCTGCGTGGCTTTAACTATCAGTTCGACGGAAATGCGGGTAACGAAGAGCTGGCGGTCACCCCGCTGGTGGGACTGGGTAAGCATAGCCTGCTGAACAAAACGATTTTCCACCTGATGCCCTGTGCAGAGCAGAAACTCATTATCTGCACCCCCTACTTCAACCTGCCTGCGCTGCTGGTTCGCAATATCATTCATCTGCTGCGTCAGGGTAAGCAGGTTGAGATCATCGTGGGGGATAAAACCGCCAATGACTTCTACATCGCCCCCGATCAGCCCTTCAAGATCATTGGTGCACTGCCTTATCTCTATGAGATTAACCTGCGTCGCTTCCTGAGCCGCCTGCAATACTACGTCAGCAACGAACAGCTGGTCGTACGGTTGTGGAAGGATGGCGAGAACAGCTATCACCTCAAAGGAATGTGGGTGGATGATGAGTGGCAGCTGATCACCGGTAATAATCTCAATCCGCGCGCATGGCGACTCGATCTGGAAAATGCGGTGCTGATCCACGATCCGCATCAGGAGTTAACAGCCCAGCGTGAGAAGGAGCTGACGTTAATCCGGCAGCACACCACGGTGGTGAACCATTTCCGTGAACTCGAAAGTATTGCGGATTATCCGGCCAAGGTGCGGAAACTGATCCGCCGTCTGCGCCGGATCCGTATCGATCGCCTAATCAGCCGTATTCTTTAAAAGGTTGCCGCTCAGAGGCCGCACTATGTGAATCCTGCGGCCCGGAGCAGGCAAAGAGGGATATGAGAGCCGATCGGATGGCACAGATTCCGCCCGGGATGCCGCCGGTACAGCCAGCGGCATTGCCCCGCGAAATCTGAGCTAGTAATCGCGTCAGAGCCTGATTCCCTTCCCGCGCTTATGCAGTAACAGCGACACCACAAAGGCCACCGCCCCCATCGCGGAGACATACCAGAAGAAGGTTGTCTCAATGCCCTGCTTCTTCATCAGTAAGGCCACATACTCGGCCGACCCACCGAATATCGCATTGGCGACCGCATAGGAGAGTCCTACCCCCAGCGCACGCACCTGAGGCGGAAACATTTCGGCTTTAAGGATGCCGCTGATGGCGGTGTAGAAGCTGGTGATTAGCAGCGCCAGCATGATCAACACGAAAGCCACGCCGGGGCTCTGCACATTTTGCAGCAGCGTCAGGATCGGAACGGTACAGATGGCCGCGCCCGCGCCAAAAATCATCATTGAGGTACGACGGCCAATTTTATCTGACAGGGCACCAATAATGGGCTGGATCAGCATAAAGACCAGCAGTGCGCCGGTCATCAGGCCGCTGGCGGTCTTAGGATCCATCCCCGAGGTGTTAACCAGATACTTCTGCATATAGGTCGTGAACGTGTAGAAACTCAGAGAACCGCCAGCGGTGAAACCCAGCACCATCAGGAAGGGACGAGTATGATTGCGCAGCAACCCGATTACGCTTCCTGCATCGCGATGTTCACGGCTGGTTTTATCTGAGGTCTCTTCCAGCGATCGGCGCAGCCAGAGCGCAACAACGGCGAGCAGCGCACCAAGGAAGAACGGAATACGCCAGCCCCAGCTCCGCAGTTCTGCATCGGTGAGCAGAAACTGCAACACCACGACGGTGAGCACTGCGGCTAACTGGCCTCCGATCAGCGTGACATACTGGAATGAAGCGTAAAAACCTTTGCGCCCTTCCAGCGCAACTTCGCTCATGTAGGTTGCGCTGGTTCCATACTCGCCCCCTACCGACAGGCCCTGAAACATACGCGCCAGCAGCAGAATGACCGGAGCCGCCACACCAATGGTGGCATAACCGGGTAAGCAGGCGATCACCAGTGAGCCAAAACACATCATACAGACTGAAACCAGCATCGAATTTTTTCGGCCATGTTTGTCGCCGATATAGCCGAACAGCCAGCCCCCTATCGGACGCATTAAGAAGCCGGCCGCAAATACGCCCGCTGTCTGGAGCAGCTGGGTCGTGGTATCGCCCTGCGGGAAGAAAATGTGGGCAAAATAGAGTGAGAAGAATGAATAGACATAAAAGTCGAACCACTCTACCAGGTTACCCGATGACGCACCGACGATGGCCCAGATACGCTTTTTTGTATCATCCGTCTGCATTTTATTTGTTGTGGGTGTCATGCCTTACCTCTGTTCCTTGCTGATCAACAGCGTTTAAAGTATGAGTAAAGCATTTAAGTCCACGGAAGGTAAAGGCGGCCTAATCTGAGATTATTATTGTGAGCCGCATCGCTAATTATCGAAAAATCAGCGGTTTGCTGGCGATAAAGGCAGGGAAAATGGTGGGTCAGAAAGTGAAGGAATGCAGAGGATCAGTACCACATTTCAGTTTAAAACAGAAAAATTCAGACGTAAAAAAGCCCCGCACGTCGGTGCGGGGCTTCTTCACTTGTATAATGCCTGGCAGTTCCCTACTCTCGCATGGGGAGGCCCCACACTACCATCGGCGCTACGGCGTTTCACTTCTGAGT